>NZ_JAFLNL010000010.1:0-120667 GCF_017313785.1 Flagellimonas aurea
ATGAGAAGAAAATTGAAAAATAAAAACTAAGTTTAACCCAAGGATAGATCAAATCTAGGCAGTTCGTTTACCCTGGTCAGTTTCATCCGGCGAAGGTGGGTCACTTTACCCGGCTTATCCAATAGGATGCATTTGGTTCCAGTTCGTCCAAAACAGCAAGGAACCCGCAATCGGGACAGTTTGTGTTGGCATCATCTATGGCCTTCCTCATGGTATCCTCAACAAACGATTCGCTGCCCCCTATAACGTATATGGTGTCGTTTACCACGGTGCAATCAAAGGCGTAAAGACCCTTTTTCATTGAAGATAACTTATTGTAACGGAGTTTTTCCCTAAGCTTTTTCTTTTCTGAAATTATCACTTCTCCCAGTTCGCTGGTCCGTTCTTGCATTAATATTGTGGGCGATGTTTTTCCGTTGAGATTCTTAAACCTGATTTTACGTGTTTGGTAGCCTATTATGGAGAATACCACGCTGTCCGATGTTTGCACGTTTGTATACCGGAGCTCAAACTCACCTTTGTTATTGGTGGCCGTGCCAATTTCAGTGTTCTCTATAAACACATTTACATTACTCAAAGGTTGTTTGGTTTCAGCGTCCAGTACCCGACCTTCGGTTATTTGACCATATCCCAATAAAATAGAAAATATTGACCAAGCAAAGAATTGGATGGGTCTTCGAGAAATTAGTTTGAGGAAGATCTTACCGGGATGTGTGGCTTCGCAGTTTGATTCAATTGCTTTTTGGATTGTCATTGTATAGAGGATTATGATATAGTGTTTAGATAGCAATGGTAAAAAGATGCATCAAAAAATATGCCGATATACCTCACTTCAATGGTATTCGAAGAATAAAATCTACGAATTGATTAAAAGTGTATTTAATAATTACTGTCATAGACTTTGTTATGGATTGAAAATAATGCGACTTTTTTGATTGTTTTAGTGTAAACAACTGTTAATCAATAAGTAAATAATTATTCATGCGTGGTCTTGTAGATGTATTGAATCCTTTTTTTCCTTTAAAGGAAGGTAGATGGCTCATATTGGCCTTTACCTTTACGTCCAACATTTGGTGCCAACAAGAGCAAGACTCTACAATTGTTTCATATTCCGATAAAATCGCTCTTGGTCTGGATATGAGTACGGACATAGATGAATTTATAGTTAACAGTCCAAATGTTAGCAACTTTCACCTCGTGTCAAACAATGACTTAAAGCTTACACTAAAGCTCAACTATAAATTTTTGAGTTTGAGCGCCGGTTTTTCACCCAAATTTTTACCAGGTAATGACGATGATGATAAAAAAGGGGAAAGCTCATTTACAGAGTATAGGTTCAATCTGTTTCCAAAAAGATTTGTCCAGTCTATTTTCTTTAGGCGAATGAAGGGTTTTTATGTAGAGAATACCAATGATTTTGTGCCAAATTGGAATTCAGCTATGGACCCTTATATTCAATTCCCGGACTTAAAGAGTATAGCATGGGGTGGATATACCGGATATGTCCTGAATAAAAATTTTTCCCTGAGGTCGTTGCTGAACCGGCAGGAATGGCAAAGGACAAGTGGTGGAAGTTTGATTCCCATAATTAGTTATGAGTTCACCAATATGACCAATGATTTTGTGGATGGTTCTTACGGAAAGGAAAATATGGTGGATTTGCGAGCCGATTTGGGATATTATTTCAATTGGTCCATCACACAAAAGTTTAATCTTGTGCTATCTGTTAGAGCAGGAATTGGGCCTAAGTTTTCAAAATATACGTTGGATGGAGTGGTGGAAAGGAACCATTATTTTGTTGTTGAATACAATACTGGACTACAATTAGATTATAACTCGGATAAACTTTATATGGGTATTGCAGGTAGCCTTAATGGCTATCGTTACAATGGCGAAAGTTCCAACAACATCTCCAACAACCTTTGGCAGGGTTCATTTTATATCGCCTATAGGATTGGTGCTCAGGAAAAATTAAAACAGTTGTTCTAAAACAAAAAGCCACCGAATTTTCGGTGGCTTTTTTGTTGCTGTTTATTTGTTATTGTTGGGCCATTTCCAAATGGATGGTCAACTCCACTTCATCTCCCAATGTAGGTGTGTCACTGCCAACTCCAAACTCCAAGCGATCTACGGTACCGGTGAGTTTTAGTCCGGCCTTCAGTTTTTGACTGCGTTGATCGGTTATTATTCCGTTCACAGTACCTTCCAAGGTAACCGGCTTGGTAACCCCATGCATGCTAAGGTCTCCCGTTAGCTTAAAGGTTTTGTCCCCAGTTTTTTCAAAACTTGTGCTCTGAAAAGTGATGGAAGGATATTTTTCCGCATCAAAAAAGTCGGCACTTCGTAAATGATCGTCGCGCCTATCATTATCCGTATCAATACTGGTGGTTTTAATGTCCACCATAAATTCGGCGTCGTCAAAAGTATCGGTTGCCTTTGCCGTTATGTCAAAATCGCTAAAATGGCCTTCTACGGTGGAGATCATTAAGTGTGAAATGCCAAAACCGACCTTGGAGTGTGCCCCGTCCGATTTCCAAGTGGATTGTGCCGCAACCGCTAGGGATGTTAAAAACGCAAGTGCGAAAATAGTCTTCTTCATGATTGTGTGATTTAAGTGTTAGTAGTTTTGTTTATAATGCTTTTACCAATTTCAGATAAAATTTTCAACTAAATATGATCAATTAAAACTTAAGATATAAATATTTTCCGTGAACAACATGGCTTAACCCTCAATCAACCAATTGGTTAAGAATGGAAAGAAATAAGATGTCGTTGAGGGGTTAAATATGGTTGTTGGTAAAGCTACTTTTCTTTAAACGCAGTTTTATACATAGTTTTGGCTCACCTAACTATAATTGCATTGATTTCTAAAAAGGAACTTCTTTTTCAAATAGTATTGCACGTATTGGTTCTCCTGTTCTTTTCTTTTGATAGAAATACAGGGAGCATAGTGGTGCACAGGGCCATATTCCTATTGTTTTATTCTTTGGCTACTGTGGGAATCACCTATTATCTGATGCCTAAATTTCTTTACAGGAAAAAGTATTGGCAGTTTTTTTTAGGAGCTGGTTTGGTAGTGGCCATAGTCATTGTAATAGAAGAAACGATTATGGAACCTCTAATATTCCCCCATACCAAAAGGGCGAATACCTTTCCAGGTGTCTACGTTTCCTTATTGGGAATTTTGCCCGTAATGTTCATTCTGTCAGGATGTAAATTTGGGTGGGACGCCCTTAAAAAACAGGCCCAAATCGATGAACTCGAAACCACCATACAAGAAAGTGAACTTCAATTTTTGCGTAGTCAAATAAATCCTCACTTTTTGTTCAACAATTTAAACAACCTGTATTCTTATGCTTTGCAAGAATCTCCCAAAACTCCAGAAATCATACTCGAGATGAGCGGAGTATTGCGCTATATGCTATACGAATCCAAGGAAAAATTAGTACCCTTGAAAAAGGAGCTGGAGCAATTGGGCAATTTTATCCGTCTGTATAAATTGCAAATAGAAGATAGGGGAGAAGTACAGTTTGATGTGGACGAAATTGAGGGAGACTATAGGATTGCACCCTTGATTTTGATTGTTTTCATAGAAAATGCCTTCAAGCACAGCCAATCGGGACAGTCTTCAAATATTGAAATAGATATTTCCGTAAAGTTGAGCAATTCTATATTGGAGTTCAGGTGCAAGAACAATTATGAGCCAGGGTTTAGTCTGGATAGTGTTGCCAAAGGAATCGGTTTAAAAAATGTAAAGAAGCGTCTTGAACTTCTTTATCCAAAAAAGCATATTTTGCATATAGAGGAGACCGATAACAGCTATAAGGTGTTTCTGAAGCTGGAATTGGAAAAGGTTTAGGTTATGAGATGTATAATTGTTGAAGATCAGCCGCCGGCACAGCGAATACTGAAGAAGTTTATTCAGGATGTGCCCACATTGGAACTGGTACAGGTTTTCTCCGATGGATTGACGGCTATGGAATTCCTGAACAAGGAGTCGGTGGACCTCATGTTCCTAGATATCCATCTGCCCAAAATTAATGGACTGGATTTTCTAAAGAGCATTCCGGACCCTCCGCAAGTTATATTGACCACTGCTTTTTCAGAATATGCACTCGAAGGATACGATTTGAACGTCGTGGACTATCTTTTAAAGCCCTTTTCTTTTCAGCGTTTCCTACAGGCTGTCAACAAGGTCAACGCAAAGCACGAACAGGTTGTAGCCAAAAATGATACAGCACCACTTACCGAAATCTATGTAAAATCCAGTCACGAACATATTAAGGTGCTGGTGAAAGATATTTACACTATTGCTTCGGACTCTGATTATACCGAAATACACCTTAAGGATAAAAAAATATTGTCCAACGAACCATTACGGCATTGGATGGAAGTACTTGGGGGCAGTCAATTTTACCAGATACACAAATCCCATATCATCAATACCAAAAAAATTGACCGTATATCGGGAAATCTTGTAATGCTGAGCAATGGAGCCAAAATACCCATGGGGAGGGCATATAAGGATAACTTCTTAAAAAGTATTCTATAAAAAAGCCCAGATTTCTGGGCTTTCATATGTTACTTTATCTCATCTTCTATTTTGCAAAGTAGATGTAAATTCCAACTACGATTATGGCAATAAATGTACTTGCCAATTTCACATGTTTCCAAGGCTCTATGGAAACCTGCTTGGTATACTCTAGTTGGAAAGGCTCTTCTCGCGGGTAGAATTTTCCGATAATCAACATGATGAGGATGTTGGAAATAAACAATATCGCCATTACATGAAGATAGTGAGGGTATGCTCCGGCCTCTATTAAATTGAGTTCAACAGGGTCGGTAATTCCGTTTGCTTTTGCTTCGGCCAGTGCGTTGGCGACCATTTTTGGTCCAACAATAAATTGACTGATGATATAAAGAACTGAACCAGAAAGTATACCAATTTTTGCTGCGATGGCAGGAACCCTTTTGGTCAAATAGCCCACCACGATAATTGTGAAGATGGGAATACTGTAAATACCGTTTATCTCTTGAAGGTAGTTGAACAAACTGCCCGCATTGGCAATCAGTGGCGCTATGAACATCGCTGCAAGTGCCAAGCACACCCCGAATACCTTACCGTATTTTACCACGGTCATTTCCGATGCATTTTTGTTGATATGCTGTTTGTAGATATCTATTCCGAACAAGGTCACCGAACTATTGAGAACACTGTTGAAGGAACTCAAAATAGCTCCAAAAAGCACAGCGGCAAAAAAGCCCATCAATGGCTTGGGCAGCACGGCTCTCACCAGTTCAGGGTAGGCAAGGTCACTGCTGGCCAATCCGCCTTCAAAATAGTAGTAAGCGATCATTCCTGGCAATACCAAGATGATTGGCCCCAAAATTTTTAAAAAGGCGGCCAAAAGAAGTCCTTTTTGCCCTTCGGCAAGATTTTTTGCTCCCAAACCGCGTTGGATAATTTGTTGGTTGGTGCCCCAGTAGAAAAGCTGAACCAGCATCATTCCGGTAAAAATGGTGGAAAACGGAACCTCTTGTCCGGGATTTCCAGTTGAATCAAAACGTTCCGGGTTGGCCGCCATCAAGGTATCCAATCCGCCCATTACACTACCATCCCCAATGGCCATAAGACCAAAAACCGGAATCATGATACCTCCGATAATAAGACCTACCGCATTGATACTATCGGAAACGGCAACAGCCTTCAGTCCACCAAAAACCGCATAAATGGAGCCGATGATCCCTATGCCCCAGATACAGATTACCAGAGCGGTGGAGTCGGACACACCCAACAAAGCGGGAACATCGAACATGCCACTTATAGCGACCGATCCGGAGTACAATATTACAGGCAGCAAAACCACTACATAGCCCGTAAGAAACAGTCCAGAGGTTATCGTTTTAGTGGCCACATCAAAACGTTTCGCTAAAAATTGTGGTACGGTGGTTAGTCCACCCTTAAGATATCTTGGCAGCAAGAACATAGCCGTAACTACAATAGCTAGAGCGGCCAAGGTTTCCCATGCCATAACGGAGAGACCATCTTTGTAAGCACTTCCGTTTAGCCCTACAATTTGTTCTGTGGAAAGGTTGGTCAACAATAAGGAGCCAGCTATGACTCCAGCGGTTAGGCTTCTGCCGCCCAAAAAGTAACCATCGGACGATGTTTCATCTGTTTTTCTAACCGACCACCAAGAAATGATTCCTACTAAAAGGGTGAAGCCTAAAAACGAAATAAGTGCCATACTATATTATTTGGTGTTTTGTCCATGGACAGAACAATTTGTTTAGTTGGTTGTGCACGCTAATATAACTTGAATTTTCCGAAATTAAGGGTGAAGCCTTAAACTCAACATTTTATTTTAAAACTGAAGTATTTGAAAAAAAAGGATGTGCTTATGACACTTGTAAAAACATAATGGATCGCTAACGATAATTTAAACTAAAAAGTAGGGCCACTCTTTTAAAAAATTGAGTAATTTGAAACATAATTTTATTATTTGTAAACATCTATGAATAAAAGTACGATCATCAAGCGACCAGGGTTCGTGTTTGTATTGCATGCTTCGCTTGCCGCTTTTGGCACCTACTTTTGTATGTACGCCTTTAGAAAGCCATTTTCCGTGGCCACTTTTGATGGACTCTCCTTTATAGGTGTGGATTACAAAATACTTTTGGTGATTGCCCAGGTTTTGGGTTATGCACTTTCCAAATTTGTTGGGATAAAAGTCATCTCGGAACTTAAGCCCAACCGAAGGTTACTTTACCTAATTTCACTTATAGTACTTGCGGAAATTTCGCTCTTGCTCTTCGCATGGGTAGCCGCACCGTACAATATCCCATTTATGTTCCTTAACGGTTTTCCTTTGGGAATGATATGGGGCATTGTGTTCTCTTATATTGAAGGACGTAGGTTTACCGATATTTTGGGAGTAGTCCTTTCCGCAAGTTTTATAGTATCCAGTGGAGTGGTAAAATCGGTCGGGTTATTTGTGATGAATTCTTGGGGCGTTAGTGAATTTTGGATGCCGTCCGTTACCGGTGCGCTTTTCTTTGTTCCCCTTTTGATCAGTTCTTATTTATTGCAACGGGTACCCCCGCCGACAGCCGAAGATATTGCCAACCTTACGGAGCGGATTCCAATGACGGCAGCCGATAGAAAAAGTTTGGTGAAAAAGTTTATGTTTCCATTGCTCATCATAGTCTTGTTCTATACTTTTTTGACGGCTTTTCGGGATTTTCGTGACAATTTTGCCCGAGAATTGTGGGATAGTATTGGATATCAAGGGGATGTCTCTGTTTATTCTACCTCCGAAATTATTATTGCCGTCGTAGTGCTTTTGATTATCGGGACCATCTTTTATGTGAAAGATAACTTTAAAGCCTTGCTTACCTATCATGTGCTACTGATTTTAGGAACTTTGGCTTTGGTGATCAGTACCATAATGTTTCAAACCGGGGTTTTGGACCCGTTCGTTTGGATGGTCTGCACCGGGTTTGGCCTTTATATTTGTTACGTACCGTTCAACTGTCTCTTTTTTGATCGCTTTATAGCCACTTTTAAGGTAAAGGGAAACTCAGGTTTTCTCATCTACATTGCAGATGCCTTTGGGTACCTTGGAAGCATCCTGGTATTACTGTACAAGAATTTTGGGCAGGCAAATGTGTCGTGGCTGAACTTTTTTGTGTACGGAACGTACGCAGTTGCATTGATAGGTATTGTCAGTACATCGATATTATATGTGCACTTTGTGACCCGCCACAGATCGGAAGAATTTAATAAGCAATTGGAATATGGACAATAAGTATGATGCCGTCATAGTAGGTGGGGGTGTTTTAGGGACTTTTCATGCCTACCATGCACTGGAATTGGGCCTAAAAGTCTGTTTGGTAGAAAAAGATATCTATCCCAAAGGAGCGACCACACAAAATTTTGGACAAGTCGTCCCTTCGGGCATGAATTCCAAATGGCAGAAATTTGGAAGGGAAAGTCTGAAAATATACAAGGAGATTCAATCCCAATTTGATATCAGTATCCGTCAGAACGGAACGGTGTATTTGGCATCCAACGAAGAGGAGGAACAGTTGCTGATGGAGTTGAGAGCTATCAACAATGGGAACGATTACACATCAAAAATGCTCACCAAACAAGAATGTTTGGCCAATTACCCCGGACTTAGAAAAGACTATGTGACAGCAGGTCTTTTTTTTCCACAAGAGGTCACGGTCGAGCCTAGAACCATGATCCATAAGCTACAGAAATATCTGATGGACCAGAAAGGCTTGGAAATCAAGTTTGATTTTCCCGTCGTATCCTGCGAATCTGATGGAGAGTGGGTTTTGGTTCAAAGCACAAAAGGTAATGAGGTATTCGGTAAGAAAGTAATTGTTTGTAATGGAGCTGAGTTTAAAAATCTGTACCCGGAAATGTTTGCCTCCAGCGATTTGGAAGTTTCCAAACTGCAGATGATGCAGACGAAACCGCAAAAGAACTACGAGTTAAAGGGATCTATCCTAACGGGATGGTCCATTAAAAGGTATGAAGCCTTCCATGAATGCCCATCCTTTGCTGGAATCAAGGAAAACGAGCCAAAGGACAGCCTTCAGAAAAAATGGGGCGTACACATTCTTTTTAAACAAGCGATGGATGGTTCGGTGATTTTGGGTGATTCCCATCAATATGCCGATGCCAACCGAATTGAAGATTTGGGGTATGATCTTAACATGGACATCGATAATTTTATGATAGAGGAAGCCAAAAAAATCATTGACCTTCCTACGTATCAAATCCAAAAAAGGTGGTACGGGATATACTCACAATGCAAGAACAGCGATATTTTTCAAAAAACGATTGACAACAATATTCATGTTGTGACAGGAATCGGTGGAAAGGGGATGACGGGAAGCGCCGGATTCGCGAAGAAAAGCATTGCTACTATATTCAATAAGCAGAAAATCAATTTATGAAAAAGATAGAATTGGCCGTTTTTGATATGGCAGGCACCACAGTGAACGAGGACAATGTAGTCTACAAAACGGTTGGGGCCGCTTTGGCCAAGCATGGGGTAGAAGTTTCTTTGGATACCGTTCTGGAATTTGGCGCAGGTAAGGAAAAATTTAAGGCCATAGCAGATATTTTGGAACAGACCAAAAACACATCAGTTGATGCCAATCTTGTTTTTGAAGATTTCAAAGGAATGTTGGACGAAGCCTATGCCAATTTAGAAGTTACCTCCTATGACGGTGTAGAGGCTTTTTTTCAACTATTAAAGTCCAAAGATGTCAAAGTAGTATTGAACACTGGATATGACCAAAAAACCGCAAGTTCACTTTTGAACAAACTGGGATGGGTTGCAGGGAATCAAATCGATGCTGTGATTACCGCCGATGATGTGGTAAACGGAAGACCTTCTTCGGAAATGATAGACAAGGCCATGGATATGTTCGGAATCACTAAACCCGAAAATGTGTTAAAGGCAGGTGACTCCGTAATCGATATTGAAGAGGGGAAAAATGCGAATTGTGGTTGGACCGTGGGTGTTTTGACCGGCGCCCAAACACGTGAACAGTTGTTGACTGCCCAACCGACCCTGATACTGGATTCCCTGACCGATTTGGAACAGGTATTGTTTTCTTGATCAAATAAAATAATAGACCACTAACATTTTGGAGGGAACTTTTCCTCTGTTGATAGGTACATGGGGGATTCTACCGTCAAAAAAAATGGAATCCCCTTCTTTTAAAAGAACCTCGTGGTCGCCAATCTCGTAATAGCACTCTCCCGTTAACATATACTTGAACTCAAAAGCATCGGTCACTACCTTTTCTCTTCTTGAATTGGGCTGTACCTCCAGAAGCACACTTTCAAACCCTACGGAGTTCAACTGTTTTCCGAAAATATAATTATAGGTAAAACCAACTGCTTCGTCCTCCTTTTCTATAATGGACTGTTCGTGCTTACGGGTTACAATAAAATTTTGACCGATACCTTTCGGAATACCGTCAAAAAAATCGGTCATTTGGGTGCCCAAAGCTTCCACAATTTTTAAAAATACAGGAAGAGATGGTATAGTTCTGCCGTTTTCAATGCGTGAAATAAGTCCTGCAGTTACCCCGGCAGCTATCGCAACATCGTTTATGGTCTTTTTATTGTTCTTGCGGATTTGCTTTATTCTTTTCCCAATCCCGATGAGGTAATCTTCCATTATTTATGGCTCTCCTAAATTTTAGTATTTATAATATTTTTTGATAAATCAAGAATACTAAAAAAATACGGTTAATCCATTAAACTACTGGGGTATGTTGTAAAATCTGTCTTTTTGTCGATTTGAATAAATTGCATATTTGTAAATAATGTTTACATAACATTGAACGGTTTCTTTTAACCATTCCGTATCATTTTTTTAATCTGTTTAAAGGCCTGCCTTAACTCATGTGTTGGATATTTGTTGATAAATAATTAACCAATTTTTACAAATACTCAACAAATGAAAAAATCGATTGTAGCTTTTTTACTTGCATTCACCGTAAGTATAATTGGCTATTCGCAAGTCACCTTTTCAGGAAAGGTATTAGACGAGAACAACGTACCATTGCCAGGTGCATCGGTGGTTGTAAAGGGTGGTTCCACTGGAGTGGCCACCGACTTTGATGGAAATTTTGAAATTGAGCTCCCGCAAGGAGGAGAAATCTTGGTGGTATCCTATATAGGATATATCTCCCAGGATTTGGAAACAGCGGGCCAAACAAGCGCAACCATTGTATTGCAGCCCGATTCGCAACAATTGGATGAGGTTGTGGTAACCGCTTTGGGTATTCAAAGGGAGACCAAAAAGCTTGCCTATGCAGTGCAAAAGGTTTCTGGTGAGGAAATTTCCGAGGCCAAAGAGACCAACGTGGTCAATTCGCTTGCCGGTAAAATGGCCGGTGTCCAGATTACGGGTGGAAACTCGGGAGTAGGATCCACTTCACAGATTATTATTCGTGGTGAAAACTCGCTCAATCCGAGTCCCAGTGCCAACTCACCATTATTTGTAGTGGACGGTATTCCTATCAACAACAATGTGAACAATACAGGAAGTGAGGGGAATATGGGCGTTGACTATGGTAATGGTGCCATGGACATCAATCCAGATGATGTAGAGACCATGACCGTCCTCAAAGGACCGAATGCAACAGCACTCTATGGTTCCAGAGGAGCCAATGGGGTTGTGCTTATTACCACTAAATCTGGTAAGGGGAGTAAAGGGATTGGAGTTTCCTATACCCACAATTCCACTTTCGAAGATCTTTTGACACTCCCAAAATATCAAAACCGCTACGGACAAGGTTCGGGAGGTCAGTTTGCTTTTAATGATGGGGGGCAGAACCGTTCCTTGACAGGAGGTATAAACGATCATGTGGACGAAAGTTGGGGTCCTGCCCTGAACGGACAATTGATTCCACAGCACGATAGCCCTACCACTAGCGGTCTGCGAGCCGGAGATGTTCATGTTAGACCAAGAGATTCTGAAGGAGTATTTGCTGACGAAATAATCGCAACACCTTTTTCTCCACAGCCCAATAATATTGATGATTTCTTTAGAACAGGCTTCACCATGAGCAATAACATTGCTTTGACGGGAGCTAACGAAGATGGTAACTTTAGGGTGTCCTTCACCGATTTGCAAAGTGAGAGCGTTATCCCAAACTCCAACTTTAAAAGAAGATCTTACCAAGTCAATGGGTCATACAATCTTACCGATTGGTTAAAAGTGACCGGTTCCATGAACTACATCAACTCGAACTCCCGCAACCGTCCCAATAACTCTTATGGAACAGAAAACGTGATGTATCTGTGGATTTGGTTCGGTCGTCATATCAACATGAACAATTTAAGGGACTATTGGCAGCCAGGTTTGGAAGGTGTGCAGCAGTACAATTATAACTACAACTACCACGATAACCCTTTCTTTACCGTCTACGAAAACACCAACGCCTTTAACAAGGACCGTGTGATCACCAACCTAAGGGCCGATCTTACCTTGGCCAAAGGGTTGAGCCTAATGTTGCGTTCCGGTTTTGACTATTCCAGTGAACTTGACATGAGAAAAAGGGCATATTCAACGCAACGTTTCCCGAACGGTCAGTACAGGGAGGACTTTATTTATGCCTACGAGCAAAACACTGATTTTCTTTTTGCGTATAACACTGAGCTGAACCAAGATTTTGATTTTGGGGTGTCCTTCGGAGGTAACCATCGTTCCGCTAAAAACAGATATCAACGGATAAGTGCCAACTCATTGTCTATTCCTGGAATCTATAACTTTGGAAACGCGGCCGAGCCTTTGACGCAGAGTGATTATGATGGTAAATTCACCGTAAACAGTTTGTATGCCTTCTCCAATTTGGCATATAAGGATTATGCTTTCTTGGATGTTACCGCTCGTAACGATTGGTCTTCCACATTGCCTGATGGAAACAACAGTTATTTCTATCCATCCGTTGGTTTGAGTTTCATTCTTTCTGATATGTTCCAGATGCCAGAGTCCATAAGCTTTGCAAAAGTTCGAGGAGGCTGGGCCAGTGTGGGTAACGATACCGACCCTTATAACTTGGCCGCTACTTTTGGATTTGGAAATACATTCAATGGATATTCAAGGGCCTATTCCCCTTCTGAATTAAAATTGGCCGACCTTAAACCAGAACGTACCAATTCATTTGAAGTAGGTGCCGATGTTCGGTTCTTCGGAAACCGTTTGGGATTGGATGTGGCCGCATACAAATCAGTGACCAACAACCAGATTCTTTCTTTGCCCGTATCCAACACCTCTGGATTTAGTTCCAGGGTCATCAATGCCGGTGAGGTAGAGAATAAAGGTTTGGAAATTACCTTGACGGCAACACCGCTTAGAACCGACAACTTTAGCTGGGATACCAACATCAACTTTACCACCAACCGTGGTGAGGTAAAGGAACTTACGGATGGATTGACGCAATATTTGGTGAAGGAAAATTACCTTCAAGTTGTTGCTGAGGTCGGCGAACGTATGGGCGATCTTTACGGAACAGGTTTCGAACAAGTGACCGACCAAAACAGTCCTTACTACGGACAATGGATAATTGATGGTGATTCAGGTCTGCCCATAAGAAGCAACGAACTGCGAAATCTTGGCAATTACAACCCGGACTTTATGGTTGGTTTCCAAAACAGCTTCAAGTACAAAAATCTTCGTTTCGGATTCCTTTTCGATTGGAGACAAGGTGGAGTTTATCACTCAAGAACCGTTGCTATTGGTGGTACCACAGGGATGCTGGACTTCACCGTTCCAGGTCGTGAAACAGGTATCGTCGCCCAAGGTGTTGTAGATGATGGAAACGGCAATTATACGCCAAACACGGTCAATGTGGCGGCTTCAAACTACTACTCACACGTGTACAACAGGGGCAATGAGCAAAGCTCAATGTTCGATGCTACCTACGTAAAACTAAGAGAAGTGAAATTGGGCTACACGCTGCCAAGCAAGCTGTTGGCCAACACCCCAATACGTTCGGCAACAATTTCTTTGGTAGGTCGTAACCTGGCGCTTTGGACAGAAAACGACCACGTAGATCCTGAATCCATTTCTTTCTCCGGAGGTTCAATAGTGCCAGGCGTGGAAGATATGGCATTGCCAAGTACAAGAAGTTTTGGACTTAACCTTAACGTAGAATTTTAAAGAAAGAATTTAAGACAAAGAATGATGAAAACATCAAACTTCATAACATCCATTTTATTTGCAGGAACCGTTTTGGTTTCGTGTACGGACAATTTTGAGAGCATCAACTCCAACCCCAATGCCCCTGAACAGGTAAGTGCCAACTTGCTGACCTCCACGGTTACTTCCGAAATAACACGAAGGTTGACCGATGAGGGTTACAGCGATGGCAATACCATTACCCAATTAATGGCCAAGAACAACTTTCCCGGTTTCAGCCAGTTCGATTGGGGGGATCAAGGTATGTGGGACTTCTTTTATAACTACCTGCCCGAGATCAATGATATTTTGGAGATTTCAAGGACAGAGGGAACCCAAAATGCCACTTACGAAGGAATTGCCTTGACATTGAGGGCCCTTAGCTTTGCCAATCTTACCGATTTATATGGATATGTCCCTTATACCGAGGCAATGGCCGGTGAAACCGAAGGAATCTTTACCCCGGTATACGATGATCAAGAAACCGTTTATAACGGTGTGCTTCAGGATTTGGCCGATGCCGATGCCGCTTTGGCAAAAGGGGAGGCGATTACCGGGTCCACCGGTGACGTTATTTACGATGGAGATGCATCCAAATGGAGAAAGTTGGCCAATTCTTTACGCCTTAGATATTTGATGAGAATTTCCAAACAAAGGGATGTCTCGGCGGAAATGCAGGCGATTGTAAGTGCTGGGAACTACATCAATTCTAATGAAGATAACGCCACATTGACCTATAGCGGCACATCAAATACGGATTCTTGGCCACAAAGTACAGGTCGTATCGGTGGTTTTGACGAGAAGAGCCTTTGTACCACGCTGTTGGGTTATTTTGAAGAATTCAACGACCCACGATTGGATATTTGGTTCGATCGTAACAGTGATGGCGAATGGGTAGGTATTCCAATTGGTCTGAACCAGGACAATGCCCGTGCCTATGATGATGCCAACAGTCCAAGCCGTTTGGATGTAGAACTGTTCTACTTCTCTTCCACGGCAGCGGAAGCATTTATCATCAAAAACTCCGAAGTACAGTTCATTCTGGCAGAGGCTGCCGAAAGAGGATTCATTGCCGGTAGTGCTGCCGATTACTACAATGCAGGAATTAGGGCAAGCTTGGCCTATTGGGGCGTAGCGGATGCCGAGATTGATGCATACTTGGCGCAGCCATCTGTGCAATACGATGGTTCTCTGGAATTGCTTTTAACTCAAAAGACCATCGCGCTTTGGAATGTGGATTACCAAGGATGGATGGATTACAGAAGAACGGGAATTCCTGCCTTGGAGACTGGTCAGGACGACCTTAATGGTGGACGCTATCCAGTTCGTTTCCTATATCCATCATCCGAGCAGACATTGAATACGGCCAATTACCAAGCCGCCTTGCAAGCCATGGGAGGAGAAGGAGACAACATCAATACACCTGGTTGGTGGGAAACCGGAACCAGATATTAAACGATTGAAAATAGTCCTTTAACAAGCATATGGTTGCCCTGTTTTTCAGGGCAGCCTTTGTTATTAAAAATATTAGGATGTCTAAAAAACTATTATTGCCCATTTTGTTGACCGTTTTGGTGGCATCATGCGCTAAAAGAGAAAGCCGACCCAACAATATTGAGCACGTGGTTGTCATTGGAATCGATGGGATGAGTCCCAACGGAATTCAAAATGCCGATACGCCAACTTTGGATTCCATGATGCAAAACGGGGCGGCAACCCTGCATGCCCGTTCCGTACTGCCCTCAAGTTCCAGTTCGAATTGGGCCAGTATGATCATGGGTGCCGATACCGAACAACACGGGGTGACTTCCAATGGCTGGGAAAAGTTCGACCACCAATTACCGCCGGTGGTCGTTACCGAAAATGGAACATTTCCCACCATATTCACACTGTTCAAAGACCAACAACCAGAAGCTCATGTGGGCGCCATCTACGACTGGGACGGTTTTGGTCGACTGTTCGAGAAATCCGATGTGGATTTTGACATCGACGGAGATCACGAAGATAAAACAACCCAAGAAGCGGTAAAATATATCAAAGAACATAGACCAAAATTCACCTTCGTGCACTTGGACCATGTAGACCATGCGGGACACTCCCAAGGACATGGAAGTCCTGATTATTACAAATCCGCGGAGAAAGCAGATTCTTTGATTGCCGAAATCGTGAATGCAACCAAAGATGCAGGAATTTTTGAAAAAACCATGTTCATTATATCAGCAGACCACGGAGGTTTAGGCTTTGGACATGGCGGAGAAAGTCTAGCAGAAATGGAAATACCCTTCATTCTGTACGGTGCGGGCATCAAAATAGGATATAAAATAGAAGAAACCGTTTACCAATACGATAATGCACCAACAGTTGCCTATGCCATGGGCTTGCAAACACCGCAATCATGGATAGGCAGACCGGTCATAGGAGCATTTGCAGGTAATGAAGCTCCAAATTTGATATACAAGCGAAAAGAGCAAATAACCCAACCCAAAATTCTTCCGGATGCTGGCTATTTTGAGCCAGCCGGAGGAGTTTTCAAAGCCGATTCTGTTGCAGTGGTCATGCAAAACCCTAATAATTTAGGTGAGATTCGCTATACCATTGGCAACAATGTGCCCACTTTGGAGAACAGTCAGGTCTATCAAGATACCTTTTACTTAAAGCAGACAAGTATCATCAAGGCGGGTATCTTTCAGAATAATCAATTGGTTAGCACTGTGGCCGAAGGCAATTTTAGGATTGTTTCAAAAGAAAAACAAGATCCTGTAAAATGTAAAGTATTTGAAGTAAGCAGTATCGAAAAGCTCCCGGATTTCACTACCTTAAATCCGATACATGAAGGATTTGTTACTGAGTTTTCCCATAAACAGGCACTTTCCGATGCTATGCCACAAGAACAAGTAGCCGTGGTTTTTGAAAGTTATTTGGAAGTGGAAGAAGAAGGAACGTATAACTTTTTTACCAATAGTGATGATGGCAGCAAACTTTACATCAACGGTAAAGCCATAGTGGATAACGATGGTGATCATGGGGTGATGGAACGCAGCGGTTCGTTGGAACTATCCGAAGGCAGACATTTGGTCCGTGTAGAATTTTTCAACGGAGGGGGAGGCTATCATTTGGACGTAAAATATTCAGGTCCCAATACACCAAAACAAATAATTCCTGCAAGTAAGTTGTTTAGAGAAAAATAATATAGAATGAACCAAAAGCGCAACAAGCACAACGCAGAATCTGTTGTGGAAGGTGACATCAACCTGACTCCTGCGAGGGGAACATGGTTGCAGAACGAAGTGAGCGAAGAGACCAAGGAACTACTGGAAAAGGACGCCAAGTATTTTATGCATCAATCCATGTCCACACCTTGTTTGGACGTGCTCCAGAATTGTGAAGGTTCGCACATGATAAGTGTGTCGGGCAAGAAATACCTCGATTTTCACGGAAACAATGTGCACCAAATCGGATTTTCCCACCCAAAACTGGTCGCTCGACTAACGGAGCAACTTCAAAACTTGACTTTTTCCACAAGACGCTACACAAATGAAACTGCCATTCAATTTGCAGAAAAGCTGACCTCCTACACCCCAAAAGGCCTTAATCGCATCTTATTGACCCCAAACGGAAGCTCAGCCATAGGTATTGCTATAAAGTTGGCCAGGGCCATCACGGGCAAGCACAAAGTCGTCTCGTTTTGGGACTCGTTCCACGGTGCATCTTTGGATGCCATCAGCGTTGGGGGCGAAGCAGTTTTTCAGGAGCACATGGGACCATTGATGCCCGGTGTGGAGCGCATCCCCCCCCCAATAACCTATCGCGGCATATTTGAAGGGAACGAGGACAAGGCATTGGAGTATCTACAGTATGTCTTGGAGAAGGACCCTGAAATCGGGGCATTTTTGGCCGAGACCATTCGCAACACCGATGTACAGATTCCATCAAAAAAATTCTGGAAAGCCGCTAGGGAACTTTGCACCAAACATGGTGTTTTGTTGATTTTGGATGAAATACCCATCGCTTTTGGAAGAACGGGTACCATGTTCGCCTACGAGCTTTTTGATATAGAACCCGATATTCTCTGCTTGGGCAAAGGGTTGGGAGGTGGTATTATCCCTCAAGCCGCGATTGTTACCCTGGAAGAATACAACAAATTCGGACACATTTCCCTCGGGCATTATACCCATGAAAAAAGTCCCTTGGGGGCTATGGCAGGATTGACGCTTTTGGAGGTGTTGGAAGAGGAAAACATCTTGCAAAAGGTGAAAGAAGATGAAGAATTCATAAGAAAAGCCCTGTACAAAATGCATCGAAAATATTCCTTGATCGGGGACGTGCGTGGAGTGGGATTACTTTGGGGCATCGAACTCGTAACTAACAGGACCACCAAGGAAAAAGCGATTGCCGAAGCCGAAGAAATTATGTACGAGTGTCTAAAACAGGGATTGAGTTTCAAGGTTTCCAAAGGAAACGTACTACAGCTTTCTCCACCATTGACCATAACCAGGGAAGAACTGGAAAAAGCATTTGAAATATTGAACTCTGCCTTTTTAAAAACAAACCATATTGCCTAATGAAAAAAATCAAACAACTATTTATCGTATTCTGTTTGGGTCTGATGGAGCTTACCGCCCAAACCGAACCCCAAATTTTAGTGCAGCCCTATCTTCAGGATGCAGAACCGAATTCCATTGTGATCATGTGGGAAACCGCCAGTGGCGAAGAAAGCATCGTGGAATGGGGGACCACGGAAAAACTGGGCAAAAAAACATCAGGAAAAGCCGAGGATATCAATTTCTCTGAATCACGGGTGCATACCGTAAAACTGGAAGGCCTCAAGCGTTTTACGGAATATTATTATCGGGTAAGGACCGGCAAGGCCAAATCCGATATTTTCCAGTTCAAGACACCGCCATTTTCAAGCGATGAAGAGTCGTTCAACATTGTTGCCATGAGTGATATGCAGTATGATAGCCAGCATCCGAACAAGTTTTCCGAAATCGTGAACCAAGGCATTCTACAGTATTTGGAAAAGGAGCACGGTGGCAAGTTGCCGGACAATCTGGCTATGGTGATGATACCCGGGGATTTGGTTTCTTCGGGCAGTAAATACTACCAATGGAAAGAACACTTTTTTGATCCGGCACAGAAACTCTTTGCTGAGGTGCCCGTATATCCAGTGTTGGGCAATCATGAGCGCAACTCCGTTTTCTACTTCAAATACTTCAGCCTTCCGGAAAATGGAACGCCCGCCTTTGCCGAACATTGGTGGTACAAGGATTATGGTAATACGAGAATCATCGGGTTGAATTCCAACGAAGGTTACCGCGATCTTCGCGAACAATATGAATGGTTGGAACAAGTTTTGGCCGATACCGAAAAGAACGAGGATATTGATTTTGTGTTCGCTCAGTTGCACCATCCCCACAAATCCGAACTTTGGATTCCGGGCGAGGAAGAATCCACAGGGAGGGTGGTTAAAATGTTGGAGGCCTTTTCAACCAAAACAGGAAAGCCCAGCGTTCATTTTTTTGGACACACCCATGGCTATTCAAGAGGGCAATCTAGAGACCACAAACATTTGTGGATCAATGTGGCCTCGGCTGGGGGAGCCATCGACAATTGGGGCGAGTTCGAAGGAAGGGACTATGATGAATTCACCGTTACACAGGACGAATACGGTTTTGTTATGGTCGAAATCGACGGAAACCGGAGCGACCCAAAATTCACTATCAAAAGAATCAGTCAAGGGAACAATGTGAAGTCAAGACAAAATGAGCTTCGCGACAGTATTACCATCTGGCGATTAGAGAAGAAACCCGATGCCCCAACCGTAGTTTTTCCAACTAAAAATGAAAAAATACTGGAAGAATTTGTCACCTTGAAGGCCGGAGAGTTTTCAAGTCCGCTCGGTGGTGCTTTCCATGCGGCTGCACATTGGCAAGTTTCCCAAACCCAAGATTTTGAAAAGTTGGATTTGGACAGCTGGAAACAGTTCGAAAACTGGTACTACAAGGAAAATCGTCAAAAAGAGGACGATTTGACCGATGAAAAAACCAAAAGATTACAACCCAATACCACCTATTATTGGAGGGTTCGGTACCGAGACCAAAACTTGAACTGGAGTGATTGGTCCGAAACAGCATCATTTAAAACAAAGTAAGAAAATGAAAAATAGAATCTTGTTTTTGATGATTGCCACGGTGGCAATGTTCAGGGTAAATGCCCAAAATAAAGATACCAAGGTAGTTTTGATAACGTTGGACGGTTTCCGTTGGCAGGAACTGTTTACCGGTGCGGATTCCCTTTTGATAGACAACAAGGATTATGTTCACGAGCCCGAAATGTTGAAAAAAGCTTTCTGGAGAGACACCCCATCTGAAAGAAGAGAAGCGTTGTTGCCCTTTTTCTGGAGTCAAGTGGTAAAAATGGGCCAGATTCATGGAAATCGAAAGTTGGAAAGCAAAGTAGATTTGACCAATTCCATGTGGTTCTCTTACCCGGGTTACAACGAAATTTTGACAGGAACTGCAGATGATAAAAACATCCGAAGTAATGACAAAATACCAAACCCCAACACAACAGTTTTAGAGCTTTACAATAACGCCGCCGAAGGAAAGGGCAAAGTCGCTGCCTTTGGTAGTTGGGATGTATTTCCATCCATCGTAAATGAAGAGCGGTCAGGAGTTCCCGTCAATGCGGGTTTTGAATCAGCTACAGGAAACCTGAATGAAAGGGAAAAGTTTCTCAACCAATTGCAGAACCAGATACCCAGTCCATGGGGCTCGGTCCGGTTGGATGCATTTACGCATCATTACGCTTTGGAGCACATGAAAAAGGAACATCCAAGATTGGTTTTCATTTCCTACGGAGAAACCGATGATTTTGCTCATGATGGGGATTATCAAGCTTATTTAAAATCGGCCCACAATACCGATGGGTTGATTAAGGATGTATGGGAGTTTACCCAAAAAGATGATTTTTATAAGGACCAGACCGTGTTTTTGATTACTACGGATCATGGCCGGGGAACCGAGCCTTTGGACACATGGAGAAGTCATGGAAAGGATATTAAAGGGGCAGGCTCTGTTTGGATGATTGCTTTTGGAAAAAATGTTGACCCCAAAGGCGAAGTAAAGGAGGAAAAACAATTATACTCCAACCAGATTGCACCGACTATTTTAAAGATACTGGGAATACCCGTTCCAAAGGAAATCGAGGGAAAACCCATGAAATTATAAGTTTAAGTTCGTTTGATTCAGTTTATTAGTTTGCGTAACCGCAGTAGACCCGTGCCATTGGTACGGGTCTCGTTTTTTGGCATCTCCCAAGAAGTTTCGTTTTTACTAAAATGGTTACCTTAGAGGAACGTATTTTTATCACATGAAAGAAGAGCTTTTAGCAACATTCAGCAACCATTTTGAAAAGCCCCTTATAGATGAAATCATGGAAGAAGGGAGATTAATGGAAGTTCCTGCGGGCGAGACCATAATGGATATTGGGCAGTACATCCGAAGTATGCCCTTATTGTTGTCGGGAGCAATTAAAGTTCTTCGGGAGGATGAAGAGGGAGATGAACTGCTGCTGTACTATCTGGAACAAGGTGAGACCTGTTCGGTGACCATGGCCTGCTGTATGGGGCAGACCAAAAGTGAAATCAGGGCGATTGCCGAGACCGATTCCCGACTGGTAATGGTTCCCGTTCAAAAAATGGAAGAATGGATGGCCAAGTACAAAGGTTGGCGCAATTACGTTTTTGAAAGTTACCAGAACCGCCTGAACGAGCTGCTACAGACTGTGGACAGTATTGCATTTAAAAACTTGGACCAAAGACTGGTTGATTATCTTAAAAAGAAGGTTGAGGTCACGAATGACAACCAAATAAGAAATACCCACCAAGAAATAGCATACGATCTCCATACTTCAAGAGTTGTGGTTTCCCGATTGCTAAAAAAATTGGAAAAAATGAAGAAGTTGGAACTGCATAGAAATTACATTCAAATTGTGAATCTCTAAGTTTGTGCCCTTTGTTACTGTGGATTGCCATTAGGCAACCTATTTTTGCATAAAACCAATTGCATGCTCAAAAGGATTTTTCCCTTTTTATCGTGGATTACCAACTATGATCGCTCAAAGTTAAATAGCGATTTAGTGGCAGGTCTTACGGTGGGAATCATGTTGATTCCTCAAGGTATGGCCTATGCCATGATTGCCGGAATGCCCCCTATTTATGGATTGTATGCTGCATTGGTGCCCCAACTTGTCTATGCCTTAATGGGAACTTCAAGGCAATTGGCCGTTGGGCCCGTGGCCATGGATTCATTATTGGTGGCAGCAGGTGTCGGAGCCTTGAATTTAATCAACAAGGAGGACTATATCACAACGGTACTTTTCCTGACTTTGCTTATCGGGGGTCTGCAATTGCTTATGGGAATATTAAAAATGGGGTTTTTTGTCAATTTTTTGTCCAAACCGGTCATAAGCGGGTTTACATCGGCTGCGGCACTTCTTATAGGTTTTGGTCAATTGAACCATATATTGGGAACCAACTTTGCACAGTCAGGTAGAATACACGAGCTTTTAGCGAATATATTCCGAAGCTTGCCCTACATTCACTGGCCTACCTTTGTTATGGGCTTGGGATCCATACTATTTATAGTTCTGTTGAACAGATTCAATAAAAAATTACCAGTGCCTCTTTTCTTGGTGGTATTGGGCATTTTGGCCGTGGTTATCTTCAGTCTTAATACGTTGGGAATCCATATTGTGGGAGATATCCCAAAGGGACTTCCCGGTTTTCAGGTCCCTGAGTTCCAGTGGGACAAGATGGGGCAACTTATGCCCATAGCCATAACTGTGGCCCTATTCGGATTTATGGAATCCGTTTCCATAGCCAAAACGGTAGAGGAAAGGCATCCCGAGTATGAATTGGACCCCAACCAAGAACTCCGAGCATTGGGTATTGCCAATATTTTAGGTTCATTCTTCCAGTCCTTTTCGGTATCGGGAAGTTTTTCAAGAACCGCGGTGAACGACAAAGCCGGGGCAAAAACAGGAATGTCATTGATTTTTAGCACCCTGATCATTGCTGGGGTATTGCTTTTTCTTACCCCTTTGTTCTATAATCTTCCAGCAGTGGTGTTGGGGGCCATTATTATTGTTTCGGTATCGGGTCTCATCAATTTAAGATATCCGTGGGTACTTTGGAAAAATAGAAAGGATGAATTCCTGTTGTTGGTCGCCACTTTTTTGATGACACTGTTCATTGGGTTGATGGAGGGAATCCTTTTTGGGGTATTATTGTCCTTAATGTTGTTGGTCTACCGGATATCCAAGCCACATATGGCGGTATTGGGAAGAATCAAAGATACAAGCTATTTTAAAAATATAGATCGCTTTTCGGGCGATGTGGAGGTGGAAGCCGATAAACTGGTGATACGTTTCGATGCCCAATTATATTTCGGCAACAAGGATTATTTCAAAAAGCAACTATACCGGCAGATTGCAAAAAAAGGCCCGGTACTGAGGTATATCATTTTAAATGCGGAACCTATCAATTATATTGATAGCAGCGCCGCTTCCATGTTGGAGCGTATCATCTTGGATTTAAGGCACCGTGACATCCACTTTTTGATTGCAGCGGCCATAGGTCCAACAAGGGATATTTTGTACAGTAGCGGAATCGTGGATATCCTTGGGGAAGAGAACCTGTACGTACAAACAATCGACGCCGTGAACGGTTGTTCCGAGCAGAGTGAAAGGAGCTTTATGCAGAAAAAAGTGTCCCTACAGTCCAAAAACAAGAGTTTGTAACTTTGGTGACTGAACTTACGGATGCGGAATACTATATTTGAAAAAACTGGAAAACATGAAAATAGAACAGATATATACAGGCTGTCTTGCACAAGGCGCCTACTACATAGAAAGCGAAGGAGAAGCAGCAATAATCGACCCGCTACGGGAAATCGACCCCTATTTGAAAACAGCAAAGGAAAGTAGAGCAAAGATCAAATATATTTTTGAGACACACTTCCATGCCGATTTTGTAAGCGGCCACCTTACGCTATCCAAAGAAACGGGAGCGCCCATTGTATACGGTCCTACCGCTGAACCTTCATTTGAAGCTATTATTGCCAAAGATCAGCAGGAGTTTAAACTGGGTAAAATCACCATAGTGGCATTGCATACACCCGGTCACACCATGGAGAGCACTACCTATTTGTTGAGGGATGAAAATGGAAAGGACCATGCCATTTTTAGTGGGGACACCTTGTTCCTTGGAGATGTTGGCCGTCCGGATTTGGCCCAAAAAGCGGCCCATATGACCCAAGAAGAATTGGCAGGGACCTTGTTCGATAGCCTTCGAAACAAGATTATGCCATTGGCAGATGATGTTATTGTTTATCCTGCCCACGGCGCTGGTTCCGCATGTGGGAAAAATATGATGAAGGAAACCGTGGACACCTTGGGCAATCAGAAAAAGATGAACTATGCCCTTAGGGCGGATATGACCCGTGATGAATTTATTGATGAAGTGACCGATGGCTTGTTGCCACCACCACAATATTTCCCACTCAATGTAAAAATGAACAAAGAGGGTTACGAGGATATTGATAAAGTATTGGAAAGAGGCACCCAAGCCCTTACCCCAGATGCCTTTGAAGCGGCCGCCAATGAAACAGGTGCCGTTGTGCTCGATGTGCGCCATCAAGATGATTTTGCCAAAGGGCACGTGCCACGTTCCATATTTATTGGGCTGGACGGTAGTTTTGCCCCATGGGTGGGAGCATTGGTAGCCGATGTAAAGCAACCGATACTTTTGGTGACTCCCGAAGGTAGGGAGGAAGAAACCATCACTCGATTGTCCCGTGTTGGGTTTGACCAAACCTTGGGCTTCTTAAAAGGCGGAATCGAGGCTTGGAAGGCAGCAGGAAAAGAAGCGGATACCGTGGACAGCATCAATGCAGAAGAGCTTAAAGAATTGATGGCAGAAAAAGAGGAGGTTCCGGTATACGATGTCCGAAAGGAATCGGAATACCAAGCAGAGCACGTGGAAAATGCACACTTGACCCCTTTGGATTATATCAACGACCACTTATCTGAATTTCCCGAAAAAGAAACTTTTTATGTACACTGTGCGGGAGGATATCGCAGCATGATCGCCTCTTCCATTTTGAAGAGCAGGGGTATCCATAATTTGGTGGACGTAGCAGGTGGCTTTGCCGATATCAAAAAGGCAGGAATACCCGTGACGGATTACGTTTGCCCGACTACGTTGAAATAAGCCCGAAAAATATTGGGAAAAAGAGGGTTTTATGTAACTATCGTTACTGACTGCCATAGGTTGTTTGGGATACTTTAGTATCTCATAAAAATGATACTATGTCAATATTCAGTTTTTTGTTCAAAGAACAAAACCTTCCCGATGAAATCCAAATCATGGATAGGGAGGAATATAAAGACGCCATTTCCAAAGGCAAGGTCCAGTTAGTGGATGTGAGAACCAAGGGAGAGTTCATGTCCGGTCACATAAAAGGGGCCAAGAACATCGATTTTTTCCAAGGGTCCGCTTTCGAATCCACATTTTCCAAGATGAAGAAAGATGCCCCCCTCTACATTTACTGTCAATCGGGAAACAGAAGTCAGAAGGCAGCCAGAAAGCTCGTAAGCATGGGTTTTACCAAGGTATACGATCTTAGGGGCGGGTATAGGAGCTGGAGCTATTAATTCAGATTTGGTCATAATGAAAACAACATTCCAAGTACAAAACCTAAAGTGTGGAGGATGCGCCAAGACGATATCCAACAAACTTTCAGGGATAAAAGAAATTAAAGATGTGATTGTGGAGAAGGACAGCTCATCGGTTAGCTTTGATCATCAAAGCGCCGATGATGCTTCCTTAGTTAAAGATGCCCTCAAACGCATGGAATACCCTACAATCGATGATGAAAATGGTTTTGTGGACAAGGCAAAATCGTTTGTGAGTTGTGCCAGCGGTAAAATGTCCAACTGATGAGACCTGCACTGATTTCCATAGTTGTTTTTTTACTGATGCTATCCTGCAAACAGGGACCTAAAACATCAGATAGAGAAGTCTCTGAACCGATAGCGCAAACGGCATCTAAAGTCGAGGAGGGCAAAAGATTGATGGAAAATCAATGCTATTTATGCCATAATCCATCAACACCGGAAAACGGACAGCGCATTGGTCCGCCCATGGTGGCCGTAAAAGCCCATTACATGGAAAATCATGCGGAAAGGGAAGCTTTTGTGGACGCTATTATGGCATTCGTAAAATTACGGTCTGAGGACCATGCCCAAATGCGGGGAGCAGTCCGCAGGTTCGGATTGATGCCTGCCCAACAGTTCCCAGAAGATGAGGTAAGGAAGATTGCCGAGTACATGTACGATTATCGGATAGAGGAACCGGATTGGTTCCAAGCACATTGGATGGATCGTCGAGGGGATTCGCTATACAACAGAGGTAGGACACCAAAAGTGTCCGAAATGGAAGTGACCCCCAAGGAACTGGGGATGCGTTATGCTTTGGAGACCAAAAAAGTACTTGGCAAAAATCTGATGGGTGCCATTCAGAACAAAGGAGTGGAAGCCGCCGTAGAGTTCTGCAATGAACGGGCGTATCCATTGACAGATAGCATGTCCACGAACTTCAATGCACGAATCAAAAGGGTTTCGGATAAACCACGTAACCCTAAAAATCAAGCAAATGCGGTAGAATTGGCCCATATTGAAACTTTTAAGGGTCAGGTTGCGGGCGGTGAGTCCGTTGAGCCTATTTTAAGGGAAGAGAACGGAAAAGTGTACTTCTACTTTCCTATTGTAACGAACACTATGTGTTTAAACTGCCATGGAACTCCAAAAGAAAACATAACCCCAAAAGTATATGAAAGCCTATCGGAACTGTACCCCCAAGATAAGGCGGTAGGATATGGGCCCGACGAGATACGAGGTATTTGGAGCATCGTTTTCGACACTCCGAGAAAGACGGATTAGGTGTCTTTTTTTTCCCTTTTGAAACCATAAATCAACTGGCCCCAAAACCCTTTGGGCAAGGTCTCATCCCCTGGAAAGCCCAATTCAATCTTACCACTGCTTTCCGGAATATAGTTTGTTTTGAAAATGTAATCCCAAATACTTAGGCTTATGCCAAAATTCACCCCGTAGGATGCTTCGGGAATGGTGTGGGCATGATGGTATAAGTGCATTACGGGATTGTTCAAAACGTATTTAAGCGGACCATAGGTCAGTTTAATGTTCGAATGATTAAAGTGTCCGATGGCAATGGCTGCAAAATGTACAATATAGGCCTGTTCGGGTTCAAACCCTCCGAGGACCATCAATCCCAAAGTTTTTAAGGGTTTGTAGAGAACATTTTCCATCCAATGGAAACGCATGTGTGCAGCGAAGCCCATTTCCTTCACGCTATGGTGTACTTTATGAAATTCCCAAAAAGCAGGGACCCTGTGCAAAAGGATATGAGTGAACCATTGAACAAAATCGAGCACTACAAAAAACACAAGCAACTGAACCCATTGGGGCCAATTGGCAATATCCAAAATGGCCAAAGATTTTGAAGTAATTCCGAAATCGTTAAAAAGTATCGTCAAAACTTTATAAACCCCGTTTATGATGATGGCGAATACAAAGAAATTGAAGAACATATAAAATATATCCAGCCAAAAGTCCTTTCTAAAAATGGATTGTTCCTTGCGCCATGGAAAGAGGATTTCCAGCCCCCATACCAAAAGTGAGATAAGAATCAAACCCCAAAAATAATTGGTATACCAAGGCACATCAAAAACAATGGATTTCCAGGTCCATTGAACCATTCCCAAAAAACCATTAACTAGCGCATCAACATATTTCATTATAGCTATTTTAGCTCATACCATTCAATATTCTCCAAATTCTGGCGGCGTCCCTTATCGGTCGGAGCATAATTTTTTGATAAATAGGTCAAAATCAATTCCTCATTAGCGCCCAAATCCCAAAGGTTCTGAGTTTCTTGCATCCATTCTATAGCAGCTTTCCACCCTTCCCTGCTCATTCGGTTTTGGGTGACCAATTTTGCGGAGTGACAGGCGGTACAATTTTGAATGGTCGCTTGCATTCCCGTATCATCTATAAATCCGGTGGCAACATGGACACCGTTTTCCACTTTGTCGTAATCATCGGTGGTTTCTTCCAAAGGAATCTCCACAATGTCCGGTTGCGGGGTATAGTTGGCCCAATAGTATAGCCCACCAAAGAGGAAAAGGACCAATATTAGAAAGGACAAGAGGGTTTTGGAAAGTGCGCGTACCTGTTTTTGAAACTCGTTTCCCATCTTATACTATTTTGACTGCTATACGATGGCAGGCATTGTTGAGATATCCTTTCGGGTTCCAGCCAGGAAGTACCATCGGCTGAGCTTTTCCTTTGGCATCCGTAGCCCTGCCCCACACCTCGTAATACCCTTTTTTGGGAAATGACACTGTTGCGTTGAAATGTTGCCACGCCAAACGGTTAGCTGGTTTTTTAAGGGAACAGCTATGCCAGGTACTGCCAAAATCGATGGAATATTCCATTTTTGAAACCTCAAGTTCACCTGCCCACGCATGGCCATTGATGTTCAATGTTTGGCTCTGTTTGATCAGTGCTCCACTTTTTGGGTAGGTTATCAAGGATTTTACCGGCATGGACTCTATGATGCACATATCAGAATCTTCGACCTTGCTGCCCGGGGCAACAGTTTCGCAAGGGACACGGTACGAGGTGCCCCCCATTTTTTCACCATCGTGCACTTTGTTCCGGACACTGATTCGATTGACCCATTTCCCCGACGTGGATGCGGGCCATCCCCCACATACCAAACGCAACGGGTGTCCATGCGCCAAGGGAATATCCTCTCCATTCATGGCAAAGGCAAGCAAGGTTTCGTCTTGCATAGCCTTGGATATGGGAACACCCCTGGAGATCGGTTCCTTTTTTGGGTCGCCGCTCAAATGGGTGTCTGCTCCATGATAACCGATGTAGACCGCATCGGAATTGATTCCTGCATCATCAAGAACGTCCCGTAGTCTTACTCCTGTCCATTCGGCACAAGATACCGCACCTACGGTCCATTGGTTTCCTTTTGCAGGTGGATTGAACTCACTTCTACCGTTGCCCCCGCACTCTAGAGTAAGTTGGTAGGTATGGTGCTGAAATTTACTTTTAAGTTCGGCAAGGGAATAGGTTTTAGCGTTCTTTACCGATTCACCATCCAGCGTCAAAGTCCATTTGGAAGTATCGATTTGTTCTGGAGTCCGACCATTGTTTCTAATAAACATGAATTTGTTCGGGGTAATGTCATCGTTCAGTAGATGTGCCTTGGCTTCCATATTCCAGGGCTTATCGTTTAAAACGACCATTCCTTTGTCTTTGCTGAACATTTTGAAAGGGTCGGGATCTTGCAAGCCCAAGGGTAAGTAATCCTTCGGCATCCTATGGGCAAAAACTATGTCGCTGCCCAAAACGGTGGCCATGGCTGCCAACGAAATTTTATTCGTGAAACCTCTTCTGTTCATTTAGGTCAAAATTTAAATGTATCGTAAAAATAGGCAAAGCTATGTAACCGATGTTACCGTAAGGTTGAAAGTAAACATATAATTTTACGGTAAGAAACTGATTGTCAGAATCAATAAAAGGGTTGTTAATTAAATTGTACCGTAAAATCCAAATCTATCAATTATGAAAAAAAACATGGGCGGTGCAGACCGTACAATTCGGATTATCCTGGCACTTGGTATAGGGGCATTGTATTATTTTAATGTGATAACAGGAACATTGGTATATGTGCTGCTGGCTTTGGCTGCCATATTTGTCTTGACAAGTTTTGTTAGTTTTTGTCCTTTGTACACCCTTTTTGGGATTAATACATGCAAGGTCAAGAATTAGGTTTTTTGGTTGGTTGATAAGGAAAGCCGCTCTCACTAGAGCGGCTTTTTTTGTGTAAAAATGATAATATTCACATAAAAAAGCCTTCAAATCGTCAAGTATGTAACTTTAGTTACAATATATTATGATATTCTTCAATATTTTACCTAGATAGATTTAACTAAACAAACATGAAGTAACATTATCAAATTCTGATAATTGGGGGAGGAACGGCCGGAATTATGACTGCTGCCCAATTATTGAAGAAAAACAAAAAGCTGGACATAGCTATTATAGAGCCCTCCTAAACACATTATTACCAGCCTGCATGGACCCTTGCGGGAGCTGGAACCTATGATTTTAAAAAGACCGCTAAACCCATGGCGGATGTCATGCCGCAAGATGTCGATTGGATCAAAGATAAGGCTGCTGGCTTCAATCCTGAGAAAAATAGTGTTTCAACCAAAAGCAGCGGGGACATTACCTACGATTATTTGGTAGTGGCTCCTGGATTGGTCATGGAACCAAGTATGATCAAAGGCCTGCCCGAAGCTTTGGAGCAAGGAGTGGCCTGTAGCAATTATATTGACCCAGAGCGTACATGGGAAACCATCAGGAACTTTAAAAAAGGAAACGCCTTGTTCACACAGCCCACCACGCCCATTAAATGTGGAGGGGCTCCCCAAAAGATTGCCTATCTGGCAGCGGATTATTTTAGGAAACAAGGCCTGAAGAACGACACCAACGTGATTTTTGCCACCCCGGGAACCGTTATTTTTGGGGTCAAGGAGATTTGGGAGACCCTCATGAAGGTCATTGATCGGTATGGCATTCACTTTAAACCGTTTTACGCACCGAAAGAAATTGATGTGGAAAACCGAATCGTTCACTTTAGCCACACCGCTCTGGAAGAAAACAGATGTATCATCAACGAAGATAACGAGCTGGGAGAAACCATGGTGGGCGATGTGGATATAAGTGTGCCTTTTGATTTGTTGCACTTGGCCCCACCGCAAGCGGCACCAAAGTTTATACGTGATTCCGTATTGGCCAACGATTCTGGATGGTTGAATGTGGACCACCATTCCATGCAGCACCATACCTACCCGAATATTTTTGGTCTGGGCGATGTTGCGGCATTGCCAACGGCCAAAACAGGGGCCGCGGTTCGTAAACAAGTTCCCGTTGTGGTGGACAACATTGTTAAATTGATGGAGCACAAGTCGGCCAGCAATAAATCTTATAACGGCTATTCTTCGTGTCCATTGGTTACTGGTTATGGAAAAATGAACTTGGCCGAGTTTGATTACAACAATAATTTTATACCGGATCCTAAGTTAAAGCGTATGCTGGTCTTTAATAGTGACAAGGAACATTGGAGACTTTGGATGCTGAAGAAATAAGGGGCTGCCCAATTTGTACTGGAACAAGATGCTCAAGGGTAAAAATGTTTAGGGTCAATTCATTAGGATTTAATTTTCATGAGAATTATCATATTTTCAATCGGGTTAAGCCTGTAAATTTGACTCAAACTTAAAACCAATACATCGTGAAATCACTAATAAACATTCCATTGGTATCATGGGAAAACGGCATCTGGATGATAGGTGTGTTTGCGCTGGTGGTCATAGTTCTTGTGATCGCAGTCTTCGCCTTGATGAACAGTGGTAAAGAATAAACACTAACCAGACATAGGAGAAATGGATTTAGCATAGGATAGTTTGCTTTTATGTTAAATCCATTTCATTTGTAACTTGGGTAACTTATAGCAAGTGTTCTCCTTCTTACTTTTGAAGGACAAAACATTATCCATGGAAACCGAAATTCTCGCCCGGATTCAATTTGCCTTCACAGTAGCCTTTCATTACATCTACCCGCCTTTAAGCATAGGCATTGGTCTACTATTGGTCATTTTTGAAAGCATTTATATCAGAACCAAAAACCAAACCTACCACAAACTAGCTCGTTTTTGGACCAAAATATTTGCCCTGACCTTCGGTATCGGGGTCGTAACGGGCATTGTCATGGAGTTTGAGTTCGGCACCAACTGGGCCGTATACTCCCGTTATGTCGGAGATGTCTTTGGAAGTGCATTGGCGGCAGAGGGCATTTTTGCTTTTGCGCTGGAAAGTGGTTTTTTGGGAATATTGTTGTTTGGTTGGAACAGGGTAAAACCGTGGGTACATTTGGTATCCACCATCGGGGTTTTTCTGGGTTCCATGTTCTCCGCCATTTGGATTGTTGTGGCCAATAGTTGGCAACAGACCCCCGCAGGATTTCATATCGTAGGCGAAGGGATGGACGCGCGGGCCGAGATCACCGACTTTTGGGCTATGGTCTTCAATCCCTCCAGTGTGGACAGGTTGACCCATGTCTGGCTCGGGGCATTTTTGGCAGGAGCTTTTCTGGTATTGAGTGTCCACGCCTATTATCTGATTAAAGGAAAATATGTGGAGGTTTCCAAGAAAGCTTTTAAAATAGCCTTGGTGGTGGCCACCGTGTTCTCCCTTGGACAATTGTTCACAGGTCATCAATCAGCTGATGGGGTTGCGGAGAACCAACCTGCAAAGCTGGCTGCGCTCGAAGGCCATTTTGAAGCATCGGCTCCCGCTGATATGTACATTTTGGGCTGGGTGGACAAAGAAAATCAAGAGGTATCGGGAATCAAGGTGCCTGGAGGATTGTCCTTTTTGCTGGATTATGATTTTGATGCCCCGGTAACAGGGCTCAATGCCTTTCCTGAAGATGAACGTCCTTCACAAATAAACGCCGTGTTTCAGTTTTATCATATTATGGTGGCCATTGGAATGGCCTTGATATTCTTGACCCTTTTCGCGTCATTTTTATGGTGGCGGGGCAAACTATTCGATAAAAAATGGCTGCTCTGGATTTTTGTGTTCGCCGTATTTCTTCCGCAGATTGCGAATCAAGTAGGTTGGTTTGCGGCCGAAATGGGCAGACAGCCATGGGTGGTCTATGGACTTTTACGGACCAATGAGGCATTTTCGCAGGCCGTTTCGGATAACCAGATCATGTTCTCCCTTATTTTGTTTTTTTTGGTATATGCCTTGTTGTTTGCACTGTTCATTTATCTCCTGCACAAGAAAATCAAACACGGGCCCTATGAAGAATCGGAATCTGACGATACACCTTTTGGCGGAACACTAACTCATATGATCAACTAAGCTTATGGAAACTTTTTTAGGATTGGATTATCCCACATGGTGGTTTTTGGTAGTAGGAGGACTTTTCTCAGGGTATGCCATATTGGATGGTTTTGATTTTGGGGCGGGAGCCTGGCATCTCTTTCTAAAGAAAGAGAACAGCCGTAGAATCGCATTGAATGCCGTTGGTCCCGTTTGGGACGGGAACGAGGTGTGGTTGGTCATTGGTGGCGGCGCTCTTTTTGCTGGGTTCCCTGTAATGTACGCCACAATGTTCTCATCATTATATGTTCCCTTTATGTTGTTTTTGCTGTTCATCATTTTCAGGGCTATTTCCATTGAGTTCAGGGGGAAGGAACCCATGTTGTGGTGGAGAAAGCTTTGGGATATTTGTTATAGTATTTCAAGTATAATGCTGGCCTTTTTGTTGGGTGTTGTGCTGGGGAATGTACTGCAAGGGATAGCTATTGGCGAGAACTATCAATACCAAGGGGGAGTACTTTTTGAGTTTTTGAATCCCTATGCCTTGATGACGGGCTTTACCACCCTGTCCCTTTTTATGGCACATGGCGCTATTTTCCTGTTGCTGAAAACAGAAGGGAGGCTTTTCGCAAAATTAACGCGCCTTCTAAAAAGAGGGATGATATTTTTTATGGTCAGCTTCGCAGTGACCACCCTCTATACTTTGATATATATTCCCCATTTGTCGGATGATTTCAAAAGCAACCCCTCACTTTTTATAATTCCTTTGCTCACTTTCCTGAGCATTGCCAATGTGCCCAGATTGGCCGAAAAAAGAAAATACAAGTGGGCCTTTCTGTTCTCCTCGTTGACCATAGCATTTTTATTGGTCTTGGTAGCGGTTGAACTGTATCCGGTATTATTGCGTTCCACGATAGACCCTATGTACAATATAGATATCTATAAGGCTGCATCTTCCACAAAATCCCTGCAGATCATGATGGTCATTGTGGCTATAGGTACACCTTTGGTGCTTTTCTATACCATCTTCGTATACAAGACATTTTGGGGAAAGGTTAAATTGGACGAGACCAGTTATTGATTGTAGATTTTTTGTATGTGACCTAAGTCACTTTATATCTGGTTGGCTACAAGTAAATTTGGATAAATAATTCAAAAATGTCCAAAATAGTCGTGTTGGGAGCTGGTATTGCAGGTCATGTTGCAGCCTCCCATTTAAGAAGAAAGCTCTCTAAAGAGCATGAGGTCATGGTGGTATCCCCCAATGGGAACTACCAATGGATACCGTCCAATATCTGGGTCGGAATTGGTAGAATGAAACCAAAGGATATCTTATTCCCATTGGCACCCCTATATGCCAAAAAACATATTGATTATAAACAGGCCAAAGCCGTTAGTTTTCATCCCGAAGGTGATTCGGAAGAAAACAAGCCCTATATCCTGGCGGAATATGTCACGGGCGATGAAAAAGGAAACCAGGAGAGGGTAACCTACGATTACCTGATCAATGCCACAGGGCCTAAACTCAATTTTGAAGCGACGGAAGGATTGTCTCCCGGTAAAAATAAAGCGCACTCGGTGTGCACCTATACCCACGCGCAAGAGGCGTGGATTGCATTGGAAGGACTCATCAAGCAAATGAAGGAGGGAAAAAAAGTAAAAATATTGATTGGTACGGGTCATGCCAAATCAACCTGTCAAGGAGCGGCCTTTGAGTACATTTTGAATATTGAGCAAGAACTGCGAAGGCACAAAGTGAGGGATATGGCCGAAATCACATGGATCTCCAACGAATATAACCTAGGCGATTTTGGTATGGACGGAATGTTGATGAGCTACGGAAGCAATATCATGAAGTCCAGCGAAATGGTGGAGATGATATTTGAGGATAGGGGGATTAAATGGATTTTGGAAGCAGGGGTCAGCAAAGTTGAGGACGGAGTGGCCCATTACGAGACCTTAGATGGAGCGTATAAAAAGGAAAGCTATGATTTTGCCATGCTGATACCTTCCTTCTCGGGACATGGTTTCAAGGCATATGATAAGTCAGGGGAGGATATTACCGATAAACTTTTTAGGGGTTTCATGATCGTGGATGCCGATTATGCCCCCAAACCTTATGAAGAATGGAGTGTTCAAGATTGGCCGGAAACCTATCAAAACCCATCATATTCCAACATTTTTGCACCTGGTATTGCCTTCGCACCACCGCATAGCATATCCAAACCCAGAAAAAGTAAGAATGGTACCGATATCACACCTGCACCTCCCAGAACGGGAATGCCGTCTGGAATTACCGCAAAATTAGTAGCGGATAACATCATAGAGATGATCAAGCACTCCAATGATGAACTACATCATAAAGGATCTATGGGTAATATGGGTGCAGCCTGTATAGCATCCGCAGGGTTTGGTATGACCACGGGAAGCGGTGTGAGCATTACCACCTATCCCATTGTGCCCGATTACAATAAATATCCCGATACCCATGGTAGAAAATTGGGTAAAACCTTTGGAACCATAGGTCTAGCAGGTCACTGGTTGAAGTTGGCATTGCACTATGCCTTTATTTACAAAGCAAAAATGAAACCCTTTTGGTGGTTAATCCCAGAATAGAAAGTTATGACACGAAGAATCTCAAAATACAAACGATTTATGATGATGAATCCCATCATCCAGTTCTTTAAGTTCATTTATTTGAGCATTAAGGTATTGATTGTGGTGGCAGGCGGGCACGGGGGGACCCGAAATGCTTAGTCACTGACTTTCATCATTGTAGAACACCTCAATACGGATTTACTTTGTTAGGATGTCTTCGTATTGAGGTGTTTTTTTTAAATCTTCTCAGTAACCAAGGTTACTGTGCAGGTGTACGACCAAATCTATTTTTGCTTCAAATTGAATAAGTAGATGAAACGGATTTTAATTATCACAATTCTAATATGGACCCAGGGGCAATTGTTTGCCCAAGACCATGTCAAGATTTCCTTAGCGGATGTCCTGGCCAAGGTGCAGGAGTCCAACGCCAGTATAAAGGTTTCCGAGCAGGAAGCCAAGATGGCGAAATATGATTATAGGTTCTCCAATTCCATTTTCTTGCCACAGATCGCTGTGTCGCATACGGGAATGGCGACCACAAACCCATTGATGGCCTTCGGTTCCAAACTGAACCAAGAGATTTTGACCCAGGCTGATTTTAATCCTGCTTTATTGAATGACCCCGACCAGATCCAGAACTACGCCACCAAGGTTTCGGTGGAACAACCCTTGATCAATTTGGACGGATTTTATCAGCGAAAAGCAGCTAAAACTACCATGGAGGCCAAGGAACTCCAAGCGATGCGAACCAGGGACTATCTCAATTTTGAAGCCCAAAAGGCATACGGGCAACTGCAACTTGCACACAGAGCTGTAGCAGTGCTGCAAAAAGCTTTTGAGGCCGCAAATGCCAACTTGAACATGGCACAGAACAGTTACGACCAAGGATTGCTTCAAAAAGCCGATCTGTTGGAAGTAAAAGTTCGGGTCACGGAGGTTTCCGACCAACTGAAAACGGCCAAGAGCCATGTGAAAAATGCGTCGGATTATTTGGCATTTTTAATGAACGAACAGGGAGATGTCGTCTACCAACCATCAGAAGAACTGGTGCCCGACAATCTTGGTGAAACCGTTGAAGTCACTTTGGAAAATAGGGCAGATGTAAAAGCCATGGATTTGGTGTCCGAAGCGTACAGGGCAAATATGAAGGCCGATAACATGACCTTCTTGCCAAGGTTGAACGCCTTCGCCAGTTACGAAATGTACGATGACCAAATCTTTCAGGCTGATGCCAAAGGATACATTATCGGGGCAAGTTTAAGCTGGGATGTTTTTAAAGGATCTCAACGCTTCGCCAAAGCAGGAAAGAGCAAAACAAGTTATGAAAAAGCGAAACAGGAATACGAACAATACGTCGCCAAAAGTATTATGGAGCTTCAACGCACCAAGCGGATGGTCGAAGATGCCGAGAGCAGGCTCCAGACATCAAAACTGGCTATGGAGCAATCCGAAGAATCGTTGAGGATACGTACCAACAGGTTCAAAGAGGGCTTGGAAAAAACAACCGACCTATTAATGGCCGAAGCCACCTATGCTGAAAAGCAATTGGCCTACTATCAGACCATTTTTGAATACAATCAAGCACAATCCTTATTAACATTTTTAACCAAAGAATAATTGCAAGATGAAAAACACAACGATATATAAAAGCCTCATGCTGACCGCCTACTTGGGATTCCTTCTAATGGGGTGTGGAAGTGACGAAAAACAGACTGTGGACAACGCGGAAGCAGTTCCAGTAACCGTTGCTGAGGTGGATATGGGCGATAGTTCCACCATTTTGGCAGGAAGTGGTCAAATTAAGGCCGTGAATAGCGCCACCTTGAGTACTAGAATAATGGGCCACGTGGAATCACTTCCCGTAAAAATAGGTCAGAAAGTAAACAAGGGAGATTTGCTGATTTCCATCAACAATGTAGACCTACGCGCCAAAAAAGCACAAGTGGAAGCCTCCATTACCGAAGCGCAAGTAGCTTTTAACAATGCCAAGAAAGACTATGAAAGATTCCAGAATCTATTCAGGGAAAACAGCGCTTCACAAAAAGAGTTGGATGACATGACCGCACGATACGAAATGGCCAAGGCCAGATTGGAGGCCGCAAACCAAATGAAGAACGAAGTGAACTCCCAGTTCGCTTATGCCAACATTAGGTCGCCCTTTAGCGGAGTGGTTACCAATACCTACATCGATGAAGGCGATATGGCCAATCCTGGCGTTCCGTTGGTATCTGTGGAATCCCCAGGAGGATTTGAAGTAGAGGCCAAAGTGGCCGAGAACAACATTTCGGCCATCGAAGTGGGAACCAAAGCTCACATTTTGGTAAAAGCATTGGATACTACGATTACGGGAAAAGTGTCCGAGTTGAGTGCATCTGCACAAAACACGGGCGGACAATATGTGATGAAGGTTGTATTGGATAAAACAGACACCAAGATTTTGTCAGGGATGTATGCCACCGTTAGGCTCGAGGCGGAAAACGAGAGCGACGGTAAAACAGTTGTTACCATTCCGTCCGAAGTCTTGGTGCATAAAGGACAATTGACTGGAGTTTACACCTTGGGACAGGATAATGTGGCCTTGCTGCGTTGGCTGCGATTGGGCGAGAACTTTGGAGATGAAGTCGAAGTGTTATCAGGCTTGTCCAAAGGAGATCAGTACATCGTATCCGCCGAAGGAAAGCTGTACAATGGAGCTAAAGTAAGCATTCAATAACCCAAAAACGCTAACAATGAAAGACGGACTTGCAGGAAAAATAGCCAAAGGGTTTATCAGCTCCAAACTAACGGTGCTCTTAATGATCGTTTTCATGGTCATCGGGGTGTACAGTTCTTTCCTAATCCCAAGGGAAGAGGAGCCACAGATAGATGTGCCCATGGCGGATATTTTTGTGGGATACCCAGGGGCCAGCCCAACCGAGGTGGAATCCAGGATTACCAAACCGCTGGAAAAAATTATATCGAACATCAAAGGTGTAGAATATGTATACACCACCTCGATGCAAGAGCAGGGGATGGCCATTGTGCAGTTCTATGTGGGAGAGGATATCGAAAGATCTTTGGTGCGTCTATACGATGAGATTAACAAGCACATGGACGAAATGCCCGCCGGTGTGACCATGCCCTTGGTGAAAACCCGTGCCATTGATGATGTGCCCATGCTGGCGTTGACTCTTTGGAGCGAGGAGTACGATGATTTTCAGTTGAGACAGATTTCAGGAGAGCTTATCAACGAGATTGAAAAAGTAAACGGGGTGTCCATTACCAAAAAGATAGGAGGGCGTAGTCCCCAACTTCGTGTAGTCGTGGACAAGGATAAAATGGCGGAATCAGGAATCGATATGTTGGCCGTGGCCCAAATGATTCAAGCCAACAACCAGCAGATGGATGCAGGGAACTTCCTATCCAACGACACGGAGTTCCATATCAGCACAGGAAATTTTCTGGAAACCAAAGAAGATCTCGAAAACCTGATTGTAGGAACCAAACAAGGTCAACCCATTTATTTGAAGCAATTGGCCACCGTTTTGGATGGGCCCGAATTACCAAAAAACTATGTTTCCCTTGGATTTGGAGCTGCCAGCGAAAAGGCAAAGGAATATAAATCGGAATACCCAGCGGTAACCATTTCCATTGCCAAACGTAAAGGGGCCGATGCCATGAAGATTGCCGATGTGGTATTGGAAAAAGTGGACCACTTAAAAACAACCTTGATTCCAGACGAAGTTAAGGTCGAGGTAACCCGCAACTATGGTGAAACTGCTTCACAAAAGGTGTCTGAACTATTGATGCACCTGATCGGTGCCATCATCGCCGTAACCTTTGTGGTGATGTTGGCCATGGGATGGCGAGGTGGACTAGTGGTCTTCCTTTCAGTGCCCATCACTTTTGCATTGACCTTGCTCAGCTACTACATGCTGGATTACACCTTGAACCGAATCACGTTGTTCGCTTTGGTGTTTGTAACAGGTATTGTGGTGGATGACTCCATCATTATTGCGGAGAACATGCACCGTCATTTTAAAATGAAACGATTACCCTTTAAAGATGCCGCTATCTACGCCATCAACGAGGTAGGTAATCCGACCATTTTGGCAACATTTACGGTAATTGCATCCGTACTGCCCATGGCCTTTGTATCTGGCTTGATGGGGCCTTACATGTCCCCAATGCCCATTGGAGCTTCGATTGCGATGTTGTTGTCTTTGTTTGTTGCATTGACCATAACCCCATATTTGGGCTATATCTTCCTAAGGGAAAAGGACAAAAAGAAGAAAAAGGAAAAAGAAGCTGTTGAAATCAATGACACCTTTATTTATAAAGCTTATGCTCGCTTCGAAAGACCCTTGATAGAGAGTAATAAAAAAAGATGGTTGTTTTTGGGAATCACTTTCTTCTTGTTGATTGCCTCCATGGCCATGTTCTTTACCAAATCGGTAGCCGTAAAAATGTTGCCTTTTGATAACAAGAACGAGTTCCAGGTGGTCATAGATCTTCCTGAAGGCACCACATTGGAAAGAACATCAGCGGTGACCAAGGAAATAGGAGCGTATCTCTCCACTCGGCCCGAAGTGGTCAACTATCAGAGTTATGTGGGAACCTCTGCGCCGATTACCTTTAACGGTTTGGTAAGGCATTACGACCTTCGTGGTGGTAGCAATATGGCCGATATCCAAGTCAATCTGGTAGACAAGCACGATAGGAGTGAACAAAGTCATGATATAGCCAAATTGCTTAGGCCGAAGATTCAGGAATTGGGCAAAAAGTACGATGCGAACATTAAGATTGTTGAGGTGCCACCAGGGCCTCCTGTGTTGTCAACCATTGTAGCTGAGGTGTATGGACCGGATTACGAAAAGCAGATTGCCTTGGCCGATGATGTAAAAGGCATCTTGAACAATACTGAGGATGTGGTAGATGTGGATTGGATGGTCGAGGATGACCAAGTGGAATATGATTTTGTAATCGATAAGGAAAAGGCCATGCTTTATGGCGTTACACCACAACAAATTGTTGAGGTAATGGCCATGACTTTCCGTGAACAACCCGTATCGCATATTTACCGAGAGGATGCTTTTGACCAAATCGGGATTGTACTTTCCATGAGTGAAAAGGATAAATCCAGTTTGGATGAGATCAAACAAGTGAAGATAGCATCCCAACAAGGAAATATGGTTTCCGTTGGTGATTTGGTTCAGGTAAAAGAAGGCGTCAAGGCGAAGAGCATCTACCGAAAGAATCAAAAAAGAGTGGTATATGTGATGTCCGATATGGCTGGAGAATTGGAGAGTCCGGTGTATGCCATTTTGGGTATGACGGATAAATTGAACCAGTTAGAGCTGCCACAAGGGTATTCCATTGACGAATTATATATGGAGCAACCCCAATTTGAGGATGATTATACCGTGAAATGGGACGGCGAATGGCAGATTACCTTGGAGGTGTTCCGCGATTTGGGAATTGCCTTTATGGGCGTGATCGTGATTATTTACATGCTTATTGTGGGTTGGTTCCAAAACTTTAAGGCACCTGTAGTGATGATGGTGGCCATCCCACTTTCCTTGATCGGAATTGTACTCGGGCATTGGTTGTTAGGAGCATTCTTTACCGCAACCTCCTTTATCGGGATGATTGCCTTGGCAGGAATCATGGTGCGGAACTCGGTATTGCTTATCGACTTCGTCAACCTAAGGTTGGACGAGGGAGTTCCCCTTAAGCAGGCCGTATTGGAAGCAGGTGCTGTGCGTACCATTCCTATTTTATTGACCGCGGGTACTGTGGTCATTGGAGCTTTTGTGATTTTGTTCGACCCCATTTTTCAGGGGTTGGCGATATCGCTTATGGGAGGAACCATAGTGTCGACCATTTTGACGCTATTGGTAGTGCCATTGGTGTATTACATGATTGAACGTAAAAACTACAAGTAAAATGAAAATGATCATTGTGACCACAGTGGAAGAGTATAAAAGCCAGGTTTTTAAACTCTTTAAACAAGCAGGCGTCGAAAGCTTTAGCGAATCCGACATAGATGGGTACAAAAGTGCCGCGCCATTGATGTACACCAGCAGTTGGTTTCCCAGTGAAAAAGGCGGAGCGGCATCGAACATGTTCTTTTCCTTTACCGAAGAAGAAAAAGTGACCGAGTTGTTCAAATTATTGAAACAATTCAACGAGGAAAGTGAGACCACCAACCCGATAAGGGCCGTGGAAATACCCATTGAGAGAACCGTTTAAAAATCAAGAAATGAGAAATAGAATCGTAAGAGGGGTAGCAGGAAGTTTTATCTTGATCAGCTTAGTTTTGGCGATTTATGTGAGCCAGAATTGGCTTTGGTTTACCGCGTTTGTCGGGGCCAATTTGTTCCAATCGTCCTTGACCAAATGGTGTTTATTGGAAGATATCCTTAAAAAGTTCGGGGTGTCTAACGAAGAAAAGAACTGTTGCTAAAACCCTCCCATATTTGATAATTAAAGCATTTTCGTGACATTTGCACAAAACCTCACGAAATGCTTTATCAACCTTGGCCTTGGTATGTATCGGGCCCACTCATTGCCATCATCATGGCCTTGCTCATTTTGATGGGCAAAAAATTTGGAATGTCATCCAACTTGGAGACTTTTTGCACCATTGGCGGAGCAGGAAAATTCACGGATTACTTCAAAGTGGATGTAAAATCCAAACGTTGGAACCTATTGGTGGTTTTGGGTTCGGTAATTGGAGGATTTTTGGGAGCGCATTGGTTGTCGCCCAATCCTGCTGTGGATATCTCCGATAAAACGGTGGCGAAGCTTCAAGATTTAGGTTTTGATAGTGCTGGCAAGGCCTATTTGCCCACAGAACTTTTCAGCATGGATTCATTGGCGGACCCCAAAGTGTGGGTTATCCTGTTGATTGCTGGTTTTTTGGTGGGCTTCGGAACCCGATATGCTGGCGGATGTACCTCTGGGCATGCAATTTCTGGTCTTAGTAATTTACAGCGACCATCATTAATTGCTGTCATCGGATTTTTTATCGGTGGATTGATTATGGTGCACCTATTGTTCCCTTTAATTTTTTCAGCATGAAGAATATAATGTACATCATATTGGGAACTTTTTTGGGTATTGTGCTCTACAAGTCGGAAGCAGCATCATGGTTCAGAATCTATGAAATGTTCCAGTTCGATTCATTCCATATGTACGGCATCATAGGTTCTGCCTTGGCTGTGGGAGTTGTTTTGGTCTTCTGGATAAAGAAATCGAAGGTCAAATCTTTTTCGGGAGAAATCATCAGCATCCCAGATAAAGAAAAAACGTTTACGAGATATATTTTGGGAGGAACCCTGTTTGGACTGGGCTGGGCTTTGGCAGGGGCATGTCCTGGACCCATCTATATATTGGTAGGAGCGGGTTATTGGCCTATAATTCTGGTGCTTATGGGTGCTGTTCTCGGAGCTTTTGTATATGGTATTGTTAGGAGTAAATTGCCTTATTAAGGTTGACTCAACGGTATATTTGGGCCAAACAACGAAAATGAATGGCGCATTGATGGTTTGCTTCTAGCTTTGCTCTCCCCAAACTTACGTAATAGTTCCTACATGAAGTTAACTACGTTTATCATAGACGATGACTTGGTGTCGCAATTTGCGACTCGATACTGCATACAGCAATCCCATGGTAATTTTGATATTGTTACTTGTTCCAGCGGAGAAGAAGGCTTACAGGCTTGTTTGAGTTCGATAGAGGAGCAGAACAGATTGCCCGATATTATTTTTTTGGACTTGGTTATGGATGGAATGAACGGATGGGATTTTTTGGAAAATTTAAAGAATTTGTTCAAAGGACATTTGCTTCCAAGTGTGTACGTTCTTTCTGCCTTTACCAATACAAAAGATAGAGCCATAGCGAAAAAAAACGGAATGATCTCGGGATATGTCGATAAGCCATTGTCGCGTTCCTATCTGGAAAAAATATTGAAGGAAGAAACAGTAAAACGAAGTTAGGTGGTTCCCCCATTTTTTTGATGTAAATAGATTAGTGTGTTTGCATAAAATCCATCAAAAAACCTATTTTTGCAATCCATTTTATGGAATGGCCCCGTAGTTCAATGGATAGAATAGAAGTTTCCTAAACTTTAGATGCAAGTTCGATTCTTGCCGGGGCTACTTTTTGACTTCTGAATCAATTAGTGCCAATAACCATCCATTCGGTCTGATCTTTATTCTTATAGTAACTAGAATCCTTTTCCAAGTAAGACTTGCAAAGGGTTTGCAGGTCGCTTATGACCTCACGTTACATAGCAATAGACTCGCAGAGTATTTATTTTGGGATGATTGCAGCGCGAAACTTGTTTCGCTTGCTATTTTAACTAATTCTAAATCTATTTGTGCAGGCAATGACCGGGTATAATTTTCCAGTCATGGCCAATAAAGTAGAAGATATTCAAAATTGTCTTTTCCCAATGCTTGCATGGCTTTGTCCTATCAATACTGGATAGGCTTCAAACCAATTCATCTCGATTGGCAAGCAAGTCTATAAAGCTTGGGGGTGAGTCCTGAGACACGCAATCCGGCACAAGCGAATTAGATTACAATTTCCTGCTTGTATGGTACTATAGGAATTGTGGAAAGAAGGGACTTTCTCCGCCTCATAAGAACCAACACCTGGTTTGCAAAAGTTCCTCCTAAAGAAGTAATCACCAAATTCCAATTTTAACCAAATCGCGTAACGCCAACCATTAAGATTTAAGCTGATGGGCAGGGCAAAAATGAAAATTCATCATCCCCCATCATGGCTATTAAGTTTTCCAACCCGTCCATCCTTTGAATGGCTCTTTTTTCTTATGAAGCCATTGATATGTTAAGGGGATTCCCTGAACACCCAGTTTTTCAACACTTGAAAAATGAAAAGTTGCCCCCCACGGCGCCTATAAGGTTTTCAATAGTACTTGCGGCAGAACCGACAGCATAAAAGGAATCATACAGAACTTCCTTATAGATATCGCATGCCAATGCTTGAAGTGCCAAGGTGATGTCCTCATCCATGCCAGTAGTGTTCATCAATATGAGTGCTTGGGATGCAAGGGCATACAGTTTCACCAAGGTTAGACTGTAGGTGGCCACAATGCCCAAAGGTAGGCCTCCTAGACCGGTTACTGCCAGACCCACATTCATTCCGGACAATACTTCTTTGTAGCCCTGTATGACGCTGTCCAGCTCCATTAACTGTTCATAGGTAGTCCTAGTTCCGCCACCTGTCTGGTTGGGCAAAATGCCGTATAGTTCCCCATTCACCGGATTTATTTTCCAGAAGGACTTTGTCTGAAGGGAAGTATCAAAAAACTTCAACTCCGAACCTCCGAAAACAAATTTGCTGAAATAGCCATAGTCCTCACCCAAAGCTTTGGTCGTGAACCGCTCGTCCAGCCCCCTGTCCTTGTTCAACAAGAGTGGTTTTCCCTTCAATAGGTCAAGGGCGCTGTCCTCAAAAACATGGCCTTCTAAAATGGCCAATTGGGCCGTTTTTTTGAGGGTTTCTGCAAAACCGCCCTTACTATCACGGGTGGCCGAAAGGTATTCCGAGGTAGGCAGGTAATCAAATGAGGTCTTGGATTCCTTGTTATAATAGCCCGGGGTGAGTTTTATCAGGCATGAGCGGAAGCCACTGGGATAGGTGATGGCCTTGTCCGTAACCTGGTCATTCAAGGGCTGCATCATGGTCAATAAAAGAGCTGGATAGCTTAAACCTCCCTTTTGCAACTCCTCAACTGCTCTCCCGAGATCGTTGTCCTGATAGGCCTCAAACCACGCTTTGTTGCTCATCAATGTTTTTAGGTATTCCGTAAGTTGGAGCGAAAGGGTGGGAGCTTCCCGTTCAAAGGCCATTACGGCACCGCCCAATAACATTTCATGTACTTCGTCTATCATTTTTCGGTCAGGCCTTATGGGGCTCATGTAGTTGTCCTTATGGAGTTCGTACCCGGCAAGGGTCCTTTTTATGGGTTGCATTCCATTGCTACTGATGGTAAGGTAGAGGCCAATCATCCTGTTTCCTAGAACGTTGTCGTTCTCTGGAAAATGATAGGTCAATCTTATCCGGTGCACTGTGTCCTTCACCTTCACGACCACCTCATGGTCTTTACCCTCATCAAACGAGTTGTAGGTGAGCACATAAGTGGGGAAATGCAACTGACCTACGAATTCCTTTATTTTCGTTATGGTCCGTTCTTGGTCATCTGCTTGGATTTCAACAAAGTCCATGTTTTCCCTTAAACGCTTATAAAAAGTATCTACAGCGAACACATTGAGCAAGATGGCAGGAGGTCCGGCATCATAAATGGAGCGGTATGATGGGTCGTACTCATCATTGTTGTGCCCGTCCGTTGCATACAGGATGAGATCAACATCCAATTGTTTTGCACTTAGCAGCGAGGTATATATGTTGGAACCTGTTTCTTGGAGTAGCAACTGTGCGGTCGGATAGGCTTCCTTCACATCACTTTCGGTATTTCTCAAAAATGTTTTGATGCCTTCTCCCCGATATTCCGTGGGCATGCTCATAGAGGTATCGTAAAGCAGCAGTATTTTGGGTGAAATACTGTTCTGCTGCATCCAGACCATGGGGCTCTGTCCATTGTCCGCAACCTCAAAATTGGCTGTGGAAAGCCCTCCGATGATATTTCCTTCGGCATCCATTGGTTCCAGTTCCAATCTGACTTTTGGGAAGGCCTGTGGAACGACTTTTCCTTCTAAGGAGTGTATGTTATCGATGGCACCAGCCAATTCCTCTTTGGGTAGAACCGTGGGATTGTAACGGTCCAATACTTTTTCCCCTTCCAAGTTGATGGGTTCTCCCAAAAAGGAGCGTTCTTCCAAATATGTGGTATCCTTATTGATATCTTGAAGTGCCAAGCAAGGTGTAAAGTTGCACACCTGGGAGATGGATTTTGTGGCCTGGTCTTCAAACGCCATGTTGTTCAAGAAGAGTACTTGCAACTGGTTGCCCAAGAGTTGGGACAGTTTCCAGGTACCTGAGACGAGCTCCGTTTCGTTCCATTTGTCCATGGCGTTCCGGCATGAAAGAGCTATGGTGATATCGTTGTCCTTGGGCTTTTTCAATGCAGTGGCATCACTGAACCTTTTCTCTTGGTTAGTGGGGTGCAACTGCCCGAAGGGCACTGCGGGATCGAACACATGGGCATATTTTTCCCCACCATTCTCATATAGGATGACAGAGGGCACACCATTCTTATGGAATCCTTGGTTGACCGATGCCTCCCTAATATATTTTTCGTCGATTTTTTCCAAAAGATCATTGGCCAACACCTCGGATCTTTTCTTTAGATCGGGGATGACCTCAAAGCTCCCGTTTGTTTCCGAGGCACCCAAAGCCTTGTTCCACTTATGCATTTGTCGTTCAGAAATGGGAGGATCAAAATCGGGAATGTGTTTTTTGAAAACGATGTCCTTGGCCCCATCCAGGGAAATGTTGGTATGTTCCAAGACCACCTTTGCCTCAAATCCGGCCTCCACCAACATATCTTTCAATATTTCCGCTTTTTCCCGGGGAGTGGCCAAACCACACCGCAATGCCATATCGGTGCCATAAAGGGTTTCATGGGCCAGCTGTCTCAAAAAGTCACGCTGGTTTGGCAAAACCTGAAAGCTTTCCCTGACAAAATCCGTCATTGCTTTGGGGTCTTTGGAAGCGATAAGGGTATTTCTTCTACCGATGAGATGGTCGGGACTTTGTTCGAGTTTTTTGATCATGTCTTCCCAAACCCCAAAGGGCGGCCTGCCCAAGTCTTCATCGTCACAGCCTTGAAACAATAGGGGGGATAGGTACAATCCTGTCCCGCCAAGCACCATTTGCTTGAAAAAGTCCCTTCGGGATGCACTGTTGGTCATAGGGTTATCCATCAAAAAAGTGCTTCAATATCCAATTGGTCAAATGCATCCCAAACAGCTTGTTTTTCAATATTGTCCGCTTGCATGTTTACTGCGAATCGGTCTTTGTACAGGAAGTTGATCATGACCTTCCCTTCAGTTTTATAGACAGTTTCCACACCCAACATGGTATTGTTGTTCAGGATTTTTTCCGATTTAGTATCGGTTTCCATGTCAGTGTTCAGGTTTTTGAAGGCAATGTACTGCGAGGTGAGCATTGTACCCTTTTCCCCGGCACCATCGTTCACGTTCACAACTAATCTGCTTTTATCGGAGCCTTCGTATGTGGCCGTGGCACCGCTTATTCCATAGCCGGTCAATGTGCCTTTGACTATTTTCTGGCGTTCCATGCCCTGAAGGGTTTTGGGAAACCAATTATTGAGTGTTTCTTCGGACACAGGCTCGGTTTCTTTTAAGTCTTGTGACTGTTTGGCCAAATCTTGTACGGTTTTGCCCATTTTTACGGTTTCATCAACGGTGTTGTCTTTTTTGTTCTGTGTATTGCATGAGACCATCAGCAACATCAGGCCCAGTATTTTCAATATTGTTTTCATTTGATTACGATCAATTATGGTTTTAATAAGAGGCATTTATTTTGCCCGAAATCGGAAAATTGCCATCACGTTCTATCATTCCACTGCCTTCGCCCGTAAAGGTCATTTCCAGCTTGTTTGCTGTTAACTTTTTAACGGTGATAATCCCTTTTTTGAAAACGATCCGTTTGTTGGTTCTTTTTACATCCCTATCGGCATTGAAGAAGTTGAGATCTACTTTTATTTTTCCCGCATTCGCATCTGGGATGCTGTATTCTGCACTTTGGTCATCCAGAATATTGGTATGTGTAAGGTTTAGGTTGAGCTGAAACGGGTTTCCATCCGCCCTGAATAAAAGTAAAATACTATCGTTTGCAAAGGTTCGTTTTACAGGCAGCAAGTCTTCTTGTTCAATATGGAACACCTTGTTTTCCATGGTGACCTCCACGGCAAAGTTGCCCGAAAGTTCACCAGTGGACGCTGCAACTTCTTTTTTTTGGTCATTTTTACATGAAAAGAACAGGGTTCCTGCTATCAAAAAGCATAGGAAATAGTTGTAGGAATTGATTTTTCTACGATTCATCATTTAAATTTTAAGAGTGGGCTACCTTGCCTTTAGCATGACTATTTTTTTCTTCTCATCGAACATTACAAGGAATGTGTCACCTGGAATGAATGTATCTCCAGGAATGAATGTGTCATCTGGAATGAATGTGTCTCCGGGGATATAGGCTTGCGAGAGATCAAAGGCCAGTATGGCATCTTTTTGAGGTGCCATCGAAAAGTTTTTGGTGCTTTTTATGGATAGGAATGTCCTTTTCTCGATATCCGAATACTCATGTGGATGTACGGAGCGGGAACCTGTTTTGGAGCTGTTGCCCGCGAACTGTCTTTTTTTAATATCCGAATACTCATGCGGACGTACCGAACGGCTGGATTCCCCATACAGCATACCGGCAAAAAAAGTGCTGCCCGGGTATTTTTTGGCTGCTGTGGTTTTGTCGGGCAAGGCCTCTGCTGGAAGGATATCCACAACTGTTTTTGTTTCATTGTCAATGGCCACAATGATTTTTTTGCCATTTTTGAGTGATATTGCCTTTGATTGGGCCTGTGTGAGTGTGGCGATGCTTATGAATGCGATCGCGAGGATAATGGTTCTTGTTTTCATGATTTCATTTATTTAAGTTGTTCCAAATTCAATTCCTTGACGAGTTGTTCCAATTCTTCATGCCCCACCTCATAGGTCTCCACGTCAACTGCAAATCGGTTTTCGTGGAACATGGACAGGTTGAACTTGCCATTTTTCAGGCTGGATTCTTTTACTTTGATGTCGCTGATGGTTGTTGTTTTGGTGCTACCCCAAGTACCTTTCTCATCGTATTCTATGGTGCTGGACATTCGGTAGGAACTAACGGCATTGTTTCCTTTTTCACCAGCGCCATCAATGACCATTACTCTGATTCTCCTATTGTTTACACTATATGTTGCGCTACAGGAGCCAATATCTGGAAGCAGGTTGATGGTCGAGGAAGTTAGGGGCATTCCTAAAAGTGTTTCGGGCAACCATGACGCAAATTCTTCCTTGGTCAAAGGCGTTTCATTCGCCAGACTTGACTGGTTCTCTTGCACATCCTTGGCTGTCCTTACCAGTTCAACGGTGTTGGTTGCATCTTGGTCGGGTTTCTTGCTTTCTTTGCTTCCACAGGATACGAGCAGGAACGAAACAAATGGAATTATATAGGAGTTATTGATTTTCATAGGACAATGATGGTTTTAATACCCTGTGCAAGGTTTGAGCTTGTCCATTTGTTGGCTTATGGCCATGCCTTCTTTCATAAGGGAAAGCGGATGAAAGTATTTCAGCAAGTATTGATTTATTTTTGTGAATTCTATCGACAAATTATCTTCATAGTAAGGGTCTACAAAGGCGTAATCGTTTATGTAAAACTGTACCATGGTTTTTTCAAAATCTGTGTTTTTCTCTTTAACATACAATAGATTAAAGTCTTTTTTTATTTCGGAAATATAATCCATGTCTTCTTGTGACATTTCTGGCCCCAACTTACCTAAAGTGTTGAATAATTCCTCCGTACAGAACATAATCGTGGTGCTGGACATCATGGCCATCAGTTGCATCCCTAACAGGTCGTAGGTCCTTCTGCAGTCACTATCCTTTTCTGTTTCTGTCTTAAGTGCTTCTAATTCCGAAATATATTTGGCCATTAGGTACAAGCATTTGGTCTGAGGTGAATAATCATCGAGATTTTCTGAAAACTCCCCCCATTTTTTGAATTTATCTTTAAATGCCTCCTTAAATTTCCGTTGAGCTTCAGTATCTGCGGCTTTTTCGGCATCATCCTGTGCCTCGCCAAAGAAATCCTGCGCTTCACCCATAATGTCGTCCAAGTCAAAATCCTGTGCTTGTGTCCCTGTCCACATGAGCATTAAAAACATAGCGCATCCCAATAATTTTTTCATAGTATAAATTTTAGATTTTAAAACCCACCCATGGTGGAGTATTCCGCTTTTATAATTGACATGCTTTCTTCTTTCAGTTCGGTGCATACCATACTAAAGTTGTCCTTTTTCTTCTTGGCCGATTCAAACTGCATTTCCATGAACATGGTGTTCTCGCCAATGGGCAATACACTGCTTGGCAGGCCTTCGGTGTTGGCTATGCCGCCCAAGTATCCCACAGGGGTCTCATTGGTGACCCACACTTTTGAAATGCCATCTTTGCTTGTAATTTGATAACCTTCGCAATGGTAGCCAAGAATGGTCTTGCCCGCAATGGGGACGACTTTGATATCTTCTGCTGCCTGTTTGTTTTTTTCCTCCATCTTTTTGGTGAGTTTTTCTATGGTTTTTTTCCCGGCTGGGATTTTCATGGCCATTTTTTGTTTGCCATCGTCAGTGAACATTACCATGGCTTGGTTTTCCATGTCCATAACAGTAATGCTGTTCATTGTGCCCTCTTTGTGCCAATTGCCAAAATACGGTTGGCCCGGTTCCATCCAATACTGTATTTCGGTCTCGTCTTTTTGGCTGGAAATTTTCATTGTGGCCTTATACGAGAATTCATAAACTTCAGGAACCCCTTTTAGGTCGCTACCCCCGAACAAACCTGCCATCTTTTTTTGCATGGCAGCTTCTTTGGCCTTGTTTTGTTGTTTTGTGGAGTCAATGTTCTTTTCGGTTTCCCCAATATTTTTCGGGGCGTCCTTTTTGTTCTTTTTTCCTTTACCCCCTTTGGTTATGGAATCGATGGCATTATCCGTTCCTTTTGATACTTCTTCATCCGTACGGTTCATTATGGTCCGTTCAACGGCATTCTCTGCTTTTTTCTTCAATTTTTTAAAAAATTGGGCTTCTGCGGAGTATGTTATGGCTAGGCAGCACATAAGCATGATAACTACTTTTCTTTTCATGACGATTGTATTTTGTTTATGTTTAATTGGATAATGAAAAAGGGTTGGGGGAGTATTTGCCTTTCTCGTTATTTTTTTAATCGCTTGGTTTCTTCCTTTTTGATTTCCAAAGTTTGGACTACCTTGTTTTCTAATAAAATGTTCAACTGGTATTTCCCGCTTTTTAAGTGGTCGATACTCATATATATTTTATCGTGTCCCGTACCTTTTTTCATGATGTTCGGAAGAGGTGTAAAACCTGCTAGTTGAAACTTATGATAAAGGTATCTTGGAGGGGAAAGAGTGGATGGAAGATATGTTTCCAATGATGGAAGATATGTTTCCGACTGTGAAAAAACCTTGTTTATACTTGTTTGGAGAGATATTCGTTAGGGGTGCAACCCACAATTTCCTTGAAGACCTTGTTAAAATATGAAGGGGTATTAAATCCAACTTGGTATGCAATTTCTGAGATAGTAGCGTCAGAAAGGCAAAGTAGTTCCTTGGCCAGATTGATGCGCTGTGTGCGCACGAACTCCGTTGTGGACATTCCAGTGACCGCATCTAATTTTTTATGCAATTGGGAACGGCTCATGAGCATGAGCTTGGCAAATTTCTCACTTGTAAACTCTGTGGAGGTAATGTGTTTGTCCAATATGCTCTGCAGCCGTCGTAAAAATTCTTGCTCCGTTTTTGTGGGAACAAGCCCTGGGTCAACTTTAAATGTTTTAGAGTAATGTTCTCGCAGACGGACTCGATTTTCCAAGAGTTTTTCTACCCTTACTTTTAATATTTGGGGACTGAACGGTTTGGTTACGTAGGCATCGGCACCCATTCCCAAGCCTGATAATTGACTTTCTTGGTCGGCTTTGGCGGTGAGCAATATAATAGGGATATGGCTGGTGGCCTCATTCTTCTTGATGGCCTGACAAAGCTCAATCCCGCTACAAACAGGCATCATAATGTCACTTATGATCAAATCGGGAAGTTTTTCTTGGGCCACTTCTATACCTTTCTTTCCGTTTGGGGCCTTGAGAATGACATATTCATTTTTAAAAATGGAAACCACATAGGAAAGGATATCCTTGTCGTCTTCCACAATGAGCAAGGTTGGCTTTTTAAATGTACCCAATACAGGTTTTTCAGGAACCAATTTGTCATAAGATGCAGGGGTTGGAATGTTTTGGGCTTTGTTAAAGGGTTGCCCTATTGGCAAGGTAAGCGTAAACTGGATCTTGCCCTGTCCAATATTGTGTGCGATAATGCTTCCCTTTGATAAAGATACAAGTTCCCGAACAAGAGCCAGTCCTACGCCAACACCTTCGGATTTTTCACTATTTTGATGAAAACGTTTAAACAGCTTGCTTAGGTCCTCTATTTTCAATCCATCGGTGGAATTTAGAATGGAAAACACAAGATTTTGCTGTTCTTCTTCGGCAGTTACGATTATGGTACTGTTCTTAGGGGCGTACTTTATGGCATTTGATAATAGGTTGGAAATAATTTTCTCCACAACGTCTGCATCAAACCATGCGTTGCCCAGTTTTTTAATGTTGTGTTGTATATCTATGTTCTTTTCCGCAGCAACATATGAAAAGGCTTCAATCAGTTGAATCAACAATCCTTTTAGGTCGCCTTCGGTAAGATTGGACTTGAATTGACCGGAATCAATCATGGATAAATCCAACATTTGATTTACAAGGCCCAAAAGTCTTTGGGTGTTGTTTTTGATAAGGGATAGTTCCTTTTTATCGTCATTGGAAAGTCCTGCTCTATCCAATTGATGCTCTATTGGTCCCGAAATAAGGGTGAGTGGGGTGCGTATTTCGTGGGAAATATCTGTGTAGAGTTTGGTTTTTAATTCATCAAGTTTTTGAAACTTGTTTTTTTCAATCTCCACAAGGTAAAACTTGTGTCCGAGACCCAAAGAGAATATGAGGAGTTCTATAAAAACTCCCAATTGCGTAATATTAAAGCTGTAAAAACCAAAGACATTATTGGATTCCACCCCCCCTGAAAATGAATGCTGATTGCCTAAGTTCAATCCCACCATGCTAAACCCGATCAGGAAAAAATTTCCGAGAAGAATATAATAACGTAAAGGTGACTTTACCACTATGAAGGCCCTGATCACTGCATAGATGCCATATAAATGTAAGGGTAATAAAAGCAGGTTCAAATGCCTTTTCACCAGTAAAAAATCTTTAGTGAGAAGGACATAAAAGAATATGGTAACCCCAGCCAAATAAGTGGCGATGGAAAACCATTTGAGTTCCCTTGAAAATTTGGGATGATGGTCCCGGATTTCTGCAAACGAGTCAACAAAAGCAATGAAAACCCCTGATAGTAAAAACACCAGTGGGGCTAAAAAATAATAGGAAGTGTCATAATTCTTAAAAAAAAGCTGTAATTCCAGTTCAAGGTCTATTCTTAAAAAGAAATAGGTAGCAAATATCAAAATATAAACACCGTACAATAGATAATCCCGCTTCCTTAGCCTAAAGTAAAGCAGTAGCATAAAAATGCCAATGGCAATAAAACAGCCTTGGAATATAAAAGTGGTAAACACGGCAATGGCCATATTTGTAAAATGCCAAGGCTGTTCTATTTCAAAATTGTAGGTAGCCGGAACATCGCCCCAAATACCATCATAATTACTGGAGAGTACCTGAAAGGTATACTCGCCGGGAGACAAATTTGTATATCGGGCCGTATTGTTGTTGCCTGCATTGATCCAATTTTCATCATTGCCTATTAATCTGTATTTATATTGATTTAAGCTGGGTTGAGAGAATTGCAAGGATGAGAACGCGAATGTAATGGTGTTCTGTGTATGCTTTAAAGGAACGTTTTCTGAAAGATTCCGGGTATCGTTAAAAACCTTTATATTGGTGATTACGGTTTTGGGTTTGAAGGGATTGGTCTGCAATTGTTCCGGCCGAAACCAATTGAGACCTTCCAAACCACCAAAGTAAAGCGTTCCATCTTCATCTTTGAAATAGGCCCCAGTATTGAATTCATAAGATTGTAGACCATCGTAGTTTCCATAATTTTCCACGGAATGTTTCCCATTATGATATGAAAACCTGGAAATACCTTGATTGGAGCTCAACCAAAGGTTCCCTTGTTCGTCCGGTAGGATGCCATAGACAACATTGTTCGGCAATCCAGTTTTAACCGTAAAATGTAGAATTTCTCCTGTGGATGGTTCATAGGACTTCAGTCCATTTCCGTTTGTACCTATCCAAAGTCTATCATTTTTATGAAGCAAGGATTTTATATCATCGGCAATTGAGTCAATTTTTACTACCCTTCGGGTATCCATGTTAAGGGAAAAGAGGCCACTTTGTTCAGTCCCCACCCAAAAAATATTGTCTTTGAAATGTTCAATGGTTCTAATATTGTCCGTGGTCAAATTGGAGTTTTCCGAATTGAATTGGGCTACAATACCATTTTTCTCATCGAATAAGATAAGCCCCCTGTTTCTTGTACACAGCCATAGATTGTTGTTGGGCGCCTTATAAATCTTCCAAATCGTATGATTTCGTAATTCTTCAATGGTTTCAATTTGATTGTTGCCCCGCATTTTCTGGAGACCATGTTCTTGATGTCCGATCCATAAGGTATTGCCATCGTGATACAGGGACATGATCCTGTCCCCGATTAAATTGGATTCCCCGATTTTGATGGTGAAGGCCTGTTGGGTATCCAAATTAATTTTGGTCAACCCTTTGCCCGAGGTTCCCAGCCAAAGGCTTCGGCCTTCCTTGGCAATGGCCCTTATGACATCCACATGGGCCTCTTTGGGCACATTTTTGTTGGTGAGAATATTGAACTTGGCCAAGTACTCATCATAATAGCTGACCCCCGCACCATCCGTACCTAGCCAAATAGTTCCTGTGAAATCCTCGAATAGAAATAAAATGTCATCATAATGAATGGCATCGGGATTGTTTCTATCGGCCAAAAAATGCCTAAAGCTCTTGGTGGAGAAATCAATGATGTACAAACCTTGTCCGTACGTTGCAACCCATAATCGGCCATATTTGTCCAATAAAAGGTCTTGTATGACCAGATCCGTTGGGAATTTTTCATTTCCAAACCCCTTGAATTGAGCAAAGGTTTCTGACGAGGCCGACTTTATAAATAGTCCTTTTTGATAAGAGCCCACATAAATATTTTCTCCATTTGTGGTAAAAGCACTAAAGTTTGTCCCAGATGATCGGTAGATGGTATCCAAGGCCTGTTTATCATTGTTCAGCTTATAGACTCCTCCCGAGGCGGCTATCCAAAGATGGTCACCCCAATCGATTAAATCGTATATCTCCAGTGACTTATTTTGACCTCCAAGCACTTGGATAGTATCCTTCTTATTGGCTTTGATTTGAAAGAGCCCCTTTTTATAAGTGCCAATATAGATGTTCCTTCGCGAATCTTCGTACACAACACTGGCACTATCTATGGATTTTATTTTTTGAAACTCTTCCTTTTTTCTATCATAGAATTTTAAGGTCCCGGGATTGGTGATGACCCATAAGGTGTTATCGGAGTCAATGAACACCTTGCCAAGTTTACTGTAAGTGGGTCTGGTAACATCTTCAAACTGTTCTTTATAGATGTTAAATTCCCTTCCATCGTATTTGTTCAACCCATCCTGTGTGGCAAACCAAAGATATCCGGTGGTGTCTTGAGCGATGCCCACTACACTGTTCTGGGAAAGGCCGTCATTTACTGTAAGGTTATTGAATGAAAATCGATTGTGGGCCTCGGGTGGACCTTGAGCTTGACTAAATGTAGACTTGCCAAGGCACAATAATAAGACCAGTATGGTGCACGGGTATAAAAAGACAAGGCCGTTATGGCTACTTTTTTTTTGCAATGTCTTTAATGGTTGAGGTTTGTTTTTACAATATACCTTTTTTCTTAAACCTAGAGCCCGATTTTGGCCTAACATGTTCGCTTTGATGAATCTAGAGTAGGTAAGTGGCCTATTCATATTGTAAACGCGTAGATAATTTAATTTTTATAAGGCATTATCTACTAATCACGGGGTGTAGTAGAATAGAATCATCTCAATGGTTAAACAATCCCAAGTATATTTTTAGGACTGTATTATCTTATTTTCAACATGCATATCATATTAATCAGTTTTACTTAATTGACAATTTTGTAATTGTTTAGGTATATTTGAAATGATGAAAGACGAATCAATCACAAAAGTTCACAAATCGTCAACATTTTGAAATCAAAACGTGAAAACCCCAGTAAAACTGGGGTCCGGGAAAAAAGTTCGATTCTTGCCGGAGCTACTTTTCTACAATCCATCAAAATGAATTAACCAATATTTTCTTAATGGGTGATTTACCCCACAATTTTTAAATAACAAAAGGCATTTCTATCTTGATTTTTATCCGCTCATTGTTAATGGGATGAACAAATTCTACCTGTTGTGCATGCAAACAAAGTCGTTTTGAAGGCGTACCATATAGATTATCTCCAACAATTGGTGCATGAAGTCCCAATTTATGGGCGCAATGTACCCGCAATTGATGTGAACGTCCCGTTATAGGACTTAATTTGATTAAGGTTTGATGGGCTGTTTTTTTTATGACCTCATAGTGTGTCAAAGCAGGTTTACCGTGTTTATAATCTACCATTTGCATGGGCCTGTTATTGATATCCAAGATAAGAGGAAGCGCTATCTCCCCGGTGTTTTCTTCAATTGGTTTCTCTAGAACCGCAAAATAGGTTTTGCGAATCGTACGCTCCAAGAATTGTTGTTGCAGCAGCTTGTTCGCTTTTTTGGAAAGGGTAACAATCATTGTTCCAGAGGTATCCTGATCCAGCCGATGTACAATTATGGGGCCGGAAGCTTTCGGATACTGTTCCAGAATACGGGATTTTACAGAATCTTTTATGTGCCTGCCTGGCACGGACAACATGCCGGTAGGTTTATTTACGACAACCAAATGTTCATCTTCAAACAGCACTTCCAGTTTCTTTCCTGCTCCAAAATTTTCCAACAAGGGATTTGGTTTTACAGGGATTCCATTGAGCATATGTGCCAGAATAGGCTGGCACTTGCCTTTACATGCCGGGTAAAACTTACCATGTTCCCTTATTTCCGAATCGGGAGACGGTCCCCACCAGAACTCAGCTAGAGCCACAGGTTTCAACCCTTGCTTGAATGCATATTGAAACAGTTTTGGAGCAGCACACTCTCCTGCACCTGCAGGTGGTACATCCACCCCAAAATCGGTAAATACCGTTTTAACGGATTTGCCTTCTCCCTCACCGTTCAAAAAAATAAACGATTCAAAAATAGCATCCTGTAGCTGATTGGACTTGGTTTTACGTAGCATTTTGAGTGCTTCAATTCGTTCTTCCAACTTCCTGTATGCACCAATAGCTTTTTCTAACCGCAAGTTCTCGGAACGTGTAAAACGTCTCAGGTCCATCCCGGCATTGGTGCCTTGCTTTGCCAAATCGTCCAAGAGTTCCTGGCGCTCTTTATCAGGTAGATGAATAGACTCTTTTCTGAGTCTGTCGCGTTCCAATTTGCTTTTTTTTGCCGCTTTCTTGGCAGCAAGTATATTTTCTTTAGTCTCTTTTGTTGTCTTTTTTAGGCGTTGCTTGGCAGTGATAAACACATCACTTTCTTCCAGCGCTTTAACTTCTTTGCTAATTGCATTGATGCTGGCCATCTCTGGAAAATCTTCTCCTTTTGGTAATTGGTGAACAGGAGGTACAAATGGTAATTTTTCCAGCTCGGGTTGAAGCTCGCCAGAATATGCACTTAGATATCCAAGGCCACCGTTCTTGGTTTGTACCACAAGGACCCCTAACATACGTCCTGTGGGTTGATTCATCAATTCTGGCAAATTCTGTTGCAATCTATTTTGCAGGTCTTTCGCCGCTTTCTTGGCTATGGGAATGGGCGTATAAAAATGAGGATATTCAAATGACTCAGGTATTTTGTCCTGCCCATTCGTTTTCAAATAAACTACTTTGTATTCCTCTAAAGGTAAGCTAGTTGCCAATATTTTTTATGTTCTAAGTTTGATTGGCAGTCCATTCAAAACTTGATTAACCCTACAAATTTACAGTTCTTCTGTAGATTCAACTATTGAAGGATTTAAAAGTAAAGGTTCACTTTTGACAGGATTGTTGGTTCTCTTCAAATGTAATCCTATCATTCTCATGGTTCAGTAAAAATTAATGAAAAAATATTGGCGCTTGTTCATTTATCCCATAGTGCAAGATTGAAATGGGCAAATAACAAATTCTGATGTTATTTGAATATATTTACTACAATAGACAATGCTCCAAAAGTTGCTTTACTGTTGAAAAGCATTGTTAAACGTGTTTGCTATGAAACGTTTTATCTGTAGTATATTTTATTTTTTGCTCACCTTGCCATGTGTGCTCCAAGCTCAAAAATTGGAACCAAAGGAAATCACTGTGCTTGTCAACAAGTATAAAAATGATATTCGGGGACCTTACAAGGACATTCGATGGTTCTGTACTGATGGAAGCATCCGTCCACCCAAAGACCCTTGCCCCGATAACATTGGTCCAGGAGTCCAGCATGCCCGATATAAGGATGAGGTAGTGGCCCTGGGAAAATCGAACCATATCTTTTTGGGACAAATCTTGGCGTACACTGATATGGAATCCCTTTGGGACGTCGAGAACGACCATTCCAGGCTCAAACAGTACCAACTTGATAAATATTTAAGGAGTGTGGACAACGGTTGGATCAATCAAAAAGGTCAGTTTTACCGTGGCGCCATACAATCCGAAGATGAGCAAGCTTGGGGGATTGAATTTTATAAATGGCTCTTGGCCAAGGATGAAATTTTAAGGAACGAGTACTTTTTGGTTCGTCAATCGCTAAAGGATATTCCACATAATGGGGATGACAATGTTGCGCAAAAGATGAGGAGCGAATCCAAAGTGATATCAGACTTATATCTGCCTTTTATGGACCTGCGGACAAAGATTCACAGTCAGCCGGAAGAATCGGATATCCAGAAAGTGATCAAGTTTAAACAAACGCATAGTTCAAAGTTACCTGCGGATATTGCACAAAAGATAGATGCCTTGGTGACAACCATGAAAGAGTTCCATAAACCTGTTGATATTTCGGCCCTGGCACAAATGGCTCCGTTGACGAAGGGAACTCCGCTTGGTAATTCAATAAGTGGTTTTGCCGCAAGTTCCTCAGAATTGAATTCACCAAAACTATTGGTTGAACAGGCTTCTCAGCTCTTATACGATATACGGGAAGGGCTCTTGGAAGAAGAAAGACCCATGGCAAGGCTTCAGTTGCTTGATGTATCATTGAAATTGGAAGAGATTGTATTTAAGAGTTCACCGGAGTACCAACCGCAAAACTTGAAAGACCTACTGCATAAAATCTGTTATCTGGGTATGGCCGTTACTGGATCGGGCTATCTCGAACAATGGGAGTGGAGCCAATTGGCTTCCGGGCTCACAAACTATGATGTGCCGGAACAATCACTTGGTGAATTAACCGAGGTGTTGAACAGGGCAAGGGCCGCAGTGGAATGGAGCGCCGCGATGACAAAGGCAAATTATGATGCTATAGTAAAGCAATATGTGGCCTTTGAACCCCTCGCAGCAGGATTTATAGATGACAAGATCCGTGGCTCGGTGTCGCTCCATTTGGGGCAGAGCGTTGGCGAATTGGGCAATATGATCTCCATGGAATCGCAATTGGCTAACAAAGTGATGGATGTACAGAACCAAAGTACCATTCGAGGTCTCAACCCTGGGTATGCTTTTGGTGAACTTGTAGTAGTGGGGGGCAGTTCGGATGATATTGAGGTTTCGTCGGATAAGATCTATGTATTCCAACGGCCGCCTTCGGACCTAAAACCGGTGGCGGGCATAGCAACGGTAGCTGAGGGCAATATGGTGTCGCACGTACAGTTGTTGGCACGAAATCTTGGAATTCCCAATGCCGCCCTTTCCGATGGGAATTTGCAAGCCTTAAAAAAATATGATGGCACAAGGGTTTTCTACGCCGTATCTAATAAAGGAAATGTAATTCTTAAGCCCGAGAACCAAATGTCGCAAGAGGAACTGGCACTTTTTACCGTCAAGGAAAGAAGGGAGGAGCGGATAGAGGTACCCGTCGGACAAATTCGATTGGACGAGAACAATGTACTCAACATGCGAAGCGTAGATGCGGATGACTCCGGCAAACTGTGCGGGCCCAAAGCGGCCAACCTTGGCCAGCTCAAAAAAATGTTTCCCGATAAGGTCGTTGAGGGATTGGTGATTCCATTCGGGATTTTCAGGACCCATATGGACCAACCAATGCCTGACCAAGAAGGTTCATACTGGCAATTTTTGACAAATATGTTCCAAGAGGCAAATCGAATGTTGGATTCTGGTATTACCGAAAATGAGGTTGAAAATTATCAGCTAAGACAATTGGAAATATTACGGGCGGCCATTAAAAAGATGGAGTTGCTCGACAGTTTTGTAGATCAATTGGAGAATGGGTTCAAAGAGGTTTTGGGCGGAGACTTGGGAAATGTTCCTGTGTTTCTGCGCAGCGATACCAACATGGAAGATCTTAAGGAGTTCACGGGAGCGGGCCTAAACCTTACTATTTTCAATTCGGTAGATAGAACCAAAATTTTGGAGGGTATCAAGGATGTATGGGCATCCCCTTACACGGAAAGAAGTTTTAAATGGCGCCAAAAATATCTTTTGAATCCCGAAAATGTATATCCATCAATTTTGGTTATCCCAAGCGTTGACGTGGACTACTCAGGAGTTTTGATCACCAAGGGAATAAGTTCCGGAACGGACAAAGATCTTACTGTGGCATTCAGCAGGGGAGCTGGGGGCGCTGTGGACGGTCAGGCTGCGGAGCAATACCTGATCAAGGATAGCGGAGGCTATACCTTGTTGGCTCCAGCCAGGGAACGTTTTTATAATGTTCTGCCCGAAACAGGCGGTACCGAAAAGAAAATCGCAACTTTTCAAGATCGTGTGCTCAAGGAAAGGAACATCAGCGAAATACGTGATCTAGCGCGTACAATTCGAGAGCGTGTTCCCAAAGAAACCAACTCGGATTACCAAGGAGCTTTTGATGTGGAACTTGGTTTTAAGGACAACAAATTATGGCTGTTCCAAATTCGCCCGTTCGTGGAGAACAAAAGGGCCCTAGGTTCTTCATATCTGGAATCCATCACACCAAAGATCGATTTGGAAAAGCGTATTTCACTTTCTAAAAAATTGTAGATGAAAAAGATAGTTATCATAGTGTTTTTAGGATTGATGGGACTCGGATTCAGCGAATTTGTGGAATATCCTATCGATGGATACGAGCGTACGGGGATCAAACGTCTCAAAAGACTTGAAATGATCAAAAATGGGGAGTTGAAAGAATCCACACCATTGCCCGCGGGAGCCATGAAATCTTGGGAAGAAATCAAACTCAACCTTTTGTCCAAAAAAGAAGATAGCACTGGTAGTTTTTTTGTGGTTGACGAACCGTTTCAAAAGGATATCGGCGCCCTGTTCCGAGGTCTCGACAAAAGTTACTCATTGACCATTATGGATATTTCCGATCCTGATAGTGTCCGCTATGCCGAACGAAACAAATCCTTGGGGTATCAGCCGGGAAGTGTGGGCAAGTTGGCCGTGCTTACCGCGCTTTTTGAGCAATTGGCCAAAATCTACCCTGATTCTTTTGAACTACGGACTCAGTTATTAAAAAACAAAGAGGTAAAAGCAGGGGTCTGGGGACTAAGGGATGAACATACCGTTCCCATTTTTAATGTGGAAAAAAATACATTGGTAAAACGGCAAGTGGTTGCAAGTGATGTATTTAGTCTATATGAATGGGCGGACCACATGCTTTCGGTTAGCAACAATGGTGCTGCCAGTATCGTATGGCGTGAGGCATTGCTAATGGCAGCCTTTGGCGAAAAATACCCAGAGCTTACCGAAGAGGAGGCAATGGCCTATTTTAAGGAGACCCCCAAAAAAGATTTGACCGACCTGGCCAATGATGTGGTGAACCTTCCTTTGCGTGATTTGGGTATAACGGCTGATGAATGGCGATTGGGCAGCTTTTTTACATCAGGTGCCAATACCTACGTAGGAGATAAAGGCGGAAGTATCGGCACTCCTTATGGTTTGATGAAGTTTTTGGTCCAACTCGAACAAGGAAAAGTGGTAAATGAGGAAAGTAGCCTCGAAATGAAAAGGTTAATGTACATGACGGATAGACGTATACGCTATGCCCAATCGCCAGTACTAAAGGAAGCAGCGGTTTATTTTAAATCTGGTAGCTTGTACAAATGCGATAGGAGCAAGGGCGAGGAATGCGGAAAATACATGGGAAATGTACAGAACTTTATGAATTCGGTTATCATAGTGGAACATCCCGATAACTGCAGATATATGGTGGTCCTCATGACCAACGTGCTTCGAAAAAATTCGGCATCCGACCATATGTATCTGGCTTCGGCGATTGACAAGATTGTTAGGAAAGGTTGATTTCCTTGAGTGCATTTTGTGCAAAATCCTTGATTTTAGGATTATCATCTGTTACATAGCGTTCCAATAACTCCTTAAAACGTTTGTCTCGCTGTTTGCCTATCAGATAGATTACCGCCAATTTTAACTTTATGTCGGGCACCTGCAACAGTTGCTCAAAACATTCGATTTCACTAGGTATGGCATGTTTGATCTTTTGTATTGCCTCTTCTGATGAAAAATCCATCGTTGCTTCCTCTATTATGGGCAGTAATTTTTGTTTAAGGTTTCCTGTGAGTAGGTTGTCCAGAAACTCAATGGCCTTGATACGAGATTCTTCCTTGGGACTCAACAAGCCCAAATAGGCATTATGAACATCTTCCTGTACATATTTAAGCCCTAGTAGTTTAAAAATCCGTTCCAGTCCAGCATCCAGCCTACGTTCCAATAGCTCCAATAATGATGCTCGTGCATTCCTTTCTTCAACATTAATTTGTCCACCGGATTTTTTACGGTTTCTATATGAAATAATGATCTGGGTATGCATCGCTGAAAGTGTTTGGTGGTACAGTGTGCATTCTTCAAAGATTTTGGCAACTATCTTGAATCGGTTAAAACGGAGCGTGGGGCGCTCTTTTCTGATATCGCTCAATGACCGTACCACAGCCAGTCGCACACTGAGGTCCACATCATCAAAAAGTTGGAACAATGAATGTACCGCATCTTTGGACATAAAGGTTTTTATGACCGAAGGTACCAGTCTGCAAACATCGAGGCTTACTGTCCTGTTTTTTACATTAGAAACCAAGATAGGAAGGATTCCCGGTCCGTAGTTGTGCAGGGCCTCTATGGCAAACGGACGCATGTTCTTATGGGTGAGCAATTGCAGTAATTTGTTGATGAACAATGGCCGCATGCTCAATCCGGCCGCCCTAATCGCTGCTTCCCTTAAATGATTGTCCACACTATCGAGATGTTCTGTTATTGCTGGGTAGAATTGAGGGTAACCCGAAGCGCCAATGGCCTTTAATACGAGTGGGTTAATTGCGGTGTCGTTTTGTGATAATCGTCTTTCCAATCTGCCCGGAAGGTCATATTTTGTTTTTAGGGTTTGGTTCCCCGTACTTTCCAAGGCCAAACAATACAGTGCGGTATCTTTGATCAATTGACTATCTGCTTCCAGAAATTCGTCGAAGATGTATTCTTCATTTTGTTCGGCGTGCAGCAATAAGTATTCAAAGGTGGCCAAGGTCAGTTCTTCATCATTATGCTGTAATAGTTCGTTGATATTGGTTATCATGCTGGAGCTGTTCAAAAAATAGAGGTTCCGCATGGCGGCAGCTTTTATCTTCAGGGAAGGATGATCAAGTAATCTCAGTACATCATCCGTAAACCTTCTATCATTGATTTCCATCAATTTGTTGAGCATAAAAAGAATCTGTTCGTCGGTGCCACTGTAAAAAACGTTTTTCATTCCTTCAACAGCGGAAATGGGCTTCGCCTTTGTATTGGAAGGATTGGTGGAGCTTGGAGAAACATTCTCCAGGTTCTTTTTGAAAGTGGTGTAATATTCCTGCCGTAGAATACCAATGAAGAAAATCCAAATCATCACCAAAACTATGATCAATAAGGTAATGCTCGTAGTTCCAAGGTCTAGTGCGCTAACAAAAAATATGAGCAATAGGCCTGCTACGCCGGTGGCAATACTATCCACTACAACATCAATGAAAGATTTGGTACGGTTTTTCAGCTCGAACGGTAAAGGGAGAACCAATAATTCGGACGCACTTTTGTTTATCGATTGTTTTAAGATGCCGTCCATGGCCTTGATGACCACGATTGCGGACAGTTCGGGCAATATCAAAAAAAAGATGGAGCCGAAAAGGATGCCCAAGGGCAGGAGCAACAGCGAAAATCCAACGCCCCAAATACCAACAACACGATGGGTAACAAATAATTGGATTCCCAAGGACAACAGGTTGAATGTGGAAAACCAAAATGCCAAAAATGAGGTGAGTTCCTCGGGATCATCAAAAGATTTTGCAGCAAAATCGCTAAATTGATAGTCCACTAACTTGGCTACCAACACGCCTACAGCTACTGTGAGTGCCATATAGGTCAGGTGGCGTGATTTTTTGATCAGTTTGTACGGATGGCCATCTGTGATGGAGATTCGCTTCTTTTTTTTGAAATCATCCAGTTTGTTCACCCGAAGTTTCCAGATTACCCGTAAAACGGGAAAACAACCCATAAGCATGATCGCGGCGATAAAGATCATGGCATCGTTCCCGACGAAAGGTGCCAAAATGGAGGTAATGTAGCCTCCAAATATACCGCCCAATATGGCTCCAGAACCTATAAATCCGAAAAGCCTTTTGGCGTCCCTGACGTTATAGACCAGATTGGCCAACACCCAAAATTGTGAAGCTGACAGCACAGCATAAATGGCAGACCAGATATAAAAAAAGAACAGTAAATAGGGGTTGATCAATCCTAGTCTTAAAAGTACGGCCAATGCCACAAGTACTACAATTGATGAGAGCAATGTGGTTCTTATGATATGGTTCAGTTCAAATTTGGCAAGTACCCTTGTGTAGAAAAAGGAACTTAGGACTGCAGTAAAGGCAACCAAGACGTAAGCTACGGATAATTTTTCCGCACCAAGTTCTGAAAGAAAAAGTGCATTGATTGTCGGCTTTATGATCAGTAGCACGGAAATGATCAAAAAGATGTAGCAAAACATAAAAAGGGAGATTTTAAACTCTCCCTTTCGTATGTCAAAAAATTTATTTGTTAGCTCAAATATCATTGGCCATGTAACTTTCCAATGATTAAATTTCGGGTTTTTTCAATACTTTTTCGATGGGCTTTACCAAATTTCGAATAATCTGTTCGCCATTAGGGTCATCGATCAGTGCTACCAAGATGTATCTTCGATTGGACTCTTTGCCCCATACCAGAATGGAATCGGAATGATAGGTTTTCCAAGAGCCGGATTTTCTAAAAAGACGTGCAGAGGGTGCAATGATCTCCAAGGTGTTCACGAATTTGTGGTGAAGCTCCGGATTCTCCATGATGTTTAGCATTTGTTTGGAGCGTTTTTCATTTACCAGCTTACCATTGGCAAGTAAGTAATAAAAGCGGCACACCTGTGTCACGGATGCGGCATGGCTAAGTTGTTTTAAAGGTTCCCTGTTGGTATTGCCGCCTCCGCCATATCTTTTGCCTACCCAGAGCCCGCCTCCGTTGCCCTCATCATAGAAAGCATACGTTGGATCGGTCATTACTGATTCTATCTTGGCATACCCCAAACGGTCTATCATCCTAGTAGATGCAGCATTATCCGATTTGCTGATCATTAATCTCATGTCCTTTTTGATCTCAGAAGTTTCAATAAGCTCGCCCTTTTCTATTGCATCCATCGCAGCAAGTAAAATGGCAATCTTTGGCAGACTTGCGGCATACATCATATGGTTGCCATTGATTCTTGCAAATCTAACATGCTCGGGGTTGCTCAGATCAACGATACCAATTGCCATCTTTTTTTGACCTATCAAGCTGGCCCATGCCTCATTGCCCAATATCTCATCTTCCAGATTGGCCTGTAATGAAGTATCGATTAACTTGGTCAATGGTTTTACTTTTTCGCTCCCAACTTTTATTGGGAGAGTCTGCTGACCAAAGATGGAAAGACAAACGGTAAAAAATAAAAATGCGAAATAGGTGATTTTCATTTAAAACGCATATTTTAAAAATTAGTCAAAATTATATAATCGTAAGACACACAATATGTTAAAATTCACATTGATTAATACGATTGTAAATGCTATTTCGGTTTTTCGGTAAGGGCTAATTTTTCTTCTATAATAAGTAAATGTGTAAGACGGAGTATCGAACCTTAAAAATGGATTTCTTTTTATAACAGAGTTCCTTATTTTGAATTAAGTATAATATATTGTAAGTAAAACGTTACATAATTATACTGTTTCCCCAAAAAAATGCTCAAAAGATACATACTTATCATTTCTGCTATCATCAATATTGTGTCAATTTTGGCCATATTGGGATGGATGTTCCAATTGGAATCCTTAACCAGAGTTGTCTCCGAACTCCCTTCAATGAAATTCAACACAGCCTTGTGCTTTATTTTTTTGGGAGCTACCATTGTACTTATTGTAAAACACTATAATATAGTTTTTGCACATATCGTCAATGCATTTTTATTGATTGTAGGATTGCTTACCTTGAGTCAGGATATATTTGCAATTGATTTTGGAATAGACCAATTTTTTGTTGAGGATTACTTTGGGATACGATCAGGTGATCCGCACCCGGGAAGGATGTCGTCCGCCACTTCACTTTCATTTTCGCTTTTGGGGATATCACTTTTACTGATTTTATTAGGAAAACCCAACAAAATGAGGTTTGCCGCATATATGTCCCAGGCAGTGGCATTTTTTTCTTTCTTGGCGATTACAGCCTATTTTTTTCAAATTCCTACGGAGGATAAGATCAACTTTCTTTCATCTATGGCCGTGCATACAGCAATCGGATTTTTGTTGGCGAGTACAGCGATTTCCCTTATGGTCCCAAAATATGGGATTATGGAACTTTTTATCGGCAGGGGGATAGGAAACCACCTTGTAAGAAAAATGTTCCTTCAACTATCGGCAATAACGATTTTGATTTCATATATCATTTTTCGGGTATATAGGGCGGGGTATCTAGAGTCAGGGTTTTCCATAGCTACACTTGCTGTTGCCTTTATCTCCGTTGTACTGTTCTTTTTAATGATCGTTATTCCTGAGATAAACAACTTGGAACAGGAAAGAAGAAGCGCACAAAGAGACCTTTTGGCCACTAGTACATATCTTAATGCCACACCGGACCCTATCGTGATTATTGATGATTCTGGCAAAATCCTACTTTCCAATAGTTTAATGAAAAAGACCTTTGGCTATGATGCAATACGCTTAAAGGGGAAAAACATAAACGATTTTGTGTCCGATGATTTTACAGAAGTCCATAAGAATCATATCAAAGAATTTTCAGCGGTAAAACCAACCATTGAGGAAAACGGCGAGGAAGCAAACATTACATCTGTAATCGAGACCCACTTACTCAAAGACAAAGGCAAAAAATTACCGGTTGAAATAACATTGAATTCCATTGTGACCCTAAACGGTTACAACACCATTGTTGCTTTTAGGGATATTTCAAGAAGGATCAAAGCAGAGTCCGATTTCAAAAAAGCCAATGAAAAGGTTTTGGCGGCCTTGGATGCCTCCATCATAGGAATATGGGATTATGATATCGAGGATGGCTCCATTATATGGGACGATACCATGTACAATATTTATGGTCTGGACAAGGAGAAAGAGCCTATAAAATTTTCGATTTGGGCAAGTATGATCCACAAGGATGATATAGATTGGGTCCTAAAACTTTTGGAGGCTGCCATAGCCAATAAAACCCCTTATGAAGGTGATTTTAGGATTATTTGGCCCGATGGTTCCATGCGCCATATACGCGCTAAAGGGTCGGTATACCTTAATGAAGAAGGTGAAGTAATCAGAATGTTGGGAACCAATTGGGACATCACCGAGCAGAAAATCAATGAGCTTGCCCTGGAAGCAAGTATGGAGCAAAACAGACTGTTTATAGATGAAGCACCAACGGCCATAGCCATGTTCGATACCAATATGGTGTACTTGGCAGCTTCCAAAAAATGGTTGGAAGACTATTACTTAACAGAAAGTGTTATAGGCAGGTCGCATTACGATGTGTTCCCAGAAATAGGTGATGACTGGAAAAAAATCCATCAAGAATGTTTGAACGGAGCCGTAAATACTTGTGATGAGGCCGTGTTTGAAAGGGCCGATGGCTCTAAACAATGGATTACATGGGAAGTGAAGCCATGGTACAAAAAGCCCGATGAAGTTGGGGGATTGCTCATGTTTACGGCCAATATTACCCAGTTCAAAGAAAATATCATGGAACGCTTGCGGTTGCAGGATATGCTGGACCAATCCAACCAGATCGCAAAGATCGGAAGTTGGGAGTACGATGCTTCAAAAGATGCACTTGCCTGCAGTTCTATGACCAAAGAGATATACGGAGTGCCCAAGGATATGGAACCCAGTTTGGACAGAATGTTTTCCTTCTACTCCAAGAAAGATGCAGAAACGTTGGAGAGAGCGATTCAGCAGTCCTTGGAACAATCGCATTCCTTTGATATGGAACTTAGAATTAACGCAGCCGATGGAGAGAAAAAATGGGTAAGGGTCATAGGTAGGACAAAGGGGTCTGAGCCTGATGGCAAGGTGTATGGGATTTTTCAGGATATTACCAGAATGAAGGTTTATGAGACCTCATTGATAAAGGAAAAGCAGAAAGCAGAGGCAGCTAATAAATCAAAATCCGAATTTTTGGCAAACATGAGCCATGAAATCCGAACACCCTTGAACGGTGTCATTGGATTTACGGATTTATTGATGAAAACCGAACTCAATGAAAGTCAGTCCGAGTATATGCAGACCGTCTATAATTCGGCAAACCATCTTTTGGATATAATTAATGATATACTGGATTTCTCTAAGATCGAGGCAGGAAAATTGGAATTGAACATTGAGAAAATAGACTTGCTGGAACTTTGCGATCAAACCATGGACATTGTCAAACATCAGGCACATGCCAAGGGCCTTGAAATATTGTTGGATATTTCCCCGGATATTGATCGTTCAGTTTATGCGGATTCTGTTCGCTTACGCCAAATACTTACCAACCTTTTGGGGAATGCGATAAAATTTACCCACCAAGGTGAAGTGGAGTTGAAAGTTAGATATAAGCCCGAACTGGGTACAGACACGAACAAAAAATGCTTTGTTTTCTCCATTAGGGATACAGGGGTCGGCATAGCCGAACATAACTTGGAGAAGATTTTTAAAGCTTTTGATCAAGAAGATGCTTCAACGACCAGAAAGTTTGGAGGAACGGGTCTGGGCCTTACCATTAGTAACCGTCTTCTAAATTTTATGGGAAGCAGTTTGCATGTAGAGAGTAAGCTCAACCAAGGTAGTGTTTTTTCCTTCGTTGTTGAGTTTAAAACGGAGGATGAATCCAGCAGGGAAGACGAACCGTTAAAATCAAAAGTAAGAAAGGTCTTGGTTGTTGATGACAACGAGAACAATAGAATCATTTTAAGGGATATGCTAAAACTCTCCCAAATTGATTCGGAGCTTGCGATCCACGGAGTCGAAGCACTGGAACTTTTGGAGAAGCATTCAGATTTTGATTTGATGATCTTGGATTATAACATGCCCTATCTCAATGGTGTGGAGGTGATTCAACATGTTCGTGAAAAATTTGGTATGTCCGCGGAACAACTTCCCATAATGCTGCTCCACAGTTCCATAGAAGATGAAAACATAAAACAAGCTTGTTCCGAATATGGGGTGCGTTTCAATTTATCGAAACCCGTAATGCTGCGGGATTTACAGTCTGCACTCGTTAAGGTCGGCAGTTCAAATGGTGTTGTTAAAACAGGGTCGTCGGAACAAGCAGATACTAAAAGCTTGGAACATTTATCACCGAATATTCTGGTGGCCGAGGATAATCCCGTAAACAGATTTTTAGCACATACCTTGTTGCAAAAAATAATGCCACAGGCCAAAATTGTGGAGGCTCATGATGGTTCGCAAGCAGTTGAACATGTTGCCCAAGCTCAGTTCGATGTTATTTTTATGGATATCCAGATGCCCGTGATGAGTGGGTTCGATGCCACCCAAAAAATAAGGGTGCTAGAGGGTCCTAATGAACATGTTCCTATAGTTGCACTAACCGCAGGAGTTGTTAAAGGAGAAAAAGAACGCTGTTTGGAACATGGAATGGATGACTATGTCACCAAGCCGGTAGTCTTGGAAAAGTTAAAAGAAGTCCTTTCAAATTTCCTGTTGAAGTAAAATATTACAATTAAAGGGTTTTTCATACAATTTTATGCCCGATTTTATGTTTAAGTAGGTATAAACCTACTTTTGGAAATGGGCACTATCCTAAAAAATGTATTGATTATCAGTCCCACGGAAAACCTCATGGAGATTTTCCAGAGTTTTGATACTTGTCGCGACTGGGAAATGGACTATTGCCAAGATAGCTTTAGTGCCTTGCAACGTTTAAAGAATTCAACCTATGATTTGATCATAATGGATGAAGGCATAGGACCTTTAGATCCTTTCAAGGTTATGGACTATGTTTTTCATGAGTTGCAAAAGTCCTATCCAATGGTAATCGTAGGAGACGATAGCAAACCAGAAGCGATACACGAAAACTATCAACGATGCAATTATCCCATAGAGCAATATAATGTTGATGCGCTTGTACATTATGGAAAAAGTGAAGAAAAGGAAAAGAAACTTTTCTCCTTGGAATATTTAAACGAACTATCCGACAATAATCAGGAATTTATTGAGGAATCCATTGTATTGTTCAAAAACACCTTGGATGCCAAGTTTGTTGATCTTCAAAAGGCCATTTCAATCCCGGATTTTGAGGAAGCACGTCAAATAGCGCATAACATAAAGCCCAGCTTTTCGATGTTGGGCAATGATGTAGGACCGGTTATTTGCAATACGATTTGCTATGACGCTGTAGAAAGCGAGATTCCAGAATTGGCCCAAACCTTGATGAAGGAATATGGGTTGATCGTAGATGAAATTGAAAAACAGTTTCCCAAATTAAAAGCAGTATGAAGAAGAGAATTTTGATCATCGAAGACAATCCCATGGTTGTAAAATCATTGGAGTTTAAGCTGACCAAAGATGGGTATGACGTTGTTGTGGCCGAAGACGGTAGAAAGGCTTTGGAAATACTCAAGGAAGACGATGCCATTGAATTGGTCATTACTGACCTGATGTTGCCCTATATTACAGGAACGGAACTCATAGAGCATATAAGGAACAATACTCCCACTATGCCCATAATAGTACTCTCTACTTCCAATCAAGAGGAAATTATTACTGATGCCTTTATGATGGGGGTCAACGATTTTATCACCAAGCCCTTCAGTCCCAACGAACTGTCTTTGCGAGTAAAAAGAACCATTGAAAGTCATTAATTGTCTGCATTGGAGAACATAATGCCTGATTGGCCTTGGCCGTTAAAGGTAACCGCCTTCTTTGTGTGTTTGTTTTTTTTGTTGGTGATCGTTACAGTGTCCGCATTGATAATCCTCAGAAGCTATAAAAACGCAAGAGACCGCAAGAAAAAATTATTTCAGGATAATATCGATACTTTTTTGAACAACGCTTTGTTCGATGAAACCTTTGATCTAAAAAAGGAGGCAAAAACCTTCAGATTCCAATTCTTAATATTCAAGCTGCAAAAGAAAATTGCCGTAAGGCAAATCTTGGTCTATAACGAAAATCTAAAGGGAGAATCATCCATTACCCTAAAACATATTTTCCGGGCTTTGGAACTCGATATCTTTATTTTGGATTCCTTGAAGAACGGCAGGTGGTATGATAAGGCACGAGCAATCTACGTACTCTCGGAACTCCACGTAAAAGAGTCCAAACAAGTAGCACTTTATTTAAACGATAAGCACGAGACCGTGCGTGCCCAAGCTATCTATTTCTATATAAAAACGGCAGAGAACAACCCATTGTCTTTCTTCTCCAAATTAAAAAAGGAACTTACCTTATGGGAACTTATCCAGCTGGAGGATTGTTTAAAGTTTGTATACGAAGGAGCTACCCCGGACTTTTCCTTATGGTTGAAGCATGAATTGAACACCGTTCTCCTTTTTTCCATTAGAATGATTCAGCAATTCAATCAATTTGAACACATTCCGGCGATTGTTCCTTTTTTGGACCATCCCAACGAACAGGTAAGAAAGCAGGCGGTGACCTCCTTGCGAAAATTGAATTATGAAAAGCTGTTGGATGAGGTAATGCCCAAATTTTCCAAGGAGACCCGACTGGTCAAAAAAGAGATCATCAAAGCGGTCGAAGCCCTTGGAGATCTACAAATGCTTCACAAATTAAAGCCGGCCCTTGAGCAAAATATGGAGTGGCAGACCCAACTTATGTACCTGACCGCGGAAAAAAGGATGCAACCCAACTTTTAAATTAAGGCGAACCTGTGGAAAACCTATACATCAACCATATTACGGAAATTATAAGCTGGCTGTTTCTGGCGTATGGGGCCATTGTATGTTCTGGATATATCTTCTCTGCATTTTTCTCCTTTCTGGAAATACGCGAATACAAACGTAAGAATGGTTTAAAGGATGAGATAGCACTGTTGCAGTCCACAAATCTACCTTCCATATCCATTTTGGCCCCCGCCTATAACGAAGAGGCCAATATTGTGGAAAATGTGAGGTCATTGCTTACGGTGAACTATCCTTCATGCGAAATTGTCATCATCAACGATGGCAGTAAGGATGGCACCATGGAAAAACTCATTGAAAGCTTTCACTTGGTAAAGGACGACTCCATTTACTATAACATTTTGCCCTCACAGAACATCAAACAAATCTATAAGTCAACATTTAAATCCTTCAAAAACCTTAAGGTTGTGGACAAGGCAAACGGTGGCAAGGCAGATGCCCTCAACGCGGGAATCAATGTATCCAAACACGATATCATTTGCTGTATCGATGTGGACTGTGTGCTGGAAAGTGATGCATTATTAAAATTGATAAAGCCTTTTTTGAACAACGAGAAAAAGGTTATCGCATCAGGAGGTATTATTCGTATAGCCAACTCTTGTATCATCGAAGATGGAAAGATCGTTGAGGTGAAGTTGCCCAACAAGTTCTTGATACGTGCACAGATTATCGAATATTTCCGGGCTTTTTTAATGGGACGTATGGCCTGGTCACGTGTTGATGGACTCTTGTTGATTTCGGGCGCGTTTGGCATGTTCGACAAGGAGACCGTGATAGAGGCCGGAGGCTATAACCCAAACACCGTTGGAGAGGATATGGAACTCTTGGTGCGCATGCGTAGGCTCATGAGGAATAGAAAAGTAGATTACACGGTCGGGTTTATCCCAGACCCGCTCTGCTGGACCGAGGTTCCGCACAACTGGACCATATTGCACCGGCAACGAAATAGATGGACACGTGGAACCGCCGAAACCCTTTGGATTCACAGAGGTATGATGTTCAACCCAAAATATGGGGTGCTTGGCCTTTTGAGTACACCGTATTGGCTATTTTTTGAATGGTTTGCGCCCTTAGTGGAATTTTTTGGGATACTATTTTTTATCGCACTCATGATCTTGGGTCAAATCAATTGGATGTTCGTGCTCGGATTTACCATGGTTTCCTACGGATTTGCGGTGCTCTATTCTGTAACGGCGCTATTTTTTGAGGAATTCTCATTTCAGCAATACAAAAAAACCTCTTATACCTATAAACTTGTACTGACCGCATTTCTGGAACCCATCATTTTTCATCCGTTTATTCTTTGGTCCTCCCTAAAGGGAAACATTGATTTGATACGCGGAAGAAAGTCTTGGGGCGATATGAGCAGAGCAGGTCTGGGCAAGATAGGGGAAGAGGTAACAGTAAAATAGCTAATGATGCAGGTTTTTTTAAGCAATAATATTTTAAAAAACGGTCATGTATTATGAAACAGTTTTGGTTATATGGTTTTCTTTTTTTGACATTGGGCGTTTGGTCACAGGAGACTGTTCCGGTGAACGAGATGTATAAAATGGCCAGGGAAGAAGCATTTGAACATAAAAACTATGATAAGGCCATTGGTTTTATGGAGGAGGTGGTGAAAAAAGCTCCGGAAAATGTGGACTATGCCATTTTTTTGGGACGATTGTACACCTGGGATAAACAACCCGATAACGCAAGAAGGATCCTGGGAGCAACTTTCAATTCGAATTCAGAGTATGAAGACGCAGCCTTGGCTTACGCCAGCTTGGAGTTCTGGAACCAAAATTCCGAGAAGGCCTTGGAAATTGTTGACAAAGGATTGCAATCCCACCCAGATTCCGAGAACCTGTTAGTGCTCAAAGCAAAAATATTGATGGATTTAAAGCGAGGTCAAGAAGCAAGCAAAACGTTGAACACCGCTTTGAAGTACCATCCAAAATCTACCAACGTACGGTCCTTGTTACAGAATATGGCCACGGGCGAGAACTTGAATGAGGTAGGGATATCCTATAATTTTGTGGATTTCAAGGAGCGTTTTGACCAACCTTGGCATTTGGCAAGTCTGCATTATGGAAGGCAAACAGGTATTGGACCGGTTTTTGGCAGGCTTAATTATGGCAATAGGTTTGGAATCGGTAGTACACAGTTCGAGGTGGATTTTTATCCAAGAATTTCAAAAACGTTTTATGCCTATATCAATGGGGGGATATCCAACGACAAAGCTATTTTTCCACAGTATCGCGCAGGATTTTCACTTTATGCCAATCTACCTGCCGCCTTTGAGGTGGATGCTGGTTTTAGGATGTTGCAGTTTGATGAAGCCTCATGGACTTACACCTTTGGATTGGGTAAATATTACAAGAACTACTGGTTTAACCTTAGGACATATCTAAATACGGTAGATGCTGAGATAGCAGATGCGTATGCACTTACGGCAAGATACTATTTTGGCGGAGCCGACGATTATTTTAGCGCACGTGTGGGGACTGGTTTTTCGCCGGACAATACATCGAACAATGTGCTGTTCAATAATACAGCAAGGTTGCGCTCTACTAATTTTGCCTTGGGCTATAGAAATCTGTTGGGCCAAACCCATGTTGTTTATGTAGAAGCATCGTATGACCGTATAGAGTTTGCTTCAGATACTTTTGATGACCAATACACTGTGAAATTGGGTTATATCAAACGTTTTTGAGATGTAGTATGGACATACAAGAAGTATCGAATATCTTAATTCCTAATATTCGATACTTCTTGTAAATCAATATCTTCAATATTTCCTCAAATACTATTGCATCAGTTCAACATCCAAACGGTATTGTCGGTTGACGAAAAATTACTCCTTTGGGTCCCTCCGATGGCAAAGAGATTACCATTTAAATTGACCAACGTAAAGAAAATAGCCCGTATAGGGAAGGAATCAATCGTAGTGGCCAATTCCCAATCTTCACCATTTGGGGATATATAAAAGGTAGAGGAGCTGTTCGGGCCATCAACAGGAGTAGTCATCAATATGATTCTATCGTCGAATACCACCGTGCTTACAGAGTTTATACCTCTTTCTCGAATATTGGAAAAGACTGGGTCGGACCAATTGACGCCATCCGAACTGGTCCTAGTGCTGATTGCTTCGATGTCCGAATCCGGGTCGGGTTCAATGCAATATAGAATATCATTAAGGCTTTCAATTTGAAAACTGAATTTGGATTCAAATCCATGGTTTTCGGTTTCCAGGACCCAATTTAAGCCATCCGAACTGCTATATACATTTCGCTCAGGGGAAAGTTCTTCCACATCGCCCCTGTAGCCGGCAATCCTAAGTATTTGATCTCCAAGAACTGTAAATCTAGAGGACTGATATTGAGTAAAGGGTGTAGTCTCCGTTTCCTCCACCCAAGTGATGCCATCTTCGGAACTAAAGATCTTATTGGACTGGACACCTTCAGAAATACCTCCATAAATCCATAATCTGCCATTGAACGCTATCAGCTCGTGCCCATAAATGGCCCCAAAAGAAAGATTGCCTTCAAATGTCCAGTTTTCACCATCTGCACTGGACCAAATATCCGGGAGCGGAGTATCCGTTTCGTCCCTGCCTCCTATCAACCATACTTTTTCATTAAAAACTTCAACAGCCGCACCCTTTCTGCTGCCGTATGCTGCATCTTCGGTAATCAAGGTGGCGAATATGGCTTCGGTGGTAAAAAGCTGTACCTCACTTTCTGCCAGGGTAGTACCATCTTCAACAGCTATGACTCGCCAATAATAGTCGGTGTTCAGCTCAAGGGGGTCGGCTTCTTCTATATCAAAGGTGGGCATGTCAAGTCCGGATGCGAATTCTGTTAACCCATCCTCGGAGGTTCCAAGAAAAACGGAGTATGTTACCGCTTGATCTCCATCGTACTCCTCCCAGGCTATGGTCGGTGTCTTGGAAACGGGCTTTTCGTTATTGGAAGGACTCAATGTAACCAAGGTCCCAACGGTAATTTCCCCCCCGTCATCGTCGTTGTTATCGTCATCATCTCCAACGTCATCGACGTCTTCAATTTCATCTTCGATTTCACTTCCATTGTCATCATTGCTACAGCTCTGTAACAAAAGGGCAAAGCAGATAAATAGTAGTTTAAAAAATGGCTTTACAGTATTCATGATGTATCTTATTTATAAAAAGTATTGTAGTTTTCGTTCACGGTCATTGCTAATAAGAAAGACCAAAGTGGTCCATTACTTCATAATAGGTCATTTTATTAAAGTTTATGGTCTGCCCGTTTTTCGTGGTAGTATTGCTGGCAGGGATAATCACATATCTAAAATCTGTAAAGATTGTGAATGCGGTAGTTGAGTTATCAACTGAGCGGGCGACAAAGATGATTTCGCCCAAAGTTTCCGGCAATACAAAGTAGTAGGTTTGGTTGTTGAAGACCACGGGGATTGGAACTACGGAGGCCCCATCGCGCCCATATACCAAAACGGTTCCAGAATTTAAAATATCGCTGGTAAATGCTTCATCCTCAATATAGAATTGGGTATAGCTTACAATATTATTCGAAAATTGTTCTGGTATCCATTCAGAGGCGATTACATTGGCATTTCCATCTTCTCCAGGTTCACCTTGGGGTCCAGTTGGTCCTTGTTCGCCCTGCGCTCCCTGAGGCCCTTGTTCACCTTGTGCTCCTTGAGGGCCTGTCGGACCTTGCTCACCATCTTCTGCGGAACAGCCGATGAATAAAGAGGCCAAGAGAATAATAATTGTTGTTTTAATAAATAAAGAGGTTTTCATTTCTAAGGTTGTAATTAATGGTTCAATTAAAAGCTTGTGTTTTGCCGTGGAGTCATTCCTTGGAGAAGTGCGTGTTTTTGATGATTTTGTTTCGGTTCATGATCTTGAGCATGTATTTTCCTTTTTGGAGTTTGTTAACATTTAAACAGATTTCAAAACGGGGAACTTCATCCAGTATCCCTTCATATCTCTTTTTCTTCATGTTGATATGAAGTTTTTTTGTTAGTAATTGGCAAGGTGGAATACGTTTGTGACTTACACTGCCAACCTTGGAAACAAACTTAATGGTATGGGGAACAGGGGGCTATGAATTATGTATCAAAGCCTGTGAAATATGTAACATAACTACGGTTTTCCGATCGGGAAGAATTTAAAAAGTCTTGTTCTTACTGAATTCAGAAGGGGAGAGGCCATAGGTTTCCCGAAAGCATTTTGTAAAATAGGAATGATCGTTAAAACCTACTTGATATCCTATTTCTGAGATGTTGACATCACTTTTCTGTAAAAGTTTGGCTGCCAGTTTTAACCGCTGGCCCCGTATAAACTCCGATGTGGTTTGACCGGTGAGTGCCTTTAGCTTGCGATGAAGTTGCATTCTGCTCATGCCAATGGCAACGGAGAAGGCCTCCGCGTTAAAATCGGACGAGACCAATTGTTCGTCCAAAATGGTTTGTAGGGATTCCAAGAACCGTTGGTCATACGAACCAATCGAAATGTCCTTTGGGGTTAATATTACCTCTTGGCTAAAGCGTTTTTGTAATTGTTTACGGCTCTCCAAAAGATTTTGGACCGTTTGCTTCAAAACTTTATTGTTAAATGGCTTGGTCAGATAGCTATCGGCTCCAATCTCTAATCCTTGCAATCGGTTTTCATCGCCAGTCTTGGCGGTGAGCATTACAATGGGTATGTGGGATGTAGTATCGTTGGTCTTACAGTTCTCGGTCATTATCAGCCCATTGTCCTTGGGCATCATTAAATCTGTAATGATTAGATCGGGCACCTGCTTTAGTGCCTTTTGAAATCCGACATCGCCATTTTCGGCGGTAATTACATGGTATTTGTTATGCAAAATGGAAGAAATATACGTGCGTATATCTTCATTGTCATCCACAATTAATATAATGTCCTTGGCCTCCTTGTCTTCTACAGAAACCCTTTCATTGTTATTGCCATCAATGATTTCGCTCTCTTGGTATGGGGTTTGGTAAGTGGTAGGCTTCGAATGCATATCCTTCTCGTTTATTGAAAAGGCATTTTCATGAACGGGGACCTCCATATAAAAAGTGACACTATCTTCATCGCTTTTTACGTGTATTTTGCCCTTGTGCAGTTCCACCAGCTCTTTGGTAAGTGCCAGACCAATACCTGTTCCCGGCTCGTTTTCGTGGCTTCGGTGGAAGCGGTCGAAAATGTTATTGAGCATTTCTTTGGAAAGTGAAATGCCGGTGTTTTTTACAGATAACGAAAGGTTGCCATCCCCAATGTTTGCACTTACATGTATTTCGGCCTTTTCGGGACTGTATTTTAGTGCATTGCCCAAAAGGTTCACCACTATTTTTTGAAGCACATCGGCATCGTACCAGTAGAGATGTTCTTCAATGGAGATCTGAATGTTGAGCAGCTGTGATTTTTTGTTGGCCTGGAACACAAACGATTCAGCAATGGATTTTAGAAACGAGGACAACAGCCCTCGGCCAACCTGTAATTTGTAAAAACTGGATTCGAGTTTGGACAGGTCGAGCAATTGGTCCACCAATGTGGTCAGCCGTTCGGCATTTTTTTTGGCAATGGTCAAATTTTGTTTGTCTTCCTTACTAAGACGGGCGTTTTCCAGTTGATGGTCTACCGGACCTTGTATCAAAGACAATGGGGTGCGCAGCTCATGGGAAATATTGGCGAAGAAGTTGGATTTGGCGGTGTCCAGTTCCATTAACCGTTCGTTGGTCTTTTGTCGGTTACGATACAGCAAAAATAGAAACAGGGCAACCAGCGAGATGAGTGCAATTCCCCCCAAAAGAATATTCCGTTGATTTTTTTTGCGTACGTCGGCAAGTTCACTTTGTGATTTTAACAATGCAATTTCCTGTTCTTTTTTCTGTGTTTGATATTTGGCTTCAAGGTCCAATGCAAGACTTTTTTGTTTTCGGGCATCCAAAGAATCTTGATGCACCAAGGTTTGGCTATAGAACTCGGTAGCTTTTTCAAAATCCCCCGTTTTCCTGTAAGACTCGGCAAGTGAGCTTGTAATTCCCAATAAAATGCCACTATGGCCCGCATCGGAATCTTGGAAATAATGATATGCCTTTTCCAAATATGGGATGGCTTCTCGGTGTCTGTTGATTCTTTGAAGGAAACCTGCATGGACCCGATTGGCATTTGCGATTTCTTCGGGGTTTCCCGCCTGTGTCAATAGGTCGAGTCTTTTCTTGTAATAAAATTCGGCTTGCTCGTAGTTGTTGAGGTCCGTCTCAATAATACCAAGGGACCAATAGATGTCCGCCACCCGTTTACTGGAGCCCATACGTTCAAAATAGGCCAAACTTTTTTTAAAGTAAGGGATGGCTTTTTCGTATTCCCGTCGTTGCCCATAAATATTGCCCAGCATTATATAGCCGATATGTTCCTCTTCAGGGTTTCCGATTTCCGAAGCCATTTTTTGGGCACTGCGGAAATAGCGCTCCGCTTTCCCAATATAGGATGTGTCCTGTACGCTGTAGGTTCGCAACAGTACCTTTCCCAGATTGAACAGTGCATTTACCACATGTGGGTTTTTTTCACCATAGCGCTCGGAAATGGAATCTATTTTTTGATAGTGGTCTATGGCATCAATGTCTTCGAACTTTGAATAATGGACATTGCCAAGTGAAAGCAAGGCGCTTGTCATTACCTCTGGTAGTTTGTTGGCGCTCGCCAAGGTCATTGCTTGCTTGGCATAATAGGTTGTGGAATCGTAATCGCCCTTCCTGAAGTATAGATGTGAGATTTTGCTCTTTGCCTTTCCCAAAAGCAGATGGGAACCTTCTCTTTTTGCGATTTCAAGATTTTGAAATGCAAGCTGGAGGGCATCATCATATTTTGATGATTCGGATAAGGAATCTATTTGTGTTTGATTGGATAAAAACCCATCAGGTACATTTTGACCAAATGATGAAAACCAAATTGATGTAAGAATAAAAACTAAGCCTCTTTGAATCATGATATCAATTTTATCATCAACTTGACAGGACAAGTTAACCAAAATTCCACTTTACCCTCCGTTCCCATGTTAATTTGCCAAAAAACGGATAGGTTTTGACCAAAAAGGGAACCAAATGGCTTTTTAAGAGTCTAATTCTTGCCAACACCAATTTTAGCGTTGGTCTTTACTTTGTTCCTTTATGACTATTTCCCTGATCGGGATATCATCTATCAACACATCTTTTAGCACGGCATCCCCGTTTTTAATGGAAACCAGGGCGTATGTGGTTTTGGTTGTATCAATCTGTGATTTTTGATAGGTGGCTTCGGCATCGTACGCCTTGGATTCCTCCATATAAAATCTGTTAAACGGGTAATCGATTGATACCTTGTTTTCCCCGTTTCTGGACACAAACCATGCCTTGGCCTCTACAAAATCCTGTTGGCCGTTGGGCGACTGTTTGGAAATGGAATCTATTTTTGCAAACCCGGATTTGTTCGTACCAAGAAGCACATACACTTTTTCACCTCGGGACCAGTCCATTTCATCTTGCACGGTAAAGGTGTTTTCTTCAAATGTCAATGTAATGTATTTCCCCCTAAAAGGATCGTTAGGGTCGACCGGGGCAGTCTTGAATTTGTATTCGGTGCCTTCCTCCAGTATGCTTTCTTGGTTCCAAACCATTTTGGCGGGAACATAGAGCTGAGCTAGTGCCACTAAGGCAAAAATGAGTATTTGTTTGTTCCTGCTAGTCATTTTCCTGTCTTTTTCGAATCATCCTATAGTTGGCAAAAAAGAATCCCACACCAACAGATATAAATAGCAGTCCACGGATTACAAAACTTAGGTCGGTATCAAAAAACCTGCATACGATCAATGCAGCTATAATAAGAAGACCGTAGTTGAGAATGCCCAAATGGTTCTGTTTGGAGCCAGCTCTAATTGTTAGGATTCCAATGGCGAAAACCAAAAGATTTATCAAGAATACCGCTATGGATGAAAATGTTCCTATAAAGAAAATAGGTATAAACAATAGGAAGGCAACCGAAAAAGGAGAGATATCTTTAATTGGTGACGATTTTAACCTTTCATATAAAAACATCATGGCCAATACGGATAAAATGATGGTAATGATAAATTCTGGAGCAACAATAATTTCATTCAGGAACATTTCTTTTTTAATGAGATGCTCCCAAAACTCATTAAAGCTCAAAATCAATAAAATGACAACGTTACCTAAGCTTCCCAATAGGGTAAAGTCATTTTTTGTGGTCTTGTCCATGAAGAATTTACTTGTTCCAAAAAGATAGAACAGGCCGAACAAAGATGCGTATGCCAAGAACATGAGTTCGTCCATTTGTTTGGAAAAAGTGCCCAAAACCACGGTCAGGGACAAGGCGATAAACCAATTATGAAAACGGACAAAGTTGCTTTTCGAACTTTTCTTTAGTAAAAGATAATAGTGGGGAACAATGGCGGCAATCAACAACCAATAAATATAGGGTGAATCCTTGGGGTAGTCCCAATATCCGGTTTCGCCTGCGAAATACGTTGTTCCAATAATGTAGAGCAAAGAAACCGTTGAGGATTTCATTACATAAACAAGGGGCAATATCAAGAGCATCCATGTCAGTAGATACGAGCTTAAATTTCCGGGAATATTATATATCTGACTGATCAACGCTATGCTGGTACCAACTGCAAAGAACAGAAAAACCGCTGAACCTTCTTTCCAAGCAATATTTTGATGCTTTTTTAGTAGGGTGAACGAGCATAAAGCCTGTCCTACCAATAAAGGAAGAAATGCTGCTCCTGTTTTTAGCCCGCGGGACAGTTCATCCCAGTTATGCGCAATGATTAGAATCGTCCCCAGACCGACCAAAATTGCCCCCAAAATGCCAAAAACCACAAAAAGCTTGTTAGTGGATGGGTCTTTTTTGTTTTTGTAGTAAGATTCGATTCTTGTCGAGGTATCCTTGGAGATTACCCCGGCACTTTCAAGTTCTTGCAGGTCGTTGAGAATGCTCATGGTCCTCGTTTTGTAGGTTAAGCCTTGAATTTGATTAGGTTAAGATACATAATTATTGTAAAGTAGGTAGAATGACTTAATCTTTCCTCTTAGTTGTTTTTCTGTATTCTTTCCCTTTTTTTAATACCAACTTCAGGTTAACATCATTTTTGGTCGATAAAATCGCCCCAATTTTGAAATGCAAAGATTTTTTTTATAATTTTTCCATACAATCACAATAGTTATATAACTTAGGATAAGTAACCAACAACACCATGGACAACCTCAAACGCGTAATTGTAGACTATAAAAAACTCACCTCCGAGGTACTCAAGCTTTTGGTGGAAAAATATCCTGATGGATATGGGGATGATGATGTAATTAACTTCAAGAATATAAAGGGAGAATATATAGAGGCTGTGGAAGTATCTACCGAGGATACCAAATATCTGGTAAAGATCAGCTCAAAACTGGAACGTTCCATGGCCGACTTCGATGAGGATGATAGCGATGAGGAAAACTTTGATTCCGAGGATTATGATAAAATCCCAGAGGAAGACGAGGACTTTTCAGATTCAGATTCCGGTGAAGAGGAGTAGTAGCCTAACCCTTCAGATTTTCTAACATCTCCTTTGTGGTCTGGTCCAAATTGAATCTAGGTTCCCAGCCCCACTCATTTCTTGCCTCCGTATCATCAATGCTACTGGGCCAAGAATCAGCGATTTCCTGTCTAAAATCAGGGGCGTAGCTTATTTTGAAGTTTGGAATGTGCCCAACAATGCTTTCGGCCATTTTTTCAGGGGTAAAGTTCATGCCGGCCAGATTATAGGAAGATCTTACTTTTATTTGCTCTGATGGACTTTCCATTAAACTAATGGTGGCTCTAATGGCATCGTCCATATACATCATGGGAAGTTCTGTATCACTCTTCAAAAAGCACTCATATGAACCTTTTTTAAGTGCTTCATGATAAATCTCAACCGCATAATCGGTAGTACCACCGCCAGGCATCGTTTTCCAGCTTATCAACCCGGGGTAGCGGACACTTCTAACATCCACGCCATATTTTTTATGATAGTATTCACACCACCTTTCCCCAGATTGCTTACTTATGCCATACACCGTACTTGGTTCCATGATTGTACTCTGCGGAGTATTGGTTTTAGGGGTGTTCGGTCCAAACACAGCTATGCTGGAAGGCCAGAATACTTTGGAAATCTTTTTGTCCTTTGCCAAATTCAGGACATTGAAAAGGGAATTCATGTTCAGGTTCCATGCACGCATTGGGAATTTTTCTGCCGTGGCGCTGAGCATGGCAGCCATTAAGTAAACTTCATCGATCTCGTAATGCATCACCACATCTTCAATTGCGGCATAGTTGGTGGCGTCCAAGAGCTCAAAAGGTCCTGACTGCATTAAGGCGTCTCCGCCTTCGCGAATATCACTTGCAATTACATTATCAGCACCGTACTTGCTTCTATGTTCAAAGGTGAGTTCCGTTCCTATTTGGCCACAGGCGCCAATGATCAATATGGGCTTATGCATTAAAAATGAAGTTAATTTAGTTCGAGGGCAAAGATACCCTTTATTAAAATTTGTACATTAGCTTATGCAAAAATTGTTAGGTATTCTTGTTCTGATAGTGCTTCTAAACGCCTGTAAAAAGGTTGAAGAAGCCCCTGTTGAGGTGAACACCGAGGAGTTGGAGTTCAACTATCAAAAAATGCCCGAAAAAGTTGAAATCAATCCCGAAGCTGCTGCTATAGTAGCTGATTGGCAACAGTTCAAAGATTTGAACAGTAGCATTGATGTGCTTTACAAGGCAACCAACAATGAAGATTTGGCACTTGCTATCGACGATTTAATAGAAAAGGAGAAGAAACTGGAAGCGGGCCAATACCCTGAACTGTTCGATTCGTTTCAAGTGAAGAGCCGACAGATGGTGATGCGAACTTTTTTGTACAAGGCGAAGACCAGCATTATGGAAAATCAACCGACCACAGAGCCCACCATAAAGGTGTTGGAGGCATACAATTCCATACGTAAGCAGTTGAATGTGATCATGAACAGCCAATTGGATAAAAAACTGATTCTAGATGATACATAAGATTCTTGTATTGGTGCTTTTAACGGTATCAGTCACCCTATTTGCGCAGAATACGGAGAAAGATAAAATCAATGATGTGCTGGATGGTTGGCACCTTGCTGCGGCGAACGCCGATTTTGAGGCCTATTTTGATAAAATGACCGAGGACGGTGTGTTCTTGGGAACCGATGCCATGGAAAATTGGCAGAACGATGAATTCAGGGCATTCTCCAAACCCTATTTTGACAAGGGCAAAGCATGGAGCTTTACGGCGGTACAGCGAAATATTTATGTAGGGGAGTCTGGCGATTTTGCCTGGTTCGACGAATTGTTGGATACCCAAATGAAAATATGCAGAGGTTCCGGAGTGCTTAAAAAAATAAATGGGCAATGGAAGATTGCCCATTATGTATTGTCAATAGCGGTACCCAACGATAATGTGGCCGAGCTGGTCCAAATCAAGGAAGAAAAGGATAATGCTTTGCTCCAAGAACTAAAAAAGAAGCAGTAGCTTAATTTTTAGTTCCTTCCGAACCTTCGGCGGCTTGTTGCTTTCTCGATTCCAAAGCTTGCTTGCTCAAACTTGCCAAATTAAAATTCGGAGCTATTTTCAGTGCTTCATCAATAGAAGCAATAGCGGCATCGATATTCTCTTTGTTCTGGTTAAAATCGGCCAATCCCTTCAAATGGTAGAAAGCCGCTTTTAGAGGAACTTCATAGGGTTGTTGTCTTTCATAAAAGGCATACTTCATTTCATCCGTTGCATTGGCAATACCATATTCGATATTTTTAACGGCTCCTTCCATATCCCCAGTTTGAATTTTAAGATCGGCCATTTCATAAGCCAAGTAAGGAGATGGGTTTCTGGAATTCAACTCCTCAAAATGTTCCAAAGCTCTTTTGGGCTGGTTCAAGGACTTGAGTGAAAAGGCCTTTACCTGTACCGCCAAATCCGAATCTTCGGCATTCTTTTCAATGCCTATAGTGTTCAAGGCTTGCATGTGTTTGCCATTGTTCATGTAAACAAAGGCCAAAGTATCCCTTCTCTCTTTGGACGGAGAAATGACGTTAAGGTGCGTCAATGCACTGATAACACCATTTACATCACCCTGAAGGCGCATTTCTTTATAGTAGGCATTATAGTGCTTTAGGAGTGCATCGTTTGTTTGGGAAATACCTGTAAAGCCCACAAATAGGAGCAATAGGAGTACAGTCTTTTTCATTGATCTTCAATTTAGTGCGCCAAATCTAACAAATTAATCCCAACCCGCCTGTTAAGAATTCGATAAGTAAAAGGCTATGGCCCTAGGAATCAATTGCTGTTTGAAAGGTTTGGCCTTTGCCCATAAAGTTCTTGCTCAGCACTATCTTCCCTTTGGTATCGGGTTCTTCGTCATATGCGGGAGCGGGCAAGCCTCTCTTTTGGGCTTCTTCAAAATAATATATTTGCTTTTTGGGGTGATGCGGATATACACCGTTAAAGAGTTCTCCCCAGTATCCTTGCTCTAGAATGGTAGCAATCATGTGAATGCAATCATGAAGGTGGATCAGATTTATTGGATTGTTTCCACCAGTCAGGTTCTCCCGACCTGAAAGCATGGTGACGGGATGTCTATTTGGACCAATCAAACCTCCAAATCTAATGATGGTTGCGATGAACCCATTTTCGTTTTTCAATAGGTTTTCGCATTCCACCAATTGTCTACCCGATTCGGTTGTAGGCTGTGTGGGCGATTCTTCGGAGACTTCGCCATCGGCATCCCCGTAAACAGCCGTACTGCTCACAAAAATGAGATGGGATACATCACTCTTTTTGATTTCCGTGATGAGGTGCTTGATTTTTTCAACATAGCTTTCGGTTTGCTTGCCACGAAGTTTCGGCGGTACGTTGATGATCACTTTATCAAGATCGGAAAGGAAGCTTTGGATGTCGCCTTCAATTTCTTTTTCTGACAAACGAACCTTGAAGGGTTTGATTCCCTCGTTCTCCAAGGCAGAGAACTTATCGGATGATGTTGTGGTCCCGTGAACGTTGTATCCATCTTCAATTAATTTTTTCGCTAAGGGGAACCCTAGCCAACCGCAGCCCAAAACACCAATGTTTTTACTCAAATCGTAAAGTTTTAATCGTTAATATAGCATCATTTAGAACAAATGGCATGGGAATACTGTTTTTTGGACGTTCCGGAATACTGAAGTCAGGATGTGTCAAAAGGTCGTTGGATGCTTCATAAAGAGTAAGTTCCAGTACAGAATCCTTGGGAAACTCCAATTGTAGTTCCGTAAAATTATTGTTTGTTATGTAGTGTGTGACCAATCTGTTTTTCCTGTTTTCCAAGAAATGGGAGGATAGCTCAATCTGGTTTACTTTGGCTTTCCCCAATTTTATCGGGTTTGTAAAAATCTCCAAACGGTTTACGTCTCTTTGCGGGGTTATGCAGATTTCAATCACTCTGTTTTCACCAACGATGGTGTCCATTACCGTGTCAATGTATGGCACGGGTATTTCTTTTTTCGGAGCATCGGCAACATAATTCAAATTGGTGCGGTATTTACTGGAAATTGTCTCTGCTTCGGGTTGCTTTTTATCCTCTCCAAGAAATTGACCGTTCCAATCTATCAGGACATTGTCGTAAGTGGCCCATTGGGAAGTGTTTTTGTCTTCATTGTAAACATATAGCAAGCTGCTTGGTTTTGGTCTTTTCTCGTTAAAGTCGGATTGGATATGGCTTGTGATTCCAAATGTGAAGAAGAGAAACAAACAGAGATAGGCCAAACGCCCTTTACTTTTTAACTGGCCAAAAAATGGGAGTATTAGGAAGAACAACAGTGTTGTGAACAGCGTTGAGGCGACCATCATTTTTAAACCAAGGCCAACGGGGAACATTTTAATGAAAGGGGAGTAGATGAGTACTGCGGGCAATGCCAGAAATACCATAAGGAAAGGGTTTGGCTTTTCTTGGTTAATAGTAATTAAAAGTCCTGCCAACAAACCAAATAGGGGAATTATAAAAAAGCTGGCTCCTTTGAGGTAGTGTGCAACCAATCCGCAAACGATCAGCCAAATAAAAATTGGGGCAACCAATAAATTGGGTGTACTTGTTTTTCGATATTTGTGATAGGTGTAAAAACACACGAACAACGAGAACATGACATATACCACAATGTAGAGATGCCCATTGTAAGTGAATCCATGGAGCATGTCCTTAAAACCAGGGTACCACCATGTAATTATGGACCAACAGAAATATCCCGCAAGTCCGTTGACGAGCAAAGTGATAAGAACCGGAACAAAGCCCTTGAAAATTTCCTTGATATTGAGTTTTTTGTTTTTGAAACCAAAAAATAGCAGCAGTACAAACGCAAGAACTGCAAAACCGAACATAGGCCAGATCCATTCAAAAGGGTAGGAGACCATGTGATACAATGGGAGATTGTAATAAACTTCATCGCTCAAACTTTTTAGGTTATCCAAATCGGCATCACTAAAATGGGTGAGCAGGGGCATTAAGTAGCTTCCTTGGTGAGCAAGTGTGTTCCTATCCAATCTTTCGTAGTTGTCCAATGCAGTATGGTAATCAAAATGGTCATCGATAAAGGCAAAATTGAAGCCCTCAATATCGCCGTCCTCCCTGAAAACGGTAAGGTCGGTATCGTTAGGGAGCATTTTGTAGATACTGTAGGCCAAGGAATTTGCTACGGGATATTTTGGATTGGCCTCTTTGAATTCTTTTATCAATTTGGCATTGCCCCTGTTGGTTTCGATAAGCATGTAACTGGGGCCACCGCTGCCCCGTGCCTCAAAATTAAGGACAAGGCCTACATCTTTGGCCCACGGGTGCTTGTTTACAAAAAGGTCCGCTCCGTTAAGCCCAAGCTCCTCTGCATCGCTGATTAGGATAATGATGTCGTTTTTGGGCGTTCTGTTCTCGCTCAAAAAAGCGCGGATACCTTCCAAAATAGTCGCCACGCCGCTTCCTGCGTCGCTTGCTCCGAAGGATGAATGTGGATTACTGTCGTAGTGAGACAATAGAAGAAGTGCTTTTCCATCTCCACTTCCTTCTATTCTTGCAAGAATATTGGTTGCCTTGCTCAAGTTGCCCCAGTCACCTGCAGTGTACCCATCTTGAACGGTGGTCGTCAACCCCATTTTGTTCAATTCGGAAATGATATAATCTTTGACGCGTTCGTGCCCAGGGAAACCAACGGCATGGGGTTCCATAGATAATTGTTTTACATGCTCCAGCGCCCTGTCTGTGGAAAAGGCTTCCAGCTCAACATCTTGGTCGGGGCTGTAGGGAGGCATCAAGGATTTAAAACTCCAGTATACGGCAAAAAGAAGGAGTAATAGGGCAAGGGTTCGGGAAAATTTCATGGCTTAGCGTTGTTGGTGATTAAATGTATGAAATTCTAAAAGGTTCTCATATTTTGATGTCAAAAATTAGGTTATTCGCTAAAAAAGTCTATATTTATTATTCAACTTTAAAATCTAACCATATGGCAATCAAAAGTTTTCAAGGCGTACGATGCAAAGAGGAGGCCAAGAAGAAATACAATGCCCCAATTTTGGTGGAGGATTACATGACCAAAAAATTGATCACCTTTTCTCCGGACCAGTCCATTTTGGAAGTGATGGAGACTTTTGCCAAACACCATATTTCTGGTGGACCCGTTGTGGACAACAATGGTTTTTTGGTAGGGATTGTTTCGGAGGCTGACTGTATGAAACAGATATCCGAGAGCAGGTATTTTAATCAACCTATTTTGGACAAAAGCGTGGAGCGGTTTATGACCAAGAATGTTGAGACCATTCCTCACGATATGTCCATTTTTGATGCGGCTGGTGTTTTTGATAGGCATAATAGACGTAGGTTACCTGTGATGAAGAACGATATTTTGGTGGGTCAGATCAGCCGAAAAGATATTGTGGTTGCGGCCCTCAAGCTTACTTCCCATAGTTGGAAATAATTATTCCCTTTTTACGATCATAAAATAGTCATTGTCGAGGGGTAGATAGCCCAAATCGTAGACAAAAAAGTAGGTGCTGCCTTTTTTGGTGGTATAAAGGTTGGTGAGGTATTCAAAATCGAAACCTTTGTCCAGCAACCGCATTTTGGTGGTCTTGGTTTTGCCGTCCTTGAGAGGGAAACTGTCAAGAATTCTGTAATTCTTGCGAAGCTTGTTGTTGATGTTTCGAACAAGGTTTTTGCTGTCTCTGTTCAGTAGGTTATTGTATGCGTTTCTACAATGGTCGGAACAGTATTTTTGGTCGATACGGCCCAAGAGTTTTTCGCCACAGACCAAGCATTTTCTTTCAGGCATAGGATAAGATTAGGTCACCACAATATCATACTTTTTTAATAAACCGATTAGACCGCCCTCACTGAAACGGGTTTTTTTTATGTGATTGATGGACGGGTCGATGTTGAAATTAGTGGCTGAGGTAAAATCGGACTGTTCGAGATTCGTATTTTCAAAAAGGGCGTTTTCAAGGTCGCAACCAGAAAATTCTGCTTGCTTTAGATGAGCCTCAGAGAAATCGGTTTGATGTAATTTACAATCTTGAAAACCAATACGAGGCAAATCCATTCCATTGAAAGATGCCACCGAAAGATTACATCCGCTAAAACGTAGTGATAATAAAAGTTGACTGCAAGTTTCAAACTGAACCCCCACCATTTTACAGTCCTTAAAAGTTACATCGTTAAAAGTGGTATTGGCGATATTGGTATTGGTAAGGTCGCATCCTTCAAAAGTGCACTCCACAAAATTTTGATTGTCCAAATACCCCTTGGAGAACAGGCAGTCCACAAAACGGCAATTTTCGTAATCGCCCTTGGGCAATTTTTGCTTAGTATAATCCCGTTTTGTGAACTTCTGATCTGTCCAAAAGTTTGCCGACATGGTCTTCACTTATTTTGTTACTTCATTCGGTTGTATGCAAAAAGAACTTCTCCGGTATTTCCATTTTCCTCGATAAGGACCCAAACATTGATTTGGTCTTCGCTTATTTTTTCCATGGTAAGTCCCTCAAAATATACCTTGTTGGGTTCAAGTTTCACCAGTTTAAAGTCAATGGTCTGGTCTTTTTCCTCCCAACCCCTCATGTTTCCATCAAAATGTTTAAGCTGTAGTATAATGGAATCGTCCAATTGTTGAATGTGTCCTGACTCATAGAAGGATACTTTGTCATCGTTTACCAATCGGAACACGAACATCATGGAGTTGCCCAAAGGTGCACTCCAGATTTCTTCGGCAATTCCACCAAATGCTTCGCCTGTCCAATGCCCCTCTATCCAAGAGACGTCTTCCAAATTTGCCTTGGGCGATGATTCTCCTTCAGAGAGCTGTAAGGTTTCTTGAGCAGAAACGATTCCTGCGCAAAACAGTAAAATAAGTTTGATTGATTTCATGGTTTGGTCGTTTTTTTGATTGATAAACCCTATCCGTTAATTGGACAGGGCGAATTTTACATTTACAGTGGTCTCCACTCGTATTTTCTCAAAATCGATATCCAAAGGCTGTGCTTGTCCCATATCGGAAGAAACGGCTTTCATTTCCATCATCGGAGCTTGGTTGTATCTTGGGTAATATTGCGAGTTGTCGGCAATATGAATGGCCATTCCAACTTTTTGGCCCAATGGTTTTGTTAGGGCCTCAGCTTTTTGCATGGCCTTTTTTACGGCTTTTGTTCTTAGCTCGAGTTCCAGTTCCTCCATTTTGGAGTACTCTGTTTTTTCAATATTGGTGTTGGCAATGTCCAATTGTTCCAAGGCCACCATTACTTCGCCCAATTCTTTTCCAGAATACACTACCAACGAGTATTGCTTGCTTTTTAGCACCTCTTTTTGGCGCAAGAAATATTTTTTGAAGTTACTGCCCATGTCTTTGATTACCAATTGCTTGTCCAAATCTATGCCCATGGCCTTAAAGCGCTGTGCCATTTGGTTCTCCTGTTCTTCGACAGAGACGCGGCCTTTAGTGTCCTTTTCTTGTATAATAATGTTCAAATAGATTTTATCCGGGGTCACCAGCGTGTCCACTTGCGAAGAGGTTTCCAGATAGGGAGTGTCCAAAAAGTTTTTGGATTGGGCAAAGGTTGTCATAGTAATTAAAGCTGTTGCTACAAAAATTATAGTCTTTCTCATGATGTAATTTTATTAAAGATAAATACTTCCGCCTTATGTTCAAAACCTGTGCCGTTTTGGATTTTGCTCCCTTGTATTGATTCAAATCTTTGGATTAACTCGATAAACTTGAGTACATTGTAGGGATGAAATTTATTTTGGCACCCGATAAATATAAAGGCTCGCTCACAGGACGCGAATTTTGTGAAACCGTTGCTCAAGGTATCTATAAAGTTTTCCCAAAATCGGAAATTTTGAAGATGCCTTTGGCCGATGGTGGAGATGGCACCATTGATATTGTGGCGGATTATCTCAAAGCAGCAAAGGTGAGCGTAAAGGTCAAGGATCCTCTTTTTAGGGAGATTACAACACACTATCTGCTGTCGGAGGATGGGCAAACAGCTTTTATCGAAATGTCCGAAGCATCCGGTTATAAGTTGCTGCAAAAAACCGAGATGAACTGCATGCACACCACTACATTGGGAACTGGGGAAATGATTTTGGACGCTTTGGAACGTGGTGCCCAAACCATATTGTTGGGAATAGGCGGCAGTGCTACCAACGATGGTGGCATGGGGATGGCAAAAGCGTTAGGCTATTCATTTTTGGATGCCGAAGGAAATGAATTGAAACCAATCGGGGAGAATTTGGCAAAGGTTAAGAAAATCCGTCAAAATAATATCCATCCAAAGCTGGCCGAAATTAAAATCCAAGTAGCTTGCGATGTAAACAACCCCTTTTATGGAGAAAACGGTGCGGCCAAAATTTATGGCGCCCAAAAAGGTGCTTCTGAGGAGGATATCGAGTTTTTGGATGGAGGGTTGAAAAACTTTTCCAAAATGCTCGAAGCATCATTTGACATTGATGTCCAAAATATTCCAGGTTCCGGAGCTGCCGGTGGCGTTGGTGGGGGAGCGGTAGTTTTTTTGAATGCCGAACTGGTTTCTGGTGTTGATTTGATTATGCAGCTTGCCAATTTTGATGAAGCGTTGCAAGGAGCTGATTGGGTGATTACGGGCGAGGGACAATTGGACGGCCAGACCTTTTCTGGAAAAACCATCAGCGGAGTGATACGATCTGCAAAAAAACATAAGGTTCCCGTTGCCGCCTTTTGTGGGTCTGTTGATGTTGACATTAACGAGATGCAAGAAATGGGATTGGATTATGCAGTCTCCATTCTTAATCAAATAGGAAATCTGGATGACGCCAAGGCAAGGACGGTAGAAAATTTGAAATTGGCCAGTTACAATTTTGCAAATTTGGTGAAGCTGGGCAAAGGTTAACCCAAGTAACTCCTCGTCATTTTAAATTCCAACGAAGTTTTTACGGTTTTCCATTCGCTGTCCAAAATGGAGAACACAACGGTGTCCCTTAAATTGCCGTGTTCATCTACTCGGTGGTTTCTTAAAATACCATCCTGTTTGGCACCCAACCTCAAAATGGCATTTCTGGAAGGATGGTTATGGAAGTGTGTCCTGAATTCAACCGCAATACAGTTTAAGTTTTCAAACGCATATTTTAGCAAAATGTACTTACATTCAGTATTGATTCCTGTTCGCTGGACTTTTTTGGAGTACCAAGTAGCACCTATTTCCACGCGTTTGTTCTTGGCGTCCACATTGAGGTAACGGGTGGTTCCTACAATAGTGTTTGTTTTTTTGTTGATGATGGCAAAGGGCAATGCCTTTCCCGAAGCCTGTTCGGATAACGCAGTCTCTATATAAGTATCTATGGTTTTTGGTGAGGGAACGGCAGTGTACCACAGCTCCCAAAGTTTCCCGTCGGAGGCAGCAAAGGCCAAATCCACTTTGTGCGTTTTTTGTAGGGGAACCAATTTTACCAATTCACCTTCCAATTGAACGGGGCGTAGCCAAGAATCCATAGGTTGAAATTAAAGTTCAAATATAAGTTTTAATCCACCGATTTGAGCAAAGAAAAAGCCAGGGAAAATCCCTGGCTCCATCATCAATCAAAAAACGAAATCATATCAACTATTCCGATTCAAATTCCTCAATTATAAAGAAACTTTTATCCTTCTTGTCAATGAGGTAATTGCTTTCCAACACATTGTAGTGCATGGATTTATCGTCAACGTTAATATCAAAACCGTTATCGGTCTGTACCACCTCAAAGTTGTTCCTTTCGGAACCTTTGTATTTTAGTACCATATAATCGTCGTAGTTGGGATCTGAGTCACTATCTATGGCTACCAATTTGGTGACATATGCGGATGATGGTTTCCTATCTTGGTTCACCATGCCTTTGTCCTTGCTGTCCAGTTCCATGGTATAGTTCCTTCGTTCCATCACCTTTACGCTATATTCCTTTTCCTTTCCATTTTCGGAAACGGTAAAGGTCTTTAATTGTGTAGTGGCCTTCATGACCCCGGAATTTTTATTCTGACCATAACCTGCAAAAGCGGTTAGGGTTGCTAGTGATAGTATGGTAATCAACTTTTTCATAGTATAGTTTTTATAGTTAATAAATCAGTTCGCTGAATGTGTGCTTCAACTATTTTAGATAAGCGGTGAACATCCAGTGTCTTTTCTCCAACGCTGTCATAAATTCCGTCAGCATGTTCTCTGTGACCACATCGCCTGTTTCCAGTGCTGCATTTACGGCGTCCAACATGCTATCATGTAGAATTTCGTAGTCGTGCAAAACTTCCCTGACCATTTCTAGTGCGGAGATATTTTTTTCTTGCTCTTTTATTTTTGAGAGCTCCAGTGTTTTTTTAAGCGAAAAATTGCTTTTTACACCAAATACACGGATTCTTTCGGCAACAATATCAATGTTTTCTTTTACTGTATTGTATTCGTTCTCAAACTCCTCATGAAGTTCAAAGAACTCTGGCCCTTCGATATTCCAATGGAAATTTCTCAGTTTATTATAGAAAACCTGATAGTTGGCCAAAAGAGTATTTAGACTTACTACTATTTCAGCAGTTTCCAAATAAGTGAATCCTAGTTTTTTGAAAGTTTTATTTTTTGCTTTAACAGCTTCCATATAATAGATTTTTTGATTTGTTTTCTATAAAATTACACATCAACACTGGCGCGGATTGATTGAAACGATGTAAATATTGATGCAAAAGGTATGCGAGGATTCTTTTGGTACTGAATTGGCCTGTGGGCCGCTATTGGGTAGGTGAGAAGGAAGGTTTGGATAGATGGATTACTAAAAATCCTGTTTGTTTGGTGCTCTAAAGCAATTAAGGTCAGTCTCTTTCCTGATCGTCTATGATGAATCCTTTGCGCAATGAAAGGTATACGTCTGAAGAAATGTCGGTAACATATTCCTTCTCACCGTTGAAAACCTTCTGGGGCTCTTTGTTTGCAGGGTCGTGTTCCTGTACATAAATGGTGTCCAATTTATCGTACAGCACCTTGCCCAAACTAAATCTTTTAAGAACAATATATTTATTGATACTTCGGATTGCCATGGACTAAGTAGTTATTGGTTAATTAATAAGACACAGTTAACGTTCTTAGGTCACTTTTAAATACGTGTAATTATTTACATACGTTTACAAACGAAAGCAAACGGTTACAAACCAAATAACACTTTCTGAAGCTTCTAAGTTTGCCTCGTCGAGCAATGAAGTTCGATGAATACATGTTCAAATCTTAAATCTTATTACTATGAACTCACTTAGAAACAAAGTACAATTGATTGGAAACTTGGGAAACGACCCTGAAATCATCATTTTGGAAAATGGCACCAAATTGGCCAAATTTTCCATCGCAACAAATGAATCCTACAAAAATGCCAAGGGCGAAAAGGTAACAGATACGCAATGGCACAATATTGTGGCTTGGGGCAAATTAGCTGAAATAACAGAGGATTTTTTATCAAAAGGAAAAGAAGTCATAATAGAAGGCAAGCTCATGAACCGGTCGTACGAGACCAACGAGGGTGAAAAAAGATATATCACCGAAATTAAATGTAACGAATTATTGATGTTAGGAAAATGATCATGAATTCGAAACAAAAAAGGAGGTCAAACCTCCTTTTTTGTTTTTGGTATTAGGGTAAATTCTTTTTTAGTTGTTATAAGTGCAAACGCCAGAACTTTTTTCGAATGAACAACGTACATATAATAAATGCGAGGGATGAGATTAAGAGTTCAAATAGTAGCACTTTTTGCCCTAGGGGTAATCACTAAAATATCCGCACAGGATAATGAAATACCTTTTTATGAAAAACAGGCTCGTAAGGATGCCCAACATGAACAATTGTCTGTTTTTTTCTCTATGGAGGATGAGAAGGATTTTTGGAAAGATCAAACAAGCTATGAAAATGATTTGGAGACCCAAGATAATGCGTCTTACCATATTTATATGAAAGCCAAACAGTCTGCCTACTCAGAGCACGCGCAATCGTGTGGGAATCATTGTGAGCATAGCGACTATTATTATCAACGAACCAGTTTATACTTTACCTATAAAGCCAAACAAGATATCTTGAAAGAGGCTATTGTTGAGGCGCAGCAAATAGCATCGCCCCGAATTTTGTAAACATAGATTTTAGTTAGTTAGTCGAAAAACGCCCCAATTTAGGGGCGTTTTTTTGCATGTAGTTTTAATTTTGACCTCCGTTGCGTTCAGGTGAGCGTGGCTCTGGCCATTCCAATTGCTCTCCCGTTCTATCACTTATTGGAAGCACAGCTTTTTCCCTTGAAGTCTTTTCAGGGTCTTCGCTGGCCATGTAGGCAAGAATTGCCGTGAGGATGGCATTGTTCCTTACATCATCAAAAATAATTTTGTCGTAGGTGTCCCGGTTGGTATGCCAAGTATAGTTCCAATAGGACCAGTTCAAAGAACTCAGACTGAAGGCAGGAGCTCCCGCAGCTTGAAAAGAGGCATAATCCGAACCGCCACGGGCAGGGGTTCCGGGAAAGGTCGTTTCGATTTCATCGGTAATTTCTTTGGGAACTTCATGCAACCATTTTCCTAAATAATCATAGGAATTCAAAAATCCGCCACCGGAAATCCGAACCACTCTACCCGTTCCGTTATCTTGATTGAAAACAGCCTGTACGCCAGCTACAATTTCTGGATTGTCCTCAACAAAAGCTCTGGAACCGTTAAGCCCTTGTTCTTCGCTGCCCCAATGTCCGACCAAAATGGTGCGCTTTGGGTTGGGATAGGCTTTTTTCAAAATGCGCATGGCCTCCATCATTACCAAAGTTCCAGTACCGTTGTCGGTTGCTCCGGTGCCACCGTCCCAAGAATCAAAATGTGCGGATAGAATTACATACTCATCCGGCTTTTCGGAACCTTTGATCTCGGCTATGGTGTTGAAAGTGGGTACTTTGCCCAATTCTTTGGATTCTGCTACAATATGAAGCTGCGGTTTTTGCCCCGATTCCACTAATCGATACAACATCCCGTAATCTTCCAATTCCAAGTCAACGGTCGGGATTTCCTTGGTATAGGCACCGAAAATTTTGTTTACCCCAAAACCTCTGGACCAATAGGAGGCTACGATACCAACGGCACCTGCCTCTTCAAGGGCGGCGGGCAGACTACGACGGTCCAGTCCAGTTCTGGACATGTTCTTGTCCCATGCCTCAGTTTGCTCCTCACGTTCCTTTTTCATTTTTTCAAAGGACTTTTCGGTAGCAAATTCTTCCCAATTGTAATCTGGTCTTCCTGTGGGTTGTGGCATGGAAATCATGACCAGCTTGCCCTTAACATTCGGAAGCCAATTTTTGAATTCCATGGAGTCCGAAATGGTAGGTAAAACAATCAGTTCTGCGGTCACTCCTTTTTTGGGAGTACTTGGGCTCCAGGCCAGTTGGGTTCCCCTTAGGCTCTGTACTCTGGGATGTACCATATCGATATGGCTAATGCCACGTTCCCAGCCTTTCCATTCGCCCCATTGTTCGTTGCGGGCAGGAATTCCCCAACTTTCGTATTTGGCAACCGCCCAATCATGGGCATTTTTCATTTGTGGGGTACCGACCAATCTAGGTCCGATACCATCCATAAGCTGATGGCCAAGGATTTCGAGTTGGGAGTTTTCGTTGGCTTCTTGAACGATGGCTTCAATCACTGCGTCCTTGTTCTGTGCCAACATGGATATGCCGGACAAAAGGAGCATGGTAAATAAAAGGGAGGTTTTTTTGATCATGGTTTCTAGTTTGCCCTAAAAATAGGACAAATACCAGAAATTGAATAGGAGGCAAGTGATTTAAGCGAGATGACTAGGCGACTTTTTTCATCAAATCAAAGCAAGGACATTTTTTGCAGCGTTTTTTTTCGCTCTTCTTGTATTTTTCGCAGCACTTGGATTTTACCTTGCCAGTCGGCGGTAACCCCCTAAGTTTTGCTTTTTTGAGTTTCTTTTTGTCCTTTTTCTTTCCCATGGATAGAACCGAAATAGGAGACAAAAATAATTATTTTAAATCAATCTAAATTAAATTTAACATAATTGTGTTTCCAATGCATTAAAACTGAAGGGAAACCCCCAAAGTGTTGGGGCCAAAAGAAAGATTCCAACTTACATTTTTCGGCTTTTGGTCATTGTACTTTTCATCATACTTGGAATCCAGGTATTTGTCGATGGATTCCACGATAAAAATACTGAGCACCGTACTGAAGGCCACATCGGAAAACCAATGAAAATCATCCAGTACACGTACAAGGCCTGGAATCATACCCACAGTGTACAGACCACCTTTGACCCATGGACTTTTAAACTGTTTGGCAATCGCGTAAGCATTACTAAAGGCCAACATGGCATGACCCGACGGGAATGAGTCATAATCATATACCCTATCCAAATGTAACGGGTCAAAAGTTGCCGAACCTGCTCCACTTTTTGGCCTTGCCCTGCCAATGATACGCTTGCTTACTTGTTGGAGAAATCCTCCGGCGGTGGCGGAAGAGATCAAAAGTACCCCGGTTCGCCTCAATTTTTCATTTTTGGTGAACAAGCCGGCAAGATAAACACCCCCCGTCAGCATATAATTGTTTTCTGGACTACCATATTCGTGGCCATAATCCATAATGACATCCGGTACGTCCTGATCAAAACCATTTTTCCATCTGTTGAGTTCATCATCAACGGTAAATAGAAGTAGTGTACCCCCGGTCAAATATCCAAAATTGGCCCAATCGTTTCCCTGCCAGTGAAAGGGACGGGAATATGAATAACCAACTCCGCCAAACATGTTCCCTACATCATAGGTAAAGTTGTTCCAAAGGTTTTTTTCTTTTTCTTGATGAAGTTCCTGACCGGTCATGGCAGTGGTCAATAGGATAAAAGCAAAGTATCTAAAAAATCTCATGAGGTTGTAAAACAAAAATAGACGGTAAAATTAGCCATAAATATCTTGTGCCAAACGAAAAGTATTGGCATGGGCCTCTACTATGATCCTGATCTCGGGGGAATAACCTCCGCCCATACTGCATTGTACCGGGATGTTGGCATCATGACAAGTTTGAAGCACAAAACGGTCCCGCTCCTTGCAGCCCTCCAAGGTCATGGCCAAGGTTCCCAGCTTGTCGGTTTCCAGCACATCCACCCCGCAGAGGTAGAAAATAAAATCGGGGCGGATCTCCTCCATTAATTCTGGTAACGTCTTTTTTAGAATGGATAGGTATTCTTTGTCCGTGGTGCCTTTTTCCAAAGGAACATCAAGGTCCGAAGTTTCCTTTTTGAAGGGGTAATTGCCCTTGCCGTGCATGGAAAAGGTAAAAACAGAATGGTCGGTCTGGAAGATTTCGGCCGTACCATTGCCCTGATGCACATCTAAATCCACGATCAAGATTTTTTTGGCCAGTTTCTGGTTCAAAAGATATCTAGCCCCAATAGCTTGGTCGTTCAGCATGCAAAAAGCTTCACCCCTGTCCGAGTAGGCGTGGTGCGTTCCCCCTGCAATGTTCATCGCAATGCCGTTTTCAAGGGCAAAACGACAACCTTTGATGGTGCCGTCCGCTATAATGCGTTCCCGTTTCACGAGTGCCTCGCTCAAAGGGAAACCTATCTTTCTTGCTTCTCTCTTGGATAGTTGCAAACCCACCAGATTGCGATAATATTCTTCATCGTGGGCCGCTAAAATATGACGGTCTTCGGGTAAAGAAGGCTCAAAAAAGTTATCCTCCGTGCAAGTGCCCTCATACAACAATTGCTGGGGCAGTAGTTCGTATTTGATCATCGGGAACCGATGCCCTTCGGGCAAAGGGTGTTTGTAAATGGGGTGATAGGCTATTTTGAGCATTTAGGCACCTTGTTTATGCAATGCCAATTGTATCCGCTTTCGGGGCACGTCCACATCCAAGACTTTTACCACTACCTGTTGATGAAGGCTCACGTGCTCGTTGACATCCTTTACAAAAGTATCCGATAGGTTGGAAATATGGATAAGGCCACTTTCTTTGATGCCGATATCCACAAAACAGCCAAAGTTGGTAATGTTGTTGACGATGCCGGGCAGCAATTGTCCTTGCCGCAAATCGGTAATTTCCTTAATATTTTGATTAAAGGTAAACACCTTGGCCTTTTCGCGAAGGTCCAATCCTGGTTTTTCCAATTCTTTTAGAATATCCTCCAAGGTAGGCATTCCAATGGATTCGGTACAATAGGATGTGAGATCGATACTTTGTAAGGCGGACTTGTTTCCAACAATTTCATTGAGGGAAACACCTTGGTCCTTGGCCATTTTTGACACCAAACCGTAGCTTTCTGGGTGAACGGCCGAATCATCCAAAGGATTGTCTCCATTTTTGATACGCAAAAAACCTGCACTCTGTTCAAAGGCCTTTCCCCCCAATCGAGGTACGTTTTTAATCTCTTCCCTGCTTTTGAAGGCTCCATTTTCGTTACGATGGGCCACAATATTTTCCGCAAGTTTGGGCCCAATGCCCGAAACGTAACTTAAAAGGGGTACACTAGCCGTATTGATGTTGACGCCGACAGAGTTCACACAACTTTCCACTACCGTGTCCAAGGAGGTTTTTAATTGCGTCTGGTCCACATCGTGCTGGTATTGCCCAACCCCGATGGACTTGGCGTCGATTTTGACCAATTCCGCCAAAGGGTCGGCCAAACGTCGACCAATGGAAACCGCTCCTCTGACTGTTACATCATAATTTGGAAATTCCTCGCGGGCAATTTTGGATGCCGAATAAATGGATGCACCCGCTTCGCTGACCACGAACACCTCAATTGGTTTTTTGAACGGTACGCGCTTTACCAATTGTTCGGTCTCTCGCGATGCCGTTCCATTGCCAATGGCAATGGCCTCGATTTTATAGGCATCCACCAAGGAACTTATCTTTTTGATGGCACCGGAACTATCTCGCTGTGGTGGATGGGGATAAATGGTCTCGTTATGTTTTAAATCGCCTTGCTCGTCCAAACAAACCACTTTACAGCCCGTTCTGAAACCTGGGTCGATGGCCAAAATTCGCTTTTCACCCAAAGGAGCACCGAGCAACAGTTGCTTTAAATTTTTCGAAAACACTTGAATGGCATCCGCATCTGCCTTTTCCTTGGCCGTTTTTAAAAGTTCGTTGGATAGGGATGGTAACAACAGTCGTTTGTAGGCATCCGTAATGGCCAACTCAATTTGTTCGGTACATGCATTGTTGGACTTGATCAAGCGACGTTCCATGTTCTGAATCGCACGCTCATCATCAATTTCGACTTTTACACGGATAAAACCTTCCTTTTCAGCTCGCATAATGGCCAAAAATCGGTGGGATGGACATCGGTTCAAAGGTTCGCTCCAATCAAAATAGTCGCGAAATTTTTGGGCCTTTTCGTCGTCTTTTTTGGTTTTGACGACTTTGGTGGTGATCAAGGCGTGTCGTTCCAACTGTCCCCGCAATTGGTTACGGATATCGGTACGCTCATTGACCCATTCGGAAATAATATGGCGTGCTCCTTCGAGGGCATCGTCTTCGTTAATTACATCTTTGTTGAGGTATTTGGAAGCAATGTATTCAATTTCATCGCTCCTTTGTGCCATAATGATCTTGGTCAAAGGCTCCAATCCATTTTTTCGTGCGGTCTCGGCCTTGGTCTTTTTACTTTTTTTGAACGGAAGGTAGAGATCTTCCAAACTGGTGAGGTCGGTACAGTTCAGAAACTTGGCTTCCAGTTCGGGGGTAAGGGCATCTTGTTCGGCGACAGCTTTGATGATGGCCGCCTTTCTTTTTTCCAAAGCCTCAAACTGGTTTTTGTATTCAACGATGGAACCAATCTGCACCTCGTCCAAATTTCCAGTAAGTTCTTTTCGATATCGGGAAATAAAGGGAACGGTACAGTCTTGGTTTAAAAGCGAAACGGTGTTCTCCACACTTTTCTCCGAAAGATGGGTGTGGCGGACGATATAGGGAACAAGTTGCATGGTGTATGTTTAGTATTTGTCACTTCGAGCGTAGTCGAGAAGTTTTTCCATCCAAGTTTTATGTGGGTCTCGACTGCGCTCGACCTGACAGTTTCTTTGGATAATTAATTAATGGTTTCCCCGTTGTTTACACCATCTTCATCAGTGTTCACGAAAACGAGCTTCCCATCTTTGTCCTCTGTCATCAAAATCATACCTTGACTTTCCACTCCTCGCAATTTTCTTGGCGCCAAATTGGCCACAACAGTCACTTTTTTGCCCAAAATGTCCTCGGGTTTAAAGCTATTGGCAATACCCGATACAATGGTCCGGGTATCAAGTCCCATATCTACCTTTAAAATCAAAAGTTTATCGGCTTTGGGCATTTTTTCGGCTTCGATAATGGTCCCGACCCGCAAGTCAAGTTTAGAAAAGTCATCAAAAGTGATGGTATCCTTTAAGGGAGCTGTTTCTTTATCCATGGTATCTGTGCTGAGCGTAGTCGAAGCATTTGCTTTTTTGGTGGCTTCCAATTTGTCCAGTTGTTGTTGTATTTCGGTGTCCTCGATTTTTCTGAAGAGTAGTTCGCTGGGGTTGAGTTGGTGCCCGGCGGGAAGAAGAACATCACGTGTAGCAATGTCATCCCAATGGGATGCTGAATCAAGTTCAGCATGACGTAAAATCCCCTTTAATTTATTCGATGTAAACGGCAAGAAAGGCTCGCTTAAAATGGCCAATCCCGTTGCAATCTGAAGCGCCACGAACATAATGGTCTTGACGCGCTCTTCATCGGTTTTTATCAATTTCCATGGTTCTTGATCTGCCAAATATTTGTTGCCCAATCTGGCCAAGTTCATCAACTCCTGACTGGCTTCGCGGAAACGGTAGCGTTCCAATGATTTGGAAAGGGTATCCGGAAACGCTTTCAGGGCTTCCAAAGCTTCTTTGTCAACAGTGTTTAGATTTGTGGGAGCTGGCACGGCGCCATCATAATATTTATGCGTCAGCACAGCCACTCGGTTCACAAAATTTCCGAAAATGGCCACGAGTTCGTTGTTGTTTCTTGACTGGAAATCCTTCCACGTAAAATCGTTATCCTTGGTCTCCGGTGCATTTGCTGTCAACGCATAACGAAGTACATCTTGCATATTCGGGAACTCTTCCAAATACTCGTGCAACCAAACCGCCCAGTTTTTGGATGTGGAAAGCTTATTCCCTTCAAGGTTCAAAAACTCGTTGGCAGGCACGTTGTCCGGCAAAATATAGTCACCATTGGCCTCCAACATACTCGGGAAGATAATGCAGTGGAAAACGATATTGTCCTTACCGATAAAGTGTACCAATTTGGTGTCCTTACTCTTCCAATACGGTTCCCAATCCTTGCCCTCACGCTCGGCCCACTCCTTGGTGGATGAAATATAGCCGATGGGCGCATCGAACCATACGTAAAGCACTTTTCCTTCGCCTCCTTCTACGGGAACGGGAATGCCCCAATCCAAATCACGGGTCACGGCTCTGGGTTTTAGTCCTTCGTCTATCCAAGATTTACATTGTCCGTATACATTGGGTTTCCAGTCGGATTTGTGCTCTTCCAGAATCCATTTTTTTAGGAACCCTTCATATCGGTCCAAGGGCAAAAACCAATGCTTGGTCTTTTTTAGTGAGGGTACAGTTCCTGTAATGGTGGATTTTGGATTGATAAGGTCCGTAGCATTTAAAGAGGAGCCACAATTTTCACACTGGTCGCCATAGGCTTCCTCGTGTCCGCATTTGGGGCAGGTTCCAATAACAAATCGGTCTGCCAAAAACTGTTTGGCCTCATCATCGTACAATTGTTCGGTTTCCTCTTCGATAAAGTCCCCTTGCTCATACATTTTATTGAAAAATTCCGAAGCGGTTTTGTGGTGAACCTCCGCCGAAGTCCTGGAGTAATTATCAAAAGAAATACCAAAATCAGCAAACGACTTTTTGATGATGGCGTGGTACTTATCAATAATTTCTTTTGGGGTGACACCTTCTTTTTTGGCCTTCATGGAGATGGCCACACCATGCTCGTCGCTACCGCAGACAAAGGCCACATCGTTGCCTTTTAACCGCAAATAACGGGAGTAAATGTCCGCAGGAACGTATACGCCGGCCAAGTGCCCAATATGGATAGGACCGTTGGTGTAGGGCAGTGCCGCAGTAATAGTGTATCTGGAAGGTGATGTATTTTGAGCCATTTAAATCTAATTAGGCCCCAAAAATACTGATTTTAACGGGATACACACAAAAAACGAAACCTCCGGAAATGCGACCCTATTTGGGGTGAGGGGTGCATTACCGAAGGGCTTCGAAATAATGGATAACAAAGTGTCCCGCTTCTTACGCAATCATTACTGATTTGCTCATCTTTTTTTCTCCTACGGAGATTCTATAAATATATTTTCCCGTGGATAGGCTATCGCGCATACGCTCCCGTATATTGATGTCGATTGGACCTTCCATCATCATTTCATTGAACAAGGTGCCTACACGTTGCCCCAAAATATTGAACAGTTCGATGTCAACATGTGCCGCTACGGGCATTTCCAAATGGATGTGTGGGTTCCGTGGTGATGTTGCCGGATATATAGCGGCATGTTGTATGCCATCCAAAATATCAATATATGGATTATTGGGGTCTTGGCTTGGTGGTGTTTCCGGTAGTGTGGGCGGGTCGTTGTCCATGGCAATGTCATCAAAGGTTTCGCCACTACAATTAAAGCCAAGATCTATGGCCTTGTAGGGGTGTCCCAATAAATGTTGTTCTACGGAGGCCCTTGGAACGCATAACCATTCGGCCAATACGGTTCCGTAAAGATCCCTAAAGTCCATGGTGTATTCCAAGTTTCCACGGTTGTTGGGTTCGTCCAACGATGGATGTTCGCCTACAAAAGCACTTCCGCTCAATCCAGAACCAAAGAACAGGGTAGGGGCTGCTTTTCCGTGGTCGGTACCATTGGAGCCGTTTTCAAAGATGCGTCGACCAAACTCGGAAAAAGTCATGCTGAGGACATTGTCATCTTGCTCGGTGAATGCCAAATCTTCGTAGAAATTATTGATGGCAATGGAAAGGTTGGACATTAAACGTTCGTGTACAATGGGCTGATTTCCATGGGTGTCAAAACCTCCCAAAGAGATCATGTATACTTTGGTACCCAAGTTCCCTTTGATCAAACGCGCCAGGAGGGCCAATTGTCTGGCAAAACCATTGTCCTGATATTCTACTTGGTTCTGTCCTCTCATATAGGCATCGTGAATGGTGCCTGCATATTCGTAGGTTGTATTGGCTACACCTCGCAAAAACCGAAGCTGGTCGCCATACATACAGTTGTCGAAGGGAGCATTCTCGATTTCATAGAAAGCACCGGTTTCGGCAATTTGCTCCAACTGGTCCACATTGTTGGTCACGAAGGCATAGTTGGTTTCTTCACCTTGAAAAATCATATTGGCCAAGTTGCCGATTTGAATGGCCGCGGGAGCAGGTGGAGGAGTAATCAAATAATCAGGATAAAGGTGTTCAAAATGTCTACCCATCCAACCTGTGTTCTCGCCCGAGAATCCCGTGGTAGTTAAATCCGTATTGGCAAAAATGTCGGAACCGGTAAAGTGGGATAGACTTTGATTTTCATAACCTACACCATGAACAGCCTTGAACTGTCCGTCTCCCCAAAGGGATTCCAGGGCGCTCATATAGGTGGGCACCCCAAAATCGTCGGTAAGTTTTAAGACCTTACTTTCTGGGATGTAGATGTTGGGCCTTGCATTTGCATATGTATCATATTGTTGAATTGGGATTACGGTACTCAGACCGTCGTTCCCTCCCGATAATCGAATCAGGATTAAAATATTGTCCGTTTCTGCGGCAGCAACTGCGGCCGTAAGAGGTGATGGGGAGGAAGCGGAAATCATATGGCTTCCCAAAAACATGGAACCCGAGCCTGCAATGCCCAAAGCTTGGATAAAGGAACGTCGGCTCCATTTTTTGTGTTCTAGATCGTGGCCATCGTGCTCGATGCCTTTGTGAGGGGAATTATCGTGGGTGTGGTGATTATCGCACATGATGATGGGGTTATTTGAGTTGGAATTCGGGTTCTCTGGATAAGTGGCGGAGTAAAAGATATACCTGTGAAGGTCCAGTTTCCCATCCAAGTAAAGTCCATGAAGGAGTTGTCCCACCTTCGTAATAATTAACGTCTACATCGCTCCTAAACGCAAGATATGCCCTTTGATAGTCTGCTTCGGTTAACAAGCCTTTAGGTACAAATTTTTCAATAATGGGTTTTGCAACTTCATCAGGGTTATTACTTGTAAGTCCAACATTGCCCGAAAGCTCCAAGCCCAAGTCTCTGAACTGTTCAGGGTTGTTCTGGTAAAAACGTTGCAAGTAGAATTCTACGGTCAACCATCGCCCAATAATAAAGTTGGTGTTGATCCAGGTACGGTCCCTTTGCCAACCTTCCACTTCGGGTGGTTGAAAAAATCGTTGCCCGATCAAGGCACATGAATCTATCATATTGATAATGGTCATGTCATCGTATGTAAACCCTGTTTCTTTCAAAAGGTTGAAATATAAATCGGCAGGACTCTTAATAATGACTCCGATAGCGGTTTCATCAAAAAAGTGTTGACTTTTGAACAGTTGCCGTAAAACTGGAGCTATTTCAAAACCACTGCTGATGAAAGTCTGGGCTAAACCATCGATAATCTGTGGAGCAATTCCTCCATCATCACTGGTTGAATCGGGATGCACAAAAAACTCGTATAATTTTTTACAGATAAACCATCCTATCTCATCCGGTCTTTGGTTGAAAAGGATATCGATTACATCATCATAGTCCCAATTTCCGGTTTGTCCAAAAATGGTCTTGTTCTCGGTATTGAATTCTGTGGGGTCAAAGGTCACCGCGGTGCAGCCTTCTTCGCCCCGCTCGGTATAACCCGATAGGGCTTTGGATGTTTCAATAATGTCTTCTTCCGTGTAATTGTTCCCTTCTCCCAAAGTGAAAAGTTCGTATAGCTCACGGGCATAGTTCTCGTTCGGATTGTCGCCACGGTTCCGTACACCATCCAAATAATAAAGCATGGCACTGGTAAGTCCAACTTCACTGGTCAAGGTCTTGAAATTTCTCAAGGCATTCCGTTGAAGACAATTAATGTAGTAGTAAAGGAAACCTGGACAGTTATAAGTTTCCAATTGTGTGACAAAATGGTTGCTCCAGAAAAAGCTCATCCGGTCGAGCAACTCATTCTCTACCAATGCATTTCCATATGCGGTAGTAAAATCTTCGATTTGACCGTTTCTCATTTGTCGGGCCAAATCATCGTCGGCCGGATAGTTGGCATCGTTCCAATCTGCCCATTCCGGTGCTGGAATAGTTGGGGCGGCAAGCGCTTGATTTACCAAGTTGTCAACAAGGGCACCAGCTGATTGTCCAACGGCGTCATTAATGGTCTGCACAGAGGCACTAAAACCGAGCCTCCGGTACAGGTGGGCCGCACGTACCTCATCCAATGGAGTAGTGTACGGCGCCAAGGTTGAGGAATTACAATTGATAAAGTACTCCATAGCAATGTCTGGCGTTATTTTGGTACATAGTGGGGCAACTATATGCTTATGCTAGTGTTGGATGTGGTTCAATTGAGCCAACAAATTACAATCTTAACGCTCTGAAGTCCGTGAACGACCAAATTTTTCGATGAAATGCATAATTTTTTTTGGATTTTTACAAATTGTATGGCAGATCATATCACATTCGGAAAACTAGGAGAACAAAAAGCAGTGGGTTTTTTGAAAGCTTCCGACTATGAGATAAGGGCAATTAATTATCGCTATTTAAAAGCTGAGGTCGATATTATTGCAATGAAAAACAACCTCTTGGTCATAGTTGAGGTAAAGTCAAGAAAAACAAGGTTTCTCAAGGAAATTTCGGAAGTGATTTCTGCTAAAAAAATTAAACTTTTAGTGTTAGCGGCCAATCATTATTTGGAGGAAAACAATTTAGATGTGGAAGTCCGATTTGATGTTGTCACGGTAATCCAAAAAGGCGAAAAATTTGAAATTGAGCACTTTGAAAATGCGTTCTATCATTTTTAACCATTTGTTTGTTTTATAACAATATGTTATTTTTGTTCAAAATCAACCAATAATGAAAACAATATCTGCTGTAGTAGAGCATTACATCAAAAAGAAACCTTTTTTGCAGACCGCATTGGCACAAGGGATTATCAATTTGACTTCGTTGTCCCGACAGATCAAACCTGAAATTGCCGAAGAGCTGGGCAAAGATGTAAAAGATGGCGCTATAGTGATGGCCCTTAAACGCTTGTCGGATGATCTGGAGTTCAGGGCTACCCATAAAATCGTGAAGGTGCTCAAGAATATTGGTGAGATTACGGTACGCTCCAATCTTACCGATTATACTTTTTTGGCCTCGGATACCATATTGGGACAACAGGCCCGACTGCTGGAAGAGGTGAATGCCAACCAAGATGTTTTCTATACCTCTTCGCGGGGCGTGAACGAGATCAATATTGTGATCAGCAACATCATGGACGGCGTGGTTGAAAAGTATTTTAAGATGGAACGTTGCACCCAAAAGGCCGAGGGACTTTCTTCGATTACCGTAAAATTGCCTGCGGAGAATGTTTCGGTTCCTGGAATTTACTACTTTATATTTCAGCGACTGGCCTGGGAAGGCATTGTACTTTACGAAGTGATCTCTACCACCAATGAGTTTACCATTTTGGTGAACGATGAGCAGGTAGATGTCGCTTTCAGGACCATCAAAGATTTAAAATCGTTGTAAAATAGGGTTCCTTTTTTTCAGGTCTAAACTAAACGGGTATCTTCTTCGTTGTAGAAAAAGACACTTTTTGGAAAAATGACCAAAAAAAGGATTTTTTACGGCATTCTGGGCTTAATTGTACTGTACCTGTGCTATTTGGCCTATATTTTTATACTCTCCCCAAAGACCAATCTACAGTCCATTTATCTGATTCCGAAGGATGCAGTCTTCATTATTGAATCGGAGCGGCCCGTGGAGAGTTGGGAAAAAGTCAGTAAGAGCGAAGGGTGGAAGCATCTTAAAAAGAACGACTATTTTTCCGAGCTCACCGAGAATATTCAACGGGTAGATACAATTTTCAACGACAATCATAAACTTTTCGAGTTTTTTGACAACCGTTCCCTGTTCATATCCATTCACATGATCTCTCCGAAGGATTATGGGATTTTTTATGTTTTGGATTTGAAACGCATTGCCAAACTTCAATTGCTGAAAACCTATCTCAATACCTTATTGGATGATGGTTATGTGCTGAGCAAACGAACCTATCACGACCAAGAAATTTTGGAAGTCCACGATCGTGACAGCAAGGAAACGATGTATTTGTCTTTCATTAAAAATCAGTTGATAGCTTCCTACACCCATACCTTGGTCGAAGCTTCCATAGATCAATATCTGGAGCCCGTTTTGGGGCGTAAACTCAATTTTTTGGAAATCAACCAAAAAGTGGGGCACGAAGATCTCTTCCGAATGTACGTGCAGTACCATTATTTTGATGATTACATTAAAATGTATTCCGACAGGCCTTCCGATTGGGTACAACGCGTGAGCGAGAACTTTTTGTTCTCGGGCTTTTATTTTGATTTGGACGAGAACAGCACCTTAACGGCCAACGGATATACCAACATCAGCGCCGTGAACGAATATTATTTGGAAGCGTTGCAAAAATCGGGCACCGCGGAACGCTCCATTCCCCAAGTGGCACCCAATAGCACGGCACTTTACATCAGCTATGGGTTTGACAGCTTCGCTGAGTTCTACGATAATTTCGAAATGGTCCAGCAAAACGACCCCGAGCAGTTCGAGAGCTATCAAAAGGGTATTGCCAAAGTGGAAAAATTCCTCAAAATCGATGTCAAGGAAAATTTTGTGAGTTGGATAGGGGACGAAATCGCTGTGCTTCAAATTCAATCACACATTACCAAAGGTAAAAACGATATGGCATTGGTGCTCAAAGCGAACGATGCCGAAGATGCCAAGACCAATCTGGATTTTGTGGTGGAGCAGATCCGTAAAAAGACGCCTGTAAAGTTCAAGGCGGTCAACTATAAGGATTATGAAATCAACTTTTTGTCCATCAAGGGTTTCTTTAAGATGTTGTTGGGCGGTAGGTTCGATGAGTTTGATAAACCCTACTTTACCCAAATTGATGACTTTGTGATCTTTAGTGACAGTCCCAATACCCTAAAGGGTATTATTGATAAAGTATCGGAGGGGGATATTTTGACAAGCTCGGAAGAATTCAAAAATTTTGACAAAAAGTTCGATTCAGAATCCACTGTGTTCGTGTACAGCAATGTGCCTTTGCTGTTTGATAATATGTATGCCCTGGCCGATGCTGCCACCAAGCAAAAAATGCGTAAGAACAAGGATTTCATCATCTGTTTTCCTCAGGTGGGATTGCAACTGACCCCTGAAGAGGATTTGTTCGAAAGTAGATTGGTGCTCAACTATCAAGATGTGCAGGAGGTGAAAAGGGCATTGGATATGACCCAACCAGACACTGAAGTTGTGAAAACTGATCAAAGTACGGCATCCACAGAAATCACTGATGCGGTTTTTGATTTAAGGCCCATTTATCCCAATGATTTGAATGCGAGTTCCTTCAGTAAGACCTATGCCAATGGGAACATCCGTTTTAAAGTGGATTTGAAAGACGGTCTTAAACATGGTCGTTATGAAGAATTCTATTCGGACGGCACCCGAAAAATCCGCGGCCGCTTTCGGGATGATGAGCAAGTGGGCACTTGGCGCTACTATGACACAGAAGGCAATCAAGTTCATAAAAAGCGGTTTTAGATTTCTCGTCACTACGCTCTGTCGAAATGACCTTTTAAGTGGCGTTTGTCATTTCGAACGCAGTGAGAAATCTAAATAATTTGATCGTTCAAAAATTCCCAACTTGGATTGAAGCTTGAAATAAGATTTTCTTTCTTTTGCCTCCGCCATTTTTTTAATTCTTTTTCCCTGCGTATAGCATTTTCTATGGAATACAAAACCTTCATAATAAAGCAGGTGAATGAGGCTTTTTAAATTCATTCTGTGGGGATGCTGAGCGAAGTCGAAGTATGCACTGATCTTTGGCTACTTGGGATTTCTCCTCGCTACGCTCTGTCGAAATGACTGATGATGTGTAATCGTCATTTCGAACGCAGTGAGAAATCTCGTTTCCCTTTCTGAGCGTAGCGAAGAATCCTTTTTAAAATATCCTAATCGGTGATTGGAGCAGTTCTCCAACAATCATTACCTTGCTTGTCCAAACCAAACCTCCAAAAAATGAAAAATATCTTGGTTGCAGCTACACTTCTCGCTGTATTCTCCACAACTATTACTGTCAACGCACAACAAATCAATTTTCCAGAGCGCCACGCAACATGGAAAACGGCGGAAAAGAATCAATTCAAATATGATCAATCAGCGTTGGACAAAGCGGTTGATTATGCCAATGCCAACGAGTATTCAGGTTCCAGAGATTTACGGATTGCCATATTGGAAGGCTTCAAACGGGAACCTTTTCATGATATTTTGGGTCCTACCAAAAAAAGAGGTGGCCCAGCAGGTATGATTCTAAAGAATGGCTATGTGCTAGCTTCTTGGGGCGATACCAAGCGGGTGGACATGACCTTTAGCGTAACCAAAAGCTTCTTGTCCACGGTCGCTGGATTGGCCGAGGACCAAGGATTGATCAAGAGCACCAAGGACAAAGTGGTCGACTATATTTGGGACGGTACTTTTGATGGTGAACACAACTCCAAAATCACTTGGGAGCACCTGTTGCAGCAAAATTCCGATTGGTCGGGCGAACTTTGGGGCGGTAAAGATTGGGCGGACCGTCCACCGAGTGAAGGTGGTCTGGACGATTGGAAATTTCGCGAACTCAACGAACCTGGAACCGTAATGGAATACAACGATGTCCGTGTAAACGTACTCGCTTACTCACTCACCCATGTATGGAGAAAACCTGTGCCCATGGTGCTCAAAGAAGAGGTGATGGACAAAATTGGGGCGACCACATCGTGGAGGTGGTTCGGATACGATAATGCTTGGACGGTTGTGGATGGAATCAAAATGAAATCCGTGACGGGTGGCGGACATTCGGGAGCTGGACTTTTTATTTCCACCGAGGATATGGCCCGTTTTGGAACCTTGTTCCTGAAAAACGGCAAATGGGAAGATGAGCAGATCATTAGTGAAGGTTGGATCAAGAAAGCAACAACACCATCTGTGCCCAATGTAAACTATGGCTATATGTGGTGGCTCAACCAACAAGGTGACCGGCATTGGGACGGCGTTCCCGAGCATGTGTTCTATGCTGCTGGTTTTGGGGGCAACTTTATTGTGGTGAATCAAAAAAGTGGTTTGGTCATCGTGACCCGTTGGTTGGAACCTTCAAAAATAGGAGAGTTTGTAAAGCAGGTGTACAAGGCTTTTTAAATTCATTCTGTGCGGATGCTGAGCGCTCGCCTGCAGCAGGAAGGAAGTCGAAGTATGCACTGATCTTTGGCTACTTGGGATTTCTCGTCGCTACGCTCTGTCGAAATGACCACGAGTGCTTAATCGTCATTTCGAACAAACGTGAGAAATCTATTTTTAGACGGTATCTTATGCAGAAACATTGTCCCCTTGAGGGGACTTAAGGGGTGTAAAAGGCTCCAACACCTTCAACGCCTTATCTACGCTGGTGATTCTTTCAAATACCAATAACAAGCGCAGGCCATTTCGGGTCTGTTTTTCTTTGAGCTTTACCAATTGCGGATGTGTTTGTGCGTATTGCAATACTTGGGTGAACACTGCACTTTGGTAAAAACTGGATTGCTGGTCGGCAATAAAATAGCCAATGAACTTTCCTTTTTTCATGATCACCTTTTCCAGACCAATATGCGTGGCGATCCATTTTATACGAACGGAGTTCATCAAATCCACGGCGGGCTCGGGCAGTTCGCCAAAACGGTCTACCAATTGCGCTTCAAATTTTTGTAGGCCTTCCTCGTCCTCCACGTCGTTCAATTGGGTGTAGAGGTTAAGGCGTTCGGTGATGTTGTTGATGTAATCATCAGGGAAGAGCAGTTCAAAATCCGTGTCGAGCTGCATCTCCTTCACATATACCTTTTCCTTGTCGCCCTCAACTTCATCATACAGATCCTTGAACTCATTTTCCTTGAGTTCCTCAATGGCTTCGGACAGTATTTTTTGATAGGTCTCGAATCCGATTTCGTTGATGAATCCACTCTGTTCACCCCCCAAAAGGTCACCAGCACCCCGAATTTCCAAATCTTTCATCGCAATATTGAAACCACTGCCCAAATCGGTAAACTGTTCCAAGGCCTCGATACGTTTTCGGGCTTCGGTGGTCATTACCTCATAGGGTGGCGTGATAAAGTAACAGAAGGCTTTTTTATTGCTTCGGCCCACACGCCCTCGCATCTGGTGGAGGTCGCTCAACCCAAAATTATTGGCATTGTGGATAAAAATGGTATTGGCATTGGTTACATCCAGTCCACTTTCTATGATGGTGGTTGAGACCAAAACATCGAACTCCCCGTTCATAAAGGCAAGCATAAGGTTTTCCAGTTTCTTGCCCTCCATTTGTCCGTGTCCGATTCCAATTTTGGCATCGGGCACCAAACGTTGTAGCATTCCTGCCACTTCCTTGATGTTCTCAATGCGATTATGGATGAAAAATACCTGACCGCCCCGTTGTATTTCGTATGAAATGGCATCTCGGATAATTTCTTCGTTCAATCGAATTACCTGGCTCTCGATGGGGTAGCGGTTGGGTGGCGGAGTGTTGATCACGGAAAGGTCACGCGCCGCCATCAAACTAAATTGAAGCGTTCGCGGAATAGGAGTGGCCGTTAAGGTAAGCACATCCACATTTTCTTTGATGGAACGCAGCTTCTCCTTGACCGAAACCCCGAATTTTTGTTCCTCGTCCACAATGAGCAAGCCCAAATCCTTGAACTTCACATTTTTGTTCACCAACTGGTGCGTTCCAATAATGATGTCCACTTTTCCATTCTCCAAATTCTCCAAGGTCTCGCGTTTCTCCTTGGCGGTACGGAAGCGGTTGAGGTAATCCACCGTAACGGGCATCTCCTTCAATCTTTCCCTAAATGTTCTGTCATGCTGAAAGGCCAAAATGGTGGTCGGCACCAAAACAGCGACTTGTTTGCCATTGTCCACGGCCTTGAATGCGGCACGAATGGCCACTTCCGTTTTCCCAAAACCAACGTCACCACAGATCAAGCGATCCATTGGGCGTTCGCTCTCCATATCCTTTTTTACATCTTGGGTGCTTTTTTCCTGGTCTGGAGTGTCCTCGTAAAGGAAAGATGCCTCCAGTTCGTGTTGCAAATAACTGTCTGGCGCATATTGAAAACCTTTTTCCAATCTTCGTTTCGCGTAGACCTTTATAAGGTCGAAAGCAATCTTTTTTACCCTTGCCTTGGTCTTTTGCTTCAGTTTTTTCCAGGCTGCGGAACCCAGTTTGAATATTTTGGGAGGTGCACCGTCCTTACCGTTGTATTTGGATATTTTGTGCAGGGAGTGGATGCTGACATAGAGGATATCTCGGTCACCATAAATTAGTTTGATGGCTTCCTGTTTTTTGCCCTCCACATCAATTTTTTGCAATCCGCCGAACTTGCCGATACCGTGATCAATGTGGGTCACATAATCGCCAATTTCCAGTTTGTTGAGTTCCTTCAACGTGATGGCCTGCTTTTTGGCATAGCCATTTTTGAGGTGGAACTTATGGTAGCGTTCAAAAATTTGATGGTCGGTGTAGCAGGCAATCTTTAAATCCTGGTCGACAAAACCTTGGAACAATGGAAAAATGATGGTCTGGTAGTGCACTGTTTCATCCACTTCCTCAAAAATGTCGTGAAAACGCTTGGCTTGCTGCTCCGTGGAACAGAAAATATAGTTGCTGTACCCTGCATCCCGATTGTCGTTGAGGTTTTCAATGAGCAAGTCGAATTTTTTGTTGAACGAGGGTTGCGGTTTGGTGTTGAACTGGATTTCGTCACTTCGACTTTGCTCAGTGACGATATTGTCTAAATTTTGGTGGCTGAGCGGAGCCGAAGCCCCAATCTCAATGCACAAATAATCATTCAACTGCTCTTTCAGCAAAGCTGAATCCAAAAAGAGTTCTTTGGGCTTGGCGTGTTTGATCTCTTTGCTCAATTTGGCAAAACTCTCCTCAGCTTTTTCAAAAAAGGAATCGATGCGGTCGTAGATCAAAGCAGGGTTCTTGGCAAAGACCACGGTATTGGCAGAAATATATTTTAAGAAGCTTTCCCGAATTTCCTCCGTGAACTTGTTCTCCACGTTTGGAATAATGGTGATTTTCTTCACTTTGTCCGTGGAAAGTTGGGTCTCCACATCAAAAGTTCGGATACTGTCCACTTCATCCCCAAAAAATTCGATACGGTAAGGTTCATCGTGCGAGAATGAAAAAACATCCACAATTCCGCCCCGAACCGAAAACTCGCCTGGTTCCGTTACAAAATCCACCCGCTTGAACTGATATTCGAACAACACTTCGTTCAAAAAATCCAAAGAGATCTCATCGCCTATTTTCAGCTTTTGGGTGTTCTTGTCCAGTTCCTTTCGCGTGACTACTTTTTCAAAAAGCGCATCGGGATAGGTAACGATTACCGCAGGTTTTCTTCTGGAATTGATGCGGTTGAGCACTTCGGCACGTAGCAGTATGTTCGCATTGTCCGTTTCCTCGATTTGATAAGGCCTTCGGTAACTGCCTGGATAAAAAAGGACGTCTTTCTCACCAATGAGCTGCTCCAAATCGTTCAAATGATAGGCAGCTTCCTCCTTATCGTTTAATATCAGTAAAAAGGGAGAGTCGGCAGATTTGAAAGCCTCTGAAATCACAAAGGAAAGTGAGGAGCCCACGAGTCCTTTGATGTTTATTTTTCGTGATGCCGACGATTGTTCGTCTCGCGTTTGGGCAATACAGTCCCTCAGTTTCCCAAGTTGGGGAGACTGTTCAAAAAGTTGTGAAATCGGGGTTTTGGTCAATCCAAAAAACTTTGCGGCAAAGATAAACCGCGAAAAGGTTTACTAAAAATGTTTTTTTGCTTTCTTTTCGTCATGCTGTCCCGATAATTATCGGGATTGTTTCAGCGTCTCACTTAGATGTAATGGTGTTAATCGGCAGTGTCATTTCGAGCTATCATCCTGAGCGGAGTCGAGGGGGCAGTCGAGAAATTTCAAGTAGGATTCCGTGTCATGCTTCGACTCATTTCGACTTCGCTCAATGACCAGCGCTCAGCATCCACACGGAATAACAGTCCTTAATTATGTGATTCCAAACAAAGCGAAGAATCTATTGGTTAAAGATTGGCAAAAAGCTTGACACGAATCACGCGAATTATCTCAAATAAACGATATGTCATTCCCCACCTGATGCGGAATCCATCAACTTTTAGTAGATTCCTGCTTTCGCAGGAATGACAACCAACAAAAGGCCCTGAGCGGAGTCGAAGGGGTTGCTTCTGGAAATCTAAACCTTAACAATACTATCCTCCACGATGGCATACACCTCGTCCGAATCCTTGGGATCAAGGGAGTGGGTGCCCGTGAATTGACCGAAAGCGGGAAGTATCATTTGATTTTTTGACTTAAAAAAGCAGGGCAACTTAATGCGTTCTCGGCCAAAACCTCTCAGTTTGATGGACGGGTGTATGTGTCCACAAAAGGTAAAGTATCCCTCTCGCTCTTCGGGATGATGGGTCAATAGAAAAGAATCGATAACCAACTCTGGAAATATGGAAACCTTCAGTTTTTCGAACTTTTCAGGGGCAATAATGTCGTGGTTGCCAGCCACCAACAGCATTTCAGCAGGTGTTTTGCCTACCCAATTCTCAAACAGTTCCCATTCTTTGTTCAGCGATGAATGAAACAGGTCACCCAAAAAACAGATTTGAAAAGGTTGAAAATCGGAAACGATTTTATCCAGCAGCAGAAAGTTTTGGTGAATTGCCTTTCTAGGAACGGCTGCTCCAAACTTTCTAAAATGGGATACCTTGCCCAAATGCACATCGCTGATCAGCAAGAGTGATTTTTCTTCCCAAAATAATCCACCCAAAGGGTGGAGCAGAAATTCTTGATTTTGTATTTGAATTTTTTGGATCATTTGTAATCGCTACGGCAAATTTAGTTCAATTGTCATTTCGAACCGAGCGAAGCAAGCGTGAGAAATCTAGTTTCAGATTTCTCAATCGTCGCTACCCTCCTCATATCGAAATGACCTTCTTCATCGGTCGCTGAGCACCCGCCTGCCGGACGGACAGGGAGTCGAAGCGAGACATTATCATATTTGCGATTCTGTCTTCACTTCAGCTAAGTAACCGATTGACAAAAGGGTGCTCAGCATCCGCACAGAATGACAATTACTTGAGTGTTCATTGCTATTTGGTCAATTTACTGATCATTCGTTGGATACGGTCCGTCAATTTTTCGTTGGACAGTTTTTCCCGCAACCTATCCGTAATAATGGGGAAGGAGAGGGGAGTGGGTTGGGAGCATTGTTTCCAAACGATATCTTGTTGTGCAATCCTTTCCAAAGCCAAGCGCAGTCGCCCCTCCTCCAATTGGTGCTCAAAGGTTTCGGTGTAGGCTTGCTGATAGAGCAGATTATCGTCCTCAAAATCACGGAAAACATCAAAAAGCAATTCCGAACTGCTTTGCAGGTGTTTCATTTTAACTCCTTTTTCAGGATAGCCCGTGAACACCATCCCGCTGATGACGGCAATATCTCGAAATTTTCTTCGTGCCATTTCGTTGGAGTTCAGACTTTTTTGAAGGTCGGACAGCATATATTCAGGCGTAAAAAGGTTGTTGTCCAGAATTTCCTGAATATCGATTTCCCTATCGGACAGCAACTCAAACCCATAATCGTTGAATGCCAGGGAGCAAGTTATCGGTGACAACAAACTGATGCGATAGGCCAACAAACTGCTCATCCCCTCGTGGATGGCCCTGCCTTCAAAAGGGTAAAACATATGGTGATAGCCATCACGAGTTTTAAAGGTTTCAATCAAAAATTGATGCGGCTGTGGCACAATGCTTTCTTCTCGTTGCTTGTTGAACATCGGCAGCAATGCTTGAATTTCTTCTGATTGTTCCGAAAATTCCAACTCGGTGGTGTACAGTTCCTGACGAAGCAATTCTGACATTTTCGCGGAGAAACTCAAACGACCGCCCATCCAACTGGGTACTTTGTTCGTTCTTTTTTTGGAGTTGCGCACGTGTGCCGCCATGCCCTTGATCCTGATAAATTCCAGATTTCGACCTGCAAAGGTGAAAACATCACCAGGGCTCAATTTGGAGATGAAATATTCTTCGATACTACCGATGTACCCTCCTTTTTGATAGCGAACGGAAATCGTGGCGTCCCCCACAATGGTGCCAATCTGGAATCGATGTCGCATGGCCACCGCCCTGCTGTTTACTTTGAATTTGCCATCCTCCTCGACCTCAACTTTTTTGTATTCGTCGTAGCTCTTCAAGCTTTGGCTTCCCATCACCAAAAAATTGAGCAGCCATTGCCATTGTTTTTCGGTCAAGGTCTGATAACAAAAGGTTTGTTTGATTTCTGGATAGATTTCATCGGGATAAAACCCATCGGAAACCGCCAAGGTGGTCAAATATTGAATGAGGACATCAAAACTGTTCAAGTATGGGATGCGGTCTTCAACGGCGCTGTTCAACACGGCTTTTTGCATGGCCGAAGCTTCTACCAACTCAATGGCATGGGTTGGCAAAAAATAAATGACGCTTTCTTTGCCTGGTCGGTGTCCGCTACGCCCAGCTCGTTGTAAAAATCGGGCAACCCCTTTTGGGCCTCCAATCTGCACTACCGTCTCAACGGGCGCAAAATCAACTCCAAGGTCCAAGCTCGATGTACAGACCACGGCTTTTAGGCTTTCGTTGCGGATGGCCTGTTCCACCCAAAGTCGGGTTTCTTTGTTAATGCTACCGTGGTGCATGGCCATTTCGCCAGCGAACTCAGGATATTTTTCAAGAATTTTCTGGAACCAAATCTCGCATTGGCTTCGGGTGTTGGTGAAAAGTAAGGTGGTTTTGCTGTTGTTGATGATGGGCACCACTTGATCTAAAAGGTGCAATCCCAAATGTCCGCGCCACGGAAAGGTTTCCATTTCCTTTGGGATGATACTTTTAACCGTGATTTTTTTGTTGAGGTTGGCCTTGACCAGAACTGAATTTTCCAATTCTGGGGATGAAGGCCCCAACAAGACTTTGCGCGCTTGCTCCAGATTGCCAATGGTGGCGGATATGCCCCAAATTCGTAGATCCTTGCAGACTGTTTTTAATCGGGAAAGTCCCAATTCCATTTGAACGCCTCGTTTGGTGCCCAAAAGTTCATGCCACTCATCTACCACAATAGCGGAACAGCCCTTGAAGGTTTTTTCAAAGCCTTTGGACGATAACAACAATTGTAAACTTTCTGGGGTCGTGATCAATAGGTCGGGCATGTTGGTGCGCATTTTTGCCCGTTCTTTTGTTGAAGTATCCCCCGTGCGAATGCCGACCGTCATTTGGGTTTCCAAATCTTGGGTAATGCGCTCTGCGGATTGTTTGATTTCTTGGGAAAGTGCCCGTAGGGGCGTAATCCAAATAGCCTTTATTCCTTTTTTGTGCTTGGTCTTGTAACCAGGATTATTTTTGATGTAGTTGAGCACAATGGGGAACCAAAGCGCATAGGTTTTTCCACTTCCCGTGGGTGCATTCAAAAGCCCGTGTTTTCCGTCCAAAAAGGCGTTCCAGCTTTCTTTTTGAAAAGGGAATGGTTTCCATTCTTGTTCTTGGAACCAGTTTTCGGCAATATGGAAGAGTTCGTTTTGGTTCATTTATTAATAGATTCCTTCGCTTTGCTCGGAATCAGTGCTTTTAATTCGTCCAAGGTGTTGGCATCCTCAATTTTTTTATCCTTTCGCCATCTTAAAATCCTGGGGAATCGTGTGGCAACACCGCTTCTTGGAACCAGTTTTCGGCAATATGGAAGAGTTCGTTTTGGTTCATTTATTAATAGATTCCTTCGCTTTGCTCGGAATCAGTGCTTTTAATTCGTCCAAGGTGTTGGCATCCTCAATTTT
>NZ_JAFLNL010000010.1:120765-193260 GCF_017313785.1 Flagellimonas aurea
TTTTTATCCTTTCGCCATCTTAAAATCCTGGGGAATCGTGTGGCAACACCGCTTTTATGTCGATTGGAGGGAGCAATGCCTTCAAAAGCAATTTCAAAAACGTGCTGCGGGGTAACGCTACGAACGGGACCAAAACGGTCCAAGGTATTTTTCTTGATCCAGGCATCCACTTGGCGAAATTCTTTGTCCGTTAACCCTGAGTAGGCTTTGGCAAAGGTGACCAGTTCCTTTTCTCCTGCTTCGTTTTTGTCCCAGAGGGCAAAGGTGTAATCGGTAAAGAGATTACTTCGACGGCCGTGACCCCGCATGGCATAGGTGAGCACGGCATCAATGGTGAGCGGGTCGACCTTCCATTTCCACCAATCCCCTTTTTTTCTTCCTACTTGATAGGTGGAGTCATTTTTTTTGAGCATCAGGCCCTCACTGTGTTTTTCTCTGGACAATTTCTTTTCCTCTGCAACATCGTCCCAAGAATCAAATTGCATCCGTTCGGATAGAAGCAAGGGTAATTCGTTTTGCAAAGTTTCGCTTCTACTCCGCTCAGCGACCCGATGATTGAGCGTAGTCGAAATCAAAGATTCGAGAATCTGTCTTCGCTCCAAATAGGTTTTGTTCCTAATATCTTTTCCTTGCCATTCCAATAGGTCATAGACCTTCAGCTTGACAGGAATTTTTTCCAAAAGTGATTTTGAAATATTTTTTCGGCCTATTCTCGTTTGGAGGTCTTTAAAAGTGCCGATTTCTCCTTTTGGGTAGGGGAGCAATTCCCCGTCCAACACGGTTCCATTGGGAATAACACCTACAAATGCTTCGAACTCTGGATACTTGTCCGTAACAAGTTCTTCGCCGCGGCTCCAAACAAAAATTTCATCATTTCTTAGGATGACCTGTGAGCGAATTCCGTCCCATTTGTGCTCCGCCGACCATTCCGAAACATCGCCCAAATCAGAAACATCATCTTCAACAGCATACGCCAAAAAGAAAGGGTAGGGCTTGGAGAGGTAGTCGCTCTCTTTTTCCTCCAATAAAAGGTCTTGAAAGCTGATTTCGTTCGGGTCCCAATTGCCCATTAATTTATAGGCGAGAATATCCTCTTCGATACCCGTAGCCTTGGAAAGTGCCCTGGTCATTAATTTTTGACTCACCCCAATCCTAAAGCTACCCGTGATTAGTTTGTTGAAGACAAAACGCTCGTAGTAATCCAATACGGACCAATGCTGAAACAGGTATTTCTTTTTTTCTTCCTCTGATTTTTGCTTCAATGCGATCATCTCCTGCAAAAAGGCCGTCAGTGATTTTTCGGTTCCCTTTTCTGATGATGGGACAACCAAAGCGATGGTCTCGGCTAGATCACCTACAATATGATAGCTTTCCTCAAAAAGCCACATGGGGATATTGGAAAGTTCAGCAGCCCAAGTGCGCAGCAATGTCGTGTTCACGGGGCGTGGCGGTCTTCTGTGGGATAGGATGGCGATGGTCCACACTTTATCCTCATCGTTTGCTGCTTTGAAATATTGGGAGAGTGCCTCTACCTTTACGTTGGTTTTGTTGGTGCCGTCCAAGGTTTTTATGAGTTGGGCAAACTGCTTCATTCCGCTTCCGATTTTTCCTGTTCGTTGGCATTGATTTCAGATAGTTCGCCTTCGTATTGTGTAGCTTCAGTTCGGGCATCGTAGCCCAGTTCCATCAAATATTTGGAGAAAATATCGGTGTAGCCATGGGTGCAGATTATTTTTTCCGCTCCCGTAGCTTTCACCGTCTCCAATAACCCTTTCCAATCACAATGGTCGCTTAGCACAAAACCTTTATCTATGGCTCTACGCCTACGTGCACCTCTAAAAGCCATCCAACCACTCGCGGTCGCAGTGACATACGGCACCATTTTTTTGATCCATGGGCTTCCGTGGGCACTGGGCGGGGCAACCACAATATTGCCCAAAATCTCGTCTTTCTTGGTTTCTTTAGTAATCAGATGGGTTGGTGGGAGATTGGTCAGGGGTCGGAGCACCTCCGTCATGTTTTCCACGGCACCATGGGTGTAGATTTTCCCAATAGAAGTATCCAAATGTTTGATAAGACGTTGTGCCTTGCCCAGTGAGTACCCAAAAAGTACGGAGGTTTTTCCTTCCGATTGGTTCTGTGCCCACCATTGGTTGATGTCATTGAAAACTTCTTGTTGCGGTCGCCACCGAAAAGCTGGCAATCCAAAAGTGCATTCGGTAATGAAGGTGTTGCATTTTATAAGCTCAAAAGGCGTGGTTAGCCCGTCATCTTCAATTTTATAATCACCTGTGAATACCCAGACCTCACCTTTATGTTCTACCCGTATTTGTGAAGAGCCCACAATGTGCCCTGCAGGATGCAAGCTAAATTTCACATTATTGACCGTGAACGTTTCGCCCCAATCTTTTCCAGAAATGTTGACTTCGCCAAGCCGATGCTGTACTATGGGAACGTTGAGATGGTGGGTAATATAGTTTTTATGCCCCCATCTACTGTGATCGGCATGGCCGTGCGATATAATGGCCTTGTCCACGGGTTTCCAGGGGTCCAAATAAACATCTGCCTTTTTGCAATAGATTCCTTTGGAGGTAAATTCGAGCAAAGGTGTTTTCATAGCAGTGGTAAATTACAAATTTCTTTTGGTGCCCTTTTTAATATTTAAATCTCTTTTAAAGATTTATATTTGTGCCACAAATTTTGAGATATGCCGATTTTAGATCTTTACGAGCACGGAGACCATAGGAAAAACTTGGCCCATTTTGCCACATTGGCAAGTTTGGCGGCAGTGGATGGTGAAATCAATCCGAAAGAGATGGCCATTTTGGAAAAATTTGCCTTCAAACTGAATATCAGCGAAGATGAATTTAAGGTGGTGATGAAGAAGGAGAACAAGTACCCCATAGAGACTCCGCACAGTGGCGAGCAAAGGTATAAAAGGCTATTTGAGTTTTTTCAGATGATTTTCTCCGATCATGACATCGATGACGAGGAGCGCAGAATTGTTGAAAAATATGCCATTGGACTTGGTTTTTCGCCAAAATCCGCTGCTGAGATTATCGACAAATCCATTAAGATCTTTACAGGAAGAATCCCATTTGAGGATTATCACGAATTGGTGAAAAGGAAGAGCTAGGCCCTTGCCATAAATTCTTCCGCCTTTTCCACCATTTTTTTGCTTCCGCAGAAAAAAGGAACCCGTTCATGCAGTTCGGTTGGCTGTATATCCATGATGCGTTGGTATCCATTGCTTGCTTTGCCATTGGCCTGTTCTGCCAAAAATGCCATGGGATTGCACTCGTACAACAACCTTAGCTTACCGTTTTGGGCCTTGCTGCTTTTCGGATACATATAAATGCCTCCTTTGATCATGTTTCGGTGAAAATCGGAAACCAGCGAACCAATGTAACGTGAAGTGTACGGTCTATCCCCTTCTTCCATTTGGCAATACTTAATGTAATCCTTCACTCCTTGCGGAAAATGGATGTAGTTTCCTTCATTGACCGAGTAAATCTGACCCGTTTCTGGAAATTGCATATTGGGATGTGATAGATAAAAGGTTCCCAAAGCCGGATTCAAAGTAAATCCGTTCACGCCATCGCCCGTTGTATAGACGAGCATGGTAGATGTACCATAAATGATATAGCCCGCGGCAATCTGGTTTTTTCCGGGTTGAAGAAAATCTTCCAAAGTAACGGGTGTCCCAACAGGTGTTACCCTCCTGTAAATGGAAAAAATGGTTCCTACGGAAACGTTCACGTCAATGTTGGAAGAACCGTCCAAAGGGTCTATCAAAACCACATACTTGTTCTGGTGCTGTTTGTCAAAACTATTGATGCTGATAAAATCATCTTCTTCTTCGGAGGCGATTCCACATACGATTTCCCGGTTTTTTAGGGTTTGAATAAATTTGTCGTTGGCAAGAACATCCAGTTTTTGTTGGTTTTCCCCTTGGATATTGGTATCCCCTGCCGCCCCGATAATGTCCACCAGGCCTGCTTTGTTCACCTCATGGTTCACTACTTTTGCGGCCAGTCGAATGCCGTTCAGTAATCTCGATAGTTCCCCGGAAGTGTATTGAAAAGAATTTTGATTGGCGATTATAAATTCACCGAGTGTGCGATGCTGCTTCTCAAACATGGAAGTACTGTTTTATTTATGGACAAATATCGGGCATTTTGTGAAACTACAACGTTTTCGAAAGAGCTTAATTATGTAATTTTATAACTTTGAGTTTTATTTGTAACAATTATGGAATATACAATCAGAGATGCCCGACCGGAGGACATGGAACAAGTGCTTAGCTTGGTCCAAGAACTGGCCAATTATGAAAAAGAACCGGATGCCGTTGAAATTACCAAGGAAGACTTGGTGAAGCATGGTTTTGGCGATCAAAGGATGTTCCATTGTTTTGTTGCCGATACCCAAGATGGCATTGCAGGCATTGCCTTGGTCTATCCTAGATATTCAACTTGGAAAGGGCCGGCGATTCATTTGGAAGATTTGATCGTATTGGAAAGAATGCGCGGAAGTGGTCTGGGAACAGCTTTGTTGGATGAGGTTGTAAAGTATGGGAACAGTCTTGGTGTAAAAAGGATTTGTTGGGAAGTTCTGGATTGGAACGAGCCCGCCATTCAGTTTTATGAAAAAAAGGGAGCCCATGTACTTAGGGATTGGGATGTGGTACAATTGGACGAGAAAGGAATCAAAAATTATATAGAAAGTCTAAACTAGACTTTGTAATCAAAGAATATGAAAATACATGAGGGTATTTAAGTTTGGAGGAGCATCGGTTAAGGATGCAGATGCAGTAAAGAATGTGGTGAACGTTTTACAGGAGGTAGGTTATGCTGATACTTTGCTGGTGATATCCGCCATGGGCAAAACTACCAATGCCATGGAAAAGGTGGTGGAATCCTATTTTAATGATAAGGATGACGTAAACGCATCAATTCAAGAGGTTGTGGATTACCATAATGGAATTTTGTCCGACCTTTTTCAAAACCCGAGTCATCCCGTTTATGCCAAGGTGAAAGTCCTTTTTGAAGAGGTAAAGGGTTTTTTGGCTTGGAACAAATCCCCCAAGTATGCTTTTGTTTACGACCAAGTGGTTTGCTACGGGGAATTATTGTCGACCACCATAGTAAGTGCATACTTGAATGAAATAGGTATTTCCAATGAATGGTTGGATGTGAGAACGCTTATCAAGACGGATAACAGCAACAGGGATGCTCAAGTAAATTGGGAACGAACCCAACAAGAAGTACAGTCTCGTGTAGATGTTTCCAAATTGAACATTACCCAAGGTTTTTTGGGAAGCGACGACAACAACTTTACCACAACCCTTGGTAGAGAGGGTTCGGATTATTCAGCGGCCATCTTGGCGTATTGCCTCAATGCGGAATCGGTGACCATTTGGAAGGACGTTCCCGGAGTATTGAACGCCGACCCCAGAAACTTTGAGAATGCCCAATTGTTGGATAAAATATCCTACCGTGAGGCCATTGAGCTTGCATTTTACGGAGCATCCGTAATCCACCCGAAAACTCTGCAGCCTTTACAGCGCAAGGAGATTCCCTTAAAGGTAAAATCCTTCGTCAACCCTACGGACAAGGGAACCACAGTAGGAAAGGGCAATGGTATTGAACCAAAAGTCCCTTGTTTTATCGTGAAGAAGAATCAGGTGTTACTGAAATTATCCTCACTGGACTTTTCGTTCATAGTCGAGGACAACATCAGCGAAATATTCAAACTGTTTCACGACCACAGGCTCAAGGTGGACCTTATCCAGAATTCCGCCATTAGTTTTTCCGTCTGTTTGGACAATAAGTTCAGGGGACTTCAACCTTTGTTGGAAGAACTTAAGCGGAAATTTAAAGTGGTTTGCCACGAGGACGTTTCACTCTATACCATTCGCCATTTTAATGATGATTCGGTCAAATCGCTTCAAAACGGGAAATCCGTTTTGGTGGAGCAAAGGGGCAAGGAAACTGTGCAACTTGTTGTAAAATAAAGGTTTCCGCCGAATATTTAGGTAAAAAGTGCTATAGGGTTTATTTTCTATCTTTACACGTACCTAAATACATTTTCTATGGGCTTGGTTTCTGCTAAAGAGGTGGCGAAAGTCATCCATCTGGACAAATATGGCTTTTTGGGCACTTTTGTAGGATGGCTTTTAATGGTGGCTACCAGGATTAGTACCATCAATAGATTTTACGATAAGAATAAAGACCTTTCCGGTCCAGAATTCCTGGATGCCATTTTAGATCACTACGAAATCGATTTTGACATTCCCGAGGAGGATATCAAACGTTTGCCGAAATCCGGGCCTTACATTACGATCAGTAATCACCCCTTAGGAGGTATTGATGGAGTTTTGTTGCTCAAATTATTGCTGAACGAGCGACCCGATTATAAAATAATCGCCAACTTTTTATTGCACCGTATAGAGCCGTTGAAACCCTATATTATGCCCGTGAACCCTTTTGAAGGACATAAGGATGCTAAGAGCAGTATCGTTGGTTTCAAGAATGCGTTGCAGCATCTTCGGGATGGTCATCCGTTGGGTATTTTCCCTGCGGGAGAGGTATCTACCTACCGTGACGGAAAATTGGTCGTGGACCGACCTTGGGAAGAAGCTGCCATCAAATTGATACGAAAGGCCGAAGTTCCGGTGGTGCCCATTTATTTTCATGCCAAAAATAGCCGCTTGTTTTATCGATTGTCAAAAATCGATGATGTGTTCCGAACGGCAAAATTGCCTTCTGAGCTTACCTCGCAAAGCCGACGTCCCATCAAGGTAAGGATAGGGCAACCTATATCGGTAAACACACAGAACGAGGAGGAAACTTTGGAAGGTTTTGCGGAACTGCTCCGAAAAAAGACTTATTTATTGGCCAATGTTTTTGAAAAAGAACGGTTTTTGGACAAAGTGCCGACCTCTCTAAAAATTCCAAAACCGCCCAAGAAAATTGCCACTGCGATTAGTGCAAAGGTGCTGGAAGGTGAGATTGAAAAGCTGAGGGAAAAGGATTGCCGTATGCTGCAGAGCAAAAACTACGAGGTGTTCCTTGCACAGGCCCAGGATATGCCCTTTTGCCTAAATGAAATAGGCCGCCAGCGGGAAGTGACGTTCCGTGAAGTGGGGGAGGGGACAAACAACGCCATCGACCTTGACAAGTTCGATTCTTATTACCATCATTTGTTCTTGTGGGACGATGATTCCAAGGCCATCGTGGGAGCCTATCGAATGGGATTGGGGTCGGAAATCTTCAAAAAATACGGTATTGATGGTTTTTACCTTCAGGACCTTTTCCGTTTTGAGCCCGAACTGTATGGAATGATGGAGAAATCCATCGAAATGGGCCGTGCCTATATCATAAAGGAATATCAGCAAAAACCTATGCCCCTGTTCTTGCTTTGGAAGGGGATTGTACATACCACGTTAAGGCACCCAGAGCACCGATATTTGATTGGTGGGGTGAGTATCAGCAACCAATTTTCCAATTTCTCCAAATCGTTGATGATCGAGTTTATGAAATCCAATTATTGGGACCCCTACGTGGCACAATATATCCGGCCTAAAAAAGAGTTCAAGGTAAAGTTGAAGGATGCCGACAAGGAATTTGTATTTGACGAAACGCAGGCTGATCTGAACAAGTTCGATAAATTAATCAGTGAAGTGGAACCAGGAAGTTTGCGATTGCCCGTTTTGATCAAAAAATACATCAAGCAAAATGCAAAAGTTGTGGCCTTCAACGTTGACCCCTTGTTCAATAATTCGGTGGACGGTTTAATGTACATCAGAATAGCAGATTTGCCCGAAAGCACCGTAAAGCCCGTTATGGAAGAGTTCCAAGCAGAACTGGAACGCAAAGTGGCCGAAGGCAATGGAACTATTGAGGAGGACTAATCCGTTCCGATAGTAGGGCTGCGTTTTTCAAAAAGGAGGTTGTCTTTCCAAACCCCGTGGATCTTACCAACACGTTCGCGTTTGCCAATATATCGGAACCCTACTTTTTCATGTAGTTTTATGCTTGCCATGTTCTCAGGGAATATGCCAGATTGTATGGTCCAATAGCCAGCCTTTTCACTTTCTTCGATCAAGTGTTGCATCAGTAGTTTACCGACACCTTTGCCGCGACTTTTGTCCGAAATATAGACGCTCACCTCGCCGACCCCGCCATATACGCAACGACTGGATACCGGGGAAAGTGCTGCCCATCCCAAAATTTCACCATCGTTTTCAGCGACCAAGCGGCATTCCTTGATGTGGGCCCTGTCCCAATCTTCATACTTGGGAACTTGGGTCTCGAAAGTGGCAAATCCTGTAGAAATACCTTCAAGATATATTCTGGAAACATGCTCCCAATCTGAGGGGGCCATACTTCTGATAACCATATTTTATTTGGGTATTTATTGTAATATTACGATGAACAAATATTAAAAAAAAGCCGGATTATGTCCGGCTTTTAAAAAGTTATTATAAGCTTTTGAACCAATCTTGAAAATATTCTCCTACCAAGAATACGGGTTTATGGCTGGCGTTAATGGAACCAATCAAACTAACGATCCAAAGAACTACCCCCAATAACCATCCGATAAGGTTTACGAAAGGAATAAAAGAGGTCACAATTAGGAGAAGGAAAATACCTAGCGTTTGCCTTATGTAAAAGGAACCGATTTCCGTTTTGTTACTACTGTTCATTATAATCGCAATGATCCACCCAATAAAAGTTAAGTGGGCAATAATGGCCACTGTTTTTCCACTTTCAGGATTTGCAGGGTCAAATGCTTTGTTTACATCCTCCTTGAAATCTTTAGCAGCTTCTTCGGCCCTGTCTCCAAAGTCTTTTTTTTCTTCTGACATGTTTATTTAATGTGTTGGTTAATGAAGGTTAAATGTAGCAAATAATTCAATAGCTACAGAAATGCTTTATCAACAGGTTCCCACAGTTCCAACTTGTTTCCTTCAGGATCCAATATCCAACCAAATTTTCCGTATTCGTACTCCTCGATTTCCCCTACCACCGTGACTCCTTCTTTTTTCAGGACTTCAAGCAGTTTTACCAAGTTTTCCACTCTAAAGTTCATCATGAATTGTTTCTCGCTCGGTTTAAAGTATTCGGTTTTTTCGTCCATTGGACTCCATTGGGTGGAACAATCGTTGCCATCCTTGTCCTTCCACCAAAAGGTATAGCCATATCGGTCAGTATTTAGTCCCAGATGATTTTTGTACCATTCCTTAATGCCATCGGGATCTTTGCTTTTAAAGAAAAAGCCCCCTAATCCGGTCACTCTATTTTTCATTTTTTTGCTTGTTAAATTTTGTTGGTTTATTAGACATCCATCATTTTGGCATTTCTATTTTCGTTGGAGTATCAAGGAAGATAGCAGCGTGACTATACATCCAATAATAAAGACCGTTGCCGACATGATGGTAAACGATACAAATGGATTGGAAAACTGTTCGCGCTCCGCTTCCAGTTGCGCCAATTGCGCATCCAATTCGGCAGCGGGGAGGTTTGCTCTCATGGTTTCGACTACTTCACCGTAATAGTCATCCATAAAATCCGGATTCAGCACTTCGGTGTACAGCACGTCCAATAGGCCAAAGGTCAAGGCCGTGATCAAACTGATCAAGATACCGATGGTCAGGGCTTTTTTGAAACTTACCTTTCCGTCGTTTTCTTTGTCCCTAAAATGTCTGATACCAAAATACACAAAGCTGAGTGATACCACTATGGAGACATACCCCATGACCTCTTGTGTGGACATGGGCAGGTGGTCCAAAACGAACCAACTGATCATAAAAAGGACACAAATTGTAATGGCACCATAGGCACCAAACCTTAAAACTGTTTTTTTCATTTCAATTGATTAAGAATTGAACCAAAAGTAGCTCTGGCGGTATTTTTGCCACTCATACTAAAGTACCAAAAACACCATTTACTTGATAAAAAATGATTAAACCGGAAGAATGTGAAGGTCTTTTGCCTTTTGAATGGCCTGGGTCCTACGTTTGGAGTCGAGTTTTACCAAAAGATTGGATACATGGGTCTTTATCGTGCTTTCGGATAAAAAAAGGACATCTGCTATTTCTTTGTTGGAAAACCCTTTTGAAATTTGGACCAAAACTTCGTATTCCCTTTTACTGATGCCCAATTCCTCTATTTTTTGATGGTCTATGAAGTCGATTTTTTCTTTTTTCAGCGATTTCTTGTTAATGTAGATACCAACGATAAAGAAGACAATCGCAACGGTCCCGATTGCAATTTCTATGGAAATATTACCGGATAGATAGGTATACTCGCTCAACTTGAAGAGCAGCAACAAGGCGACTATTAGTGCCGAAAAAACAAAAACGGTCTTTTTCACCCATTAAAATTAGGAAAATCTTGCTTTGACTTTATCTACAATGGTCTGGGCCAGTTTTTCCTTGCTCTCTACAGTCCATCCTGCAACATGGGGCGTAAGCAATACATTTTTGGCCTTGCGCAGGTATTTGAAAGCCTTAGGTTTTTGGGCGAACATATTTTCAAAGGATTTTTTCTCGTATTCCAGCACATCCAATCCAGCACCGAGCACTTTTCCCGATTTTAAGACTTCCACCAAATCATCGGTCACCACACATTTTCCACGGGCGGTGTTCAACAACCAAAAAGGTTTGTGGAACTTTCCGATAAATTCGGAGTTGATCATCCCCATGGTCTGCTCGGTCTGCGGAACGTGCAAACTGACCACGTCCGAGCGTTGTTGGAATTCCATGATTCCTACCTGACGGGCATTTTCGTCACCGACACCACCTATGATATCATAACAAATGACCTCTACATCAAACCCCCGCAATTTTTTGGCGAAGGATTTTCCCATGTTTCCGTAGCCTATGATCCCAACGGTCTTGCCATCCAGTTCAACTCCTCTGTTCTGTTCACGTTTCCACTTGCCTTTTCGCACTTGACGGTCGGCCCTGCCCATGTGGTTCATTAAGGAAAGCAACATGCCCAAGGTATGTTCACCTACGGCATTTCTGTTACCTTCGGGTGCGGATGCCAAAAAAACTTCCTTGTATTTGGCGTATTCAATATCGATGTTTTCCAGTCCGGCGCCCACTCTTCCTATAAATTTTAGGTTGGCGGCTTTTTCCAAAAATTGTCGGTCTATGGTAAACCTGCTTCGGATAATGATTCCATCGTAGTCGTGGATTTTCTTTTCCACTTCTTCTTTGGTTGAGGTATAGTCTTCGTGGTTTTCAAACCCAAGCTCGGCAAATTGCTCAATAAGCAGGGAATGATTGGTGTCTAGGTGGAGAACTTTCATAGGGGCAAATATACAACTCCTAGATTTTTGGATAGTGGGTCTGCGTTTTTTCATCAAGCACATTGCCTGTATGTGCCGTGCTCATTTTTTCAAAAAGAAGCACATGTACCTCTTCGTCATTTTTGGTCATGGGATTGTGCTCTACGCCTTTGGGTACTACTATGATTTCGCCTTCTTTCACTTCTTCGGTCCTGTCCCTAAATTGCATGTAGAGGGTTCCTTTGATGACCTGAAAAAGTTCATCCTCGTTTTCATGGGCATGCCAAACAAACTCTCCCTGAAGTTTGGCCAGAAGGACTTGCATATCGTCCACCACGGCAATTTGATGTGGATGCCATTGTTTTGTGAACTCTGCGTGTTTTTGTTTTAGGTTGATGGGTTTCATTGTGATGGATTAAATTCCCAAGATTATCTTGGCTATCGAAAAATAGATAAGGATTCCAAAAATATCGTTGCTTGTGGTAATAAAAGGACCAGTGGCAATGGCGGGGTCAATGTTTCTTTTATGGAGAAACAATGGGACAAAAGTACCTATGAAGCCTGCCACAACAATTACTACGATCAAGGAGAGTGAAATGGCCAGAGCCGTGGCAAAGGTACCTTTCCACACCCAGGTAAAGAACAAAAGTAAAATGGCAAGTATCAAGCCGTTCAATAGGGCCAATAACATTTCCTTTAATAAATGGTTCCTAACACTGCCTTTTAGATCATCGTTCGCAAGGCCTTGCACTACAATGGCACTGGATTGCACACCCACGTTTCCCGCCATTGCAGCAATAAGTGGAGTGAAAAAGAACAATATGGCGTGTTTGGAAATCATATCTTCAAAGGTGCCCATGATCGCTGCAGCGCCCAGTCCTCCTAAAAGACCAAGTATCAGCCATGGGAGTCGTGCGCGTGTTAGTATCCAAATACTATCGCTTACCTCAACATCTTGTGAGATACCTGCTGCCATTTGGTAATCCTTGTCGGCTTCCTCACGGATTACATCCACAATGTCATCGATGGTGATACGGCCCACTAAGCGTCCTATTTCGTCTATCACGGGAATGGCCTCCAAGTCGTACTTGGACATGATTCTGGCTACTTCCTCACCTCGTTCGTTGACGTTGACCGAATCCACTTTTGGAATGTAAATATCCTTTATATGGCTTTTGGTAGAGGCGGTAAGCAAATCTTTAAGGGATAGTCGGCCCTTTAGCTTGCCCTCGTCATCCACTACGTAAATGGAATGCACCCGGGTCACATTTTCCGCTTGGGCACGCATCTCCTTGACGCAGGTGGTCACGGTCCAATTTTCGTTCACCTTTACGAGCTCTTTTGCCATGAGACCCCCAGCGGAATCCTCTTCGTAGCGCAAAAGGTCCACAATGTCCTTGGCGTGTTCACGGTCCTCGATTTCAGAGATAACCTCCTGAACAAGTTCTTTCGGGAGTTCGTTGATGATATCCGCAGCATCATCGGTATCCAGTTCTGAGAGCTCAACCGCGATTTCCTTGGCGGTAAGGTTTTTAAGTACCGCCTCACGGATGTCTTCGTGCATTTCAGCAAGAATGTCCGAGGTTTTTTCACTATCCAGAAGTTTGATCAAATAGGTCGCCTCTTCCACCTCCATTTCGTCCGCTATCTCCGCAATATCGGCATAGTGGAACTCCTTCATCATGGATTGAAGCTCGGCGTCCTTATTCTCGGCGATCAGTTGCCTGATTTCTTCTAAAAGTTCTTCTGTGAGTTTAAACGGGGTCATCGGCTATCTTCTGTGTCAACGTTACAAAGTCAGCTACGCTTAACTGTTCGGGGCGTTGGTCAAAGATAGCATCTTCTTTTAGATTATCGGAAAGGTTGAAGGTTTTAAGACTGTTACGAATGGTTTTTCGTCTTTGGTTAAACGATGATTTCACCACTTTAAAGAAAAGACGTTCATCACAAGGAAGTTTGAGTTCTTTTTTACGGGTCAATCGGAGCACACCGGAATCCACCTTTGGTGGAGGATCAAATACTCCGGGCGGAACGGTGAACAAATATTCCGCATCATAATACGCTTGGACCAATACAGAAAGGATTCCGTAGGTTTTGTTCCCTGGTCCTTCGCAAATACGTTTGGCCACTTCTTTTTGGAACATTCCGGAAAACTCGGGTACCTGGTGCCGCATTTCCAGCATTTTAAAAACTATCTGACTGGAAATGTTGTAGGGAAAGTTGCCGGTAATTGCAAATTCCTCTTCACCATAAAGCTCGGTAAGGTCAAATCTTAGGAAGTCCGCCTCTATAATGTTGAGCCGCTTGTTTTGTTTCAAAATTGCGGCGTGTTCCAATGGAAAACTGTGGTTGAGGTAGACGATGGATTCTTCGTCCAGGTCCATGGCCACCAGATCAAGATCACGTTGCAATAGGTGTTTGGTGAGCACCCCCATGCCAGGGCCTATTTCCAACACATTTTTGTATCCTTTCAGCGATAAGGTCTGGGCAATTTTTTCAGCTACGGATTCATCTTTAAGAAAATGCTGCCCTAAATGTTTCTTTGCTTTTACCGCGCCATCGTCCTGCGCCGGTCTATGATTGTGCGGGGAACTGTTCGAGTACTTCTTTCGCTTCTTTTTGGACACTACTGGCGGTTTTTTTGCAAGTTAGTTGGAATTTTCGATATAGATCCAAGCCTCATCGCCCGATTCCAATTGGAATTTTTCACGTTTGTAGGCGCTGGTTTCGTAAATATCCGCCTTTTTCAGGTCAGTTTCGTTCACTTCATAGGCCATTCCAGCTACCTTGTCTTCGGGATTATTGGTATTGATGACCAAAGGATACCGACCATACACGGCATTTTCCAGTTTTTTGAAACCCAATGCAGCATCGGCTTTTCCCTTGAGCAGGCGACCAAAAATATATTCCTGTACTTGCAGGTCTTGGAGCGTTCCGTAGGAAAAAAGATATTCCAATGGCTATGGTATTTGTTGACTGATGACTTCCAGTTCGGTTCTAAAGGCCACGAATTTGTTTGGAAACATTTTTTGCGCATCCGCTCGTAAACGCTCAGCGTCCTCTTTGTAATAGGATTCCAAGGTGCCCCTGTCCTGCGTGGTGTATTGAATGGAGTAGGTAATGCCGCCCATGTCTTCTTCCACCAAAACCTTGACCATTTTGGCGTGGGTAAATTTTCCCGTGGCCAGCATATCGGGCAGGTGCTTGTCCTTCATCCACTCCAACCATTGGTCATGGACACTTTCGTCTATATTGATGGTAACGTTGTATATGAGCATGCGCTTCTTTTGTTTGATTGTGGGGTGAAATTACTGTAATTTTTAAAATCAGGTAGTTCTGAGTGTTATTTCTAAATGAAGACCGAAGACTTTCGGTACGATTGAGAAATCTGTCCATAAGATTCCCGCCTTTGCGGCAATAAAGAATTAGTTAATGGCGTCCCCTCGTAACCTCCTAAAATTTTTACGGGCTTGGGGAAAATAATAGCTATCCTGATAATTGTATATGATTTTCTCGTAATGGCTCTTCGCCTTTTCGGGTTCGTTCAGGATATTCTCGTACAGTTCTCCGAGGGCAAAGTGGGCATCGTCCGCTAGAATGCCATCAGCATAGAACTCTACAATTTTTTGATAGTTGAACTCGGCACTCTCGTAGTTTTTCTGCTCTACTAAAAGTTCTGCTTGCTTCAACAAGGCTTCGTCCTCGATTTTTTCGCCTTTATGGTTTTGTAAAATATCTTCAAGCACTTCAATGGCCTCGGTATTTTTATTTTGATAGGCCAACAAGTCAGCCCTGGCATATTTTTTTAACGCCGTCTGTGTGGAATCTTCCAGTGAATTGTCGGAAATCAACAAGCTCAATTGCATGGCATCGTTGGCGATAAGTTGGGATGTGGAGCTTCGTAATACCTTCAATTGGGTAAGGGCCCAGTCAAAATCACCCTTATAAAAACTGGTCTGCGCCACCTTGAACCGCGCATCTTGGCCCAATACATCGTTTTTGACGCTTTTTTGTACTTGGGTGAACAGTATCAAGGCTTCGTTGAATCTTTGGTCGAACACCAGAATATCGCCCAACGCCAATTTTACATAGGCCATGGTCATCCGTCCCATGGGGAGTTCCAAGCTTTCCTTGAGCATGGCAATTGCGGGTTCTGGCTCTTCTTTTTTGAAGGTGAGGAAGTTTGCATAGGCAATCTGAAGCTGCAAGGTGATGCTCTGGTTGCCATATTCTCCCACTAGGTCATCAAACTTTTTTTGTACATCTTCCAGAACCTTTTCCGTGGGATTTTCCAGGGCAATATCGATGAGGTTGAGCTCGGCATTGAGTTTAGTTCTTGGGTTTTCTGTATTGTCAACGATATATGTGTAGATCTCGGTCGCGGTTTCCAGGTCTTTGTCCTCCAAAGCTATGCTTCCCAAGTTTTCCAATCGGTCCACGGATTGGCCCTCGCTACGTTTATAAATGGCCTTTTCCTGACTAAAGGCACTGTTGTATTGTTTTTGCTGAACAAAAAGCCAGCTCAAAAGTTCGTTCCAAAGAATGTCGGGAGCTTTTTGCGCATTTTGAAGCAGCACTTTTCGCAATAGGACATTGTTTTCGTCGGCGGGGTCTTCGGAGATAAAATCATCGATGTTGCGCAGTACATTGGAGCGTGAGGTGCGTCCCTCCCAAATAAGGTTAAGATAGGATTGATACATTTTAGCGATATCGCCCTGTTCGCCATAAATACGCGCCAATTGAAAATCGTAGTTGAGATCGGGCTTTAGTTCCATGGCCCGGGTATAGGCTTGGACGGCATAATCCAACAGAGCATATTTTTGGAAGCGATACCCGACACTGTACCCATAATTGGGATTGTCCTCTATTTTACTGATGGCCTTATCGTAATAGGCATTGGCCTTTTCCGCTTCGTTTTTGAGGGTGAAATTGTAACCCAGTTCAATGTAAAATGTGGGAAAAGCGTAGCTGTCCTCTATTTTTTGAAGTAAAAACGCCTCGGCCTCGTCATAGCGTTCCAATTGCTGGTAACAGGCCACCAGACCCTCGGCATAATCTGTGCGTCTTGGGTTGGTCTCCACCAATTTTTCGTAGAACACCACAGCTTTCTCGTAATCGCCATCCTGAAAGTATTGTTTGGCCAAGAAATCCTCTTGGGCCGCTCCAATAAAACTGGAAAGCAATACTATAAGAAATAAAAGACGTCTCAAAGGGATGTTCATTAGTAACAATTAATAAGAGTGTCCTGTCATTTCGAACGTAGTGAGAAATCCCATTTCAAGTTTAGGGTTGTGAGATTCCTCGTCACTTCGCTTTGTCGGAATGACAATTGCACTTAAAATAAACACGGTGGATTTTAACCCATGGTGTTTTATTTCAAATATAACGCAGAAATGTGGGGGATTCTGTTAAGCGAATCCAAATTAATGGTGGAAAACCTTAATCGATGGTGTCAAAACCGCAATAGGGAACCAGCACTTCGGGTATTTTTATCCCTTCGTCGGTCTGATAGTTTTCCAAGATCCCGGCCAATACCCTTGGCAAAGCCAACGAACTTCCGTTCAAGGTGTGGGCCAATTGGCTTTTTCCATTTTCGTCCTTGTACCGCAATTTTAGGCGATTGGCCTGGAAGGTTTCAAAGTTGGATACGGAACTGATTTCCAACCAACGGTCTTGCGCGGTCGAGAACACTTCAAAATCGAAGGTCAGGGCAGAAGTGAAACCTAAATCTCCTCCGCAAAGACGAAGGATTCGGTAAGGCAATTTCAATTCACGTAGAATATTTTTTACGTGCTCCACCATTTCATCCAAGGCTTGGTATGAATTGTTGGGGTGCTCCAATCGCACGATTTCCACTTTGTCAAACTGATGCAAACGGTTCAAACCGCGAACGTGTGCCCCGTAGCTACCTGCTTCACGACGGAAACAAGGGGTGTAGCCAGTGTATTTGATGGGGAAATCGCTTTCTGCCAAAATATCGCCTCGGTGCAAGTTGGTCACGGGTACTTCGGCTGTTGGAATCAGGTACAAATCATCAGCTTGGACGTGGTACATTTGACCTTCCTTGTCGGGTAACTGACCTGTGCCGTAGCCTGAATCTTCGTTCACCATAAGCGGCACTTGCATCTCGGTATAACCAGCTTCGGCATTTTTATCCAAGAAATAGGCGATAAGGGCACGTTGCAAACGAGCACCTTTCCCTTTGTAAACAGGAAACCCAGCTCCAGTGATCTTCACACCTAGCTCAAAATCGATAATGTCGTATTTCTTGGCCAATTCCCAGTGTGGAAGTGCCCCATCTGACAAGGTTGGGATATCACCTTCTTTAAAAACCTCTTCATTGTCCTCCTCAGAATTACCTGCGGGAACAGACTCGTGGGGAACGTTCGGAATCAAATACAATTGCTGCTGAAGTTCTTCGGCAGTTGTATTTAGGTCGTCACCCAATTTTTTGGATGCTTCTTTGAGTCCAGCTGTTTTTTCCTTCAGGACATTGGCCTCTTGCGCTTTTCCAGTTTTGAAAAGGATGCCGATTTCCTTGGAAATTTTGTTGGATTCGGCCAGCGTAGCGTCCAGTTCGGTTTGGATGGAACGTCTTTTTTCATCGAGTTCCAAAACCTTTGAAATCATAGGTGCTGCATCGATGTTTCGCTTTTTTAGAGCGGTTATGATGGTTTCCTGGTTTTCCCTGATGTTCTGTAATTGAAGCATGGCCTTGTTTTGAGGCGCAAATTTAATTTAATCTGGAGAAGTGCCCAACTTTATTCCTTGGGAGAGGGCAGAATCCAATCATTATGGGCAAAATGTTTCCATGGAACGCTGGCCAAATCCACTTTGGGGTCAATAAATTGTTGATAGGGACTTTGGTTGATCTTGACCCTGTTGTTCACATAAACCTCAATTTCCTCTCCTTTTTGGGCATATTCTTTTTTAAGGCGTTGTGCAAACTGCCAAGTAAAGTCGGGGTAGCAGGATACTCGCTGCTGTTGTTTTTCGGTCAGATAATTTTCCAGGTCGATTTCGACCGTATCCTTGGTTTGGGAGTTCACTACTTTGTAGGTAATTCTTCCTCCACGGCTGCGGAGCATCATACGCCAGCTCAAACGGTGGCCTTCTTCGTTCCAAAGCACATCATCTTCAAAAAAATGGTGACGAAGCGGCAAAGCCAATTGAAACAAAAAATAAATCCCAAGGACCGTCAAAATCGCATTCTTGGTTTTGGGGATGATAATCTTCGTTTCTGGAATGATTTTTTTTGTCCTTAAAAAGATGTTTCGAATGGTCTGCGGTTCAAAAAAGAAGACGATAAACGCTAGCGACAGGTATGGAAAAATACCGATCTGAAACACGATGCTATTGAACAAGTGAAAGAAAATGGAGAATATAAAGGCCATTTTCCGTGTAGGTTTCCAAAGTAGGGCAGGTACAATCAGCAGGTCAAAACAAATACCAAACACCGCTATGATCTTATGGACCCATTTTTGTTGTAAAAAATCACCGATCAAATAATAGTCCTTTTTGGAACTCATCAATACATCGATCATGCTAAAATCCAACCAATCTGCATATAGTTTGGCCACCGATGCATAGGTGTAGACAATAAAAAGTTGCAGGATAATGACCCATCGAACCCAATTGTACATGGATTGTGAACGTAGCCCAGGGTTTAATCTTGCATCCAACGAAGCATCGCGATGGGCTGGCAAAAAGGCCATAATGTAAGCGAGCAGCATCAACAAATAATAGTGGTTGTTGTAGCTTGTTTTCTGCATCAAATACACGCCTGACCACAATATGGCAAATGCCAAAGCGCTAAATCGGTACTTGTATCCAAATGCTATCAAAAGCCCCAAAGTGCCCATCACAGCGAAGTAGATGTACATACCATTCCCGGGCAATGGCTGCAACCATTCAAACCAGATAAAGGAAAAGGTGAATTCAGGCTCCACCAAGGTTCGGCGCACCCATCCCGTGGCTATGGCGCCATAACATTCGGCACTGACCAAAAGGCCATAAAATACCCTGAAAACCACAAGTTGTGCGTTGTCAATCTTCTTAAAAAGAAATTGGTCGAGCATTTATTTGGAGATTAGGTCCAAAGAGTGGCTTTTGTCTTTTTTCAACTGTTCCTTAAGTTCTTCGATTGACTTGAACTTGTGCTCGTCACGTATTCGGTGCAGCAGTTGTACCTGGATTTTTTTATCGTACAGGTCACCATCAAAATCAAAAAAATTGACTTCGATACTTTTTTGTGAACCGTCCACGGTGGGGTTGAAACCAATATTCATCATTCCAAAATACTCTTTCCCGTTAAGTTGACTTTTGACCACGTAGGCACCATTTTTGGGAATGAGCTTATATTCTTCGGCAATATGAAGATTGGCGGTCGGAAAACCAAAATCCCTGCCAAGGCCTTTTCCTTTTCTTACTGTTCCTGTAAGCATGTAAGCATAGCTCAGGTAATTGTTGGCGGTCTCTACATCTCCTTCCAAAAGCGCCTTTCTGATCTTAGTGGAACTTACGGAAACATCATCGATTTCTTGGGCGGGAATCTCTTCAACCTCAAAATCGAAGGTATTGCCGAATGTGGTCAGGTCCTGAATATTGGCATTTCGGTTGCGGCCAAACCTGTGGTCGTAACCAATGATTATTCTCTTGCTCTTTATGTTGTTCACCAAAATGTCACGAACAAAATCGACAGCGGAAAGTCTGGAGAATTGTTTGGTAAACGGATGTATGATCAAATAGTCCAATCCCAAAGTTTCCAGAATCTGCTTTTTTTCTTCAAGGGTGTTCAACAATTTTATGTCCACATCTTTTTGAAGTACCATGCGCGGATGCGGGAAAAAAGTGAGCACTGTTGACTTAAGACCTGTGTTTTTGGCACTATTTGTGAGACGTTGTAGTATCTGGCGGTGTCCCAAATGTACACCGTCGAATGTACCGATGGTCACCACAGTGTGGTGCGGAATGTCCTTAAAATCAGAAATGTTGTGGATTGTTTCCAACTCAAATAAAGAAATAAAAAAGGCTTACATTTGAAAATATACTATGCCCTAACCGTGTATGAAAGCTAAATTACATCTTGTTTTTTCAATAACCATATTTTTTAGCTGCTTTTGCATTTTTGGGCAGCAAGGTTATTGGAAAGCAGTGCCCAAACAGTCCAATCTACGAAGTGCTTCCCTTGCGGATATTTCGGGAGCTACAAAGGTTTTGTCGTTGGATAAAACCGCGTTTTCAACCCAGATAAAATCTTTTTCTGCTGCAAAGTCGGTGGGTAAAATAGTATATCTTCCCGATGGCGAAGGTGTCATTGTTCCCTTTAATTTGAAAGAGACATCGGTGCTGCACCCAGATCTGGCCAAAAAATATCCCAACATAAAATCCTATACCGGGGTAAGTTTGGATGGAAGATACAAGGTAAAGTTGAGCAGTTCCCATAAAGGCTTGCAATCTATGGTCGTGGATGTACAGAATAACAAAACGGCTTTTATGGAGCCGGTTTCCAATAAGCCCAACACTTATGTTGTTTATGATAAGGAGGATGGGCTTTCCTCCAAAATGGATTTTATCTGTGCAACGGCAAAGGATTTGTTTGGTTCCGGAAGCAAATCATCGGGAGGTACTCTCAAGACAATTGTTCCTTTGATAGATGATCAGGTGCTTCGAAAGTATAGAATCGCAGTCTCAGCCTCCGGGGAGTATACCCAAAAACTTGGTGGTACCGTGGCCGATGCCCTGGCGGGAATCAATGCAACATTGACACGCGTAAATGAAGTTTTTGAAACGGATTTAGGGGTTACATTGGAGCTTGTGTCCAATAATGATCAGATTATTTTTACCAATCCCAATACGGACCCGTACGGAAACAGTTTAAATTCCGAAGTACAGTCCACTATTACATCTAGGATAGGGGAAGCGAATTATGATGTAGGCCACCTTTTTCATCAAGTGGGAGAAGGTTTGGATAATGGAAATGCCGGATTTATAGCTTCCGTTTGTGTGGATAATAGAAAGGGGAGCGCTTTTTCTTCGGCCAATAATCCGCAGGGAGATGTATATGACTTGGATTTTGTGGCACATGAGTTGGGCCATCAATTTGGAGCTAATCATACATGGTCCTTCGAGTCTGAGGGAACCGGCGTACAAGCAGAACCTGCAAGTGGATCTACGATAATGGGGTATGCGGGCATCGTTACAGGAAATAATGTGGCGGCCAATGGTGATGATTATTTTCATTTTTATAGCATACTGCAAATTTCAGCTTATTTGGAAACGACTTCTTGTGCCGAAACGGTGGCATTGGTAAATTCTCCACCAGTTGTAACCCCAGTTGACGATTATATTATCCCTAAGGGTACTGCCTTTGTTTTGGAAGGTAGTGCCACAGACCCAGATGTAGGCGATGTGCTTACGTATACGTGGGAACAAATAGATGATGGTCTGGTCACTAGATCGTCGTTTGGCTCCATCAATCCCAGTGGTGCCAACTTTAGATCTCTCAGGCCAACTACATCTCCAATACGATATTTTCCGCGACTATCACGGGTGGCACAGGGTAACCTAACACAGACCAATCCAAATGTAGGGGCGGCGTGGGAGACCGTTTCTGATATTGAACGGAATCTTGGTTTTGCTTTTACCGTTCGGGATAATGCAGATGGAGGAGGGCAAGTGGTCTCAGATGTCCTCAATGTTAGGGTCATAAAAGCATCAGGGCCTTTTTCGGTGACTTCCCAAACCGAGGCTCAAGTGTATCAAGCGGGGTCTGTTCAAGAAGTTACATGGGATGTTGCAAATACTGATGTTGCCCCCATTAATGCCCAAAATGTGGACATATTCCTCTCTTTGGATGGGGGGCTTACCTTTCCGATAACACTTTTGGAGAACACCCTTAACGATGGTTCGGAGGAAATCCTTTTGCCTGGAAATACCACAAATACAGCGAGGATTATGGTAAAGGCAAGCGAAAATATATTCTTTGCTGTCAATAGCACGAACTTTGTCATAGAGCAATCCGAAGTAGTCTTGAACTTTGAATCGTTGGAGTATGAAGTATGTCAACCAGATGACATCATAATTCCTTTTACATACGAAACCTATGCTGGTTTCAATGAAAACTCTACATTTTCGGCGGATGTGCCGGCGGGATTAACGGCAAACTTTTCCCCGATTGACGCAAGTGTTGATGAAACTGTCGTTGAGTTGACGCTGTCCAACACGGACAATATTGCTCCGGGTGTATACGATATTACGGTTTCTTCGGAATCAACATCGGCAACTAAAAGTGTAGTTCTTTCCCTTACCGTACAGGATGGTACTTTTTCTGATGTTGCCTTGCTCTCCCCGGCCAATGGTGAGGTAGGGGTTTCTTTGGATGCTGAACTCAGTTGGCAGGAGAGCCCCCTGTACTCTAACTACGATGTTGAAGTGGCCACTGATGCAGGGTTTACGGATATTGTACAATCTGCATCAACTCCTTCCACAACTTTTAAAACCAATAGTTTGGAAGCCGAAACCGAGTATTTTTGGAGGGTTAGGCCCAACAATGGCTGTGGGACGGGAACATTTGGCACGCCTTTCAGTTTTATAACATCACAAGTAAATTGTAAGAATAGGGAATCCAATGATTTGCCCATCAGCATATCTTCATCAGGTACCCCAACAATTACCACATCTGTTTTGTTTGTGGAAGATTTACCGATATCCGATGTAAACGTGAACTTGCAGTTGGACCATACCTATCTGGAAGATTTAATAGTCACCCTTATTTCTCCCATGGGTACAAGGGTAACCCTGATTTCTAACTCCTGTGGTGATTTAAGAAATATAAATGCCGTTTTTGATGACGAAGGAGACCCTATTGCATGTTCGGGAAATCCGGCTATTTCTGGAACCGTAGCTCCAATCGGTTTTTTATCGTCCTTAAAAGGAGAGTCCATTTTGGGCCAGTGGGTTTTAGAAATTCAAGATACAGCAGCGAGCGACGGAGGAAGTTTAATAGATTTTTCGTTGGATATATGTATTGAAGGGAACTATAGGCCAGATGAAGACGATGATGGTGTTTTTGATGATGGAGACGATCTATGTCTTGGAACTCCCAAAGGTGTTGAAGTGGATACCAACGGATGTGCAATATATAGGTTTGCTTCGGATAATTTTGAAATAGAAATAGATAGTGAAACTTGCCGAAGCAATGATGATGGCTCCATAACAATTGTTCCTGTTGATACTTCCATTAACTATACGGCCGTTTTGGATGGCCCTGGCGGTGCAGATTCGTTTGATTTTACGGATACCCTGACCTTTGACAGCCTTGTTTCTGGAGAATATTCGATTTGCATTACCGGTACCAATGGTTTGATAACGTATGAGGAAGTGTGCTTCAATGCTATGGTTTCCCAGCCAGATGTGCTGGATATCAATGCATTGATGGACTCTGGCATTTTAAGTGTTGAATTGAGCGGTGCCACCCTTTACAATGTGGAACTGAATGGTCTGGTCACCCAAACTGAAGAATCAAGGGTCCAGCTTGCACTTAAAGAAGGCTCTAACACCCTGAAAGTATATTCCAATCTGCCTTGTCAAGGTGTGATAGAGGAAACCCTGTTCTATTCTTCAAGACCAATAATTTCGCCAAACCCTGTGGATGCCATTACCTCGGTGTACATGGCTGGTTATGAGGGCGATGTAGCTGTACAGATTTTTACATCAAATGGTAGATTGGTTCGAACGGAGAACCGAAAGGTTGCGGGAGATGATTTACAATTAGATCTATCAGGTCTTCCCAAGGGTATTTATTATCTAGGTATACAAAAGGCAGGTGCAAAAGAAATATTCAAACTCATAAAAAAATGATTCGAAATATAATTTGGCTATCCATTTTAATTTTGTTGGTCGGTTGTGGTGGGGACGATGGGCCACCTCCAGCACCACAGGGGGCTCAATTGGTGTTTCCCGAAGAAAATTCTGAGTGTACCACCGGTACGGATGTCAATCAAAATGCTACGCAGATTACATTTAGGTGGACGGCATCCAACAATACGGATAGTTATACGCTCACCGTGGTCAACTTGAACACCAATGTGCCCCAAAATATTTCTACGGCATCAACCTCCGCTAGTTTGACCATTTCCAAGGGAACACCGTATGCTTGGTCAGTGACCTCACGAAACTCTCGTTCTGACCAAGTGGCATCAAGCCCTACATGGTTGTTCTACAATGCAGGGGCGCAGACCACCTACGCACCTTTTCCCGCTCAATTGATGCGGCCAATGTCCGGAGCAACGGTCCAAAAGAGCATTGCGAACGAAATACTATTGGAGTGGTCCGGTGCCGATGTTGACGGGGATATCGATTCTTTTGAGGTTTTTTTCTCGGAGAGCAATCCGCCTACCACCTCTGTTGGTATTGCCAACGCCACAACTATGGAATTGCCGGTTGGAGTTGAGTCCGGAACAGTGTATTATTGGAGGGTGGTTACCACCGATTTGGAAGGTAACACTTCAATATCTTCGGTGTTCGATTTTAAAGTGCTTTAGACTTATTTCCCGTTAAATTGATTCATAGTGTTTTTTGCACCTGCAAAAATAAAGGAGCGAATAAGGTCAGTTGATATTTTTAAACGTTCGGGCATAGCTTTTTGTTGGTCGGTATCCCATTTGCCCAAAACATAATCCACTTGTTGGCCTTTCCCAAAATCGGAACCTACACCAAACCTAAATCGATTATAGGAAGTAGTCTGTAAAACGTTCTGAATATCTTTTAAGCCGTTGTGCCCACCATTACTTCCTTTCCCTTTCAGCCGAATGGTGCCAAAGGGTAAGTTGAGGTCATCAGTGATTATCAATATGTTGTCAAAACCTATATTTTCTTTGTCCATCCAATATTTTACGGCCTTCCCACTTAAGTTCATATAGGTGGATGGTTTTAGGCAGACCACGCTTTTTCCTTTATGTTTAAACGTTGCAACGGCTCCGAGCTTGGCGTTTTCAAAAGTGAAATCTTCCTGTTCGGCCAAAAAATCAAGGATTTTGAACCCAATGTTGTGGCGTGTCTCATCGTATTCGGAACCAATGTTTCCAAGGCCAACGATCAAAAATTTTTTCATAGGGTCGGTTTCTTGTAGTAGTTGTTTTGGTTTGCCAAAAAGTTTTTCTATAAAGTTGGGCATTGGCTGTTTATGGTTTGCCCAAAAATACAAAAGCATCCCAAATTTTTACCTAGGTAAAAACGGGATGCTCTTATAAAAATCTTCAGAGTGCTATTCCGCAGCTTCTGCTTCTGGAGCTTCACCACCTTCGGTAGCTTCTCCTTCTACTCCTTCTTCATCTTCGTCTTCTAGCTCTTCATCAACAGAGGTTCTAGAAGCTTTAACTTGAACGATAGCGGTGCTATCTGGGTGAAGGAAAGTGTAATCATCACTTAGGATGGTTTCCACCGCAATAGTTTGACCGATTCTCAACTTGGAAATGTCCACAGTGATAAAATCGGGAAGCAAAGCGGGCAATGCTCTAATGGAAAGTTTTCTCTTTCTGAAAAGCAAACGTCCACCGTTTCTAACACCGGGAGAGTTTCCTTCCAAACGTACTGGAATATTCATGGTGATAGGCTTGTCCTCGAACAACTGGTAGAAATCTACGTGTAGGATGCTATCCGTTACAGGGTGAAATTGGATGTCCTGCAAAACGGCATCAAATTTTTGACCATCCGCCAATTCAATTACCGCGGTGTAGGCATTTGGGGTGTACACCAAGTCTTTGAATGCGATTTCATCAGCTGAAAAATGCACTGGTTTATCCCCTCCGTACAGTACGCAAGGGACCTTTCCAGCATTACGTAAGGCTTTGGTAGAAACCTTGCCCACGCTTTCTCTTTGGGATCCATTGATTGTAATTGACTTCATTGTTATATATTAAATTGATTTACATTAAAAATTTTGATGATATGGATGTGTTGTGGTGAACTCTGTGCATTACATCTGCAAACAAATCAGCACAGGACAACACTTTGATTTTCTTTTGCTCGTGGTCTACGGGAATGGAATCGGTTACGATCAATTCCGACAATTTTGACTCTTCTATTCTTTGGTATGCTTTGCCCGAAAGTAATCCGTGTGTCGTTACGGCGCGTACGCTTTCGGCACCTCTCTCCATCATCAAATCGGCAGCTTTGGTTAGAGTTCCGGCGGTATCCACCATATCATCTACCAACACTACATTTTTCCCCTGAACATCCCCTATAAGTTCCATGTGGGAGATAACGTTCGCTTTGGCCCTTTGCTTATAACAGATGACCACTTCGCACTCCAAAGCCTTGGAATAGGCGTAAGCTCTTTTGGAACCGCCCATGTCGGGAGATGCAATGCACAAGTTGTCAAGATTCAAACCTCTTAAATAAGGTAAGAAAAGGGTAGAGGCGAACAAATGGTCCACAGGCTTTTCGAAAAAGCCTTGGATTTGGTCCGCGTGCAAGTCCATTGTAATAATCCTAGTGGCACCTGCGGTCTCCAACATTTTCGCTACCAATTTGGCCGCTATAGGAACACGGGGCTTATCCTTTCTATCTTGTCTGGCCCAGCCAAAGTAGGGCATAACCGCGGTAATGTGTCTTGCGGATGCTCTTTTGGCGGCATCCAGCATCAACAACATTTCCATCAAATTTTCCGAACTTGGGTTAGTGGAGCCTATGATAAATATTCGGGCCCCCCGAATAGATTCTTCGAACGAAGGCTGGAATTCACCATCACTATAACGGGAGAACTGGATTTTTCCCAATTCCGCACCATAGGAAGCGGCTATTTTCTTGCCCAGCTCAACACTTTGGGTGCAAGCAAAAATTTTAGGTTCGGGAACTTGATAGGCCATTACAAATTCTTGTTAACTAGCGTTTTAAAGTACTTTAAAATAAAGAGGTGCAAATTTAAAAATTAAATTGGGTTGCTCAAGGATAAATCAAAGTATTTTTTGGTGATAAATAAAAAATATTTTTTAGCTTTGCACTCGCATTTGAAAATGTGTGCCAAATGCCTTGGTGGCGGAATTGGTAGACGCGCTGGATTCAAAATCCAGTGTCTTCGGACGTGTGGGTTCGATTCCCACCCAAGGTACTTAAGAGCCCTGATAACAGATTTGTTGTCAGGGTTTTGTATTTTTTTGAAGTGTTTTTAACATTCTCCAAGAGATGTATAAATGATCAAATCATAATCTATCTGATCCGTCAACCTTAAACTCAAAGCTTCACATTTGACCTAATTCCCTCTATATAAATTGTAATGTAATTCTTGAGGATGTGTTTTTAATTTTATTGTCCGGTAGGGTGAATATGAAACAATACACCAAAAAACATTTGTCGTGGACTCAAAATAAATAGTACAAACCAGTTGGTTTTCAATATAAATGCTTTCCTTTACCGTACAATATGGACAATGATTGTTCCAATCCCAGAATAAAAAAGATAGCCTTCTCCTATTGCCCATTTCCGATTAACAGAGGGACACTTCTTAGTTGTTTTTTGCTTGAATCAATAATTTCTTTTTAAAGGCTTTATAGTCCAAAGTCGTATTGGCTCGGGAGTCCCATTTCCCATACAGCGGCAATGTTTGACCATTGGCTCTGAAAAGGGCTGTATTTTAAAATAATCCTTAAAAATAAGTAAAGCGTATGTTGATAATAAAATTGGTTCCTGGAGAGAATATTGAAAGAGCTTTAAAAAGGTACCGGAACAAAGTGCGGAGCACCCAACAATTAAAACGTATCCGGAACAACCAGGAGTTTACAAAAAAATCAGAGGAGAAGAGGGAGAACCTAAAAAAGGCAATCCATAAGAACGAATATTTAAAAAGGAACGAGGAGTGATTTTATGGACAAAGATTTAAACTTGGCGGTCCTGATAGACGGGGACAATATCCCTTCCAAATACGTAAAGGAAATGTTGGAAGAAATTGCCAAATATGGAAATCCGAGCATTAAGAGGATTTATGGAGATTGGACGAAGCCCAGCTTGACAAAATGGAAAGATGTCCTGTTGAAAAACGCTATTACCCCCATACAACAATATGGGTATACTACCGGCAAAAATTCAACGGACAGTGCCATGATCATTGATGCAATGGATATTCTCTATTCTGGTAAGGTGAATGGGTTTTCGTTGGTTTCCAGTGACAGCGATTTTACTCGGTTGGCCATACGGTTAAGAGAAGCGGGAATGACCGTTTTTGGTATTGGGGAGCGAAAGACCCCAGACCCCTTTATAGTTTCATGTGACAAGTTCATATATCTCGAAATACTCCATAAGACCCAAATAGGGGAGACCAATGCCCCGGAGAAAAATGAGAAAAGCAAAATTGACAAAATCACCCCAAAGGTTATCAATCTCATACTTTCAACCATTGCAGATGTGGAAGATGAGGAAGGATGGGCCTTCTTGGGCGAGGTGGGGACATTATTGCAAAAGAAACAGCCCAACTTTGATGCACGAAATTACGGATTCAAAAAACTGACCCCTTTGGTCAAGTCCATAGGTCAAATTGAAATAGGGTCCAGAAAAAATCCAAAGGGCAATGGGAACTTGATCTATGTAAGGACGATGGTCTAATGAAAAACAAAACCTATGAGATCTCTTACCATATCAAAGCAAATAACAACAAGGGATACCCTTTCCCTAAACAAGTATCTTAGCGATATAAGCCGTATCCCAATGATCACCGCAGAGGAAGAGGTTGATCTGGCAGTTCGCATAAGGCAAGGAGATAACAAAGCTCTGGAAAAGCTAGTATCGGCCAATTTGCGATTTGTTGTTTCCGTGGCGAAACAATACCAATCAAAGGGACTAAATTTGCATGATCTCATTAATGAAGGGAATGTTGGGCTGGTCAGGGCGGCGTCCAAATTTGATGAGACGCGTGGTTTCAAGTTCATTTCCTATGCAGTATGGTGGATACGCCAAGGGATAATACAGGCACTTACGGAAAAATCAAGGATGGTCAGATTGCCCTTGAACAAAATAAACGTAATCAACAAGATAAACAGCATCTCTTCCCATTTCGAGCAAGTGCATCAAAGACCACCAACCGCGGAAGAAATAGCTGAACTGATCGATTTCTCGCTATCAGAGATCCAAACATGCTTAAAACATTCTTCTTGGCCCCTTTCAATGGATGAGCCATTGGGGATTGGGGATGGAGGACTAAACTTACATGACGTAATGCGTTCCGATGAGTTTGGCAGTCCAGAACAGAAGTTGATCAATAGCTCGTTACAATTGGAAATTGATGGTATTTTGAGTATCCTGTCCTACCGCGAAGCCTTTGTGGTTAAAATGTATTTTGGTATAGGAGCGAATGATTCCATGGGATTGGAAGAAATTGCTTTTAATTTAAATCTTACAAAAGAAAGGGTCAGACAAATAAAAGTAAGAGCCTTGGCCAGGTTAAGGAGCTCCTCTAAAATAGAATTTTTAAAGGAGTATTTAAATTAAGGTCAAAAGAGCAAGGCAACAGTTACATGGTTTGCGCCAAAACCATATTGGATTGTTTTTAATACATTTGAAACATGAAGTTTTTGGCTGTTTTTCTATCCTTGTTCACAGTCCTATTGTCATCATATCCATGTTGTCAAGAGAAAGGTTCATGTTCTGAAACGTTTCTTGCAGACTCATGCGGACACGATGATTCGGAGGAGTCTCCACATGATAAGGAAAAGCCATGCTCGCCATTCTATACCTGTGGAAGATGCCCAGGGTTTACCATTGCTTATGAGAACTTGCTTAATATAAGTATAATGGAGCTTGACCTTAAAATGGATCAGGTGCCATACCAGGAGTTTGTCTCCGAAGAAGTGTACTTTTTATCCTTGAAACCACCACGCTCATTTGAAGTATAATTAACGATAAAACTTAGGCTCTTGCCTTGTTTCATGGTAAGAGAATCATACTTCAAACTTCATAAAATGAAAATAAAATTAATTGTGCTGCTTTCCCTTTTGGGAATCGGGCCTGTTTTGGCACAGAACACCCTTGACATTGTGGTCAAGGACTCCATTGACAAAGAACCCTTGATCGGCGTGACCGCCGTTTTACCCTCATTGGATATTGGGGCTATATCCAATGAATCCGGTAAAATTCATATTCAAGACATTCCCAACGGAACGTTTCAATTGCAACTGAGTTATGTTGGATACGCGAAACTTGAGCGAAGCTTTCGTTTTCCCTTGAATGCCACACAACAAAATCAGACCCTTTATCTAGTTCCCCAGACCGAGGAAATAGAAGAAATCACCCTGGTGTCCACCAGAAGTACCCGCACCATTGAGGATATACCAACACGGGTAGAGGTCATTGCAGGGGAAGAGCTGTCCGAAAAGGGCAATATGAAACCTGGAGACATCCGTATGTTGCTCAACGAAAGCACGGGAATCCGAACCCAACAGACCTCTGCTACCAGTTATAATTCCAGTATCCGTATCCAGGGGCTCGACGGTAAGTATACCCAACTTCTCCGGGATGGATTCCCGTTGTATTCCGGATTTGCGAGCGGTTTGAGCTTGATGCAAATAGCACCTTTGGACCTTAAACAGGTAGAGGTGATCAAGGGTTCTAGTTCTACCCTTTATGGAGGAGGGGCGATAGCTGGTTTGGTAAATTTGATTTCTAAAACACCTGAAGGTGAACCCGAACTTAGTTTTATGGCCAATGGTACCTCTGCTCTTGGATTGGACTTGAGTGGCTTTTATTCCCAGAAACTCAAAAAGTTGGGGACTACTGTGTTTGCTTCCTACAATTTGGGGTCACCCTATGATCCCGCCGATATCGGCCTAACGGCAATTCCGGAGTTCGACCGATTTACATTGAACCCCAAACTGTATTGGTATCTAGGGGAGCAAACTGAACTATTGTTGGGAGTCAATGCCATTTGGGAGGACAGACTTGGTGGGAATTTGGACTATGTTAAGGGAGAACCTGTAGACGACCCATATTTCGAATCCAATAAAACCGAACGTGTTTCCACTCAATTGGGATTCAAACATGTTTTTAATGAAGAAAATCGATTGGAACTAAAGAACAGTTTCAGTTTTTACGATCGTACGATCCAGATTCCGGATTTTACCTTTTCGGGCTATCAACGTTCCTCCATTAGTGAGCTGAACTTTTCAACCAGTTCGGAAAACGGTCTTGAATGGGTGTTCGGGACCAATCTTTGGACGGAATATTTTAACGATACCAGGGAAGATCAGGCCATAGCACTGGACCAATCCTATCAAATTTTTGGATTGTTCGCCCAAAACGTTTGGCAAATCAATGAAGGGCTCAGTTTGGAAACAGGTCTTCGTACCGATTTTCATTCGGATTACGGAGCTTTGGCATTGCCTAGATTATCCATACTGTATGAGCCAAGTCAAAAATTGACATTTCGACTGGGGGGAGGAATGGGCTATAAGACCCCTACGGTTTTTACGGAGGATGCAGAACGGTTACAGTTTAGGAACGTGCTCCCCATTGATATTGATCAAATGGATTTGGAACGTTCTTTGGGCGGTAATTTTGATGTAAATTATAAATGGGTGCCCATGCCCGGTATGACCATGTCCATCAATACGCTATTATTTTATACCAGAATAGATGACCCCATGGTGTTGGAATCGGAAGGGAACGGCTTCTATTCCTTTCAACAACCCAATGGATTCGTGGATACACGTGGTGCGGAGATCAATCTCAAAGTCAAATACGGGGATTTCAAGTTGTTTACGGGCTATACCCATGCCAATGTTAAGCAACATCAAAGCGGAACAGTGTCCGACTTTCCACTGGTTGCGAAGCATCGTTTGAACAATGTGCTGATGTATGAGAAAGAGGGTGACCTTTGGGTCGGTCTGGAGGGCTATTATTACAGTCCCCAAAAGCTCTCTTCAGGGGAAACAGGTCAATCCTATTGGATCGTGGGCTTAATGAGCGAAAAGAAGATAAGTGATAAATTCTCTATTTTCCTGAATTTTGAAAACTTTTTGGATACTCGGCAAACACGATTCGATACCATATATTCAGGCAATTTAAGTGACCCACAATTTTCTGAGATATATGCACCCGTAGATGGTTTTGTGATCAATGGTGGTTTTAAGGTTAAAATTTAAAGTTCATTTGTCTTGAAGGCTATGATATAAATTCTTAGTTTACCCTGTATGTTACTTTCCTGTTGGTGATGATCGTTTGTACTCTAATATCCAATGTAATGCTATTGGAGGTTGATGAAGGTGAGCAAGTATAGGCATCGTTGAATAATTCCACTCGATACAAATATCCGTTCATGCTCATATCCGGATTGTTGATGGTCAAGGTATCCGTGTCCGTTCCTGAGTACATCCCAAGATCAGAAATGTCGGTAAAGTTTGCGCCACCGTCTGTGCTCACTTGCCATTGATATTGTGTGGTATTGGTCGTTGTGACGTTGAGGTTGCCCGGATGTCCATCAAAAATAACGGCGTTTGTCGGAATTGCCGAAACAGCGGGACTGTTTCCGGTTTCGGTATAATCATAAACGGTGTTGCCGTCACCATCTGCAGGAGGGGAATATCCACCTTGTCCCACGACCATCCCGGAAGAATTGATAGTTACTGGGGAGTTGCCCAGAAGACCATCACCATCAGGGTCGGCAAAGCCGGCCTCCACAACATCATAACATCCATCCGAGTCACTATCAATGGATGTGTAGTTTAAAAATGCATCGTTATCAGAATCGGCTATGTTGTAATTGATGGTTCCATTATTGTACTGTGATGGAGCTTGTACGGCATCTGGAATACCATCTGTGCCTACCGGACCGGGGATGCGCCCATTTACTGTGGCAACACCGTGACCGGCTTCCACGGCATCCAAAATTCCATCGTTGTCACTATCAAGGTCTAATCCATTGGCGAGGCCGTCCCCATCACTGTCCGTTGGGGAACAACCTGTGCTAAAACTATCATCGTTAACCGCAAAAAAAACAGGATCTGCGTTGGCGGAAATTTCCAATCTAAAGATGACGGCTTCTGTTCTCTCGGCGGCTGTCAACCCAAATTCAGAGAGTTCAACGGCGGCCAATCTAATATTCTTTTTTACGTTTTTATTGTTAGGGGTGTCGTTCACATTATATTGGTCGATCATTGAATTGCCTACAATGGGTGTGTTGTTCCAGTTTACTTCCACCCCATTGCCAAGGTAGTTTCCATCTTTGTCCAATAAATGCAATCTATTATAATTAGATCCCCCGGATAGTTGAGCGCCCTGGGTCAAAAGAATGTCCATGATGCCATCACCATATGCCGGGGTATTGGTGCCCCCTAATCTAAAATACCACGCATTGCCGATATTGGCAATGGCATAGGCCATGTCCAGTCCTCGTTCTCCTTGGTATAAATAAGGGTTGAAGGGAATTCCTCCGGTTGTCAACAAAGGACCTGCAGCTTGTCCGTTGTTCCCATCAATGGACCTTCCTTCCAGGCGTATTCCGGATAGGATTTTTGTAACCGGTTTAAGTGCCCTCCAAGAAGTTTCTTCCACATTTAGGTCACCGATTCCGTTGCCGTCAGTGTCGATTTGGTCATAATAACTGTTGTTGTCACTGTCTATCATTCTTGTAGATGCCACTCCGGTCGCGTACGTGTTGCTTCCAACTGTAAAGCCCAACAGGGTGGAAACGTTATCATAGGCTTTCGGGTTCAAGCTTCCTACGGATGATGTCCAGAAGCCATTGTAGTCTGTATAAATGGAGGTGACATAGTTTGTAGTGCTATTGGATGGTGTGGGAGAACCAAATCCAACATTGGTCTCACAGCTATCTTCGTAAATATCGGGAATACCGTCGTTGTCATCATCTTGGTCAATATCGTCAGGGATGCCATCACCATCGCTATCTAGACTGGGGTGGTTCATGTGAGGACTTTTTTTTGATGAATTGCCAAGAACGTCAATTTTGTCAAGCTCGGTATTGGACAAGACTAAAGCAAGCACGATTATACCGAGAAGAAAGCGTGTGTATGTCAAAATACAATTATAGGTTTAGTTTGTAGATCGATCATCGATTGGATAATCAAAGGCAAATTAGATGTGTTTGAGGTTTCAGTATATTTTTTGTTGTTAATCTGCTGTAAAGTATGGTGTAGTTCGTCGATTGCGTGGTTCGCTTGTTGCGGATACACTGGGTCTAACCTTGTTTTGAAAACTTCTTGTGGGAGTTGGGTCTTAAAAATTGTTAAAAAACTGTGAAAAACTATTTTGAACAATTCGCGACGAGTGTGATTTTTTTGGAGACCTTACTATACGTTTGTTCGCAAGGTTTTTGACTCTTAAAAATCTCGAATGTTGATAAAAGTGTTAAGAACCTAATAGGTCAAACCTTAAATCCAAGTAAAGAAAATATGAATTTTACAGTCAAGCTATTTTTTACAACTCCAAACCGTTTTCTTCATGCAGATTACTCATATAACTAAGAGGGATTTTAGTACGCAAGAATTTGATTTACACAAGATTACAAATGCAATCTTGAAGGCCATGACAGCAGTGGAGCATGGTCAGATCACTGATGCGCAGACCATTGCCAACAACGTTAACGAGGTGTTGTTGGAGAGAAAAAGTCAAGACGAACATTATTTGCCGACCGTTGAGGAAGTACAAGATGTTGTTGAGAACGAACTTATGGATAGTGAGTTCCACGATGCGGCAAAAGCATACATTATTTACAGGAATAAAAGGGCTCAAATGCGCGAGTCGGACATTTTCGAGAAGCGCATCAATTTAAAGCCGTACGAGTACCCACAATTGTATGAGTATGTCCCGGCAATCAGACATTCGTATTGGATTCATACCGAATTTAATTTCACCAGTGATATCCAGGACTTTAAATCTGGATTGAACGAAGTGGAGCGTAGCGCCATTAAAAACACCATGCTTGCGATTTCTCAAATAGAGGTGGCCGTGAAATCTTTCTGGGGAGACATTTACCATAGAATGCCCAAACCAGAAATTGGTTCTGTTGGTGCTACGTTTGCAGAAAGTGAAGTGCGTCACCACGATGCCTATTCCCATCTTTTAGAGATCTTGGGATTGAACAAGGAGTTCGAAAACCTGAAGAAAAAACCCGTGATCATGAAGAGGGTGCAGTATTTGGAGACTGCACTTAAAAATGCAAAGAGCGAGAACAATAAGGACTATGCGGAATCTGTATTGCTATTCTCTCTTTTCATAGAGCATGTATCCCTATTCTCCCAGTTTTTGATCATTATGGCGTTCAACAAGCACAAGAATGTGCTTAAAGGAATTTCCAATGTTGTTGAGGCGACTTCCAAAGAAGAACAGATTCATGGAGACTTTGGAATCGATATCATAAACATTATCAAAAAAGAACATCCAGAATGGTTCGATGATGCCTATAAAGAAATGATTCAGGATATCTGCGAGAAAGCATTTGAAGCAGAAAGTAAGATAGTAGATTGGATCTTTGAAGATGGCGAATTGGATTTTTTACCAAAAAACTTGGTGAACGAATTCATCAAAAACAGATTCAACAACTCATTGGAGAGCATTGGCATCTCCAAAATATTCGACGTCGACCAAAAACTATTGGAACAGACCGAGTGGTTCGACGACGAGATTATTGGAACAAAACACGGAGACTTTTTTGTAAAAAGATCCATCAACTATAGCAAAAGAACACAAAGTATAACAAGCGACGACCTTTTTTAAATTATGGAGAAGAGAACACAAACCCCGACCACTGACCAAAAGCAAGATTACAAAACACAGGAACTTGTAAATGCAAGAAAGGACACTTTGTCCAAACTCAAGAACGAGGAGGATAAAGGCTTTGAATGGTTGAACGAGTATAGCCGAAAGTTTTTGGCATCTGGATATCTTACCGAGGGGGTTACCCCAGAGGGGCGTATCCGTGAGATAGGCGATAGGGCAGAGGAGATTTTGCAGATTCCGGGGTACTCGGACAAGTTCTACGGTTACATGTCCGAAGGTTTTTTCTCTTTGGCTTCCCCTGTTTGGTCCAACTTTGGTAAAAAGCGCGGGTTGCCCATTAGTTGCTTTGGTTCCCATATCGATGATGACATGGGGAACATACTTTACACCCAATCGGAGGTAGGGATGATGTCGAAGCTTGGTGGTGGAACATCCGGATACTTTGGAAAAATTAGGCACAGAGGTGCGCCTGTTAAAAATAATGGTCAAGCTTCGGGAGCTGTCCACATTATGCAGTTGTTCGAATCCATGGTGGATGTGGTGAGCCAAGGCTCCGTTCGTCGAGGTCGTTTTTCTCCATATTTGCCCATTGACCACAAGGATATTTTGGAATTCTTGGAAATCGGGACCGAAGGAAATCCTATCCAACAATTGACCCATGGCGTTACCGTGACCAACCAATGGATGCAGGAAATGATCGAGGGAGATGTTGATAAAAGAACCGTTTGGGCAAAAGTGTTGCAACGTAGAGGTGAGATGGGATATCCGTATGTATTCTTTACCGACAATGCCAACGATGGTGCAGTGGATGTGTACAAGGACAAAAACCATCGTATCCACGCCAGTAACCTTTGTACCGAGATTATGTTGCCATCCAATGATGACTGGTCGTTTGTATGTGTACTTTCCAGTATAAACCTATTGCATTACGATAAATGGAAGAAGACCGATGCCGTTGAGACGATGGTTCATTTCTTGGATGCTGTAATTACCGAGTTTATCGAAAAATTGGAAGCTTACAGGGATTCTTCCGACAGGGACGACCAACAAACTTTCCTATTTATGGAAAGAGCATACAACTTTGCAAAGCAAAATCGTGCATTGGGCCTTGGAGCCTTGGGTTGGCACTCTCTATTACAGTCCAAGAGATATGCATTCAATAGTCAGGAAGCCTATAACTTGAACAGTGAGATATTCAAAGAAATCAAAGAACGCTCTTATAAGGCATCCGAGCAATTGGCCGAACGTTTTGGTGAGCCCGAAGTATTGAAGGGTTATGGTAGACGTAACGCTACGTTGAACGCCATTGCACCAACTACATCCTCAGCATTTATTTTGGGACAGGTATCACAGGGAATCGAGCCTATCTGGTCCAATTGCTATGTGAAGGATATTGCAAAAATAAAAACGACCATCAAGAATCCATTCTTAATGGACCTATTGGAGGAAAAAGGCCAGAATACTGCTGAAGTTTGGAAGAGCATCCGTGATATGGATGGATCCGTACAGCATTTGGACTTTTTGACCGAAGCAGAGAAAGCTGTCTTTTTGACCTATTCGGAATTAGATCAGTTGGATATCATCTATCAAGCTGCAAACAGACAAAACCATATTGATCAAGGACAGTCAGTGAATATCATTGTACACCCTGATATGCCTACAAAGGAGGTCAATAAAATCCACGTTACCGCATGGAAACTGGGTCTAAAATCCTTGTACTATCAACACAGTATGAATGCTGCACAAAAATTCAAACAAAAGAAAGATTGTGTAAGCTGCGAGGCATAAAAGCAAATAACAACCAATAAAAAAAGGAGGTTCGAACTAACGAAGCCTCCTTTTTTCTTCAAACTAACTAGAAAAAGATTATAGTATCTTAATGTCTACGGAGGTTCTGCTTTGCCAACCGGTAACATCGGTTACGGAGAATGAACAGTGGTAATCCCCTGGGTCAATATCTTCTGGAATGTCAATTGAAACGTTGATTTCATAGGAAGTGGCACCCTCTTCAATATCAAAATGCGCTATATATATCATGGGGTTTACAGCATCTTTAGTAGGCTTCAGTTCGCATTGGGCACCTTGGTCATCGTGTGTGTGATGGTCAAAATTGTGATGGATGTTCAAACTGTAAGCCGCAAGCGAGAGATTATCTGTCACTCGAGCCTTAAAGGTGTAGGTGTTGCCTCTTTCCAGTACTTCACAGGCTTGGGGGAATCCAGTGTCGTAATTAATTGTTATGGATGGTTTTTCCTCATCAACCCCACTATCGTCACTACTGGAACAAGATACTAGCAACATTATCAAAGGAAGAATCTGTAAGTATTTGATAATCGATTTCATATTCATTTTTTTAGAATAATTAGCCGCATGGCACTTGGATACCATGCGGCAATTGGTTTTATGATGCAGTTACATCAATATGTGTTTCGTATGCAACGGTATTCCCATCTTCATCCTCTATCGTAAAAAGAATATGGTATTCACCAGCTGGTGCAGTTGCAGGAACATCGATATGCTCATGGAACTCTGCTTCGGACAGTTCGTGATATCCTTCGGAATATGTCTGCTCAAAGTCCCATTCCACTTCTCCTTCACCTACGGGCAAATCATGTCCGTGAATGTCCACTGTAATTTCATGGATTCCGTTTACCGCATCGATCATAAATTCTGCATGCATATCTGTACCGCGAACCACAGTCTCATCAATGGAAAAAGCACTTAATGAGATGGCCTCCATGATGTCCACATGCCCTTCGACCTCGGTGCTGTTGCCCAATTCATCTGTAACGGTCAAAGTAATATGGTATTCACCGGATGGAATATCCGAAGGGATGTCCACATGCTCGTGAAATGTTGGGTTGATTACCAAATAGCTGGCATCGGTATAGGTTTGCTCAAAATCCCATTCCACTTCACCTTCTCCTACTTCAAGGTCGTGTCCGTGAATGCTCAATTCGATACTGCTTACCGTTCCGGGAGCATTGATTTCCGCTTCCAAATGGATATCGGAACCTTTATAGGCCACTTGCTCTGTTGAGTGTGAACTCCCCTCGCCATACTCGAAATTCGAAATTTCGGGAGCAGTTACAGAAGAGCCTCCGTCATCGTCACTGCTACAAGAATGTAAAGCGAAGGCTCCCAATGCGATAATTGCCAAAGATTTAAAATTAGTTTTCATGTTGTTTCTGTTTTTGGTGTTAAACTTCATTTGATTTAATTAAAATGGTACGGTCATCGAAATCGAAAAGTTCCTGCCAGGTTCAGGAACATCGATGAGCCTATAAAAACTGGTATGATCGTAGTATTCGGTATTGAATACATTGTTTAATTTGATGCGTAATTGAGCTGGTTTCCCCTTGCCAAAGAGTTGGATTTTTGTGTTGGCCGAGAGATTGAGCGCTTGGTACCCATCGGTAACTTCTTCTGGAGGTACTATGTCGTTTTGCGCAGCTGTTACCCTAAAATCCGCTGTAACCTGAGGCGATTGCATAAATGCGATATCCTTGAATTGATAGCTGGCCGAGAACAATCCCGAAAGCGGTGGTGAAAACGGAATGGTAAAATCTTTTTTGGGCCCACTGGTCTGTCTGGAATACACATATTCGGCAGACGCATTCAACCGCAGCATCGGAGTTACGTTGATCCCGGCACGAGCTTCACCGCCAAACCGGAAAACCTTGCTTTGGGTGTACTCGTAAATTTGCAAGGTTTCATAATAATTAGGGGTTGGGTTCAGGTAAATGAAATTCTCAAAGAAATTCACGAATGGACTTATCCCAATGTTGAATTTTGAAGTGGAATGATCAATATCGATATCTAACTGATAGGATTGCTCAGGATCAAGGTTCATATTTCCCCTCTCGTATCGGTACATATGATAGTTTACCCCATCAGAGGCGAGTTCGTTGGCCAATGGCATTCTAAAACTTTTGCCAAGGTTTGCCTTAAATGTGGTGTTTTGATGGATATAACTCAATCCAAAAGAGCCACTTAGGTTACCGAATTCAAGGCTCTTGCCTTGTGAGCGTTGCAAATACATATAAGAGGTTGAGCCATCGGGGTTCTTGATTGGTGTTTGGAACCAATCAAAATGGGCCTTGGTCTCCATCAGGCCTGCATCATAACGTAGCCCCCCTTGAAGGTGGAAATTCTCATTTATCTTAAAATGATCGTAAACAAAAACTCCTGCGGAGTATCTGTTGTATGCTGGGATCAAGAAACCCCAACCACCAATATTGTTGTTCTGTAATTCGGTGTTTATTCCAAGGACTACATTGTGCTTGTCATTGGGGCTAAAGGTATCTTTAAGGTTTAGGGAGTATGTATTTTTAGTGAATATCCGTTCCCTGCTATTGGAGGGTGTTGGCATGTATCCATGTGGTACGGGTTCCGAATTTTCATCCCGTTGGTTGTTTTGATAGCCGAAATCAAGCTCCAAAATATGTTGGTCCAAATACAGGGTAGTGTTGTTGGTTACCTTAAAATGGTTCACACGATGATAAGGAAGGTCTACATCACGATTCGAGCGGTCATAATCAATACTGGAGGAGCGAACTTCAAGACCATGGGCATTGGCAAAAAAACCATTCTTGGCATTGACATTGCTAAAAAAGGTTTCGGATTTTACTTTTTCAGAGATAAACCCAAAGCTGAAACTGGCGTTTATTTCCTCGCCCGCTGTGTTTCTGAGGTTGTTTTCGTGAAGCTCAAAAATGTAGTTTTCATAGTTGATTCTGTCCGTGGGAACTTTATAATCAGCATAATCCCTATAGGTTAAACGACCTCTGTAGAACCAATGCTGCTTTCGTCCCTGTACACCGGTAGATATGCCGATCAGGTCGTTGTTGGTCTCTCCCAATAGATTGACCTCCCCGCTGAACGAATTCGGCAATGGAACTTTAGACGGTTGAATGTCCACGACACCTGCAATGGCATCAGACCCATAGACCAAGGATGCGGGACCTTTGACAATCTGAATACTTTCTATTCCGTATTGGTCAATTTCAAGGCCGTGATCATTGCCCCATTGCTGAGCTTCGTGCTTAATACCGTTCTGGACCACACTGACCCGGTTGAAGCCCAAACCACGGATTACAGGTTTTGATTGTCCAGAACCAATGGTAATAGTACTCACCCCGGGAATCTTTTTTAGGGTCTGCATTAAGCTGTTTTCCCGATTCTTGTTCAGGAATTCTTCATCCACCCCAACAGTTATGGTGGAGAGTTCTTGGGCTTTTCGTTTTTCCGTTTTTCCAAGAAGTTCCACACCATCCAAATTTGTGATGGATTCCTTTAATCGGATGGTCAGTCCTTTGACATCGTTTTGACCTATTTCCACGGTAAAATGTTCGTGGCCGTACCCGATATGGGTAATTTCAAAGCGGTGTTTTCCTGCGGTCACATTTTTGATGACGAACTCGCCATTGTCCGCAGAAATTGCATATAAATATTTTCCGATTATGTTTACTCCAGCTATGGGTGCCGAAGTATTTGCATCCACTACAATACCTTTTATAGTGTGGTATTCTTGAGCGGATGCCGAAACGCACAGACTGATGAACAGCCATGCGAATAGCATGTGTTTAATCATTTTAGGGAATACTATGGGATTCTCAAATTGCCTCCAGAGAGGAAGCTTCTAGACTATTCCCCCATTGCATTGTTTCAGAAAAGTTTGAATGAATCCATCAATGGACAGTTGGTAAAGCTATGCGATTACAGCACGCTTTTGTACATATTGAATACAGTCAAATTTCTTTAGTCCTTAAAACAGACCAAGACTTTTTGTTGAAAAAAATGAATGGGTTTTTAGATTGTAGGCGGAGGCCGAGAGAAGAGCTGGCTTGTTGCCAAGGTGCCAGAAACCTGGAAATCGTATTTGGAATCGACTTTCTTTTGAACAGCTATTTCAATTTGCTCGGAAATAGGTTCGGTAGAATCGGTTAAAATACCGGGTGCATGAGTATCGGAGGCAATGTTGTGACAAATGGCACAATGGTCCAAATATCCTTCCGAGTCGTCATGATGGGTAAGCACATGAAGTCCAACAAGCTTCGTTGCCAAAAACAGGGCAAGAAACGCGAAGGTGATGCTATTTAAAAAACGACTGTTTTTCATTCAAGAACAAATCTATTAAAAAACATTGTTATGCAAGGTTAATTTCCATGATGTCCATATTTTTTTAGCATTTCCTTAATAGCGGATGGTAATTTTGTCAATTGTGAAAGTATATACAAAGATTCAATAAAGTTGGCAATTGAAGAGGTGTATTTCTTTTTGGATTTATAATTAAAGGAGGATATTTTTTCCATCATTAAAGTGCCATTTCACAACAAAACCATCTCGCCATACAACATAACTTCCCCATTCTATATTGTTCTTGATAAGTTTGGGTATGCCTTACTACGTAAGGAATACCTCATCATTCAAACTATGAACAAACCTCAATCCTCCCTAATTTTTAGGTGTTTTTTAGTGTTGACCTTTCTTGGTATAGCTTCGGTTCAAGTGGGATATGCACAGGATTGTGTTGCTATCGCAGGACCCAATCAGGTCGTTTCACAGGTCAATGCCGTTTTTATGGATGCCAATGCCGCACCTGTTGACGGTTTGGGAACTTGGAGCCGTCTATCTGGCCCACCTTCTGTAACCATTGCTGATGTAAATGACCCCCAAACCCAATTATTGGATTTGGTGCCGGGAGATTACATTTTTGAATGGACCGTTTCCGGTTCTAGCTGTGATACAGCCTCCGATGTTGTCGGGATTACGGTTCAGGGCATTGACTTGGAAATGGAAATTGTGGCAAGCAATACCGAACCTGATATTGGCGAAGTGGTCACCTTCACCGTAAACATGAGCAATTTTGGAGATATCGATGCAACAAATGTCGTGGTTGAATACTTCGTGCCCTCAGGCTATTCCAATATTGCCGCAATCGATAATGCCGGTTCTGTGGATGGTTCACAGAAAATCACATGGTCAAGCATTAGTGTTCCAGTTGGAAGCAATACAGTTTCTTTGAGTTTTAATGCCACGGTGCAAACTCCAACAGGAACCATTGGGGAATATACCCATATTGCGGAAGTGATCTACGCCGATCAAATGGATGTGGACAGTTCGGCCAACAATGATGATGGAGACCAAAGTGAAGATGATGAAGACAATATTGATGCTGCTCCGGTTCAAGCTGATCTATCTCTTAGTAAATCCGTAGTAGGAGGGAACATGTCCCCTTATGTGGACTCACAAACCAGTTTTGAGATATCCGTAACCAACAACGGACCTCATGATGCTACTAATGTCCAGGTTCAAGACCAATTGATGTCAGGGTTCAGTTTTGATTCTTATTCGTCGACATCGGGGACCTATGATCCCATCACAGGAATTTGGGAAATAGGAACTGTGGGCAATGGAACAACAGAGACCCTTACCATACTGGTCGATGTAAATGCTTCGGGAAATTATACGAATACATCACAAGTAATCGCTTCCGATGCTTTTGATATAGATTCAACCCCTAATAATACTATTCCAGCTGAAGACGATCAAGATAATATTGTTCTGACACCAGAGCCTGTTATTGACCTATCATTGACCAAAACCATTGATAAATCACCGCCATTGGTGAGTGATAATGTTAGGTTTACTCTTACTGTGACCAACGATGGTCCTAGTGTAGCCACCTCGGTACAGGTCATGGACTTATTGCCATCAGGTTATACCTATGTTTCCGATGATGGAGGGGGCGCTTACAATGAAATTACCGGGATTTGGAGCTTAGGTCCTTTGGCAAGTGGAGATAACGCTAGTTTGAATATCCTTGCCAATGTAAATGCTTCCGGGGATTATGATAATATGGCGGAAATAATAGGTCATGATCAGACTGATATTGATTCAAGCCCCAACAACAATATACTAGGCGAAGACGACCAAGATGAAGTATCCGTTGTACCCGAACCCTTGGTCGATATCTCAGTCACCAAAGCGGTAGATCAAATAATCCCGGAAGTGGGAGAGGAGATACTTTTTACGGTAACCGTTCAGAATGATGGTCCCAGTGATGCCACCAATATTGTGGTCACGGATGTTTTGTCCACTGGTTATCAATTGGTGAGTTCCAACCCTTCCATTGGAACTTATAATTCTACCAACGGCTCATGGGTTGTGGGTGATTTGGCCAATGGAGCTTCCGAAACTTTGGAAATTACTGTGGAGGTTTTGCCAACAGGAAATTATACCAATACCGCCGAATTGACCAATGTCTCGGAAATGGATGTGGATTCCAGCCCAAACAACAACAACGAGTCGGAAGATGACCAGCAGACCATTGAACCCATAGTTATTCCAGTGGCCGATTTGCTATTGCAAAAATCTGTTAATGTTCTGAGTCCGTATGTGGGTCAAGATGTGATCTTTACCATCAACATTACCAATTTGGGCCCAAGTGAAGCCACAGGGGTCGCAGTAATGGATTTGCTGCCCGATGGATATACCTATGTTTCCCACGGAACCACGGCAGGCAACTACAATGAAAGCTCGGGAATGTGGAATCTCAACGGGAATTTGGAAGATACCACTACGGAAACCCTTACCATTGTGGCCACCGTAAACAACACAGGAGATCATTTTAACGTGACCGAGGTGTTTTCTTCCGATCAGTACGACCCAAATTCTATCCCCAATAACAATAACATTTTTGAAAATGACCAAGATAATGCTGGGACGACGCCCGTTCCGTCCGCAGATTTAAATTTGGACATAAGTGTTGACAATGCAAGCCCTGATGTTGGAACAGAGATTGTTTTCACCATCACACTGACCAATGAAGGGCCAAGTGATGCCATCGGAATTGTTGTGGAAAACACGTTACCGGATGGATTTACCTATGTTTCCGATAATTCAGGGGGACTGTTTAATTCATCAAACGGAATTTGGAGCGTGGGCAATCTGGCTTTGGAGTCACAGATAGAGCTTCAATTAATTGCCGAAGTAAATCCTTCGGGTGATTATACAGCGAGTACCGAGTTGATCAATGCCATTTTTTTCGATATAGATTCCACGCCTGGCAACAATGTACTTTCAGAAGATGATCAGGATGAACAAACGGTCGTGCCAAGACATGTTGCCGATATTTCCGTTTTCAAAACTGTAAGCGATATGAACCCAGAAGTTGGTGAAGAAATCTTTTTTACTGTTGAGGTGAACAATGATGGGCCGAACGATGCTTTCGGATTGATTATTGAAGATGAGTTGAGAAACGGTTACCAATTTGTTTCGGCAACAACATCGGCCGGAAATTATGATGAAATTGCTGGTTCTTGGGATTTACCATCTTTAACGAACGCCTCGACCGAAACATTGGAGATACGGGTGATTGTACTTGCTAGTGGTGAATATCGGAATAGGGCCGAACTGATTGCTTCGGATACTTTTGACCCGGATTCCACTCCCAACAATAACTTAGGCTCCGAGGACGATCAATCAATAGTGATACCCGTTCCAGGAGGCTTGAGCGATTTGTCGCTTTCCAAAACCGTGGACAACACAAACCCCAACGTTGGTGACGTGGTTCGCTTTGTGCTGAGCGTTACCAATAATGGCCCGTCCGATGCAAGAAATGTGGAAGTAACCGATATGCTTCCAATGGGTTACACATACCAGTCACACACCTCCACTGCTGGAATATACAATCAGGCTACCGGAATTTGGCGCATAAACAGGACCATTCTGAATCTGGACACTGAAAGTTTAGAGATTTTGGCCGTTGTAAATGCGCCAACAGGTGCAGAAAACGAATATTTGAACGAGGCTTTTGTTTCTTCAAGTTTATATCCTGACCCTGATAGCGACCCATCAACCGGAATCGGGGAAGATGATTTTGCAGACAGTATTGCGGACGATGACGAGGCATCAGTTTTTGTAGTGCCTCAAACCGCGGATATTGCCATTACAAAAAGCGTAAACAATGCAATGCCCAATATAGGGGATGAGGTTGTTTTTGAAATAACGGTGACCAATCAAGGTCTGGATGATGCCACACATATCGGCATACAGGAAGAATTGCCCTTGGGCTATCAATTTATCAGTTCGGAGACCACCGTGGGAACCTATGATTTCGAGAATTCATTTTGGGAAATTGAATCCCTTGCGGTTACCGAAACAGCAACCCTATTGCTTACTGTTGAGGTTATGGATATTGATGATTATGTGAATAGGGCAAGCCTTGTCTTTGTAGATCAGTGGGACACTAGTGAAACCAATAATGAAGCAGAGGCGTTTGTAGATCCAAGTTGTCTTGTTGTTTATAACGAGTTTTCCCCTAACGGAGATGGGATCAACGATTATTTTAAGATTGATTGCTTAGGCCATTACCCGAATAATACGCTTCAGGTTTATAACCGTTGGGGAAACATCGTTTTCCAGACAAAATCCTATAAAAATAATTGGAATGGTACGCCAAACGGACGCGCTATGGTACAGCCCGAAGACCAGTTGCCCGTGGGTACCTATTATTATGTATTGGATTTAGGGGATGGTTCGGAGCCAAGAACGGACTGGTTGTATTTAAACAGATAAAAAATGGAGATGATTTCATCAAAAGATAGAACAAAGAGATATAGGCAATTGTGTTTGTCGCTACTCTTCTTATGCTCCATTTCCATGTATGGGCAACAGGACCCACAGTTCACGCAATATATGTACAACACTATGAGTGTCAATCCCGCATTTGCTGGCAACAACGGGCATTTAACCGCCTTGTTGTTGCACCGGTCGCAATGGGTGGGGGTAAATGGTGCTCCCAATACGCAGGTGTTGGCGGTAGATACACCTTTAGAAAATAAACTTGGGGTAGGAGGAATCATATCGCGCGATGCCTTGGGTCCGTCATCCGAAATATCATTGGACGGAAACGTTTCGTATACCATTCAGTTGGATAGTGCCCATAGCAAACTATCCTTTGGTATGAAGCTCGGCGGGCGTATTTTTGATGTGGATTTTTCCAAGGGACTTACCGAAGATTCCGATGTGGCTTTCCAGAACAACATCAAGAGCAAGTTTTTCCCCACCATTGGAGCAGGACTTTATTATGATACAAAAAAGGGGTATTTGGGCTTTGCCATACCCAACTTTTTTTCGCAAAAGCATTATGATGGCGAGGAACAGGAAATCGCAGCAGAACGCTTGCACTATTATTTTATCGGAGGAAAAGTGGTGGATTTGACCCCAGATGTGAAACTAAAGTCAGCTTTCTTTGTAAAATGGGTGCCCGGTGCTCCGATTATTGCCGATTTATCGGTGAATGCTATGCTCAGGGAAACCTTCACTTTTGGATTGGCCTACCGTTGGGACGATTCATTTTCCACATTGTTGGGTATGCAGATCAATCCAAACTTTAGTGCTGGGTATGCTTATGATCTTACCACTTCAAACTTGGCCAGCTATACGGGCGGTTCCCACGAATTATTTGTGCGATATGAGTTTAAATCTTCCCAAAAACAAAAGGAAGAACCTACATTTTAGTTAAGGGTAGGCTTGGCCCGAAAATAGTGGTTAACTTTACAACGATAATCGCTTATAAATCGATATGTTATGGAAAGGAATGAGCTGTATCCCGTTTTTTTGAAGGTAAACAACTTAAATGTACTCATTGTTGGGGGTGGAAATGTTGGATTGGAAAAACTGACTTTTTTATTGAAGTCAAGTCCCAATGCGCAGGTACAAATGGTTGCACCTGAATTTTTGCCTGAAACATTAAAGTTGGCGGGAAATCATAATGTAGAGATTACAAAAGATGTTTATCAAGAAAAGTATCTGGAAGGAAAGCATATGGTCGTGGCCTGTACGGATAAACCCGAAGTGAACGAGCAGGTGTACCACGATTGCAGAAAGTTGAGCAAATTGGTAAATGTGGCGGATAATCCACCGTTCTGTGATTTTTATATGGGCGGTATTGTTACCAAGGGAAATGTAAAGGTGGCCATTTCGACTAACGGACATTCTCCGACAACGGCAAAAAGATTGAGACAGTTCTTTGAGGACGTGCTCCCAGAAAACATTGATGACTTGGTCAAGAACTTGAACGAATACCGAAAAACCCTTAAGGGTGACTTTGAACAAAAGGTCGAGGCATTGAACGAGTTTACCAAAGGCTTGGTCAACAAGAAAGGTTGATAAGGCTATAAACGTTTCATCGCCTCTATCAAATCATCTCTTTTTCTTGGTGAAATATTCACCTGCATATCATTGCTCATGATAAGGTGCCCTCCATCAGATTTAACATATTTCTTTACCTTCTTCAAGTTGATAAGGAAACTGTTGTGTACCCGCATAAAGTTGTGTTCGGAAAGTAGTATTTCGTATTCCTTTAGATGCTTGCTCACCAAGAGCATACTTTCATCTTGCAACATAAAACAAGTGTACGAGCCATCCGCTTTGCAGGCCACTATGTCATCTAAGGCAATAAACTCCATTCCAGCCGTGGTGGCCAAGCAAATTTTTTCGGGACGTACTTTTCCGCGAGAAATGCTTTGCATTAATATATCTAGCTGTTCTCTGTAAACATTGGTGTCCATTCGGTTTCTTGCCTTTTCCACCGCTTGCTGAAGTTCGTCCAAATCTATAGGTTTTAGTAAATGCATGAATGCGGGTTTTGAATTGACGGATGGGCCAGTTGAGTTTATCTAGGTTTTTTTGAAGCCCCTTTTTTTGCCGAAATATGAGATCTTGATGGTTACCTGAACAAGCCAATAATTCTCTGGATTGATAAATTATGGAGAAGGTGGGTTACAAATAAAAAAAACCATTAAAACCAAGGAACTTTTGTAGTTCCTTGGCGTAACGGAAACCTCAACTAAACTAAACACTTTTTTGACCAACAGTCGCCAAAAGTGAATTGCTATCTGTGCATGCGTTATATTGATCTTGCTTATCAATATGCACTAACGCTTTATTGCAGGACAAAAATAGAATCAATAAATGAGATTTTAGGACCCCAATTAACGGATGCCCCTTTTGAACCAATGAATGGCCCAATTGAATTGGTGGGTGAAAATTTGACATAAAAAAACAGCCCTTTAAGGCTGTCTTAATCGTTGTAAAATGATACCAGTTTTTTAGGAAATTTCTTCCACTGATGCGTCTGGTGCATTTTTTTTGACGGATGCAATGCCATTTTCCATAGCAGAATCGCTGGAATACATTTCGCTATTTCCGATAACTTGTCCGTTGGATGCTTTTAGGTTAAAGTATGGACTGCCATCTTTCGCTGTGTTTCTTTCAAAATTATCATCGTCCTGTGAATGTTTTTTTACAGATTCGATACCATTTTCGCAAGCAGATTTGGTGGTGTACCCTTGGCTGCTCAAAATAACTTGGCCATTTCCAGCTTTTAAATTAAACCTGAACTTTCCGGCTTTATCCGTGTTAATCTCAAATTTTCCCATATTTTATATATTTTAAGTAATAAATCTAGAGATTTTCTTAAAAAACTACCAATAAATACGTTGAAATTTGATAATAAAATAAAGTTTCAGACCTTGCTGGATGTGCCTTATAAAAAAAGGAGACCAATGGCCTCCCTTTTTAGTTTGATGAAATATATAGGTTATACCCTGATCTGCCCATCGCCAAATACATAGTATTTGTTGGTGACCAATTGTTTTAGTCCGAGTGGCCCTCGGTGGTGCAATTTGTCCGTACTGATTGCGAGCTCAGCACCAACGCCCATTTGTCCACCATCAGTGAAACGGGTGGATGCGTTTTGGTATACCGCAGCACAGTCCACATTTTCCATGAACGTTTTGGCTACACTATTGTTCTCCGTCATTATGGATGCTGAGTGACCTCCAGAGTTCTTGTTGATTTTCTCCATGGCTTCGTCGATGTTGTCGACTGCACCAATTACGCACTTCATGGCCAAAAACTCTTCTTGCCAGATGGACTCATCGGTAATTGCGTTCTCATTGGTCAATGTTTTTTTGACTTCATTATCCACGATTATGGATACATTGTTTGCCGTGAGTACTTGTTGTAATTCCTTGAGCTTGTCTTCATAACCATCAATTTGAGTATCAACCAAAATTTTGTCCAAGGCATTACAGGCCGAAATCTTATGGGTTTTTGCGTTCAAAATCACTTTCAAACTTTTTTCCCAATCGGCTTCTTTGTGCACATATAGGAAATTGTTCCCTCTACCGCTAATGAGCACCGCGCATTTGGCGTGTTCTTTTACAAAATTGATCAAGCGCTCGCCGCCACGGGGAACAATAAGGTCTAGCTCTTGGTCCGGATTCCTAAGGAACTCTTGTGTTTGGGTCCTGTCCATCTCCATAAACTGGATATAATCTTTGGATAGACCATTTTCGGTCAGGGCTTGATGCCAGAACTTAACCAAGGCTTTGTTGCTGTGGTAAGCTTCCTTACCTCCTTTGAGCAATATTTTATTATTCGCCTTAAATGCAAGTACGGCTGCCTCAATGGTTACATCGGGGCGGGACTCGTAAATAATCATTATGGTGCCAAAAGGAGCAGTTCTGTTGATGATTTTGAGTCCGTTGTCCAATTCCCTTGTGGAGATTTCCTTATTGACAGGGTCATCTTGCAAGCGAACTTCTTTCACGGCCTGAATCATTTGATCCACTTTCTTTTGGTCCACCACCAAACGATCGTACAATGCTTGATCGTCACGGTTGAATGCATCTAGATCTTTTTTGTTTGCTTGGAGCAATTCGTCCCGATTTTCATCAAGGATTCGCTCCATATCTTGTAATACTTTATTTTTTAAATCTGTTTTTAATAATTTCATTGTTGTTATTTTGAAACTTCTGTTCCTACGTTCTTTCCTTCTACAACATCCAAGATTACGTTATCTCGTTTACCGTTTACAATGTAGGATGGAATATCGGCTGCTGCTGCTTTTTGGGCATAGTTTAATTTTGATCCCATACCACCGCGGCCTTCGCCTTCTTGTTTGTTTCCTTCTTCTATATACTTGTCCAAGTCTTCTTTTGGCTCGACTTTGTCGATTACCTTAGAATCCGCTTTTTCTGGATGTCCATCGTAAAGGCCATCAATATCCGTCATTAGGATCAGTTTATCGGCCTTCATCAATTGCGCCAGCAAAGTGGCCAATTCATCATTGTCCGAAAACATGGACATGGATACGGAAACGGCATCATCCTCATTGGCAATCGGAATCACTCCTTCGGAAAGGAGTCCTTCCAAGCAATTGATCATGTTGTCGCGGTGTACACCAGGATTAAAATCCCTTTTTGTTGGGAGTACCTGGGCACATTTCATTCCGTAATCATTAAAAATATTGTAATAATGTCTCATCATTCTGGGTTGCCCAATGGCGGAATATACCTGCCTACGTTGGGTCTTATCTTTGATCTTTGCTTTTCCCAGAACCTCTTTACCGGCGATTACCGATCCAGAGGAGACCAATATGGTCATGATGTCTCGTTCGTACAGCTCTGCAATTTGTTGTACCAAATTGTTAAGAACTGGTCTTACAATTCTGTTGTCTTTGTTGGTCATCACATTTGTACCTACTTTGACGACCACTAGTTCTTTATACATGTTTTAGTATTCTTCGCCCAGTTCCACAGCTCTACCGAATGCTGCAAAGGCGGCTTCTTTGATTAATTCGTTTACATTGTTGTCTTCCATGGAGTCCAAGGCGGCCCTGGTGGTTCCTCCTTTGGAGGCTACCATCTCCATCCAAGTGTCGGGATTTAGGTTGTTCTGGTTGAACAATTCCACGGCACCGGTAAAGGTTTGGCTCACGAGTACTTTGGATACATTTTCGGAGAATCCCATTTGTAGTGCGGCTTCCATCATACTTTGCATAAAATAGAATACGTAGGCCGGTCCACTTCCGGAAATTCCGGTGGATGCATCAATATATTTCTCACTTTTCACTCTAAGCGATTTACCCGTTGTATCCAACAGCCCTTCGACCATAAAAAGTTCCAATCGGGAAACCTCCTCGGCGGACACGTAGCTGGTCAAACCTTTACCAACCTGAGCTGGCAGATTAGGCATGGCCCTCACCACTTTTTTGATACCAAGGGCTTCCTGTATATAGTTGATAGTGACCCCTGCCATTATGGAAATGAACAATTGTTCTGGGTTAACCAATGATTTCATGCGCCCAAAAAGTTCTTCGGCATGATAGGGTTTTACGGCCAAAAAGATGATATCCGCTTGTGGTACACAATCTTCGATTTTGTCAATGGCATCGAAATAGGCTATTTTACCTACTTCTTCCAATTTTTCTTTTGATTTGTCCAGCACCATGATGTTGCGTTTTTTCAACAATTTGGATTTAGACATACCTGTGGCATAGGTAAGCCCCATGTTACCTGCGCCAATAACCAATACTTTCATTGTTTATATTAAAAGGTTTATATAAAAAGTTCTAATGATGTTATGATAATACGTTGCAATCGTGGCAATCTTTGACCTTGCCGTAGTATGTTGAACGGTATCTGTGCAAAGTGCGTACTGGAAGTCCCATTATGTACCTTCTTATATAGGTGACACGGGTAGTAAGTTCTCCCATTTTAACGCTATAGCGTTTTTCATATCTTGTTTCCCTTTTAATTCTTGAAAGTCTCATTTTATTGTTATTGATACTTTAATTTTTGATGTTATTAGTCTTCCTGTTCGTTCAGGAATTGCTCTTTATATTGTGCCTTTTTAAGTGTTTTTCGGCGTTCTACTGATTTTTTGGTATACTCTTGCCGGCTGCGTATTTGGTCCAAACGCTTTGTGTTTCTATATTTCCTTTTATAGCGTTTTAGAGCCCTTTCAATACTTTCACCTGGCTTAACTTCTATTTTTAACATATAATGGTTTATCTGTTCAATCTCATTTCTAAATGGGTTGCGCTGAACCCTTTATCTTCAAAAAATTTTTTATTCGGATATTGGTTTTCACCTGTAATGTGAACGGCAACGTCTCCTTTACAATATTGCAGGGTGTAGTCCAATAGTTTTTGCTCTATATCGTTGTTTCTGTGGTCTCTGTGAATCACAAAGAATACCAAGAAGTTTTCCGGTATATAATCTCCCATGCCTGTTTTGTTTACAACTGCCAAACCTAAAATTTCATTTTTGTCCTCCATGGCGAACACATATCCGCCAAGTCCGGGAATATCTTTGGTAGAATATTGTATAGCCTTTCTAATGGCTTTTTTTGTAGCTCTCTTGCCCTCTTGGTGGTCAAAGAGAAAATTGGCAAACCGGTCGGCTTCCATGGTAGAAAGCCTTGTATAGGCATCGTAGGTCTTAATTACCATGCTTTTGTTTTGAACGATAACGGATTAATTTTTAAGTTTTTAGTTTATTTAAAGCTTCGATTAGGGCTAAATGGAAAAGGATGGACGAAATGTCCTTAAGTTCCATAGTAATAGGGTCTACTTCCCGGATAAGGGGAAGGTAATTAAAAGGTAGGCGGAATGAACTTATCTGACTGGTTTCTGAATACCAGATAATTAAAACTTAGGATTCTACAGTTTTTTCTCTCGTGGAGCTTAACGTTCATCGAGACAAAGGTAAGAAAATCAGGCCTTAAATCCCAATAATACTGGGTGTTTATGCTTTTCGTAACGTTGTGGCCACTAATTTGGGCCATGTCGAAAACGATATAGTTTTTAATGTACCTGGGTTTAAAGGGACGATAAGCAGATATATCTAATTGGTATATAAATGTCCACTGGATAACCCGTGAACTCCCCTTGAACTTTACTGATGCGGGCCCCTTTACCCCTTTACAATTAGAGAGAGTTTATATGGAAGAACCGCCGATTTTGTTGTTATTGTACTTTCATGGTTCTACAGATTAACTGCTTTTGCATTTTTTTAACATATTAAACCAAACCACTTTGGATATACCTCGTAGGTAAGGGTGTATTAACCTTTTAAAACAAATCGCCTTATGAGAAAAAGTATAGTCAAAGTAGAACCGGTAAAAAAGGCAACAAACCGCCGGCAGTTTCTAAAATTGGGAGGCATGGGTGTTGTTGGCGCAGGTCTTCTGGTAGCCTGTAGTAATGATGACAATGGAATGGGAATGATGCCCGATCCTAATCCCAATTCAGATATTTTTGATCTTGGTCAAGGGGATCTAGGGGTTCTTAATTATGCGTATGCACTGGAACAGTTGGAAGCTGATTTCTACACCAAGGTCGTAAACTCCTTTTATGCAAACATATCCGATGAGGAAATGCAAGTCCTGACCGACCTTTATTATCATGAGGTAAACCATAGGGATTTTTTCAAGACCGCTATCACAGCAGCTGTTGACGGGAATACCGACTTAGTACTTCCAACACTGGAATTTGACTACGGTGATTTGGATTTCAACAACAGGGAGCAAGTGCTTACCACGGCAAGTGTATTGGAAGATACTGGAGTAGCAGCCTACAATGGTGCAGGCCGCCTGATCAGTAACCCTGGATATCTGCTATTGGCAGGAAAAATTGTATCCGTGGAAGCAAGGCATGCATCAGCTATTAGAACACTGCTAAACCCAGGTTCTGCTGATTTTGCCGGAGATGATTATGTAACTACGGACACCGGACTGGCGGCAGCTTTGGACCCATCAGTGGTTCTTTCCGCAGTAGGAGATACGGGATTCATACAGACTCCTTTCACAGCAAACAATTTACCTTAAACTTTAAAAAAAGATATACGATATGGATATTATAAAATTTTTGGACGGATTTACCAATGAATCATTGCTTAATGAGAAACCCTCTCGACGAGATATGTTCGGGACCTTAGGTTCCCTTGGTAAAAAAGCGGTTCTAAGTGCAATTCCATTTGGTTTGGCCACAATGCCGAACAAAACCTTTGCCCAAGATTCGGGTAGTGACCCCGTGAGTGCATTGCAATTGGCATTGACCTTGGAGTATTTGGAGGGCGAGTTTTACGATTTGGCACTACAGTCAGGAGTATTGCCAAGTGGTAGGCCAGAAACAGTTTACATGCAGATTTCCAAGCACGAACAGGCGCATGTTGATTTTCTGATTGCTGGATTGGAAGGCGCAGGAGTCACTCCTGTAGAAAAGCCTACTTTCGATTTTACCGCAGGAGGCGCTTTTGACCCATTCAATGATAATGGCGTTGGTCAGGAAACCGCTTATGCCCAATTGTTGGCACTGGCCCAGGCGTTTGAAGATACTGGAGTAAGGGCTTACAAAGGGCAGGCAGGAAACTTGTTGGGGTCTGACTTCTTGACCCCTGCTTTGCAGATACATGCCGTGGAAGCCATGCACGCCTCAGAAGTAAGAAGGCTTAGAGGGCTGAAAGGATGGATTACCAACAACGAACGTGGTGCCGGTATGCCAGAAGCTACGCAAGCGGTATACAACGGAGAAGAAAACGTAACCCAGGGGGGAGTGGATGTAACCACGCTTGGAAATGGTGCTGCTTTTAGTATGGAAGCTTCTACAGAAGCATATGACGAAGCATTATCAGGAGATGATGCAGTTGCTATTGCAAGTCTTTTTATTGTTTCAGAATAACAATAATATTTAAATTGAAAAATAAGCCCTATTGCCTTGGTAATGGGGCTTTTTTTGTTGGAACAAAAAGATATAAAACCAAAAAAGCTCCGAGAAATCGGAGCTTTTTGCGGTCTGGACGGGATGCCACCCTGCATTTTTAACATTTCATTAACTTACATTATTTTATTGATTATCAATTAATTAAATGTATGTTGATTTTTATTTTACATCATAAAACACTACTTTTCATGAAAAATGCAGCACGAATGCAGCACGCAAATGTATAATTACAACTTTTATATTTCAGAATCACCAAACAAAAATGGAACCCATAGTATCAAATTAAGATACTATGAAAATCGTCATGTAAGAATCCAAATCGATACGGGAATTGAAATTGCAATGAAGTATTGGAACAAGGATAAATCGTTCCTTAAAAAATCAAAGGAAGTGGGTTCTGAATTTGTTCAACTTACCCAAATGGACAGCTTGGCCAATCAAATTGTTTCCAGCTATCGAAATCAAGGCAGGCCACTTTCAAAAAAGATGTTCAAGAAACAATTTGAAGAAGGTGAACCGTCCATCAATTCAAAACCTGTCCAAGACTTTTTTACTGAATTTGACCATTATCTAGAAAGCAAAAAGAGCAAGGTGGTCAAAGATGTTATCAAGGATTATAATTCACTTAGAAAGCATTTGGAGGGTTTCCAGGAATTTTCGGGAATCATCATCGATTTCAATGCTTTTGATTATCATTTCTACCAAGAATGGACGGACTACCTAGCCTACCATGCTCCATTAAAAAATGGAGGTGTCGGAATGAAGAATAACACGATAGGCAAGTTAGTGAAAAACTTAAAGGCCTTCTTAAATGACCGTATGCGTAGAAACCGTATCAAGCCCATAGATCTTTCGGCATTCAAGGTAGTTCAAGAAGAAGTGGACCACATCTATTTGTCCGATGATGAAATTCAGGCTATTGCAGCCGTTGATTGTAAAGCCGACAAAGAATTGGAGAAAGTAAAAGACTTCTTTGTAATTGGGTGTTTGACAGGGCTTCGGTTTTCCGATATTTCGAGGATTCGACCTGAGTATTTGGATGATAATGGGTTTTTGAATATCCGACAAAAGAAGACTTCTGGCCGAATTGTAGTGCCACTTCGTTCCCAAGTCAAGAGCATTTTGGGAAAATATGATGGATATGCCCCGGATATTGATTCGTTCACTTTCAACAAGCGCATAAAGGAACTTGGGGATTCAGCCAAACTTCACCAAAAAGTGGAAATTGAGCATAAACGGGGAACCATTAAAGAAGCACAACTTTTGGAGAAATATAAATTGATAAGTTCCCATACCTGTAGGCGTTCCTTTTGTACCAATGCTTACCTAAATGGTATTGATGTGCAACTCATCATGAAGATTTCCGGCCATAAATCAGAAAAGGCTTTCCGTCGTTATCTCAAAATTTCAAATTATGAGGCCGCCCAAAAATTGAAAGAGGCCTGGGGAATTTCATAAAAACGAAATCTTTCTTGCTTGTCAGGTAAAATCAAACTTCGTTTTTGAATTTTAAGTTTAGTGAGTACCGTGTGCTTTTGAGTTCCCCAGATTTGACTAATATGGATTTGTTGACCAAATCCTTTAAATCACGTGTGGCTGTTGATGCTGATGTTCGGGCAATACGGATATAATTATCCGCACTAAGGCCTCCTTTAAATCCATTATATCCAGCTTTGAACATACGTTGGACTACTTTTAGCTGGCGTTCGTTCATCAAACGGGAGTATTGATCAAAGAATCTGGCTTTTTGAATCAAAAAGTCAATGGTTTTGATGGTGTGTTGTTGTGATGAAAGTATAGTTTCCCCAAAGTATAGTAGGAATTCAGTAAGGTCTAGTTTGAAATTATGGGCTTCGATGGAAGAATAGTATTCTTTTTTGTTTGACTCGATGGTCTGTGATAGGGATATAAGTGCTGGTCTTCCCAAATCCATGGAAATGGATTTTTCGGAAAGCCCTCTAGCAATACGTCCATTTCCATCTTCAAAGGGGTGGATGGCCAAAAAGTAATAATGTGCCAATCCTGACTTGGCCAATGGAAGCATTTTGGATTTGTTTGTCGTATGGGTTTCGTTGAACCAACGAATATAAGCTTCCATTTCATTTGTCATTATTGATGAGGGGGGTGCCTCATAATGTACCGTCGGCTTGTCGAGGCGTCCTGAAACAACCTGCATAGGATCTTCATGGGTACGATATCTTCCAATATCCACTAAATCCCTTCTACCATTGGCGAGCATCTGATGCCACTCAAAAAGTTGTTCATGGGTCAATGGTACTGCATATGTTCGATATAGATTGACCATCATTTCAGATATTCCATATTCAGCTTGGGGAAGTTTCTTTCTTTCCGTTTCAAGTCCCAGGTTTTTTTTGATGGATTCCTGAATACTCCCACGGTCAAGATATTCCCCTTCAATTGCCGAAGTAGTTAGTGCCTCATTCGACAAAACCTCAATTAAAAGCTCATTTTTGTCTTCCTCATCAATATGTTTAATGGAACCTATTGCCACTCCACTAGTTTGGACAAACTGATATTCCAAGTCCTCCAAAGCTGCTTCATCATATCTGAAATTGGGCCAGTCTTGTTGTTGCCAGTTCCATTTAAAAGCTGTCATGAGTTAAATGATTAAGTTTTATAGCTCAAAAATAACAAAAAAATGAGCTATAAATTAAATTTTTATAGCTCAAAAGAGAAAAATGGAAGAAACGGTCACTGAGAACAACTAAAAAACGGATTATTTGAACTATCGTAAGTTTTGATATAGAAGCTTTGTTTTTTAGTTGTTTATTGGTACTTGTAATGCGTGTAAATGACAATTTAAAAGGTATAATCTGATATTTTAATGTACAATTAACGTAGAACTGAAACTCTAACCACATGAATGTGTTAAGAGAAGTTGTTATTGAGATACCATAATTTTGTATTAATTCAAAAACGCCCATGGATAAAAAAAACAAGATCATCAGTGCCGGGCTTGCCCTTATAGAGGAAAGGGGCCTCCATAGAACACCCATGTCCATGATCGCTGAAAGGGCCGATGTGGGGATGGGAACCGTTTATAGATACTTTGAAAATAAGGAGGACATCATAAACGCGATCTATATCAGGATAAAGGAAGAGGAAGCGGCCATTGTATTTGTTAACAACTCCATCCACAAGGATGTGGAATCTACCTTCTTTGATTACTATACAAGGATGGTGCACTATTTTGTGGAAAACCCCGTCCGTTTCAATTTCATAAGCCAATATGCTTTTTCCCCCATCATTAACGAAAACACCCAGAAGGAAGCGATGTCCAATTTTCATCATTTTGATGAGATGTACCAGAAAGGCCTAGACCAGGGCATTTTCAAGGACATCAAGGCGGAGCACTTGACCTTTTTTGTGTTCAGTGCCATTGCTGGATGGCTGAAATCCGCATCTGAACTGGGCATAAAGGTGACCAAAAAATATAGGGAAACACTTGTTAAAATGGCGTGGGATTCGGTACTGAAAACCTCTTAAGTTTTTTTTAACAAATACTGAATGAATATTCAGTCACGGAAAAATAGATTTGGCCCGTTAACTATAAAATCCATGTTATGGGCAAAATCGATTTAAAGGACAAAGTGGTCCTAATAGCCGGAGGCGGCAAAAACCTTGGGGGCCTTTTGAGCAGAAACTTTGCGGCCAAAGGGGCAAAATTGGCAATCCATTATAATAGTGACAGTTCCAAAGCTGCCAGTGAAGAAACACTGAAGGCGATCAAGGCAGCAGGAGGGGAAGGGTTTCTCTACCAAGCGGACTTGACCAAGGTAGGGAACATCACCAAATTCTTCGACGAGACCATTGCCAGATATGGCGGTGTGGACATAGCCATCAATACCGTGGGAATGGTATTGAAAAAACCTTTTGTCGATACTTCCGAGGAGGAATATGATACCATGTCGGAAATCAATTCCAAGGTCGCTTACTTCTTCATCAAGGAAGCAGGCAAAAAATTGAACGACAACGGTAAGATATGTACCATAGTGACATCGTTGTTGGCGGCCTATACGGGACTGTATTCCACTTATGAGGGTATGAAGGCACCCGTGGAGCATTTTACCAGGGCCGCATCCAAGGAATTTGGCAATAGGGGCATTTCCGTCACTGCTGTGGGACCTGGGCCCATGGACACACCTTTCTTCTATGGTCAGGAATCCGATGATGCCGTGGCCTACCATAAATCCGCATCCGCTTTGGGAGGATTGACAGATATCAAGGACATAGCGCCGTTAATCGAGTTTTTGGTCACGGATGGATGGTGGATCACGGGACAGACCATCTTCGCCAACGGAGGGTATACAACACGATAACCAGTTGAACGGGGCCCATTTACCGTTTTAGGTCAAATGGGCTTTAATATAGTATTAAAATGGTAACAAAAATCGGCAGTGCGGCATTGCTTTTGACCATTGTCTTTATGGGGGTCAAGCAAGGTATGGCCATGATGACGGGAAAACCAGAAATGTTGGAAATGTTCGGCAAGTGGGACTTTGGAAAGTTAGGGGTAATGGTCTTTGGTGCATTGACCTTATTGAGCACAGTATTGATCATCGTGCCCAAAACATTTGTGTGGGGCAATTTTTTGATGGCTGCGACCATTTTATTTATCATTTGTTTCCAACTGTTCCATGGGAATTTAAAGGGAGCGGCAGTGGAAGTGCCTTTTTTGCTCCTTAACCTGATCGTACTCTACTTAAGACACCCTTTGAACAGTTAATCGTATATTGTATTACCTGTATTTGGGAAAGGCCGGAATCAAAAAATTGAACGACTCAATAAGGAAACAATGGATATGGACATCATAACCAACGAAACCGTAAGGGGTGCCATAACAGCACTCCAGGACAAGGACCCGAAGAAATGGTCGTCCTATTTTACAACGGACGCCAAAATGACCGATGATGGGAACCCAAGGAATCTTTGGAGCTTTTCCAGAAATGCGGTCGGTGAGGAATGGTTCACCGAAATACACCGTGTGGAAAACGACGGGAAGGACATCTATGGACATCTTACCACAAAACAGTGGGGTGCCTTCAACGTGTATTTTAAGTTCCATGTGGATGCCGATGGCAAAATATACCAACTGGATATAGGACAGGCCCATTGACAATGCTTCCAGGTTTATATAAAATGGCGCAAAGGTATAAGTATGAGATATTGTTGATGTCCTTATTGGCACATCTCTATATCGGTATCATATTGAGCGACCTGCCCTTTTACACCAAAGTGATATGGCCCGTTAACATGCTTGTTATTGGCGTGGCCAGTATTGGCGTATTTATGGAGAAGGGACGTTCAAAGAACATTATCAAGAACAGCTTGTTGGCATTGGCCATCATTCTGCCCATCAGTATCCCGGTCGTGGGGCACCTTCAGTATTTCATGACCATATTGAGTGCCATGTACTGTCTGTTCTTTGGTTTTATCCTCATAGAGATCTTGCGTTATCTTGTAAGACCGAACTATATCGATACGGACATCATCTCGGCTTCCGCCTGTGGCTTCTTCCTGCTCATTGAAATCGCCACTTTTTTGTTCCAGGCCCTCTATTATTTGGACAATACGGCCATCAAGAACATTGACGCTACACAAGCTGCGACCATCTATATGGATCTGGTGTATTTCAGTTCCATTACCGTTACCACAATTGGTTTCGGGGATATTGTCCCGAATTCCCATGGCACCAAATTGATCGTGGCACTTTTTGGGGTGGCAAGTCAATTTTATACCGTGGTATTGATAGGCATTCTCATCAGTAAATTTGTTTCACAACAAGAAAAATAATCCAGCCATGCACATAGGTAGTCATTATAGGATAGGTACTTTTTTATTCTGGACCAGAAGGAACATTCTCAAGTTGTTCCTTTGGGCCGTTTTCCCTACGGTATTGTACGGGGTATTTGATCTGAAGTGGCTGGCCATTCCTTGGCAACCTGTCGCCTTGGTGGGTACTGCCGCTGCATTCATTGCAGGGTTCAAGAACACGCAGACCTATGGACGTTTGTGGGAGGCCCGTAAAATATGGGGAGCCATAGTAAATGACAGTAGGACATGGGGGATTATGTCCAGGGATTTCATAGTGAATACAGACTGTTCAAAGGAAGACCTGCATCCGATCCACAAGCGGCTCATATATCGCCATATTGCTTGGTTGACCGCACTACGGTTTCAGTTGCGGCAGCCAAAACCTTGGGAGAACATGGACAGGCCCCATGCCAAAGAGTTCAGAAAACGCTATAGTGTACCGGAATGGGAGTCACAGATACAGGAACAGATGAGGCCCTATCTGTCCAAAGAAGATATGGACCATGTCCTTCAAAAGAAAAACAGGGCCACACAGCTTTTGGCCCTACAATCAATGGATCTAAGGGAATTGCGAAAGAAAGGGTTGATCGGGGAATATCCGTATGTGGGTATGGAATCGGTTTTAAAGGATTTTTTCACCCATCAGGGAAGGGCGGAGCGCATCAAAAACTTTCCCTATCCAAGACAGTTTGCCAGTATCAACATGTTCTTCATCGTACTGTTCTCCATTTTGGTCCCTTTTGGGATGCTCGATGAGTTTGCCAAACTTGGTGAATACGGTGTTTGGCTGACCATACCCTTCAGTGTGGTCGTGGGTTGGGTGTTCACCTCCTTGGAACAAGTGGGCGAAAGCACGGAAAACCCGTTTGAGGGAGGGGCCAACGACATCCCAATGGCAGCATTGTCGCGTACCATAGAGATCGATTTGAGAGAAATGTTGGATGAAACCGACCTTCCGCCCAATGTGGAACCCGTGGATGAAATATTGATGTAGAATAACCTATACAAACAAACGACAACATGAAAGATTTTTTGGAAACAGTAAAACAGTTTTATCCCAATGCCAAGACCACGGAGAATACCGTGAACGACATGCTCCAAATAATAGAGGATAAATATGGTATCGGGACCCATCAGATCATGCATGCCGACAGCCTGTGCTGTGATGATGTCAATGCCATACAATATCCTCCCAAGGCATATGAGATGTTGGGACCTTTTCATCTGGGAGGTCTGGATGGCTATCCTTTTGCAGGGTTGACGGGCATGGGTGCGTTCGCGCACCATGTACCAGAGGATGGGGCCATCTTGATATTCTACGCACCGCATATTGGGGTGACCAAAGAGGGAAAGATCGGTGAGATCAACAGATATGGCCAAAGTTCAAACTCTTCCTGTTGTGGGGCCGCACAAGCCGGTCTGGCAAAGCTTAGGGACAATAAGATAAAAGAAGGGGAGTTGACAAGGGACGACTACCAACAGAACACCATTGAACAGATATTGCTGGCCGAAAAGGATAGGATATCCAGGTCGGAAAATCAGATCTTTGAGGCGACCGAGGTCATCTATGAGGCCATTGACAAACAGATCGGTCATTTGGTCTCAAGAACAGAGTATCCGTGCGATCATTTGTTCAGGGTTGGTGGCATCTTCATCAATGGGGACAGGGATATGGGTTCATACTGTTCCTATAAAAGGTTTGAACATGTGGACCTGAACTCAGGAAAGGTAACAGATTTGATGGAATTTTTTTAACCGTTTTGATTGGAAAACAAAATTGGGCTATACATTTTCTGGAGAATAACAGACATTAAAATGGTGTCATCGCCACATCATATTTTTTGGAAAGAATTACTGCCATAAATGAATATTATCCCTATGGTTTTACATTGTTTCATATTTATAAAACCGGACTATCCTATTGGGCAGAATTAAAATCTACAACATAAACCGTTAAACAGAAAGGGAATTGTACATTTTAATTTACCATTTACATGAGCTTAAATTTTTACTGGTGAAAGGGGGGACTTTCGCCCGGTGGGGGTAATATAATATGGTTGGTGTTTTCACTTCTTTATAGCATCAAATGACATTTATATAAAGCAATAGTTAATGCTTTATACAAATGTATAATCATACATCTGTATAAATATTTGTGGGAAGGGAGAAAGAAGACAATGGCTAGAGATTGTCCGAGTGTTGGCGTAAACTGAATTCTTTTTCTCCCTACCCATATTTATATAGCTGTTGCCAAAAACATCGTTTTTGGCAACAGCTTAGAAGGAATCGAATAGGTAAGCACCCCAGGGTGCTTACCATCCCTATCTTAGATTCGACCTCAATTCCTATACAAATTTGTTTTGAATGTTCCTTGATTTGCCATACATAAACTGATGTACGGTAAACGGGTTAAATGCTGTTCAATGTTGCTAGGTTTGTTCAATAAAGTAAATCAACAAATAACGGTAATATGAAGCGCATATTTGTCATGGACGACGATGGATTAAAGGAGTACGTTCCTGTAGAATCTCTCAAAAACAATCCAGCTCCAAAACTGGAGGATAAGGATAATACAAATCAAACTGAAAATGAAATGTTGACGATTGCCGATTTGGTCAAAAAATTTAAAGTGACCAGACCGACTATCTATTCCTGGATGGAAAAGGGGTTGCTCAAAAAGATACCTATCGGCGGACGTGTCTTATTCCATCCCAATGACATCAATGAACTTATCGATCGTTTAAGGAGGATTTCTTCTTAAAAACAAATTGATAATCCAAAGACAAAATATAAAAAGGACTTTTTATCGGAGATGATGAAGCAAGCCATGTTTTTGCAAGCAAAAACCGCTCACTCTGTTCGCGTGGCTTGTTGGGGATTCTCCCCAAACCCCTAAAAATATGGCAAGACCAAAAAAGAAAATACGAGAATTAAAGGCTATTCGGGTAAACGTGAGAATGACTGTAAACGAATACCTGATACTATCCCAAAATGCAAGTGTGCTGGGAATCACAATTCCCGATTATATTAGAAAAAGGGTAACGGGAAAAGCACTGCCAAGAAAAAGAATATTGCTCGAGGACAGACAACTTTTCATTGAGTTGAGCCGTATCGGGAATAACATTAACCAGCTCACTAAAAAGGTACACCTGGGAATGAAACATCCTCCAATGTTAATTAATCAACTAGCAGAATTGAAAAACGTTTTAGACATGCTAAAATCAAATATTGTAAAGAGTGATTGCCAAGCAGATTAAAGGAAAGGATTTCTATGGGGTGTTGGCCTACAATGAAAAGAAGATAGAACAGGAAAAAGGCCATCTGTTGGACACCAATCTTACCCATGGAAAGACCATGGATATGACCCAAGAGTTCAATTTGGTCAGGCAGCTCCGACCTCGACTTGGCAAAGCGGTATATCATGTTTCATTGAACCTGCCCTATGATGATAGGTTAAGTGATGGGCAATTTACTTCGTTGGGAATGGATTATCTGAAAGGTATGGGTTTCGATGACAATCAATATATCATTTACCGACATTGTGACCAGGAACACGAACACATACATATTGTGGCCAATCGTGTAAAGTTTTCCGGGGAAGTGGTCAGCGACAGTAAAGATTATGAAAGAAGCGAGCGATTGGTTCGGAAACTTGAGCTTAAGTATGGACTATCTCAGCTAAATGATGTAGAATTGGTAAAAAAGGCAACACTTACCCATAAAGAAATCCAAAAGGCTTTTAGAACAGGAGAGCCACCATTAAAACTTACGCTTCAACAGCATCTTGAAAATGCTATCTTAAAATCCAATAATGTAACGGAATTCATTAATGAACTGGTTAAAATGAAAATAACTCCCAAGTTCAACATAAGCAAAAGTACCGGACGAGTAACAGGAATCTCTATTAGGTACGACAGCATTATATACAAAGGGAGCACCCTTGGGCGGCAATTTTCATGGAACAATATCATCAAACGAATCGATTATGAACAAGACAGAGACCGTGCAGTTATTCTCGAAAATAATAGCACAGAACGAAGAAGTGATAGCGCTTTTAAAGAATTTAGAAGGGCATCAACACCAATTGCAGGAAAGACATTTAGTGTTACTGGACAGACTATCAAAACTATTGAACAACCAAAAAGTGATATGGGAAACGTTGAAGCAATTGGATTGAAATCACATCAAACCGATGACAATCAATGGAATTCTTTTAAACTGGAACTTGACGATAAGATTCGATTTAGGAAGAAAAGGCGAAAAGGAAAAGGAAGGAGACTGTAATAGTCAATAGTATGGATGATTCAAAAAGTCAAAGCCATACTGTTTAGTAAAAAAGTAAGAATAATAGCAATTATTACTAATGTTCTTCTATGATTCCTAAATACTATTATTTTTTCACTCAATTTTTGGATGTGAAATTTTAAAGTAGGATTTTTTCAACTCTGTCAGGCATATCCATTGATTAATGGTCATTATTTCTTAAAAATATAAATCAAATCTTCTTCAATGGATTTAAAGTATCTTTCTTTGATCCCTTTTCGGGAAACAAGGTCAATTTTTAATCCAATCAGTTTTTCCAGTTCATTAGCCAAATCGATAAATCGAATACCAATCTTATCGTTGAATTCAACCAAGATATCCAAATCACTATTTTTCTTTCCTTCATTTCTAGCAAATGAACCGAAAATCGCTAAAGCTTTAATGGGATAAGAATGGAATAACCTACTCTTATTCTTTTCCAAGATTGATTTTATCTCATTTAGGGATTTCATACAAGATGGGAAGATATAAAGAATTTAAAAGGCTTTTGAGAAATAAGAATCCTTATTTGATGCCCTTAAAAAAATCTTCTAGACTAATATCATGGATTTTGAGAATCCTAATCAGGGTATTGATGGTAAAGTTCTCACCTGTCTCCATACGCCAATAGTTTTTACGAGGGAGACCATTCTCAACCGCAAAAGCTTCATAACTGGTATATCCACTTTTGATTCTAAGATCTTTGATACGGTCAGCGATAGCTTTCCTCTCCTCTATATAATTGGCTTTCTGCATGGGCGGAAAGTTGCAGAAAACGGCGGACACATATTACGTCATATATAGCGTGAAATTTTTATTATCTTTGTTGTTAGTTTATAGCCTTATAGAGACATATAATAAAGTTATGCCATTTCAGCTATCAGATGATTTTATAAAATATGTGTTTTGTTCCAATATGGAAGCCAAAGTTCTTTTCCAAGATTCGATGGAAACATTGATGGAGTCCGAAAACTCGGATTTTATGGTTTTCAAAGTAATAGAAGGCAAGGTCAAAAATCTATCCGGTTACGATGAATGGTCTGAAGTCATAGAAATAGATGAGACAACTTTTAAGAAACTACATTTAAACCTTTGCCAAAAGATAGGTAGAGCGGTAAGGAATAGATATAAGGAAAAACCTTGAGCTTTATCACCGATTAGATTAATGAGCCCTTTCCTAAAAGAAATGTTTATTGGATTTATACAGTATCTTAAAGAATACGTCATTGTGGTTCTTTTTGTGAAGAAAACATAATTGTCATCGGTTATAGCAATGCCAACAACATTTTTTATCGATCTAGGTTGATTCGATAGGTATAAAAGTCTGTTTCGGGCGTTTGTTTTTGAAATCCTATTCTTTCATAAAGTCCTTGAGCTATAATATTGTCAACCGCAGTCGATAGTTCCACGAATTTTGAACCTCTCTTTTGGGCAAAATCCATTGCCGTGGAAATCAATTTTTCCCCGACACCCATTTTCCTATATCTTGTTTCTACATAAAGGTCGTTCAAAATCCAGTTCAGGGTTGTCCTTACCGACGAATACTTTGGATACAGTTGTGTAAATCCTACCGGTTGGCCCTCTTTAATTGCCACAAAGATTATGGATTCATCATTGTTCAGTCTGGCCTGGATAAATTCTTTGGCAAGTGCCAGGTCGGGTTCTTGTTTATAAAAAACCCTGTATTTGTCAAAAAGACCGATGACCAGATGAGATTCGGATTTTTTTATTCTTTTTATTTCCATTTTTTGTTTTTGTTGTCCGGATAAATATCTCAAATTAGGGCAAAGACGGGACTGTACTTAAGGAAGCCCATGGCCGTGTTTAAGATTGAAAGTTACATGAATTAAACCAATTGCTTTTTGTAAGCCATTTTTTACTCTGACATCACGTTCAGGTAAAAACTTAAACTCTGTCCTCCTTTGGTCCAACTGTCCATAGCTTTTTCCCTAAAATAAGCTGTATGGGTCGGGGAACTGGCAGTAGAAATGCCAAAGTACTTACTTTTCTCATCTGTTTTTACACTTTTGAGCCATTGTATGGTTACGGCCATCTCTTCCACATCTTCTTTTAAATAAATGTCATAAGGTTCCAAATCCACTTTGAACCAGCCCAAAAAGTTGTCCTTGATTTCAAAAACAATGTTTTTTTGAACCATCAAGTCTGTTGGAAGTCCATTTTCAATTTTATAGAAATTCACCCTGAATTTCAAGGACTTGAAGTCATTCGAGGTAATGTTGAAGTTCAAATCCTGCAGATGGCAGTTTTTTCTGATCTTGAATTTCATCCCTTTTTCCTTACTTAAGCGGTCATCAACATCTTTTTCATAGTAGGAATAGAAATTCGAATGCGTCAATCCGAGTCCTTTGGAAGTTCTTCCTATCCTTTTATGTTTTAGCGTTATTTTTTTTGAGGACAATATTACTTCGTCTAATTTCGTATTCTGCGGTTGCAATAAAATTGTCCTTTTTTGATTGTTCAATTCCGAGACGAGGTATTTTTCGGTCTTGAAACCTATGAAGGAGAAAATAACCGTGTCTTTTGAGGTTGTCCTTTCGTTCAAATCTAGTTTGAAAAGGCCATGTTCATCGGAAACTGTTCCGACCCCTTTATTTACTATTCCTATATTGACATATGGCAAAGGGTCATTGTTCTCAAAATTTCTAACTTCTCCTGAAATCTGCTTGCCTTGGCAATACCCAATGCCGCTCAGGGTGAGGATAAGTATGATTATTAGAATTTTTTTCATTTTTTTGGTTTTTCCATATGGCATATAACAGCCTCGGCAATTAGTAATTTCAAGGCATTTATCTTTCAGTTTATCATTGGAGGAATAGAAGTGCTAACCTTTCGGATTGCATATTTGACTATATTATGCATAATCATTGTTAGGAGACTTATTTCTTTAATCCACTTATATATTCTACTATATTAAATTTCATTATCCTTTCAGTTGAGCTTAAGTATAATGGGTGATGAGGATGCCCTTTCTTAGACTTGTTTCCTATATTAATCCAATTGCAATTGTATTTTTTACTTATGTCATAAATATCAAGTAAACAGTCATTCAAATAGTTTCTTTTTTCTATCAAAGTTCCCCAAGCTGCCCATATTGTTATATTCTTTATAGACAAAATTTGTTCGATAAACGCTAAATTTTTTGAGTGGATTTCGGCATTGAAAATTTTATGCATATCATTTGGGTCAGTTGCTCTTTGGGGGTATATGTTCATCATTATCCAACTATCAAACCCATTACTTAAAGCCAATCTTTCTACCGATTTTAACGTGTTATCTAAATCATCCGGCTTCGCTGTACTTGGATTAATTCCAAAACACAATAGGGGTTTATTGCCCTTGGTCCCTAAAACATATCTTATATCGTCTTTTTGGTCATTTTCATAAATCCATTTATAGGTGTCATAGATCATACTTAGATATTGTATTTACTTTTTAGCCACTGCCGCATTGTGTCAAAGTCAGTACCAAATTGAGATAGGTAATTATTTAGCTCTTTTATATGTCCATTGACTATGATTTCGCCAAAGTCAGATGAAATTTCAGTTATAATATCGTTTCCGTCTGTCAATCCAAATTCTTCGAGTTGGTCTTCAATATGATATATTTCGGTTTGAATTTCATTTAATCTGGGGCTTCCTGAACCTGTGAGACCGTATTCTTCTGCATTTAGGTCGAAAATTTTTTGATATAAATTCTGAACCGAACCATATGCATTTACAATTTGGTTTTTAACATTCTCGGGCAAACAAAGTAGTCTCTTTAATCCTTGCATATTCATGGTTTTGTATGTTGCAGGTCTCGGTTATGAGTAGTTAAATGGGAAGGTACTCTATTTTGTAAGTATAGGGACATATCAAACTTAAAATTCATAAGTATTTTCAGAGTAGGTGGAACAAGTAATTAACTACAGCCATCTTTGTTGACAAATCATTTCATTTTACCAATTTCCCTTTTCATATAAATCTAAAAATGAAGCAGCTGATAAATTAAAAAGGTCAACCAAAAAGTGGGCTAATATAATCCATCGCAAACTGTCAGTTTTCTTATAGACTAGCCCCCAAATTATTCCCATTATGAATGTTGAAATCATTACTGTTATTCCACTATTCAATTCTGAATTCACACCGAAAACTGCGTGATTAAGAGCAAATACTATACTTGTGAAAAATATTGCAACCCAATTCGACCAGTTCCTTGTGTAATCCAAAAGTAGTCCACGCCAATAAAATTCCTCAAGCCAAGGGTTGATTAGGGCTAATAAAATCCAAGGTATCCAAACTTTCCAAATTCCTAATGTTTCGTAATGCATTAAGAATAATGGGAGTGGAAGTATTCCCATGAACAAGGCCAAAACAATCCAACCAAAGGAACCTTTAGGTTCTTGTAGCCACTTTTTTCTTGTTTCTTTTTTGGTGTACTTATAAATAAAGAATAGAAAAAGACACCATTCGATTAGTATTATAGGTACAAAAGCCCATTTTTGGATAATACTTCCGAATAAAAAGGCAATTCCGAAGTTTATTGCAATAATCAAAAAAGGCGATGCAAGAACTATTTGTTTTTTTGTAAAATTCATTTATCCGATTACCCCTTTGTTTTTCTTACTAGGTTCTAACAAGTCCCATAAATTACCATAAAGATCTTGAAATACGGCCACAACCCCATAAGGTTCCTCTTTTGGGGGTCTTACAAAAGTTACTCCATGATTTGTAAGTTTATCATAATCTCGTCTGAAATCATCTGTAAACAGGAAAAATCCGACTCGGCCTCCTGCCTGATTTCCAACACTTTTCAATTGTTCTTCATTCGCAGCTTTGGCCAGTAGCAATCCACATTCTTTTGCACCTGTTGGGGCAACCACTACCCATCTTTTAAATTCATCAATTTTAGTATCTTCAAGAAGAACGAAATCCAGTTTTTGGGTATAAAAATGGATTGCTTCATCATAGTCTTTAACGACCAAAGCGATATGGGCAATTCTATTGTGCATTGTAAATCATTTTTTTTGAACTTCAATATATGATAAAAGGAATCAGGCTATTGTGCCATAAAAGCTCGAATGGATTTTAGTAAAAAAACAAGATTATTGGCAATAACTGCTAATATTCTTCTAAATTCACTAAATGAAACTTGCCGATTTCATCAAAAGTAGATTGTCAGTAGAAGAATATTCCTTCTCCCGTGATGAATATATGACTTATTCAGGAAAGTGTACAAATGCTGTTACCACGGATTTGGCCTATTTGTCTGAGAAAGGAGAAATCTTCTCATTAAGAAAAAGATTCTACCTTATCATACCACCGAGATATTCAAAATTGGGGGTTATACCATTGGAGCTTTATGTCAATAAATTATTTGAACACTTGGATAAGCCTTATTACATTGGTTTGTACTCAGCGGCACAAATACATGGAGCGGCTCATCAACAAGCGCAGACTGAATACATTATTACACAAGGCACTAGAATGTTGGATATTCGTAAAAAGAATATCGCTATAAACTTTTTTCTTACTTCTAATTGGCCCCAGGCCAATATTGTCCAAAAAAAATCGGATGCTGGTTATTTTAATGTTTCAGACCCATTATTGACCATTGTGGATTTAATATACCACCAAAGAAAGCTAGGGGGAATAAACAGAATGTTGGCGAATATTGAGGAACTTTTAGAAGAAGTTGAGCTAAGTGATATGGGCTCTTTATTGCAATGGTATCCACATAAAAGTGTTTTGCAGCGATTGGGTTTTTTGATAGATTATATAAATCCAGAAAATGATTTGCTTGAGCCCCTTATTGCTCATTTGGAAAGACATGGATTTTACCCTGTCCTGTTGAATACATCGGATAAAATTAAACCTGGTGCAGTGGATAACCAATGGAAAGTTGATGTGAACTTAGCTCTTGAAAGCGATATATGATACCAAGACCCTACATAGTTGAGTGGCAAGAACATGCACCATGGAAATCATTCGACCAGATTGAGCAAGATTTGATTATCAGCCAAACATTGGTTGCCATCTTTTCCGATGATTTTCTTAAAGAAAATATGACCTTTAGGGGTTGTACGGCCCTACATAAACTCTATTTAAATCCAGCACCTAGGTATTCGGAAGACATTGATTTGGTACATATCAAACGGGGTCCTACAAAACCAATCATGCGGCGATTGGGAGAAGTAATTTACTTTTTCGAAGAATCTAGACGCACAGAAGTGAGGGGGCATGGGGCCAAGGCATTATACCGATTTAACTCAGCAGAATATGGAAATACGAGAAGACGATTGAAGTTGGAAATCAAATGTAAGGAACATTTCAAAGTGTTGGATTGGATTGTGTTTTCTTTTGAAATCAAAAATCGATGGTTTTCAGGAAAAGCTCAAATACGGACCTATAACCTAAATGAATTGGTAGGGACAAAACTTCGGGCCTTATACCAACGTAGTAAAGATTGGAATCTTTTTGATTTGGATTATTCACTTTTGCACATTAGTTTGGACAATAAGTCTATCGTTCAATGCTTTAAAGAGTACATGGCTTTTTCTGTTGGTAAACCGCTCAGTCAAAAAGAGTTTCTTAGAAATATTGAAGAAAAAGAAAACGACTCAAGCATTACTGGAGACATGGATGGAAACGCCGGACATAGTATACCACCCTCGCTGGGTTAAAGTGACCATAGCTGGCCGGACGAAAGTGACCCACCTTCGCCGGGTCAAAGTGGACCACCTTTAGATTAGATCTATCTGT
>NZ_JAFLNL010000011.1 GCF_017313785.1 Flagellimonas aurea
AGTTTCAGGTCACTGCTCAACAGGTTCGATACGACCATTGAGAGCTGGAAAGGCTTCAACTATCTATCGTTCATGGTAATGGCCTTGAAAAAATTCAAACCAAAAAAGTTTAAATGAGTTCTATTAATAAAAATTGATTTAAGATTAAGATGTCTTTGAAATATAGTAAATAACTCATACTATTAAATTCACTTTTGATACTTGCACATTCAAAACGATTACTAGATTCAAATTTTCAGTTGTTTCTAGTAAAGAGAAAAAATATTTATGGCATATCTAGTATTTAAAAGTATGGTTATGTCTTATTTGTCTCGATTTAGGAATACAGAGCGGATCTTCTTAAGATTTGCTAATTACATTTTCAATACAGAGTGTTTCTTGTTTGGTGCCAGCTAGGTTGTCATATTTTATTCCTTTATTGGATTAAAATTAGTGATATGCCATTTTAATAAAGGAAAGGATTTGGATTTTTTAGAGTACCACATTTAATAGAATAACTAGCGCTGCTTTGGTAGGAGGAGGAAGTTATCCACAGCCAGGCGAGATTTCGTTGGCACATAACGGTGTCCTGTTCTTGGACGAACTGCCCGAGTTTGAACGCCGTGTGCTCGAAGTTATGCGGCAACCCATCGAGGATAGGGAGGTTACCATAGCTAGGGCCCAGTTTACGGTAACATACCCCAGCAGTTTTATGCTAGTGGCCAGTATGAACCCTAGCCCAGGAGGCTATTTTAACGACCCTGATGCGCCGGTCACTTCGTCACCAGCTGAAATGCAACGGTATTTGGGAAAAATATCAGGACCATTGTTGGACAGGATCGATATCCACATTGAAGTGACCCCGGTCCCTTTTGATAAATTGTCGGAGGAACGAAAAGGGGAAAGCAGTGTAGCAATCAGGAAAAGAGTTGAGGCGGCACGTGACCTGCAGACCAAAAGATTCGAAAGTGTGGAAGGTATCCATTACAATGCCCAAATGGGAACAAAGCATATCAGGGAGTTCTGTAAACTAAACGAATCCTCTAAAAATCTCTTGAAAGAAGCGATGCAACGACTGAATTTGTCGGCCAGGGCTTACGACAGAATCTTGAAGGTGGCTCGTACCATTGCAGATTTAGAGGGTGTTGAAGGCGTAGTGGAAAACCATATATCGGAAGCCATTCAGTACCGGAGTCTGGACAGAGAAGGCTGGTTAGGGTGATAAAAGGTACTTTACTTTATTAACCACTTCAAATAGTTTTTCTGCTTCACAAACGTACATGTGCCATGGTATGGTATTCCGAAGTTTGTTGTACAATCTTATCTTAAAACGTATGTTGTTTTTTTAGTAAGGATTGCAAGGTTATTTCAATAAGTTCCACTCTTCTTCAGTTGCTTTGGATTTTTGATATTCCATTACCAACAACCAAGCTTTATCGCGTTTTACGAGCAAGGCATCAAAATGAACGAATTGTTTTTGATTGGCGTTACCAGTCCCATTGTTGGATTGGTAAGCAAAAATTCCCGTTTCATGTGCGGTAGTTTCGTCACCTATTCGCTGTGAAAAACGGAATTCCACACTATTCTGTGTTTTTCCTGTCTGGGTGTCTATGAAGCCTTGCTTCCAATTTAGTAGCGCCTTTGCAATAGGTATAGATGCTTTGTTTTCACCAGTTGTAAAAACAACAACCGCATCTTCATGGTAGGTAGCTTTATAGCCTTCAAAGTCCCCCTCATTTACAGTTCTCGAAACCTCGGCCCAAAAGTTATTTAGTTCCGCTAGTCTTAACGAATCATTTGGAGTTTCAATTTTACCGTTTGTATCGTTTTTAGGGTTACCCGCATTAGCAATTGCAACGCTTAGTGCAAGCATCAAAGTAATAACGATTCCAATGTTTTTCATATGTAAATTTGATTTTAATCGAACCTTTTGATCAAGTTGTAGGTAAAAACAATCATTTCCTTATAGTTATCTTTCGCGATTTTTTCATCGATTCCATGGAATCTTGTCATACTGTTCGGACCTATTCGAATAGGGTAGAACCTGTACACATCATCCGATACATCATAAAAATATCTGGCATCCGTACCGCCACCTATCAAACCCGGTACCACAACGGCTTCGGGAAACACGGAGCGTATGGTTTTTTCAAGGTTTTTGAAGGCATCGGAATCTATTCCGGAAACAGGGGAAGGGTTTGTGGCAAAGCCGTTCAGTTCAACCTCGATTCCATCCCCAACAGTTTTTTTGATATGTTCCTTAACAGATTCAATGGTCTCACCGGGCAATATCCTAAAATTAATAGTGGCTTTTCCAACCGTGGGAATCACATTGTCCTTGACCCCGCCTTCGATTATGGTGGGCGCCGTAGTGGTATGTGCGTTCAAAGCCTTTAGGACAGGGCCTTTGAAAAGCCATGGATTGGCAAATGCCATTTTTTTGAAAAAGGGCATTTCGGCGCCCATATATTCGAATTGATAATCGATGGGCTTTACCAGTTTATAGGGACGCTGATTGTTCTCTAGGTCAACAATGGCCTGGGCCAACATGCCAAGGGTGTTGTTTTCCGGCGGTGCCGAACTATGGCCTCCGCTGGTTTTTACAATAAGTTGAAATGAAGCATAGCCTTTTTCCGCCAAATTGACCATAGCGACGGTCTTGTCAAAATCGGGAACCATATTCTCTGCTAAAAACCCACCTTCGTCCAAGGTCATGGCCGCATGTACCCCTTTATTTTTAAGGTATGCTGCGATGGCCTTTGCGCCGTTTCCACCTCCAAGTTCCTCATCATGTCCAAAAGCCAGATAAATGGTTTGCTTTGGCACAAAGGATTCTTTCAGCAACATTTCTACGGATTCCATAAGGGCCATCAAGGAGCTTTTGTCATCCAGAGTACCCCTACCGATAATGTGCGTGTCCGTGATAGCCCCTTCGAACGGTCCCGCCTCCCATTCGGACAGGGTCGGTTGGTCCACGGGAACCACATCTTGATGTGAAAGCAATACAATAGGTTTTTGTGACGGGTCGGAACCTTCCCATTTATAGAGCAGGCTATAATCGTTTATTTTCTCCAAAACAAGGTTCTGGTGCAGGAGTGGATAGGTTTCTTTTAAGAACTGATGAAAGCCGTTGAACGCTGTGGAATCGGGAATGGCATCCTCACTAAAGGAGATGGTTCTGAACTGGATGGCTTTTGATAGATTTTGAAATGCACCCTCGGGGAAATCCATTGCTTCCAAAGGTTCCGAAGCAACTTGTTTTGATGTAAGGGAAAAGGTGTTGATCGTCAATACGGCGATAAGAATCACAATGATGGCCAGAATGGCAAGGAGAATTTTTTTCATGGTCGGTTATGGTTGATGCCTCCAAATTAGATAAAAATCGCCAAGCAATCGATAAGAAAAAAATAATTTAATCTGCTGTTATTGACCAAATTGTCAATTAAATCGATTTAATTGAACGAATGTTCACGGATTACGTTAAACATTACTTAATCTACTGTTTTTAAGTATTTTAAAATCTATATTTGCGCCGTTTTTAAAAGAAAGTACAGGAATGCAATGTGTGGAGTTGAACCCAGCGGGCAATTTTGACCCATGGGAGCAGGAGAAGATTGATGAGTTGCTACATCAAAAAATCAAAGAGTCGTTAACGGACAAATTGGTATTCGAGAACGAGAGCGTTAAACTTTGGGACCTCAGACTTTTACCCGGCGAAAGGCTTGATTTTAGAAGGCACAATACCAATTATGGATGGGTGTGCACCACCGGAGGCCTTGTGATCACGCGTTATGGAAATGGTAAAATCGACATGATCAAACTGAATCAGGGAGATGCCGATTACTTCGAAAATAGAGGAAAAAATTACATCAATGATCTAGAGAACATCGGCGAATACGCCATTGTCATCAATATCCTTGAATACAAGACTGTGGAAAAAAAGAGCAACATGCACTTTTCAAATTAAATCGCCTTGATATTTGCCTTAAGTCCGGATATGATACCTAAAATATTTTCTACGGTCTCGTCCAAATAATATTTGACCGCAAGATGAGGAATCCTAACGGTGGTAAAACCGTTTTTAAAGGAATGCATCGCATCTTCTAGGTCGTTTATGGCCTGCTCATGAGTTATCATATTGTAATTCCTGTCGATTTCAATATTTAATTTGACCCTGGAAATGGCAATATCCACGGATTTTTTACCATCCCACCATTCCAACATGGGGTGAACACCGGCATCTTTTAGGGCATAAAATAAATGGACCGCATCAATTGGGGTATCATTGTCTAGAATTACCTTTTTGATAAGTCGTGTATGTCGTTCGCAAAGCGCTACACCTAAAGCTTCTTTTGAGGCCTTAAACTGTTGGGGGCTAATGTCTTTGCCGCAATCCTTACATCTCATTAGTTTTAGTCAAGTTTATGTCAAAGTATGATTTGGGATTATTATAACTTTGAGATTTTTGAAATAGTATAAAAATTCGACGTACGGCACCTCACTTTTAGACGAATTGCATTTTTTTGGATGAAATGCATTTTTTGTTAAGATATCTTTTAAATTCATCATTTTAAATATAGTGCTCATGTTCAATAAAATAGGTCCCGGAGTGTTGGTAGCTGCAGCATTCGTGGGCCCTGGAACCATTACGATGTGTACCTTGGCGGGAACAAACTTTGGATACGCCCTGCTGTGGGCCTTGCTTGTATCCGTATTGGCTACCATCATATTGCAGGGTATGGCGGGCAGAATTGGCCTGGTGACCCAAAGCGGTCTTGTGGATGTCGTTAGGACGGAACTTAAGACCCGGTGGGTCAAAAATTTTGTGATTGCCATTGTTTTGGGCGCTATTTTAGTGGGTAACGCAGCCTACGAAGCCGGTAATATTGGAGGTGCAACTTTGGGGCTTGAACAATTGTTGCCCCAACCGCAGTTAAGATCCTTTTTGCCGACCATTATCGGAAGCATCATATTTCTTTTGCTATGGTTCAGTAGCTACAAGATTTTGGAAAAGATATTCGTTGGACTTGTTGGTGTTATGGGGGCCAGTTTTGTAATTTGTGCCGTTTTGGTTCAACCATCGATTTCTGAAATATTCAAAGGAATGTTCATTCCAAGGTTACCGGAAAACGGATTGCTTACGGTCGTTGCGCTGGTGGGAACTACGGTGGTGCCCTATAACCTTTTCTTGCATGCTTCATTGGTCAAAGAAAAATGGAATTCCAAAACCGATTTAAAAGCAGTGAACTGGGACACCATTGTTTCGATTGGATTGGGGGGGTTGGTATCCATGGCCATACTGATCACAGCTTCGGCAGCACCGATATCAGAAATTAACAATGCATTGGACATGGCCAAGGCCTTGGAGCCCCTTTTTGGAAAAATGGCGTTCTTGTTCATGGCCATCGGACTTTTGGCAGCAGGCATCACATCGGCCATTACGGCTCCTTTGGCCGCAGCCTATGTGGCCAGTAGTTGTTTTGGATGGGAAGGGGGCATGCAGAACAAAAAGTTTAAAATGGTATGGACCATTGTGCTATTGTGCGGCGTCCTATTTCTTTCCTTTGATATTAAACCCATCGAGGTAATCCAGTTTGCCCAAGTCGCCAATGGCATTTTGCTCCCGGTAATGGCCTTGTTGCTTTTATGGGTGGTAAACAAGAAATCCGTAATGGGCGAAAACAAAAATTCACTGGTCCAGAATGCATTTGGTGTGGCCATTGTGCTGTTCACGATATTTTTGGGCGCAAAAAGTATTTTTAAAGTAATCGGACTGTTTTAGATGCATAAATTCACTATTGATATTAATTGTGATGTAGGTGAGGGTGTGGGCAATGAGGCCGATATTTTCCCTTTTATAAGTTCTTGCAATATAGCTTGCGGAGGACATGCGGGAGATAGGGAAACCATGTTGAAGGTGACCAAACTCGCCAAGCGAAACAATATCAAGGTAGGTTCGCACCCATCTTATCCGGATAAGGCCAATTTTGGCAGGGAAGTGATGGATATTTCCAACCAAGATTTAATACAAAGCATTAGGCAGCAATTGTCGATTTTTGATGAAGTATTGAAAAAGACGGAAGTCAGCCTGCATCACATCAAAGCGCATGGTGCGCTGTACAATCAAACTGCGAAAGATGGAGATTTGGCAAAGGTATATTTGGATGCTGTTGAAAAGTATAAGAATCAAGCCGTGCTCTATGTTCCGTTCAAGTCGGTAATTGCGGAAATGGCAGAAGAGCGTGGATTTAAAATCTGGTTTGAAGCCTTTGCGGACCGAAATTACAATTCCGACCTATCCCTCGTTTCCAGAAAAGAAGAGAATGCTTTGATTGAAGAACCTGCAACCGTTTTAGAACACATATTGCCCATCATCAAAAAGGGAGAAGTGGTTTCGGTGCAAGGCCAATCCTTAAATATTCAGGCGGACACCCTTTGCATACATGGCGATACGGTTTCTGCATTAAAAATATTAATGTATCTTTCAAAAGCATTACCCCAAAACCAGGTGCAGATACAAAAGTGAAAAGTTACCCCATCAGCATTAAGCCTTTCGGAGAACGAGCTGTTTTAGTAGAATGGCCCGAAAAGGTGAGTGAATCCATTTTAGCGGACATCCTCGATTTTATGGACGCTTTCAAAGAACTGGAAATTCCAGGTTGGGAAATGTCCGTGGCCTATAATTCCTTGACCATGGTCTATAACCAAGACCATATCGACTTTGAGGAGACCAAAAACATGATTCTGGAGTGCCACGAAAAACAGGCCAAATCCAAAACAGAGCGCATACAACATTTATGGACATTACCCGTGTGCTATGACCTCGAATTCGGAATGGACATTGAAGAGGCCTCCAAAACATTAGGTTTGTCGGTCAAAGAACTTATTGAGCAGCACACATCGCACCAATATGTGGTGTACGGCATCGGATTTTTGCCCGGCTTTATGTATTTGGGCGGACTCCCAACATCCTTGGAGATTCCCAGAAGGGCCGAACCCAGGTTAAAGGTGCAGAAAGGTTCGGTAGGGTTGGCCAGTAAACAAACGGGCATTTATCCACAGGATTCCCCGGGCGGATGGAATATTATTGGCAATTGCCCGATCAATTTGTTCGATCCTACCAAAAAGGACCCTTGTTTTGTTAAGGTGGGGGACAAGATACAGTTTGAAAGCATATCGAAAGCAGAATACAAACTACATAAAATTGAGGGCGAAGTAGGTATTTACGAACCGGAAAAAGTTGTGCTGAATGCTTAAAGTTTTAAAACCGGGCCTTTATTCAACGATTCAGGACCTTGGCAGGTTCGGACATCGCGATATCGGGGTTCCAATATCAGGGGCCATGGATGTGGAGTCCGTGAAAAAGGCAAATATGCTTTTGGAGAATGATGAAAATGCCGCGGTCATCGAAATTACCATGACCGGTCCCACGCTGTTGTTCGATACCACTTCGTACATCTGTTTGTCAGGGGCACATATCGTTGCTACCTTGAACAATCAACCCATTGATAACTACACGGTGCTAAAAGTGGAAAAGGGCGATATTCTATCCTACGGTCGATTGGAAACCGGGTTCCGCGGGTATTTGGCCATAAAAGGCGGTTTTCAGTCCAAAAAAGTGCTCGATAGCCATTCCCTTTTTTTCCCGGTCACCAAGTCTGCCCGACTCAAGGATGGTGATGAAATACCGTATAAGGAAACCTTGTCCTACGAGCCAAAAATATCCGAAATCAAAATAGAGGAGCATTTTGAGAAAAACACATTGAAAGTGTACAAGGGCCCAGAATTTTCGTTGCTATCCGATGGTCAGCTCATGGAGATTTTCGCAAAACCTTACACAGTTTCCAAGGAAAACAACCGAATGGCCTACCAACTCTCCGAGCTGATTACCGGACACTCCCATTCCATGCTCACCTCGGGAACCTTGCCCGGAACTGTACAGCTGACACCGGCAGGCCGCATGATCATTTTAATGAAAGATGGCCAGACCACAGGAGGGTATCCCCGTATACTTCAATTGAGCGAGGAATCCATATCGGTGCTTGCACAGAAAAAGTATGGGGATGAGTTGAAGTTTAAACTGGTCTGAGAAACATATTCTAATTCTTGATTCTAAATTCAAAATATTTTTTCGTACCATTGACCTATGAAAAGAAATAAACAAGTCATTGTCGAGGTCGTGATTATTCCAGAAATGGGCTGATACAGACTTGTTATTGACTTAAAAAGGCCTGTATCCCACACGATACAGGCCTTTTTTATTACAATAAAATTAATTGAATATTGGAATTTTAATCAATCTAAAAAACTGAAATACAGTTATTTATGTTTATTATGTTTCCAGTGGATTTAAACAGCGAACAACTGTTAAAAATCTAGGGCTTTTTAAACATTTATCTTTGAATTACGGTATAAATTCAGAAGAATACTGTATTTGAATGAAATTTGATAATGGAATTGAACAAGTTTAGCAAAAAAGTAACACAAGACCCAACCTTGCCTGCCGCCCAGGCCATGTTGCATGCGATTGGACTAACGGATGAAGATTTACAAAAACCCCTAATCGGAATAGCGAGTACAGGGTACGAGGGAAACCCTTGCAACATGCACCTCAATGATTTGGCTCTCGAAGTGAAAAAAGGAGTGGAGTCTTCCAATTTGGTCGGCCTTATTTTCAACACCATCGGGGTAAGTGATGGAATTTCCAACGGTACCCCAGGTATGCGTTATTCGCTGCCTTCGCGTGACATTATTGCAGATTCCATTGAAACCGTTATCCATGCCATGAGCTATGACGGATTGGTAACCGTGGTAGGGTGCGACAAGAACATGCCAGGTGCCCTTATGGCCCAATTGCGATTGAACCGCCCATCCATTTTGGTATACGGTGGGACCATTGCACCAGGCTGTCATAACAATAAAAAATTGGATATCATCTCAGCTTTTGAAGCTTACGGACAAAAAGTGGCTGGGGCCATAGACGAGAATGAATACAAGGAAGTAATCCACAAAGCGTGTCCAGGAGCTGGAGCCTGCGGAGGGATGTACACCGCCAATACCATGGCATCTGCCATTGAGGCGATGGGAATGTCCATGCCGTTCAATTCATCAATTCCTGCAGTAAACGATAAAAAACAAGCAGATTGCGAAGCATCGGGTGCAGCATTGTACCATTTGCTGAAAGAGGACATCAAACCAAGGGATATCGTTACCAAAAAAGCATTGGAGAATGCCTTTAGATTGGTCACCGTGCTCGGGGGATCTACGAATGCGGTGCTTCACTTTATGGCCATCGCGCATGCGGCTGATGTGGATTTTACTTTGGAAGACATTACAAGAATAAGTGAATCCACGCCTTTGTTGGCCGATTTAAAACCTAGCGGAAAGTATTTGATGGAAGACCTGCATAACGTTGGCGGAGTTCCTGCGGTATTGAAATATATGTTGAAGGAAGGTATGCTTCACGGAGATTGTATGACCGTTACGGGAAAAACTTTGGCCGAAAACTTATTGGACGCCCCAGATTTGCAAGAAGGTCAAGACATCATCAGAAAAAAGGAGCAACCCATTAAGGAAACGGGACATATTCGTATATTATATGGAAACCTTGCTTCCGAAGGTGCTGTGGCAAAAATCACAGGAAAAGAAGGACTTGAATTTACGGGAACCGCCCGTGTTTTTGATAGCGAAGTTGCCGTAAACGAGGGCATTCATACAGGAAAAGTTCAAAAGGGCGATGTGGTGGTCATCCGATACGAAGGTCCAAAAGGAGCACCTGGAATGCCCGAAATGTTGAAGCCAACTTCCGCCATTATGGGTGCAGGCCTTGGAAAAGATGTAGCCTTGATCACCGATGGAAGGTTCTCGGGTGGTTCCCACGGATTTGTAGTGGGCCATGTTTCCCCCGAAGCACAAGTTGGTGGCGGAATCGCCTTGGTAAAAGACGGCGATGAAATCACGATAGATGCCGTGAACAACACCATCAATATTAATATTTCGGACGAAGAGTTCGAACAACGGAGAAAAGAATGGAAGCAACCTGAATTGAAAATAAAATCAGGGAGCTTGTACAAATACGCCAAAACGGTATCATCCGCAGCAAAAGGCTGTGTTACCGATTTGTTTTAACAATCATGATAGGGGTATCTCCCTAAATACAGGCTTATGGAGACATTGAAAGCACAAAAAAAAGATAGTAAAAGTCAAAAGGCCATCAGGATTACTGGTGCGGAGGCAATAATCCATTGTTTGCTCGCAGAAGGAGTGGATTTGATCTATGGCTACCCAGGCGGTGCCATTATGCCCGTGTATGACGAATTATATAAGTTTCAGGATAAACTTACCCATATTTTAACGCGTCACGAGCAAGGTGCTACGCATGCTGCCCAAGGTTACGCCAGGGTTACGGGCAGAGTAGGGGTTGCCATGGCAACTTCTGGACCTGGAGCGACCAATTTAGTGACCGGGATTGCCGATGCGCAGATAGATTCCACCCCTATGGTTTGTATCACGGGTCAGGTAACGAGAAGTCTTTTGGGTTCCGATGCGTTCCAGGAAACAGATATCGTAGGTATTTCTACGCCCGTGACCAAGTGGAACTACCAAATCACCAAGGTGGAGGAGATTCCAGAAATCATGGCGAAGGCATTTTATATTGCACGCTCGGGAAGACCAGGTCCCGTTTTGGTGGATATTACCAAGAATGCCCAGTTTGATGAATTCGACTTTGTATATGAAAAGTGCACGGCCGTACGAAGCTACAAGCCCGTACCAAAACCAAATCCAAGCAGTATCGAGAAGGCAGCAGAGCTCATCAATAGCGCTAAAAAACCTTTTATCGTATTTGGTCAAGGTGTGATTTTGGGAGAGGCCGAGGCCGAACTCAAAGCTTTGGTGGAAAAAGCGGGAATTCCAGCAGCTTGGACCATTCTCGGTCTTTCCGCCATGGATACCGACCACCCGTTGAATGTAGGCATGGTAGGGATGCATGGGAACTACGGACCCAATATGTTGACGAACGAATGCGATGTGCTTATAGCAATTGGAATGCGCTTTGATGACCGTGTAACAGGAAACTTGGAGACCTATGCGAAGCAGGCGAAAATCGTTCATTTTGAAATCGACCAGGCTGAAGTCAACAAAAACGTAAAAGTGGACGTTGCCGTTTTGGGCAATGCCAAGGAAACTTTAGCGCAAATACTTCCATTGCTGGATAAGAAAGAGCACAAGGAATGGAGGGCCGAGTTTGATAAAATGTATCAAATTGAATACGATACCCTGATTCATAACGATATTCACCCGACCAAAGAAGGACTGACCATGGGCGAAGTGATTGAACAGATCAACGTGGCTTCGGGTCATAAAGCCGTAATGGTTTCCGATGTGGGACAACATCAGATGATTGCCTGTCGCTATGCAAAGTTCAAACAATCCAAGAGCAATATTACTTCAGGAGGTCTGGGAACCATGGGATTTGGTCTTCCTGCGGCCATTGGTGCCAAAATGGGGGCCATGGATCGCGAAGTGGTCGCCATTATCGGTGATGGTGGTTATCAGATGACCATTCAGGAGTTGGGTGTTATTTTCCAACACAATGTCCCCGTGAAAATTGTGGTATTGAACAACGATCACTTGGGCATGGTGCGTCAGTGGCAAGAACTTTTCTTTGACAGGAGATATGCATCAACCGTAATGACAAATCCTGATTTTGTAAAGATTGCCGAAGGATATCATATCAAATCAAGAAGGGTGACCGAAAGAGCCGACCTTCAAGAGGCCGTTCAAGAAATGATAGCGTCCAAAGACCCATACTTTTTGGAAGTGAAAGTGGAGAAAGAGGATAATGTATTCCCTATGATTCCATCAGGAGCCTCTGTTTCCGATATCAGATTGAAATAATGGACCAATCCTTTATCATAGAACAGCCCAAGCAATATCAAGATTTGCTTGAGAAGAGCAAAGAAATGGGGTTTACCATGCCTTCCGATATTTACATCGGTACTTTGTTGAAAACACTGGTAGCATCAAAGCCTTCAGGAAACTTTTTGGAATTGGGCACAGGAATCGGTTTGTCCTTGGCGTGGATGGTTCAAGGAATGGACGAAGATTCAGGCATAACAAGTGTTGACAATGATTCCGAACTTATTGAAGTGGCCCAGCTGTTTTTTGAGGACGAAGATAGATTGGAGCTGGTTTGCGCCGATGGCGGTAAATGGCTTGAAGAATATAAAGGCGATTCCTTCGATTTGATTTTTGCGGATGCGTGGCCAGGAAAATACAGTCATTTGGATACGGCCTTGGCATTGTTAAAAAAAGGCGGTTACTATGTAATCGACGACATGAAGAAGCAGCCCAATTGGCCTGAGGGACATGAAGAAAAAGCAAACGAATTGGTCAAAACGATCGAGAAAAGAAAAGATATTACAATAACAAAGATGGACTGGTCCACAGGACTTATAGTTGCAGTAAAAAAATAAAAACAACATGGGAAAACAATGGTATACCATCTCGGTGTATTCCGAAAATCATGTGGGACTGCTCAATAGAATATCTGGAATATTCCTAAAGCGACACATCAACATTGAAAGCTTAAATGTTTCAAAATCAGAGATTGAAGGTGTTTCTAAATTCACGATTGTGGTCTTTACCACCGAGGATTGGACACGCAAGATAGTAGGTCAAATTGAAAAACAAATAGAGGTTATCAAGGCATACTATCATACCGATGATGAAACCATTTATCAAGAATCTGCATTGTTCAAAATTGCTTCGCACTTGTTGTTCGATGAGCGTCAGATCCAGAATATCATCAAAGAAAGCAATGCACAGATCGTAACCGTGAACCGCGAGTTTTTTGCCTTGGCCAAAACAGGCCGCAGGCACGAAATTGACGAGATGCACGACGCCCTTTTGCCGTATGGCATTATGCAATTTGTGCGTTCGGGCCGTATTGCGGTGACGAAGGCGGCAATGCCGATCAGCGAAATATTACAGGAATTTCAAGAAAACTAAATAGCGTAAAATCAAATACTAAAAATGGCAAATTACTTTAACACACTATCACTTCGCGAACAACTGACACAGTTGGGAAAATGTAGATTTATGGATTCCAGCGAATTTGCTGATGGTGTTACCGCATTAAAAGGAAAGAAAATTGTAATTGTTGGGTGTGGTGCCCAGGGGTTGAACCAAGGGCTGAACATGCGTGACTCGGGATTGGACATTTCGTACGCGCTTCGCCCAGCAGCTATCAAAGAGGAAAGACAATCCTTTAAAAACGCAAAAGAGAACAATTTTGTGGTGGGAACCTATGAGGACTTGATTCCAACTGCAGATTTGGTCATCAACCTTACTCCCGACAAGCAGCACACCAATGTGGTAGGCACAGTAATGCCTTTGATGAAAAAAGGAGCTACGTTGTCCTACTCGCACGGTTTCAATATTGTGGAAGAAGGAATGCAGGTACGTGAGGACCTTACCGTGATCATGGTGGCCCCAAAAAGTCCTGGTTCCGAGGTGCGTGAAGAGTACAAAAGAGGTTTTGGTGTACCAACTCTGATTGCCGTACACCCAGAAAACGACCCAGAGGGCAAAGGTTTGGAACAAGCCAAGGCTTATGCTGCAGCAACTGGAGGGGATAAAGCAGGGGTTCTTGAATCATCATTCGTGGCGGAAGTAAAATCAGATTTGATGGGCGAGCAGACCATTCTTTGTGGTTTGTTGCAAACAGGATCCATCTTATCCTTCAACAAAATGGTTGAAAAAGGGGTTGATAAAGCCTATGCTTCCAAATTGATCCAATACGGATGGGAAACCATCACCGAAGGTTTGAAGCAAGGAGGTATCACCAATATGATGGACCGTTTGTCCAATCCTGCCAAGATCAAAGCATTTGATTTGGCAGAAGAATTGAAAGTGATCATGCGTCCGTTGTTCCAAAAACATATGGATGACATTATGAGCGGACATTTCTCCAAAACCATGATGGAAGACTGGGACAATGGTGATAAAAACCTGTTGGATTGGAGAGCTGCCACAGGAGAAACTGCATTCGAAAAAACTCCAGCGGGAGATATGGAAATCTCTGAGCAGGAATACTACGACAATGGCGTTTTGATGGTCGCTTTTGTAAAATCCGGGGTGGAATTGGCCTATGAGACCATGACCGAATCTGGAATCATTGGCGAATCAGCCTATTATGAGTCATTGCACGAGACACCGTTGATCGCAAATACCATTGCGAGAAAGAAATTGTTCGAAATGAACCGTGTGATCTCCGATACGGCAGAGTACGGTTGTTATTTGTTCGACCATGCGTGTAAACCGCTTTTGACCGATTTTATGAAAAAAGTGGACACGGATATCATTGGCAAGCACTTTGGCGAAGGCAAGGACACTGGCGTGGACAACGTACGGTTGATCGCGGTGAACAAAGCCATCCGTGAGCACAATGTAGAGGTGGTTGGTGCCAGGTTGCGCGCATCAATGACCGCCATGAAGCCAATCGGATAACATAAAACCATTGGCCCCATGAGTGAAACTGTGGAAACTTACTTTCCGCAAATAGCGGATATTTATCAAGCAGCGAAGACCATTGCCCAAGTGGCGGAGGTTACGCCTATGCAGCAAAGTATCCGCTATTCCAAAACCCATGGGGCCAACATTCTTCTTAAACGGGAAGACCTCCACAGGGTGCGCAGCTACAAAATCCGCGGAGCGTACAACAAGATAAGCTCATTAAGCCAAAACCAACTGGACAACGGTGTGGTGTGTGCCAGCGCAGGGAACCACGCGCAGGGCGTTGCCTTTGCCTGTAGTCATTTACAGGTAAAAGGAACCATTTATATGCCTGTGGTCACGCCAAAACAGAAGATAGACCAGACCACGATGTTCGGTGGGGAATGGGTGGATGTGGTTCTTGAAGGAGACACCTTTGACGATTCCAAAAAAGCAGCCGAATTGTTCTGCGAGCAGGAAGGCAAAACTTTTGTCCATCCGTTTGATGATGAAAAAACCATCGAGGGCCAAGCTACCGTTGGTTTGGAAATCCTGCAACAAACCAGCGAGCCCATTGATTATGTTTTTGTCGCCGTTGGCGGTGGTGGATTGGCATCGGGTCTTTGTGGCACCTTCCAGGCTTTGTCTCCCAACACCAGAATAATAGGGGTTGAGCCAGAAGGAGCACCTTCCATGTTGAAATCCATTGAAGAGGGAGCGTTGGTGGAGCTTGAAAACATTGATAAGTTTATCGATGGTGCAGCGGTTCAGAAAGTGGGATCGTTGACCTATCCTATTTGCAGGGAATATCTTCATAAAATGATAACCGTTCCCGAAGGGAAAGTGTGCCAGACCATCTTGGACCTTTACAATAGGGATGCCATCGTGGTGGAGCCCGCAGGTGCTTTGACGATTGCAGCTTTGGATTATTTCAAGGAAGAAATCAAGGGCAAGAACGTGGTCTGTGTGGTAAGTGGAAGCAACAACGATATTACCCGAACGGCAGAAATCAAGGAAAGAGCCTTGCTGTATGCCCAATTGAAGCACTATTTTATTGTGAGATTTCCACAGCGCCCAGGTGCGTTAAAGGAATTTGTGGTGGATATTTTGGGCCCCAATGACGACATTACACATTTTGAATATTCAAAAAAGTCGAGCAGGGAAAATGCACCTGCCATAGTTGGGGTGGAGCTAAAATCTCCCGATGACTTGGCTCCTTTGATCCAACGGATGAAGGACAATAATTTCTTTGGGGATTATCTCAACAATAAACCAGACCTGTTCCAGTATTTGGTGTGATGCCCTTAACATTTACGATCCATGTTTTTACAAACCTGGTTTTCTGCCAGTTTCTATAGCAATGGAATGAAATCCTCCGGCCTTAAAAAGGTTTTTATGTTAGCTTTGTACAGGAAGGTCGACCCATTTATAATCAACAAGAATCAATAATAACAACTAATGGCAACAACAAAGAACAAAATTCCGGAAGCTTTTCAAATTACCGAAGAGCTTCATCAAAGAACATATTTGGTCAATGGAGAATTACGTAAATGGGACGGGGATACCAGTCCTGTAATCTCCACCATATCATCCACAGAGGAATATGCCCCAACGACTTTGGGAAGTGTCCCCGACATGGGAGAAGCCGAGGCCTTGGATGCTTTGGAGGCCGCTTTGGCAGCCTACGACAAAGGGCAGGGGCTATGGCCAACCATGAAAGTGAAGGACCGTATTGAGTGCATGGAAGCCTTCGTGAAGAAAATGGAGCAAAAGCGTGAACAAGTGGTGAAGCTTTTGATGTGGGAGATAGGAAAATCCAAGCCAGATTCTTACAAGGAGTTCGATCGTACCGTTGAGTATATTTACGACACCATTGAGGAATATAAGCAATTGGACCGCAATAATGCCAAATTTGAAAAGCATGATGGCGTTTATGCCCACATCCGTAGGGGCCCCCTTGGAGTGGTGTTGTGCCTTGGGCCATACAACTATCCGCTGAATGAGACTTTTGCTTTGTTGATTCCCGCTATCATCATGGGGAATACTACCATTTTTAAGCCGGCAAAACATGGAGTTTTGTTGATTACGCCACTTCTGGAAGCTTTTCAGAGCTGTTTTCCAAAAGGAGTGGTGAATATACTTTTCGGTAGAGGAAGAACCGTAGCGGCCCCCATAATGCAAACAGGAAAGGTGGATGTGCTGGCCTTGATAGGAAACAGTAAATCAGCGAATGCATTACAAGAACAACACCCCAAGAGCAACAGATTGCGTTTGGTTTTGGGCTTGGAAGCCAAAAACCCCGCCATTGTACTTCCCGATGCTGAATTGGATTTGACCATCAACGAGTGTATTTCGGGTACCTTGTCGTTTAATGGGCAGCGTTGTACCGCGTTAAAGGTGGTCTACGTTCACGATGAAATCAAGGATAAATTCCTAAAGAATTTCGCGGAGAAAGTCGATGGATTAAAATTCGGTAATCCATGGGACGACGGCGTTAGCCTGACACCACTTCCTGAACCCGATAAGCCTGCTTACATTCAGGAGTTGTTGGATGATGCTTTGGCGAAAGGAGCCAAAATCATCAACAAAAAAGGAGGGAAGCATTTTGACAATTACATATGGCCAGCAGTGCTTTATCCTGTAACCAAGGATATGCGGGTCTATCAAGAAGAGCAATTTGGGCCAATAATTCCTGTACTTTCCTTTCAGGATATTGAAGAGCCCTTGGATGATATGGCCGAATCAAACTACGGACAGCAGGTCAGCTTGTTCGGTAAGGATGTGTATACCTTGTCCCCGCTGATCGATACATTGGCGAATTTGGTGTGCCGCGTAAACCTGAACAGTTCCTGCCAGCGTGGCCCGGATGTGTATCCGTTTACGGGAAGAAAGGATTCTGCCCAGTCCACATTGAGCGTACACGATGCCCTGCGTTCATTCTCTATCCGAACATTTGTAGCATTCAAGGACAACAACCTGAACGTACAGACGGTAGAGCAATTGATGGAGGCTAAAGTGAGTAACTTTTTGAGTACTGACTATATTTTGTAAAAGAAAACTTCAAGAATAAAAAAAAGCCCCGAATTTCGGGGCTTTTTTTTGGTTTTCATATGGGTTGATTAAATATTCTTGGCCAACCAATCACCAACTTCGCTGGTCTTGTATGCTTTCCCGCCATCGGCAAGATCTTCGGTAACCACACCTTCAGCCAATGATTTGTTCACGACCTCACGGATGGCTTCGGCTTCGTCCTTAAGTCCAAATGCCGTTTCGAACATCATTGCTGCGGATAAAACGGTGGCCAATGGGTTGGCAATATCCTTTCCTGCAGCCTGTGGGTAAGAACCATGAATGGGTTCAAACAAGGAAGTCTTTTCCCCCAAAGAGGCTGATGGCATCAATCCCATAGATCCTGAAATCACGGAAGCTTCATCCGTTAAAATATCACCGAACAAGTTTTCTGTGATCAAAACGTCGTAGGCACTTGGCCATTGTACCAAACGCATGGCTACGGCATCCACAAATTCATAGGATACTTCCACTTCTGGATAGTCTTTTTCCAATTTCTGAACGGTTTCTCTCCATAAACGCGAAGTTTCCAGAACGTTGGCCTTGTCCACACAACAAAGTTTTTTGGATCGCTGCATGGCCATTTCAAAACCTTTTCTAGCCAAACGTTCCACTTCTGCACGCGTGTAGGTGCAGGTATCGTAAGCAGTATTGTCATTGTCCTCACGACCTCTTTTTCCAAAGTAGATACCTCCTGTAAGTTCACGTAGGAATACCAAATCCGTTCCTTCGATGCGCTCTCTTTTCAATGGCGATTTATCTATCAAAGATGGAAAAGTAAAGGTCGGACGTACATTGGCGAACAACCCCAGTTTTTGGCGCATTTTCAACAAACCTTGCTCGGGACGTACCTTGGCAGAAGGGTCATTGTCAAATCTCGGGTGGCCAATGGCTCCAAAAAGGACGGCATCGGCAGCAACACAGGCTTCGTGGGTTTTGTCCGGGTAAGGTTCGCCAACCGCATCAATGGCTGCAGCACCGGTTAGGGCAGGGGTCCAGCTAATTTCGTGACCGAACTTTGCAGCTACAGCGTCAGATACTTTTACGGCTTGATCAATTACTTCGGGGCCAATTCCATCTCCGGCCAAGAGTGCTATGTTTAGTTTCATTATATCAATTATCAGTTATCAATAAACAATTATCAAAGTCTGTTATACCAAATTCAACATTTTTTCCGTGGCTTTTATGGCAGATACCGTTTGGTCCGAATCGAGTCCGCGGGTGGTAAAGTCTTTTTCCTTGGTCTGCCAAGTGATCACGGTCTCGCAAAGGGCGTCGGAATTACTGCCTGGGGGAATACGCACCGCATAGTCCACTAGTTTGGGCAATTCTCTACCTTCTTTTTTGTACACTTTTTTCAAGGCGTTGATGAAGGCATCAAATTGACCATCGCCTTGGGCATTTTCCTCATAGATTTTACCTTCAATTTCTATGGAAAGGGTAGTGGAGGGTTTTAGTCCTTTGGAATGCGTTAAAACGTATGATTTCACAAAAACCTTTTGCTGATGCAGGTTGCTGTCAAGTACATCGGAAATGATGTAGGGCAGGTCGTCTTTTGTGACTCGTTCTTTTTTGTCCCCAAGCTCAATGATGCGTTCCGTGACTTTTTTCAGTTCGTCATCGTTCAAGGTCAACCCAAGTTCTTGAAGATTCTTTTGAATGTTTGCTTTTCCCGATGTTTTGCCCAGCGCATATTTGCGTTTCCTACCAAAACGTTCAGGTAATAAATCATTAAAGTAAAGATTCTTTTTACTGTCTCCATCCGCATGTATTCCAGCAGTTTGGGTAAATACATTATCTCCAACAATAGGTTTGTTGTCAGGTATGCTGAAACCCGTAAAGGCGGACACCAATTTACTTACTTTGTAAAGCGATGATTCCTTAACTCCAATCTTGATTTCGGGTAAAAAGTCGTTGATAACGGCCACAGCGCTTGCCAAAGGTGCGTTGCCAGCGCGTTCGCCCATACCATTTACCGTGAGGTGCAATCCGTGGGCACCAGCTCTTAGGGCTTCCATTACATTGGCCACGCTAAGGTCGTAATCATTGTGACCGTGAAAATCAAAATGAGTATTTGGATACCTTTCAATGATTTCCTTGAAAAATGCTCCAGTTTCGGTATGGGTCAATACACCCAAAGTGTCTGGAAGCAAAATTCGTTTAATGGGTTGTTGGGTCAGGAAGTCCAAAAACTGAAAAACGTAGTCCTTGGAATTGCGCATTCCGTTGCTCCAATCCTCTAAATATACATTGGTGTCTATGCCTAATTTGTTTCCTTCGGAAACTACCTTTTCAATTTCTGTAAAATGCTGTTCTGGAGTCTTTTTGAGTTGATGGATTAAATGGTTCAATGAGCCTTTTGTGAGTAGGTTCTGAACCTTTGCACCTGCCTTTTGCATCCATTTGAGCGATACGCCATTGTCCACAAAAGTCAGCACTTCCACTTTGGAAATATAACCTTCTGTAGCGGCCCAATCGGTTATCTTTCTCACAGCTTCCAGTTCCCCTTCGGAAACGCGGGCAGAGGCAACTTCGATACGGTCTACTTTGAGCTCTTCCAATAAAAGCTTTGCCAAGGTGAGCTTTTCCGAAGCCGAAAAGGAAACCCCAGAGGTTTGTTCACCATCCCGCAGGGTGGTGTCCATGATTTCTATGGTGCGTGTTTTCATTTTGTGTGCCGTAGTGTTCCGAGCAATGGATTATAAAGGCGTGCTTTCCGCGTATTTCTCAATGTCTTTCTGAATGTTCAACAAGTAGTCGATATCATCAAAACCATTGAGCATATTCTGTTTTTTGTAATTGTTGATGTCGAAACCTTCACTTTCGCCAGTGGCCAAAATGGTGATTTTTTCCTCGGGAAGGTTCACTTCCAACTCGGTTTTTGGGTTGGCTTCGATGGCCTTGAAGATTTTGTCCAAGAACTCGGGACTCACCTGAACGGGAAGAACTCCGATATTTAGACAGTTTCCCCTAAAAATATCTGCAAAAAAGCTGGATACCACACAGCGGAATCCGTAGTCGTATACCGCCCAAGCTGCATGTTCTCGAGAGGAACCTGAGCCAAAGTTTTTGCCACCTACCAAAATCTTTCCTGAGTAGATAGGATTGTTCAGTACGAATTGCTCTTTTGGCGTGCCATCGGAATTATATCTCCAGTCACGGAACAAATTGTCTCCAAACCCTTTACGCTCGGTAGCTTTTAGGAATCGTGCGGGAATGATTTGATCGGTATCCACATTCTCTATGGGCAATGGTACCGCGGAACTAGTTAGTATGTTGAATTTATCGTAAGCCATTTTTATTTCAATTTTCAGTTGTCAATTATCAATTACCAATGGATTTGTTCATTGCTAATTGTGCAGTGTTTATTGTTACGCCAATATTTCTTCGTGCATCAATTCTCTTGGGTCGGTCACTTTTCCAGTAACGGCTGCAGCAGCTGCCACCAATGGACTTGCCAATAAGGTACGGGCTCCTGGTCCTTGTCTTCCCTCAAAATTCCTGTTGGAGGTACTTACCGCATATTTCCCAGCGGGAATCTTATCGTCGTTCATGGCCAAACAGGCGGAACAGCCAGGCTCTCTCAATTCAAAACCAGCTTCGGTCAAAATATCCAAGATGCCTTCCTCCTTGATAGCCTCTTCCACTTTGTGAGATCCAGGAACCAACCAAGCGGTCACGTTGTCCGCTTTTTTCCTTCCTTTTATGATAGAGGCAAAAGCTCTAAAATCTTCAATTCTACCATTGGTACAGCTTCCGAGGAACACAAAATCGATAGGTTTGCCCACCATGGCCTCACCTTCGTTGTAATCCATGTATTCCAAGGATTTTTTGTAAGTAGCTGGAGAACCGTCGATGCTTTCCGCCAAAGGAATGTCCTTGCTGATACCGATGCCCATTCCAGGGTTGGTACCGAAAGTGATCATCGGTTCTATCTCACTGGCATCAAAAGTCACCTCTTTATCAAACTCGGCATCATTATCAGAATAGAGTGTGCTCCAGTATTCCATGGCAGCGTCCCAATCTTTGCCTTTCGGGGTATATTCCCTTCCTTTGATGTATTCAAACGTGGTTTCGTCTGGAGCGATCATACCGCCACGGGCACCCATTTCAATACTGAGGTTGCAAACGGTCATACGGCCTTCCATCGACATATTTTTAAAGACATCGCCTGCATATTCGGCAAAGTACCCAGTTGCACCAGAGGTGGACAATTTGGAAATAATGAAGAGCGCTACATCTTTCGGGGTAACTGCTTCGCTCAATTCCCCATTTACATTGATCCGCATACTCTTTGGTTTGGGCTGCATAATGCATTGGGTGGAGAGTACCATTTCCACTTCACTGGTACCGATACCAAAAGCGATGGCACCAAAGGCACCGTGCGTGGAGGTGTGGGAATCGCCACAAACAATGGTGGCCCCAGGTACGGTAATTCCGTTTTCTGGACCAATTACGTGCACAATGCCGTTTTTCCTATGTCCAAGTCCCCAATAGGGTATGTTGTGGGCGTTGGCGTTTTCTTCCAGAGCCTTTAACTGATTGGCGGACAAGGGGTCCTTAACGGGCAAGTGCTGGTTGCGGGTAGGAGTATTGTGGTCTGCGGTCGCAAAGGTGCGCTCTGGATACAATACTTTTATTCCTCTGTTCTTTAATCCTAAAAAAGCTACGGGACTCGTTACTTCGTGGACCAAATGCCTGTCAATAAAGAGTACATCTGGACCATTTTCAATATGCTTCACCACGTGGGAATCCCAAACTTTATCAAAAAGTGTCTTGCTCATTGTGTCTTCAATAATTTGTAAGCCTACAAAGTTAAAATTTGTGTGTAAACCGATTTTCGGTTAGTTGTAAAATTACGATGTTCAACCGCAATTTCAATGGGTTATTTTTAAAGTTAACAAATGGTAAGTGTTGATTTTCAATTTATAACAAAGAAGCTTGGAGAATCGTATCATCTTGCAATTACAAACCTAAATCGCTGCTAACTAATATAATTCCAAATGGTTTTGTTGGCCATCATTTTGGAATAGGCATTTAAAATAGGCGCATTTTCTGCTTTTTCCAGTCTTGGATCGTCTTTCAGCAATTGGATGGCATAGTAACGGGCCGTCTTCAGGATTTGATTATCCTTTACAATATCGGCAATCTTAAGGTTCAACATGCCGCTCTGTTGTGTGCCCATTAAATCGCCTGGCCCTCTCAGTTTAAGATCCACCTCCGCAATCTCAAAACCGTCGTTGGTATGCACCATGGTCTGTAAACGGGTCTTGGCATCTTCTGATAATTTATGGCCAGTCATCAAAATGCAAAAACTTTGTTCCGCACCTCGCCCAACACGCCCACGAAGCTGGTGCAACTGGGATAGGCCAAACCGCTCGGCACTCTCAATGATCATTACGGAGGCGTTCGGTACGTTGACACCAACCTCGATTACCGTAGTGGCAATCATAATCTGTGTTTCTCCTTTAACGAAGCGTTCCATTTCATAATCTTTGTCGCCAGGTTTCATTTGGCCGTGCACAATGGAGATTTGATACTCGGGCTGTGGAAAATCACGGGCAATACTTTCATATCCATCCATTAAGTCCTTGTAATCCAAAGCTTCAGATTCTTGAATCAGTGGATAGACAATATAGATCTGCCTCCCTTTTTTAATCTCATCTTTGATAAACCGAAATACTTTCAAACGGTTACTGTCGAACCTATGGACTGTTTTGATGGGTTTACGGCCAGGCGGTAGCTCATCAATTACAGAGATATCAAGATCGCCATACAGGCTCATGGCTAACGTTCTTGGGATAGGCGTAGCCGTCATCACCAAAATGTGAGGTGGCGTCTGATTTTTATGCCACAACTTTGACCGCTGCGCTACACCAAAACGGTGCTGCTCGTCCACAATGGCCAAACCTAGATTTTTGAACTGGACTTTGTCCTCCAAAACAGCATGGGTGCCCACCAAAATATTCAGGTTTCCATTTTCCAGTTGATTGTGAATCAAAGTCCGTTCAGATTTTTTTGTGGAACCTGTCAAGAGCGCAATTTTAACGTCCATGTTTTCCAAGAGTTCCTTGAGCCCGTTGTAGTGCTGGGTTGCCAAGATCTCGGTAGGAGCCATCAAACAGGTTTGGAAACCATTGTCGATGGCCAAAAGCATGCACATCAATGCCACAATGGTTTTTCCTGAACCTACATCTCCCTGTAAAAGTCGGTTCATCTGGGCATTGCTGCCCAAATCGTTGCGGATTTCCTTTATTACCCGTTTTTGGGCGTTGGTCAGTTCAAAAGGCAGGTGGTTTTCAAAGAATTCGGTAAACTTTTCGCCCACGGCTTCAAAAGGCATCCCTTTTATTTTTTGCTTGCGCTGTAAATTTTGGGAGATCAATCGCAATTGCACAAAAAATAGTTCCTCAAACTTTAAACGAAACTGAGCCTTGGCCAATAATTCTTGATTCTTCGGAAAGTGAATGTTGAAAAGAGCGGAACTCTTCGAAATCAATTTTAATTCTTCCAAAATGGTGGGGGATAACGATTCTTGGAACTTGCCCTTGCATTCCAAGAACAATTGTTGGATCATTTTACCCAAAACTCTGTTGGTGATGCCAAAATTTCCCAATTTTTCTGTTGAGGGGTAGATGGGCTGCATCACCATTTTTAATCCCTGTTGATGCTTTTGCAAAGTCTCCATTTCGGGATGGGGCATCGAGTAGGTGCCTCCATATTTGTTGACCCGTCCAAAGACCACGTAGGGTTCGTTCAATTTAAGATTTTCCTTGATCCATTTGTGACCTCGGAACCAGACAAGCTCCATCTGCCCTGTTTCATCCATAAAAGTGGCCACCAAACGCTTGCCACGCTTTTGTTCTACCATTTTTATATGAACAATTTTGCCCACTACCTGTACATCGGCGCCACTGGGCTGTAGTTGACTGATCTTATAGTAACTCGTCCTGTCCAAATATCGGTTGGGGAACAGGTGTAGCAGGTCCCTAAAGGTCTCAATGCCCAATTCGGCCTTTAAAATATCGGCTCGGTTAGGGCCAACACCCTTTAAATATGCTATGGGAGTTTGCAGAAAATTGGGATTCATCGAACTAAAATATGTAATTTGGAAGGACTTTTGATAAGATGATGGTATGAAGCTGAGCCCCATAGTTATTTTTTTCTTGTTCGCACAGTTCTTGTCCGCCCAAATTCAGGATAAAGTGGACTTTGTCCGTGCCGATGTACTCATTGAACCTACACCTTCCGAAAACCGCATCAGTGGTAAGGTTGCCTATCAATTCAAAGTGATAGAGGACGTAGATTCCATTTTTTTGGATGCCGTAAATATTGACTTTTCAATGGTCTCTCTTGATGGAATCAAAACTGATTACGATTACAACGGAAAGAAAATCACCATCAAAAAGGAGATGAAAATGGGGGAGAATCACATTGTCTCCATAGATTATGTGGCCAAACCAAAACAAACGGTATATTTTTTAGGATGGGATGATGGGGTCAGGAACAACGAGCAGGTTTGGACCCAAGGTCAGGGAAAATATACCAGTCATTGGCTGCCCAGTTTTGATGACATGACCGAAAAGGTGGAGTTTGACCTTGATATTCTTTTGAAGGAGGATTATACGGTAATCGCCAATGGAAATCTTGTAAAAAAAGAAGCCCTGCCCGATTCCGATGGATATTTATGGCAGTTTGATATGGAAGAGCCCATGAGCAGCTATCTCGTCGGTTTTGCCATTGGCGACTACAACAAAAAAACGATTGAATCCTCTTCGGGAGTTCCCATTGAGCTGTACTACGAACCTACGGATTTTGCAAAAGTGGAGCCCACTTACCGATATACCGCGCATATTTTTGACTTTTTGGAAACTGAAATCGGCATTCCGTATCCGTGGCAGAACTACAAGCAGGTGCCCGTTCAGGATTTTCTCTACGCAGGGATGGAAAACACTACCTGCACCATATTTTCCAATCAATATGTAATAGATTCCACGGCTTTTGTGGACAAGAATTACGTGAACATCAATGCGCATGAATTGGCCCACCAATGGTTTGGCAATCTGGTCACGGAAACCAGTAGCGAGCACCATTGGTTGCACGAAGGTTTTGCCACGTATTATGCCTACTTGGCAGAAAAGGATATTTTTGGAGACGACTATTTTTATTGGCATTTGTTAAAGACCGCACAAGCGCTGCGGAACTTTTCCGAGGATGATCAGGGCGAAGCTTTGCGAAATTCTGGAGCAGGTAGCTTAACCTTCTACGAAAAAGGTGCATGGGCCTTGGTGATGCTTCAAGACAGGGTAGGAGAGACGGTCTTTAAAAAAGGGGTTCAAAACTACCTAGACAAATACGCATTTAAGAACGTGACCATTCCCAATTTTATAGCGGAAATTGAAAAAACAGCGAACGATAATCTTGGGGATTTTGAAAAGCTGTGGCTACAGAACCCAGATTTCCCCTATAATCAGGTAGTTTCATTTTTGCAGGAAAAGAATGCATCCATCAAAATGTATTTTGAGCTTAAAAAACAGATAGCGGAGCAACCCGACAAGGCCGAAGCACTATTAAAGCGCAATTGGAGAAAATTAAAATCCCGTCAATTAAAGGAAAACCTTGTTTTGGATTATGGGGACAAGTTGTCGGCCGATTTTTTGGGCACTACCCTTCAGTCTGGAGATCTAAAGACAAGGCAGGCCACAATCCTCTCCCAAGACAAAATTCCAACAGAGCTACAAATGCAGATGGAAAGCCTTTTAAAGGACAAAAGCTATATCACCAAAGAGGCTGCTTTATATCGATTATGGACGGATTTTCCTCAAAACAGGAGCAAATACCTAAATGAAACCGATGGTATCACAGGTTTTCCAAATAAGAATATTCGATTGCTTTGGTTGACCCTGGCTTTGGTCACTCCTGAATATAATCCCGATTCAAAGGCGCTGTATTTTGACGAATTGAGCGGTTACACAGGTGCGGAACATCATTTTGAGACCCGTTTGATAGCTTTTGAGTACCTTAAAAATATTGGTGGCTTTACCGATATCGTGCTCAAAAACCTTGTGGATGCGTGCAATCATCACGTGTGGCACTTTAAAAAATCGGCCCGTACCATTTTGGGCGACTTTCTACAGTCCGAAGGGAATACTGCCCGCATTAAGGGACTTTACCCTTTGTTAAGTCAGGAAGAAAAGCAATATTTGGAGAAAACTTTAGGTGAATGAGGGCATTGGTCATTTCGGGAGGAGGTAGCAAAGGTGCCTTTGCGGGCGGCGTTGCCCAATTTTTGATTCAAGAGGCCAAACATGATTATGACCTGTTCGTTGGAACATCCACAGGAAGCCTTTTGATATCCCATTTGGCGCTGAACAAATTGGATAAGATCAAACATATCTATTCAAATGTTAATCAGGACAGTATCTTCAATAATTGTCCATTTATCATCAAGAAAAAACACGGGGTAGAGACCATTGCCATCAACCATTGGAACGTGATCAAAAATTTTATCAAGGGTAAAAAAACTTTTGGGGAAAGCGAAAACCTCAGAAAATTGATTCGTAGCTCCATTACCGTCCAAGAATTCAATAAGCTTAAAAAAAGCAAGGTGGATGTTGTGGTGACGGTATCAAATTTATCGCTGAATCAGGTGGAGTACAAATCCATTAATGATTGTACCTACGATGAGTTCTGTGACTGGATATGGATTTCATCCAATTACACTCCATTTATGAGTTTAGTAAAGAAAGATGGCTGCGAATATGCGGACGGAGGGCTTGGTACTCTAGTACCGATTGAGGAGGCTTTGTTACGTGGCGCTACGGAAGTGGATGTTGTAGTACTTCATACCGAGGTAAACCACTTGAACCGCATGTCATCTAAAAACCCTTTTGATTTGATTACTACCATTTTTGGGTTTATGTTGGATCGTATCGAGAACCAAAATGTGCGTATCGGGAAGTTGGTGGCCAACCAGAAGAATGCCATCATCAATTTTTACTATACGCCAACGGTTCTCACCACAAACTCATTGATTTTCAATAAAGAACGTATGACCTTGTGGTGGAAACGCGGTTATCTGTATGCCAAGAACAAGAATGACGAAACAAGTCCTATAGAACCTGAAAAACAGGAATAATTTATTTCCAAAGGTCGCTCACCTCTTTTTTAACATAGGCCAAGGCTGCATTGGAAGGTGATTCCTTTTCCATGGTCTGATTTAGGATGTCTTCTCGTAATTTATCCGGAGATTCAGTTGTACTCATTCCAGCGGAACGAATAATCTGTATGGTAGTGTTCTTCGCCGTTTTGATAATGTTCCAACAAGCATCCGACATGTAAATTTGTTGGGATAAGTTATGCTCGAACTCGGTTTCAATCTGTTTTATGAGCAAGTTTTCGTAATCACCCTTATTTTTACTGGTCGGCGCTACACGTACCACTAGGCTGTTAAGTGCAATGCGTTCCAAAAATAGGGCCATGCGCTCATACGCTTGCAAACGTATGGGCAAAGTTTCCTTTTGGGAATCTTTGTGCAACAAAAATCGTCTGCGCCCATCTTCGTTTCGGGTATGCAATCTAAAAAAGTAAAAGGCCACGGCACCCGTTACAACGGCCGGCATTAAATAAGCGAATAACTGAAGTATTTGATCTCCACTCATAAGGTAGTCTGGTTTTTTATTGATTTTACACTACCAAGAACGCATCAAAATTGTAAAAAGTATTTTTGACTAAAGGTTATTGGGTCGCTTTAGCACTTTCTTTGGCCTTAGCGTAAAAACCTTTGTAATCGGGTTGCAGTCTTATGTTGATTCCCTCTTTAAAATTACCATCCTTGGCGGAAATGCCTATGTTTTGGGCAGGAACTTCCAAATTGGTCACGAGTTCAGAGGCCACAGAAGCCACTTGGTCATAGGTAGAGCCAAATTCACCGGTAATGTTCAATCCTTCTACTTCGGCCTTAAAACTTGGATTGGATTTGATAATATCTGCCACACCGGCCAACCACGTTTTGCCTTCTTCCGTCAATTTATCAGAGGTGTCCGAACCAAAAAGCGTATTCAAGCTATTACTGATGACCACTACGCCACCTTCGACACTTACTTTGGCATTTTCCCCCAAGGTCTGTTTTATTCGCGTGAGAGAAACAATAGCGGTAGAGTCGTTTGCAGAAATCATATCATTAATTCCGCTCAATTGTCTTTCTTTTCTGGCAAGAGCAGCCATGGCACGATCCACGTTGTCCGAGTTTTGTTTAGATAGCTGTGAAAAATTGCTCATGTTGCCCAACAGGGTCGCATTTGCATCACGAAGCGTTAAGTTTTCCGATTTCAAGGCCTCTGCTTCGGCATTACTGGATGATATTTCCCTTTTTGCAACAGCGAGTTCTTGTTCCACTTCGGATATTTTTGATTTTAGATTGTCTATTTCAGCAATCAAATCACTTTTTCTCTGCGAATAAACACTTGTGGTTATAACAAGAAGCGCAATGACGAGTAGATTGTTTTTCATAAGTAGTACAATTATTTGGGTCTAAGTTATAATGTTTTTAATTAAGTTGTTTTCTTGCCTCCAAGATGCTCACAATTATAGAGCTCCTGCATAGAGGTGAAGGGCACTTTCTCTTTTTGGTACTTGTACACCCTTCTAATATCGCTGCTAAGATAATCATCATCCACATTCACTTGTATATCCTCCATATGAAATTGGCAGGGATGTTCATACCCCGCTGCATGGGTGATTTCCAAGAATTCCTTTTTGAAAGTATTGAAGTATTGGGCCAACCTATCCGATTTTAACGGCACGTTGATTCCGCTCTGTCTCCATTTGTTCTGCGTAGCAACACCTGCGGGACATCTATTGGTGTGGCAAACCTGTGCCTGAATACATCCAATGCTCATCATGGCTTCCCGGGCCACGTTGATGCAGTCCGCGCCCATAGCAAATGCCATGGCGGCCTTCCCGGGAAAACCTAATTTTCCACTTCCAATAAAAACAATTCTATCCGTAAGACCATGGTCTAGAAATATCTTGTAGACCGAAGAGAACCCATAGGTCCATGGCAAGGAAACATGGTCGGCAAAACTTGGAGGCGCTGCTCCTGTGCCTCCTTCACCGCCATCAATGGTTATAAAATCTGGGCCTTTGCCCGTTTTCTTCATCAAATCGGCAAGTTCTTGCCATTGGTCAATTTTACCTATGGCACCCTTAATTCCGACGGGGAGTCCTGTTTCCTCAGCTATGGATTCAATAAACTCCATAAGCTCTGGAATTGTGGAAAATGCTTTGTGGGTAGGAGGGGAGATGACATCTTTTCCAACTTCCACACCACGGATTTCAGCAAGCTCATGGGTGATTTTAGAACCGGGAAGTACTCCTCCCTTACCAGGTTTGGCTCCTTGGGAAAGCTTGATCTCAATAGCTTTGATACATGGATTTTCATCAACAAGGACTTTTAACTTGTCCATTGAAAACCCTCCATCTCTTGAACGTACTCCAAAATATCCGGTTCCAAAATGAAAAATCACATCGCCTCCCTGCTTATGATAGGGTGAAAGGCCCCCTTCGCCTGTATTGTGGTAGGCGCCGCACTTTTCAACTCCCTTGTTCAATGATTCGATGGCAGCCGCGGAAAGCGAGCCAAAACTCATTGCGGATACATTGATGATGGATGCCGGGCGGTATGGTTTCCTTCGTTTATTATAGGCACCCATTACCTTTGCGCACGGTATAAAATATGGATGTTCAATATTTGGATGCTTTTCTGGGACCTGGAACCCTATCATTGCATTTTTTATAAAAAGATGTTGGTGCTTGTAAATGTCCCTGTCGGTACCAAACCCTTCGTAATTATTTTCTTTTTTGGCCGATGCATATATCCAGCTTCGCTCTATTCTATTAAAAGGAAGTTCTTCCCGATTGTTGGCAACAAAATATTGCCGCATTTCAGGTCCTATACTTTCCAGCCAGTACCTTAGGTGCCCCACCACCGGATAGTTGTGGCTGATGGTATGGGCCTTTTGAAAAAAGATATCGCGAATGGCCACTATCGCCAGAAAAATCAAAACCCAAGTCCACCAAGGGACGTCGCCTAAAAAATCGAGGAATCCTTCCATTTATTCAATTTGATATAGTAGCTACAAATATCAAGCCCCAACATCCAAATTCCAAATATTGGAGGACATTGGGGCTTAAAAGTATGTATTTGTTAATATTGATTATTTGCTTCTATCCAAGTAATCCAAAGCGATTTCCGTCATGGCTTTTACACCAAGCTGTAATCCGCTATCGTCAATTTTAAAATCGGGAGTGTGATGGGGAAAGTGCTCATCAGGACCTGCATTGGGGTCTTTTCCTCCCAAAACATAAAAGAAACCGGGTATATTTTCTTGGTAGAACGAAAAATCCTCAGCTCCCGTTATGGCCTTGATCAAATGTACATTTTCCGCTCCTGCCACTTCTTGAAGACTGGGTAACGATGTAGCTGTCAAATCGGGGTCGTTGTAGGTGATTGGAACTCCTTTGGCGATTTCCACGGTTGCATCGGCACGGTAGGCCTTGGCAATGGTTTCAGCCATTTCTATCATCCTATCGTTAACTTGTTTTTGCATGTCATAATCCAACGTACGGATAGTTCCGATAAGTTCGGCACTTTCCGGAATGATATTGTTACGTACTCCGCCACTGATTTTTCCGACCGTGATAACGGCAGCTTCCTTGGTCAATTCCAATTCCCGGCTGATGATGGACTGGTACCCATCTACAATTTTGGATGCCACAAAAATGGGGTCGATACCGCCCCAAGGCTGTGAACCGTGGGATTGTTTTCCCTTGATCTTAACAACAAAGCGTTGTGCTGCGGCCATTGCTCCGCCTGGCTTATAGGCAATGTGCCCAACAGGTAAGTAGGAGCCAATGTGAAGTCCGTAAATCGCATCCACTTTTGGATTGTCAAGAACACCCTCTTTGACCATAAGTTCTGCGCCACCTTCTTCACCTGGAGGTGCACCTTCTTCGGCAGGTTGGAATATGAATTTTACGGTACCATGGATTTTGTCCTTGTTCTTGGCCAAGACTTCGGCTGTTCCCATCATGATTGCAATGTGCGTGTCGTGTCCACAGGCATGCATCACTCCGACCTCTTCGCCCAAATACTCGGATTTTACTTCTGATTTAAATGGTAAGTCGTTTCTTTCTGTCACCGGTAATGCATCAATATCTGCTCTCAGTGCGACCACTTTTCCCGGATGGTCCCCTTTTAAGAGACCTACAACGCCAGTATGGGCAACACCTGTTTGTACCTCTATGCCAAGGGATTTTAGGTGGGCAGCGATTTTCTCCGCAGTTTTGAACTCTCGGTTGCTCAGTTCAGGATGTTGGTGCATGTCGCGACGCCATTCAATCACTTTGGATTCAACGGCAGCGATGTCCTTTTCCAGCCCATGATCTTGGGCATACATGGATAAACTTGCGGTGCAAAGTGCAAGTGCTAAAATGTTCTTCATAATATAATTGTGTTGAGTTAGTTTATAGTCTAATCGGGCGGTAACCTTGGTTTTGCAATTGAATATTGGCTGTCATGGCGGAGAGCGCGATTTTTACCCCAGGAATCAAATCTTCTTTTGGTAGGTCCCTTGTTTTGGACGACTGTCCGCACATGATTATTTCCACACCTGCGGCTAACAGTTTTTCAACGAGTTCTCGATTTGGATTTTCTACGTTATACCTGGCTTTATATGCATCATCGGACAGTAAATTTCTTGCTGCGGTGCCATGCACTATCAATGCTGCCTTTAATTGAGCGGTTGGTATGCCACTTTGGGCGTGCATATTCAAAAAACGTGCAACGGTATTAATGTTCCTGTTAAGTTCTGTATCAGACTCAGGGCCATCCTTAACATCAAAAACCACTTTAAATTCTTGGGATGTGTCCGTCTCAAAGTCGGGGTCGTTGATTTCCCATACCGCACCGTAGCCTTCTATCACGGGGCCCGACTTGGTAGTTTGAGAAAATCCAGAAAACACAAGGAAAAGTAAAAGGAATTGAGGTAAACGTTGAAAATTCATCAGCTATTTGAGTTGAGACGTTAAATATATTTAAAAATAGGTCCAAATCCGAAAACGATGTTTATAAAAATTGAAAGCTTGATTTTAGCAAGAGCTCAATATTGGCTAATTTCACGGCTACTTTTAAAAGCTTCTGGCCCTTGAGTAATTTTATAGATGAATTGAATGATGCGCAGCGCGCCCCCGTGCTGCATAAGGATGGACCTCTAATGGTGATTGCCGGTGCAGGCTCTGGAAAGACCCGAGTGCTTACGTACCGAATCGCACATTTAATGGAGCAAGGAGTGGATTCCTTTAATATTTTGGCGTTGACCTTTACCAATAAGGCCGCCCGTGAGATGAAGAAGCGTATTGCTACCATTGTTGGCAATTCCGAGGCGAAAAACCTTTGGATGGGAACCTTCCACTCCGTTTTTGCCAAATTGCTCCGTTTTGATGGTGACAAACTGGGCTATCCGAGCAACTTCACTATTTACGATACCCAAGATTCACAACGTTTGATTGCTGCCATTATCAAAGAAATGGGGCTGGACAAGGATATTTACAAGTACAAACAGGTCCAGAACCGGATATCTTCCTACAAGAACAGCTTGATTACGGTGAAAGCATACTTTCAAAATCCTGAATTGATGGAGGCGGATGCGATGGCCAAGCGCCCAAGGTTGGGTGAAATCTATCAGAACTATGTAGATAGATGCTTTAAGGCGGGTGCCATGGATTTTGATGATTTGTTGCTGCGGACTAATGAGCTACTGACCCGATTTCCTGAGGTGCTGATGAAATACCAAGATCGTTTCCGATATATTTTGGTGGATGAGTACCAGGATACCAACCACTCACAATATTTAATTGTAAAGGCGTTATCGGACCGTTACCAAAATATTTGTGTGGTGGGGGACGATGCACAGAGTATTTATTCCTTCCGTGGCGCAAACATTAGTAATATACTCAACTTTCAACGGGATTACGACAATGTGGCCGTGTATCGGTTAGAGCAAAATTACCGTTCCACCAAGAATATTGTAAACGCAGCAAACTCCATCATTGCAAACAATAAAAATCAGCTGGAAAAAAATGTGTGGACTTCCAATGACGATGGGGGGCTCATAAAAATCCATCGAAGTGTTACCGATGCCGAGGAGGGTAGGTATGTGGCTGGCTCCATTTTTGAGAGCAAGATGCAAAATCAAATGCAGAACGGTGAGTTCGCCGTGCTGTATCGTACCAATTCACAATCCCGCGCCATTGAGGACGCACTGCGCAAGCGGGATATCCCATATCGTATTTATGGTGGATTATCTTTCTACCAGCGCAAGGAAATCAAGGATGTACTTGCCTATTTGCGATTGGTCATCAACCCCAAAGATGAGGAAGCGCTAAAACGGGTCATAAACTTTCCTACTCGTGGGATAGGGCAGACCACGATTGATAAACTTGTGGTTGCAGCCAATCATTACGGGCGTTCCATTTATGAGGTCATGGAACATTTGGACAAGCTCAATATGAACATCAATGCCGGTACCAAACGTAAACTGGCGGATTTTGTCACCATGATCAAGAGCTTCCAGATTATGAACGAAGGCTCCGATGCCTTTGTGCTGGCAGAGCATGTAGCAAAGAAGACAGGTCTTTTATTAGAGTTCAAAAAAGATGGTACCCCCGAAGGGATTGCCAAAATGGAGAATATCGAGGAGCTTTTGAACGGTATCAAGGATTTTGTGGAGGGCCAAAAAGAAGTTGCAGATGCCACGGGGAGTCTTACCGAGTTTTTGGAAGATGTAGCATTGGCAACGGACATGGACAAGGATATCGAGGATGATGACAGAGTGGCACTCATGACCATTCACCTGGCCAAAGGTTTGGAATTCCCCTACGTCTATATCGTGGGGATGGAGGAAGATTTGTTTCCATCCGCCATGAGTATGAACACTAGGAGCGAGCTGGAAGAAGAGAGACGACTGTTCTACGTGGCACTCACCCGGGCAGAAAAACAGGCATTTCTTACCTATACACAAAACCGCTATCGTTGGGGAAAATTGATTGACGCCGAACCAAGTCGTTTTTTGGAAGAAATTGAAGAAAAGTATGTAGAGAACCTAACGCCGGTCAATGATGGTTACCGATACAAATCAACAATCGATAAGAATATTTTCGGCGAGGTGGACAAGAGCAAGCTGCGTCAGGTAAAGCCATCGAACGGAACACCTCCCAGTGTTCAGGGTCCAAATGAAAACCAATTGCGTAAGCTCCGCAAACTAAAGCCCGAAATATCTTCTCCTACACAACCAATGGATTTGGACCCAGGTCTGGTAACAGGTGCCCGTGTGAACCATACGCGTTTTGGAAGGGGAAAAATCCTTAATATTGAAGGTGCCGGTAACGATAGAAAAGCGGAAATACATTTTGATCAGGGTGGAATCAAAAAATTATTGCTGCGCTTTGCCAAGCTTGAGGTTTTGGACAATGCCTAATGCAAATTTTCACTTTCTGACAATTTAACCTTTACTGGTTTGGGGATTTTCTAATTAATTTTCTGGAGTAGGTTGCTATGGACAAAAATGCTTAAATTCAGAGCTATTATTCTGAATTTTAAGACCAAACCAACCAACCTCCCCCTATGAAGAATCTATTTCTTAGACCTGTATTTTTAGCAGTTGCCATTCTTGTTGTCACCCTTTTCGGAGTGGCCGGTTATCACTACGCTATTGGATATCCCGCTTGGGTTACCATGGTGGCCGGAGTATTGATAGGCATCGTACTGATTCTAGTTTTAAAATTATTGCTGACTTGGCTCTTTCCATTGGCCAAGAAGATTCCAGTGCCGATTGCAACAACAATCTTAGGAGGCTTTTTGGCCCTTTATATTATGAGGATGTATGCCTTTAGATGGCCATCCATTTTGTTCTACAGTCTCGCTTTGTTTGGATTTATCTGCTTGGTTCTTCTTGTTATGGGCATCTGGCAAATCATAAAAAATAAAAATACAGGAAAGGGCAGCGCACTTATTCTTATTGGGATTGTTCTGATTGCATTGGGGCTTTATGGATTCAATACTTTGGATGGCGACCCGTATTTGGAAGAGTCATCATCTGAAGAACGAATGCCCGAAACAACATTGAGCGAACTTGGCGTTGCTGACCCATCAAAAAATGGCGATTTTGAAATTGAAGTCTTTACCTACGGTAGTGGAACCGATGAGAAAAGACCAGAATATGCTGAAGGTGTCAGATTCAAGACACCAACTGTAAACGCAACTTTGTTACTTCCGGAATGGAAGGGCAAAAAGAAAAAATGGCGCGAAAAATATTGGGGGTTTGGCGTGGACAGCTTCCCGTTGAATGCCCGTGTGTATATGCCCAAAGGTGAAGGTCCTTTCCCAATGGTTATGATGGTACATGGCAACCACAGTATGCTCGATTATTCCGATGGCGGTTATGCCTATCTCGGTGAGCTTTTGGCCAGTCGTGGTATAATAGGGGTCTCGGTTGACGAAAACTTCATCAACGGGCATTGGTTCGGTGATTTTATGGGCAAGGAAATGCCAACGCGTGGTTGGTTGTTGCTGAAACATCTGGAACAATGGCGAAATTGGAACGACGATGAGAGTTCCGAATTATCAGGAAAGGCAGATTTGGACAATGTAATCTTAATGGGGCATTCCAGAGGAGGCGAAGCGGTATCCATAGCGGCAGCTTTTAATAAATTAGAGAGGTTTCCCGATAATGGCAATGAGAAGTTCGACTTTGATTTTGGGATTAAAGGTATTATTACCGTAGCACCCACAGATTATAGGTACAATCGTGAGATTAGTTTAAAGGACATCAACTATTTGAGCATTCAAGGTGCATCAGACGCTGATGAAACAAGTTTTTGGGGAATGCGCCCATATCACAGACTGCAATTTTCCGATGATTTTGATGGCTTTAAAACCGGATTGTATATGAACCATGCCAATCATGGTCAATTTAATTCATCTTGGGGACGTTCGGATTTTGGCGCTCCTATGAAATGGTTGCTCAATCTTGAACCACTGGTCACAGGAGAGGAGCAAAGGCAAGTGGCAAAGGTTTATGTCAGTGCATTTGCCGAGAGCATATTTAAAGACGATGAAAGTTACCGACCCATGTTCAAAAATGTTGATTTGGTGCATGATTGGTTGCCCAAAGAAACCTATAGAAGTCAATATAGCGACATACATAAGAATGTGCTGGTCAATTTTGAAGGGGATATAGATTTGACCAATGCTACGGACAGCATTTTACTTGCTGCCAATAACTTCAAAGTTTGGCGTGAAACCGAGCTGATGTCCAGAGACGGCGGGAGCCAGCAAAACAACGCTTTGGTCTTGGGCTGGCACCATGGTAAAAATGTGCAGAAGGATTCTATTCCCGTTTATAGTATTATGCTGCCAGATACATTGAAAAATTTCAGTATTGCAGATACCCTCGCTTTATCTATGGCTATGGGTGATATTTCAGAACTGGAACTAAAAGATGGGGACAAAAAGGACAATCTACCAAAGTTTGGTTTCAATTTTAGTGTAATGCTTAAAGATAGTACGGGCAATACGGCCTCGGTTGCCATTTCGGACTACAATGTTTTACCGGGAGTAATCAAAACCAAGTTTACCAAGTTTGATTTTCTGGACAAAAACATGATAGGAAAAAACGCTGAGGACCAATTAAAAAGCTGCTATTTGCCCATGTCATCTTTCTTAAAACAGAACGATAGCTTAAAGCTGGACAAGATTAAAAGTATCCATATGGTTTTTGATAAGGATTCTATTGGGGTAGTGATTCTTGATGATATTGGGTTATACCGAGCTGGGAGATAAAGCATCAATATTTTACTAAAATATTTCGATTTAAGCTCATTGTTAATATGGGCGGCTTAAACGCTCTGCTGAATTATAAGCGTATCTTTGTACTTGGCTCTTTGGCTTCATTCTACTTATCTAAATAAAAAATGGCAGAGTTTATTAAGCTTTATGAAGAAAACCCGAACCCTAAGCAGGTGCAGCAAGTTGTGGACGTGCTCCGAAAGGGCGGCCTTGTGATCTACCCTACGGATACGGTTTACGGACTTGGTTGCGATATCACCAATACCAAGGCATTGCAGCGAATTGCCCGGATTAAGGGAATAAAGCTTGAAAAGGCCAATTGGTCGTTTATTTGTGCGGATTTGAGCAATCTTTCGGACTATGTTCGCCAAATAGATAGCCCTACGTTCAAGATTCTAAAAAGAACCTTGCCAGGGCCTTATACTTTTATTCTACCGGGAAACAATAATTTACCAAAGGACTTTAAGAAAAAGAAAACGGTAGGTATCCGTGTGCCCGATAATTCGATTGCACGCGCCTTGGTAACTGGATTGGGTCACCCCATTGTTTCTACGTCTATACGTGATGATGATGATATTTTGGAATATACCACGGACCCTGAACTTATTTTTGAGAAATGGCAGAATCTTGTGGATGTCGTGATTGACGGCGGATACGGTGATAACGTTGCCTCTACGGTAATAGACCTTTCAGGAGACGAACCGGAAGTGATTCGGGAAGGCAAGGGCAGCCTTGAGATATATTAATAAAAAAAGCGGCCAATTTTTGGCCGCTTTTCTTTTAAAGCTTAAGCTTATTTCTTATTTACCAGAACCACCGATTGCTGGATCCTTCATTCCTTCTTCGATCATGCTATAGAACTGATCAATTTTTGGAAGTACAACAATTCTTGTTCTTCTGTTTTTGGCTCTGTTTGCAGAAGTATCGTTACCTACTAGTGGCACGTAGTAGCTACGTCCGGCGGCAGTCATTCTTGCAGGGTCTACACCAAAATCATCTTGAAGTATTCTAACAACGGATGTTGCTCTTTTGGCACTCAAATCCCAGTTGTCAAGTAGTACACCACTTCTGTAAGGTACGTTATCTGTATGACCTTCTACCATAAATTCAAAATCAGGCTTGTTGTTTACTACCTTGGCAACTTTACCAAGTACTTCTTTAGCAGCGTTGGTCACGTTGTAGCTTCCGCTTCTAAACAACAATTTATCAGAGATGGAAACGAATACAACACCTTTTTCAACACTGATTTCGATGTCTTCATCGTCCAAGTTACCCAATACACCTTTTAAGCTCTGTACCAAAGAAAGGTTAACAGAATCTCTACGTGTAACGGCATCTTGCAGTTTTCTAATGGTAAGGTCTTTTTCTTTAAGGCTTTCCAAAGACTTTTCAAGGTTTTCAGCACCTTTTGTTGTAAGCGTAGTCAAGTTGCCCATATTGTTGATGAGTTCTTGGTTGTTCGCTTTAAGGAATGCATTTTGGTCTTCGAGAGTTTTCAACCTAGAGTCAGCGGTTGCTTTATCTTCCAAACAATCGTTCAATTTAACGGTTGCGGAATTTAATAGGTCTTGCGTTTCTTTGTGCTTGGCCTCCAATTCGGCATATTTCTTTTGCGATACGCAAGAGGATAATAGAATCGTCATTGCCAATGTTCCTAGAAAAACTTTTTTCATAGTTCAGATTATAATTTAAGGATTGTTAGATATATCAAATGTTAAAAAAACTATACCAAAATTAGATAAAAAGCAAAGTACCTATATTTCGGCTTCGTTAATCTTTTACTAAAATGTTAAAATTCTCTACTTGATGTACGAAGTAGGACCATACTATGGATGTCGTAATATGGTATTTTAATATAAAATTAGCTTTTTCGCGTTTTTTGTACATTTTTATAAAGTTAGCATAAAAGCTAAGATGGGCCCGCAAAATGGCGAAACAATGGTCGAATTTTAATTGGAATACAAAGCGCAAGGCGGCCAAGGCGTCCAAGACCAATCGGGCAAATACCAAAGGGATTGCTTTTTTTCTGGGAAGATTTTTTGTAATGGAGTACAACGAGTTCCTAAAGTTGAGAAATGTTTTCTTCGGGTTCATATTGGAAAGGGTGCTCCCGCCCAAATGATACACGCTGCTGTGTCCCACATAATATACTTTGTGTCCTGCATTTTTTGCGCGCCAACATAGATCTATCTCTTCTTGATGGGCAAAGTAATCCTCGTCAAAACCTTCCAGTTGATGGAACACTTCACTTTTGATAAACATACAGGCGCCCGTGGCCCAGAATACTTCTTTGATATCGTTGTATTGGCCTTCGTCTTTTTCTATGGTCTGAAAAATACGCCCCCTACAAAAAGGATATCCGAACATATCAATAAATCCACCTGCTGCACCAGCATATTCAAAGTGGTCTTTTTGGATTAGGTCCAAAATTTTTGGTTGAATAATGGATGCTTCGAGAATCGACTTAAAGGCATCTTTGATAGGCTCCAGCCAGTTGGGAGTTACTTCCACGTCAGAATTCAATAAGCAGAATACGTCAGCTTCAATATGTTTAAGGCCATCGTTATATCCCTTGGCAAAACCACCATTAGAGCTATTTTGAACTATTCCAATGGTAGGGTAGTGCTGTTTTAGAAAATCAACCGATCCGTCGGTGCTGGCATTGTCCACTACATATATATCGGCTCCATCCGAATGCTTCATAACAGAAGGCAGGAACCTTTCGAGCAAGGCTTCTCCATTCCAGTTGAGTATGACGACGGCGATTTTCAAAACGGAGGCAAATTAACGGCTAAATTCAGGAATATCCTTCAAAAAGGTATACTTTTCATTCTCATGGTCCATTTTACAATAATAATGATCTAGGCCGTTGGTCACCATTAAGTATTCAGCCTTTAGCTCATAATTGTAGCGGGCTATTTGGTCAAAAGTATCCTGAGTGATTTTCACATCCGGCCCCTTGCATTCGATTAAAAGAAGTATGGAGCCATCAGGGTTAAATACCACGACATCGTATCGTTTCTTTAGGTTGTTGACCGTCAACTGTTTTTCAACGTTGATCAAGCTCTTCGGATAATTTTTGGTAAAGACCAAATATCTGAGCACGTGCTGGCGAACCCATTCTTCCGGTTGGAGGACTACAAATTTTTTACGTAGCCCATCAAAAATGTACTGCCTATTTTGGCTATTTTTGATTCGAAACGAATAGGGTGGAAAATTCAAATCTTGCATTCTACAAAACTGGTGATATAATTTGAATGGACAAAGTAAAGGAGATTGTATCGGAAATCAACAATGGAAATCCAAAACCTATATATTTTTTAATGGGGGATGAGCCCTATTATATTGATAGGATTTCTCAATATATTGCCGAAAATGTACTCACGGAAGATGAGAAAGGCTTTAATCAAATGGTATTGTACGGTAAGGACACCTCTGTGGATGACATAGTTGCGAACGCCAAGCGATTTCCTATGATGGCCCAGTACCAAGTGGTAATTGTAAAGGAAGCCCAACATTTGTCAAGAACTATCGAAAACCTTGTTTCTTACGCTGAGAACCCACAGCCGACCACGATTTTGGTGCTTTGCTACAAATACAAGAAGTTGGATAAGCGTAAAAAACTGTACAAGGCCATTAACAAAAGTGGCGAGCTGTTCGAAAGCAAAAAACTCTACGATAATCAAGTGGCGGATTGGATTCGAAGGACCTTGGCGAGTAAAAAGTACAAGATTTCCCCCAAAGCCTGTGTAATGCTGGTGGAGTATCTTGGAACTGATTTGAGCAAAATCAGCAACGAACTTGATAAATTGACTTTGATTGTGCCACCTACCAAGGAAATTACTCCCGAGCTGATAGAGGAACATATTGGGATAAGCAAAGACTTCAATAATTTTGAGCTGAAAAAAGCGATTGGGGAGCGTGATGTTAAAAAGGCATCACGAATCATTGATTATTTCGCACAGAACCCAAAGGACAATCCCTTTGTGGTTACGGTTACGCTACTGAACACCTTTTTCACCCAACTTTTGCAATATCATGGACTCAAGGACCATTCTCCAGGAAATGTGGCCAAGGTACTTGGCGTTAATCCTTATTTTGTAAACGAGTATGTAGTGGCCGCAAAAAATTACCCGATGAAAAGAGTGAGCGGCATTATTTCCAGCTTAAGGAATTTAGATCTAAAGGGGAAAGGAGTAGGTGCCAGCAATATGGGACAGGCCGATTTGCTGAAAGAACTACTATCCGAAATAATCTAAAGATTATTTTTTATCCACACTGTACTTGCCCGGACCCAATAGCATGATGATCACAAAAAAGGCAAGATAAAGCAATGGCAACTCTTTTCTTCCGAACGGATCAGCACCGTGGATCATAAATGCGGCTACAAACATAGTAATGGCTGCAGGTATTGCGGCCCAACGGGTTTTAAACCCAATAATCATTAATAGGGGGCAGATAAATTCACCAACAACGGCTAAAAACAATGAGGGAGCTTGTCCAATCCCAAAAGGATCAGCGAATTCCGTGTTGCCATTGATAAGTTTCATAAGTTTTGGATAACCATGGGTCAGCATAAATGCAGATGGTACAATTCTAAGCAATGCGAGACCAAGGTGGATAAGAGTATTGTTTTTCATTCGAGGGGTAAAAATTATTCCCCGTGAAATTAAAGATTATGTTTTAAAAAACGTAACATTAATTGACGAAAAGTGCTTTTGAATTGACGTATAAGGATATACTAACGCAAAGACGGATACGATTTAGGATCGGATTCATGCATAATTTGGTACACTTTCTCAAAAATATCCTCGGCATTGGGTTTGGAAAAATAATCCCCATCAGAAGCATAAGCTGGCCTATGTTCCTTGGCCGATAACGTTTGGGGAGCACTGTCCAAATATTTGTAACCACCTTGCTTTTCGACCACTTCTTGCATCAAATATGCCGAACACCCACCTGGAACATCTTCGTCAATCACCAAAAAGCGGTTGGTTTTCTGAAGACTTTTTACCAGGTCATGGTCTAAATCAAATGGAAGAAGTGATTGCGCATCGATTACCTCGGCATCAATGCCTACTTCCAATAAATCGTTTGCTACTTTTTCTACAATTCGAAGTGTGGAACCGTATGATAAGAGTGTAATGTCCGTTCCTTCTTTAAGGGTTTCCACCTTGCCAATGGGTGTGCAGAACTCTGCTAGGTTAGCAGGTTTTTGCTCTTTTAGGCGATATCCGTTAAGGCTTTCTATGACCAAAGCGGGCTCGTCACTTTTCATAAGTGTATTGTAAAAGCCTGCCGCTTGGGTCATGTTCCTTGGTACTAAAATGTACATTCCCCTTAACAAATGCACCAATCCTCCCATAGGGGACCCAGAGTGCCAGATTCCTTCCAGACGGTGCCCTCGTGTACGAACGATGAGCGGGGCTTTTTGCTTACCTACCGTTCGATACATTAAAGTAGCCAAATCATCGCTCAAGGTTTGAATTGCGTAAAGGATATAATCCAGATATTGTATTTCGGCAATGGGCCGTAAGCCACGGAGTGCCATACCGATTCCTTGGCCTATTATGGATGTTTCACGAATTCCGGTATCTGCAATCCTTAGTTCGCCATACTTCTTTTGAAGGCCTTCCAGTCCTTGGTTTACATCGCCAATATTTCCTGTATCCTCGCCAAAAATAAGGGCTTCAGGATATTTGGAGAAAAGAGCGTCAAAATTATCCCTTAAGATGATTCTTCCATCGACCTCTTCTGTTTTTTCTGGGTATGAGGGAGGTACAGGCTCTATTTTTGTGGCTTTGTTGCCCAGCTCATTGTAAAGATGCGAACTGTAATGGGGTTGGTTTTCTATCAAGAAGCTATCTATCCACTGCTGAAGCTGTTTTTTTTCTACGGTGGATTCTCCCAAAAGGTAACGTAGTGCTTGTCTCGCCTTCGAAGCCAAGTCTTTTCTTAATGGTTCCTCTACTGCGATTAAATCATTCTTTAATTTATTGATGAAGGCTCTATTTGGGCTTTGGGCAGCTACTTTCTCCAATAGTTGCACCAATTCCTTTTTTGCGGTCAATTGTGGTTTCAAAAACTCGGACCAAGCTTCTTTTTTAGCGGAACGTACCTTGTGTTTTATGTCGCGCTCCACCTTTTTGAGTTCATCTTCGGTGCTTATACCATTCTCAATGATCCATTCCCTAAAGCGTTTGTTGCAATCATTTTTTCGTTCCCATTCCAAACGTTCGGAGGATTTATACCTTTCGTGCGACCCAGAGGTAGAGTGACCTTGGGGCTGGGTCAGTTCCGTTACATGGACCAATACAGGTACATGACCTTCGCGGGCAATGTCCGAAGCGTTTTCAAAAGCATGTATCAAGGCGGTGTAATCCCATCCCTTGACTTTTAAGATTTCAAAACCGTCATGTTCTTCATCCCGCTGTAATCCGCTCAAAGCTTCGGAAATGTCACCTTTGGTGGTATGGAACTCGGAGGGTACGGAGATTCCGTATTCATCATCCCAAATGCTTATTACCATGGGCACCTGCATTACCCCGGCTGCATTCAGGGTTTCAAAAAAATGACCTTCGCTGGTACTTGCATTACCAATGGTTCCCCAAGCTACTTCATTTCCGTTTTTGGAGAAATTGGTCTGGTCGATACCTTCAACATGGCGATATATTTTAGAAGCTTGGGCCAAACCTAGCAAACGAGGCATTTGGCCTGCAGTACAGGAAATATCCGCGCTACTGTTCTTTTGTTCGGTCAGGTTTTTCCATGTCCCATCTTCATTTAGGCTATGGGTCACAAAATGCCCGCCCATTTGCCTTCCGGCACTCATAGGTTCCTTCTCCAGATCCGTTGTGGCATAAAGCCCATGAAAAAATGCTTTGGGGCTTAAGTAGCCCAAAGCCATCATAAAAGTTTGGTCACGATAATAACCGCTTCTAAAATCACCATCCTGGAATGCTCTTGCCATTGCAAGTTGGGGAAGCTCTTTGCCGTCTCCGAATATTCCAAACTTGGCTTTTCCCGAAAGTACTTCGCGACGTCCCAATAGACTACATTCCCTACTCATAACGGCAGTCTCGTAATCTTGAAGAATTTGAGATTTGAAATCGTCAAAAGAGATGTCGTTACTTGTGCTAGGTTTAGGTTTCATGGAAATTTGAAGATTTATGCAAAACTATTAAAAATACATCAAAATAGCAACATCAAATCTCGTTAATAAAATGAGAATTTATCAAAATAAACGCAATAAAAATTAATTTATATTAATTATAAGTGATTTATTGGGTGTTGAATTATTGATTTGACAATCAAAACCACTTTCGTGTAAACAAACCTGTTAAGGTTCTAGGACTAATGGTAACTATAAAGCGAATACGCTCTCCATAGTTGTCCTGAGCTATTTCCCACCCCCGGTTGGAGTATACTGGAAAGTAGAGTTCAAAATAATCCGTTACTAAATTTAAGCGGATACCAGAATCGTAAACAAAACGAGGGTTGTCGCCTTTGTTCCTTAGGAACCCTAAGTCGCCATATGCCTCGACCCATCGCCAAATATTGGTGCTGGCGTTTGTTGTGGCGATCCAATCGTTTGCAAAAGGGTTTTCCAACTTTGATTTAAATCCACCTTCTGCTATTATCACCTGTTGGCTGTAAATACCGGAATCTTCTGATCGCCCGAGATATGCTAGGTCGAACATATAATCCGTAGGCCTGTCCAAAGCAAAACTGAAAAAATCGGATTCGGTATCATTCCTCAAAAACTTACCTGCATAAAAACGCAGATTAAGCTGCCTGTTGCTCTGAAAAAGTTTTCTGTATTCGAATTCAAAGGCAAGCTTTGTGAATTCGCTTGAATGCTGTGCATCCACAGACCATAGGGAGTAGTTAAGGATATTGTTGTCCACGTCCGTAAACCTTACGTTCATAACACCGTAGTCGGGGTCGGTATCCAATTCTCCAACTAAGTTCTCATCAATGCTCCTGTAGACACTTCTGTATCTGAAAAGAAGGTTTTGTCTATGGTTGGAGCGTAGGTCTTCGGGTCGCCAGCCAAAACTTACTGCCGGAGTAATTGTGGTAAACCTGGAATTTTCCTGAAAGTGAGAGGTGGAAGCAGAAAAGGAATAATTAGTGACATAGAGCCCGGTTTTTTTGTGATATTTTCTATACCTGAAACCAACTTTCCCTACCAATGTTTTTTCCAAAAAGGAGTAAGTTGGGGATATATCGTACTGGAATTGGCGCTCCAAAAAGGTTTTGTTGTACAATCGCAACCCTGGTGTAATGCCGTCATAGAGATTGAAATTTGCAATGGGGACATAAAACACCTGATTATAATAAGGGTCTTCGGTATCCTTAAAGAATTGAAATTTTAATTTTTTATTGCTGGACAGCCACCCGTTCAAGGTCTTCCAGTTATCACGTTGATTGAATTCCGGAATTTTTTGGTCGTAATTAAGTACCAGTCTATCCTCACTTTTTCTGGGTATGGTAAAGGTTTTTGTACTATCAATTTCCGAAAACCAATATTGCGATACCACTGTATCATTTTCCAACCCAAAAACAGATATGGGAACATTGGTGCCCCTCTTATTTTTTAGCGTGAAGGTGATAGAGTCCTCAGACTTTTGGATCTTTTTGATTTTGAAATCTATTTTCTTGTCCGTGGATACATATTCATCAAAAAACCAATCAACATCTTTGTCAGCATATTTTTTAATGGTTGCTCTAAAATCAGTAGCGCTGACCTGTTGCTTCTGTTTGTAATTTTTATAAAAGTCCAGCACCGTGCTATCAATCTCCTTTTTGCCCAAATAAGCGGACAAATATGACATGCCAAGCCCAGCTTTATAGCCATTGGCGATTTTTTCGTTGAACTTGATCAATGAATCGTTGGAGGTGGTCAGCGCTTGGTCAATGTTTTTCCGAGCGGACAACATACTGAACAAGGAGTATTGCTCGTTAAAATCCATTTGTGCCAAATGGAAGTTTTTAAGGCCCCAAATCCGAGAAAGTTTCCCTATCAGTTTTTGATTGGGATAATGCTCTTCCACAAATTTTATCATGAGGTAGTACCCGATGGCATCGTTCACCCACCGCTCTTTTCTTGGATTTAGGTATAAAGATTCCTTCAAGTAATTTCGGATGGCCGTTTTTAAAAACTTCATTTCAAATTGAAACTGCTCTTCGTACGGCCTGATAAATGAGGGAAGTTGACTGATTCCATAAAGCGGGGACCTGTTGTAGTCAAATTCACTGACCAAAAGGTTGTCATGGGGGTATTCCCCTAGGTTCTCATACAGAAATTGTGAAATCTTGTTTATGGATATACCTTGGGCTATTTCCTCATATTTATTGGATTCAATATCGGTAATAATATTAAGGTGTCCTGTGATATGCTTGGTAAACCTTTCATCAATGGTCAAGATAATTTCACAACTTTTTCGTTTGTCGCCAATAAGTTGTACATGCTGCCCCCCTGGAAAATTGGAAATGCTGGACATACGATAATTAGAGGCAACATATAGCAGGTTCGGAAAAGTGAAGTTAATTCGTGTGTTGGTAATATCGGTATAGAGGTCGTCAAGGTTCTTGTTATCGTAAAGCTCCCAATCTCCATTTGTGAAAACTGCAGGGGTAAAATACCAATCCTTTAAATTATAACCATTGCCTGTATATCCATACCCGGTGAACTTTGCTTCCGGCAATTTAATGGTGTAAGTGAAAAACAGCTGAATCGACTCGCCTGGTTTAAGGATTTCATTCAGGTTAACGGCAATGATATCCGTATTGCCGCGCCGTTTCCAATCCAAACCCGTATAGTTGTTGTCAACAATGGATTTAATTGTTGTTTTTCCTCGTTCCCTGTCCTTTGCCAAGTGCAAACTTCTGTTGAATTCCTCGCCGAATCTTTTGGCCAAAGCTGTATTTTTATTGGAATAGGCATGGTTCCAATCATTAAAATATAAAGTGGAGAGCCCTCTTTGGGAATGGTTCACATAAGTGAAATGTTGTCGTATCCGAATCTGATTGGTGGGTCCATCGAGTGTGGCCACAATCTCATTTTGGTGTTGCGACCAAAGCGTTGGGCACACCAGAATGATAAGCAGCAAAGTGCTAAGTAATGTTCGATGGTTAATCAATGCGGTACGATTAAAAATTTGGACTAAGGGTTCTTCCCTTGTAAAAGGCATCGATGATTTCGACCACCTCATCTTCGGTGTCCACTAATTTGATCAAATCAAGGTCTTTTGGGCTTATGTTACCGGCTTCAACCAATGTATTTTTAATCCAATCCATCAGTCCCTTCCAAAATTCGGTACCAACAAGTATGATGGGAAATGTATGTATCTTGTGGGTTTGGATGAGTGTGAGTGCTTCAAAGAATTCATCCAATGTGCCGAACCCGCCCGGCATTACCACAAAACCTTGCGAATACTTCACAAACATCACTTTTCTGACAAAAAAGTAATCAAAGTCAAGGCTCTTATCATCATCAATATAGGGATTGTCATGCTGCTCAAATGGTAAGTCAATGTTCAATCCAACGGAAGTTCCACCTGCTAAGCTGGCACCTTTGTTACCAGCTTCCATAATTCCGGGCCCCCCACCGGTGATCACCCCATAACCCGCCTCGGCGATTTTTTGGGATATTTTTACGGCTAAATCGTAATAATCATGTCCTTCACGTACCCTTGCCGACCCAAAAATGGAGACACAAGGGCCTATTCTGCTCATTTTTTCAAATCCATTGACAAACTCGCCCATAATTTTAAATATGGCCCATGAATCGTTTGTCTTGATCTCATTCCAACCTTTGGAATGTTGCTCTCTTCGCATATGCATAACTTTATTTAAACTGCTCGCGCAATTTTTTGTTTTGTGTTTTCCAATTCTTTCTTTAAAAACTTGGCGGTGAAGCTCTTCTTGTCCTTGGCGACTTCTTCCGGGGTACCTGTAGCAACAACCGTTCCACCTCCTCTTCCTCCTTCATAACCTATGTCAATAATATAATCCATCATTTTGATTACATCCATGTTGTGTTCAATGACTAGAATGGTATTTCCTTTGTCCACCAATCGGTCGAGTACGTCCATAAGTACTCTAATGTCTTCAAAGTGCAAGCCTGTTGTTGGTTCGTCGAGGATATAAAAGGTATTTCCAGTATCTCTTTTGGAAAGTTCAGTAGCTAACTTTACCCTTTGGGCTTCACCACCGGATAGGGTAGTGGACTGTTGACCCAATGATATATAACCCAAACCTACATCTTTTATTGTCTTAAGTTTACGATGAATTTTTGGAATATTCTCAAAGAAATCTACTGCTTCGTTGATGGTCATTTCCAAAACATCGGCAATCGACTTGCCCTTGTAGCGGATTTCCAAGGTTTCCCGGTTGAACCGTTTACCATTGCAAGTTTCACATTCCACGTACACATCGGGCAAAAAGTTCATTTCAATAACTTTTAGGCCGCCTCCTTGGCAGGTTTCGCATCTTCCACCGGCCACATTAAAGCTGAAACGTCCTGGTTTATATCCACGGATGGTTGCCTCGGTGGTTTTGGCGAAAAGTGAACGAATTTCGCTAAAAACGCCAGTATACGTAGCCGGGTTTGAGCGCGGTGTACGCCCAATGGGAGATTGGTTGATATCGATAACCTTATCAATATGTTCCAAACCCTTGATTTTTTTATACGGCATTGGTTTTTTAACGCCATTAAAATAGTGGGCATTCATAATGGGATAGAGGGTTTCGTTAACCAAAGTGGATTTGCCACTACCAGATACTCCTGTAACCCCGATCAATTTTCCCAAGGGAAAATCAACCGTCACATTTTTAAGGTTGTTGCCGGTACAACCAGAAAGTGTAATCTTTTTGCCGGTTCCCTTACGTCTTTCTGTTGGTACTGGAATTTCCAGTTCCCCTGTAATATATTGAGCGGTCAATGTTTGTTGATTGACCAGGTCCTTGGGACTTCCTTCTGAAATGATTTCTCCACCGTGCTTACCAGCTTTTGGACCAATATCGATGACATGGTCGGCACATTCGATCATATCGCGGTCGTGTTCCACCACAATCACCGAATTTCCGATATCCCGAAGCGATTCCAGGGAGTGAATCAACCGTTCATTGTCTCGCTGGTGCAAACCGATACTGGGTTCGTCCAAAATATAGAGCACACCTACCAACTGGGAGCCAATTTGCGTGGCCAATCGTATACGTTGCGCCTCACCGCCCGATAAAGATTTGGAACTACGGTTCAAGGAAAGATAATCAAGCCCCACATCCAATAAAAAACCGATACGTGATTTGATTTCTTTGATGATTTCCTCCGCAATTTTCTTTTGGTTGCCCTCCAAGGTATCCTCTAAATGTTTGAAAAAGTTGGCAAGCTCTGCAATGTCCATTTGGGCCAACTCGGCGATATTTTTTCCATCTATTTTAAAATAGAGCGACTCTTTTCGTAAGCGGGAACCTTCGCAGGTTGGGCATTTCACCTTATCCATATAATCTTTGGCCCATCGCTTTATGGATGTTGAATTGGCTTCCTCATATTGTGTTTTGATGAAGTTGGAAATACCCTCGTAATCAATTTTGTACTGTCTTTTTACACCCAGACTTTTGGAATCCACCTCAAAACTCTCTTTGCCTCCGTTCAAAATAACGTTCATGGCCTCTTCAGGGATTTTTTCAATGGCATCCGTGAGATCAAAATTGTAACGCTGAGCAATGGTTTCCAGTTGTTTGAACGCCCAGGATTTTTTGTATTCGCCCAAAGGAGCGAGTCCGCCGGATTTAATGGAGATCTTTTTGTTCGGGATGATTTTATGCTCGTTCACTTGGTATACATGACCAAGACCACTGCACTCAGGACACATTCCTTTTGGTGAGTTAAAGGAAAACGTGTTCGGTTCTGGGGTAGGATAGGAAATCCCTGTTGAAGGACACATTAAATCTCGGCTAAAATACCTTGGTACAGATTCACCTTCTTCAAGCACCATGAGTACATTGTCACCACTGTACATGGCGGTATTAATGGTTTCAGCCAGTCGTTTATGGAAGTCTTCACTATCGCCCACCTTCAAGCGATCAATCACAATTTCAATATCGTGCGTTTTGTAGCGGTCCACTTTCATCCCCTTGGTAATGTCCGTAATCTCACCATCAACCCGCACCTTTACAAAACCTTGCTTTGCAATCTGCTCGAAAAGTTCACGATAATGTCCTTTTCTGGATTTGATCACGGGGGCCAGTACGTTTATTTTTTTGTCCTTGTAAGATTCGATGATCAAATCCTTGATTTGTTCATCACTGTAGCTCACCATTTTTTCACCAGTATTGTAACTGTAGGCATCGCCAGCCCTAGCAAACAGCAATCGCAAAAAGTCATAAACTTCGGTAATGGTTCCTACAGTAGAGCGAGGGGATTTTGACGTAGTCTTTTGTTCAATGGCGATTACGGGGGAGAGGCCATCGATTTTATCTACATCGGGGCGTTCTAGTCCGCCCAAGAATTGTCGGGCATAGGCCGAGAACGTTTCTATGTACCGCCGTTGTCCTTCGGCATAAATAGTATCAAAGGCCAAAGAGGATTTTCCACTGCCCGAAAGCCCCGTAATGACTACTAGTTTTTCACGTGGAATGGTAACATCTATATTTTTCAGGTTATGGACCCTGGCGCCCCTTACCTCAATATTTTCTTCGTAATTGATCATAAATCATAGCAAACCTCAAATGTAGCGATTTGAACCGTAAAAACGAAGTGGCCCAAAGTCACTCTTTTTAATGAAAGGTACGACAACAATCAGGATTTAAATCAAATAATCAGCCTAACCCCCCCGAGCTCCTGCAAGGGGTATGGAAATTTCTCACTGGGACTTCCAATGAACATAAAATTGATTGGGATTTTCCATCTTTCAGAGAGTTCCCTGATCAATTCCGGTGTAAACTCACCTTTCAATTGAATGTACTCAATCTTTATCTCGGGGTATTCTCGATCCAATACATCCAAATCGGACACAAAACTATCCGTAGCTTTTTCTCCCTCTGGAAATACGGACACAATTTTCAGTTTTCGGGTATGCTCATTGTTCCGGATGTAGAGCAACACCTTATTAAGTGCCGCAACGTCATCTTTTTTAGTGAAATACACAAATTCCTGATCATTGATCTTGTCGATTACCCGGTTGATTCCTTTGTAAGATCTGATAAGAAAACGATTGATGGGGTCTAAGAAATATCGAATCAATCTCAACAACAGTTTGAGCAAAGCGGTCCTATTGAGCATGACCAGAACCAAGGCTATTGTAGGAATAAAATACTCCATGAAAACCGCAAGATAATCCGGGTTTAGGATGATGTTACCTACCAAAGCTATAATTACGGCCAAAATGGCAATCATCAAGGACAACCACCCCGAACGTTCTGGACGCGGAAGATTTTTTCGTCGGACCTTTAATAGAATATTGCCTATGCCAAAAAGCGCCATCACTGATAAAAAAGCAATGGTGTAGACTCCGGCCAAGGCTTCCAGATTACCTTCAGTAATCAATAGTATAGAGACGCATAGAAAAAAAAATACAATGGCTATGCGATACGTGCTGCCATTTTTATTTCTCTTTAAAAGAAAAGGAGGTAAGATCCTATCCAGGGTGATGCGTTCCACAAGACCGGAAACCCCAACAAAAGAGGTGAGCACTGCACCGCTTAAAACCAATACGGCATCCAAAGAAACCAAGAAGGATAGCCAAGAACCACTAACTTGGTTGCCCATAACGGAGAGCAACGCCTCACTATTTATTTCTATTTCGGAAATGGGCAAAACGGCCAATGCCAAAAATGCAATCAACGGGTTAAAAATAGTGACCACCACCCACATATTGCGCAATGTTTTTGGAAACACGCCCTTTTCCTGCTCCTCAACAAAGTTGGCCGAACTTTCAAATCCGCTGATGCCCAACATGGCGGCAGAAAAACCAAAGAATAAGGCCATGGGCAATGCACCGTGCTTTACGGGCAAAGCATTGTTGCTCGCAAAAACATCCCACCCGTGTTCAAACAGATAGAAACCAGCAAAAGAGGACAGCAATATCAATGATGATAGATGGAAGATGAAAATGGCGATTGCCACTTTGGACGATTCCCCGATTCCAATGATGACCAACCCCATAAATATGGCCAATAGACCTATTGTGGCCAAAATAACGGGCAGTTGGGGCACAATATTTTTTAAATAGGCCATTGCTTCATTGGCAGAAATAACCGCGGTTGCCATATAGGAGAGCAAGGTAAGGGATGCCGCCAAGGAGGCCATGCCCTTATTGGTGGTATTGAGCAAGGCGTTGTAGGCCCCACCGTTCATAGGAAGGGCGCCGACCACTTCACCATAAATTTTCCGAAACAAAAAGAGGACCGCACCAACGATCAATAAAGAAATCCATGCATATTGGCCTGCGTGCAACACCGCCAATGCAGATACGTAAAGACAAGAAGAACTGATGTCGTTACCACTGATTGATGTAGAGGCCAACTCTCCGAGTTTTGCTCTAATTTTATGTGGTTCCATGTATACTGGTTTATAAAACCAAACACGAAGGTAGGGGAAATGACCAAAAATTCTAAATTTGGAAATAGAAAAAAATCATAAACATGAAAGTATTGGGTATTGGCTCAAGAATCGACCACCCGGAGTATGGTAAAGGGGTGGTAACCAACGTATCGTCCAAACACTATTGGGTAACATTTTTGGAAAATGGACTGGAAACCATTGATTTGGATGCTGACTTCGAAGTGATTGAAGGTGTGGAGTACGAAGTGGACAGTGTCAGTTTTTTTGATGTGGAACGGTCTCTGGTCAAAATACTGGAAAAATGGAGCGATACCCACGAAAAAGTGGCCATGGCCGATAAATGGAAAGGCGGCAAATTGATCTTGGAACCTGATGATGGCACAGCCAACAAGGAAATACCCATTGAAACCTTTTTCCATAAAATTGTGATGGTGCGCGACCGTATCCGTGTAATGGAGCAAAAGATTAACAGCAGCAAAAACTTGGACGACCAAGAAAAGGTAGACCTACAACAATACATTACCCGAGTTTATGGCAGTTTGACCAGTTTTAATGTGCTGTTCAAGACCAAAAGCGACCATTTTGTGGGGGAGAAGAGTAAATAGTTGTAAAATTTAAACTGCCTCTTTCTTCTCGCTCAAATACTTCCAATACCGTTTGGGTACGTGTTGCGTATGTAATTTGGGGTTAATGCGCGAGGCAATATTCGTGCTTTTAAAATAATCGTTCCAAAGGGTCTGGTATTCGTATTCTTCGGTGGCAAAGGCATCACTTTTGACAGTTTTGTTGTGATGGATGTCCTTTAAGTTCAGGGATACCATCTCCACATGGTCCAGGTCATAATAAATGCCATATTTTCGTTTAACGTCATAGATCAACCATTTTTGGTCGGCGTAGCGGTCACGAAAATGCTTCGAGATGAGGGGCAAAACATCAAAATCGGGTTCAATGTTGGCAAAGTAAATATTGTCCTTCGTCAATTGGAACCGCACAAAGGCCTCCATTCTATGTTTTTCTCGGCCTACTTTTCTTGCCAGTTGCGCAATAAAGAGCACCGTGCTGTCCGAATAATCCAAATACTTACCGTTTTTGGCACGCATCAATTTTTGAATGTAGGTATAGAGCATCATCTCAACACCTTCGGTTTCGCTCAAAAAAGCAAAGTATATATTGGAAATGGCGTTGTGGCTCTTGTTGCGGATACCGTTCCATACCCGTTTGGCTTTGTCCACATGGGTAAAAATGGTCTCCGTTTCGGAAAACAATCCGTTTTGTGATTGATTGTTCTTTTGAATGTCGGCCACATTGATCTTTTCATCAAAAGCGACGAAGACGGCGGTCAAGAACCCATTAAAGCTGCCGTCGTAGACTAAGGTTGTTGAAGCATTCATAGTGTTTGCTTTTTAGTTTCTTTACTGTCATTTCAAAGGAGTTTACGACCTAGAAATCTAAATTTCTCCCCCTTCGGTCGAAATGACTTACTTGTCAATTGCCTATTCCTAATTGAACAATGACAATTGTGTACTGTACTGATCTCGAAACTTTCCGTAGGAATTCTGCAAGATCATGCCTTTAATTCTCTCCGCGTCCAAATCGCGACGCTCCCATTGGTTGGAATCGCAAACCACAAAATATTGGGCACGGTTGAGGGCTACCCCGATTTTCTTGAGGTGGTCCCAGTTCAATTTTCTAAATTTTCTGGCCTTCATTATTTTATCCACGGATTGCATTCCTATGCCGGGTATTCTGGCCAATAGCCGCTTATCGCCTTTGTTTATGTCCACAGGAAAATGATGTAGGTTGCGCAAGGCCCACGAAAGTTTTGGATCAACATCCATATCCAAATTGGGATGTTGCTTGTTCAACAGTTCCCCAATGGAAAAGCCATAAAAACGCAATAGCCAATCGGTCTGGTACAAACGGTTTTCCCGTAGCATGGGCACTTGGGAGCCAATGGCGGGCAAACGCGAATCGTGGGTAACGGGCACATATCCGGAATAATACACACGTTTCATGTTGTACGTTTTATAATAATAGGTGGCGGAATACATAATATCCTTATCCGATTCGCCCGAAGCGCCCACGATCATTTGGGTACTTTGGCCCGAGGGAGCGTATTTTGGAGTGTTCTTTATGATTTTCCGTTCGGATTGATAGCGTACAATTTCATTTTTCACTTTTTCCATGGGTTTGGTAAAGTCTTCATGCTTTTTATCCGGGGCCAATAATTTAAGTCCGGAGATAGTGGGGACCTCGATATTAACTGAAAGTCGGTCTGCGTAAAGACCTGCTTCGTACATCAATTCATCGCTTGCACCAGGAATCGACTTTAAATGGATGTAACCGTTGAAATTTTCCTCTTCCCGTAACTTTTTGGCCACGGCCACCAAACGCTCCATGGTGTGGTCGGGACTCTTGAATATCCCAGAGCTCAAAAAAAGCCCCTCGATATAGTTTCTACGGTAAAAATTGATGGTAAGGTCAACCACCTCTTGGACCTTGAAGGCTGCTCTGGGCACATCGTTGCTTTTTCGGGTAACGCAGTAGGCGCAATCAAAAATGCAATGGTTGGTCAACAAAATTTTCAATAGGGATACACATCGTCCATCCGGGGTATAACTGTGGCAGATACCCATTTTGGAGGCATTTCCAAGACCTTTGTTTTTATTGGTCCGATCACTGCCGCTGCTGGCACATGAGATATCATACTTGGCGGCATCGGCCAATATGTTCAGTTTTTCGCGTATCCTATCAAAATTCATAACTTGGAAATATTCCAATCAAATATATGGAAATAATCCAAATAATGGAAATAATCCATAAAAGTTTTTGGAAATATTCCAAAATACCTATATTTGAGAAAGTGTAGTCAATACGAGCTTACTCGTCCTGACTTTATCAACATGAAGATGGAAAATGAAATAACCCTAAAACGATTTACCGATATCCGCAGGGAACTGGGATATACACAAACCGATTTTGCCAAATTATTGGGTGTGAAGAACACTACGGCCGATATAGAGCGGGGGAGGACCAAACTTTCTGGAAAAGTGGTGGCGGAACTTTTGAAACAATTCAAAATAAATCCGTTATGGTTGTTCGGGGAAAGCGACCAAAAACATTTGGACACCTCCAAAACCAGTGTCATCCCTAAGGTGGTGACCGTGGACAATTCCGATAACGACAACATGGTGATGGTGAATGCCAAGGCGGCCGCTGGTTACCCACAGAATATTTCGGATACGAGTTGGTACAGCCAATTACCTGCTTTTGACATGCCCATTCCGGAATTTAGAAATGCGACCTATCGAGGATTTCAGGTGGAAGGTGACAGTATGTTGCCCAATTTAAGACCAAACGATTGGGTGTTGGCACGAGCCATTGAGCATATAGATCATGTCAGCCCGAATAAAATGTATGTTGTGGTGCTTCAGGATTCGGTAATGGTGAAGAAAATAGAACGAAAGCCGAATTCCAATAACATTACTTTGGTCTCTTTGAACGAAACCTATCCACCCTACGAAATCAAACCGTTTCAAATTCAGGAAATTTGGGAGGTGAGCAGTAAACTCACCTTTAATGTGGATGCCACTACCGAAACAGGTTTGCTCAGACAGCTTCAGGAATCGATGGAGGAGCTGAAAAAGCAGATTGCCAAGTAACCCGACCTTAGAAACCTGTTCCCTTGGTTTTGGTCTGAATTTTCGTCAGATAATTGTTCGCGGTCATATACAGAACCGACCCATCTTCTCCCCAAGCGCAGTTGGCCGTAGGTTGTCCGGTTGCTATGCGGCCCAAAAGTTTTCCTTTAGGGGTTATGACCAACACTCCTCCTGGCCCTGTTGAGAAAAGGGTGCCATCCTGTGCCACTTTAAGGCCGTCCAAAGAACCTTTTAAGCCAGATTCTTGTAACGAAGAGGCATCAAAGAATATCCGGCCTTCGTCCAAAGACCCATCCTGTTGGATTTTGTATGCCATAATGTAGGGAGCTTTGGAATCCGATTGGTTTACGTACAGTATTTTTTCATCTGGGGACAGAGCTACCCCATTGGGTCTTTTAAGATTGCTTACGACCATATCTACCTTTCCGTTTGAATCGATTTTATAAACCCCGAAAGCTTCAATTTCCCGCGAAGCTGAATTTTCTTGTTCAGGTAGGCCATAGGGCGGGTCGGTAAAATAATAGGTGCCATTTGATGCTTGCACAATATCATTGGGACTATTGAATCGTTTGCCCTGCCACGTATCCGCTACGGTCACTTTTCCTCCTTGGGACAAAGGCATCCGGGATATTCTACGGTCTCCATGTTCGCAAGCTACCAATTCACCATCCTTATTTATTATTAACCCGTTACTGCCAGGTTCACGGCTATACGGTAAAATACCGGTATACCCCGATGGCTCTAAAAAAACAGAGATACCTTCGCCGTCCTTCCATTTAAAAATGGTGTTCTGTGGAGCATCGGAAAACAGGAGGAAACCACCCTCCCTTACCCAAACAGGACCCTCCGACCATTTAAATCCTTCAGCAAGTACCTCTATCTCTGTACTTTTATCCACATAGTCAAAAAAGGCATCTTCGTTGGCCACCAAGTCTTCCGTCGTGTTTTGTTGGGCAGAACAACCAAGGGATATGCTCAATAGAATAACGGCTAGTTTTTTCATTTCTAAAAGTTTATTTAAAGATAAAAATATATATCAATCCCATTTGGTTTCAATCGAAGGCGAGGGTTTCCTTGATTCCTTTTGCCAGAACATTTGCTGCTACGGGGTTGAGGCGAAACCATAGTTCCGGTTCAAAAATTTCCAGTTCGGCCAGGGCCCAGCTACCATTATTGTCCCTAAAAATATCTACTCTGGCATACAGTGGCAGCTCCGGTGCAGCCTCGACCACACATTTGGCGAATGCAATCTGTTCGGCATTTGGATTGTACTTGTGAACACTTCCCCCAAAATCATCCTGTACCCTAAAATCACCGGGTTTGGCAATTTTCAAAACGGCATGGGTAAACTCTCCATTGAAAACCATCATGGAGATTTCCCCTTCAGAAACAATATTGTACTGAAATTCTTGGAGCATCATGGCCTCATTTTTCACCAATTCTTGAAAGATGGACTCGTAATCAGTGACCCCATCCTCTGCTATTTTGTAGGTATGACGGGCAGCTCCAGATACACATGGTTTTAAAATGTAAGTGTCGGCAATAAAACCATGTTCCGATTTTGCTTTTATGATGGACTCCAACAATGTTGTGGTGGAACCTTTCTCTACAAAAACTGTTTTTGGAATAGTTACCCCAGCTTTTGATAAATCTTGCAAATAGTGTTTGTCAATATTCCAATAAATGAGTTCCTTGGAATTGATGAACCTTGTCCGCTTTGAAGTTTTTTCCAGCCATTCGGAAAACTCGGCGTATCGATCAAAGTAATCCCATGTGGTTCTGAAGAGAGCATATTGGGTAGTAGACCAATCAAAATCGGGGTCGTCCCAAGCCTTGCGCACTACTTTAAGGCCTTGCTTCTCCATAGCTTCCAAAACCAAATGGTCCTCTTGCAGTACATTTTCAATATAAGGTGTCCTTGTTTTGGGTGCCACATAGCGGTGGTCCGTCAAAACTACAATATCAAATTTCATCCAAAGTGAATAGTATTAATATCCAACAGCGGCATCGTCACCGCGCTTATCGGCTCCGCCTTCCAGTTTTCCATCGGGCAGCACACGAATGGCATCCACTTTTCCGATAATGGGCGTGCGCTCCTCATTGATGATATACCCTTTTGATTTTAATTCTTCTATCAACTCTTCCGAGAACCCTTCCGGCTCAAAAATCACCATATCGGGCAACCATTGGTGATGGAATCTTGGTGCGTTCACAGCTTCTTGCATGCTCAAGTTGAATTCATAAACATTCAAAATGGTCTGTGCCACCGCGGTTATGATAGTGGAACCCCCAGGAGTCCCAACAACCATATACAGTTTGCCATCTTTTTCCACGATTGTTGGTGTCATGCTGCTCAACATTCGTTTTTCGGGCGCAATACTGTTGGCTTCTGCACCTATTAGTCCAAACATGTTGGGTACACCGGGTTTGGCACTGAAATCGTCCATTTCATTGTTCAGAAAGATGCCCAATTCTTCACAGAACAGTTTGGACCCGTATCCTCCATTTAAGGTTGATGTGACCGAAACGGCATTACCTTCGCTATCTACGATAGAGAAATGGGTGGTTTGGTCACTTTCGATAATTTCTACCTCGCCATGGCTCACTTCAGAAGAAAGAGTTGCCTTATCAAATGAAAAATTATCCATTCTATCTTGAAGGTACCCGTCACTCAAAAGTACATCGTAAGGAATGTCTACAAAGTCAGGGTCTCCCAAAAAGAAGTTCCTGTCCGCATAGGCTCTTCGAGAAGCTTCCGTAAACAATTGAATGGTTTTGGTTGAATTATGCCCAAACTTGGAAACGTTATAGGGTTCCATCATCTTGAATATTTGATTGATAGTAACACCGCCGCTACTTGGAGGGCTCATGGAAATCACTTTGATATCCTTGTAGTTGAAAACAATGGGGTCTCTCCAAACGGCTTCGTACTTTTCCAAATCTTCTTCGGTGATAAGACCACCTTTTTCTTGAACAAAGGCAGCTAATTTTTGGGCCACTTCGCCTTTGTAGAAGCCATCACGACCTTCTTCCATGATTTTTTGAAGGGTTTTGGCATAAGCAGGATATTTAATGGTGTCTCCTGCCGCAAAAGGCTGGGCAAATTTGGTGCTATCGCCATTGGCCTCGATAAAGCGTTCACGGGTATTTTCCAGTCTGGCCGCCTGTTTTTCGGTTACCACCACGCCTTTGTTGGCCAGTTCAATGATGGGCGCTATGATTTCTTTTAAGGGAAGCTTTCCGAATTTTTTATGGACCTCAATCACTCCTGCCACCGTTCCCGGTACTCCAACGGCAGTACCTCCAGAGGTGCTCAATCCAGGGATTACATTCCCCAAGGAATCCAAATACATGTTTTTATGCGCGGCTAACGGAGCTTTTTCACGATAATCGATTCCTCCGACCTCACCGTTGTTCTTGCGGTAGACCATGAATCCGCCACCGCCCACGCTTCCCGCAAAAGGGTAGGCGACTACGAGGGAGAGTTCCGTTGCTACCATGGCATCAAAGGCATTTCCGCCTTTTTTCATGATGTCAACCGCCAGTTGGGACGCTTCTTCCCGTGCTGACACGACCATGGCTTTTTCGGCCACCAGCCCAGTAGGTTCAGCTGGTTTCTGCTTACAATTGACAAAAAGGATTAGGGGAAGAAGGAGTATTAGTCTTTGCATAGAGAAATAAATTTTTGGTTGGAAAAGGTAATCAATTCTTCAAAAAATGAGGTGAACTCATTTTCAAACTCTGTATAGTGTTCTTCAAGATCCAAAATAGCAAAGTTCATTCGGGACTTGTTTTTGGTTCGTCTATTCATTCCATTTAGAACGCGGTCTATTCCTGCTAAATTGGCGTAATTGAGCAGCCAATTGTCCGCAATCATATAGGGCATCATCCGTTTGGTGGGCATGGGGAGGATATCATAGTTGTCCTCCAATAAATCATAGAAGTTTTCAACGTATTCATCTAAAGGCACATCAGAATAATCACTCCAATTCTTGGCCAAAAAATGGTCGTAGTAAATATCCACGATCACACGGCTGTAATGGCTGTAGTTTTTGTGCAGGCGTTTGCTGCTTTGTCTTGCCGTGGGGTGTGCATCGGTAAATGTGTCTATTTCTCTGTGGAGAAGAATGCCTTTCTGGATTTTGTCGGGAAAGTGCTTGAACTTATTTCCACGGATATGATCGGCAAAGAAATTCCCTAAAGTGATTTCCTTATCATCAAAAGATAGGTAGATATGCGCTAAGAAGTTCATCGGGGCAAAGTCCTTTTCTGTCGAAATTTACAAATTCAAAACATGGAATCGACCAAGCCCAGTTATATTTGCAAAAACTTTTTTAACAATTATGACACTGATCAAATCAATTTCTGGAATACGAGGCACTATCGGAGGCCAAACTAACAACAACTTAACACCTGTTGATGCGGTTAAATTTGCCGCGGCTTATGGCACATGGTTAAAATCGTATTCCGGTACGGATGATTTGAAAGTCGTAATTGGACGTGACGCTAGATTATCTGGAGAGATGATCCAAAATTTAGTGGTCTCTACCTTGGTTGGTCTTGGAATCGATGTGATTGATTTGGGATTGTCCACCACACCGACCGTGGAAATTGCGGTTCCTTTGGAAAAAGCAGATGGTGGTATCATTCTAACGGCCAGTCATAATCCCAAACAATGGAATGCATTAAAACTGCTGAATGAAAAAGGCGAGTTTTTGGATGCGGAGCAAGGTGCTAAGATTTTAGCCTTGGCGGAGAAAGAGGATTTTGAGTTTGCCGAGGTGGATGATTTGGGGGAGATCATTAAAAATGATTCCTATATCGACATCCATATTGATGAAGTGTTGGAATTGTCCTTGGTAGATGCGGATACCATTAAAAAAGCAGGTTTCAAAGTTGTTGTTGATGGTGTTAATTCCACGGGAGGTATTGCCATTCCCAAGCTGCTTGAAGAATTGGGGGTGGAAGTCGTAAAACTCTATTGCGACCCAACAGGACATTTTCCTCATAATCCAGAACCTTTAAAGGAACATTTGGGCGATATCTGTAAAAAAGTTGTGGAAGAAAAAGCTGATTTTGGTATTGTGGTGGACCCAGATGTGGACCGTTTGGCTTTTATCAGCAACGATGGGCAAATGTTTGGAGAAGAATACACTTTAGTGGCCTGCGCCGATTATGTGCTGTCCAAAACCAAAGGAAATACGGTTTCTAACCTATCATCTTCAAGAGCATTGCGCGATGTTACCGAAAAACACGGTGGGACTTATGAAGCTGCAGCGGTTGGAGAGGTGAACGTGGTGACCAAAATGAAAGAAAACAACGCCATCATTGGTGGGGAAGGAAATGGTGGGATTATCTATCCAGAGAGCCATTACGGTAGGGACGCATTGGTGGGTACTGCCTTATTCTTGATGCTGATGGCGGAAAGAGGAGGAACGGTTGCGGAACTGAGAGCTAGCTACCCAAGCTATTTCATGAGCAAAAAGAAAATCGAACTCACCGCTGATCTTAATGTGGATGCTCTTTTGGAAGCCATGCACCACAAATACAAAGATGAGGAGGTGTCGACCATTGATGGTGTGAAGATTGACTTCCCAGAAAATTGGGTACATCTTAGAAAATCTAATACGGAGCCCATTATCCGAATTTACACCGAGGCTAAATCTCAGAAAGAAGCCGATGATTTGGCGGATAGAATCATAAGTGAAATCAAAGAAGCAGCGGGACTTTAAGCGTTACTTGATTCTGCTGGTTCTTGTTGAAACTCTTTTGGAACTTTGTCCTTGTGTTTCCAACGTTTGTGTGTCCAGAAATAATATTCGGGAGCTTCCCTGATGGATTTTTCCGTTTCCCGCAGAAAGGCATCCGTTATACCGTAATCAGGAACTTCGCGGGGATTTTCAGTGAGGATTTTAAAGGTACCTTCGTAATATCCCCTTTTTAGTTTTTTAACCTTAAGGTAAACTGGTACAAAGTTGTTCGTTTTGCAGATTTCTTCGCCACCAACGTGAGCGGGAACCACTATACCCATAAAGTCGGTCCAATATTTGGCCCTGCCCACCATAGGGGACTGGTCGCTGATGATGCCTACCATCATCAGATCTTTACTTTTCCTTGCGGCTTCCAGTATTTTTCTGGATTCTCTAGTGGATATTAGTTCGGTATTGTATTTGCCCCGTATGTCCCTTACTAACTTATCAAAATATTTGTTTTCCACTTTTTGATATATACCGTATCCTTTGGATATTATTTGAAGGTTTAAGGACAACACCCACTCCCAGCTTGCGTAATGGGGAAGCATCAGCATAGTATTGATGCCTTTTTTCTCAAGGTCGTTGAGCATTTTCATATTGGTTACGGTAAACCTTTCTTGGATTTCTTTTTTGCTCATGCCCATGGTCTTCATCATCTCTAAAAAGATGTCGCACATGTGCCTGAAGAATTTTTTTTCTATCAATAATCGCTCCTCCTTGGTTTTTTCGGGAAAAACGAGGGCCAAGTTATTCCGTACTACTTTTTTACGGTATCCGATGATATGGTATAAAAGCACATAAACACCATCCGAAATAAAATAAATGACTTTAAAGGGAAGTCTGGAAATCAACCAGAGCAAAGGATAAACAAGGATATAAACTACCAGCTGCATAGACTATTCTTGTCTGCAAATATAGCTATATTTGAACCCAAACCTTTATTTACATGCTCAATTTACATATCGCTACCATTGCTATTATGGCCGCCAATGTTCTGGTTTCCCTTCGCGGATTCAACAATAACACATTCTTTGATAGATATAAATTCAGTATCAGTGCCATACAAGCGGGACAAAAGGAACGAATGTTGACTTCTGGTTTTTTACATGTTGACATTTCCCACTTGTTCTTGAACATGTTTACCCTATACTTTTTCGCTCCTGTGGTGATAAGTTGGTTCGGCTCCATAAAATTTTTGATTATTTATTTGGTGAGTTTGATTGCAGGAAGTCTCTTGGCCCTGGTTTTTCATAAAGATGAGCCATATTATAGTGCTGTGGGAGCTAGTGGAGCAGTAATGGGCGTTCTCTATGCGGCCATATTATTGAATCCGGATATGCAATTGGGTATTATGTTTATCCCGATTCCGTTACCGGCCTATGTGTTGGGTATCGCTTATTTATTGTATTCCATTTGGGGCATGAAGAGTCGCATGGGAAACATTGGCCATACCGCCCACTTTGGTGGTGCTATAGGCGGGTATGCTACCACATTATTGTTTATGCCAGGGTTGTTTGTAACGGATACTTTGATTGTGATTTTGCTCGCCATTCCTATAATCGTTCTTTTTGTGTTGGATAAAATGGGCAAACTATAGGGCAATAAAAAAGGCCTTGAAACCATCAAGACCTTTTTTCATTAAAATATATTTTACTGTTTAGCTCTTTCCAAGTATTTCGGCTACTTTTTCCTCTAACGCTGGCCCCCTTAAGTCTCGTGCTACAATAACGCCGTTTTCATCCAATAAGAATGCGGCAGGTATTGCGTTGATATTGTATAGGCGAGCAATTGGGTCTTGGAAACGTTGTAGGTTGGAAATATGGTTCCATTCCAATCCATCGGATGCAATGGCATTTTTCCATAAATCTTCTTTGTTGTCCAAAGAAACGCCCAATACGTCAAAACCTTTGTCGTGGTATTTTTTGTAAACCGATACAATGTTCGGGTTCTCGGCACGACAAGGTCTGCACCAACCGGCCCAAAAATCTACCAACGTAAGTTTTGCGTTGCTGGTCACATCGCTAAGAGCCAACATCTCACCAGATGGGGTAGGGGCCGAGAAATCTGGGGCAACCGCCCCGATTTCGGTCGACTTTAAATTCTCTAATTGCTCCGCAATCTTCTTCGCTGGTTCCGTTTGCTTCATTTCAGGGGTAAGACCCTCAAACATTGATTTGATTTCATCAACAGGTACTGCTTTTGTGGCCAAAAGATTACCGATAACCAATACGGAAACAAATGCATTCGGATTGTTTTTTGCAAAATCGATATTAAAGTTCTTGGCATCTTCTTGGAATTCGATGAATTCTTCACGCAGAGCGGTAACTGTGGCCGTATCTTGTTGCTGGGCTGCCATTCGCATATCGTTTTGCATAGACCTTGCTCTTTCGGACAGTTGGCGGGATTTTTCCAAAAAGTCCATGAACAACTCATTTTGCTGCGTACCCTTTAATTTCGCATGGTCAATACTATCTTTGGGGAACTCCACTTCAATGGTGCCATTTTCAATGATTACGGGAACATTTCCACGAACTTTATCCACAAATAAATAGTGCATTTTAGGTTCGGACTGACTTCCACTAAAACTGAACAGTCCGTTCTCTACGGTTGTAGTGTCTATATCAATCAATTGATTGATGGAATCTGTGGTTTTTAAAAATATTTGGGTGCCATTTTCGGGCTCACCGGTAATGGTACCGCTCAATGTGTAACCTTTAGGGTCTGAATTACATGATGATAAAAACAAAATTCCCAAGGATATTGCTAAAAGTCTTTTCATTTCAGAATGTTTAAGTTGCTAAGGTATTCAATGTTTATGGCAAAAAAAAACCCTTGGCTTTTATTGGCCAAGGGTTTTTTTACATGTGTTCTATATTAAAATTGATATCTAATACCTAATGCAATATCAAAATCAAAATCATTATCGAAGCCATCGTAGCCCACAAGCCCGACTTCAGGTCTAAAGTCCAATGATAACAGTAAAGGGATATTGAAATTGTATTCAATACCAATATCACCGGCTCCAAAAATGAATAGTCCTTCATCGTCGTCAAAAATGGGATCTTCAAAGTCAACGCTTCCCAATCCACCACCGGCACCAACGTACCAGTTAAAATTACCGTCTAAAGGAAATACCCATTGGTAAAGTCCGGCAAGTTTAAAGGCGTCGAAGTTTCTGTTGTCCCTCCAGCCTAGGTCAACTTCCAACCTGTTATTGGCTCCAAGAGCATTTTGGTACGAAATTTCGGCCCCAAAGCCATCGCTGTCTCCCAATCGTAGCCCCAAGGCATGTTCGGAAATACTTTGAGCGCTTACGCTAGCTGTTGCAAATAACATAACAGCGGCAAATAATGTGGTAATCTTCATGAGTTTCTCTTTTAAGTTAAAAATTAGAGATAGTTTTGTGTTAGATTTACGTTTGAAAAACCGTTTTAGTTCCCAAAAAGTATTCCAAATTGAATAAAAATTTGTTAAAAGACCTTTCTGCACATCTGAAAGGTGAGTTGTTGTTCGACGATTTGAGCAAAGCGATTTATGCCACGGATGCTTCTGTATATCGTAAATTGCCAATAGCAGTTGCATATCCAAAACATACAGAAGACCTTAAGATTTTGTTGGGTTTTGCCGGCAAAAATAAAGTTGGGTTAATACCTCGAACCGCTGGAACTTCTTTGGCAGGACAATGTGTTGGTGAAGGGATTGTGGTGGATGTCAGTCGTTATTTTACCAAAATTGTCAGTTTGGACAAGGATAAAAAGCAGGTTACCGTTCAGCCTGGGGTGGTCCGCGATGAACTCAATCAGTATTTAAAACCATTTGGTCTCTTTTTTGGCCCCAATACCTCCACATCCAACCGTTGTATGATCGGTGGAATGGTAGGAAATAATTCATCCGGGACAACTTCTATTCAATATGGGGTCACTAGGGACAAGATTATCTCCATGCAATGCGTTTTGTCCGATGGCAGTGACGCATTTTTCTCGGATATTTCCAAAGAAGAATTTGAAAAGAAGAAGGAAGGAAGCTCCTTGGAAGCAACAATCTATAGAAAACTTTACGAAGAACTTTCCAATCCAGACATACAGAACAACATTAAAGAGGAGTTCCCAAAACCTAGCATTCACAGAAGAAATACAGGCTACGCAGTAGATGAATTGTTGCATAACAATGTTTTTGGAGAGAATACAGCCGATTTTAATCTGTGCAAGTTGTTGTCCGGAAGCGAAGGAACGTTGGCATTTACTACCGAGATAACTCTGCAACTAGATGATTTGCCGCCCCAGTTTGCGGCAATGGTGGCAACCCATTACATGACCTTAGAAGATTGTTTGACCGATGTGGCCCCTGTAATGCAGCACAATCTGCATTTGTGCGAGATGATGGACAAGGTAATATTGGATTGCACCAAGAACAATAGGGCGCAACTGGCCAACCGTTTTTTTGTGGAAGGTGACCCCGCCGGAATTTTGATGCTGGAGGTTAAAGCGGATACCGAGGAAGACCTTGAAAAACGATTGAGGTCACTGTTAAAAACTATAGAAAAGTCTGGTTTAAGCTACGCCAATCCAATTTTATATGGAGACGACATAAACAAGGCCATAGAACTGCGTAAAGCAGGCCTTGGTCTTTTGGGTAATATGGTCGGAGATAAAAAAGCGGTGGCTTGTATAGAGGATACCGCCGTGGCGCTGGAAGACCTGAAAGATTTTATAGCGGAATTCTCTTTAATTATGAAAGGCTACAACCAAGATGCGGTTTACTATGCCCACGCCGGTGCAGGTGAACTCCATTTAAGGCCTATATTGAATCTTAAGAAATCCGAGGATGTAGTGCTTTTCCGAAGTATTACCACAGATGTGGCCAAATTGACTAAAAAATATAACGGTAGTTTTAGCGGGGAACACGGGGATGGAATTGTTCGTGCAGAATTTATTCCATTAATGATAGGAGAGGCGAATTATGAGCTACTGAAAAGAGTAAAGGCCCTTTTTGACCCTAACTCGATTCTAAATCCTGGGAAAATCGTGGACGCCTATCCTATGGACGAATCACTTCGTTATGAAATCGATAGGAAGGAACCCGAAGTGAAGACCGTAATGGACTTCTCCGATAGTGAAGGAATTTTAAAAGCCGCTGAAAAATGTAATGGTAGTGGTGACTGTAGAAAAAGTCACCATATGAACGGGGGTATGTGCCCAAGTTACCAAGCTACCAAAGATGAGAAAGACACTACTCGGGCCAGGGCCAACGCGTTACGGGAATTTTTAACGAACTCGGACAAAACCAATAGGTTCGACCATGAGGAGCTCAAATCTGCATTCGACCTTTGTTTGAGCTGTAAGGCCTGTGCCAGCGAATGCCCCAGTAACGTGGATGTTTCGGCTTTAAAAGCTGAATTCCTGTACAACTATCAAGAAGCCAACGGATACTCGCTACGTAGTAAATTATTCGCTCACAACACCCAATTAAACGCCTTGGGTAGTAAGGTTTCGGGTATAACCAACTGGATGTACGAGTCCAAAGTTATGGGTGGTATGCTCAAAAAGGCTGTTGGCGTGGCTCCTGAAAGAAATTTGCCCAAAGTAGGTCGTTTCAACTTTGAAGAGCATCTTAAAGCTAACCTTGGCCAGCTAAAGGAAGTTTCCAAACGACCTGTTGTTCTCTATATTGATGAGTTCGTTAAGTATTTGGATATTCAAGTTGGTAAAGATGCCATCGAACTTTTGTGCAAGCTCGGTTACGATGTGGAACTGTTCTATGGAGAAAGTGGCAGGACCTATTTATCCAAAGGATTTTTGAAACAGGCCAAAAAGTTGGTGCAGAAGAATATGGAAAACCTAAAGGATATTTTGGGTGCCGGGACACCCATTGTGGGGCTAGAGCCTTCGGCCATTCTTTCTTTTAGGGACGAATACCAGCGTTTGCACGATGATAAGGGACAATTAAAAAAGTTGTCCTCACAATCATTTTTGATCGAGGAATTTTTGGCTGCTGAGATTGTGGCAGGAGAGATTTCTTCAGATAGCTTTACCGAAGAGGAAAAGACCATCAAAATTCATGGACATTGCCATCAGAAAGCACTGAGCAATCAAAAAGTGACGTTTGATATCCTGAATCTACCGAAAAACTACAAAGTGACCATCATCCCATCAGGCTGCTGTGGTATGGCGGGTTCGTTCGGGTACGAGAAGGAACATTATGAGGTCAGTATGCAGGTTGGCGGGTTAAAACTGTTCCCTGCGGTGAAGAAGAGTTCAGAGGATACGTTGATCGCGGCGAATGGAACCAGTTGTAGGCATCAAATAAAAGATGGGACGAAAAGGGAGGCGCAACACCCCGTTTCAATCTTGAGACAGGCCCTTGTCATCTAAGAAATCAGTCTCTATATTCTCTTCTTTCTTTTCGCTCAGGTGTTCTTCCGTGACATCTTGAATATTCACTTCCTTGTCGGTAATGGAAGCGATAAGGTCGTTCATGTCCATTTCCTTGAGGTCCTCATCCATAAAAAATGGGGAAAGCCTATCATGGTTGTAATGGTAAATCTTCCATCGTTTGAAAGAGTATTCAAGTGCGGTCAAGTTTTCCACCCAATCTCCTGAATTTAGATAGGTGCAACTACCATATTTATTCTCGTACACTTCTTTTTTAGGTTGATGGATATGGCCGCACACCACATAATCATACTCATTTTCTATAGCAAGATCTGCTGCGGTTTTTTCAAAGTTGTTGATGTATTTGACGGCTCCCTTGACGCTATTTTTGATTTTTTTTGACAAGGAATATTTTTCGCGGCCCATTTTTGCCAAGCACCAGTTCAAGAAGCTATTGATCAAAATAAGAAGGTCGTAGCCATAGCCGCCCAACTTGGCCAGCCATTTTGCATTTTGAATAGAAACATCGAATACATCCCCATGGAAAATCCACGCTTTTTTGCCATCTAAATTGAGTACCAACTTATCCATCACCTTAAAATTACCCATTGAAGTGTTACTGAACTTACGGAGCATTTCATCATGATTACCAGTGATATAGTAAACTTCAACACCCTTGGATGCCATTCCTATGATCTTCCTGAGCACCTTAAGGTGGGAAGGAGGGAAATAACGTTTGCTAAACTGCCAAATATCAATGATATCCCCGTTCAAAATCAGCTTCTTCGGCTGTATGCTATTGAGATATGTTATGAGTTCATCGGCATGGCAGCCATAGGTTCCCAGGTGAACATCTGAGATAACCGCCAATTCTATCTTCCTTTTTTTCAATTGTATAGGGTTTAGTACAAAATAAAACGGTAGGAATAAAATAGAAATCAAATCCAAATCATTAATTCATGAGGATATTGTTAAAATAATATCACCTTAAGATGAATTATGTTACAATAACATTAAGTCAAACCCCTGTTTTTGAATTAGCTTTGTAACATCTACCTTTGATGGCGATATAATTTTTATACCGAATGGCAGGAAATTCTTTTGGACAACTTTTTAAGCTCACCACTTTTGGTGAATCTCACGGAAAAGCTTTGGGGGGCATCATTGATGGGTGTCCTGCAGGAATTACATTGGATTTGGATAAGATTCAAGAAGAATTGAACAGAAGAAAACCCGGACAATCTGCTATTGTCACTCAAAGAAAAGAGCCCGATACCGTTGAAATTTACTCTGGAATATTCGAGGGTAAGACCACTGGTACGCCGATAGGTTTTGCCATTCACAACACCAATCAAAAGTCAAAAGATTACTCACATATCAAAGATTCGTATCGTCCATCGCATGCGGATTACGTGTATGATCAAAAATATGGTTTTCGTGACTACCGTGGAGGTGGAAGAAGCTCGGCCCGTGAAACGGCCAGTAGGGTAGTGGCCGGGGCCATAGCCAAACAATTTTTAAGTGAAATCAAGATAAACGCCTTTGTCTCCCAAGTTGGAGAGATGAAATTGGACAAGCCCTACCAAGATTTGGACTTTTCCAAAATTGAATCCAACGCCGTTCGCTGTCCCGATACCGAGATGGCGAAAAAAATGGAGGACTATATCAAATCCATTAAAAAAGAGGGCGATACCATCGGTGGCGTTATCACTTGCGTCATCCAAAATGTACCAATTGGTCTTGGTGAGCCTGTTTTTGACAAGTTGCATGCTCGATTGGGAGAGGCCATGTTATCCATAAACGCTGTAAAAGGTTTTGAGTACGGCAGCGGCTTTGCCGGAGTGGCCATGAAGGGTAGTGAGCACAATGATGCATTCAATACGGACGGTACCACCAAAACCAATAGAAGTGGAGGCATCCAAGGTGGTATCAGCAATGGTATGGATATTTATTTCAGTGTTGCGTTTAAACCAGTGGCTACGGTGTTGCAGTCCTATGAAACCATCAACAAAGAGGGTGAAAAAGTGACCACTCAAGGCAAGGGGAGGCACGATCCATGTGTTGTCCCAAGAGCGGTTCCCATCGTGGAGGCCATGGCTGCATTGGTTTTGGCGGATTACTCGCTTTTGGCCCGTACCAACAAAATCTAGGTAGAGGTTAGGACGTTTCCATTCAATAAAGTATCTTTCCGTCCCTAACTTAACTCTTTATGAAGAAACTGGAATTACACTGGCAGATTCTAATTGGAATGGCCGCAGGTGTTTTGTTCGCGCTATTGATGGTTCAATTTGAATGGGGACCCAAAATTGTCTCCGATTGGATCAAGCCTTTTGGAAACATTTTCATCAACTCCCTAAAATTGATCGCTGTACCCTTGATTTTGGCTTCACTGATCAAAGGCGTTTCAGATTTAAAGGATATATCCAAGCTATCCCAAATGGGGGGTAGGACCATTGGCATTTATATTATCACCACGGTTATTGCGGTTACGATAGGTTTATTGGTAGTAAATACGATTAAACCGGGAAGTTCCATTTCCGAAGATACCCGGAATGAATTGGTCGAAAACTATAAAGGCGATGCCGATAATATAAAGACTGCCGCTGATAAACAGAAGGAAGCGGGGCCTTTGCAGGCGTTGGAAGATTTGGTGCCGAGCAACATTTTTAAGGCCGCGAGCGATAACGGTAACATGCTTCAGGTCATTTTCTTCGCTATTTTCTTTGGAATAGGTTTGATTTTGATTCCCGAAAAAACCGCAAAACCGGTCAAAAAATTCTTTGATGGCTTTAATGAGGTCATTCTCAAATTGATAGATATCATCATGTTGGCCGCTCCATACGGTGTGTTTGCCTTGTTGGCTGCACTTGTAGTGGAATCGCCAAGTTTGGACTTGTTCAAGGCGTTGGCTTGGTATTCCTTCTGTGTGGTGCTTGGTCTGGCCTTAATGTTATGTGTTTACCTCTTGATTGCTTGGGTTTTTACAAAAAGAAGCCCTGCCTTTTTTATGAAAGGAATGTCTCCTGCACAATTATTGGCATTTTCTACGAGTTCCAGTGCGGCGACCTTGCCCGTGACCATGGAAAGGGTAGAAGAACATTTGGGAGTAGAGGAAGAGGTTACCAGTTTTGTACTGCCCATAGGTGCTACCATTAATATGGACGGAACCAGTTTGTACCAAGCTGTTGCCGCTGTTTTTATCGCACAGGCATTTGGAATGGAGCTTAGCCTTTCCGCACAACTTGGAATTATTGTAACGGCTACGCTGGCATCCATTGGTAGTGCTGCGGTTCCCGGTGCGGGAATGGTAATGTTGGTGATCGTATTGGCACAAGCGGGTATTCCAGAAGCTGGACTTGCTTTGATTTTTGCAGTGGACCGTCCATTGGATATGTGCCGAACCGTGGTCAACGTTTCGGGAGATGCGACAGTTTCAATGGTTGTTGCAAAATCAGTAGGTAAATTGGGCGAGCCGAAAGTGAAGAACTGGGACGACAACTATCAAAAGAAACAATAGATAGATTTAAGAATCGTAAATAAAAAGACCTCTTTTTAAAGAGGTCTTTTTTGTTTTTGTTTTAAAGCGAGATATATCTTCCTTTTGGGAATTTCACTTGAAAAGAGAAGTTTTCTTTCTGTACGGATTTGGGCCCGAGTGTCATGTTCCACGTTAACAAGCCTTTGCTTACGTCGTATTCGGCATTGTTGGTACTAAGATCATCAACTTTAATTTCTTTATTTTGGGATTTTGGTATGCGGTCCATCAGCTTCAGATTAATGGGGATGTTTTTATTGTTTTTAACTTCCAAAACATATGTACGATCTACTATTCGGTTGCTGCCAACAAACGGTTTACTTTTAAAATTTCGGTCCTGTTGCCTCGTTACGGAAATATTGTGCTCAATGCCCAAGGATAGAATCATTTCTTTTTTCGTGGTATATGGGTCTATAACCGTTTTACCGGCATAGATTCCCTCAAAGTAGATATTGGCTTCTCCCGGTAAAAGTTGATGTTGTTCCCAATCCTTGAAACTTGCGGTGAGATAAACATTATCATTTAGAACGGGAGCGGCAAAGTATTCATAAGTGGCCGTCATTTTAAATGTATTCACCTCAATGGCGGTTATACCCCCATTTGCCAAAATAGTGTACGGCTCTTTTATGGCGAATTCTGTTTTGGTTGCTCCTTCCTGCATTTGACTTTTCTTGGTGGTTATCACAACAACGCCATTGGCACTCCGGTTTCCATAAATGGAGGAGGCATTAGTGCCTTTTAAGACTTCAATGTCCTGGATTTCGTTCTCGTCCAAATCACCTTCGGTAAAATTATCAATAGGAACTCCATCAATAATGTATAAGGGTTCTGGTGTACTGTCAATGGATGACGCACCTCTGATGGAAACGCCAGCTACACGACCATTTAAGGTTCTTTCAGGGGAAACCGAACCAACTGCTGCCGTGCCGTATCCGGTTACAACCACTTCTTCCAATCTTTGCGCATCTTCTTCCATACGCACGTTCATAATGGAGGAGTAAATGGGCAATTCTTGCATGTGCATCCCAATGTAGGAATAGGTCAATTCTTTCCCGGAAGGTACCTCCAACGTATAATTTCCGTCAAAATCCGAAGAGGTGCCCATAGAGGTTCCTTTGACCACAATATTGACACCGGGTAGGGGAGCACCGGATTCGTCCGTAACAGTTCCTGTGACCTTTTTAACATAAGGATTAAAAGCATAGCCCTTTTTACTTGTAGTTGCAACCTTTCTTTTATCATACGCGCTTACAAAGTTCAAATAATGTGCATCAATAGCGGGTTTGCTAATGTTATACTGGGGATTTCCCGTGGAGAGAGAAATTTTGACGTTCTTCCAATCCTGACCCGTATTTTGATACACATTGCCTTTATATGCCAAGGAAATAGGAGCATTCAAACCAGAGGATTTAATGTCGTAATTGGGTACCCATCCCGCATCTTTTACCAAGTAGGATAGCGTAGCATTCAAAGTTGTGGTAATAGGCGCATCAAAAGTGATGGTGATTTCTCCTTGGGGAGTTTGGCTGCCATTATTGGCTTCGGCCAATTGTTGTCGCAAATCATTGATTTCAAGATTGTATGTGTTAATATTCAGATTGGTCTTGAATATCTCGTTTTTGATTTCCGTGATCCTTTCCCGGTAGTAGGCACCAATTTGTTTCATACGCTCTAAATCCAATACTTGGCTATCACCGTTTACGATTCGATTGGAGGTAATTACCTTTTCTTCCTCTTCCAGACCAGCAATGGTGTTCTTTAACAACGAGATTTCTTCTTCCAATGCTTTAATTTGGTTTTCCCATTCTTTGATTTTTGGATTGCTTTCGGATTTTTCAAGATAATTAATGTTGTAGGCAATGGATAAAATGGAAACGGAACCCAAACCGGAGATTTGAATGCTACTTTCATCAATTTTATGGGACAGTCCAGTAAATATTACTTCGTTTGAACCCTCTTGGAGCAGACAAGAGGCTGTTCGGGTAATCTGTGCCCCATTCTGGTAGACAGTGACCTCCTTGATTTTGGAAGGGGTTTTCGTTGCGTTGGCAATTAAAAACAAGGGAGCCAACAAAAATAGGATGACTGTATTTTTCATAAGGGTTGGATATTTAATTGTTTACCCAAACCTATGATTCACATATTCCAATTAAAACCAACAATGGTGTGAATGGGCCGATTGACTTAGGGAAAGTCGGGTTTAGATGAGTCAGTCCAAAAACTTGGCCTTTAACTCGGGCGTAGGAATCATACAAGCATCCTGCTTTCCGAACCATTTATAGCGGTTTTTGGCCACAAGATTGTAAATGCTGTTTCTTATTGATGTGGGAATCCATGTAAAAACGGCAGTAAGTTTCCATAAGCCTCCTAAATCCTGTGCTATTTCCAAAGCGGCATCCGATTTGGTGTAGTAGGCCACACCTGGCTCAATAAGGATAATGGAATCCACCTTACTGGTATCGATATGGCGTTGGTTCACCAATTCCTGACCGATTTCACTTTGCAATGCGGCATAGCGGAATATATCCTTTTTGTCCCGCTTGATCACAAACTGGACGGAACTGTTGCACAGATTGCAAACACCATCGAACAAGATTATTTTTTTATTTTCCATAATGCAGTCATTCCCTAAGAAGTGGAAAGCCAATTTCTTTTTCACAAAGATACGCAGCTTTGCCATCAAAGGCTAACGGGTCGATACGAATGGTGCGAATTTTAATACCGTCATTTCGAACCGAGCTCTGCGAGTGTGAGAAATCTGGATTTCTCAATCGGAACTTTGTTCCTCATGTCGAAATGACCTTGGGAAGAACAATGCCACAGCACGACTGCATTCCTTTGTTGCTTGTTTTCTTAAAAGTAAGGAATCTAGCTGTGGGTGTGGGTGGAGGTGGAGGAATAGATTATGGTCTAATTTCTCACAATGAATCATTTTATATAGAACATTCCAATATCAAGGACTCGTCAAAGCCTACAGTGGTTTGTTCAAATTCCTTTTTATAAGCTTCGCCTTTTTCTTCAAACGCAACATTTAAAAATTCCAAGTACACATCCGGAATTGTGGGAGTGTATTGAGCGGATTATTGGTGATGGGGGTGATGGGTAAAGGGGTGAAAGGTTAAGGGGGGGCTTTTACGGCCCTCTTTCCTTTTGTTTTATGCTGCGTTTACTCTGTAATTATCTTTAAATGCTCATTGGAGCCCGTCATTTGCCAATGTCCCAACGAGATAGGGATATTGCCAATGCTGTTCAGCGTATCAAAAAAGTCCTTTGGGGTAAAGGGTTCGCCCTCCAGTTCTTGCAGTCGGACATAATCGGCCAAGGCGGCTTCCAACAAATATTTACCGGTAATATAGCTAGATCCATACCCCGGTTGGCGCAAATAGAGGTGTTGCTCAAAAATGAGCAGCTCCTTTTCGGTCTTCATCCAACCCCGCGGGGTGTATTCGCTGTGGATGCCTCCGGCCTCTTCCATGGTCATTTCATTGGCGTGGGCGTACAATGAGCCCAAACCTCTGGCCGCACGCTGCGCGATCATTATGTATACGATTTCCTTGGTCCGTGGACTATCGTTGTACAGACCGGCCTGCATAAACATTTCTTCCACAGCCGTGGCGGTCCCTTCGTTCCGGGAATCCCAAATGTTGTACAATAACGGACCTTTCCGTATTTCACTTTTATGGGGCTCCAAATCCATGCGCGCCAGTTCAAACCAATGGTAAAAATGGGAGTAGAGGGGTCTGGCATCGTAATGCTCCCCGATGGCGAAGAAATTACGTTTTTCCTTGGGGATAAATTCCCCTAAATGCTCCCGTAGGGCAGGGTCAAAATAGGGTTTTACGGTAACAATGTCCTGTTGCTCCAAAAAGTTTATCAAGCTTTTAGCTGATGCATCGGCCATTTTATCATAGGCTTCCGGGGAGTAGGCATCCACCAGTTCCGGCAGGTTCCTGTTATTGTGCTCCACCAATTTTAAGGAGGTCCATGCACGGGCAAGCTCCCGTTTTAGGATTATCACCTCATCTTCCCAAGTCAATGGTACGAGGTGTACATTTTGCATATACCAAGTGTAATTGTCCTTGCCAATGCCCGACGGGCCGGTTTTTGACTCGGATTCGGTCTCCAACCAACTAACAAGGTCGTCGGTGGAGGCAATGGCCTCATCGATAACGGCGACCAATTCGGCATCGTTGGCAACGGCATCGTTTTCTTTTAACTCGGTAAGCACTTCGCTCTGGTTTTTGATGTCACGGATTCCTGTGACCCATAACTCACGAGCGTTCCCTGTCAAGTTTTGCTTGGCTTGCGTGTAGAACGGGGCAATCACTTTTAAATCGGACAGAAGCTTGGAACGTTCCTCTGTGGATAAAGGAAAATTATAGGTCCAGAGTTCCGTAGTCCCATGATTGGTAGGTCCTTCGTGGGCGGGCACATCGCTTTTGGCGGTCCAGACCACTTTGTAATAGGCTGGGTCACGGACCCAAGGCTGTAAAACGCGCTGGTTGAAGTCGTAGCCGTTCATCTCGGCCCACACGATCATCCAATCCACTTGGTTTTCCACCGACCAATTGGTGGTGTCGATAGCTTGTAGTTTTGATTGCAGTTCCTTGAACCTTGGCCAGCGTTTCTCAAAGGTTGCTGCAGTGTAATCGGGAGCTCCATCCAACAGTGGAGGATTTTCGAAGGTTCTCCATTCCTTGAACAAGGCCACTAGGTCTTGATAGTCGTTGGAGGAATAATTTTCGGTTTTGGTCGGGGTTTCTGTGGCGTTCTCTTTCTTTTCTGTCTGACAGCCCATCAAACATATGAAGAGAAAGGGCAGGATAAAGTTGGTTGTTTTCAAGTGGTCTATTTTATAAGCTACCAAGTTCGTGGAAATATCTTTGAAAAACAAAAGTTCAATGCAATGGTTTGCAGGCACTTTTACATAGCAACAACCAGCATAAACCACTGACTTTATAACGTATTTAGGAAAGTGGTCAAATCGGTATCCTTTTCCAATCCCAACTTCTTTTTTAATCTATATTTGGATTTCAAAATGCTATCGGGCAACACATTGAGGGTGGCGGCGATTTCCTTTGTGGTAAGGTTCATACGTAAGAACGCGGCCAAGCGAATTTCCTTTTCTGTGATATCCGGGTAAAATGTCTTGAGTTTTTGGTCAAAGTCGTTATGTACTTCGGCAAAGTAGGTTTTAAACACTTCCCAATCCTTATCGGAGGCATTTTCCTTTTTAAGGAGCATTACGATGCGCCTAAACTCCATTTTAAATTTTTCCGGGGAGTTTTTAATGTTCTCCAAGTTCTCCATCAACTCTTGGATAAAAGTGTTTTTTTGAACCAAGTGTAAGGTTTGGCTGGCGAGTTCCTTCTTTTTATGGGCTATTTCCTGTTTGTAGATTTCCTCTTGCTTTTCGCGCTCCGCTTTGTTTTTCTTCATTTTTTGGCGGTAACCAAACACCAACAGCCCAGAAAGGGCTAGGGCAGAGGCCATGCCCCCAGCGTAAAGGCCTTTCGTAAGCTTGTCAACTTTGGCTTTGGCGTTTAAGGTGTTGATTTCCTCTTCTTGTAGGGCAATTTCAGCTTCTTTTTTCTCTGTTTCGTAGATGGTTTTCAGCTCTTCAATTTGTTGGGACTTTTTACTGTTGAAAATACTATCGTTGATAATTTGGTACGTTTTTAGGTCCGCCATGGCATTGGTGTATTTACCCAAGCTTTCATAAATCTCGCTACGTTCCTTGTAAGACTCCCCTAGGATGGATGTAGCGCCAATGCTTTCGGCCATCTCAATTACGCGGTCCATTTTTTTTAGGGCCTCGGCAAATTCTTTGGATTTGAAATCGACTTGTGCAAGCTCTTTAAGTGCGGAGGCCATGTCCAATTTTATTCCTGTGCTCTCAGCCTCTTGATACGACTCTTGCAGCAATGCCCTCGCATCATTCAACAGCCCTTTTTTAGCATAGATTCTTCCCAAATCCCGCAAAGCGGTGGACAGGGCCGATTTTACCCCCATTTCTCTCGCCAATGCTATGGAAGCTCTTTGATATTCCTCCGCTTTTTGCATATTTCCGAGCGCTTCGGCGGCCAACCCGGAATAGTTCGCTGCATAGGATTGATAAACCTTATCGCCTTCATCCCGATAAATGGTAAAGGCCTCCTCTTCGTAGGTAAGGGATGAGTCAAAATTTCCAAGTTTGTATTCAATCTGTCCTAATTGAAGCAGGGCATCTCCCTTTCGTACCCTGTCATCAACCTCTTCAAAAAAACGTAACGCATTCAAGGTTTCATTTAACGCCAAGGTATAATTGCCTTTGTCCATGTATACGCTTCCCAAAACCTCATATTCTGCTCCAATCAAGTTGAATTCTTTTAAATCCGTAGTATCCCGGTTCTCATCATTATATAGACCAATGTTTCTTTGGGTAATTTCAATGGCCTTATCGTAATTTCCTTTTTCACGTTCAATTCCGGCCAGGGAATGGTTGGCGAAAATTTGCCCTCTGATGGACTCAATTTCCTTGAATTTCTCCAAGGATAGATTGTAGTAATAGGTAGCCGAGTCGTTCTCGGTTCGGTTGGAAAAATAATTCCCGAATTGAAGATACCCGTTGCCAACACCTTTTTTGTAGTCCAGTTTTTTTGAAAGTTGAAACGCCTGCTGGGCATAATTTCTGGCCATATCGGGGTCCGAGAACATCATCCTTTCATGTATTCGGGAAAGTACTTTGGCTTTTTCAATGCTTTCCGGAAGTTGCTCAGCATGATTTATCAAACTATCCAATTCTTTTTCCCGGCCTTGTGCGTTGATGGTTTGCCAAAAACAGTTAAGTAAGCTTAAAATAATGATGAAGTGTTTCACGAGGTTATGCTTTTATACTTTCTAAAGTAGTAAATAATCCAGAGCGCCGTAACCATCCAATACCTGGTCGTAACCCCTCTTGTCCATTCATTGTCCATGGTTTAAGATGGGTTTTATTTTATTGTTAAAAATATAAAATATTGACTATCAAATATATAAATTCATTTTGAACATCTCCTGTACTATCACTGTCCATGCTCTTCAACTCACTTTGTGTCTTTGCGTGTCCATACTTTGTCCATGTCAGTAAATAGGTTGGTGGGGGTTTGAGGTCTAATTTCGACAGTGTTGAACCCATAAAGCCAAATAGTTATGAAATCAATTCTTAAAAAAATCAACTTATGGACCCTATTGATATGGTCCATGACATTATGCCTCGCTGTTTCGTGCAGCAAGGATGAAGGAACGGACCCGCCAATTGATCAGGGTGGCGAAAACGGTGGCGAGAATGGAGGAGGGGAAGATGATGACCTCGAGGCCATAAACGCCTACGTAGAAAAATTGTCTTACAATCCTGATGAACTATTAAATTTACAGTATACCGGAGGAGGCGCCACGGAGCGCACCGTAACCAATGATAATACAACCAATACCGGTCCCACATTGGGAGAGAGTTTTGAGTGTAGGACACAGGATTACAGTTTAGAGTCCAATTTTGATGACGTGGCCATATTGCGTCCGACCAATGGCATCGTATTCCCTGGAGCTTTGGTCGTTGGAAACCAAGGAATGTTGGATGGTGCTCCAGACCCTTTGACATTAGGTCGTGCACCAGTGACTCTAAGACTGGATTTACCGGGAATTGGATCGCAAGGGAATATTGTGGTGGATAATCCCACAAATTCTTCGGTACAGTCAAGTATTGATGATGCTTTGGAGTGGTGGAACGCCAATGCCTACCAAGAGGGTTATGTGAACGCTTCCAATTCTTCTTATCAAGCTTCTACCTCATACTCTTCCAAACAATTTAGTTTGGATGTTGGCCTGAATGTGGAATGGGCCACGGGATCATTGGCCTCCCAATTTGATTATGAAAGCTCAACGGAGAAGCGATACGCCGGGGTAGTGTTTAAACAAGTTTTCTATACCGTAACTATGGACACCCCAAGCTCTCCGGGCAGTGTTTTTGATACCTCGGTTACCCAAGCCGATGTTGCGTCTGCCATCGATTCCGATACGCCGCCAGCCTATGTAAGTTCCGTTTCGTACGGGCGTATAATTATGGTGCGTATGGAAACTACCAATACAAATACGTCGATTGAGTTGGATGCAGTATTGGAATATGCCGGTGGAGTGAGCGGTGTAGGAACGGTAAATTCTGACTACGATGAAATCTTGAAAACGTCCAATATAACGGTCGTTACCATTGGCGGAAATGCGGAAGCAGCCTCCGAAGCCATCAATTTAGCGGATATTGAATCGGGCTATGGTTCCTTGAACAGTGTAATTACAGGAGAGAATGCAGTGTACAGTAGAGAAAATCCAGGAGTGCCCATTGCCTATACTATCCGGTACTTAAAGGACAATACGCTGGCCAAAATGGGGTACACCACAGATTATCGGGTGGAAAGTTGCCAAACATTTAGGTATGACCACGCCAGTGTTGATGTAGACAATAATTCAATTTTCGATGTTCGTTACAGGTTTGTTTATAAGACCGCTGGTACAAACAACACGGTTATTGGCGGCTACCATACGGTAAACAATGGACAACGTTCCGTAAAAAGCCCACCCGACGGAGCGCACGATGTGGAAGTAGAATTCCAGTTTCAGGATGCTTTTGTTTGGAGGGCATTGGGCAGTCCAAGGTCTTACGGATATCTGAGCAGTCAAAAATGTTTTGAAGTGACGAATAATTTTATTCTTCAGATTACACTTTCACCAATTAGTTGTAATTAAATAGTGCTGACAGTCGGCCGCTCAAGTGGGGTTCAACCATTTGATGCCGGCTGTTATTTTATTCCCGCGAATGTGGAAATTCATGGGGTAGGTCATTTTTTGTCATTTCGAACCGACAGGAAGGAGTGTGAGAAATCTAGATTTCTCAATTGTCGCTTTGCTCCTCATGTCAAAATGACCTTTTGCGTGATGAGTCATGTAGAGCGCAGTCGAGACAGTTATTTTTTTGATTTCTCAATCCTCACTTCGTTCCCCTTATCGAAATGATCATGACATTGTTTTTTGTCATTTCGAACCAAGCTCTTCGAGTGTGAGAAATCTCTCATGTTTGGGTTTCTTAATCGTCGCTTGGCTCCTCATATCGAAATGGCCATGATACGGTTTTTGTCATTCCACTCGGATACTGAGCGTAGTCGAAGTAAGTTGCGGAATCCATTGTGGTTTTGGATTCCTGTTCTCGCAGGAATGATATCGACATAGTTGATTGCACAAATTGATACCATGTCATGTCGAGCGCAGTCGAGACATCTATTTTCTAGATTTCTCAATTGTCGCTTTGCTCCTCATGTCGAAATGACCCTAATACGGTTTTTGTCATTCCACTTGGATACTGGACGTAGTCGAAGTAAGTTGCGGAATCTATTTTGGTTTTGGAACTGTTCGTTTTAGTTGTTGGTTGACATAAAACCATACTTATCCCAATTATTTGGAAATTCATTGGTTATTTCTAGTTTGTTTGAAGTGATTGTAGGTTTCACCCTTATTATTTGTACCGTGTCTGTTATAACAACTTTATGAGTACTCCGCATATTTACCACGTCAAGATGCCTGATATTAAAAACATGATTGCCATTTTCGAGTTGTATTATGACAAAGTCCTTGGCTTTTAATTGCCCCAGATTTTTATCATCTAGTACGATGTTGAGTCTAGCGGTGTTGTCACCCGTGTGAAGAATATTTGCATCATTGTAAATCAAAACTCTTCCATTGCCCAAGCTTTCCGAAGAAATATCCTCTTTTTCCATTCTCAATAGGGCGTGTTCACTTGAAATTGGCTTTAATGCGCAAGAAGATGAAATCAGCATCAGAGCAAATAAGATGGTAGGTCGGGTTGGTTTCATGAGGTTGAATTTTGTCTTTGATTGATAAAGATAAGAAGATGGTTTCTTTCCGACATTAAACGGAAAACTTCAAAACAATCCCAACGGCCAACCATACATAGCAAACCATTGCTATCCATTTCAATGTTTTTTCCATCAACGGACTTTTTGGAGCCATTTCCTTGTGGTGTTTCACACTTTTCCATTTATAAAAACCAAAGTAGACCATCAATCCGGACAGTGCCACAAAAGCCAAATTCAAGAAAAAGGTATAATCAATAGAGAAATGCTTTTTTTCCGTGATGCCCTTATCCGTTCCCTGTGGAATCAAACTGAATAAATCAAATCCATAATGGAGCAACAGTGATGTGGCAATCAAGGAGGTAAACAACAGAAATAAGATAAAGAGCGACATTTTCCATCCGTAATATTTCGCGTTGATACGCAACACAGGAAAAACGACCAAATCACTAAAAATAAAGGCCATGACACCTGCAAAGCTCACGCCTTTGCCATACAACAGCGCGGCTAGGGGTATGTTGCCCATGGACCCGATAAACGTTAAAAATGCAGCAACGGGACCAACGATTACATGTTCCAATAGTGTAAAAAAACCAAAGGATTGTTGACCTTCTCCCGTATTGATAAAGAGTGTCTGAAAAAAGGAATCGGGAACAAAAGCGGCAACAATTCCTGCGATGGTGAAACCTACGGTGACATCTTTCCAGACCATTTTCCATTCCATACCATATTGTTTGCCCACTTTGGCCCAATTTTCATGTGATTTGATTTTTTCAGACAAGGATTTTTTATCCGCATGGTCTTCATTGGATTCATCGAGTCGTTTCCGCGCGTTCTCAATCATTTTTTTTGGATTGATGATGCGTATCAGGAGCCAACTGAACAAAATCAATAATACTCCACCGACATATTCACCGACTACGAACTGCCACCCCAAAAAGATGGATATTATGATTCCCAGTTCGATGACCAGGTTTGTGGATGCCAGTAAAAATGCAATGGAAGAAACAAAGCTGGCCCCTTTTTTAAACAATGATTTGGAGGTGGCGAGCGCAGAAAAACTACAGGAACTGCTGATAAACCCAAAAAAGGTTCCCAGCAGTACGCTTTTCCTTCCTTTGTCGCCCATCATGTTCTGCATTCTTTTTTCCGTGACGAAGACTTGGATCATCGAGCTTATCAGATAACCCAATGCAAATGCCCATAATGCCATCCAAAAAAAGCCAAGACTTGTATAGGCGGCTTCTCCCCATTCATTCAAAAACTGATTCATGTAACATGGTATTTGATGTTTTAACTATAAAAAGTGAGCTCCTATAAGTTCAGGGATTTTTGGGCCAATTCAAAATAATCTATTAGTCAACTTTCTGGATGACTTGTCTTTGGGATGATAAACTAAAAAAGGCCGCGTGTTGGCGGCCTTTTTAATAATTGTGTATTTGGTTTATACATCTTGCATTTCCCAACCTTCACGGTAGGTACGGGTAACAAACTGGTTGGCATCATCAAAATTGGTGATTTCCATGTTGTCGCCGTCCCAAAGCAATTTTTTACGGCCATAAAATTCCATATTGCCCTCGGCATTTTCCTTGCGCAACATATAACTGCGTATCGCCAAGTTGCCCATGAGTACGGTTTCCGTCATAGGTCCGGCATAGTCAAAGGAAGATGTAAGGTCTAGGTGTTCGGTACTTCCGAAACCGGCTTTACAGGCATCTACCCATTTACGTTGGTGACCGTATTCAGGCTCTGGCATTTCCTCTACCTCTGGTCCAAATTCAGTGACACCATTGCTCATGTATAATTTCGGAGTCAAAGGTGAGCTGTCATTAATATTTGTTGAGATAACTCCATGCTCTCCATGGATCAATACCCCATTTTGACTTCCTGGCCCTCCGATATCGCTATCCGCAGGTATGATCTCTGGGTGCGAAGGTCGGATTCCGCCATCGCTCCAAGTCATGGTCAACGGAGCCCCGGTCTTGTCGGTAGCTTCGTAGTTCAATGTAATAAAGGATGATGGTGGACAGCCTTCCGGATGGTAATCAGGGTTCCACATTTGGGAGAATACGGTACCTACGCTACATTCGGCCGCGGTTGGATACTTAAGTTTCAGGGTTCGGTAAGGAATGTCTATCAAGTGGCATCCTACATCGCCCAAAGCTCCGGTTCCATAATCCCACCAACCTCTCCAGTTGAACGGATGCAGGTTCGGTGTATACGGTTTCATGGGGGCTGGGCCTAACCATAGGTCCCAGTTCAAATCGTTCGGTTTGCTGGAGGGGTCCGGTTCTGGCATTGCATTACCTTGTGGCCAAACAGGACGGTTGGTCCAAATTTCGACTTTTGTGATTCTGCCCAATGCTCCGGAATCCACCCATTTTTGCACCATGCCCAATAACGGGTTGGACGCTCCTTGGTTACCCATTTGGGTCACTATTTTTTTATCACGGGCCATTTGAGTGAGCATACGTGCCTCTCGGATATTGTGCGTCATCGGTTTTTGTACATACACATGCTTGCCACGTTGCATGGCATAAGCTGCAGCCGGACCGTGAACGTGGTCGGGCGTACTGATGGTAACCGCATCGATATCCTTCATGGTATCGAGCATCTCGCGATAATCGCTAAAGAGCTTTGCCTTGGGAAAACGCTCTACCGACCTCTTGGCCGACCCGGAAAAATCGACATCACAAAGGGCCACTACATTTTCACGCCCATTAACGGAGGCGTTGGCAATATCGCTAGCTCCTTTGCCACCGGCACCAATGGCAGCGATGTTCAAACGGTCGCTGGGGGCCAAAAAGCCCGGACCGCCCAGCACATGGCGGGGCACAATAAAAATACTGGACGCCAGCGCAGTGTTTTTAACAAAATTTCTTCTGCTTTGGGAATTGGTTGTTTTTTTCATTTTTTCGTTATACGATGTTTAGTTTCTAATTGCTAAACAAGATAGGAAAAAATGAACTGAACGCTCGGAGGGATTTTGTGATATGTGTAAAATGGGGAGGGTTTGTTGGTATTATTTTTTCTTTTTCCAAGCCACTATTTTATTGCCAGTTTTGCTCATTACTGGTTCTATTAGATCCTTATCTCTTAAGTCGTAGAAATGCCTTTTCATAACATTCTCAGACTTTATACCAGTAATTTCCCTTGCCTGTCTATTCTTGATTTTTTCATTCACTTCTAAATATTCCATTATCCTTTCTTCTGGGGAGGCCAATGAAGTATGAGCAATAATTACCTTAATGTAATTTCCGTCTTCAACTATTTTTGGTGGTTCAAGCCGAAACTCCTCCATTCTTTGAAAAGCTGTGTTCAAACCTTCTCCCATATCCTTGTTAGCTGGGTTTTTATATTTGTTCAATACGCGAACTAACTTTGAATTTCGGGAAAATCGTGCATCAAGAATATTATCAATTGTAACATATCCAGGTAGTTTTCCAGGGCTTTTAATCTCAATCCTGTTATTGAAAACCAAAACTTGAATATCGTCTGAAATTGAGTAATCCCTGTGAATAAAAGCGTTCACCAAAATTTCCCAAATAGTTTCAGGTGGGTATTTCACCTTTTCTAACCCTTTAGGACCCATTACCTGTACAGCCTCCATCATTTCAGTGATTATTCTAGATGCATTTTTGATTTGTTCATTTAAGCATCCTTCGACTGAATACTGATCTTTTAGGTGTGTTCTTTCCAGAATTTCTCCCGATGTTTCATACCTGTTGATTTTAATACCACATCTTTTTGGAAGCAAAGGAATGGGGTTATCACTAAATAATAAAATCTCAGCAGTACGAGGGTCATATGATTTTCTGTCGACTAAATTTTGATTAACAGTAAAGTCAATTGAATCCGATTGTGGAGAATAGTCTGCAAGAAAACTCACAATTTCTTTTGATTCAAAAATGTCTTCTGCAGTCGCAGAATTAACTATTGAGTCTTCATATGATGATTCCCCTTTCGCATAAGATATAAGATAATGCTTGGATTTTAGCGAGGTCTTTTAAAGGAAGAGACTGGGCTGATTTTTCGCACATAAACCGTATTATTGGCTGTTTTATGTACAGATTCACTTTTTTCAATGGTAATTCTCAGCGCAAATCTTCCTTTTTCATCCTTTAGGAATTTATAGTTATGTGGAATAGTCGGTGAGAGTTGTGTTAAGTTTTGAAACACAAAGTTGAAAGATTCGATATTTTCAATTCCCTGCCAACCCTTTAAAAAATCAACTTCTTCTTTCTTGTCTCGAATTCCAATGATAAATTCTCCACCGTCAGCATTAGCGAAAGCAACTGCGATTTTCTGAATTTTACCACCCTTTATTACAAACGCTTTATTATCATAGAAATGACTTTCTTGCCTATTTGAGAGTTCCGCAATTTCCATATTTGAAACAATTCTTTCTTTCATGTTATTTTAAATTAATGCCAACGATTAAGCTAGATATTATTTCACTGACTTTTAGCGATATCCATTGAACCCCTTTTCAGCATAAATACTAAATTTCGCAGAAAACTTCTTCAGAAAAAATAGGCTAACCCACTGACTTATTAGGAGTTATCAACACTAAAAATGATGGCAGCGTGTCATTTCGAAAGCATGTGAGAAATCTAAAGTTGGCAAAGGAATTTCTCAATCGTCGGTGCCCTCCTCATTTCGAAATGACAACCGGATTACTTTTTGGCTTCCACCAATTCCAATTGGTCCACGCTCACATTTGTTGTGAACATCCCGTAGTTGACCACCGCTTTGCCTTTTTCCAGTGTATCGATGCTGCCTACGGCCTTACCATCCATCAAACGGACACGGTCACCGATTTTAAAAACAGGTCTGGGTTTGTTCTTTTCGGCCTGGATTTCCTTTTTCTTTTGGATTTTCTTCTCGACCCGTACCTTTTTGATTTTCTGCTCCAGCTCTTCGGCCACCTGTTTCTTCTCTTCCTGTTTGGCCTTGGCCTTTTTGACAGTGGTCTTTTTGCGTTTGCTGTTCTCGGTTTCCACAATACGCAGCATCTCGGAGATCAAAGGACGCTTTTTCTTGTCCATGAAGTATTTTTCCGCAGCGGTATTCACCTTGTTGCCCAATTGGATCATACGCTGGTTGTGGTCGTACATTTCTTGGTAGCTCTCCAGTTTGGATTTGATCTTGGAATTCAGTTGTTCCAAACGTTCATTTTCCTCACGGGCCTTGTTTTCTTCTTCCTTAAGTTTGGAGCCGGTCTCCACCATTTTGCTGCGCTCTTTTTGCAGCTTGGCAATTGTGGCGTCAAAACGGACCTTTCCACGTTCAATCTTTTTCTTGGCCTTATTGATCAAGGAGTAGGGGATGCCGTTCTTTTGGGCCACCTCAAACGTAAAGGAACTTCCCGCTTCGCCCAATACCAATTGAAAGGTGGGTTCCAGCGTTTTGGAATTGAACAGCATGTTGGCGTTGGTAGCATGTGGCAATTCATTGGCCAAAGCCTTCAAATTGGCATAGTGCGTTGTGATGACCCCATAAGCCTCACGCTCGTAGAACACTTCCAAGAAAGCTTCGGCCAGGGCACCTCCCAATTCGGGGTCGCTTCCCGTTCCAAATTCATCGATCAAGAACAATGTTTTGTCGTTGCACTTTTTAAGAAAGTGGTTCATGTTCTTTAACCGATAACTATATGTACTTAAATGATTTTCAATGGATTGATTATCTCCAATGTCCGTCAAAATCTTATCAAAAAAGCAAACCGAACTGCGCTCGTGCACAGGAATCAACATACCGCTTTGAAGCATTATTTGAAGCAAGCCTATTGTCTTCAACGTGATACTTTTACCCCCTGCATTGGGTCCCGAAATCACAATAATTCGGTTCTCCCTATGCAGTTTTATGGTCTGTGGCCACGTCTTTTCGTTCTTTCGCTTGTTGGATAAATAGAGTAGTGGGTGAAAGGCATCGCGAAGGTACATCTTGCGCTCCTCATTGATTTCCGGCAATAGACCGTTCATCTCGTTGGCATACCGTGCCTTTGCCGCCGTAATATCGGTTTCGGCCAAATACGTTTGATACGCCTTCATTACTTCCAAGTAAGGACGGATTTGGTCCGTCAACTTGTTCAAAATACGTTGTACCTCTTCTTTCTCGTCAAATTCCAGATTGCTCAACTCTCTGGTGTAGGCCAGCGTAGCTTCCGGCACAATGTAAACGATACTTCCAGTCTTGGATGTGCCCATCACGGTGCCCTTCACTTTTTTGCGGTGCATGGCCTTAACGGCCAAAACCCGACGGTTTTCAACTACGGATTCACGGATTTCATCCAAAAAATCAGACGATTGATAACGCCCCAATGCAGCACTAAAGCTCTGGTTTATCTTGCTACGTACTTCGTTGATTTGACTCCTGATGTACCGAAGTTCATCCGAAGCGGAATCCTTGATTTCCCCAAACTTATCGATCACATCATCAATGGCATCGGGAATTTCAGGATGTAGCTCCAAAGCATCCACTTTATTAAAAAGTAACGGATAATATTCCTTAAACTTTTTGAAGAATTTATGGTGAATGGCAACAGTCTTGCAAATGCTGCCAATTTTGCGAAAACCGCTAATTTCCAAAGTGCTGTTGTCAATTTTGAGCAGTCCCAGCTCACTATTGATGTGGTCGAAACCGTGATTGGGAATACGGTTATCGTTGGAAAACGAAGCCAGATACTCCGAAGTCTGTCCCAAAACATCCATCAACTCATCTTTGTGGCGGTATGGTTGAATGGACAATGCCTTTTCCTTTCCCAGCTCCGTATTGCATCGTGCAGCAATCTGCGTCAATACGGTTGGAAACTCTAGGTCTTGAAGTGTTTTGGGGTGAATGTTTCGCATCTTTCTCAAATAGCAAGGCAAATATAGGATTTTGAAGTGTCTTTTGAGTGCCACCCGTTTAGTAAAAACACTCCACTTTGTTTACTTTTGATTCATGCTTGATGAATACCCTACAATTGAGTTAAAATGAGGAACGACAATACCATAATCTACATAATCGCAGGGATTGTTCTGCTTCATTTTGTTGCGGGCATCGGGTATCTGATCTACAAACTGACCAAAAAGAAGTAAAGTCGACGCATGGAAGTAACTATTGAGCCAAGCTGGAAAGCACAGTTGAACAATGAATTTGAAAAACCCTATTTCCAACAATTGGCCGCTTTTGTGAAGCGGGAATATCAACAGCATACCTGTTACCCCAAAGGAGCGGATATTTTTTCGGCGTTCGACCATTGCCCATTTCATGAGACCAAAGTGGTAATTATTGGACAAGATCCGTACCACGGCCCGAACCAGGCCAACGGATTGTGCTTTTCCGTAAAAGATGGGATTCCACATCCACCATCGTTGGTCAATATTTTTAAGGAAATCAAAACTGATGTTGAAAAGCCATATCCCAAAAGTGGAAACTTGGAACGTTGGGCAGACCAAGGCGTACTCTTGTTGAACGCGACGCTGACGGTTCGGGCGCATCAGGCCGGGAGCCACCAGAAAAAGGGTTGGGAGCAGTTTACCGATGCGGTAATCCAAACAGTTTCCAACGAATTGGAAGGTGTGGTTTTTTTACTTTGGGGCGGATTCGCCAAGAAGAAATCATCTTTGATAGATAAAACCAGACACCATATTCTTACTTCTGGGCATCCTTCACCCTTGAGTGCCAATCGAGGCCTGTGGTTTGGCAATCAGCATTTCAGTAAAACAAATGATTTGTTGAACCGTATGGGTAAAGAGTCTATTGATTGGTAAATGGGTCACCTCGAGCGCAGTCGAGAGGTATATTGGCGAAATAATGACTGAGTTGATTGGTCTCGACTGCGCTCGACTTGACATCTATTTATTTTATTTCCAAAGGAATTCTGAAGCATCCTTGACTTCATCCACCAGATTAAGGTCGTGCAATCTAGATTGGACCTCGTTCACGGTTGCTGAGGAAAGTTGTTCCTGTCCCCAAGTAGTTTTGGATAGCCATGCTTTTATGTCCTCTAGTTTTTGTTCATATCTATTGGACAGGGTTCTGTCAATACTTGGAATTTGTTTGAATTCCGAGGTATATGTATTAATGACTTCCAAAACATGTTTGAGCACGCCTTCACTATGCTGAATAAATGCATCCGAAGCAGCAATCACAAAACAAGGCCACGGGGTAGGGCAGTCGCCCACTCTTTTAAAAGTGCCGTTGTCTACCAAAGGCTTTGTAGTGAAATGCTCCCACATAAAATAGGCATCGGAACCGCTGGTGAGGCTTTCTATGGCGCCATCCAAATTATTGATGATCTCAAATTCCAGCTTTTCGGTATTCCATCCTTGGTTTTGCGCATTAACGTAGGCCATTAAGTGGCTTCCACTTCCCATTCGGCTAATGGCAACTTTATCGTTCTTAAGATCAGAAATAGACTTGCGGCTACTTTTGGCATCCACATGAATGCCCCAAAGCAGCGGAGAAGAAATGAATCCCTGAACAATTTTACTGGGATTGCCCTGTGATATGCTTTTGATAATGCCCTCGGTAAGAATTATGCCCATATCGGCTTCTTCATCCTGCAGCATTTGTGTCATTTTACCTGTTCCCTCAGGAACATCGGTCCATTCCAATTGAATGCCCCTGTCTTCAAAAGCACCGTCTTCCATGGCCAGATGCCAAGGGAGGTTAAAATGTTCTGGGACACCAATAATTTTTACGGTCTTCATAGGGCTTGTTGCTTTGTGGTACTAAAATTATGATTCCGTTCGGTATCCATCAAAAAAAGTAGCCTTAAAATTATATAAGGTCACTATTTGCGATAGCGTTTAAAGTGTACTTAATGAGTTCTTCGACCGTTTTATGTCCCTGTTCGGAAAACTCTCCGGTGGCCCTATTAGCCAATATCGCATTGAGCGAAACTGCTCTGTGTCCTAGGAGTTTGGCAAGACCATAAATGCCGGCGGTTTCCATTTCAAGATTCGTTATCCTTGCATTTTGATAGGAAAACCGGGCCAACTTGTCGTTAAAATCCTGAATGGATGGCGCTAATCTCAATGTTCTTCCTTGTGGTCCATAAAAACCTGAATTTGTTATTGTTACGCCATATCGTATACGATTTGATTCAAAAATTTCGGCTAATGACTCGTCAAAATCGACAACGTAGGGATGTATGTTGTGGTTTTCCCAACCCAAATAGGATATAAGGGCGGATTCGACCGCATGGTTCGTAACGTGTCCATGCTCATAAAAATGAAGCAAGTTGTCAAAACCTATTGCGGAGCTGCTCATCAAAAACGAATCAACTGGAATATCCGGTTGTATGGAACCGGATGTACCAATCCGTATAAAACTGAGCTGTTTTTTTTCTGTTTTAACCTTTCGGGAAGCAAAGTCAATGTTTATGAGGGCGTCCAATTCATTAAAAACAATGTCGATATTGTCCGTTCCGATGCCTGTTGAAATGACAGTTATTCGTTTGTTGCTATAAATACCTGTATGAGTGATGAACTCGCGCTTTCCTTTCTTTATTTCGACGGAATCAAAGTGCTTGGAAACCTCGGATACGCGCTCAGGGTCACCTACGGTGATAATGATATCGGCAATATCCTCTGGAAGAAGGTTGAGATGGTAAATGCTCCCATCAGCATTCAGAATCAGCTCTGAACTGCTCAGTGAAGCTTTCATCTATTACAATTTCAGGATTCGTTCGGTGTCGGTATTGTATAAGAAGCTATACTTTAAAGAACCCCCCAAATACATTTGATTATCACGTATTTGCGAATAATAATTAGCCTCTTGTTTTAAAACATGTAATCCTTTTTTGGTCAATTTGACAGGGTCAAAAGAACTGAACAAAGGTTTTAACGAGGAAATCATTCTGTCGTATTGCGTGTCCCCAAAACCATAAAATCCTTGGTTGGCCAATAGCTTACCCATTAATTCATTTCTGGAATTGGGCTTTTCTTCTTTGGCCACTTCCAAAATATGGTTCTCTAGGTCGTTCAGGCCATTCTTAATGGTGGGGTAGCGCTTTAAATGCGTTTTAAGAGCGTCTGAAAGATATTCGAACTGGAAATCGTTATTGGCAATCTGATTTTCCAAACGGATGGGATTATCACTGCAATACAATTGCCAAATGTAATCCGCGTATTCGATATCATCCTGAGAAAGGAGTTTTTTGTTGTCGTAAAGTTCCAGTAGTTTTTCGTCGTTGAGCTCATTTAGGCCGTAAAGCTTATTGGAGCCTTCAACTTTGCCGCTACATACCAAGTAGATTTCGGCATGTCTTCTGTGTGTTTTGAGCCAACTAAGTACGGCCAGCATGTTTATTTGGCAAAAAAGGTCATATTCGAACCATAGCACTATCTGGTCCTGTTGTTTGTGGTTGCAAAGTGACCTGTATTCTTTCAGGGTTTTTTCTATGAACCAAGATTTGGAGACTTTATAATTTTTGTTCAGGAACTCAAACCTTGTTTTCCAGAAAGATTCGCTCCCCACGGAAGAGAGGGTTTTGCCTTCGCAAAGCATTTCTCTCCATGTAATTACGTCTCCTTTTAATTGTAAGGACTGTAATCTGGACGTGAAACTGTCTCCGTTGGTTATGTGCAACAGTGATTTCATTTTCAGCTCAGTTTTCGTTGGTTAGGATGAATAAAAGTAAGGTTTAAAGCAAGAACACAAAAATTTTTTCACAAAACATTGCTCTTAAGGTCAAGTTTTTAACATCAATTAAAATCTGAATCGATTTTTTGTTAAATTTTTATATTATCCACCAACACGCTTTACGGAAAATCCATTTTCCTTTAGGAAGTCCATAATTTTATCGCGATAATCCCCTTGAATAATGATCGCTTCGTTCTTAAAACTGCCGCCAACTCCCAAGAGAGTTTTCAAGTCTTTGGTCAGTTTTTTAAAATCACTATCGGCGCCATTGTACCCCTCAAGAACGGTTACTGGTTTTCCCTTCCGCTTCTCGTATTTACAGATAATGGGGTCATCTTGTAGCCAGTATGAGGGTTCGTTTTTATCATTGTCCGGTTCGTCTTCCGGTTCGTGGTCGGGAAATAGATTCTTTAGTTGGTCTTGCAGGTCCATCTTTATTTTTTTACGAGTCCTAGCTCAATAAGTCTTTCGTGCAGGTATTCGCCGGCAGTAATGTCCTCAAATGCCTTGGGATTGTCCTCATCGGTACAGTTTTCAAGGCAATCCAAGGGCATATCGCTTACCGGGTGCATAAAGAACGGAATGGAATAACGTGATGTGCCCCAAAGTTCTTTTGGCGGGTTCACTACCTGGTGAATAGTGGATTTTAATTTATTGTTGGATAATCGGGACAGCATATCGCCGACATTGATCATTAATTGGTCGGGTTGGGCAATGGCGTCCACCCAGTTGCCTTGGTGATCCTTTACTTGGAGTCCTTTTCCGTGTGCGCCCATGAGCAATGTAATCAAGTTAATATCGCCATGGGCGGCAGCACGAACAGCATTTTTAGGTTCTTCTGTAATGGGTGGATAGTGAATGGGCCTTAAAATCGAGTTTCCGTTTTTAATGTAGTCATCAAAATAGGTTTCTTCAAGGTCCAGGTGCAATGCCAAGGCCCGAAGCACATATTTAGCGGTTTTCTCCAACATTTTGTAGGTTTCCTCTCCAACACGATTAAAATCGGGCAGTTCCTCAACGGTAACATTATCAGGATATTCGGCCTCTAATTTTGGATTGTCATCGATATATTGGCCAAAATGCCAAAATTCTTTCAAATCCCCTTCTTTTTTGCCTTTGGCGTGTTCCTTTCCAAAAGAAGTGTATCCACGCTGTCCGCCAATACCTTCAATTTCATATTTATCTTTCACCTCTTGTGGAAGGTTGAAGAACTTTTTTATTTCCGAATACAGGTCGTCCACCAATTCATCGGATAAAAAATGTCCGCTTAGTGCCACAAAGCCAATATCCTCAAAAGCAGCACCTATTTCATTGACAAATTTTTCTTTTCGTTTTGGGTCGCCCGAAACAAAGTCTTTCAGGTCCACACTTGGAATCGCACTCATATTGTCATCTTTGATATAAAATCAAAAATAAGGAAATAAGCTGAAGGTTTTTGAATTTTAAAGCGTTTTGAAGGGCTTTTTACTACTTTTAGCCAACAGAATTTTTACGATATGAGGTATCATGTTGGCAGCTTGGAACGTGAAAAGTTGCTGGAGTTGTACAGAGGCATGTTGAAGCCAAGGATGATAGAGGAAAAAATGTTGATTCTTCTTCGGCAGGGCAAAATTTCCAAGTGGTTCAGTGGAATTGGGCAAGAAGCTATTTCTGTCGGCGTTACACAAGCGCTCAAGGAAAGTGAGTTCATTCTCCCCATGCACCGGAATCTTGGGGTTTTTACTTCCAGGAACATCCCATTGAACCGTCTTTTTGCCCAGTGGCAAGGAAAACAGAGCGGGTTTACCCAAGGTAGGGACCGTAGTTTTCACTTTGGGACCCAAGAATATAAAATAATAGGTATGATTTCGCATCTAGGCCCGCAATTGGGGGTGGCTGACGGAATCGCCTTGGCGGATATGTTGCGCCGAAAAAAACGTGTAACCGCTGTGTTTACTGGTGAAGGAGCCACTAGTGAAGGGGATTTTCATGAAGCTTTGAACGTAGCTTCGGTATGGAACCTTCCGGTATTGTTCTGTATAGAAAATAACGGGTATGGGCTATCCACACCAACCAATGAACAATATAAATGCGAACATTTGGCGGACCGCGCTAAAGGCTACGGCATGGAGTCCCGAATAATTGATGGTAATAATATTTTGGAAGTGTACACCAAAGTGGATGAATTGTGCAGGGCCATACGCAAACGTCCAAGGCCTGTGTTGCTCGAGTTCAAGACTTTTCGGATGCGAGGGCACGAAGAAGCGAGTGGCACCAAATATGTTCCCGATAAGTTGATGAAGGAATGGGGCAAAAAAGACCCTATTTCCAATTATGAACATTTTCTGTTGACGGAAGGAGTGCTGACCCAAGAATATATCGAGAACCTCAAAGAAGAAATTACAGAGGAAATCAACGCTAACTTGCAGTTAGCTTTTGATGAGAATGCGGTTGAGTGTGTCGAAAGCAAAGAGTTAAAAGAGGTGTATTTTGATTTTGATTATCAGCGTATTGACCCAAAATCAAACTCAAAAGAAAATATACGTTTTGTAGATGCCATCTCCCAAGGTTTGGAACAATCCATGTATCGTCACAACGAACTCATCATTATGGGACAAGACGTGGCTGATTATGGCGGAGTTTTCAAGATTACTGAAGGTTTTGTGCCCAAATTTGGTAAGAGCCGGGTGCGGAATACACCCATTTGTGAATCGGCCATTGTCTCCACGGCTATGGGACTATCCATCAATGGCATGAAAGCGGTCGTTGAAATGCAGTTCGCTGATTTTGTGAGCTCCGGGTTCAATCCTATCGTCAATTATTTGGCCAAAGTGCATTATCGCTGGAACGAGAAAGCCGATGTTGTTATACGAATGCCTTGTGGGGGCGGTGTAGGGGCGGGGCCGTTCCATTCCCAGACCAACGAGGCTTGGTTTACCAAAACCCCAGGTTTAAAAGTCGTATACCCAGCATTTCCAGATGATGCAAAAGGGTTATTGAACACGGCCATCAACGACCCAAACCCGGTACTGTTTTTTGAGCACAAGGGGCTGTACCGAAGCGTAAAAGGAGACGTCCCTACCGATTACTACACCTTACCTTTTGGCAAGGCCAAATTATTGATGAAAGGAGCGGCCTTGACCGTGGTCTCTTATGGTGCAGGCGTGCACTGGGCGTTGGAAATTTTGGAAAAGCATCCAGAGATTGATGCGGATGTGCTGGATTTGAGAACCCTTCAGCCGCTGGATGCCGAATCCATTTACAACTCGGTCAAAAAAACGGGCAAATTGATCATATTGCAAGAAGATACTTTGTTCGGAGGTATTGCCAGCGATATTTCGGGCATGGTCATGGAGAATTGTTTTGAATATTTGGATGCTCCCGTCAAAAGGGTGGGCAGTTTGGAAACACCTGTTCCATTTGCAAAATCACTTGAAACAAACTATTTGCCCAAAAGTCGGTTCGAAGCAGAGTTAATTGAACTGTATCAATATTAATATGGTCTTTATCCCATTTAAAACAAGTGGATTAGCCATTTTTTTCATAATTTAACAACTATAATACGTCCCCAAACGTATATTCTTAAACATTAACTTAATTACCTATGATGAAAAGATCACTCTTATTGATTACAGTGGTGGGACTTTTGCTCTCATCATGTTCGGTTTCCAAAAGTGCTAGAACACAGCGAGATTTGTTCAGCGGAACTTGGAATTTGGACAATGTTTACTACCAAAACGCTTCCGGAAACTTTAAATCCACCATCTTCAACGATGCAGAAGATATCTGCTTTGAGGATAGTGAGTGGTTTTTTAGGGACAATAACAGTACTGGACGCTACACTATAGCTCCAAGCTCGCTCTGTCAAGGAGGCGACCGTTTTTTTAGATGGTCCGTTGTGGAGCCGGAACAAAATTACCAGAGTCAATTGCAGTTCAAGTTTATTGACGAGAACCGAAAGGATATCTCCGGCGGTTACGGATACCGTTTGAACATTGTCAGTTTGTCCGAACAGTCCATGACCCTTAACTCCAATGTATCGGTTGACGGTCAGAGTGTGACCATTGTTTACGAATTCTCAAAAAAATAATTACATGAAAAATATTGTATTGAAAGGAGCAACTGCTTTTTTAGCATTGACCATGATTATTAGCTGTGATGCTGTCAAAAACGCGAACAACACCCAAAAAGGTGCCGCAATCGGTGCCGGTGGTGGTGCCGTTATCGGTGGTGTTATCGGTAACAATGTAGGTAAAGGAAATACTGCACTAGGTGCTATTATTGGTGCCGTGGTAGGTGGTGCTGCTGGTGGCTACATTGGTAACCGCATGGACAGACAGGCAGAAAAAATTGAACAGGAAATCCCAGGTGCCGAAGTGCAAAGGGTAGGTGAAGGTATAAACGTTACCTTTAGTGGAGAAAATGGTGTTTATTTTGACACCAATAAGGCTGATATCAAAGGTGCTTCTGCTACTACTTTGGATAAATTGGCAGGAATCTTTAAGGAATACCCAAAAACCAACATCTTGGTCGAAGGTCATACCGATTCCGATGGCGCTGCAGAGTACAACATGAGCCTTTCTCAGCGTAGAGCTCAGTCGGTAACCAGTTATTTGGTATCCAAAGGAATTTCCAGCGGACGTTTTACCACTAAATGGTATGGTGAAGAACAACCTATCGAAAGCAACGAAACAGCTGCCGGTAAAGCCGCCAACCGACGAGTGGAGTTGGCCATTATAGCCAGTGACGAACTTAAGGAAGAAGCTAAAGAACAGACTGGAAATTAAAAGTCTTTTTCCTCTTAAGCACAAGGCCCGGATAAAACCGGGCTTTTTTTATGACCAGATGTTAAATAAACTATTAAATGTGGGTTAAGCCCATCAACTTTTGAAGGAAATGTTTTAACTTAATAGTGGACAACACGTTACACCATTAAAACCTTGTATGCCATGCAACAGATATCCCCAAATACCATTGAACATAAGCAGGAACTTCTTGTAAGGGTAGAAAGAAACGAACGTATGGTGCAGAGACTATCGGAAAAGTTGAATTCCTATACCTATGAGCCCAAATGCCCACAGCGGTTCGAAAAGTTTTACGAGCTCAACAGGCATATTCAAGAGTTTAGGAAGCATCAAAACAGGTTGTTGTCCAAAATAAGAAATCAACAGATAGATTTGCCGGAAACGGATACCCATGAGATTGAATCCCATCTGGCACGTTTTAAAAAATTGGAAAGCGAGTTTGCAGCGTATCTATTCGACCTTAAAAAACCTTTGTAGCTCTTTTTTACCTTAAAATTTCAACAAATCCCTTTTCACCGAATATTCATGCGTAATATTGCAGGACATTAAAATTGTCCTGTTATGGCAAAATCCTCAAACTCTGTACTTGTCATCCTGGCATTTTTCGCCATCTATTTTATATGGGGTTCAACCTATTTGTTGAACAAGATTGCCGTTATGGAGCTTGAGCCGTTCATGTTGGCGAGCTGTAGGTTCACCGTGGCAGGACTCTGTATTTTTATCTTGGCCAAGATCATGGGCATCTCCCTCCGAATCACTAAAAAACAGCTTATAAACTCTGTATTGGCAGGCATCCTTTTCCTTAGCGTTGGCAATGGATTGGTGGTTTGGGCATTGCGGTATGTGGACACAGGCTTCGCGGCCCTCGAAATTTCTTCCCAACCGCTGATCATCCTGTTGATGATGCGCATACTCCAAGGGAAAAAAATACAGCCCATGTCCGTAGTGGGAGTGTTTTTTGGGATTGTGGGCATCTACTTGCTGGTAAGTCAAAAACAGATTATAGCCCAAGAAGAATCCATCGTGGGAATGGCAATGATTTTCTTTTGTATGCTCTGCTGGGCCTATGCAAGCCTTTTTGTGGCGAAAGCCGACCTGCCTACCAATTACTTTGTAAATACGGGCTACCAAATGTTCTTTGCAGGCCTTATTTTAAGTTTGATGAGCCTTGGGTTTGGAGAAGAATGGTCGTCACCATTGGCTTGGAGCGGCGATGTACAGATTTCGATGCTGTTGCTCATATTTTTTGGAAGCATCTTGGCGTTCACCTCGTTCAACTATCTGCTCAAGACCGTTTCTCCTGAAAAGGTGGCAACGTCCACTTATGTGAACCCCATTGTAGCCTTGCTATTGGGCTGGTATTTTTTGGACGAACAGATTACCCTTCAATCTATTCTGGCGGCGGCCATATTGTTGACCGGGGTCTATTTCATCAACACCAAAAAGACCTTGGCCATTTTTGAGCGCTTTAAACGTTAAGACTCCGTTATTTATCTCGGAATTGGTTTGGCTTTTTCGTATTTTAAGTCGAATTAATTTTAAACCAAATGAAATCTATTGTAAAATTTGGAGCTTATCTTTTGCTTTTAGTGTCCGTAGCCTGTGCATCTAGCAAAAACCAGGCATCTCCGGAAGCAATCGCTGCTTTGGATAAAATGATTGCCGATCAGCAATTTGAAATCGATGCCAATTGGGCCCAACCCATGGCCAGTCAAGGATTGAACAGCATTGCCAATGCAGGCCTTTTGCCTTTTGGCAGTACCGCCAGCCGTATAGATATTAGTGGGTCTGGTGGTTACTTGAGAATGGTGGGTGACAGTGTTAAGGCAGATTTACCCTTTTTCGGGGAGCGCCGTATGGGCGGATATTACAATCAGAACAAGACCGGAATACTATTTGAGGGCATACCCAAAGACCTTTCTTTTTCTCCCAATAAAAAGGATTCCGGAAAAACCATGCGGTTCAATATTAGCGGAGATACCGAGAATTATCAGGTCATCGCACAGCTCTATCCCAACGGAAACGCTCGACTTACGGTATCCAGTAGCCACCGCACCAACATTTGGTATCAGGGCAACCTTTCCGAGTATAAAAAGAAAGAATAGGTAGGGGAGACCATCAAAATCTTGTTGGGCTTTCTGCCATTGGCTCGGGATATCTTTCCACTTTCCATCATTTTGTTATAGCTTTATTGATTCAGAAACTAAAACATCTAAACTAATAAAATGAAAATGTACACTTTGACCCAACGGTCAATATTTATGTTGATGCTCTTGACGGCTTTTGTGGCCTGTAAGGAAAACAAAAAAAGCCAAGAGGAATCGACCCAAGAAGAAGTAGCGGAAAATACCGAAACCACCACCGATTTGCCATTGGACCGCCTTAATCTGCCCGATGGTTTTAGCATAGATGTATATGCGGAAAATATTGAAGGGGCACGTTCCATGGCCATGGGGTCCGATGGCACCCTTTTCGTGGGCACCCGTAACGAAGGAAAGGTATATGCCCTTAAAGATACGGATGGTGACTACAAGGTTGATAAAACCTACACCATTGCATCCGATTTGGAGCAGCCCAACGGTGTTGCCTTCAAAGATGGAGCCCTCTATGTGGCAGCGGTGAGCAAAATGTTCAAGTATTCGGATATTGAGTCGAAGTTGGAAGACCCAAAGGAGCCAGAACTGGTCTACGATGACTATCCAACAGAGTTCCACCACGGCTGGAAATACATTGCCTTTGGACCTGATGACAAACTCTACGTGCCTGTTGGCGCTCCCTGTAATATTTGTGATAGTGCTACTGTGGATAAGCGATATGCCTCCATCACCCGAATGGATTTGGATGGCAGTAACCGTGAAATCGTGGCCAACGGGGTACGAAACACCGTAGGATTCACTTGGCACCCAGAGACAAAGGAACTTTGGTTTACAGATAATAACAGGGATATGATGGGGGATGATACACCTCCGGGAGAGTTGAACAAATTGACCGAGGTAGGTCAACACTTTGGATATCCGTTCTGCCATGGCGGAACCGTGAAAGATCCCGAATACGGGGATCAACGTCCCTGTTCAGATTTTGTGCCACCAGTACAGACATTACAGGCTCACGTAGCAGCTTTGGGCGTTAAGTTTGGGCAAGGCCCTATGTTTCCGGAGCAATATACCGGACAGGCATTTTTGGCGGAGCATGGTTCTTGGAACCGTTCCAAAAAAGTGGGCTACAGGATAAGCATGGTAAAACTGGAAAACGGCGAGCCCGTAAGCTACGAGCCTTTTATAGATGGTTGGTTGGACGAAGAATCGCAAGAGGCTTTCGGTAGGCCAGTAGACCTACTTTTTCTTAAAGATGGTTCGTTGTTGATTTCCGATGACGAGGGCAACGCTATTTACAGGGTCACTTACAAAGGATAACCTTTTTTTTAAGATAACGATTCAAGGTACTTGGGGATGGGCAATTGTTCCATTTTCCAAGTACTTTTTTTTTGGTCCTTATCGGTGACCTCAACAAAATAATAATGGGGCACCCTGCTTTTATTGGGATGAATGTGCTCTACCGAAAACGTACTTTCCTCGTGCGTAAACACGTATTCCGTGGTCTCACCCTCGGCAGACTCCCTTATTTCACCATTTTCAAGGATTAGGTTAGGCTTGGTGAGGATACCGTTGCGCTTGTTCCAGCACAGGTAGCGGATTTCGCCGTTGCGCAAACGATCTATTCGTATAATGTACTGCCCATCTCCGATATAGGCTAAAATGCGTTCAATATTGGGGTCTCTCCAAAAAATGGCTAAGTAGGTTTAAGTAGGTTTGGAGTGTGTAGGAACGTTTTAAAAACTGAGGTATTGTTTTAACACCTGTATTTTCTGGTGAACTCGGCGCCTAGAAGCCAACCTACCATAAAAATGATGAATCCCAATACCACTAAACAAAAAATCTATAAGGCGTTTATCGTTTCAAGCGTAGTCATACTCTTATTTTTTTACCAAACTACACAATAGGCAATAATTCTACGTACTCAATTGACGAATGCCCCTTTTGAATTGAGGAATGGCCGTTTTGAACCAACGGATTTTATTTTGCACTGCAAAAAGAAAAATTATCCATTCAGTGGCGAACTCCGTCCATTTTTTCACCCATGCCATTGCCGCAACTTTGTTCCATCAAAATTTAAGTTTAATCAGTTAAAAAGAATATCATGAAAAATTTGATACGAACAGTATCCCTGTTCTTGATTACCGTAACGGGCATATATGCCCAATTGCCAGAACCAGGTTTTATTATTGACGGAACAACCGCCATTGTGATCACCGATCCGCAAAACGATTTCCTTAGCCCTGATGGCGTGGCTTGGGGTGCCGTGGGACAAAGTGTCCAAGAGAACAACACCATTGAAAATTTGGAGACCATTTTTAAGTTGGGCGAACAGTACAACATTCCTGTGTTTGTTTCCCCACACTACTACTACGAGCACGATCATGTGTGGAAATTTGAGGGCACCCTTGAAAAATTGATGCACAACATCAGCATGTTCGACCGTGGGGAACAATTGAATGTAAAAGGTTTTGAAGGTTCGGGAGCCGATTGGTTGCCCCGCTACAAAAAATACATCAATAAAGATAGGGTAGTGGTGACCAGCCCGCACAAAGTATTTGGCTCCGAATCCAACGATTTGGCCCTACAGTTACGTAAACAAGGGGTGGACAAAGTGATCTTGGCAGGAATGTCAGGGAACCTGTGTGCCGAATCTCACATGAGGGAATTGGTGGAAAACGGTTTTGAAGTCGCCGTGGTCGGTGACGCTACCGCTTCTGCCATATTGCCTGGATTAGATGGCAACCAAGCTGCCCAGACCAACTATAAAATGATTTCCAGCCGTGTATTCAGCACCGATGAATTGGTAAAAGAATTGAAAATGCATCCAATCAAATAAACGTCAGTGAGCGTGATGTTGCAGTGGAGTGATGAGGGGTCCAACCATAGGTTCGGCCCTTCTTTTTTGTTGATAATCAGTATGGTATTTCGCAATGGGGAAAATTGTCCAAGGAGTTGCGGCATCTGTCCATTTTATCCGAACACCCATCATCGCACCTTTGTAATGTCAATAATGACAAACCATTTATTCATTAAAAAACAGAAAGTTATGACACGTTTACAAGCATTAGATCCAAAAGTAGCCACTGGAAGATCAAAAGAATTATTCGACGGCATCCAAGCCAAATTGGGAATGGTTCCCAACATGATGAAGACCATGGGGAACTCCCCAGCCGTTTTGGAAGGGTACCTCAACTTGAGCGATGCTCTGGGCAAGGGATCTTTGGGCGGAAAATTGGGCGAATTGTTGGCCTTGTCCGTTGCAGAGTCCAACGCCTGTAACTATTGCCTATCCGCGCACTCTTTTATCGGTGAAAAATTGGTAGGCATCGATACTGATACGCTTCAAGCGGCACGAGAAGGCATCAACGCCGACCCAAAAGTGGCCGCAGCACTTCAGTTTGCGAAAACCTTGATTAACAAAAACGGTCGTGTTTCCTCCGAAGATGTGGAAGCCGTAAAAGCCGCTGGCTATACCGATGGTGCCGTGGGCGAGATCGTGGCGCACGTAGCCTTGAACATTTTGACCAATTATTTCAACAATACCGCCAACACCGATATCGATTTCCCAGTAGTGGAAGTGGCTACGGTTTAATCAATCAATAATCTTAAAATCAAAACAAATGAAAACGTTCAGAAATTTATTTCTTTTTGGAATTGCATTGTTTGCCGCCATCAGCGTGCAGGCACAAACCCCTCCGGTAGATGATGATGGTCTGGCCGTTGGTGGGTACGATGTGGTTTCCTATTTTTCGGGAAAAGCAACACACGGAAGCAAAAGTTATGCAGTGAAGCATAACGGAGCTACCTATTACTTTGCCAACAAGGCGAACCAAAGTGCCTTTAAAAAATCGCCAAACAGTTATTTGCCTCAGTTTGATGGCTATTGCGCTTGGGGCGTAGGGGCCAAGGAAGCCAAATTTCCTATCAACCCAGAAACTTACACCGTGATCGATGGTAAACTGTACCTGTTCTTTAACGGACCGTTCAACGGGGAGCTTTTCAATACCTACGAAGATTGGGGGCAACGCACCACGGAGCTCAAAACGGCAGCACATGCCAATTGGCCCACGGTCAAAAACAGCAAGTAGTTTTAATTAGCTGATAGGGTAGGGCCCGCCATAGGTTCCTGCCCTTTTTCATCCAAAAAACATGATCATGGAAACAGAAAAAAAATATCCATTGCCCCCTTTTACTGAAGAAACTGCCCGCGACAAGGTACAATTGGCCGAAGATGCTTGGAACAGCCAAGACCCTGAAAAGGTAAGCAAAGCATATACCATTGACACCGAATGGCGCAACCGTTCGCAGTTTATCAACGGGCGTGAGGAGGTGGTTGCCTTTTTGACGGAGAAGTGGCAAAAAGAAAAAAATTACAAATTGAGAAAGGAACTATGGGCCTTTACCGACAACAAGATTGCAGTTCGGTTTGAATACGAATACCAAAATGCCGAAGGAGCGTGGATTCGCGCATATGGAAACGAGAATTGGGAGTTCAACGCGCATGGGCTTATGCAAAAGCGCTATGCCAGCATCAACGACCTGCCGATAGCCGAATCGGAGAGAAGACTTTAATTACGGATTTCAGACATCAGACTTCTGATAACTGACAACTGCCTACTGAAAACTGATAACTAAACACATATGGACATCTACAACACCAACACGCTCATCGACGAACAAACGGGAAACCTGGCCTTTAAACTCTCCGAATTTGAGAGCAGCTGTCAGTTTTGCGACACGCACCGTTTAAATTACTATTCCTTGATCTGGATAAAAAAGGGGAGGGGCACCGCCCAAGTGGACTTTTCGGAGTACACGTTTACGCCAAACACCCTAATTGCCGTAACGCCCTATCAGCCTTTTGCGTTCACCGAGGAAGAACCGTTGGAGGGCGTGGTGTTGAATTTTCATCCCGATTTTTTCTGCATCCACAAGCACCACGAACAGGTAGCCTGCAATGGGGTGCTGTTCAACAATATTTACAGCCCGCCCATGCTCTGTGTTACCGTCGATATGGCCCAAAGTTTTGAACTGGTGCTGGAGCAGATGTATGCCGAAGTGCAAAAATCGGAACTGGCGCAGTACGAGCTGTTGGTCTCTTATCTTAAAATATTCTTGATCACGGCCTCCCGTGCCAAGGCCAAGCAACAGCCCGAAGCCTTGGAGGGCACTCCTGAGGAAAAGGAGCCCTTTATCCTCCAAAAGCTCAAAAACCTGATAGAGACGCACTACAAGACCATGCACTCCGCTGGGGAGTATGCCGATTTGCTGAACATTAGCCCCAAGGCGCTGGCCAAGATGACCAAGAACCATTTTAACAAGACCATGACCAACCTGATCAGCGAACGGATCATTATAGAGGCCAAGCGCGAGCTGTACCTCACCAACAAAACGGTAAAGGAGATTGCCTACGACCTCGGGTATGACGATGAGCACTACTTTAGCCGATTTTTTAAGAACAATGCGGACATTTCGCCCAAAACCTATCGCGAAACGGTGGGCTTTGCCCGTGCCGCCATGGCCTAACCTATACCTATGAAAGCCCATGTGATCCACCAGACCCTGCCCGTGCCCTTTGGGCAGTTGTACGGCGCTTTAAAAAAACGCATTGCGGACCACGGCTTTTTGCTCCTGCACGAAATAGACACCCAGGCCATTGTGGCCAAACATGGGGTATGCATAGCGCCCTTGCGGCAATTGCTCTTTTTTCACCCGAAATATATTGCGGAGATCATGGCGAACGATCCTTTGGCCATAAACGATATTCCCCTAAAACTGGTACTTCACCAATTGGATGAGACCACCACTCAACTGAGCTTTAAAAACCCTGTGGATAGCTTACAGGATTATGGTTTAAAGCCCGAAATGGCAGCCGAGTTGTTAAAGCGGGTGCAGGGCATACTTTCTTTTTAAGGACGGTTGGATTATTGGATTTATTGGAATGTTGTAGAAAGCCTTTTAGAGATTTCTTTGTGATTATGTTCAACTCCGTAATCGTCTACGTGTTAATATTTTAATATATTTATCTGTAGTATGATATAAATAACGCCTATTCAACAATACAATTTATCTGAATAAGTCCAATAAGGATCTGACAGATATTCAGCATACACGAAACAGTATAGCTTAGCTATTGCTTTTTACCGAAAAAACGAATTACCGACCCGGTACCAATATGGCCCTCGCCCTCATTGAGCGCTACCGTTGTTTTTTTGAGTTCCAGAATTTCGTAATCTGTAAAACTGGTTTCCAGCTCTTCCAAGGAAAACAGGTAATCCACATTGTTTGGTCCGCCTACACTGGGGTTTTGCTGCTTGTAAGCGAGATGGTCTTTACTAAAGGCTTCAAAAATTAGGTGCCCGCCTTTTTTTAAGTAACTGCTCAACATTCTAAGATATTCTGGGCGAATGGTGGGAGGGAAGTGGGCATAGACCAACGCCAGCGCATCGAATTCCTTCTCCTTAAAACCTAAATCTGGCAAATCGCCCAATTTATAATCTATGGAAACCTTTTTATCCTCCGCTAATTTCAAAGCTTTTTGTTGACCTGCCTCGCTGATATCAAAAGCGGACACCTTCCAGCCCAATTGTGCGGCGTACACAGCATTTCTGCCTTCTCCCTCGGCGGCAAAAAGAATGGAGCCCGCAGGAATATGCTGAAGTTTGTCCTTTAAATAGTTATTAGGTTCTGTACCGTAGGCGTATTCCGTTTGTCCAAACTTGGTGTTCCACATGTTGAGCCAATCGCTTGCCATATACTTTCAGATTAATTTATTTTTTCAGTTGTTGTAATCGATGGAGGGCATTTTGACTTTGAGGATTTAATTTTAAGGATTTTTCAAAATTCTCGATGGCCTTTGCTTTATCGCCCATAAATAAATATCCTTCTGCCAAACTATCATAAAGGTTTGAAGAATTTGGATAAAGTTTTGTTGCCAATAAAAATACGTTTATTCCTTGTAAAGATGTTTCTGGATTAAAAACAAGTTGTAACCCTAGAACGTTTAGATTGCCCTCTGGAATTTCTAACGAAGGATGCATCGCTAAAATAGAATCATGTAGTTGTACCAAGTTCTCGTAATTTTGATTTAATGCCAACTGATTAAAATCTTGAAACGTGAACACTTGTTTTTGTGGTTGTTTGATTTTCTGAGTGATCAGTTTTTTTCCAATTCCATTGTTTTCTGGGCTATTTTCGATGAACCCCAATGCTTTTTTATCCTTATTCAAAGTAGCTTCCAAAAAATTCAATGTGTACATCGCAGCCCATTTGTAAGATTCCATAATTTCAGAATCGCTTTTGTCTTGTCTTTTATCCCTATCTGCAAAAAGGACCCCCAATGTGCTAAAGTAGCTATGGGTTAAGTTATGAAACCTTAAACGATGAACCTTGCTGTTTACTATGCTATCGTATAATTGAAACACAGTGTTGAGTTCGGAATCAATCTTATCTTCCTTTAAAACTGTTTCGGGAATTTCCTTCTGGGCCATATGGGCATATGGAACGTCTATTTTTTCAGCATCAAAAAACGGGGATTGTTCTAGCGATTCATATTGATATCTTTCTGTACCGTCAAGGCTAACAATTGCTTTTATATTGTCGTTACGATTTTGCACTATGATATTTGATAACCCCCCAAAGCTGAAGCCCATTAGGGCAATCTTTTCATGATCAACAAAAGAAAATTTCCCAGCCTCCTTTATCAAAAACTCCGTATCCCTGGCCTGTGTTTCAATTTCCCTTGCAGAGTTGCTGCTGAACCAACGGGTTTCCGTTCCTCTACTTGGACTTGATATGACCACAAAGCCGTGGCTTGCCAAATATTCACAAAGAGCAAAGTTCTCGATGGATGATGCTTGGAAACTTGGTCTGTAAATGACTGTTGGTAATTTTCCTTTTGCAAATTCCATGTTGGCATAAGCCGTCGTTATTTCCGTAAGGTGTTTTTGGTTAGCAGGCGTATTTTGGTAATAAAACCACTTCAATATTTGATCATTGGGCAGATGCTCCCATTCTTCTTCCTCTTTTAAAATTTCAAGATAATCCAAGACCGTCAACGGTTCCGCATCATCCACATTCTGTTCAGTGGGATACCATATACTTACCAGAATCGGTCTTTCAATTTTTTCATTGGTGTAGTCAAAAACTCTACTATAAGTTCTTGTACTATCATAGGAAGTATAATGCTGAAAACCCACTTTGAATTTTCCATTGTCAAGGTCAATTTCATCAAGAGAGGTCTGAGAAACTATTGAGTTGGTTTGAAGGAATATTAAAAATAGTAGAATTGTCAATCTCATGATAAATCGGTTAGTGTTCACTTTAAAAGAGGGTGTTATTGAACTATTGTTACAGTTTCAATTGTCTATAAATAGGTTAATGGTGATTTTCATAAATTAATTTTAAAGTTGAAAAAAAATAAAACTACCTCAAGGTTGAGCAGGCATTAATCTATTGTCAATCATTAATTTAATCAAATTATTCTTTTAGTGGTGCCGGAAGGAACAATTCAAAACGACAATAATCCAGAAATTCCGTTATTTGTATTTCAATAAAAACTACAACTATGGAATCACCCAACTGGCAAACCGCCATGGAATTCGAAGATATTACCTATAAAAAATGTAATGGTGTGGCTCGTATCGCCTTTAACCGCCCCGATATACGCAATGCGTTCCGACCCAAGACCACCAGCGAGCTGTACAAAGCTTTTTATGATGCGCAAGAAGACACCTCCATTGGAGTGGTGCTGCTTTCCGGTGAAGGACCATCGTCCAAGGACGGTAAGTGGGCCTTCTGTAGCGGGGGCGACCAAAAGGCCCGTGGACACAAAGGCTACGTAGGCGATGATGGTTACCATCGATTGAATATTTTAGAGGTGCAGCGTTTGATTCGTTTTATGCCCAAGGTGGTAATTGCCGTAGTGCCCGGATGGGCCGTTGGGGGAGGGCACAGCTTACACGTGGTGTGTGATATGACCCTTGCCAGCAAGGAACACGCTATTTTTAAACAAACCGATGCCGACGTTACCAGTTTTGATGGTGGCTACGGCTCCGCATATCTCGCCAAAATGGTAGGGCAGAAAAAGGCCCGCGAGATTTTCTTTCTAGGACGTAATTATTCCGCACTAGAAGCGTATGAAATGGGTATGGTGAACGCTGTCATCCCTCATGATGAATTGGAGGATACTGCATACCAGTGGGCCCAGGAAGTATTGGCCAAATCACCGACATCCATAAAAATGCTGAAATTCGCCATGAACCTTACCGACGATGGCATGGTCGGACAACAGGTGTTTGCAGGCGAAGCTACGCGATTGGCCTACATGACGGACGAAGCAAAAGAAGGTAGAAACGCATTTTTGGAAAAGCGTAAACCCGACTTTGGCAAGGACAAGTGGATTCCGTAAGTCAATTTACAGCTACCAATAAAAAATTTACAACTACCCATTGTCATTTTCTGAAGCAGTGAAATGGTTGAAGCATCTATATGTCTCGACTGCGCTCGAAATGACAAGAAATGAACAATTGTAGTTGTCACATCGAGCGCAGTCGAGATGCGTTTTGATTAATTCAGGATGTCCCCAAATAGAAAAGAGCCTTGCCGTTATGGTCAAGACTCTTTTACGAGAACACTATATGAAAATGAAAAAATTACTTTCGTTTTTTATTACATAGTAAAAGTAGCTCACCTCTTCATTTTGTTGAAATTATTGTTGTGAAGTATCCTTTACCTGTTGTCATCTTTATATTTTAGGTGATTCTGTGTTTGAGAACATAGATTTCTCGACTGCGCTCGAAATGACAAAAAATAAAGAACTGTAGTTGTTACATCGAGCAGAATAGAGATGCGTCTTGGATTAATTCAGGATGTCCCCAAATAGAAAAGAGCCCTGCCGTTATGGTCAAGACTCTTTTACGAGAACACTATATGAAAATGAAAAAATTACTTTCGTTTTTTATTACATAGTAAAACTACTACGAGAGTTCCCGTAAACGAAATTATTGTTGTGAAGTGTCTTAATTCTGTGGTTTTTCAAGTATTTTGATATATCTCATCGATTTACGGTACCGCTTTTACGATGTTCGACAGCACTCCGTTGACATCAAAATACGGTTCCTCGGCCAAACCTGTGCGCACAACCACCAAGTCTTTGGAGGGAATCATGAACACATGTTGACCTTCAAAACCATTGCAAGAAAACATATCCCTGGGCACATCCGGATATTTCCCTTCCGCATTCAACCAAAAATGAGCACCGTAAGTACCGTTGGAATTTGCGGTTGGAGTTGTAATGTAATCTATCCAAGAAGCATCAAACAGTTGTTCCCCGTTCCAATTCCCCTTATCCAAATGTAATTGTCCAAAACGTGCCCAATCCCGTGTACTCGCCCATGCGTAGGAGGAGCCCACATAATTCCCTGCAATATCAGCTTCCATAACCATGGAATACATCCCTATTTTATCGATTAAAGCGGAGTAGGGGAAGTCCAAATACTCTTGATGGCTCCTAAATTGCTGCTTTAGTATTCCCGAAAGCAAATTTGTGGTCCCCGAAGAGTAGTTCCATACTTCAGTTGGTTTTGCTATCGCTTTTTTATCACGTTGGGCCTGGGTCATATCACTGTCCAAGAACAGCATTCGTGTAACATCAGATATTCCGGTATAATCCTCGTCCCACGCTAATCCGCTTTGCATGCGGAGTAAATGATTTAGGGTAATGTTCTTTCGCTCATCATCCTTCCATTCAGGAATGGGAGCGGGCCAATCCATTTCCAACTTTCCTTGGTGTTCCAAAACACCATAGCAAGTGGCCAACACACTTTTGGTCATGGACCATCCCAAAATAGGCGTATCCTTATCGAACCCATCAATATATTTTTCGGCGATCAAATGTCCTTTGTACAGAATTAGAAAGGTTCGTGTTTTTTGAGTTTCAGGCTCGGCGAAGGCCATGGCGATGGCCTTGTTGATTTGATCCATATCCACATCAGCCAATACGGTATCCAATGGCGCCGCTTGTCCATACGGGTAAGGAATGGTATCGACAGGTTGGTTTCTTTGAGGTCTTATTGTTAACGCTTTGGGGTCGTAATCATCATTGATCAAAACGGCTCCAAGACCATCACGATATACTGCTGTACGCTCCATCATCCCATAAACGGTTGAAGATGCGGATTGCTCACTCTCATCAATCTCAGTAGATGCTATTTCAATTAAGGGAGCACTATTGTCATATTGATTCATACTGGCAGCGGAACGATGCGCCAAGAAAACACCAGATGCCACATTTTTTGCAGCATAACCGGAGATAATGTTCAATTTGGGATAATTTAGGTAAACGACAACCCCTATGATTACGACAAGGAGCAGCAAAACACGTTTAAGTAGTTTCATGGTATAGGATGTATTTGTAACTTTCTGCTTCTAAATATAAACATTTAACCTATGTCCAACATTGGATTGATCATTGAAGAGCGTAGTAGGGATATTGGCGATTTTTTGGTAGGAAGATTGATTCCTTTCCGCAAGAAGCGTATGATCGGCCCCTTTATTTTTATCGACCATATGGGACCTACAAAATTAGGACCTGAAAAGTATATGGACGTGGACCAGCATCCGCACATGGGTCTTTCCACTTTGACATTTATGTTGGAAGGTGAGATCAACCACGAAGATAGCCTCGGGACCCATCAACGTATTAAACCCGGTTCCGTTAACTGGATGACGGCAGGAAAGGGTGTGACCCATACCGAAAGGACGCCACAAGATTTGCGCAACGGCAATACGTTTACAGCGCATGGTTATCAAATTTGGGTAGCATTGCCAAAAGAATTGGAGGACATGGAACCTCAATTCCATCATATTGATGGCGAAGACATTCCCAAATGGACCGATGGCAGTACGGAATTTAAATTAGTTGCGGGCGAAGGTTACGGAAAAAAATCCCCGGTACCCGTGCATTCCAATCTTTTTATGGTAGAAGTAATGGCAAAGGAAGCGTATTCCTTGAATGTAAACGGTAACCTAAAAGGTGAAATAGGTATTTGTATAGTCGAAGGCGGCATTGAAGCCTGCGGAGAAACGGTTGGCGAAGGAAATATTCTGGTGTCAAAAGTAGAAGATACCTGCAACATAAAACTAAAACCAAATACACATTTAATGTTGTTCGGGGGCGAACCTTTCCCTGAGGAACGTTATATTTATTGGAATTTTGTTTCTTCCAGTAAGGAAAAACTGGAGCAAGCAAAAAAAGCATGGGCCGATAAAACCTTTCCCATGATGGAAAACGACAACACCTATGTGCCATTACCCAACTAAAGATAAACCAACTCGCTTAAATTTTAAGACAGAACCGACCAATGCCGAACAGACCAAGTATTACCCCACTACTTTTATTACTTTTAATTTTTATTTCTTCCTGTAAAAAAGAAAAACCAAAATCCCCGGAGGCTGAGCTCTATACAAAATATTGCGCCAGTTGCCACTTAGCTCCTAAATTGGACGAATTGCCCAAAGAAATATGGGAAAAGTCGGTGCTTCCAGCAATGCTGGAGCGTATGGAAGTGGAAGGGATCAATGAAGGTGCAAATGCTGGAGCACCAGGCTTTAGACCTAAACTAACCTTTGAAGAATGGGTACAGATTCAGACCTACGTACTGGCCAATGCGCCCGAACATTTGGAAGCGATAGACGTACCCAAGGCAGATACCTTGAACCAATTTGTGGCCAAGCCATATGCCGTTGATGAACAAAATGGTGGTATGATCACTTATTTGGAATTTCTTGAGGATAATAACCAAGTCCACTATGGAGATCTCACAGGAACTTTAGGGTCTTTTAATTTTGACAAAGAAGCCTCTGAACAAATTTATCAAGGCAAGACACCTATAACTTGGTACAGTAAAAAAGATTCCATGGAAATTATCAGTGAGGTAGGAATCATCCGTCCATCCGAATTGGAAAAAGGAAAAATACTTCGCAAAATTGGAACGGATACATTAGCTGTGGACCAAAGTTTTCATAGGCCCGTCCATACTTTATTGGAAGATTTGAACGGTGACGGCAAAAATGAAATCGTCGTGAGCGAGTTCGGCAATGAATCCGGTCGGTTGTCACTTTTGATCGAGAACGAATCTGGAGGGTATGACAAAAAAGTATTGCTCAACCTACCCGGTGCCATACGTACTGTGGCAAAGGACATGAACAATGATGGCAAACTCGATATTGTAGCCTTAATGACCCAAAGTAACGAGAGCATTACTGTTTTCCATCAGACTGAAGATTTAGTGTTTGAAGCCAAAAAACTTTTGGAGTTTAGTCCTTTGTTCGGAACAAGTTGGTTCGAAATAGTAGATTATAATGGGGATGGATTGGACGACATCATAACAGTTCAGGGGGATAATGCGGATATTTCGTATGTTCACAAACCCTACCATGGAATGCGAATCTACCTTAACAAGGGGGGCAACGAGTACGCTGAGTCCTATTTTTACCCAATGTACGGCGCTACAAGAGTGCTTTCCAGGGATTTTGACCAAGACGGTGACATAGATTTTGCTCTGATCAGTACATTTCCCAATTATATGGAGTTTCCAGAACGCTCCTTCGTGTATTTGGAAAACAAGGACTCGGATACATATGAGTTTTCTACAAAAATATTGGCAGACCCCGCTTTGGCGCGTTGGTTTTTGATGGATGCTTCGGACATTGATGATGACGGTGACCTGGATATTGTACTTAGTTCATTGACCTTGGGCTTCACGCCGGTTCCCGATGTGTTGTCCGACCGATGGAACAACACCAATGTGGACATTATGCTCTTGGAAAATTTATTGCATTGAAAAACTGTGTTTTCATACTGATCATTATTCTTGCGGGATGTTCATCAAAAGAAGATGAAACAAAGCCCAACAAAAAATATGATTGGTACGGACACGAAGTCACGGCTTCTGCCTATAACTCCGTATTTTGGCAAACGGATAGTATCAACCCTTCCGTTGCGGCTTGGGGAGATACCTTAAAACCTGGCATGAAAGTCATCGCAGTATCCAGAGACCTTATCAAAAAAGGATTAACACACAATACCATGGTTAAAATTGATACTTTCCCGGATACTTTTTACGTGAAGGACAAAATGCATTGGCGTTGGAGAAATCGTATTGATATTTACATGGGAAAAGATGTAAAAAAAGCTAGGGAATGGGGCAGAAAAAAACTGATCATCTGCTACGCCGTTCCCATTGATTCTATAAATACTCCGAATGAAAAAAACTAGTTTAATTGTATGGGCCTTGGCCTTGGGAGCATGTTCCACCCAAAAGGAGATTGTGGATATTCCCATTATTTTTGATGAACAACGTGTGGAACTGACCAAAGAATACTTGTTTAACCGGTACAAGTTGGAGCAGGATACCCCGGAAATCACGCCCAAAATGGTAGTGCTACATTGGACGGCCATTCCATCCTTAAAAAAATCGTTCGAAGCTTTCAACCGGTCTACCTTACCCAATTGGCGACCCGATTTGGTAAACGTGAGCGGACTAAATGTAAGCTCCCATTTTTTGGTGGATCAAGATGGCACCATTTACCGATTGATGCCGGAAACCACCATGGCAAGGCACACCATTGGATTGAACCATTGTGCCATAGGGATAGAGAATGTTGGCGGTACCGAAGGATTGCCATTGACCAAAAAACAGTTGCGTTCAAATATTTATCTGGTGAACTATTTAGCATCAAAATATGACATTGATTATGTAATCGGTCACCAAGAATACACGCTTTTTGAAGGACATCCTCTTTGGTTGGAAGTTGATGATGGCTATCGTACCGAAAAAACAGATCCAGGAATGGATTTTGTGGAAAAGGTTCGAAATGCCACTAAAAAATTTAACTTTAAACCTGTTCCAACAAAAAAATAATGATAAAGCAACTTTTACTTTCGGCTGTCTTCCTTCTAGTTTGTAATGTGCAGGCTCAGGACGAACTTACCTCCAAGCTATACGAAACATATGATGATTACAAAGAATCGAGCATCGGGAAACGAAGGATAAAGCATGCCGATATCCAACCCTTGATCGAAAAATTCAAGGCGAATCCTAAATTTGAAGTCCAAAAAGTAGGAGAGTCCATTCAGGGGCGGGATTTACACCTGATAAGCATTGGTTCGGGGGACAGCAATATATTTTTATGGTCCCAAATGCACGGTGACGAGCCCACGGCCACCCAAGCTATTTTTGATATCCTTAATTTTTTGGATGCTCCTGAATTCAAGGAAGAGAAGGAAGCAATCCTATCCAAGTTAAAACTTCACTTTTTACCAATGCTCAACCCGGATGGCGCAGAAGTATTTACTAGAAGAAATGCCTTGGGAATAGATATCAACAGGGATGCCCTGCGCCTGCAGTCTCCCGAAGGGCAAACCTTGAAGCGCCTTCGTGATAGCCTTGATGCCGATTTTGGTTTTAACCTTCATGATCAGAGCAAGTACTATAATGCAGAACGGACCGACAAACCCGCAACTATTTCATATCTCGCCACAGCGTATAATTACGAGAAGGACATCAACGATGTTAGGGCCAATGCCATGAAAGTGATTGTTTTTATGGATAAGATCATACAAAACTATGCACCGGGACAGGTCGGTCGGTACAGCGATGATTTTGAGCCTCGTGCCTTTGGTGACAACATTGCTAAATGGGGAACAAGTTTGATCTTGATTGAATCTGGTGGGTACCAGGGAGATCCAGAGAAACAAGAAATACGTAAGCTCAACTACGTTTCCATTCTTTCGGCACTGTACACTATTGCCAACCAATCGTACAAGGATATTCCCATTGAGGATTACGAAAAAATTCCCCACAACAATCGTATGTTGTTCGATTTGAAGATAGAGAATGTTACCTATGAGCTTTTGGGCAAAGACTATATTATTGATTTGGGAATCATCAATTATGAGGTAGATTTAAAAGGCCACAACGAGTTTTATTACAAAAGTTCGGTTGCCGATCAAGGAGATTTATCAACTTATTACGCCTACAAAACTTTTGATGCGGAAGGTTATACCATTGTTCAGCCTAAGGTGGCCAAGGTGGCACGAATCGATAATCCCATGCAGTTGTTGCAGGATGGCGTGGCCTATGTAAAAACGGAGAAGCCGGAAAAAAGCACTTTTGTACACTTTCCGTTGATATTGGTAGATGAGAAATTTGAATTAAAAAGTTTTAGCATGCAACCGGGAGCAAACCCGACATTCTTTCTAAAGAAAGGTGGAAAGTTGACTCATGCCGTGGTCAATGGATTTTTGATAGACCTTTCCAAGCCTTTGGAACAGCAGAATACAGGAAACGGCCTGATTAACGGCAAATAGATTTTAGAAAAAGTAAATAACCCTTTTAGCACATAAAAATGAAGAAACAGATTTTAGTAGGATTATGCCTGTTGGCAGCACAATTGACTTTTGCACAAGAGTCCATTACTCTTTTTAACGGTGAAAACCTCGATGGTTGGATCAATCATGGAGAAGAAAAGTGGTTTGTGGAAGATGGAGAGCTCATCTGCGAGAGTGGTCCGAAAGGTGAATATGGCTATTTGTCCACAGATAAATTCTATAAAGATTTTGAGTTGACCTTGGAGTTTAAACAAGAGGCAGATGGTAACAGTGGTGTTTTTATTCGTTCCACTTTTGAAGGTACCAAAGTAACCGGTTGGCAAGTAGAGGTTGCCCCTCCAGGAAAAGATACTGGTGGAATCTACGAATCTTACGGTCGTGGTTGGTTGATAAAGCCCGACCCAGAAAAAGACAAAGCCCTAAAAATGGGGGAGTGGAACACCATGAAAATCCGTGTGGAAGGTCCCGAGGTAACTTCTTGGCTCAATGGAGTAGAAATGGTTCATTTGGAAGATGAAAAAATTGGAGAGGGCGAAGGTGCCATCGCATTACAAATCCATGATGGAGGTGGTATTCGCGTAAAATGGCGAAACATAGAACTCATCCCTTTGGATTAAGAAAAAAGAAAAGCCCGATTATAGCAATCGGGCTTTTTTTATATGAATGCTGAATTCTTAATTCTTTAATGGGGTCACTTCAAAAGCTCTATACTCAATGGGTCCGTGATCTCCCTGAATCATGAATGGGCCAGGCTCACCTTCTTTACTGTCCAAAGCTCCTCCTGTAATCCCGGGAATAGTGGCATCGGAAATAACGGTTTTGCCATTAAGCGTTACCGTTACCCGTCGTCCTATCAAGGTAATATCGTATGTCTGCCATTCACCTGCTGGTTTGGACGCATTCTGATTGGGTTCCAAAAAACCGTAAACACCTCCCAAATAGATATCGGCAGGTTCCAAACCTTCGCTATCCACAATTTGAACTTCGTAGCGTCCGCGCAAATAAACCCCGCTATTGCTACCTTCTGGGTAACGGAATTCTACATGCAGTTTAAAGTCTTGGAATTTTTCATCAGTAATCAAATTGGAACCTGATTCTGGACTGGTTAAAATACCATCCTTTATCACCCATTGGTTCTTTTCGCCATCTACGTGCCAGCCAGTAAGGTCCTTACCATTGAACACCTCAATGGTTTTTCCCCATTTAGGATTTTCGGTATAAGCCAGTTCAGGTGCCTTAACTCCGGTCCAATTGATGATGGAACCATCGGTGTAGATCATTGTACCTTTCAATTCTTCACCATCCAATTCACCATGGAAAATCATATCGCTGCCTTTTGGTTCCCACTGATTGGGGATACTAAAGGTGAATTTGTTCTCTCCATAGGTTTCCACTTCAGCAATGGGTCGTGCGCTACCAAAAGCAAACACAAAACGCCCCAATAAAGTAGCGTTTCCGGAGTGTTTAATTTCCAACCAAGAAGGGGAGGGCTTGCCCATAAAATCCATTTCCAAATCCCATCGCCCCTCTAGCGGACTGATGTGTTGGGCATAAAGACTACTCGCAAAACCTAAGAATAGGGTGCAAATGAAGGTGTAAATCGTTTTTCTAGGGTTAATCATAGTTATGTTCAGTTTATTGCTGAACAAGATACGTATAATCCTAAAATTAGCTAGTCCGACAACTAAGCTGATTTACTCGCAACCTCCCGTAAAGCCTTTAGCGCTGAATTTGGTCTGTACAGCTCCCTGTAAACCATTGTGGGTAAGTTGAATAACCAAGTTGCTTTCGCCACTGCCATCACGTTTTGGGGTACAATATTCGAACAGATAATAGCTTCCAGCTTGTTCCTCCACACGTTCGGATATATCGTTGAAAGTATTTTCCAACTCTTCGGAGTTGCTGGCGAACACACTGGCTGTTTTCCCGATTTGCTCTAAAACTTCGGTGTCGATTTCGGCACCAAGTCCAATAGAGAAGAAAGAAATGTTACTATCCGCTTCCTCTACGGCACGAAGGGCGTCGGACTCCCTATAACGAGAGGCTTGGTCGGTACCATCGGTGAACAATACCACGGAAGCAGCATTGATCACATCAGAATTTTCATCCAGTAAATCCTCGGCAATGTTTGTTGATTTGATTACCGCACCATACAAATCTGTTGATGGGTCACTACTAATGTCAGTTGTGATTCCATCCACAGAAGCGGTTAGTTCTTCAACAGAAAACGTCAATGGGTTCAATAGGTGAAGTTCATCCTCTCCATCAAACCAATAAATGGCCATTCTGAAGGATTCTGAACCAGATGCGGGCATTACATTATTGATAAAACTTGTGGTAGCTACCTTTAATTCATCCAAACTACTTTCCAAAACACTGTTGCTCAAATCCAATACCAAGAGGGTATTGTTGTTGAACACCTGTGAATTGGGAGAAATTCGTGCGAAGGACTCCGATGATGATATGGAGTTAAAGCAATCATCGTTCCTACCTTGTTCATAAATCGAGAATTGGTCAGCGGATAGACCTGAAATAGGATTGCCCATAAGGTCGGACACTCTAAAAAGAACAGAGACCTTGCCGGGTTGGGTGGTATATTCGTCCTGAATGGACAATAGAATCTCATTTTCATCAAAACCTAGGCAATCATCCGGCTCTTCTCCAAGACCAAGCTCCCTGTCATCAATGTCAAAACTCACATCGTCGTCAGCATTTCCACAAGAGAATAAAATGAGTCCAAGGGATATAAGGAAAGTAAATCGAAGTATATTTTTCATTTTCATATAAGTTAAGGTTCTGCATGCAAAACGCCGAATTTAAAGGAAAAGTATGTATGATGGCCAGAATTAAATTAAAGAAAAGTTAAAAGAAATTCCTGCTTGTTAAAATGATAGGCGTTCGGGCAATTTTTAATATTTTCACCTTTTAATATAACCTACCAGCCTATCTAACCAAGATTCAAAACAAACAATAACGCTAATAGGTTGATATTATGACTATACTATTGTTCGGGGCTACCAAAGATATTATTGGAACTCCAACGTTGTCCGTGCCCACGGCAAGCTTGTCCGGAAAAAAAATACCCAATACTGTAGGTGAACTCAAAAAATTTTTGGAAAACACCTATCCAGAACTCAAATCCATACCGCAGGTGACCATTGCGGTGAATCAAAATTACGCATCGGATGGTGACAAAATCAATTCGTATGACGAAATTGCACTGATACCGCCACCGCGGGTATGATAGTTAAAACAAAATCTTGAATCCAGAACACAGCACCAAAATCGCAAACCATGCATCCCAATTATTTGGGCTGGTGCTGTCCGGTGGCAAAAGTTCAAGAATGGGCAAGGACAAGGGACTTGTAAATTATCATGGAACTCCTCAGCGGGAATATTTGTACTTCCTGTTAAAAAAGGTCTGCGATAGTGTGTTTCTGAGTATACGACAAGAACAGTTGCCAGAAACTCCAACAAGCTTTAAGACCGTTGTGGACCAAGATAAATACAACGGTCCCTTTAATGGTATAATGAGCGCTTTTGACGCCCACCCAAATGTTGGATGGTTGGTGATTGCCTGTGATTTACCGTTCATGGACCTACCGTCGTTACAGCAATTGATAGGGAAAAGAAACCCTGAAAAATCTGCAACCGCCTTTAAAAACCCAGATACGGGCAATCCTGAACCCCTATGCTGTATTTGGGAACCGAAAGGATTGAAGGAAGCTCTTGATTTTCTAAAGAATTCCGATTATCCAAGCCCAAAACAAGTTCTAATGGATGCTGGGATCTCACTTGTTCAGCCTAAAAATGAGCAAGTGTTGTTCAATGCCAACTCATTGTCGGACTATAAATTTGTAAAAGGTAAGCTAAAGGAGCAGGAGGGAGGTTAGTTTTTTGGAAATGCCCTTTTATGATTGTCCAAATCTAAGGTTTCAAAATCTTGGAAAGTTCCACAAGAAATCTGTCTTTTCACCAGTGATTTGGATTTCTTTTTTTTGGTACGTGATTCTATTTCTTTGTTCAAGTAATTCATGGTGAATTATTTTACCTAAAAACGAAATTAGAATTATTTTAGTATGACAATCAGAAGATTAACCATTTTTAACACTGATTTGCGCTTCAATATGTTCCAAAATGGACATCCAGTGCATACGTAGAATCAATGCGGCCGTAGGCACATTGTCTTCTTGTATGGCATCTACCACGGAACGCGTCTGTGTACTTAGTTTTTTGAAGAATCCATGATCTTTGATAAAATCATGTTCATAAAAATGAAGCCGAACTTTCAGGTCCTTTAAAATTTGTAAGAGCACTTTATTTGGGCAATGCTGTACCAAATGATTATGAAAATTGAACCTGGCCCGTAACCCTTCTGAAATAGTGGTGGTTGCTTCAAGTTCGGACTGCATTCTGGCCAAGGCATCCATTTCATCAGGTTCAAACTTTGAACTCTCCAAGGCCATCACTTCCAATTGGGCCACAATTTCAATTAAGTTCTTGACTTCTTGTTTGGAAAGCTTGGCTACGACAAAACCACGATTGGGCACCGCTTGTATCACCTGGGCTTGCTCCAATTGGGTCAATGCTTCACGAATGGGCGTTACACTAATGCCCGTTACCCGGGAGAGAGCGGCCAAATTAATCGTCTTGCCCACTTGCAATTCCCCATTTTGAATCTGTCGCAATAAATGCTCTTTGATCTTATCTCTTAAAGCCGACAACTTAGCCATACGCAAAGGTTAGTGCTTTTTAGGGGAGCAAGTCAACACTATTGTTTTTCATAGATATAGGATGAAACCCCTGGCAATTCTTCATCCTTGTTCCAAATGAGCTGGTCTCCCATCAATTCAAAATTGCTGTTCAATATACTGCTTCCCTGAAAAGCTACATTGGAACCATCGCTTGCCCAGGCACCTGTAGCGAGATTGGTTCCGGTACAGTCCACATAATACCTATTGTTGGTGATGGAATTGATGGTAAAACTAGATTGCTCAAACTGGTAGGTGGTATCTGCATTAAAAACTAGACTCCCCGACACACAATCCTCTTCTTCCATCAAATTAGTGGAGGATTGGCCATCACCATCCACATCGACTTCGCTACTTAAATTAACCTCTACCAATACCCAAGTGCCTACAAGTTCTGCATTGGAAAATCCGGATTGACCATCGTCACCATCCTCACTACAAGATACCATCAATACAAGTGTCAACATCAATAAGATAGGTAGTTTGATTTTTTTCATGAGACTGTTTTAGCTCGATGAAATTAAGACAATTTAAAGGAAATAGGTTCAATCCGTCCTGCATTTCATCGAATTGAAGAAGCTCCTCCACACTAAAAATGAACGTGTTTCGTTGTTCTACCAACACATCTATAACCAAATAACATGAAGAAATTTAATCTACGAAATTTAAGCATCGCCTTTTTGACCATTGCCTTTCTTGGCTTTCAATCGTGTAGCAAAGATGGGATGTCCGGTGATGGAGAAACCCTTTCACAAGCGGAATTACAGACTATTTTGAATACCGACGATATTGCCGGAGCTGTTGATACTGCCCTAGCAGAAATAATTGGCGGGAATTCGGACGAAAGTGTCACCGTTGGCAAGGAAGGTGAGTGCTATTCCGCTGAATATACCGAAACAGGTTTTGTGGCAACTTTCAACAATTGTATGCTCAATGGTACCGATAACATAAACGGAACCGTTACCGCCACCTACGAAGTTGGGAGCGAGATGACCACTTTTACCGCCACATACCAAGATTTTTATGTTGGGAACATCAAAGTAAATGGAACCAGGACATTTGAGATTTCCTCAAGTACAGAGCAAACCTCGGTTTCGTTCTCCATTATCAGCGATATGTCCATAGAAATGGAAGATGGCTCCGTGATTTCCGAAAACGGTACCAAAACATTTACCATTGCTTTTGGTGACAGCTTGGAGGGAACCATGATTTCCATCTCCGGAAGTTGGAACGTAGAAGCCGATGGAAACGTTTATGCCGTTGAAACTTTGGAAGTCCTTCAAGGAAGCGCAGCTTGTGAGCATATGACCACCGGAACCATGGTGGTTTCAAAAAATGGATTGGCCGTTACCGTGGACTTTGGAAATGGTGAATGCGACGATGTGGCCACGCTTATTTATCCAAACGGGGCTACTGAAGAGATTTCTCTTTAAACACACTAAACAACGTAATGAAAAAGCATCGGTAACCCCGGTGCTTTTTTGTTTTATGGAAGATGCTGTTCCCAAGTTTGCCTATATTTAAAGAAACAATCAGTTTATGGTGAAGCAATTGGTAGCTGCTCAGAACGACTTTTTTGCCACACAGAAAACCAAGGATGTCAGCTTTAGAAAACAGTATCTCAAAAAACTGCAACAAGAGATCATAGATCAGGAAGATGCGATTTGTGATGCACTCTATGCCGATTTTAAAAAACCCAAGTTCGAGAGTCTGGCCACCGAGACCCAATTTGCGCTTTCGGAACTGAAGCATGCCATTAAAAACGTGGAATCCTGGAGCGAACCTGAACGGGTTTCGGCCTCTTGGTCCAATTTTCCGTCCAAAGAATGGATCCAGCCCGAACCTTATGGAAAGGTGCTCATTATTTCGCCATGGAACTATCCTTTTATGCTGGCCATTTCGCCCTTGATCGGTGCGTTGGCCGCCGGGAACACCGCCATACTAAAACCGTCCGAGTTCAGTACGAACACTTCCAAAATCATCTCGCGGATTATCCGTAAAGTGTTTCCGCCCGAATATGTGACCGTGGTGGAGGGTGGAGTAGAGGTCTCCCAACAGTTGCTTGCCGAAAAATGGGAATATATCTTTTTTACGGGCAGCACCAAAGTGGGCAAGATCGTCTATAAAAGTGCCGCGGAACACCTGACTCCCGTGACCTTGGAACTGAGCGGAAAAAATCCTTGTATTGTGGACGAAACAGCTTCCATAAAATTGGCCGCAAAGCGTATTGCGTGGGGAAAATTCATCAATGCGGGGCAGACCTGTATCGCTCCCGATTACATTTTGGTGCACAAAAACGTGAAAGATGCGCTGGTGAAGCACCTAAAACAGCATATCATGGATTTTTATGGGGAAAACATGGAAACTTCCAACGATTTTGCCCGTATTGCCACCGACAAACACTACGAGGAGCTTAAAGCTATGCTTGAAGGGCAGCCCGTACTGTTTGGGGGAACTTTTGCCGATAAAGACCGATATATAGCGCCCACTTTAGTGGATGAGCCCCAACTGGACAGTACCATTATGGAAGGGGAGATATTCGGCCCCATATTGCCCATTATCAGTTATACGGAGGAAAGCGAGCTGGACACCTATATTACCAAGTACCCAAAATCGTTGGCGTTTTATGTGTTTTCGGAAAACAAAAAATTTCAAAAACGTTTGATGTACAGCTATTCCTTTGGTGGGGGCGCCATTAATGATACGGTGGTGCACATCAGCAACAAGGATTTGCCCTTTGGTGGCGTTGGGGCATCGGGGATAGGGGGGTATCATGGAAAACATACGTTTGAGCTGTTCTCCCACCATAAATCCGTTGCCAAAAGAGGTACTTGGGTGGATGTACCCCTACGTTACGCGCCCTATTCGATTTCCATGGATTTGGTCAAAAAAATCAAACATTTGTTTTAAAGGGATGACAAACCATTAATTGTGGACGTTGATTTTTGACAAATTCATATTTTTTTGCCAAACAAACGTTAAATCACTGACCCATAGGCAGTTTGATGCTAACTTTAGAAGTGACCACAATAAATAAACGCCTATGGAACCTACACAGAAAAAATACCGCATTGCGGTATTGCTGGATATGTCCAAAAATTCCGCCTTTGTATTGACCAGTGCCTTGGAACTGGCCAAACAGATGGATGGAGCCGTAGAAGTGTTTCATGTACAACCTTCGAGGGCAAGTCGGCAGGCCAATCCCAATTACGTATCTACACAGACCGAAATCGAGGCATTGATCAACAAAATGGAAGCGAAGGAACAGTTGCCCATCAGTTACAAAGTGGAGTATGGCCGCGTAAAGCATCGCGTGCGGGATTATTTGGCCCTACAAAAACCCGATATTTTGGTTTTGGGCAAGCGCAGGCCCAAATTGGGCATTTTTGGGGAAAGCATTACGGATTTTGTGGTCAACCAAACGCAGAGCACCAATGTGCTGTTATTGGGCGAGGATGACAAATTTCACACATTCAAGAACATTAACCTTGGATTTTTTGGAAACGAGCTCAAAGAATCGGATTTGGAGGTAATCATGGATTTGACCCGTAACAGCGACAAACCTGTGCGACATTTTGATATTTCGCAGGATCCATCGCAAAAACGGATATATCCGTGGCACAAAACGGTTTCGTATCAATTTCCCGAAGGTACCAATGCCATGAATGGTCTGGTGAATTATGTGTCGCATACCCGTACACAATTGTTGTGCGTTCCCAAAACAGCGGGCAAACAGATTATGCTCCGATCTAACCCGATCAAAACCGTAATTCGAAAAACAAAGGTGCCGTTATTGATTCTGCCCAAATAAGGGATTGGGGAGATGGTGTTGTGGGTTTTGATTTATTCTATTTTACATAATGTAAATTATAGTACAACTGTTGACAATTAGACACTTACAGTTTTTTCGGGATTCTGATAAAATATGTAGGAAAAAGAAACGATTAAAAAAAAGGAAAAAGGGCGAAGATAATTACCAGTT
>NZ_JAFLNL010000012.1 GCF_017313785.1 Flagellimonas aurea
ACTATCTCCATTTCTATGGTATCTTTGTCGAGTACTTTGTACATGGGCTATGGTATTTGCGTGTGGTAACACAAATGTCCGTAGCCCTATCTTTCGATCCAAAAAAAGTTTAAATCACTTCATAAACAATGAATAATATCAAAGAGAAGATAAAAAGAATTAAAATTGATTCTCTGTATGGTAAGAAAAAACATTTCAATGCTGCAGATAGAAAGGAAAATTGGCATTATTGGATTGGAATACCCTTAATTATTGTAAATATTTTATCTGGTTCAATTTTGTTTTATGTCCTTACTGAAGATGCGGCGGATTGGTTAAAATTTGTGCCTTTAGTATTTGGATTAATTGCTGCGTTGTTAAGTGGTTTTCAAACATTTCTTAATCTTCAAAAAAAAGTTGAAGGACATAGAAGAATCGGTAATAGGTTTTTAGGAATAAGTAAGAAATGTGATATGTTAATTGCCTACATAGAAGATGATGTCATTGCAAAGAGAAATTTAATAGGGTCCATTGAGGAAATAATTTCAGAAATGGAAGAAACTAACAAAGACGCTGAATCGTTTCCTACGAATAACTCAGATTATAAGCATGCCAAAATTGGCATTAACTCTGGTGAGGAGTTTTATACAAAAAATGAATTAAGACTTTAGCATTAAAAAATATCCAAAAAAATGATATCAAAATACTTAGTTGACTTGGTTAACCAAGTTTCCATTCAAGAAAATGAGGTTAGAGAGATAAAGACTATAAGCGATGAACTGTTTATAATTTTAAAAATTAATTTAACATTTTTCCAAGGTTTTAGAGTATATGGCTCAATTACACGTGGAACTTCGTTATCTCCCACTATATCCAGAAAAACAGATGTCGATGTGTTTTGTGAATATGACCTGGGAAGTTGGATTACTTTAATGGAATACAATAAAGGTACAGAGTCGAATATCGTATTGACTGATGTTATTTATAGAGGTTTGGTTGACTTGAAGAATGAGGATTTGAAAGATGTAAAACTTGATTACCCCTCCGTACATCTAAAATTTAAGGGAATTGTCTTTGAATTAACGCCAGCTTTAGGGGATAAAGGAAGTAGTAGTTTAACACTTGAGTTGCCTTATACAGAATGGGAATATGATCATCGACACCTTTTACCACTTGGGAAACAAACCAATGTGCGCACAACTTCAAGGAAAAGTGAAGATCCTGAGGATAAAAAACCTAATTCAAAAGTTGAAACTGTCTTACCATATGTTTATAACGATCGAGTAAAAAACAAGAATAATAATCCATATTTTTATTTAATTATTCTATTGAAATACTGGAAATATGTTTTTCAATCAAATATTACCTCTTTTCTTCTTGAATCTGATATTTTCGAAGGTTTAGAAAAGTCCAAATTCTTTAAAGGAAAACAAGATTTAAGAGATATTTTGTTTACTTTCTTAACCACTACAGAAGTATATAGCTTTGAACTATTTAGAACGGATAATCAATTCTCAAAATTATACAATAACATTGTAAGTATTAAGAATCTTTATGACCAGGGAGAAGAGGAAGATGCATTTTATCAGTTAATTAAATATTTACCCCCTCCAGATTATTTAAAAAAATACTCTTTCCCGTGTTCAGAATTACTATAAATATCAAATATTCAATTTGATCTTAAAAATAATATCCAATGTTTGATTTATTTATCAATTAAACTAAAAAGTATTTTTAATTCTTCCACTAGGTGCGAATATAAATTCCCTCGGCCAATGCAGGACTGCTAATGGTATGGTGAGGGCTTCTAAATGGTCTTTGGCTCATCAACCCCTTATTCTTGACTATTCCAACAACACTGTGGATTTTGGTAGTTTCCAGTGCTTCGTGAAGTGTCATGGGCGGTAAAATCGAGGGCAAGCGCTTGGCCAACATGGTCTTTCCCGCACCCGGAGGACCTATCAAGATGACGTTGTGGCCTCCGGCAGCAGCAATTTCCATACATCTTTTAATACTCTCCTGCCCTTTTACATCTGAAAAATCAAACTCGGGAAAGCTCAGGTGTTCATAAAATTCCTGTCGGGTATACACCACCGTTTGTTCCAAAGGTGCATCCGTATCAAAAAAGTCGATTACTTCCTTGATGTTGTTTACACCGTAAACTTTTAGCCCGTCCACGATAGCTGCTTCATTCGCATTTTCCTTGGGTAGGATAAACCCCTCGAAACCTTCCTCTTTTGCTTTGATAGCAATGGGCAAGGCGCCTTTTATTGGCTGTAAGCTCCCGTCCAACGAGAGTTCTCCCATAATCAAATATTTATGGATGCTTTCGGAGCGGATTTGGTCCGATGCTGCCAAGATGCCAATGGCCAGTGTAAGGTCATAGGCAGAGCCTTCCTTTCGTAGGTCGGCAGGCGCCATATTGATGGTGATTTTTTTTCCGGGAATTCGATACCCGTTATTTTGGAGCGCCGCGGCAATCCTAAAATTGCTCTCTTTAATCGCATTATCGGGCAATCCAACCAAATGATAACCAATACCTTTATCTATATTTACCTCTACAACAATTGTGGTTGCTTCGATTCCAAAAACGGCACTTCCGTAAACTTTTATCAGCATATCAACTTTCTAATTGAAAAAGGCTGAGAAAATAGCCAATCTCCAATCAAAAAAATCAATGGTTTGATGGATACCCTAATTTGAATTGATGAATGCCCCGTTTGAATTAACGAAAGGTCAAAATGGATTCTGCAGTTTCTTCGATTTCCTTCTTGTTCATCATCATTTTACGGAACTCTCCGTTGACATACATCTGGGCCTGATCATCATAATGTTTACTGAACGGATTTCCTGACTGTCCCGTGGGCAAGATACTGATGCTGTTCTCTACATCGGAAAAATCGATGATTCGGCGGGTAGATGGTCCAGAGTTTACTTTGTAAAATCCAGTGCTGTCATATGGAAAGGCCAAATTGTTTATCACCTCACGGGTGCCCTCGACAGGGAATGGTCCCACATTGAAGTATTTTCTCAAGGATGCCACTTGGCCAAAGGGATGCCCATGCTCCAATGTATGCACCTTGTCCCAAGTCCACTGACTAGTATCCTCTCCAAAGTCTTTGATCAATGATTCCCATGTCTGAGCGAATGACATCAACACGATATCCTGCCTTGTTTCCACTACATCTGGAGTGTTGACGTTGTCCCACCATTTTCCGGATTTCATTCTGGAGCCCCAAGCTATCTGTCTCTTAAACAGGTGTGTGGACAAGAATTGTTTGAACATTTCCGGGCCCAATTCATCTTCCATGGTATTCTTCACCATAAAATATAGTGTCCTGTGGTATATTACCGGGCTAATGGATTTGAGCTTATATTCCCCATTCCAATTTTTCATGGAGTCCAAAAGCACCAATTGTTCATTGTTCAAATTTGAAACATCGAACAATTTAATCAACTCGGTGACCACCTCCGTGTTCACTGGAGAGGTGACATCCAATATCATCTCAGAAATGGATTCCCTGTCCCAATCATCTTTAGCATCCAATAACTGCACAATCCGCTTTGCCCGGTTTTCAGGCAAATAATAACCGGGATAGAGCATTCCTGCAATAGAATCGGGCTGATTATTGGCGGAATACACATAGTTCCACGGTGGGTTCTCGGCCATTGGATTCTCTGAAAAATCCAGATAGCGCAAGGGTTCTTCTTTTCCTGATCTACCATCCAAAATAAACTTGGTGGACAGACTGTCCGGCATCTCGTAAAGCTTGGCGGTGGCCCACCATGCCACATTTCCTTGGGCATCACCATACATTACATTGAGTCCCGGTGCATGAATATTGGGCAAAGCGTTCTTAAACTCTTTCATATTGCTTGCATGGCTCAATCCGTATAAGGCATGCATCACCATATTCTTGGGTTTGGTATATATCCAAGACATGGCAACTGGTTTTTCCTCCGAAATTTGGTCAGCTATATTGTTTAAGACAGGCCCGTGATGTGTTTTCTTGTAAGTAAACGATACATCCTCACCATCTTTTACTTTGATGGTTTTATTTACAAATTCATAGTCCTTCCATCCTTCTGCTGTTTTGTATTTGGTACTATCGGATGGGTGGGTTTCTTCATAATAAAAATCGATGTCGTCGTTTTCGAACATGGTGAGTCCGTACGCCAGATTTCTGTTGTGTCCCAACAAAGGAAATGGAACTCCTGCCAAATGATACCCGTACTTTTCATAGGTTGGGGTACTTATGTGGGCCTCGTACCAAACCGAAGGTTGTGCAAACCCAATGTGAGGGTCGTTGGCCAAAATCACCTTTCCATTTTTAGTTTTTTGCGGAGCAACCACCCAACTGTTGCTTCCTTCGAATTGCGGAATGGGCAGCTTGCTTAAGGCTGTATTCACACTTGCGGTAATGTTTGTACCGAGAGTATCGGCAACTTCTCCTTTAAAATTTTTAATCCATACAGTGGAGGTATCCGAACTTATGGCCAAGTCCTTCATGTACTCGTCTCCCAATTTGTTGCGCATACTTGTCAACAAAGGGTCTGTTTTGTGGGCCATGGCAAAACTGAATGCCATATATCCCACAGCATTGTATACGTCTTCAATGGTAAAGGGCTCCTTATCGATGCCGGTCAAATAAAACTCTATGGGAGTCGGTCCCTGCTTAATAAATTCATTGATTCCATCCAGATAGGCTTCGGCGAGCACAATGGTTTCACTATCGGTATCAAGACTAGCAACAGTTTCTTTTGTGTGATCGGCAATGCCCAGGGAGAGAAAAAACTTGTCCGTTCCAATCATATCCTTCCCAAAAACCTCAGAAAGTCTTCCTTTTGCCACCCTTCGGAGCAACTCCATCTGCCATAATCTGTCCTGAGCATGAACATAACCCAATGCCTTTAATGCATCAGCCTCGTTGTCGGCATAAATATGAGGAATCCCATAGGGGTCAAAATAAGTGGTTACCTCATTGGAAATACCGGGCAGTTTTTTTTCACCACTATAGTCTGGTTTTAGGGAATTTAAGAATATAGCAATACCTATAATTACAAGTAGAAGGAATCCTGCAATTGCAAGAAGAATCTTTTTGTACTTTTTCACGAAGATGGGTTAAGTCAATTAGTACTCTAAGTTATAATTAATTTCTTAGAAGGCTTAAAAAAGATATTGACAAATATCAACTATTTGTTCATGGAAAGATAGTGCTTTTCCAAGCCTGACTTTAACCATTTCTCATAGGTTTCAACATCAACGTATTGGACTGCTTCATTGAGAATTTCAAGATTTGGGGAAAGCAATACATAATAGGGTTGCGACGCAGCGTTAAAGTTGATTGTCTGGAACGTGCCCCATTTTTGGCCAATCGTCTGGATGGATTTCACCCGTCCAGAGTCATATTTAAAATCGAACTGCTCGGATTTAGGCAGTTCTTTTCTATCATCAACATAAAGTGAAATCAACACATAATCTTCCTTCAAGATGGGATAGATATTGGAATGGCTCCACACATTTTCCTCCATTTTTCTACAATTTACACAGGCCCAGCCCGTAAAATCGAGTAAAATAGGCTTGTTCACTTCTTGTGCGTATGCCACGCCTTCTTCAAAATCTTTATAGCAATCCAACCCTAATGGGCAGTCACTCTCTGTTTCCACAACGCTGTAAAAACTAGGAGGTGGGAAACCGCTCAAAAGTTTTAGGCTACTGACATTGAAAAGTCCTAGAACCAAATAAGCGGTAAATGCTAAACTAAGTATACCTATTGTTTTTCTTGCCGTTGAAAGATTCTTTTTGGGTCCATCATGTGGAAACCTAAAAATTCCGAATAGGTAAAGTGTCATCAAAACAAATAGCACTACCCAGATACCAACAAAAATTTCTCGTTTAAAAATGCCCCAGTTCCCTACCAAATCGGCATTGGACAAAAATTTGAAAGCTAAAGCCAGTTCCAAGAATCCAAGCACCACTTTTACAGTCGTCATCCAACCACCAGATTTTGGCAAGGAGTTCAACCAAGCCGGAAACATAGCGAACAATGCAAATGGAAGGGCCAAGGCCAAACCAAAACCTACCATTCCAGAGGTTAGATTGGTGGCTACATTACCTTCTGCCAATGTGGTACTTCCCAAAAGACCACCCAAGATAGGTCCTGTACAAGAAAAAGATACGATAGCCAAGGTCAACGCCATAAAAAAGATACCAAGCCCTCCTCCTATTTTGGATGAAGCGGAATCCATCTTATTGGCCCAAGAACTGGGCAACGTTAATTCATAGTAGCCAAAGAATGAAAAGGCAAAGAATACAAATATGACAAAGAAGAACACGTTCAACCAGATATTGGTGGCGATGGTGTTCAAAATTTGTGAGTCTACCGAATTGAACAAGTGGAACGGTAAGCTCAATAAGAAATAAATCAGCACGATAAAGAAACCGTAGAGCAAAGCATTGGCTATCCCTTTGGATTTATTCTGCGTCTGCTTGGTAAAAAAAGATACCGTCAACGGAATCATGGGGAAAACGCAGGGAGTCAACAGGGCTATCAAACCACCAATAAAACCCAATCCGAAAATCATCCACAAATTGGATTGTCCTTCGGAATCCGTAACTCCGTTTTGATTCAAAAGGTTTTTGTTCTTAAAATCTACCTTGAGCGATTCTCCCAAGGCAACGCTACGTTCATCCAGAGCTGTTTCTTCAGTAACAAAACCACTTCCGTCCAACGAAATTTGGAATAGCTCGTCAACAGGAATACAGACCTCTTTGCAAATTTGGTAGAACAAGTTCACTGAAATCTGGTTGACCTCAGGGTTCAATAATTTGATTTTCTGGGTGAAAATGGCCTCATTCTTAAAAAAAGTCTCCTCCACCTCGAAGATATCGCTGTACTCTTTTATGGTCTCGCTCTCGTCTGTTTTACCAACGAGCTCGTAATCCTCCCCTGCTTTTTCAAAAGTAAATTCGCTGGGCAAAGAACCGTTTTCATTCGTATATTGGGAATAGACGTGCCAGCCGTCCATAATTTTCCCTTTGAACACCAATTCGTATTCGGTGTCGGACAATTTATGTACTTCGTGGCTCCAGACTGCAGGATTCTGGTCTGTTTGGGAATATATAAATGGATTTACAAAAAGAAATCCCAGTAATAGTACCAATAGTCTCATGGGAACTGTGTAATCTTTAAAATTTTCATGGTTGAACCATCAACCTTGAATCGTTCATCGGCTCTTCTGCCCACAATCCAGACTATGTCATCGCCAGAGCAGAGCAACCATTGTTTCTCCTTGGAAATCAGGTCCATCTTTTCGTCCTTAAAAAATTTGGACAGCTTTTTCTTGCCCTTCATCCCAAATGGATAAAAATAGTCGCCTTTTTTCCAATTCCTTAACACTAACGGAAAGTTTAACTTTTCCTTGTCCAAAAATACGACATTTTGCCCCTGTTTTTCAAAGGTTTCCACATCTTCTAAACTTATTTTGATGGGCAGTTCATCTATCGCTTTATCTGAATGTATTTCAAATGCTTCGCTCTCTTTGCGTTCAATTTTTGCAAGAATGAGGCTTTGCCTATCTTTTATCAATCTATGCGTCTTGGAGAACACTTGTTTACCGCTCTCGGCGGCCAATAAATCCTTCACATCGCTCCATTCGCTAAACCCATACCCATTGAACAATCCATACAAATATGCATCCAAAGGTTGCAACTTTTGTAGTTCGGCAATTTTGATTTGTACTTTATCCTTCCTTTGTTGAAACAGTTTTGACTTCAGCTCATTTAAGTGATTATTTACCAAATCATTGATTTGCCTCAAATGATGCTGCGTATGCTGAAAATTTTGAAGAAATGTTGGGTTGAGCTCTTTTATTCCTGGGACAATTTCATGACGGATTTTATTCCGAAGGTATTTAACGCTTGCATTGCTACTGTCCTCTCGCCATTGGATGCTTTCTGACTTTGCATATTCTATAATCTCGTTCCTGGAAAAGGGCAACAACGGCCGAACAACATTACCATTTACTTGGGGAATGCCTGAAAGTCCTTCTATTCCGGTTCCTCGGGAGAGGTTGATAAGAAAAGTTTCCAAACTATCATCTGCATGGTGAGCGGTCAAGACATAGTCGTACCTTTTGGATTGCAACAGTTCATCAAACCACTTGTAACGCAATTCCCTTGCTGCCATTTGCACCGATAAACGTTGCTCTTCTGCATACTGTTCGGTATCAAATTGCTTTACATAAACATCGATTTCAAAAGTAGAGGCCAACTCACGTACAAAATCCTCATCTCCATCACTTTCCGTACCTCGCAAGGAAAAATTGCAATGGGCCAGTGCAAAATCAAACTTTAAAGCTTTACATAAATGAGCCAAAACCACACTATCAAGGCCACCACTGCATGCTAGTAGGAGTTTCTTGCCATTAAGAAATGGCATTGCGGCAGCAACGTGTTCTTTGAATTTTTGGACCATACTACAAATTTACGAATAAACCCTAAGCCTTGCGGCTGTGTTACATTGTTGGTATGTTTCTGAGTTATTTTATTGTTCTATTGGTGTATAAGGCTGAATTGATACTTGATCGTATTTTTATGTCCATCCTTATGTCCAACAGCGCAGCGGTCTTGGTGCTTTTTCTCTTGCGCTTCATTATCTTCCCTTTTTGACACAAATTCCACGAATCATCCCGAATGTTTTTTATCGATTATGACGTTTGAACTTTTACACCTGCATACTGATTTCTGAGTTATCTGTTTATAGGTCTTTGTTCTTTTATCCAAAAGCGCAGCGGTCTTGTTTCCTTACCTATGTTTCTCTTTCCTCCAAAACCGTTCGCATTGCTTTAGCTTTCAGCAAACATTCCTGATACTCCCTTTCCGGGTCGGATTTAGCAGTAATGGCACTGCCTACGGAAAAGGACACATATTTATTGCTTGCATTGTACAGAATACTGCGAATCACGACATTGAAATCAAAATCACCTTTTGGTGAAAAATAACCTACCGCTCCACTGTACAGGCCACGTTTGCTTTCTTCCAATGCCTCGATGATTTTCATTGCAGAAATCTTTGGGGCACCTGTCATACTTCCCATAGGAAATGTTTCCTTGATTAATCCCAAAGAATTTTTGTCCGTTGCAACTTTTGAAACTATTGTGGAAATAAGTTGATGTACTTGCTTAAAAGTATGGGGGTTACAAAGTTCCTCTACTCGCACCGAACCCTTTATTGCACTCTTGGACAAATCATTCCGAACCAAATCGGTGATCATAATATTTTCGGAGCGTTCTTTTTCATCTTGAGCTAAATCTCTTTTGATTTTTTCATCTTCCCGCTCATCATCACCTCTCCTTGCAGTTCCCTTTATGGGTTGTGAAATTACTTTTTGTCCGTGCTTTTTTAAATATCGTTCAGGCGAGGCGCACATCAAATAGTTATCGTTGAGGCGTGCAAAAGCGGCAAACGGTGGTTCGGAAATACCATTTAGTTTTTTATAAGTTTTCCATGGGTCTATGGTAGCTTCTTCGGCATAAAACTCTTGACAAAAGTTGGCTTCATAAATATCTCCTCTGTGAATATGTTCCAAAAAACGATGGGCCTTTTCAAAATAAGCATCCTTGTGAATCCTCATTTTTATTTTGATAGCATCTTGTGGGTCGGCCGGCAATTGTAAAGGGACAAAATCTCTGATTTCTTCAAAATCCGCTTCAATTTCCTGAGCCACCACATTTAAATAACTGAAATGGAGCTCATCATTCTCTACCCGGATAACCTTTAACGGCTGAAAAAACTGCACCGCCGGAAATCCGAGACCGTCAAAATTATTTGAGGTCAAGTCCTCCAACTCGTTCTTTACATCGTATGAAAAGTAACCAAATAGCCAATCTTTTTCATTTTCTAAAAAATCGTGGAGCACTTTAGTGGTTTCAAATTTTTGAGATGCGCCAACCGCTAAACAGGCTTCAAAACTGGAATATCGGTCCTGATGGGAATTGCTGTCCAGCCAAACGGCCGTTTCAAATTGTTTGGACCACCAAAAAAGCGCCTCTTTACTTTGTAAAAGGGATTTTATCTTAAAGGAGCGATGCGTCCGCAATAGTTATGAGTTTAAGGAATCCAAAAATGTATCCAGCGCCTGTTTGTGTTCAATTTGTAGGGTCTTGTCCAAAATACCATCATCACCAAAATTCTCATAAAAAGAGGGTAATGAAAAGCTCGCTGTTATTTCCGCGCCAAATCTTGGCAGCATGCCTTCAATAACAGTAAAAGAACCTTTTGCGCCACGTCTGCCGCCCGATGTGGACATCAAAAACACCTTGGTGCTTTCCAAAAAATTACGGTCCATGCGGGACAACCAATCCAATACATTCTTAAAATATGCGGACGGATTGCCATTATGCTCGTTTACGGACAAAATAAGTGCATCCGAACTGTTGATTTTTGCTTTCAAATCCTGTAAGAAATCAGCATATCCATCTGATTTCTCCAAATCTTCACTGAACATGGGAAATGCATGTTCCGCCATGTTTAAGAGTTGAATATCATGCTGTTGAACCAAGGAAACAGTAAATTTTACCAATCTAAAATTGATAGAAGTGGAAGAATTACTCCCCGCTAATGCCAAAATTGCAGCCATATCATGGAATTGTTGATTGTTTCGCTAAAATACCCCAATTGGAAGTTAGATGCGACTATTTTGCATATTTTTGATGCGGCCAACATCTAAACTACTTGCTAAACAAGTATATAGGGTGAATCAAATACAAATGACTGCAAAGACTGACAGACTATTTTTTGTGGATGCCATGCGTGCATGGGCAATTTTGATGATGCTGCAAGGACATTTTATAGATGGCCTGCTAGACCCTGTTTTTAGGGATGCCGGCAACACTACCTATAACATCTGGTTGTATTTTAGGGGAATAACTGCTCCCGTGTTTTTTACGGTCTCCGGTTTTATTTTTACCTATCTATTGATTCGGGTTCCACAAAGTGGTATGGAAAACCCAAGGGTGGCCAAGGGAATCCGACGTGGGCTACAATTACTGCTCATTGGCTATTTGCTTCGAATGAATCTTGGAGGATTATTTAAAGGAGAAATTTATGATTCTTTCTATCTGGTAGATGTTCTCCACTGTATCGGTCTATCTATTTTGGGGCTTATAGGTGTTTATGTGCCGACTGCAAAAAAGAAAAGCTACGTTTTTCCGACCGTTCTTGTGATCATCACATTGGTGCTTTTCCTGTTCGAAAGGGTTTACAAGGATTGGTCCTTTGCATTTTTGCCCGACTTTTTGGCAAATTACTTTACAAAGGCCAACGGGTCCGTGTTCACTATTATTCCATGGTTTGGCTACACAACCATTGGGGCATTTATCTCCGTGCTCTTCACTAGGTTCAAAAATTATAGGCATTTGTACCCTGCTGCCATTTCCATTGCGTTGGCCGTTGGTTATCTGTTGATTTATCAATCGTCCAATTTCTTTGAAATCGTTTACGAAAGGACCGGGTTCAATTTTCTCAAACAACTGCTCACCAACAACTACCTATTTATTCGGTTGGGCGATGTTTTTGTAGTTTTTGCCGTGTTTATGATACTCCGCAGATTAATGACCAACAAGACTGTTTTGAAAATCGGGGCAAGTACTTTGTCTATCTATGTGATTCACTTTGTTATCCTTTACGGCAGTCTTACAGGCTTGGGGCTCTATCGGTTCTTTCACCATTCACTTTCTCCAGAGATCGTGGTTCCCGGTGCACTTGCATTTATGATTACGTGCACATGGTTGTCCCTTCAATACAACAAGTACGAATTGGGCATCAAAACACAGATTTCTTCAGGTCTTGCGTTCATCAAAACCCAGGCAATCGAACTTAAAGAATTATCCATTCCGGTACTTCGAGAAGTTTTTATCCGTGTTCGTATTTTCCTAAGACGCATTTTCCGAACTGTCAGGAGCTAAAAAAAGCATCCAATCCTAAGACTGAATGCTTTCTATAAATCATTTTGATTTTCCTATCTACACATGCAATGCCCTATCATCCGTAGCGGCCAACGCAGCTTCCTTAACGGCTTCGGCAAAGGTTGGGTGCGCATGGCTCATACGTGAAATGTCTTCGGCAGATGCCCGGAACTCCATAGCGGTAACGCCTTCGGCAATCAAATCGGCACAACGTGCCCCGATCATATGGATGCCCAGCACCTCATCGGTATTCTTATCGGCCAAAATTTTCACAAAACCATCCAAATCCATACTGGCTCGGGATCTTCCCAACGCTCTCATCGGGAACTGACCTGATTTGTATTCCACGCCTTCTTCCTTCAATTGCTCCTCTGTTTTGCCCACAGCGGCAACTTCCGGCCAGGTGTAGACCACTCCCGGAATCAAATTGTAATCGATATGTGGTTTTTGTCCCGCTAAAATTTCAGCGACCATGGTTCCTTCTTCCTCGGCTTTGTGGGCCAACATAGCTCCTTTTACTACATCGCCGATAGCGTAAATGTTGGACACATTGGTCTGTAGATGCTCGTTCACCTCTACTCTACCTCTATCGTCCAATTTTACTCCTGCTGCTTCAGCGTTCAATCCATCGGTATATGGTTTACGGCCTACGCTTACCAAACAGTAGTCCCCTTTAATGGTGACTTCCTCGCCTTTTTTGTCGTCGGCCTTTACAATGACCTCATCGCCTTTGCGCTCTACGGATTTAACTTTATGGGAAAGGTTGAACTTTACCTTTTGCTTTTTCATCACTTTGGCAAGTTCTTTGGACAATGCGCCGTCCATTCCCGGGATAATGCGATCCATGTACTCCACTACGGTAACATCGGCACCCAAGCGTTTGTACACTTGGCCAAGTTCCAACCCTATGACACCTCCTCCGATAACAATCAGGTGTTTTGGTATTTCTTTCAATTTCAATGCCTCCGTGGACGTGATTACACGCTCCTTATCAATCTCGATAAATGGCAAGGATGATGGTTTTGATCCCGTGGCAATAATGATGTTCTTGGCCTCGATGGTCTCCTCTCCGTCCTCTTTTTTAATTTGGACGTGTGTCGCATCCTTAAAACTTCCCACTCCGTGATAGACATCGATTTTATTCTTGTCCATCAAAAACTCGATGCCCTTGGTGGTCTGGTCCACAACGCCTTGTTTGCGATCGATCATTTGTTTCAGGTTCACTTTGATCTCGCCCGGGATATCGATACCGTGCTCCTCAAAGTGCTTAACGGCATCCTCGTAGTGGTGCGATGAGTCCAAAAGTGCCTTGGACGGGATACAGCCTACATTTAAGCAGGTTCCGCCAAGGGTGGCATATTTTTCTATAATCGCCGTTTTCATTCCCAATTGGGCACATCGTATTGCCGCCACATAGCCTCCTGGTCCAGAGCCGATAATGGCTACATCATATTGATTCATATTATAATAATTGTAAGGATAATTGCTAAAAAACTGTGTTTCTGTAAAACAAGTGTAAAAATACGAATGTTTTTCGGGACAGTACCAATCTATTCTGCGGGATTGTTTGGGGTTGCTCGGTTATTTGGTTATTTGGTTATTTGGATGATTGGATTGTTCGATTGTTGTAAATTGTTTAGTGTTAACTGCTTACTGCATACCGGCTCCCGACTCTAGAAACTTATAATTTTACACTTTGTCCTTCCAGCACTGCCTACTGCTTACTGACTTTAGATTTTAAAAACTTACAATTTAGTACGTTGTACTCTGTCCCTCCAGCCCTCCCCACTGCCAGACTCCCAGCTTACACTTTTATGTCTTTTGTCTTGGTTCTTGAATCTTACATCTGATTTCTAAACTGCTGGCAACTGGTAATTGCTCATTGTAAACTGCCCACTGCCCACTGATTCCTTAAATATGCACCGAAGGGCTGTTCTTCACCTCCTTGATCACAAATGAGCTCTGGGTGTTGCCGATATTGGCGATTGCGGTTAGTTTGGTGAGCATAAATTCGCGATAGCTTTTCATGTCCTTTAGGAATATTTTTAAGATATAATCGTAATCCCCTCCCACATGGAAGCATTCGGATACTTCTTTAAGCTGCAGGACCTCACGTTCAAATTTGATAACGTTTTCCTTGGTGTGCTGTACCAAACGTATCTGACAAAGCACCATAAAATCGCGGCCCACCTTCACCTTGTCCACCAAGGCCGTGTATTGCGTGATCACTCCGTTCCGCTCCAAACGGCGGATGCGCTCGTAAACGGCAGTCTTGGACAAATGCAAAGCATCCGCATATTGTTTGGTGGTTTTTTTGCTGTCGTTTTGGAGTAATCTGAGCAACTCAATATCTACATTATCCAGTTTCATACCGACGATTTTTCTAATTGGAACATCAAAAATCCAATTTTACGGAACAATTTCCTAATATTTTTATGTAATTAGATTATTCATCTTCATTTATCATAATCTATTGATTTTTGGGTCTACATATTTTTATTTTTACTAAAAACAGCTCATTATGGACTATAAAGCATCGGAACACATTCAAGACCTTCAATATTTTGGTGAATTCGGAGGTGTAAATCCCTCCATATCAGATTCTTCCACCTATACGTTTCTATCAGCAAAAACCATGTTCGATACGTTTGAAGGGAACACCGAGGGTTGCTATTTGTACAGTCGCCACTCCTCCCCGTCCAACTTGTATTTGGGCGAGGCCATGGCACAATTGGAAGGCACGGAATCGGCCAATGTGTATGCTAGCGGGATGGGCGCCATTACCGCAGTGATTCTTCAATTGTGCGATGCTGGAGACCATATTGTGTGTAGCCGAACCATTTACGGTGGGACCTACGCTTTCCTGAAAAATTTTGTGAAGAAGTTCAATATGGACGTTTCCTTTGTGGATATTACCGATTTGGAAACCGTGGCGAACTCCATCACACCAAAAACCAAAATGATCTATTGCGAGGCAGTGAGCAATCCTTTACTGGAAATTGCGGATATTCCTTCGTTGTCCAAAATCGCCAAGAAAAATGATATGCCCTTGGTGGTGGACAATACGTTTTCACCGCTGACCATCAACGCAGCAAAGCTGGGTGCCGATATTGTAGTGCACAGTCTTACCAAATTCATCAATGGCACTAGTGATTGTGTTGCTGGCGCTGTTTGTGCCTCTACCGATTTCTGTTTGAGCTTAAAAGATGTGAACAATGGAGCGGGAATGCTCTTGGGCAGTACATTGGATAGCTTACGTGCCGCATCCATTTTGAAGAATATGCGAACGCTGCACATCCGAATAAAAAAACATAGTGAAAATGCCCACTTCCTCGCCGAACAGTTTGAAAAAGATGGTTTAAAAGTAGTGTATCCCGGTCTGGAAAGTCATTCCGGGCACCATTTGATGAAATCCCAAATGAACACAGAATACGGTTTTGGTGGAATGCTTACCCTTGATGTAGGCTCCGTGGAACGGGCAAATGCCTTGATGGAACTGATGCAAAAAGAAAAATTGGGCTATCTGGCAGTAAGCCTTGGCTTTTACAAAACATTGTTCAGCGCTTCGGGAACCTCTACATCTTCCGAAATACCCGAAGAAGAACAAAAGGAACTGGGTCTATCCCAAGGACTTATCCGTTTTTCCATTGGTCTGGACAATGATATCCGAAAGACATACACCACCATGAGAAGCTGTATGGAAAAGTTGGATATTCTATCGCCAGATGCAAGTTTGGCCTAGTTAAGTCGACTAATGCAGTTTGCACAACATGGTGCAAAATCGTAATATTACCTCTTAACAAACTCAGACCAAATGCCGAACAAAGAGGAAAAACCAAAATTTAGGGAAGACGAACATATTGTAGAGAACAAACAACTGTGCATCACGGAAGCGTTGATACCCGTTTTCGCCCTTGTTGCCATGCTGGCCTACAATGTTTTTGTTTTTGGTGATGACGCCCTGAGCGGTTCCAACCAGTTTATACTCTTAATGGGCGGAGCGGTCGCAGCAATCATTGGTTTTTTCAACAAGGTATCCTATGATCAAATGATCGATGAGGTCGCCGAGAATGTTAGGTCCACCACAGGTGCTTTGCTGATCCTTTTAATGGTAGGTGCTTTATCCGGAACTTGGCTCGTGAGCGGAATAATTCCCGCAATGATCTATTACGGACTTCAAATATTGAATCCCACCATATTTTTGGCCGCTTGTGTGGTTATCTGCGCCATTATTTCCATTGCTACGGGAAGTAGCTGGACAACAGCCGCGACTGTTGGTATTGCCTTGATAGGTATCGGGGAAGCCTTGGGCATTTCGTTGGGAATGACGGCCGGCGCCGTGCTTTCCGGCGCTTACTTCGGGGATAAAATGTCGCCATTGAGCGATACCACCAATTTGGCTCCTGCCATGGCAGGAGGGGATTTGTTTTCCCACATTCGATATATGACCCTCACTACGGTTCCGACCATCGTGGTCACCTTGGTTGTGTTTATTATTCTTGGTTTTACTATAGATACATCCGGAGTGGCGGACACAAGTTCGCTCCTTACCAATATTGGGTCTACCTTCAATATTAATGGTTGGCTGTTTATTGTACCCTTGGTCGTAATTGGATTGATTCTTAAAAAGGCGCCACCATTGATGGCTCTTTTGGTAGGAACTTTGTTGGGCGGTGTGTTTGCGCTAATTTTTCAGCCTGACATCGTAGCCAATATTGGTGGGGGCACCGCGTTGAATTTTGAAACAGGGTACAAAGGAATTATGAATGCCATCACGGTTGATACCGAAATTGCCACAAATGATCCTGCCCTGAACGATTTATTCTCTTCGGGTGGAATGTCCGGTATGCTCGGCACCATTTGGTTGATAGTCTGCGCCATGGTATTTGGCGGAATTATGGACGGTATCGGGGCTTTGGAGCGCATCACGGAATCCCTTCTAAAATTGGCAAAGACCACTTTTGGACTGTTCGCAAGCACCGTGGGAAGCTGTTTGGCCTTGAACGTAACCGCTTCCGACCAGTATTTGGCCATTGTAGTGCCCGGTAAAATGTTCTCCAAAGCTTATAAAGAGCGTGGTCTTGCGCCGGAAAACCTGAGCCGCTCCTTAGAGGATTCCGGTACAGTCACCTCCGTTCTTGTACCTTGGAACACTTGTGGTGCTTATCACAGTAGTGTTTTAGGCGTTGGCGTCGGTGAGTACTTCCTGTATGCTATTTTCAATTGGTTAAGCCCCATAATGACGTTGCTTTTTGCTGCTTTCCGAATCAAGATCAAGCAACTTACTACCACGGCCTCTGAATAAATTTTCTTTTCAGCTTTTTCAATACATCGACTTCTTTGAGAAGTCATCAAAAATTGATGCGCAATTTTGCCACAACCTCAATATTGATAGTGCTTTTTTATGGCATAGTCACGGCTTATCCAACCATAAGAAATACTAATTTTTAAGCTGGTAAAAGCCGTAAAACCACCCTATTTTTGCTACTCGAAAATTTAAAAAACATCCAATAAATGACTTTAGTAGGAAGAAAATTTCCAAACATTGAAGTAAACGCCATCGACGAATTGGGCGATACGTTCAAAATCAACATTTTAGAGAAAGCCAAAACAGAAAACAAGAAGGTTTTATTATTCTGGTATCCAAAAGATTTCACTTTTGTTTGTCCGACCGAGCTTTTTGCCTTTCAACAAAACCTAAGTGAGTTTGAAAAGAGAAATACCATTGTTATCGGAGCTTCTTGCGATACTGCCGAAGTACATTTTGCTTGGTTGAACACAGAAAAGGACAACGGAGGAATAGAAGGTGTAACCTACCCTATCGTTTCTGACAGCAATAGAAACTTGGCTTCTGCCTTGGGCATCTTGGACATCATGAAAGAAGACTATAACGAGGAGACCAATTCTGTTGTAGTGGAAGGTGACAACGTGACCTACAGAGCCACTTATTTGATTGATGAAGAAGGGACCGTATTCCATGAAAGCATCAACCACATGCCATTGGGTAGAAACGTGAAGGAATTTTTGCGTTTGGTAGATGCCTACACACACGTTCAGGAAAAAGGAGAGGTTTGCCCAGCCAACTGGGAAGAAGGAAAACAAGCCATGAACGCGGACAGAGCCGGTGTTTCCGATTACTTGGCCAATCACGTAAACTAAGCACTATGGTTGTAGAATTGGACAAAGACAATTTAAGCGAAGTCATTGCCAACAATGACAACGTAGTGGTGCAGTACAGCGCATCTTGGTGCGGCAACTGCAGGATCATGAAACCCAAGTTCAAAAAGGAAGCCTCTTTGAACGAGAACATAACCTTTGTAATGGTAGATGCCGAAAAATTCCCGGAATCCAGAAAACTGGCCAACGTGGACAATTTGCCCACCTTCGCCGCCTTTTCAAAAGGATTGTTGAAGAATCAGGTACAGACCAATAAATATGATGTTTTAAAAGACTTGATCAATGAAGTTGCCCATAATTAAACAGTTGGTCAATTTTGCCGAGGAGCACGACGAGGATTACCTTCAGGAAACTGCTGATACCCTCGAAAGTGTATGTGAAGTTTCCAGTTTAAAAGATGAGGAACTGGATATGATCGGGGAATTGATCTCCAATATTTATGGGGCCCTGGAAGTATCCAACGAAATCAAGAAAGGAACTCCTAAAAAAGAAGCCCTTAACGCTTTTATGTCGAGGGTGCTCGGCTCCATAGACAAGTAACGGACATTGTCATAAACATTAAAATAAGAACCTTCCCGTAACAGACTTCGGGAAGGTTTTTTTAGTATTTTTGGTCCTGAATCAAAACTACTACTATGGCAACTGTAACACTTAAAGGAAATGAAATTCATACACTTGGCAACCTACCAGAAAATGGTTCCCAAGCCCCAAGCTTTACTTTAGTAAAAACCGACCTTTCCTCAACTAGCCTATCCGATTACAAGGGTAAAAAGGTTGTTCTTAATATTTTTCCCAGCATCGATACGGGAACTTGTGCGCAATCTGTGCGCCAGTTCAACCAAGAAGCTGCCGAACTGGATAATACCGCAATATTGTGCATCTCCAAAGATTTACCTTTCGCCCAGGCACGTTTTTGTGGCGCAGAAGGTATTGACAAAGTAGAGACCCTTTCCGACTTTAGGAATGGGAACTTTGGTAAATCCTACCATGTTGAGTTTACTGATGGTCCGTTACAAGGATTGTTATCTCGCTCCGTTGTAGTGGTCAATGAAAATGGTGAGGTCGTTTACTCTGAACAGGTATCGGAAACTGTAGATGAGCCCAATTACAAAGCCGCCCTCGAAGCATTGATGGATGCCTAAAGAATCTTTTTTTAAGAACAGGATCAAAAGTGTTGGCTTTGCCCTTAAGGGCCTGTTTCTGTTGTTACGGACAGAACCCAGCATCAAAATCCAGTTCTTTATCGCATTGATTGTTACTGCCTGTGGCTTTTACTTTGAAATCTCCTCCACCGAATGGATAGTTCAGGTTTTGGCGATAGGTATGGTGATGGGCGTAGAAGGTGTAAACACGGCCATTGAAAAAATCTGCGACTATATCCAGCCCAATTTGGACCCCAAAATTGGTTTTATAAAAGATATTTCCGCAGGGGCCGTTATGATAGTATCGGTCTTGGCAAGTATAATAGGTTTGATCATCTATGTCCCCAAGATTTTTTAGTAAAATCCAACACCCACAGTAGCAACGTAAATTTGTAACTTAGCCCCGCTTAAAAACGATTGATGGCCAAAAAAAGAACAAAATCAAAATCAAAAAAAACTACCACAACTGCCAAAAGGAAGCTGTCCTTTAAGCCTTCCAAGCAGAACAAGATTATTTTCGGTAGTCTTTTGATCGTTCTCAGCATAGCGCTTTTCTTCTCCTTCATGTCATTCTATTTTACATGGCAGGAAGATCAGAGTATGCTATCACAATTTGCAGACCGCAATGTCGAAGCCAGCAATCTGCTCAACAAATTTGGCGCCAACGTAAGCCACTTTTTTATGTACCGGGGATTTGGTCTTGCCTCCTTTGTATTCCCTTTTTTATTGGCCATTACCGGACTCTATTTATTTCTTGGTTTAGATGGCAAGCGACTGATATACAAATGGATTTGGGGATTGGTCGGAGTTATCTGGGGATCTATTGCCTTGGGCTTTTTTGCGGCCGATTATCCTCTTTTAGGCGGATTGATAGGTTATGAGATGAACGATTTTCTTCAAGATTACACAGGTAAAATTGGTGTGTTCTTGATTCTGATATTTGTTTTGATGGTAATCTTGGTGCGATTGTTCAATTTCACCCCCGAAGGATTCGCCAACTTCTTCAAACGACAAAAGCAAAAGATAAAGTCTGATTTCAAAGAAGAGCCAACTGTCCATACCAAGGATACCCCAATTGAAGATGAAGAAGACGGTCTGATATTGACCACAGAAGATACTGCTCCAGAAAAAGTGGATACCTACACCCATAAAAAGGACATCCCGCCATTGGACGAAGCCGGATTGGACGTCAACATTCCTGAAGATGAGGAATCCGACATCGCATTAAAAGTAGAGGAAACCCCCGTTGAGGAAGAGGAAACTGATGCCAAGGCTGCCAAATTGGTAGAGGATTTTGGTGAGTTCGACCCAAAACTGGAACTGGGAAATTATAAGTTCCCTACCCTTGACCTTTTGGAAGCGCACGGTGCTTCTGGTGGCATTACCATCAATCAAGAAGAGCTTGAGGAGAACAAAAACCGAATTGTAAGCACCCTCAAAAACTATAAAATTGGAATTGCCCAGATCAAAGCGACCATAGGTCCAACCGTAACACTATACGAAATTGTACCCGAAGCAGGAATCCGTATCTCCAAAATCAAAAACTTGGAGGACGACATTGCTTTGTCGCTTGCCGCACTGGGAATCCGTATCATCGCACCGATTCCCGGAAAAGGAACTGTTGGTATCGAGGTACCCAACAAAAACGCCACGATTGTTTCCATGCGTTCGGTAATTGCTTCCAATAAATTCCAAAAAGCGGAAATGGAACTGCCCATCGCTTTTGGAAAGACCATCAGCAACGAAACATTTGTGGTGGACTTGGCCAAAATGCCCCACTTGCTCATGGCAGGTGCTACAGGTCAGGGTAAATCAGTTGGTCTTAATGCGGTAATCACTTCACTACTCTACAAAAAACACCCAGCAGAGGTGAAATTTATTTTTGTAGACCCTAAAAAGGTGGAATTAACCCTTTACAATAAGATTGAACGTCATTTCTTGGCAAAATTGCCAGATTCCGATGAGGCCATCATAACGGACAACACCAAGGTAATCAACACCTTGAACTCACTCTGCATTGAGATGGACAATCGCTACGAGCTGCTAAAAACGGCAATGGTCCGTAATATTAAAGAGTACAATGTTAAGTTCAAGGCAAGAAAACTGAACCCGAACGAAGGCCATAAATTCTTGCCATACATCGTATTGGTAATAGATGAGTTTGCTGATTTGATCATGACAGCTGGGAAAGAAGTGGAAACACCCATTGCCAGATTGGCACAATTGGCCCGGGCCATCGGTATCCACTTGATCATTGCCACGCAAAGACCATCGGTGAATGTAATTACCGGTATCATTAAAGCCAACTTCCCTGCCAGGATAGCTTTTAGGGTTACCTCAAAAATCGATTCCAGAACCATTCTGGACGCCCAAGGAGCCGACCAGCTCATCGGACGCGGAGATATGCTCTACACACAAGGAAATGATGTGACCAGGCTGCAATGTGCTTTTGTTGACACGCCGGAGGTGGCCAAAATCACCGATTACATTGGATCACAACGTGCTTACCCTGAAGCCCATTTGCTGCCAGAATATGTAGGCGAAGAATCTGGCACAAGTCTTGATAATGATATCGAGGACAGGGATGCCATGTTCCGGGAAGCTGCCGAGGTTATTGTAACCGCACAGCAAGGTTCCGCCTCGTTGATCCAACGAAAATTAAAATTGGGGTACAATCGTGCCGGTAGAATCATAGATCAATTAGAAGCTGCCGGAATCGTGGGGCCATTTGAGGGCAGTAAAGCCCGACAAGTTTTGGTCCCTGATATGTACGCCTTAGATCAATTATTAGAAAATGAAGCAAAATAAGACCATGATCAAGAAAAGTATTCTTTTAATAGCATTGTTTGCCGTTGGATTGTCTTCCTACGGGCAAAACTCAGGAAAGGCCAAGGCTCTTTTGGACGAGGTTTACAATAAAGTGCAGAGTTACGACAATATTTATATTGATTTCCAGTCCACTCTTGAGAATACAGAGGCAAATCTAAAACAGGAAACCAACGGAAATGTAACCTTGGATGGAGAAAAATACCTGTTGAACTATTTTGGTGCAAAACAATTGTACGACGGTAAAAAAGTATATACCGTAGTGCCGGAAAACGAAGAGGTAACCATTGAGGACGTAAACGAGGACAACGACAACGTGAGCCCATCCAAAATGCTGACCTTTTACAAAACGGGACATAATTACGAGTGGGACATCCTTCAAAATGTGGGCGGTAGAAAAATTCAATATGTAAAATTGATTCCAATTGATTCAAATACTGAAATCAAATCCGTTTTATTGGGTATCGATACACAAACAAAACACATCTACAAGCTGATTCAAACAGGAAGCAATGGTACCAAAACCACGATTACCGTTAATTCTTTCAAAACCAATCAGCCCATATCGAGCACTCTGTTTACCTTTGACGAGAAAAAGTACGAGGACAAAGGGTACTATATCATAAGAAACTAGGCATTGAAAATACTTGACCAGTATATACTAAGAAGATTTCTTTATAACTTCTTCAGTTCCTTTTTCATACTGATCGTCATATTCATCTTTCAGGGAATATGGCTGTTCATCGATGATTTAGCGGGAAAGGGACTGGGCATGGTAATTATTGGCAAGTTTATTTTCTATTTTATTCCTACCCTGGTGGACAAGGTGCTGCCCCTTACTGTGCTCCTCTCCTCTATCCTTACCTTTGGTACTTTTGCGGAAAACTATGAGTTCGCCGCCATGAAAGCTTCTGGGATATCGTTGCAAAGAGGGATGCGCAGCCTTATCGTATTTGTATTGTTCTTGGGATTGGTAACCTTCTTTTTTGCCAATGACGTCATCCCAAAATCCGAACAAAAAATGTTCAACCTTAGACGGAACATCGCCAAGGTGAAGCCAGCCGCGGCAATTACCGAGGGTGTTTTTAGCGATTTTGAAGGGACCGGACAGGGAATGAACATCAAAGTGGACAAAAAGTATGGTGAACAGGATCGTTTTTTGGACAATGTGATCATCCACAAGAAAACGGACCAGAACATTAATAATACGGTCATCAAGGCCAAAGCAGGTGAATTGATCAGTAGCGAGGAATCGGATATTATCCAACTGGTCCTGAAAGATGGGAACTATTACGAAGAAATCGTAAAAAAGGATGCTAAGGAAAAAAGGAAACAACCCTTTGCAAAATCCAATTTTGAAACCTACACCATCAATATTGATATTTCGGAACTCAACGACCAAGATTTGGAAGAAGACCAAAATATCACCACCAACAAAATGAAAAATGTAGGCCGCCTGATCAAGGACATCGATTCGCTCCGGGAGAACAACCTCGAAAAAGTAACGGCGTTTTCCAAAAACGTGGTGAACCGCATGGGAGCTTTTCCTGTTAAGGCACCAATAGACACTACAACACAGAAATTAGAACTTTTAAAGGCAAAGGACACCATTCAAAGGGATTCCATTAAAAGTATTGACCAATTTGTGTCCGGTTTAGAACAGTGGGAACAAATCCAAGTCATGAAAAAAGCTCTGAACGAAGTTTCCAGTATCATAAATACGGTGGATTCCAAAAAAGATGAACTCCAGAGCCGATATAAATTTTACAACAGTCATATTTTGTCCCTTCACCAAAAATATGCACTTGCTCTTTCCTGCATCATATTATTTTTTGTGGGAGCTCCTTTGGGTGCCATCATCCGAAAGGGTGGATTGGGACTGCCCATGGTAGTGGCCATTATTTTATTTTTAACGTATTACTTTATTGGGGTATTTGCCGGCAATTATGCCAAGGAAGGAAATATTCACCCTGCTATCGGTGCCTGGCTACCCACTATGATCATGCTTCCTTTGGGCATTTCGCTTACCAGAAGGGCCACAGCAGATAAGGGGTTAGTAGGGTTTGGTCATTTCATTGACCGTATCAAATCATTATTTAAAAAGAAAGAAAAAGAAGCTGAAAACCAATGATCGCCAAGGATAAAAAAATACAATTGAACGCCATTGAAGAAGCCATTGCCGACATTAGAGACGGTAAGGTAATTATCGTTGTGGATGATGAAAACCGCGAGAACGAAGGCGATTTTATTGCCGCAGCCGAGAAGGTAACCCCCGAAATGATCAATTTTATGGCCATGCACGGTCGTGGGCTCATCTGCGCACCACTTACGGAAGATAGATGTGAAGAACTGGAACTAAATATGATGGTCCAAAATAATACGGTACTCCATCAAACGCAGTTTACTGTTTCCGTAGATCTATTGGGATACGGTTGTACCACAGGTATCTCGGTTCATGATCGGGCCAAGACCATAGCTGCGCTAGTAAATAAGGACATTAAACCTCACGAGTTAGGAAAACCTGGTCATATCTTCCCTTTGAGGGCCAAAAATGGAGGTGTTCTACGCCGTTCTGGACATACGGAAGCTGCTATTGATTTTGCACGATTGGCGGGACTGGAGCCTGCTGGTATTTTGGTAGAAATACTGAATGAAGACGGAACGATGGCCAGGTTGCCACAACTATTGAAAGTGGCCGAAAAGTTTGATCTTAAAATTGTTTCCATCGAGGATTTGATCGCCTACCGAATGGAACACGATAGCTTGATAGAGCTCAAAGAAGCCTTTACCATAAAAACACGGTTCGGTGAATTCCGTTTGAGAGCTTACAAGCAAACCACCAACGACCAAATCCATATTGCCCTTTTGAAAGGAAATTGGAAAACCGGGGAGCCTGTGTTGACGCGTATCAACTCTACCTTGGTGAACAACGACATTTTGGGAACTTTGACCAACAATCCGGATGAAGGATTGCAGCGAATGTTCGATGCCTTGAACAAAGAGGAAAAGAGTGCCATGATTTTTATTAACCAAGGGAACCAATCCTTAAACTTGTTGACCAGACTGTCCGAGTTTAAAAAATTACAGGACGAAGGCATAAGTAAAGCCCCTAAAGTTGAAATGGACAATAAAGATTTTGGCATTGGAGCTCAAATACTGCATGACATCAACATCTCCAAGATTAGATTATTGACAAACTCCGGTCAAACCAAACGTGTGGGCATGGTAGGCTACGGTCTTGAAATTGTGGAGTATGTGAATTATTAACGGACGATTCCAGTTCCACTAACCACCATCAGATTGATGCCTTTATGGCCTCTGCCATTGTTTTGGCACGGGCAACAGTTTCTTCTTCCGACCATCCCAATTTAATCAAACAGGATATGTTTCTGGACATCCATTTATCAGATTCGGAAAAGTCTGCCTTGCTGTAATCGGGCAAAGCCTCTTGTACATCTTTTGGCAGCTTACCCAAAGATTTCAAATTAGTGAGATGTTCCCATTTTTTATAATAGTGCCAGTTATTGTCGTACCAATAAAAACAACCGTCCACTCCGGATTCAATCAATTCTTGATGGGCCACCTGGGCCAATTCTTCCGTAGGCATGAAAAAATTTAGAAATGAATAATTCTCCTCCCCCCCATCTGGAACAGTTCTAAAAATAACCTCGGGAATATTGGACAAGGCTTCCCTCAAAATGGTATAATTCCGCTTTTGAATGACCAAAAACTCATCCAAACGGGCCAATTGGGCAACACCTACTGCCGCATTCATTTCGGAGATTCTAAAATTATATCCTAAAAATGGGTGTTCTTCCGCCCCTCTGTTATTTCCCATATGATCATGACCGTGATCGGAATATTTATGGGCGTTTTCGTAATAATCTTGATTGTTGGTAATCATTGCACCGCCTTCTCCGCAGGTAATGGTTTTTACATAATCAAAAGAAAAACAGCCCAAATCGCCTATGCTTCCCAGAGGTTTCCCGTTGTAGGTGCCTCCAATAGCTTGACATGCATCTTCCAGTAATAAAAGTCCATGTTTGTTACAAATGGCTTTCAACGCATCTAAATTGGCCATGGAACCACACATATGCACGGGCATCACGACTTTGGTTTTCGGGGTGATGGCCTTTTCGACCGCCTCAGGTTTCAAGGTAAGGGTGTCATCAATATCGACCAAAATAGGTACTGCTCCCAAAGCGAGAATGGACTCAAAACTGGCTACAAAGGTAAAAGTGGGCATAATCACTTCATCCCCGGCTCCAACTCCTGCACTGGCCAAAGCCACTGTCAATGCGGCAGTTCCACTACTTACTGCATGGACATACTTGGATTGCACCCTTTCCGAAAGCCCTTTTTCCAGCTCCTTGGTTTTCCAATGTCCGTTTCGCATTCCATCGAACCCGTAGCGCATGAGCACTCCGGAGTCCATTACATCTTGTACTTCTTTTCTTTCCTTATCCCCAAAGAGTTCAAATCCTGGCATAGTAAATATTATTTAAAAGAACCATAGTTTGATGGCCATCAAAACCACTGCTATGATCAAAAACGTTTTTATAAATCCGTCTCCTTTTTTTACAGAAAACCTACTGGCGAACCATGCTCCCGACCCATTTCCGATAGCAAGAACAAGGCCCATTTTCCAATCCACTTTATCGTTCAATACAAAAACCGCCAATGCGGCCAACATATAAACAAAAACCACGGCTACCTTTGTGGCATTGGACCTTACTAGATTCATCTGATTAAAATAATGCAGAAACAGCATCATTAAAAATCCAAGACCTGCATTGATAAAGCCCCCATAGATACCAAAAAAGAAGAAAACCACAAGAGCAATCCAAAGATATTTGCCCGTGAGTCGTTCTTGCATCTCATCTATCCTCATTTTAGGCTTAAAAATGATGATAAGCACCACAGCGATCATCACTATGGCCAAAATCCTATTGAAGGTTTCCCCATCAATATCCACTGCAATGTATGCACCTATTATAGCTCCCAAAAAAGCCGATATCCCCAAATAAATATTAAAAGGATACGTAGAAATCCCTTTACTCTTGAACCCTGCAGTACCCATCGCCGTTTGGATAACAATGGCCACCCGATTGGTACCGTTGGCAACGGCCGGCGGTAGCCCCAAAAAGATTAGGGTTGGCAATGACAGTAACGACCCACCCCCTGCTACGGTGTTAATAAACCCTACTGCAAAACCAACGGCAATCAATAGCAAATAATGGTACCACTCAAGCATAAAAACAAAGGTATGACCATTGTTTTGAACGGCATATAGAATTGATGAACTTTAGTAAAATCAAGAATCATCAAAATAAGCAAGAGAGAACACTTTCAATTTACCGAAAACATAATTTAATAGCCTCTAAAATGTCAATTTTTTAAAAATTGTTACATTTGAATCAACCTTAAATACAATCTCATGAAAAAAATCGCATTATTTACACTAGCCGTATTTTTCGGATTAACCTGTGCACAGGCACAAGGTGATTTTAAAGCAGGAATCCATGCAGGACTTCCCATTGGGGATGCCGGAGACTTATCGACATTTGCGCTAGCCGTGGAATTAGGCTACTTGTTCGATGTATCCGATGAGTTCCAAGCTGGCCCAACCTTGGGCTATTCACATTCTTTCGGTGACGAAATAGATACCGGTTTTGGAACCATCGATGTTGATGACGTCCAGTTCCTACCCATTGCTGCGGCTGGTCGTTTCAGTGTTTCCGATGAATTCTCGCTAGGCGCGGACCTTGGCTATGCCCTAGGAATAAGTGATGGCAATGACGGTGGATTTTATTATGCACCAAGAGCCGCATACTCCATAACCGATATGATGGACATTGTGCTGGCATACAGAGGTGTAGCCCTAGATGGAGGCAGCTGGGATATTATCTCCTTAGGATTGGAGTTTGGCATTGATTAAAACCCGCCTATCCTAAAAACACTATCCGATGTGCTCCAACAGGTACATCGGATTTTTATTTTATACAACAATAAACCAAAAAGGTCTTTTGGGATAAGAAAAAGCTTTATATATTTGCACCCGCTTAGGAGGAATGGCAGAGTGGTCGAATGCGGCAGTCTTGAAAACTGTTGAGGGTCACACCTCCGGGGGTTCGAATCCCTCTTCCTCCGCTGGGTAGACATCAAAAACTACCATAAACCCTGTAAATAATTGATTTACAGGGTTTTTTATTTTTTATGCTTTTAAATGGTATCAAATAAAACCATATAAAAAGTGAGCGATTCGGTGCCCTTCCAAACCTCATCAAAAAGGGGCACCCAACAACAATTAAAATGTTGTTAATCAGATATTTATATTGACAACTGTTTGATATTTTTTCCTAATTTCAAGGTAAATAATGTTAAATTCGGTGTCACTTTTATGGTATCTCTTCTACTCTATCTCAGAAAATATAAAAAAGACCGCGTTGGCAGGTCAACTATTTATGTCAGAATCACAATTGACGGAAAGCGTGCAGAATTCAGTACAGGACGCAAGGTACAACCCAGAATATGGGATGCGGCTTATGGTAAGGTATTGGGGGTTTTCCCAAGAAGTAAGGCAATTAAACTCCTATTTGAGCAAAATACGCACTGACCTTTACCTCCATGCTGATAAATTGAGGGATAGAGGTCAAGTACTTACCGCGGTGTCACTTAAAGAGTCTTATCTGGGGTTGGACAAGCCCAGCAAAATGCTCTTGGAGATATTCCAGGAACACAATGACCAAGTGGATAGTTTGGTGGGAAGGGATTTTGCAGAGGGAACTGCCGAACGTTACCGGACTACAAAGAGCCACCTCAGCGAATATCTCCAAAGAGAACTTGGAAAAAGTACAGCATGTGGACCATGCCTTCATTTCAGGGTTCGAATATTACTTAAAGACCAAAAGAAAATGTAGCCATAATACGGCCATTAAATATGTGGTCAACTTTAAAAAGATAATTCGGATTGCCTATGCCAATGGATGGATAACCAAAGACCCTTTTGCCAATTGGAAGGCGAGATTGAAAAATGTAGAACGGGAATTCCTTACCAACGAAGAACTTCAACAACTGATGGACCATCCTTTTACAAATGAACGATTGGAACACGTAAGGGATTGTTTCGTTTTCTGCTGCTTTTGAACTTTAAAGTCAATTTTCTTCGTGCCATATACAGTAAATTCAATGATTAAACTTACTGCCCTATTCTTTGGGGTATCTACGATACTAATCTTATTTTTGGTAACAGAACAATAAAATTAATCCTTCACATGTTCCCAAGTAAGAATACGGAAAAAAATCTACTGATAATTTTATACCTCAATGCAATCTATCCCTTAGGTCCAAGTCTAAAAAATTATCTTGTTCAACATATTAAAAGTTGTTCTTTTTTGAAAAACCGATTCATTTGTGAAGCTGGAGAAATCTGTGATCGTCTCTACTTTATTAAAAAAGGAATGGTCCGTGGATATTTTGTAAGCGACGGAATAGAATTAACAACTTGGGTGGACACGGAAAATGAGGTATTCACCTCGATTACCGGTTTTTTTAGAAATCAACCTTGCCAAGAAAACATACAAAGCTTGGAAGAAACCTATTGTGATTATTTGGAATATGAAGACTATAAGTATTGCCTAAATAATTTTCCGGAAATGCGGCAGATTAACCGTATACTATTGGAGGAATATTACATTCTTGCCGAACAAAGAGTATATTTAGCAAGAATCCCCAATGCTCAAAAAAGATTGGCCTACTACATGGAGAACATGAAACCCCATATTGTCGAGCGAATCCCGAGAAAACATTTAGCTTCCTATCTTGCCATAAGACCGGAGACTTTGTCCAGACTCTTGAAAGAAAGACATTAAACCTTGCCAACTACTCCCCTAACCAATAATAAATCCTTGAAGGAAATCCATCCAAAAAGTATATTTCCCAACATCCATTTTCAATAATTTCCCCCGCTTACCTTGCATCTTTTGTCAGAAAATGACATCAAATTGATATATGTCAATTTCCGGAACTTTTTTTAATACTAAAAAAAAACACCCTCCGTTCCTTATAGCAAAATGAAGAAAAATTGTACACGATTGATTGGATTTGGATAGTCTCTATAGTAATTGAAAAATTCTTTCAAAAAAGCAAAATCACTTTACTTGTAATATGGCATAAAAATACGTTTCCCGAACCAAAAAATTTCTAAAACAATAATTGGCGACCTGATTTAGCAAAGCTAAATCCATGTCCAAAAAAAAGCTGCGACCATGCGGCCAGGACTTTTCATGCCTTTTCCTAAGTGCATTAAAAACCTATAAATCATTACTAAAACCTAAACTAAAATCACAAATGAAAAACATTTTTAACCAAAAAGTAGTACTGAGCTTCTTGCTCCTTTTTTCACTGACCTTGACTACTTCCCTGGCCCAGACCGAGGATGTTGTAATCGTAGATTCCGACTTCTCGAACAAAGGTGGACTCATCGCTTCACTACCCATAAACGTTGCTTTGATCGAAACCAAAATGTCCAACAACTTGGCCCAAACATTCAAGCAGGCCCTGGCCGAGAATCCAAATGTGAAAAACATACATCTTTTTGCACCATCTACGGATGCATCCATCAATTTAGACGGGCAGCCATACAATGCCGAAACCATAGCAAAGCAATTTCACCCGACGGACTTTCAAACCCACAACCCCATTACGGTGTTTGTGTACTCCTGCTCTTTGGCTAAAAATGCTTTAGGCATCTCTCTTTTGGAAACCATATCCTCAAGGACTGGTTTTAATGTAGCCTCTTGTGCCTCTTGCGACGACCTCAAAGATGAACTCATGTTCGATTATTCGGTAAGGCCTTTAACGGCAACCAGCAACCTTTTTGAATAACCTTTTCAATATCCAAATACAAATTCAACCAAAATGAACAAAATCAACCTTCACCATCCTTACATCATAGCACTACTGTTTTTTGGGTTGGGATGGAACACCCTGTTTGGCCAAAAAGTCAATATGGAAGTGCAACAAGGGCCCAACATTGACGTAGTACTTACCGTGGGTGTCACCAATCAAAATATAGAAACCTTTGAAGAAGATCTAGGTGCAGCCCTGGAAAGCAAAGGAATACCTGCCGACAAACTCTTTGTACAAGGTTTTGAACGAACCACTATCTCCTCCAACTCCGAAGATGCAGCAGACATTTTCAATAACTGGATAAGATGGGGCTACAACCCAGAGACCTGGGAATTTGTGGATTCAGAAAAATTTATCCGAAGAATCAACAATGATTACATGGCAGGTTTTTACGATCCGGTTTTTGATTCGTCTAATTACACGTTGGAAGCCGATATTGCATTTACCTCTGGTTCGGATAACGATGACATGGGAATCACATTCGGAATGGAAAATGGTCCTGTAGGTTCCTATATTTTCAATCTTTCGGGAGCCGTAAGAGGATTCACGACCAGTGAGTTTATTCCAGGCCATGGTTTTGCATCGGGTTTGTACAAGATTACAAGGGATGATGGCAATGCGAACCCTCAGCACTATGTTCAGGGATTACAAGATGCCTCCAACACCATTTTTGACCCCAACTCTACCACTACATGGTATCATTTTAAAATTGTGGTCAGTGGTAAAAATGTAAAAATCTACATGGATGATGCATTGATCATCGACTATACCGCGGCCGAAGAAATTGGCGGCAGTTATGGATTCTTCTCCAACAGTCAACCATACGCCACTTTCAAAAACATTGAAGTGACCTCCTTGAGCCTAAAAAAGTTCAAGGACGTACTTAGGGAGCCTCAATGGAGAAACAGCGCTATGCGATTCAATGTGAACCTTGATGATCAGGAAGTTGCTGATTTCGACAACGATCAAGATCTCGCCGAAATATTGATGCGTACCATCAACGAGGACATTCACTATATCGGTTGGGGGTTGAACGACAACCAAACCCAGTTCGAGCGCTTTGTACAACAAAACAACAACAAGGGAACCTTTGTAAACCGCGATATGGGAAGCTGGTCCACTTGGATGGATAATATGGCCCAATATATTTATGAGCAATACCAATTCCTTACCGTGACTGAAGGTGACTACTTTATTGCTGGGACCAGTGTTGAAATAGCTGTAGATCCTTCCGAAATGAAAACCAGTACAGCCAATGCAAACTACCCAAGTGGTAGATGGAAAATAACACATGATGAAACCTTCTTTCCCAATAACCAAGGAAGGGTTTCCTGGAACGACCTTTATTTGGAAGATGTACCCGAATTCTATGAAAAACCAGGGAAATACTCCTTCACCTTTGAGAATCTCCCAACTTCCCCCACTACTCTATACTTCCACAGAAAACCAGTAGCGAGCTTCTCCTACAGTTCGGATACGGGAGTGTTCAACGACACCTCCTACGATTTGGATGGTGGTGCCAATAATGGTATTGCACAGACCGAATGGAAATGGAAATCGGTGGATGCAGCTTCAACCGCAGGCTGGAACACTGGAATATTCGATAAGAATTCCGTTGCGGATGGAGAATATTTGGTGATGCTGAATGTACAGGACCATCAAGGGGTATGGAGTAGCCCATCAAGTGCTTATATTTTAGTAGACAGCAGTAGTTCATCTACCAGCGAAGACCTCCCAGTGGCACAATTCAATATTCAACCAGATGCACTGTTCACGTACTCTGGTTCCATGAACATCAATATAGAAAACAACTCCATCGACCCCTATGGAAGAACACTTTCCAATGAAGAGTGGATTGTAACACAACGAGTATACGATAGCGAAGGAAACCCAACGGATACCGAAATTCATAACTCCACCATGGAGAAGACGGATTTTTCAGCTTACAACAATCTAACTGCAGAATACATTATTAGCCTTCGCGTACAGACCAATACAGGGGTTTGGTCCGAACCGTTCTTCCGAACATTGACCATAACCCACGATACCACTGAGCCTACCTTATCGGCCACGCCAAATAGTGGGTCTATTGATACGGACACCCATATTTTGTTGACCTTTCAAGACGAAAATGATGGAAGTGGATTTGACGTCCAGCGTTATGTATTGATCCAGGATGGCAACCCGCCCGCAACGGATAGCAACCTTTGGTCCTCCTGGAGCAACAGTCAATCCAAAACCACTTCATTTTCCAGTGGTGGTACGGGATGGTACATCCATGCAGAGGCGAAGGACAACGCTGGAAACATAGGGACCGCCTCCTTTGGTCCGTTTGACCTTGCTTTGGTGGTCGGTGCCAAGAACGATTTGGCCGTATTGGATGAGGATACCGAGTCCGACCCTATCGATGTTCTGTACAATGATGTATACGATACCAACAATACACCAACGGTAAGTATCATAACCCAAGGAGCCAAAGGTTCCGCTGTGGTGGACGAGAATAATAAAATAGTCTACACCCCAAATGCGAATGCATATGGAAGCGATGCCATTATCTATGAATTGGATGATGCAGGGACAAAGGTAACCGCAACCCTTACCTTATCCATTACCGCAGTGGACGACACCCCAACAGCAGTTGCTGATTCCTTCACTTTGGATGAAAATGCCACCTTGAACGAGGATGTATCAACAAACGATATCGAAGTGGATGATGATGAAAGGGTATATCACATCATTACCAATCCATCCAATGCAAGCTCATTTACATTTAACGCAGATGGTACGTTCAGTTACGAGCATAATGGCAATGAGTCGGCAACGGATAGCTTTACCTATAATTTTGAGGATGCTGTTTCCTTCTCGGAAACCGTTACGGCCACATTGAACATTACCAATGTAAATGACGCACCCAAAGGTGGGGATGTTATCCTTGAAGTTATTCAAGATGTAGGATATACTTTCAAAACAACTGATTTTACCTTCTCTGATGATGATGCAGGAGATGTTTTCAATGGTATACAAGTGATTACACTACCAACGGAGGGTATTTTATTATACAATGGCTCTCCCGTTCAGGCAAATGATATGATCAATGATGTGACCTTACTTGTCTTTACCACGGCAAATGGAGGATACGGGGATGACTATACCTCCTTCTCCTTCAAAGTAAAGGATGGGGATGACGCCTTGAGCTCTACTACGCACACAGCGGATATCAGTGCCGCTCAAGATACTGATGGTGACGGAATACCCGATAAGGATGATGAGGACGACGACAACGACGGTACACCAGACGATGAAGATGATTTCCCAAAGGATGATTCCGAGGATACCGATACCGATGGTGACGGAACAGGCGACAATGCAGACGAAGACGATGACAATGACGGTACACCCGATTCAGAAGATGACTTTCCTAAGGATGATTCCGAGGATACCGATACCGATGGTGACGGAACCGGGGACAATGCCGACGAGGACGACGACAACGATGGTACACCCGATTCAGAAGATGACTTTCCCAAGGATGATTCCGAGGATACCGACACCGATGGTGACGGAACAGGCGACAATGCCGATGAAGACGACGACAACGACGGTACACCTGATGATGAGGATGACTTTCCAAAGGATGATTCCGAGGATACCGATACCGATGGCGACGGAATTGGGGATAATGCCGACGAGGACGACGACAACGACGGTACACCTGATTCAGAAGATGACTTTCCCAAGGATGATTCCGAGGATACCGATACCGATGGTGACGGAACAGGCGACAATGCAGACGAAGATGATGACAACGACGGCATACCTGATTCAGAGGATGCCTTCCCCAAAGATGATTCCGAGAACACCGACACCGATGGTGACGGAACAGGCGACAATGCCGATGAAGATGATGACAACGACGGAACACCTGATTCAGAGGACGCTTTCCCAAAGGATGATTCCGAGGACACCGATACGGACGGAGATGGAACTGGTGACAATGCCGACAATGATGCCGACAATGATGGCACCCCTGATGATGAGGATGCTTTTCCAAACGATCCCAATGAAGATTCCGATGTAGACGGTGATGGTATTGGTGATAATTCCGATACGGACGACGACAATGATGGGGTAACCGATACCGATACGGACGGAGACGGTCTGGGCGACAACGTTGACAACGATGATGACAACGACGGAATACCCGATGATAAGGACGATTTCTCTAATGATGCTTCTGAGACCATCGATACGGATGGAGACGGAATAGGTGACAATGCAGATACCGATGATGATGGCGATGGCTATTCTGACGAAGTGGAATTAAACGAAGGAACCGACCCAACGGATGCATCCAGCACTCCAATGGATACCGATGGTGATGGAATTCCAGACACTATGGATGAGGATGACGACAATGATGGCGTTCCAGACATTGATGATGCATTCCCTACAAGTGAAGAACCTGCGTTGGTTCCCGCACAAGCTTTTACCCCTAACGGTGATGGTAACAACGATGCTTGGATTATTCCGGGAATCGATAACTATCCCAACAATGTGGTCAAAGTTTACAACCGATGGGGTCACGAAGTGTTCGGCACAAAATCGTACCGAAACAACTGGGAAGGTTTCTACAAAAACAGGAACGAGAAACTCCCCGCTGGATCATACATGTACGTAATCAATTTAGGAGATGGCTCTGCCCCCTTGCAAGGATGGATTTTCATCAACTATTAATACCAATAAAAACACCATACACAACAGATGAAACTTTTTAATAGCATACAATTATTGGTCATTTTCTTTGCACTTTCCTTCTCGGCAAGTGCACAACAAGACCCGAACTACACCTTTTACCGCTACAATATGAACCTGTATAACCCCGCATTTGTGGGGAGTTCAGAGGCTGCCGAATTCTCTTTGGGGATTCGCAGCCAATGGGCGGGAATCGAAGGAGCCCCCGAGAGTCAAAGTGCCATTTTCGGGATGCCCGTGGGCAGAAATATAGGACTTGGAGCCTCCATACTCAATGATAAGACCTTTATCGAACAACAGACCTGGGTGGCCATCGACGTCTCCTACAACATCCAATTGGACGATGAGCACATGCTCTACTTCGGAATCAAGGGAAGTGCCAATTCCTATGACGCCAACACACAGGGCCTTGTCACCTACGGTGTGGGCCAAGATGGTGCCTTGGTTGATTACGATAGTCGTTTCACCCCAAATGTAGGTGCAGGAATCTATTTGAAACACGATAGATATTTTGCCTCCCTGTCCGCCCCAAAGCTATTGACACCGGAGCGTCTACAAGAGCGTGATGGGAACGCTTATCTTGGTGTTGATCGTATGCACGCTTACTTGAGTGGCGGCTATACTTTCTTATTGGGACGAACCTTGGACTTAAAGACCATGGGGATGTTACGCTATGTTGACGCATCGCCCATATCAGTGGAATTCACAGGAATTTTGGACTTTGGTGAACGCTTTGAGTTTGGGGCAAGCTATAGATACGATGAAAGTATAAGTGGATTGTTTTTGTTCAATATCAGCAATGGGTTTAATTTGGGTTATGCCTATGAAACTTCCATCCAAAACCAAATTGACGGTTTGGACAACAATACACACGAACTCTTTATGCGGTTGAAGATGTAAAATTTAAAAATCAAAAAATACTTATATTAGTGTTAAATGCCCTTCTAACCAAGGGCATTTTTTATGACTTGAAATAGCAAGCATTATATTTAGGGTTGGGAGGATATAAATAACATTGGCTTTATTGACAAGGAGCATATCTTAGTTATACCAACAAAAAAAATTGACTGAGCATTTCAAACAGCTCGGACGTTCTAGTTATGACCGGTACCTAAATATGGTTGTAAGTCATTGTAAATCAGAAACAAGCACTGAAAATTCAGAACCTGCACACCTTATTGCACATTTATCATGAAAATGAGAATAAGAACATATCCATTTGATAATAAAAATACAGAAATCAGTTTAAAAACGATGAATTACCTTGAAAAATTATTGATGGCACCAACATTCAAACTTTACCTGACCTCATCCCATATTTAGGTACCGGTCATAACTAGAGAATCCGGACTGTCTTCTTTTATTTGATACAATCATAATAGGTATATGCTCTATAAAGATTGGTTTATTGATCCACGTATATTTCATGTAAACTACATTAAAATAATCGTTTTTCATATAAAGTAACTGTTTTTCATGGTACATTTGTTATTGAATTTCACATCATCAGATGAAAAGTAATGATTTTTCACATAAAATAACTGTTTTTCATGGCCGCAACTTACCAGAAGAAGGTTTCTTGGTCGGTTACTCCCTTTTGATTTCCGTATTGGAAAATCAATTTAACGTAGCCGTTCCCATACCTGATTTGATGGCCGTGACAACGGAGAAGCACCAACGCTACAATACGGACCAATGGCAAGTGTTCACCATAAGGCACAAACCTAAGGACGACCTGAAAAGCCATTTGGTCTTTGCACTTAAATACGAGCCCTTGGATCTATATATCCTAAAAAGAATTTTCGAGACGACAGGGGATGCTATCATCCAACAAATGTTGGAGGAAGAGCCAACAGGACAATATACAAGAAGGGCGTGGTTTTTATTTGAATGGCTGACGGGTATAACCCTTGATGTACCCAACTTGAACAAAGGCACCTATGTAGAGGTGGTGGATCCTAAGCTGCAATATGACGCTGAGCCTGAAAATTCAACACGGCATCGCATCAAGAATAACTTGCCCGGAATCCCAGGATACTGTCCCATGATTCGAAGGACAAAAAAACTGGATGGGTATATTGATAAGGACCTATCTGAAGCCATCGAAAAAGGATTGGGAAAACGGGACAAGGATCTTATTCGAAGGACCGCTGCTTTTTTACTTTTGAAGGACTCGAAGGCATCCTTCGCCATTGAAGGGGAATATCCACCGAGCATGCGGGCAAGGAATTGGGGAAAAGCCATAGGTCAATCTGGCAAATCCCCATTGAGCATACAAGAAATCGAACGGTTACAGCATATTGTCATTGGCAACAAAAAACTAAGGCACATGGGTATTAGAACTGGGGAAGGGTTTATTGGTGAGCACGATAGGGAAACTCTCTCCCCTTTGCCTGACCACATCTCAGCCAAGGCCAAGGACCTTCCCTTTTTGATGCAAGGGTTGTTCGGCACGAACGAACTGTTGCAGAAGTCCCTTTACAATCCAGTATTGGTTGCCGCCACCATTGCCTTTGGCTTTGTCTTTATCCACCCACTATCCGATGGCAACGGTAGGATACATCGCTATATCATCCACCACTTGCTCACTCGGATGGGCTATACCAAACGGGGGATGATATTTCCCATTTCCTCCGCCATTCTGGAACGGATAGACGAATATCAGGATATTTTGGAGCATTTTTCCTCGCCAAGGGTCGAATTGATTGAATGGGGGGAATCACAGGATCATAACATCAACATCCTGAATGAAACCATTGATCTATACCGGTACTTTGATTTGACCAAACAAGCGGAATTCCTCTATACGTGTGTGGAAGAGACCATTGATAGAATCATACCTGAAGAATTGGATTATTTGGAAAAATACGATCGGATGACGAACTTTATTAACACTCGGGTTGCCATACCGGATACCAAAGTCGATTTATTGATTAAGCTTCTTAATCAGAACAAAGGTAAATTGTCAAAGAAAAAAAGGGAAAAGGAATTTACGGAATTGACAGATGGTGAAATTCAGGAAATAGAAAATTCCTTCCAAACCATTTTTTATGGATGATATGAATCCTGTCCATATTTTAGTCCCTTACCAAATCAAACCCCTATGTGTGTTTTGGAACCGATATCAATCGACCAAAATAAAAAGGTTTGCTTTCCCTATTTCATTTTTGGTCAATCTGAAAGCTTTAATGAAAACATTGGCCAACGTATGCTATTCCCGCCTGAGTAAATTGAGTAATCACCAATACAACACAAAAATCTGACCTTCAAATCACAACTGCCAAATATTGAATGGCTCAAACTTTCCTTTTTTGATGTTCATTTTGATAAATATGTGTAGTTATTTATAAACCATCGTAAACAAATGTGGACAACTTGGTTAGCAATTCGATTCCCTTGACGACTTACTTGTTTCTTGGGCGAATTCCGGTATTCCTCGGAGTTTTTATTCAAAAATCAGCATTGTTGGGATAGCTCAATAATTAATCCTTATATAATTGTATTTCAATGTTTTAATACCAACTTAATAAAAAGTGACCTATTCGGTGAGCAATAATTTTGAAAAGCTCGAAAACCCTAAGAAATAAAGTGTTTCCAGAGATTGGTTCTAGTGCCTCCGGGTCGATTTGAACATTACCTATGGTAGAATCTACATAAAGTACCGAGAGTTGTCATACCTTTTATGTGTCACTTACCATGTATGCTTAAAAACCTTTTAGCTTCAGCTTTTACCGATATGGTATAAGAAGTTTTTACCTTTAACGGTGTTTGCGCTATTTCCTCAGCAATTTTCACCTTTAATTGGTGATTTTCACAAACAGCGGAGTATATTTTATATAGTTCATATTTTGGCAAAAACCTGGAAGGAATCATTTTTTTTGCCAAATTAAAATTTACTATGGCCAATCCATATTCCTTTAATTCCAAATAGTTGGATGCCTTTAGAAGAGTAACATCATAGCTTGTCCTCCTCGATTCGTATTTTTCAATTTGCCGATTGGATTGTTTGAACTTACCGGCATGATGCAATTTATAGGCAAAATCATGTTGGAATTCTGAGATATCACCTATTTTTTTCTCCAATCGGTGGTAAGATATTTCATTGAAGTTTAAGGAATCGGTTTCCCTTCTCCACTCCATTTCCATAAGGGAATAGTTACCGATACAGAACAAAGCAACTAGAGGGAAGGACAAAACCATTACGATCTTAGGTTTCTTCAGGGGCAATGAATGATTTGACATCCGCCTATTTGTGGTGTTAAGGCAAACCATGAGGATAACAATGACAAAGTAATAATGAAAAGGATATGAAAATAGTGCGAAAACCATGATGAAGAATACGGTAACCTTACTTGGATCAAAAATAAAATCCAGTTTATTCAACCATTTTACCAATCCAAAAACAATAAGGCCGGGGATTATGATTCCATAGTTTACCAAGCATAGTAAATATTCATTAAAAGGATTGTTTACCTGATCGGCCACTTGCGAATAATCACTTTCCACATGCCTATTGAAATACTCCGCTTGCCATAGCATATAGTTTTGCGAAAAGCCATGTTTCCCAAAGCCGAATAATATGTCCTCCACCCCGGAGGTCAAGACTGTTTGCCAAATGAACAATCTACCATTGGCAGAGTCCTCTTTTAAGAAAAACAACAATGGAATTGAAAGAGATAACACCACTAATGAGGAGACAAACAGTTTTCTGTTCTTCTTGAAGATATAAAGAAGACCAATGATAAGGATTGCAAAAAACACACTCCGTGATTTCAATAGTATAAGGGAAAATAGCATTAAAAAAACAGCGGCATAAACTAATTTGCTTCTGCAGTTACGACCGTATGAAATGGAATGTGGCAGACAACATAAAATCAATAGAGCCGATATATTCGGGTTATCAAATGTTCCTGTTACCTGAAAATACGGATTACCACTATTGGTCAATCCAAAAAACTGAGCGATACAAATAAGGGACTGTATGAACCCTACAAAAAAAAAGCTCCTGCAATTAGGTTATCAAATCGGAAAGAAATCAAAATGATATATAGTAAAATAAAACCAACGGCGATACCTATGATAAAAAATAGATTTTGTTGAGGTATTGCCAAAAGGTATATGGCAATCAACATTACAGTCAATAAAAATGGTATGGATTGGATATGGACAATAGGCCGGTTAAAGCAGAGAAAATAGATCGATGCTACAATTAATGTGATGGTTGTTGCCAATATCCGCGGAGTCTCGTAATCAAAAACGAACAAATCATCTTTGACCGAGACCGATGAGATCAATATGGCAAAAACAAATATGGATAACAGTGAATTCTTTTTAATCTTCATAAAAATACTTCCGTGTATTGAGATCGTAATTGGCACAGTGTGATATATACTCCCAAAAAATCAAGCTGACCAGAATTCTATTTTCCCTGATATCATAAATCTGATTCAGGTCATCTGGGGAATACTTATTTAAATGGTCCACAGAAAAACTCAATATGGAAAACTCACTGATGATCTCTTCCAAATAGACCATAATTTCTTCCTTGACGGCCAAGGATGTGCTGTCCTTCAATAGCAGTTTCCTGAAGGACTCCTTAAAATTACCCTGAAAAAAAGGGTTTCTTGGAATTGGACACGTGGTCATCCTAGGTATCACAACTTCAATGGTATCACATTTTTCGTTTTCTATCCGTTTCTGAACCACATAATCCTTTGTTCCAGAACCTTTTTTGTAGATATGGATAGGAAAGAAGTAATCGTATATGCTGTCCAAGGATGTATTGAGCTCATTGAATTCATGAGGATCGATGTTAAGGCGAAAAAAATCTTCGGGTTCATCCCGGTCTTTGGCCAAAACCTTCATGAGAGCGATCATAGACTCCCCGCGGTCCCCTTTGAAATTTTCGCCCAAAGTCGTAAAAAAGAAATCACTTGCCTCTGAAAAGCTATGGATACTTTCATTAAGCTCCTTATTTGTATGCCTCTCGCTTTTTACTAGTTGTGACTGGGCATCGGACATAAAAAGTAAAAAAACGATTATAGCCCAAATTCGACTTAGCTCCATGGATAAACAACATTAAAAACCACAACCACAGTTAATGGCATCCCGAATATCCTGTGCGTCACTTCCACTATTGGAAGCCCGCAGTGACATTACCGTATTACCTTGGTTGTTCCTTATTTCAAAATAGGTGTAATTACCTGATTGTGTTTCCCTAAAGGATACAAAGGTATTATTTGGATTGGTTTCAGAATAAATTGAAGTAGAACTGGAAACGTGATAGGTAACCGGAACACCGGCAAATGTTGTTGACCCAGTTCTATTATATGCAAAATTGTTCCATGTAAAATATTCTCCAACATTGCCACCATGTCCATTTTTATAGTTTGTCATCGCAATGCTAACTTGACCTGCCAATCGACCTCCCGCAGTTTGAAATATGGGTAAATGGGACACACTGATTCGTACCGTGTGCGGGGTTTCCTGAAGTGTCGTGAAGTTTCCAAAGGACTTTTTCAAATTTTTGACCGAGAAAAGAATTTCACCATTTTCTTCCAACAACACGGCTTTGTCATCCTCGATTTGGGAATTCAAATATTCAACATTTTCCCTTATATATTGAAATATGGGTTCAGAAATCCCTATTTCAGCACCTGATCGAAGGTCATAGGAGTACAACCCATTTTCCAACCTTGTTTTTGCCATGAATCGATCATAGGCTTCATTGTACAAATCTTTATTGACCTGTTCCCACATGGTCTCCGGATTATCAAAATCCTCAATCTCGATATAAGCCAATTGTGGTATTTCGTCGTATCCTGTTTCGTTGTCACAGGAACTGATTGAGATAAATAGGACACCTAATACCAATAACGGCCGGTTAACCTTTTTTTTTAGGAATAAATTTTTCATGGTCAGCGTTGTTTTATTTTCTTACGTTCAATTGTAAATTTTATTTACCTCAATAATAGCGATTATATTCACCCAAGTATCTCATTCAAGGTTAATTAAGGGTTATGTACATGTTATCATTAGGATTATTCCTACATCATCTCATGTGAAAAACTATATTTGTCCACATGTAAGCCCAATTTGTCCACATGTAAGCCCAAGCTATTTTCAATGCACAGGAAAACCAATCTGACGGAGATTGATTGGTCCTTGAGTCACATATAATGATTCCCTTATAACGTCCCGATATGTTAAATTTCCAAATAAGTCATTGACCTTCATGAACCAATCGGTATCCCCTTGGCATAAAATAATTGTCCATTTACACATTGAACAAATGAACAAGACAGAAAGAAGTCATTTAAAAATTCCCAATTCATGATAGCTTCCCATAAATTAGGTTACTTACTATACTCCGTTGTCCTTTCCATGGTGCTTTTATCTTGTAGAAACATTGAAAACAATGCTTTGAACAAAGCCTTGAACAGCTCTGGAAGCAATAGGCAAGAATTGCAAAAAGTACTTGATCATTACGACCACCCTGCGGATAGCTTAAAACTAAAGGCGGCCGCTTTCCTAATTCAGCATATGGTCAACAAACGGTCCTATGAAAGCCGAACCTATGAAAGATATGCACTGTTTTTTAAGGAAGTAAAAGGCGTATTGTCCAATGACACCTTGGATGTAAGGGACAAGAAAATAAGATTCTCTTTTATTTATGATTCGCTCCAAGTGGATAAGGCAACTCAAGGTCTGGAACTGAAGGAAGATATTGAGTTTATCAAGGCCTCCTATTTAATTGAAAATATTGACAAGGCGTTTCTTGCTAGGGATAGTTTCCCTTGGTCCGCATCCGTTCCTTTTGAGGATTTCTGCCAATATGTTTTACCATATAAGGTCTTCAATGAACCGATGGTCCCATGGAGAAAGACCCTTATGGATAGGTACAGATGGGTTTTGGATTCCATTAAAAACCCAAAAAGTTTAAGGGAAGCGACCATATTGATCAACAAAAGGTTTAATAAGGGAATGACCTATTTTACACGGATGAACAGATTTCCCACATCCCTGGATTTCAAAACTTTGGATGACATAAAAATAGGTGCATGTGAACATTTGGTCACGATGAACGTGTATCACCTAAGGGCCATGGGAATACCGGCACAAATCGATTATACCAAATGGGGAAATCATGACGGCACCCATACTTGGTGTTCCATTACCGATGAAAATGGGGAACTTTTTTCCTTTGATGCCCTTTATCAGCCAAAAAATGTTTCCGATTCCCTTTATATGAATGGGCTTTTTAACCATATACCTGAATCAAACCTTAGAAAAAGAAAGGCACCCAAAATATATAGGGTATCCTTTGAAAATAAAGAGCAGCATTTACCTAAAAACCAAATAGCACTATCTGGTATCGTTCCAAAAGAACTCATCGACCCTAACGCGATGGACGTAACGGCCCAATATGCCAATCCCACGGCAACGATCGAGCTTGAAATTCCAACGGCTTCCAATGAAGATATAGCCATACTGAATGTTTTCAATGGTTATGGTTGGCAACCCATAGCCTGGAGCATGAAGAATCAAAACGAATCATTTCGGTTTGAGAACATGGGAACCGATATCATGTATTTAAATACATTGAAAAACGCCAAAGATGGGAGTGAAACAAAACATCCTCCCTTTATCTTACGGAACAGTGGTTCCATAAGTACCATTACGGCCAACAAAGATAAGCTCACGACCATACTTCTTGATAGAAAATATTTTATTGACCATGATTTAAAATTGGCCTTGAATAAGATGGTGGGAGGAGTTTTCCAAGGAGCAAATTCCAAGGATTTTAGGGATGCCGTTGACTTGCATACTATCACTACGGTTCCCAAGCCAAAAACAAATCGGTATGAAATCCAGTCAATAGAAAAATTTCGTTATATACGGTTCATATTGCCTCAAGAACAATGCAGAGTGGCCGAAATGAAACTGTTCAAAAAAACCGCTAAGGACAAAGAGCCCATCTTATTATCAACAAATCAACTCATTAGCAGTAACAAAGGGAACAATCATGCAGAAAAGATCATGGATGGGGATGTGCTCACTTACTTTGTTGCAGATAACAAAGAAAATGGATGGATAGGTTATGATTTGGGGCCAACCAAGGAAACGGTCATTGCATCGATCGATTTTTATCCTCCCAACGATGGAAACTCCATCGAAATCGGGGATAAATATGAGTTATTCTATTGGGATGATCATTGGAAATCATTGGGCATAAAAATCGCCAAAGAAGAAAAGCTAGTCTTTACCAATTGCCCGGATAATGCACTATTTTTATTGAAAAACCATACAAAAGGTGTTCAAGTACGTATTTTCACTTATGAACAAAACGAACAACTTTGGTGGTAATGGTGGTGGGTGTAGACACAGGACATAGACTTAGAACTGTACATCTACACAGTAATCGGTAACACTTGCTTTGGAGGCTTCCCTGGTAGGATAGATATGCTTCACCAACGGTTCACTGGTCCTGCATTCCTGTGAATGGATGCATCCAAAGAAAAAAAAATCAAAGCAATTTGAAATAAGTATCCTTTCTTCATGGCTTGGTTGGGTTTATAGGATTACTTCTTTTTATAAATATCATAACAGCCTTCATCACATGTGCTCGGAAATTCCGCCAGTATCAGATTATTTCCTTCAAATTTGAATATATATTGGATAGGCAGGTCCTTACAAGGCTTTTCAATGGTAATGGTATCGTTTTCAATGGAAAATATCCCCTCACAGTCTGGCAAAAAGCTATCGATAAACCTATTTTCTTTCGTAAACATCAGTGTTTTACCATTATCAACGGGATTAATGCCAACCCCATCGAACCGTTGGTACAGGAGCCATGTTCCATTGATATCATGCTCTTGACCTGTTCTGACATCCTCATTGTTACAGGATTGGATGGTAAAATAATCCCAAATCCTATAAAAAAGTTCAGTCCTAAAGTTTTCATTGCTGTTAAGTTTTTCATGACTTGAATGTATCACATCACTTAGTATCAAGCGTTAAGTGTTTATTATTATAAGATTAATCCAACGGCGTGTATTTTTCAAGAATAAAATATGTGCGGGAGAGATATATCCAGATGAACATTACCATCAATTAAATGGAACATACCTTTGAAGCCCTTTTCTTTCCCTGGGGAACTATTAGGATCCATGAACCGATTACAGTATACGGCCGAACCTTAAAAATCCATTACCTAAAGTTTAAAAAAAGGTTACCTCATATGGAAGCAGGATATGGACCATTGAAAAATAATACCCAATAACTTTAGCCCCAATGCCCCCTTCCGAATCAGCCATTGGTGTTTATAAATCGTCTTTTACCAAGGGTTTAAAGAGGAAAAACCACAGCTCTGACCTCATGGCAGCATAGGTTTATCCACATGTGAAATTCCCTTTTTAAACTTAAAGTTTAATTAATACAATTTTGGTTTAAACTAGCTAACATTGCATTGCTACCCTACGCATTACACGATATGAACGCCACGGATACCCACCTATTATTGCTGTCGAAAGCGGATAACCAAATCGCTTTCAAACAGCTGTATGATAGGCATTGGAAAAGGCTATATCTATTTGCCCTGAAACTGCTCAAGGAAAAAGCGGAAGCCAAGGATGCCGTACAGGATGTTTTCTCCAATCTATGGACCAAGCGTAAGGAACTCGACATAAAACATCCTGAAGCCTATCTCATGGCATCCATTAAATACAAATGTCTGGAATACCTTAAAGAGAAAAAGCTATCCTCATCCTTTTTGCAACAGTTCGAGTTGCCCACTCAGGGAAATCCCATTGAGAACAAAATCCATTTTGAGGAAACCATGGAATTGCTCGATACCGGCATCGACGGATTACCTGCAAAAACCAAGAAAATCTTCAAAATGAGCAGGCACGAAGATTTATCCAATAAGGAAATCGCCTACCTTTTGAACATCTCCACTAAAACGGTCGAGTACCATATCACACAGTCAATCAAACAGTTGAGAGAGGTAATCGTCACTTGAAAAAGTTTCGTTCAAAAAAAATGCACTTTTTTTTTAGGGTTGTCCCCAGTTTTTTCCTCTAACCAATAGAGGACATTGGGAAAATGAACGAAAAGCAACTAAAGCGTCTTATTGAAAACTATTTGAACGGTAACTGCACGGAGCGTGAAAAAACGTTGTTGGACAAGGTACTCGATAGTTATGACAGCCCAGCGGATATCACGCAACCTTTGGAGGACGAACACCGACTACAAAACGAAATATTCTCCAAGATCACATCGGAAATCGAAGGGGACACCTCCAAAGTACCGCCATATCCGGTCAAGAAGCGTTCGAGCTCCCGATGGCTTGCAGTAGCGGCCACTATCCTGGTACTTATAGGTATGGGATCTGTATATTTCTCGGAACAGCCCCTAAAGCAGGTCCCGTTACATCAAACCGAAATACTGAGTTCGGTCACCGATTGGGGGCAGCGCAACACCATCACGTTGAGCGATGGCACAACCATTACCTTGAACGCCGGCAGTCAACTCCATTATCCAAAAACTTTTGAGGGGAATACCATTCGATCGGTCAGTTTGGTGGGAGAAGCCTTTTTCGAAGTTGCCAAAAATCCGGGCAAGCCCTTTATCATCAAAACCGGGAAAGTAACCACAAGGGTTCTCGGTACTTCATTCAACATCAATTCCTATGAATTCAACGACATGATATCGATTACCGTCAGAACGGGAAAGGTACAGGTCGAATCCGTTTCAAGAAGCGGTAAGACCGATGCCGTCCAGCTCGTTCCCAACGAGATGGCACAATACAGCAGGTCCAACGATTCGATAACCAAGTCCATAGTGGACAATGATAATTACATGGATTGGAAAAACGGAATCATACGTTTTAGCGACATCACATTCCATGAAGCTTCCAAAATGCTCAACAGATGGTATGGGGTCGACATAAGCTTTGAGAACGAAGCCTTAAAAAAATGCCATGTGACGGCACGGTACGAACATGCCAAACTGCAAGTCGTACTGGAAAGTATAAAATTTGCCACTAAAGGAATGGACTATGAATTTACCGACCAGAAAAAAATTCTTTTAAAAGGTCGTTGTCAAAACTAAACCATTAACACAAAACTTTAAGCCTATGATATAAAGTCCCCACAATAAAAAAGCAGCCTGAGAAACTTTGGCGAGGATCAACAGACTGCGATGACATTTAACGATTAAATGAATAACCATTAAACAATTTGTGAAGTTATGAATTCACTAACTATTAAACAATTTATAGCGTTAACAATGAAAATTTCTTTTCTTTTTGTGATTGTTGCGCTTTTGAACCCACTTTTTGCTTCAACAGCAAAAGCACAAAAACTGGATGAAGTCTCGATAAATTTATCGGTAAAGAATGCTTCATTGGAAGAAATCATCGAGACCATAGAGGTCCAGACCCCCTTTAACTTTGTATATGGCCGTACGGTATCCAAAATCAAGAACCGTTATAGCCTGAGATACCGAAATGTGTCTTTGCGATCCGTCCTGGAACTCTTGGCCAAGGATGCCGGTCTAGCCTTCCGCAGGATCGACGAGAACATCTCCATCGACAAAAGGGACAAAACAGCGGTGGCCGTTATTGAGGAAACCTTCAAGGAGATCAAGGGCACCGTGGTCGATGAAAACGGACAGCCCCTGCCAGGAGCATCAGTGGTCGAAAGCGGAACGACCAATGGGACCGCCACCGATTTTGACGGTAATTTCACATTGGAGGTCGCTCCCGATGCCATCCTGGAGGTATCCTACATCGGATATGCCACCCAATATGTGGAGATCAATGAACGAGCAGAACTCATCGTCCAGCTTGAACTGACCTCTTCCAGTCTACAGGAAGTGGTCCTGATCGGATATGGCCAGCAGGCCCGCGCCAAGGTCGTTGGATCCGTGGCCGAAATCAAGAGCGAGGATCTTGAGAATGTTACCGCGGCCACTGTGGACCAACAATTGGCAGGAAAACTCTCCGGTGTGATCATCAACCAATCCAATGCCCAACCGGGCCAAGATTCCCAGATTATCATCAGGGGCACGGGAACCCTTACCGCAGGCACCAATCCGCTGATCGTAGTGGATGGGTTCCCATTAACGGAAGGAAGTACCTTGGGATCCATCAATCCCAATGACATCGCCGAGGTAAATATCCTGAAGGATGCCGCATCGGCCGCCATCTACGGATCAAGGGCCGCCAATGGGGTCATCCTGATCACCACAAAGGCCGGTGGCTACAACCAAAAGACGAGAATTACCTTTGAAACCTACGGAGGTGTGCAACAGCAAAGTTCAGGTGTCGATCTAGTTGATGGATATGATTTTGCCCAATTCCTGACCGAGGCGCGTAACTGGGGGTATGTTTCCAAGGACCCGATCAATAGGAGTGCAAGTGACCCAAACTCGGTCCGGGTGACCAATTTGATCAATGGCCAACAAATAGATGGTCGTGAACTGTTCCTCCCTGAACTTACCCCTTACCTCAACAGGGAACCGGGACTGATCAATACGGATTGGATCGACCAGGGCTTTAGAAGTGCGCCCATATCCAATTATGCCCTGTCCATTTCAGGTGGAAACGATAAGACAAGTTACTATACCTCCCTAGGATATTTTGATCAGGAAGGGGTCGTGATCGGAACCGATTTCAAACGGTATTCCGCGGCGATCAATTTGGAGAGCAAAATCAATGATAAGGTAAAGTTCGGTATCAATCTAAAACCGTCCTACTCCATAGAAAATTCCGTAAATCAAGGTGACCGAAGTAACGGTGTCCTAGGCTTGATTCCATTGAACTTTCCGTTCTATAGCCCATACAATGCGGATGGCAGTGTCAATATCAGTGAACAATTGGTCAATGAACAGCATGAGATCGAAGGGGTCCGTATCAACGGTACACCCGTAGAAAACCTGTTGGCCACCTCCAGCATGGTAACCGATACCAAACAACGCTTTCGGACATTCGGTAATCTTTTCCTGAATGCCGAAGTGATTTCAGGATTGACCTATCGCCTATCCCTTGGGGGGGATTATGACACCTCCGTCAGGGACTATTACTATCCCATCGGGGTGGGATCTTACCGGACCCCGGCCCCGAGGGCGGATGCGGATGCGGACCAGCGCAAGCAGAACAAGATCAATTACTTGATAGAAAACACCTTGAACTACGAAAAGGATTTTGGAAAACACCATATGAACCTATTGGTCGGCCATACGTTTCAAAAAGAAAAAACGGACTACACCCGTGTGACAGGTACCGGGTTTGCGGATGACAATATCCAGAACATTGCCGGTGCCAGTTCGTTTACCGCAAGTGCCGATGTGGGTATTTGGACCTTGGAATCCTATTTGGCCCGTTTGCAATACGATTTTGATTCCAAATATCTTTTTTCAGCGGCCATTAGACGTGATGGGTCTTCCAGGTTTGGGAGCAACAACCGATGGGGGAACTTCCCCTCTATATCAGGTGGATGGGTGTTTACCAAGGAAAATTTCTTTCCAAAGGATGCTTTCCTAAGCTTTGGTAAACTATCCGCGAGTTGGGGACAGACCGGGAACAATCAGATTGGAACCTATGGTTCCAAGGCGTTGGTCACTGATTCCAACTATGTTTCCAACGGAGGGATAGCACCGGGGTTTATTACCACTTCGGCACCCAATCCAAATTTGGGATGGGAAGTGGCCTCCTCTTTGAATGTAGGTCTTGACCTCGGGTTATTTGATAATCGTTTGAACGTGAACATGGCCTATTACAAGACCAACACCAAGGACCTGTTGTTGGACGTTCCGGTTCCACAGCAGACCGGGTATGACAATGTACTGGCCAATATCGGGGAAATGGAGAACCAAGGATGGGAATTCCAGGTCTTTGGAGATGGCTTTAAACTCGGGGAACTCGGATTGGGCTTCAATGCCAATTTTACCTCCTATGAAAACAAGGTATTGGCCCTTGGGCCCGGACAGGACAGGATCGCAACCGGTAGAGATCAGTTGTTCGTTACCCAGATCGGTCATCCCATTGCGGAAATCTATGGCTATCGAGTGGACGGGGTATTCAGGACACAGGAGGAAATCGATGCCTACCCCCATCTTGACGGCACGCTCACGGGCGATCTAAGAGCGGTTGATGTAAACGGCGATGGTGAGATCAATGACGATGACAAAATTTCCAAGGGCACATATGCGCCTGACTTCACCTATGGCTTCGGGGCCAATTTGGATTATAAGGGATTCGCCTTGAGCTTCAACTTTGTCGGAGTCGAGGGCAGGACCCTATTGGATGGCGATCTTAGTTCCTTGACCGAAGCTGGAGAAGGCTTTGCCTTGCCCACCCAATATTACTTTGACAACCGATACCATCCTGAAAACAATCCTGACGGATTTCTGGGGCAGCCCAATTTTGGAAACTTTTCCAATTCAAGAAAGATCTTGAGGAGTTCGGTAACGGTCGATGAGGGCAATGGGGATTACTTCAGGTTCAGGGACGTCCGTTTGGGCTACAATGTCCAAAAGAACATCCTGGACAAGTTGAGTCTTTCCGGTCTCCAAATCTACATTTCAGGTAACAACCTATTTACCTCTACCAAATGGAGGGGATGGAACCCGGATGGAACATCGAGCAACATTTTGGAGTCGGGCTACAATACGGGTGGCAATTACCCTATTGCAAAAACCTATACCGTAGGTCTTAAAATATCCTATTAAAAAAACTAAAGCAATTAAAATGAAAAAGTTAGCATATATACTAACGGCCGCTATGACACTGTTCATGGCCAGTTGTGAAGATGAGCTGGTACAAAACCCCAACACGACGAAAGTGGCCGACAATTTCTATAGTAACGAGGCAGAATTGGAAGAAGCCATCAATGCGGTCTATGCGACCTTGCAATTTACAGGAGTCTACAATACCGGCATGCCCGCAGTCGGGGAATTGCCCGGAGAGGATGCCTATGATGAAACACCCGCAAATGATGGTGGGGTGTACGGTATGCTGGATGATTTCAACGTCATACCACAGAGCAGTCTGATCGCCAATGTCTGGGAGGACAGTTACAAGGGCATCCAACGATCTAATATCGTATTGAACAGGATCCAGGAAATAGAATACGATGATCCGGCCACCAAAAGTGCAAGAACCGGAGAGATGTTGTTCATCCGTGCCCTGTTGTACTTCAACCTGGTCAGAACCTTTGGGGATGTACCCTTGATCATCGAAGAGGTTACCAATCCACAAGAATACTTCGGTCAGTCAAGAACCCCTAAAGGGGAGGTCTATGGACAGATCATCTCTGACCTGGAAGAAGCTTCGGACCTATTGCCGGTCCGTAATGAGAGTAATAAGGGCCGAGTGGTAAAAACTGCAGCGCAGGCCCTTTTGGGAAAAGTGCACCTGACCTTACAGGATTATACCGCTGCAAAGTCGAGTTTATTGGACGTTGTTAGTGCCACAGTGCACGACCTGGTGGCTGTGGACGAAGTATTCTCCCTGGAAAATGAGCTGAATGAGGAATTGATTTTCGTGGTCCAGTATGCCTCCGGTGTTAATTCCAATAGTGAGGGGTCGGATGCCTATCGCATGTTCAATCCTACAGGAAGACAAGACGGAGGTCTGGCCGGTACCAAGGGCCATGGGGTATTGAAACCCGATTTCTATGCACTCTACACCGACAACGATACCAGAAAGGGCAGTTATGTGGGGGTATTGCCATCGGGATTGGCCTATACCAATAAAATAGCCGTTCCCACCACAGTGGTCGATGATTCCGGTAGTGATTGGGTGGTACTTCGCTATGCGGATGTCCTCTTGATGCTGGCCGAGGCAGAGAATGAATTGGGCAATGCAACGGAAGCTATAGGATATTTGGACATGATCCGCGAACGTGCCGGTCTTGAGGAATATCCCGGTGCCACCGACCAACAATCCATTTTTGAGGAAATCGATCTTCAGAGAAGGCTGGAACTGGTTTGGGAAGGACAACGATGGTTTGACCTATTAAGACAAGGACGAGCCCAATCTTTATTGGGCATTACCGATGCCAATAAATTGTTGCTCCCCTTACCCGCGAGCCAAATTGCTGCCGATCCCGCATTGCAACAAAACCCAGGATACTAAACCAAACGCTATGTTCCGATATATCAAGCTTTACAGTATACTCTGCATACTATGGACTCTAGGGATACAGCAGGTTATGGGCCAACAGGCCCATAACCTTTCCCCTAGCCGTGCCGAGCAAATCTTGGCACACCTAAAGAACCCTTCCGACACCTATATCGTTGTGGTTTCCCATCGCGGTGATTGGCGTTATGCCCCGGAAAATTCATTGGCGGCGATCCAACATTGCATAGCCATGGGCGTGGATGTCATCGAACTGGATTTCAGGCTTACCAAGGACGGGCATTTGGTCGCCATGCACGACCAAACCGTGGATCGTACCACTAATGGAAGCGGTAAGGTAAGTGAGCTTACTTTAGCGGAAATCAAAAGTCTTCGGTTAAAAAACGCCGCTGGTGTTCGTCATTCCCGGCAACAGGTACCCACTTTGGAAGAAGTGATGGAACTGGTCAAGGGCAAAGTCATGGTCAATTTGGACAAAACCGAAAGCAAGTGGGTCAGGGAAGCCTATCAAACCCTTAAAAAGACCGGTACTGTGGACCATGCCATATTCAAGGGCAATGATGACGTAAAAACAATGCGGGAAAAATACGGCAAGCTCATGGACAGTATTATCTATATGCCCAAACTTTGGCCGGAGAATGCGGATGTGGTAGAATTCCACAACGCTTATGAAAAGGACCTGAACCCTTTTTATTACGAGACCATTTTTGACACGGAGGACGCCCTTCCCCTGCTACTTGCCAAAACGCGCATGAAAAAGGATGGGGATGGTTTTTTGGCCATTGCCCTTTGGGATGAACTTTGTGCGGGACGCACCGATGAAAAGGCCCTTTTGGAAGGAGCGGACAGCTCTTGGGGATGGCTCTTGGAGCAAGGGGCCAATGCCATTATGACCGATAGACCTCAGGAATTGATAACCTATCTAGAAGAACGCCAATTGAGAACCTTTGAACAAAAACCCTAACCATCCAAATAATCGATAAATGAAAAATTACCTTATTGCAATCACGTTCACAGGCCTATTCATGGTATCCTGTAAACAAAACAAGACAGCTTCCACAGCAGCTGGGGAGGAAGTACCGGCATCCACAACAAGGGAAATGTCCCTTCCCATGACCATGGACAGTCTTATCGCCAACTTGAAGAACTCCCATAACAATCAGGTGATCGTAGTGGCACACCGGGGAGATTGGCGGAACGCCCCTGAAAACTCGCTCCAGGCCATCCAAAACTGCATCGACATGGGCGTGGACATGGTCGAGATCGATGTCCGTCAAACCAAGGACGGTCAATTGGTCCTTATGCATGACAATACCATTGACCGTACCACTACAGGTACGGGAAAGGTCTCCGAGGTCACTTGGGAATACCTACAAACGTTACAACTCAAGGATGGAATCGGGCACAGTACACCGCACAAAATACCGACCTTGGAAGAGGCATTGAACCTTTGCAAAGGCAAAATATTGGTAAATCTCGATAAGAGCTATGATATCTTTGATAAATGTTATGAGGTCATGGAAAAAACAGCTACCGTCGACCAGGTGGTCATCAAAGGAAACATCCCATATGATCAGGTCGAACAGGAATTTGGCCAATATCTGGACAAGGTCTTTTTCATGCCCATTGTCAGACTCGACCATCCTGATGCCCGATCGGTAATCAACGACTATTTACAAGAAGATATCCCGGTAGCCTTCGAATTTACCGTGCCTCAAGATACGATTTCCATCATTCAGGACTTTGAATCCATCCGCCAAAAAGGTGCTTCGGTCTGGGTCAACTCCCTCTGGCCCCAGCACAATGGTGGTCACGATGATGAAAAAGCGGCCCTCGATCCAACAACATACGACTGGTTTATTGAGAACCATATTGATATGATACAAACGGATAGGCCGAAAATTTTAATTGACTATTTAAAAAGTAAAAACCTGCACAGATAGTGTCCGATAACCCAAGGATCAAAATTTTTGTTTGAGTTAGTTTAATTATTTTTAGTAGCGAAAAGGCGTGGTTTTCAGGTAGACTGCGCCTTTTCCAATGATATCCGTGAATAATGGAAAAACAACCATGGCTTCTTTTATTAAGGACCCCTTAAAATTTATAGTAGGGCAAACAAATTTGTGGCCTTCCACAGCAAAGCTTCAAGAAGGGTTTGCAAAGTCAGGACACACCAAGAATCCGTTTGGATGATTTCCGTATTGTTTTAAAAGAAATTACTTGATAGTAACTATGACCCAAACTTTCCAAATGGTGATTCCCGCCCCATCATTCTTTTTGATGAATTTCCTCAATTGGAATAATTAAGGTCAAAGCGTCCATCGGTGATTTTGATCAGTTCTCCATTGTTTCCCTGGACAGTAAATTCAAAAGTGCCTGAGATGATATGTTCTTGGTCATCAAATCGCGTAATAGTTAGAGTGCCATATCCGTTTTCCCCAGTAGAGGTATCCAAAACAATTCCTCCATCTAGGTAGTACTCCGCAAAAAATTACCACTTTAAAAGGATTCCAAGGTATATGTTCCTGTTTGGAGCCCTTCAATATCAAGAGCTCCCATATTGATGCTTTTTGAAGGGTCATTGGCCTTGCGAGTTGCACTGATACCCAAAGTGTATGCTCCATCAACATATTGATAAAAGGCACGGGGTCGGCCATTTCCGAACTTCGCCGGGAAAAACGGTTTCCCATTGATGAGGCAACAAAAGTCTGTTCGCCTGTTTGCATAGTCCTTACTGTTATGGGGTAACATAGTCAGCATACCTTTGGAAGACACAACACCCTTGGGTCATCATCTTTTACTCCCACTTTATGATGACAAGCTCGCACCGTCTGTTCCATTCATGATCTTCCTCGCTACAGCTATCCTCGGGCTCACATATCACAATCGGACTTGTCTCCCCATAACCTTTGGCAATTATCCTATGTTCGGCAATACCGCTTTTGACCAGAAAATCCTTGGCCACATCGGCACGTTTTTGCGATAGGTCCCTATTATATTCGGCATTCCCGCGGATGTCGGTATGCGTTCCTATCTCAAGGACTATTCCAGGGTAGGCCTTCATGATCTCGATAACCTTGCCCAAACGCTCACGGGATTCCCTTCTGAGGTACCAAAGACTGTAATCAAAGTGGATTTCGGGAGTTTTAATAATGATACGGTCATTCTCTTTGACGATGGACTCTTCTCGTTCGATGGTCTCTTCAATGTCTTGTTGACGCTCCATATCCGCTTTTTTCCGGGCAATTGCTGCCTTTTCCTCCAATTCTTTTTCTTTCTGGATCCGTTCTTGTTCGGCCATTTTTTCTTCCCTCGCTTTTCGCTCCGCTTCGGCCTTTGCAGCTTTCTCGGCCTCTTCTTGCTTTTCCCGTAGGATCAAGGCATTCTGTCTTTCCCGCTCTTGAACCGAAAATAGGGTTAAGGAACCATTGTTGACCGCATTCCGCTCTTTGTCCGTCCGGATTATCTTAAAATTGTCCTCGAAACCTTTCTTCTCGGCTTCGATACGGTATTCGGTGGAGCATTCGGTCATAAACTCGAAGAAGGCGTTCTGGTCCGTGATCAAACTTTCAACAATATTTCCTTGGGCATCCAAAAGTCGGATATCGGCATGGGCCAAAGGCAATTTGGTGTTCTTATCGGTTAGTGTACCGGCGATGTACTGCCTACAACTCTCGATGAGCAAGGGTTTGGTTTCGGTAAAGGAATATATATCATCACTTCCTTTTCCTCCAGGACGGTTCGATGCAAAATACCCGGTTTTGCCACTACCCTCCAATGATAGGGAAAAATCGTCATAACCACTGTTGACGGGAAGCCCCAGATTGTCTGGTTTTTCAAAAATACCGTCCCCCCTCTTTGCCAGAAAAATATCCAAGAGACCATAACCTGGGTGACCGTTCGAGGAAAAATAAAGATTACCGGCCTCATCCAAAAATGGAAATTGTTCTTTTTTGTCCGTATTGATATCCTCCCCCAGGTTGATCGGATTCCCGTAGGTCCCATCGTTATGGATGGCCACCGAATATATATCGAACGATCCAAAGCCCCCATCACGATCAGAGGCAAAATAAAGTTGGGTCCCATCAGCATTAAGAGCAGGGTGTTCAGTGGAAAACCCATCCCCGTTAAAAGGAAGCTCCCTGATATGAGTCCATGACCCATCCACCCGTTCCGCGCTATAAATTTTGAGGTTTTTGATTTTTTCAGACTCGGTTCCCTTCCTACCGTTTCTGGTAAAATAGAGGGTTTTTCTATCCTTGGTAATGGCGAAGGTGCCCTCGTGTTTCCTTTTGGTATTAATGGTCTTGGAGAGATCGGTGCTAAGGCTATCACCCATATTCAGCCCGTCAAAAGGATGGACATAAATATCAAGATACTTCTGGTTGTTCCACCGGAACGTTTTTCCTGTGTGCTTCCTTGTGGCACTGTACACCAGCATCGAGTCCACTTTAACTGCACCAAATTCGGAAGTCGGGGTATTGATGTCCAGGTTGCTGATCGTGAACCGCTCCCCAATGGCCCTTACGTTTTCCAAATAGGTTATTTCCGTTTTTAATTGATCTACCTTGTCGGCTCCATAGTGTTGGGCATAAAAATCCAGCAACACTTGGTTTGCCCTATCATAGTCCCCAATGGCCTTTAATGATTGGTTCAGTTTAAAATAATAGCTTTCATCCATACGGGATCCATAATTGGAAGCCAAGTAGGTGTACCATCTTGCGGCAGCTTCCATATCAAAGGTACTGTAGTAGCAGTCCGCAAGATTTTTAATGAGTTCCGGGCTCTTATGGCGTTCCAACAACTGCTCGTACAATGGAATGGCATCACTATAAAACGTTCTTTCAAAATACAGGTTGGCACGTTTAAGCCCGTCTTGTGCAAAAATACCTTGCGAGATACCCAAAACAAATATGATGAACAGTAGTTTTTTCATGTCTAGTAAAATCTTGGGGATTTGTCGTACCCTTTTCCCAGCCCCAAAAGGTCCAGGTCAAAAAGAACAAAGATTTCATGTGAACCGGAGCTATAGTTGCCAAGGTTGGAGAGGGTATGATCATAGGCATAACCGATACGCAGGGCCGGTAAAACCGATAGGTTGAACATGCCGCTCACGGCATCTTCCAAGCGATAGGAAAGACCTCCCTCGAACCGATCGTTGAACAACAGGTTCAAAGACACATCCACCGTAGGCAGTGTACCCTGTACCACTTTCGCCATTGCCGAAGGTTTTATCTTTAGATCGGGATTCAATTCATATACATAACCGGAGGTTAGAAAAACATGTATGGCCTCGGATCCGATCCGATGGATACCATCCTTATTTTCAATATGTTTCGATGTCAATAGGTTCGGAGCGGAAATCCCTGCATAGAAATTGTCCCTGTGGTAAAAGGCCCCTATACCCACATTGGGGAAAGTGTTGTTCAAATTTTCGTCAAAGGCAATATCCTCCTGAAATTCCGGAAGCACAAAACCATTGAAATTGGTTTCGAAGGTAGTGATGCCCCCTTTAAGACCTAAGGACAGATTACTATTTTCATCCAATTTAAGGATATAGGCGAAATCCATATAAATGTTGTTTTCCTTGAGAACGCCGTCCCCAATATTATCGGTGATCAGTGATATGCCCATCTCTACTTTCCGGCTTAAGGGTGCATGTGCAAAAAAGGTCAGGGTCTTGGGTGCACCAACGGCATTTTTCCATTGTGATCGATAGAGCGAACCAAAATTCAACATACCAGGCTCATTGGTGGTATATGCAGGGTTTACAACGCTCATGTTGTACATATACTGTGTATACTGGGGGTCTTGTTGCCCCTTCGCCGCAGCATGGACCAATAGTAGAAGAATAAGATATGGTTGAATTTTTTTCATGGTCTTTTTATATCGACAGATGGTTATCGGTTGAGGTATAATCTGCCCTGGATAGGTCCATAACCTTCTTTATGGTAATCGATGATGTAGAAATAAACACCGTTCGGGGCCATCCCGGACCGGTTCCTGCCATCCCATGCGGGAGTACTTTTATCACCTTTGAAAAGAGTGGTGCCATAACGGTTTAGGATCTCCAAAGTGAAATTTGGAAAAATGACCTCGATATTGGGAACAAAAAAAGTGTCGTTGCGGCCATCCCCATTGGGCGAAAACCCATCGGGAACAAAGAAACCGTAATCTTCGGGATCGCAATGGGACAGGTCGACGGTCACCATGGCCCTTTCAGGGTTCGTGCAGCCGGTGTCGGGGTCGAAGCTTTCCGCAAAATAGACCATACCATCCACGAGCAAATCCGTATCGGCCAAAGGTGTTCCATTTTCCGGGGCATCATACCAAACAATGTTATATGGGGTGTCCTCTATCGCCCCTACTAGATTCGCCACCGTAGGATGTTCTAGCCCGCACAATGCCAAGGTAGGATATTCCGCTATGGCAGGTTCAAGATGATAGATTGTTGGGACCACCTCTACCCGACCTACACCGTAGCACTGTCCATTGGAAGTGGCCGCAAAGTAGCTTTTATTGTCGATGAGCAATGTAGTACCCTCCATAGGGGTTCCCCCTAAAGCCGTTTCGAACCATACGATATCCCCCGTGCTGTTGACACTGGTATTCAAATCGGTGATCATTGGATTTTCGGAACCGCAGAAGGTCGGGTTCATACCCATAACAGTAGGTGGTTCGAGATCGGACAGGGCCACAACGACTTGAATCCGGTCGGAACCCTCACAATTGTTGTCGGGGTCCATACTTGATATGAAATAATCCTCGCCATCGACAAGTGGGGTGTCCAAAGGCAAAATATCCATATCGGTCGCGGTCGCATAGAACAAGAGTTGGCCATTGGCCGACACCTCAATATCGGCCAACATGGGCGTGTTAGGGGCGAACATGCCAAGACAAAAGGTCTGTAATGCATCTGCCGTAGGGGTTTGGGGTATGCCTTCAACGGCAAAGTTTTCACTCAATTCAAAATCAAAGTCAATCCTGCACGGGGTCGTATCGTTCTGGGTACTACCGACCGTAACGGTATAGTTGCCTTGGGGCAGAGTCGCCAAGTCTATTTGGTAATCCGCCATACCTCCTGCAAAATTGATGGTATTGTCGATCAGAACAGCATGGGTCTCCTGCGAAATCACTTCGTAGCTGACCACGTAGCCTCCATCGGCCAACAATGGGGCATCCACCATGACATCGATTCGGGTGGCATCGCATGAATTGTCCACGATAAGGTCAAGGTCAATGGCAGAAGGTATTGGGGTTATGGTGACCGTATCGGTAATAACACAATCCAATGTAAGTCCGCTGGCCACTTCAAAACCAATGGTGTGATTCCCGGTCTCACTGATCTGATCGGCCGGTAGGGTCAAGGCGGCGTTTCCGGAATCGAAAGCAACGGCGTTCATCGTGAACGTGTTGGTGGTTCCACTGGGCGCCAATATGGTATAGGTAACATCATAATCGCCATTGGTCCTATCGAAGGAGGCATCAAAAATATTCGTCAATGAAACCGTGATATCCTCACCTTCACAGGTATCGATCACATCGGCCATAGGGTCGCTAACGATAAAGCTTATGGGGTCTACCTGTATATCGGGGCAGACTTCCTCCCCTAATGAAGTAATGTTCAATACGGTGACCTCGTTCAAGTTGGTGAGGTCTGCATCGATATTAAAAGATCCGGTTCCGTCATTTCCAAGGACCAAGGTACTGGTACTTTCCCTTGTAATTCCCCCTGAGGTCAGTGCGTATGAGATGTCATATGTCCCACTTTGGATCAGGGTATCATCGTAATCCGCGATGTTGACCGTGTATTCGGAGGATCCGTTACAATAATTGACGGCTTCCATGGTGGCCTGGAATGTCGGTAAAATTACGATGTTGACCGTTGTTCGCTCTACAGAACATACGGCATGGGCCGGAAATACCGTATAGGTAAAGGAGAATGTGCCCATCGTGTTTTGGTCACGTATGGCCTGTACATCTATTTCATGATCGGTCAGATCTTCCAATTGATCGGTATTCGGCCCTTCGGACCAAGTGCCGTTCATATCCTCACCGGCCAGCAGACCATCCAGGTCAAAATTGGTCAGGCCCGAAAGATCATCGGTGGTACAAACGATCAGGTCTGTCCCGACACCTGAGTTTGCCGGCCGCTGTACCTCCAATATCAACCGAACCTGTCGGCTGGGGCATGTATCCACTTCGGGCACGGTATGTGTAAATTCATAAACGCCGACACCGGCGGCTTGGGCATTGAAAATATTACCTGACAAATGGCCCGCGGCCGATGGGGTAACGGCTTCCCATAGCCCATTGAAATCTTGGATCTTACCTTGGGTATCGTCCCCAATAAAGCTATGTAGGTTTACCGCAGGATCGTCACCACAGGCATCGGCACTGCCATCCACATTGTCCTCACCGGGATAACCCCCCAAATTGATAGTGACAACGGCCGATTCATTACAGTCAGGGTTGGTATAGGTAAACTCATGAACTCCCGAATTCTTGACCTCCCAAAGGTTAACAATGCCGTTCACCTGGTCCAATGCAAAAAAATTGGCAGGGTCGGTAGTAGACCAAGTCCCCCCAGGTGCTGGTGATCCACCAAGGTTTGAGAACAAATCAAAATTTTGTGTGCCCGGGTCTTGGTCCTTGTTACAGACCGTAACCGTATTATCGGTTCCCGCACATTGCGCCGAAAGATTATGGGAAAGCCCTAACAGACATGCAAACAGTATCCAAAACAAGATGGGCTTGGACATTTTTTTGAAGGTCATTTTAACTTTTTTGAAAACTGTGTCATCATGATTTTTATGGTCTAAATGTAACTTAAATGGTGGCTTCGCTGAAAATTATGTTGTGAACGGCTTCAAATGTAGGGTAAATTTTACACAACACCCGGATAACTTCTTTCAATACAAATACAGTAGAAGAGGAGGTTTGTCAAGAATTTTGGCCCTGTTGCCATTCGATTGAATCAATCCCATATTCAGGAACAAAAAAATAGCGTAAAGTTTACCGAAATCATTTTTGTGCTTATAGATGATTCTTATATATGGGTATGTTCAATCCAGAAGATAAAACACACAGTAAATAACAAACTGTTTATATAGACCATTGTCTAAATCTTTATAAATATAAGGAGTCATGAGCCTTTTCCTTGAATTACTCGGCTGGATCGGCTTCCTTTGTTATCTTTTTCCTATTACAACCTTATCACGGGCAAATGGAATTCCCATCAACCTGTTTATCATTGGTATAAAATTGTGGGGGGCTCTTTGTGGCAAATGCAGCATTCTATGCTCCTTGGGCCGTACGCTTTATCAACCTGGCTCGGGTTTGAATGCCTGCTTTGGGCTGTATAGATTCATAAAGCACTAAAATGAATCATACAATATAGTTGCCCATCCCCTATAAATTCAGAGCACAGTTGAAGCGCAACACAATCTTCCATTATTTCTCCATCGTCAACTTGGATGGGTTTACACAAACCTAAACGACATTCAAATCGGTCCATCCAGCGGTAAACCCAAAGGTTTCCACACCATTATTTAGTCCTAAGTAAAATCTGACCAGTTATCTAGTTTTCATAAACCGATAATTCAATCTTTTTGGTCAAGCAATTCTTGAAGTGCCTCGATTTGATTTTGCTGCCTTAACAATACGTCTTGTTGTTGAAACAAGTAAAGGGTCAGTTCTTCAACTTTTTCAAGTAAAAGCTTGTCCATGTCCCCCAAGCTAAGCCCTTCGGCCCTGACCTCTTCCGCCGAAGGGACTTTAGGCAAGTGACCATGTTTTCTGATGTATTCTTTGAGTTCACTCAAGGATAATAGGTCATAGTAATCCAGAAATACATAATCCGGCCAACTGCCATTTAATTGAACCTGTACTTCTTCCGCAATCAATTTACCATTGACCGCCATTTTAAAACCACTAGGAACCACTGTTGTCCCAATGGCAACCTCACCGGAATAGTGGGCAGTGCCATTGTCCTCATCCCATATGGAACCATACGGAATATTAATAAATGTTATGGTAAAAACATCCGTGCCCTGGAGCGTGCCATTTAGAATATAATCCACCTCAAAGGTATATGTTCCCTTAACAGGTTGCCATATTTCATAATCCCCGCTGATATCCACGAAGGCAGCATATGGGGCAACCCCTTCGCTTTGGGAATGTATAACCGACCCTTGATAACTTACCTCAAAAACTACCTGGTCTACAGTATAGCTGTTCACAGCTTGTAGGTTCAAGCTCCCAATATCCGCCAAATTCCAGATCATACCATCATTGATTTGCACCAATACCGTGTCCATTTCGGCATCAATGAGGTTGTATGTACCCTCGGTCATTTGACCAATTGACATCATGGGCAAACAAAATAGCCCGATATAAAATGTAATTCTAAGTTCCCTGCCAGTTCCAAACACGAACCTGAAACCCTTGAACAACTTTAAGGAACAAGGTCGACATCCCCCGACTTTATGACTGTTACGATTCATTATCAGTAGCTTTATATGAAACATTCATGATTTTGTAAGAAAATACATCTAAATATAAATGTTTTATCCTAAAGGTGTCCTGTTCTTCCCAGATTTTCGTTGAACAACGAAACATATGAAATATTAGGTATTGTAACATGGCCTGCAATGGTAGTAAAACATAATTTATACGGGTTCCCCAGTACAGATTAATTAACCAAAGGGCCATAACCTTAAATGGCTAAAGATTGTTCCATTACGACCAGTTCTACATCCCACCCCATTTTCTCCCGAACTTGAGATAATCACATAATGTTCTCTAAAACGAGTATTACCTCTGGTTGGGCTTGGAGTCTGACTATTGGGAAGACCAGCCATCCATTTTATTTGGCAATGACCTTACGGCTTCCGTCTCTTTTTAGGACAACGGAGTCCTTATATACTTTCATCACCTGAATACTTTCAACTGTCGTTTTTTCCCTTATCCTATGAAGTTTACCGTCAATTTTGATCAACGCCATTTTTTCCGATCTGGAATCTGCTTGCAGGTATCCGTAATATTGCAATTTGGGCCATTGGGTCTTTGATGCTTTGGCCACCTTGGGAGCAGTGTTTTTTTGGACCCGGGGTCTGGTTACTTTATCGGTTACCTTCAGTTTTCTCTCCGACCGGTACTCTAAAAAAGGATCTCGATCCAACACGAGCAATTTAAAGGTATCCTTTTCAAAATAAGGGATCTTTGCAGGAGTGGCATTTTCCACAAGATTGCGGACACCTTCGGATTCCTTTCCCCATATGGAAAAAGCCCTCTTGAGCACAAAGACCCAGATGACCAACACCCCCAATAACAGCACCTTGTTCATTATTTTCCTCTGTTTCATTCTACCGTGATGGTTTTAACGACACTATACTGACCTATGTTGCCCGCCTGGTCTTCCATACGGACCCTCCAAAAATATTCTCCGGGGTTCGAAAACTCATGCTGCCTTTCCCCGCTTCCGCCCGCAACCGTATATGTTTGTAGTATGGCAGAAAAGTCCTCTTCCGTTGCAATCTCCAACAAACTTTGTAACGGGGACTGCACCGCACCGATATCTTCTGGCGAACCCCAGGAAAAATCCACGATGGTACCTACTGTCTCTGCATCGTTGGGAGAAATCAAGGATGGCTGGTTGGGCACTTGGGTATCCAACAAAATCGTTCGATTCGAGAAAGGGGTCTCACTGGTCTCATTTACCCCCTTGACCGACCATTTAAAGGCTGCATCCCCATCAAGTGTATTGGCATCCAAAGTGAAGGAGGTACTGACAAGTTCATCCTGTTGCAAGGTCACCGAACTATTTCCTCCGATGGTCTTGGTTACTTGAAGACTATAGGATTCGGCTGCCTCCAATACAGACCAATTGAGAATAATAGTATTGTTTCTAGTATAAAAATTATCTGATGGGGTGCTTAGAAAAACATTTTGTACGGAAAGGTCATTACTGGACTCGACCAAGAAACCTTCCGGAAAAGTATAACTTGTAGTGTAGGCGAAATTTTCGCCACGGACGCGCCATTCAAATTCTCCCGAAGGAAATGGTACGCTCAACGATGTTTTCCCCACCAATGAATCCAATGTCATCTCCGATGTGTTGGATCGCGATACTTGAACCCTGTAGTTATCCGCCCCTTCCAGACCATTCCACATAAAAGTCACGGTATTTCCAGAAATCACCTCATCTTGGGTAGGGGTTATGATAGTTATAATATCATCCGAAATATCCTCCTCAAAAATATCGTCGCAGGATGTGCATACCAAAACAGCAGCCAAACCAACCAATAGATTACTTATTCTTTTCATAGTTCTGAAATATTAGAAGGACCTTTAGTTCCTTAGTTCTTTTATTGAAGTTTTTCTCCGTAAAGTATTGGATACCCACCAGAGAGGAGACATCAAAACTTTTTTCATATGCGTACACCACCTGGGATAGGGAGGAATAGTCTCCTTGTAGTATGAGTTGATTGGTAACCACATCAAAACCTTTGGTCTGCGAAAAGTGGGTTTCCTTGAGCTCTGCTATGCTTACATCATCATAATTGGTGGCGAAATCCAAAATGGATTGCTGTGCCACGCCGGGATCAACATGTTGCTTCCCGATGACGCGATCATAGCGTTCCAACTGTCGCTGCAGGTCCATAGACCCCTGCCCGGACATTCGCATAAACTCCAACTGCCCACGTACCTCTTGCAATTGTTGGTAGGCTTGTGCGGTCACCTTGAAGGATCTTTTATTCGCAGTAATCAGCAAGAGCACCAACACGATGGAAAGCGCTATCAACTTTTGTTTATATGAATACCTTTCAAACATCTAATCGATTTCTAGTTTAAGGGAAAATGTTTCTTTATCCCCATCAATCCGGTTCAAACGCATGATCTCGATCTTCGCGACCCAGGGAAATGTCATCAGTTGCTTTACCCATTGGTTCACATAATAACTGTTGTTGGTTTCCCCTGATACCAAAATCATATTGGATTGTAGGGAAACCGGCTCATTGGACTTTACTTTTTTATCCAGGGGATTGACCTCAACATGGTTCAACAGCACACCTGATGGTGTTGTCCCTATAAGTTCGTTCAAGTAGAAGGATAGGAAGTTCTTATTGGACACCCCCGAGTTTTCAGCGATAAAGCGCTTGTTGGCTAAATCTTCCTCCATTTTTTTAATCTGGGCATAATTGTCGGTAAAGTGATAGAGCTGTTCTTCACACCTTACATATTCTTTATTGAAATAGAGTAGCAACAGATAACTGCCCAAAAGGGCTGACATAAAAGCAACAAGTCCGCTAACGGCCAACAGCTCAAAAATCTTTTTGCGTTTATATTCCCTCTTATCGCCCCATAACATCCCTTTTTCATATTCGATACGTTCGGAAGGATGCAAATAGTTGAGTACGGCGGCCAACCATACCAATTCACCGCCTTTTACCTTGTCGTTGCCCAGCGTATAGGTTCCTTCCCCTGCATCATTGGATAGCATCTCAAATTTCACAAGGCTTCCATTGGAGAAGGAAAGTTCACCATGTTGGGTCCGTATCTTGTCTTCTTCAATGATTCCCGAGCACTCCCCTACCACAAAGGGACCTATGCTATAATCCACAAGATGGTATCCGGCCCCTCGCAATTGTCCAATATGCTGATCGACAACTTCCTTCCTGCAAATGGACACAAAGTTGTGCTCATTGCCGTGGAGTACATAGCTGTAAAAATCTTCCGGCCGAGCGTTAAAAAGTACCTGTTTTAAGTATTCACCTTGGGCCTTGACCATTCGATTGATGACGCCTTTGTTGGAAAAATTTAGAATCACCGGAATCTTTTTAGGAATAGCATTTTGGACCTCCAGGAAATTGCTACACTCAAAGGTTCTGGACAATCGAAGTTCTCCGCTCTCTTTGCGAACGAAGCCGATATGGAATCGCACTGGATTTCCGAGAACAACGCCTATGACCGCAAATTCCTTCGCATCAAGAAGATTGATATTTTTGATTTGTGCCAACATCAATAGACAACTGTAGGTTTTATAAATACATGGAGCTTGGATTTGCTATTGCTCTTTCTTCTACTACTGAAAAACCATTTCAGCACAGGTATTTTTGACAACCCTGGGGTTCCCGTGCCCGAGTTTTGTTTATCCAGTTCGTCCAATCCCCCCAAGAGTATCATCTCGCCGTTAAGACAGCGAACCATGGATTCGAACTGCTGAGTTGCTTTGCCAGGAGGAGCGTTCTCCCCTTGTCTTCCCAAGAAGGTGCTGCGTTCGACAATAATGTTCAATGTAATCTGTTCATCCTTGGATACAAATGGTCGTATGTTCACACTGAGGTTGGCATCCGTTGACTTCCATTGGCCCGATTGGAGGACATCATTGCCCAGACCACTATTGATCAAGCGATTGTTCTGTTCAAAATAGTAACTGGTCTCCCCTATGGACAGTTTGGCATCATGCCCGTTCAATGTGGATATTTTTGGTGTGGATTTGAGGTTGATCACCGAATTGTTCTCCAAGGCCCTTAGGTTGAGATAAAAATTTTCCGTGACCTTCCCCAAATTAAATATTCCAAAACCGTTAAAAGCATCAATCAAGGAATTCACCGAAGTACTGTTGGCCTGCACATCCGTAGTGGGGAAAAGAACACCCGAGGTAGTTCGGGGCTCACTGTCCAGACCTGCCTGTATGCCTGTCTGTACCTCACTGGATTTTTGATACTGTACGATAAGCACCTCTATCAAGATCATAGGGACCACCACATCGATTTCCTTTACATATTCCTTGATTTCCAATATTCTGGGTCGCGATCCGGAAACAACAAAGCCGTTCAGCTCCAGAAACTCCTTGATCTCAATATTTTCCAACAAATCTTGAGGGAGGGTCTCCAATACCGTCTCAATGGTCCGGTTTTCCAGTTGTATCAATTCCGTACTCCGCAGTCCTTCTACATTTTGGTCCCCGATCAGGTAAAAATCCCCCGACTTTTTATAGGTAAATACCTTCCCTTTGAACGCATGGTCCAAAAGATCATCAAAAGTCATCATTTCTGATACCAGGGTAGTGGTCAAACCATCGGGGCGATTGTACATAAAATAGTTGATATGGAGCTGCTCGGCCACTTCGGCGATCAGGGCCGTGATATCGGCATCGAATGCCTTAATGCTCAAAAAGCCATTTTCCTGAACTTTCACTTCGGCAGAGGACTCGAGACTGGCCAGTGACACTATCCCTTTTCCCTTGCTTTTTGGGGATAAGGCATTGTTTTCCATATCCAATGCCTTTTCCAAATAATAAAATCCATTATCATCAATGGTCAGTACCATCTGATTAGATCTGGCCATCATTTCCACAACTTGGGCAAAGGGCCTGTTCAATATATAAGCGGAGACCTTTTTGTCCCGAAGCGAAGGACCGATCACCAAGTTTCTCCCCGAAACATCCGTGATTTTTTGGGCCACGTTTTCCAATGCCTCATTGGACAGTTTGACGGACAAAAAATCATTTTCTTCATTGTAGGACACCTCTATTTCCTTTGGCTTGGGAGGTTCTACAACAGGCCTTTCCTCTTGTTTCTTGGTAAACACGATAATTTCATTGACAATTTCGACATCGACCCTGTACTTGTTGGCAATGAACATAAATACATCCTTCACAGGAATCTCAAAGAAACTGCTCTCGACCATATTGGTAAGGTCAGCATCCGCACTAAGGTTGATTTTGTGTTCCAGGGCAACCGAATTCAAAAACTCATAAATAGTAAGTCCCGAGATGTCGATGGTGATGGTTTCCTGCAGTTCGGGATGATCGTTTGCATAGGCATTGAGCAAGGCCTCGGTCTCCGTTTGGGAGTGACCATGGAAGGCCCAGATGAATATCGTTAGGTATACCAAGTATCTTTTCATATTATGTTCTGATTAAAAGCGAATATATTTCCTCAATGGAAGTGCGCCCGTCTGCCAATAGGTCGAAAGCTTTCTGTGAAAGCGTAGCGTAGTCATAATGGATATGCTCCTTCAAATTTTGGGGATGTTCCTTGATGGCATGGGCGATTTCCGGTGTAATGGGCAACACCTCGTAAATGGCCACCCTACCCTTGTATCCCGTATAGTAACAATCAGGGCAGCCGCTGGGTGCACAATAGCCCAAAAGCGGACTTGGGAGACGATAGTCCATGGGAAAGTCCTTACGGTCAAATGGGATTTCCGTTTTACAGGAATCACATAATTTCCGCAATAAGCGCTGGGCAATCGAAGCGTTCAGGGTCTCTGCAATATAAAAAGCGGGAACCCCCATATCCACTAATCTTGAAATGGTCCCAATGGCCGAGTTGGTGTGGATCGTGGAAAGCACCAAATGTCCTGTCAAAGATGCCCTAATGGCCATTTGGGCCGTTTCCGCATCCCTGATTTCCCCTAACATGATGATATCTGGATCTTGTCGCAAAAAGGATCGTAGGGCACTGGTGAACCCCAGGCCGATATCCTCTTTTAGCTGTACTTGATTGATTCCCCTCAAGGTATATTCGATGGGATCTTCAACCGTGACTATATTTCTTTTGCTATCGTTGAGGACCTTTAGTGTGGCATATAAAGTTGTCGTTTTTCCAGAACCGGTGGGACCGCTGATCAACACCATCCCATTGGACTGTCTTATGGCCTCGGTATAGATGTCATATTGGTCTTCCTCAAAGCCGACCTCTTCCAAGTTCAGGTGTGCCGTATCCTTCCCCAATAAGCGCATTACGGTCTTTTCTCCGTGCAAGGTGGGTAAAATGGATACCCTTATATCGAACTCCCCAAAATGTATCCTACCATCTTGAGGCAACCGTTTTTCCGTAATGTCCAGATTTGCCTCTATTTTAATTTTATTGATGAGCTCTAGATAGGATTCCTTTGGCACCTTATATTTTTCTATAAGCAGTCCGTCGATCCGAAAACGTATCCGGGCATCTTCCTCATAGGCTTCAAAATGGATATCACTGCTTCCGATCGACTTGGCCTCCAAGATCAGGTCCTCCAAAAAGCCACGTTGGGCCGTAATTCTACCCCCGGGGGATTTCAATGCGATATCCTCCTTTCTGTAGTACTCAAACAGTGCCTTGTTCAACACTTCCTTGGCCACCTCACAAAACATGACCTTCTTGCCCAAGTAAAGCTGAAGTTCCTCCAAGATGGCATCCGTGGGCCTTCCGATTTCTATGAAAAGTTCCAAAGCATCCGCGGAGTCATTTTTGGGTACGATGCGGTAATGGTGGGCCAAATCGGCATTAATGATCTGCCTTAGTTCTACACCTATTTCGATATGTTCCAAAGGTTCCAAGTTTAGTATAGCCTAGGTTAGAAAATAATCGTCCGTGAGGCCCTCCATGATCTTGTTCCCGATAAGGAACAAGGAAAGAAAGCCTGCCAAGGGAACCGTCCTGTATCGGGGATAGATCGTTCGCATGAGCAAAAAAAGAAGCAGTGAAAAAATCATGCCCATTACAAAATACTTGATATAGCCCCTGAACGAGAACAACGGTAGGACCCCGATCAAAAACAGCACATCCCCCCACCCTATCATCTTGTCGATCGGATTGACAAAGGCCCTTTGCTTAAAAGAAAAATATAGGGTCACCACGATGAAATTCAATAGCAGGAACCCCAAGGACCACAACCAGTCCCTGTAGGCAATACTTCCCCAATTCAAGCTCAGGGACAAACCGAAGATCAACAACGGGAGCACGACATGGATCATCCTCATTTTTAAATCCTGATAGACCACCAAGGCCAGAGCGACCATTAATACTATTTGCAGCACCATCCCGATCAATCTTTAACCGATTCCACCAACAACTTGTTCTGATCGATCTCCCAGGTATTGAAATTCCCGTCACCATCAAAATCCGAAAGGGATACCGCCCGTGCCTTAAAGGAATTTACCGAGGCCTCGATAATCTCTATCCGATAGATGGCCTGTCCCCCTTCGTTGATCGTAGGGGCGTGCTCGAAGCCCAAGGCCTCCAGATCATTGGAATATTTGGAAAAGCGGTAAAAATGGCTCTTTTGCAGGCCATACAAATGATTGAGCATACTTTGCGCCTCTATAGCCTTGGCCTGAGCAATGACCGAGGTTTGGTTGGGAAGCACCAATAAGATCAATATCCCTATAATGCACAGGACCACCAAAAGTTCCGACATGGAGTAGGCTTTGGCCCAAAGGGTTTTGGACGATATTTTCATTATATTATGTTTTGGTTTCATTCTTATCATTGTTGTAATATTTTGCTTAAATCGAACATGGGCGAATACATGGCGATAAGGACCACCCCAACAATGGATCCGATGATCACAATGATCAAGGGCTCCACCACCACCCCTATCATTTTGGTTTGGTGCTGGGTTTCCTCTTCGTACTGTAGGGCCAATCGCTCGAACATCTCATCCAAGGTGTTGACACGCTCCGCAACACTGACCATGGAAATCATCTTAAAATCATATACCGGATGTTTGGAAAGAGCCGTTGACAACTGTTCTCCCTTGGACACATCTGCTTTGACCCTTTCCAAACTGGATTCAAATGGATAAAACCCTATCATTTTATGCACCAGTTCAAGGGAGGTGATCAGGGGTGTCTTCGCTCCCAACAAAAGGCTCATCGATTGGCAAAAACGGGTCGTATAGACCTGATGTACCAATTTTCCCAAAAAGGGAACCTTTAACAGGGCCTTGGCGCGGAAGGCTTTATAGGCAACGTTCCTTCGATACAGGTAATGGAGGGCCAACAAAACCGTGAAGGTTAGCAAGGAGGCCACCATGATCCCAGTGAAATTTTCCGATAGCACAATAACTTTTTTGGTCAATGCGGGCAGTTCCTTTCCAAATTGCCGGAATACGGATGAGAACATGGGCACCACATATTGCAGCATAAAATAGAGCACTCCCAAGGTCAACATCAAGACAAAGGAAGGGTAAGTAAATACAGAGATCATTTGTCTTTTGGTCTTTACCTTTCTATCGAAGAATTGGCTCAATTCATTGAGCACCTTACCAAGCTTCCGTGTTTCTTCGCCTATTTTGATACTGTAGTACTCATAAGGTGAAAACTTCCCGGAATCTTTGAAGGCCGCATAGAGCGATTTTCCTTTGATCACCTGCTTGGTAATATCTGCAATAAATTCCTGGTGTACCTTTTTCTTTTGCTGATTTTTCAAAATGTCCAGCGCCTGTCTAAAGTCCACTCCTGAATTCAATAAAGTGGCAAACTCCTTATAGAACTCCACTTTGTTCTTATTGGAAAATCCCTTATTGAGTTCCAATTCCAATAGTTTGGTTACTTTTCCCTCTTTTTTTACAGCCGTTTTTGGCCTACTGGATCGATATGTGGATATATCAACGCCCATGGCCATACATTTTATTGATTTGGTCTGCAATCGGGGTTTCCATCACCTCGGTCATCGTAATGGGTATCCCTCCCAGTTCGGTCTCCAATCTGAGCCTCGTGCCCCATTGATTTTCTTCCCAATGAAATGCGGTAATTCCGATAGCAAAGGTATCCCGCAGCACATCCGTCCGCTCCCGCACTACCCTATGGGCAAAAAAGTGATACTCATGCGTCCTTCCTTCCTTAAAACCAAGTTTTATCACATTGTCTTCCATAGCCTCTATCTCATGGGCATGGAATAGATCGGAAGCCAGTATACTTTTGAACTGATTGTACTCCATCTGCTCCTGTGCATAATCCCTATAGGCATACAATTGCTGGTTCAGCTGTACATAAATGGCATACATCATTCCCATGATCAGGGAACTGACCACCATGGCGATCAAAAGTTCTTGGACCGTAAAGGCCTTTCGATATATCTTGTCACTATTGCAGTACCACATATTCATATATTTTTTCATCATTGGGCAAACGCACGGTAAACTTGATATGATACGCTTCGACCCCTTCCATTTTCGACACCTCTTTCTGGATGGTATATGTGGGAAAGGTAAAATCCTCATGCTCCGGAAACCGTGTTCCTTTATCTGACCATAACAGTTCCTTGACCTTTTGTTCGGCCTCATAGAAGGGCAAGGCCCTATCACTCTGTAGAACATTCACATAAATCACCAGTGCAATTCCTAGACAGACTGCTACAATGACCATTGCCATAATGGATTCCACCAAAGAGGCGGCCTTTATGTTATAGTTTTTTGATGATGCCATACGATCCTATTATATTGTCGTCTATCATAGTCCCCAGAAAACCAGGGTCCAAAGCTTTTTGGTCCACACGGCCATCTTCAATGTAATTTTCATAGGATGAAGCCTCGGTCTTCAGATAAAAGTCATGGGTAAACAGGGAACCGATCACCTGTCCTTTAAGCTCTGTGCTCCCCTCACAATACACTTCTCCTATGACCTCAGCATCTTTTCCTATGGTTATCCGGTTAACCCCGGGTTTACCCCCGACAGTGCCCACCAGAGCGACCTTGCCCAACACCTTGCTCCCGGATTCCAAATAAATCAATGATTCTTCGGGCTCCTCGAAATTGAGATATAGACTTGAAGGATATTCAAGGACCGCACCCTCTTGCAATATGATCTTTTGGGAAGCGGTCACTTGGACGCTGCCCACAAATCCTTTTTGAAAAACCACGATGGGCGCATGGATGACGATATCCTCCAATCGATTGTCCCTATGTATAAAGATGGAGTCCATGGCCTTGAGGACCACTTTTCCCTCCAATTCCCTTTCCAATAGTTCATTTTCCCTAAGATTTAGATACAGTGGAGCATTCCCGAATGCGTTATAGACTTTCTCTCCCTTTTTCAGTTCCTCGACAAAAGCGACCGTATCGGTAAGCCGCGCCGGAACTACAAAACCTGCCTTAGGTTTGGGCAGTTTATGGGTTGAATGCCATTGGGCACCCTCCAAAAAGGTAAAGGAACTAAAGGATTGGGAAGTGATATACCCTTTCTTGATTCCTTTTTGGGGCACATAGGCATCCCCTATGATCTTGGCCTTGCCCACCATCTGCAAAGGTTTTTCGCTATCCGCTAGGTATAGGGCCGGCCGCTCTTTATATTTTTGTCCGATAAGAACACTTCTTGAAACCGTATCCTGTTTTAGCGTGGAACGGACCTGAAGGACATGGTACAGCCCCCAAGGATGGGTTGTTGCCCTCGAAACGATACCATTATCGAAAAGATCGATATCATCGGAATCCCCGATGCTTGTAGGCCCCTTTGCCAAAAAATAGTTGATGGCCGATCGGTTGTTGGCCAAAAGTTCGGTCCGCATTTCCATTTGCAGGGCAAATAAGTTGGAATACTGACTGATCAGCAATAAGGCCGAGCAGCAGATACCAACGACCACACAGATCAAGATTGCATAATATATCGAACTGGCCTTAATCATTTTCCTTGGGCTTTTTACGTTTTCCTTGAAACAGGCGCTTGAAGAAACCGGGCTTTTTTGGCTCCTTTTTTGATGGTTTCGCATTCTGTTGCTCGATCATCCGCTGTCGTGCCTTGGGACTAACCCTTCCATTGGCCTTTTTTTTCTGGAACAAGCGATGGAAAAAGCCTTGCTTTTCCGCAGTTTCCCTGTTATCTACTTCCTCGTTTTCCTTGTTCTTTTTGGTGAAGATGCGTTTGACCCATGAGTCCCTTTTGGCAAGGGAATCATTGCCGGTGGTGTCGATGGGGACCAGACGGCCCCGCTTATACCGGAGGGTATCCCCATGGGCATGGTCCACCCATTCTCCTACTTTGTTGCCCCTCCTATATTTTCCGTGCTCCAAAGCACTGCCCAAACTATCCCATTGCAAGAATTTTCCGTGCTCCCTTCCCTGCTTCCATCTGGACTTCGAGGCCAAATTGCCGTTGGGGTACCAAGTGGTCCACAGCCCCTCCCTAAGGCCTTTTGTATAGGTGCCCTTTTCGGCCAGTTGATTGTTCGGATAATATCTGATGTAGTCTCCATCCAACAATTCCCCGGCATAATTGTCCTGGGAACTGTGCACACTACGGGTCTTGTACCAATAATAGGTACGTTTTGTTTTTGGAACGGGAGTTCGATCCGTGACATGGACGATCTCTCGAAAGCCATCTTCATTGATCACCTTTCTATTTAGGGACATTTCAGGAGCCTGTCCCCGTAGATTCAGCGGCACCCATATCAAAAGTACTCCCAGGGCGAAGATTGCCCAAGGATTGTGAATACGCCAAAAGTCTTTTATAGGAATTAGATGCATAGGTAGGTTGTTGTAGGATTTGGGATGACGTTACTATGATCTTGTGTTCATATCTTGAATTTTTGGAAGGTGATGACATTTCCCTTTTTGGAACTACTGATCGTATTGAACCCGGATGGGGTATATATTCCTTTGAACAAATATTCACCTGTAGCATTGAGCTGTTTCAAATAATCTTGAAACGACCGATCATAAAGGGCTGTATAAATTATCGAACGCTCCAATTTTAAGTTTTTATAAGCATCCGTTTTTATTTCATATTCCGCGGAGAGTCCATTGTAGTGTCTGGATTGACTATAGAATCCATAGCGCTTGTATCTTTCTTCGGCCACCACAGCTCCCGTATCCTTGTCCAACACATAGAAGTCACAATAGTTTGTGCCTTTGGTGGAATTGACGGACACCCCAATAAAGGGCTGGTAAACATCAAATGACAGATACCTGTTGGCACTATTGATATAATGGAGGCTGGTATCCTCCAGGGTATGTTGCTTTTGCCAAAGGAGATTTCCCTTCATGTCGAACTTTTTGATCAGAATTCCCGAATCACCCCGTTTTGGTTTGATACCGGCGTAGATATAAACCGTATGATCATAAGGGTCGAATTTAATATGTCCCTTCGCATTGTCAGTGGCAAAGCTGTAGTTGTCCGTATCCGTGGAACCGACAGTATTTCCCAGGCCGTATCGTTTGACGACCGTGGTCGAGGTAAAACTGCCGTTTTCCAGGTTTGCGATGGCAAACTTATCGTTCGCCGGATCCAGTACTTCAATAGGAAGGTCATGGGTTTCGATGGGCTTTCCTTGATAGGAGAACCGAACCAGCTTGTATGTTCTGGTTGTATCATTACCTTCCACGACAAAGGAAGCCCAAAAACCGGAGTCGTCATGATCCAACACCCTGGTGGCCGAACTGTTCCAATAGCAGTTTTCCGGCGTTTCTATCGAATGGACCTCAATCCCTTCGGAGCCCAATACTTTTTTGACCAAATAATCCGATGCTGAAAAGGTCGATGATTGTGATACCAGGGTTCCTTCACTGAAAAATTTTGTCTTTTTCCCTGTAATTTCCTTCCCGATGATAAAGTAGGCCCCATCGGTCAAAAGTTCATGGTATACCGAATAATCCTTTTCGGATATACCATTGAGCTCCAAAACCCCATCTGAGACCAGCTCCCATTGGCCCGCCTTCGGCTGGTATGTAAAATATGCCCCGGACTCCGATGTGGAATCAAAGTTGGATAGATCGACCTTGTCATCCAAAACTAACGTTCTGGAGGTTTTAAAATCATCGTTCCAAACGCTGTAACGCGTCTTGTAATCTTCCTTATGGGCCCGCTCCAAGATATAAAAGTTACCGGTTTCCGTATATCCCGAATAGGTGATGGAATGGTTTTCATCGAGAACAATCTCTTTTGACTTCACTTGTGCTCCCATATGGGAATTCAAAAAAAGTGATAGGCAAAAAATCTGAAATAGCTTTTTTGACTTGTTCAAGGTTAGTGTTTTTGTATTATTTATCCTACTTTTTTCAAAGAAATATAAACATACCACTATTGATGCAACAAGTGAAAAACATGTTGTCAAAATGCATTTTCTGTATATGAGCGAAGTGTATTACAAAGGATGCTCGCCTTTATGAAAACCAAACCTTGGAAATCGCCCGTAATCCAATACTTGTTTATCCAATGGATACAACATAGATTTCTGATTCCAAGAACCAAAATGCTAGTCTTCTAAATGAAAGTTCTAATTGGGCTGTGGCAAACCAAAGGTATAGTAATTGTTATAGGCAATCACATCCGCAGTCAGTTCATCCATATCGGTACAAAGTTTTTACTGTCCCTACTACTAATCTTATACTTCCTAAGTTTGAATACATTTTTACTTTTAAGGCACAAGAAAAATCCTTGAGTTAGCGAGGAAATTTATATGCCTTTATCTTCATGCTGTCAGACTCCAAATCAACACCCAATAATCCACGCTTTTTGTTGTGAAAAAAATTCATTCTATACAAACCATTAAATCTATGATTCTTAGTTTCTATCCTTAAATATTGAACATTGTCTATTGTTTCAATTCCCCAAATTCCAGTTGTTCTCTCAAATTCAATAGTTTTTGGAATTGTCAATACTGGAAATTTTTCATCTTCAAAAAAAAGAACATTCAAAGACAGGGAATCATTATAAGGTTTTTGATTATAGTATATTTCGTTTATCTCCCACGTTCCTTTTATCTTATCAAAGTAATAATCCTTACTACTCTTACATCCAACCATTAAAAGTATTGGAAAGATTAAATGCAAGAATAACAGTTGTTTTTTATTCTTCCTCATTTACACCTTTACTTTTAAGCGATTTAGATTGGATGTTGTCCTTTTTCACTTCCAATACTTCTCTAGTTTTATCGTCAGCCATTGTTTTCAATTGCTCTCTGTTAGGAATCTCAGGTTTCTTTGCTATCTCATTATAGATTTTCATGCCCATTTCATATAAGTCCTCATAGTCTTCAACTTTTTCTCCGTAAAGAATCGTATTTGCAATCAAGGACAAACTAAAATCATTTCGTGCATATTGTGGGATATATTTATCTCCAGAATTCAAAGTCTCTGTAATAGCTGGTACTACAAATTTTAAATAGACTTTCTCATGCTCTTCGGAAAGTTTGTAGTCCTGTTTTACCTCATAGTCTACCCATTTGCTCAAACCCCAATTAATGGTCTCCACAGCAGTAATAGCTACATGTCCTTTCGCATTTCTTAACCCACCCCCTACTAATCTAGGGTTATATCTATTATCGTAAGTTCCATTGTTTTTAAAGTATCTGAACACTTCGGGTTTTGAGCCTTTCAAAAACTCCATTGTATCATCTTGCTCTAATAAACTCATGTATTCAACTTCCGAATAACCATAGTCAATAGTATTCAATGCTGGATATTTAAGCGACCCATACTTATCTCTAAACAAACTCATGGTAGATGGATTTGAGTTCTTTAGGTTAAGCCTAGCTGTACCCCAAGAAATAAACACTCTACTCTCTTTATAATCCAAATATTCCGCACCTTCCAATTCAAAACCATCACTTAACTATAGACCAAGTTCAGTCCACTTTTAGTTGAAGATTTACAGTCACATCACAACAAATCATCATTTTTCGAACGCAACATCTTTAAAATACTTTCGTCATATTCTGCATTTTCTGCAAAAATTAATGGACTTCTACCCGCATTATTCAAATGATTTGGGTTTGCTCCCTGACCTAAAAGTGCTTGAATCATAGTCAATCTTTTATTACCATATCCATCATCATTAAATACCGCGGCCCATAACGGTTGGTTCCCATAATTGTCCTGAATATCAATATCCACACCTTTTTCAAGACATTTAATTAAGACTTCTTCATCATAAAAAACAGCTAGATGATGTAGAATAGTTTGCCCTTTATTGTCTTGGTGGTTTAAATCTATTCCTCTACCAATTAAATAAAGGGCCAGCATCTTTAATCCCCTAAAAAGAGATACCATCAGTAAATTATAACCCTCATCGTCCTTAGCATTGATATTGACCCCCTCCTTTTCAATCAAATCGATTACTTCGCCCTCTTCATTCTGTTCGGCAAAGTCAAACAATAAATTTTCCATATTTTTATAATTATCTATAGTCTTCTTTCTGAATATCATTTTTACCACTTCTATTTGATGAGGGTGCCTCGGGCCTATAGTTTTTGGGGTCGTTGTATCTTTCTAGCACCTGTTCCCAAGATATATCTCCATCTATGTACTGCTGCCTTAACTTGTCCCATTTTTCTTGTGGTAAATGCCCCATGTCCCATTGGCCGTTTCTAGATTTTGATTTGTCCCACATCAACAATTCTCCAGTATTTGGATCGTATACTTTGCCATTAGGTTTCCCTTTTTGGGCATTCTTCCAAACTTCATCTACCACTCCTTTTCTAAAAGACGGTCTGTTTCTTGATTTATATATCCTTTCAATGGCCTGTCCAAGATTGTTGGCATCCACTGCTGAATAACTCGCTATTGGTAAACGCGAAAAACTCAGCGTATTGCTTTTAATTGATTTAAAAGCTTTGGACTTTGCCAAAAGCCTTAGCTCTAAAAGACCCAAGCCAGCATCCAATGCTGCCCACCCATATTCTTCATTATGGATATTGTTTGTCAAGGAGGCAGCCGTTCCGAGCGGGCTGAACTCAAAGGTCAGCCACAACGGATTGCTTAACCTCTGATACTCCCTGTATGACTCTAAACTTGCTATTTTACTTTCCCTAGCCGATTTTGCCTCTATGAGTCGTTGAGCATGTGATACAGCTTCCAGAACATCCGATTCTTTTTTATAAAAACCATATTGGCCTAAATCCGGCCTACCATCATTTAAGTTTTTGTAAACATACGGAACAATTTCAATAGTTGTTTTACCAACCTTTTTCGCCATATCATCCCAGTAATAATATTCTTCCAGCCCATCCAAATCAATTGCTTGTATAGGAGTATTCCCTGCAAACTGATAAGGAGTATACCAAGGGTAAGATTTGAACAATGGGTCTTGGGATAAAAACCTACCGCCCCTTGAATCATACACTCTAAAGCCATAATCGTAGTGATGACCTTGTCCCTTTAACTCATCATCCTTTTCCTTACCGTTAAACCCATAACGGTATTCTTGGGAGTCAAAATTCCGATTAGGCTGTTGCATCCCGAAGGGATAGTAATTGTTGTAAGCTATCACATCCGCACTCAACGCATCGGTTGCTGTATCCAAGTTTTTCCTATCACCTACCACTACACGAACATTGCCCAAATGGTCTTTCAGTTCATATTGCTTTTCTCCCACATTACGGTACACCACTCCCTGTGCGGCCGGTGGTGTCACCCCATTGACCACAAAAGATTGGTAGGGCTGGTAGCCCGTGGTCCCGTTACTGGATGTAGGTAGGTTGTTCAAGTTTACTACATTGGTGGCAGCCAAGTTGTACTCCGACCCGCTGTCCGTTCCTTCCATAAAGGTATAGAACTTATGGTTCCCATTGGCACGCAGGTCCCCTATCTGGGTGCCCACCACTTCGCCATTAGAGGCACGCACCACCATTTTGGCCTGCTCCCCATTGGATTCCTGCACATGCTGGGTATAGTAGATTTCCTCTCCCGTATGCAATAGCGAACCCTTGCCGATGTTTCCGTCAATGGCCACTTGCTGCACGCTGCCCTCCATGGGCAACCAATTTTCATTGAACTGCCATGTGCGCACCTCGGCCTGCGCCATTTCCGTCCACTGCGTTGGCAGTCCCGTATAGTTGTACATACTTAGGGCACTGCCATCAAGGGCCACTTGCAGTTCGCCATTGCCCAATGTATCATAGCTGTCAAAGGCGGTCAAAACGGCTCCTTCCTCTGTAATGGTTCCCGTTGCGTCCAAGGCAAAACGTACCAGGGTCGCCTGTGGCGGAGTGGTCACGTTCCCACTGCCGTCCAGCACGGCATCCGTGTGCATCGTGGCAAAGACATAGGCCTGTTGTTCCTTGCGGTCCTCCACCACGGCCATATGGCGGCCATAGTTGCTAAAGCTCCTTGCGGAAACCGCGGTTACCTCCAGATTTCCGGAGGCCGTGCTCAAGGTCGCCGTGTTCAGGTCTCCGGAAGTGTCCCTATAGAACAAGTAATAGGTATCGTTACGGCCCGGGTGTTTTACCACCACACTTTTAGCACCGTAGTCCACAGGGTCGGCAGTATCGGCATTGATCAAACCAAGTCCAGGTATTAGTTCCCCATTGGCACCATAGATCAACATGACACCCTGATCTGTAGTATTGCTGAAGTAACCACTGGATACCACACCGTATCCCAAGGATCCTCCCTGGGCATCCTCAATCACAAAGATATTATTGGCCGTGGACACCGGGGTGCTGTTGCCGCCCTGTATCAAATTAGCATTGTACGTCAGTTCCACGAACTCCCCATCCACCATTGCTGTTGCCAGATTGGTTCCAGGAACTATAACTGTGTTGTCTTCATCATCTGTTAGTTCTTCGTCAACGTTCTGTGCTATAAGAACATTCTCAAGGGCCACACTGTTGATGCTCTCGACAAATTCCATGATTACCGAATCATAATCGGCATCATCGGTAAAATCATATACTGAACTATAAACCTCAGCTACATGCACATCCTGTCCGATACGGTCACTACCATACATGGGACGCTCTATAATGCTATATACCGCCCGATAGCTCGTATCTTCGGCATCCCCTGGGAATACTTTGACATCCTCCCGCTTATAGATCCCCATGACATTCCCCTGAGCATCCAAGCTATAATACGTGGTTTCCATCGCTTCGGGGTCATTGATCTGCGGTCCGCTGCCGGCGACATAGGGCAAACGGTTCACCTGCTTGACGATACGGTTCCCCATCCCATCATACGTAAACTTCATATGAACTTTTTGTGTCGCAGGATTGCCCGTATCATCGGGAATGATTTCAGAAACCTTGCCCGAGGTATTCCAGACATAGGACAAGCCCTCACTTTCGTCCCTAATCAACTGGCCAATGGCATCATAGAGGTAATTTCCACTGTTCTGGTCAGGAAGATCGTTGATCTCCGTGCTTATCTGACCGACACCATCATCCACATAGGTCAACTTGTTGGACTTGTTCGGGTCGGTAAGGTCATAATGATAGAGCAGGTCATCCATCAACTGGCCATCATCCTTATACCGTTGTAGGGTCTGTAAGTTTCCATTGCCATCATATGTATAGGCTGTTCTAAAACTATTGGCTTGGCCATTGATATCCTCAAAGGTCTGGTTCCCTTCATTGAAGGCCTTGGTGGTCGCTTCCTTGATACGGTTGAGTTGATCATACTGGTAGGCATTGCCCACTAAATAACTGCTCACCGCTTTGTCCCTGGCCTCTCCAGCCGTCTGGGACACCCAAGTACTTATGTTTCCATTGTACAGGTCCTGGGGAATGGCATTGATCTGGTTTTCCAGCACAAATGGGTTGTTGGCCGTCAATCGGGTATCAAACACTCCATCCCGGGCAAAATCACCGCTGTAATAGCCCAAGGCCATCCCAAACTCATCTTTTGCATGCGTATCCGCAGGGTCCCCAACCGTATTGGGCCCATCTGGATTATAGGCACTTTGTGCAAGATCTGGCGTATTGATGCCCTTCAGCCATCCATGAATCGTATAGGTAAAGTCGAGTCCTTGGATTCGGTCCTCACCCAACTCGGTACGTGCCAAGGGGCCATGGAGGTAATAATCGTAACGGGCATCCTCGTCCCATAGATGGCCGTCCTTAGAGGTCCTTACCGATATGATTCGGTTATCCTCATCATAGGAGTATTGGTGATGGTACTCGTCCACTTTGCCCAAGTTGAACACCACTTCGTTCACATTTCCAGAGATCAGATCATAGGAATAGGCCACGGTGGTCTGTCCAACGCCGGGAAGATGTTGAACAATCCACTCAACGTTGCCATGGGGATCATAGCTATAATAGGTATGGCTTTCTTGTCCATTTTTGTCCAGATTATAAATCTGGCTCACCCTGTTTCTTAGGAAACGCTGTTCCTCTCCGCGATAGGCAATCTCTGCCTTTTCGTTGAAAGTGGTCCGTATATATTCCATCTTTTCTTCTAAAAGAATGGAACTGGCCACGCTTTCATCCGCCTGTCCATTGGCCAAGAAATCATCGGGAAAAGTTTTGCCTGCTAATTGGGCCTCTCCAGCTTCCACGATACGGCCAAGTTCATCATATATACTGTAGGAGAACACATTCCCACTGGATTGACGGTCATTTTGGGAATACAGCAATTGCCCTATATCGTTGTACAGGAACCTTGTTTCTCCACCATCCGGGGTACTTTGTCGACCCAATTGGGAAATACTGTTGTAATCATACCCAGTTACATGGGTATGGTTGGTGGGAATCCTATCGATTTCGCCACTTCCATTGGTGGCCAAGTTAACTCCTTCGGGGGGTACGGTTCGTACCAAGTTACCCGCCCTATCATAATAATACAGGGTATAATGATAAACATCGCTGGAATTGGTATACGCCAAGCTTACGGTATCCTGCAGCTGTTCCACATCCTTTAGCAGATTGGCAACACTGGCCATGGACACTTCTTGGGCCTCCTGTATACAACGTTCCACCATGGCAGCCAAGGCCTGTCTGAAATTGGACGGCCCAATGGGATCGATTTCAAAGGTCCTCGGGTCGGCGTTTTCATTTTCCTGTATCACTTGGGAACTCCAAGATAGATTGATATTGTATTGACGTGCCACATCGGGCTGTGTTACCGTAGTTACCAAACTTTCAACGGTACACCCATTGGCATCGGTCACTGTGACCTTGTAATCGCCAGGGGTAATCCCGGGATAAGTGGAAACCCCTCCATCGGGCACCGACTCTTGATAAACAAAAGATTCGTTGGTCACAGGATTATCCTCAAAATCCGTTGTAGTCAAGATTTCGTACCACCTAAAGGTATATGGTGCCACACCAGAGGAATACCCTATGGCCGATGTACCGGAGGCACTACCGGCAATAGCCTCACAAGCGGTTTGGACATCTTCTATGAATGGAGTTTCCAGCGGAGCGGGGTCCACAATGGAAAAAGTCAATGGAATCGCGTTGGGGCAACCATTGGCATCGGTCACCACCACTTCATAATCACCAGCACCAAGTCCCGTGGCATGATAGCCATTGGAAATGATATCTCCACTACCCTGTTGTTTCCACTCATAGGTAAAGCTTCCAGAACCTCCATTGATTATAACCTCGGCACTTCCGGATGCTCCGCCGGCACAAAGTGGATCTTTGGTTTCCAATGAAGCCACAAAGTTGGCCCTTGAAGTTATATTAAAAGTAATAATCTCCTCACAAAGGCTGATATCATCAGGGTAACCCGTTACTCCTGAAGGCCTTACCGTTACTTTATAATTACCGACACCAAGGCCATTGAAAGCGATTTCATCAGTAATGCCCGCAAAGCTCTGTGGGGTGCCCACATAATCCCCGTTCTCATCCACAGTTCCAAAAAGCACTTCATAATCTGGTACCGAGAAACCGGAACAGAAAGGAACATTATCATCAATGCCCACAACAATATCACGTGTTTCGTTTGCAAAACAGAGTTGATAATATGAAGGATCGTTGTTATCATTGACAACATTCGCTGTTACCGAATAGGATTCGATCATAAAGGGACGTGTGTAGACACAACCGTTGGCCGCTGTAATTTCCAAGGTATACGACGTATTGTCCATCACATTGGTCAACGTATGGGATTGGAAATCAGCAAAAGTACCCGTAAAATCAAGCACGGAAAGTCCGGTTTGATTGTCCACTACGGCGCCATTATATGTGGTACCATTGATGGCACTATGAGCATCCATGGAATCAAAATTCATACTGACATCACCAGACCCAGAATCACAGGGCAGTATGGAGGTACAAAAATTGATAATAGGATTATCTATCAAAGGTACATTCAGGGTCTCCTCAAAGGTACAGCCATAATTATCCCTGAACGTTATGGAAAATGGCCCAAGCGGCAAGTTTTGGACCGTGAGCACCTCTCCGCTATCGACGGTTTGACCAATGGTCACCAAGCCTGGGTGGGAAGTACTTATAATCTCAAAGGGTTGTTGTTCGGTATACCCTGTTCCGGTCTCTCCGTTGACAATGACCTGCACCTTACCATCAGCCTCTCCTGTACAGGTCACACCTTCCACGAGGCTCATGGCAATCGTCGCACCCGGGTACACTTCCGCCATATAAGACACCGTGGTAGTACAGGCAGGATTATTATTCCCTATGGGGGATACGTTTACTTCCAGGTTTGTCGAACTGGACAGACGGAAGGTAAATTGGTTTTCGTTCTGGGATTCTGGGGTTGTATTCCAATTGAAATCAAACCCTGAATAATCGGAAACTCCTTCCAATTCCACTGTGAGTACTATGGGTGCGTCTTCACAAACCGGAGTACTAACTACTGGATTTATGGTTGCCTCAGGTAAAGTGATCTGGCCTGCGTTATCAATATCTTGGGCTGTAGTAACCTGAAGATTACAAGCCTGTTGATCATCCACGCATACGGCCTGTCCACTTTGCAGCACATCCACAACATAATCAAACGAAATCTCATTAAAATCGGTAAGGGTCGTGAAAATACTGAAGGATTGGGTTTTATTCGTATTGATATCGTCAACCGACCAGATAAGGACATTTCCGCTTTGTACAGGTTCCGGTGTGCCACCAACAGTACCACCATAACTGACACCTGCCGGTAAAGTTAATCTGACCTCTTGGTCATCCAAGGTGTTGGAGTCATTATTATCAAGTGTAATATCCACTTGGTTCTGCGTATTGCAAACCAAAAAATCACTGGCCGCAACATCAACGGTCATATCAGGAAGCACCACCCCATTGATGGGGAACAAACGATTAAAGAATAAATTGACCTCGTCATTGCAATTGGTAACCCCATTAAGGTCAAAACGTACTGGAATTCCAGGGTCCATGGTACAATCACTGACCAAATCAATAGAAAAAGTTATTTCATTCTTTCCTGGCAAACGGGAACCTGGAATGGTATTGTCCCCCGCTTCGATGCCCGCTACCCCAGCGGTTACCAAAAGATCAGTGACCAATTCCGACACCTTGATCTTAAAGTTATTGGAACTAGGGGTGTTGTCCTCGATAAAGTTGGCCACGTTGACCAAACCAGTTTGACCATCATATGCATATTGAATATTGGCAATATCCTCTTGTGAAATTCCAGGGGGAAGCGTTACCGTGAGCTCCGTGTCATATACATTGGCATATCTTGAACTCAACACCTTCACCTCATAGGTCAGGGCATCACAAAGATCAACATTATCATCCAAACGATTTACTTCCCAAGTCAACCCTCCGGTTTTGTAACGCAAAGTCAGTTCTTGCTCATCCAATCGATATTGGCAGGAAAGAACTCCTGGGTTTTTTAAGGAACCGATAGAAGCGAGTTCTGTTTGATCGAGGCCTTCAAGAGGATAGTCCCCACAACTCCAACTAGAAAGCAAATCAATATTCTGAACGGCATCATTTTGACAGTCAACATAGGTCACCTTTGGGAAAACTGTAACACAATTGGACCGGGAAATGGTCCCTACTTTCACCAACATGCCCCGGGCAGAATCCGCATCCATTCCTCCATAATAAACAACTTCAAGATCATTCCCTGACTCATCTGTGGCACCCACCAGTCGTGTTCTAGTGTCATCACTTTTAAGTTCCAGGGCTATCCAAGATCCAGACATACTGCTTCCTATGGAGCTAGTTGCCTCATTGCAGAATAAAACAGGCCAGCTTACGAATCTTTCATAGCCCTCTTGAGTAGCATTGGGAGAAATATCAAAGGAGGGGTCTACATAAAATCTTCTTCCCGAGGTGTTTTCAATAATTTGTGGATTAGGTCCTTCCAAGGGGTCGATAAAAGAAAGTGAAAAACGCTCTCCAATGGAAGATCCGTTAGCAGGTATTTCATAGTTTTCATCACATACTGGTTCAAATGCCATCCGGGTCACACGGTAAAGATCATAATTTGTTTCACCATAATCGGGAGCGATATGGTTATCAAAGGTAAAATCCACTCCCACAGTTCCTGGATCGTTTTCTAATGTTGGCGTCCTATCCGAATCACTTACAATCTGTTGAGAACTAGACTCATAGATAGTAAATGGAAAACCATCTTTGATTTGATAATTTTCAGGTGGTTGCACTGTCAATTTATCATAAATTAATAAAGGTCTGTATTCATTGGGAAAATCGTCTACACCTCCAACTGGTGCGCCAATAATAAAATAGCCAGTGTTCAATGTAAGGTCGCAAGTCAAATCAAAAACAAAATCCTGTGGCTCCAACTGTGGTATCAATAAAGAGAAATCAGTGCCCTTTGAATTGGCACACCCTAAATCCCCATTGGATTTTTGACCATAGAACTTGCCTCGAAAAACACTCAATTTATGTTTCCCTCTTGACAATCCAGTCTCGGATTTTGAAACAAATTGTAGCTCTAAATCGGACACCGTAATTGGTTGTTCCGTAGCATTTGATACCGACACACCGGATATGGTGTATGTATAAGTAACCCGTTCTCCAGAATAAGAGATTTGTGGATTAGATAAAATGTAATTATTTCCACCAATCGACAAAGTTCCATCCGTTTGATGAACCAGTAGCCCCGATTCGTCTGAATTGGGTTTGTTATATGCAAACTCAAAAAATAATGTTGTATAGGTTCCCGGATTGGTTTGATTGGCCAAAAGAGTCCCTTCTGAACTTATCAAGACGTTGTCTAAAGGATAGGAGACATCCAATGCCACACCGAGGTCATTCTTTGTAGTTCTTGTTGCCGTTTGCAATTGGTTGTTGGTATAATACTTAACTTCATTTGCGTCTGGAACTGGATCTACATAACCAAAGGTATTACGATCCACATTGAACGAGTCAGTCACAAAATCACAAGTTCCTCCACCTGACGAGCATCCATCATAACTTGTAAAAATAGAACTAGTCACGCTGGCAAACGCAATAGGTTCCAAGGTGTCATAATTCCCGCAAGCATCCAAATACATGTTCCAGACCACATTATCAATTTCAGGTGCGGCATTACCTGGACAATTAACCGATACATCCAGCTCATAATACCCCGAATAATTTCCACCAAAAACCCTATATATATCCCCTATTTGTGTTACGGTTAATGGTACTGAAAGGTTTTGAGACCACCTAGCCCCACTTATCACATATCCATCAGGTAAATGAAAATCAGAATAGTACTCTCCGAACAACAATGCACTATTGTCAGGACTAATACTCGGTGAGTAGCCGTCTACATTAAACTTGAATATGGTAGTTTGGTTTGTGGAAAGCTCCTCTGGAATTTCGGCTGTTGGTGAATTTCTCAAGGAAAATGAATATCGCAAATCATCCGTGTTATTGGAATAATTAAGAGGTGAGCAATTATTATTGCTATAGTATATCCTTTGGCTTGTCAGTGATTTAAAGGTAACATCGAAGTTATTGGGATCCCATACAAAATTTGTTATAATTTGGATGTTCAATATGTTCCCTACCGGCAGATCATCATAAAATCCATCTTTGTCCACATCTTCAAAGCCAACTCCGGATCCATCTGGATCGGTAGTCAACAATGGACTATCTTCCACATTTGCTCGATAACTTGTTGGCGAAGGATCTGCATCCGGAAAAATCACGCCGTTTATGCTGTAACTGCTTGCAAGACCCTGTGTTTCCCTATATATTATATTGTAAGCTGTATCGGAATCCGGGATTGCAGAACCTGTCCCATCATTAATCATATTGAATTCGTAAATCCCTTGATCTCCACAAAGTGTCCCTGAATCAATTGTCTCTCCAGAAGGAGTTGAGCCATAAGAAAATCTTAAACTAGGTCTACCTGCTATAAAGGAGACATAGGCAATGGACCTATTCTCTTGATCGCCATCATTACAAACGGAACCATTGCACCCCCAATTAGCCGTATAATTGGTTTCTAAAGCCGATTGACATGTCCCTGGGAACAACGACACTTTGTCGGTAAATACCATGACCTCATTTTGACCAAAAAACTGATCGTTATTACCGATTAGGGAAAAATCATCGAAAATATAAATATACCTATTGAAATTTGGATCAATTGGAGAAATCATAGTGGAAGAAGGGGTAACAACTTGAGTTCCTGACGAAGTTTCAACAGACAATTCATTATGTACAATTCTATTATCCAAATCCAAATAAAAGGTATACTCGGAAAGGTTTCCCAAACCGGAGTTTCTGACCTCTACTTCTCTTGTTAATACCGTTCCATCAATATCTTTTTCCAAAACACCTGTAAATTGATTAACATCGTTGTCCGCAACCTTAACTTCTAACTCCGCAAAACGTACATTATAAGATTCTGAATTACCTGAAAAATTGATTCCTGGCCCATTATCAAGACTATACGATATGGTATTTTGATTACTGATATCAAATCCCGTTGCATCCCCAATAGTTCCTTGAAAGGCAGTAAGCAAGGAACATTCACCAGTAATTTCGTATGTAAAATTCACCATGGAATTCCCAGAAATATCGGGAATGGTAAAAATCGGGACATTGGAAGTTCCAGTATTGGTATATTGCGAACTGAGCACACTTATTCCGGTGGGCAAGTCGGATGTAAAAGTTACTCCGGTCGCAGTTTGCGAAGAAGAGTTCGTAATGGTCACCGTCAAGGTCTCCGAAGTTCCACATAAGTTCAATGAAGCCGTCGCATTGGTCTCGACCAAAAGGTTGGTGTCTGATTGCGCTTGGGCGTAGCAGGAAACAAAGAACAGAGCAATAAGTAGGTTAAGATTTCGCATTGTAATTTTTTTTTTAGAATTCAATGACCGGTTGGGAAGTGGACACAAGAAGGTTAAAATCCTTGTCAAGAAGTCTAACCTCAATCGTATGCTCCTTGAGCATTCCAAAATCATTTGTGAAGGTCAACACCATATTTTCTGGCGAAACAACCTTTTCATCGTTACCTTTGGCCAAGTAAAAGTTGCCATCCTTCTTTTGGTTCAGTGACGCGGTTTCCATCAGTAGTTCATTGCCCTGCTCCAAAAAATGAACTTCAATGAACTGTACATTGGACGTATCGAACAGTTGCAGTTGCATTTCGTAATCCTCAGATCTGGATTTCTTTATTTGAAAATCAAACATATTGTTTTGCTGTCCATACGAAACACCAACAAAAGCAATTACTGTAATTAGAGTAACTATATTTTTTTTCATGGGTTATATCGTTTAATTATTATTCACCTCTACATTTACCCCCACTTCCGGTGAATTGACCGGGTCGTTCAGAGCGGGGTCGTTAGGAGAGGCCGGTGTTGTATTTGTTTTTATATATTGGTCTCGTTCTACAAAGGTGTCCCCTGGACCGGCCGGATTGCCATTCGACACATAAGGGCTTGGCGCAACTGCAAAATTTTGCACCACCCAGATTCCATCATCGTCAAGCACATAGACCGGTTCATTGGGCAGTCCATTGGAATCATAGGTCAAGTTTTCATTATAGATTCCATTGGAGTCACATTTACTGGGCACATCCAAAACGATGTCCCATTCCATGGCCTGTATCCACCTCGAGTATTCCGCATAGGTCAAAGAGCGGCGTACGTCCCATATCGAAGGATCCGAACCATAATCGTATTTCTCCAAGGAGCCCGTAGCCGATATATTCTGGACAAGGACAGCTTCGCCAGTATCCACGACATCAGCATTATTTGTATCGATTATCCTCAAGGTTTGGTTTTCCCTATTCGAAAACCCTGTCACAATGGGGCCACTGACCCCAAAATCGATGTAGGTCGTATTAAAGTCATTACTGGCCTCAGGGCTCCCTCCATATTCCAGAGGTGATTTGGTGGGCATACGGCAAGGCTCGTCCGAACAAGCATAGGAACTGATCGAACACTGTGATTTACATTGGGCCACAATCTGGTCCACCATAAGTTCAATATCCTCGTAGGGAATAATATTGTCATTGGGTTCGATCTTACATTCCCCGATTTCATAGCATCGATCGGTAAAAGACTTTATCAACTCTTCGCGAAACTCATCCCTGCGCTGGTCGCAATTGGAACTGCATTCCTCCATCATGGCATAGGCATCATTCTCTATGATACTCACTCCAGTGGACTGGGTATTGCCATTGATATCATTTAATTCAACAGTTCCCAAGGACTGTAACTGTTCAAAAGTCCTATTCGAAACATAGGTATCTATCAAGCTTCTCGACAAATAAGGCAAATCCACGAATGCATCCAAAGGAATATCGGGGTCCAGATATTGTAGTTCAAAATCACCTGAATTACTCTCATCCTCTTCTAATAAAATACCGAAATCGGGATTGATGACATATTCCGTGGCCTCATAGTAATTCTCACAGTTGATGACCACCCCATCAGGTTCAATGGTCTCTTCATAGTTTTTGATCATTTCATAAAAACTGAAGCGTTGGTCACAGCTCCAACTGTTGCGGTCATAGGGACAAGTGATATAACCAATACCACAAAAATTACAGGGTACCGGATCTTGCAAGGTCCCCCCACAGCAGGGTACTTCGTTTCCGTTTTGGTCAAAACAGATGTTCGGGTCTCGATAGCAGGTTTGCACTTCCAGGCTTGGAAAGGTCCCATCCACGTAGGTATAATATTTAAAGGCATACACAGGATCTTGGATATTGGGAAAAATATCCCTGAGTATCCCGGTTATTTCATTGTTGGGATCGGTCGTGGGGTCTTCATAATCCGTACTTTGAGTGGCGGGATCTAAGGTGAAGTACTGCCAATTTCCGCCATCCGAACCATTCAACAATCTTGATTCCAGGTATTCCCCATTACCTTCCGATGTGTCAAAATCCGCAATAAACTCAGTAAAATTATTGGAAGGGTCATCCGGGTCCAGAATGTCCGCAAATACATAACCCGTGCAGTCCAAAAAGGTCTTGACCAGGTTGCCGTTTAATTTGTTCACCTCATCTGCTATGTCATCCGTGGTACTGGCGTTCTTTTTACGTAATTTTCGCTTAATCTTTCCTCTTGATATCCACCGTATGATCCAGCTTTTGATACCGTCAACGGCTTCATCCACGGCACCATCATCTTGGATATCCACATTATCGGCCACATTGCTACTCTGATCAATGTCCGCGGTGTAGGGGTTCACACATATCTTGTTCACCAACTCAATGACCAAAGGTTCCCAACATCTGGCCAACTGATCGATGGAATATTGTGCTCCATTGATTCGGACAGGAGCCTCAGGAATATCACAGGTATTGTACTTTCCAATATTTGGATCGGGCGTACCCCCAGTATAGGGGGGAACCGTATTGGGGTCCGACCCATCAAACCGGTTAGCACATCCATTGGCACCATAGTCATCCGTTGCCATATGATAGACCATCTGGTTCAACAGTCCCGGCCGATGCCATCCCCGCATGGCGTCATATATAGCGTCTGCTGCCATTTCCCTAGTATAGTTGGTATCCGTGGATGCCTTGCACTCATAGAGCATGGATATGGCATAGCCTTCAAAATCCAACGGGTATGCATTACTGTTCACTATGGTAATATTGCCATTGCCGTTATCTTGATAGGTAAAGTTTGATGCGGTATCCGTTAAAAATTCATTGTTGGGGTTAATCGCATTTGCTGTGGTATTATAATAATTGGTCGAACCGTTCAATTGGCTCACCGTAGTATTGTCACTAATGTAGGCCTCCAATGCCTCGGGGGATGGCTTTTGGAAAGGAGGAGTATATACAATAGGGACATTAAATTCACAACAGGGCGTGGTAAATCGGACTTCCACTGGTTTAATATCCCCTAAACCTGTGATTTGTCCATAGTCAATGGGCACCAGGTCGTTACCATCAAAATAGATGATTTGGACGCTGTACAGTTCCGGGCTTTGGGCATAAAAATCCAGAAACTCATCGGGAGCTTCAGGGTCCCCGACATCCTTTCTTTTGAATTGATACCCAATAGTGGAACAATCCGTACAATCAAAATTCAAAACATCATTTGTATCCAGGCTTGCCAACAGATTTTGATTATAAAGTAGCTGTCCATAAAAGAAAAGGTCGTTGTAGAGGTATTGCATTTCCTCTTCACAGTCCACCTCATCCAAGGCATTGATCAGCCATTCAAAATAAGGTTCGATAAGTCTTCTGGTATTTTCTTGATTGGCCACCAATTTGGCGGTAATGTCATCCACGGGACTCAAGGTCTTTTGGATATAGTATGTTCCCGCATTCAGACTGACTTGGCCAAAATCCACTACGATTTGGCTATCTTCGGGAGCTATGGACAGGTCTACAATACTCTCTTCCAGAAATTCATGAACAACGGTTCCATTCTCCACGTTGAATACCTGGATATGCAACTTGTAGTCCACCTCGAGCTCCAGATTGTTACAGAGTCCCTCCAAAACCGGTTTGGCTATAGTGTACCCGATGTTGAGTTCGGTACCATCCTCAAGAATAGTAATCCTTTTGGAAGCTTTGAAACCACTTTCCGTTACTGTATTATTGGTAATCCTATCTGTGACACCTTCTACTGCAGGACCTGTATTGATTTTATCCAAAACAGCATCATCCTCGCTAAAGGTCAGTCCCGTGGCAATGGTATTCCCTTCCTTTGTGATATAGGCTACCGATTTGGTATTGTTCGGATCTATGGTAATGACCTTTGCCACCTGCTCTGAATCTGGGGCCTCATCCCCAAAAAGCGCAATAAGCTCTTCCTCTGTAGGGGTACCGTACAAGGTTCTTACCGTCCGGCCCTGACCCGTTGATTGACCTCCCAGCATATGGGTTTTGCCCACTCCCGATTGCTCCACGACACGATCCGTGCCATCATTACTGAAAATAACACGTGTATAGGGGTATCCTTCTGCATTGGGGATACGCTTATCCACATTCATACTTGAATAGTAGCCAAAGGCTCCTGTTGCGTCAATGGTGGAGGGCTGTGAATAATTGGAAACTTCATCAAAATGCTTCGCCTTATATAATTCCCCATTGGTCGTCACAAAATTATTCTTGTAACTGGTGATGCGCTCTCCCTGTACGGGTACGGGCAAGGTGGTCAATGTAGGTCTTCCCGATTTGTCCAATATGGTCTGGGAAATGATTTTATAATTCTTTGATGGAAAATATCGTTGTGTCTGCTTTATCTGATTCAAGGTAGTGGCATAAGTGGCCTGCTCACTGACCTTGCTTACCTCGGTAAAGACCCGACTGTATTGATAATTGGTACCGTCATCGGGATCCTCAAAAAAGAAGGCTTCCACATTGCCTGTGGGATCTTCGAACTCATGGATCCCGGTACCATAGATAGACGAATTCCATGGACCCCAATTTTGATCGTTTCCGATACCATTGTCAAAATAGGTGCCAATGGGACGTACACGCCAAATGTAGAATCCCTGCCCTTCTCCGATGGTCATGGTCAATTCCGTGTCCGAGCCATAAGTTTGAAAACTAAGGGCTTTCTCCCAATTAACGTTGGCACCAATATGACGTTCATCCAATGCAAGGTTCCCATCGATGTTGAACAGACGCAATAATTGAAATTCATAACTGGGAGCAGCACAGCTATCCGCCCAATCAAAGGTAACTGTCTTTCCTCCCACGGATGGTGTTGCAGAAATCAGGTTCACTGAATGTCCAGAGACTTCGATACCGTGAGTCAGCTCATAGTAAAGACCGATACCCAAGTTGGTTGGTAGATCGATTGTGCCCATGGTATCAGATGCCGAGTTGATGGTGGCGGTAATACCCGTTATCGATTCGGTATTATACGAAAGTCCTGTGGCCGTGTCCGCAGCATCAATGTACTGTTCCAGATCAAGATAAACCAATCCCTCAGGGTTCTGATTATTAAGCGCTACATCAAAATTAATGGTGGGGTCGGCACCTCCCGAGGTAAGCAAGGTCAAATCCAGGTTGACTTCAATATCAAACAATATGCCTGCTGTCCCTCCCCCATAACCGTACTGCTCACCCAAATCCAATTTGACCCAAGTTTTTCCCTGTTTAACAAGAAAGTCCGAACAGGGGGTTGGAAAGGTCAAACTGCCCGTTGTACTATTCCCCATAGAGGGTACGGCAATGGCAGCGTGATCGGAGATGACGCCCAATTCCTGCCCCCTGAGTTGGGTAATACAAAAAAGGCAACTCAAGGCCATAAGTTTGGTTATAAAATTTCGTATCCTCATGTTGATCAGTTTTTTCTATTGTCAATTATTTCAAAGTCCCTATATAGGGGTTTCAAGCTGTTCCCTTTGAACAGCTCCGCAATCGGTGGATTGATCTTTTTGGCACTATCGAAGTCGAGTACGTAATAGGTAATGACTTGTCGCTTGATTTTACTCTTTCCATCATACAGGTTCTCCACTTTCAATACACGATGTTCTTTGGTATCATAAGTGATTTTCTGAAGTACCAAGTTGGCCCTTTTAGCAAATTCCAGATTCGGCTCTACGGTTATGATTATTTGATCTTCATCCGCTAACGAACACTCCATGGCCTTTGCAGAGTTCAAAAGGGAACGTTGTACCTCCAAAAGTTGTGCATGGGCATCCATTTCCTTGAATATCCTGGGGTCTGAGCGGTTCCAATAAATGCGTTTCTGTTGCGGAAGTACCACAAAGATGTTTTCCCGATCTCCAAAGACGCTCATCTTCTGATCATGGACCATTATCCGCTCTTTACTGGTCAACACTTCGGTATTGTTGATTTGCACATCCATACCTGTATTGGGGGTAAATTCCGTTTCCATACGATACCTTAAATGGTATACCTTGCCCTCTAGCGGACCTCCCACACCCTCCATACGTTCCAAATAATCCAAGAGCAATTTCCTGCAATCACCGTTGGCATAAGGGCACTCCCTTCCCCATAGGACAAGGGGTAAAAAGGTTAAAATCAAGATGTATTTCCTAAAAGTTATCACGGTTTTCACGGGGTGTATTGTATTGTGTTTCGGTTATAGTTTTCAATCCTTTTTCGGTCTCAATGAGTTTTCTGACCAATTGTCCCTCATTATTATATTGATAGAACAGGCCAAAATGTTGATCGTCAAAAAGAGCTATCAATCGTAGGGACTTTGCATCATACACAAAGCAGGTCGTCTGTGACTCCTTAGGGGCAAATTTGATGTCATCCAGATAGATTGCAGGGTTATCAAAGGAAATGGTTGCACCGATAGGCTGTCCCAATGGCAGGGAAGCAGGTTCGATAAATGCCCGATACAGTGACCACTCCCCTGTTTTGGCAACAAATTCAGGCGAGTAATCGGTACCATTCACGTCGATGATCATATTGTCCAGTTCCCCGCCAACGGGCTTTGCCCAAAATTTAAGCCATCCACCCGATGTACTCAACTGCTCTTGGGCCACAACCGCATCAAAGACAGGAATGCCAGAGGGCACTTGCCAAGAAATATTTCCTGAATGTGCGGTACCCACCGCAAGACCAGGAATGCCAAAGCCTTGTTTATCCTCGAAATGTTCAAAGATCATTTCATCGTATTGGGCGTTCTGGGCTATCATGATCGGCTGGGTAAAATCATAGCCAAACCATGAGGCACTATGCACACCAAGAACATCTTCCTCTTCAAGGGCATTGCCATTGGGGGAGTATTTGGTCACCTCGCTCAACTTAACCCACCGCTGATCTTGCCCGGCCCCCATCGAATAGTCGAATGGAACAAAATCCTCCAAGATTCCACCTTCATATATCTTGCCCAATTGGGTATCCCTATTGGAGGATGGCTTTGTTTGCCCCTTATAGGCATAACTCTGGTGGAGCCTCCATATTTTTTCCAGTTCGGGGATCGCTGTGCCCGAACCATAAAGGAAATGGATGGTATTGTCCATCCAAGAGGACACACCTGCCAATGTATTGAAGGTATTGGAGCTGGAAGAAATTACCCTGTCTGCCTTGATGTTCCAGGTTCCGGCTTCCGTTTCGGTAGGGTTCAATGGATTGGCTCCTGCACCATAGGTGATGACCTGTCCGGAACTGGCCAGCAATTGGTTCGTATACTCCAAATTTTCAGATTTCCTACCCATTTGGGCGTAGTTCCAATGAGCGGGAATATTGAGGCTGTATATGGAACCGTCGTGCAGCTCCCCTGAGCCGGTAACCGGAATACGATGGTAAGCATCATAGGTCTTGGTCAGCACTGGTCGCCCCGTCGCATCGTCAAAGGCCAAATGCTCGGTGGTCGAAGCAATGTTATCGCTATAGGATACCACTTTCTTTTGGATGGCGGGATAGTTTATCACCTTGGTGACAGCATATTTGCTCAACTGTTGTTCACTATAAGCAAACTGTAACCAACCAGAAACAAAAATGGGCGGGGGAAACACTAGACCTACACTGACATCGATCTCAAAATTAAAATCCAAGTTTTGGTTCTGTAATCTGAACCGTTCCATGGTCATATCCATTTCCTTTCCTGGGGTGTCCCAAGTATAGGTGCCATCCCCTTGCATCATAGGCACCTTTTCTCCAGGTTCATAATAATGAAAATCCTGGCCGGAGGAAATATAGCTCGAATTGCCCTTGCTATAATCGCCTCCATAGGTTCGTACCGATTTCGGTTTTCCGTCCATGGCGTTCAAGATGAACCTAAAACCTTGGGATGCCCAGGCTTTATCAATGCTATAACTGAAATTGGGTGTTGGTATGCTGAGTTTATCGTCATAGCTATCGTCCTGTAGTACGGAATATTCTACCCCTTTATCCGGGTTCCCAAAGCCAATATCATATCGAGTATCTGAATTCGGGTCACTTTGGGTATAATCATACAGCTTGTCAAAGGGATAGTCCTTGGTGGTATAGTACTCATATATCGTATGTCCTGAGCCTGTTTTTCCCTTATGGATATTCTCTACGACGACACGGGCATGTTTTACCGACGGTGCGGGCAATAGGGACTCACCGATAGGGCCTTCCGATTGTTCCTTGTCCTTTCCGACAATCAGTCGATTGAGCCATGATTGGTCCTTTTTGGGCAAGAAACCTACCAAGGGGTTTTCTTCGCGCATTTCATTGGGTTCGTTGGTAGCCACACCACTACTGCGGCCATCCTCGAGTTCATATATGTATTCCTGTCCGTAAATTGCGGCATCCCCGGTCTCGATACCCCTGTCGTACATCAATACCCTTTTGACCCGGATGCCATCTCCTCGCTTCGCCTTATTTATGGGTATTTTCAAGTAGGAAAGTTCCGGGTTCAGTGCCTTGCAGACCTCTGTTTTTTGTGGATAGGAAGAGTTCAGGGCCAAACCGGAAACTGTGGTCATCCCCGCTATGGTAAATTCAGCTATGGCCAACGCGTCCCCGATGTTTTCCACCAATGGACCTTCACATCCCGCAAGTTCGGTAATTCTCCGTTCATATTTTGCTTCCATCTGTGATTCGCAACCGGCCGTGAACTTGCCCCAGCGTTGGGTGGTATAAAAATCATAACAAGCTTGTCTAGGGGTCAATCGGTATCCCTCGTCCTCAACGGGACTGTCGAAAAGCCCTACTCCAACTAAATTTTTTCCATCACTGGATCCGTCCAACTGAATGGATATTTCATTGGTACCAGGTTCATATAGAACATCAAGTACTTTGGCATACCCGGTCATATATTCCGATTTGCAGTTGGAGATATCCGCAAAAGTACCCTCAAGGGCATACAATAACTTAAAGTAAATCCGCTTGTCCACCTTTAGATTGCCCAAGTCATTTGCCAAGACATTGGCCACTCCCCCTGATACCGGAGGTATGGTCTCATTAAAATCTTCAAGAAAATAGGTCTTAAGGTATTGGTAGAGATCCTCTATTTCCGCTGCGTCCTCCAATGGGTCATAACCTATGTCGGAAAGATCCAGGGTATACGTCGGAGCATCGTAACTGTCATCCGCATCACTAAGCTTGACCAAGGCCATCACATTCCGGTCCTGTACATAGGAATAATCCTTGCTCTCGTATTCCACCAATATCTGTCCCCCTGAAGGAAGGGTCACCTGCTTCAATTGCCAAGCGGCAGGGTCAAAGACATTCTCAGGGATATCGCCTTGATAGGGCCATTTGATCAAGTTCAGGTGCCTTTCCCTTCCGTTATACTGATTTCCTCCCCAAGCATCCAATAAATGCGGAGCATAGTCCGGGTTTTGGGCATTGACAGAGTATCTGTCGCTTAAAGAGAAAAAACCATCCAAGCTTGGGTGCTCATCCACTAAATACTGTGGATAATCCGCACGGTCCTTATACCTATAATCGAATTTATAGGAACTGATACGGGCGCTCACCACCCCCTCAAACTCCGACCAGACCTTTCGCAAGGTAAGTTTACCGCTGTTTTCGGCAATGGTATTGTTGGGAAAGTTCCCATGGATGTTATTGGGCAGATTTCCCACCAAGGAATAATCATATTTAAAATTTGTGGTCTGCAAAGGCACTTCTGGTCTGCTCTTGGCAAAAAGCACGACCTTCTCCAAATATTCCAATTGATCCAAGCTGTTCTTCGCTCCCTCGTCATTGGAGGAGATGTCCTCTGTGGTAAGTTCTGTGGCCCCCAATCCATCAAAGCGGTCTATACCGGTTCCTTGAAGATACTGCGCCTGATCACTTCCCGGGTCCACTCCAAATCGGGCAGGGTCGGATGTATTGGTCACAAAATAGGCAATGTGTGTTTTGGTCTCCACTTTTTTCAGGAAATGGATTTCCTTTTCCCCGGTGGTTACAAAACCCGTGTCGTCCTTGGTATCGGATATTGAATTTTTTGCATACAACAGCCCATTGTAGGGAATACGCCAACGGTACCAGTCGGAATTGCCTTCATCGTTGTTTTCTCCATACTTTTTATGATATTCGAACTTGGTCCACCCTCCAAAATCGCCTTCGTCCGGCCCCGGTGTCCCCATATCGATATAATCCGAAGTAGTGATACTGGTCAAAAGGGAAGTGACCGGATAGGCTTCCTTCTTCACATCACCGACCATCACGTTATGCAAACATTGGTCCACATCGAAATTGCTGTCAAGGTAAAGCCGTTTAAAGGCAAGATAATTCTCTTCCACACGATCATTACTCTCTACATCCATGGACAAGGTTGCTGTATTTCGAACCATCATATCCACGTCATAGGTATACTTCAATCCAGCCTCATTGTATATACTGAACCCGTTGGTCTCCTTTTCAATATGCGAACTCGGTTTGGCCATGGATTCGTCCAGATCGGTCACTTGTTCTGTAGACAAGGTGGGGAACACATTGGTGATACCTGGAAAATTAGGCGAAGCCGTCAAACTTGCTTTGGCCAATTCGTTGTTACCATATTCCATTTTTCCACCCATGTCACCATAAAATCGGTACATGTGATCTTGAGCGGGCGCATTGAATAAGAAATTGTCCTCGTTCGTGTTTCCCTGTTTTGACCAATCGCCAATCTTGGATTTGGTATTTCCAAAAGCCATGTTGACCCCTACCCCCACATTGGTTCCGATCATGGTTTCTACCCCTATGCCGTAGGTTCGGCGCTTGTTCTGATCTCCATCAATTTCTTCCGGAAAATAATGGCCCACACTTTTACGGTAGGGCCTGAATCCTCCCATGAGTCCTTCTCCGGTCAACATATAATTGTCCGGGGTGGAAAATGGAATACCAATAAAATAATCTCGCCTATCGAAAGCCTGACCCTTTTCCGTAATATAATCCGTTCGATAATCCCCAACCGCAGAAGGAGTGTTCAAATAACCAAAAGTCGTTATAGTGTCCCGAGGTTTTGTCTTGCTCAAACTAAAAGTCCCAGACAAACCGCCCTCTATACCTATAGGTGCAACTGCAGCGTTGATTTGTGCCCCAAAACTCACATTGAAACTATATCCATTCAATTTGGACAATGACGTGGGCATGCCCATATCGGTAAAGGTCCTAAAAGGCGTAAGCGTACCTGTTGCGGCACCTGTTGCCGAGGCTGCCAATTCCTTTTTGTCGATTTGGAGCACATTTTTATCAAACCGAACAAAACCTTTGTCCTTGGTGCTCTGGACCGGAACCAATGTTCCCCCGTTGGTTTTTTGGAACAATCGCATTGGATTGATGTCGGCGCTGAAAGTGATACCTGAGGCCGAACGGTTCATGGAAAGACTTCCAAAACCTTTGGATAGTCCTATTGAAGAAGTTTTTGCAACACCTTGATAATTATTGAACCTTACATATTTTCCCAAGCTCAGCGAGCCAAGACCGGAACCTGATGCCAAATCCATTTGTTGTGACCTAGCCTGCTCCTTTTTACTTGCACTGAACACTTCCAAATTCAATTTCTCCGACCCACTCAAAGTCCAATTTGGCCTGGTCTTGTTGTAAACGTCAATGGGAGTATTGTCATATTCATCGGGCAATCCCCTGACATTTTTGTTAATGGCCCCAGGATTGAGGGTCCATCCATGACCTACCCAGGATGCCTCCTCTTCTGGGGAGGTCCCAGAGTGATAGGACAATGACATGGCATAACCACCTCCATCCGGACCGGGAATCTGAATGACGGGCAAATTATAGGTGAATCCCCCGGATAGGGGGTCCACTAAATTGGTTGTGGCCACAGGTTCAAAACTTGAAAACTCGGGCATATTGGGTCCTGATGTCAATGCATTAATGGAATTTACGCTTGGCAACACAATGGTCAATATCATATCCAGCAATAGGATATAGGCCACTGTTCGAACATATTTTTTGCAGATTGAAATCATGTCGTTATTAGTTTATAAATTGAAGCGTTGGTATCTGTTCCAAGGCTTTCCTGTTAAACATAAAATGGCTGATGCCAGTATCCATAAAAGGGTCGTCGAAAACAACATCGACAACATTTTCCCCTAAACCTTCCACCTGGGTTCTTGGGAATACCACATAAAAGCTCTTTTTTCCCCCGACCTCATAGGTGTTCTCATAAGTGGCCAAAACAGGGGGTATCCTCTCCCCGCCCGCTCCTTTTATATAAAGGTGGTTCCGCAATTCAAAATTTAGGACATTTGCGCGTTCCCGGTAAGCCACCATATCAGGGACGTTATAATTGGACACGCTAACCTCTTCCTTATTGTGTACCACAGTAAACAATAAGGTCATAGAGGAGTCGAACTGATGCTGTAAGGCGTCGATATCTTCATCTCCTTTAATCGATTCCATGTAGGCCAGGTATTCCGGTGGAAGGTACTTAAGTGACATCGTAAACCCGTTGGCCGAGATTGCTTTGACACAACCATTGTCCGGGTCGTCCAACCATTTGAGAAAGGCCGTCTCCGTGCCCATGGTTCGGGTACATCCGCTCAAGACCATCAATGCCACTACCACATAAAAAATCTTACTATTAAATCCCATTGACATATTCTTTGTTCAATGCCTTCAAGACTTCATCGGTCACATCGGTTCCATGGTCCGTATACATTACATTCCCTTGTCCATTGGCCCCCAGGATGACATCATATCCCTTTTCCTTGCCATATCGCTCCATAAAATCGTTGATCTTGTTGTACACGCCCTTTAGAAGTTTTTCCTCCTCCTTGGCCGATTGTTCTTCTAGCTGTGTCCCCAAAACAATCAATTCCTGTTGCATTTTTGAGAGATTTTCTTCTTGTTGGGCATGTTGTTCCGGTGAGCGTTCAGGTTTCAATACTTCATGTTCCCTTTTCTTGGTCTCAAAAATTTTTCTTCTATCATTGAAGCCCTTTGTTAATTCCTCTATTCGTATTTCGTAGGCATCCCTGGCTTCCTTAAAACCCTGGTATCCTTCCAATACCTTTTGGGAATCCACGACGGCCACTGTAGTTTTCGGAGTAAAAAAGGTTGATAACCACCAAAACGCCCCTACGGCAATTGCCCCGAAAACACTATAAATTATTTTTCCGTTCATCTTTATTGTATTATAAATTGACCATTGAATATTTTTTGTTGAAGTGTGAGTTGAAACCTATAAAGGCCCGATTGTGCTTGGGTACCGTCCCATATAAATTTGTTATTTTCCACATCGGGCGGAATATTGGCAAGAAACTCGTTGGGTCCAGTAATCTGTAAACTGGCTCCTTGTGCGCTCAATAGGTCGGATAGATCAAATTCCAATGGTACCGACCGGTCATATTGTACTCCGTTGACAAGGTTTAGTGTGAAAGGAACCATATACCGTACACGTCCATTGGTAAAAGTGACGGTATCCCCTTCGACATTATAAAACTCGGTACTTAATGCCCTCCATTGACCGTTTTGAAACACCTCTACGCTATAGACTCCCTGAATCTTATTGATTCGAAGGTTCAACGCCGATCTGTCATTGGTAGATACAACATTGACCAGTAGGGAAACATCCCCACCTCCTGCGGGTGAGGTGTCGACAAATACCTCGCTCTGCTCGGACCCACTCGTGAGATTATCTATGGTTGACCCATCAAATACAATCTCAAAGTCCGCTATGGGCAGATTTTGAGTGTTGACAGTGATTCCCGAGGCAACACTGACAATCTGTGCGACAAAAAAACTTCCTGATTGGATATGCGTACCGGGTTGAAGTATAATGGCATTGCTTGCTTGGAGATTGACGTCCCCCGATGCAGAGTTGACAATATATTCCGTTTGTCCAATATCAGGCTTTGTGATCGTATTGGTTTGGGCATTGGAGACCATTCCCAAAAGGAACAGTACTACCATCATTGCTAAATTTCTCATAACTTCTTCCGCGTGATTGGTTTATTGATTTCTCGATTGACGTATTTCCTTTGTTAGCTTATCGATTTTCTTGTTTTGCTGAATCAGATAAAGGGTCATTTCTTCAATCTTTTCCAACAGCAGCTTGTTCATTTCTGCCAATCCGAACCCGTTGCCCTCCACTTCCTTGGCAGAAGGTAGATTGGGTAAATGACCATTTTCTTCAATATAGATTTCTAGGGCCTCAAGGGTCGGCAAGGGGTAATCGCCTTTAAATACATAATCGGGCCAGTTCCCGCTCAATTGCACTTGGACCTCCTCTGTTATCAACTTTCCGTCAATGGCCATTTTATATCCATTGGGAACGGAAGTGGTACCAACCGTGACAGCCCCTAGATAGGAAGCAACATTATCGGTTTCGGTCCACACAGCTCCGGAAGGTCCTCCCGACCCAGAATCCGTGGTCACCGAAATTGAATTGCTCGCCGCGCTTTCATTGCCCGCTGCATCCAAGGCGGTGACCGTAAAAGCATAGGTACCGGAGGGGGTCAATCCGGTCACTTGATAGGTATTCACATTTCCTACAGTAGACTCCAAGACCCCGTCCTTAAAAACACGGTATCCAGTTACCCCGATATCATCGGTAGCACCATCCCAAGATAGGTCAACAGTTGTATCTGAATTTGAATCAATGGCAAGTGTCGGACTAGTGGGACTTTGGGTATCTGTTTCCCCTGATACATCCACAGGTGTTCCTGCACTGGCAAATGAAGATGGACTCAATTGATTATTATATTCCGTGGCAATCCATCCATCCGAGCGGTAATTGTTCGCTACGCGCAATTCATCCAAGGTCCCATCAAGAGAAAAAGGTCCATTACTCCGGCCGCCCAGATATAAATTCTGAGCCAGTCCATCCGGCAATTGTTCTATCTGTACCACTTGAGAAAAATCACCATTAATAAAGGCCTTCGCTCCGGTCCCGGTAGCATCGAGCCGCATTACAATATAATTCCATTGATTGGCGACATAGGTCATTCCAAATGGATTATTGCCAGAATCATAAAAATCTACCTCATTGCTTGCCCACAACAACATGTTATACCCTACATTAACCGTTTCACTACGTTTGGCTATTACATAAAAATCGTGATAACTTTCTGGGTAAAACCACCCTGAAATGGTCAGGTTGGAAGTAAGGTTGAGGCTTGAATCGTTCCCTGCATTAATCAGTTCATTTGATCCATTTAGGATGATTCCCTGACCAATTTGAGCCGGTTGACTGTCATTGGAAGCCATGGGCACCGAGGTTGAACCATGATTTGAATAGGGGGCACTATCCATGATTTGTGGTGCAATGCCCGATGGGTCGTCCTCCAAGTGCCATATGGCTCGATAGTCCGACCATACCGCTTGACTTCCATAAGTGGAATCAGAAGCTGGTTGTGATTCTCCGGCCTTGTTGTACCAAATGTAAATGGTTGTGTCCGAGGTATTGGATAAGGTAGGTAGCTTGACCCATATTTGACATTTTCGATTGGACGGAGTAGTACTAGTGACAAATTCCACAATATCAATGGGCAACTGTACATTTCCTGAAGCATCACTTGAAAAACGGATATCCCCGCCGCCATTCAGCGCAGAATAAGTGCCATCATCAACGATTTCGGTGTTTAGTTGATCAAGAGTAATCAATACTGGAAAATTAGTAAGGTCGGAAGACCCTTCCACTTGAGAGGCAGAAATGGTAATGGGCTGCTTTCTAGCCCAACCAGAAAAGCCCATTGGAATTTCATATTCCGCCCCATCATCTTTGGGAGTCATATGAGCAAACAGTACAAAATGGACCATAAAGGACAATGCCAAAATAGAGAACATGGGTAATCTTTTCATCTTTTTTCGTTTTTAAGTTGTTGTTCCAACTCCTCTAACTTTTTATACTGCGAAAGGTTTTCTTCCTTAAGTTCGATGACATGCAGAAAAAGTTCCTCGATTTTTTCCAATAGCAATCGGTTCATCTCACCTAGTTCAAACCCTGACAACTCCACTTGGTCGGCCGAGGGCATATTGTGCAGGTGTCCTTTCGTCCGAATATGATTCTTGACCGCCTTTAGTGACATGAGGTCATAATCCGCTCTAAAAACATAATCGGGCCAAGCTTCGCTAAGCTGGACCCTTACCTCTTCGGCAATTAATTTATCGGCAACGGACATGCCATAACCAGAGGGAACCTCGGTGGTTCCCACGGCGATAGGCCCTATAAAGCTGGCCACACCATTGTTTAGCGTCCAAATAGTACCAGAATTTGAATTGGTTGTAATAGAAAGTATATTGCTCGTAGGACTTTCATTCCCGGCCAGATCTAGTGCTGTAATCGAGATATTATAAGTTGTACCTGATTCAAGGTCGGTCACCTCACAAGAATTGATATCACCAAGAGTCTTTTCAAGGACACCATTCTTATAAACCTTATAATTAGTGACCCACACATCATCGGTAGCACCTGTCCATGATAGTCCAATTGAACTATTTGTAATGTTAGTAGTCGAAAGGATCGGGGCGGTCGGTGGTACCGTGTCACTCTCTACTATGCTCACACTATCAACAAATAGTACATCACCCACTGCTCCATTGGATCCGGACCCTGTGTAAATCTTTAATACAATCGTTGTATCCGTTGCGGTGACATTAAAATTATATTCCGTCCAGGTAGTCCCCGTTGTTATATGGGTTGGATTCGAGAAACCAGTGACCCCTTCCCAAGAAGCAAACGCTGGATCAGCACTTTGCGACCCAGCCTTTACCCAAATACTGATTGTATAAACTTTATCCACAATAGCGTTGAAAGTATACCTGATATTCCTATCATTATCAGCGGTACTTGGTGCCTCGATCCGTAATGCATAACTCCCCTGTTGGGGATCATTCGAGTCAGAAGTAATTATGGTAGAACCTGCGGTCCACCAACCCGAGGTCGTATCATCCTCGTTGTCTAAGCTAGCTGCATTGCTATGGGTATGCAATTGTTGAGATAATACTCGTTGAGAGCCCAACCAGAGGAGCAATATTATCAAGAAGAATCCTTTGGCACGAACCGCTGGGAAAGCTTGGGGCAGGGCAAAATAAGGTTCTGTAAGACGAAGTACGAGCATTTCGTACTTCGATCTCAATCGAAGATTGTTTATCATAAGTAGGTTAGTGTTATTTATGTAAAAACTTACTTTGGGAATAAGTATTTACATCACAATTATAGGTTTTTTCTTACTTATAATTAAATGTCATCCTACATTTTCGATGAAATACAACATTAGATTAAGGTCTTTGGTTTCTCTAATGGCGCATTAAAACAATTTCAGAAGTAATCTTTAAACGAATTACTAACCATACAGTTAGTATTTATGGAAACCGGCTGGGCATCAAGATAAGTTAAAGCTTTTGTCTTGGCGGTATTTGATAAATAGAGATGAAATTGTAATCTAAAGTTTACATTGTACGAATCAAAACTAAAAAGTTCTCACATATCAAAAAAATAGGCTCGGTTCGGGACTTAAGTACCAAAACTTTAGTGTGATATTTAAAATAGTAATGCCTTTAAGGAACCGTTTTTTGATTAAGTTCATTAACAAGAAAACTATAACCCTGTAAGGGTTAAATACTCAGAACCACCAAAAACGGTTAATTGAACCATCTTGGATTTAGTTATAATTAAATCTGCATCCATTACCTTATTAATGTTACCGTACTTACTTTTCTCCGTTTCGAAGGGTATAACGAACACTTTTTGCAAGAATATTTTAAAAATATGATGGAGAAATTTGGACTCGGGCCGGGATTCAATTGTAGTCTCAAATAAAATTTAAGACAAATTAGCTTAAAACAAGATTCGAAAGCATTCTTTTGTTAAAGTTTAGTTAAACCAGAGCCCCATTCGGTGGTACTATAAATTTAGTCCTCGAACACCCCCTAAAAACACTGAGTTTTTCCAATTCGGAAAATACCATCATCCCTTCCCCGAACAATTTTCCTTGGTTCGCGGCATTGAAGGGACAGACAACACATGCCCCTGATTTGGGCATCAAAGTTTTGTCCGTTACATCAAAACAGGCTTTGGTCAAATCATAGCTCCGACTTTCAATCATCCGTTTGATCCGATGCCCTTGATATTCTCCTTCAAGGCTTTCCAGCATCTTCTGTTGTTCCCCTGGCTCGAAAAGGGCCACTTCCACCCCAAGTGAAATGGTCATTTCCCCATTTCGGACATAGGCCTTGAACCCCCTCGATCAACCCTGCCAGTTTGATGCGCTGCCGGACAATGTGAACTTGAAAGGAAGGATAACATATATTTTATTGTTTTTCTGGTATAGGGGATAGGTCTTTGCATATATAGAATATGGAAAAAGGATTTGGTCAAGGAGATCAAATGAAAAAACAATCAATTTCCAACCTTATAAAGTAAAAATCTTCAGAATTCCCCCCAGTGGCCTTCATTAGCGCTTATATACATCAATGGAAATTGCGTCACAAAGCCATTTTTAGGAAAATCCCTACGTTTTTATAAATTTGAATACTATTTTTATCGTAATGCTCAAATTGTTCAAAGTATTTTTCTAAAAAAGCTAAAATGAGAAACTTTCACTTTTTGATATTGATTGTATTGATAGTTGGTTGCCAAAGCAGTAAAAATATGCTATCAGCCGAATGGGTCAAACCAAACTATTCCTCAAGGACATTTGCTAAGCTAGCAGTGATTGTAGTTAGTAAGGATTATGAAATAAGACAGGAAGCAGAAAAAGCAATAGCCCATAATTTGACCAAGAATGGTCAAAATGCGGTCAAAGGGACTTCATTTTTACCCTTAAATTCCAGTGAGAGCGACTGGAAGCCTGAAAGTGTGGCCCAGAAATTAAAACAGAACCAAATAGATGGAGCCCTTGTCGTTGGATTGGTCAATACCAGAGATCGTCAAGTATACAAGCAAGGAGAGGACATTGTCTATCCCTCTGGATATGTAAGAGTGGGGAGAAACATTTATAGAACCTATGGTCAGGTCCAAACACCTGGCTACTATACCCATGAAAAAGAGTACATTATAGAATCCAACCTATACGATTTGGAACAGTCCTCCACCAATAAAAAGGATGCCTTGGTGTGGACAGGGCAATCAAGTGTGGGAAGCTACCCATCACTGCGGCAAGCATCCAACTCCTATGGAAAAAGGTTGGTGCGCCATTTAATGGAAAACAATAGTATCCTTCTGACCAATTCGCAATGATTGACAATGAACCTAGACCTTCATGAACTTCCTATGGCCAACCGATGATACTTAGATACGAATTGTTGGTCATTATTTCTTTTGGTGCTTTCCTTATAGGTGTTATATGCGCATGGATTCTATTCTCATTCACCAAAAAAAGGAGGTTTTCCAATAATGTATTGGCATTTGGATTGCTCGGATTGGCAATGATCATTGTTGCTAACACTTTGACCTATACCGATATTTATTTTCGTGTCCCACACCTATTCAGGAGTATTTTTTTTGTTCACTATTTGATACCGCCACTTTTTTACATTTATGTCAGGAGTATGGCGAATGGGGAAACGGGGTTTAGAAAGTATGATTGGCTATTTTTTGTCCCTGCGACACTTCATTTTATGGAGATGATCCCTTTTTATTTAACCGGGGCGGATGAGAAGCTGGACCTGATTCGCTCCCTCTTTCAATCCCCTACCAATCTGTTTGCGCATAGGGAAGGAATGCTGCCGCCTTTCACGCATCCTTTTTTGAAAACCTTTTTGGGATTGATCTACACCTATTTTTCCATAACAATATTATTAGGTGTTCACAATAATTTTGAAAATGGAACAATGACAAAGAAAATGGGAATATGGCTCTGGGGATTGGTCATACAGCTTGGAACATTTTATTTATTGGCATTCATCATTTTTTGCTTCCCCTACTATTTTTCCAATTTTATCATTGTAGTTGATATTCTGATCATGGGCGTTCTGTTGTCCACTGCCTTGACCCTAATGTTCCATCCCTCGGTGTTATATGGAATGGGTTTGGATGTACAAAAACAACAGGACAAGAATGGAAATACCTTTTCTTTGAGCAATGAACAGATGATTTGTTACGAACAGACCATAACTTCCTTTTTTAAGGATGAGCGTCCATTTTTGAACTGCGACTACAAAATCAACAAGCTATCCGAGGACATTGGTGTCCCAGTCCACCATATTTCTTATTTCATCAACTATACTTATGGACTGAGCTATTCCAATTTTATCAACAGGGCCCGTATTGATCATATTATCTCAATATATCAGGATGAGAAATACCGACAACTCACCTTGGAAGGGATTGCAAAGGAAGCTGGATTCAATTCACGTAATACTTTTATTAGGGCCTTCAAGAAATATATAGGTGTGACCCCCTCCGAATATTTTCTTGGACAAGTTGAAAATAATGATTCCTCAAATCCCTAAAACTGTTCCATTTTCTAAAATTGAACAAATTCTTACCACGGTTGGTGCCTGAATATTGGGCCAAAATCTAATTTTGGAACAACGACGTTTTATGTAGTTTGTTTCCCAAAGTAAGTTCGACACCAAATCCAATAGGGCGTTCCACATGCCAAGTCAAAGATGATTTACCTTAAATACCGAGCCATGAAAACGAATAAATACAGTTTATTTCCAACGCTACTCCTATTCTTTATCAATAGTTTGTATGCGCAAACCGACATCTCACAAATCATCGAAACTTCCATCGACAAGGACCAAAGTCGATTGATAGAGATTTTCAAGGACATTCACCAGAATCCCGAACTGGGTTTTATGGAGACCCGCACCGCGGGCGTTGTGGAAAAGGAATTAATGTCACTTGGCTATGAGGTAAAGACAGGAATTGGCGAAACTGGTGTCGTCGGGATCCTGAAAAACGGAAACGGCCCCACGGTCATGTACCGGGCGGATATGGATGCCAATGCCGTGAAAGAAACCACAGGGCTTCCTTATGCCAGCACGAAAGTTGTGAAGAGGGAAGATGGTTCGGAAACACCGGTCATGCATGCTTGTGGACATGATGCCCATGTCACATGGATGTTGGGTGTTGCCAAACTTATGGCAGAACACAAAGAACTCTGGAAAGGCACTCTGATCATGGTAGGCCAACCGGCGGAAGAACCTATTCTGGGGGCAGAGGCCATGGTGAACGATGGGCTGTACACCACGCATGGCGTTCCCCAACCTGATTACTTATTTGGGTTACACACCGCACCGGTCGGTGTCGGTCTAGTGGCTGCCGCAACTGGAGTCCGCATGGCAGGAACAGATCAAATTGATATCACATTTCACGGGGTGGGAGGCCATGGTTCCATGCCCAACCTCACTAAGGATCCCGTTGTCATGGCTGCTTCGGCGGTCATGCAATACCAGGCCATTGTCAGTAGGGGAATCGACCCGAAGAATTCTGCGGTCATCACAGTGGGGTCAATTCAAGCTGGAAGCGATAACAACGTCATTCCAGCTTCCTCTTTAGTCAAGGTGAATTTGCGCTGGTTCAACGAGCATGACCGGCAACTGTTGATAGAAGGGATCAAGCGTATCAATGAAGGCATTGCACATGCCTACAATATGCCCAAGGACAAATTTCCGGAAATGAAAATGAAAGGTTGGTCAACACCCTTGGACAATGATGTCGAATTGACCAAGACGGTCCAGAACGCACTTGAAGGCCTGGTCGGGGAAAAGAATATCCTAAAGGAAGATCGCCTGCCCTCCGTCATGGGGTCGGAGGATTTTCATCACTTGGTGGTACACAATAAAATCAAAAGATACTGTTATGCCCAGGTTGGGATTGCCCCACCAGAAATGTTCGAACAAGCACTTCAGGAAGGCAAAGTCTTTCCATTTGGTGCGCATAACGGGGACTTTCAAGTGGATCTCGATGCCATTCCCTTGGGAACAAAGGTAGGAGCTACAGGACTCTTGGCTATTTTCAAAGAATCAGAATAAGCAAGCAATATACTAAACACTAACCATAACTATTTAAATCATATTCTTCTACTGCTTATAGTTTTAAGGACTAAATAGCAGTCATTGCTTGCACGCTACGCAGAAAAAGAATTCAAACCATGATCAAATGAATTTACAAGAGAAAAATAATGCATGGCTTTACCGAATATTACATCTAATTATGGTATTGGGTCCAATGCTCTGCTTTTCACAATCCGTATGGAAATCCCCCACCTACCAAAAAAGGAAATACCGAAAGGTAATGGTAGTGGCCAAAACCTCTGATGGATTGGCACAACGACAACTGGAGGATGCCACCGTTCAACAATTAAAGGAAAATGGGATATCAGCAATTCCAGCTTATGCCCATATTAAAAAAACTGATTATGCTTTGGAGGAAACCTTGAGGAAAAAAGTGGATGAATTAGAGGTAGATGCATTGCTGGCATATACGTTTGACCACCCAAAGTCGGCATACAAAAGTTCTCCCTCCGTGGACGCCCGTGTTGGAGTGCCCGTCAAGATGGGAATTTTCAGGGGCTTTTTGGGCACCAGTGTCCCCTTGGCCGGAGAAACAAAAAACGTTGACAAAATCTCAGGTAAGGCCACTTGGTACACATGCACCAGTGATGAAATGCAATGGAGCCAATCGTTAAGTGGCAAACTGAACAAGGATACCCAGAAGTTGGCGGAAGATTTTGCCCAAAAAACCATCAAAAGTATGGTCAAGCACAATTTGTTTTAACCATGAACGAAGATTATCGACCAAACCTACCTCAATGTGATAGGCTAATGAAAAAAGGATTTTTTCCCAGTCTGTATTTCATTGTTGCAAGCATTTTTTCATTGTTCAACTCTGAAATAATTGGCCAAGAAAAAGATAACCAAGCCCAATTTAAAGTTCACCACACCTTGGGCGCGGTATTGAGCCATACCCAAATTAGCCAAGGTATCCAGCAAGATGGGGAACGAAAGTGGTTGGCACTGCCCTCCTTGGGAATTAACTATAACTATATGTTCAATCCAAAATGGAGTATGGGACTGCACAATGATATTGTCATTGAAGATTATCAAGTGGAGAACCATTTAAGAAGTGGCGGAGGTGACCGGGTCTTGGAAAGGTCATACCCTATTGCAAGTGCTTTGGTGGCAGGGTATAAACCAGAAAAAAGTATCAGTTATATCCTAGGCATAGGTGGGGAATTTGCCCAATCGGCAAGTTTCTTTATGGTCAGAATTGGATTGGAATACGGTTTTCATATCGACACGAAATGGGAATTGAGCATAAATTTGATCAACGATTTGAAAGTAAATGGGTATAACTCATTTTCTTACGGTCTTGGGGTTACAAGAATACTTTGACCTCTTAAATATATGAACTATGAAAGCCTTATCTATTTATCTCACGCTCATGGTACTGATGTCCATGTCCTGTAAAAGTCATCAGAATACAATTGGCAATTCATCAAAAACAAAAGAGACCACTATGGATGATGGCATTACCGAAAAATACTGGAAATTGATCGAGCTCAATGGCCAATCGGTTGAAACACGGGAAAACCGAAAAGAGATCCATATGATATTAAAGGACAGGGATAGCCTTGTCACTGGATTTGGGGGCTGTAACAGTTTGAGTGGGACCTATGCCTTGAACAAGGCCCAGAGCAGGTTAAATTTCTCAGGAATAAGAGCCACCTTAATGGCTTGTGAGGACATGGAAACCGAGCAAAGGTTTCACGCAATGCTTTTGAAAATTGACAACTATACCTTAAAAAAAGACACCTTATCATTGAACAGGGCCAGAATGGCTCCATTGGCCAAGTTCAAGGTTGTATACTTAAAATAGTTCAATGCCACAAAACCAATACAATATGTATTTGAAACCGATCAAAACCACATATGCAATCCTCAGTACGGCACTTGTTGTACTAATGCTGGGTTCCTGCTCATTAGTCCGTATCGAAAGTGAACAGGAGCCATTAACGGTAAAGGCATTGAATACTAGACTGATGACCCAAGACTTTGTCGGGGAAGCGATGGAGGTCACACAAAAAACAGCTGATACCATACTAAAAGACAAGCCCTCTCCGGAGACCCAAAAATTACTTTTGCTATGGAAAATAAACACGGCAAAGCAACTTAAGGTCCACGGTTTTCAGGCAGCACCTGAGGTTGCATTATTGGATGTATGGACCTATATGATCAGAACCAAATATTTTTTTGCTGCTCCCAAACCTGATTATATGTCCGATACGACTTATCAAACCCTACAAAATACAACAACTGCAAACGCCAATAAAATAAGTAAGATTGCGCAGAGTGTCCACAGCAAAAAGGATTTCGAAAAATTGGCATTGTTCGTTGAGGAACAGGCAAGAACAAATCCCATTACTAGCTACGATTTTGAGACCATTTCATCGGTCAAAGAGGATTATTTAAAACTGACCGAAACCCCGGATAGTTTGTCGGTGCGAACGGTCGGCACCTTGTCCGAAGTGGTCTCAGATTTGGGAAGCAAACTGAGTTATGGCAGTGAGCTCACCAGAAAACAGTTGCAATGGGAGACTCTTTTATACCTAAAGGAAAAGGGGTTGGATACCTTGGATATGCAAAAAAAATTGCAGGAGTTTCAGGATCAAACACATCGTTTGATCACGATAGCGGAAAATTCACCACAACTCTTGGACAGTGCCCTAATCAATTTTCGGAATCAGATCGACCCTATATTCATAGGTTTGGAAAGGGGAATTACATCTTCCATGATCGCCCTGTCCAACGAATTTTCCGAGATAGACCTTTTATTGGAGCGGGAACGGTTGGCATTGGACTCCATACTTCAGCGCGAGCGAAAGATCATTACTGAGGAAGCGCATTTGCTCATGGATTCCGGTATAAAAAATACCATGGAAGAGTTACGGAAAACCATACGGACCCTTACCGTTTTGGCCATCTTTTTGATCATCGTAATCCTTGGGCTTCCCTTTTATGCCGGTTATTTATTGGGTAAAAAGAAAAATGTAGCTTAAGACAAGCAATGGATATCTCACAAAAAATAAACCAAGAAAGCTAAATCATGAGAACACTTATTCTTTTAATTTCAGTTTGCACCCTGTTCTGCGGGTGCCAGAAAGAGCAAGGTCAAGAAAAGGCCGATACCATTTACTTCGGTGGTGACATTGTAACTATGGAAGGTGAATTCCCAGAGTATATCGAGGCATTGGCAGTTAAAAATGGAAAAATCCTTTTTGCAGGACCGGAAAATGAAGCCATGGGATTCTCCAGCGATTCGACCCGTTTGGTGGATATTATGAACAAAACAATGATTCCTGGCTTTTACGACCCGCATTCCCATGTGGTTTTTCAATCGGCAAAGTTTGGGTGTGTAAACTTGGATCCCTACCCCATAGGGGATGTAAGGACCATTCCGGACATTCAGCGTAAACTTCGGGAACACATCAACCAAAAAAAGCCAAAAACGGGCACTACCATCATAGGCTGGGGATATGATGATACGGGACTGGAAGAAATGCGTCACCCCAATAGGGACGACCTAGACGCCGTCTCAACGGAACATGCCATTGTATTGATGCATATTTCATCCCACCTGATAACTTGTAACAGCAAGGCCTTGGAGTTGGCCGGTATCTCTGCCGGCACAAAAGATCCCAATGGTGGTAAAATACAAAGACGTCCAGGAAGTAATCAACCATTGGGTGTTATGGAAGAACAGGCCATGTTCCTCCTTATGAAAATATTGCCCATCCCGACCATTGATGAGGCCATAACCTTGATGGAACAAGGTTTGTTGAACTATGCGGCAGAGGGAATCACCACATGTCAGGATGGCAACACCATGCCCGATGCCATGAAATTATTGCAAGTAATGGAGGCACAAAACAAGTTGCCCATAGATGTAATCAGTTACCCGATGTACAAATTTACCACAGATTCGCTTCTCAACGTAATATCCGAAGACTTCAATACCACGGACCGTCTTATCACCAAGGGGATAAAGCTTACGATCGATGGCGCGATACAAGGATATACCGCTTATCTGAGCGAGCCTTATTTTGTTCAACCAGAAGGCAGTTCTGAAGTGGAGGAAGCGGGCTGTATAAACGAGTTTGGGGGACAGCTGGTCACAGGTGAAACTTCCCACACTGAAACTGAGAAGTTGGTCATAAAAGATTTCGAGGGGTATCGTGGCTATCCCAGCATGACACAAGAAGAGATTGAAGACTGGATCCGGAAAGCGGACGAAAAAGGAGTGCAATTGATTGTTCATTGTAATGGGGATTCAGCCGTTGATTTATTGATTGGGGCATTAAATAAGGTACGCGGCAAAACACCAAGGCCAGATTTGAGGACTACCATCATTCACTCGCAGACCATACGTGACGAACAAATGGACTACGCCGCAGAAAATGGAATCATACTTTCCTTTTTCCCCATCCACATTGAGTTTTGGGGAGACAGGCATCAATCGCTTTTCCTGGGAAAAGAAAGAGCTGAGCGGATAAACCCAGCAAATACGGCACTACGTAAAGGAGCCAAAATCACCTTGCACCATGATGCCCCAATTGCGCATTGTGGGATGTTGCCCGTTATTTCTGCTGCGGTCAATCGTTTGACCAGCGGGGGACAACTGCTCGGGCCCGATGAAAGAATCACACCCTACCAGGCCTTGTGTACGGTTACACGTGATGCCGCCTATCAATCCTTTGAAGACTATAGGAAAGGAACGCTTACCAAGGGGAAATTGGCAGACTTGGTCATCTTGGACCAAAACCCCTTAAAGGTGGATCCCAAAGAGATCAAAAACATCAAGGTTCTGGAAACCATCAAGGAAGGGGTGTCAATTTTTAAAAACAAGGAACAATAACTTAAATGAAATGGTCTTATTGTAATTAAGTCCATTGCAAGGTCAAAAAACCATATATTAGAACCACCGGGTTGAACATAATATTTTCTTTCGTTTTCCACCTAGTCCTATCTTGCAAAAAACGGTCAAATCGAACCCCTGAAAACGGAATTCTTTGGGCTATCCAAAAAACAGTTTCAGACTTTGTCATAAATGGGTTTATATTAGTTTTTGCTATGCACACTTCAATCCTGCGCGGGTGGTATACTAAAACCGTCCTGTCCACTTGTTTAAAGCCTTGTCTTTTAGGTGGTGCGAAAAAGTATTATATTGCACCACATAAATCAAAGTTATGGGAACAATTAGAAAATCAATCACTTTTACAAATCAACAAGATGGTTGGATAAAGCTTAGGGTTCAATCAGGTGACTTTACGAATGACAGTGAATATATAAGAGATTTGGTAAGAAAGGACCAGGAAGAGAACATGAAGCTCATGGAACTTAAGAGCGCAATTGATGAAGGTTTACAAAGCGGTAGAAGTAAACTAAAAATAAGTGACATTATCACAAAAGTTGATAATGGGGAATTATAATTTATCCACAAGAGCCCAATATGACTTGGTTGGAATATATAAGTATGGGATAAAATTCTTTGGCCCTGACCAAGCCAACAAGTATTTATTGAATTTAGATGATTTTTTGGAGGAGCTGGCTGGACGCCCAGAGTTGGCAAAAGATGCAGGGATTATTTCTGGCTCCTTAAAATACTATAGTTATAAAGCCCATGTTATTTTCTATCAAATTGAAGGCGTGGACGAAATTTTTATCGTTAGGGTTCTGGGCAAACGCATGAATTTTATTGAACACCTTTAAAAATAAAATTAATTACAACTACTCCATAAAAATCTATTAAAAAAACAACCGAACAAATACATATTTAAGTATAAATCGCACAGTCTAAGCTGTTCTATAACCAGAACACCAAATTGGGTTAAAACCCATCATTTTTAATGTTAAAAAGGTTAAAAGGCGCAGCACTATTAACGTTGCTACGCCAATCACCAATTAAACAAACTCAATATGTAGATACCCCAAAAATTAGGGCAGTAAGTTTAATCATTAAATTTACTGAATATGACACGAAGAAAGTTTACCCCGAAGTTCAAGACCAAAGTGGTATTGGAAGCCTTGAAAGAGCGG
>NZ_JAFLNL010000013.1 GCF_017313785.1 Flagellimonas aurea
ACACAAAATTCACCCCATTGGACGTGGTATTCTTGATGTATACCACAGAACGTTCCCCGGTCCACATCACTGCCGACTTAGGAATGGTTATCGCTTCTGATGCAATGGGCTGTTTTGCTTTTACGGTTCCGGAAGCGAACATTTCCGGCTTTAACCTTAAACCGGTGTTCCCGATCTCGATTCTGGCCTTGGCAACCCTTGTCATGGGATTGATCACCGGGTCGATATAGGAAATCCTGCCTTTGAAGTTTTCGCCCGGGAGCGAGGGTATGGTAAAGACCACTTCATCGCCTTTTCTTACCCAGGGCATGTCGGACTCATAAATATCGAACAGTACCCAAACGCTGTTCAGGTTGGCAATTTGATATAATGCCTTGCCCTTGTTGACATAGTCGCCAAGGTTTACCATTTTTTCGGTAACGTAGCCTGAAACATCGGCATGTATCGGCAATTCCTCCTTAACGGTCCCGGATTGAAGTATCTGTGCGATTTGGTTGTCGGAAAGCTTCCAGTTTTTTAATTTTTCCTTGGCGGCATTAAAAAACTGCGGTTGGGTGTCCGCCACCTTTCTTGCTTCAAAAAGTTCCTCTTGTGCAGTGACCAGATCAGGGGAATAAATATAGGCGATGATCTGCCCCTGCTTGATGTACTCCCCTGTAAAATTGACCATTAGCCGTTCCACCCTCCCGGGAATATGGGAAGATTGGGAATAGATCGATCGTTCATCCGCTTCCACCTTGCCATTAAGATCGATCAATTTGACCGGGGCGGTCTTGCCCACGATTTCCGTAGTGACATTGGCAAGCTGCATGGCGGTTTTCGACATGCTAACGGCCATGGGGTCCAGTTCCGAACCGTTGTCATTTTCCAAAGGGATCAAGTCCATCCCACAAATGGGACAATCTCCCGGTTCCGTCTGTCTGATCTGGGGATGCATGGAGCAGGTCCAAATGGTTTCTCCCGATACTTCCGAAGTATGTTGGTGTTCCTCTTTGGCATTGCCCTTGGAGCCCCCGAACAATAGCCATCCCAGCAAAAGTCCAAGAACCAAGGTGGACAAGGCTATTTTTACTATTTTTTGTGTTTCTGATTTCATCTGATTATTTTTTTGCCGTGATATAGTTAAACTTGGCCAACGCTATTTCATATTGCGTCAATGCGCTTATTTTCAATTTAGTATACTTCAACAATTGTTGCTGCATTCGCAACACCTCCTCGAAGTCCTTCCCGGAATTCCCATAGGCTGTGAACAACAGATTGAGTGCTTGTTCCGATTCCATGATCTGTTCATCAAAGAGGGAAATCAAATCCGTCTGCTGCCTTATGTCAAAAACGGCCATTTCATAATTGGTCTTCAATGTATTGGTGACTTCCTTTTTTTGCAGTGCATAACTTTCCTGCATCAATTGGGCCTCCTTTTCGGCTGCCCTGTACTTACCCCTGAATAGGGGCAGGCTCAAGGTAACCATGGGCATCAATACATCCTTGCCATTATCGGGAACCACCATGTCGGTACGCTTATCAACCATTACATAGTCCAGTCCGACCCCCACTTTTGGCAGGCCTTGTTTAAGGGCTGCCCTTTCGGATGCCGCTGCAGCCTTGACCTTTAATTCCAGGGAATTCAAGAGCGGATGGTCCACTACCAAGGAATCTTTGACATAATCAATGGGCAGTACATTGACCCCAAAGGTCTCAGGGATGTTTATTTGTTCATCTTCCTTACGGTCCAATAGTTTATTGAAGGACGCCAAAAGGGGGATTTCCTTATGTTTAAGGATACCCAGATTCGTCCGGGCTTCCTTTAAAAGCACGTCCACCCTTAAGACATCGACCAATGATCCCAAGCCATTTTTGAATTTCGTATTGGAAACCGTCCTGTAGGATTCCAGAATGGCAATGTTGTCCTCTTCGATCCGTACCCACTCCTTAAGTTCGTACAATGGAAAATAAGCTGCTGAAACCTCGTAATAAAGTTTGTTCCTGGCATCCAAAAAAGACTGGTACTTGGCCTCTGCCATAAGTGCAGCGGCATCACCTTGGGCCTTTAAGGTTCCAAACCAAGGAAACATCTGAGTCAGTGAAAACCTTGCCTTTTGGGGCCCTACCCGGGTTTCGACCGGGGAGATGAAGTACCCAAAGGACAGGTTTGGATCTGGTAAAGCCTTCACCTGCGGTACTTTTTGTAACGCCGCCTCAAAATCTTTGTACTGTGAAAGCAACCCTGGATTGTTCTCAGCCGCTACCTTAAAGTAATCCTCCAAGGTCTGGCCGTTGGAAAGGATACTTGTCAAGACAAATATGATGGTCAATACATTTTTCATTTTACTGTATTTTTTTCAATGCTTTGTTGCGATTTATAATGACTGTTTCCCTCCAATAGGCTTGGAGTACCGGGACCACGAACATGGTCATGATCTGAATGGCCATTCCCCCAAAAGTCGGGATGGCCATGGGAATCATAATGTCGGCCCCTTTTCCGGTAGAGGTCAGCACGGGCAAAAGGGCGATGATGGCCACGGCGGCCGTCATCATGGCGGGACGGACCCTTTTTTTCCCTGCCTCCAAAACCGCCGCTCTTACATCCGGTACGGTTTGAGGGTTCTTTTCCTCAAAAACCTGGTGGATGTACGTACCCATGATGACACCATCATCGGTGGCAATACCGAAAAGTGCGATAAAACCAACCCAAACCGCAACGCTTAAATTGATCGTGTGCATTTGGAACAGATCCCGCATGTTGACCCCTGAAATGGCAAAATTCATGAACCAATCCTGACCATAGAGCCAGAGCATTATGAAACCTCCCGCAAAAGCAACAAAAACTCCGGAAAAATGGATGGAGGATGCGATGACCGTCTTGAACTGAAAAAACAGGAGCAAGAAAATCACAATCAAACTGATCGGTATGACAATGGACAGTCTTTTCACTGCCCTGATTTGGTTCTCATAACTCCCAGAAAACTTATAGCTTATTCCGGCGGGAACCGTTAATTCCCCTGCATCGATTTTTTTCTGGATGGCTTCCTGGGCATCGTTCACCACATCGACTTCCGCAAAACCGTCCCGTTTATCAAAAAGCACATAGCCCACCAAAAAGGTGTTTTCGCTCTTGATGGCCTGAGGCCCGCGGACATATTCAAAATCCACCACTTGGGATAAGGGAATTTGCGCCCCTACCGGTGTGGGAATCAAAATTTTCTTCAACGATTCCGGGTCGTCCCTCAATTCCCTCGGGTAGCGCACCCGCACGGGAAAACGTTCCCTACCTTCAACGGTGGAGGTGATTTTCATCCCACCGATCGCTGTTTCGATGCTTTGCTGCACATCTTCAATGTTCAAACCATATCGGGATATCCCGTCCCTGTTGATATTGAGGTGCAAATAAGGTTTGCCCACTATTCTATCGGCGAATACGGCTTCTGCCTTGACCGAGGGCACTTCCTTCAAGATACCTTCCAATTGCATCCCAAAATCCTCGATGGTCTTCAGATCGGGACCAAAAACCTTGATCCCCATGGGAGCGCGCATTCCGGTCTGCAACATCACCAACCGGGTTTCTATGGGCTGTAATTTGGGAGCAGAGGTTATGCCCGGGATCTTGGTGACCTTTACGATCTCATCCCAGATATCGTTGGGGGATTTGATATGAGGCCTCCAGTTTCGGAAAAACTCACCGTCCTCATCCACGATCAGGTCCTTCTCGGCAATCCCTAACTGCAAGGCCTCCTCATTGGTCAAAGTGTCTTTATGCTGGGTAATGAACCTGTCCTTTCGATCTACTTTATAACGGACCCTATGTCCGTCTTCATTCACAATGAATTCAGGTTTATAGTTGATGATGTTCTCATACATGGAAATGGGTGCAGGGTCCAGTGCGGATTCAACGCGACCGAGTTTACCGACAACCAAGTCCACTTCGGGTATGCTTCCCAAGAGCATATCCAACTGTCCAACCACCCTTTTGTTGTATTCCACCCCTGAATGCGGCATGGATGTCGGCATCAACAGGAACGAACCTTCATTGAGCGATGGCATGAACTCGGATCCTATTCCCGGGAATCTCTTGGAAGCTGCCTGCCATCCCGAGGTCTGTCTGACACTTTTCCAACCTACCGATTCAAAGCCTTTGGCCACGATTCCAAAGGTGCTATCGAACCCCAGCCAAACCAATACCCCAAAAAACAGGGTCACGAATGGGATGAGCATGAACTTTCCTTTGTTTTCCAGACACCACTTTAGGACCGGGGTATAGAAATGTACGATTCCCATCAAAGCGGCCAGGATAATGCCCACTAGGAACAACACAAAAAAGTAGTTGACCACAATACCGTTTTGGGGTCCCAAGGGCATCCATTCCTCGGTCAGGAAGAAGGAAGCGATAAAAACGGTCAGTCCCAAATTGATATAGTTGGGAAACGATTTATAGTGCTCCGGCCATTTGGGTTCCATCAAATTGTTCAACCCAATGAGTGAAATGACCAATGGCAACCACATCTGGGCATAAAATGCAAAAATAAGCCCGGTGGATATCAATAGAATGGACCAAAACCGTCGCACCCGTTTCTTGTCATAATCCACCCCCATTACAAAATGGGCCAATGCCGGAAGCACAACGATTCCAAGCACAAAGGCGCTCAACAGGGCAAAGGTCTTGGTAAAGGCCAAGGGCCTAAATAGCTTCCCTTCTGCCGATTGCATGGCAAAGACAGGCACAAAGCTCACGACGGTGGTCGCCAATGCGGTCGTAATTGCCGAGGCCACTTCCACGGTGGCCTTATATATTACCTGAATGAGTTCCTTGCCCTTGGCACCATGGTTCTCGGGCATTTCCAAATGACGGATAATGTTCTCGACGAACACGATCCCCACGTCCACCATCACCCCTATGGCAATGGCTATCCCGGAAAGGGCCACCACATTGGCATCTACCCCGGCATATTGCATGACAATAAAGGTCATTAGGACCCCGACAGGCAATAGACTGGATATGATCACAGAGGCCCTCAGGTTGAGGACAAGTACCAGTACAACGATGATGCTGATCAGTATTTCGTGGGACAGGGCATTTTCCAAAGTACCTATGGTCTCGTGGATGAGCTGTGTCCGGTCATAAAACGGGACCACGGTCAATTGGCTTTCCACACCATTGGCCAATGTCTTTTTGGGCAAACCGGGTGCGATTTCCTTGATCTTGTCCTTCACATTATTGATGACCGCCAAAGGATTGGAACCATAACGGGCGACCACGACGCCACCTACCACTTCGGCGCCCCCTTTATCGAGCACGCCCCTTCGTGTGGCCGGTCCCAAGCTGACCACCCCAATATCCTTGACCCGAACCGGGACATTGTCAAAGACGGCAACCACGGCCTTTTCTATGTCTTCCGTATTTTTGACATATCCCAAGCCCCTGACCAAATATTCTGCTTGATTGACTTCAATGGTCTTGGCGCCCACATCCCTGTTCGACTTCCGTACGGCCTCCATGACCTTGTATAAAGGAATATTATAGGCTTTCAGGGCATCTGGATTTACATCCACTTGATATTCTTGGACGAAACCACCGATCGAAGCCACTTCGGACACCCCGTCCACGGCATTCAACCCGTATTTCACATAAAAATCCTGGGCAGTCCGTATTTCGTGCAGATCCCATCCTCCCGTAGGGTTGCCATCCTTGTCCCTTCCTTCCAGGGTATACCAATATACCTGTCCCAATGCCGTGGCGTCAGGACCCAAAGTCGGGGTTACCCCATCGGGCAACAGCCCTGCGGGAAGTGAATTCAATTTTTCAAGGATCCGGGAGCGCGACCAATAAAATTCCACATCATCATTAAAAATGATATAGATACTGGAAAATCCAAAGATGGATGAACTACGGATCGTTTTCACCCCTGGAATTCCAAGTAAATAGGTCGTCATTGGATAAGAAATCTGATCCTCGATATCTTGTGGCGATCGCCCGGGCCATTGCGTGAAAACAATTTGCTGGTTTTCCCCAATATCGGGAATGGCATCCACGGGCACCGGGTCTTTTGGGAGAAAGCCCGTATTCCAATTGAAGGGGGAAGTGACAATCCCCCAGGTAACCAACGTTATTAAAACGAGAACGGTCACCAGTTTGTTCTCTAAAAAGTATTTTATGATTTTATTAAGCATATCATGAGTTTATTGTGTTGGAAATAGTGAAAATGTTCCAAAGGCAATAAATACCTAGGGCCATGCCAAAAACCATAGCACGGCCAAACGTCATCGATATGCTCTTAAATAAGGAAAGTTTGATCAAGAATCTGAATATCCTTGACCAAAAGGGGCGGAGGGTAATGTACGACAGAAACTATATTTTCCTGTAATCCCTCAAAAAGATTGATGTAACTGTAGGTGAAGGCAACCAGGAACTGATGCTCCCCAACACTTAAATTTTCAACGGAAAGCAATAGATCCCTATTTCCTTGTACGGAAAGCGTTTCGTCATCGCAACACTGTTTTTTCTGCAGCTTGTGCTGGTGTGAATCCGATGGCTGCTGCATATCCATTCCACAGGATTCCGCTTTACCGAAGAAGGAAAAATCAACAAGATCTTCCCCACAATAGTGTTGTGCCACCGCAAAGGAAAAGGTGGATGCCAGCACGTTGAGTGCCATAAAACAAGATAATATTTTGAACCAAAATATTCTCATAAGCGGTTACAAAACTACAAAAATTTTAACAACCTCATTAAATTTAACACAATTTATACAAGGATTCCGCATAAAGCCCCTGCTTTTCAAAGTACCGACCATGGCACCCCATACTTTTGACCATCAATCATTTATACGACCATCGTATCTGGTCCGGGACGGTATAAAGCACATCGTGGTTCGAAGGCCCTCCTTACTGGCAACGGATGGAACCCTGACCAATAGCATTGTATTTTCAACCCGATTAAAGGTGGAACCCTTGTCTTCAATCGAACCATAACAGACCTTAAAGTTCCTCGATACCGAATCCGATCGTTGGACAGCTGACGGTCATTCCTTTCCCCACATATTGTATACCAGTATAGTATTGTGATCCTTGTGGTGGCCCAATGCCAGTACTTTTGGTAAACCTGATATTTGTCATGTTTTTTCCGAATCCCATACCTTACATTTGGAACCAAATCCTGCTGAAATCACACACAAACAGTAATCATATGGATAACTGCATAATTGATTACAGTTTGATTTTTAGCGAGTTAAACAAAATTTAGTAACTTTAGGAAGTGAAGCAAACCACATCGAAAATATTGTCCCTGTTTCTGGCCTGTTCTGTATTGATCAGTACCACTTCCTTTGCATCGAATGCCCATTTTTGCTGTAACAAGTTGGTCAGTTTTTCTGTGACCGGCAAAGCAAAACCCTGCGACCAAAAGCTTCAAAATCCCAAAAACACCTCAAGGAAGTGCTCTTTGGAACAAAAGGATTGCTGCAGCACCGATACCTATGCCAATATTGGCAAGGATGACCTGATGCTGGATTCCTTTGACCTTGATTTCGGCACACTTGTATTTCTAAATGCCTTTATTTTTTACCATATCGATCGTTTCGAAGGGCTACAGGAAAACATAATCCCTTTTAAAGACTACGATCCCCCGTGGATCGAACAGGATCTCCTTGTCCTTCATGAAACTTTCCTAATTTGATTTTTACACTGGCGGAACGTCAATGCAATCGTTCGCTCTTCACATTGGTCATGGCCACTAAATGACCTTTTTTGTCGTGTGCTATCTCCACGACGGCATATCCTGATCGATTCTCCTATCGGGTTTTGACCCGATATTATTTACGCTTAACAATAACTCAGACACCATGGATTCCAAAAAGGAATACTGGATAAAGCATATGGTCTGTAGGCGATGCCTCAAGGTCATAAGACAAGAATTGCATGACCTGGGCATTGAGGTTCTATCCCTTGAACTGGGGAAACTTACGGTAAATGCCCCGGAAATAGGGATTGCCGAAGTTGACCAAAAAGTCGTGGACGTCCTACATTCCAATGGCTTTGAAATAGCCAAAAGCGAAGAGGAAATGATCGTTGAGAAAATCAAGATAGGCTTGATTTCCTTAGTGACCAACGTCCCGATTAACCACAAAGGGAACACCTCGGACTACCTTGTCGATTTATTGCATCGCGATTACAAAGTACTGAGCAAGGTTTTTTCCAGAAATGAAAACATCACGATCGAAAAGTACTTTATCAAGCTCAAGATCGAAAAGGTAAAGGAGCTTATCCAACTGGGACAATATTCATTTTCCGATATCGCCTATATGCTCGATTACAGCAGCGTCAACCATTTGTCCGCACAGTTCAAGGAAATTATGGGGATGAGCATGACGGATTACAAAAACGGACAAATGTGGCAAAGGGATTTTCTTGACGAAATAATATAAAAATCCAGGAATATTATGAAGATGGCCTGTCAGGTCAAACAGTAGTTTTAACGCAACAACCTAACAAATAATAAAATGAAACTTACACAAAAAAAATCAATACCCATAATGCTAACGTTCCTAATGACCCTTTTGGCCCTACAGGCGACCAGAGCACAGACCCAATGGGAAGCCCCGGCCAGTGCGGACAATTTGAACAATCCCTTAAAAAATGATGCCACGGCGACAGAAAGCGGCAAACGGACCTTCAGAATGCTCTGTGTGATCTGCCACGGGGCCAAGGGTAAGGGAGACGGCATGGGCGGAGCCGGATTGACCCCAAAACCCACCGACTTGACCAGTGCCAAGGTACAGTCCCAATCGGACGGTGCCCTATTCTGGAAATTGACCAACGGTAAGCCCCCTATGGCTTCCTATGAAACCGCACTTCCCGAAAACAAGAGATGGGAATTGATCAACTATATCAGAACCTTGAAAAAATGAAAAAACTACTAATGACCCTAATTATCTTAGGGTTGGGATCTTCGGCTTTGGCCCAGACCTACAACACCTTTGAACCCAGTAAGACGCAGTTCATGCTGCGTGGTTACGGACACACCGGATTTGAATATTTGGATACCGGTGGTGAACAAGAATCCACCTTTCTAGGGGCCACATTCGCCCCTATATTCCTCTACAAGCATTCCGACAAGCTCATGTTCGAGGCCGAACTGGAGTTTGAGCTCGAAGGAAATGAATTGAAAACGGGACTGGAATATGCCGATGTGATGTATGTGCTCAACAAGCACATGACCGTAAGGGCCGGTAAATTCCTGCTTCCCTTTGGAACCTTTATGGAGCGTTTGCACCCTGCATGGATCAACCGACTTCCAAGCAGACCCCTTGGATTTGGTCACGACGGAATTGCACCGGCCTCCGATATCGGCGTCGAACTCAGGGGGGCATTCGATCTGGGCGGTCCCAAACTGAACTATGCGGTTTATGTGACCAACGGTCCGCGCATCAAAGATGGAAGTGAGGAGCCTGAAGAAGCGGGTATGCTGGATTTCGGTTATTATGAAGATGTGAACCTGGCCAAGGCCTTGGGTGGCAGGATCGGCCTACTCCCGCTCTCGGATTCATCCATGGAATGGGGGATTTCCGCCTATACCACCAACAGTACCGGTGCAGAGGACTCCGATTACAAGGATGTGGGTGCCTTTCTTTGGGCGCTGGATCTTTCCTATGTAAAATCGATCACCCCCTTACAAGGGGTTGTGGACATCAAGGCCCAGTACAACAGTTCCAATGTGGATACCGCCACCTACTATGAAATCGAAGATGGGATTTCCGAACCTTACTCCTTTGACAACCAAAGCAGCTCCTTTTATACACAATTGAGCTATCGCCCCATCATGTCGGGAAGCGACTTTATGAAACAACTTGAATTTGTGGGTCGATATTCCGATTTCAACGCACCTGAAGGAGCGGAGTGGGAAGAGAAGTCAACGCAGTACGCTTTTGGTTTGAACTATTGGCTGAGTTGGCGTTCCGTGGTCAAATTCAGCTATCAAACCACCAAGATGGAAGGTGGTCATGACAGTGATGGCACGACCCGTACCAATGGATTGTTTGTGCATTGGGCCATTGGATTTTAAAATCAAAAAAAGAAAGTGAAATGAAAACAACAACGAATTTTAAAGCAGCAATAATCCTGTCCGTCATGGCATCGATCATGGTCGCCTGCTCCTCCAATAAAAAACCCATTGCGACGGATACCGCGACCGAGGTGGCGGGGAGTGAAGTGGATTTCAAAATTGAAAAATCCGGGGCGCAGCTCTGGGGCGAGGTGTGCAACCGATGTCATATTGCCCCTTCACCCGCGGATTACAACGATACCGATTGGGAAACCATAAGCCTGCACATGCGGGTTAGGGCCAATCTGACGGAAGAGGAGATCACCAAAATCGAATCCTTTCTGAAATCAGCCAATTGACGATTAATCCTTAATTCATATACAATGAGAAATTTAGTAATTATTTTTTCTGTGATAGGGCTTTTGTCCTTGAACGGTTGCAAACAATCAACCGATGTACAAACCTTGCTTCAAAACGAGGAAACCAGAAGCGAGATCCTTAAAGATCTGGTACAAAACCATGATTATATGATGGAATTCATGGAACAGATGCAAGGGAGCGACCATGCCATGCAAATGATGCAGGGAAACAAAAAAATGATGGGCACCATGATGAAGGGACAAGGCATGCAAATGATGATGGGCGACAGCACCATAATGAACCAAATGATGGGCAACAGACAAATGATGCATTCCATGATGAACGGAATGATAAAGGATGGCGAGATGATGGGCGAAATGATGCAAATGATGCAAGACAAAGGGATGATGAGCAATGATTGTATGGAGTCGTGCATGAATATGATGAAGGAAAAGGGAATGGATATGGAAGGAATGGGAATGATGGATGATGGTACAATGAAATCAAAAGGAGATGACCATTCTGAGCACCATTAACACATAATAGGTAACGAAAAAATAAAAATCATGAAAGGACATTGGATTTGGATGGTCATCGGTTGTGGTCTCCCGCTATTGTTGATTTTTTTTGCGCCTGCATTTGGCATTACAGGGTACAATGGGCTTTTTTCCTTTATCATCGTGATGTTTTTGATACACCTTTTCATACCTCACGGTGGTCACGGGCATGGTGATCATGGAAAATCTGATAACAGTAAATACCATGATCATGACAAAGAGCAAGATTCCACTGAGACCCAAGAAGATCACCGGGGGCATCGGCACCATTAAAATATACTTTCGAAATGAAGTACAGATATCAAATTAACGGAATAAGCTGCGGTGGCTGTATCACAAGAATCAAGAAGACCTTGGAAGAACATCCTGAAGTAGAGCAAGTAGAAGTTTTTTTACAGCCTATGGGCGCAACCATTGTAACAATGAACAAGAAGCTTACGGTAGAAGAACTGCAAGGGCAACTCAACAAACTTGAGGGCTATACCATAGCAGAGATTAGTTAAAATCATAAAAACCTTCAAATTAAAAATATGTTTTACAAAGATGGATTTTTTTGGGGCATGCACCTGATCTGGTGGGCCATTTGGATTGTGGCATTGGGCTGGATTTTCTTTGCCCCAACCAGTTCCTCCTATGAAGAGATTGAGGGAGATGACCCACTAATGTTGCTCAAAATCCGCTTCGCGAAGGGCGAGATTTCCAAAGAAGAATACGAGCAATCTAAGAAACTTTTACAATCGGACAAATAGTCCGAAAACAAGTAATGTATAACCTTTAAAACTAAAACTATGCATTTTTTCGACGGACATTGGGGCGGCATGCACGTCATCTGGTGGGTCATATGGTTGATCCTCTTGATATGGATATTCTTGGTGCCATATGACATCCCTTACAGAAAATCAAAGAAGGAAGACCCACTTTCAGTTCTAAAAAAGCGCTTCGCCAATGGCGAAATCTCTAAGGAGGAATATGAAGAATCAAAAAAGATCTTGAAATCAAATTAAGGAATGTAGGGCAAATATTAATTACTAAAAAAAGTCAAAATGAAGATAAAAGTTTATAAGACAGGCATAATGGTATTGGCTACTTTACTCATTTCGGCCTGCTCACAAAAACAGGGTAGTTCTGTAAAGGATATGCTCGAGGACCACTCTCAGCAAGAAGAGGTATTGTCCGCACTTGTCGAAAATCACGATCTGGGCAAAAAATACATTGCCAACATGATGGATAACGACCATGCCATGGGAATGATGGTGGACGAACTCGTAAAAGCAGCAGCAAAGGATACCATACTAGCGAACAAATTGAGCGATATGATTACTAGATATCCTGACCTTATGCTACTGACCACCCACCATTTTATGCCGGTCATTGCTTCGGACAGCCTTTTGACCGATTCTTTTTGTGATCACACGTTAGAACACGAGGATCTCGCCAAGGCCATGCACAATAAAATGGAATACAAAAAGAGCCTTGAGCGCAACCATTGACTCCAACTTTGGTTTTTGCACATGAACAAACTCATAAATGAATAATAACAACAATAAACATTAAAACAAGAATCATGAATCGTATCAATGTAAAAAAATTCGGTTTTGCCATGGGGCTGACCGCTGCAATCCTCTACGCCGGCTGCATGATTGTTTTGGCGACAGCAGGACAAGAAGGAAGCATAACCTTTTTCAACAGCCTGCTGCACGGCTTGGACACTACCAGTATAATACGGGTAGACGTGCCAATTTGGGAGGCACTTATTGGCATTGTCCAGACATTTATCATTGCTTGGCTCACAGGTGCCCTGATTGCAGCATTTTACAACACACAGATTAAGAGTAGATAATCTGAACAAAAGATCGGAGAGACTTTTTAGGAACCGGTGTCGCATCGACCACAGGCAATTTGTTGGCGGAAAGTGCCAAAGAACTGAGCAATTGACAATAGAATCCCGGAATTGAACCTAGAGTACAACCATATAAAGTAGAATAAGTGAATAGTACTGCAAGAAATATCAAAACAATTTTCACCCAAACGGCAATATGGGGGGGCATTTTCTATTTCCTTGTCCATCCTTTTACCATGGTGCTCTATTGGTTTGAATTTAGCAATACACCATTTTCATTTTCCCTGTTTTGGGACGTCTTAAAGTCGCAGTTTTTAGAATCTTTCACTTTTGATATGAGAGGGATGAGCGTCTCGCTTACAATCCTTGGCATTTTCCTAGGGATAGTTTCCGGTCTATTTTTCATAACCCTCAGGCGAAAGAACAAGCTTATAGGCACACAACAGCAGTTGTTACTGCGTGATTTAGAAGAATTGATAGAGGCGGGTGAGAATGAACGGGTAGAATTCAAGTCATCTATTCGTTACGATTATTTTAGGAAAACCACGAACCGCGAACTGGAACTAGTCATTGCCAAGACCATCACTGGTTTTATGAATGCAAAAGGTGGAAAATTGATCATTGGCGTTGACGATGATGGCAACATTGTGGGCCTTGAAAAAGATTTCAAGACCCTAAAGCACAAGAACAAAGATGGATATGAGCGTGAAATTTTCAGGATAATTTCAACACAGTTAGGTCACGAGGCTTGTTTTAGCAATCACATTTCATTTTACAAATTAAATGGTGAAGATGTGTGCGTAATAGCTGTCGAACCTTCTAAAAAACCAATCTATGTCAGCGATACCGAAAATACAACCTTTTATGTCAGAACGGGGAATGCCACCTACCCCTTGACGGTCAAGGAAGCGGTTGATTATTTAGAAACCAGAAAATTATAATCTTATGCAATACGTTTGGTTTATATGGTCCCTTATCATACTGGCCCTTTGGGGCGTGGTCTATCTTTTGAAGAAGGATTCCCGTAAAGAAATGTTGAGGATGAGTTGGATAACCATGCCCTTTGGGCTAACCGAGCCGCTGTTCGTTCCCGAATATTGGCACCCGCCATCGCTCTTCGATTTGGCGATAAAGACCGGGTTCGATATTGAAAGCATCATTTTCTCTTTTGCCATCGGGGGTATTGGCACCGTACTTTACAATCTTATTTTCAAGCGAAGGTATGTTAAAATACCGCATACCGAGCGTAACCATTATAGACATAGGTTGCATCTATATATCCTTTTCGTACCGGCGGTCGTGTTTTTGATATTGGCCCTTTTCACTCCCATGAACCATATTTACTGTGGAATATTGGCCATGTTCTTGGGTGGAATGGCCACGTTATACTGCCGCCCAGACCTTAAGACCAAAATCTGGATAAGTGGATTTCTGTTCACGGCATTGTACTTTGTTTATTTTGGAAGTATTCTCCCGTTTTACCCCGACTACGTAACATTGTTTTGGAATCTGGAAAACCTGAGTGATATTCTAGTGGCCGGCATACCAATCGAAGAGCTTTTGTTCGCTTTCACTTTTGGCATGTATTGGTCAGGCCTCTATGAGCATTTGTATTGGAGAAAATTAATCAACCCAATTGTTTTGAATCAAAATTTTTAAGTTAAGTCTATAAATAAAAACGAAGAAGATGAAAGTATTACTCGCAATTGACGGCTCTGAATTCAGCAAAGATGCCATCGATGAACTAGCGGCAATGTCGCTGCCAAAATTAGTTAAAATACATGTTCTAAATGTTTATGAAAATCCAATGTTAACTGTACCAGGGGCTTTCCCCTTAAGTGGTATCGGCCATTATAAAGAAGAAGCCATGTCAAATGCGAAAAAATCGGCTGAAACCATCGTTAACAATGCTGCAAAGTCGTTAAAACAAAAGAACGGCAAGTTGTCGATAACGACCAATATTGTAGAAGGGTTTCCCAAAAATGCAATCTTGGAAAAGGCAACTGATTTGGAGGTGGATCTTATCGTATTGGGATCACAAGGCCATGGCGCATTCTCGCGCTTTTTGCTTGGTTCGGTCGCCCAATCCATTGCCATGCACGCGCATTGTTCTGTTTTGATTGTCAGAAAAAAACATCAAAAATAAAATATAGCCACTTACAATGTGACAGGATAAATTTTGTCCGTAGAAAAATAAAAGAGCAGATCATGGGAAATCAGAATACCTGCATATCAAAGAACAATACCGATGCCAACTGTGAAGTGATGGAGTCTGTTTGTTTGCCCAAAACATTTTTGCCGCGTATAGTGGTTGTGGGTGGTGGCTTTGCAGGGCTGGCCCTGGTAGAAGGCCTTAAAAACAAGGAGGTACAGGTCGTGCTGATAGACCGTAACAACTTCCATCAATTTCAGCCCTTGTTCTATCAAGTGGCCACCAGCGGTCTTGAACCGGACAGTATCGTATTTCCCTTCAGAAAACAGTTCAAGGGCTATGGTAATGTGAGCTTTAGGTTTGCCGAAGTGACGCAAATCGAACCCGCTTCCAACACAGTTGTAACAGACAAAGGCAAGCTCACCTACGATTATCTGGTCTTGGCCACCGGAACCAAGACCAATTTCTTCGGCATGAAAGAGGTGGAACAAAACAGTCTTGGTATGAAAGACATCAAGGACTCGCTAAACATACGTCATATGATGTTGCAAAACTTGGAGCAGGCAGCCATAACCTGTGATGATGAAGAACGCGATGCGCTGACCAATTTTGTGATTGTGGGCGGTGGCCCGGCCGGTGTCGAAATGGCAGGTGCCTTGGCGGAATTCTGTAAGTACATCCTTCCAAAAGACTATCCCGAGTATCCGAATAGCATAATGAACATCTACCTGATCGAAGCATCGGACGAACTATTAGCCTCAATGTCCAACAAAGCCTCGACAAAAACACTTCGGTATCTAAAAAATCTAAATGTGCAAGTGTTGTTGAACGAGGCCGTGAGCGGTTACGACGGTAATGTGGTATCTACCAAAAGTGGAAGGAAAATCATGGCGAAAAACCTGATTTGGACGGCAGGTGTAACAGGCCAGGTTCCAGCGGGCATCAATCAAAAACATATAATTAATGGGAACCGTCTAAAAACGGATACCCATCTAAAAGTGGAAGGCATGGATAATGTTTTTGCCATTGGGGACATTGCCGGGGTAATCACCGACGAGACCCCTAAGGGCCATCCACAGGTAGCCCAAACCGCCATTCAACAGGGCGGTCATTTGGCCAAAGTGCTATTGAACACCGTTCAATCAATGCCTTCCAAACCATTTAGGTATAAAGATAAAGGTTCATTGGCCACAGTTGGTAAAAGAAAAGCGGTCGCTGATTTAGGAAAGCTCCACTTCGGCGGGTATGCTGCCTGGCTTTTATGGTCCGTGGTTCACTTGCTTTCCATCAGCGGGTTTCGAAACAAATTTTTGGTGGGCTTCAATTGGGCCATCAGTTATTTTACCTACGAAAAAAGCAACCGGGTAATCATAAGAAGTTTCAAACGTGATGCTTATATGAAAGCCTCCTTAAAATATAGTTCCAATAATGAATGGGAAAAGGATGTAAATCCCAAAAAATCCAGCATTGATGCCTAGCCATTATTCAAATAACAGTATTATGAAATTCTTCGGCAGCTCGATCAAAAGACTGCACAACTATGGCATTGTGCTCTTTATCACTGTTGTTATTGCTATGGTGTGGGCCAACTCGCCATGGAAGGGATATTATGTCGGCCTAATGCAAACCGAATTTGCCTTTAGTGTGGGTACATTTCAGCTATCTGAGTCGCTACTGTTATGGATCAACGATGGCTTAATGGCACTATTTTTTATGCAAGTCGGTCTAGAGCTGAAACGTGAAATAATCGGTGGTAAACTGTCGTCCCCAAAGGATGCAATACTGCCCATCGGTGCAGCAATAGGTGGTATGGTGCTCCCTGCCCTTATTTATTTTATGTTCAACAACTCGGGCGAGGCTTCCAATGGTTGGGGCATTCCCATGGCCACGGATATTGCATTTTCATTAGGGGTTCTGGCCCTTGTCGGAAAAAGACTTCCTTCGACCTTGAGGGTTTTTCTTATTACACTGGCTATTGTGGATGATCTAGGTGGTGTCTTGGTCATTGCCCTCTTTTATACCTCAGGTATCTCGCAGATGGATCTACTCCATGGACTATTGTTCTTCGCGGCTTTGATAATTGGTAATTATGCGGGAGTAAGAAGCACATGGTTCTATGCCATTATTGGCATCGGTGGTGTTTGGTTGACCTTCTTTTTTTCAGGGGTACATCCAACCATTGCCGGGATTCTGACCGCATTTGCCATTCCTGGTAGGGTAAAAATTAAGGAGACTACCTTTTTAGAGCGTTTAGACCGTTTACATAAGAGATTTCAAGAAACCAAGTCCATAAAGGGGACGCTTATCTCAAAAACGCAATTGGAGATATTGGAGGATATAAAGACTGCAAGTTCCGAGGCCGAAACTCCACTCCAAAAATTGGAAAGGACTTTAAACCCAATAGTGGGCTTTGTAATTCTTCCCTTGTTCGCTTTGGCAAATGCAGGAATACATCTTCATGGAGATTTGCTGAAAGTACTATCCAGCCCGGTTAGCTTGGGGATTGGTCTAGGTCTCATTTTTGGCAAGTTTATCGGTATTACTGCTTTTTCAAGACTACTCGTTGCATTTAAACTCGCCAAGCTTCCGGAAAACGTGAATTGGAAAATGATTTATGGTATAGGTTTTCTTGGCGGTATCGGTTTTACCATGTCGTTGTTTATAACCGAACTGGCTTTTACGGACGAGTCCCTAATATTTACGGCCAAGGTAAGCATCCTATTCGCTTCATTGACAGCGGGGGTAATGGGTGCTCTATTATTATACAGAAACAGAAAACAATTAAGAACAGTTAAACATAAAAGAACATGAAAAACATTGCAGTAGTAGGATACGGAGTTATCGGGAAAAGAGTGGCCGATGCCATTAATGTACAAGATGATATGAGCCTTATTGGGGTTTGTGATGTCATCAGCGATTGGCGCATACAAAATGCGGTGCGAAAAGGGTATGCAGTTTATGCGGCCACACCCGAAGCCGAAAAAGAAATGAAAGCAGCCAATATTGCCATTGAAGGAAGTATGCAAGACATTTTAGAAAAAGTAGATCTTGTAGTGGACTGTACGCCAAAGAACATCGCCGCGAAAAATGTGGAAATATACAAAGGGCAAGGGATCAAGTTTATCGTACAGGGAGGTGAAAAACACAAGACCACAGGCCACTCCTTTAGTGCCGAGAACAATTATAGCACTGCGGTAAATCTAGATGCTACCCGGGTGGTTTCCTGTAACACCACATCTATCTTAAGGACATTGACCGCTTTAAAAAAGGCAGATCTATTGGATTATGCACGGGGAACATTATTAAGAAGGGCGACCGACCCATGGGAAAGCCACTTGGGCGGCATCATGAACACCATGGTGCCGGAAAAGGACATCCCGAGCCATCAAGGTCCCGACGCGCAAAGTGTCGATCCGGATTTGGATGTCATTACTTCTGCGGTCAAAGTTCCCGAGACTTTGAGCCATATGCATTACTGGAACGTTAAGCTACGAAAAAAAGCCTCAAAGGAAGAGGTGTTGAACGCCCTCAAAACCTCAAGTAGAATCAAGTTCATTCACTATGATCAAGGCTTGGTCTCCAACAATACCATCAAAGAAATGTTTTTGGATATGGGTAGGCCTTGGGGCGATATGTACGAGGTGGCCCTATGGGAAGACATGCTCAAGGTTGTGGGCGATGAACTTTTTTATGCCTACGTGGTCGATAACCAAGCGATTGTAATCCCTGAGACCATTGATGCCATTCGGGCCCTCACGGGTATTGAGACCGATGCACACAGATCCATCGAAAAAACCAATGCAAGTTTAGGAATCGGATAAAATTTCATTATGAAAACTTATGATAACATAGTCGCGCATTTAGGGGACAAAGCATCTTTCTATTTAGATCATGTAAGCCAGAAGGTCACCAAAGATGAACTGCAGTTGCCCGATAAGAATATTGTGGACAACGTATTCGTCAATAGTAATCGAAATCAACAAGTACTCCGAAGCCTTTCGCAATTATATGGCCATGGTAATCTGGGAGGTACGGGGTATCTCAGCATTTTACCGGTAGATCAGGGAATCGAGCACAGTGCCTTATTTTCTTTTTACAAGAACCCCGATTATTTTGATCCCGAGAACATTGTAAAGCTCGCCATCGAAGCCGGTTGCAACGGTGTGGCCTCCACTTTTGGGGTGTTGGGCCTTTGTTCTCGGAAATATGCGCATAAAGTCCCCTTCATTGTCAAGATAAACCACAATGAATTATTGTCCTATCCCAACACTTATGACCAGAACCTGTTCGGAAAAGTCAGGGAAGCGTGGAACATGGGCGCGGTTGCAATCGGGGCTACCATTTATTTTGGGTCCCAGGAAAGCAATCGACAGATAAGGGAGATTGCGGAAGCCTTTGCCGAGGCCCATAGCCTTGGTATGGCCACAATTTTGTGGTGCTACACCCGCAACGATGCTTTCAAAACAGACAAAGAGGACTATCACACCGCCGCGGATTTAACGGGTCAGGCCAACCATTTAGGGGTAACGATACAGGCCGATATCATCAAACAGAAGTTGCCCACGACCAATTTTGGTTTCAAGAACCTGAAATTCGGCAAGTTTGATGATGCCATGTACGAAACACTGACCACGGAGCACCCCATAGATCTATGCCGGTTGCAGGTGGCCAATTGCTACATGGGCAAAATAGGTTTGATAAACTCAGGTGGCGGTTCACAAGGCGAGTCAGATATGTCGGATGCGGTCAGAACTGCGGTCATCAACAAAAGGGCAGGCGGAGCAGGATTGATCTTAGGGAGAAAGGCCTTTCAAAGACCTTTTAAGGACGGTGTGGAATTATTGCATGCCGTGCAGGGCGTTTACCTTGAAGAAAGAATAACAATAGCATAAGTCATCTGATAAAAGAATGCTGGATACGGAAATAAAATCATTAAAATCATTAAACCACTACCTACAAAGGTTGGTTGAGAACCGGCTTTGGCTCAAAGTTATCATTGCTTTGTTTCTTGGTGTTGGAGTAGGCCTGTTGTTAAGTCCCCAAAACGGTTGGATCACCAAAAGCACCGCCGATGTTCTGGGGAATTGGCTGGCCCTGCCGGGCATGCTCTTTTTGAAATTGGTCCAGATGATCATGATACCACTGATTGTGGCCTCCATCATCACCGGCATAGCGAGTAACGACAAGGAAAATCTGAAAAGATTGGGCGGGGGCGTACTCTTATATTTTATATCGACAACGATTATATCGGTAACCATAGGTACGGTTCTGGCCTTGATCTTTAGACCGGGAAAGTTTCTCCACCAACAGGCGGAAGTCGATCATGCAAATGCTTTGGCCAATACGGACGAAAGTACGGAACTGTCGTTTGGAATAAACGATATACCGAATGCCATTACCGATCTACTGCCTGAAAACCCATTGGCCTCGATGGTCAGTGGTGAAATGTTGAGCATTGTGATTTTTACCATTATAATCGGGGTTGCCGTATTGTCGCTGCCTGACGATTTGCTCAAACCTGTAAAGCTGCTTTTGGGTGCCGTACAGGAAATCTGCATGACCGTGGTCAAATGGGCCATGTTGTTGGTACCCATCGCAGTATTTGGTTTAATGGCGCAACTTACCTCCAGTGTTGGTCTAAACTCCCTTTCAGGTTTGGGCTTTTATGTGCTCGTGGTACTGATAGGGTTATTCCTTTTGGTCGGTGTTTACCTGTTATTGGTAAGTCTATTGGGCCAGAGCAATCCGTTTAAATTTTTGAAAAAGATCACGGATGTTCAACTATTGGCATTCTCGACCACGAGTTCTGCCGCAGTAATGCCCCTTTCCTTAAAAACAGCGGAAGAAGAGCTCAAAGTGAACGGCTCCATCAGCAATTTCATTATTCCGATAGGGGCTACCGTGAACATGGATGGAACAGCACTTTACCAAACCATAACGACTTTGTTCATCGCTCAGGCTTATGGCCTTGAAATGGGCCTTCTGAATATTATTGTTGTCGTGGTCACCATAGTTGCCGCCTCCATCGGCACCCCAGCAATACCAGGTGGTGGGGTAGTGATCTTGGCCTCTGTACTGTCCAGTGCAGGTATACCGGCAGAAGGCATCATCATAATCATAGGGGTCGAACGTTTGCTGGGAATGTTCAGAACTGCGGTCAACGTTACCGGGGACCTCACCGCTTGTATGGTTTTCAATCGGTTCTATGGAAACAAGCTCGCCATAGGCCGTGATAGTATTTCAAAATCAAAAAAAGGGTATTCCCTCATTTAAAAACCAAAAGATGATAAAATCAATCGAAAATATAGATCTTACTCCCAAACGTGGAAAGGAATACTGGGTAAACTGCCATAGGGAATGGCGTGAGGAGATCATTTACTTTCTTATGGTTGACCGGTTTCATGATAGCAATGCACGGCACTCAAAGAATTTCGATATCCGGCACCCTGGTTTCGGGAATGAAGATCAATTGCGAAAGCCCTTTGGCGGTACTCTTAAGGGGATCATCAACAACATTGACTATATCAAAAACTTGGGCTGTACGGCCATCTGGCTAAGCCCCGTGTTTGAAAACAATCCAGAGTCCTACCATGGCTATGCCATTCAGAATTATATGGATGTGGACAAACGCTTGGGCACAAAGAAAGACTTGGAAAAACTCGTTGACAAGGCACACGGGCTTGATATACGGGTCTTTTTGGATATCGTTCTGCATCATTCTGGCGATAATTGGTCCTATCCCTTTGATTACAGCTATTATTATTTCAAAGGAGAGCGTTTTCCGTTGGGTGATTGGCGAGAAAAGGACAGACCGATACCCCTTGAACTGAGAAATCCCGAAATGTATAACCGTAAAGGGCAGATCAAGAATTTCGATGCGTATCCCGAGACCCAGGAAGGCGACTTCTTTACCTTAAAAACATTTCGGAACGATGGTTCCCCCGCCAGTGAAGACTTACAGGAGCTACTGGCCAAAATCCATTGTTACTGGATACGTGAGGTGGATGTTGATGGTTTTCGTTTGGATGCTGTCAAACATATGAAAGGGCAGGATACCAGCCGTTTTTGTTCGAGGATTCGGGAATATGCTTACTCTTTGGGCAAAAGAAACTTTTTCCTGTTCGGTGAAATTATCGGCAACGATGAAATGAGCAATCCCTATATAGGCCCTAAAGTACTGCCTGAAGACCGTAACATCTATTATGGGCTTGATTCTATCTTAGATCACCCCCTGCACAGTGTCCTGGCGGAAGTGATAAAGGGCAATTCATCACCGAACCTATTGATACGGCGCTATGAAGAACTGCGAAAGAATGCCCTTCACCGTGGCGAGTATGGCGAATTTCTGGTGACCTATATCGACGACCACGACCAGGTTGGGATGGATTTTAAGCACCGCTTTGGCCACAATGCCGCTCCCGAGCAAATTGTTGCGGGCATGGGCTTTCTCATTTGTGCCCTTGGCGCTCCATGTATTTATTACGGTACCGAACAAGGTTTTGAGGGCAACGGTACTGATGATCGGTATATCAGGGAGGGCATGTTCAATCCCGATGATAAGGAGACCAACGTATTGAACCAAGGGTCATGGCTATTCAAGAGAATTTCGTTCTTGGCACATCTTAGGCAAAGGGAAGCCATTCTAAAATTCGGTAGAATGTATTTTAGGGAAACTTCAGAAAATGGGCTCGATTTTCGGTTTCCAGATTGTGAACAATGTCTTTTGGCATTTTCAAGGATCCTTTATCAGGGCGAGATACTTGTCGTCTATAATTCTTCTCCAAAGAATACCAAAGAAGGATACGTAACCATAGATAACGCTATCAACAAAGAAAATCTTCTAATGGAATGTATCTATGGGAACAAGAAAAAAGTCAAAATCGAAAAAAACACAGCTTTAGAAACCGATCGCCTTTTCATCAAGGTAAAACTAAGACCCATGGAGTTTTTGATCTTCAAGAACAATTGGGTGTAAGAAAAAACGAGGTCGGGTTCGACATAGGATAATGAAACATGCAATGATGAAAATAGCGAAAAAGACCTTTTGGGCAGTATTGGCGATTGTGGCACTCATCATGTCGGTAGCGGGATACCAATACCTTACGGTCGCCGTAGCTCCTGAATATGATCCAGAAACCATGCCCTTGAACTATGAAATAGTGGGTTCGGGAGATAAAAACATGGTCTTGATCCATGGTCTGGCAGGTTCAAAAAACTATTGGAAAAGGGGTTTGGAACAAATTACCGGAACGCATAGACTTCTTTTGGTCGATTTGTTGGGCTTTGGCGACTCTCCCAAGCCCCAAAGCGAATATACCCTCGAAATTCAACTTACGGCCCTTGAAAAGGTCATCTCGGCAGAGGGGTTTGACAAAGGAGGGAGCCTTATTGTCGGTCATTCCATGGGAGCCATAATATCGCTGGCATTATTCGAAAAACATCCTAACTGGTTTAAGGGAGCGACCGTAATCGGCCTTCCCGTCTTTGAAAGCAGAGATCAATTTTTGGAACAGATGCCCGATGGTTCTTATTTTGATACGCTCGCCGTAGGCCGATATGGAAAATTGTTCTGTATGCTACACCCCTTATACATTGTTAAATGGTTCAAGCCCGAAAATCTGACCGATGACGTTTTTAAGGACTCAAAAAAACATACTTGGCAGAGCTATTACAATTCGTTGAACGAAGTAATTCTCAACACAAATTTATTTGTACTTGCCAAAAACATACGTGACCGGAAGATCCTCTTTATCCAAGGCACAGACGATAAATTGGCACCCTACGTAAATGTAGAGAATTTTGCAAGTCCATTTACCAAGAGTAAGTTAATGCGTGTGGAGAATGGTGACCACCAACTCTTTCTAAAAGAGCCCTTTAAAGTTTGGAAAGCGATAAGCGATTTTTTTAATCATTAACCGCAATGAACAATATTGGAAGAAATGTAAGGACAAAATGAAAATGAAAGAACAAAAAAATCATATTGATCAACTCTACGGATTGATACACACTGATGTCGAGGGAATCGATGACCTTTTGGAACTTGCCCTGAACATTCGCTGGTCATGGAACCATGCCTCGGATAAACTATGGCAACAATTAGACCCCGAACTTTGGAAACTTACCCAAAATCCATGGGTAATCTTGCAGACCGTTTCACGCGACCGGCTTGAGGGGCATTTGAACGATCCAGAATTCCGGGCGAAAATCAAAAGCCTTTTGAATGAGAACGAAAAAGCACTATCGGCCCCGAACTGGTTTCAACAAAACTATGCCAAGACCCAGCTTAAGTGTGTTGCCTATTTCAGCATGGAGTATATGCTGAGCGAGGCACTGCCCATTTATGCAGGCGGCCTGGGCAACGTGGCCGGAGATCAGTTGAAATCGGCAAGTGACCTGGGCGTACCGGTCGTGGCCGTGGGGCTACTCTATGCCAAAGGGTATTTCCGTCAGGAAATCGACAAATTTGGCTCACAAAATGCCTTGTTCCCGCACAATGACCCAGGGCAATTGCCCGTTACGCCCTTACGCCTACCCAACGGGGAGTGGCTTCGCATAAAGGTATCGTTGCCCGGTCACCCGCTATGGCTAAGGACATGGCAGGTACAGGTAGGAAGGTCAAAGCTATATCTATTGGATAGCAACGATGCCGCCAATTTGCCCCTCCATCGTGGTATTACCGACGAGCTATATGGAGGTGGCCCCGACCATCGCATAAAACAAGAGATTGTTCTGGGTATCGGGGGCTACAAATTACTTAAGGCCCTGAATATCCAGCCAGAAGTGTGCCATATGAACGAAGGCCATGCAGCCTTTCTCGTGCTGGAACGTGCCAGCGATTTTATGAAGATGAATGGAACTTCTTTTGAACGGGCACTTGCCGTTACCCGGGCAGGCAACCTGTTTACCACCCATACAGCGGTTGCTGCCGGTTTTGATCATTTCAGTCCAATGCTAATGGAACAGTTTCTTGGCCAATACGCCAAAAACGAATTGGGTATCGATTTCAATGACCTGATGGCCTTGGGCAGGGCAGATTCCAATAATCATTGGGAGAGCTTCAACATGGCCTATCTGGCCATTCGCGGTAGCGGTGCGGTGAACGGCGTCAGTCGTTTACACGGCGAGGTTAGCAGAAATCTTTTTCGAAATCTCTTTAAGCGATGGCCGATACAAGAAATACCTGTTGGCCATGTCACCAACGGGGTTCATATGCCCTCTTGGGATTCTGAATATGCGGACAAGGTATGGACAGCAGCCTGCGGAAAAGATCGCTGGCGGGGCGAACTCGATGACCATTCGGCACATATTTCTAAGCTATCCGACGGAAAACTTTGGGAGTTTAGGAACCAATCCAGAAATCGTCTTGTCGATTTTATAAGGGAAAGGTTTGAGAGACAGGCAATAGTCTCGGGCCTACCATCTGAAGTGGTCGAAATCGCCGACCAAGTTCTTGACCCGGACACATTGACCTTGGGCTTTGCCCGCCGGTTTGTGCCTTACAAAAGACCGGATCTCTTATTGTACGATCCCGAACGTTTGGTCCGAATTCTGACCAATTCGGAACATCCGTTACAATTGGTTTTGGCCGGCAAAGCGCCCCCATTTGATGAAGCGGGAAAAGGGTTGATACAAAAGTGGGCGCAGTTCATCCAACAACATAATTTGTACAGGCATGTCCTTTTTCTAAGTGATTATGACATGCTGTTGACGGAAAATTTGGTCCAGGGCGTTGATGTATGGCTCAATACCCCGAGACGGCCCTGGGAAGCCAGTGGTACCAGTGGCATGAAAGTACTTGTAAACGGTGGCCTCAACTTATCGGAACTGGACGGTTGGTGGGCCGAGGCATTCACCCCAGAAGTGGGCTGGGCATTGGGTGATGGACAAGAACATGGTGATGACCCTGCTTTGGATGCTGCCGAGGCGATAGCTTTATATGAAATTCTGGAGCAACAAATAGTACCCGAATTTTATTCACGTAACAAAAAAGGCATCCCTGAACAGTGGGTAGGGAGAATGCGAAAAAGTATGGCGACCCTAACGCCCCGTTTTTCGACCAATCGAACGGTAAGGGAGTACACAGAACAATTTTATCTGCCTGCAGCAGAAAAATACAAGAGGCGTGCGGCAAAAAAGGGAGCTGCTGGAAAAAGGATTTTAGACACGCAAAACGAACTTATGAAAAGATGGGATACCATAAAATTCGGAAAAGTTCAGATTGAAAGTGAGCGCCATAAACATCATGTTAGAGCACCCATTTGGCTGAATGGTATTGACCCCAAGCATATTCAGGTAGAACTTTTCGCAGAAGGTGTTAACGGCAAAACGCCCGAAAGAAACACGATGAAATTTGATTGGATGGGCGAAGAAGGGGAACATAACTTTTACGCACAGGTAATTACTGACCGGCCAATTGATCACTACACGGTTCGTATTGCACCGAACTACGAAGGTGTATCCGTACCGTTGGAGAATAACTTGATATTATGGCAGCATTAAATCAAATTTCAAATAATCGGACAAATGAAAACACTGGAATATCACGAAACCATATTAAAAAAAGTCAGCTTCGACAAGAGGTTGTTGAGGATGGAACTGAAAAAGGCGGTCCGCAATACCACGTCTTTCGAACAGCCGGCCCTTCTTGAATGGTGCGGAGAGCACCTTGGCGAGGAATACAAAAAGATGGCCGCCGAATTTATGGAAAACAAGAGCTGTGCTTTTGAAGATAACGATAACCAATAAAATCACAAGTTAAAATGTACCTGCAAAACCCACTCCTTTTAACAATCAGTGCCGGACCATCAAATATTAGGTTCACAATGTATGAAATGGCAGAAAATCCCGTGAAGGAACTTTTTGGTGATATTCGTCACCTCGGATCCGGCAAAGAGGTTTTCAGGGTTACCCATGTTAAAGGCAATGAAAGGGAAAATTCACGGATATACGCTCCTGGCTTTTATCAAGCGACCGTTTTTTTAATAGGTTGGCTAAAAAACCAACCCGGCTTCGATCGTATTGGTTACATAGGACACAAGATAACATATGGATTGAACTATCCTGGGCCGAAAGTAATCGATACCGCCCTATTGAACGAACTGAAACAGATTGCCGACTATAATATTCCTAACTGTCTTTCAACTGAGATTGAGATTGTTGAAACGTTCACAATGCGATTTCCGGCATTACAGCAGGTAGCTTTTTTTGATACCAGTTTTCTGGTGAACCTGCCCAAGGCTGCCAAGATACCCCCTTTCATTCCAAGGCATTTTGAACGGGCACGCACGCACGGGCATGGCTTTCATGGGCAATCGTTTTCCCATATCATGATGGAGCTTAAAAAAAGGATAGGTATTCAAAAAGCCAATGGAAGACTCATTCTTGCACATCTTGGCAAAGAGGCCAGTATAACTGCCATCAAGGAGGGCAAGAGCATAGATGCCGGCATGGGGCTTACACCATTGGGTGGGTTCGTCATGGGTACAAGAAGCGGAGATTTAGATCTTGGCGATTTTGCGCATTTACTGAAAAAAGAACGGAAGGGGGCAAAACAGCCCAACAGCTTGACAGATGATGAGGGCGGTTCGCCAAAAATCTCCGAAACAAGTACCGATATACTTGATTTACTTTTAAAAGAAGATGTTGACCGAAGGGCAATGGAAGCTGTAACTTCATTCTGCAATCAAGTAAGAAAGTGGATCGGGTCGTTTACCGCTGTCTTGGGCGGTTTGGATGTGCTGGTTTTCTCGGGTGACATCGGTGAAAATTCCCCAATAATACGATCCAGGATTTGTCAAGGACTTGACTTTTTAGGTATTGGGCTCGATGAGGGACAAAACAGAAAAAATTCATCTAAAATCTCTAAAGAGCAAAGTAAAGTGCTGGTCATGGTAATTCATGCCGATGAAGAATTGGTTATTGCAGAGAGCTTGGCCAATCAATATTTTAAAGATAAAAGTTATGATAAAGTAATTTCACCCCAAAAGAGGGGAGGGCAAAAAAGGCCAAGGGTTTCCACTCGAAAAAATATTGACAAATTCACCATATGGGATGGGTAAAAAGAATATTCCGGTTTCCCTGTTCCGGTCCGGTGCTAAATATCCGTTTGTCAGAACGAAGCGTTGAAAACCGGGCTGGGTGATTTTCTTGTAATATACCTGTAAAAAATTATGAAGAATAAGAGTATGAAGACTATTAAACACATAGGCGTATTCACATCTGGGGGCGATTCCCCGGGAATGAACGCCGCCTTGCACGGGGTGGCCAAAACGGCTGAGATGAACAACCTAAGGCTCAGCGGTTTTAAAAAAGGTTACGAAGGCCTAATCGACGGTGACCTAGTACAGTTGGATTCCAGTCAACTGAAAAAGAACGTTCACAGAGGCGGCACATTGTTGAAAACAGCAAGGAGCAAGCGGTTTTTGACGCTGGAGGGAAGACAACGAGCTATGCAAATTCTTGAAACGAACAAGGTCGATGCCCTGATTGCTATTGGTGGTGATGGCACCTTCAAAGGGCTATTGGCATTTTCAGAAATCTGTGACCTGCCGTTCTTGGGCATTCCCGGCACCATCGATAATGATCTGGCAGGTACCGATTTTACACTCGGTTTCGATTCTGCAGTGAACACCGCAATTGAAAACATTGATAAGATCAGGGATACGGCGGAGTCCCATAATCGAATATTTCTGATAGAGGTAATGGGCAGGGACTGCGGGTATATTGCCATCCATTCCGGATTGGGTACGGGTGCAGATGCCATTTTGATACCTGAAAGTGGGCATGACTTTACTCAATTGTTGGAAAAGGCGGGAAGCTACGATCGTGAAGAGGCCTTTGTTGTGATTGTTTCAGAAGGGGATGAACTAGGGGTCGAGCCGGCAGCCAAAAAGATAAAGGAAATAAACCCTGAAGTGGACTTGCGCATTGCCAAACTGGGCCATGTACAACGCGGTGGAAACGCCTCGGCATTTGATCGAATGTTGGGCATACGGCTCGGCACTGCTGCCGTAGAGGCACTTTTACATGGAAGAAAGAATGTCATGGCGGGAATCTTGAACAACCAACTGAGCCTTACCCCGTTTGACCAAGTGGTAAAGGAACATCAAGTGAACGATGAACTGCGGAGTCTCTTGAAAATTTTCGGAAGCTAAAATTACAATGAAAAGAGCGTCGACCAACATAGCGATTATTTTCTTGCTGACTGCGGCTACCATAGTCTTCGAGATAAGTCTGTCAAGACTGTTCTCGTACCTTCTTAGTTTTCATTTCGTCCTCATTATCATTGCATTTTCCATACTGGGTTTGGGTATTGGCCAGATCACGTATGCCAAATATTCCAAGATGATTAATCATTCATGGCTTTGGTGGATGGCACTACCGTCCGTCACGATGTTTCTCAGTTTTGCCCTTTTGCTCAGCCTTTCACAACTGGGCGTTTCGTCGTCCACTGATTTTGGCCTGCCCATTTTTATATTCTTGTCAACTATTCCGTTCATGGCCATCGGAATAGTCTATGCCCATATTTTTGAAACGGATAATCGGCACTTGTCAACCTTATATGCCTTAGACCTTATAGGGGCGGCCACAGGTGCACTCACCTCCGTTTTTTTGCTCAACACGTTTGGCTTGGCACAGGTGGTGGCGATTGCTATAGGGTTACTGCTGCTGGCCCTGGTAGTAGCCTTGATAGCACACAAGAACCGTTATTCAAAAATACTGGCCCCCTTAGTGCTTGGCGTTATTTTTCTAATGGGATTTGCAAAAGATGCCCTGAACTTCACTATACCCGTTGCCAAAGACCCGTCCAAGGATTTGTACCGATTGATGGCCAACCCCGCTTTTAAAAGCGAAAAAATCGAAAGCCGCTGGAGTGCTTTTGGTCAGACGGATCTTGTAAAGTTCACATATCCTGATGGTACCGTGTCCAAATCAATGTTTATAGATGCTGCTGCGGGAACCAAAGTTATCGATATCGATGAACTTGCAAAGGATACTGTTAAAATGAGAAAAGTATTATCCGGATTTCCGGCCGTATTTGCTTTGAACTTTTTAAGCGAAAAGGAAAAGGATTCGGTGCTGATAATAGGTCCCGGTGGTGGAATAGATATTGCCACAACATACTTCATGGGCTTTAAATATATCGAGGCAGCAGAGGTCAACCCTTCCTTTGTAGCATTGATGGAAAAATACAATCCCTCTACCTTCCTCGATAAGGAGAACATAAAGGTACATGTGAACGAAGGAAGAAATTTCATAATTGAGAACAAGGGAAAATTTGATGCCATCATATTGACCATTCCGGTGACCAAAAGTTCAAGGGGCACCGATTTTTATGGACTTACCGAGAACTATCTGTTCACCATGGAGGCACTTGCCGATTATTTGGATGGTTTAACGGAAGACGGGGCCATCTATTTTACGATGCACGGAAGGCAGGAGGTATATAAAATGTTGGCGAACTTTTTGGAGCTCCAGGATCGGATGGGGGTCAATCAAATAGAGGCGTTAAAAAAGGTGTATATCTATTCCGACGAAATGAACCCTGTATTGGTCATTAAAAAGAACCCTTTTGAACAAAAAACAATGGAGGAGGCACATAATACCGCACACTATTATGGATTGGACAAGGAGCCGTTTTATTTTCCGTATATCAGACAGGAAAGTTTGGACACCATCGTGCAGAACGTAAACTATCAATGGTTCATGTTCGACAAACTGTTGTACGATATCTCCAACGGATCTTATGCGTATGATGAACTTTGGAAAGCCGCTTCCATAAACTTGAGTCCGGTTTCCGATGATTCCCCCTATTTTTTTAATTACAACAATGGCCTACCCGATGCCATGACCACCCCTTTATGGCTTGGTCTGTTCATCATCGGGTGGTTCATTTTCAATCATATGAACGGATGGAAATCGGTCTCTTTTTCAGAAAGCACCTCTTTATATATGCGAAGAAAATTTAGGGCCTGGGCACTCGTTTCCTTTTTGTTGGGGTTCTCATATATCCTCGTACAGGGATATCTTTTTCAGGTACTCAACTTAAAACTTTCCAATCCATCACAGTCTTTTTCATTGCTGCTTTTTACATTTTTGTTGGGCAATGGCTTGGGCAGCCTTGTGACGGGGGCTTTCAAAAAAAATCTTTCCCGAAAGCTCATCACATACACGGTCTTGATTATTTTGGTTTCCTTACTAACCGTTTACGTACTGCTCCCTATATGGTATAAACAACTATCTGAATTCTGGATCGCCCTATTTTTGCTGCTTCCGTCTTTCTTTATAGGAATCCCTTTTCCGGTATTGCTGAAAAAGGCCTCCTCCCTGAAAGAGAAGAAAAGCATTCCCTATTTATTGGGTATATCAAGCGTGGCAGGCGTTGCCGCCTCGATCTTTGCCGTTGTCATTTCCATCCTTTACGGTTATAGATTTGTATTCCTTCTTGCCCTGTTAGGATACGGTTTGGTGATAGTGCTGGCGTACAGATCAAAAACCCTTAAAATACAGAACACATGAAAAAATGGTCCCTCTTTATTGGAAGCTATGCGGGCATCAAGGTCTTCGTCCACTGGACGTTTTGGATCATTGTCGGATGGATATTCATGATGCATTTTGAAATGGGCCATGGTTGGACAGAAGGCATAAAGGGAGCATTTTTCATCATCGTTCTCTTTGCCTGCGTTGTCCTACACGAATTTGGCCATGCGCTCGCGGCCAAAAAATATAATATCCCAACGCGTGATATTACGCTCTATCCCATTGGTGGCGTCGCCAGTCTCAATAGAATGCCGGATAAACCTGCCCAGGAACTGGTGGTGGCACTGGCCGGCCCTGTAGTAAATATTGTGATTGCCGGGACCCTTTTTGTTCTTCTCTACGTTAACGATGAACTGTTGCCAATTTCGAAAATAGACCACATGAGCAGTGAAGATTTCTGGTTTAACATCATGGCTGCCAATGTGATCCTTGCGGTCTTTAATTTGATACCAGCTTTTCCAATGGACGGTGGAAGAGTGTTGAGGGCACTATTGGCATTCAGGTTAGATAAGCTGAAAGCAACGACCATTGCCGCACGGGTAGGCCAGTTTTTAGCCATAGTATTCGTTTTTCTTGGTTTTTTCTCTAATTTCTGGTTGGTTTTTATTGGCCTGTTCATCTATCTAGGTGCCGGAGTCGAGCAAATGCACGAAAGTGGCAAATCTGCTCTGGTCGGATTTACCGTAAAGGATGTTTTGATTGCACAATATACCTGTTTATCGCCCACGGAAACCTTGGGAAACCTGGTGCAGATATTGCAAAGTACCCAAGAAGAGGTTTTTTTGGTCACAGAAAATAATCATGTGCATGGCGTGCTGACACGAAAGGACCTGATCAAGGGGCTTTCCTCATATGGCAATGATTCCTATGTATCCGATCTTATGAGAAAAGATTTTGTAACAGTAGACACAAATATGCCCCTACAGCAGGTGTACGAAAAGCTCATGTCTAACAATTCCCAGTTTGCCACGGTCTTGGATGACGGGCAGCTGAAAGGAATTGTGACCCTGAAAGGAATTAATGAAATGATAATAGTTACAAGGGAAAGAAAAAAATAATGCAAACACATCAAAACATAAGTGAGCTATTAAGCCCCTACATTCTGGGGGTACTCCTAAGCACGGGTATAGGTCTTATCCTTGGACTGGAAAGGGAATATGACAAGCTAAAGGATGAGCAGGGGTTTGCCGGTATTCGAACATTTCCGATAACGGCCATAATCGGTTTTATGTTGGGCAGTTTGAACGAGACTTATACCTCTTGGCTTGTCATTGTTAGTTTGGCGACCATTATTTTGTTCTTTGCCATCAGCCATTTGTCCATTGTGCAGAAACATTCCATGACCGGTAATACCACAAATCTCGCTTTGATTGCCACATTTATTCTTGGTGTTATGGTTTCGGGCCATTTGTACAAAGAGTCTATTGCCACGGCCGTAATTGTGGTTACGTTGTTATCCCTAAAGACCACCTTCCGCTCGTTCATAAAGAATATCACATCCGAAGAACTGTTTGCCTTTATCAAATTCTCAATCATTGCACTTTTGATATTACCGTTTCTGCCCGATAAGGATTATGGGCCAGAGGGCCTTCTGAACCCTTTTGAGATAGGGGCTATTATAGTCATTGTTTCCTTTTTGAACTTTATCGGCTACTTTTTGGTCAAATATGTTGGATCAAAAAAGGGAATCTTGTTGACGGCTATTCTGGGCGGTTTAATATCGAGTACGGCGGTAGCTTGGATCTATGCCTCCAGAAGTAAGGAGTCTCCCGAGCTTTCAAAAAAATACGCAGCGGGTATCATTATAGCATCGGCGATTATGTTCCCTAGACTTGCGGCTCTTGCCTATATTTTCAATATTGCTATCCTGAACTATCTTACAATTCCCTTTGCCCTGCTTACGGTGGTCTGTCTCGTAGCTTCCCTGCTTTTGATACGGAAGGATGACGATCAGCCGAACACCGACATCAATTTGGGAAATCCACTTAACATCTGGAATGCGATCGGTTTTGGCGGCATCTATGTGGCCATCCTGTTCTCGGTTTTTTATGGAAACAAATTTTTTGGCGAAAGTGGTCTTTATTATTCGGCATTGATAGCAGGTTTGGCCGATACCGATGCCATAACCATCAGTATGGCAAAATTTGCCTTGCAGAATGAAAAGCTGATTTTGGCATCGAATGTCATCATTGCAGCGACCCTGAGCAATATGACCGTGAAATTGGGCATTGCCTTTTTCAAAGGCTCTCAAAAAACAGGGCGACTAGTGGGCTATGCCTTTGGGGCGGTCGTCCTTCTTGGCATCCTTTATATTGTACTTAATTCTTGGATAAATTGAGATTTTAATAGCAGAAACCAAAATGAACACAACAGTATATAGCACACACAAGTTTGAAGAACATTATCTAATTCAAGCAAATAATAATAAACATCAATTAATACTACTTGATGTTCGATTGACAGAAGAAACGGCTGTTCTAGCTAAAGGTTCTAAAACAGTTAGCTTATTTACAGGTGATGATGCCTCAAAGAATGTACTAAAAAAACTAAAAGTCATTGGCGTAGAAAATATCGCATTGCGTTCGGCTGGTTTTAATCATGTTGATTTGGCAGCAGTTACCGAATTGGACATAAAAGTAGCTAGGGTTCCTGCCTATTCCCCCTATGCCATTGCCGAACACACCATAGCGTTGATACTTGCATTGAACAGAAAACTGGTTAGGGCCCACAATAGGGTCAGGGATATGAATTTCTCGCTGAACGGACTCACAGGGTTCGACCTGAACGGCAAAACGGTCGGGGTATTGGGCACGGGAAAAATTGGTGCGGTCCTGGTCAAAATACTATATGGTTTTGGCTGTAAGATACTGGCATACGACCTAGAGGAGGATAAGGAATTGAAAGAAATGTATGGTGTACGATTCACTGACTGCCAAACACTCTGCAGCGAATCGGACATCATAAGCCTCCACGTTCCCTTAACCCCCGAAACGAGGCATATCATCAGTGCCGAACAAATCGAACGCATGAAAAAAGGGGTAATGCTTATCAATACGAGCAGGGGCGCGCTGGTCGATACCAAAGCGGTCATAGAGGGACTGAAATCAAGGAAAATCGGCTATTTCGGTATTGATGTGTATGAAGAGGAAGAAGGGCTGTTCTTTGAAGACCACTCCGACGAGATTTTACAAGATGATGTAATTGCCCGATTAATGACCTTTCCCAATGTCTTGATTACCAGTCACCAGGCTTTTTTGACCAATACGGCTTTGACCAACATTGCTGAAACCACCATTTATAACATTGATTGTTTCGAAAATGGAACCGTTTCAGGAAATGAAATAAAAACGAAGTGAAACAACCCATAAAATCATAGTTAAGATGAAAAACATATTGGTACCCACAGACTTTTCAGAGAACTGCAATAAGGCGGCGGAGTTTGGAATCAAGATGGCCAAGCTCTTCGAGGCAGAAATCCATTTTTTCCATTTGCTGAAAACACCGGTGGATTGGGTAAAATTGGATAAGCAAAAAGAAAAGCGATATCCGGAGACCCTCAAAAAAATTGGGGCAGCAAAAGCCTCATTACGTGCATTGGAAAAAAAGGCCGAACAAGAAAACCTGAAATGTCAGACCTTTTTGCAATTTCAGGTGGACCAGGAAAACATACTGAAACATTCTGGCCATTATGACCATGATTTCATTATTGCGGGCAGTAGTGGCACCAAGGGCATTGTACGGGAACTTTTGGGAAGCAACGTCGAACGTTTGGTAAGAAGATCTGATGTTCCGGTCATTGTGGTAAAAGAAGATGATGTAAGGTTTCCTTTCAAGGATATCGTCTTCGTTTCAGATTTTGTGGAGGATGTGGGCAATGCCTTTAAAGAGGTACTATCCATCGCAGTAAAATGCAATGCAAAAATTCACCTTTTGCGCATCAATACAGAATCGGACCGTAACAGTATTGCCCTCGGCCTAGACCCTATTCGAAAGTTTTTGGAGGGTTTTCCCAAACTCAAGAATTTCTCTATGAACGTCTATAACGAAATGACGGTGGAGACGGGCATCAACACTTATTTGAAGCAAAACAAAGCTGACCTGATCGCCATGCGCACACATGGCAATACAGGTTTTTTGAGTTTGTTCTCAAAAAGTATAGCTGAAGGGGTTGCAAACCATTCATCACTGCCGGTAATGACTATCAAAATTTGAAAAGTATAACACTATGTCCGATAGCTTAGGTCAAATACGAGAAATAGCCTTCTACAAATTATTGTTGGACAGAACGGTATTGCCCCTGGTTACCATTTTGGGAATAGGCATCCTGTATGTCGTTTTGATGTCGATGATAGACCACCCCTCTTTTCCATTCCACATAATTATCGTTGCGGCAGCACTTGGAAAGACCATTGTGATAACGGCAACTACCCTGAAACGCTTGTCAAAATTGATCAAGATCTGTCATTCATTGGAGAGATTGCTTTGGGTTTTTGGATTGATTATCATCATTAGCATTTTCTCCTATGCGACCGACTATGCTTGTCTTTTCCAATTTAACCATACCACATTTGAAGGCGTTCCTGATTATTCGAACTCGTATCTCTACAATTTGTATCACTTTTTTTATTTCAGTGTGATCACATTTTCAACGGTGGGCTACGGCGATATTGTTCCTACTTCAGACGTAGCCAGATTTGTTGTCATGCTCGAAATATTCCTAAGCTTTTTCTTGGTCGTCTTTGCTTTGGCCAATATTAAAAAAATACACATTAATGGATAAGATAACAATTATAAAAGCAAGCGGCGAGAAGGCACCTTTTCAAATGGAAAAAGTAAGGCGGTCATTGGAACGGGCCGGTGCGAATGAAATAACAATTAATGAGATTGTCAAAAATATTGAGGACATCGTTTTCGACGGAATGACCACCAAGAAGATATATCAAATGGCCTTTAAGATGTTGAAAAGGAAATCTCGGGTAAGCGCATCAAAATACAAACTCAAAAAAGCGCTGATGGAACTGGGGCCTTCAGGCTACCCCTTTGAAAAGTTTGTCGGCAAATTGCTGGAACACGAAGGATTTCAGACACAAGTCAGTAGCATCATACAGGGAAGCTGTGTGACCCATGAAGTAGATGTCATTGCCCAAAAGGATAAGAAACATTATATGATTGAATGCAAATACCATAGCGACCAAGGCAGGTTTTGCAATGTCAAGATTCCACTATATATACATTCAAGATTTTTGGATGTCGAAAAACAATGGGAAAAACAGCAAGGCCACAAAACAAAGTTTCATCAGGGTGGAGTGTACACCAACACCCGTTTTACAACTGATGCTATACAATATGGCACCTGTGTTGGGCTGATGCTTACAAGTTGGGATTATCCGGAAGGAAACGGTCTGAAAGAACGCATAGACAAATCCGGCCTACATCCCTTAACCTCTTTAACAACCTTGACGAAGGCCGAGAAATCCAAATTATTGGATAAAGGCATTGTGCTCTGCAAAGAGCTTCACGAAACACCTACTTTGCTAAATGAAATCGGAATAGATAAAACAAGGCACAAAAAGATTTTGGAGGATTCCGAAGCACTGTGCAAAAACCATTAAAAAAATAAAATCTTAAAAATAACTATCATGAAAACAGAAGAATTAAAGAAACAAAAGAGTATTGATTTAGAACCATTTTACGAAGCATTGGAAGATGACCCAAAACTGCTTGAAGAAGCCTTGGAAATACTATTGGAAATGGTAAACTTTGAACCTTCATCCATTAAAAAGTTAGCCCTTTTTATCAAAGAGGATTCGCGAAATCTTTATAATGAAATAGTAGAGTTGTACAAATCGACTCAAGACAAAAGTAACACACCTTCTTGCTGTGGTGGCCACTAAAAAAATATTATAAAAATGAAAAATAATAAAATAAACATCCATTTTTTGGGAGCGGTTGGTACAGTAACCGGTTCCAAATATTTAGTGGATACTGGAAACAAAAAAATACTGATTGACTGTGGATTGTTTCAAGGCTTAAAAGAGTTACGTCTCAAAAACTGGGAATATCTCCCTGTGAACGTTTCAGAGATTGATGTGGTTTTGCTCACACACGGCCATATGGACCACACAGGCTATCTACCAAGATTGGTCAAACAAGGATTTAATGGTTTTATTTACGGTACAAATCCAACCTTGGATATTGCCAAAATCATTCTGAACGATAGTGCTAAAATACAGGAACAGGAAGCCGAACGTGCCAATAAAGAAGGTTATTCCAAGCACAGCCCAGCAGAGCCACTATACGACTTAAAGGATGTTGAAAAAACCGTTCCACATTTTAAGGGCGTTCCGCAATCACAATGGATTCCATTGTTTGATGGCGTAAAAGCCCGTTTCCAATACAATGGACATATTTTGGGAGCAACTTATATCGATTTGGATGTACATGGAAAACGCTATGTCTTTTCAGGAGATATAGGTAGAACCCATGATTTACTGTTATACCCACCATTAAACCCGAAAAAGGCCGATGTACTGTTTATTGAATCCACTTATGGCGGAAGATTTCATCCAGAGGAAGAAGAAGCCATTCCACAGATTGAAAAACTGGTCAATGACACCCTTGATAGAGGTGGCAGTCTATTTGTCCCAAGCTTTTCGGTAGAACGTGCCCAACTTATGATGCTTATTTTTTGGAGATTGCTCAAGGAAAATAAAATACCAAAAGTGCAAATGATAATGGACAGCCCTATGGGGACTAATGTACTAGAACTATTCCACCGCACAAGGGATTGGCACAGATTAGAAGACAATGAATGTGATGAAATGTGCTCGCACTTTACCGTTGTAAGCAGTTATCGTGAAACTATGGAATTGCGGACTGATAATAAACCAAAAATTGTCATTGCCGGAAGCGGAATGCTTACTGGAGGAAGAATGCTTAACTATCTTGAAACCCAAGCTCAAAACTCCAATAATACCCTTCTATTTGTAGGTTATCAGGCCGAAGGTACACGTGGCAGGAAGTTACTGGAAGGTGACAAGGAACTCAAAGTTTATGGAAAATGGGTTCCTTTTAACATGGAAGTTGTTGAAATTGAAGGGCTTTCAGCGCATGCAGACCATAAAGAACTTTTGGGTTGGATGAGTAAGATACAGAACACGCCTGAACGGATTTTTATTGTACACGGTGAAAATGAAGGTGCAAAGGCATTGAAAAACGACATTGAGAGAACTTATAGCTGGAAAGCAGAAATACCGCAATTATACAGCATTGAAGAAATAGTATAGGCCATGGAACAACATTCAAATATTTTAAAATATAAACATCTTGGTATCTATACCCAAAACGAAAATGTGGTATATATGCGTGATGATTGCCTCGTGTGTATTTCGGAAGGGTTTGAGGCACTCACAAGGATAAGGGTTGCTAAAGTAACCCGTTCAATAGTGGCAAGCCTCAATGTCATAAATTCAGATATTCTGTTGCCCAATGAGATAGGTCTATCAGACGCTGCTGCAAAAAAACTGAATGTTTCCCCAAATGATATGCTGTATGTTTCCCATTTGGAACCTATTGAATCGTTGAGTCACGTAAGGGCAAAAATTTATAATCAAAAGCTCAATTACGATGCCTATAATCAGATCATAAAAGACATCGTGGAGGGAGATTATTCAAATATCCATCTTTCAGCATTTATCACAGCCTGTGCAGGAGACCGAATGGATATTGATGAAATATCCGACCTAACAAAAGCGATGATTGCTTCAGGAAAGCAACTAAACTGGAACAAAGAAATAGTTGTGGATAAACATTGTATTGGTGGATTGCCTGGAAACCGAACCACCCCCTTGGTAGTGGCTATAGTTGCCGCTTACGGGCTTACAATGCCCAAAACATCGTCCCGAGCCATTACATCACCAGCAGGTACGGCGGACACAATGGAAGTTCTCACCAACGTTGCGCTTTCTGCTGACGAGATAGAGAACGTAGTAAATCAAGAAGGTGGTTGTTTTGTTTGGGGCGGTACTGCCCAACTAAGTCCCGCAGATGATGTGCTCATTAAAATTGAAAAAGCATTGGATATTGACAGTGAAGGGCAGCTAATAGCTTCCGTACTATCAAAAAAAGCTGCAGCTGGTTCTACTCACGTTGTTATCGATATCCCTGTAGGTGAAACTGCCAAAGTTCGTAGTATGGAAATGGCTGAAAAGCTGAAAAATCATTTGGAAAATGTCGGTAAGGCTGTCGGCCTGAAGGTAAAAGCAATCATAACAGATGGCTCTCAACCTGTAGGCTATGGCATCGGCCCAACATTGGAAGCTATCGACATATTGAATGTGCTAAAAAATGAAGAAGATGCACCCAAAGACTTAAAGGAACGTGTTGTGCTGTTGGCTGGAGAACTGTTAGAACTTTCAGGAAAGGTCGAAAAAGAAAAAGGAATGGAAACCGCCAAAGAGGTACTTATATCTGGTAAGGCCTACGAAAAATTTCTTGCCATTTGTAAAGCCCAGGGGCGTTTTACACAACCTGTTTTGGCACCTTTTAAAACAGAAATCAGAGCGGAGACTTCGGGGATTTTGAAGCGTATTGACAATAGAAAGATAGCGAAGCTCGCAAAACTTTCAGGTGCACCCCAATCTAAATCTGCGGGAATTTCATTGAATGTCCATTTAAATGATAAAGTTGAAAAAGACGGCTTACTATACACGCTTTTTGCAGAATCACAAGGTGAGCTAAACTATGCTTTAGAATACAAAAATCGCCATAACGATATCATAACCATTAAATAAAAAACAAAATGAAAACTATATTATTCAGTCTTCCCGGAAATCAGGAACTCACCGAGTTGTTGGCTAAAAAAATGAAAGCGGAAATCGGGGAATGCAACATAAGAAAATTTCCGGACGGTGAATCCTATACACGCATACTTTCCGATGTAAAAGATAAATGTGTAGTTTTGGTCTGTACCTTACACGAACCAGATGAAAAACTATTACCGCTCTATTTTTTAAGCCAAACAGCAAAATCACTTGGTGCGATGTGTACCTGTTTGGTAGCACCCTATCTTGCCTATATGCGGCAAGACAAGATTTTTAATGAAGGTGAAGGTGTAACTTCTGGTTTTTTTGGGAAATTGATTTCGGGTTTCGCAGATAGCATCACCACCATTGATCCCCATTTGCATCGGATACATTCGTTGGGCGAAGTATATAGAATTCCGAACAGAGTCATCCATGCCGCTGACGAAATCTCAAAATACATCAAGGAAAATATCCATAATCCGGTACTGATCGGGCCCGATTCGGAAAGCGAGCAGTGGGTTGCAGATGTGGCAAAAAAAGCGGGAGCACCTTTCACGGTCTTACAAAAGACTCGCCATGGTGACCGTGATGTTGAAGTCTCCGTGCCTGAAGTTGACAAATTTAAGGACGCGACCCCTGTTTTGGTGGACGATATCATCTCTACGGCCCGTACCATGATAGATACTACGGAGCATTTGAAGAGTACGGGAATGAAACCTGCAATATGCATTGGCATTCATGCCGTATTTTCAGGGAATGCCTATCAAGATCTCTGGGATGCCCATGTCAAGGATATCATTACCTGCAATACAATTCCACATCAGTCAAATAAAATTGATTTAAGCGATACCATAGCCAAGGAAGTAAACGAACTGATGCACCATCAATGAAAATAGGATTGCACTTTACAGTATTCATTTTTATGGTCGTTTCTGCATATGCACAGAATAAAATGTTGATCGGACAATTGTCCGATAGATGGGTGGAACGGGAAAGTTTTAATAAAAATGGAGACTTTCTGAACAAGCAGACCTTTAAGGCGGGAAAGCTAAAAGAAGTCGATGGATATTATGAGGTTGAAGTGGTTGCCGAACTGTTTGACAAGGACAAAAAATCTACTGACAAATACACCATGACGTATCGCTGCAAGCCCGATGAAGCCAGTATAATGGTAATGGCCTTTCCGTTTTCGAACCCAAAATCCAAGGAAACCGAAATCAGTACGACCTCTGAAAATTTCAAGGAACTCTATGATCTGTCGAACTTGGATAGTGTCGAACTCGAAATGAGTTTCGACTCCGGATTGTTGAATTTCTTTGGTTCTAACAGCAAAATAAAAATTTATGACCGGGTGTTGGAATCCAATGGTAATGGGAAAACAATCAAATCCAAAATCAATATTAAAGCCTACGCCATTGGTATACGAATTAAACAATTGGACTATGTTGCAAGTGAAAAACTTACAAATGAGAACTTGTTATCATTCCAGAAATTTACCGAGAAAGACGGCAGCTATTTTACGATGACATACAAACCATAAATTATGAGAAACTATGACACCCTATCAGAAGCAATTAATGATTTACAGATCAGGGGATATACCTATGATTTCAACTTGAAACCAGAATGCTTGCAATGTGCCTCACTGAAAATGGAAATTCAGCCCGAAGATTTTGATGTGGATGAAACCCATCGTTTTGAAGGTATGAGCAGTACAGACGATAACAGTGTTCTTTATGCCATTTCATCAAAAGATGGTATAAAGGGGCTTTTGGTAGATGCCTATGGGGTCTATGCTGAAAATATCTCGGAAGCAATGCGAAGAAAATTACGATAAAACTGTAACCTATGATAGACTTAAATACAATTTCAACCCTTCCTCCCGCAGGTAGCTCAAAAAAACAATCCAAAAAAAGATTGTTAGGGATACGGGAAGAACTTTTTGAGCTTCAGAACAAATTTTATGCCGATGGGCGCTTTGGCTTGTTGATTATTTTGCAGGGAATGGATACTTCTGGAAAAGACGGTACGATTCGTAATGCGCTTAAGGGCATGAATCCACAGGGTGTTCATGTAAAATCATTCAAAAAGCCGACCGAAGAGGAGCTCAGGCACGACTTTCTGTGGAGGGTCTATCCGCACTTTCCCCAAAAGGGCATGATACAAGTTTTTAACCGCTCGTATTATGAAGATATCCTGGTACCCAAGGTTACCAATTCCCTCGAAGAAGAAATACTTGAACACCGTTGCAAGCTATTAAAATATATGGAACAGCATCTTAGGCAAAATAACATTCATGTACTCAAATTTTTTCTTCATATCTCCAAAGAAGAACAGAAAGAACGTATCAAAGAAAGACAGACCAAACCTTATAAACGCTGGAAATATAGTGCCGAAGACGAAAAAGCGGCCAGCCAATGGGAAGTTTACAGAGAGGCTTATAATATGTTAATGAACAACTGCAACGACCCTCAATGGCACATTATTGCAGCCGACAAACGTTGGTACCGCAACTATTGCGTTGCCAAAATAGTATTGGAACACCTTAAAAAACATAATTTAACATATCCAAATACCTAAAAATAGAACACTATGGACAATCACAAAGAGCACAAGGACAAAAAAATGGACCATTCTAAGATGGATCACTCAAAAATGGATCACAGTAACCATGACCATGCTAAGATGGACTCCTCCAAAAAGCAACACCAAAGAGAAGACCATTCTAAAATGGATCACGGAAGTGGAGACCATTCGGGCCATAACCCCGCTCACGGACAAATGGGGCACGACCACCATAAAATGATGGTCAAGGATTTTAGAAAACGGTTTTGGATATCTTTAATCGTTACCATCCCAATATTGTTCTTATCGCCAATGATACAGGAGTTTTTTGGGTATGACCTATTGCTCCCCGGAAATCCGTATATCCTATTTGCACTATCAACATTTGTCTATTTCTGGGGCGGCTGGCCATTTTTAAAGGGATTTTATAATGAAATAAAATCCAAGGGTCCGGGCATGATGGCCCTAATCTCAATGGCTATAAGTGTGGCCTATTTCTATAGTGCCGCTACAGTTTTCGGACTCCCTGGGGAGGACTTTTTCTGGGAACTGAGCACCTTGATTGTCATCATGCTGTTGGGACATTGGTTGGAAATGAAATCGGTGCTGGGCGCATCCAAGGCACTCCAACTTTTGGTCAGTATGCTGCCCGCTGAGGCCCATAAAGTTGTGGGTGATAAAATTCAAGATGTAAAACTAGAGGATTTATTAAAAGATGACATCATATTGGTTAAACCCGGCGAGAAAGTACCTGCGGATGGCATCATCACCGAAGGATCTAGCTACCTGAACGAGTCGATGCTGACAGGCGAGTCAAAACCGGTAAAAAAAGAAGTACAGGATAAGGTCATCGGAGGTTCCATAAATGGCAATAGTACCTTAAGGGTAAAGGTAGAGCATACTGGAAAGGACAGTTACCTGAACAAGGTGATCAAGATGGTCGATGAGGCACAGCGCACGAAATCGAAGATGCAGAACCTTTCAGATCGGGCGGCCAAATGGCTGACCTATATTGCATTGGCCATTGGCTTTGGGACACTCGCGGTTTGGCTGATTTTAGGTTTCCCATTTGTTTTTGCATTGGAAAGAATGGTAACGGTCATGGTCATTGCCTGTCCACACGCGCTCGGTCTTGCCATTCCGTTGGTTGTCGCTATATCTACAGCGGTATCTGCCCAAAATGGTTTATTGATCCGAAACAGAACGGCCTTTGAAGAATCCCGAAAAATATCGGCTTTATTGTTTGATAAAACGGGAACATTGACCAAAGGTGATTTTGGGGTGACCCGAATTGAATCAGTGAACGAATTGTACACCAGAGATGAAATTCTGAGGTTATCCAGTGCTCTAGAACTAAGCTCCGAACACCCCATCGCCGTGGGGATCATCAAAAAGGTCAAAGAAAAGGACATCGAGATTCCAAAGACCAAAAACTTCAACGCCATAACGGGCAAGGGTGTAGAGGCAATCGTAGAGGGTAAGAAGGTCAAGGTAGTAAGTCCGGGATATCTTCGGGATGAAAAAATCCAAATTACCGAAGATGCCTTTAGTGATGCCGCAGAGACCGTAGTTTTTGTTCTGATAGATGGAAAATTAGCAGGATATATTGCGCTGGCCGATGAAATACGGCCAGAATCTGCCGATGCCATCAAAGTATTCAAAAAGAATAACATCAAAGTCTTAATGGCTACGGGCGATAATGAAAAAACAGCAAAGGCTGTGAGTGACAAACTTGGTTTGGATGGGTATTATGCCGAGGTGCTACCCCATCAAAAAGTGGAAATCGTAAAAGAACTGGAAAGCAAAGGAGAGTTTGTGGCCATGACGGGAGATGGGGTCAATGACGCACCTGCATTGGCAAAAGCTGATGTAGGAATTGCTGTTGGTTCCGGTACCGATGTTGCCGCGGAAACCGCCGATATCATTTTGGTAAACAGTAACCCAAAAGATATCGCCAATCTGATATTGTTCGGTAAAGCCACCTATAACAAAATGATCCAGAATTTGGTGTGGGCAACAGGCTACAACGTTGTGGCCATACCGTTGGCGGCTGGGGTTTTATATTCTTCTGGATTTGTGTTGGGGCCAGCAGTAGGTGCCGTATTTATGAGCTTGAGTACCATCATTGTTGCCATAAACGCTCAATTGTTAAAAAGAAAAATCGGAAGCAACTGATGAACAGGAAAGAAAAACTCGGTAGAATATTTCTAGTTTTATTGAGTTTGTTCGTAGTGATGTTGGGCTACGGCATTTTATTGCCTACCCTCCCATATTATACCGAAAAACTGGCTTTAAAAGACAATCTGGATACGGACCTTATCAACTTCCATATCGGAATGTTGACCAGTATTTATCCGTTGTTCCAACTCTTGTTCGTTATCGTCTGGGGCAAGCTTTCCGATAAACACGGCCGTAAACCTATAATACTATTGGGGCTTGTAGGTTTTGTCGTGATGAACTTGCTAACCGGTCTTTCCACTTCTCTGTCGATGCTATATATAGCCCGTATCATAGGGGGCATCTTTACGTCAGCGGTCACTCCGGTCAGTAATGCCTATTTAAGTGATATTACCTCTGAAAAGCGAAGGACCAAAATAATGGCCTGGTCTGGGGTCGCTATCAGTTCCGGGGTGATATTTGGCCCTGTTCTGGGGGGATTTCTGTCGCAAACGAACCTACATTATACATACTCTTTTGGGGTGTTCCACTTAGACGGTTTTTCGGTTCCCTTTATTTTGGCTGCTCTTTTGGGCTTTGTGGTATTGCTGATAATCATAAAATGGCTGAAGAATACCGAAATAAAAAAACGTATTGTTTCTGAGGCGGTCAAATTCAGTTTTTCCCTGAGTAACTATTTTATCATTTTGTTGCTCCTATCCTTTGCGATACAGTTTGTGGTTACCCTGTTTGAGACCGTGTTTTCAATTTATGGGAAGGATGAGTTGGCATTTACAACCAATCAGGTGGGTATCGGTTTTATGCTCTGTGGTTCGGTAATGGCCGTTTTGCAGCCTGTGTTCGCGACCTATGGCGAAAAAATGCTGACCTCAAAACAGCAAATAACATTAGGGTTATTAATATCCGGTGTTTCGTTAATTGTCTTCCCCTTTGTGAGCGGTGAACTATACATTTACGGTACCATAATAATTTTCGCAGCTGGGGGAGCCATGGTGACACCAAACCTGCTTTCGGCAATTTCTTTGATTTCCCGGGATAATACGGGAAGGAATATATCCATTCAAAGTTCCACGAACAGTATCGGACAGATTTTGGGCCCGGTACTGGGGACTTGGCTGATAGCTGGTGGGTTTTATTACCCTTTTATTATTGCCGGTGCAACCATTTTTGGTGCTATGGGACTGGTTTACTTTTTGAAGCGACCAAATAAAGGGATTGACGGGCCCTTAAGCATAAAAAACTTTAGGGATGGATCATAGAAAATGTAGTAAAACAGCACTTCAAAATGCTGCTGACAATTCGAAATATGTTGAATTGGTTCGTTCGGGAGAAGACTATTTTTTAAGGCTGGAAAAGTTAATCGATAAGGCAGAAAAAGAAATCCATATACAGACCTATATTTTTGAAAACGATGATACGGGAAACCGTATAGCCTCCTGTTTGAAGAAAGCCGCTCAACGAAAGGTAAAGGTATATGTCTTATTGGACGCCTATGGTAGCGCTGCATTACCCAATAGTTTTGCCCAGGATTTGGTGCAGCATGGTATTTTACTTCGTTTTTTTTCACCTTTATTCTCTCTGAACAATTTTTATATCGGCAGGCGGATGCACCATAAAATTGTGGTCGCCGATGAAAAAATGGCATTGATAGGCGGAATCAATATTGCCGATAAGTACCACGGAACCACAGGTTCGGAACCTTGGTTGGACTATGCCGTTCAGTTAAACTGCCCAGCAGCCAAGAATCTACAAATATTGTGTAGCGATTATTTTTTCAAAAAAGGGAGTTCAAAAAAAATACCACCAGTTTTACATTCGGCCGGTAGTGCACTCGTGGGTATTTTACAAAACGACTGGCTACAGCAAAAAACGGAAGTCTGTGATACCTACACGAACGCCTTCATTCATGCCGAAAAGGAAATTGTAATCGTGGGCTCGTATTTTTTACCTGGAAACAGATTGGCAAAGGCTTTGAAAAAGGCGTGTAAAAGAGGAATAAAAACAACGGTGATCTTAGCGGGTATTAGCGATGTGCCTTTGGTGCGTAGGGCAACCGAACATTTGTACTCCTCTTTTCTAGACGACCATATGAGAATCTATGAGTGGAACAAATCCGTAGTACACGGTAAAGCTGCGGTGGTTGATAACAAATGGTCTACCGTAGGTTCATTTAACTTGAACAGTCTTAGTTGCTATGGCAGCATTGAAATGAACGTAGAGGTTCACTCAGTAGAATTTGCCGAAAACCTTCGGGCTGACTTTGAAATAGTTATAAGCGAGTGTAGCGAAATTACAAAGGGGAGTCTAAGACAAAGAGCCGGTATATTCAATAAGTTGGGTAATTGGATTTTTTACCAAATGGTACGAACGATTATGCTTTTTCTGACCTTTCTTCCGCATTTAAGGTTTTTGAAAAATTATAGGTTATAATATGTTGGCAAGTGGTTAAATGGTTGGGCTCGTTTATCTGTCTTTACGACCCGAGCAGCAAACCATACGGCACAAGAACCTAAAATAAGGAAATATACAATCAGTGGCGGAATGCAAACTGTAACTGCGCTAGGCACCATACATATAAAACGATTAGTAATATTGAAATACATTAATAATGACAGATTTAACACCAAACGCGATCGAACGCATACTCAGGAACAATTACCTCGGCCACTTGGCCTATCTATGGCAAGGGAAGCCCCATGTGATTCCCTTTACCTATTATTTTGACCCTACGGACAATACGATCATTAGCTATACCTCGGAAGGCCATAAAATCGATGCGATGCGAGCCAACAAATCGGTTGCCGTTCAAGTCGAACAAGTGCAATCCATATCCAATTGGGAATCGGTCATGTTACAAGGTACATTCGAAGAAATTCGAGGCAGTAGTGCCAAACAAAAATTACATCTATTCACCGAAGGCGTGAAGGACATTATCCGTAGAAAAGAAAACAGAGAGGTAGGGTTCATCAATGAATTTTCCAGTAAATCATCTGCTAATGGCATTCCAGTCGTCTTTCAAATCAAAATACTAGAAATGTCGGGTAAAAGAAGAAAAAAATAAAAGATAGATTTCAAAAAGAGACCATCTTTTTGAATCATAGGATTCCGAAATGAGAAACGAAAAGATTTTAACGTGGTTAAAAAAAATTAAACAAGGCCAAAATTCGTTTAAAATTGGAATACGATTTTTAAGGTCTAAGTAATCTCTAATCTAATAATTGAAGAAAATTAAGCTCACGGCGTATTGTGGCAAAACCATTCTGGGACATTTTAATGACCCTAAAGCAATTGATCGGAACATTATATTGGATCCCGACACCAAATCTGACCTATTATCTCCTGAAAGGATTCATAACCACAAACAGAACCCAAATTCACGCAAAATTTAGAGAAATCACTCTTAACTGTTAATCACATTTGCCCTTGCTGCTTAAAATTAAGGTTATTATACTATTAAACGATCCTGGTTTGGGAGGTAAGCATAAAAAGATTGGGGCATCTACGAATCAGCTTTTAAAATTGATCAATTGCAAATGATATAATTCAATTATGAATTCAGGCCTCAGGATTCTGCATAAAGCACACAACCAACATGTTATAAAGTTCTGGATGTTTTTTTTTGAGTAAATCTGGACGTTCAAAAAAATACTCTGAAGCAACTGCAAAAAATTCAACAGCGTTTGTTCCACCATATTTTCGAATATCAGAATGGTCACTGTTTATCGCTTCCATTTCCTTATGGATCAAATTTATCCAAGGTATGGTATATTGATGCTCTAATAATCTTTCCGGAATACCATCTGCAAAATCATCAAGCTTATCTAAAAGGTGTACAAATTCGTGTATGCCGGTATTGCTTTTATCACTTTGGTTCACAAAACCATGGTATAATGCCTTTTTTGATAATATCATCTGTTTTTCAAAACGTCCGTTACCAACAATTCCACCAATATTCCGTGTTTTTGCCTTACCATTGAATTGCATGTCCGCATTGAAGTAATCGGGATATAACAAGATTCCACTTAAATTGGTATAATGCCACTCTTCAAATCCAAAAACAGGTATAATTGCACTTGCCGCAATCAAAACCTTATCAAGATCTTGTAATTCCAATCGCACACCTTCAATGTAGACTTCACTTAGAAATTCCATCATTCTGCGTTGAAATAGCATTTGCTTGTTTCCAGGAAGATTTCGGTAGTAAACCACATAAGCCATTGCCAGCTCATGCCAGTGACCAGGAAAAGGCCGAGGTTTACGCCGTTGCGACTTTCTATAGTTATAAACAAAAAATAGAAGAATAACTATTAATACAAAAACATAAATCATATTTGTGTTACTTCAGTAAAGTGAATCTCTTATTGAAGATTCCCAATTTAAAGATCTTCAAAAACTCCTTTTTGTGCGACAGGTCTAGAATCTCCAACGGGGTATATCCAAACCAGTACAATGCCGCGATGATACTTCCCGCACTGGATCCGGAAACATCTTCCGGAAATATCCCGTGGTCGTTAAGGGCCTGAAGGACCCCTATATGGGCAGCTCCCCTTGCACCTCCTCCTGACAAAGCAATTCCAATCAATGGCATCTTTTAAATTGTTTTTACTCCTTCAACAATTTAAGTATAATTGGAAGTACCACCAATAACAATGGCAATGCGAAGACCAACCCTCCGATGACGGCAATCGCCAAGGGCTGGTGCAACTGGGCCCCTGCTCCGATACCCAGGGCCAAGGGGATCAAGGCCATGATTGCGGCAGTGGCTGTCATTAATTTGGGCCGCAATCGTTGCGCTATGGAATATTCGATCTTTTGTGGGTGTGATAACGAAACATCACATTCTTGGTACTGTTGATAGGTAAAAATGGCATTCTCCCCGATAATCCCAACTATCATAATGATACCTGTGTAACTTCCTACATTCAAAGGTGTTCCTGTCAATAATAGACTCAACAGACAACCTGCAACCCCTAAAATGGCAATGAATATGATGGCAAGAGCAATCTTGATCTTTCTGAACAGAAACAATATGACGGTAAAGACCAACAGTACCGCGGCAATCAAAATGAGCATCAATTCCTTAAAAGCCTGTTGTTGTTGCTGGTATTCCCCTCCATATTCAATATGATACCCCGGGGGAAGGCTGATCTTCGTGGACAGATTGTTTCGGATATCGGTCAAGGTAGACCCAAGGTCCCTGTTGTTCAAGCGAGCCGTAACGACCCCTATGGATTTTTGGTTTTCCCGATTGATCTCTGCCACTCCCTTCCCTATTTCAATTTTCGCCACTTTTTGTAAGGGTACAATATCCCCACTGGGCAATTGCAGGGTCATTTGTTGGATATCGGAAACCGAATTGGTGTTGGTGCCGGGAAATACCAACCGGATATTCACTACCTGCTCCCTTTCAATTATACTACTGATGACCACCCCTTGGATCTGGGTTTCCAGTTGCTCGATATTGGCGAACTGGTTGTTCTCGATCTTGGTCAACAAGGTCAAGCGCTTGGTCATTTGGGAGAGTCGCTGTATATCCCTTTGGATGGAAGTGAGTTGTTCGAACTGCTGGTCGTCCAATGGTTCCTCCATATTGATCACGTTCTCGATCTTTGCCTGTATAATGGCCAAGGGGGTCTGCATCTCATGGGATACATCCTCCGTATATTGTTTCAGGTTCCGATAATCCGAACGGACCTTATTGGTCAAGATCTTGATCTCTGAATTCAATTCGGAGAACTCCAGGATTCCACTGTCCATCAGGGCGATGGGAGCATCGGAGCTGAGCGAAAACCGTTTCATTTGCTCCAGGTTGTGGAAAAAAGGGGTCCACAGTTTTTGGTTCCTCGAACGATTCACATAAAACAGGAACAGGAATACCAAAAGGATGATCACCAAATAGGAAATGACCACGGCGATCAGGATATTCTCCGATTCCACCACAAGTGCGCGGACCGTGATCCTATAATTTTCACCATTGATGGCGGAGAAGGTGGACAGTTCCCTGAACTCTTCCATTTCATCTTGTGAGGGATCATAGATGATGGTATCCTTTAGCACCTCATTGCCCAACCGGGATACCTTTTGGATCTCGACCACCGGGGACAATTGAAAAGGCTCCGGATTTTCGATCAGGGAACTTTCGATCCGTGCCTCTGTCGAACGGAGCTCTTCCTCCACTTCAGACTGGAGCAGGTTCCTCAGATAGAAATAAAGGGCCACCGTACTGACCAACATCAACAGGGCACTGATCCCCAAAAAAGTTTTGGAGGTCTTTCTGATCAATCGTATTTTTTTCAAGGTATCCCCCATAGATCACTCTTCCACGAACTTATACCCACTTCCGTAGGCCGTTTTGATATACTTGGCCCCTGCTTCGGTCAATTTTTTGCGCAGGTTGTTGATATGGACATAAATAAAATCAAAATTATCCGCAAGATCGCTATGATCCCCCCATAAATGTTCGGCGATGATCTCTTTGGAAAGCACCCGTCCCTTATTGGTGACAAAAAAAAGCAAGAGATCGAATTCCTTACGGGTCAAGGAAAGGGCTTGCTCATTGACATAAGCGGTCCTAGAGCGCGTATCAATGGAAATCTCGTGGAACTCCAAACGGTCATTGCCCCCAAACTTGCCCCTTCTCAAAACCGCCTTTATCCTCGAATTGAGTTCGGCCAAATGAAAGGGTTTGGTCAAATAGTCATCGGCACCCAGATCCAATCCTTCCAGTTTATCGTCCAAGGAATTGTTGGCGGAGATGATGATGGTCGGGGTCTCCGAACGGTTGCGCTTCAACAGTTTTAGGATATCCAATCCACTACCGGTGATCAGGTTGATGTCCAGGACCAACAGATCATATTCATAGAGGTCAATCTTATAGAGGGCCTCGTGGTAGTCTGAAGCCATTTCACAGACATTGCCATCCCTTTCCAAATAGGTGGCAATGGATTTCTGGAGTTCGGTCTCGTCTTCTGCAATAAGGATCTTCATACCATAAATTTATGGTATAAAAATAGATCTCAAATCTTTAGGAATTCTAAAGTCGCCATCTACACTTCCAGCAATGGATCAGGTTGTTGCGACTGATGTCCCTTTCATTCCTTCACTAACAAACTATCCATGACTTGAATCGGACGGTTGGATGACAATGATATGCTGATGTGCCAATGCTTTTAATACAGCTGGAAGCCAGTTCCATTTTTCCTGAGGTGTACCATTCCTATTTCATTTCCTTTCTTGGCCAACACTATAACCTTTGTTATGGCAAAATTTTGTTTTCATGTTAAATTATATACCCTATAAGGGATTCCACTTCTCTTTATCGATAGGTCAATAGTTGAGCTCCAACCTTCTGCCTCCACGGCTTTCCAAGAGAATCAGTCTTAGATGCTCCTTATGGGATAGGACAAATTTGGGTAGCACAAGTACAAATCGTTGGGAAGTCCCGGTTTTAATAATTTTGGGTCGTTCAAAGATATAGTGGGGTTCCAACCTGGTTTCTTGATACGAGGATCTCCGTTTCAAGCTGCCATTTATCCTTAGGGCCTCAAGGGTGCCTACTTCAAAATCAATGCCTGATCGGTTGTGCACCTCTACGACCATAAATACTTGAGCGTTTCGGTAGACCAACCTTTTCAACCGCAATCGGATTCCCTTTCTTCGCACCGATGCCAAGGCACCATTTCCATCACTTGATAGCAATCCACTTAAAAAAGCAAATCGAGCTGTGTGGGAAGCCAAGGAATCCCCTTTTTTACCAGGTAATGGCTGTACTGGACCAATGCTGTGCGCCTTGTCCACAAAAAAATGGGTTTGGGCAACGTTTTCCCTATAGGCCACCTTAAATTCATATGCTTGTCCGTCCATGGTGACCACCAAAAGGTTGGTAATGGTGTTGGCTGTGGCCTGCAATAGCCCAAAATATTGAGCTTCTTCCCGGTTATAGGTAAAGATCGCTTTAGTGTTTCCCGTTATAGCCTGTTTGATGGGACTGGGAAAAAAGAGGGCCACGTTCATTTGTGAATTGGCTTGGATGGTGTCCAAAACCTTTTGGCCCGATACGGTGTGCCCATAGGCCATTAGCATTACTGCAATGATGACGTTTAGTGTTCTCATGATCTAGGTATTAAGAAAAATTGATAATGGTCGGAAATCTGAACTTTAACGGTACGTTGATCACGCTGAAATATGCGTTTGATCCCATTGAACTGGGGCACACCCGGCACATTGATCTCTCCAAGGCCCTCATCCAAAGACCGATCCACCACTTCACCCCGCAGATGGTTCTTCACATAAATCCCTTCCTGCCCATCCTGGGCATCATAGGCTTGCATATCCATAAGGGTTGTCCCCAATCGGGTAAGTTCCACCATCACCCGGTTGGGCCTTATCTTTACAAAGCCATAGAGGCGGGTACCTCCTGGCATCCTTTTCCCATCCACAACATAGTCATGGGCGAGTCGCAAGTCCAATCGTTGTCCATCCCGAAGGGTCTGGTCCCCATCCACATACACCTTGGCCACAGCAGTAGTTGGTAAATTTCCATCGGAACGGTTCCTTTTTGGATTGGAGGCAAAGAACAGTTGATGTACCAATCCTAGCTCCGTTTCCGTCCTTGGGGAACCCATTGTCAACTTTTCATCGTCTACCTTTACCTTCTTTACAGTCCCCAACTTGGGCATTACACCTGCATCCGATACAGAATTTTTTTTTGCAGTAAAGGCATTGATATCATAGACGCTGTCTATGATACGCTGCTTTTCATATTCCATATAATCGGGATTGAAATACCCTTTATCATCCACCATGTGGTCGGGATACACTTGGGGTGCCGTGGATTGTTTTTCCACCTTGATGGCTTCCACGGCTTCCAGTTTGGTTTCAAACTCCACCGAAGTGTCCTCCAGATCCGGCATGGGGATCCTCCCTACATCAAGGCTTTCCTTTTTTGGCTTACCAAAAGTGACGATGCTATATATGGTGATAAAGAGTACCATACATGCCAGTACCAGCACAAAAACTATTTTATTCTTCTGTGTTTTCATGAGTTTCTAGTTTACGAAGTGAGTTTTCAAAAAAATCAGTGATCAACAATCCATGAGGATTATGGGGAAAATTCCGTTCCACCTGGATCAAATGTCCCGAGGTCACCAGTTCATAGGTATCGGTGACGGTTCCCCGATTGATCCGTATATGCAATTGGGTCCTAAACGCAAAGGAAGACCCATCCCAATCCAGCTCTGTATCGATTCGGATGACCTCTTGCACAAGGGAATATTGCAACAACCGGTTATAGAAACCGTCTGCCTTTTTCTGTTGAAAGACAGCACCAACGGAGGCATTGCCCAACCAAAGGGCCCTTTCCATGTTCTTCTCATAACTGCCGGCATCCACCCCATAAAACCACCTATGAAACTGTTCCAAATGGGCCAGGGCCTCCACTTCCAGATGATCCCGTTGTTCGGCCCAGGAAAGCGGTATGACCTCCCCTTCCCCATTGACCACGAAGGCCCCGTTCAACGATTCACGGTATATCCTGCCCACTAGGACCATAGCAACCATACAGACCAAAACCGAGGCGATAACCACGGCAAGAACCACAAAACGGTTGAGCCGCAGCACATGAACAATACTTTTAAAAGGTGTTTTCATAGACTTCAATTTAACCGGTGAACAATCGAAGGGTAAAACTGGTCGCCCTTCGGTACAATTTAAATTTGAGCAAGACAATAAAGCCAATGGTCCCGAGTTCAATGATCGGGGCAAAGAATTCACTCCCAAAATCAAAACCAAAGAGGTTCCCCCAGAAGTTGGTACTGATCTCCGTATAAAGGTTGTTGACGAAGACATTGACCAAAAAGAAGGCGGGCACCAGCATATATACAGCTGCATACAACTTAAAAAACTGATAGGCCAAGGGCCTGAATTTCTCAAAGACGGCCAAACTGATGACCAAGGGAAAAAAGGCCTGTAGGATTCCCAACAGGAAATACCGCTCCGCAAGGAACAAAGGATAGATGAACAGGTCCATCAACCAAAGAATGACCCCGATGATAAAGGCCAAGACCTTCAAACCGTACAAAGGGGTCACCAGGGCCTCATACAACAGTGCCATGGCCTTTTTGGCGGCTTCCAAGGCACCCACATCCCGTTCCAGATCTACATCCTGCAGCTGCAATGGGAGGAGTGCCGGAGCCGTGTCCCGGTATTGGACCTCAATGGCCACCAAAATGCCATCGAAGACTCCCAATACCTCTGTGGAGAAAATGACCAGCAGCACCACCAAAAAATTCTTGGCCAGTTCCGTTGGGGTCAATCCCCAGGTATGGCCATCGATGGTGGCGATGCCCTCATTGTATTTCTTCAATATATTTATCAAAAAGAACAGGACGGCCAAGGTCTTCATCCCCACAATGGTATATTGGGAGAAATCACTGTCCTTGATGGTCTGAAAGACCGCATCCACATATTCCAATCCTATGCCCAAAAAGTATCCCGCCATCAGTATTCCGTTTCCCGATTATTGATAATATCCTGCATCCTCCGAAAGGAGATGATCTCTCGATAGCGACGGGTCTTGACCTCAAGCTCGGCCACCATTTCCTGGGACTGGACTTTCTTTTCCATCAAAATGGCGGTACGCTCCGCATCGGTCATCTTCAAAAAATCACTAGACAAGATCTGGTATACAAAATCCAGGTCATCAATGGCCGTATCCATGATCTGCTCAAAGGCTTTGGATACCTGTTCCACTTCCCCCGCCTTGATATAGGGGGAGTTCAGAATATCACGAAGATCGTTCTGTACCGTTCGAAATAAAATCTCGTTGTTACGTGCCAATTCCCGAAGCGCCTTCAGTTGTTTGATGGTGTTATTGACCTTGACAATATTGTCCTTCTGTTCCTTTAAAAACTCCACGGTCTTTAGCAGTTCAGAGGTCTGTTTGGCCGATTCCAACAAGGACTTCGTCATACTGATAAAGTTCGTGTTGTCATACACCGGCATCCCCTGGGCCGTAGCACGGCCGGACAAGGAAATGGCCAAGATCAGCGCCAAGATCCACAATCGGGGATTGTTCCATAAGGTTTGTTTCCAATCTATTTTCATATCATTTTCTTTTGTTGATTTATAAATTCCGTAATGGCCCGTTCCATATCCCCGAACTGTGCAAAGAGTTCCATGATCTGACCATGTTCCATCCCATCGGTGAGATAGGCCGCATAGACCTCTGGGGGTACCTCCAAGCGAAAGACATTGCTTTCCTTCCCGATTTTGATAAAGATTTCGGTGTATTTGCGCACCCCGGTAAGATTGTTTCTAAGGGACTTTAATTGATTGAGATCATGGTTGGAGAGGTGCAACCGTCTAACCAATTCATGATAGCCCTTCTCGTTCCGCAGGCTATAAATTACTTGGGTATTCTCCAGGATACTTGCCGAAGTGGCATTTTCAGGTAACTGGTTGATGGATTGCAGGATGATCCCAATGGCCCCGTTCTGTTTTCGGATGGCCTGGTAATAGAACTCCACACTCTCCAGGACATTGGGAAACTTGAGCTGCTTGGCAAACTCATCGAAAAGAATAATGCCCCTTTCCGAACGGTTTCGCCAAATGGTGCGTTGGATGGCCGACTTGATCAATTTGAGCATTACGGACAGGATTTCCCTATTGTCGCGCACCTCGTCCAACTCAAAGACAATTAAACGCTTGTCCTCAATTTTATAGGTCTGATCTTCTGCCATATGAAACAGAAAACTGTACAGTCCCCCGTCCACATATTCGGAAAGGATGTGCAAAAATCCATAGACATTGAAATCCGATTCCTGAACCCGTGTATCCTCGATCAAAGTATCTTTGTTCCTATCAACGAACTGATATAGGGAAGCCAAGGAATGCCCCTCCATGATCTTATTATAATAGTGCAACAACACTTTTTTCAAGGCCACTTCCTTGGATTTGGTCACATGGCTTTCCGCCAAGAGCTCCAAAAGGAACAGGGCCAGATCTTCCAAGCGTTCGGGATTCAAATCGGACTGTTCTGAAATGTAAAAGGGATTGATGCCCAGATTCTTCCCCTGTTCGTATCGCAATATGATATGATCATCGGGATACAATTGGGCAAATTTGGCATAGGAACCCCCTAGATCGATAATGACCAATCGTACATCGGCCTCAAAGTATTGACGTAGAATATTATTGGCCAAAAAGGATTTCCCCTCCCCGGTCGGGGCGAATATGGCAAAGTTTCGGGCCTTGATACGCCGTTTCCCCTTATCCCATATATCCTTGACCACAGGAATATTGTACTGTCTATCGTTAAAAACGATTCCTGTTTCATCAGAGCGATAATTGGTATTGTTGATATACAGACAAAGGGCCGCCTTTAGGTCCATCACAAAAAGATCCTCATTGGAAAGGTTGGAAGCATGACTGGGATAGGAGTTCAAAAAATAATGTTTGCGCTCCTCCCCGTTGGGATGATAGGGTCGAATATCCAATTCCTTCAATTGCGCCTTGATGCCAGAAACAATGCGCTTTAACACGCCAACTTCCGTATGCCAGAAAACAATGTTCACATGGCCACGAACGATTCGTGCGGTATCATCCCCATTGATCCTGTCCAAGATATGTTGGACCTTGTTGCGAACCACTTTGTTCTGTGAACCAAAATTGGAGCTCTTGGAGAGTTCCTCTATTTTCTTGTCCAACTGTTTACGCCATTGATGGGTATCGTCCAGAAAAAGGATCTGGTTGATGATATGGTTTTCCCCCAATTCCAGTCCGAGACCGTCCAAGAAACCCTTGTGAAAATTGAATCCGTCCGAACTGAATTTCCCATTGGGCACACTGCTTTGCACGGTTTCACCAAAACAACCTTCATTATTCATGGCCATCACATCGAAATAATGGTCCCCAATTTCTATGGGGCCTTTTCCAAACTGGATATCCGTATCAAAACCTTGATTGTATCCATTGAAATAATCCTGGGTATGCTCCAATATTGCTTCAGGTTCCATGGGAACCATGGACACGCTTTTGGAGTTGTTGACATAGGATACCGCATCGTTCACCGAAGTAATAAATTCCGCTACCTGCACATCCAGTTTACGGTGAAGACCATTCTCCACTTTTCGAAAGGGATTGACATATTTGGTGGCATTAATGGCCTTGTCAAGCGGAAGTACAAAGAAGAGATAACTCTGATGGTCCAAATGCTCCCTACCTACAAAATAATCATGGGTAGCCTTTGCCAGAAAGGTATCCCTTGGAAGGTTCCTAGCATCATAACCTTTCTTTTGATACCTATCCTGCTTATGGATAATAGCACCCACGGGCAAGGATTTAAAGGCTTGGAACCACATCCCGTGCAGTTCCTCAAAATTCGTTTCAGAAAGAGAGTATATAAACAGTGACCATCGGAACGGTTTTATGCCGTCCCTTGTCCGAGAAAATAGTGCGAGCTTAACTTTCGGGAATATTGGTAAGAAAATAAAAGTTATAAGGCAAAATTCAAGCGTTGGTACCTGATGTGATTTATAATGGTTTCAAAAGCGCTCCTTGGGAACCCAATGGTTGCCCTTACCATGCATATAGACAAGTTTAAGAATTTTGGCCCAAGAGCACACTGTTCATTAATTTGTTTATAACACACCGTCGACAAAGCCCCTACCCCATTGACTTTCTTCCTGGAAAAAACTAACTTCACTACATGGTAAACATCGGTGTTCACAATTCACTTGAAATATCAAAATAGCTCATGAACACCGATGTTTACCATGTGGAAAATTTGCCTAGTGCTGTTGGTCAAGACCAACAGCACTAGGTTTACACCCTCCATCTTTTGTGATTTTCACTCTTGTCTCCCCAAAAATTTATTCGTCACATTTTTTTACTAAATTTGTGACGGAAAATAAGTGACAAAATGCCCATACCCACTGAAAAACTTATAAAAAATTCAATTTCGAACCATAAGCGTGGAAAAATTTTTTTCCCGAAAAACTTTTCCAAATTCGGTACATCTGAAGCGATAAGGCAAGCATTGAAAAGGTTAGAGGACAAAGGTTTTTTGATCCGATTGGCCCAAGGCATTTATCTATATCCCAAAGAACACAAGCTACTTGGGACGTTATATCCGTCTTTGGAAGAAATTGCCAAAGCAATCTCTAAAAGGGATAAGGCCAGAATTATTCCCACTGGGATTCAGGCACTCAACCAACTGGGGCTTTCCACACAGGTACCTTTGAATTTAGTTTACTTAACGGACGGAACTTCCCGTACCATATCCGTTGGGGAAAATACAATAAAGTTTAAAAAGGCTTCCCCTAAAATTCTAGCCGTCAAGAGTGAGACCAATATCCTTATCATGCAAGCCCTGCGCCAATTGGGCAAACACAATATAGATGACAAAACCTTGGAAAAAATAAATATGATACTCCAAAAGGTTGACAGAGAATCAATAGTTCATGATATGAAACTAGCTCCTGTTTGGATTTCTGAAATTATGCAAAATTCACTATCAAAAAGGGAACCGACATGAAGGAATGGTTTGATTTATCCGAACAGGACAGAAGAGAAGTGATTGTTCAAACAAGTATTTTAAAAGGCCTTTCACAGGCGGCCATAGAAAAGGATTGGTGGGTGGTCGCTGTCCTTCGCACCCTATTCGAAACCAAATATTCAAACCACCTGGTTTTCAAAGGAGGTACATCCTTGAGCAAAGCATGGAGACTTATTGAGCGCTTTTCGGAGGACATAGATCTGGGTATGGATAAATCCTTTTTTGAATTTGAGGGAGATCTTTCCCGAAAACAGGTTAAAAAACTTAGAAAGGCATCATGCAAGTTTGTGAGCGAGATACTGCCGCAAGATTTAGAGGATAAGCTTCATGAAATGGGCATCAAGGATTTTACCATCCATGTCCGCGATTTTGAAGAATCAGATACTGATCCCTTGGCCATTGAAATCCGCTATAAGTCATTGGTCGACAAGGTTCCCTATTTAGAACCAAGAATACTGGTTGAAATAAGCTCCAGGTCACTTCGGGGACCCTTTGAAAATAGAGAAGTTATATCGTTTATTGGGGAAATGTACAGAGGCCTATCCTTTGCTGATAAAGCCGTTAATATACCCACAGTTTTGCCTCAACGCACATTTTTGGAAAAACTGTTCCTATTGCATGAGGAATTTCAGAAACCAAAAGAACGGGGACCAATAAGAGGTCATCGAATGACAAGGCATTTATATGATGTATCCAGAATGATGGATACAGGATTTGGGGAATCGGCAATAAAGGACAAAGCATTGTACGACAAAATTGTGGCACACCGAGAAGTATATGCACGAATATCTTGGATCGATTATTCAAAGCATGGTTATGAAACTTTGAATTTCATTCCACCTGAAGAAGTTATGGCGGAATGGGAAGAAGATTATGCGGAGATGAAAGAGAGCATGTTCTATGGTAAAACGGAAAGCTTTAAAGATTTAATCAACAAGCTGACCGGCTTGAGAGATAGGTTTAATTCAGCCTAGTTCATTTTGATTCCAATTGTTCTCAAATAGCCCAGAAACAGGACTCAAATGTTAAAGTAGCGTTGAAGTAGAGTCCCTTTCCGCGACAGCTGACTTTTGACCCCTTGAAACTAAGTGTCCTGTCTTATATGTTGAAGTCGAACTGCATTCGATATTGCGCATAAAACAACCCGAAAATCAGCAAAAACTGCTTTCCTAAAAAGGTATTCTAAATAGAAATAACAATACCCCTACAGCTCTACCGTACAATTCTCAAATTGGGAACCCCACTGTTATCTTGAATTTTATGGCTGCTCTCATCCAATATGTTTTTCAATTGGGCCATGTCCTTACTGATTTTCTTTTCCACCACCCTTGCATACTTTTGGGTCGTGGAAAGCTTGGTATGCCCCAAGAGCTTGGAAACGGTCTCTATGGGTACGTCGTTCATAAGGGTGATTGTTGTTGCAAAGGTATGTCTGGCCACATGGAACGTTAGGTGCTTATCAATATTTGCCCTTTGTGCAATGATCTTTAGGTATTGGTTCACCTTTTGATTTGAGTACACAGGAAGAACAATATCTTCATTTTTGGGAAAATCCGCATACTTCTCCAAGATTTTCTTGGCTTTGGTCAATAGGGGGACCTTGACTTCGGTCTTGGTCTTTTGGCGCTTTACATCGATCCATAGTTCCCCATCGATGCCGGATACGATACCGTTGGGTTTGAGAAGTTTGATCTCAATGTAGCTCAGTCCAGTATAGCATGCAAAAAGGAAAATATCGCGGACCAGTTCCATCCCCTTTTCCTCGAATTTCAATTGGCCCAGTGCCAAGATTTCCTCCTCTTCCAGAAAAGCACTGTCATAATCCTCCATTTTCACTTTATAGAGGTTGAAGGGATTCTTGGGGATGCAATCAAATTTATAGGCCATGGTCACCAATTTCTTGAACCGTAGCATATGTTTCATGATGCCATTGTTGTTCAATGTTTGGAACGACTTGATGGGTTCGCAGTTCCGCAGGAAGTTTTCAAATTCAATCAAAAAGGCATAGTTAATGGAGGCCAACCCAATATCGGGCACCCGATATTTTTTGGCAATGAAACGTTTCAGGTAGGTCTCTGTAGAAGAATAGTTCTTGACTGTCCCTTTGGCCAGTTTGGGCAACTCATAGGTTCGGTTATACTCCAAAAGGTCCAATAGGGTGAGCATCACCTTGTCCTTCCCCAGATATCTAAGCTTGATGGATTGTGCCGTTATAAAGTTGCTCTCCGCACAGAGTTGTCGATGGCATTCCAGTAATTTTGCCCGGACGTCGTCCAAATATTTGTTGACAACAACGGATTCACTGGCCCTATGGTCCATTTTTCCCAAAATAGGACACCATCGTTCTTCAAAAGTTGATCGATGGACACTGAGATCTGCATTTTTTCCTTTACATCTGATTCGGACATAAATTGGAAAACGTCCATCTTTTTTTCTTCCTGATTTTTTCAGCCAAAAACTGATACTGAAGGCGTTAGAGGTATTCATGTGTTCTCGCTTTAAGTTAAACTTTGGATTAAGCGAAAGTCAAATCACACGAAAAATCAATTACGGAAGTACAATTTAGGGAATTTTTCCCGACAAAAATAGGACACTCTATAGGACATCCTCATCGATGGTTTCAGATGGAAATAAAAAAAACCAGAAAAAATTAATTTTCTGGTTTTCAATTAATTAAGGTTTTACTTAGTGTCATAAAACCATGGTTCGTCGGGATGACTGAATCATCAACGAAATCTTATATTGTTGAAAATCATTGTTTTAACACTGCTATTCCAAAGCGAATCCCGTTAAGAACACGGTAAGCAAAAAACAACTTTTGAACACAAATTTTATGTGTTTAATTATCATCAAAAATAAACATAAAATCCGTAGACCTGACAATAGTCACCGATTTTGTCTAAAATCTTTGAGCCAAATCCAGCAAGCACAAAAACAGCAGAATTGCTAGAGCAATCTTTATCAAAGCTTCACTTTTATTCATTTTTGTCTTTAACGTTATCCAAAATATCATCATCAATTTCACTTATCAACTCAAATTCATTTGAAATATGAGTATCAAAAAAGTCGTCTTGTAACCTTGATAAATACGAATCACTAATAATATCTTGTTCTAAGTAGTCTTCAAAATCAGGACGCTTTTCAAGAATTGGCTCGTTATCAATTTTCAACTTTGAACGAATCACCTTAAAAAACTTGATTTCGCTGTATTCGACTTTTTCGTCTGCTTTGATGGTGTCTATTGCAACTTCAATCAATTTCAATTCATTTTCTTCTGATAATTCAGTAGCCGTAAGTTCATTGAAATAACCTTTTAAAAATTGATGACCGTCTTTATTGATCGCAAGTAACAAAGTGTCCAATTCGGCATTGATGTCTATTTCTCCGAAGGTTTTACGTTCCTTTTGCAGTTGCTTAATAAGTTTGACCTCACGTTTGTCAATATCGCCATCACAAGCCATACAAGAAAATGCAGTCCTGAGCAATAGTTTATTGAAATGTAATGTTTCCATATCTAATTGTTTTTAAAACCGATTCTAGGTCGGTCGTTAGTATTATCTGATAACCCTTCCATTTTCGCTCTTATAGCGATATAACTTTGCAATTCTTTAAGGTTTATTGAAGGCTTATTCTTCCTAATGGTTTCAAGTAAAATTTCCTTTGAAATCCTTGATTTCATTTTCAAAGCTCTTCTTGAAGCTTCATCACATATAAATTTGATGTCGCTTGAAACATAGTTTTCAGTTGCTTTTGCAAGTTCAGCGTAATCTAAACCTACTTCTCTAGGTCGTTTTTCCAAGTACAGTTTAAGCATTAACTCTCGAGCTTCAAGGTCAGGTGGTGGTAGATAAGCTACTTTATCTAAACGACCTGCTCTCAAAATCGCTGGGTCGATTGAATTAGGTCTGTTTGTTGCTCCGATAATAAAAATGCCATCATCTCCACAATTATTCATCTGGGCTAAAAATTCATTTACTGCACTTGTATTCATATGATTTACATTCGAGTTATCACGATTCGGAACAACTGCATCCAACTCGTCAATGAAAATTATACTTGGTGCGTTTTCACGAGCTTCATCAAATAGGGTTTTGATTTTTTCCTGCGATTCGTTTACATACTTACTCTGAATATCAGATGGCTTTAACTGGTAGAAGTTAAACCCGATTTCTTCTGCCATTCTTTCAGCAAAGAAGGTTTTACCACAACCTGGTGGACCGTAAAGCAACATGCCATTAGGAATAGTTATCCCATATTCTGCATAACGTTCTTTTTCATTTAAAGCATCAATGACATCTAATTGAATGGTGTTTTTTAATTCTTGCATTCCTGCAATTGCAGAAAATCCTTTTCCTTTTTTTATTTCCTTTAGTTTGGGTTTAGAAGTTTCTTGTGGTGTTGAAAGTTGTTTTACTTCTAATTCTCCATTCATTGCCTTAATAAACTCCTTGACACTTTTAAAACGGTTTTCGGCATTTGGTTGTAATGCTTTACTAATTATACTTTGGACCTGTTTGTCTGAAATGTTGGAGAATTTTAGAGGTTTTTTCCTTTCTCCAATAACAGCATCTTCCAACTTTAGGGAATCTGCTTTGTATTTTGAAATTTCAACGAACCAAGGAGGTAACCCTTCTAACAAGTGATAATATAATGCGCCAACCGAAAACACATCACTTTGAACTGAAAATACTTTATTGAAGGATTCATTCGCTTGATAAAATAGATTTAAACCTTCCTTTAAAAAGTCCTTGTTTGATTGGCTTAAAAATCGAGAATATCCAAAGTCAATGATTCTAGGAATCGCAACATTCCCTGATAAATCCAACATCACATTCAAGTTTGTGATGTCGTTGTGTATAATTGGATTTTGAAGAGAATGCAAATAGTTCAATCCATTTAAAACACCTGAAATAATCTCTTTAGCTTCATACGGGTTAATGGTTTGTTCCCTTTTTATTTTGTCCGCCAAGGTTTCCCCACTGATGAAATCAAGAATGGCATAAGCATATTTTTGACCATCCAAAATTAGTTCGCCACCATCACAGTATTTAACTAAATTTGGATGCTTGATTTTCCTTAAAACCTGAATCTCTAAAACATCACCCTTTTCATCAAATTGAGTTCGGTCTAATTTAGAGTAAACAAATAGCTTCAATAATTTGGTTTTTCCTTCTTGGTCTTTTACACGATACGTTTCAGCATAACTTCCTTTTTTAAGAAAAAAAGTCACCCTGTATTTGGAATCAATTGATTGACCTTTGGATAGTATGTGACTATGATTATTCATTTAAAACGCTTCATCTGGGTTACTAGGTCGAGTACTGAAGTTTCCATTTTCTTGTAAAATCAGCTCATACTCAAGAATATTATTGCTCAAAAATTGAGGGTCATCCTTTCCAAAACTTTCGTTGGTAATAAAGCCACCTTTCATTTCACCACCTTTCATTTCTTTTGCGGGGTTCCAACCTTTACCGTAGTAAAAAAATGTTTGGTAGGTTCCATTTGGAAATGAGAACGTAAAACTGCTACCTGAATTAATGTAGGCGTGTCTAACAACTTTATCATTCTTTTTTATCGTAACTATCACATCTGAGTTACTCGTTCTTACTTTTATTTGTGAGCAGCCATAATCATTACAAGTTGAATTGGCACCATAGTAGCGGGAATATGGCGTAGCTCCTGTGCTCAATGAATTGTTGAAATACTTATCATAGATGGCTTGTTCTTTTCTTTCTTTTTCAAGACGTTCTTCTCTGGCAATACGCTCTTGATCTATTTGAAATGCACGTTCAGCTTCTTCTGCTTTTCGCTTTTCTTCCAATTCAATTCTTTGCTGTTCTTCTTTTGCTAAACGCTGTTTTCTTTCTGCATCACTCTCACAGGAAGAAATAATTATAGCTAAAGAAAAGAGCGGTATAAGAAATTTAGTTCTTGATCTCATATTCTAATTTTTATCCAACCAATACATCTCTATCATCACTTGGCTTTTCATCTTCTGGCAATAAATCAATTAATGAGATAACCACAGGATGCAATTCATCTGCATCTGGATTTTCGCCAATAATTTGCAAACCTTTATTTAAAAGTGTTCGTGCTCTACCACTGTCTTTCCAATGGAATGAACCGAAATTATCATTGTGATGCCTGATAAATGCGATTAGCTGATAAACTCGAGTCAATTGGAAAAAGAAGCTTCCGATTTCTTCCAACAAAACATTTCCGAGTTTTACATCTTTTGCCCGAATAACTTCATCCAATTGCGAACGGAACTGATTGACAACTTGCGTAGTTTTTTCATTCCCTAAATCGCTATTTACTTTTTCTAGGCGATAAAACTCTTCTTTTAAAGTTTCTTCCAATTTTGGCCACTCGGTGGTGTCGTTCAGTTCATCAATTGTTTTTAATGACTTTCTCAAATTGGTTAAAACTTCTTGTTTGCCGTCAACATCATTTTTGTTATTCTCAAACGCCTTTTCAATTTTATCTAACTCGGCTTCAATCTTTTGTAATTGACCGTTATCAGAGTTACCATCTTGTTTTAATTCAGCAATACTTCCTTTTGCTTTTCTGATTTCATTTGCTAACCAAGACGTTTCGATTGATGTTTTAGTGCTGTCAACTTCGATATCGGTTGAATAATCCAAATATGGAAAGTATGCTGTAACTGTTATTTTTTCTGACCTATCAATATTAATTGTCAAATCCACATCACTGTTTTCAGGAAGAAGAGAAGGTAAATCTGCTCCGCTTATTTTAATATCAGTAACGTGTTCATTGTAGATTGCTCTTGTTCCTTCAGAAGCGTGTTCGCCTTCGTAAACTGGGATTTTGATGAAATCAGAATCCATCCCTGGACGAATTTGCTTTTGGGTCTTTAATCCGTTTCTAGTTCCAACTGCTGGTATAGACTGGTTCTTTTCTAAACCTTTGATTGTTTTGAATCGAACTTTGCCTGTGGTTTTATCTTTTAGCTCAATACCGACATTGTAGGGTAATGTTGCACTTCCAATTTTAGAGCCTTGAATGACACTGAAACTTGATGGCTCACTTTCTAAAATATTTCCTTTGTCGTCAAACAGAACCACTTCAAAAACATTGGTTTTTCCTTCATTGAGATGAATTTCTACAACTTCACCAATCGTATTAATTTCAACTTTTCCGCTTGACCAAGCTTTGTCGCCTCTGGTAACTTCTGCAAATACTTTTTCAGGAATCTCTCCTTCTGTTTTGTCAGCTAAAATCTTGATAGGGACAAATTCTTCGGTTTCCACTGTTGATGATTCATTGGCTATTTCCAATTGAATCTTTGTTTTGTCTCTGGTTTGCTCTCTTACTTCTTCTGAAACATCCACCGTTGATGCATATAAGGCTGCACCTTTTGAAACGACCGTCATTGGATCGGCACTTGTGTCAGGTTTGCAGATTTGTTCTTCCAACATTTTTCTCAAAACTGGTGAAAACGTTGGGCCACCAACAAGAATTAAAGAATCTAAAGAAGAACCTTTAAGATTGTTTCTTTCCAACAGACTTAAACTAACATCAATTGCTTTTTGGAAAACTGGCGAAACCGCTTTGGCAATGTCATTTTGGGTTACGGTAATGTCCAATTCAAACTCTTCGCCTTCATCATCTTCTCCGGGAATATCTCCTAAATCAGACAAGATATTATGTGTATCGTTGAATGAAAGCTTAATTTTAGTTTCTTCTGCATAAAATTTCATTGCATTACGCAGAATTTGCTTTTTTGTATCATCCGCCAAAATGGAATCAATCATGAAGTTTTCTTGGATGAAGGGTAAGTGGAAACGCCGGACATAGTATACCACATTCGCCGGGCCAAAGTGAGCATAGCTGGCCGGTGAAAGTGAGCCACCTGCGCCGGACGAAAGTGAGCCACTTTTGGACCTGATCTGTCTGTAATGTGCCAAAGGTCTTTTTTTGTGAAAAAGGACCATGGCGAACAAGCAGATAGACATGCGAAAAATAAAACGGATATTCAAGCTCCACACCTCGGGTGTGAGCAAACGGCGGATAAGCCAGCAGTTGGGCATCTCCCGCAACACGGTGACCAAGTACATCGATTTCTTCAAACGTTACCGCCTGACGCCCTATGAGGTGGAGAAGATGACCCTGGAGGAACTGCACGGCCTCTTCAAGGCCGACCAAAGGCCAAAGAGCCCAAAACTGGTGGAGCTACAGCGATACTTTCCCTACTTTGACAAGGAAATAAGAAAGACCGGGGTCACCCGACAGTTGCTCTGGGAGGAGTATTATGCCAAACATCCCGACGGGTTCAGGCTCTCACAGTTCAAGTATTGGTACGCGGAATGGCAAAAGGAGGCCTCCCCCGTGATGCGGATGGAGCACAAGGCCGGCGACAAGCTTTTCATCGATTTTACGGGCAAGAAGCTCACCATTGTCGACAGAGACACCGGTGAGCTAAAGGAACTGGAAGTGTTCGTCTGCATATTGGGCAGCAGCCAGTATACCTACGTGGAGGCCTGTGCCAGCCAGAAGCTCGAGGACTTCATCCGCTGCACCGAGAACGCACTGTGGTTCTACGGCGGAGTGCCTAGGGCACTGGTGCCCGACAACCTTAAGTCGGCCGTTACCAAGAGCAGTCGCTATGAACCAAAGGTCAACGAGGTGTTCGCCGACTTTGCCGAGCATTACGAAACGGCTGTCCTTCCCACGCGCACCTACAGGCCAAGGGACAAGGCCATAGTGGAGAACGCCGTGCGCATCATTTACACAAGGGTGTTCGCGCCCTTACGGAACGAGACCTTCCACAGTGTGGCCGATATCAATACCGCGATCCGGGAACTGTTGGAAAAGCACAACGACATTTCCTTCAGGGGAAGGGAATACTTCCGACGTTCACTGTTCCTCGAGGTAGAAAGCCGGGAACTGATGCCCCTGCCCGAAAAACGCTATGAGATAAAACGGTACGCCCAGGCCACCGTGCACAAGAACAGCCATATCTATCTTGGCAGGGACAAGCATTATTACAGCGTACACTACAGGCATATCGGCAAACAGGTAAAGCTCGTCTATACCGACAGTATGGTCGAGGTCTACCATAAACATGAAAGGCTGGCCGTGCACCAAAGGAACAGGAAGCGTTACGGCTATACCACCCTGGCCGGGCACATGCCCTCCCACCACCGCTTCGTCAGCGAATGGAGCAGCGAAAGGTTCATCGCTTGGGCCGGCAACATAGGGGAAAGCTGCCAAGGCTACATCATTGCCATATTGGACAAGAAACAGCATCCGGAACAATCCTATAAATCCTGTCTTGGCGTACTTCACCTTGCTAAGAAATATGGCAGGACCGTCTTGACAACGCCTGTAGAAGGGCAACGGAATATGGTGCATATAATTACAATATGGTCGAGCGCATCCTAAAAAAGGGCTGGGACAAGCTTGATGAGGACACCGATGACAATCTGGAAATGCCCGAGCACCAGAACATAAGGGGCGGAAAATATTATGAATGAGAACACTTAAATACCACATATGAACGAAAGGACAATACAACAGATGAAGGAGCTCAGGCTCCATGGCATGCACAGGGCATTTGAAACGACCTTGGGGCCCAACGGTATGGGCACCGACTATACCAATGACGAGATCATTGCATACCTCGTGCAATGCGAGTGGGACGACCGCCACAACCGCAGGATAGAGCGACTGACCAGATCGGCGCGCTTTAGGTACACAGCCGTTATGGAGGCGGTGGACTACAGGCCTTCCAGACAATTGGACAAGAACCAGGTACAACGGATCGGCAACTGCGGTTTTATCAAAAAGAAGGAGAATGTCCTCATTACCGGGAGCACCGGGGTCGGCAAGAGCTATCTGGCCTCCGCCATCGGCCACCAGGCCTGTTCCATGGGAAAAAAGGTCATGTACTTCAACACCGCCAAGCTCTTTACCATGCTCAAGACCTCAAAAGCGGACGGTTCCTATCCAAAACAGATAGGCAAGCTTGAAAAACAGGACCTACTGATACTTGATGACTTCGGGCTAAAGCCACTGGACAACATCAACAGGCATGCGCTCATGGAAATCATCGAGGATCGTCACGGACAGAGATCGACCATAATTGCATCACAATTGCCCGTATCAAAATGGCACGACATCATCGGGGAGAGAACACTGGCCGACGCCATACTCGACCGTTTGGTGCATACAGCACACAGAATCGACATAAAAGGTGAATCAATGAGAAGAAAATTGAAAAATAAAAACTAAGTTTAACCCACGGACAGGTCAAATCCAAGCAGTTGATTTACACTGCTCACTTTAATCCGGCGCGGGTGGCTCAGTTTACCCGGCTCATCCACCCACAGAATAAAACAGTGCAATTGGAGCATCAAATTTTTGAAGTTAATAATGGCCTCGAATGTTTGGTGGTAGATATAGATAACGAGCTTGTGGGCTATACCACATTTATGAAACAGTACAGTACCTGGGATGCCAGCTATTATGTTTATATGGACTGTTTGTTTTTGCAGCAAGACTTCCGTGGTTCTGGCATTGGAAAGCTATTGATGAGCGAAGTACGAAAATATGCTGAACAAAATAATTGTCGGCAGATTCAGTGGCAGACTCCCGATATTAACATGGGCGCCATAAAGTTCTACAAACGGTTAAAATCAATAGAATGGATACACAAGGTAAGGTTTAGTTGGACACCATGGTAATATCCTTTTTTAGCATTATCAAACAATAAGCTTCAGCCGATAACTAGAAGTACATTTTTTCAAAAAAAATTCGGATAGCCTGATGTTTTATTTTTATCAACTGGTTTGGCGGAGTTGTCTTCGGCAAACCAGTTTAAAGGCACCCGACACATAAAAACAAAACCTTTTTGGACCGGCGTTTGCACTTGGATTGGTAACAATTGCTAAAGCAATCTGTATTCTCCTTCATGGCTATCCACTACAAACCTTTACCACATTATAAAAAGGACAAATCGTTACACACTTAAAAGACACGATAGTCCTTCTCCCCTATTGATTAATTTTTTATTTTTTGTTCGACTCACTGAACAAGAAAATGGTTCATTTAGAGCTGTAAAAACCAAAGCCTTCAATCACATAAAGATGAAAACAAAAAGTCTTTGAACGATAACATTTTTAAATCAAATAATCCTCGAATATATCCATATGGTAGGTCATAAGTTAATTTTAAGCAGGTTGCAATTTAGGTTTGTTCATGCTTCCATGGTATAAGAACTTCTCCTGTTTCGTAATTGATATTCCTGGCTAAGCCCGCCGTCCCTCCTTTTTTGGGTGGCAAAACAACAACATCCCTTCCTGTAGCCGGCATAAAGCCAGACCCCTCCCCTCGGAGGGGTTTCTTTTTTATACGGCTTCCACAGCAAGGGATATTGTATCCCATGTAGCATCAAAAAAAGGTGACAGCGATGGCGCTACTGGAAGTAAATCAAATACCACAAAACATGAAATCGTACACATCCCATTTATCGGAAGCAGCACAAAACCATCAAAAAAAGGAAGACGCTCCAGATACCATAAGTAAATCAGTTGCCTGCGCCCTTTCTTTTAATGCTGCTGGGAATGTGGTTGGGTCTGTCAATCTAGAGTTCAATTATTTTCTAACCGCCCGATTTGGGCATAAATCCTTTCAATCATGAGCAATTTCAGAAATCATGTACAGTTAATCGGAAATGTGGGGGAAGACCCCAAGATCACCCTCCTCGATGGAGGACGTAAAGTGGCACGTTTTCCCATGGCCACCAATGAGTACTACACCAACAACCAAGGGGAAAAAATCCAGAACACCGACTGGCACCAGGTCGTGGCCTGGGGCAAGACCGCCGATATCCTCGAAAAGTATACCGCCAAGGGCAGTGAGATCGGCGTGCAAGGGAAAATCAAGACCCGTTCCTATACCACGGAGGACGGCAACCAGCGCTATGTGACAGAAATCGTGGCCGATGAAGTGCTGCTATTGGGCTCCAAAACTGCCCAAGAGGACAGCGAACCAAAGACCCCTAGGTCCAAGACCGCCAAAAAGGATGCCTAGCACCCAAGGGGTGCCCCTAGGGCATCCCTTCTTTTCTTTTTTGTTCAATTCAAATTCAATTCCCATGGAAACAAACATCCAACACCTCAAAGAACAGCTAAGCCAGTTTTGCGGCTCTCAGCAGATTTTCACACTTCCCCTCTGCCGAACACGGTACACCGAGGGTATGCGATTCCTCGCCCAGACCGCCAATGCCTTTTGGCTGCTGACGGACGCTTCCGTGATGGGCAAGAGCCTTAGGAACAAAAGCCGATTTATCACCATCGACTTTAAACGATATTCCCCAACAGAAGTGGAGACCCACGGCCATGATGCCGTGATCACCTATACCGATGGCAATGGTATCGCACTTGCCAAACAGCAATACCATTTCACGGATTTTCCCTTGGAACAGATCCGCCTTTTTTTTGTGGACAATACCCTGCTATTGCCCTCCGAATACTAAAATGGTCGAGGGGATGCACCAATAACCCTTAGCACATCCCCTCTATCATTTTTCGAAACACTTAAAATCCAGAAAAATGACATTCAAAGTTAACGAAATAAAAATCAGTTACCGGGAACATACCAAAATGGCCGATACGCCACAATTGACCTCTTCACGGGATGTGGCCGCACTGTTGCACGCCAATTGGGATGCCGATACCCTAGCCCTCAAAGAATCCTTCAAGATCCTTTTGCTCAACAATTCCAATCGGGTCAAGGGTACCTATCAGGTATCCGATGGGGGTATCACAGGTACCGTGGTAGATCTGCGCATCCTCTTTGCCGTAGTGCTCAAGACCTTGAGCGTGGCCATCATCCTTGCCCATAACCACCCCTCGGGAAACCTCAAACCCAGCCAGCCCGATAAACAACTGACCCAAAAGATCAAACGTGCAGCTCAACTATTCGATATCAAAGTGCTCGATCATCTGATCATTGTGCCCAATGGGGACTACTTCAGTTTTGCGGACAATGGATTAATCTGATGAAAAAGGATTCTTAGCCTAACTTCCACCCCTTAAAAGAAAAAGCCACCCTAAGGGGTGGCTAAAATTCTTTAAAAGTCAACGAATCATTAAAAGGATGATATCAGTACTCTTTGTATAAAGTCATTCGCATTAATGAATGCAAATTTATTTCTAAATTTTTCAACAGAGATTCGCTCTATCAACTTTCCGAAATACTCATTGGCAAATGAATTGGTTATTACGTTAACGCCCTCAAAATCGAAAATAATCTTATCGATTTGGTCAATGTCCAATAAAACGTCGTCACGCAGTCTGGCCGCCAAATCTCTGGTGCCCAAACTGGAGCCGATTTCTGAAAATCTGATTGTCTTTGTGTTTTCGGTTACCATTTCCACAATGCAAATGTAAGGTGTTTTGTTTAATTAAAACATTTAGTACAAGTTACTAAATTATTCTTTGTCCGAGAACATCTTCTCAAATAGATGCTCTTTATAATCATAATGCTCTCCTGTGAATTGCTTGTAATCCACTTCAATGTTCGTATTTATTCTTAAATAGACACAAGTTCCTTGCCAAAATGGTATTTGGGTTACTTCCGTACTGTGCTCATTCACGTCCAACTTTGAGTTTCCACTGAAAATACTCATCCAACCCTGGTTCAATTCGATAAAACGTGAAGTGGCGTATAGCCCATGTCCTTGGCCCTTTCCACTGGTTACACCCTTTTCCACACATTTTATCAAAGCCTGTTCCTCCGTAAAGTCATATACCTCGTTCAAAGATGCACATATGCCCATTCCGTAATCACATACAATTAACCGTAAAGCGTTCATATTTGGAAAATATTGCCCTACAACCCATCCTTGGCCAACATTCGAATGTAATAGCACGTTGTCCAATATCTCATTAAAGCAATAGTCCAAACTGGCAAAAACGTTGTCATCAATTGGGACATTGGCCTTGACTACTCCCATCAATTCCTCCAGTACTTCAATTTGGTTCTCACTGGTATATTGCTGAATAGAAACGAAACTATTGGGTTTTTTATTCCTTAGACTATGGGGAATATTTACTTCCAGATGTTTAAAAAAACCCATTTGACTTAAATACTCCAACCCTCCTGAATTTTTTGAAAACCGAATTCTCCCAGTAACAGTAATCCCTAAACTCTCAAGATACTTCATGGCACAAAGTACGAGTAACGAATAATCAGGGTATATAAAATTCAACCCCCTAAAATCAATTAAAATCTTAGCGCCTGGATTTGATTTAAAATATTCTACCATCGCAGTACATCGCTCCAAAACCGCTTCATGACTGCTAAGGTCATTGTCTATCCTTAAAACAAAATCATCCATGCCAGCGAAATTATAAAAATTGTGAAACAAAATAAGTCAGACTCATTTGATTCAATGCAACCATCGGAAATAACAGCCGATTGTAAACATAACCCACGAAGGTAAACACACAATTTCCAACACTGAAAGAAATCCATTTCTCCTGAACAATCCCTGCAAATTCCATAATTCCGTACCCCTCAACTTCTTAAAATTTTGTCCTCTTTTCGTTCAATTGCGAACACAAAATACCTTGATCAAACGATGGATTTTGTGCTGCGCACAGAAAGGAAGAGCAAGAGGGCAACACGGCCAGCCGGTGTTGCATGCATTAACCTTCAAATAACCCACTGTTTTACAGTGGTTTATTATTCAAAAAGCTTTTAAACAAAGGTCTTTGGAGGCTCCGATTTGCGGCAAATGCCCCCGAAACCCCTATAAACAGGCACGGATTTGCGGCAAATTCAAATCAAAAACAACCATGGGAACTGAAAGTTTTAGTAACATACGCTTCAAAAAGGACACCGCAAAACGGTTCCAGTCCTTCTCGCGCATGTACTATAAAACCCATACCCTGGCACTGGCCGGGATGCTCGATTTCTTCAAATACAATGAAATCTCCCCTCACGAAAATCTGGGCAAGCGCATGGGGCTGATTATGGACTTCCTCCAAAAGTTCCGTGACTTTACCGCCAAACGCAACAACGCCACCATAGCCATCATCAAGGACCTCGAAAAGCATGGTATCATGCCCACCAAGGCGATGATGGAACTGCTCTTTGAAGGAGGGCCAACCTCCTCGTCTCAAAAGTCTGGTGATATTCCTGAGGCTGAATTAATCATTCCCGAGATCCAAGGCCTGGACCTTGATACCGAATTTGCCCTGCTCGAAGAACGCAAACAACGCCAACTATTGGAGCAAGAGCTGGCCCAGCTTAAAACCCTGATCAACGAGCAGCTCCTTAATCGGGTCAAGGTTATACGACCAGCACTCGGTTCGCCCCGCCTTCAATTGGAGATGACCCTTTCCGAATGGAAAGCCGTTGAACAACAATTTAAAACACCATAGCTATGTACATCACCATCACACGACAACATCTCGGCGAGACCTTTTCCCAAAGTGCAGCAGACTTTGTGGACTATCTGGAAAAGGAAAACAAGGCACTTGCCCCCGAACAACAGGAACCTTTTTTTAACCAGCAACAAGACCACATCGATCCCAAGACTGTGGTCCAGGAAATCGATGCAAATACCGACCGCCTCAAACAAAGCGAGCCCAAGTTCTACTCTCTGACCATCAATCCTAGTCAGCGGGAACTCGCCGCCATCCAAAATGACCCCGAAAAGCTTAAAGCCTATGTCCGGGAAGTCATGAAGGATTATGCAGCTTCCTTCTACCGCAAGGAGCCCGTTCAAGTGGAGCAGTTGAAGTATTTTGCCAAAATCGAAAAGGAACGGACCTATTCCGGACGGGACCGTGAAATCCGGGAAAACCGCCCCTACAAAGCACAAATCGCAAAACTCCAAAACGACCTAGCCAAGGTCAAACGTGGCGCCCTGCAAGGGAATCCCAAGCACATCCAACAGGATATCAATCGGCTCTACAAACAGATGCCACATAAATTGGATGGAAAGCCCATCACAGAGGGGATGCAAAAACCGGGTTCCCAAACGCACGTACACATCGTGATGAGCCGCAAGGATGTCACCAACACCTACAGTTTGTCCCCCGGAAGCAGTTATCGGGAATCCGAGGCCAAGCTCCATGGACAGACCGTGAAACGGGGATTCCGAAGGGATGAGTTTTTCGAGAAGGCTGAAAAGACCTTTGACCGGATGTTCAAATACAACCGGAACTATGTGGAATCCTACAATGCCCGAAAGACCTTGGACAAAGACCCCAAGGCCTATTTTTCTAAAATCATGGGGTTACCCGCCTCCAAAAGGGCTGTTGCCTTCAAATTACTGTCCAAGACCGGGGCCAAAATACCCTTGCCCAACATTCCGACCAGTAAGGTGGCCATCGCCCGAAAGACCCTGGCCCGCCTGCAAAAGGCCGCTGCCCTAGTCCGAAAGGCCAGTTCCATTGAAATCTGACCCCTATGTCTTTGGAATTACTTAATCATCTAGATGCATTTTTTACCAGCTATTGGTGGCTGCTTTTCCTTCCTTTGGGATTGGGCATGCTACTCTTTCAATATGTCCACCGATGTGGTGTTCTGATGGTATTAGGGCTGTTTCTATTGGAAGGGGCCTTATTTGTTTATTTCTTGGGATGGGGCATTATAGTACCCTTACTGTTGTACGCACTACTTCCTTCCCTCTTCCTGAACATGCTTATCGGGCTTTTGCTGCATTTACGGGAAGAGGAAGATGCGATACCCCCGAAATACCAAGCCAGGCTGCCACTGCGCAGCGGCTCCCTCACCCTTAAAAACATACGGCGGGGGATTTCCATTATTGGTTCTGCAGGAAGTGGGAAAACGGAATCCGTGGTCTATGGCTTGTTAATGCACTTTCAGAAACATAGCTTTTGCGGGGTCATCCATGACTACAAACACTTTGAGATCACCGAACTGGCCTATCCCCTCTTCCATGACCAAGGCATTCCTTTTCATATCGTGTCCTTCGATACCATCCACAAACGGGTGAATCCCATTGCGCCCCGTTACCTGCCCGATGAGGAAAGTGTGAACGAGGTCTCCCGGGTCCTACTGGAAAACCTTCTTGAACAACGAGAGTCGGTGGCCCAGGGTTCCTCCAAGTTCTTCAACGATGCTGTCGAGGGACTGCTGGGAGGATTGGTCTGGATGCTTCGCACCCATCATCCCAAATACTGTACTCTCCCCCATCTTATCGCGGTATACCAACTATTGGAGCCTGAACATCTCATCCAATGGCTGAGCCAAGATCTCGTGGCCAAAGCCATGGCCGATGCCTTTATCGCAGGCAAAGACTCCGAACGCCAGACCGCAGGGGTACTTTCCACGCTGGCCAATGCCCTCAAGAAAATATCGACCCAACGGATATTCATGGCCCTCTCTGCGGATGAAGTGGACTTGGATATCAATAATCCCAAAAACCCTGCCGTCCTATCCATCGTCAACCATCCCAAATTTGAAACGGCCTATTCCCCCATCATCGCCACCATTCTGCATACCGTTATCAAACAGATGAGCCTTCGGGGGCAACGTTCGTCCTTTGTTTTGATGGAAGAGGCCCCGACCATTCGGTTGCTCAATATGCACCGTATTCCGGCCACCCTCCGCAGCTATGACATCACCACCGTCTATGTGATGCAGGACAAGGCCCAGAACGATATGATGTATGGCGATAAGGCCAGTAGGGCCATACTCTCCAACCTGTCCTATCAGTTTTTTGGGAAGGCCAATGATCCTGACACCGCCTACTATTATGAACGCTTTTTCGAATTGGTTAAAAAACCCATACGGAGCGTGAGCAAGAAAGCGGATTTTATGGCGTCCGATACCCGCATCACCAATATTGAACGGGAAGTGGGTAAGGTCCGATCTGAGGAGTTCTTTCGGTTGAAACAAGGAGAGTTCATCGCCTTTTCCGATGGGAAGGACAGAAAGGTACGGTTTCCGCTGCCAAGGGCAGCACGCGATTTGCCAAAGCCCAATCACCCTTCAAACAGCCCTGAAATTGCCGCCAATTTTCAGCGGATACATTTGGAGGTGAAGGGGTTGTTTCAAAAGCAATGATAAAATACTAAATCCCCTAAAACACCATATTTTGCTCTGTTTTTATCGAATTAGGGAGTTGCACACCGGTGACAAGATGGATAAGCATTAAGGGTTTCGTTAGTTACTCAAACCGTTTTGCATTCAATTAAGGCTCTTCCTTCCTGAAATTTGGCAGTTATAAATCGGCTACTGCGCATTCACAGGTCCGTTACTAAAAGTTTAAATGAACAATTGACTATCTTTTTTTCGATTTAGTACCTTTAGACAAAAACTAAATGGAAAGGGGAAATATTATATTGTACGATGATAAGCCTAATATAGAAATACGGTTGGACAATGACACCATTTGGTTGAATCAGAGACAAATGGCAGACCTTTTTGATAAGGACAGTGATACTATAGGTCTGCACCTAAAAAACATATTCGCGACCAAGGAACTGGATAAAAAAGCAACTACCGAGAAATACTCGGTAGTTCAAAAAGAAGGTAAAAGACGGGTAAGGCGCAATGTGCTCTTTTACAATCTAGATGCCATAATTTCTGTTGGCTATCGGGTTAATTCTAAGCGAGGAACTCAATTTAGAATTTGGGCCAACAGCATTTTAAAGGATTATTTGGTAAAGGGCTATGCCGTAAATGAAAAAAGATTAGCTCAAAAAGAAGAGGAAATCCAGATACTAAAAAACGGTATATCCATATTGGGCAGAGCGCTGGAAGAAAAGTCAAAACTTGAAAACAATGAATGGCTGAAGCATTTCGCTCAGGGCCTTGAATTACTAGATGACTATGACCATGAAAACCTTGATGTTAAGGGGTTAACTAAAAGAGAAGCTGTTTTTCCAAGTATGGAGGAATATCAAGAACTTATCCGACAAATGGCTACAGCATTTGATTCTGACTTATTTGGAAAAGAGAAAGATGAAAATTTTCAAAGCTCCCTTGCTCAAATTACCAAAGGTTTTGAAACAGAAGATTTTTACCCCACTATTGAAGAAAAAGCCGCCACGCTCCTATATTTGATAACAAAGAATCACTCTTTTGTTGATGGTAATAAACGAATAGCCGCCGCTTGTTTCCTTAAATTTTTAAATGCAAACAGCATGCTCGTTTCTAAATTGGATAAACCAATCATAAGCAGTGATACCTTGGCCAGTCTAACACTGTTTATCGCTTCCAGTAAACCAGAGGAAATGCAGACGGTAAAAAGATTGGTGATTAGTGTTTTAAATAGAAACAAATAATTGCAAGTTCAAACAAACGATTGCATGACCAACAAACCAGAATCAAATGGGAACTAGAATAGTCTTATCAATAATCATACTTTCAATTTTCGGTTGTAATAAGGATAATGCAAATAACGAAACTGAGATTCATGGCACTTATAAAGGGATTTTTGAGCGGGATGATATCGTTTCAAATGTTGAGTTGACATTTTATGGCGGGACTTGGTTGGGTGAAAGTGAAAGGTCCAAATATCCTGCATTATGTAATGGTACTTATTCGATTTCAAGAAATGTTGTTTCCTTCGAGAATGCCTGTGCTTGGACAGCTGAATTTGATTGGACTCTGATATTGAGTGATGAATGGAATTATGATATTAAAGGCAATTTATTGGTTTTAACCAAGTCAAATGGAGACAAATATGAATTATCGAGACAATAAGAGGGAGTCTAATGGCCAACTTATAACCTATTAATATCGATTAATTAGTTGGGGTGACCAAGGAGTGGCCTTAACTGATGCGGTCGGATTGTTTACAAAAGTTGAAATATGAGTTATACCGCAAAACAGGTAGAAGACTTTTTTAAAAGAATTGACAACTTGGACGTCTCCCAGGAGCCCAAATTTGGTAAAATGAATGCTTGCCAAATGGTTTGTCACTGTACTGATTTTTTTAGAATGGCCATTGGGAATAAGAAAGCACATGAATATGGTACTATAAATCCGACTGAAATCCTCGAACTCTCAAGTTCAGGACAGACCGTAGCTGCACCAAAAGGCTTCGGTCAAATCGAGGGAGAAGGGACTCTTCCTACCAATTTTGAAAATGACAAAACCATCTTAAAAGAACATATTCGAGAATTTTCAAATCTGGGCAAGGATTATCAATTTGCAGAACATCCTTATTTTGGAAATATCAGTTACGATAGATGGGTTGAACTAGCTATTTATCACCTAAATCATCATTTGAAACAGTTCTCCGTTTAATTATTAGAAGAAGTTAAATCCATATAGAAGTTTAATAGAACGATGACCGAACAAGAATTTTTCAAAAATCTACAAGAAAAGACGGAAACGGTGTTTTATCAGAGTGAAATCTACACTAAAAATAAAGATAAAAATTGGTTTTATTCCATCTGTAACGGGCCCATTTTGAGGCATAAACCAATCATTTTCGGATTGAATTGGGGCGTTAGCAATGACCCGAATTATGAAGGGCACAAGGCACAGAAAACATATCCAGAAAATATTGATAAAAATACCTGGAAGTTTAAATCCCATGTGAACACCTATTTGATCAAATATTTTGGATACTCTTTTGATGAAGTCAATTACAGTAATCAATGCTTTTTTAGAACCCCAAACGAGAAATTTTTAAGTTACCAGGATTGGAGGGACTCAATAGCCCTGTTTAGGGAATATGTTGAGTATATAGACCCTCCTTATTTAATCATGTTGGGAAGACCTAGACACTTAAATAACGACGAACTTAAAGACTACAGAAAAATAGGATATTTTCCATTAGGATCAAAAAGAAGGTCTTTTGTTCGATTGGGAACCCTTTTTGATAAATACACCTTTGGCTCAGTCCCCCATAGCTCTGCTCATATCTCTCCTAACACCCATGATGAATTATGGAAAATTCTAAAAGAAAACTTGAAATAATATCCAAAATAGGTTTCCATATCCCAACTATTTCGATTTTTGTAATTTCATTTTAAATATGACTCTTTGATGAATAGGTCAGCTTCAAAATCCACAAAAAAAGAACTGGTAATTTGGATAGAATCCCTCAACGATGATTCAATTATTGCGCTATTACATTCTATAAAACTTTCCAGTGAAGGAAAGTCTGGCGACTGGTGGGATGAACTTACAGAAAGTGATCGGGTAAACATTCTCTCCGGCATAAGAGACCTTGAACAAGGACAGACAATGAACTCAAAAGAGTTTTGGAAGGAGATTGCCAATGGGTAATATTTGTGAAGTCACCTGGACAAAAAAGTCCGTTTCCAACGCATTGGAAATCAAATCACACCTTAATCGCAAGTTCGGCAAAAAGGATGACCTAGTCTGGTTTGAAAAACTTTTAAAGCAATTTGAGAAAACCGTGTTTCATTTACCAACGCTTTATCCAAAATCACATAAACTTAAATCCTTACGACGCGCTGTAATACACAAAAACATTACCATCTATTATCTGGTCGAAAAAGAAAGGATTACAGTCATTTCGATGAAGGATAATTGATAACTTTAAACAAGTGGGTAAAAAAACTAATGTGCTAATAGACGAAAACATATTGAAAACATATCACTGGAAAATAATACTATACTTGCTGGTTCTTTTATGGATATGCCTATCCATTTTAAGCTGCAGCAAGGATGAGTGCCGTGAAGAGAAAAAAGAAAATTGTGCAGTAACTTTTGAAATCAACCCCGTTTGTGGGTGCAATGGTGTTACTTACGAAAACCCATCAACAGCCGAGTGTAATGGCATCAAGGACTATACAATGGGCTCATGCAACTAGGTGTTTTGACCGTATAGTAAGCGAAGCGAGGTCTTTTTTTTTAAATAGCTGTGTGCCAAGTAATTTGTATGGATTGCCTTAGTTAGCCTATTTTTACTTGAATTAGTTTTGATTCATTGAATCGAGCACGAACCCAATCCAAATGATCAATGAAAAAAATTGTGCCTTTGATTATAATGGCTTTTATGTTGTCTAATTGCTCCGAAAATGATGGCGGTATAGACTGCGCGCTTTTTGATCCTGGCTTCCCTTCGTTGTATGTCAGACTGATCGATCAAAATGGAGATAATCTAATTGGGAACGGAACCATTGACCCGAACGAAATAATACTCCTAAAAGGATTGGGCTACAGATACAATCCGCCCAATGAATTTGCAGTTCCAGATTCCGATATCAGAAAGTTCGACAATACAATCAAGCTGTATATCCCGAATGAGTCTACTTTTCAATATATCATTAAACTGAACGAAACTGATGTTGTTACCTTGGATATTTCTGCTCAACGAAAAAATATCCCCTGCGATCTTTTTTATTATATTCCAACAGGGATATTGCAGAATAACAAAGAACTCCAAATAGAGGAAGTTTTCACCTTGGAATTTATAGCAGAAATTACAATTTAAAAATCATGTACATGGAACAATCGGTCCATTTTAATTGCGACTCGTTTGTGGTGGCGATGATAGAAACACCCCAAAATATATTCAGAGATGGTAAAAAAGCGAACTGAGCACATAATTCATGCAGATGAAGTCGAAATAGGTCCACTCCAATTGCAATTGATGCTCGGGTCCTCGTACAAAAAAGCGATTGAACTATGCGTAAACAGCATTTTTTGTAACTGTGGGTCAAAAGACAAACGTCTGGTTAATTACAAAAGCTATATCAACGACGTAAACGATGTCATTCTAAAGGGCTGGTGTAGTTCTTGTAATACCATCGCAGCAAGATATATAGAAACTGGTGAACGTGAAGGTATTGAAGCCATTGCGGATAGAATAAGACATACCAATCAAAAATAACCTTATATACTTGACCAGTAAAACGGTATGAAGATGAACATCTTACTCGTGAATCTCATTTTTATGATACCTAAAAAAGAAGATGTCTTTTTGTTGATTAGAGCCCCTAAAAATAGTAAAGGAAGGTGAAATTAACCTTATGTGTTGGTGCTGAAAAACTTCTGTAAACTACCTGCTCAATCTTATAGCCTTGAACTTCATGACTTTTGATGTTTCATATCCTATGTTTAATATATTCCCATCTATTGCATAATTCATTATAAATGCTTCCCGACTCGAGTCATAGGTCGAAGCGATGGTCTGATAAAAACGCATCCCCCACTCACTTTCGGCTACTTCGGTTCCATTCAGCGAAAGAAATGTCAAACTACCTGTACCCGAAGCATACTCCCCGAAAAAAGTGTTCCGTGCCGTTGAACCATCAAATTCATCTTCCTTAAACGTGATTCGGATAACATCACCCCTGTTAGGGGTATTTATATTTTCTCCCGTACTTTCATTGAAGTACGAAACCAACTCCCAAGAACCCATTAGCGTTACATTGGTCACCACATCATCATCACTGCATCCCAAACAGAAAAACAGCATCAGAAGTATAGCTAAATACCTGACTGACATAACAATAATTTTATAGTAATATACAATTTTAACATAGACATCCCTTCGTTAAATCATCACAATTTTTAATTCCTTATGTTTGAGTGGCCTGAATTTTATTTCTAAACCATTTGGAATAACAATCAAACAATATTTTGAGGAATCGGTAAAGTGCGGTATGTTTTATTAAATCAAATGATAAAATTGGCCGTAACTAATCATCGAAACCAACCTTGATATAGAAATGACCATGAAAAAAAAACGTGCAAACTCGGAACACTACATTTGGGGAGACAATTGCCATGGTTGGCATCTATTGAAAAATGACCGATTGAGTATCATAGAAGAGTCCATGCCGCCCAACACATCTGAGGTCAAGCATTACCATAACAAAGCTCAGCAATTCTTCTATATTCTAAAGGGTAGTGCAGTTTTTGAGTTGGACAATACAACTATGCACATTGGCGAACGGGAAGGGATACATATCGGAAGTCAAGTTATCCACCAAATTCGAAACGAGGGCAGCACAAATTTGGAATTTATTGTAATCTCAGAGCCCACATCTAAAGGTGATCGGGTAATCATAGAACAGACCAAAACCAAACAACAATCCTAAGCAAAAAAGGTCAGTTATTCCCGAACTTCTCCAACGCGGCGAGGATAGGCCCCAAAGACTTACCCTTTTCCGTGAGGGCATAATTCACCTCGGGTGGAAAGCCGTTTGTTTCACGTCTCTTGATGATGCCCTTAGACTCCATTTGCCGTAAATGGTCTGCAAGAACCTTTTTAGAAACTCTAGGCATCGATCGCCAGAGGTCGTTGAACCTGAATTCCCCATGGTAGAACAAATAATGCAAGATCATGGGTTTCCATTTTCCCGAAAGCATGGTCAACGCCTTCTTTAATCCACAATTCTCAAAATCCTTGTAGTCCATCGCGGGTTTATCCATAAAACAAAGTTACCTAAAAGTAACCTTCTTGCTCATTTATCAAGACTCAGCTAGGTTTACCAAAATAAAGATGACGTCCCTTAGATACTAATGGAGCTGAGGCGGACTTTAATGAATAAAATGTTTAAACCCTATCCTATGCACATACAGTTATGGCGCAATGCCACCATCCAGATTGCAGTCGGAAAAACCAACATACTGATCGACCCCATGCTGGGAGAAAAAGGAGCGGTCGGTCCTTTTCCCTTTACCAATGATCAACGTGAAAATCCATTGGTCCCCTTGCCCTTCTCTGAAGAGGAACTAAGAAAAAAACTGAAATGCATTGATGCCGTCTTTGTTTCGCATCTGCATCCGGACCATTGGGATGAGGCAGCCATTCGTTTAATCGAGAAGACAACCACAATCATATGCCCTGAACCTTTGGCAAAAACCATAGCTTCTTATGGCTTTCAAAATATTGATTTACTCAAAGACCAAATAATACGTGATGACATTCAGCTCCATTTGACCAATGGACAGCATGGCACCGGTGACATAGGGAAACATATGGGTCAGGTCAACGGAATCGTACTTGAGCACCTTAGTCAAAAACTTTATATCGCAGGGGATACCATATGGTGCCCTGAGGTTAAGGAAGCCATCAATAAACACCGGCCCCAACATATCATTGTGGCTGGTGGTGCAGCCACCTTTGCCATCGGAGACCCCGTCACCATGACAGGGGAAGACATCAAAGCGCTTTGTGAATACGCGCCAAAGTCATCCATTTGGATAACCCATATGGAGGCGGTAAGTCCATGCAGGGAGGATAGGACCATGCTTACTGAATATCTAAAGTCCCATGGGCTTTTAAATCAGTGCAAAATATTGGCCGATGGCGAGGAAGTAGAGTTAAATTGAACGGAGTTCTCCATTTGAAGAGGTGCCAGTGAAAAAACCATACCTTCTTCAACCTCCCCCCTCCTAAGGTTGTAGACCTATTTCATGGAAAACAACCCTATTGCACATGGCACTACCTAAAGCAGTGAGGCGGTGATTCGATTATATTATAAACGAAAAACCGAACCGCAACCGCATATGCATCGTGCAAAGAAGTGCTTTGGAAAATCGGTATCCAAGGGTTTAATGGCGCGTAAAAAGCTTCGGTTCCAATATCCTATTTGGTCCCTTGCTTTCCCATTTGGTATTAGAACCCCAAGTGGGCCTATGATACCTTTTCCCTTTCAACACCAGTTTGCGACTGCCGCTTTTTTCCTGTAGCTCTATCATTAGACGTTCCTTACCGCTCAAGGTAAACTTGGGTACCACATAAACAAAACGCTCCACATGGCCTACCTTGACAATGGAAAGCTTGTTATATCTGTAAATTGGTTCCAGAGAAAGTTTCTGATAAGAGGACTTCTTTCTTCGGTTCCCATTCACCTTGAACAGCTGGACAAAATCCACCTCAAAATCAATATCGGACCTGTTTTCAATCTCAAGAACGATATAGGTTTCCTTACCAAAATAGGACACATCACGAAGTCGAAGGACCATGCCATCCTTGCGTTTGGCCTTCATCACGGTAGTATTTCGTTCCAAAAAATAGCAGCTGGCCTTGCGATACTGAAGACTGTCCGACGGTGTAACGGTTTGGAATCTTCTTCTTTTCTTTTGGGCCATTTCATCCTTACGCTTTTCGGGCAGGACATTGCCAATAGCCTCGCTCTCATTGATAAACCTATGGCTTTCCTTTAGCTGTTTTCGATAGGCCAGATAATAGGAATAGGCCAGACCATCCTCGGTCACCACCAGCAGATTGCTGTCAGAACCTTGGTTTCCTTGCAAAAGTCCTACCCTTTCGGGAGTTTCTTTGTTATAGCCTAATCTATAATTGGAATGCCCAGTGACAGCCCGTGATATCGACTTTGGGAATATCAGGGACAAAACATGGGTGTCGTTGACATATAAAGTGTCCGCTTGGGCATTAGCCGTAGCAATTGACCAAAAAAGCACCAGTAAATATTGAAGCATTTTCATAGGATTTGATTTTCTGATTTGAGTATGAGTTGATAACCATCATGAACGGTAACACGCACGGTACGATTGGAGCGTCGGAACACCTGTTTGATGCCTCCCAATTGGGGCATGCCCGGAAGGCTGATATCCTGAACAGCATCGTCCAGCACCTCTCGTGTTGCTTCTTCGCGATAACTGTTCTCCACATAGATACCTTCTCCCCCGTCCATGGTATCGTAGGCCTTTAAACAGACAGGATGCTGGCCGATATGGTCAATGGACAGAAAGACCCGATTGGCCCGAAAGGAGACAAAGCCATAGAGCAAGGTGTTCCGCTTAAAAAGCCTACTGTTGAATACAACATCTTCCATTAACCGAAGCTCAAGACGGTTTTTGGCCCGCACCCGTTGCTCACCGTTAATTACGGCCTTAATGGCAACGGGAGGTTGAACACTATCAGGCTGAAGTATTTCAGAGCCAAAAAAAGCGGTATGGGCCTTGGAAAAATCAATGGGTTTTGGTTTTGGCTTTGGGTCGGGGTTTTCAGTTTTGATGTTACCTCTTTGTTGGGTTTTTATTTTAGGCTTTCGGTAAGTGCCCGCCCCATAATCAATACGTCCCTCCCTATAGATGCTGTCCACAATACGCCGGCGCTGTTCTTCCTGTAATTCCGGGTCGTAGGTCCCGGTGGAATCAATATACTCTTCCCCGTACAGACTGGGCTTTGTTCGTTCGCGTTCGTCCTTGATGGCGTCGACGGCCTCTAGCTTTGAGCTGAACTCTTCTGGTTCCTCTACCAGTTCCGGCACCCTTGGTTGCCTTATCTCCTCATCTTTCGAGGTTTCCCCCATCTGCAGGGCATAGAGAATAATAAACCCACAAATGCTGATAAGCAGCCCTATAAACAACAATTTGTTTCTATCCAGTTTCATCATGACACTAATTGTTTTCTGGTTCAAGTTGACGGAGGGAATCTTCAAAAAAATCGGTAATCAACAGTCCATGTGGATTGTGTGGAAAGTTCCTGTCCACTACAATAAGTTCGCCTGAGGTAACCAATTGGTAGCGGTCCGTGACCGCTCCTCGATGGACCTCAAACACCGTCCTCGCCCTAAAACGATAAGGCTCCTTGTCCAAGTCCAGTTCAATGTCCACCTGTGCAACCTCTTGCCGCAAGGAAAACTGCAACAGACGGTTATAGACCCCATCCGACTTTTTTTGTCGGTAAATAGCATCCACCGAAGCGTCCCCTAGCCACAAGGCCTTATCCAGATGGTCGCGGTAATTGCTATCATCAATACCATAAAAAAGCCGGTGGAACAGATCAATATGGGCCAAAGCCTCCACCTCCCGTTTCTCTTCTTGGCCGACCAGCTGCAATGGCAGTATCGTGCCTTCCGCATCTATCGCAAAGGCAGCGTTCAATAATTTCTCTTGATAATGGTACAGTAGTCCCATCGAAATGCCGCTTGTCAAGAGACAGAAAACGACCACGGCCAACACTATAAAACGGTTCAGGCGCAATACGTCGGTAATGTTTTTGTATACTTTTTTCATATCGGTTTGTTTTCAATAATGATTATGGATTAGGCGCCCCCAGCAAAAAGTCGGAAGGTGAAGGTGGTCGCCCGTTTATAGAGCTTGAACTTCAGCAGTACAATAAACCCTATCCCCGCCAGTTCGATCAAGGGGCCGAACAGCTCGCTGCCAAAGTCCGTTCCAAAGAGATTGGGCCAAAAATTGTCCGTGATTTCTTGATAGAGGGCATTGACAAAGACATTGACCAAAAAGAAGGCCGGGACGATCATATACACCGCTGCATACAAGCGGAAGAAGCGATAGCCCATTTCCCTGAACTTCTCAAAGACCGCCATACTAATGACCAAGGGGAAAAAGGCCTGCATCACCCCAAGGATAAAATAACGTTCGGCCAAAAAGAGCGGATAGATGAACAGATCCAACACCCAAAGCACCAAACTCCCGGCCCAAGCCAGGGTCCTTAAACCTATCAAGGGTGTGGCCAGCCATTCGTACAATAGGCCCATGGCCTTGGTGGCCGCATCCAAGAGACCTGTCTCCTCCTCGACTTCCACTTCCTGAAGGGCAAGTGGCAATAGTTCAGGTGCCGTATCCCTATATTGGCTCTCAATTGCCACTAAAATGGTGTCAAAGGCGCCCAACACTTCTGTTGAGAACAACACCACCAATACCACCGCAAAATTCCGAATCAGATCGCTAGGCGTCAGTCCCCAAGTGAGTCCTGTGCGCATCGCTCCGCCCTCATAATACTTTTTGATGATATTGACCAAAAAGAACAGTATGGCCAAGGCCTTCATCCCACCAATGGTGTAGGTGGCAAAACTGCTGTCCTTGATGGTCTGGAAGACCGCATCCACATATTCAAGTCCCATATCGTTCTAGTTTAATAGTTGGGTTTCCTGTCCTTGAACAAGGCCTGCATCTTCCGAAAGGAAATGATCATGTCATACCGTTTTTTCCGATGCTTGATATCGGCCAACATTTTTCGGGATTCCACCCGTTGGGCCTCCAATATGTCCAGCCGTTCGGCGTCGGTCATGTTTAAAAAGTCATTGCTGAGCACGTGCCCCATAAAATCCAATTGGTCCAGGGAATGTTCCATGATACCGTTGAAGGCATTTGATATAATCTCGACTTCATCGCCATGGATATAAGGGGAGTTCAAGACTTCCCTCAGATCGTCCCGGACCATCTCAAAGAGTTGTTCGTTGTTGCGGGTAATGTCCCGGACCGCTTGGTACTGCCTCACCGCATTGTTGACCTTTTCTATCTTTTCTCGTACCGCATTGAGCTGTTCCACCATCTTTAATAATTCCGCGGTCTGCTTGGCGGATTCAACCAGCTGTTTGGCCAAGGATATAAAGTTGGTATTGTCGTACACCGGCATCCCCTGGGCCGTAGCACGGCCGGGCCATAAAAGCAGGAGGGTCAGGGCCACAATGATTGAAAAGGGCACCTTCTTCATGGATTGGTTTTTAGTTGTTTTCATGTTGCAGTGTTTTCTGATGGATGAATGCTTGGATGGCCAACTCCATATTATGGGCCTTTTCATAAAGCGCCATAATGGCCCGGTTTTCGGTACCGTCGGTGAGGTAGGCGGCATAGGCCTCTGGGGGCACTTCCAAGCGGTAGATATTGCTCTCTGACCCAATCTTGATAAAGATCTCCGTGTACTTGCGTTCGCCTTTCAGGTCGTTCCTGATGGACCGGAGCTGGTTCAGGTCGTGGGCGCTCAAATTGAGGCGTTGCCGGAGCACATCATAGCCCTTTTCGTTCCGCAGGCTATAGATGACCTGGGTATTCTCCAAGATGGTGGCCGAGGTATGGTTCTCTGGCAATTGGTTGATGGACTGCAGTACAATGCCAATGGCGCCGTTCTGCTTTCTGATGGCCTGATAGTAAAACTCCACGCTCTCCAGAACATTGGGAAACTTGAGCTGTTTGGCAAATTCATCGAATAGGATGATGCCCCGCTCGCTTCGGTTTTGCCAAATGGTCCGTTGGATGGCAGACTTGATGAGCTTGAGCATCACGGACAAGACCTCACGGTTGTCCCTGACCTCGTCCAATTCGAATATGATCAGCCGCTTGTCTTCCAATCGGTGAGATCGGTCCTCCCCGACCTTAAAAAGAAAGCTGTAAATGCCATCGCCCACATACTCGGAAAGGATGTGCAAAAAATTGGTCAGGTTGAAATAACCGGGGTCAATGCCCAAGGTTTCCAATAACGTATTTTGGTGTTCTTGGATGTAGGTATACAGCCCTTCGAGCGAATGCCCCTCCTTGACCTTTTCATAATAGGAACGAAGGATTTTCTTCAGGGCCACCTGCTGTGCCTTGCCCATAGCATCGCTGGAAGCATAGAGCTCCATCAAAAAATTCGTAAGGTCCTCCAGCCACTCCGCGGCGACACCGTCGCCAGGGGTTTTATAAAAGGGATTGATGCCGAGGTCTTTACCGGGTTCGTATTTGAGGATGATGTGTTCTTCCGGATATAATTGGGCAAACTTGGCGTAACTACCGCCCAAATCGATGATAACTAAGCGGACGTCCTGCTCAAAATACTGCCGTAGGATATTATTGGCCAAAAAGGACTTGCCCTCTCCCGTAGGAGCGAATATGGCAAAGTTCCGGGCCTTGATACGATGCTTTCCCTCGTCCCATACATCCTTGACCACTGGTATGTTTTCCAGACGGTCATTGAAAATGATTCCCTTTTTATCAGAGCGATAATTCGTGGAATTGATCCATAGACAGAGTGCATGTTTTAGATCGGTGACATAAAGGTCGGTATCGCCAAAATTGGAGGAAAACAAGGGATAGCTGTTGAGTACATAATGGATACGTGACTTGCTCACTGGACTGTACGGTTGAATATCCAATTCCTTGAAACGGGCAGTGAGTTCCGACAACGATCGATCCAAACCCTTTTCACTCTTGGCCCAGCAAAGCACGTTCAATTGGCCCCTGATGATCAATGATGAATCATCTTGGTTGAGCTTGGAAAGGGTATCCGATACCCTATCATATAGCAGTTTGTTCCGAGAACCGAAATTGCTGCTCTTGGAGAGTTCCTCCAACCGTTTTTCGAGAAGTCTGCGCCATTTGTGCCGATCATCCAAATGGATGATCTGGTTGACGATATGATTTCCAGGAAAGGTAAGCCCGAACCCATCGATAAAACCTTGGTGGAACAAAAACCCATCTGCGGTATATTGTTCGTTGGGCCGACTGGTCTGCACGGTATCCCCAAAACAAGCTTCATTGTTCACGGCCATGGCCCCAAACCGATGCTCGCCGACCTGGACCCTGTCCTTTTCCAATACCATGTCCGTATCGAATCCTTCGTTAAACCCATTGAAATAGGCATCCGTATATTGGATCATAGCGGCCTGATTGAACGGCAATAGTTTGAGTTTTGGGGAATTGTTGAGATATCCAACCGCATCCCTGACCGCTTTGCCGAACTCTTCCACTTGTTCCCCAAGGGTCTGCGGTAACTTTTTGGATACTTTGGCAAAGGGATTGATCAGCGCGGAGCTATTGATGGCCCTGTTCTTGGGCCAGATAAAAAAGATCAGGGATTTATGGGAAAGGTGTTCCCTGCCCTCAAAATGGTTCCTTGTGGCCTTTGCCAAAAAGGAACTTCCGGGCAGTTGACCGGCATCATAAGATACTTTTTGGTAAATATCCTGCTTGTGGATCATAGTACCCACGGGTAAGGATTTCAAGGCTTGGAACCAGTGGCCGTGCAGCTCTTCGAAATCTGCCTCGGACAATGAATAGATTTCGGGAAGTTCTACCCGGTAAGCGTAGGCAATGTTACCATTGTTGGCCAATACCCTGTTCCGATCGATATCCACGATGGGATAGCTTTCATGAAAGTTCATCGTAGAGCTCATAGGACGATATTTTTTTATTGGAGATGATATGGGGGAATGAAACCCCTATTTGTAGCAGTCTTGGTTCTTGGACCAATTTGAGCAATGTGCCATAGAGTACTGTATTGCCAATGCCCATCAAAATGAGGAGGATTAAATTAAAGGAGAAGATGACCGCTATGAGGGAGCCCACAACGGCCATCATCTGGAGGGCAAAAAAAGCCACGGGCAATCCAAAGATCAAGGCACGGACACGGATGTTTCGATAAACACTATACTGTTTCATATCATGTTATTGTTGACTAAAAAAGTTGCTTGTGGCTTATACGACAATACCGATGAGATAGGTAAAGATGCCCACGACCGCCCCGGCAATGAGCACAAAGACGAGAACACGGGTAATCCCCTTTTTGAGGTCGGCGTTCTCCCCAAAGAAATGGCCCGCGTTGAAAAGAAAGCCTATGAGGAAGATCACGCCCAGGATGATGGGGAAAATGGCCCGGATGGTATCCGAGATATCCGCAACCGAATCCTCGATTCCCCCGATTTGGGGATAGCTGGTCTGGGAGATAAGAAGTCCAAGAGCAAGTACTACTGATTTTTTAAAGTTTTTCATGACCGTTCGTTTTTTGATGGGCCCCAACGCCATACTATGGGAATGGAACCTGTTCGTGATGATTGATTGAAATGCCCTTAGAGCTGGTTGTATCGCCCAATGGGATTTCCGATGTGGAATTTCCAGTGATATGGAGAAAAGGCTTTAAAAATCACATTTTTTAACACTTGAAGCTGTTAATTATTGAAATATTGGCACCAAAATCATCGTATCGCTGGAAATTGTTCAAACAAAAGTCTTCCACTATGAAACTATACCTGTACTCCATATCAATGTTCGTTTGCTGTTCAACAGCAATGGCGCAAAAGCCCATTGTGGTCATCGACCCCGGCCATGGAGGTCCCGATTCCGGAGCCATTGGGACAAACGGTGTTTTGGAAAAGGAAGTGGTCTTGGATATAGCCAAACAATGCCTGTTATTGAACCGGAGCCTGTTCCAGGACAGTTTGGAAATCTACCTGACCCGCTATTCCGATACCTTGGTCTCTTTGGGTACTCGCACTAGGCTGGCTAAGGCACTTGGAGCGGATGCCTTTGTGTCCATCCATTGCAACCAAGCCCCGAATGAGAATGCCCAAGGCTTTGAAATCTTTTTGTTCCATGGGCAGGTCAATCCGAAAACCACAATTATGGCCGCCAATTTGGCCGACCAGTTACAGCATCGATTGGGAATTTATGACAGGGGTGTCAAATATGACAACTTTCAGGTGTTACGGGATACCCACGGGCAATGCCCCTCCCTCCTTTTGGAAACCGGATTTATCTCAAATAATGTGGAAGCTAATTATGCCAAAAGAACGGAAAGTCAGTCCGCTATTGCCCTGGCTCTATTACAATCACTTATTAAATCCTTCTATTATGACTGAACTGTTATTGGCCATGACCAAAATATTGAGGAGGCTTTTGTCCGCATGGATAACTTTCATTATAAATGAAGTGAACCAATTTCGGAACAAAGGATAAAATCCAATGAATACTAAATGCTTGGGATGAGCTGATTTTTGGCAAGGTCTCTTTTCAGTTTAAATTTCACCGCTCTTAAAAATCAAAATGACCCTAAATAATTTATCTTTATGTCATGTGCTACTCCACCACATTACGGAAGACCAAGGAAGAAGTCGAAGAAAGGTTCAGGGCGAGACTGCAAATTGAACTAGAGTATACCCCTTACTATCATATGAACGGTTTTACCCATGGCAACTTGTATATCGTGCCCATGGAATATCCCGATGAACTGCTTCCTGCCATGTGGGGCTATGTTCCTCCCTTTGGGATGGATGACCCCGATGCATTCCATAAAAGGTACAATACCCTCAACGCTAAAAGTGAAACCGTTTTTTCCAGCAATACCTACAAGCACTCTATCCATGACAAGCGCTGTTTGATAATTGCCGATGGTTTCCATGAACCTCATCACGTCAAAAAAGTATCCTACCCCTATTTCTGCCACTACAAGGATGATTCCCTTTTCGCCTTTGCCGGTCTCTACTCTGAGCTGGATGACGACCTCTATAGCTGTACCATTATTACCATGCCGGCCAATGAACAGTTTGAGCAGATACACAACCAAAAGAAAAGGCAGCCGTTGATCTTGGACCAACACTGGGAAGAGGATTGGCTCCTCCCCGATCTGCATGAACCAGGTATCAAGGAACTTATGAAATCCGCATTTACCACCAAAGAAATCGAAGCCTATACGGTCTCACGCGATTTGTACAAAAGAGGGATCGACACCAACAATAAGCTGGCCATTGAAAAGAAGGATTATCCGGAACTCAACCAACAGGGGAGTCTGTTTTAACTTATCAACACAATTGATTATGTATTGGAATAAATCCTAATTTTGGGATTATATCCAATGAAGCATATCAAGTACAGGAATTCGGACAAAAAGGCCATCAAAATTTTGATGCGAGAAATCGGGGCGTACCGGTATGAAATCGCCTTGGAACAAATGAAGGTGGAACAGCGCCCCATTAGCATGGAAGGATTCTACCTTGAGGCCAACGATGACTGTATATTTTTATGCCACCGCTACCCTTCAGGGTACATTCTAAAGCTGATGAAGGTCGAACAGTTCGAAATGTTGCCCAGGGATGGGTGGGAACTTGTTAAGGTCTAAAAAATTAAATTTGAAATAATAAACAATTAATACAATGGATGAAAAGGATATGACCTTGTTTTTTCATAGTGTTCTTATAAACACATATGCTAAGATTAGAGAAACTGTCAAATCCAAATCAGATGTGATTTATATAGAGAAGGATTCTGAGAATGAAATTATCATCAGGCCAATTCGTGACTATCCTAATTTTCTATTTCAAATTAGTAAGCCAATTGAAAAAGGAAATAATTTAGTTTTTAGTATAACAAGGGCACCAAAGAATGCCCGGAGCAACAACAGCGAGATTCTGAATTCTGACCATAAGAATCTTGAAAGGGTTTTTAATGCGTGGATTGAATTAATCAATAAACACCTCGGTAAAAAGCCTATTCACCCAAATGAAGACAGCATAGACCAACAATACAATCAAGAGTTCTATGATTGGTTTGAAATTGTCGAGGAAGATGCTGATTCTGCCCCATTTGATATAAAACGTCAAATATTAATTGAACATTCGTTGGATATAGGCATTAAAGCTTTAATTGAGGCTGGGGTAAAAGAAGATGACCCAATTATTAATGAAGCACATTCCTTGAAATCCAAAGTAGGAATTTATTCTAAAAAGCAAGTTATTAAGGTTGGTAGGCAATTATATATTATGTTAAGAAAAAAAGGAGGTGTCTTAACGAAAAAAGTATACGACATTTGGGAAAAAGAAATGATAGCCATGGGCTTCAAAGAATTAATAAAATTCTTGGGAAATGAGGCATTGAAACTACTACCCTAAATCTCTCCTGCATCATTTCGGACCTATAAAGTTCCTGCCTTAGCTGACTGTCTTCTTTTTCAACCGCACACCTTTTGTGTAATCCATTTTAAATTTCAGTTTTAAAAGCGGGCTGCATTAAAAGTTGTTCCTTACTGGAAATACCTATTTGTTTGGCGACAGATTTCCAATCCTTGACCACTCGTATTACCTTATTGGTAATAGCATCCATTTCATCATCACTTAAGCGGAAATATTCCCCAACACTTTTTGCAAGTTCAAAGTCAAGGGCATTATCATCCATATCAATATTTAATGCCAATCCGTCCTTTTCAATGGAAGGGTTCAGATCATAAGCTGGCGACAGTTCCCAACCTTTTTCATTTAGAATAAAACCGTGGTTCCGCAGATGGTCGTCCGTATTTGAAACGGCAATATTAAAAATAATCCTTCGCCATAGCTGATGTAAATTTTCCTCTACATTGGTTCCGTAATTTTCAATCACATCGACGATATCCAAATAGCTCGGAGAGAAAGACTTTAAGGTCTCCTCCGTGTTTCCGGTCATCGTCATAGCAGATGCAAAATGGATGCGACCACCATTTTCACGGTCAAATCTTTTGGTAAGAAAGGTATGATATTGGCCAGCTATCTTTTCTAATCTTGATTCTGCCATTTCGATACCGCAGGCGGTTGCAAGTTTATACGTAAGAAATTCCCAAGCAGCCTTATCTACCGTATCTGTTTTTGAAGGAAACTTGGCAATCCATAGGTTCTTATTAGTATCCAATATATTCGCTTTGGGCCGTGCACCACCCAAGGAAGAGCCTGGTGCAATAAGTACAGCTATCCATTGGCGTATGGCGTCGTTTTGCGTATCACTTTCCAATTGATTAACCGCTTCCTGTAAATCACCAAGGGAGGACCAAGGTGGTGTTGGGTTTTGGTCATCATTGTCTAAAAATGGACCATCCCGATCGGTCTTAAAGCGTAACGCCCCCATTCGGCTTTCGTCATATACACCAAGAAGGTAATCTATTTCATAAAGTGTTTTTGCCTTCTCGTTCCGAGCTCTGGCATCCTGGGCTTCGCGACGTTTCATCAAGGTCTTTCCCCAAGTATCTGGCATGCTGTCCAAGAATATCCCAAAGTTTTCCTTATCTGCTGGAAATTGAGGTCCTGAATAAAATTCAATATCTGGGTCCAGTAATTGGTACAAACCCTTTTCCAACCATTCTTTGTTATAGGCAAAACTGAACGCTTTTTTGGCTTTTGCAAAATGAGCCGATAGGACACCGATTTCAACAGGACCATTTAATCCTATCCAATCGGCATAAACGTAAATATCAAATTTTCCCTGAGCCATTACCTAAAGTAAATCCAAATCTTGTAGTTTACGACCGAATTCATCATCCTCTGCTATTTTTGAAAAATCACTTTCGAGATTTAACACCTTAAGAACGTTGAAATAGATACCTATTGCGACAGTGGGGTCGCCTTTCTCAACACGATGCAAAGTAGCGCGATGAATACCGGCACGTTCCGCAACCTGTTCGGCAGTCAATTTTCTTCGCTTTCGCGCAAGTTTGATATTTTCCCCTATCCCATCGAATATCTTTTGATATTTAGGAAGAAGGATTGCTTTTTTAGAATTCATAACGTCGCCTATTAACGACAAATATATCATTTTTGTTGTATATAAGCGACATTTTTTGATTAAATTCTATTATGTCATTTTTTAGAATCAGAAATAGAATAACAAACCGTGGATTCGTCAACAAGGCAGTAAGAGTTGATCTTTCAACTATTTTCTATGTAGCTCATACCCCTTCATAGTCACCCCATAACAGCGGAGGTGCTAATATGGGTTTATCCATTACATTGATTTTGAAAGGGGCCAACTTAGAAATAGGGGTCTTTTGTGCTACCCTTGGAAAGTAAACCCCGCATCTGTTTATGCGGTCATACAATACTGAAGAGCTCAATAGATAATCATGTTTGGCCAACCACCCTGAGTGTGATTCATTATTGGAAAACCCCTTATACTCATTATCGCCGATTACTTCAAAAACTGTATGCTCCGTAATGTCCCTAACCTTCCTGTCCGACAATAAGGGCCTTAGGCTATTTCCATACGAAACCTCACCCAAGGTTCCGCATATCACAATCCAATCCTTGCCCTGACCGAATAAACGATTGCAGTATGAGTCTAGCCGCCTGGCCTGTTCCTTACGCTTCGCACTGTAGTCCACATCTCTGCTATCCTCCGAGCATCGTGTACTGATGATGGTCAGCTCATCCCCGGTCGGAGTCACTACGGTATATTCTGGACAGTCCATTTCAAAAAGGTCATTACCTTCTTGGTCCCGTTCATGGGCATGGGGTTGAAACCCGACGATTCGGTAGCCGTTCCTGGTCAGGATGGCATGGCCCAATCCCCGATTGTCGTTGCCTTCCGTGAACAGCCACTGCTCAAAGGCACCTCCCAATTTCGGTCCCAAATAATCCCTGTTGAAATCCGATAAGGATGCTCTGTCCTCCACTTCCTGCAATACCAAAATATCCGGATCGGCCTTCGCTATGCACTCCACTTTGGCATTTCGGTGTTTCTCATCCAAGGGATAACTTCTGAGTTCCACCCAACCGTTCCATCCGACCCGCTCTGTGGCCTTGGTCTGACGTTCCCCGCCCAAAGGTTTTACGTAAAGGTGTCCCCCTTTTCTTCGTAGGGTTAAAAAGGGTTCGGTGGCCTGTGGGCTAAAACCCATCAAAAAGGCCAATTCCCGCATACGTCCCAATTCTTGGTGCTGTTTGTTGGGGTTTTTCAAAAGGGACTGAAATTCCTCCATCCAATCCTGAAGGTTCTTGGAAGCATTTTGCCGTAAAAAGGAGAGGTCTCTGTGAAAAAGGTTTTGGATGTTCATTGTTGCTATTCTCATGATTGTCGATTTTTGATTTTATTTTTTTCAGTGTTTTTTGTTCCCCGTTTGTCCTGGGCATTTTGGTCAAAGGCCACCAAGTTGAACAGTTCCCGCATACGGCTCCGTACCCGCTTGCCATAGCGTTCCTCCAGTTCCTCGGCATTGAGGTTCGTGGTGGCATGGGTGCGGAGTCCCGATTCCAGGAACAGCTCATGCCGGGACAGTAGTATTTCCCCGATGACATTGCAATCCTTCCCAAAATGTCGCCCCATTTGTTCCACCCCGATATCATCAAAACAGAAATACCGGCCGTTGCCATAGTCTTCGATGATGCGATGGCCGACATGGTTGAACCCGAACACAATGTTCCTGGCCGGTATGACCTCATAGGGCCTATAGTGCGGCGTGATATGCCTGATCAGTTTCATCAGGGTGGTCTTGCCACAGCCCACCGGACCGGAAAGCAGGATGCCCTTATCGGGATCAATGCCCAGTTCTTGACAACTGTCCTGGTCCCGGACCATGTAATTGCACAGCTTCAACAGGACTTCATGATCCTCGGGATAGAGCCTAAAATTGCGTCCAAACAGAAGTTTCCCCTTGGCATCCATATAGGTCAGCACCTTGGAGAAATCATATTCGACCTGCTTCCCATCGAATTCTCCCAGGGAATAGACCACACCGCCTTCCGTTATCTTAGAGGGGTTGCCCATAGTCTTTTTGTGTTTCGACCATCAAAGGATCTCGGTTTCTGGACAGGATTTTGGAGGTGACGTTTGCTTTTTTTATTTCATCGGCCTTCAGCATCCAATTCTGCGCCGCTGCCTTCCAATCCACAATAGAGATTTTGCCACCAATCTTCCATCCAATGGCTTGATAGTGGTTGAAGAACCGTTGGGCCTCTTCTTTGCCACATCCATTTTCCTTAAAAAAATTGAGGACTTCCAATTGGCTTCTGGGCTGTGCTCCCAAAGAGCGTTTGTGCGTTTGTTTTGTTTTCTTATAAAAGGTGTCTGGTACACTGGTGGGACAGTAGGTCCTAAAAATGGAACGGCTCCGTTCCATGATCGTACCGCTCTTGTCCCAATTTTGGGACAGTCCAACCTTACTCGAACGTGCCGGACTATTGGAAGGGGAATAGTTGATATAGCCCATGTTATCCAGCTGTTTCATAAGGCGATGATAAGTGGACTTGGAACCGATCTTGGCCATCTTCATCAGTTCCCTGCGATTGACCGGAAATTCTTCGGGAAACCGATACATATTCCAATAAAAGAACAGGGCCAGGTAGAGGCTGATATGGCCTGGGCCTAATCGCTCGTCCCCATAGATTTCCACTAAGGCCGCATTAAGGTGCTTGATATAGTTCATACCGTACCGTCCATGGGTTCCACCTTGTTGTCCAGAATAATTTGGTCGATTTCCTCTGCGTCATAAAAAACAAGTCCCCCTACTTTGTAGCTGGGAATGATATTCCTGCTGCGCAGACTGTGCAGGGTACTTGGACTTATCTCGAATCGTTTTCGGATATCGCTTGATCGTAGCCAGTTTTTGGGTTTTGGATGGGTGTGTTCCACCATCAGTTTCTTAAACTCCTCCAAGAGATCCTCTTTGAACTCCATCAGGTCTTCCGTGGTAATGATCGTTGCCGCCATAATCTTGTGGTTTTAGGGATAGACAATGGACCTGTTCAGCCCTACGCCTTTTATCCGGGTTCGATCACAAAACTGAAAAAGCTTTTTGGAAAAAATTCCCAAGTTGGTACCAACTTGGGAAAGATTTTTTTATCATAAGATTTGTATCGATTTATCGTCATTTGGAGTTTTGGGAGGTCCAAAAAATCTTCAAAATCGCAAAAAAGGGCTGCCAAAACCCCTGAAAACCAAAATTCCCAAGTTGGTACCAACTTGGGAAAAATTAGGGAGCTATTCTTCCAGGGATTCCATCCGCTGGTTGAGCATCTCGATGAGCCTATCCAAGAAGCGTGTCCGGCTGCTCTTACGGGAACGGATATCGATAAAAGTGTGGTAATAATTGCCCAGGTCGACATTGTAGAAGTATTCGAAATGGGAGGCCATTTCCTTGATGTCCACTGTACCGCCGTTGATACATTTGCTGGTATGTAGGGCATAAAGGAGCTCGATGAGATCGGTCTTGCTCCCCGTCCAAAAAAGTTTTGATGGTTTTTCCATTGCTGTGTTCTTTGTAGGTTCCATATTGTTATTGAGGTCGTCCACTTCCTTTCTCAGGTACACGATGAGCATGTCATAGGCCATGATGGTGGCCACCGTGCCGTCCTGACAGGTGGAGAACTGGTCATCGATCAAAAAGTGGAAGGATTCCAAGGGCATGCGCAGGTCCCGGTTGCCCCGGACAAAATACTGCTCGTCCATGGACATAGCTCCGCGCCGGTAATAGTTATAGAATTCCAAGTTGTCGTTGAAGAAGGTCTGCAGTTTATCGATTTGTTGCTGTAGGTATTTTACTTGGGCCACATCCTTTCCCCGCGGGCGTTTGCTCTCAATGCTGAAGAGGCGGATGTAATAAATGAGCTTGCTAAAGATTTGGGGCTTTACGTGCTTAAAAAAATAAATCTCGTCGGCCTGCGTCTCAAAATCCTGGCCAACAATCTGCTTTTGCAGTTTTCGGATGCACCTCTCCACCAGTACAATGCCCTTCTCCGCTTTGTACAGGATGTCGCCATTCCCACTTTCCAAGGCCTCCAACTGGCCCTCAAATTCTGATAACAACTTTTGGTATTTCATGGCACTGCTCCATTATTGCTGTCCCTCCATGACCCCCAAGAGTTCCAAGATAAAGTTATCACGGGTTTGGATATACGCATATTTTTCCTGAATGATGGCACCGAGTTTCCGCTTCTCAAAGGCAGCGGTCATTCCAAAATCAACTCTTGGCATACCAAGGGCTATGGCCCGTTCAATGGTGCGATAGAGCAATTGGCGGTACGTGGCGTATTGCTCCAAGGCACCATAATCCATCCCGACAAAGGCAGGGACGTACACCTGATTCGTATTGGTGTAACAGAACATAACGCCCACTACCCTATCCGGTTCATCAGTGGGGCACATCACAATGAATTCCCATAAAGGGTTCTCGTTCATCCGATCAAAAAGCGCATCGGGGAAGGAATACGTATTGAGCCCCAAATTGCGCGACTGCACTTCACCGAACAGTTTTCTGGCCTGTTCCAACTCTACAATAGATAGTTTTGGAACCGCCCTGCAATGGACCAAGCCAAGATAGGGCTGTATATCCTTCCTGAAATGCCTCCTGTTCCTGGACGATAGCGCTCCGATATACTGTTCTATGGAAGGTGTTTCCTGTAGATCCACGGTACAGGAATCGGGCATTTGCACCCGGAGAAAGCCATGTCCGTAAAGATGACTGTTCCAATTGCTTTCCTTGGGAAAATCCCGAAGCACGGTCATTTTCGCCCCTAACTTCCGTTCCTCTTGTTCCATAAACTCCAAAAAATTGTTCATCGCCCGTTCGCCCAATGGATGCGCGCTGTCCCAATACACATGGTCTCCCTCAGTGAACAAACTGCCCATGGAAAGTATCATGGACGAAAGATGATAGGAATCCGACTTTCGTTCCTCCTCAATGGATCGGGACACCTCGGAAGGGGCCAACATATCGTCCTTCCAAAGGGAAAAGGTCAAATAGGTCATCAATACCGGATTTCCCTTGACATCCCTTATGATCACATAACGAAACGACCAATTATGTTCCTTTTTTGAATTGCCATGGAACACGGACTCCAGGAATTTCATTCCAGCCCAATCATAAACACCCTGTCCGCCCAAACAACGGTTCCATGATTCCTTATCTACCTGGTTTATGGATTCCTTGGCCTCCAAAGTCAGGTCACCCAATGGTCTGCGTTCCTCCCGTGTCTTGGGTTCCAATGTAAAGGCATGGAACACCCTTTCCGGGTTCGTCCCCGTCTCTTCCAAAGCTAGCGGAAAATGGTATGCCATGGCATCGGCCAGCCCTTTGATCTCGGCCTTTTCATTGTGCCTTGAGATGGTGATACGAACCCCGGTGTTCTTGACCGGAACCGCTGGAAAGATGCCCAGGTTTACATAAAAACCCTCCCCCATCAGGCGGTTGACAAAATTATAGCCCGTTTTGGGCATTCCCGTCCCAATGTAAAATACCGGGGATTCGTTCCGGTCTATCAAGGGAAGCTCTGTAGCGGAGAGGCATGCATTAAAATAATCGATACGTTCCCGCAATTCTTGCTGAAGCTCATATATCTCTGGGGAAAGATGGATCTTGGCCGATGCAATGGCCGCACCGACTGAAGCGGGTTCCAATTGGGCCGAAAAGGTCAGGGGACCACCAAAAGTTTTGATCTTGTCGTACATCCCGGCATTGGAACAGGCCAACACGGCCCCGCTGGCCCCAAAGGTCTTGCTCAACGTACCGAACAGGAGCACATTCTCGGGCAACTCCCCCAATTGGTCCAAGACATAACCTGTACCCTTCTCCCCCACCCAACTCATCCCGTGCACATCATCAAAATAAAAATGCAATTGGGGATATTTTTCGGACAGGTCCATCAACTCCTTTACCGGGGCATAGTCCCCGTACATGGAATAGATCCCATCGGCCATATACCAGATGTGCCGCTTGGAATTCCGGTACTTCTTGATCTTGTCCTCCAGCATCTCCAAATTGTTGTGCCGTATCATTTCGATGGGAACGCTCCGTGTCTTGAGCATTTTGGCCGCGTTCTGGACGCTCCAGTGGACCTGATGGTCCAGCACGATCACGTCATCATCGTCCACGGCACTGGGGATGACCCCCAAATGGCCCAAGGTGCTGTTCTTGGTGATGATAATGGGATGCCCGTACATTTCACGGATATAATCTTCCAACTCTTTGTAAAGCGGATTGGAAATATAGGACTTGGAAAGTGGAAACTGGGTTCCGTATTTATCAATGGCCTCCTTGGCGGCCTCTTTTAATCGGACATCCTGTTCCAGCCCCAAATAGCCTGTGGTCCCAAAATGGAACATATCCTTACCGCCCACCCGGATGGTACGCCCCGAAAAGGATTCTCCCCCGGCATAGAGGTGCAGCACCCCGGCCTGTTTTGCATCGGTGAACACTTCATGGACGGTGTTCAAAAAATTGTGGTGTTTGATCTTTGCCATATCGTTTGGTTTAAATTGTCCTAAAAAGTAATGGCAATTGTCAGATTAAATGGTATGCTCAAATCATTTACTCCGTTTCAATCAAGTATTATTCCGTTTCAGTCAAGTCAAATACCTTTAATTTGGCACAGTGTTCCCCATGTTACGATACCAAAAAAAGTATTTTTGTAAATTCAGGGTTTTTACCAGTTTTTGCCACATGAAAAGATCACATGAAAACAAATACGCTGTTTATCTGATGACCGAAGCGTTGATGCACATCATTTATAAAAAAGACCTATGTATCGACCTCAGGGCCGCCCAACTCATTGTCCAAGATAGGATGAAGCTACAAAATGGAAGGGAAATGCCCCTGCTCTGCGACATCCGTGAGGTACGGAGGGTCAATAAGCCGGCACGGGACTATTTGGCCTTGGAAGGGTCACAATGGATAACCGCCTTGGCCTTTTTGATCGATCCCCCTGTGACGGATGTGATCAGCAGCATATACTTGGGCACCCATGCACAAACGATCCCCACCCGGTCCTTTACCAAAAAATCCGAGGCCCTGGCCTTTTTAAAGAAACATGGCCAGCAATGAAATCACCGACCATCCAAACGTTCCACTATTTAAAAACTGACAACCATGCCGAACACTGATGATTTTAGGGTAAAGCGCATCCAAAAGATGCTCCTGGAAATGGCCAAGGGCAACTTCTTCTATTCCCTTGAGCCTTCCGATAAAAATGACAATATCGCCTCTTTGGTGGTCATGCTGAACATGGTCAATGAGGAAATAGCGGCAGCCTTTATCCATCAGGGTTTTGCCAATGCGCACAACACTCCGCAATGTATCATACAACTGTCCCTGATCTTGGACGCCAAAGGTCAAATTGAATTGGTCACCAACGGAACCTGCTCCCTGTTGTCCTATATGCCCAAAGACCTTATCGGAAAACAAATCACCGAACTCATGACCGAAAACTCCCAAAGGACTTGGTCAAAAAAAATGATCAAACATTTGAAACGGGACCGATCGGAAACGGTACTGTTCCTGGAATTTATTACGAACGATGGTCTTTTGCTGGCCAAGGATTGTCAAATATCGGTCTACCAGGCCTTGGATGGTAGCGGTCAGAAAATCGTGTTGAACTCCGTTTTCTTTTCCAAAGGGGAACCCTTTGAAACGGGACTTCCCAAAAATAAACTCAAAGTGACCAAGGGCATCAAGGAGCATAAGGTCACCTTGACCCCCGAGGACATCCAAATGATTCGGGAGGTCCATGACACGATCCTCAACAATTTGGACAAGGATCTTCCCCTGCTCAAGGACCTTGCCCTCCATATGGGGACCAATGAATACAAGCTGAAGTATGGTTTCAAACAGATCTATGGCACCACCATCTTCCGTTTCCTGACCCAGGAACGTCTTAGAAAATCAAAGACCCTGATCCAACACAGCAACCTTTCCCTCAAGGAGATTGCCCATATGAACGGTTTCAAGAGCGCCGCCCATTTCTCCAGGGCCTTTCGGGACAAATACGGCAAAACCCCAACCGCATTAAGGGGGTAACCCCTTTAAAATGTGTAAATTACTCCGTTTGAATCAAGGAATGCTCCGTTTCAAGTAAATCAGACTCCCGAACTTTGTCATATCAATCCAAATGATATGCAGCGTTCAAAAAAAATATGGTTTTGGCTCCCCTATGCGATCAGTATACTCTGCGCCATTCTCTTCATCTATGCCGCTACAAGCAAACTTTGGGATTTCCAACAGTTCAAGGTAGAGTTGGGACAGTCCCCTGTATTGACGGCATATGCGGAATGGGTCGCTTGGTCAGTACCACTCACGGAATATGCGCTTTCAGTGCTATTGCTAATCGATACCACTCGACAGAAGGCGCTCTTTGGATTTTTGGGCTTGATGACCATGTTTACCACCTACATTGTCATTGTCCTCAATTTCAGTGATTATGTGCCCTGTTCCTGTGGTGGTGTGCTGGAAAACATGGGGTGGACGGAACATCTGGTATTCAATTTGTTTTTTGTAGCATTGGCCATCATTGCCATTCTACAGTTGGAATCCCGATCAGTCAATAAATCCAATCTATCATGACCATAAACACCGTTTATATAAAACTCATGGGAACCCTTTGTTTGGGAATTGGTTTAGTAGTCATTGTTTTTCTTACCGCCGAAAAAGCCGTGCACCGTAACAATGCCTTTACCCGAAGATATCCGCCACATCCACTCAATAGGCTTTATGAACTTAACTTGGGTTTCAATTCATACTATGTTGCCGGGTTTGAGGGGGATGATTTCTATTTGGGAAACCATACGGCCCCGAAACATCTTCTCAAAATAAACTTGGTAACCAAGGATACATCCCATGTGAAAATTGGTTTCCAGACCAAAAATCTCCCCTTCCGAAATCTTCGTACTGCCCTGTACCCGCCCTACTTTTTTATCATGGACGGCACATCGCCCTTTATACTCCGAGGAGAAATCGGAAAGTGGACGGCCAAACTTTGGGTACAGAATGCTGGATACTTTCTAAAAGCCGTGCCCATTGACTCCAACAAGGTCTATCTCAGTACTGTTAGCACAGCTCTCAACAGGACCGTTCTCGGTTTGTTGAAAATAAAAGATAAGCCACAGCTTGAACTGAATCCAGACTTGTTGACCCCACAAATCGACGGCATATTCGACTCGGATGGCACCTTATTCTTCGATGGTGGCTCAAATACCCTCGGCTACGCCTACCTGTACCGGAATGAACTGCTCATTATGAACACGGAACTGAATCTCATCAAAAGACTGAAAACCATCGACACCATCACCACGGCCCAAATCCATATCGCCAGTGACAGCATTGACCATATATCCCAACTGAAAGCTCCTCCATTGGTGGTAAATAAAACCGCGGCATTTTATGGAGACCTTGCCCTGGTCCATTCACCACGTTTGGGAAAGAACGAACCTGCACATATGCTCCAAGAAGCCTCCATCATCGATGTGTACAATTGGCGCAAGGAAACCTATGAATTCAGTTTTTATATCCATAACACAGAAAACGGTAGTGTCAAAAAATTCCATCTGTACGACAAATGGTTGGTCGCCTTAATGGGCAAGACGATTTCCGTGTATCAATTGAACCCAGCATTCTTTGCACCTCCATCATTCAAAACAAAATAAAAATCTACTGGCCAGTAGTGGGGATAAGACCGAAAACCCCTAACAGAGTAGGTCGTTAATTTAAATACGTTGAAATATGAACACACGTAAATTGAAATTTTTGATTCCGGTCATGGCCATCGGACTGGCCATTACAGCAAGTGCATTTACCTCCATGGAAAAGTCCCATGTTGGTGAAAACAGCTTGATCGTAGGGTATGTATATGATTCGCCTGCAAACCCATGTGACCAAAAATTGGTGGATTGTAACGAAACAGGGGAAAACCTTTGCTATAGCGAAGGACAGCCTGTTTTTAAAATGGAGGGAACTTCCTGTATCACACAGTTGAGAAGGGACTAATTCCGTAAGTAAAGGAGCCGATTCGGCTCCTTTATTGTTTATGGTCCTAATGTTCGGCCCGTAATGCTTTGTCCATCTCTAGTAGACATAGTTTTAGATGCGCCTTTGTTATCTCATCCCCTACTCTTTTTAAAGCTTTCATTAGCTGCTTTTGAAGCCCGTCCAGTTCTGCCAGAAAAAGACTTTTTGAATAATCGCTGTACAGATAGGTGTTTTCCCTGGCGTTGGGCCTATCGTATCTGAGCTCTTCCAAAATCGCACTGACCATTGACTTTACATAGGCCCTTTGCAATTTTTGCCTTCGCTCAGCTATCGGGAGGCGATTCCCATTCAATTCCTTGAACAAATCCCTTCGCAGTTGCGCCAAGAGCCTCTTGGATAGTCCTTTATGGGTGTTTCTTTCCGTTTGCTCCAACCGTTTCATACGAAAGGGATTGAGGGTTTCGGACAATAATGTCAATTGTTTTTCCAACAGCACATCCTCATTGGTCGTATGATATAGGCGATCTGAAAATTCAGGTGCTGCCAACCAATCCGGCACTTCAAAGGCATGTTCGCCTAAAAATACCATAGCATCCATTTGACCATTGCCGTCAACGGATTTGTAAACACCACCCTCTTGCGCCGCCGATTTAAGTTGGATGTCATAGCCCCCGATCAACGACATCACAAAGGCCATTTCATGGTACCATAGTTCCAGTGACTTTTCATATAACCGTTCCATATGCATCGAATTGCCCCTGCCCTCATATACATGGGGCAAAAGTTCCATGACCCGTTCCAAGTTCTTTAGCCCCAGAGTTGCTGTCCGAATGGGATCGTTATTGTCAACCACCTCATTGGTGTTCCCAGGACCTATTGGCTTGTACTGGTCTAGGTTGAACCGATACCAAGGCACGGTATCCTGTACCGAAAGGATACGCTCCAGTTCCGGAAGTTCTTCAAATGGGCCATTGGTACCAGGTATTGGCATATAGCCCCATTGGATCTGGTGGGAATCCATAGGTCCTACTTTTTGTATCAAGAGTGATGGCGGAATACTGTCCTCAGGTTGTGCAATGAAATTATGCCGTGCATAGGTCATGGCACTGGGGGTATGTCCCATAGTTTTTAGCCATTCCTTATCACGCATTTTTTCAAAAGGATAGGCAAACTCCCCAAAATTCCCATCGCGCAATCCAAAGGCATGGCCAGCTTCGTGCGCGGTCACGGATTGGATCAATTCGCCGAGCAGATCATCAGGAAATGGGTAGTGTTGTGCTCGATCATCCAATGGGGCACATCGGACGAAATAATTGTCCGAAAGGCTTTGATAGGAACTGGCCAGCACGATATCGGCTTTGAGGATTTCCCCACTTCGAAAATCAACATAAGTGTCCACTGTAGAGCTGGCCCTGTCCTCTGCTCCTCTGATACCTGAATATGCCTCCCAAAGGATCATGGAACGTCCCATACTGTGCCTGGGACCTTCCGTGACATCCTTTGCCAGTTCCTTGACTTCTATAGCGTTGGTGAAACCAGCAGCTTCAAAGGCCGGTAACCATTCCATAATCCCTGACGTGATATAAGGCTTCCATGTATCCGGCACCTTGGGTCCAAAATAAAAGGTAATGGGCTTGATGGGGTCGCTGGGATAGGAAGCGCTGTCCCTTCTTGTCAAGCGCCAACGGGAAATGCTTCCCGAAAGATGGCCTCCCTCCTTGATATCCTCCACAAAATACCCCATACGTGAGTCGTACAATCGGGGTCTCATCGGCTCAGGTAAACGGAAAAAACTGAAATCCGCAATGATGGTCTTTCGATGGCCGTTCCTAGCAACGGTTCTTTTGGTCTGTACGATGGTCTCTCCTTCCAGATTGAAAACGTTTTCCACAAAGCCCGCTCCGGGCACTGCCGTCTCTTCCACAAAATTCCGGTACCATTTGATCTGAGCACTTAAAAAGAGCTCAGTGGCATCTACCCTATATCCATCTTCCAAACGGTCTTGACCGACAATGGGAAAACGTCCCAAAATCAATTCCTCGATTTTGTAATCTTGGTTGACGGGAATCGTTGTGCCGACCAAGGACTGAACTCGGGGAACCTTTAAAATCAAATGCTCCCGCTGTTTGGACCAAACAACCTGTTGATACCCCGTTCCATGGCGCACAAAAAGCAGGGGCTCGTCCAACAGTTCGGTCGGTACTACCAGAAACACCTGATTATTTTCCAATTGGGCATGGATGCCATTGTTGGCCTGCCCCATGACAGGACAGGCCGCTAATTCAAAAAACAATGAAAACAAAAATGGGAGTAAGCCCATACTCTTCATAGCCTTTATAGGCCAATATTTTATATGCATATCAATAGCCATCATTCTGGGGTTTCAGCTCTGGGTTGGCCAAGAGTTCGGATTCGGGCAACGGCAGCAGGACATCGGTAGCTTGCCAATCCGGTTTGATGGGCTGTAGTACCTGGGTCGCCCTTTCCGTCCGTTTCAAATCAAAAAATCGGTGGCCGAGTTCCGTGAAAAGTTCATGTTGCCGTTCCTCCCAGATGGCCTCTAGTAGTATATTGGCATCGGATGCCCCCAAGGGAGCGAGGTCGGCCCTTTCCCGGATAGCGTTCAGATACATCAGGCCTTGGGTTGTATTCCCGGTCTGGGTGGCTGCCTCTGCCGCTATCAGGTAAATTTCCGCAAGACGCAACATGACCGATCTTTCCAAGGTCTGTTCGGTATTGGAAGCCTGTTTGTACTTGAACGGAAAATACCAGGTTGTCCCAGCATCCTCCACTCCATTTATCCACGAGGAAAATCGGGCATCCCCGGCTTCGAAACTATTGATCAATGTCTCGGACAATACCGTATCGGGGTTCGGTATATCTACCCTGAACGTGAATCCCTCATAGGTATTGGTGCCCTCAAGCTCCGTATCCAAATGCCAGAGGGTTTCCGTACTCCCGATCAGGAACACGTTGTCCAAATCGGTTTCCAGGAAATAGCCGCTTTGATTGATTACGTATTCCGCTTCGGCCAAGGCGCTTTCACTATCCCCTTGATACAGGAACACCCGGGCCAATAGTGCGGATGCCGCCCAATGGTTTGCCCTTGCTTTCTCAGGATTACCGGACAGTGTAGGGAGGGACTCCTTCGCCGATGTGAGATCTTCAATCAGTTTTTGATATACCTGTTCCACTTCCAGTCGAGCTATTTCTGAATTTACCCTGTAATCGGTACCCGTGATATAGGGAACAGGACCAAAAAGATGCATCAGGTAGAAGTGAGCATAGGCTCTCAAGAACTTCGCTTCTCCCATAAATTGGGATTTTTCTTCCATGGAAAGCTCTGTGGATGCATCAACCCCCTCCATGATCCTATTGGCCTCATAGATCATGGAATACCCTGTATCCCAATACCCTTTGACCGTATTGTCCGAGGGCAAAACATTGTTGTTGGCATATACTTGTACATTGGGGAGGTCGATGGCATTCAGGGTAAGTTCATCGGCATAATGTCCCATAAGATAGGTGATACCAGAACTACGCCCCGTTGAAAAAGCGTTTTCACGCAATTGGCTATAGATGCGACCTAGGGCCGCTTCAACGGTAGCAGGGTCTTGGAAAACGATTTCCCCAGTTATTTGGTCCTTGGGCAAATCAACATCCACAAAATCCTCACAGGAGCCGAGGGCCAAGAACAAAAGTGCCAAGGTCAAGTACCCTGCTTGTAATACTTTTCGAAAAGAAATATTAAGTGTTTTCATTTTTTTCTGATTAAAAGGTTAGTTGTGTGCCAATACTTACCATCCGCAAAGGAGGTACTGTTTGATTGCTCCTCGTCTCTGGGTCAAGCCCCAAATAATCCGTCCATGTCCAAAGGTTTTGGCCCCTTAGAAAAACCTGGCAACCAAAACCCTTTTGCTTTACATTGGAAACTTCATAGGAGACCGAAAGGGTCTTCAATCGGATAAAGGAAGCATCTGAAACCGCTCCATCGCTCTGTTGGTAATTGAAGTGGCCGATCAACGGGTCAATGGACTGGCCAATGGAAAACCGTTGGACATCGGAAACATCCCCGACTTGTTGCCATCGGTTCATCACTTCCCTCGGTTGGTTGTTCCTACTGCCCGGGATACTGGCATCCCTCCAGTAGTTCCAGCCCAATTGCTTGCTGAACTGAAACAACACATCAAAGGTGAACTTCCCGACCATGATACTGTTGTTGAGTCCGCCATAATACTCTGGGTCGAGGTTGCGAATGACCTCACGGTCGTCATTGGATGCAATGGCCCCATCCCCGTTGAAGTCTTCAAATTCGTGGATGCCGGTTTCAGGGTCCACACCGAGGTTGCGGTACAGTTTGAGGATATTGAGTGGTTCCCCGATGACCAAGCTATTGGCAAAGGTGGAACCTTCCAGGTTCGGAAAGGATACGAGCCTGTTTTTGGGGATGGTCAGATTAAAGGAAGTGGTCCAACGAAAATCCCTTCCTTTTATATTGACCGATTGCCACTCAAATTCAAGTCCCTTGTTCTCCACCGTTGCGTTCAAATTCCCGTTGATGGAGGAAAAACCCGTGGTACCGGGGAGGGGAATGCCCACCAACTGATTGGAGGAACGGTTGCGGTAGTAATTCCCACTTAGCATAATACGATCGTTCCAAAAGCCCAGCTCCAATCCAAATTCCAATTTTTTATTGCTCTCCCAACTGAAATTGGGATTGAACAATCGTGTTGGTAACAGCACGGGGTTATTTTGGTATTGGGTACCACCAAAGGAATAGGTGTCCAGATATTGGTAGTCCCCTATCTGGTCGTTTCCAGAAGTTCCATAGCTCGCTCTCAGTTTCCCAAAGCTCAAAAATGACTGGCCGTTCTTAAAAAGCTCTTCCTCGGAGAAAAGCCAAGCTGCGCCTATGGCCCCAAAATTGGCGAAGCGCTTCTCCGGGCCAAATCGACTGGAACCATCCCTTCGCCCTGTGAGATTCAAGAAATAACGGCCCTTGTAGTTCAAATTCAAACGGCCAAAGACCGCATGATAGCGATACTCTTGTTCTAGGTCCGCCAAAATGGAAACGTCAGAGGCCGCGGACAAACTTTCTATCAAACTGTTGGAACTAAAACCTGTGGCACGTTGTGATACCCGTGAACTCCTTTGCTCTTGAAAGGAAAGTCCTGTCAATATATCCAGTTGCAGACTTCCGAATTGGTGTTTCCACTGCAATTGTGGTTCCGCGATATACGAGGATCTCTTTCCTGTATTGTGTATGGCCAGCGAAAACTCACTCCCGACCCCAAAAGCGGGATTGTAAATAGTGGACGGAACAGTCCGTAATTCCGATAGGTGGTTCTCGATATATCCCAGGTTCGTCCTGAAATCCAATCCATCCATTATACGATAGGTGATACCAGCATTGCTGATCAATGTGGTGGCCGACGAGCGGTATTCGCTTTCCAAATGCCTCAGGGGGTTGTTCCAAGTGGAGTCCTCCCAGTTCAGTTCCCCATTTTCATCATAGAGGGACGGTGCATTTGGAGGCAATAACAAGGCCTCCACCACCAGCGAACTGCCGTTTGGCAAATCGTTTTCTTCTGAAATGAAATTGGTCGATAGGTTTAAGGATAATCGGCCGTTCTCCGAGCGATGGTTCAAATTGGCCAGCCCCGAAACCTTGGTGTTCCCAAAATCCCCTGGGAAAACGTCAGTTTGGTCAAAATAGCTGCCATTGAGCAAAAACTGTGTTTGCTCCGAACCTCCCGAAACCGACCCTTGCACGTTGGTCATATACGAGGTATTTCCAAACAGTTCCCTTTGCCAGTCCGTATTTCTATCTTGATCCCACGTTCCGTTCACATCATAGGCATTGGAAGGAATGGGTTCGATGCCATCATTTGCATAGGCCTCCCTGCGCATTTCCAGGTACTCGTCTGTTGATAAAAGGTCTAGATAATTGGACACCGACCCCATACCTGTGGAAACATTAAACGTTACCTGGGTAACCCCTGCCCTACCTTTTTTGGTGGTGATCAATACCACCCCGTTGGCACCACGAGACCCATATATGGCCGTGGCATCCGCATCCTTTAGAATTTCGATGCTCTCGATATCATTGGGGTTGATATTGTTCAAAGGGCTCACTCCTCGCCCGGGTATGGGTATTGATGCCTGCTGTTCCCCCAGACTTGATGAGGAAAAAGGAACACCATCTATCACATACAAGGGTTCATTGCCCCCGCTACGGATACTGTTCTGTCCTCGTATCTGGATGCTGAAATTGGTGCCGGGAAGCCCCGAGGTCTGGACAACAGATGCCCCGGACACCCTACCTTGTAGGGCTGCCAAGGGGTTGGAAACGGGCTGTTTCTCGATGTCCCCAGAGGAAACCTTTTCGATGCTTCCCGTACGCTCCCGTTCGGAAACGGTATAATAGCCCGCATTGAGTACTACTTCCCCTAATTGGGTGACGTCTTCCTCCAATTTGATGTTAACTGTTTTTCTTCCTTTGATAGGAACGCTCAGTGGTTTGAAACCAATAATCGAAATGTACAAGGTATCGTCAGGATTGGCTTGTATGGTAAAGGAACCATCGATATCGGTGATAGTGCCCCGTTGAGTATCCACCACCTGAACACTTACCCCGACCAAGGGGTTTCCGTCAGAGTCAGTTACGGTGCCGGCAACAGTAGCTTGGGGAGGTGGGGCCATTGCGGCCTCCAAGGTTTGTGATGGCCACAGGGCCAACAGCATGTTAATCGCTAGGAACAGGGAAAATCTGTTCGCTTTTATCCATTGTATCTTCATAATTTTGAGTTGTTTGATTTTAACCGTTAGTTAGAATTGAATCTTGCCTCTGGACAATTGCTACCCTGTCCGGAGGTTTTTTGTTTGCACTGCCCCCGAAGTCCCGACAATGTCGTAACTTACCTTAGGGCATTTAGGTTCGGGCATAGGCCATCCTGTCCAAGAAACAAGTGCTCTTGGAAATGGGATTCCTAATGGAACAAGACTATGATTTCGTGATTGGGCCGGTTGCCCGAAAAATGTATGCGTCAGTTATGGGTCAGAAGAGTAATTGCAAACCGAAAATTAAGTAGCGTAATACCCATAACTCTAGTCCTTGGTTATACGGGATTCTTGGGCTTTTTCTTGAAAAGGATGTCGAACACCGAGTGACAGGCCCCAAAAATGAAACAAAAACAAGGTGTGAACCCCACAGAAAAAAGTTGCCAAATGTTTCCCATAACCCAATTGGTTGGGCGACACCCCGAAAGGACCAAAGAAACCAAACGCTAAGAAAAAGTTGCAATGAACCATTACACCAAAAAAAGGCGCGGGACTCAACTTATCTAAATAGAGGTACTGGTGATACCGTGCAACGATAAGAGAGCCCACGCCCGGGTCGTGAGCCATCTGCTTATTGTCCTGTTGCAAAAATTACCAGTTTTCTATTTAAGGACTCTAAGCGAAAGCTTCAAATATTGTCTATACGAAGAATCGCAAATGTATGTATTCAGAGTCAAATATAACGAAATATAAAAATGTAATCCAAATGGCTTACATATTTTTTTACAATTAAATGAAAATTGCAATATGGGTAAGCTAAAACCAGAAGATATTGCATTGAATAATAAAATTGCGCATAGAATCAAGGAATTGCGCATAAAGGCTGACCCTAATCAAAAACGGTTTGCAGAAAACAATGATTTGGAAAGGCAAACTTTAAACAGGTGGGAAAGTGTTAATGACAACCGAGGAGTTTCAATACACACAATCAGTAAATTTTGCAGAATGGTTAATATAAGCCTAAAAGAATTTTTTGCTTCAGACTCATTTAAGAATCAATAATTCTAATTTCCTCGAACTAATTCCCTTTCTCATTTTTAAATTCCTTACAAAAATTCACATTTTCCTTTTTTAGAAAATTCTTACATTTAGGCTCGTCTCCACCAGTACTTTACTGAACAATAAAAGACTGTGCTTTGGTGGAAACGCCGGACATAGTATACCACCCTCGCTGGGTTAAAGTGACCATAGCTGGCCGGACGAAAGTGACCCACCTTCGCCGGGTCAAAGTGGACCACCTTTAGATTAGATCTATCTGTAA
>NZ_JAFLNL010000014.1 GCF_017313785.1 Flagellimonas aurea
CCGCTCTTTCAAGGCTTCCAATACCACTTTGGTCTTGAACTTCGGGGTAAACTTTCTTCGTGTCATATTCAGTAAATTTAATGATTAAACTTACTGCCCTAATTTTTGGGGTATCTACATAGTTAACGATTCATTGGAACGTTTGGAACAAATGATTGAAATGGGGTTCAAAGAAGGTTTTACCGCTGCGCTACAGCAATTGGAAGCCGTCCTCTAACACAACCCATATTCCTTTGGAAGTGCCATCGACCACTTTCCCGACCGAATGGGTCAATCCTATTTTTATTTCTCTTGACATTAAAGAACGCCCTTGGGCGTTTTTTTTGTTTGAAGGGGTTTCCATATCAATTTAAAACTGGCATCCATACACCCAGAAGGTTTGTTCGTAAATTCCTATTGGAACTTTAACCAGAAAATAATTAACTTCACATATCGTACGCTAAAAATCATTGAAACGATATTTAGCTAACGGTTGTGCGTCATACGAAAAAACGTCCGTGCAATTCAGCAAGTTTCGGGTTTTACAGGAGTGAAGTCAATTCTAGTTTTGCTGTTATAAAACCTGAATTTAATGAACGAACAAGAGTACATAAATTATATACGAATAGCCGAAGCTATTGAATACATCAATCAGAACTACGCAGAACAACCAACTCTTGAGGAAATTGCTAAAAAAGTACATTTAAGTCCTTTTCATTTTCAAAAAATGTTTACTGAATGGGCAGGCGTTAGCCCTAAAAAATTCTTACAATTCATAAGTATTCAACACGCAAAACAAATTCTAAAAAATTCACAAACCACTTTATTTGAAACAGCACACAAAACAGGACTCTCGGGGACAGGTAGATTACACGATTTATTCGTGAAAATTGAAGGAATGACGCCCGGAGAATACAAAAATAAAGGGGGAAACTTAACTATAAATTATAGCTTCGCAGAAAGTAAGTTTGGTGAAGTTTTAGTCGCTTCAACTCACAAAGGTATTTGTTATATGGGCTTTTCGGACAATAAAGAAATTGCATTTTCAGCATTGCAAAAACGTTTTTCAAAAGCCAGCTTTATCCAGCAAACGGATGAAATTCAACAAAATGCTCTGCAAATCTATGCACAAGACTGGAGCAAAATCAACGAAATAAAACTACACCTAAAAGGAACGGATTTTCAACTAAAAGTTTGGGAAGCCCTTTTGAAAATTCCAACAGGAAATTTAGCCACTTACGGTAATATTGCTAAATCTATCAAAAAACCAAATGCTTCAAGAGCAGTTGGCACTGCAATTGGAAATAATCCTATCGCTTTTTTAATTCCTTGCCATAGAGTAATTCAATCAACAGGAGTGTTTGGAGGTTATAAGTGGGGAACAACTCGAAAAACTGCAATTATAGGTTGGGAAGTATCTCAAAATAATGTGTGGTAGATAGTAAGAGAGCAAGAAACGGGTTTTAACTAGCCTATCTTCAATTTAATTTTGCATCAATAAATTTAAACGAAACTATGCAAACATTAAAAGACAAAGTTATCCTTGTTACAGGTGCTAACAGAGGAATAGGGAAATCACTAGTCAAAGAATCATTGAATAAAGGAGCTAAAAAAGTTTACGCTACTTGTCGAGATTTAAGCAAAATGCCAGAGTTTGAAGATAATAGGGTAGTTATTCTCGAACTTGATATAACCAATAACCACGAAATAGAACAGGTAGTAAAACAAGCATTGGACACAGAGGTTTTAATAAACAATGCAGGTGTATTAAGTGCTGGTTCTATTCTAAATGGGAAAATTGCGGATATAGAAAAAGACATGAATGTGAACTATTATGGAACTTTAAAAATTATGAGATCTTTTGCATCAGTTTTAGAAAGTAATTCACCTTCAAGAATAGTCAATATCACATCAATTGTGGCATATTCCCCTTTACCCTCAATAGCAGGTTATTCTGCTTCAAAAGCCGCACTTCTTTCCGCTACCTATTCTGTACGAATTGAACTGGCTAAAAAAGGTGTTACGGTTCACGCGGTAAATCCAGGTGCAATAGATACAGATATGAACAAAGGAAGCGATTGGGATATGCCATCACCTGATAGTGTAGCCAAAGTAATTCTAGACAAAGTAGAAAATGGAGAATTGGATATAATCCCAGAGGATATTGGGCTTGGAATGTTTAATGCTTGGAAAGAAGACCCGAAAAAGTTAGCAGAAATGTTTTATAAACTATATCACGCTGAATAAAAGTACGAACGCACAACAATGTATCCTATGAAAAGCCATAGCAAAGTTATACTTTGTCTATGGCTTGTATATTTAAGGTCTGTATTAAACCGAAAGTTAAGTGCATGAAATCCGCTACGGCTCATATACGAGACCGATAAGTGCAACTCAAAATTCCTTTACTTCTCAAACATACTTCGCAATCACCCGCTGCGAAAAGTCATAAATACGCTCAAACTGTTCTTCCAGTCCCATATCGCTGTTATCAAACTCAATGGCATCCTTTGCCTTGGTGAGTGGGGAAATCGTCCGGGTAGAGTCGATACGGTCGCGTTCCTCAACATTTTTCAATACTTCGGCATAGGTAACCTCCTCCCCTTTTTCCAACAGTTCTTTATAGCGTCGGGCGGCACGGGTCTCCGGAGAAGCCGTCATAAACAATTTTAATTCGGCATCGGGGAAGACTACGGTGCCAATATCACGGCCGTCCATTACAATACCTTTGTCCTTGCCCATCTCCTGTTGAATCTTAACCAACTTTTCCCGGACTTCCTTAATGGCAGCCACTGGACTCACAAAAGCGGACACCCGCATGGAACGGATTTCCTGCTCCACATTTTCATCGTTCAAAAACATATCGGAACGACCGGTTTTCTTGTTCGGCACAAACTTTAGATGTATTCCGGAAAGTTTATCGATCAATGCCTCGACATCCACATCACCTTTGTCAGATACAAGTCCGCTATTCAATGCAAAAAGAGTCACTGCACGGTACATGGCACCTGTATCCACATAAATATAATTCAAGGCAGCGGCCAATCGTTTGGCGATGGTACTTTTTCCAGTGGAGGAATACCCATCAATAGCTATCGTAATTTTTCCCATACGCCAAAAATAGGCAGAAATATCATGATGATTACATGACAAGTATCATCTAAAGGTCCTTGGCATTCTTCACTTTTTGTTTGGTAATGGCCAAATCTATCACTTCGCTCATATCGGTTACGTAATGGAACGTCAAGCCTTTTAGATAATCCTCCTTGATTTCCTCGATATCCTTTTTATTATCGGCACACAAAATAATTTCTTTGATTCTTGCCCTTTTCGCTGCCAAGATCTTTTCCTTGATTCCGCCTACTGGCAACACCTTGCCGCGAAGGGTGATTTCGCCGGTCATGGCCAAACTTTTCTTCACCTTACGCTGGGTAAACAGGGAAATTAAAGAAGTCAACATGGTAATACCTGCACTTGGGCCATCTTTTGGCGTGGCACCTTCGGGAACGTGAATATGAACATTGTACTTATCGAACACACTGGAATCGATGCCATATTCATCCGCATTGGACTTGATATATTCCATGGCGATGGTAGCGGATTCTTTCATCACTTTACCCAAGTTGCCCGTAACGTTCAATGTACCTTTTCCTTTGGAAAGTATGGACTCGATAAAAAGAATATCTCCCCCTACACTGGTCCATGCCAATCCTGTGACCACCCCGGCGACATCGTTGTTTTCGTACTTGTCGCGCTCCAAACGGGCGGGACCCAGAATTTTTTCCACCACGGCATTGTTCACCGTAACGTTGTAATCCTCTTCCATAGCAATGGATTTTGCCGCGTAGCGAACCACCTTGGCTATCTGTTTTTCCAAGCTTCGTACTCCGGATTCACGGGTATAGCCCTCAACAATTTTTTCCAATTGGCGTTTGCCGATTTTCAGATCTTTTTTGGACAGTCCGTGTTCCTCCAGCTGCTTGGGCAATAAGTGACGCTTGGCTATCTCTACCTTCTCTTCAATGGTATAACCCGTCACGTTGATGATTTCCATACGATCCCGCAAAGCAGGCTGAATAGTTGATAGATTGTTTGCCGTGGCAATAAACATCACTTTGGACAGATCATAGCCCATTTCCAAGAAGTTGTCATGGAACTCACTGTTCTGTTCAGGGTCCAGCACCTCCAACATGGCCGAAGATGGGTCTCCTTGATGACTGTTCGATAATTTATCGATTTCGTCCAGAATAAATACCGGATTGGAGGTTCCCGCTTTCTTCAGGCTCTGAATGATCCTGCCGGGCATGGCGCCGATGTAGGTTTTTCGGTGCCCACGGATTTCTGCCTCATCCCGAAGCCCACCCAATGACATCCGAACATATTCTCGGCCCAATGCTTCAGCTACGGATTTCCCCAAAGAGGTTTTACCCACTCCGGGAGGTCCGTACAAGCAAAGTATAGGTGACTTCATATCGTTTCGCAGCTTCAAAACGGCCAAATACTCGATGATCCGACGCTTTACATCCTCCAGTCCGTAATGGTCTCTGTCCAAAATCTTTTGGGCCCTTTTCAGGTCGAACTTGTCCTTGGAAAATTCGTTCCATGGCAAATCCAACAACAGGTCCAAATAGTTCCGTTGAATGGAATACTCGGCCACCTGTGGGTTCATGCGTTGCATTTTGGAGAGTTCTTTCTCAAAATGTTCTTGCACTTTTTTGCTCCATTTTTTCTTCTTGGCCTTTTCCGCCATCTCGTCCACCTCTTCTTCATAGGACAGCCCGCCAAGTTCCTCTTGGATGGTCTTCATTTGCTGATGAAGAAAATATTCGCGCTGTTGTTGGTCCATATCGCTACGGACCTTGCTTTGGATATCGTTACGAAGCTCCAGTTTTTGAAGCTCCATGTTCATATACTTCAAAGTGGCCAATGCTCTTTCCTGAAGATTGGCAATTTCCAAAAGCTGTTGCTTATCCTTTACATCCAGATTAAGGTTGGAGGACACAAAATTGATCAAGAACGAATTGCTCTGAATATTCTTGATGGCGAAAGTTGCCTCACTTGGAATGTTTGGGTTATCCTTGATAATTTTGAACGCCAATTCCTTTATTGAATCGATGATAGCCTCAAACTCACTTCCTTTTTCATCGGGACGCTCCTCTGCTGCTTCGCTCACCTTGGCCGTTAAATACGGCTTTTCGGTAAGCACCGCATCGATTTTGAACCTTTTTTTACCTTGAATGATCACTGTGGTATTGCCATCCGGCATTTGAAGCACCCGTAAGATACGTGCTACCGTCCCAACGGTATTGATGTCCTCTGGACCTGGGTTCTCTACGGATTCATCCTTTTGGGACACTACCCCAATGGTTTTGGACCCATTGTTGGCATCCCTGATCAAATTGATGGACTTATCCCTGCCGGCCGTAATCGGAATCACTACGCCCGGAAATAACACTGTATTCCTAAGGGGCAATACCGGCAAGGTTTCCGGCAAGCGCTCTCTGCTCATCTGCTCTTCATCTTCCGGGGTCAACAACGGTATCAATTCTGCATCTTCATCCAGCCCTTGCAGATCTATATTGTCAAATTTGGTTATTTTCATCTCTCCCATATCAACTTTTCGGTCATTTTGTCATAAAAAACAATCGACCCACATTTTTATTCTACGTTAAAGCTTCGTCAAACCCCTAAAAATCAATGTTCATAGCGAGTCTTGAGCTTCTTATCACCCATTAATTGGCAATTCCTGTGCCATTAAAAATCAAATTTTAAGAAAAAAGTGTAACAAATGGTAAATTGGTTCATCTATAAGACAAACCAATCATTTTTTGAGCCAACAAAATGAACATATTGACACACTGCTCCAGTTGTGCATGCAGGGCAAACAAAGCGCGCAGCTAGAAATTTACAATCGGTACTACAAGGCGATGTACAACACTGCTTTTAGGATTGTAAAGCATACTGCGGAGGCCGAGGATGTAATGCAGGAATCGTTCCTGAGCGCATTCACCAAACTGCACACCTTTAAAGGAGACGTCGCCTTTGGAGCTTGGTTAAAGCGGATCGTGATCAATAACAGTATCTATCATTACAAAAAGCAGCAGAAAAAACGTGCTGATGATTTGGATGATGTCATGTACAAGGTCGAAGATAACGAAGGAGTTGCTTCAGATCAAAATGGTTACACAGAACTGAAGGCTCAAAAAGTGATGGAAACCATGAAAAGTTTGAAAGACAATTACAGAGTTTCTTTGACCTTACATTTAATTGAAGGGTACGATTACGAAGAAATAAGTGAAATAATGAACATTAGCTATGCTAATTGTAGAACCATGATCTCGAGGGCCAAAGAGAGCCTTAGAAAAAAATTGACCGTAAATGTTTAGTTATGAAGAAGGATAATTTAGATAACCTGTTCGAGAGACTCCACGGCGAGTTTGATGTAGAGGAACCCCAAGGTGGGCACCAGGAGCGGTTTTTGGAAAAATTGAACCGGGGCAACGGTACAATTGCCCTACACAAGAAGAAAGCATCCTGGTGGAAACCATTGTCCATCGCAGCATCCATTGCCTTGGTAGCGCTTTTAGGGTACCAAGCCTTTGGACCTCAGCCAAGCATAAAGCAACAGGTAACAAAAATTGCTCCGGAGGTTTCCCAGACAGAGTTTTACTTTGCGAATTTGATAGAGGAACAGGTAGAGGAAATGAAGGAGGAGAAAACACCGGAAACAGCTCAATTGGTGGATGACACCTTGGCACAATTGGCCAAGTTGGACAAAGACTACCAAACCCTAGAGCAAGATTTGGTCGATGGAGGTGATAGCAAAATCATATTGAGCGCGATGATCACCAATTTCCAAACGCGTATCGACCTTTTAAAAGAAGTTTTGAGCCAAATAGAAAATATTAAGAATTTAAAAACACAAAATGATGAGAGCTTTACAATTTAAACACATCTTTTTCGCCTTGGCTTTTATTCCCCTGGTGGTCAGCGCCAATATGGACAATGACAAATTGAACGGAAAGTACACCAAGGAAAAAACTATTAAGAAGGAGTTTAACGTTAATTCGGACGCCCTTTTGAAGGTAAGCAACAGTTATGGAAACCTGAACATCACCTCTTGGAACCAAAACAAAGTGATGATCGAGGTACACATTAAAACCAATGGAAATGATGAGGACCGTGTACGGGAACGTTTGGAAGAAATCAATGTAGATTTTGACAACAGTGCCAGCATGGTATCCGCTATTACGGATTTTGGCAACAGGAACAGTGGTTGGAATTGGGGCTGGGGCAAAAGAAAAAGTGTGAGCGTACAAGTCAACTACACCATAAAACTTCCGGTAAAAAACAGCGTGAACCTTAGCAACGACTATGGCAATATTATGTTGGACAGGATTGATGGTCATGCCAAGATCAGTTGTGACTATGGTAAAATGGACATTGGTGAGCTACACGGCCGCAATAATGAGCTACGGTTCGATTATACCTCACGTTCTACCTTTGGATATATCAACAGTGCGGAAATCATTGCGGACTACTCGGGATTTACTATCGACAAGGCCGGAAACCTTACCATTAAGGCCGATTATACCAACGGCGTAGTGGAAGAAATGGACAACCTGCAATACTCCAGTGACTATGGCTCTATTGATGTAAGAAACGTGAAGAATGTAGATGGCAATGGAGATTATATCGGAGTTAAACTGGGGAACGTACACGGCAATGTGTCCATCACCAGCGATTACGGCTCCATCAAAATAGATAGGTTGGCCCCTGACGCCGGTAATGTTCAAATCCGAACAGATTACACAGGCATTAAAATAGGTTACGATTCAGGCTATAATTTCGATTTCGAAATTTCTACCGAATACGCTGGGGTAAGTGGAAAAGATGACTTCGAAATCAATATCAGTAAAGAGAAATCCACCGAAAAATATTATAGTGGTTACTACGGAAGTCCAAACTCTGGAAATAAGGTGAGCATTACCAGTGACTACGGAGGAATATCATTTTATAGAAATTAACATCAATTCAAAAACTTTAAACTAAACACAAGATCATGAAAAAATTTATCACACTTACGCTGGCATTGGGAATGGTAGCGGTAACCAATGCCCAATGGGGCAGAAAAATACAGGGAAATGGCGATGTTGTTACCATTGAACGCTCTGTAGGGGATTATGACGAAGTGGCCATGGCCGGTTGGTTCGATGTAGAACTGGTATCCGGTAGCGAGGGCGAATTGACCCTAAAGGGAGAATCCAATTTATTGGAACATATTGTTACCGAGGTAAAGAATGGCAAACTGACCATTAAGGTAGAAAAGGGGCTTAACCTTAGACCTTCCAACTGGAAAAGTGGGATTTATGTTACCGTGCCCATAGAGTCCATTGATGCCGTGAGCCTATCGGGTTCAGGAGATTTGGTTGGCAAAACTACCATTAGGGCAAGACAGTTCAGCACCGCAATGTCCGGTTCTGGTGATGTTACCCTTACTGTGGAAGCGGAAGAGATTGAAGCCTCTCTTTCAGGTTCCGGTGACATCAATCTATCTGGAAGGGCAACGGATTTCACGGTTTCAGTTTCAGGTTCCGGCGACATCAAGGCTTTTGATTTGGAGGCTGATTTTGTAACAGCTACGGTATCTGGGTCTGCGGACATCAAGGTCACCGCCAATCAATCCCTTGAGGCCAGGGTTTCTGGTTCCGGGGACATTCAATACAAGGGAAATCCTAAAAAGGTAAATTCCAAATCTTCAGGTTCTGGGGATATTACCAAGGTATAAATTCGAGTTTATCATCAATCAAAGACTGAAAAAGCCCTGAAATTCTCAGGGCTTTTTTATGCTTTTAATTGGGTGTTTTGACCTTGTTTACCCGAAGGAGCAGAAAAATTCCTATCAAGAAGAAGAGTCCCAAAAATATAGTGCTGTTTCGCATACTACCGGTAAGTTGGGCCACAATGCCATACATCAGGGTACCTATGATGATACCTATTTTTTCGGCGACATCATAAAAACTGAAAAACGAAGTGGTATCGGTGGTCTCGGGCAAAAATTTGGAATAGGTAGAACGGGACAGTGCCTGAATGCCTCCCATTACAATACCGACCAAACCTGCTGCAATGTAAAAATCCATTGGGGTCTGTAAAAAATAGGCATAAACACATAGCAGTCCCCAAATTACATTGATAACGATAAGTGTCTTTATATTTCCATAGGCTTTAGAGGCACGAGCTGTAACAGTAGCCCCTAAAATGGCAACGAGCTGTATCAACAGAATACTTACAATCAGTCCCATGGTACGCTCATCGTCCGAACCCCAAATGATCTCTTCCTCCCCGAAATAAGTCGCGATCAACATAATGGTCTGTACCGCCATACTATACGTGAAGAACGCTCCTAGGTATCGCTTCAGCTTTCTATTCTCGCCAAGTTGGTGCCATACCAACCTCAACTCCTTAAACCCATTTAAAATGATATGCTTCCGCTCTCCTTCCCTTTTGTATCCCTTGGGCAGATGGGCAAAGGTATACTGGCTAAAAAGTATCCACCAAATTCCAACTGAGATGAAGGAATACTTCATAGCCTTTATCTCTGCAACTTCTCCGCCACTGTCCGTAATACCAAAGAAATCGGGCTCCATCACCATAAACAGATTGAAAACCAATAAAATCACACTACCAATATAACCCAATGAAAAACCTTTGGCACTTATGCTATCCTGTTGTTCCGGAAAAGCGATGTCGGGCAAATAGGAATTGTTGATGGCAAAACTGACCCAAAAACCAACTAGACCAAAGAAGTAACAGGCCAGTCCAAAATAAATATGTTCCAAAGAGAACCAGTACAGGCCTATGCACGATGCCGCCCCCAGATAGCAAAAGAATTTGAGGAACACTTTTTTGTTCCCTAAATAATCTGCCACTCCAGATACCAATGGCGTTACTATGGCAATAAACACAAAGGCCAATGAGGTCACATAACTGATCAAGGGGGCCCTTGCTATCTCACCGCCAAAAATCGTGACCTGCTCAATGCCCGCGGTTCTGAACAGCAGTCCATAAAAAAGAGGGAAAATGGCGGAGGATATTACCAAACTATAAACCGAATTGGCCCAATCATAAAAGGCCCAAGCATTCAACAGTTTTTTACTTCCCTTTAATGCCAATGTCTGTACCATAACTTTTATTACAAAAAAATGTCACTTCGAACCTTTGTGAAAAACCCTTTTTGGTGTCAGTTGGATTTTTCGCCTGTTTCGAAGTGACATTTACAGTTCGTTCTTTATAAATCTATTTGAAGGACGTTACCCCAAACTTACGAGCTTCTTGTTTGGCCGCAGGTGCCCAAGCGGTCAGATTACTTATCCTTGTATCGTTGGATGGGTGCGTGCTCAAAAACTCCGGTGGTGCCTGTCCTCCGGATTGGGCCTTCATACGCTTCCAAAGTTCTGCGGCCTCACTGGGGTCATAACCTGCAATGGCCATAATTTGAAGACCTATTCTGTCCGCTTCGGTCTCGTGGCTTCGGCTAAAAGGGAGCATCACTCCAATTTGCGAACCAATTCCATAGGCTTGATTGAACAACCCAAGAGTTTTTTCGTCCTGTATGGCCACATTTCCCGCAACGGCTCCGAGTTGTTGTAACGTACCCGCGCTCATACGCTGTGCTCCATGATCGGCCAAGGCGTGGGCCACCTCGTGCCCCATAACCACGGCAACTCCTGTTTCGTTCTGGGTAATTGGTAAAATCCCGGTATAAAAAACAATTTTCCCACCTGGCATACACCAAGCGTTAACTGTTTCATCTTGTACTAGGTTATACTCCCATTTGTAATCTTTCAGATAACCTGGATAGCCATTGGCACTTAGCCAACGCTCCGCGGCAGAGGCTATACGCTGCCCTACTTTGGTAATCATCTGCGCATCGGATGTGCCCGTGACCACTTTGTTGGACTCCAAAAACTGGTCGTACTGCGCAAATGCGGTAGGGAATACCTGACTGTTGGGATAAAAATTCAGTGTGCTTTTTCCTGTAAAGGGATTGGTTTTGCACGCGGCAACCGCCAAAAAAACCAATCCAGTTAAAATTATCTTTTTCATATGGTAAATCGTGTTTTGTGTAATGGAATTTACGAAATTTTATTTTCCAAAAATATGGAGTTCCGTGAAATCCTTACCCACCTCAATCGAATTATTGCCGTTTAGTTTGATGTCCTTCAAATCGACTTCCTCATTATCTACCTCAACAGTATCGATGGTAAAGGGCAATCCGTGGAACGACATTTTAAAATTATCGTACGGGGTTATAAAATTGCCATCCTTGAACTGTTGGATAATCAATTCGTTCTCTTTTCCTGTCAATTTGAAACGTCTAAGACTATACCTACCCTTTTTATAATCATATCCTTCTTGCTGGTCCTCGTATACCTGTGAGTTCTCGGTCCCTGCCTTGTAGTAGACGTCAATGTTCAATTTTTCGATTTCCTTCTCCCCTACATATTGTTGAACAGGATACTTTGGAATCATGGCTCCTTCCTTGACAAAGAGGGGAATTCGGTGAATCTCTGCTGAAACCCATCTTTCGACACCTCCTTCGGTCAATTCGTCCGTCCAGTAATTGTACCAGTTTCCTTTTGGAAAATACATTCTTCTTCCCTGGGAGTTTGGCTCCTGTACGGGACATACCAACATTTGCTTACCAAAGATGAACTCGTCCGTACGGAAATGCGTTTGATGGTCCTCTTGGTCATAGAACACCAAGGATTGAAGCATCGGGAACCCTTCTTTGATGTAATTATAGAACATGGTATACAAGTAAGGTAGCAATTGATACCTTAAATTGATGAACTCCCTCACTATGTCGGTAATTTCCTCCCCGAACGACCAAGGTTCTTGGTCCCCGTGATCTCCACTGGAGTGTACCCTACAGAACGGATGAAAAACGGCCAACTGCATCCAACGGGCAAAGAGTTCGCCGTTGGGTTGTTCGGCAAATCCACCGATATCGGAACCTACAAAGGAATATCCGCTCATGCACATACGTTGCATCTGTACATTGGCAATCCATAAATGTTCCCAAGTAGCGACATTGTCGCCGGTCCAAGTAGCACAATAACGCTGCGTACCGGAATATGCCGCCCTCGTGAGTACAAATGGCCTGCGCGGAAACATGAATTTTTTGACTCCCTCATAGGTCGCCCTTACCATTTGCATACCGTAAACATTGTGTGCCTTTCTGTGACTGCAGGGATGACCGTCATAATCGTGCCGCACATCAAGATTTGCGGTTTTGGTAGGCACTTCCATCACGGCGGGTTCGTTCATATCGTTCCAAACACCGCTAACGCCCATATCGGCTATCATTTCTTTGTACAGTCCAGCCCACCATTCCCGTACTTCGGGGTTGGTAAAGTCTGGAAACTTACATTCTCCCGGCCATACTTTTCCCTTAAAATGTGGTCCATCGGCCCTACGGCAGAAAAAACCATTGTCCATGGCCTGTTGATATACCCAATAATCACGGTCGATTTTAATTCCGGGATCAATCATGGTAATTACCTTGAATCCCTCATCCTCCATTTCCTCGATCATCTTCTTGGGATTGGGGAAATATTGGTTGTTCCAAGTAAAACAACGGAACCCCTCCATATAATCTATATCCAGATAAATGGCATCACAGGGTATGTTCAATTCCCTGAACTTTGAGGCAATATCCCTCACCTTTTGTTCCGGGAAATAACTCCATTTGGATTGATGGAATCCCAACGCCCAAAGTGGTGGAAGTTCGGGAACACCGGTTAGGTCGGTGTAGGACTCCACTACCTCTTTCATTTCTGGACCGTAGAAAAAATAATAGTTCATTTCTCCCCCATCTGCCCAAAAACTGGTTACGTTCCGTTTTTCTGCGGCAAAATCAAAATAAGTGCTAAAGGAATTATCGAAAAAAATACCGTAGGCCTTGCTTTCCTTAAGTCCTATGTAAAAAGGTATGGACTTGTACAATGGCTCTTGGTCCTTTCCGTAAGCATAGGAATCCGTGACCCAATTGTTGATACGTTTTCCTTTGAGGTTGGTATGCGATGCTTTGTCGCCCATGCCATAATAGCTCTCACCGGAATGGCAAACCTTGCTCATTTTCACCACATTCCCTCCATAGTCGAAGTTCTCTTCCCAATGGAACCCAAGTTCATCTTCAACGAGGATAACATTATCCAAATCGGCAATCTGTACCTTCAGGTTTGCCTTGTTGATATAAATCTTGATCTTGGAAGTGGTGATCACATATTCCGGTATCTCGTCCTCTATGGTCAACTCATTGTACCCAAGGTTGACATCTTCACTAATGGCATAGGAAAAATCAGGCTCAAATACATACTCGGTGGCGTACCTAAAACGGACCACACTATCCCTTAAAATAGTAACTTGAAGGATAACACCGTTTTGGGTGGTAAAATATATTTTATCGTTTTCTTGCTTAAAGTCTACGATATGGTTGGGGGACTGATTCCCTCTAGTTGCAATTTCCGTATTGGTTATCATCTGTAATCAGTTGAGGCTCACAAAAGAAATACAAAAGCCTGAATAATTAAAAATATGTTTTGAAAAGCAATTAACTATAACGTTTTAGTTGCCTGTTCACTTATAAACTACCACTCCTAAGGGAGGTAGGTTCAATAAAACGGACTGCTCGTGCCCATTCCATGATGTTTTAGAGGGCTTCACTGTTTTTTTGCCAACACCACTGCCCGAGTATTTTTTATCATCACTGTTAAATAGCAGTTTCAATGTTGAATTTTTTGGTACTCCCAATCTGTAATTCTCACGTGGCATAGGGGTAAAGTTGCAAACAACGATCAAATCGTCCTTGGGGTCGTTGCCCTTTCTGATGAACGATATCACTGTGTTCTCTTGATCATTGTACTCTATCCATTGAAAACCATCGGGTTTGAATTGTTTTTGATACAATGCTGGGTTTGACTTGTACATCTTGTTCAGGTCCTTAATAGCTTCTTGTATGCCCGAATGAAAATCATACTGGGTCAGATGCCACTCCAAGCTTTCCTGAAAGTTCCACTCGGATGATTGTCCAAACTCGCCCCCCATAAACAATAGGTTGCCTCCCGGATGCGTGAACATATAACCAAAGAGCAGCCTTAAGTTCGCAAAGCGCTGCCATTCATCACCTGGCATTCTATATAGTAGGGACTGCTTTCCGTACACTACCTCATCATGCGAAAATGGCAGCATAAAGTTCTCAGTAAAGGCATAAGTCAAACCAAAACTGACCATGTTCAAATCATAAGAACGGTGTATCGGGTCCCTTTTAAAGAACTCCAATGTATCGTGCATCCAGCCCATCATCCATTTCATTCCAAAGCCGAGGCCACCATAATGCACCGGTTTTGTGACACCGGTAAAGGCCGTGGACTCTTCGGCAATTGTTTGGATACCCTTGAAGCTAGCGTAGACCTCTTGGTTCATTTCCCTTAAAAAGGACATTGCCTCAAGGTTCTCGTTGTTTCCATACATATTGGGTTCCCACTCACCATCTTCTCGTGAATAATCGAGATAAAGCATGGATGCCACGGCATCGACCCTTAATCCATCCACATGGTATTGGTCCAGCCAAAAAACGGCATTACTGATCAAAAACGCACGGACCTCGTTTCTTCCGTAGTTAAAAATAAGGCTCTTCCAATCGGGATGGTACCCTCTCCTCCTATCCGGATGCTCATAGAGATGCGAACCATCAAAAAATCCAAGTCCATGCGCATCTTCCGGAAAATGGGAAGGCACCCAATCCAAGATCACACCTATGCCCCTTTGGTGGAGGGCATCAACTAAAACTTTAAAGTCCGAAGGCTTCCCGAACCTCGAGGTCGGGGCAAAATATCCTGTGATTTGATATCCCCAAGAAGGATCGTACGGATATTCCATTACGGGCATAAACTCCACATGGGTAAAACCCATTTCCTCCACATAATCCGCCAACTGCTGCGCCATCTCCAGATAGCTAAGCGATTCCCAACCATTTTTCTTCTTCCAAGACCCCAAATGCACCTCATAAACGGAATAAGGTTTGTCCAATGCATTTTTTTCCTCTCGGGTCTCCATCCAATCATTATCCTTCCATTTGTGGTTATCCTCCCATACCACGGAAGCAGTGTTTGGGGGTTGTTCGCAAAAGCGGGCAAACGGGTCCGCTTTCTCCGTCCAAATATCATTATTGTTGGAGTGTATTTTGTACTTATATTTGGTTCCCTTGTCCACTCCGGGAATAAATCCTTCCCAGATACCGCTGCTGTCCCAACGCACATTTAATTGATGTTCGTTTGCATTCCAATAATTAAAATCGCCGACCACACTGACCGATTTTGCCGAAGGCGCCCATACGGCAAAGTACGTACCTTTGACACCATCGACCTCTGTTAAGTGAGAACCTAACTTGTTGTAGAGCCGAAAATGTTTGCCGCCCTTAAAAAGATTGATGTCAAACTCTGTAAAAAAACTGTGTGGAACTACCTTGGACATATTTGCGGGTTTAGTACTATACAATAATAAGCATCTTTAAGTAAGAATACGATTATGACAACAGGTTTGATATTAGAAACAACATTTTTTTAAAAATGGAACGCTTTTTGATTTCCTTGCAACAAGAGTTAAATGAACACAAATTCAAAATCCAAAATCATGAATAAATTTAGTACAATTTTAGGCGCAGTAATCGTTTTTGTCTTCGCAGCTTGCGAAGGACCACAAGGCCCCCCGGGTTTCGATGGACTTGATGGGGCGCAAGGACCTCAAGGAGCACCAGGCATTCAAGGGCAGGTGGTAGAGGTCGAGGGCGTAAACTTCGATTATTTTGCCGAAGACAATCTTTTTTCCGCCTTGATTACTTTTTCGGATGTGACCAACTTTGAAGTTTTTGAATCTGACGCCGTTTTGGTATACAGACATGATGGTGTTATAGACCTTAGCGATGGGTCCACCGCCGATGCCTGGACACAACTGCCTCAAAATTATTTCTTGCCGGAAGGTACCATGCAATACGTTTTCGCGCACACATTTGTGGACGTTGAACTCTTTATCGATGGAAATTTTGACCTATCCACTATTAGCACCGAATTCACGGACGATCAATTGTTCCGAATAGTTTTTGTGCCCAGCGAGTTTGCAGAATCTCCGGATTTTGATGCCGCCAACATAAATAGTGTAATGTCCAAACTCCAAATCGATGAAGGGGAAGTCATGAAATTGGACATCAACTAGTTCCAACAAAAAACAGTATATTAAGTCCCATTGGCTGCCAATGGGACTTTTTTTTTGATTTATTTTGAAAGGAACGGAATCAAATTACGTCCAAATACCTAAAAAACGATTCATGGGAAAAAGATTGCTATTGATTGTTCTTGTCGTCTTTGCCGGATGCAAGGGAACATCACAGGAAGAAAAAAAAGAAGATGCTACGGAAACTACTTTTAAAGTAAACAAAACCGATGCCGAATGGCGTGCGGAACTTACCGAGATGGAATATTACGTATTGCGAAAAGAGGCCACAGAAAATGCCTTTTCAAGTGATTTACTGGACATCAAGGAAAAGGGCACCTACGTTTGTGCCGGCTGCGGCACCCCAGTATTTAAAAGTGAACACAAATTTGATTCGGGAACCGGATGGCCCAGTTTTGATCGAGAAATCGAAGGAAACGTCGCTTTTGATACGGATTATAAAATCGGTGTGGCCCGTACCGAAGAGCATTGTGCAGTTTGCGGCGGACATTTAGGTCATGTTTTTAACGACGGGCCCCGTAACACAACAGGAAAAAGACACTGCATCAATGGTGTGGCCCTTGATTTTATTCCCGATAATAAATAAATCGACACTAAAGTTTATGGACAAAAAATACAGTGTGAACAAATCCGAGGAAGAGTGGAAACAAGAACTTTCCGCCGAGGAATACTATGTATTGCGCCAAAAGGGGACCGAACGACCCTACACCGGAAAGTTCGACCTTCATTTTGAAAATGGTGATTATAATTGCAAGGCCTGCAACGCCAAGTTGTTCGAAAGTGAACATAAATTTGAAAGTGGTTGCGGGTGGCCATCGTTCGATCAGGCCGTTGAAGGTGCCATTGAATATATTCGCGACTCCAGTCACGGCATGATTCGCACAGAAACCGTTTGTGCCAATTGTGGTAGTCACCTTGGGCACGTGTTCAATGATGGCCCAAAAGAAACTACGGGGCAACGCTATTGCATCAATTCGGTGAGCATTGATTTTGATCCTGAAGAATAAATGGACTTCCAAGAAGATTATTTGAGCAATGTTCAATTCGAGTTCCAACGCTACAAAACCATGGGAGATAAGACCTTTGCTCAAATTCTTGATGCCGACATTCATTGGAAATACTCGGATTCCGATAATTCCATTGCCATCATTGTAAAGCATATGGTAGGGAACATGCTGAGCCGTTGGACCAATTTTTTAACGGAAGATGGAGAAAAACCATGGCGGGAACGGGACTTGGAGTTCGAAAATCCCTATTCCGAAAAAGCGGAAATGATCGCTGCATGGGAAAAAGGATGGCAATGCCTATTTGGTGCTCTGGACAGTATCAACAGCACCAATTTTGAAAATAAGATCAAGATTCGAAACCAGGAGCATAGCATTGTTGAGGCCATCAACCGTCAACTGGCACACTACGCCAGCCACGTAGGACAGATTGTCTTTATCGGAAGAATGATCAAAGGGTCGGACTGGGACTCACTATCCATACCAAAAGGCGAGTCCAAAGCCTTCAACAAAAAGATGTTCGACACGGGCAAAGCCTGATTTCACAAACAAACCCATATTTGAGTTTTTTCGTCTTGGGAAATGGAGATGGATTTCCGTACTTTTGCACCTGCCGAATGCTGGCATATTTTTCAATCTAACAACAAAAATCAAAATCTAATGAGCAAGTTCGATATAATTGTTTTGGGAAGTGGTCCAGGTGGATATGTTACCGCCATAAGGGCATCACAATTAGGTTTCAAGACAGCCATTATAGAAAAAGAAAGTTTGGGAGGTGTATGTCTTAACTGGGGTTGTATCCCTACCAAGGCCCTTCTTAAATCTGCTCAGGTTTTTGAATATTTAAAGCATGCCGAAGATTACGGTTTGAGCGCCAAGGATGTAGATCATGATTTTGGTGCCGTTGTTAAAAGAAGCCGTGGTGTTGCCGAGGGAATGAGCAAAGGTGTCCAATTCTTGATGAAAAAGAACAAAATCGAGGTCATCAATGGATTTGGAAAGGTAAAACCGGGCAAAAAAGTTGAAGTAAAAGCGGAAAACGGTGAAACTACCGAGTATTCCGCAGACAATATCATTATTGCAACAGGAGCACGTAGCCGTGAGTTGCCAAGCCTTCCGCAAGATGGAAAAAAGGTGATCGGTTATCGTGAGGCCATGTCCTTGGAAAAACAACCCAAGAAAATGATCGTGGTAGGTAGTGGCGCCATTGGAATGGAGTTCGCCTATTTCTACCACTCCATGGGAACCGAAGTGACCGTAGTGGAATACATGCCAAACATTGTTCCGGTTGAAGATGAAGATATCTCCAAGCAGTTGGAGCGCAGCTTCAAAAAAGCTGGAGTAAAAATCAAGACTTCTGCCGAGGTCACTAAAGTTGACACCTCTGGTGATGGTGTAAAAGCCACCGTAAAAACACAAAAAGGCGAAGAGGTTTTGGAAGCCGATATCGTACTATCCGCTGTGGGAATCAAAACAAACATCGAAAACATCGGATTGGAAGATGTTGGAATCGCCACGGACAGAGATAAAGTATTGGTGAACGATTACTATCAGACCAATATTCCTGGCTACTTTGCCATTGGGGATATTACCCCTGGACAAGCATTGGCCCACGTAGCTTCTGCGGAAGGAATTCTTTGTGTGGAGAAATTGGCCGGCATGCACGTGGAACCCTTGGATTATGGCAACATCCCAGGATGTACTTACTGTATCCCGGAGGTAGCTTCTATTGGATTGACCGAAAAGGCAGCCAAAGAAAAAGGGTATGACCTTAAAATAGGTAAATTCCCATTCTCTGCCAGTGGTAAGGCCAAGGCCGCAGGAACGCCAGATGGTTTTGTAAAAGTAATTTTTGATGCCAAATATGGTGAGTGGCTAGGTTGCCATATGATCGGTGTCGGTGTTACCGATATGATCGCGGAGGCCGTAGTTGCCAGAAAATTGGAGACCACAGGTCACGAAGTGCTAAAAGCTGTGCATCCTCACCCAACGATGAGCGAAGCGGTTATGGAAGCCGTTGCCGATGCGTATGATGAAGTAATCCACCTATAAGGTATGCTTAAAATTTTTAGGGCCACTGCTATTTTAGAAGGTATTTCCTATCTACTCCTTTTCGGAATGACCATGCCGTTGAAGCATTGGGCAGATATTCCTGAACCAAACCAAGTTGTTGGTATGGCTCATGGCATATTGTTTATTCTATATGTAGTAGTGGCCATAGTTTTTTGTTGGGAACGCAAGTGGAAGCTCAAAAGGTTTATTATCCTTTTTGTCGCATCCCTTCTCCCCTTTGGCACTTTTTATGCCGATAAAAAATACTTGAAAGATTTAGCCTAAAAAGCTCTGGATGGCCAAATCGTAGCTTTGGAGTCCAAAGCCAAGAATGACCCCTTTGGCCCCTGGCGAAATAAAGGAAACATGGCGGTACTCCTCACGTTGATGCGTATTGGAAATATGCACCTCGATTACTGGTGTTTCCACTGCCTTTACGGCATCACCAATGCCAACTGATGTATGTGTGTAGGCCGCTGCATTTAGAATAATGCCATCGTAATCAAATCCAACCTCCTGTATTTTACCAATGAGCTCTCCCTCGATATTGGATTGATAGTATTCCAGTTCCACATCGGGAAACTTTTGCTGCAGCGTTTTAAAATAGTCTTCAAAAGTGGTGCTCCCATACACTTCGGGCTCACGTTTTCCCAATAGGTTCAAGTTGGGTCCGTTGATGATCATTAGTTTCATACCGTCAAAAATACAACAAAAAGAAAAGGGCGGGAATATCCCGCCCTACATATAAAAAATAGTGTCTTCTAATTGATGGCAAACTGAAGGCCAAAGCCAAAAGCCGCAACCTGATTATCACCTACATCGCTCAATACAACAGAGGGACGCCAATCAAAATTGAGCACAAAAGGCACTCCGTCAATTTTAAAATCAAGCCCCAAATGCGGACGCAAGGCAAAAATATTATCAAAGTCTTTTATGAAAATAATACTTGGACCAACTCCTGCATACCAACGTAGGCCCGGTGCCCCATAAAATCCTTTATGGTAGGAATATAGGAATGTGGCCATGGTCGCATTGTCCTCAAAACCTAAATCTGCTTGACCAACATGCCTATCCGAGAAAAAATATTTTCCGGTAGCTCCAAAAAAGGTGGCCTCGTCATAAAGGTCTATGCCCAATCCAAGAGCGGCCTTGTAACTGGTCTGTGCTTTTGCCGCAAGGTTGCCCAACATAACAATTGCAATAACAAAAAGTAATTTTTTCATTTAAAAGTTTAATTAACGGTTAATATTTATGGTTTTCAACTGTAAGATTTGGGGCTATAATTACAGTTTTCTTTTTTTTAGAACAAAAACAACAATCCCAAGGCAGCTACAGAGAAGCTACCGTCATTGCTGACATTGATATAGGAAACATTAAGTTCCGTGTTACCGGATATATTATATCCGATCATTGGGCGAACATAAAACCCTCCATCATTTCCTTCATTAACGCCAACTGCGTAACCTACATCGGCACCCAACTTAAAATCATAGGTAGGGTAAAGTCGAAAAGCCCCAGCCACTGGGATGAACTGGATATCCGGAAAATCCACATCTTGGCCCAAAGGTCCAACGTCAATGGTCGATGTGTCTCCAAAAGCGTTGATAAATCCAGTCGCAATACCAGCATCGATAAGCTCGGATACTCCCCAGTGATAACCTAGGTCTACCCCAAGGCTAAAACTTGAATAATCGGAAGCATCACCAACGGGAAGTCCCGCGTGCACTCCTGCCTTAAAACTTGTTCGGTCCACCTGCTGCGCCATGGACGAAAAACTTACGGTAACCAATGCTATGATCACCAATACAAATGTCTTTTTCTTCATTGTTAAAATTTTACTAAGAGAAAACGTGATGATCATTAAAAAAGTGCCTTGATGAAATAAATTTCTTACAAAAATGATTTTCGTTCATTCAAATCTTATAATTGGGATAGAAAATTATTGAATCCAATTGTTTTTTTACCACACCAATTGACCAAACGGTATTTTGAATTGACCGATGGCTATTTTTAAGCAACCGTGATGTGATTATGTCATTATATTTGAGTGTATGAATTGGCAGCAAGCAATAAAAGATTATCAGAATTATTTGAAGATAGAACGGGGACTTTCCCAAAACTCCATCTCCAATTATACCATGGACCTTCAAAAACTTGCCGGTTACTTGGAAGAGCACGCCATAGATGATAGGCCCACTGGAATAGGGAGAAACACGGTACAACAGTTTATTTACGATATCGCCAAAACGGTAAATCCTAGGACACAGGCCCGCATTATTTCTGGGCTGAAAGGTTTTTTTAATTATTTGGTGTTTGAGGACTACCGAGATGACAATCCCATGGACCTTATTGAAACCCCAAAAATCGGCAGAAAGTTACCCGATACCCTTTCGGAAGATGAAATAAACCAATTGATAACCGCCATTGACCTATCCAAACCCGAAGGTGAAAGGAACAGGGCCATTTTGGAAACCTTGTACGGTTGTGGTCTCCGTGTGTCGGAACTTATTAACCTAAAACTATCCGACCTTTATTTTGATGAAGATTTTATTATGGTTACCGGGAAGGGAAACAAACAGCGTTTTGTACCCATCAGTGAAATCAACCAGAAATACATCAACATTTACCGGAAGGAAGTTAGGGTACATTTGCACATTCAAAAAGAACATGAAGATTTTGTTTTTCTAAATCGTCGGGGCAAACAACTGACCCGTGCCATGATTTTCACCATAGTTAAACGACTGGCAGAAGCAATCGGACTAAAAAAGAGTATCAGTCCACACACTTTTAGGCATTCCTTTGCGACGCATCTGTTGGAAAACGGGGCCGATTTACGGGCCATACAACAAATGTTGGGTCATGAGAGTATAACAACCACCGAGGTGTATATGCACGTTAACCGCTCACATCTGGCGAACATACTGAAAGAGTTCCACCCTAGAAAATCGGAAAACTAATCCCGCATTAAATTATGCCGTTCTACTTTGTTTTGCTTTTTAAAAGGTCTGATAATAAGTCGTGCCTCCCGGTCAAAACGGACATAATTGTACACCCAATTGATGAATACAACCAGCCTGTTCCTGAAACCAATGAGAAAATATAAGTGAACGAACATCCAGACAAACCATGCAAAAACTCCCTGAAATTTAAACTTTGGCAAATCAACGACCGCTTTGTTCCGCCCCACTGTGGCCATACTGCCTTTATCCTTATAAACAAAAGGCTTCATGGGTTTTTCTTCTATCATTCGAACCAAGTTTTCCCCAAGGCTTCTTCCTTGCTGCATGGCAGGCTGGGCCATCATGGGATGCCCTTCGGGAAATTTTTCTGTCTCCATCTGCGCTACATCCCCAATGGCAAAAACACCGTCCAAACCTATAACTTGGTGAAACTCGTTCACCCTTAATCTGTTTCCCCTTGAGAGCAACTGCTCGGCATCCAAACCTTTTAACCCAACAGCCTTTACCCCAGCTGCCCATACCAAGGTCTCCGCTTCAAAAATAGTTTTGGCATTTGTTGTCACCCGTTTGCCATCATAATCGGTAACGCGAATGTTCTTCCAAACGTTCACTCCCAATTCTTCTAAAAATTTTTCTGCTTTTTCCGATGCCTTTTTGCTCATTGCCGGCAGAAGTCTATCACCACTTTGAATCAAATTGATCTGCGCCCTCCGCGTATCCAAATCCGGGTAATCCTTGGGAAGGATTCCCTTTTTTATTTCGGCCAATGCACCCGCAAGCTCCACACCTGTTGGTCCCCCGCCCACGATCACAAAATTCATTAGGGCATCGCGTTCATGGAGGTCGTCCGTTAAAAGAGCCTGTTCAAAATTTTCGAGAATCAGACTACGTAAGTTCAAAGATTGCGGGATGGTTTTCATGGCCATTCCCTTGGTCTCGATTCCTTTGTTTCCAAAGAAATTGGTCTCCGAACCTGTTGCTACCACCAAATAATCATAAAAAATTTCACCAATATTGGTCTTGATTCTTTTGGTATCCGTTTTCACTTCTTGGACCTGCGCCAATCGAAAAAAGAAATTGGGATACCCTTGAAGCACTTTTCTAATGGGATAGGCAATAGAATCAGGTTCCAGACCACCCGTTGACACTTGATATAACAAGGGTTGAAAATTATGGTAGTTATGCTTGTCCAGTAGAACTACTTGGACATCTTTCTTACTTAATTTTTTGGCTAGTGCTATGCCTCCAAAACCGCCTCCTATGATGACGACTCTTGGATTACTGGATTGAGGAATGTTCATGCTCGACATATCAACAAATTTAATCATTCCGAAGCATTGCGATAGTCGCTAAGTATAGTTTTTTCATATCTTTAGAGCCTAACTCAAAATAATCAACCCATGAGAAAATTTCTCCCAATGGGCGCAATTCTACTATTGTGTTCCATGGGCCTGCAAGCCCAAAAAAAGAAGGACAATGTCATTAAAGACCTCGAATCCAAATCTGAAAAATACAGTGAAATCGCACACGAAATTTGGGGTCTTGCTGAAATGGGTTATCTAGAGGAACAAAGCTCCGCTCTTTTGCAGAAAACTCTTTCCGATGCCGGTTTTAGTATTGACAAAGGTATTGCCGGTATTCCAACGGCTTTTAAGGCCGAATATGGCTCAGGGTCCCCGGTAATCGCCATTTTAGGTGAGTACGATGCACTTCCAGGCCTTTCACAAGAGGCTATCCCCGAAAAAAAATCCGCTGGCGGGGCCGCTGGACATGCTTGTGGCCATCACCTGTTCGGCACAGCATCCACGGCAGCCGCTATTTCGGTAAAGGAATGGATGGAAAATAACAACATCAAAGGAACCATTCGATTTTATGGATGTCCTGCAGAGGAAGGTGGTTCAGGAAAAGTTTATATGGTCCGAGAAGGTGTTTTTAACGATGTGGACGTTGCGTTGCACTGGCACCCCGGTTCTGGAAATGCTGCCAGCGCTGGTGCCGCATTGGCCAATAAATCCGCCAAATTCAGATTCCATGGAATTTCCGCCCATGCAGCAGGAGCTCCAGAAAAAGGTCGTTCTGCTTTGGATGGTGTAGAAGCCATGAACGCTATGGTCAACATGATGAGAGAGCATGTCCCAGAAGATGCAAGGATACATTATGTAATCACAAATGGTGGAAAAGCACCAAACGTAGTACCCGATTTCGCGGAGGTATATTATTATGCAAGACATAATACAAGAGATGTCGTTGTCGATATTTTCGACAGAATAGTGAAAGCTGCAGAGGGTGCTGCGCTAGGCACGGGAACCACTATGGATTATGAAATGATTGGAGGTACCCACGAACTTTTGCCCAACCTTACCGTTCAGAAAATTATGTACGATAATTTGGTAAAGGTTGGAGGAGTTACCTATACTGATGAAGAAAAAGCATTTGCCGAAAAAATATCCGGGACCTTGGGCAAGGGATCTCCGGACATTTCCACCGCACAGATTGTACAGCCCTACAAAGAGACCGCTCAAGCCTATGGATCTACGGACGTCGGTGATGTAAGTTATACCGTTCCCACAGCAGGTCTGGGCACCGCCACTTGGGTTCCAGGAACTCCCGCGCATAGCTGGCAAGCTGTAGCCGCTGGCGGTATGAGCATCGGTTCCAAGGGAATGATGGTCGCTGCAAAGACATTGGCACTTACCGCCATGGATATTTTTGAAAGTCCAAAAACAATCGAAGCTGCCAAAAAAGAACTGGAAGAAAGACGAGGCAAGGACTTTAAATATGTTCCCATGTTGGGCAACAGACCACCTGCATTGGATTACCGAAAATAGAATTTTTATCCAATCATTGTAACAAAAGCTGCTTTATAGATACCAATAGATAAAGCAAACTTTACCAACCGTTTAGTGAACAAAGAACTGGAACATCAATTTGTGACGGAACTTGAGGACAATCAGAACATTGTCCATAAGGTGTGTAGTCTATATACCAACGACAAGGATTCGCATAACGACCTGTTCCAAGAAATCACTATTCAGTTGTGGAAAGCATACCCAAAGTTTCGGGGAGATGCCAAGTTTAGCACATGGATGTACCGTGTTGCATTGAATACGGCCATTACATTGTACAGAAAATCCAAGAAAAGGGTGAAGACCCAGGATTTTGATTCGGTACTTTATAAAATAAAAGCCACCGATTATGATGATACCGAGGAACGGCAATTAAAGTTGATGTACGACGCGGTAAAACAACTTGGCGATATTGATAAGGCCTTGGTCTTTCTTTATTTGGAAGACAAAGATTATACAGAAATAGCCGAAACTTTGGGAATTTCCGAAGTAAATGCAAGAGTGAAGATGAGTAGGGTGAAAAATAAATTAAGAACTATATTAAATCCGTGATTATGCTGGATGAACTGGAGCTCTTGAAGAAGGATTGGCAGAAGCGGGAAGCAAACCTCCCCAAGCTGTCCTACGAGCAAATATACCCGATGACCAAGAAGAAGTCATCGTCCATAGTAAAGTGGATTTTTTATATAAGCATTATAGAATTTGTTTTCTGGGCAGGCATCAATATTATTTTTAGTGGCCCCGATACCATGCAGGAACTTAAGGATATGCACATATATAAGGTAGTGATGGCACTTAATGTGATCAACTACGCCATTATATTTTACTTTATATATAGGTTTTATATCAATTATAGAAAAATATCCTTTACCGATTCCTCCAAAAATTTGATGCGGACCATTCTAAAGGTAAAACGAACAGTGACCCAATATGTATGGTTCAATCTAATTATCTTCACCATTAGCGCAATCATTTATGCCTATGGGGTACTATTATATTCACCTGAGGGCCAAGAATTGGTCAATGCCGCCGCCCAAGATGGCGACAGTACGGAGTTTTGGGCGTTGATAATCATCGTTTCGATTGCGATTACCACTGCCGTATTGGTTGTTATTTGGTTGTTCTATAAATTGCTTTACGGCATTCTGCTAAAAAAATTACGGAAGAACTACAACGAACTCAAACGATTGGAAGTCTAACCATCTATTTTGCCCTTGTAACTATAACGCCTTTTCTGGTTTTCCTCTTCATAGGCTAGAAGTTCCTTTTCCGAAATCACCTTAAGGAATGATGGATGTTGCTCAATGGCATATTCCAGTTTTTCCAAAATTGCATCAATGGATTCGTTATCGTAATCAATGTCCAAGGGCTCTTTTATTTGCATCGATTGAAGGATTCCTTTCTTCTTTACGCGAAGACCTTTTTTATCAAAAGAACGTCGGAAACCATCGATGACGACAGGAACCACAACAGGTTTGTATTTTTTGATGATATGCGCAGTACCTTTTCGCAACGGCTTCCAAGGGGTTGTTGTCCCCTGTGGAAAGGTAATTACCCAACCATCGTCCAAGGCTTTTCCAATATTGGATATATCACTGAACTTTACCTGTCTGTTCACATTCTGGCCATCGGCCCTCCAAGTCCTTTCTATACTTATGGAACCGGCATAGGCCAAAACCTTGGTCAGCAAACTCTTTCCCATGGTCTCTTTGGCAGCAACATAGTAGATGTTGAGCTTGGGATTCCATAGATAGCCCAAATTCTTGATATTATCGTCCCGCCCTTTTAGACTGGCATTGAACACATGGAACATTGCCACCACATCGGCGAAATAGGTTTGATGGTTGCTTACAAAAAGTACATTGCTCTCCGGAAGGTCACGGATTATCTGCGAACCCTCTATCTCTAAAGTATTAAATCCTTTGTAGCGTTGGTGCGTCATCATACCTGCAATGCGAATCAGCCACCGTTTTAAGAACAAAATATGACCAAAGGGATTTTTTTTGAACAGACCCATGTAATGTGTTGATTGTTGACGACAAATTTACAAAATAGCACTTAAAGCACTTGACGTAAAAGCTCCTTGATCTCGCTCAATACCATTGCAGTAGCCCCCCACACCGTGTAACCATTTAGTTTAAAGGCAGGTACATCTATATTTTTTGCATAAGAAGTTGTCAAAACCTCATTGATATGGTTGGAATCGTCCAAAAAATCCTTGAGATAAACCTCTACAAGGCTTTCTACTTCAAAATCTTCTTTCACAAATGGGCGCGGACTCGGATAAAGTCCTATATAAGGTTTAACCAAAAAATTACTTGGCGGAATGTAGACCTCGCTCAACTCTTTGATCACCTCAACTTCGCTTGGTGTCACACCGACCTCTTCATGGGTTTCACGCAGAGCGGTTTCCATTAAATTTTTATCTATTTTTTCCACCTTCCCCCCGGGAAACCCGATCTGATTGGAATGAACGCCTTGATATACCTTTCTTAGAATCAAAAGCAGTCTGGTTTCCTGTTCAACGTCAGGATAAAACAATGCCATTACCCCTGCTCTTTTAGGATTGGCATCCTTAACCTTGTTATCCTTCAACCACTGGATACGCAACTGCGGTGACATTTTATTATGGGAATCCTCCCCGGGAAGTGGAAGATTTTTTAATTTTAAAGCTAGTTCGTAAAATTCATTAAAATCCATACTGTTGAGACAATCGGCTTTAGCTACTACGTATATATTATTTCTATTATTGGCTTCCTGCGGAGAATCCCCCAAAAAGGAGAAGGACAAAGTTCAGGAAAATATTGCAAACTCGGACACTGTTCCAAAAACCGAATTGGATTCCACCGCAATCGAGGAAGAAGAGGAAGAACCTTTCAAACTTACCGAGGAAAATGCCATCGACTTCTTTTTTAATTATTCCAAAAAACTTAAAAAGGACAAGGTGAAAATTACAACGACCATGGGGAGTTTTACCGTACAACTTTATGATAATGTCCCCTATCACAAAGCCAATTTTATTTATCTGACCAGACAAAAATATTTTGACAGTACCCAATTCCACAGGGTTGTCAAGGACTTTATTATTCAAGGAGGAAACTCTGATGACCGAAGAACGGCCCGTAAACGGGGCGACATTGGGCGATATCTATTACCTCCCGACGGAAATAAGGGACATAAGCATCACAGAGGCACCATATCCATGCCTAGCAGCGAAAGGGACAATCCACATAAATTGGCCTCCCCTTACGAATTTTTCATTGTTGTCGCCAATCCAGGGTCCTATCACTTGGATGGGTCTTACACCCCTTTTGGTCGGGTAATTGAAGGTATGGACATAGTGGATGCTATAAATAATGTGCGTGTTGGGGATGGTGATTGGCCATGGCAAAATATATACATACTAAAGGCTGAAGTTTTGTAAAGGAATCAAAAAATAATATAATTTAATGGCGCTCAATACATAACTAAACTCAGCATGATTCAAACTAACAATTTTAGCTATGCGGATGATGGACAATCCTATTTGGGGGTTGTTGCCCATGATGATAGCATTCAAGGAAAGCGACCAGTGGTTTTGGTGGCCCACACATGGGCCGGACAATCCCAATTTGAAACGGACAAGGCCATCGAGCTTGCCAAACTTGGTTACTTGGCATTGGCCATAGATGTTTATGGCGAAGGAAAAAGAGCGAAAGACAACACCGAAGCGGAAGAGCTTATGAACGAAGTGGCCACCGATCGCCAAAAATTGCTCGACCGAATAATGCTCGCATTCAACAGTATTAAGGGTCACGATTTGGCCGACCCGGAAAAAGTAGGCATCATCGGATTCTGTTTTGGAGGTAAATGCGCCTTGGACCTTGCCCGTTCCGGAGCCGATTTTAAGGGCGCTGTCTCCTTCCATGGACTTTTGGACCCAAACGGATTGGAGCAAGAAGAGGAAATCAAAGCAAAAGTATTGGTACTGCATGGTTGGGAAGACCCAATGGCGTTTCCCAAGGATGTTGTCTCCTTAGGGTATGAACTTACCGATAGAAATGCCATATGGGAAATGGATGTTTTTGGCGGAACAGGACATGCCTTTACCAACCCCAATGCCAATGCTCCAGACGATGGAATGATATACAACCCATTGGCCACAGACCGTTCTTGGACAAGAATGACCAACTTTTTTCAGGAAATCTTCGCTGATTGAAAACAAAATTGATGTTAGGGCATCAACGTTTTGAAGCCATTTTTAGTAAAACGGTTCGGGATAAATCAGTTTCCCGAACCGTAAAAAAATAAGATTCCCAGATTTAAATTTTCATATTGATTCCGAATATAATCTGTCGGAAACCACCCCCGAACAATCCCGAAGTGGCCCTGTTCAAACGTGAAGCCCTATTTATATTGTTTGTAATGTTCTTGCCATTTATAAAAATGGTGGCATCGATTTTTTCACCAATGGTCAAATCGTAGTTCACGAATGCATCTATCGTAGTATAGGAAGGTAGCTGACCAATGGCACCGTCAGCTGATTCATTTACAAAATTGTGGAATTCCGTGTACTGCTTGCCCACATGATGCACATTAAAACCACTGGATAACTCTTTCCAATCGTAATTGAGACCCAAGCTCATAGTAATATTTGGTGTATAAGGAGCTTCTGTACCTGACAATCCTTCATCACCAAAGGTGACTACGCTACGGGTAATACTACCAAATTGGGAAGCATCAATGGTCGGGTCGGTCAGCAAGGTTTCCCCTCCCCCATTGTCCACGTATACCTGATAGGCATTCCGATTTGTATTTACCATGGACACATACTCATTCTGTGTAGCGGTACCGTGTATAACCTGAGAAAAAAGGTCCCTATCCTCCAACTTGCCCGATTTAACTTTGGATTTCATATAGGTAACATTGCCCAAAAAGTGCAATTGATGGCCATTGGTGTTCAAAAGCTCTAAATTAATGGCCATTTCTACTCCTTGGACATTGATTTCTCCCAACTCGGTGAACACTTCGTTGCGACCGCCGGCATAAAAATTTCTGCTCGCATTGTGAAAATAGGTCAATTGCCCTTGGATAAAATTATCCAACAAGCCCCCTCGCCAACCAATTTCCTTGTTCCAACTTAGCTCTGGATCAATATTGATGCTCTGTCCCACCAAAGGGTTGGTAACAACACCATTTTGTTCCACTAAAAACCCGAAAACTTTGGATGGAGCGATCATACCTTGGTACAAACTACCGTAAAATTCACCCTTTCCATAACCATAATCCACCGTAAGTCCAGGCAAAAACTGATTATACACATTGGGTTCCCTGCCTTCTACGGTACTTTCCAAATCAGAATTTTGGGCCAATGCCAAGAGGTCTTGTCGAAACATATCCACATGTTCAAAACGGAGAATGGGAGTTACTCCAACTTTTCCAAAATTGAACTCATTGCGAACATAACCATTGGCAGACCACAACCCGTACCACAAATCTTTGGTAGCGGTTCCATATCTGGCCCATCTGGAGTTGTCGGCTTCCAAGAAAACATCTTTAAATGTTTCACGGTGCAGATTGATACTACCTTCGAAAGCACTTGGAGCCCCAAAGGCGTCCCATGCCGCGTTGACCGTTTCCTTGATTCCGGAAACTCGATAGATCCACCGACTGTCTGTAGTGCTCTCCAGTCCATTCTCCACACGCCCAACAATCACATAGTCTTCGTCATCAAATGTTCTTCCAGCCAAATAACCATATCTATCATTAAAAATTTTATCGCCCACATAATCCTGGACTTCCGATGCCCTGACCTTTGCAGTTACCTGACGCCACCAATCCCGTTCAAAATCCGAAGCATATACTTTTGTAGTGAAGCTCAAATCATCATTGGGCAACCATTTGTGGATAATATCGACACCATAGCGCCTCATGGTAAATTGGTCCGCATCCAAGGGATTTTGGGTCGGGTCAGCTTCAAATGTGAACGGTGTCTGCGAGCTTAAAGAGGCCTGATTATCCTCAAATTGCCCGCTCACCTTAAAATAAAGTGATTGATTATCGGAGAGTTTGGCAAATATCTTTGCGTTCAGGTTCAAGATCTCCACCGAAGAGTTATCGGTAAATCCATCAAACTTCTTGTAAACACCTTCTACCAAACCACCGATATCGTTCCAGGTTCCGCCATAGGAAAACAGGCCGGAGGTATAGTTTCGCTGACCTCCTGTCAATTTAAGCCTTAAAGTGGGTTTTTGGGGAGGTAGCGCTGTAATGTAGTTGACAGCACCATACATATTGTTGGGGCCGTATCGCAGCAAATCTGCCCCTTTATATACTTCGACAGAGGTGATACGATCGCTCACCGGATTATAGTAAGCCCCTGGAGCTATGTAGGGTGCCGGTGCTGCTGGTGTCCCGTCTTCCATCAAAAGCACCTTTTTGGAGCGCCTGCCCCACGAACCCCGAATACTGATGTTAGGTCGGTTGGACAATCCCATATCCCCAACAATATTGACCCCTGGAATGGTGCGCAATACCTCTTCGGTACTCAACGGATTACTATTTTTTAATGAAACAGGATTAATCCTAAAATTGCTCCCTTTAAATTCACTTTTAAAACTTTTTGGGGATGCACTTACGATTACCTCGCTCAATGTGGTGTTGGACCTTTTTAATGCCAGAGTACCCAAGTCATTGGTATTTGATATGGAAACCTCCTGTTCTTCATACCCCAAATACCTTACAATAAGAGAATTATCATCACTACCCGCATCTATTTGGAAGTATCCAAACTCATCGGTCAAGGTTCCCTTTTGACTTGGGTTGAGCACTATTTGTGCCCCAACCAAGGGCTGTCCATTTGAGGCATCGACCACTTTTCCTTTGATATTTTCCTGACTCGTTGCGTGAAGTCCAAGAAGTAAAACACATATGGATGATAGCTTTTTTATTTGTTGGGCAATCGTAAAGTTCATTTATGTTGACGGCTTAATTATTGAATTCGTTCATGAGTTCCGGATTCACCTTGACCTTGTTGTTGGTAAACCGGTAGGACACTCCCACATTGATCAAGTAATCGGCAAAAGCGGCATCCCCCATTCTAGGCTCTCCTGTCGCTTGTTCGGTCTGCAAATCTGTAACACTCTGCGGACGCTCCCTTCTTACCGCAAAAGGCACATTGAGGTTCAAAGAAAAATTACCTTTCATAAAAGCGATTCCGGGATCTATGGAAAGTACATTGCCCGGTCTTCTAAAACCATCATTGCCTCCGATTAGGTCTTTGACGGGCACTCCTTCGTACCGAGCTCCCAAAGAAGCAGAAATGGTATTGCCCAAACTATGGCTTACTCCCGCTCTCACCGAAAACTGGTCGGGAACGGCCATAATTGCCTCGTTCTGAAGAATTGGACTCAAAGTTTCCCTAAAGGTCCGCGTTCCATTGACCTCCCTTGGATTGATCAAATAGAAACCTCCTCCATACGCAAAAAACCGCTCTGCAATCTTTTGATAAAACTGAAAATCCAACGTGATTCCGAAGCCACCGTCACCCGGCTGTATGCTCTGGTCCACCGGCCTGACCTCCGGTCCGCCCTCAGGACCCACATTGTAAAATATATCAGAAGCATTATAACTACCCGTTGGAAGTTTTACCCCTAATCCCAATGCCACATTTCCGTTCTGGTGTTTTTCAAGGTCGAAGAGCCAATAACCGACTCCTGCCCTTATATCTGCCAGGCCACGGGAAAAGGTCGTGTTCCGCTCATCACGCCCATGCTCGTAAAGTGATGAACGTGTGTTGATGACGGTCGGGATAGTGATACTTGCGTACCACCTTTCCGAAATTCCGTAGGTCAAAAAGAAATCCCATGAATGTGAATGATTGATTACCTCGGTTTCATTGGAAACACGGTCGGGTTCCTCATGGGTACCCCTAAAATGACGGAAAGATTTAAAGTATCTGTAATTACTACCTATTTGGATATCTCCCGGCCCCAGGAGATTGTTTTCCAAAGTGTTCCCTACACAAGAGGAAAAATGTCTGATGGCCACGCATCCTTGTGCATTTGCCCGATCGATTCCGAAAAAGGAAATCAATCCCAAAAATGTAAAAATTAATGATCGTGATGTTCTCATACCTGATTGAATGATTGGTTTGGGGAAATTGATGATGATAACCAACTCCCTGAAAAGTTAATTTTATGATTAACGAGCAATGTAGCCGCATAGCAGAGGGGTTTCGGTTAACGAAAAAGTAAAATATATTAACGATAGGTTAATGGTACTAAACAACAACTAACCACAGTTGTAAAAAGCTTAGGAAATAGGTTACGGCATTTGTTTACCGTAGATACTGGGAAGGGTTATCTTAAAGCGAACGGCCAATAACCTCAACAAGATCACCACCAAAATAGCAGCGATATAGGCATACTCATCCTTAACGGGGAACTGTATGATCAAAAAGTAGCTCAGGGCACCCAATATACATGCCGTTGCATAGATTTCTTTATGGAAGATGACGGGAATCTCATTACATAGAATATCGCGTATGACACCTCCAAAACAGGCCGTCATGGTACCCAAAAAGATACAGATAACAGGTAAAAGTTCAGCTTCTAGCCCCTTCTCCACACCTACCATGGTATAAAGTCCTATTCCTATCGTATCGAACAGGAACAAAGATTTTCTAAGGTATTTGAGTTTGTTCACAAAAAGGATGGCAAAAACTACAGAAATAAAAATGGTGATCACATAGGTCAGGTCGTGCATCCAACCCACTGGCGTATTCCCTATCAATAGATCGCGCAGGGTACCCCCGCCGATGGCTGTTACGAATGCAATAATGAGCACACCGAACAAATCCAAACGCTTTTCCATGGCAACCAAAACCCCTGAAATGGCAAAGGCAATAGTACCTAAAATATCTATGGTCTGGTAAAGCATACCTACATTTTTTGGGTGTAATAGTTGTAATCGTTGATGATCACGTCCACAAACTCCATGGGTTTTAATGTGGTCTGCACGCCCAATACCTCCTTGATACGCTTATCCAACGAAACAATTACGTTATGGTTTCCATTAAGCCTGGCCTTGTCGTACAACTCTTTGATGGTGCGCATTTCCTGATCTTTAAAGACCGTAACCTGCGGAAAGGTAGGTTTGTAATCATCGGGCAGCTCCCTGAGCAAGGTATCTTTTAAGGATACCCGTTTTTTTTCACTGATGACCGTGGTACCTGCTGCAATATCACCGATACGTTGTCCTTTGCCTCGGACCAAAATGGTTAGGACGGCAGCTCCCCCCGAGGTAATTCCCACATCAATGATCCTAAGCGCCCACCGAACAAAATAATTGCCAAAATTGGGTTTGGAACCGTCCAATTTCACCACACGAAGGTTCATAGCCCCCTTACCTATGGTTTTTCCATCCATCAAGGTTTCAAAAAGCAGATAATATAAAAATGCCGGTAGGGAAAGAATCAGGTAGAACGCCCATTGATCCCCCATATCAATATCAAGGGACGCCAAAAAAACAAACATCAAAATGGTGTAGACCACAATGATAAAGGTATCAATGATGTAAGCCAACATACGTTCACCAAGATGGGACGTATTTTGGTTTATGGTTATATTTTGGGCCGTTTCTATTTGAAATTGTTCCATATTTTAGTTTCTTTACTACAAACCATTAATTGAATGCGCGAGGCCGCTTTTGTAAGGCAAAATAAGGATAAATGGGCCGCTTTTGAAAATGCCCTGACCAATAAGGGCCAACTTCATCCCGATGAGCTTTCGGATCTTTATATTGAGATTACCGATCACCTAAGTTACGCAAAGACCTTTTACCCGGGCAGCAATACCCATGTTTACCTGAACACACTCGCCTCCCAAGCGCACCAAAAAATATATAAGACCAAACGGGAATCAAGAAACCGTATTGTTCATTTTTGGAAAACAGAGTTCCCTACCATGTTCAAAGGCCATCACCGTGAATTGTTGATTTCCTTTCTGGTGTTCTCCTTTTTTGTTATCGTGGGAGCGTTCTCCTCGGCCAACGAAGGTGACTTTGTCCGTTCCATTTTGGGCAACGGTTATGTTAACATGACCTTGGAAAACATCGAAAAGGGAGACCCTATGGCCGTATATAAAGAGCAAGGTGCCTTCAATATGTTTCTGGGCATTACCATAAACAATATCAAAGTGGCCATTTATGCCTTTGCTTTTGGTATTTTTTTGGGTGTGGGAACACTTTATATCATGTTGCAGAATGGTATTATGTTGGGAAGCTTCCAGTACTTCTTTTATGAAAAAGGGTTGTTATGGGAATCCGCCAGAACCATCTGGATCCATGGCACTATAGAGATTTCCGTAATCATCATTGCGGGTTGTGCGGGGCTGGTATTGGCCAATGGTATTCTATTCCCTGGCACATACACCCGTTTGGAATCTTTTAAACAGGGTGTAAAAAACGGGCTTAAAATAATGGTGAGCACGGTTCCCTTTTTTATTATTGCCGGTTTTTTGGAAGGTTTTGTTACAAGACATACCGAAATGCCCGACTGGCTGGCCATTTTCATCATTTTGGCCTCGTTGTCCTTAATTGTTTTTTATTACATCATTTATCCATACCAAATCCATAGAAAAACCACTCATGCAAACATCCAATAACTATATCGAGTTTAAAAAACAGCGTGAACTGGGAGAGATCCTCTCCGATTCCTTTGTATTTATCCGAAACGAATTCAAACCCTTTTTGGGCACCATTCTAAAAATCGTTGGCCCATATATCTTGGTGATGCTGATTTCCATGGGGTTCTATATGTACACCATTGGCGATATTTTTAACCTTACGGCCATTGGAAACACCTCTATTTCCACATATTCCCCATTGATCATGGTTTTGGCCGTGGTTACTCTGCTCTTGAGCTCGATAGCCGCATACGTGTTGGCGCAAGGAACGGTGTTACATTATATAAAATCATACATCGACAACAGGGGCACTACAAATTATGATGAAATCCGAAGTGGTGTTTACGGCTCCTTTTGGTCCTTGATAGGTCTGGGCATTATTGTGGGGTTGTCGGTATTTATCGGGGCAATGTTCTGTTTGATACCAGGCATTTATTTGGCGGTTCCCTTATCGGTTTCCTTTGCCATTCTGGTTTTTCTTAAAAAGGATACCATGGAATCTTACCAATACAGTTTCACCTTGATCAAAGAAAATTGGTGGATTACCTTCGCCACTTTATTTGTTATCTATATAATTGTAGCCATCGCATCTTATGCCTTTAGCTTACCTACCATTATTTACAGTTGGATAAAAATGGGAGTGTTTTCGGGTGAAATGGACGCCGAGAACTTCAACGTGTTCAATGACCCCATCTATTTGCTTCTAAATATATTGAGCACACTGGTGCAATTTCTGATGAACATTATCTTTTTGGTGGCCACATCGTTGATTTTCTTCAATCTGAATGAGAAGAAAAATTTCACCGGAACTTTTGAGCGTATTGAAAGTCTCGGAAAATCCACAGAGGAATAGATGCTCAAAAAACTCATTTCGCTATACCTGCTGCTTTCGTGGACAATCCTTTTTGCCCAGAACGATTCCGTGGTCAAGTATGATGAATCTGAACTGCAACCTATTGAACTGAGTTCTGAAGACCTTGATACCTATAGAAATGACCGTGACTTCAACTACGAAGAGGTAAAAACCGAAAGCAGCTGGTGGACGGATATCGTTAATTGGTTCTACAACATTCTCCGTCGATTTTTTGAATGGATCTTTGGAGTCGGAAACGCAGAAGGCTATTTGGCGGCTTTTTTAAAAATATTGCCCTACCTGCTGCTTGCCCTGTTCCTTTATCTGGTGATACGGTTTTTTGTAAAGTCCAACATTTTGGGGATGGGAAATCAAAAGAAAAATCCCAATGTGGTTACCTTATCCGAAGATGAACATATCATCAAAAACGAGGACATTCAGGAACTGATAAAAAAGGCACTGGCCAATGAAAACTATAGACTGGCCATTCGATATTACTACCTCTACATCCTTCAATTGCTATCGGAACGGGAATTGATAGATTGGCAACAACAGAAGACGAACGATGACTACATGGTCGAACTATCCGATAGTTCCTTTAAAAATGATTTCGGAAAAGCCACTCTCCTGTACGATTATGTTTGGTATGGAGAATTTGAGCTGAATCACGAGCGCTACCAAAAGGCCGAACTTGTATTTGCATCCTTAAAAAAATCGATAGCAGATGTCTAGAAAAGGATGGATTTACATAGCAATAGGTATTTTGACCTTGGCGGCCATGTTCGCCTTGGAATACAACAAGCCAAAAAAAATCAACTGGTTCCCATCCTATGTTTCCCATCATAAAATACCTTACGGAACTTATGTGCTCAACGATGTAATGGAGAAACATTTTCCAGATGCCATCCAACAGATTCAAAAACCTCCTTTTGAGTTCCTCAGTCGAACGGATTCTATCGAGGGCACCTATTTTTTTGTAAACGAAACCGTTTCTTTTGAAGAAGCTGAGCTCAATACAATCTTGGAATGGGTAAACCAAGGGAACCAACTATTTGTAGCATCAAGTTCCTTTGAAACAAAATTATTGGACACCCTAAACTTAGGACAGCGATTTGTTTACAATGACGGCCAATTGGAACCCATTTTCTATTTTGAATTGGTCAATCCGGCATTCAAAAATAAAAAGGTCAAGTTCACCAAGGATTATTATACCCCGAGCTTCGACCGGTTGGATACCCTTCGGACAACCGTTCTCGGTCAAGTTTATACCAGTGCGGATAGCACGGGAACCTTGACAAAACATGCGAATATCATAAAGCAACCCTTTGGCGATGGGGAAATTATATTGTCCAGCTTCCCAAAAGCTTTCACCAACTACTTTATACTCAAAGAGAATAACAGCGAGTACACAGCAGGGCTTTTGTCCTATTTGGACCGAAGCGAAACCATCTATATGGACAATTTCCATAAATCCGGAAAATCGTTTTACACTTCGCCCATGTACTTGTTCCTGAATACCGAAGAGTTTAAGTGGGCCTACTACCTTATTCTCATCGGAGCCATTGTTTACATTATTTTTGAAGGAAAGCGAAAACAACGCGCCATCCCCGTAGTGCCCCCTGTCAAAAACCAGACCTTGGCCTTTACCCGTACCATAGCGGACATGTACTTTGAAAAAAGGGAACTGCATCTCATTACCAAACATAAAATTGACTACTTTTTGGAATATCTCAGATCCAAATTGCATATCACAACGCAAGATTTGGACGACGAAACATTTTTGAGAAACCTATCCATGCGCAGCAACTCAACATTGGAAGAGGTAAAAAATTTGATGGGAACGATATCCAAACTAAAGGTAAAACAACATATTACAGAAGAAGAACTGAAGCATCTCAATAAAAAAATAGAAGCATTTAAAGCAAACGTTGATGGAAAATAATGACTTGAACTTTGATAGCAGGGTTCCTTTGGAAGAATTAAGGGACACCGTGGAACAGGTAAAAAAAGAACTGTCCACCATAATCGTGGGGCAAAAGGATTTTATAGAACTTTTGATCATTTCCATTTTGGCCGATGGGCATGCCTTGATCGAGGGGGTCCCTGGAATAGCAAAAACAGTGACCGCCAAACTTTTTGCCAAAACCCTCAAAACGGAGTTCAATCGTATCCAATTTACGCCGGACCTTATGCCGAGCGATATTTTGGGAACCTCGGTCTTCAATTCCAAAACGACCGAGTTTGAGTTTAAAAAAGGGCCGATATTTTCCAACATTATTTTGATAGACGAAATCAACCGTGCCCCTGCCAAAACACAGTCCGCTCTTTTTGAGACCATGGAAGAAAGACAAGCCACCGTGGACGGCACCACTTACAAAATGGGAGAGCCATTTATGGTCTTGGCCACCCAAAATCCCATTGAGCAAGAAGGGACTTACGCCCTTCCCGAAGCTCAGTTGGATCGTTTCCTTTTTAAAATTAAGGTGGATTACCCCTCTGTCGAAGAAGAGGTGATCATTCTTCAGAACCATCACGAACGAAAAGGTGAAAAACCACAGGACAAAATAAAAGCGGTACTGACCCCGAAAAAACTAGCGGAGTTCAAAAAGAACATTCATGAAGTGGTGGTGGAACAAAAAATATTGGATTACATCGCCAATATCATCACACAGACCCGAAATCATCCACATTTATACTTGGGGGCATCACCTAGGGCATCCATCGCCACTTTAACGGCCTCCAAGGCATTTGCCGCTATTTCCGGAAGGGATTTTGTAATTCCCGAAGATGTAAAGAAAGCATTGGTCCCGGTACTCAACCACCGCGTAATCTTGACACCAGAGCGTGAAATGGAAGGCATGACCACCGAAAATGTGGTCACCATGATCATGGAATCCGTTGAAATCCCCAGATAGGCATGAAATTTCTTCGGTCACTGTACATACACAACATCTTCTTTCGGTACATTGCCGCACTGTCCGCATGCTTTGTGATTTCCTATTGGGTGCCGATGCTGTATCCCATCGCGTGGTTATTGGTCTACCTGCTATTGGCCTTTTTCTTTCTGGACCTCTACTTGATGTACGCCACGAAAAATGGTATTCAAGCCCACCGAAATCCACCGCAAAAACTGTCCAACAGCGACGAAAATATCTTATCGGTACATCTCAATTCGAAATATCCTTTTAAAACAGGGGTCATGGTTATCGATGAATTGCCCGTGCAATTTCAAAAAAGGGATTTTCAACACAAGACCCAATTACAAAAAGGAGAGCCCCATTTTTTCGAGTACTCCGTGCGTCCCGTAGAACGTGGGGAGTATGTTTTCGGCAATTTGATCGTTTTTGCCTCTTCGCCACTTTGCATCATTAAAAGGAAGTATGTGTTCCAGAAGGACCAAATGGTACCCGTTTACCCATCCATCATACAAATGCAGCAATATGATTTTTTGGCCACAAGCAATCGTTTAACAGAATTTGGATTGAAGAAAATACGACGTATCGGGCATACCCAAGAATTTGAACAGATCAAGGAATATATTAAGGGGGATGATGTGCGCACCATCAACTGGAAAGCTACCGCAAAAAGGAGCCAATTAATGGTAAACCAATATCAGGACGAAAAATCCCAACCTATTTACTCGATTATTGATACGGGCAGGGTGATGAAAATGCCTTTTGACGGATTGAGCTTATTGGACTACGCTATCAACTCCGCCTTGGCGTTTTCCAATGTTGCCCTAAAAAGAAACGACAAAACGGGATTATTGACCTTCTCCAAAAAGATTGAGACTTTTGTTCCCGCCGTGCAAAAAATTACGCACCTCAACACCATAATGGAGAGTCTGTACAACATTTCCACGGATTATTCCGATTCGGACTTTGGACTGTTGTACGCCCACGTGAAACGAAAAGTAAACCAGCGCAGTCTTTTATTGCTCTACACCAATTTTGAGCATATATCGGGCCTTAAACGACAATTGCCCTTTATTTTGGCAATGGCAAAAAAACATGTGTTGGTCGTTATTTTCTTTGAGAACACAGAATTGGAATCCTTGATTGCAACGGATGCCGAGGATTTACAATCCATTTACCATAAGACGATTGCCGAAAAGTTTTCATTGGAGAAAAGACTCATGCAAAAAGAACTCCAAAAATATGGCATACAGACCATCTTGACCAAACCTGAGGAACTAACGGTAAATACGATCAATAAATATTTGGAGATAAAAGCTAGGGGAATTATTTAGCGGTAAGCTCGTAGTTGGAAAGTCCCAAAGTATTTAAGGATGGAGGCACGCCATCGAAAACCACCAATTTTGATGTTTGTAGGGCTGGATAGTGTTTCTTGTTGAAATTAAATGTCGAATATCGACCACGCAAACGTCCGTTGCTATCCTTCTTGGAAAATAAATCTATGGCGATACCTACAGTAATACCGCCTAGAATGGTAGCTGCCAAGTCTTCATTGTCCCATCCATTGTCCCGCTGTCCGGCATCAATCGCTTCTTTTGCCACACCGGCCAAAGCACTGCCCGTTACGGCCCCTACAAAAGTCCAGACCCGATTTCCGTTGGTTGCATGCTTGGCAACTCCGGCCCCTGCAAGCCCAAAAAGACTCCCACCAACAAAATGGAGGACCTTGTCCCCCCCTATTTGCCCATAACAATTAGTGGCGAGCACAAAAAGGAACAGTATGGGGATGAGTGTTCTCATTGTCCTCTAAATATATTAAAAGTTTCCCAAACTCCCGCCAATACACTAATACTCTTGCATCTGAGCTTTTGCTTCATGAAACTCATCCATAAGTTCACGAACAATTTCTGCTGCTGGAGTTATGTTATGGATCAAACCGGAAACTTGTCCGATTTCCAGTTCGCCTTCCTCCATATCACCTTCGAACATGCCCTTTTTGGCCCTGGCCCTTCCCAATAGTTTCATCAGTTCTTCTTTTGTTGCTCCGCTAGCATAAGCCTTTTGAATGTCGTTGAAGAATTTATTTTTAAGCAATCGAACCGGTGCAAGCTCCTTTAAAGTCAATTGGGTATCGCCCTCTTTGGCATCTACCACCCATTTTTTGAACAATTCGTGGGAAGATGCTTCTGGTGAGGCTACAAACCTACTCCCTACCTGAACACCATCCGCACCCAAAACCATGGCGGCCAACATAGCCCTTCCTGTAGCGATACCTCCCGCGGCAATCAATGGAATATCAATTTTTTCCTTTACGGATGGAATCAATACCATGGTGGTGGTTTCATCACGGCCGTTATGTCCACCTGCTTCAAAACCTTCTGCCACAACGGCATCCACTCCTGCTTCTTGGGCTTTCAAGGCAAACTTTACACTACTCACCACATGTACAACGGTGATTCCTTTTTCTTGAAGAAATGAAGTCCAGGTTTTAGGGTTTCCCGCTGAAGTGAACATTATCTTTACCTCGTGCTTCACGATAATATCCATCAACTTTTCAATATCGGGATATAACATCGGAACATTCACCCCAAAAGGCTTATTCGTAGCTTTTTTACATTTGATGATATGCTCCTCCAGCACCTCGGGATACATGCTGCCCGCACCCAACAACCCTAATCCACCTGCATTTGAAACCGCTGAGGCCAAACGCCAACCACTGGCCCAGACCATTCCTGCTTGAATTATGGGGTATTCGATTCCGAAAAGTTGTGTGATTTTATTCTGCATGGAAATTTGATTCTAGTTTCCACCAAAATAATGAAAATAAATAAGGAATCGCTTTAGGAGATTACCCCAGAGCCTACCAGTTCGTCATCAAGGTACCAAGCCGCAAACTGACCTTCGGTTATAGCGGATTGCTTGTCCTTGAAATCAACGAACAGACCATTTTCTACTTTATAAAGGGTCGCTGGTTGCAAGGGCTGCCGGTACCGGATACGTGCCATTACCTCAATGGTTTCATCTACCTTCAAGGCTAGATCAGGGCGTACCCAATGGAGTTCGTCCTCTTTAATGAACAATGTATTTCTAAGCAGACCGGGGTGTGCTTTTCCCTGACCGGTATAGATAATGTTCTTATCCACATCGGTATCGATTACGAACAATGGTTCCTTGGTTCCGCCAACATTTAGGCCTTTTCGCTGGCCAATGGTAAAATAGTGGGCGCCTTGATGCTCTCCAACAACCTTTCCATCCGATTCGTTATAAACAGGTTTCTCCGCACGGAAGGTAAGTTTCTCCCTTTCATTTTGAAAATCGGGAACCACTGCGGAAAATTGTATTGCATTACTTGGAACTTCCACAATAATCCCTTTTTTGGGCTTTAATTTTTGTTGAAGAAACTCTGGCAAATGTACTTTTCCTATAAAACACAAACCCTGCGAATCTTTTTTATCGGCAGTGATCAAATTATTTTCGGCTGCAATCTTTCGTACTTCCGGCTTTAATAATTCCCCAACAGGAAATAAGGTCTTGGACAATTGCTCTTGCGATAATTGACAAAGGAAATAGCTCTGGTCCTTATTGGGGTCCTTACCAGATAACAACTGGTAGGTTTCATCTTCATTTTGGATGGTTCCCTTTCTACAGTAATGACCGGTTGCCACATAATCCGCACCCAATTGCAGTGCGATTTTCATGAAAACATCAAATTTTATCTCGCGATTGCACAGTACGTCGGGATTAGGTGTTCTTCCTCTTTCATATTCATTGAACATATAATCCACGATACGCTCTTTGTACTCTACGCTCAAATCCACAGTCTGAAAAGGAATGCCCAATTTTTCCGCGACAATCAAAGCATCGTTGCTGTCTTCCAGCCAAGGACATTCTTCGGATATGGTAACGGAATCGTCATGCCAATTCTTCATGAAAAGACCAATCACATCATATCCCTGTTCTTTAAGTAGATAAGCAGCGACGCTGGAATCCACTCCTCCCGAAAGTCCAACAACAACCTTTTTCATTGCATTTGATTAAGGCTACAAAAATACAAATTGACATCTATTAAAAATTGTAAATCTGTCTTAAAGCGTATAAACGGTAATTATAATCCACACAATGTCAGAACTATAATTTTTGTTAAAGTTTTCGGTAAAAATGTTAAACATTATTGTTTTTATTTTGTTTAATGTTAGTTTTAAATAGTTAAACAAACATCTTTAAACAACATGAAAACTTTAAAACACTTAAGCCGACTGACATTATTGCTCTTATGTATTGGGCTGACCTCTTGCTCCAATGATGACAACGGCCCAACACCACCTATGGAAGAGGATGCCAATATTGTAGAGGCAGCCCAAGCAACTTCTGAATTAAGTACTTTGGTCGCTGCGCTTCAAAAGGCAGATGAAAGTGCCAACAACGATTTGATCACAGCTCTTAGCGGTGAAGGACCATTTACCGTATTTGCCCCGACCAACGAAGCATTCAACGATTTGCTTGCCCAATTGGATGGTTTTGATTCGCTCGATGACTTTAGTTCACAACAATTGCAAGATTTACTTGCTGTAATTCTTACTTATCACGTAGTGGCGGATGCTGCATTTTCCACAGATTTAAGTGATGGAATGAGCCTAACCACATTACAAGGCTCTTCTCTCCAGGTAGATATCGATGGTGATGTCTTTATACAAGATGCTACCGATGTTCCGGCACAAGTGGTTGATGCAGACATCGAGGTTTCCAACGGAGTGGTTCACATAATAGATAAAGTGTTATTACCTCAAGCCATTTTGGACGAATTGGCCGACATTATCCTTGTTCCCATTACAGATTTGGCCATTGGAAATGAAAATCTACAAAACTTGGTGGCTGCACTAACCGCAGCGGACGGAGATTTACCAACCGTGTTGCGCGGTGATGGACCATTTACCGTATTGGCACCTACAGATGAAGCTTTTGAAAACTTCTTGGACGGTGCTGCCTTAGCAGATATTCCAACAGATGTATTGACAAACGTATTGCTCAATCACGTTATTAGCGGGGAAGTCACCTCAGAGGATTTAACAGGACTTGGTTCGGGTTATACTCGCACTCTAGCAACCGGAGCTGGGGAACAAAATGTTAGTTTGTTCTTTGATACTTCGGATGGTGTTACTTTTAACGGTGTGTCTTCTGTGATTACTCCGGATGTTAAAGCTTTGAACGGTATTGTTCATGTGGTGGATGCCGTAATAGATATCCCTAACATTGTGGACCATGCAGTTGCCAACCCAGGGCTTTCGTCTTTAGTTGCTGCTTTGACAGATGGCGGAAACACTACTTTCACCGATTTGTTATCCAACGAAGAAGAACTTTTCACCGTATTTGCTCCAGGAAACGACGCCTTTAGCGCATTCACAAATCCAAATTCAAATGATATCAATGCCATTTTGGCCAATCATGTGGTGATGGGCGCCGCTGCTTTCCGCTCGGATTTGACCAGTACCTATTACACAACTGAGGCAGAATTCGCAACAGATGAAAACTTAAGCCTCTACGTAAATATCGATGATGGTGTTACATTGAACGGAACCAGTAGTGTGGTAATGGCGGATATCGTAGCCAGCAACGGAGTAATCCATACAGTGGATGCCGTAATCGACTTGCCGACCGTAGTGACTTTTGCTACAGCCGACCCTACCTTCTCTACTTTGGTACAAGCATTGACCGAGTTGACACCAAGTACGGATTTTGTAAGTGTATTGTCCGCTCAAGATGGGGCAGGTAGCGATCCATTTACCGTGTTCGCCCCCACAAATGATGCGTTTGCTGCTCTTGCAAGTATTCCTGGTGAAGCTGACTTGACCCCGATACTTCAGCATCATGTAGTGGCAGGAGCCAATGTTCGCTCAGGCGATCTCAGCGACGGCGCTACGGCAACAACTTTGGAAGGTGATATGATTACCATAAACCTGCCAGGCACTGGAGACAATATAGCAGACATTACTGATGGTGCAGGAAACACAGGTATTGGTATAGATGCAGTGGATGTACAGGCCATCAACGGTGTGATTCACGTTGTGGATACCGTTCTTATACCGGATACATCAAACTAACTGATTTTTGATTGATAGATAGTGTGAAAAAGCCCCCTCAATTAATTTTGAGGGGGCTTTTTATCGTGTACAGGTTACCGTTTATCGATGACACATCAACATCGGAATATTTACCCACAAAAAGCGGCTGTTTTACAACTATTAATTTTTTCAGTCTAGGTAATACCGCATCTTTGGAGTCCCAAATCTTTCCAAACTATACCTGTAAATGGAAACTCCCCCAAGGCAATCTTGAGGGAGTTTTTTTATTTTGTCCAAAAAGTAATTTTCTTCCAGGTTATCTTCTTCCTGACTTCTTTTGCTCTTCGGCCTGTTCCATCATTTCGCGCATCTTACGCTGGAACTTGTTCTCCTTTTTAGGCTTTTTCTTGTTCTCCTGAATCTGGGCATGTATCTTATCCTCGTCCAAGATATAATTCTTGATGGCCAACATAATAAAGATGGTAATCAAGTTGGAGATAAAGTAGTACAAACTCAACCCACTCGCATAGTTGTTGAAGAAGAACAACATCATAATGGGGGATAGGTACATAATGAACTTCATGTTCGGCATACCGGGCTGCTGCTGCATCTGCATGCTCTGACCAGTGGTCATCTGCATGTAGAAGAAAATGGCAATCGAAGCCAAAATCGGGAACAGTGAAACGTGGTCTCCATAAAATGGTATGGTGAACGGCAGTTCAAAAATGGTATCATAAGATGATAGATCCTCGGCCCATAAGAAAGGCTTCTGGCGCAACGCAAAAGACGTTGGGAAAAACATGAACAGGGAATAGAAAATAGGCAACTGCAATAAAGCGGGAACACATCCACTCATAGGGCTTACACCAGCTTTATTGTAGACCTTCATGGTCTCCTGCTGCTTTTTCATGGCGTTGTCCTTGTACTTTTCATTGATTTCCGAAATCTCAGGTTTCAACACCTTCATCTTGGCCTGCGACAAATAGGATTTATAGGTCACCGGCGACAATGCCAATCGCACCAAAATGGTCATGATTACAATGGCGATACCGTATGGCAAGAACGAACTTAAGAATGTATAGAACGGTGTGAACACATATCGGTTGATCCAACCGAAAATACCCCACCCAAATGGAATGGAATCCGCCAATCCCAATTCCGTATAGTTATCCAAGACCTTAACATCGGTAGGCCCATAATACCAGTACATATTTTGAGATATTTCCCCGCCCTGATATTCCAATGGAGCCTTTGTACTGTATTCTTTGGTAAAACGAAGTTCCTTGCTTTCTTCCTCAACCAAATTGGTAGAAGTCAAATCAGCAGTTTTGAAATGATCGTCGGTTGCCAGAATGGAGCTGAAGAAGTGTTGACGGTAAGACAACCATTTTACATCCTCTTCGGTCTCTTCGTCAAAATCACTGCTCTCCGAAAGTTTACTGATATCACCATCATCGTTGTTGTACGTTAAACGGGTATATCTATTTTCGTACTGTACACTCTTGTTGTGCCGGATTCCTTTCAAATCCCACTCCAAAGTAACAGGTTTGCTGGTGTTAAAAACTCCGTTCAACCCTTGGGAACGAATGGTAAAATCCACCAAATACTCATTAGGTTTCATCTCGTAGCGGTACTCCAAAAATTTGCCATTGGCAACTTTTGCCTTCATGGACAGCACCTTATTATCACCGCTTTGGGTAAGGGATGGCTCAAAATATAAATCTGCAGTGCTCAATACTCGGTTATCCGATGTGGTAAAGTTCAATGCAAAGTTGGCATTTCCGTCCTTCACCAAATACACGGGAATAGAATCGAAGGTTACGAACTCCTTCATTTTTGCCTCTACAATCTGTCCTCCTTTATTGGAAATTTCCAGTTTCAGCACTTCATTTTCAAGTAGCGTGGTTCCGTCCGTAGTTTGGGTGAACCCAAATGCACCAACGGTACTCTTGTAATTGGCCACGGCCGTGGAGTCGTTAAGATCTATGGTCTTGGTCTCCTTGACAGGGGCGGTTTTAACCTCCTGCTCCTTCTTGGCGGCCTCAGCTTCTATTCGTGCTTGCTCTGCTTTTTGAGCTTCAAGCTCTTCTGGCGTTGGCTGATTTTGGAAAAACATAAAAATGAGTATCCCAAAAATCAGTACAAATCCAATAATGGATTTAATATCCAGCTTCTTTTCTTCCATGAATATTATTTAGTAGAAATATGTATTTGGTATTTCAGTTGACAAATATATGTCCAAAAGCCTGTTTTATGCCAAACTGGCATTGTTTTGTTTCTGTTTATGGTCCAAAACCGCCTTTACAAAGCCCACGAACAAAGGATGCGGATTTGCTACCGTACTTTTATATTCGGGATGGTACTGTACCCCAACAAACCAAGGATGGGATGGAATTTCCACAACTTCTACAAGACCTGTTTTTGGATTAAGCCCCGAAGCCACCAAACCGGCTTCCTCCAATTTATCCTTGTATTTATTGTTGAACTCATACCTGTGCCTGTGGCGTTCCTCGATATCGGAAGTACCGTACACGCCATGAACCAAACTTCCCTCTTTAAGGTGGCAGTCCCAACTTCCCAAACGCATGGTGCCTCCCTTATCGGTAACATTTTTTTGTTCCTCCATTAAGCTGATTACCGGGTCCGGGGTATCCTTGTTCATTTCGGTAGAGTTGGCTTGCGATAGGCCAAGAACGGTACGTGCAAACTCGATTACCGCCATTTGCATGCCCAAGCAGATGCCCAAGAATGGAATATTGTTCTCACGGGCGTAGGTGACGGCATTTACCTTGCCTTCAATACCTCGTTCACCAAAACCTGGAGCTACCAAAATACCGTCCAGTCCCTGCAATTTCTTTTCAATATTTTTAGCTGACAAATGCTCGGAGTGGATAGATTTTACCTCAACCTCAACTTCGTTCGTCGCACCGGCATGGATAAATGCCTCTTGTATTGACTTATATGAATCTGGCAGTTCAACATACTTACCTATCAACCCAATGACTACCTTGTCCTTAGGGTTTTTATGACGCTGTAAAAACTCTTTCCATTGGTCCAAATTGGGTTCGGTGGTATTCGGAAGCGCCAATTTTTCCAAGGTCACGGTATCCAATCCCTCCTCTTGCATCAATAAAGGGACATCATAAATGGTAGATGCATCTATGGATTGAATTACGGCCTCTTTCCTAACATTGCAGAAAAGTGCCAATTTTTCTTTTATATCCTCAGAGATATGGTGTTCGGTCCTACATACCAATATATCGGCCTTGATTCCACTTTCCATCAAAGTCTTAACGGAGTGCTGGGTCGGCTTGGTCTTTAATTCACCGGCAGCGGAAAGGAATGGCACCAAGGTAAGGTGCACCACAATTCCGTTATGCTCACCCAATTCCCATAGCAATTGACGAACCGATTCTATATAAGGTAGTGATTCAATATCCCCTACGGTTCCACCAATTTCGGTAATAACGATATCATAATCGCCACTTTTTCCCAAAATTTGGATACGTTCCTTAATTTCGTTGGTGATATGTGGAACCACCTGTACAGTCTTGCCCAAAAACTCACCGCGGCGTTCCTTTTCAATAACACTTTGATAAATTCTACCTGTGGTTACGTTGTTGGCCTGTGAAGTACGTACGTTCAAAAAACGTTCGTAGTGGCCAAGATCCAAGTCGGTTTCGGCACCGTCATCGGTCACATAACATTCGCCATGCTCATACGGATTAAGTGTTCCCGGGTCAACATTAATGTATGGATCCAGCTTTTGGATGGTGGTTCGGTACCCCCTGGCCTGCAGTAGTTTAGCCAAGGATGCGGCGATAATTCCTTTACCCAATGAAGAGGTAACGCCTCCCGTAACGAAAATGTACTTGGTATCTGACATATTGATCATTCTATTACGGGGCGTAAAATTACTAATTGCTGGGCAAAAATCAGGTAGATTCGCGAGGAAAATCTTTTTGCAACTTTCTAATGATGGGTTCCAGGTTGTTGTCCTTGATTGTCAACATGGTATTTAAGTAACCGCCCAATTTGCCTTCGGGAAACCCTTTTTGGCGAAACCAGACCAAATAGGGCAATGGCAGGTCCACAAGGTATCTGCCCTTGAATTTACCGAACGGCATCTTATAATGTGCCAGTTCCAACAATTGTTTTGAATCGGGGCGTATTTCCATATCTAGGTCTAAAATACTATCTTTCCGAGAACAAATCCACACAATGAAACGTAGAAATTTTATAGCCACGGCCGCCGTCGGGTCTGCAGGTCTGGCCTCAACCTCTGCCATGGCTTACGGCCAAGGCCAAAACAAAGAATTCAAACTCAAGAACAATATTAACCATAGTGTATGCGAATGGTGTTTTAACGATATTCCCCTTGAGGATTTCTTAAAGACCTTAAACGAATTGGGAGTAAAGGCCATTGATTTGGTCGGGCCGGATAGATGGCCCATATTGAAGAAATACGATATCCATTGTTCCATGTGCAATGGTGCGGAAATTAGTTTGACCGAGGGCTGGAACAATCCAAAATACCACGAGCAACTTATAAAAAATTATACTGAAATGATTCCTAAAGTGGCCGAGGCCGGTTACACCAACCTTATCTGTTTTAGCGGCAACCGTAATGGTATGAACGACTACGTGGGGCTGCAAAATTGCGTTGATGGACTCTCGCAGATTATGCCCTTGGCGGAAAAACATGGTGTGGTCATCCAAATGGAACTGTTCAACCAGGTGAACCACCCGGATTATATGTGCGACAACTCGCTTTGGGGCGTGGAACTTTGTAAGCACTTGGGGAGCGACAACTTTAAACTATTGTTCGATATCTACCACATGCAGATCCAAGAAGGCGACATTATCCGAAGTATTCAAAACTACCACCCTTATTTTGGACACTACCATACAGCAGGTGTTCCAGGAAGACATGAAATCGATGAGACACAAGAACTTTACTATCCGGCAATCATAAAAGCGATACATGCAACCGGTTTTACCGGGTATGTAGCACAAGAGTTTATCGTTACCTGGGAAGATAAAATCGGGGCGTTAAAAGATGCTTTTACAAGGTGTGATGTTTAATCAACCCATCCATTGATAGGACATTACACTCAAACTCTTATTGAATTCCATAAATAGGTAGTGCATTTTTCAAAATTCGGACTTAGCTTTGCATGAAAATTTGAAACCTAAATTGAAATGTTCAGCGCAATTCAATCCAGATACAAAAGATTCCAAATAAGTAAGTCGCCCCAACTAAATTTAGTCTGGGGCTTTTTTTTGTACACCCTGATGGGGTTTCTATTGCTATCGATTCCACTTTTTCACAGAACCGATGTCGCCTTTTTGGACAACCTATTTATTTCAACTTCGGCCATCTCAACCACCGGACTTGTAACGATAAGCATATTTGATTCTTACAATTTTTTTGGGCAGTTCATCATTATGATACTTATTCAGTTGGGCGGGATTGGTTATATGACCCTGACCACGTATTACCTGCTCTTCACGACCAAACGCATTACCAGATGGCACCAAAAAATTATTGGTGCGGAATTCACCATGCCCGCTACCATTCAAATCAAGGATTTTATAAAAAGTGTTGTTTATTTTACATTGGTGATGGAGTTTTTGGGGACCATTTCCTTTTACATAGCTTTTCATCAAGAAGGGATTACGGGCCTAAAAGGTATGTGGTTTTCCCTATTCCATAGCGTTTCTTCCTTCTGCACGGCCGGTTCTAGCTTATTCAATGATAGTTTTGAGAGCTTTTCTGAAAACACCCTCATCAATTGGACCATTTCTATCTTAGCAATTGCGGGATCCCTTGGTTTTATAGTGATAACCGATGTTTGGTACAGGATTAGGGGAAAGTCAAAGGCGATTACCTTTACCTCTAAAATTATAATTTATGGATTTATAATTCTACTGGGGATTGGCTCGTTGCTATTTTATTTTACAGAACCCCTTGTAAAAGCATCCGAACACAGGTTGATGGAAGCCTTTTTCCAGTCGATGACCTCCATGACCACCGTTGGGTTCAATACCGTGCCGATTGGTTCGCTCTCATTGCCACTCCTCCTTTTGACCATTTTTTTGATGTACATCGGGGCGTCGCCATCCGGTACCGCCGGTGGGATGAAGATAACCACATTGACCGCTATGGTCGCCATTTTAAAAAGTCGGTTGCTCGGTCAGAAAAAAATAACTTTTTTGAAAAGGACAATACCTCTTGAACGCCTTTTTGTGGCGACGTCCACCTTTATACTCTATACCTCGATGATTTTTCTATTCAGCTTTTTGCTTTCCTTTACCGAGGAATCAAGTTTTGACAAAATCCTTTTTGAAGTGGCCTCTGCACTTGGAACCGTAGGTTTAAGCACAGGAATAACCGCCGACCTTTCAGAGGTTGGAAAATCGCTTATCATCTTATTGATGTTTTTGGGGCGTGTTGGGGTACTTACTTTTGGTTTTGCTTTGTTGATGCGAATGAAAAAGCAAGATTTAAAATTGAAAAGTGAAGATTTGGCCGTGTAGATCGCAGCAGGGATAGGGCTAAAAAGATAGCTGTTCTAGATTTCTTGTGGTGTAAAATTACCCTGCTCTCAAAACCCTGACCACTCCCCTGATTGCCGTGGCCACTTCCTGTAACTCGTCTCTGGAAAAAGTGTCTTCTTCCACATAGAACAACATTTCCACGGCTAAATCCAAGTGCTCCGCTAAAGCCTCAGGAGTGCCATAAGTATCAAAAATTAATTGTAACAACTCAATCTTCTGTTCTAAAGAAATCAAACCTTTGATGATTTAAGATTCACTAGAATCAAAGTTCATCATTTGATTGCAGATAGCTAGCCCTATTTATCGTACAAAAAATAAATTCAAGCTATGGGTGTAGAAATTATTCCGATTCTTTTAAGGTCTCAGCAATCTTTCGGTTCCACTCTGCCTGCTTTTCACGGTTTCGGGAAAAGTTGGTTTCCCAATCATAACGCTCTTGGCACTCTTGAAGTTCTTTGAGAATATCTTTATAAATCTTCCTTACCTCAGCCTTTACATCATCGGAAAAAGAAGTCCTTCGGAGCTTGTCGCGCATTTTACGGGCAAAAATTTCGGTAATGTCAAAATGTAGTTGCTCGTGCGCCAACGTATTTGTATTGCACAGTTCGGGCTTGTACCATGATTCGTTCGGATAGAAATAGGCATTCACCTCAAAATCCAAATGAACCTCGTGATGCAATAAATTTGCTGAATAGGAATAGCTGATACCGCTTGCCGTAGTTGCCGCAGATTCTTCGGCAGGAGGCACTTTCCCCTTAAAATCGGCCCAAGCAAGCCTTATATCTTCGCTCCATGGAACTCCCTGCTCGATTTCTTGCGCCAATCCAAAAAAACCAAGTAGAAGAATACATCCTATGGAAATTATTTTGTCCAATTAAATTCGATTACCTTTTCAATATCGGGATGCAGGCTATAATGCACCGGGCATGTGTTGGCGGTATGCACCAATATTTTTCTTTGTTTTTCGGACAAGGCCGCAGGCATTTCAAATGTAACCTCAATCTTGGAAATCCGTCTGGGGTCGGCGGCCATGTGCTTGGTCACCTCAGCTGTTGAGCCGGTCAAGTCTACCTCCATATCACGGGCCTTGATTCCCATCATGGTCATCATACAATTGGCTAGACCTGTAGCGACCGTATCGGTGGGCGAAAATGCTTCTCCTTTACCGTTGTTATCCACAGGGGCATCAGTAATATATTCGTTACCCGAACGCAGATGCACGCATGTGGTGCGAAGGTTTCCGTTATAGGTTACTTTTGATGTCATTTTTTTGCTCTACTTCCTTTATGGTTAAGTTATCGTACTCCATTATATAGCATGCCCTGTTAAAATACCCAGAGGTCCAATCATTCAAGTAATCAAAACCATTACCTGCATATTCGGTAAGTCCGATATATTTGGAAGTTTCAAAAAGATTCTTCTTGTAGGCAAGCTTAAGGAGAACATCCATTGTTACGTCAAACCCTCTTACCGCATATCTGTCCGGCACGAGTCCATCGTACTTCTTTGTATATGCACTTACAAAGGCATCGTTTCCATTTTCCTTATAAAATGAAGGATATGTAAACCTAAGGTTTGACAAATGCGTTCTTGATACGGCATCGTCATCGAATGCCCCATTATAGCTGGTAGTAAACATACGCACCTTTATTTGCTTTCCTTCTTCGGTTTCTCCTGTTCGAGTGTTGGCCGAGTTCAATATAGAAGTGACGCTTGCCACCATATTGGGCTGGTCGGTTTCCAGGAAAACCCAGTTTTCCTTCTCATTGGAAAGTTGAATTAGAAAACGATCCAAATGCAATGATTTATTGTCAATGATCTTGGCAATTTGCGCTGCCGGAAACTTGCTCAAAATAGAATCGTGCGCCACCTGATGGGTAGAATCGGCAATAATGATCACGTTCTCGTTCTTATGGATTTTTTCCATGTAAGACAGTAGCTTATCCCTGAGCACGGCATCTCTTGGCACAGAGAAGAACACATTGTTATGGCTCAACTTACTATCCGATGAGATTGGCGCAATCACCGGAATTTTTTTTGCAGCGGCCTGCACAGCAACTTCGTCCAACGGCCCGGCGGCCAATGGTCCGATAATAGCATCAACTCCATTCAAATTTTCCCTGAAAAGAATTTCCTTCACTTTAGCTTGGTCCAATTGTGTGTCGTAAGTTTTCACATCTACGGACACCCCTAGCTTTTTAATGGAATCCAAAGCCACCATGGCACCGGTATAAAATCCAAGACTTAGTGCCAAATCCCTACGGTTTTTGATGAGCTCCTCTGCTTTTTCGGTATCGGCCACATTTACTTTGTCCAATCTAAAGGGAAGCATAAAGACCAGTTTGGGCCTATTCTCCACATTGATACTGTCCACCAAATTGATTTTATCCAGGACCAAGGCATTCTTCACTTCGAGCTCTTTGGCTTTTTCTTTGGGCAATTTTAGCACCATTCCCGCCTTCAATCCATTTTCAAGCGCTGGGTTCAAACGGAATAGCTCTTCTCGCGTGATTTTCAGGTTTTGGGTAATCCTGAAAATATTTTGTTTGGGTTTAACTTCATAAAAAATAAAGTTCTCCGTATTTACTTCTCCTTTGGTATCTCTCTTTTTGGGGAGCCTTACCACCATACCTTCCTTTAGACCTCCCTGTTTCATAATCTCAGGATTGAGCCTCACTATGGAATCTGTCGCAATACCATATTCCCTTCCCAAGCTGTAAAGTGTCATTTTGGGCGGTACGGTGTATGAAGTAAACAAATCTGTTTTTTGTTCTTTTAAGCTGTCTCCCTTTGGTCTGGGCAGTTTCAATTCTTGACCTGCTGCCAAATAATTGGTGGTCTTGTCCAGTTCGGGGTTCAAAATCAAAAGGCTATCCACGCTAATACCATATTTGTGCGCTACACTCCAACGTGTTTCCTTCGGCTGCACGGTATAGACTTCAAAATCCAGTTCCTTTTCTTCATCGGGGTCAACTTCCGGGAAAACCGGGATTTGAAGAATCATTTTACGATCAAGTGTCTCTGAATACAAATTGGTATTGTACCTTTTTAACTGATCTTGGGTGATATTGTATTTTTTTGTGATGCCGAATATGGTCTCCTTGCGTTTTACCCTGTGGCGCATAAAACGGATTGGCTTTACTTCTTCCTCTTGCTCCTCCTCTACCCTGGTCTTGGTTTTAGTTTCTACGGGCTTGCCATTCAAAGGAATTATAAGAATTGTATTCTCCTTGACATCGGAAGCACTCTTGATCTCTTTATTTGCCTGTAATATGCTGTAGGGCGTAACCCTGTATTTTTGGGAAATGCTCTTAAGTGTTTCCCCTTCCTTTACAGCGTGTGTTGCATAGTTTTGCGCAGAAACCGGTACCATGGCAAAAAAAAGCACCATGGTAAAAACCAGTTGTAACATATATTTTTTCATTCCCATTCTATAGTTGCCGGTGGTTTTGAACTAATGTCATACACCACTCTATTAACGCCTTTAACCTTATTTATTATATCATTAGAGGTTTTTTGCAGGAACTCGTAGGGCAAATTCACCCAATCGGCGGTCATACCATCGGTACTTTCGACCGCTCTAAGCGCGACACATTTTTCGTAGGTACGCTCATCTCCCATTACCCCTACACTATCTACGGGCAAAAGCATGGCTCCAGCCTGCCAGACCTTGTCATAAAGTCCCCATTTTTTCAATCCTTCAATAAAAATGGCATCCACTTCTTGTAAAATAGCCACTTTTTCCGCTGTAATATCTCCCAAGATACGGATTCCCAAACCAGGTCCTGGAAAGGGGTGCCTTCCCAAAATTTCAGGGGACATGTCCATACTTGCTCCAACTCGCCTTACCTCATCTTTGAACAACATCTTCAAGGGCTCTACGATTTTCAACTTCATGTAGTCGGGTAATCCTCCAACGTTGTGGTGACTTTTTATAACTGCTGATGGACCTCCACTTGCTGAAACGGATTCAATCCGATCTGGATAGATGGTTCCTTGTGCCAACCATTTTGCATTTTCAACTTTGTGAGACTCATCATCGAAAACCTCGATAAAGACCCTTCCGATAATCTTTCTTTTTCCTTCAGGGTCCGATTCACCTTTCAAGGCATCCAAAAAGCGTGCCGAAGCATCAACACCCTTTACATTGAGCCCCATGTGTTTATATTGATCCAGAACATCTTCAAACTCGTTCTTCCGTAAAAGCCCGTTGTTCACAAAGATGCAGTATAGGTGATCGCCAATGGCCTTGTGCAGCAACATGGCCGCGACACTGGAATCCACCCCACCTGAGAGACCGAGTATTACTTTTTCATCTCCGATTTCTTTCTTAAGCTCCTCAACGGTTGTTTCCACAAAAGCATCAGGGGTCCAATCCTGTTGCAATCCAGCAATATTCACCAAAAAGTTTTCCAACAGTTTTTTTCCGTCGGTGGTGTGGTATACTTCTGGGTGGAACTGTATTCCATAGGTAGTTTCCCCTGCTATTTTATAGGCGGCATTCTCCACATCATGGGTACTCGCCAAACGAACCGCTCCCTCGGGCAGTTCTTTTATGGTATCGCTGTGGCTCATCCATACTTGGCTTCCCTCTCCTATACCATTCAAAAAATCCTCTCCTTCCTTTACATAAGAAAGGTTAGCTCGGCCATATTCACGGGTTGCCGAAGGTGCCACGTTTCCACCATGAAAGTGGGACAAGTATTGCGCACCGTAGCAAATGCCCAATAAAGGCATCTTCCCCTTTATTTTTGAAAGATCAGGGTGCGGTGCCTGTTCGGAACGTACCGAAGATGGCGACCCCGAAAGGATAACGGCCTTATACTCCGATAAATCCTCGGGCAATTTATTGTATGGCTTAATTTCTGAATAAATGTTGAGCTCCCTAACGCGTCTTGCGATCAGCTGAGTATACTGGGAACCAAAGTCTAGGATGAGTACGTTGTTATGCATGGGCAAAAATAGCAATTTGCTTTAGTTGCAAAAGTATCTTTTAAAGGATATTTATGCCAAGTTTTTCCAAAAAGTAATTCCAACGGGTTATTAACAACTTCATTTGTTTGGACTGCTCCTCATTCTATTTTTAATAAGCGTTCTCTCTTATATAGTTTTTTTCTTAATTGATTTCATTATTTCTTTGTGGTCTAAATTGAACCGACCATGATTAAGGGATTCATTTTTGATTTGGATGGTGTGATTACAGATACCGCTGAACTACATTATGATGCTTGGAAAAAGTTAGCGGATGAAATGGGCTGGGAGTTTGACCGCGATGTAAACGAAAAACTGAGGGGTATTTCCAGAATGGATTCCATAAAGGCCATCATGGACCATAATGGCGTATCCTTGGATGAAAACACCATAGTTGAACTTGCCACCAAAAAGAATGACATCTATGTCAACAGTCTGGATGGCATGACCCAAGAGGACTACCTGCCAGGTGCCAGGGAGCTGCTTACACATTTGCGTTCGGAAGGATTTAGTGTGGCATTGGGAAGTGCGAGCAAGAATGCGAACAAGGTATTGCAACAACTCAAGGCCACTCATTATTTTGATGTAATCGGTGATGGAAACAGTGTTTCCAAGAGCAAGCCTGCTCCCGATATTTTTTTGTTCGCCTCTGAAAAATTAGGACTACGTCCCGAAAACTGTATTGTTTTTGAAGATGCAGAAAAAGGAATCGATGCGGCAAAGGCTGGTAACTTCCATAGTGTTGGCATCGGTCCGGAAGAGCGCGTAGGGCATGCGGACATCAGGTTCGATACCATGAAAGAGGCAACTCTGTTCGAAGTAAAATCACATTTCAAGGATTTGTTTTAAATCAACTTCACAATAAAAAACAAAAAGCTCCGGGAACCACTCCGGAGCTTCTCAATAAAATCAAAACCAACCTAAACATATTGAGTTAACCTACTCAAAATTTAAATTTTCATAGCTATTTACACCTATGGAACAATCCAGGATGCAAATACCCTACCTTGGCTTTACTATTTTTTTTGATTTTTTGCGAACCCTTACAAAGTGCGGCTTAAGAATGCCTTAAAATGATGAAGTTTTTGGAGAACGGGTCCAACTTATCCAATAACAATGGAATCAAGGAATCTCCCATTTCCAGATAAATTTCAGAGAAGTTCAGTTGCCGTTCTTGCAAGGATTGGTTCGGAAAAAGTTCATTTTGAAGGTCGGTCAATCGTATCACATGATCCATCAACTTTTTCTTTTGGGCTTTTAACAAGCGTTTTTCAAGGGCATCCAACCCTTTTTTCTGTTTTACTTCTTGCGCTTTCACTGCTCCCAAAAAGCTTTTATCGGTTTGCTCCGCCAAATCGTACATATGCTGAAACTGTTCTTCCAACAACTTTTTCTGGGGCGAAAAATCTATATCGATATTAGAAATGTCACGTATCTTTTTATTGATGAGCGAATGTTGCTTCATAAATAAATGGGAAACCTTCAATCCCATTTTCTCTACTTTTTCGTATTGCTTCTCCGTTATCAACAAGGCCGAATTGCGCAACATCAACATTGGGAACGTTACCCCGACCTCATCAAAATACGATTTGAGCTCCAGCCAATAGGCCAGTTCCCCTCCCCCGCCAATGTAACAAAGGTTGGGCAGAATCACCTCTTGGTACAATGGACGTGCGACCACATTGGGCGAAAAACGTTCTGGGAAAGTCTCCAACTCCTGCAGTAATTCTTCCTTGGAAAATTGGATATGGGTGTTCACCACCTGATACTTCCCTTTCTTCTCAACGATTCGCTCCCGCAGTCCATCCTTCAAATAAAAATAATTGATCTCCCTGGGGTTTACCTGTATATTATAATCAAAAGACGCTTTACTTAGTTCTTCAATAGTTTCTGATATCCTTTTAAACGGGGTTTGCTCAAGTATGTCCTTCTTGGCATATGGCACCAAAAGTTCCTTCAATTGTTTATCATCTCCATCGATGATTACCAATCCCTGTTCCCCAAAAAGGGCATTGGCAAGGTGTCTAGTGGCTTCGGTCAAGTTGGAATGTTCAAGATAACTCGACCTAAAAAGTTCCTTTAAACTATCGGTCAACCCTAAGTTACCGAGTTCCGCTACAAAGATTTCAAAAACATCCTCCAATCCATCCGTGGACAATCGGCCCACTGCTCCAGCGGCCTTTTTGTTCCAAAGCACCTTTTTTCCGTGCAGATTGAAGTAATTGATCTCATCAAAATCATGGTCCTCCGTTGCCATCCAATACACAGGGACAAAGTGATGGTTTGGATGTTCCTCATTGAGCTTTTTGGCCAAGTTGATGGTGGAAACGATTTTATATAGAAAATACAGCGGACCGGTAAAAAGATTTAATTGGTGCCCTGTAACCACGGTAAAGGTTTTCTCATCCTTTAGCGCATTGATGTTTTGCTGGGTCCCGTTGGAGATCTCAATGTTTTTATACTGACTTGTCAAAGAGTTGACCAGAACAGTTCTGTTCGCTTTTGGGTAGTTGGACGCTTTTTCCTTGATCTGCTCATCAAAATTCTCCAGCAAGGGAAACCTATTATAAAAGGATGTCAGTTCCTTTTTCTGATCTAAATAATCGCAAATTAATTGGGAAAAATAACCGGTCTCCTTAAAGGGTATACATTCTACTTCCATTAAAACAGTAATGAGGTGTTCAAAGATAAGTCTCTTCTTTATTTCTCATCCCAAAAATACGTTAATTGAATTTTATACATTTTGATTGTTCCCTTCCCAATAAAATTAGGTTTCTGGCTCAATTTATTATTAGATTTGGTAAAACCAATTAAACCAAGCATGACCAGATTTTTATTTTCCCTCATTCTATTAGCATCAATTTCTTTATCCGCACAGCAGTTAAAATCCCCATCCGAATTTTTGGGATATGAACTCGGTACCCAGTTCACAAGGCATCATGAAGTGGTGGATTACTACGAGTACTTGGCCGAGTCCGCTCCGGATAGGGTACAACTTACCGTTTACGGAAAAACCAACGAACGTCGACCCTTGATTTTGGCCTATGTGTCTTCAGCGGAAAACTTGGCCAATCTGGAGACCATTCGTCAGGAACACTTAAAAGATACGGAGGGTTCAGGAAATTCCTCCAAAGCCATTGTTTGGTTGAGCTATAACGTGCACGGGAACGAAAGTGTGAGCACGGAAGCTTCCATGAAGACCATTTATGAACTTTTGACCAAAAAAAGTTCCTATTTAGAAAATACGGTCGTGATCATGGATCCATGTATCAATCCTGATGGCAGGGACAGGTACAGCAATTGGTACAATCAATACAAAAACACACCATACCAAGTGGACCCCAACAGCAAGGAGCACCATGAAGGATGGTGGAGCGGAAGGAGCAACCACTATATGTTCGACCTTAACCGCGATTGGGCCTGGCTTACACAGATTGAAAGCCAGCAACGTTTAAAAATGTTCAATCAATGGTTGCCCCATGTACACGTGGACTTCCATGAGCAGGGTGTGAACAGCCCATATTATTTTGCTCCGGCCGCAGAACCCTATCACGAGGTAATTACCGATTTTCAGCGTGATTTTCAGGTTACCCTCGGTAGAAACCACGCAAAATATTTTGATGCCAATGGTTGGTTCTACTTTACCAAAGAGGTCTTTGACCTGCTATATCCAAGTTACGGAGACACCTACCCTATTTATAATGGCGCCATTGGCATGACCTATGAACAAGGGGGCAGCGGACAAGCTGGTTTGGGCATTGTAACCGCCATCGGCGATACGCTAACATTGAAAGATAGAATTGCCCATCATTTTACCACCGGGCTTTCTACCGTGGAAGTATCTTCCCAAAACGCGGAAAAACTGAACCAGGAATTCAGGAAGTTCCATCAAAACAAAGATTTTAAATATAAAAGCTACGTTCTCAAAGGAGAAAAGGACAAATTGGATGCTCTTAAATCCCTTTTGGAAAAACACAACATTGAATACGGTGACCTTACAAGTGGGTCTTACAAGGGCCATAGCTATGGTTCAGGAAGCAACGGCAGCCTCTCCATCAATAAAAATGGAATGGTGGTATCTACGGATCAGCCCAAGGGAACTTTGGTAAAAGTGCTTTTTGAACCCAATGCAAAACTGTCGGATTCATTGACCTACGATATTACCGCGTGGTCGTTGCCCTATGCATACGGCTTGGATGCCATTGCATCAACATCAGCAGTTGCTTCGCAAAATGTTCAGGAAACTGTGCCTTCCTCGAACATTGCGAGTGGAAGCTATGCTTATTTGACCAATTGGAACAGTATGGACGATGCCCGCTTTTTAGCAGCCCTGTTAAACGAAGGCATCAGGGTTCGAAAAGCAGACCATCCTTTTACCATTGAGGGCAAATCTTTTGAAAGAGGCACATTGATCATTACCAAGGGTGATAATGAAAACAAAGAAGATTTTATCCCGACCCTGCAATCCATTGCAACAAAATTCAAGAAAGATATTACCTCTACGGGTACCGGATTTGTAGATTCGGGCAAGGACTTTGGTTCTTCATCCATTCAAATGATTTCCAAACCTAAAATTGCGGTATTGTCCGGAGGGCCTACCTCCACTCTTCGATTTGGTGAGATTTGGCACTTTTTTGAACAGCAATTGCACTACCCGCTTACAGTAATAGACGATGAATACGCCGACCGAGTAGACCTTTACGAATACGATGTCCTTGTATTGCCAGATGGCCGTTACGGCAACTACTTTAATGAAGACGAGCTTACCGAGCTTAAAAGTTGGGTAAGAAAAGGCGGCAAGATCATTGCTATGGGCGGCTCCATTGATGCCCTTGATGGCGAAAAGGGGTTTGGCATCCAAAAAAAGAAATTGGAAGAAACCGAGAACGATGAAAACACTCCACAACCCTACAAGGACTGGGAGCGGGAACGTATCAAAGGGGCCATTACAGGGGCTATCTTCAAAACCAAAGTGGACAACTCCAATCCTTTAGCCTACGGATATGGCTCTGACTATTTCTCCCTAAAACTGGGCAGCAGTGCCTTTGAGTATCTTGATAACGGGAACGCAGTATATCTTGAACAAAACACAAAACCATTTTCAGGCTTTGCCGGAGTGGAAGCAAGAAAAAAGATTTCGGAATCACTGATCTTTGGTATTGAAAACCATGGTCGCGGGCAAGTGATTTATATGGTGGACAACCCACTATTTAGAGGATTTTGGGAAAACGGAAAACTGTTCTTTGCCAATGCCCTCTTTATGGTAGATTAGGTTTTTATCTGGTTTTGAGGGTATTATTCGCTTTTTTTAACGAAAAAAGCATTGATACATACCTCCTTTTTTTTGTACATTTAGTAAAAGTAACAAGGAAAAATTGCGGATATGCCATTAAGAACCTCATCATTGATTTCAACCTTACAATTTAAGGCCACGTTATTATGTATAATTGGGGCCTTGGCCATGTTGCTACCGCAGTCATCCTTGGCATTTCAGCAAAATAACACCGAGCTTGATTACAACGAGTATAGTGGGGAGGTTAAGGAAGCATCGAGCAACAAGGCCCTTGTCTTTGCCACACTCACTGTAGAGGGCACGAATATCAGCACCATTAGCAATACGGAGGGAAATTTTCTTCTGAAGGTGCCCAAAGAGCATGCCAGTAAAAACTTGGTGGTTTCATTTTTAGGATATAAGACCAAAACATTGCCAATTTCAAGCCTTGAGCGCGAAGGCAACGAAATTTCTTTGGAGGTATCTGTAACCCAACTTTCGGAAATAAATATCAATGCACCTAAAAATGCAATGGACTTGGTAAAGGAAACACTGAAGAACAGGGATGAAAACTATTTTCAGGATCCTTCGTTGATGACTGCATTTTACAGGGAAACCATAAAAAGACGTAGAAAAAATGTCTCCTTGGCCGAAGCCGTGGTAAACGTTTACAAAACACCCTACAACATTGTAAGGGAAGATGCCGTTGAACTTTACAAGGCCAGAAAAAGTACGGATTACAGTAAATTGGACACCGTAGCGCTGAAACTTCAAGGAGGCCCCTACAATACACTGTACGTGGATATGATGAAGTATCCTGAGTACATCTTTTCCGAAGAATCGCTTTCCAATTACAAGTTTACTTTCGACCGTTCCGTGCGAACCAATGATAGATTGATCTATGTTATCAGGTTTAACCAGCATGAAGGAATTTTGGAACCATTGTACCAAGGGGAACTGTATATCGATGTAGAGAATAAAATTCTTACCGGCGCCATTTTTTCATTGAACATTACGGACAGGGAACAGGCAGCACAGCTTTTTGTGCGCAGAAAGCCCGCTAAAGTAGATGTTTGGCCCACCGAAGTATCCTACCGAGTGGATTACCGTGAAAAAAATGGTAAATGGCATTATGGCTACAGCAGTGTTTTCATGGAGTTCAAAGTGGATTGGGCCGATAAATGGTTCAACTCACAGTACAGTATGACCGCTGAAATGGCCATCACTGATTGGGAGACGGTAAGCAAGGACGAAAGACCGAAGTATCGTCAGCGAATCCGGAAATCGATTATCCTGAGCGATGAGGCCTCCGGGTTTTCCGACCCGGACTTTTGGGGAGAGTACAATATCATCGAACCTGAAAAGTCCATTGAATCTGCCATCAGAAAAATCCAACGACAGTTAAGACGGTCAGAAAGAAACAGTGATTAGTTCGTGCTTTTCTTCTAATTTTTGTGCATTTTTATCCTTGCGTTGCCAAAATCCAATGTAAATGTCCAAAAGAAGAAGTTTTTTAAAATCTGCTACAGTCCTTGGAGCTGCAACCCTTTTGCATCAAACAAGTTGGGGCAACGAGTCGTTTGCCAAAACCAAAGTAAAGCCTAAAAAATTAAGCCCCGGTGATACCATTGGTCTTGTGGCCCCAGGTTTTGCCATAAAATTGGAGGAGCTCTATCTTGCTGTTGACACCTTGGAAAAAATGGGTTTTAAAACCTTCTATACCGACCGCATTAAAGGAAACTATGGTTATTTCAGCAATACGGATGAGGAACGGGCTGCCGATTTGAACGAAATGTTCGCAAATCCCGATATCGATGCCATTCTCTGCGCCCGTGGTGGATACGGATGTACACGCATCCTTGGTATGTTGGACTACGATGCTATCGAGGAAAACCCAAAAGCATTGATTGGGTTCAGTGATATTACGGCCTTGATCAATACCATCTACAAAAAAACAGGTCTTGTGGGATTCCATGGCCCCGTAGGTAAAACCTTGGACGATGAGTATAGCAAAGACTATTTTAGGAAGGTACTCATGGAACCACAAGAAATCCTCCCCATTAAAAATGCCATATTAAAGGATCCTAAACAATATCGAAATAGCGAATACTACCGCTATACCATTACTCCCGGCGTTGCGCAAGGAGAGCTCATTGGTGGCAGTCTGACCTTGGTGACTGCCATGATCGGAACGCCTTACGAACTCGACTTTACGGATAAACTTGTTTTTTTGGAAGATGTTGAAGAAGCCCCGTATCGTATGGACCGTATGTTGACACAACTTTCTGAAGTAGATAGTTTTGTAAAGGCCAAAGGAATCATATTTGGGGTTTGCAAAGGTTGCGACCGTAAAAGAACCACTGAAAACTTCACCCTCAGAGAAGTGATCATGGATAGGATTTCACCCTTGAACATTCCTGCGGTATATGGAATGAGTTTTGGCCATATTCCCCAAAACTCAACACTTCCCATTGGGATCGAAGCAAGCTTCAACGCCTATAAAAAACAGCTTCGCTTACTCGAAGCCGCTGTAAGTCAATAGCATTAGTCAATTGATTTACTTTACATTACCATTCAAAATAGTTTGTCCAACTATAGGTTTTTTCAAAAAAAAGACGATATTAGCCATACTATTATAGTACGACCTCACTAAAAAAATACAAATCAACCTCACCCAAATCTGATTTGTAATTTCTTAACCTATAATAATGAAACATGTACTTCCTAGGTTCACAAGACCTATTAAAAGTGAGGACGACCCACTAATGGACGTTTCTTACTGGAGCAAGGCTATGGATGCCTACGATGCCAAAAACTATAAAACGGCATTGATCGAAACCATCAACTATATCAATTCAAATGTACTTAAAGACCATAGTACAGAGGATGATATTCAAGTTACTCAATGAGATTTCCATTTCAATCACGCAAGACACCTTCACAATCAGGGCACCTTTTGTTAAGATTACGGAAAAAACAAACAAAGTTGCCTTGTTCCGACGCGTGGCAGAAATCAATTTCAATCCGTTGACATTGGCACAAATCCATCTTAGGGACAATGTACTTTGGTTTGAATACGAAACGCCATTAGAGCTTTGTCAACCCTATAAAGTATATGACCTATTAAGGGAAATAAGTGTTTATGCCGATAATTATGATGATGAATTCATAGAAAAATACAAAGCTGAGTTCTACAAAGAGTCAAGTATTACCCCGTTATCCGAGATGGAAAAGGAGGCCGTATGGCAGCAAATCAGTGATATTTTGGAAGACTACAATAATTACAGCCTTTTTTTTAAAGAGAAACGATGGAACGACTTCCAATGGGACATTATCGTGATTTCTTTGTTAAAAATCGTCAATATTCCCTGTGTCCATGGAACATTAAGGACCAAATTGGAAGAATATGTCAATAATCTCTTCAATGGACAGATTGATTTTAACCATAGGATCGATAAAGGAGTGAACTTTATGCAAAAGCTCCTTGCCAAACCCAAAGAAGAGTTTATGGAGGATATATACCACGCCAAGGCGTTGATTTCCCTCAAATGGCGCAGTTCCAACGAAATTTTGCAGGACTATGCCAAGAACTTGGAACAATATGTCAACTCTTATGTAAAGGAAAACAACAATTTGATGCTCTGCTATTATCTACAATATTCCTTTTTAAAAATGATATACAATTACAATTTGGAGGAGCATCACCAAAATGCCATATACGATACCTTGGAAAAAGTTTCCGGTAAAGAGCTGCATGATGCCAGGCCTATTTTGCTCAATACATTCAATGCCTTTTTGAATGGCACGGCAGGTAGTTCAGGTGAAAAGAAAAAAGAAAAAAAGAACCTCTTCTCAAAATTATTTAGCTAACCAAAAGCAAATAACGTGGAAAACCTAAGAAAATCAGTTTTTAAAATAGTAACCGCTTCTGGAACGGGAAGCGGTTTTACGGTAAGCGGCCATGACCACATCATTACCAATTACCATGTGATCAAAGGAGAAAAAATAGTTGCCGTCGAAGACCATAAGAAAGATAGGCATGTAGCAAAGGTTGTTATGGTAAACCCAGAAGTGGACCTTGCCTTTTTAAGCATTGATGGATTCAAGAACGTAAATACGGATATTTCACTGCAAGAAGAAATTGTAATTGCAAACACACAAAGAATCTTTATTAATGGTTATCCGTTCGGCATGCCTTACACCATTACGGAGGGAATCGTATCCGCCACGAGTCAGCCCATGGGCAGTAGAAGCTATATTCAGACCGATGCTGCCGTCAACCCTGGAAATTCCGGTGGGCCTATGCGCAATGAAGCTGGTGTCCTGGTCGGGGTGACCACATCAAAATTCAATAATGCTGATAACGTGGGGTTTGGAATAAAGCACCTGGATTTGATAAAAGAGATGAGCGACTTTGCACTACTTCAAAACAAAGCCACCTATAACGTAAAATGTAATTCCTGCGATAACTATACGGATCAAGAATCAGAGTTTTGTGCCAATTGCGGGAACAACATGGATATTTCAATTTGGGAAGAGTTCGAGAAAAGCCACTTTGCCCAATTCGTAGAAGGTGCCTTGACAGATTTGGGCATCGACCCGGTTCTTGGACGTGCTGGTAGGGATTATTGGGAATTCCATCATGGAAGTGCCCTGATCAGGATTTTCGTTTTTAAAAGAGACTACCTGGTAGCAACTTCCCCAATGAACAATCTTCCAAAACAGAATATTCAAGAACTATTGACCCACTTATTGGAAGCAAATGTGGAACCCTATTATTTGGGTATACATCAAAACCAAATTTATCTTTCGTACAGGGTTCATCTTTCCGATATATTCCCAGATCATGCGGATACCATCAAACAAAACCTAAAGAACCTAGCTTTAAAAGCAGATGATTTGGACAATTTTTTTGCTGATGAATATGGTTGCGAAATGTCCATAGAATCCAAAGAAGAAGTTTAGCAATTTAAAAGCATTTTTTTGTGAGATCTGGTTTGTTAAAAATTGAAATTAAAAAACACAGGACTTATTCAGTAAATCAAAGAATCCATTCGTTTTTAATTCTATATTTGCCGCCATAACATTAACTTTAATTAAACATGAAAAAGCTTTTATTAGTTGCCATTACTGTATTAGGATTCACCTATTTATCTCAAGCACAAGAAGTTAGATTTGGGGCGACCGCAGGATATCTCAATGCACGTGGAAGCGTCAAAGCAGACGGCATTAGTATATCTGCATCGGAATCTGGATTCTATTTGGGAGCAGTGGCGGACTTTAATGTCTCCGAAAACTTCAATGTACAACCTGAACTGCTCTATGCCAACGTAGATGGTTCAAGTGGACTAATGCTTCCTATTCTTGGAAAATTTGCCATTTCTGAGAAGTTTAACCTTCAAGCTGGTCCACAATTGGTTTTCTCATTTGAGGAAACTCCGGAAGATTTCAGCAGTGTTGAATTTGATATTGCAGGAGGAATCGGTTATGATATCGACGAGGACTTTTTTATCGAAGCGCGTTATACCTTTCAAATCAACAACTCCTACACCGGTAGTGAAGATGTCAAAGTAAGAGGAAATTACCTTACCGTTGGATTAGGGTACAAGTTTTTATAATAGATTACAATCTATCCAAAACGAAAAGGGCGGTGAAATCACCGCCCTTTTCTATTCTTATCAATGCTACTTCGTAAATTCATTCAGTGTTTTAATAATAATGGACACGCAATCCATTAACTGCTCCCGGTCCATGACCAACGGTGGTGCAAAACGAATGATATTACCATGTGTTGGTTTGGCAAGAAGTCCATTCTCCTTTAAAGCCATACAAATGTCCCAAGCGGTAGAACTATCTTCCGTATCGTTGATTACAATGGCATTCAACAATCCCTTTCCCCTTACCTTTACGACCAAATCGCAGGAAGGGATAAACTTGTTCAGCTCTTCGCGGAACAGTTCGCCCAGTTCCTCTGCATTCTGTGCCAAATTCTCTTCTTTGATCACTTCCAAAGCAGCAGTGCTTACCGCAGCGGCTACAGGATTCCCGCCAAAGGTGCTCCCATGGCTTCCCGGTGTGATGACCTCCATAATATCGTCATTGGCCAAAACACCTGAAACCGGATACACACCGCCAGAGAGGGCTTTGCCCAAAATCAAGATATCGGGTTTTACACCTTCGTGGTCAACCGCAAGCATCTTACCAGTTCTTGCAATACCCGTCTGTACTTCGTCTGCGATAAATAATACATTATATTTTTCACAAAGGGCCTTTGCCTCTTTCAAATATCCTTCAGATGGCACATAAACCCCTGCTTCCCCTTGTATCGGCTCCACCAAAAAACCTGCAACGTGCGGATTGCTCTTGAGTGCATTCTCCAAAGCGGTCAAATTATCATACTCGATTTTTACAAAACCTTCAGTGTACGGCCCATAGTTTTCCCTTGCCACTTCATCATTGGAGAAGGAAATAATGGTTGTCGTTCTACCATGGAAATTGTTTTCACAAACAATCACTTTAGCTTGATTCTCTGGAATGCCCTTTTTCTGGTAGGCCCATCTTCTGCAAACTTTCAATGCAGTTTCTACTGCTTCTGCCCCTGTGTTCATGGGCAACAACTTATCAAAACCAAAAGTTTCGGTAGCGTATTTTTCGTACTTGCCCAACATATCGTTATAAAAAGCACGGGAAGTCAAGGTCAATGTTTTTGCCTGCTCCACCATGGCCCCAACAATTTTTGGGTGACAGTGCCCTTGGTTTACCGCCGAATACGCAGAAAGAAAATCGTAGTATTTCTTTCCTTCCACATCCCACACATATACACCTTCACCCTTGCTCAAAACCACAGGAAGTGGATGGTAATTGTGCGCTCCGTACTTGTTTTCCAAATCTATCGCTTGCTGCGATGTTAAATGCTCTAAAACAGCCATTTCATTAAATGATTAAAATTGATAAAATAACCATTCCTACTGTACCTTTATTCTTTCGAAGTCTCGAAAAAGCAGCGTGGGAGAGAAATCATCCCTTGGAGTGCCCGCAAATTACAAATTAATTGATGAAAACGTAATTTTTGAATGTATGATTCCTTTGGTTTTCACCTAAAGTTTACATGCAATTTAAGAAGCTACATTCCATGAAATACCAAAAAGAACTTACTTTTGCGGCATGCGTAAAAACAGAAGGAGAAAAACGTTCGAAAACGTAGAGGTAATCGATGCCGGAGCAAAGGGAAAATCCGTGGGCAAGGCCCCGGACGGACGCGTCATATTTTTGACCAATGCCGTACCCGGTGATGTGGTGGATGTGATGACCACAAAAAAAAGAAAAGCCTATTTTGAGGGTGTTGCCACCAATTTCCATACCCTTTCAGATAGAAGAACCGAACCCGTTTGCCAACATTTTGGTACCTGCGGCGGATGCAAATGGCAACACATGGGCTACGAGCACCAACTCTATTTTAAACAAAAAGAGGTGGAAAACAACCTAAAGCGTATTGGCAACCTAGAGTTGCCGGACACCACTCCTATTCTCGGGTCCAAGGAACAGTATTTTTACAGGAACAAAATGGAGTTCTCGTTTTCTGATAGCCGGTGGTTAACGCAGAAAGAAATCAATTCGGATGAGGAGATAGATGACAGAAATGCTTTGGGCTTCCATATTCCAGGTATGTGGGACAAAATTTTGGACATTAAAAAATGTCACCTACAACAAGACCCTTCCAACGCGATACGATTGGAAACAAAAAGTTTTGCGAACAAAAACGGACTTACATTTTTTAATCCAAGAAAGCAAGAAGGACTTCTACGGACTTTGATGATACGTACATCATCAACCGGGGAAATTATGGTGCTCATCCAATTCTTTGAAGAGGATACCAAAAACAGGGAATTACTCTTGAATCATTTAAAGGAGACATTTCCGGAAATAACCGCACTGCTATACGTAATCAATTCCAAGGGCAATGATACCATATACGACCAGGATGTCATCTGCTTTGCAGGTCGAGACCATATTTTTGAGGAAATGGAGGGGCTTCAGTTTAAGATAAATGCAAAATCCTTTTACCAGACCAACTCTGCTCAGGCATATGAGCTTTACAAGGTTGCTAGGGATTTTGCCGGACTCACTGGAGACGAGCTCGTATACGATTTGTACACAGGAACGGGAACCATAGCGCAGTTTGTCTCGAAAAAAGCTAAAAAAGTGATCGGAGTTGAATCCGTGCCCGAAGCCATTGAAGATGCCAAGGCCAATGCTCTGCACAACAACATCTCCAATGTGGATTTCTATGTTGGTGATATGAAAAATGTATTCAACGATGATTTTATCGCTGCACATGGCCAACCCGATGTTATCATTACCGACCCTCCAAGGGATGGGATGCACAAACAAGTAGTTGAACAACTGCTCCAAGTGGCACCTCCAAAAATTGTTTACGTAAGCTGCAACAGCGCAACCCAGGCCAGGGATTTGGCTCTTATGAAAGAACAATATAAAGTCACCAAGGTTCAACCCGTGGATATGTTCCCACAGACGCACCATGTTGAAAATGTTGTACTTTTGGAAAAACGGGTATAATTTTTGACATAAAAACCCATATTTATCCTAATGAAGAAAATAATCCCCATCCTACTTATAGTTTCGGTGCTGTTTTATGTATCCTCTTGCGAAAAGGACGATATATGTGTTGATGGCGACACACCCCTTATGGTCATCGGTTTTTTTGATTTTGCAGATACCACTTTGGTGAAAAACGTCCCCTCTATTAGGATACGCAATATTGATATTGACAGTATTTTGACCAATAGTTCATTTAGCGACCGTTCCGAATCACCGGATTCGCTGCAGGTCCCATTGCGAAGTACCGCCACAACAACGATGTATCAGATTATTTCAGAATCTGCGGATGATGAGGAAACAGAGCTGGAAACGGGAAATATTGATACTTTGACCATTTCCTATGAGTTAGGGGAGGCATTTGTATCCAGGGCCTGCGGATTTGTGACCAATTACAACAATATTTCCGTTACCCTTACCGAAGGTGCCGAAAACTGGATTCAAGATATCAAGGTTGTCCAACCCAATGTAGAAAATACTAATACTATCCATGTCAAAATATTTCATTAGCATCATAATTGGCCTCCTCCCTATTTTGGTTTTGGCACAGAGTGAACCTGTAGATCTTTCACCAAAAGACACCGTCGTTTACAAAGACCCATATGGCCTACGGGTCGGTGCGGACATCAGCAAGTTGGTACTTTCTTTTTTGGATGAAGATTATACAGGACTGGAATTAGTAGGTGATTACAGGCTGACCCGAAAACTATATCTGGCCGCTGAAATTGGCAACGAGACCAAAAAACAGGATGAGAACCTGAACAACACTATTCTTTACGACTACGAAACCTCTGGAAGTTATATAAAAGCAGGTGTGGATATGAATACCTATACCAACTGGTACGGTATGAACAATGCCATCACCATTGGTGGTCGCTATGCTGTGGCAAGTTTTAGCCAAACGCTTAACAATTATAGTCTTTATGAGACCAACCAGTTCTTTAATCCCGAGTTTTTACCTGGTGAAAATCCTAACAGGGAATTTAGCGGACTGTCGGCCTCTTGGCTCGAATTTGTGGTAGGTACCAAAGTGGAACTTTTTGCCAATATTTTTGTGGGGATGAGTGCACGCTTGGGATTTCTTGTGACCAATTCTGAAGACGAGCAATTTCCAAACCTATGGATTCCAGGATTCAACAAGGTAACGGACGGAAGTAATTTTGGGGTAAACTACAACTACTCTATCAGCTACTTTATTCCCCTTTACAAAAAGGACAAAAAGAAAAAGGAAGAAAACGGCCAATAGCATGAAGACCACGCCAATCGATTATATCGAGTTCAAGTCCGCCGATATTGAACAGACCAAAATATTTTACTCCAATACCTTTGGTTGGACCTTTACTGATTATGGACCAAATTATACCGCGTTTTCCGGAAGTGGGGTTGCGGGTGGTTTTGAATTGACTACTGAACCTATTGTGAACGGAGTACTTGTTGTACTGTATCACGAAAATCTTGAGGAAATACAGGAACGTATAATTAGCGTAGGAGGAATCATCAGTAAGGAGATTTTTGAGTTTCCAGGCGGCAAGAGATTTCATTTCACTGACCCTTCGGGCAACGAACTTGCCATTTGGTCAGAAAAGTAAAAGGAGCCTCTAAGGACTCCTTTCACAAAATTTGGTTGAGTTAGTTAGTTGTGTTCTAAACACATCTCCAAATCTAACTAATTCTTTTGTTTTCCACCAAATCTATTTTTGGAGAAATCGCAATTTTTATTTGATTCGCAACTAATTCTCTTCACTGAATTTGGCCTTTTTACTTCCCTCGTAAATTTCATACTTTACCAGTCTCGACTCCAATTTACCGTTAAAAGTTTTAATTTTTTTCGATGTTTTTAGACCAATATGTTTTAAGGCTTCCAAATTTGATGTAATAAGCCAAGCATCGGTTCCAGGGTAAATCTGTTTGAACGTGTCCCCTATTTTCCCATAAAAGATTTCCATATCAATGGGCAATCGTTCACCGTAAGGAGGGTTGAACAGCATGTGCAGTTTTCCTTCAAGTGGCTTATCAACCCTAAAGAAGTCTTTGCGTTCCACGGTTATATAATCCGACAGGTTGGCATGGTCCACGTTCTCTTGGGCTTTCCTTACCGCTGAGGGAGCTTTATCGTACCCTATGATTTTATAATTGAACTCTCGGACCTTCTTTAAACTCGCATCCACAATTTTACTATAGAGGTCGGCATCATAATCCTTCCAATGCATAAATGCATAGGACTCCCTATTAATGTTCGCCGGTATATTGCAGGCAATCATAGCTGCTTCTATCAGAAAAGTTCCACTCCCGCACATGGGATCAAAAAAGTTGGATTGTCCGTCCCATCCGGTTTTAAGCAACAGGCCTGCGGCCAAGACCTCATTGATAGGAGCAATATTCGTTAGAATACGATATCCCCGTTGATGGAGGGAATTCCCCGAACTGTCCAAAGAAACCGTACAGGTGTTGTTATAAATATGGATATTGATTCTAATATCCGGGTCTTGGGTCTTTACATTCGGACGCTCGCGAACTATCTCCCTAAACTTATCCACAATGGCATCTTTGGCCTTTAAGGACACAAACATTGAATTATCAAAGACCTTGGTACTAGTTACACTATCAATGGCAAAGGTTTTCTCCACATCGAAGATACCGGGCCAATCCAATTCGTAAATATGTCTGTATAGATCCTTTTCATTGAATACCCGAAACGTTTTGATGGGTCTAAAAACTCTTAAGGCCGTCCTAAGGCACACGTTCGCCTTGTACATAAAACCGGTATCTCCCTCAAAAGATACGTTTCGAACACCTTCTTCTACGTTGCTAGCCCCAAGATTACGAAGCTCTTTGGCCAAAATTGGCTCGAATCCGTAAAGGGTCTTGGCCATCATTTTAAAATTTCCTGCCATGTTCTTGTAATTTCTTTCCGCAAAAATAGACTATTTTTACTCCCTTGATTTAGCGCATGAATATTCCTTCCAGTATTATCTATATCATTCCGATTTTAGCCGTTTGGTCCGGTTTTGCATTTGTATGGTTTACTAGACCGGCTAACAACGACAATATCAAATTATTGCTTGCCTTTAGTGGGGCTTTCCTGTTATCGCTGACTTTTTTTGAGCTATTGCCTGAGGTTTATGATGGTCATGACCCTAAAACAATAGCGCTATACATTCTGGGAGGTATCCTTATGCAGGTTTTTCTGGAGTTCTTTTCGAAAGGAGCAGAACATGGTCACGTGCATGTTCACCTAAAAGAAAACAAGTTCCCTGTCCTATTATTTGTAAGCCTATGTATACACGCTTTGATAGAAGGTGTACCAATACATGATAATGATTCAATACTCTATGGAATCATCATACATAAGTTACCAATAGCGATTATCCTGAGCATCTTTTTGATCAACTCCAAGATGAAGATGTCCGCTACCTTATTATTTATTGTTGTTTTTTCCTTAATGACGCCTTTGGGCAGCTTTATTTCCACATCTCCTTGGGTTTCGGATTACGGACACTTATTCACTGCTTTGGCCATTGGGGTTTTCTTCCATATATCAACCATAATTTTGTTTGAAAGTGCGCAAGGACATGCTTTTAATCTTCGAAAAGTATTGGTAATTATTTTAGGAATCGGGATTGCTTATTTCGTGTAAGTAAATGTATTTAAAAGAACTCGTTACCAACAACTGATTCATGGTCACTGGTCTTGGTTATTTGATTAAAACTATTGTTCAACGTCTTAATTCAAGATTTTAAGCACTAGAAACCAATGTGCAATTGCCCCACCAAGCACAAAGAAATGCCATATCAAATGATTGTACGGTATCTTTTTTACGGCGTAGAACACTATTCCGATCGTATAAAAAGCTCCGCCAGCAGCAAGGTATAGCAATCCAGATGAGGACATATGCTCCAATAAATATGGCAGATCTATTACAATCAGCCAGCCCATCACTCCATAAAGGACCAGCGAGAAAACCTCAAATCTGCCCGTAAAAAATATTTTAAGGACCGTTCCGAACAGCGCAATACCCCATACCAAATAGAACAATAGCCACCCTTTGGATGGTAATAAAATGGACAGGCACACGGGAGTATAGGTTCCTGCAATCAAATAGTAAATACTGATATGATCCAGAATCCTGAGTTTTTTCTTCAATTTTGGATTTTCCACGGCATGATAGATTGTTGAGGCCGTAAACAATAAGAGTAAAGAAACTACATAAACAGTGATACCACCTTTCATGAAAGGGATTGCTCCCAAGTCATTTTCAAATAAAAGGATTCCTCCTATGGCCGCCAACACGATGCCCAGTGCATGGGAATATGCATTCAATTTTTCTTCAAGTAAAACAGGGTTGGTTTGGGAGTCCAATGGTATAAGTTATATCTACATTTTGCAGGGGCAAAGATACCATATAAAAACAAAAAAAGGCCCATCACTAATGTGAAGGGCCTTGAGGAAGGCGGCGACCTACTCTCCCACCTGGTGTGGCAGTACCATCGGCGCAAACGGGCTTAACTTCCCTGTTCGGAATGGAAAGGGGT
>NZ_JAFLNL010000015.1 GCF_017313785.1 Flagellimonas aurea
CTGCGCTTGTGTATGTCGATGCCAATGAATAACTTGGGTGGGGCAGTTTGTTGTGTTTTCATATCTTTTGATTTTGGTGAATCTTAAAGATACTCGACAGACTGCTTTTACATAGATGCTAAAAAACATAGGGCATTTGTGCTCAACTGAAAGGTCTGTGAATATTAACAAAGTCCGCTAAATATAAAATATGGCGTTTATAGAAGAAAAGATAAAAGCAAAATATTTATATTTAGCTAAGTAATATACCGAAACGAAAGTGCTTATCAACTGCCCTACGTTTCTTATACTGAACGTTACCCACAAGCTGAAAACCAACCGCATATTTTAGCACTTTCGGTTTTTTCCGACACACAAATCCAACGCTTTAAAACCAAAAGAGCTAAAATTTTCCCAACGCCTGAAAATTATATATTTTAGTATTTGCTTAAATAAGAAATAACCGTAACTTTGTTTTATGGAAAATAATTCTTGCATAAGACAACAAGCCGATATTGAACAAATAAATCGTTGCAAAGACACAGTTTCGGAATTAAACGAATCGTTCGACTATTTGGCGAACGGACTTTCATTAGTCGGAAATAACGTTCGACTGAAAATACTTTACCTACTCTTTCAGGAAAAAAGACTTTGTGTTTGTGATTTAAGCGACATTCTCGGAATGAACATTTCTGCTATTTCTCAACATTTGAGAAAAATGAAAGACCGAAACCTATTACAAACAGAAAGAGATGCTCAAACGATTTTTTATTCACTTACGGCTGAATACGAAAAAATGCTAAACCCATTTTTTGAGATACTTGATAAAAACAAAATTTTAGAAACGATATGAAAAGTGAAAACAAATTAATCGGTGCAGGTTTGTTAACGGCAATTACAGCTTCTTTATGTTGTATTACACCAGTTTTGGCTCTTATCGCAGGAACAAGTGGAATTGTTTCAACATTTTCTTGGATAGAACCTTTTAGACCATATTTAATTGGACTGACAATTTTAGTTCTTGGCTTTGCTTGGTATCAAAAACTTAAACCTCAAAAAGAAATAGACTGTGATTGTGAGACGGACGAAAAACCAAAATTTATTCAATCAAAAAAGTTTTTAGGTATTGTAACAGTATTTGCAATTGTAATGTTGGCTTTCCCATATTATTCTGGAATTTTTTACCCAAACACAGAAAAACAAATAATTGTAGTTGACAAATCGGACATTAAAACAACGGAATTTAAAATCAGCGGAATGACTTGTGCCAGTTGCGAAGAACACGTCAATCACGAAGTAAACAAACTCAACGGAATTGTAAACTCAAAAGCGTCTTATGAAAATGGAAATGCAATCGTTGAATTTGACAAAACCAAAACCAATGAAACGGAAATTGAGAAAGCAATTAACTCAACAGGTTATAAAGTAACCGACAAAAAAGAAAATTAATGGAAACTATATTAAAATCTGAAATAACTTGTCCAAACTGCGGACATAAAAAAGTGGAAGATATGCCAACAAACGCTTGTCAATTTTTCTACGAATGCGAAAATTGTAAAAAGGTTTTAAAACCAAAAGAGGGAGATTGTTGTGTTTATTGTTCTTATGGAACAGTAGCTTGTCCACCAATTCAAGAAAATAAAAGTTGTTGTTAAAAAGCCAACGCTAAAAGCCATACACATTTGCAATTCGCTTCAGCCGAAACACAAGCCAAAAATTGCAAAAGAGTATGTCTTTGCCAACGCTGAAAACCAAGCTGAACGGAATAAAGCCAGTGGGTAACAACGTATATAAAAAATAGCGGTTTAGGTGCTAAATCGAAATGAATTTTATAAATTTAAGGTCTGTGTTTAACCGAAAAGTTCGTGCAAAAAATCCGCTACTTTTCATATACAAACCCGTTGTAAGTAATGCCGAAAAACCCAGAAACCAAGTGAATAAAACAATATTTGAAATTACCAAAATGGATTGTCCTTCAGAGGAAAATCTTATCCGAATGAAATTGGACGGAATTTCAAGCATTGCGAATTTGGACTTTGATATTCCGAATCGAAAATTGACCGTTTTTCACAGCGGAGAAATTGACCAAATCGAAAAGTCCGTTATCGAATTGAATTTAGGTGGAAAAAAAATCTCAACGGAACAAACCGACCAAACGGAATTTAAAGAAAACGAAAATCAGAAAAAACTACTTTGGTCTGTACTTGCCATAAATTTTGCTTTTTTCATTATTGAAATGACAACAGGAATTATCTCAAAATCTATGGGACTTGTTGCCGATAGTTTAGATATGCTTGCGGACAGTTTTGTGTACGGAATTAGTTTGTTTGCGGTTGGCGGAACAGTAATAAAGAAAAAACGGATTGCCAAACTTGCTGGATATTTTCAAATAATACTTGCGATTATTGGATTTGTAGAAGTCTTGAGAAGATTTTTCGGAAACGAGAAACTTCCCGATTTTTCAACAATGATTATAGTTTCGATTTTTGCACTTATTGCAAACGGAATTTGTCTTTATATTTTGCAAAAGTCAAAGAGCAAAGAAGAAGCACATATGAAAGCGAGTATGATTTTCACTTCGAATGACGTGATTATCAATTTGGGAGTAATTATTGCAGGAATTTTAGTGCATTATTTGAGTTCTAATAAACCTGATTTGATTATCGGAACAATTGTTTTTGCATTGGTAATTCAAGGAGCATTTCGGATTTTGAAATTAAGTAAGTGAACTAAAAAAGCACTACTTACAACAACGGTAACCGTTGCACAACCCCAAAATGATTGAAAAAATGGCTTCCATAACCGCTTTTTAAGGCGGTCTTGTTTTTTATACACCCGAACAGACCATTGTTTTTACAGGGCGTAAAAACCATCTTTGTAGCTTATGTTGTCCGGTTTTTATTAAAACCGACAAGGCGGCCTTGCCCGCCTGTAAGCTCCCCTTAAAATCGAACTGTTTGAAAATATAAGAACAAGAACCCCAAATCTTACCTTCTACTTTTGCGCATGGATCCTATCGGGTTTTTGTAGTGATTCCGGTAGATAAGCGTGAAGCAAAAACACGATAGGGCGCAACCTACTTTTTTGTTCTCAGTACCCCATGTCCTCACCCGTGCCCCTTGCTTTATTGATACCCTTTCCAAGTGCCTTGATGATCTTCGCAGCTATCTGTACCTTATTGGTCGGTATACTAGGAGCTTTGACACCCATGGTTTTAAGTAGTTTGAAGGCCATATCCTTTTCTTTGGTGGGCAGTCCCATCACCTTCGCAAAGAACTTACCCGGTTCCTTGGCATGGGCCTTTCTCCCTACATAGGATTCCACATAGTTCCTCTTGAAGCCTGTTGTCCTGTCAAAGGTTTTTTCCGCTGCTTGGTAAAAACTGTCCCTATCAAAGCCTCTCTTGACCGTCTTTCCGTTCAGTTCCACTTCGGATGCCTTGTGCTTGGCCATTGGGGAAAGTGTATAGGTGTTCGTTACGTCCCTTCTACTGACTATGATATGGATATGGGTCTGTGGCCCCTCTTTTTGTATTCCCGTGGACACTAGTTGTCCATTCTGTTTATGGGGTGCCAATCTTTCCTGCTCTTTGATCCTCTTTTCAAGCTCATTGACGTTCCCGATGGATTCGCCCCGTTCCACTTTCCGTATCTCGTTCCTGAGCCTTGCTATCTCCCCTCGGTAGGGAGCATTCTCCTGAACCTGTTTGTCAAAGCCACGATAGGTGCGCTCATGCTCAATCTTGGCATAATACTTCAAGTTCTCGGCTTTGACCTCTTGGTTACGATGGAAACTCTTGGCATAGTCCTCCATGAGTTTCCTTGTGTATTCCCTAAGCAGATTTGGGTCATTGCCTATGGCCTTCAATTCCCTTTTATTGGGACTGACCACTATGGAATAGAATTTAGGATCCTTCTGTCTCAGTTTAGCGGTATTGGCATCTATTTCATCAATGACCGTTTGAGGGCTTACGCTGTCGTTTTCTTGGTCAAAGAATTCCTCCCTATGTTCGGGCAATCTGTCCTCGTTTTCTTTTTCCAGATAGTCCACATAGTTCCCTACACTGGAGCTATAGGTACTGCCCATTTTCTGTGCCGAGATTGTAAGGTACATGAGCGTTATTTTAATTGGTATTTCAGGCTTTCATAATCCCCGATGCCCATATTGATTTTCAGATATGGCTTTCCCATCATTGGCTCTACCTTTTCAACGTTGTTAAGGATTTCATTGCTGCGTTTTTTATATTCATTGAATTCTTGCAGCATTCTATCGTGCTCTGTTTTCGGAACGGTGTTTCTAGGCTCCAAAAAATCCATTCGCTCTTCCTGTATTTTGACAGGTTCAGGTTTGGGTTTCCTTCCATCCCTTACATACGCCTCGTATAAAATCAACACCATTTCATAGGTCGGCCGGATACTGGTCTTCTCCATGTTCTTGATAATGGCGATGAGCCTATCGAATTTTTTCATCATCTGACGCTCCAACTTTTTGATACTGTCAAGGACAATCTTTGTTCCCTCTCCAAAAGGGTCAAGGTTGTTCTCCTTGAAGTATTGCATCATTCCATCCAATACCTCACTATGCGATTTGCTGAACCTTTTGGAATAGCTCCGAAAACGAGTGGCCGTTTCTTTCTTTACGGTGATATTGGAATAACCACCTGTCCCTTTCTTTGTTCTGACATTTGTTGATTGCTTTTCCATAGGTGCGATTTTGTTTTTTCGTCAAATTGCGTCAATTTTTTCGTCAAAAATTTCCAGTGTTTATTGGGCCTCCGAGGGCATTTACTGTAGATTTCGGAAAAGTCTACTGTAGCCCCAGATTTTGTACAGTATTTCAAAATCTGTTCAATTCACTGGTTTTCAACTTGTTGAAGACCCGAAAACAAACGTGATGGCGCAATTTGCGCATCACCCTCTTGCTATTCCCTACGTCCCGCAAGCGGGACCGAATGAATACAGCATGATTGAAAATCAGCTGCCACATAAACATACTTTGGTTTGTACGGACTTAAGGAAAGTCAAATCAAATATGCCGTACATTATACTGTTGTTTTTCAACCACATAAATATAGAATTTAATGGCAAAGGAGAAAAACACGATTTACTTTCAATCAATACGCTTTGGAACTGGAATAAATGGGATATGAAAAAATGGGGAAATATAACCGCCTATGAACGGATGCAAATTGTTCCGTAGCCGTAAAACGGTTAACCCAATAACTCTTCAACAAGTGGACAATAAATGGAAATAAGTAAGGTTACTGAAAATTGAATAGAAGGATTAAATTACAATTCAGAATTATTTGTACTCATAGCTATCATTCAAAAATTCCCCATACTTTTTTTCCACCAATTTAAAGAAATCCGATAACTTGATTCCGTGGTTGAAACAGATGGTGCTTAAGGTGGATAATGGAATATTGTAACCATTCTCCTGCTGTATTTTTTCTATCACGTGATAGTTGACACCGTATATTTTTCCATATTTTCTGGCACTCGTGTCTTTTGAGGTCAACCATTCCTCACTGATAAACTTGCATACATATTTATCAGAAAAATAAACTTTACTTTTATTTGTGTTTTTCTTTGCCATTAACACAAATGAAAAAATTATAGGAAGTTTTTTTGAGAGCGTTCGCTCTCATTCAGGGGTTTTTATTATATTTATCCCTGAAATAACATATTTGCGAAACTTCTTAAGTTAATAATATTAGAAGCATTCGCTTTGATTCTCGCATCAAAAACTGGTAATTTTTAACGACGAGATGATAAGTGCAAATGCTCACGGCCCGGGCGTGAGCTTACTTATTGTCGTGCGGTATACCAGTACCTTGATGCTATAAGTTAAGTATTCACGCCCTCTTTATCTTATTTAAAAGGGGCTTTCTCAACTTTTCAAAGCTATCTTCTCTTTATCCTTATTTAAGAAATCGCATCAGCTTTTAAAGCATAATCAATTTTAACCATGGTGCATCGACCATCTTAAACGAGGCCTGTTATGTTGAACAGTGATTTTGAACTTTTAAAAATTGGCGATACTTCTGCTTTGGACCATATCCATACCAAATACTTTAGGAGTATACTTTGGATAGGCAAGCAATGGCTCAAGGATGAATTTTTAATAGAATCCCTTGTCCAAGATACCTTTTTAAAATTATGGATCAATAGGGACAAATTGGAATCACCTGAGCACATTTTCTATTTCTTGAGGTTTGTGATGAAAAGGGAGTGTATCTCATATTATAGAAAACCAAAATATAGGTTCCACAAGAAGGTCAACTCTCTGGAGGATTATGACAATTACCAAGACTACATGGCAGGGTATGATCCGGTAAATGATTCCGAAAACCTCGATGATCAGGAATCGACACAAAAAACCTTCGACCATATCAAAAGTATATTTCCCCTGTTGAATGCCGATAAAAGGCATTTGATCGAACTCTGTTTAAAATATGGCTTCCAGTACAAGGCTATTTCCAAGGTAATGGGTAAAGGCATCATTGAAACTAGCAGGGAAATAAAGGAAACCATTGAAGATATAAAAACCATAGTCCATCAAGGAAACAAACTCGATTCCAGTGACAACATGACAAATGAAATCAAGTTCAGTGGAGAGCTGAGCGAAGAGCAGGCAAAAGTTCTTAAAATGCGCTGTGAACTGAAATATTCCTTTTCTGAAATAGCCAAAGAACTTGAACTGTCCCAAAAGGAAGTCCATCAGGAATTCATGAAAGCTTATAGGCTAATGAAGGCAAATCATCAATTGCAATTACAATCAGCTTAATATGGGAAAGTCAACGCTAAAACACACTAGAAAGATTCAATTATTGATCGACCTCCCTACCAAGGACGAAAAAAAAGAGGTTATGGATATGATGTACCAGTGGCGGGACCGATGCTTTAGAGCAGCCAACCTCATAGTAACCCATCTGTATGTTCAGGAAATGATAAAGGAATTCTCTTATCTATCCGAGGGAATAAAATATAAATTGGCTGATGAAAAAAAAGACGAAAAAGGAATTCTTAATCGTTCTAGGATAAACACTACCTATCGATTGGTATCTGATCGATTCAAAGGAGAAATCCCGACAAACATATTGTCCACCCTAAACCATGGCTTAATCTCCTCATTCAATAAAAATAGGATTCAATACTGGAAGGGCGAACGCTCATTGCCGAATTTCAAGAAGGACATGGCATTTCCTTTTGGCTTGCAGGGTATAAGTCGGATTGTCTATGATGAAGAGAAGAAAGCCTTTTGCTTCCGTTTGTACCGGGTTCCATTTAAAACCTACTTGGGCAAGGATTTTACCGACAAACGAATGCTGTTGGAGCGTTTGGTAAAAGGTGATGTCAAGTTATGTGCTTCGAATATTAAACTGAATGGCGGAAAAATCTTTTGGTTGGCGGTGTTTGAAATCGAAAAGGAAAAGCATATCCTAAAACCAGAGGTCATCGCAGAAGCATCATTGTCCTTGGAATATCCCATAGTTGTGAAGACAGGAAAAAACAGACTCACAATCGGCACCAAGGAAGAATTCCTTTATCGTAGGCTGGCCATACAGGCAGCCCGGAGAAGGGCTCAGGTTGGAGCGACCTATTCCAGATCAGGGAAAGGGTGTAAACGAAAAGTTAAAGCAGTGAACAAGTACCATAAAACAGAGAGTAACTACGTATCACACCGCATACATGTATACAGTAGAAAACTTATAGATTTCTGTATCAAGCATCAGGCGGGAACGCTTATTTTAATGAACCAAGAGGACAAGGTCGGGATTGCCAAAGAAGAAGAATTTGTATTAAGGAACTGGAGCTATTATGAGCTAATGACCAAAATAAAATACAAGGCAGAGAAAGCAGGCATTGAGCTGATTACTGCATGACAATTGGATATTGAGGGTGCTTGTACACCCGTAAGGTGAGGTTGACAACAACACTCACTAAGTGTGAACAACACATACAACTTGTGGGATACACGCTAACAATAACAATCAATAAGCTTAAACACCGGCACCTATATACAATATGGGACAAACACCGATAAAGTTTTTTTGAACGATTGAAAATGGATACTTTTAATGAAGTGTCCAGAAACCGTCAAATATTAGATAGAACCCTTGGGATATTGCTTAGCCTTATAGGTATCGCAATTGGGATTTTCCTTATTCCTGATTTTTTACCACTACTTGAAAGGACTCCTTATTTATTGCTCGAACCCGATGCAGGTGTAAGACATGAGCTTGGATACGCTTGGTTTATGCAATCCGTTGGTTGGATCATTGCTTTTTTCGCATTTAGGAGCGGTAGGGCATTTTTAAGGGATAGCAAGAAAACCACCAGTACTAGTAATTAAATCAAAGGTGTAAAGAAGGTATATAGTTGCCTAAACACCATATACAACTCACTGAAAAACCACTTTGGAACGCAATTTTCTGTGATGACAGCCATTCATCTGGTAGTCTAAAGTATGTAAAGAGAAGCTAATGTCATCTCGCCTATTTTCATGTAACTACACTTTTTTTGATTGCTTTTTCCTTGAACCTTATCAAAAGATTTCCAATATCCTCACTTATCTTGGATTCCACGACTCTGGCATAAATCTGTGTGGTGGACAGTTTGCTATGCCCAAGAAGTTTCGAGACTGTTTCGATGGGCACACCATTTGACAACATTACCGTTGTGGCAAAGGTATGTCTTGCAACATGAAAGGTCAGGTTTTTGTCAATGTCGCAGGAGTCCGCTATCTCCTTTAAATAGGCATTTGTCTTTTGATTGGAACTGATGGGCAATAAACTTTCCTTATTTTCCATTTCAGGACATTGCATATACTTTTCCAAGATTTCCTGTGCCTTTGGGAGCAAGGGTACTTTAACGGGCTTGTCCGTTTTTTCACGCTTGGTACTAATCCAATGGTTTCCATCTATCCCCTTTACGATATTGTCACGGTTCAGCTCCTTGACATCCACATAAGAAAGGCCTGTGTAGCATGAAAACACAAAACAGTCCCTTATCCTCTCCAAACGTTCGTTCCCCATTTTAGTGCTTTCCAATTGCTCCAGTTCCTCTTCGTCCAGAAACTGCCTATCATATTTGTTATATTTCAACTGGAACTGGTTGAACGGGTTCTTGTCCATCCATTCCAATTTGACGGCAAGGTTGAGCATCTTCTTGAACCTTTCCAGATGTTTCATTACCCCATTGTTGCCTAATAAGAGTCTTTTCTTTGAATCTCTGTAATTGCGCAAAAAATGCTCAAAATCCGTGACAAAGGCATAGTTCAACTGTTTGAGGCGGACATCGCTTACCTTTCTTTTCTTAGACAAAAACCTGTATAGGTACTTTTCCGTTGTATAATAGTTCTTCATTGTTCCCTTTTTCAGGACAATTGACATATTCTCATTATGGTACTTGATAAGTTCCCTTAAGGTCTTGCTGTTGTCATCCTCGCCAAGATAACGGGACTTGATGGCATTTGAAGAAACGACCCTGTTCTCTTCCAAAAGTTCTTTATGGCAGTCCAATAGTTCACCATAAACGCTGTCCAGATAGGCGTTCAATGCCCTGATCCTCTGTGAACCTCCCCTGCCCCGGTTCCGTGAATTGTCCCACTCTTTGGAGGGAATGCTTCTTTTGAGGCTGATCTCGGCTCGTTGGCCGTCCACAGTGATTCGTACATAGATGGATAATTGGTTGGGAACGCTCCTTGATTTTCTTGTAAAGAAAATTACGGTGAAAGTGTGTTTTGATTTCATTTTCCATGACTTTGGTTAAACAATTAATTGTAAAGACGAAAGTCAAATCGTACTCTAAAGTCCTTTCAAGTTAGTACATTCCGGATTAATCGTTGTACACCGAATTGCACACCTTTTATATGGTTTTAAATGAAATCAATTGAGCGCATAAAAAACAAAAAACACTGAAAATCAAATGATTAACAGTGTTTTGTTTTGACCTATTTCTAGGTTCGTCGGGGTGGCAGGGATGCAACCCTTGCCGTAACCCGTTGTATTCCAGAATCTTATAATCCAATATTTGAAATAGGACATCCTATAGGACATCGTCGTGTGAAACTTGATACTTTCACACAACAAATGTAAAGGATTACAATTAAACCGCCCTAAATCAATATTAAACATACCTAGACTGGAATTGTATAAAAATAATACTAAATGAATTTTGTCATAGACACTTACTACTGATGCGATAAATAAGCAATTAAAATTGCTAGTTAATAAGTTGGCAACAACGTCTCGATAGACATTGATTTTAGAAAGGAAAAAATGTAATAAGTGAAGCAATAAACAAAGAAACTTGGAAATAAAATTAACTAGTTTTGCTATTCTTATTCGAAGGAATTAAAGCATAATGTAAATATGGAGAAAATAACCGCTTTGCCCCAAAGACCAGAAGAAATGAACGATTTTTTTGCCAGGGCATTTAATTCAGGAATTGTTGACAACCTAAATCGTCTTTTTGAGCCCGGAGCTAAAATTATAAACAAAGACGGAAACTTAATTACTGGAAAGAATGAAATCAACCAAGAACATATAGGTCTTTTAAAAATTGGTGGGAAAATGACATCCATAAACAAATATTGTGTAGTATTTGAAGATATTGCCCTTTTAAGAGCAGATTGGAAAATTGTAACAAAAGATGAGAATGGTAAAAATCTAGAAATCAATGGTTCAAGTACGGAAATTGTTAGAAAACAAAAAAATGGGGATTGGCTCTATATTGTGGACAACCCCTTCGGAGCAATTACTTAAAAAATAATAAAGATTTTTAGAATAGAAATTGTCAAACAATTGTTTGACAATTGACCCACAAAAACACTTTCCTACTGCCGTTCAGTTCCTTCAGCTCCAACATCAGTTTTTCGTTATCTCCTAGAACAAATTTTGGCAGCACGTACACGAAACGCTGGCTTTGCCCATTTATAATAGAATATGGCATTTTATGTCTGTAAACAACCTTTTGCTGCAACCGTTGGTAAGAGGCTTTCCGTTTGTTGTTACCGTTGGTACGGTACACATTGAGATAGTCGATTTCGAAATCGATTCCCGACCTGTTCTTGACCTCTACGACCAAGTACACTTCGGAAGTATCATAGGCCATTTTCTGCAACCGTAACCGTATTCCTTTTTTGCACTTTATTGCAATGGTTTCAGAGCTGGATCTGAGCAAATATTCACTTGCCCTTTGATAATAGGCAGTTCTATCCTTGTTGGAATCGGTATTTTTTGTTTTGGGTATTTCCATTACGGGACTTTCATTTCCGATGCTCTCATCCCCACCGATGAAGTAGTTTAGTTTGGGAAGTTTGTCGGAATATTTCAGGATATAGGAATATACCTTCCCGTCACTGGTAACGGCCAATAGATTGCTCTCGATTCCCGGTTTTGCCTGTAACAGCCCAAAATACTGTTCCTTTTCACGGTTATAGGTGAACACAAAATGGGAAGCTCCCGTAATACCCTGCCTTAAGGGGTTCGGAAAAAACAGGGCAACGTTCTTTTGGTCGTTGGCATAAATGGTGTCGAGTGGTCTCTGCGCCTGTATGGACATTGTAAAGGTTAATAGCATTAATGTGATAAAAGTTTTCATAAGAGTGATATTTAATAATTCCCCATTATGGGTTTTCCTTGAAATTTGGTTTTTGAAACCTTTAATATGAGTTTGTAATTATCGGTTATCGTAACCTTTACGTTACGGTGGTTGCGTTGGAAAATCTTCTTGAACCCACTTACCCCTGTGTTGAGCGAAGCCGAAACATTTGGCACACCGGCAATATTGATATCGTCCACCATGTCGCCGACAATCTCATTGGTAACCTCGGCCCTAAAGCTGTTTTCTATATAAATCCCCTCGCTACCGTCCTGTTGGTCATGGGCCTTTAATTTTACGGGTCGATGGTCGATATTCTCAATATCGATGATCGCCCGGTTGGGCTTAAAGCTGACAAATCCATAAATGGGCGTGTTCCTGAGATACTGCTGCCCATAAATCACGGCATCCTTTAGGAGCCGCATCTGTAGGCGATAATTGTTCTTGACGGTCTGCGTGCCATCCACACGGACGTATATGAACGTGTCCGTATTTTTTGCGTTCAAATCGTCATTTTCGATGGGATGGGAAGCAAAAAAGAGTTGGTGCTCCAAAGCACGTTCCTTGACCTCGACCTCGGTTTCCTGCTCCTCAATGGCATCGATAGTGTCCTTTTCCTTAGCAATCGTCGGTTTCGTAGTTCTGTACCTCGGATTGATATTTTCATAGGATTGTTCCGAATATTTAATCTGCCCTTGTTGGTAGATACTGTCCACCAATCGCATCTTTTCCTTGTCCAACAAATCCGGGTCATAAACGCCCGTGGAATCCAAAAGGCGTTCATCGTAGATGCTCGGGGCGTTGGTCTGCCTGACCTCCTTCAAATCGTTCAGGGCATCCAATTTGGAATCGTACTGTTTTTGGTCGTCCTCCAGTTCCGGCACGGGAACCTGGTTGCTCTCTAGGGTCGGTTCTTCATCCTCTCCCAATACCAGCATGGCATAACTGCCTATAAAAAGCAGGATACACACCAATACAATAGAAAAGATGATTTTGTTTTTTTCTACTTTCATTTGGTCTGGATTTTATTGTTCATCATTGATTTTTCGTAAGCTGCTTTCAAAAAAATTGGTAATCAGCAATCCGTGGGTATTTTTCGGAAAGTTCCTGTCCACCTTGATAAGGTTGCCCGTTGTGATAAGCTCGTAGGTATCGGTTATGGAACCCCTATTGATTTCAAAAACGGTCCTGGTCTCAAATCTGTAAGGTTCATTTTGGATATCCACTTTGGATTCGATACTCAATACTTTTTGCACCAACGAGTATTGCAACAAACGGTTGTAGACCCCATCGGCCTTTTTTTGGCGGTACAGGGCATCCACCGAGCTATTGCCCAACCACAGCGCCTTTTCCAGATTCCTTTCATAATTGCTCGCATCGATATTGTAGAAATAGGTATGGAACAGCTCCAAATGCGCCAATGCCTCCACGTTTAAATTTTCTCGTTGGGAAACCAATTTCAAGGGAATCACGCTACCGTCCGAATTGACCACAAAGGCACTGCCTACAGTTTCCTTGTGTAGTTTGATGACCATCAATACGGAAACGATGCAGGTCAGTACGGCCCCAATAACGACCGTCAAAACAATAAAGCGGTTGAGCTTCAGGATGTCGTATATATTTTTATAAGGTGTTTTCATTTCATTTTTTATTAATGTCGATTATCGACAGCCAAACGTGCCTTCAAATGTGGATTATCCACCGCTGAAAAGTTTAAGGGTGAACGAGATGGCCTTACGGTACAGTTTAAACTTCAGGAATACGATAAACCCGATGGAACCCAATTGCAATAGCGGAGCAAAAAAGCTGCTTCCCCAATCCGTTCCGAACAGGCTGCTCCAAAAATTGGTGTTGATTTCGGTGTAAAGATTGTTCACAAATACATTCACCAAAAAGAAGGCCGGCACCAACATATAGACCCCTGCATACAGCTTAAAGAAATTATACGCCAAAGACCTGAACTTTTCAAAGACCGCCAAACTGATGACCAACGGAAAAAATGCCTGCATGATGCCCAAAAGGAAAAACCGCTCCGCCAAGAACAAGGGATAGATGAACAAATCCAATAACCATAGGAACACTCCGATAATAAAGGCCAGCATTTTCATCCCGTACAAAGGGGTGACCAGAGCCTCGTAAAGCATGGCCATTGCTTTTTTGGCGGCTTCCAAGGCACCCACATCCTGTTCGATGTCGATATCCTGCATCTGCAACGGGAGGAGTGCCGGAGCCGTGTCCCGGTACCGGGTCTCAATGGCCACCAAAATGGCATCGAAAACGCCCAATACCTGTGTAGAAAATATGACCAAAATGACCACTGCAAAGTTCTTGGCCAGTTCCGCTGGGGTCAGTCCCCACGTATAGCCCTTGTTGTTCGCCACGCCCTCGTTGTATTTTTTCAGGATATTGACCAAGAAGAACAGTACCGCAAGGGCCTTCATGCCCCCGATGGTATATTGTGAGAAGTCACTATTCTTTATGGTTTGAAAAATAGTGTCCACGTATTCCAGTCCTATGCCCAAAAAAATACCCGACATCAATAATCGGTTTCGCGGTTATTGATTTTGTGCTGCATTTCCCGAAAGGAAATAATCTCCCGATAGCGTCTGGTCTTGGCCTCGATTTCGGCTACCATTTCCTTGGATTCCAGTTCCTTTTCCTTGAGTACCGCCGCACGTTCGGCATCCGTCATTTTCATATTGTCACTGGACAGGATCTGGTCGATGTATTCCATGGCCGCTACGGAATTTTCAAGAATGGCATCGAAGGAATCCGATATACGGGTGACTTCGTCGGGCTTGATGAACGGGGAATTCAGGATGTCCCTTAAATCGCCCTGCACCACTTGGTACAGGCGTTGGTTGTTCTCGGCAAGTTCCTTGACCGCCTTTAACTGTTTGATGACATTGTTGACCTTATCGATGTTCTCCTTTTGCTGTTTGAGGAACTTGACGGTCTGCATCAGGTTGCTGGTCTGCTTTGCGGATTCGACCAACGATTTCATAAAGGAAATAAAGTTGGTGTTGTCATACACGGGCATCCCCTGGCAGGCAGCGCCTGCTGGCATTAATAGGGCCAAGGCCAGTGCCAATCCTAGACCTGTTCTCTTGATTTTTTGTTTGATGTTTGTTTTCATATTCTATTGTTTTAAGTATTAATAAATTCTTTGATGGCCTTTTCCATATCGTTCGTTTCGTTATAGATGGCCATTATGGCCTCGTTTTCCTGTCCATCGGTGAGGTAGGCGGCAAAGACCTCCAGTGGTACTTCCAATCGGAAAATGTTGCTTTCCTTTCCTATTTTGATGAACATCTCGGTGTATTTCCTGTCCCCGGTAAGGTTGTTCCGGATGGATTTCAACTGGTTCAGGTCGTGACTGGACAGGTTAAGCCTGTTCTTTAATTCTTCATACCCCTTTTCATTGCGCAAACTGTAGATGACCTGGGTATTTTCAAGGATGCTTGCCGATGTGGAATTGTTGGGCAGTTGGTTGATGGACTGGAGGATGATGCCAATGGCCCCGTTCTGTTTACGGATGGCCTGATAGTAGAACTCCACACTTTCCAGTACGTTGCCAAATTTCAATTGCTTGGCAAACTCATCAAAAAGGATAATGCCTTTTTCGGCTTTGTTCCTCCAAATAGTCCGTTGTATGGCGGACTTGATGAGCTTCAACATAACAGAGAGGATTTCCTTGTTGTCTTTCACTTCATCAAGCTCAAAGACAATCAGCCGTTTGTCCTCGATTTTATAGGTCTGGTCTTCGTTGACATTGAACAGGAAACTGTACAGTCCATCATCGACATACTCCGAAAGGATGTGCAGAAAATCGTAAATGTTGAAATGCTGTTCCTGGATGTGCAGCTCTTCCAAAAGGCTGTCCTTCTTTGCATCGACGAACCGATACAGGTTTTCAAGGGAATGGGTGCTATTCCTATTTTGTAGATAATAGTACCGTAATACTTTTTTAACGGCAACTTCCTCAGCTTTGGTCGTTGCCTTTCCGGAGGCCAGAAGCTCCAAAATAAAAATGGACAAATCCTCTAATCGTTCCGGTGTCAAGTCATTAACATCGGAAATATAAAACGGATTGATACCCAAGTTTTTTCCCTGCTCATAACGAAGGATGATATGGTCATCTGGGTAGAGCTTGGCAAATTTTGAATACGAGCCACCTAAATCTATAATGACCAGTCTCACATTTTGCTCGAAATATTGACGTAAGATGTTGTTTGCCAAAAAGGATTTGCCCTCGCCTGTTGGGGCGAAAATGGCAAAGTTCCGGGCCTTGATGCGTTTCTTCTTTTCGTCCCATACATCCTTTAGCACGGGAATGTTATGTTGCCTATCATTAAAGATGACACCTGTGGCATCGGATTGGTAATTAGTATTGTTGATATATAGACAAAGCGCATGTTTTAAGTCTGTCACATATAAATCCTCGTTGGAAAAGTTGGAAGCGAAACAGCAATAGGAGTTCAAAAAATAATTTTTCCGTTCCTCGCCCTTTGGGTAGTATGGCACGATGTCCAATTCCTTGAACTCGGTCTTGATTTTAGAAGCGATTCTTTCTAACTGTGCTTCCTCCTTATCCCAAAAAACAATGTTCAAATGTCCTCGAATAATCCGTGAACTGTCATCTTCATTGATTTTGGCAACGATGTCCTCGATTTTCTTTAATACGACCTTGTTCTGTGTACCAAAATTGGAACTCTTCTTCAGTTCCTCGATTTTTTTATCGAGCAGCTTTCGCCATTTGTGTTTATCGTCCAGATAGATGATTTGGTTGACGATATGGTTTTCATTAAGGTTCAGTCCCAATCCATCGATAAATCCCTGATGGAATGTAAAATCGTCCGAAGTGAACCTATCGTTGGTCTTGCTGCTCTGTACCACATCGCCAAAGCATAGTTCGCTGTTGACGGCCAACACATCAAAATGGTGGTCGCCAATTTCAATGTTCGACTTTTTAAGTTGGATATCGGTATCGAAGCCCTCGTTGAACCCGTTAAAATAAATGTTGGTCAGTTCAAGGATTTCTTTTTCCTTTAATGGTGCAAGGGACACCTTTCGGCTATTGTTGACAAAGGAAACAGCATCGTTTACCGAAGCGATAAACTCCTGTACGGTATGGTCCATCTGTTTATGGATGCCCTTTTCGACCTTGCGGAACGGGTTGGTAAACTTGGCGGCGTTCAATGCCATGTTGTAGGGAAGGACAAAGAACAGATGGCAACTATGTTGTAGATAACCACGCCCCTTAAAATAGTCATGGGTCGCTTTTTGGAGAAAGGTATCGTTAGGTAATTCGTTCGCCGTATAACGTCTTTTGCAGTAAATATCCTGCTTGTGGATGACCGTGGACACGGGCAGTGATTTGAACGCCTGAAACCACGAACCGTGTATGTCCTCAAAGTCCTTTTCCGAAAGGGAATAGATTTCAGGGTTATCCACTTGGTAACCCAAGACCACATTACCGTTATTGGCAAAGATGATATGGCCTTGGATGTCCAAAATGGGATGGTATGCCGATAGGTTAATCCTTCTCATAGTATAAGTGGCTGCTTCTTTTGTTGCTGATGGTCTGTGGAAATACTTTGTTGATGTGCATCAAAGCAGGGTTTTTAGTAAGGTGGGTCAGCATCGTGTATAATGCCCCGTTCCATAGGAACACGGAAACGATGACCGCAAAACTGAACGAAAAGATGATGAACAGTAATGAACCGATAACGGATGTCATCATCAAGGCGAACAGGGATATGGGCAACCCCATAATCACCGCTCCCTTACGAATGTTTTTATAGACCTCGAACCGTTTCATTACACAACGATTCCGATTAGGTAAGTAAAGATGCCCACTACGGCTCCTGCAATGAGTACAAAGACCAACACCCTTGTGATTCCTTTTTTCAAATCGGCATTTTCACCAAAGAAATGTCCCGCATTGAACAGGAACCCGATTAGGAATATAACCCCGAGGATAATCGGGAAAATGGCACGAATGGTATCGGAAACATCGTTGACGGAATCTTCGATGCCCCCGATCTGGGCAAAAGTTGTACTTGAAATGAACAGCGAAAGAATAGTTACATACAATGATTTTTTCATAATGAAATGGATTTAAGATTTGCTTGATTTTGATATTCGAAAAATACTGTATATTGTAATTCAAATAATTGATAATCAATTATTTGTGAATAAAATAAATTTTAAATCCGATTGTTTTAGTTTGGTGCAAATTGGCATCAAATCGTATGGAAATCCGGAAAGCCTATGTTGATAACTCAAAAATTTTGGAAGTGGTCGAGCTTCAAAAACGTCAAACTTCGACGTCGCTCAGTTCAAGGTTTAATGATTTTGCTGCTAAAAATGTGCTTCATTTTTGGTCAGCAAAAAGTGATTGTCCTCGACCCTGGACATGGTGGAACCGATTCCGGTGCAATAGGTATAAATAATGTATTGGAAAAAGATGTGGTTTTGAATGTCGCTAAAGAAATTGTAGTACTTAATAATACCCTTTTTGATGATAAGTTCGATATCTATTCGACCAGATATACCGATACTTTAACTTCTCTGAATGATAGGGGCCGATTGGCCAGGGCACTGAATGCGGATGTGTTTGTGTCCTTGCACTGCAACCATTCCGACAATCCAAATGCAAGGGGTGTTGAAATTTATGTGTCGAATTGGAATACCAATTATTTTGAAAAAGCAGTTTGGCTTGCTTTTAATTTACAAAAAGACCTTAATGAGAAACTTGGTTTTGAAACTAGGGGCGTGAAGTTTGCCAATTTTCAGGTTATTCGGGAAACGTCGGACTTTATGCCTTCGGTGTTATTGGAATTGGGGTTTTTGAGTAATGGGGATGAAAGTAATTATTTTCAGAACCCTGATTCTTATTGTTTTTTGGCACTGGCAATATTGGAATGTTTAATCAAAAACTTAGATTGTTATGAGAGAATTGGGGGTTAAGGTTATACTTCTTATGAATATGTTGATAACTACCATACTGAATAGTTTGTTTTTTGGCTTTAAAAAAGTACTTTAAAATAGACCAAACAAAAACAAGGCCTAAAATGCAACAAGAACAAATATTAGAACAACTAAATAGTTTAGACACCAAAATTTGGGCAGCAATTATAGCGGCCTTAGTTTCAGTTTTGGTTGCCTATTTGAACTATCGTAATCAGAAAAGAGCATTAAGACTTCAACAACAACAGATTGACATTCTTCAAAATGACAAAAAAATTGAAAAGTTAAGAAATAGACTTGATGGTTTTTATTACCCTTTTGACTTACTTCTTTCTAAATCGACTGAATTGTATAAAATCTTTAGAAATGGATTGCCTAGAGAATTTAGAACCCTAGTTTATCTGATAGATAAAAATACCAAGTTTGAAGATAGCGACGGTGAATTTAAACAAGTTGAACTATCAGATGAAAAAATGAATATATTAAATCACATCATTGATTCTCTATCAGGATTGGAGGATTTAATTAATAGTAAATCCTCGTTAGTAGATGATAAACGATTGACAATGGCCTATGAACCTAATTCTAAAATTACTGATATAAAGTTGCCGGTAGATTCGGAAAGACCGACAAGTATGCCCAACGATATAGGTTTGTTTACATTATTTATAGTGCACGTTCACTATTTAAAATCTGCCTTCAAAGGTGAAGTAGCTGTAAGTGATTTAGAATTAGTTAAGAATTATGTGTATCCGAGAGAGTTGAATGGAATTATAAAAGAGAATATAGCTAGTTTAAAAGCCAAAATCAATGAAATATCCGTTTAAAAATCTAAGCCGCTGTGAGTGATGAAACAAAATTAAAAATGAAAATGGACTATGCGTGGAATTGGTTTAAACTTCACGCAGAGCAACGTATGAAACTCTTTAATTACTTTTTGATAACTACCGGTATCCTATTTACTGCGTTTATTCAATCTGTACATTATGAAATTTGGTCTCTGGCCCTTTTTGTATGCGTAATGGGAATCTTTGAATCGATTGCTTATATCGTTTTTGATTGGCGGAATAGAAAACTAATAAGTTATGCTGCCGATGTGCTGCATAAAATAGAAGATGATTATCTTTTTAATGAAGATGATATAGATGAGAAACAACCTCTTGGTATGTTAAGGACTGACGCTTTTTTTAGAATGAGACAGGGACAAACTGGATGGCATCCAGAGCGACTGACCAAGATGAAATGGTGGATGCGTATTCTCTATTTTTTGGCATTTCTAGCTTTTGTGGCTGGAATGTTTTATGTGGCATACAATTCTAAGGTCTTATGAAAGAAAAATAGTGGCTAAGGCAGAAAGAGATAAGAAAAACTTAAGGTTTCGGCTTATGAGCTTATGCAGAGGGTGTAAACTGAACTCTGTCTGAAATAGATTTAAACATTATTTTATAATCGAACATCGAAATAGTTCGGTAAGTACTTATAAGTCTGCTTGTATTTTTTTAAGTCGTGTTCTTCAATAATACGTGATTCTATTATTGAATCTTCGTCATCAAAATTTTTATCTATGTATTCCGATTCTTTTATAGTTAAATTAGGAATGTTAATTCTGTGTGGCTCTTCTCCCAATTCAATAAATTCAAAATTATTTATGTTTGAATCTGTTAGATTTGAGTTCTTCTTATCTATTACTCCCCCGAAGGTGTACATTTTGGCTCCTCCGTTTTCTTGGTATAAGAAATTAAATAGCTGATAGAATTTTAGATTTTCGTTTAATAAATTTCTCTCGTCAATAAAACTGTTAATATGGCCCAAAAGCATTTTTCTAATTGTTTTGTAATTTTCAGTGCCTGAAAAATCAACATTCTTTACATCAAAAGGGATTAAACTACCGAATTTTTTTGAAAATGATTCTACCTCGTATTGATTACCAGTGTTTTTATCCTTTAACTCCCGGTTTGATGTGAAAATATATATACTGCCAGCAGGTAGTTTTCGAAATATAATAGAAATATCTTCGAACATATGATTTTCTAAAGCATTGTCATAATCGAGCCAAATGATTGAAGGCTCAGATAGGTTGAGCTTGGTAAGGATTGTTGTTGAAAGCCCATATTCTAAATTGATAAAAGAAAAAGGTCTGTTGAACTCGACTCTTTCTTTTTGCAACAAATCACCTCCCTCAATACTAGTCATTTTATTGATATGCAATTCTTTGTGAAATAGCTTGAAATCCGTAAAAGAAAGTCCTCCGAATCCTATATATTGATAATCTAGATTATAAAATCTACATATACTTGTCAAACTTGCTAAGAGCATTTTACGTTCTGTAAACTTTGCAGGTCTTAGCTCATAGTTAATTTTTCTAGGACTATTCATCTAACAACTCTTCCATTTTAGTATAATAATCAAAAATGTTTTCGCCTAGTTCCTTGTAACTTTTGGAGCCACTATGAACTTTAGCTTTTCCAGCTAATTTAATTGGTGCAGAAAATGAGATACGAACTGAATCTTTTTTAGTTTTAATTACGTCTGGACTCAAATCAGGGGCGAAAAATTTTCTTGAATCATAAGAATTGAAATTTTCCCTTTTTAGTTCTACAACATTTTTTTTCTCTTCTACTTCATCCAATGTATTGCGATAGTCGTCCGAATCTTCAAGTTTTCTAACATCTTTTAGAAAGGAGAGTACATAGTTCATTCCTTCTTCCATATAAGTTCTGGATGTTTTATATATATTGGCAGTCGAATCTATCCCCTTTTTGGTGGTTGTCAATGGTAATTTTAAGGTGTCATCAGAGTCCAGGAATAAGATGCCTCTAAACATTGCGTAGTCTGGATGGAATTTCACATTGCTTCTAACGCCCCATCCAGTAAGTTCAGTCGAATCGGCTTCAACAACTAAACGATCATTACAATATATATACCAACCAGCGACAGACGGGTCACCAGTATGGCTTAAACCTGCTAAAACTCTAAATTTTACGTCATTTTTTTCTCCTTCATAATAATATGGTTTAACCCTTTCACTCATTAATAGGTAAATACCTTTCTTGGAAAGAGTCTTACCATTCAACTTAATAGTGATTCCCTTTTCTAGACTAAAATTGAGAATTCTTTCAATATCATCGGTTAGGTCGTTTAAAAAACTTTCATCGGTAAATAGATTGGAAACTTCATCATAAAGATCGGTAACTCTGATATATGTCCCATTATTATCAAGATTTTTGGATTGGTCGTCAATAATATTGTAATTAAAATTCCAGTCATCCCTTTTGACATCAACTCCATCCTTTTCCTCAATCGTTTTTTGTTCTTTCCATTTTGCTACATCTACATCGATTTGAAAATGATCATCGTCAGTCTTAGATTCGACTTCGAAAACTTTCCCCATTTTGAACAACGCTCTTTTCATCCCCACGCCGAAACGTCCAACAGTTCCGGTAGTAGGAGGAGCATCTTCAGGACGACCAAATCTGAATGCATACTTTTGAGCAGTGTCCAAAGAAAATCCACCACAATTGTCTTCTACAATGAACTCGTTTTCATTCAGGGTCAGATGGATATAAAGGTTTGAATAATCATTTTTGTTTATACTACTAGCACCATCAATCGAATTATCTAATAAATCGATAATTGCATCTGTTATTGAAATATCCCTTGTTAGCATCTCAATAAAGAATACCTTCGTTGGGTTACCGTTAATTATTCCAGACATATTTATAAGTGAGTTAATCCGTGTGTTATCTTATCAATCAAAAAGTCAAATCCATCAAAGTTTGGATTCTTTTTTATTTCATTATCGAGAAGTTCCAAGCCATCATCGATATGCATCTTAATGTATTTTGGTAAACTTTTATCCGTTCTATATAAATTGTAATTTGTACAGACTAGCCCAACATAGATATGTTCATAGTTGCCAAATAACACGGATTTGGAATATTCCTTACCACCTGAATCCTTTGCGTCATCTAAATTCATTTTACTTCCTTTGTTCAAAGAGTAGGTCAGTGCTATTCTGGCAATAACATTCTCTTTTCCCAGGTTCAGCTTTCTGGAAAGTTGAGCAACAACTTCCTTGTTTGCTTTACTTGTTTTTATCTGCTTAAACATAGGATTCAGATTTTAGGGATTTAAAATCAGTCATAAATTCAATTTCTTCAATGGTTGAGCTATTCCGGTCTACATTGACAATGTTAAAGGTTTTGTGCAAATTGGGTTTTAACAGGTTAAATTCTTCTTCGTTCAGTTCTTTTTGAAGCAATGGCAAAAGCACAACCTGTTCAGAAATGGAAGGGTAGAATTGTTCAATTACTCTCTTTGAGTGTTGCTTGTCAAACTTTTGCAGTGGACTATCTATGAAAACAGGGAATGAAATTCCGGATTCATCAACCAGTGCTTTTAACAATGCAGTGGCATAAAGCTGTTGTTCTCCCTTAGAAAGAGAGTCCTTTTTAATCTGCTGTTTGTTTTCATCCAGAAGCTCTATATCCATAACATCCTTATCAATATTGACCTTAACGTCGTCTATAAAATTGTTCTTGTGCATTAATTTGTTGAGACTAAGTTTTAAAGCCTTTTGAAGCGTGTATTTTTTCTCCTCCTTAATTTTTAATATGAGCTCATTGATTTTTAACAACAACTTTTTTGTCGTTTCTGTTTTCTTATTGTCAACATCCACTAATCGGAATTTTTTATCCAATTCAGAAACTTGTTTTTTGTCCGAGTTATTTTGGGCTGATAATTGACCTTGCTCTATAAGTAAGGAATCTATTTTTTCAACCAATTCATTAATCAATCTGAGATTTAGGTCCCTTTCTTCACGCAGTTTTTTGGCTAGGTGATTGTCTTTGCGCGCTTCGGCTTGTCTTATCTCATTTTGGACTCTTGATAACAGGACTCTATTGTTTTTCTCTCTTTGAACAATTGATTGTAACTGTTCAGAATATGTAGTTTGTAGGTTTCTGTAAATCGATTTGAAATCCCGGTATTGTTCTTCCGAAAATGATACAAGTATTTCGGTTTCAGAAGCTTTAGATTTAAATCGTTCAGAGATAGAGCTATTCAGTATTTTGGAAATTAATGGCTTATCGTTTATATCCGTGTCATTTAATTTTGCCAATACCGATTTTGAAAATTCACTTAATTCTCTTTTTAACAAATCTGACGATACATATTCATCGGTATGCTCTTTTTCAACTTGTTCGTTTAGTTTTTTCAATTGATTTCCAGCAATAACCAATGGTGCCAGTTCTAAAATCTGATTAAGCTCGGATTTAATGCTGATAGATTCCTTTTGGAGCTGGTTCCGTTCTTTTTTTAAAGCTGTCAATTCCTCTAAGGTAATGGCATTTCCCTCCCGAATCAATTTTTCCTGGAGTGTATTTACCTTTATGCGCAGGTTAGCCAGTTCTTCCTTGTTATCTTGCTGTTGTTCCAGATTGTAGGCAAGGAGTCGTGCGGAACTTTGTTCTTTTTTTATAAGCTCGTCCAGTTTTACTTTCTCTTTTTCGGATATACCTTCACGTCCTAATTTTGTTAAAAGGGATTCTAAATTTTTCTTGAGCTCTTCATACTTTTTAATCCCTAAAACCTCTGAATAGGCACGATTTAAGCTTCGCAATTCGTCCCTGGATTGTGCCTCAGCCAGTGACACAATTTTTTCTGCATCAAAGAAGAAAAATTTTGCGATTTCACGAGGTAGTATGAAATCGTTTATAAATAAATCGTACCCTACTTCTTTGGTCAGTTCATTCTCGATTCCGTCAATTAGGATGTTTAACTTTTCTTCTTTCGACTCTAAATTGTAGCTTCTTTTGATGGTAATGGTCTCACACGTCAATGCGGGAATTGCTATATCTCGTAACTGAATTTTTACCGAAAAGGATTTGTCTGTGCTTTCAGTTGGCAATGAAGCAAGATCCCTATTCATAAGTGAATGTAAATAGCCTTCATATCCACCTGAATTCCTTATATCGATACGGTATTTATCTTCAACCTGACTGATTAATTTACCATAAAACACCCAAAGCAATGAGGTTAAAAGCGTGGTTTTTCCATATCCATTTTTACCAGATATGATATTAATATTCTTGTTTGAAAAAGGGTCAAAGGAAATTGTATTTACACCTTTATAAATCCTGAAATTATGAAGAACTATTTTACTTATTTTCATATTCCTTTGGATTTACAAAACGTTCAATTCTACGCTCAATATCATTGTGAAGCCCATATTTGGTAACCAAAAGTGTTTTTGTTTCTTGAAGGGCAATTAGGTTGTCAATAAGATGATAATAGGACAGGTCATCCTCGCAAACTTCTTTTAAAATGCGCTTTTCTGTATTGTTCAAGGCCTTGCTGCTTTTTGTACTTATATCCTTATCAAAGATTTCTCTGTATAAATCACCAACATTTTTCTCAAAGAATAAATCCCTGTTCCAATTGACCTGAATAGCAATTAGCTCTTGATTGGTTATAAGGTGTATGTGCGGACGCTCTATTTGAATCTCTTTTTGAATAAGTAGAAGCTCTTTCAGTTTTCGATATCTATATTCTGGCCAATATGGACCCCAATTGGTCTCATCTTCACGAACCGCTGGTCTACCATCCCTTCGCTCGGGCATTCTGTTTTCGTGTATGTTTCTTTCTTCGACAAGGCTATTTCTAAAGTCCAACAAGGGCTTCATCCAATGCTTGCCGTTTTCAATCAAAGCGGACATTGACTTGTCTTTTTTCACCACTGTACACGTCCAGCAACCGAAACGGGATTGACCACAGGAAGAATGTTCTTTGTTTACGACAACGGTCGGGCATTCGTAATCGTCAGCACTGGCATCAGCATATATTTGAAACAATATGGAATTGTCAAATCCCCAAGGCGAATCAAACTTGTTGATAATGTACCAGACCTCCTCCAGCATCAATTCTTTTATAGGTGCATAAACATAGGTGTTAACCCCTGTCTGATGCTTTGAAAGCCTTTGACCTTCAATTTCGTGCTTTTTCATTGAACGTTCTCGGGAAGCACTTTCTTCATATCTAGTGCCCAATAATACAATGGCCTCTCCAACTTTGTCCACTTGTTCCGTAAGGAAATTTGAAGTTGGGCGAATTTTTAATTTATCCGTGCACCATCTAAAGGAATTATTAGGTACGGGATAGCCTTTACCCAAAACATTTACCCAAAATGTTTCTTCTAAAAGCGGTGCTGTTTTTTTTACAATGAAAGGTAGGTTTTGTTCTCTAGCAGCAACTTCTATTTTACCCAATACATCATCCACATATGAAGATATTACTGGGTTTTCAACAAGTGTATCATTGCAAACCACATAAACAGGACGCTTTAATTGAAACGGTGAGGGTAGCTTTTTCACCCTTTCAAGGGCTTTCCAGACTAAAGTGAGCAAAACGGTCGAATCCTTTCCTCCACTGAACCCAATAATCCACGGTCTTTTTAGATTTTCAGAGTATGCATATTCATCAACGATTTCATTGATTATTTTTTCAATTCTTTTTGACATCTATATTCCCTTATTTCAGGTAGTTTAATTTATCATTGTTGCAAATTGTCAAGGCCAGTTGAAGAGCTTTTGATTGAAATTTTTCGTCATTGGTTGCTCTCAACGCCTTATCAGCCAACCACTTTGTATAAAGTTCTTCTTTGTTTTCGTTCAAAGCATTTGAAAGAATATCAAGGTCTTCCTCTCTAAAAGGGCGCTTTCCCCGTTCCATTTTGCTCAACATCGCTGCATCAATATTAAGTATGGCAGCTAGCTCCCTTAACAACATTCCTTTACCTTCTCGCAATGTCCTGATATGCTTTCCAATCATCATCAATATATGTTCAAAAGATGGCTTGACAAATTTTGAACAAAATAAAGATTTTATTCTGTTCGGTATAATAAATTGCTGCTTATTTTAATGGAGTTGTTAAGATATTTTTTAACAATAGTGAAATGGTATTATTTTCACCTCCTCTTATCCCTAGCCCCCTTATCAAAAGCCACCAAATTAAACAATTAGCTGTATCGTTCTTATTGTTTTTTAGAGGTACTCGTGAATGTTCAACACCTTTTGTCTTTAGACTTCACATCAAAACTAATCAAGTTGAACATTTGCCGCATACGTGAGCGTACCCGATTCCCATACCGTTCTTCTAGTTCCTGGGCATTAAGGTTGGTGGTGGCATGGGTCTGAATGTTATAGTTTAAAAATAGCTCGTAACGGGAAAGCAATATTTCTCCCAATACATTACAATCCTTCCCAAAATGTCTGCCTGTGGGTTCTATACCCAGGTCATCAAAGCAGTAGAACTTTTTATCACCATAATCTTCAATGATTTTATAGCCGATATTGTTAAAGGCAAAGGCAATATTCCGGGTAGGGATGACCTCATAAGGTTTACGGTGGGGTACGACATGGCGTAAGAGTTTCATCAGACTGGTTTTTCCGCATCCCACGGGACCGGAAAGCAAAATGCCCTTATGGATGTCGATACCAAGTTTTTTACAGTTTGCTTCGTCCTTGATGTAATAATTGCACAGCTTGAAAAGTATGTTGCGGTCTTCCTCATAAATCCTGAATTTCCTACCAAAGAGCAATTTCCCCTTGGCATTGAGATAAACAAGCATTTTATCAAAATCGTAAATGATTTCATTGTTCCTAAATGTCCCCAAGGTATATCGAACACTGCCCTCGATGATGATATGTGGTTTATGGGAACTCATAGAGGCTCACTATAATTTTTGTTGGAACTTGTCTTTAGGTTGTCCGTATTTTGGCTAACCGCTACCAATGTTTTTTCCGTTTTTAGCTCGTCCGCTTTTAGCATCCAATTGCGGGCGGTGGCCTGCCAATCGATAATTTTTGTTTTGCCACCTACTTTCCAGCCGATGCCCTGGTAATGGTTGTAGAATTTTTTGGCCTCCAGTTCCGGCCAATTTTCTTTTTGAAAAAAATTGATGACCTCGTTTTCATTTTTGGGCCGGTCAAGTTTATTCCCGTTTGTATTGTTTATTCCTGTTTGTATATGTTTGTTTATAGGTACCACCGCTTGTCCATTGCTTGTCCCGATAATGGTATGGCTTGGGTACAGTGCTTGTCCATCACTTGTCCCAAAATTGAACATCTTGATTTTGCTACCGTGGAATGGATTGTGTGAAGGCTCGTATAACAGGTATTTCCAATGGTGCAGCTCTTTGATGCAACGGTGGTAGGTGGTCTTTGAACCGATTTTTGAAAACTGCATCACTTCTTCCCGGTTGATATGGAAATTATCGGGGAAGTGGTAATTGTTCCATAACTGGAAAAGGGCCACGTACAGACTGATGTGCGTGGGATTCAAACGGCCGTCCTTAGAAAATTGCAGGAATACGGCGTTCAGGTGCTTGATATAATTGATTTGTTCCAAAGGAATATCAGAATTTGTTATGGATTTTGTTCTTTTCCATCACGTTCATAATTTCCTCATAATCGTAATAGAGTACACCGCCTACTTTGGTATAGGGCAATGTGCCATTGATTCTTAAATTCTGTAAGGTGCCCGAAGAGATTCCCAAAAGCTCCTTTACCTCTGGGGATTTAAGCCACTTTTTAAAAGTGTGCCCGGACTGGTTGTTAAGAAGTTGCTTGATGTCATCGAGCAATTCCATTTTGAATTCCCGAAGGTCTTCGGTGGTAATGATTGTTGCTGCCATTTGTAAAACGATTTAAATAAAAGAGACCATCGCCTTACTGTCACCTAATTTGATGGCCTCTTCGCTGATTTGACTTTCGTTTTACAAAATTGATGGGCTTTATTGGGAATTTATCAGAGTCTAAACCGAGTTCGGTCGTATTTTAACATTTGACCGTTTTGATACAATTTGCATTGATTTGGCACAAGGCATGGGTATATGAAGTCATTAAAATGCGGTAATACTTATTTCAAATGGGAAAACCGAGTGCGAACCGAGTTCGGGTTTTTATTCGTCAAGACCATCCTCTTCATCCATCTTTTCAAGTAATTTCCGTCCTGTTTCTTGGAAGAATTTTATCTGTGAGCCCTTTCGAGACTTTAGTTCGTTATATGTGCGAGAGTGATTGCCTTTTGGAACATCAAGAAAATCCCCCAAAAGGTCCACTATTTTTTTAATGTCTACATTTCCTTTATTGATATATCCCATAGCTTGGAGTCCATAGACCAACTCCACAAAAGCGGCATACGAGCCTGTCCACAAAAGTTCCTTCTGAGTAACTGCACGGTTGGTTTTACAGCAATTTTTTATCTCCAAACTTTTTATTTTTAGATAATTGGCATACATGGCCAATCCTTTGATTCTTGCCCAAATCTCATCATGCGATGTATTAAAAACAGGATCTTTGTAATACGGATAACTTTTAACTACCGGATTACGATTTAAATACTCCCTTGTAAAATAGTGTTCGTCAAAATGGGTATAACCTTGCTCCATATAAAGCAGGAAGTCGGTATGTCTTGAAAAAAATTGATTTACTTTCTTTATTTGTTCCTCCAGAAAATCCAGTTGCTTTACACATCCCCATTTCGGAATACGCAGTTCGGAAGATCTTACCTCTGTATAATAGATAAGGTAGCGCATGGGTCGAACCTTGATAATCTTAAAAAAGCGAATCTCTTCCTGAGCGGACCTAACACCAAATTTTATAAGCCCTTCTTTTAACCTGGTCAATGTTTTAGAAGCCGTATCAATTCCTTTTTCAGCCCTAAACAAAGTACTATCATTTCCCTTTTCTAGAAGTGTTATTTTTTCGTCAAACTCCTTTATGATTGATGAGTAAAACATATTCCTGTCGATTTGGGTTGGCACTAAGAATATGCTGATTGAGCTTTTATTTCTGGTTTCTCTAAATTTTCATAGAATCTTTACTTTCATGATTGTATTTCTACCGTAAACTCTGTTCAATCTTAGTTTCATCAGGCCAATTAACTATTACACTACTTTGGACATCTTCCAATATTCCTCGATTCTTATTTTCCCCATCCTTTTAGAAATACTTCCGTAGTAAAGACATCGGAGTAATAATAATCGAGAGCTGCCATAAATGCATTATGCACATCCTCGGCATAAACCGTTTTGCCGTTAATTTCTAAATCCTTGGTAGTGCAAGCATCTTCAATAACAGCGCACTCAAAACCATAATCTTTCGCGGCCCGGGTAGTGGCATCCACACACATATGCGACATCATTCCAACGATAACCAATCTGTCGATCTCCTTATCTTTTAAATATCCCAAAAGCTCAGTCTCCCTGAAACTGTTAGGATAGTTTTTAATCACTACTTTTTCATCTTCTATCGGACTCACTAATGCGTGTATCTCGCTTCCTTTTGTCCCTGGCGCAAAAAAAGAGGCCCCAGGTCTAGTCGATTCATGTTTAACATGGATGATAGGTAACTTTTCATGCCTAAACTTTTCTAAAACCCTTTTTGCATTTTGTGCGGTCACTTCAGGAATGCAAAGCTCCATTTTGCCATCTTTGAAGTAGTCATTTTGGATATCTATAAGGATTAAAGCAGTTTTCACGGTATTGGTCTGTGATTTTAAAAGGTTTATACTAGCAAACAAGATGATGATTGTGATAAAATTCTTCATTGGACCATTTTTACATTTTCAAGTATCAACAATTAATTAATTCCTTTGTTCTATCATGGAAAAACACCTCTTTGTACATAAGTGTCTTCCAATCTTTTGATAGCGATAATAAATGCACTGGTCCTTAAGTCAACCTTATACTCTTGGGCCGTTTTCAAGACTCTGTTAAATGAATCGAACAGCTTTCGTTGTAATTTTTCCAAAACTTCATCCAAGGTCCATATCTCTCCATTCCTGTTTTGCAACCATTCAAAATAACTACAAATAACTCCACCTGAGTTACATAGGATATCGGGAATAATCTCAATCTCCCTATCTAAAAGAATTCTTTCTGCCTCAACGTCAGTAGGGCCATTGGCTCCTTCCGCGATTAACTTGGCTTTTATACCGCCTACATTTTTTAACGTGATTTGATTGCCCAGAGCACTAGGGATACAGATATCACAGTCTAGCGCAAAAAAATCTTCTTTGTTGATTTCATTTGCTTTAGTGTAGCCTAAAATACTACCCCTATTGGTTCTGCTATGGGCAAATAGGTCGGTTACGGATATCCCCTCTTTATTTGCCAGCGAACCGTATGCATCCTGCACACCTACCATTAAGGCTCCTTCTTCCTGCATAAAATAAGATGCCCAATAACCTACATTTCCAAAGCCCTGTACGATAAACTTCTTGCCCTTCAGGTTTACTTGATTGTGGGCTGCCCAAAATTTGATATTGAGAAAAACCCCAAAGCCCGTTGCCCGATCCCTACCTTCAGAACCGCCAGTACCAATAGGCTTTCCTGTAACCACATGCATATTAGCCGAACGATCTGAAGGAGCTTTCGTTGACATAAACGTATCTAATATCCAGGCCATGATTTGTGGATTCGTATTTACATCAGGGGCAGGAATATCAAATTCAGGGCCAATGTTGGTGCCCAGAGCATACGTAAATCTTCTTGTTATCCTTTCAAGTTCCGATTGTGAATATTTTAGAGGGTCCAGTTGAATACCTCCTTTTGCGCCACCATATGGCAAGCCAGCCAAAGAAGTTTTCCATGTCATCCACATGGCCAGTGCACGAGCCGCATCAATATCAACGGTTGGATGGTATCTAAGCCCTCCCTTGTACGGACCTAAAGAATTATTATGCTGCACCCTATAGCCTGTAAAAATCTCTACATTCCCATCATCCATTTTAACTGGAAAATGCACCACAATCTCATTATTCGTAATACTGAGAATCTTTCGAATGTTCGGATTAAGTTCCATTATATCGGCGGCATTATTGAATTGCCTCATTACATTTTCCAACATGCCTTGTTTTCTTTTCTTTTTATCGCTCATAGGACATAGAAGAATTTGATTATTTATTGAAAGGTTGATGTATTGCAAACACTCCTCTTTTCACTAATTTTAGATGGTCTATTATCTATCCTTCATCCAACTTTTTGCTCTTTCCAGATCCTCAGGTTGTCTTCCAAGAAAAAATTCACGAAACGTCAGTTTGCCATCATCGTCGGGTACGGTTTCATAACCGCTCATGAAATTGCCCCTGGAGGATATGATGAACATAAAGGTGCCATTTGCATATGCGGCATCGTTCAACGAATGCCATTCCCCCCGCAAATATCTTTTTTCAAAAATTCCTCCGTATCCTACCCAATTCAACCCTTTACAGTTGTTAAGGCTTTCAAACTTTATCCCTCTGAAAAAATCTTTTTTGGCAACAACTTCTTCCACAATCCAATCCTGGGAATCACCACCACCTTCATGCTTCCAAGTAGCCAACCATTCTCCCAGTATCTTTTGCTTTGATTTTTTGGACAAAAAGAAATTTATAGCAAATGGCACTAGATACGATACAATTGCACCTAACAGTACGCCAAGAGTCAGATTTAAAATATTACCCATATAACTACCATGTTAGAAAAACTTAATCAATCATTTCAATTCTACTTCTACAAATTGAAAGGCAAACTCATTGCTATTTATTATTTCGTGTTCTACTCCCGCCGATTTAAAATAGGATTTACCTTTCTGAAGATTTAGTACAGTTTCATTCATATTGTCTATTGATGTCAACTGTCCATTTTCCATTGGTATTACCAAATAATCAAAGTCATGTTTATGCCAACCTGTTGAAGCTCCTGGTTCAAAACTCCAGTGCACAACTTTTATAGCATCGTTATCTACTTGAACTGTACTTTTTGCTTTTCTTTTATTGGTTTTCATTGTTCTTCATTATTTAGTCTTGTCTCTACTAGGAGTCAAGTGTGCTTTTACTAATTTTATATTCCAGAGACTTTTTTACAGTGGGCCATTCACTTTGAATTATTGAGAATACTACGGTATCCCTAAGAGCCCCGCTATTATCAATTTGATGATTTCTCAATACCCCATCCTGTTTTGCTCCTAAGTTAGTTATCGCATTTCTAGATTTGGTATTATGCCAATGTGTTCTAAATTCTACCGCAATACATTTCAGTTTTTCAAATGCATGGTTCAATATCAAATATTTACATTCAGTATTTATACCAGTTCCCTGATATGATTTTCCATACCATGTATAACCTAACTCCAATCGTCTGTGCTCTGGCGAGGCGGCAAATAGCCTTGTGGAACCAATCAGTTCACCGGTTCTCTTTTCTACAACAGTAAAGGGCAGACAAGTTCCTTTATCATACTCATCGATTGCATAGTTTATGTAACTTGAAATCGTCTCTTTGGATGGAACAGAGGTGAACCATAAATCCCATAGGTTTCCATCACTTGCAGCAAACAAAAGGTCTTTTTCATGTTCCTCTTGCATAGGAATCAAGACAACCTTATTGCCCTCTAGCGTTACTTTTTTTAGCCATTTCTCCATCTATTAAATTTTTTACTGCTGTCTCTTTATTTCTTTCTATGTGATGGTTCGGCCTTGACCATCTTGGCTTTTCCCCTAAATCCTGGTATTCCGAATCTTCAGCCTCCACAGTTTTAGGCTGCGTCTTTTTGATAAAGGGTTTTTGAGGTTTCAACCCCAATGACTTAAACAGTTCCATATCCTCGTTAACATCAGGATTTGGGGTTGTCAAAAGTTTGTCCCCGGCAAAAATGGAATTGGCTCCGGCAAAAAAGCACATGGCCTGCCCTTCCTTCGTCATTTGGGTACGACCGGCGGAAAGACGTACTTGCGTGAATGGCATCACAATTCTGGTCGTGGCAACCATGCGTACCATTTCCCAAATGGAAACCGGTTCTTGGCCTTCCAATGGTGTACCTTCTACGGCTACCAAAGCATTGATGGGGACTGACTCAGGATGGGGCGATAGCGAAGAGAGGGCTACCAGCATACCTGCTCTGTCTTCTACTCTTTCACCCATACCTATTATACCGCCACTACAGACCGTTACATTTGTTTTACGAACATTATCAATGGTTTGTAACCGATCTTCATATCCTCGGGTCGATATCACTTCCTTATAATACTCCTCCGAGGAATCAAGATTGTGATTATACGCATAGAGTCCGGCTTCCGCCAATCGCTTCGCTTGGTTCTCCGTGACCATACCCAATGTACAGCATACCTCCATATCCAATTTGTTAATGGTGCGTACCATCTCCAATACTTGGTCAAATTCGGGACCATCTTTAACATTTCTCCAAGCTGCACCCATACAAACTCTTGAACTGCCGGAAGACTTTGCCCGCAAGGCCTGGGCCTTTACCTGTTGAACCGACATTAGCTCATTGCCTTCAATATCGGTATGGTATCTAGCCGCTTGGGGACAATACCCACAATCTTCTGGACAGCCACCTGTCTTTATAGATACCAACGTACTAACCTGAACGGTATTCGGGTCATGATATCGTCTATGCTCTGTTGCAGCTTCATACAACAGTTCCATTAAGGGCTTGTTGTAAATTTCAAGGATTTCCTCCTTGCTCCAATCATTTTTAATTTCATTCATACCTTACATTTTAAATTGGTCTACTTAACAAAACACTAACGGCATTGCAGCCAAAACCTACGGCATTGACCAATATTTTGTTCAATTTTAAAGGAGCTCTGTGATGACTGTACGGAACTTTTATGAAAAGTTGGTTTTGCAACATCAGCAAAGCTAATTCCATGCTCAAGGCCCCGGAACTTCCCAACGTATGGCCTATTTTCCACTTATTTGAAGTAAGGGCCGGGCGTTGTCTTCGGAAAATTTTTTGAATGGCATTATATTCCGACAGGTCCCCTTTTACCGTTCCTGGCGCATGCATCACAATGGCGTCCACATCGGAAAGTTTATGTCCCTCCAAGGCCATTGTCATCGACTTTTGGAAGCATATTCCCTTTTCAGAGATAGATGTATTGTGTTCCAAGGTTTCTGTTCCATACCCTATCCCCTCGATATAGGCCAATGCTCTATCCGATGCCTCCTTTTCCATACAAAAGACCGCAGCTCCTTCTCCTAATGCCATGGAATTTTGCGTTTTCTGCATATCAAGGCTTCGTACCGGGTAATTATTAGGTTTGGCATCTTCCCTAGTATACACTTTAAGTGCTTTCATCTGTGCCACTGTAAAAGGTGTTAAAGGTGCCTCGGAACCTCCAGCAAGAAACGTATCGGTAAAACCTGATTGTAGCCATGCTACTCCATTTAGAATTGCATGCAATGCTGTCGAACAAGTAATGGAATGGCTTATTTCCGGACCATTGGTCCCTAGGTCATTTGCTACCCACGTTGCTATGTTTCCCAAAGTAGTAGTTGGTGATGCGAGTGTATCGGTGCGTTCCGCCCCATGAGCACGGAACGCATCATAATACTTCTCAAACAATGAGGTTGCCCCTCTGGAAGACCCTATATTAATCCCGAATTCTTTATTGGAATCCCATCCTGCCATTGAGGTTGCGTATCTTGAAGCAATTATGGCATATAAAACCGAAGGGTCAAGTTCCCTGTATTTAACTTGTTCCAGTTTAAGGGCTTCTATTTCTTTATAGGTATTTACATCCAAAGGTGCAGCAGAGGCACTAAAAGCCCCAAAATTTTGAGACTTTAAGTGATGTACGGGGTGCAGGTAATTTCCCCATATTTGCTGCGTAGAGGAACCTAGAGCTGAAACTGAACCCCATCCCGTTATTGCTATCTTATTATCAACCCCTATCATATACCTTTTTGTTAGTATGCATACCGCTGAGGCCCGCCTCTCATAATTTCTTCATTGCAGTCGGCTTCAAACTTTTTAAAGTTTTCACGAAAAGCATTTGAAAGTTTAAAGGCCATTTTATAATAAGCTTTGTCGTCGTTCCATGTTGCTCTGGGGCTTAACAAGGAATAAGGTACTCCTGGGCAACTTCTTGGCTGCGCCAAACCAAATACGGAGTGAATGTGATACTTCTCATAAGAATAACTTCCCAAATCACCATTTATGGCAGCATGAATCATGGCTCTTGTATATTTTAGTTGAATACGGTTACCAACCCCATAGGGGCCTCCAGTCCAACCCGTATTCACAAGCCACACATTTACATTGGCCTCCTTTATTTTTTCACTTAACATATCGGCATATTTTGAAGGGTGCAAAGGCATAAAAGGAGCTCCAAAGCATGCAGAAAACGAAGGTACGGGCTCTACTACACCTGCTTCAGTTCCAGCTACTTTGGCCGTATATCCCGATATGAAATGATAGGCCGCCTGATTGGGTGTCAATCTGGAGATGGGAGGCAGTACGCCAAATGCATCCGCTGTCAGAAAAAAGATATTTTTGGGATTGGTACATACAGAAGGAACCTGAATATTCTTTATATGGTAAATCGGGTAACTGACCCTAGTGTTCTGTGTTATGGACGCATCTTCGAAATCCACCCCTCCCGTTTCATCGAGTACTACATTTTCCAATAATGCTCCTTCTTTTATAGCATTAAAAATGTCCGGTTCGTTTTTCTCCGAAAGATTAATGACCTTGGCATAGCAACCCCCTTCAAAATTGAAAATATTGTTATTTCCGTCCCATCCATGCTCATCATCACCAACCAGTTTTCTGTTCGGGTCGGTAGACAGAGTGGTTTTTCCAGTCCCTGAAAGCCCAAAAAATATAGCCGTGTCCCCAGACTCACCAACATTGACAGAACAATGCATTGGCAATACATTTTTCTTTACTGGAAGTGTGAAATTAAGGGCCGAGAAAATTCCTTTTTTTATTTCACCGGTATATCCTGTTCCCCCAATCAGGGCAATTTTCCTAGAAAGGTCCAAGATGGCAAAATTGGCACTTCTGGTACCGTCTACTTTTGGATCAGCCAAAAAGCCTGGGGCATTAATGACGGTCCATTCTTGTTGGAACTGCTTTCTTTCTGCCTCAGATGGCCTTAAAAACATATTATTGGCAAATAAATTGGACCAGGGATATTCATTGATTACTCTAATACCCATTTTATAATCTGGATGCGCGCATGCCATACAATCCCTGATATAGACCTTTTTATCGCTCAGATATTCTGTCATTTTGCGATGTAAATCCATAAACTGATTTGAATCAAAAGGAATATTGACATCGCCCCACCAAACCGTGTCCTCTGTAAGCTGATCTTTGACAATAAATCGATCCTTCGGAGATCTTCCTGTAAACTTCCCCGTATTAATGGCCAACGCCCCTAAAGAAGTCTCTTTACCAAGTTCTTCTTCAAGAATAACTTCCCTTAAATCAACAGAAGACAATTGGTATTGAGCATTTTGATAGATTATTCCCTGGTGTTCAAAAGCTTGTTTTATATTTTTTTGTTTTAGTGTCATTATCAAATGATTTTATAATCTGTTACGAATACTTTTTTACACATTTAGTCGGTGATACCCCCAATACACATGTATTTGATCTCCAAATAATCGTCAATCCCATATTTGGAACCTTCACGACCGTTTCCACTCTCCTTTATTCCCCCAAAAGGGGCCACTGTTGTAGAGATCAATCCTGTATTGACCCCGACCATTCCATACTCCAATGCTTCAGAAACTCTCCATACCCTGGCATGGTCATTTGTGTAGAAATAAGAAGCCAAACCAAACGAGGTATCATTTGCCATGCGGATTGCATCTTCTTCCGTAGAAAACTTGATTATAGTAGCCACGGCACCAAAGATTTCTGTGTGGAATATTTTCATCTCCTGGTTTACTTCACAAAGCACCGTTGGCGGATAAAAATTGCCCTTTTCATTGGTCATATTCCCCCCAGTCATAATTTTGGCACCTTTGGAGGTTGCATCTTGGACCAATTCATTTACAGAAGCTACTGCCTTACGATTGATTAAAGGACCTATTTCCACACCTTCATCCAAACCATTGCCAACTTTCATCTTTTTTACTGCTTGGGACAGTTTTTCAGAAAACTCATCATACACCTGCTCCTGCACGAATATGCGATTGGTACAGACACAGGTTTGTCCGGCATTCCGATATTTTGAAGCAATGGCACCATCTACAGCGGCATCTACATCCGCATCGTCAAAAACGATAAAAGGTGCATTTCCCCCTAGTTCCATGGATACTTTTTTGACTGTATCGGCAGACTGTTTCAATAATATCTTACCAACAGGAGTAGACCCGGTAAAGGATATTTTTCGAACAATTGGATTTGTGGTCAGCTCACGACCTACTTCTATAGGTCGGTTGGTCGTAATGATATTGAAAACTCCTTTTGGAATACCTGCTCTTTCAGCAAGAGCAGCTAAGGCCAAAGCAGAAAATGGTGTACTTTCCGCAGGTTTTACCACAACTGTACACCCTGCTGCCAATGCAGGCCCTACTTTTCTTGTTATCATGGCATTCGGAAAGTTCCATGGTGTAATGGCCGCCACTACACCTACAGGTTGCTTTATAGCCACAATCCTTCTGTCCTCAAAGGGAGAGGGAATGACATCTCCATAGATTCTTTTGGCCTCTTCTGCGAACCACTCGATAAAAGAGGCGCCATAGGTTATTTCCCCTTTGGCCTCCTGTAAAGGTTTTCCCTGCTCCAAGGTCAACAGATAAGCCAATTCATCTTTATGCTGTATTTGAAGCTCAAACCATTTTCTCAAGATATTAGATCTCTCCAATGCAGTCTTTTTACTCCAGGATTTCAATGCAACTTTCGCAGCTTGTACAGCTCTTTTGGTTTCTTCAACTCCCAAATCGGGAACCGACCCTATAATTGTATCATCAAAGGGGTTTTGAACCTCAAAATTATTCTTGTCATCGGCCAAAACCCATTCACCGTTTATAAATGCTTTATTTTTTAATAAATGAGAAATATCCATTTTTGATTTTTTTTCTACTTTTTATTACCCCTAAAAAATGCTAAGTCGGCGCCCCTAAGTAAACTCAGGAGCACCGCTAGCCAACTAACTAAACTTAAAATAAACCGAAAAGATTATTTAACCCTGTTCATTGATATGGGTCCTAACTTTTTCCAATAAATTGACTCGTTCCAACCTGGCTTGCAATGCCTCGTTCATATCAACTTTCTTAAAAAAAGTAGGGGTGTTGGGCTGTAATTGCCCAATGATGTCCATATCTGCCGAGATAACCGCTCCCAAAGTAAAGTAGCCACCTCCGGAAACTGCATCCCGATGCAAGATAATGGGCTCTACACCCCCAGGCACTTGAATGGAACCATAGGAATAACAACTGTCCACAATATTGGAAGGGTCTGAACCTGCTCCAAATGGCGGCTCTCTGTCTACAAATTCCAACTTGGTCCCTCCTTTGAAGCGATATCCCATCCTGTCAATTTCCAAGGCAACCTTCCACTCGTCATCAAAAAATGTTTTTTGTGACGGTGGACTTATACGATGCCAATAGAGACCGGGTAAAACACGTAGTTCTGCCTGTTTAGAAGAAATAGGTTTAAGCGTATCGGACAATGTAGTACCTTCCTTTACTTTACCGTGATTTTTACCGAGAGGTAAACGGTCTCCTTTGGCTATCGCTTTACCATTCACACCACCTAAAGCCCCTACCAAGTAAGTTGATCGGCTTCCAAGTGCCATGGGAACATCTATTCCCCCCGAAATGGCAATATACATTCGGGCACCGGACTTGAGAGGTCCAAAGGATAGAACCTGTCCTGACTTCACTTTTAAGGTGGTCCAGGTCGGATATTCCTCATCGTCTATTTTTACGCTGATCTCTGCTCCTGTAACAGCTACTAGGGCATCTTTTTCAAACTTAATCTGGGGTCCCATAAAGACTGCTTCAAGTCCGGCCAAGTCCTCACTATTGCCAACCAATAAGTTAGCAACACGCATGGCAAACCGATCCATCGCTCCTGAAAGCGGAATACCAAGATGAAAATATCCAGGTCTTCCAAGATCCTGTATGCTTGTAAGCAGCCCGTGTTTAATTATCTCTATCATCTTTCAAGGCCTTAACAAGTTCATTATTATATTTTTTTGTATTCTCATTATATTGATCCAAATCAAATTGAACCTCTTTAATTACCGGTCTATATTGATTCATTTCAATTTCCTGCACAATTTCTTCGTATTCCGACATATCGATAGGTCTGAACTTCACTATATCACCGGGACGGAAGAATACCATGAAGTCCTTTAAATGTTCAACGGACTGGGTAGGATCATATATTGGCATGGGCGTGATTCCGAACATTTGATAACCCCCTGCTCCTTTTACGGAATAAATACAAGCAAAACATCCACCATGCCCTAAGGTCAATTTAGGTGTATCGGTTCGCGGTCTTAAATATTTTGGCACTTGAATCTGACGATCCCGGTCCACCATTTGGTACATAAAGGGTAAACCCGCCACAAAACCTACCATGGTAACAAACCAAGGACTTTCGGAATGAGCCTTTATGAAGCCTTCAACCGACTCGTGGTTATTGATTTCAGCCGCATAATCCAAATCCGTTCCGTCTGGCATTTGGTGACGGTCCCTAAACCGCATCAAGGTTTCATGGGTCCATGGATCGTTATACAAAACCGGGAATTCGATAATTCTAGTTTTAATGGATCTTTTAATCTTTTTACCGGCCTTTTCAATAATCTGAACGGATTGCAACAAATCATTTGGTTTAATGATATCGGGGTCAAACCTTAACTGAAATGAGGCATTCGCCGGACATATTTCGGTAATGCCCTTAATCCCGGCTTTTTTAATGGCTTCGGTCAATGAAAGGCTTTTAAAGAACGCTTCCAACGACATCTCTTCGCTGCATTCCACAAATAAGTGTTCATCACCACCGAATGTATATCTTGTTTCCATCTTTTGCATTTTAATGATTATACGCTGATAACGTGATGTTTTTGTCTCGAAAGCCTTCTTTAAGTTTGGAAGCGATATCCAAACTACCAGGGGTATCGGAATGGAAGCAAATCGATTCAAATTCGATAGGGATAATGTTACCTGTCACCGTTTTAACCTTGTTTTCGAGACAGGCCAACAATACTTTATCCTTAATGGCTTCGGCATCAATTTTATCTACATGCCTAGTAAATACTATCGAGCCATTGTCTCCATAATCCCGGTCGGCATAAAACTCCCTTACAACGGGTTGGCCTTTTTCAAGAGCAACCTTATAAGTTTCAGAATTGCCCATACAGTAAACAGGAATATCCTTACCAATTTTCTGCATAGCATCTATAAATGCAATAGCAAGTTCCTTATTAACGGCCATCTCCATATAAAGAGCCCCATGGGGCTTAACATGGTTAAGCGGCATGCCGTAAAGGCTACAAAATTCCCGCATGGCACCAATTTGATAAATCATATCATTGACAAGTTCCTTCACGGAAGCATTGATCTTTCTACGACCAAAACCTTGTAAATCCCTGTATCCGGGATGCGCCCCTACTTTTACCCCATATTTGAGTGCCAGTTGCGCCAGTCTATCCATGTGGTTGGGATCACCTGCATGGAACCCCGTTGCCACATTGGCCGAACTGATATAGGGCATTATTTGTTCATCATCCACATCAGAGACCTTCCAATGACCAAAGGCTTCGCCCATATCACAATTAATGTCCATAACTTTTTTCATATTCTTTAGTTTTTAATAGTCCGACAATTGATTCTTCTAAAATACGCAATCCTTCGTCAAGTATTTGATTATCAATTGTTAGCGGCGTTAATATTCGAATTGCATTTCCCCTGATGCCACACATGAGGATGATAAGGCCATTTTCCGAAGCTTTTTTCACAATAGCTTTTGCTAATTCGGGATTCGGGGTATCCGGATCTCCATTTTTCACAAACTCTACGGCAATCATGGCTCCTTTATTCCTAACATTTCCAATAACATCTGAATGCTCATTTTGCAAATCCAATAGTCGTTGTGTAACAATTTTACCAATTTCATTGGCCCGGTCGCAAAGATTTTCGGATTTAATGATATCTATGACCTCCAGAGCCGCGGCACATGCTACGGGAGATCCCGCAAAGGTTCCTCCCAAATTTTCAGAAGCATCCATGATTTCTCGTTTGCCCACGACTGCGGATAAGGGAAAACCGCCGGCCAGTCCTTTGGCCAACGTCATTAAATCAGGCTCTATTCCGTACTGTTCAGTTGCGAAGAATGTACCTGTACGCGCAAACCCTGTTTGTATTTCATCACAGATAAGCAATATACCGTGTGCCGTACAAAGCTCTCTTAGCTTTGACAAAAACTCTGGGGGAGCAATGTTGAACCCTCCTTCTCCCTGTACTGGTTCCAAGATAATAGCAGCCACATCATCCGGAGAAATAGTACTGGTAAAGAGATTCTTCATGGCCCTAAAGGAATCCTCTATCGTAATGTTGTAATAAGGAATCGGGAAAGGGACATGGAAAATATTGTTTGGAAAAGGACCAAAACCTTTCTTGTAGGGAGAAATCTTTCCGGTAAGCCCGAGTCCCATATGTGTACGTCCGTGAAACCCTCCATGGAAAGCGATAACACCGGATCTTTTTGTATAGGCCTTGGCAATCTTAATGGCATTCTCCACAGCTTCGGCACCTGTACTGACAATCATGGTTTTCGCATCTTCAATAGGCACCAGTTCATTGAGCTTTTCCGCTAGCTCCACCCCGGCTTCATAAGGCGTGATCATGAAACCGGCATGTACAAATTTCCCCAATTGATCGGTGGCCGATTTAGTGATTCTATTGTTAACATGGCCTGTATTCACCACAGCAATACCAGCTCCAAAATCGATATACCGTTTTCCTTCTACGTCCCAAAGCTCGGCATTCTTTGCATGGTCAATAAAAATGGGGTTTAAATTTCCTTGACCTCTGGCTATGGCTTTTTCTTTCCTTTTCTGTAATTCTAAATTTGTCATTCTTTTTTTTATGTTTTATGTTCGATTAAACCTAAACCTGTATCTGTCAAAAATGATGGCAAGAATCAATAATGCTCCAAGGGATATCATCTGTACATAAGATCCCACCTGCAATAGGTTCATTCCATTTTGTACCATAATGATGAAAAACGCACCTAGGACCACGTTCTCGACTTTACCTATACCTCCTCTTAATGAAACCCCAGCTATAACACATGCCGCTATGGATTCCAAGGCAATATTCGCTCCTAAATTTGTTTCTCCTGATTCTACTCTGGCTGTTAATAAAAAGCCCGCAAGCGATGCCAACAAGGCACACATGATGTAGGTAAACAAAAGGATTCTTTTGGTATCTATACCCGAAAGGTTTGCTGCCTTGATATTACCTCCTACGGCATAGATATAATTACCTATTCTTGTTCTGTTCATCAATATCCACATACCGATAATCGATAGGATGGCCAATAACACTGGAATAGGAATACCTAAAAGTTTACCAAATCCGAAAATATTTCCAAATTCCGGGATAAGGCCTGATACCGGCACTCCGCCCGTAATAAATAAAGCAAAACCAGCCCCTATGGATTGTACCCCCAAAGTCATAATGAACGGGGACACTCCGAATCTTGATACCCCTACTCCATTCAATGCCCCTATAACCAAAGCGGTGATGATACTACAGAGAATACCAACAATGATTATAAGCCATACCATATCAGGAAATGCACTGGCCAGGGCAACCATTGCCGTTGAGGAAATTACCGATGTCAATGCAATACTGGTACCCACTGAAAGGTCAAATCCCCCGGTTATCAATACCATCATTTGCCCAAGGGACACCAAGGTCAGATATACTGATTGACGTGCCACATTGGTCATATTCTCCAGTGTCAAAAATTTGGATGAAAAACTGGAGAAAATAATTATGGCGATTACCAAGAAGAATGGCAACACCCCATAATCATTAAAAGCTCTAATCAAAAAGTTTCGGACCATCGTCAATTTTGACTTTCCCGTCCCTTCTGCCTCATCCATTGTATGTATTTGTTCTGTCATTATAATCGTATTAAAAAAAGTTGCTCAGAATGTTGTTTTCTGTAATTTGATCTCCTTCAAGTTCCGCTGTGATATGTCCTTTTGAAAAGACTAAGACCCTGTGGGAAAGATTGATTACCTCTGGAAGATCTGAAGAGATAACAACAACGGCCTTGCCTGCTTCTGTCAATTCCTTGATAAGAAGGTAGATTCCCGATCGGGTTCCGACATCGACACCTACCGATGGTTCATCAAGAATGTAGATGTCGTATTGCGAAACCAATCCCTTTGCAAACAATATTTTCTGTTGGTTGCCTCCAGAAAGGTCGGCTGCAGATTGTTTCAGATACCTTGATTTTAAATCTGATTTTTGGGAAGCCTGTTTCGTTATGGATTGCTGCCTAGCAGTGTTTACCAATCCAAATTTTGAAAGTATGTCTTTTCTGAACAATACATTGGTCTTAATATTGTTCTCGGTTTTGGCCAACAATTGCAGCCCCTCTTCCTTCCGATCCGGGGGCAGGTAAAAGATGCCATTCTTGACCAATACTTTTGTAGCTTTCCTGAATAGGTCGGTTTCGTCCTTTAACACAGTTCCACTTGTGGCAGGATAGAGCCCCATAATACTTCTCCACAATCTGGACTTACCACTACCCACCAATCCGGCAATCCCCAATACTTCCCCAGATTTGACCTCCAAGGTTATGGGCTGCAAACCCTCGGCTTGAAATTCCTTCAAAAGCAGTAATGGTGTATTCGTTTCCTGCTTTATTATGGGAGGATAAATTTCTGCAATGGCTCTACCCGCCATTGATTCTATCAAATCCTCATCAGAAACTTCATTTAAATTAAAGGTGCCTATCAACTCCCCATCACGTAATACCGTTATACGGTCTGCAATTTCCCTGAATTCTTGAATTCGATGTGAAATGTATATAATACCTACGCCCTTTTTCTTAGCACCATGTACAAACTCAAATAGCTTGGCGACCTCCTTGTCCGTTAGAGAAGCTGTGGGTTCATCAAGTATCAACACTTTGGCATCCGCTTTGATGGCCTTGACAATCTCTACCATCTGTTGTTCGGCCCTAGACAGCTCTGAAACCTTTTTTCTGATATCGATATCAAAATCAAGTCTTTTGAAATATCCTTCTGCCTCCTTTAAACATCTGGTCTTATCCAAAAAACCATTTTTTAAGGGTTCATCCCCAAGAAATATATTTTCGGCAACCGTTAAGGTAGGAACCAATGAGAATTCCTGAAAGACGGTTCCAATACCACTATGTTTGGAATCATGTACAGAATGAAATGCAACTTCTTGTTCAGAAACTTTAATGGTACCGGTAGTCGGTCTATGGACCCCTGCTAAAATGGCCATCAAGGTAGACTTACCGGCACCATTTTCACCAAACAATACATGAACCTCGCCCTCTGATAGATTAAAATCCACATTTTTTAGAGCATAGAAACCATGGAAATTTTTAGAAATACCCTCCATGACCACCAAGGGCTTTGTATGTACTGTTCCAGTTGTCATTTTATTTTTTCAGGTTTTAGTTAATATTGAATTCCGGTTTATAATTAACAGGAGGGAGAATATCGGCCCTAGGAATATCATTAATATTATCCTTATTGACCACTACGATTTTAGGCCCCACATGTTTTATATAAGGTTTGCCTTCCAATATCCTTACTGCCTGATCTATGGCAAACCTTCCTTGAAGCACCATACCACCAGCCGGAGCGGCCATGATGAATCCACGTTCAATACCGGTATACACCCCTGGTGTCATATAAAAGGCAAGTAGGTTGACTTTGCCCACAAGATTCTGTTCCCTTATAAGTCCTTGGGCCGCCTCTGCGGTCACTGCGGTTCCAGCTATATATTTTACATCCGGGTTACTCTGTAGTACATCTTCCACCAATTTCAACTGTACTTCTTTTCCCGTATCACCGAATTTTGGTTCTAATATTTCAAGTGCAGATCCGTTAACGGCATCCATAAAACCACGGTGGGCCGCTTCTACCCATGCCGCACCTGCAGGTCCGGGAAACCAACCTACTTTTACAGCTTCGGATCCTGACGGATGTTTCTTTGCCAAGAATGCTCCTGTTTCATATCCCATGGTATAAAAAGAAACTAGGGACTTTGCCTTAATATCAGAGGAAGTGACCCCATTGACCAAATCGATAACTGGGATGCCCTTATCCGATATTTCTTTTATAATATTATTCAACCCGTCTCCAGAGATGGCACCAATAACAACCGCGTCGGCACCACTGGCGACACAGTCTTCGATTTGCGAAATCTGTCGGTTAAGATTGGTATAGCCTCCAGCTTCCACTAGATTCATCTGCACTCCCATTTTTTTGGCCTGGTCGCTTACCCCGTAATTTACGCCCAACCAATAAGCATCCTTCATATGAGGGAAAGACACGCAGATTTTCCATGGTTTTGTCGCCTTGTCCAACGTTGTATAGGTAACATCCTTATTGGTTCCATCTGCTGAGAATGCAGGGGTCACCTCACTAGCGGCATAAGAACTTGGCTTCGCCACTTCTTCAGTTTCGGAACTTGTTTCTTTTGTTTCTTGACTTTTGGGTTTCTCTTTACACGAAAAAGCGCTCAAAAGTAGTGTTAGCATTAATAAGCTTTTTGAAATATGTGTTTTCATTTTATTTGGTTTTAGTTATAATTAATCTTTGCTATCAAGCATTTTCATTAAAAATTGCGTATCCACCGACCCCTTAATGACATCTTCATTTTCCGCAAGTTGTGCATGCAATGGAATCGTGGTTTCGATTCCTTCAATGGATATGTTTCTCAATACCTCTCTCAACCTTTTTAAAGCATCTTCCCTGTTATCCCCAAGGACAATCAATTTCCCGATCAATGAATCGTAGTACATAGGAATAGTATAGCCCTCATAAATAAATGTATCGAACCGAATCCCAGCTCCTTCAGGTATTGACAGCTTCTCAATTTTCCCCGGACAAGGCATGAAATTCTTGGTGGTGTCTTCTGCATTGATTCTACACTCTATGGCATGTCCTTTGACTTTTACATCTTCCTGTTTTATTTCCAAAGGCATTCCTCCTGCTATTTTAATCATCTCGGCCACTAGGTCGATTCCGGTAATCATGCCTGTAACTGGATGCTCCACTTGAATCCTAGTATTGGTTTCAATAAAATAGAACTCTTGTGTATCGTTGTCATAAACATATTCAACAGTACCCGCCCCACGATAGCTTACCTTCTTGATAAGCTCCACGGAGCTTTTATGCATTTTATCAAGTACATCTTCAGGAATCCCTATGGCCGGTGCCTCTTCCCATATTTTCTGCCTACGTCTTTGAATGGAGCACTCTCGTTCATAGCAATGAATAAAGTTCTCTCCATCCCCCAAAATCTGTACTTCAATGTGGCGGGCTTTTTGAATGTACTTTTCAATATATAATCCTCCATCTCCAAAAATTGCCTTAGCCTCATTAAAGGCCACTGAGTACATAGTCTTGAGTTCTTCTTCGTTGTTGACAATTCGAATTCCCTTTCCACCTCCGCCTGCCAAGGCTTTAACCATTAAGGGGTACCCTATATCCTTTGCTACTTTTATGGCTTCGTCAAGGTCTTCCAACCTCCCATCACTACCGGGCACGGTAGGTACACCCGCCTCTTTGGCCAATTGTCTGGCCGCCACTTTATCGCCCAATTTTCTGATGGTGGCACCTCTTGGTCCAATAAAAATGATTCCGGCTTCCCTAGTGGCATCGGCAAAATCTGCGTTTTCAGAAAGAAAACCATATCCAGGGTGTATGGCATCGACTTTTGCCCTTTTAGCGGTTTCTACCAATAAATTGATGTTCAAATAGGATTTGGATGCCATTGGAGAACCAATATTGATTGCTTCATCGGCCATCTTAACGGCCATCGAATCGGCATCGGCATCACTGTAGACCTGAACGGTCTTCAAACCCAATGACTTGGCCGCCCGGATAATCCGAACTGCTATTTCCCCACGATTCGCTATTAATATCGACTTAATCTTCATAATCAATCAACTTCAATTATTGCCAGTACCTGACCTACCATGACTAACTCCTCATTTTCCACTTCATAGCTGACAAAAGTGCCCACATGTTCAGATACTATTTGGTTATAGGTCTTCATTACCTCAATAAGACAAATGATGTCGTCTTTCCTCACAGGGTCCCCTGGCTTTTTGTAAACTTCACTGTCCGGCGAGGACTTCGTATAAAAAACACCTGGCATTGGCGCCGTAATCTCTATCTTGCTCATATCCTTTTGTTTATTAGTTTAAATTTAAAATGCGAAGTAGCCTCCCAACGAGAAAACATTTGCCTTAGGGGCAAATACTCGATGCCTGCTTTGGATAGTGAATTCAGATTTCAACACTAGATTGGAAGTAACCGCATAGGAAATACTATTGGTCAACCTATCTGCACTATCACTATATTCAAGGGAATTTCCATTAATCTGATCCTTCACCCTACTAGATCCATAATTAACACCTAAAGTCACAGGTGACTTTGGAATTGCATAGGTAGCTTGGGCATAAAACCCGTCCGACTTGACCTTTTCTACTTCAGACCCTACAGCTATTGCAGGACCGAACATAAGTCCGGCATCACCCATTCCGTCGGTCGTGTAGTAATAACCGGACAAGGTAAGGCCCTTCAAGTTTAATTTCATAAATGCATCTATACCAAAAGCGTTTAAATCGGCATTGGTTCCATTATCCGCGATTTCTTGTGAAATGAAAGCGCTACTGAAATAAAAACCACCATCCTTGAACGGCTTGTTGAACGCAAACTTACCGTGGACTCCCACATTTGACGGATTGTTTGTAAATCCAAAAGGGTCTCCAAAGGCTCCATAGATATCAAAACTTGAAAAAGGATCATAAATCCCTAAAGACAGGGTTGATGTCTTGTTAAAAAAAGCTGGGGTAGTATAATTTAATTGGGCTATCTTATCCACAAAAATATAGCCATACCCCACACCTGCGAGAGTAGTATTTCTTGGAGTGTTAAATGAATAATTGGCACCTATCCCCAAAATACTTTGGTCATAGATAATGGCATCTAAAGCAAACATCCCAAAACCTCTTCCTATAAAAAAGCTTCCGCTTTTCGGTGTCGCCACGTTAATATAAGCTTGCCTTACTTCGACAGATGCAAAGCCAAACCCTCTTGACTGTGGTAAAGAGGCATCCACACCGCTATTTGATAGCCCAAAGGCCAATTCAAAATTACTTGTAACCGTTAAACCGCTTTCAGAAGTATATTGTGGCGTAATGGACACAGTGGCTTGATTGATCCCATTTCTGATAGAGTGAAAGGTTTCTTTTTCTACACCAAATTCAGCATCCTCTTTTTGTGATGTAAGCACATAATATGCGTTTACTTGTCCCGAAAACTTGACCTTCCAATTGTCATTTACTTTTAATTGTAAACCCTCATAAGGTTTTGGCTCCTCCGCCTTCGACGCTTCGTCTTCTTGCCCGTAAGAAACGTACCCTGATAACACAATTACGGATACCATAAGAAATTTTAGTTTTTTAATTTGAGTTCTCATAATCATACTAGTTAGTTAATAAATTTTGCAATTATTTCTCAAATAAAACTAAATTTTATCATTTGACCAAACTAAAATAATATTTTTTGCATTTAAATGTTGATAAATGATATTTTTTGCAATATTTTAGAGACCTGGAACAAATAAGAGTATTAAGCATTGTGGATGATTATAGGCTTATGGGAGACTTATACCCTCCAACGCTGCACTTGATCGATTGAGCGTTTAAAGAAACCCTTATGTATTCCTATTAAACTATATTTGATGAATAAATACCGAAGAAAAATGAGCGAAGAAATTCAACTGGATGACTTGGACTTTTCAATAATAAAGCACTTGCAAAAAGACGGACGCAAATCCTTTACCGAAATTGCCGATGAACTTAATGTAGCCGTAAGTACCATTAGGAACAGATACAATAAACTTCTTGAGGAAAATGTCCTTAGAATAATCGGTCGCGCAGAGCCTGAAAAAATGGGGTTACACTCTTATTCCCGGATTATGATTGCCGTCAAACCTGCCGACAAAACGGGAAAAGCCCTTGAAAAGCTAAAAGAGATTACCGAATTGAGCTTCCTTGCACAAACATCTGGCAAATACAATATAGAGCTCAATGTCATGTGCAAGAATAATAACCACTTATTAAAAACAGTAGATAAAATCAACAGTATTGAAGGGGTAAGCAAGTTGCAAATCACAAGCTATCTCAACGTATTGAAATGGGGACAATAGATAAAGGTCCAAATGCTATTCCAATGGACCAAGGGTTTTCAAAAACTAGGCTTTAAAAAGTAGTTTAAATGTTCATTATTAATTTGACATATAAAGCTGAGGTAAAAAAAATTGATCAGTTTCTTGACGAGCATATTGAATTCCTAAATGAACAATATGAACTGAAACATTTCCTAGCTTCAGGGAGGAAGGTTCCTAGAACAGGTGGAATAATCTTATGCAATATTAAGTCAAAATCCGAATTGGAAAGAATTATCGAAAATGATCCGTTCAAAAAAAATAAATTGGCAGATTACGCATTGGTTGAATTTGTACCCAGCAAAACTTGCGAGGAATTAAAGTTTTTGATGGAATAAAAAAGTACGAACATAAAATTCTGGTTTCATCAATTGATTGCGGTTTTGGACTATACTGAACCTCACATAATTAATACTTATTTAGGCATCTCCTATAAATCAGTTCACTATCCATACATATAGTAAAAGCTTAGTCAAAATGAACATTAACAGTATACTTGAATACGACAAAGAACACATTTGGCATCCCTACTCTTCGATGGATAACCCTATACAGGTTTACCCTGTTAAGGATGCTAATGGCTGTACGATAACGTTGCTTGATGGAAAGGAATTGATTGATGGAATGTCATCGTGGTGGGCGGTAATCCATGGATACAATCATCCTAAACTAAACGCTGCAATTTCTGCTCAACTAAAAAAAATGGCCCATGTGATGTTCGGTGGTTTGACACATGAGCCTGCCGTACTATTGGCAAAAAAACTGATTGATTTAACCCCAAAAGGATTGGAAAAAGTATTCTTTTGTGATTCAGGGTCAGTATCAGTTGAAGTTGCCCTAAAAATGGCATTACAATATTGGCATGCCCTTAAGCAACCAACCAAGAATCAATTTGCGACCATTAAATCAGGTTACCACGGGGATACCTGGAATGCCATGTCCGTTTCCGACCCTGTAACAGGTATGCATAAAATGTTTCATGGGAATCTACCTATACACTACTTTGCTGAACAACCTAAAGTTAGATTTGGGGAAAAGTGGAATGAAAAAGATGCCGTACCACTCATAAATATTATTGAAAGACACTCTGACACATTGGCCGCCGTTGTTTTGGAACCAATAGTGCAGGGAGCCGGAGGAATGTGGTTTTATTCTCCCAACTACCTAAGAGCCATAAAAAAAGCTTGTATAAAATATAACGTCTTATTGATTTGTGATGAAATAGCCACTGGCTTCGGAAGAACAGGTAAACTTTTTGCCTGTGATCACGCCAATGTATCTCCAGACATTTTATGTTTAGGCAAAGCAATAACCGGTGGCTATCTAAGCTTTGCCGCTACCTTGACCACAAAAAAAGTATCCAATACCATATCGCAGGGCGAACCCGGAGTTTTTATGCATGGCCCAACATTTATGGCAAACCCACTGGCCTGTGCTGTAGCTAACGACAGTATCGACTTGCTTATGTCCTCCAACTGGAAAGAAAAAGTTTTTCAAATACAGGAACAACTTGACTTGCAACTTTCTACCTGTCTCGAATTAGAGCCAGTGAAAGATGTGAGGGTTTTAGGGGCAATTGGCGTAGTTGAACTACATCAACCTGTTGATATGGCCCAAATACAAAAACGATTTGTTCAAGAAAGGGTCTGGATTCGACCTTTTGGAAAATTAGTTTATGTCATGCCTCCTTATATTATATCCAATTCTGAACTATCAAAGCTAACAACAGCTATTTATACAGTGATCAGTGAAATTGTCATTGTTTGAATAAGTAAACTTCTGTTCGAATTTAGTTTGTCCATTAAATCTTGATCTTCTTTGGATGACCTTACTTTTATTCTCTATACATTTCAAAAAATGTACTTAAATTTTGGTTCCTTTTACTAAAAAAGTCGATTTGATAGCTTCTTCTTTCAAATACATAAATTCTTCCCTCCGTGGGTCTTTTAGGAAGTTCTTAAAATCTTGTTCTAATTCAAAAGAAATAAAATGTATTTCATAGGGCTGTTCTTCTTCATAAGAGACGAATGATTCTTTACCTGGTCTTATCCGGTACACCACTTTGCCATTATAATCAGCCATTATAGGAATTGCTATTTCTTCAAATTGATGAAAAACAGCTTCCTTACCTTCTTTAACGAAAATTAATTGTGTTAGATAAATCATTGGAATTAGGAATAATTTACGGTTGCTTTAATAACTTTTGAGTCTTCATTGAACGTCATCATTTCAACCACATTCACATTACTGCTTTTGCTTAAGTAGTATATTGATATTGTGGTTACTCCACATAGCACATCGATAATTTCAAACTCCAAATCCGGATTCAACTCCAAACCCCAAGTCCAATATTCTTTTACGGCTTCTTTGCCTTTAATTAAGCCATCACTTTTGGGAAATCGTTGCTTTGCCAAAGGCGACTCTATTTCAAAATCTTCGGTATAATGACTTAATATTAAGTCTATATCATGCGAATTCCATGATTCAACCCATTCCCTAGAAAATTTAAGGGCAAACTCTTTATTCATGCTCTTATTCTTTTATGCAGATATACGCTGCAATTAATCCTAATTCTACTTTTTTGGATGTGATTTTAAAACCGGAACGACTCACTAATCCCTCCAGAATCCAATCATAAGTTGAAAACTCTTCTTTGAAATGGATTTCGGCATCTTCTTTTAAAAAATCACCTCCCATCTCCGTTTGAGCATCAATAAAATTTTGAATGTTCACTAAAGAATTTTTTTCTGAAATAACAACATCTTTAATGTATAAGATGCCTCTTGGCTTCAACATATTATACATTCTGTTAAGGGCTATCCCTTTCCAATAATCCGGTAAGTGATGGAATGAAAAAGTGGTCGTTATGTAGTTTACCGAGTTATCTTCAATTTCGAAATTGAGAAATCCCGAGTGACAAAATTCGATGTTATGGATATCTATTTGCGTTGCCTTTTTCTGTGCATAATGCAACATTTCTGTAGATATGTCAACTGCATAAACCTTATTGCAGACCTTGGCACTTTCAATGGCGAATATGCCTGTTCCACATCCAAAGTCTATTAATTTATCCTCTTGTGAAGGGTTTAAGGTTTTCAATAAATCAATACTTTCCTGGTATATATCACGAAATTGGGCATGACTTGATTCATATACATCAACCTCAGATTGGTCTGCATAGTCTTTACCTATTTGTTTGAATTCATCGAGAAACCAATTTTTGGAGATGTTCATGATTAATCTATTTTTTTAAGGGGTGCTTATTTCATTACTTGGTAATAACCTTGAATCTTCCAATGCGGCAGCTCTATGGCCAACATTGTCAAAATATGCTTCGCTTTTAGAGAACTCCATAAAAGTCTCAACGGATTGATGTTCAACCAACAAAACAGCATCCCATTTTTCGAATTCAGGTCCAATTAGGAAGCTCTTACTCTTCCCGTAAAATAGTATGCGACTATTCTTTTTATTCAGTTCTTCAATTGTATTGCCCATGTATATTTTATAAGCCTCTTCCCCTGAAATCTCATCTTTAGGTTTCAAAGATTCAAAATCAGTATAGTCCGCTTTTGGTTTGAACTTTAATAGATTGAGCATTACAATCTTTCCTTTTCCAATGAAGTTCATATAGAATTCTTTGCCTGCATTTTCGGTTGCATCAATGTATTTTTCCATAATTAATTTGTTTTACGCTCAGGTATTAGTTCTTTGCTTATTCTATGGATTACAACCCAATGGATTATCCATAAAACCAATCCTATGACTCCAGATATTTGTCCCGTAATATTTGGGATAAATGAGAATAATTGGGCAACTGACCACCCTATACCTAATGTTAAACCAAAATCACCGAACCGTATCAGATTCTTATTGGTTTGCATTTCATTTTTTAATGAATGGGCGACATCAATTACAATGAAGAAATCTTCTATAAAATTGAATGGTATTAAATACATAAACCAAACACTGTTAGGTTTTCTGGTTCTGTTCTCAGGCTTTACTTTTCTCAATACATTTTGTAAAGACCTACAATAAAATGCAATGGCTACGAAAAAAGCCATAACCAATAAAATACTCGGAATTGTACCCAAATACTTTAATTCATTTAAACCTCCAGAAATTTCTCCTTCCTGAAAATACGGATGTGCAACTATGAATAATAATAGTGCTGTTAGTATTACTTTTATGGTAGCATTCATTATGCGTATTTTTCGATTAAATATTGGAGTACTTTCTTTAGATTTTTTGGATTTGGATTCGTTACATATTCCAGGGTAATACCATCTATGGTGGCCAATAAAATTTCTGCCTCAATTTTGGCATTCTCCTTAAATTTATTTTGCAACAAACCCGAAAACAGTTCCAACAATTCATGCTTCTGTTTATCTAGTAGCGCACTTATCTTTGAAGGTGTTTGCGGATGTGCTACCAAAAGGACGCAAAGCCTGATTATTTGGGTGTTTTTAATGAGGCTTTTAAAATACATTTTAAAGAAAAAACGGAAGTCTATATCCTCTCTTTCCAATAGTTTGGAGGTCATTTTGGTAATTGTATTCTCAATGGTAACCACCAATAGGTCTTCCTTGTTTTTAAAATGAGTGTACGTTAGCCCCTTAGATACATTTGCTCGTTTCGCTATTTTATCTATTGAAGTTTCGGCGTACCCATTACTTGCAAAAAGTTCTAAAGCTGCTTGGATTATTTTTTCTTTATTATTCATATGACTGACCGTTCAGTCACAAATATAAGCTATTATAAAACTAACGACCTAATTATTTGGCTTCTTACTTAAAAAGAAAAATTGCACCTCTATAAAAGTGGCTTTGAGGATTGATTATCATGATTTCGTCCTACCTATTCCTTACCTTTTTCTACCTTCTCTAGAGCTTCATTGTCCTTTTTGCTGAAATTGTAATTCTTGAAATTGGCATCGAAGGGAACATCGAGCTTAAAATCCTGTAATTCGTCTATTTCGATTTTTAAATTTTGTCCGATGAACTCCAAAATATGTCCTCCGGATTTTCTGTCCTCGGAAAGAAAATGAAAATGGAAACCGGAAGCATTGATTCCGTTCAGGTAATCGGGCAGTAAAAAACCTACCAATGTTCCATCAATATCGCGGTATTCGAAAAACTCCTGTCTGTCCAATATATCAGATAGTTTTGGATGAGGCTTTTTGTCCACTGGAGGGAATGCCCTTGTTTTTATGTATTTAAAAGAACCTGATATTTGTATGGCATACATTCCATTTTTATTTGATAGCCTACTTACTATATAATCCAACGTTGCAGCTTTATCCTGTTGCCCATCTTGAACCAAAATATTTTCTGGGGCAAAGAAAGTGACGGAGGCAAAAGATGTTTTATGGTCATTGGGCAGTTTCTTGGTTTCACCTGTAGAATTGGTTTGATATGCTTGTCCGTCAAGCATTGTCAGTTCCCCGTCGAGCATATCGGGAGCTCCCAGACCAAAATCTCCATTCAGATATAATGATTTTATGGGAAGGGAGCCCTCATAAAGCCCACCTATGAATCCATCTATGACCCCATAGTTGTACAGTGTATTGGATTTTTTTTCGTTTTCAATTTGTGATAATGGAGAAACCAATAAGCGGTTGTGCAACATTTGGGGCATGTAAACCTTAGATGTGACATGGTCGAAATAGATATCTGCTACACTTTCTTCTACGAAATAAAATTTAGAGGTCTTGGCGTCCAAATCGTAAACCCATAGTTTCCCTTTTCCATTGGTTGGAAAGGTTATCCAATCGGAAATCAATAAATGGCTGTCATCTACCCATTCTATACCATCATAAAAGCCATTTGTAATATTTGGTAGTCTATAGAAATTGTTTTCTGATTTAGAGTAAAGGTATATAGCCCCCTCCCCGTAATTAACTCCATTAGTGCATACCACAAGCTGTTCTGTGACTTTATTATAGGCAATACCATTTACAGTAGGTATATGACCAACAATTTCAACAGATTTTTGTTTTAGACCTATGTTGTATATGGTGCCGGAAACGGTTTCTGTGACTCCAATAAAGTCTTCATTCATTAAACATATATCGTTGAGCAATTGTGCGCCATCTATTTTCAGCTCGAATACTGTCTTTCCATTTTTCAGGTCAAAGCCCACAATTCTATCAAGGTCGGCCACATAAAGAATATTCTTAGCAATGGCCATTCCTTTGGGGGCATTCAACACTCCATCTTTGGGAAGAAATTTAAGGTCAATCAATCTTCCGTCAGCTGAAACTTCACTAATAAATCCGTCGCCGTCTTTATTCATAAAATCCTGTCCTTGGTTGGATACGAAAAAGCGACTGCCATTGGATACTACACTTTCTGGCATCGAAAATCCATTGGTAACTTGCTGTGAGTATATTTTAAATCCAAAAAGGATTATCAAAAGGATGATGCTGTTTTTGCTTTTTATTTTCATATGAATTCTAGTTTTTAAAAAGTAGCAATTCGATTAATTGTTGACCAGTTTCAGCGCTCCTTCACTATATCTTGCTCCTATATTAGGGTATTTGGATACAATCGCATCTATTGCCTGAAGTTCATCAGTAGTGAGGTCAATAGCTACTGCCAACGCATTTTCTTCAAGGTATTTCCTTTTTTTTGTCCCTGGAATCGGGATAATATCTCTGCCTTGTGCCAAAACCCAGGCTAAGGCCAATTGGGCAGGAGTGCATTCTTTTTCCATAGCAATTTGTGCAAATTCGGTAACGAGTCGATTATTGTTTTCGGCATATTCTTTTTGATAACGGGGCAGAGTTTTTCTGAAATCGCCATTTTCAAATGCTTCGACTTTTTGGGTGTTGGTAACCAAGCCCCTTGCCAAAGGTGAATAAGGAACAAGTGATATACCAAGTTCTCTTGTCGTGTTTAGAATTTCTCCCTCCACATCTCTTGTCAATAAAGAGTATTCGCTCTGTAAGGCAGCAATAGGATGTACTGCATGTGCTTTTCTTATAGAGTTTGCTGAAGCTTCGCTTAAGCCCAAGTACCGAACCTTGCCCTCAGCCACTAAATCGGCCATAGCCCCTACCATATCTTCTACAGGAATATTCGGGTCGATACGATGGGCATAGTATAAGTCTATTGCCTCGATTTTTAAGCGTTTAAGGCTCTGTTCCACGGCTTCCTTTACATATTTAGGAGAGCCATCAAAATAAGTGGTTGGTGTACCACTAACCCCCGCAATACCGTCCTTAAAGCGAAATCCAAATTTGGTTGCAATAAAAACTTTATCCCGATTAGGTGTCAGTACTTTTGAAATCAATTTTTCATTAGCTCCATTGGCATACATATCGGCGGTATCCCAAAAATTAACCCCCAAGTCCAGAGCTTTGTGCAAAGTGGCCATACTTTCTGTATCGTCGGTAGGTCCATAAGCAAAACTCATTCCCATACATCCCAATCCTAAAGCAGATAGCGCTTCTTCCGTATTTCCTAATTTTCTGTATTTCATCTGTTTATTTTTATTCGTTTTATAGTTTGATTACAATTTTCCCGAATGCTTTTCCTGATTTGAGCTTCATAAAGGCTGCCTGTGTTTGCTCTATTGGGAAGACACTATCTATTACGGGTTTTATGTTGTTCTTTTCAACGGCATTTACTAGCTCGTTAAGCTCTTGTGCGCTTCCTACGGAATACCCTTGCAAACGGATATAATTCATGATAAGTGGAACAATGTCAAACGTCAGTTGGCTTCCCGATAGAAAGCCAATAAGGCCTACATAACCGTGTTCTTTCACGGAAAGTATACTTTGCTGAATTGTTTCATTTCCACCTACATCCAATGTCGCATCCACGCCAATGCCGTGGTTCAGGCGTTTTACTTCATCACTCCATTGGGGAAAATCTTTGTAGTTGATGACTTCATCCGCTCCCAAGGCTTTGAGCATTCGTTCCTTTTCTTTGCTTCCGGTAGTCGCAATCACCTTTAATCCAAAAGCTTTGGCAATCTGTAAGGCAAATAAGGAAACGCCTCCACTTCCCTGAACCAAAAGGGCTTGTCCTGCTTTGATATTGGCTTGCGACACCAAACTTGCCCAGGCTGTAAGACCGGCTACCGACAAAGCGGCTGCTTCTTCATCCGTGAGATTTGTAGGCGTGCGAACTAAAGTGTTTTCTGGTTGAACGGTAAATTCGACCAATGTTCCTGATGTCTGCATGCCTGTCCTTAAAGCATTATGATATGGGGTAATTTGTCCAGCTTCCCATCTCGTAATGAATGGGATGATGACACGGTCACCTTTTTTCCAACGGGTAACATTTTTGCCTACTTGTTCCACCCTGCCCACTCCTTCAGAAACTGGAACGAACGGAAGGGGAATGGTAAATCCAGCAGTGTTTTCTGTTAGGATAAGGTCAAGATACTGTAACGAAGCGGCTGTAGTTTTGACCAGTACATCATTCTCACCAATATTAGGTGTCGGTATATCTGTTAGTTTTAAATTATCTATACCATAATTATCTAATTGTATTGCTTTCATAAATTAAAATTTTATGAAGCAAAATTAGATATGGTAATTTTTTAAAAATTATTTAAATCAAACAAATAATTATTAAACAGAAACTATCTCCTTCCGATATTGTAAAGGAGATTGCGCAGTCTGTCTTTTGAAAAAAACATTAAAATTGGGTGCATGTTCAAATCCCAAACAATAAGCTATTTCCGCAATATCCCAATTACTGAACTGCAACAGGGCCTTAGCTTCTTTTAGCATTCTTTCTGCTATTAATTCAGTAGTGGTTTTTCCTGTTGTCTCTTTAAGGGCCCTGTTTAAATGGTTGGTATGGATATTTAGCTGAGTCGCAAATTCATTGGCATTTTTCAATACAATAATTTGACTAGGTGCGTCTATCGGGTATTGTCTTTCGAGTAACTCAAAGAACAGTCCTGTTATTCGTTCGGCAGCATTGGCAGGCTTGTAATAGGCCTCTGCTGGCTGTATTTTCATTGCCTCGTGCATTATTATCTGGATATAACTCCTTAATAATTCATATTTATTTGCATACCCAGACTGCATTTCTTTCAACATATTCTTGAACACATTGGCAAGTAAATCCATACTTGTTGAATCTGGGAAAAAGATATGGTCGCCTCCTGCCTTGAACAATGGCGATTTTGAAAGACTTTCATTTTTAAGGCTTTGGTTTACAAACTCCTCCGTAAACAAACAAAAATATCCGGTTTGTTCATCGCTATTGGCTTCCCATGAAAAAGGAACCAATGGATTCATAAAAAGCAAGGCGTTGCCATTAATGTCTATGGCTTGATCTGCCACGCCCATTACACCGCTGCCTTTGATTATTAGGGATATTTTATAAAAGTCTCTTCTGTTGGGCAGCAACGATGTTGTACTGCAAGCAAAGCCTCCTCTTTCAAAAACATTGAACTGCCCAACCTTTGAAAAGTCATGATTATGTATCTTATAAAAATCCTTTAAAGTTTCTTTAGTTTTCATTTTACAAAATTATGAAAATCAAACAAAACAAAAGCTATTAAGATTGTTTGGTACTTATTATTTCAGCAACTTGCCTATACTTTTTCTCAAATTGTAGGATGATTTCAGTTTCTGAGGCTTCCGTGTTTATTTGAGGTAATTTCTTTTGAGTATGTTGAAGAGTAAATTTCAATTTTTTGTCTTTACCATCTGCAAAGGCAATGAACTCCCCCTGTTTCAATCTAAAGAAAACATCCGCCCGTCGTTTGGATACTTCCCTTTCTCCTTTGGTGATACGGCTCTCAAAACTCAACCCACTACTTTTACTGATGCTCTTGGTCGGCGTTTTGATAATCTCAAAAAAGCGTTCATAGTATTTGGCCGTATCAGGGTCGTTCACCTTTCCAAAGAACTGATAGGATAGATTGCTCAAAATGACCTTGCTGGCCTTTTCACCATAAAGCAAATCATTCTGGATTTTGTCCTGCATCACATAGACCGTACAGATATCATAGCTGCGTAACGTTGCAGGGATACGGTGCATATTGGGCAATTTTAAGGTAGGGGCTTCTTCCATCAACAAAAAGGAAGAATCCCTATCTCGCACACTCATCTGTTTGATGATGGTATGCAATATCAGTGCGATTACGGGCGAATAGACCGCATCGTATTTTGGATGGTTGACCAAGGAAATGACCGCTGGATTTTTGGGATTGTTGATGTCCAAAGACACTTCATCTTTGGATAGTACATAGAACAGTTTTTGCGAACTGATTTTTTTAAAGGCATTGGCCAAGGTACTTTTTACCCCAGCGGTCTGTTTTTCCGATTCGATACCATTGATAAAGGCACTGGCCATACTTTGGGAGGTCAAATCCGATTTCAGGAAAGCGACCAACTTTTTGGTATTGAGCGATTGGAACAGGGCGATGATGTGGGGCAGGGTACAAAAATCAGGGTATGCTGTTTTCATCTTCCAAATCATACCGCTCAACAATCCTTCCACGGCATCGGAAAAAAACTTGTTGCTTCCGCTGTTTTCGGAAAGGTTCTGTTCCAATAGGTTTTCCATCAGTACCCGAGATACTTCATTGACACTTTCCTCGTTCGGCAAATACTTTGGAGCAATGGGATTGACCCGATAATGGATTTGGTCAAAGGCAATGGTATAGAATTTTATATTTTTCTCTCGGAACAGCGGATAGGCGATTTCGGTGAGTTCAAAATCCTTATAATCATGGATGACCCCACAAAAACCATGATTGCTGAAATGCTGTAAAAAATTATAGATGACACTTTTAGTTTTTCCACTTCCCGCCGAACCGATGATGGAAGCTCCCCGGCGGATATTATCGATTTTGAACCTACCGTTTTTCAGCTTGAAACGTACCCGGTACTTTTTATCCTTTGGCTTCTTTTCATCCGCAAAGAACAGTGCATAAAGTACCGTGCACCCGAACAGAACTGGCACGACAATATAAAGGGCGATATGTTCCCATTGCCAGTTCATATCCCGATGGAGCCTGATTCTATGGCCTTACCGATTCCCTTTTTCAGTTGGTTGATGGCCTTTATGGTGAGCTGGAGCTTGTTCGTAGGGATGCTCAATAATGCGGTATTCACCCCGGATTTTTGAAGCAATTTAAAGGCCACTGCCTTTTCATTGGTCGGCAATTTGGTAATCATGGAGAAATACAGTTTTGGGTCTTTTAAAAAAGTCTTACGGGCGGTATAGGTCTCCACGTAGTTGCGCCGGTATTTGAATAAGGTATCAAAGGTCTTTTCCGAGTTTTTAATGAAAGTATCCCTATCAAAACCCCGTTTTACGGACTTACCGTGCATGACCGTTTCCGAAGCTTTGTGCTTGCTCCCTGGGGAAAGGCTGAAACGGTTGCTTGCATCCTTACGGCTGACGATGATATGCACATGACTCTGCGGTCCCGGTTTTGCCATGCCCCGAACGATACGTTTGCCGTTCAATTGGTACGGGGCCGTTGCCTCCAATTTTTGGATTTCCTTTTTCAGTTTTCGGATATTGCCCGATTGTTGTCCTGCCTCGATGCTACGAATATCTTTCCGTAGTTCCAATATTCGTGTCGCATAGGGTTGGTTCTCCCGGATTTCCTTGTCCGTCCCTTTGAACGTGCGCTGCCGCTCCACCTTGGCATAGTACTTAATATCGTTAACGTTTATTGGCTTTCCATCAATTTCCCGGTTAAAAGCTTTGGCGTACTCCTTCATGGCTTCCCTTGTATAGCGTTTGAGGGCTTCTGGTGAATCCTGTATGGCTTTCAGTTCCCAGGCACTTGGGTTGAGGGTAATGGAATAGAACTTGGGTTCGGTCTTTTTAAGCTTGGCCGTGTTCCCGTCGATTTCCCTAATGACCTCTTCCGCGGATATTTCCTCCCCATATTGATTGAAAAAATGCTCCTGTTCTTCAACGGTCTTGCCCTCGTTTTCCTTTTCGAGATAGGAAACGAAGTCTGCGGCGCTTTGGGCATAGTTGCCATCAGTTTTTTGTGCTGTGATGGTGATGTACATCCTATAGTTCTTTTTTAAGTTTTTCAAATTCATCCTTCCCCATATCCAGTTTAAAATGCCCTTTGCCGAATGTTCCCTTTACATAGGTCAATTGTTCCATTACATTCTGCACTCGGTTTTTATACTGACCGAGCTGTTGCCGCATTTCCTCATAGCGGTTTTGGTAATGCTCCAGTTCCCTGTCCCTGCTAAAAGGTTCAGGTGTTCCGAAATCAAAGCTTTCTTCCGCTTCTTGATTTTCCACTTGGGACATTTCTTGGAACAAGGTGTCCAACATCACCTTGGTGGGCAGGGTCTGTTGCTTTTCGATGTTCTTCAGAATGGCAATGACGGCATTGATACGTTTGTTGGTACGGTTGTTATTGATGCCCAGGTCATCGTTGGGCGAAAGGTCGTTCCGTTCAAAAAAGTCCATGACGGCCTCCAAGGTACGGGTATGGGAATCCGACACCAAACGGGAAAATGCCCGAAAGCGTGCCGCTACTTCCTTTTTGATACTGATAGCGGAAAAACGATATTTTTGGTATGCATCTTCCATTTTTACTGTAAAAAATTCCCTGTTTATGGGTTGTCTGACCGCATTTACTGTAAAAGCCCTTAGCAATCAATCATTTACAGGATTTTAAATACTTGTATTTCAGAATCTTACAAATAATCAAATAACCGTAACACCGCTCTGCGTGTTACCCTCTTGCTTCTCCAAATTTCGTCCCGCAGGGACCAAAATTTTCCGAACAACCTGACTAAAAAGTCAGTTGCCTTTTATGTTACATCTCTATGGATTTGGTCATTCAAGGAAAGTCAAATCGCCCGATAATCGGAATTGTTAATGACCAAAAAAATGTTGCTGTCCAACGCTTTAAAGATACGGTTTTCAACTGGTTGCACATAAAAAAAGCCCATCATAATAAATGGGCCTGTTTGGTGCTGTTTGGTATGTCAGATTTTGAAAATATACCTGTAATTGTACAGATTCCGTATGGTTTCCTCTTCGATGAGTTCATCATAGTCCAATCGGTACTTTAGGGCATATTCCCAAAGTTGTCCGCCAAAACGCCTTATCACATCCCTTTTGGAAAGGGAACGGAGGTAGTTTTGGGTCTCCTCGTCCAGATTGTTATAGCTTAGTTCTATCATGGCCGAACGGTTTTAAAGGAGTCCATTGTCCGCAAAGCTGTAGTATTCCCCGTTAGGGGTCAATATCAAATGGTCGAGTACCCGTATATCGAAATACTGGGCAGCCTTTTTGATTTTCTCCGTCAGGTCGATATCCGATTTGGATACCTTTAACTGCCCGGATGGATGGTTGTGGCAAAGAATTATGGCGACAGTAAGACTTTTCAGTACTACGGCCATTAACAACCGTATATCCACAATGGTTCCGGTAATCCCTCCCTGGGAGAGTTGATAAATGCCCTTTACCTTATTGGCATTGTTGAGCAGGGCCACCTTGAACGCCTCATGTACCTCTATGGAATCCTTGTTCCAAAGGTCGAAAAGGAGTTCCGCCGCATCATGGGAGTTTTGGATTTTTTGCCATGCGGGGGAAGAAACATATTCCTTGTAGCTTATCTTGATTTCGTTAACTTTGTTCTTCATTGTCTTTGATTTAATCGTTAAGGGTGATGAAAAAGAGGGTGCTACTTTCCAAGGGAACACCCTCTTTGTCATTTTACTTATTGCCCATCAATAGGATTTCATCGGCTACCACTTCGGTAACATAGCGTTGGTTGCCATCGTCCATAGTGTAGGTGCGTGTCTTTAACTTGCCCACCACACCGATTTCCTTGCCTTTTTCAACATATTTTTCGATGATGTCGGCAACCTTGCCCCAAGCGACGACGGTATGCCAATTGGTATCGGTCTGTTTCTCGCCCTTTCCGTCTTTGTAGTTCTCATTGGTCGCCAATGAGAAACGGGCTACTTTTTTGCCGCTTTCAAGGTTCGTAATGGTTGGTTCCTGTCCAACGTTCCCAATCAGCTGTACATGATTTTTAATACTGCTCATAATGAATTGTTTTAAAGGCCTGCCTTGTTTCGGCAGACGGGGTTAATAAATCCCCTTTGGATTTCATTTCAATTGAATTTTAAGGGGTGTTTGTTTGATTTCTTGCGTGCATGGCACCAATGGATAAAGTGGGTTTTGTCAAGACTTTCGGGGAATAAATCAGGAGTATCTGCGACGTAGCAATCCGCCTTTTCGGCGGATTCAAGGAAGTAGAAACCTTATTTTTCACTGAAACCAGCCATGGTCTTGACAAGTTCCATAGGAGTATTAGCAATTCTTTTAAAGCCGTTCGTGATTTGAGCGTACCGGCAGTTAAGCGAAATGAGCGATCGGGTTTAATCTAGAATTGGTTATACTGTGCCCGTTTTTCGATGCCCCGAAAAACGGTAAAGGCTTTATCCATTATAAACCCCTTAAAATGTACAAGGCGGAGCTAGGTTTTTAGGGATTATCGAGCAAAGACCCAAGTAGGCTTTGCCGAAAATCCTGTAAAGAAAACCGAAGCTTTGACTTTCCGATTATAATCTGTTGGTATGAATAAAAAGAAAAACCTGCTCTTTTTGGAGCAGGCTTTCACATTGGATGACTTTTAAGATTAAAGCTCGAATTGTACAATCTCCTGTTCAATTTCGGCCTTACGCTGTTCCAAAGTGGACTGTAAGTGCGTAGTGACCAACTTTATCAGGTTGGAGTTGGTAGTCTTGAACTCCAAGTGCCTGGAATCCCGGATATGGAACGAACTCGAACCGTCCTGGTTGTAATTGAACTTGGTCAGCTCGTTCAACGTTTCCGTTAACCGTTCACGTTGCGTGGCCAATCCCCTGAGCTTCTCGAACTTTTGGATGCGGTCATCCAAGTTGATAACGGGCTTTTCAACCGTTACTTTCTTTTCAGGTGCTACTGTTTTTCCAATGGCCTCATTGGTCAACTTGTTCTGTACTTCCTTTTTAACGGTTGCAGTCTGTCTTTTTACTGTACCGTTCTGTTTTGCTTTTGTTTCCATGTTAATGAAATTTTAGATTAAACAATATTTGAGCACAGCCCAAACGGAAGACAAAATTTTGGAGCGGAAAGGAAACGGAATCGTTACTTAGCCGATAGAAATAATATTGTTGGAACAGATAGAGTTCTAACCTTAAATCAACAGTTCCACTTACTGCATTA
>NZ_JAFLNL010000016.1 GCF_017313785.1 Flagellimonas aurea
AATCAAATACATCCTCCGCCATAAAGAAATTGATAGGGTTGCAGCCCAAGACCTTAAAGGTGATAGCAGATGGGGAGGAAGGGGAAATCCCTATTTCTTCGGTCAAGGTAGGTCAAACGATTTTGGTTAGACCGGGAGAGAAAATCCCTGTGGATGGAACGGTGTCCAAAGGAAGTTCCTATGTTGATGAAAGTATGATCACGGGCGAACCCGTCCCTGTAGAAAAGACAAAGGATGAAAAAGTTTTTGCCGGTACCGTAAACCAAAAAGGAAGCTTTCAGTTTGTAGCTGACCGGGTGGGAGGGGAGACCCTTTTGTCCCAGATCATCAAGATGGTGCAGGAAGCACAGGGGAGCAAGGCGCCCGTACAAAAATTGGTGGACAGGATTGCCGGTATTTTTGTTCCCGTGGTAATGACGATTTCACTGGTGACATTTATCACCTGGATGTTCCTGGGGGGTGAGGACGCTTTTACCCATGCACTGTTGACCGCAGTTGCCGTATTGGTAATAGCTTGTCCCTGTGCGCTGGGTTTGGCAACCCCCACGGCCATCATGGTGGGAATCGGCAAGGGGGCCGAACACAATATCCTCATCAAAGATGCGGAAAGTTTGGAGTTGGGTTACAAAGTAAATGCCATTGTCCTGGATAAAACGGGAACCATAACAGAAGGAAAGCCAATGGTGACCGATATGGTCTTTGCGGACCATGTGACCGATCACAGGGGCCTGGAGCAAATTTTATATGCCATGGAAGGACAGTCCGAACATCCCTTGGCTGAAGCCGTGGTCTCCTTTTTAAAAAATAGAAAGGTAAATCCGGTCGAAATTTTGAACTTCAATAGTATTACAGGAAAAGGTGTTCGAGCTGAGGCATTGGATGGAACCCAATACCTTGTGGGCAATCATAAGTTGATGGTCGAAAAAGGAATCGCCATGGATGACAACCTGGGGCACATGGTCGAAGGGTTAGAGCAGGAGGCCAAAACGGTCATATACTTTGGCGGTGGAGGCAAGGTAAAGGCGATTTTGGCCATTATGGATAGCATAAAAAAGTCCTCAAAGGAAGCCATACGGGAAATGCAGGGGAATGGTATGGAAGTTTACATGATGACCGGTGATAACAAGATGACCGCCGAAGCCGTATCACAACAGGTGGGTATCAAAAGCTATGAAGCCGAAGTACTCCCATCAGAGAAAGCTGATTTTGTAAAAAGGCTTCAAGAAAGTGGAAAGGTGGTCGCCATGGTGGGCGATGGTATCAATGATTCGCAGGCACTTGCCCAAGCAGATGTCAGCATCGCCATGGGCAAAGGGTCCGACATAGCCATGGATGTCGCGAAAATGACCCTGATCACCTCTGATTTAAATGCGATTCCCAAAGCGCTGAAGCTCTCCCATAAGACCGTTATAGGTATAAGACAAAATCTTTTTTGGGCCTTTATATACAATATCATTGGAATTCCTATAGCTGCAGGGCTGCTGTATCCAATCAATGGATTTTTGTTGGACCCGATGATAGCTGGTGCCGCTATGGCCTTTAGCAGTGTATCGGTCGTATTGAACAGTTTGAGGCTTAAAACGATTAAACTATAGTAATTTTCTAATTTAAAATCGATGAACATGAGTACATTACAATTCAAATCAAATATTAAGTGCAGTGGGTGTGCCAATACCGTAAAACCATTTTTGGATAAGGTGGATGGCGTGACCGATTGGTCTGTAGACTTTGCTTCCCAAGACAAATTGTTGATCGTACAGACCACAAGTGCCACGGAAGAGGAAATCACTTCTGCCGTTGAATCGGCTGGATATCATTTGACCAAGAAATAAAAGGAACGTCCAGAAGAATATATTAAAAGGTTCGAATAGGATTGGGGGTTACCTTAATCCTATTCGGGTTGGATATGTTTTTTGAACTTCTTCCGCACAACCAAGTGATGATCAAAGAATTTGTGTTCGCTTGCCATGGGCTGCTGACCAATGAATTTATAATGTCCATGGTAGGTGTTGTCGAACTTATATCCGGAATATGCTCGATTATTGGAAGATGGATAATCGTTGCACTATCGGTCATGGTCTCCATTGCTTTTGGAATCCTTGGTTTTAACTTTAAGGTTGATATATAGCCTTTTTATTGATATTTTATAACCATTGGGGTTGCCATATCCCAAACCTCTTTAGAAGACACGGCCGTAATTGCTTCGTCCCTATCTCATAACTTGCACACATGACGATATAGGTCGTGTTAAAAATCAAGCTGAACTCCCTTTAGGAAACCGATGTGTGTAAGCCATGATCAATCTTATTCCGGAGTTGTACATCCAAACACAATAGTAGGATTTAGTTCATCTACAATTCCAATGCTTTCGGTATAGGGTTACAGTAAGCTAATTGGTGAAATGGGTAATAGGGGAATCAAAGCTCCTCTTCATATTTTTTTAAAAAACAAATCATTTAAAGATTTTTTTATAATTTGTTAACGTTTTTTGGTATTTATTCTATTGGTCACTTCAGATCAAAGAATTGAAATAAGGAGCTTATACAGCTTCCCTTTATTAAAAATAGCCCAAGATTGTATTGGGGGATTTTTATGTAACGGCACTTTTTCGTTTGAGATAAAGGTAGTTCATGCCACTTTGCTTGAACTACCGCTACGTTAAGAGCGTGAGACAGGTATTGGTGATACAATGGAAGTATTCCCAATGGTCGCGCGCTGAATGACCAAGACGAAAATATATGGACCAAAAAAAATACAGTGATGAACATCTTCTTGTTGAGCAGCTGAAAGAAGGCTGCCAAGAAGCCTATGGATACCTTTTTGGGATATACCATAGAGAACTGTGCAATTACATGACGGTGGTCTCTGGCAGTACAAGGGTCGCCGAAGATATAGCCCAACAAACTTTTATTAGGTTATGGGACAACAGGGAACGGTTGGTTGTCCAAGAAAACAAACTAAAGCATTACATCTTCAAAATAGCCTACCACCTCTTTATAGACTCAAAACGGAAAAAGAAAAAGGAATTTGAGTTGTTGGAGAGTCTCAAACAAGAAGCGTATCTGGAAGTTGCAGATACCGATGCTTCACTTTTTGAGGAACGATTGAAAAGAGTGGAGACCGAAATAGAAAACCTCCCCGAACAGTGTAAGCGGGTCTTTATAATGAGTAAAAAGGAAGGCCTTAAATACCAAGAGATCTCCGAGAGACTTGATATATCCATCAAAACTGTTGAAGTGCATATGGGCAAAGCACTGAAAAGACTTAGGGCCCAACTGACCATTTTCTTCTAAAAACCTCTCTGTAGGTTCATTTTCCCTGAATTGTTCCTTCTAAAGTTTCAGGGCAAAAAAAGCATACTCCATAATTTTTGTGTTAAAAAAATAAATTCAGGTAAGGGTTTTTTGAAAAACTGCGTCTGTTTTATAAAAGAGATAAATTTTCACCGATGACCAAGTTCGATATAAGAAGAACTATTACAAGATACATCAACCAGGAAGCTACCCAAGAAGAATTGTCAATGTTGTATGAGTGGGTAAAAAAGGGGAACAACCAAGAAGTGTTCAAAAAGTATGTTCAGGCAGATTTCCTGATAAATTATCAGAACAGATCTTGGAAGTCTGAGGAAGCCTTCAAAAATTTCTTGGAAACCATAAAAGAGAATGACTCCAAAAAGGTAAGGTCATTGTTGGTACGCGGAGATATGTGGAAATATGCGGCTGCCATAGTGGTAATTGTATCCACATCCTTGTTTGCATTGCTATACAGTACTCCGCAAGAGGATATGACTCCTCGAGTGGACTTAAATATGATAACGTTGCAATTGGAGAATGGTGAAGTGTTGAATCTAGACCCAAGTGCCAATGGAACGATTAAAAGCAAAAAGGGAAATACTGTTTTTTCTTTGGTAGAAGGAGTACTCACCCAAAAGAATGGAACCAAAGGGAAGAAAGTGGAAAAAAACAATGTACTGAAGATCCCTTATGGGAAAAAGCTCTCGGTAACCCTACAAGATGGTACCGTGGTCATGTTGAATTCGGGGTCTACATTGAGCTATCCGGCTAGTTTTTCCGGGAAGGACAAAAGAGAGGTGTATTTGCAGGGAGAAGCCTTTTTTGAAGTGGCCAAGAACCCGGAACAACCGTTTTTTGTCAAAACCAATACAATATATACCCAAGTGTATGGTACAGTGTTCAATGTATCCGCTTATACAGAGGATGGAGTGGCGGAAGTGGTTTTGGTAGAAGGCTCGGTAGGAGTTGGGGAAGTTGATGTAAATACCTCCAAAACCCCACAAATGCTAAAGCCCTCACAAAAAGCTTCAAAGCTACTTGATGTGGAGAGTGGTTTTGTTGTGGAAGATGTGGATGTTTCTTCATATGTGTCGTGGACCAAAGGCATATTGACCTTTGAAAACGAGGCGATGTCCAACATTATAAAAAAGCTGGAGCGTCAGTATAACATACGGATTATAAACCAATTTGAAGAATTGGGTGAGCGAAGATTCACGGGAATGTTCGATGTGGAGGACATAGACCGGGTTTTGAAAACAATTCAGACCCATACCCGCTTCAGCTATCAAAAAGAAGGAAAAACAATAACAATAAAAGAACCTAACAAACAATAGTGCTTATGATTTGAAGAACCAGTAGACCAAAAAACGAATACTTAACTAACTAGACTAAAAGAATTATGAAAAAAACCAAAACTATCCATGCTTTGTCGCCAAAGGTCGGTAGAAGAATATTATGCTGTTTTTTCTTACTGTTTATATTCGGCCATTTGAAAGCGGCATCATGTACGCAAGAGGATATTGTTGCCATAAGCTTTGAGAATACGAAGCTAGGGGATGTATTTGAAATGATTACAGAATCAACCGGATACAAGTTTTTCTATGAAGCTTCCGATGTTGACCTGAACCATAAGGTATCCATATCCCGCAAAGACCTTTGTGTTGAAGATTTCATGAAAGAACTTTTCAAGGATACGGACCTGTACTTTGAGGTGATCGCAAGGCAAATTGTGGTGAAGCACAAAGACAAGGGGCCACTGCCCAATTTAGTTCCCCAGAAAAGAATTGATGCACCAAAGCCGCAGTCCAACCTTTCGGGTACGGTTCTGGACGAAGCAGGTATGCCCTTGCCGGGGGCAAGTATTGTGGCCAAAGGGACCACAGTGGGTACAACTACCGATTTTGACGGGAAATTTACCATTACATTGCCAACAGGTGTTACCGAAATCCAAGTAACCTATATTGGGTATAGACCCAAAGAAGTGAATGTGGCAGGACAGACCTCCATCACGGTTTCCATGGAACAGGATGCCGCTGCCCTTGAAGAAGTTGTGGTAGTGGGGTATGGAACATTGGCCAAAACCAAGGTGACAGGTTCTGTAGTCTCCATTACCCCAGAAACCATTGTTGAGGTTCCCGCACTGACCCCGGAAGGTGCCCTGATCGGCCAAGTTTCCGGTGTGCAGGTACAGGAAGTCTCCGGTGAACCAGGAGCGGCCCCTAACATTAGGGTGCGTGGTTCAGGTTCTATTTCTGCGGGAAACGACCCATTGTTTGTTGTGGACGGAATCCCTATTTCGCGTAACCTTACCTCATCAAGTCAGTTGGGAGGTGTTGCCAATAGAAGGGCTACGTTCCAACCCCCGACCATTAATCCATTGGCTACGCTAAATCCAAATGATATTGAATCCATTCAAGTACTCAAGGATGCAAGTGCCGCAGCTATTTATGGATCTAGGGGAGGTAATGGGGTTCTTTTGATCACCACCAAGAAAGGGTCCAACTCTGAAGAAGGAGTATTTTCTTTTGATTCTTATGTGAGCATACAGTCCGTTGCCAATAAGTTGGATTTGATGAATGCCCAAGAATTGATAGACTATACTACGGATGCCAGGAACAACAATTATCTGGCCTCTGTTGATGGAGCTTCCATCAATGATCCCATAGGACCCGGAGATAGAGGGAATGCCAACTACGAACTACCGGAATCCTTTGTTAACTGGGATGGTACGGATACTGATTGGCAAGACCTTATCTTTAAGACCGGGATAGTTCAGAGTTACAATTTTTCATACGCATCACCGGTAAGGAACAAGACAAGTTTTTATGTATCCACGGGCTATTTTTCCCAAACCGGGGTTATAGATAAGGCGAAGTTTGAGCGGTACTCCGTACTGCTGAACCTAAATTCCCAACTTGCCAAAAAGTTGAACTTGGATGTAAGATTGGCCCCGACCGTTACCGAAAACCAACGGGTACCGGCATCTTCACCTTATTTTGCCACGCCTCCAGGTATCGTCTATTCAGCCATAGTGCATTCTCCAACAGTGAGTCCATACAATCCTGACGGTACCATAAACCAACTGAACAACCAATCCTATTTGGGAGGTGGGACCACAACGGCAAGTAATCCTTTGGCAATCATCGAAGCCGTGGATGACCAAATATTCCAATTTCAGACAAGGGGAAGCCTTGCATTGACTTACGATATTTTACCGGAGTTGAGTTTTAAGACCTTCGGAGGGGCATACATTAATTTGTACAATCAGGATTTTTACCGTGCCAACACATTGTTGTACAGAAATTCGGCGGATGGTAACCCGTATGGACAGGCATCATCTTCCACAGAGACCAATTGGCTTTGGGAGAATACCCTCAATTGGAAAAAGGAATTTGGAGACCATTACTTGGATGCTGTTTTGGGATATACCGCCCAAAAGGACAATTTGACATTGAAACAGGTATTGGCCAACAACTATCCGGATGATTTGGTTCCCACCATCAGTGGGGGACAGGTGTTTGGTGGCACCTCTGTAAAGGAACAGTGGTCGTTATTGTCCTCTCTATTCAGGGTCAACTACAGTTACAAGGACAAGTATTTGTTTACCGGTACGATTCGTTCCGATAAATCATCCAGATTCGGAAAGAATAACCAAACGGGATATTTTCCTTCTTTCTCGGTTGGATGGCGATTGAACGAAGAATCGTTCTTGGTCGGGTCAGAAACCGTTTCCGAGCTAAAACTTAGATTGAGTTGGGGGCAGACGGGTAACTTTGAGATTCCCAATTATGGGGCCGTTGGCCTATTATCCCCCCAAAACTATAACTTGGGAGGAAATGAAATCAACGGTTTGGTCCAGAGTACCATTCCCAATCCCAATCTGACTTGGGAGAAATCGGAACAGATTGATGCAGGTATTGAACTGGGATTGTTCAACAATCGAGTTTTTCTTTTGGCCGATTACTACGATACAAAAACCAGAGATTTGTTGTTGAATGTTGCCATTTCCTCGGTATCTGGGTTTGAAACTACGTTGAGAAATCTTGGTGAAGTACAAAACAGGGGATTTGAGATTGCGTTGAGCACCAAGAATTTTGTAGGAGATTTTACGTGGAATACGGATATCAATTTTTCAACCAATAAGAATGAAGTGCTTTCGCTCAATGAAGGAAACGAACCCATTTATTCTTCAGGTAGTGCCGGTGTACGCCACGTAACAAGGGTAGGAGACCCGATAGGAAGCTATTACGGATATGTAGTGGACGGTATATACCAATCACAGGCAGAAATAGATAGTGCTCCCCTGGATACCCAGGCTCCTGATCCAGGTGTCGGTGATTTCAAGTTCAAGGACATTGATGGGGACGGAGAGATCACTCCAGATGATAGAACGGTTACCGGGAGTTATTTTCCGGATTTTACCTGGGGGGTAAACAATAGGTTCAAGTACAAGAACATAGATTTGAGCTTCTTGATCCAAGGAGTCGAAGGGAATGAGATCTTGAACCTTACCTCAAGACATATGAAGAACGGGGAGGCCAATTTTAATTCCTATGCCATTTTCAATGAACGATGGAGGTCGCCTTCCGACCCTGGGAACGGGTCGATTCCACGGGCGGACAGAGAATCTGGAAATCATGGAAATAACAACAGACCGTCTTCTTTCCAAGTAGAGGATGGGTCGTATATCCGATTGAGGAATGTGACCTTGGGTTATACATTGCCAACCAATAATCTTTTTGGAAGCAACATCCAGAAACTTAGGTTCTATGTTACGGGAACAAATCTTTTTACGATTACCGATTACCTTGGTTACAACCCAGAGGTGAGTAGTATTACCACGAACAGTTTAACCCCGGGCGAGGATTATGGAGCATTTCCATTGACCAAATCCTTTACCCTAGGAGTAAACTTAAAGTTCTAACCTAAAAAATGGAAAACATGAAACGAGTTCTATATATAATACTATGCACGGTTCTATTCGCCGGATGTAGTGAAGACTTTACCGACCTTGCACCAGTATCCAATAGGAATGAAGCCGATTTCTATAATTCTGCGGATGATTTTGAAGTGGCCATCAATGCAAGTTATTCAGGGCTTCAAAGCACAGGAATTTATGGAAGGGGGTATTGGACCATGTTCGAGATGCGAAGCGATAATACCGATCAAGGTCCGGATGCCACAGGGTTGGCACGTCAATACACCGAAATCAATTCCTTTACCGAAGATGCGTTGAACGAGCAGATTACTTCCGCATGGAGTGAATCGTACAAGGTGATTGCCAATTGCAACGTGATTTTGGAACGGATACCTAATGTGGAAATGGATGCCTCCCTAAAGAACAGGGTCACAGGAGAAGCACTGTTCATTAGATCATTGGTGTACTATCATATGGCCATCGGTTTTGGAAACATCCCTTTACAGCTTACACCATATATCTCTGGGGAAGAGCTGACACAGGTCGACCAAAACACGATTTTGGGACAATTGGTCACGGACCTGACCGCGGCCGAAGATGCCTTACCGGTTTCTTACTCGGGCAGTGAAGTGGGAAAAGCAACAAAGGGAGCGGCTGCTACTCTTTTGGCCAAGGTATTGCTGACCTTGGGTGAAGATTCTGCTGCTGAAACGGTACTTCGGAGAATCATAGCCAATTATGGATATGAACTGCTTCCAGACTATGCCGATTTATGGGGTGTGGCCAATGAGAACAATGCGGAATCCATTTTTGAGGTGCAATACATCAGTGGGGGGATTGGACAAGGAAGCCTTTTTACCAACGATTTTTCACCCAGTACCGATTTGCAAACAGGCTCAGGATTTGGGCGAAACCGACCTACGGTTTCCATGTTGGAGGCATATGAGGACGGTGACCTTCGGTATGATATATCGATGGGGGATTCTTATGTGGATTTGGAAGGAGAGACCATAGAAGCTAGGTACATCAAAAAGTACCGATCTGATTTGGCAATTGAAAACGATTCCGATACCAACTTTGTGGTTTTTAGATATGCAGATGTACTTCTTATGCTGGCCGAAGCATTGGGGGAAACACCCGAAAGCTATGATTTGATCAATGAGATTAGGAATAGGGTAAATCTTCCCGATATTGATGCCTCCACTCCAGGAACCTTCGAAGAAAAACTATTGCAGGAAAGAAGAGTGGAGCTTGCTTTTGAGAACCATAGATGGCCAGATTTAAAACGCTTTGGTATGGTGGATAAAATCCAGGATGCTGAACCCTTCATCACCGGGACAAGGGAGTTTTTCTATATCCCACAACGTGAGATGGACATTAACCCAAATTTTGTACAGAACTAAGCAATGACTTTGATTACGTTATAATGTGTTTTCATTATTTAAGTTAGTTTGATTGGTAGCGCCCCAAAAGACCATGAATCCCTACTTATGATGCTATGGGTGCCATTGTCAAAAAGGACAGGGGTCCGTTTCATAAAGTTGCTTTAAAAGAATCGACCAAAATCACAATTATTAAATTTTTAAGGAACCTAATATAGATTATACGATGAGAAAATTAATGATGGCAATTTGCCTTTGCTTTGCCTTTGCAACCATCCAGGCACAAGAAAAAAAAGTACTCAATATTATAGCCATTGGGGCACACCCTGATGACTGTGACTCAAAATTCGGGGGTACTGCAGCACTCTTTGCAAAAATGGGCCACAATGTGAAATTTTTGGCGTTGACCAACGGAGACGCAGGCCACCAAAGCATGGGAGGAGGGCCATTGGCCAAAAAGCGCAGACAAGAGGCCAAGGATGCGGCCAAAGCTTTGGGTATTGCGGAATACGAAGTTCTGGATAACCATGATGGGGAGCTGTTTCCCACTTTGAACGTTCGACTGGAGGTAATCCGAAGAATACGTGGCTGGAACGCTGATATCGTTTTAGGGTTGAGACCCAATGATTATCATCCCGATCATAGAAATGCAGGTTCCGTTGTACAAGATGCAGCCTACATGAACATTGTGCCCAACGTAGCTCCGGACACACCACCCCTTAAAAAGAATCCAGTTTTTCTATACATGAGCGACCACTTTAAAAAGCCATACCCATTCCAAAAAGACATTGCGGTGATAGTGGATGATGTGATCGATACCAAAGTCAAAGGTTTGGCGGCCCACGATTCACAAATGTTCGAATGGTTGCCATGGACCAATGGAATGGACCTTGCCACCATTCCCAAAGGAGAAAAGGAAAGACTGGCATGGCTGAAGGACAGATGGATGAACAGAAAACCCGATGCCGGCACTTTGGAAGTCGTAAAGAAGTGGTATCCCAACGTGGATGTCTCCAAAGTAAAGCAGGTGGAGTTCTTTGAGATTTGCGAGTATGGAAAACAACCGACCGAAGAAGAAATCAAGGAATTGTTCCCCATGCTGGGTACAGAATAGGAGTGGACCAATATTTGGAACCCCAAGATTAAAATAACCAACCAAAAATGGAGCACAACAAGGCCACAACCAAAAGATATTTTCACATCATTGGGTTGGTAATGATCGTATTCTTTGTAATATCCTTCATCACCAACATACTGAACTCCATAATAGTGGATGTTAAGGGTAGTTTTGATCTAAGTCTGACTTTGACAGGCCTACTGCCATTTACATTCTTTATCGCATATGGGATCATGTCCATACCTGCAGGGTTCCTTTCCGAAAGGTTTAGTGAGAAGACCTTACTGTCCGTATCCTTTCTGGTAATGGCCATTGCCTCTATGGGCTTTGCCCTTACCCCACAGTACAGCGTGTTCAGTATTACACTATTTATACTGGGTTGTTGTATGGCGGTCCTTCAGGTCATTATTAATCCCATGTTACGCGTGGCCGGAGGTGAGGAACATTTTGCCTTCAACTCGGTACTGGCGCAATTGGTGTTTGGGTCAGCGTCTTTTTTAAGTCCTTATCTCTATAAATACTTGGTGAACAAGGAAGAGGTTTCCAACGATATGATTGCAGACATGTTGCGGGGATGGGTGCCTGAGGATTTGCCTTGGGCCTCGCTCTATATTGTGTTTGCCGGAATATCCCTTTTGTTGTTTTTCTATGTTTTTTTTACCAAATATCCAAAGTTTGAAAAGACTGAGGAGGAAAGGGCAGGGGACAAAAGCTCCTATTGGGATTTATTGAAAAACAAATGGACCTTACTGTATTTTATAGGGATGTTTTGTTATGTGGGTACGGAACAAGGTGTTGGAAATTGGATATCCCAATTCTTATCCGAATACCACGGACTTGACCCACAAACCACAGGAGCTGACACTGTATCCTATTTTTGGGCCATGTTGACGGTAGGATGTCTGCTGGGCCTTCTATTGTTGAAGTTTATGGATAGCCGGAAACTGTTGATTTTCGCAACATCCATAACCATAGTCTGTCTTATTTTGGCCTTGACAGGCTCATCCCAAATGGCATTGATAGGTTTTCCAATGGTAGGATTCTTTATTTCGGTAATGTATTCCATTATAGTTTCATTGGCGCTCAACTCGGTAAAGGAACACCATGGTTCGTTGTCCGGAATTTTATGTACCGGTATAGCAGGTGGGGCGGTCATTCCATTTATGGTAGGGGGGCTGGGTGAAATGTTGACCCTGAAATCTGGAATGTTTTTTCTGATACTGCCCTTGGCATTTATTCTTTCCATCGGCTTTTGGGCCAAACCCTTGGTAAATAATAAGACGATAAGCTTAAAGAAGGAACAGTGAAAGGGATTGGAGCAGAGGTTCTTGGGGTTGATATAGGTGGAACTAAGATCAAATCGGGCAGGGTGATGGGAAACAGAATAGTGGATACCCATCTCATTGAAGTAAATCGAGATGATTCAGAGGAAATTGCCCTCAATAAGGTGTTTGGGGCCATTGATGAGCTTATGACTGATTCAATTCGAGCCATAGGTATAGGTGTTCCCGCGGTAGTAGATCCAGATTCAGGAATGGTATATGATGTACAAAACATTCCATCTTGGACAAAAGTTCCTTTGAGAAGAAAAGTTCAAGATCGGTACAATGTGCCTGTCCATATTAACAACGATGCCAACTGTTTCGCGTTGGGCGAGAAGCATTTTGGGAAAGCCATGGGATATTCGAATTGTGTAGCGCTTTCATTGGGAACAGGATTGGGTATGGGCATTTTGGTGGATGGAAAGCTATACAATGGCGTACTGTGCGGAGCGGGGGAAGTAGGTATGATTCCTTATAAGGATGGGATTATGGAGCATTATGCAGGTAGTTTTTTCTTTGATGAAAAATACGGGGAGTCGGCCAAAGCCTTATTCAGGAAGGCCATGGATAAAGATAAGTTAGCTCTACAGGCGTACAAGGAATACGGAGTTCATCTAGGAGAAGCCATCAAGGCCATTCTTTATATGTATGCTCCCCAAGCCATAGTCCTTGGCGGATCCATAAGCAAGGCATATGCGTTTTTTAAAGAATCGATGCATGAAACCTTAATTTCATTTGCTTATCAAAAACAATTGGAACAAACAAAAATTGAAACATCAGACTTAATGGATGCTCCCATATTGGGCGCGGCTGCATTGTGTCTGTAAAATGTATAATCGTATTGCACAAATGAGAATACTAGCTTTAATATTACTTACATGTTTTTTGCTTAAATCCTGTGGGACCCCAGAAAAGGGCAAGCAGGTCAACATTACCATAGAGAACAATAAAGAAGGTGCACCAATAACCCTTGGAATTCCTTTTCCAAAAGGTACACTCCATTCGGTGGACCATCTACGTCTGTTGACATCCCGAGGTACTGAGATTCCTTGTCAAACCACAGAAGTGAGCAATTGGGGGCCAACCGACGAAAGTGTTAAATGGGTATGGGTTTTCTTTTTCTCCGAAAAAGACTCAGAATACATATTGGAATATGGTGATTCTGTAATACCCATACTTCCCAAAGAAAAGATTGTTTCCATGAACAACATGCGGCCCCAAGGTGGGATAGAGGTGAATACAGGGCCTTTGTCCTTCTCCATACATAAAAAAGGGAATGGTTTTTTGGATGAAGTGTTTTTGGATTCCAACAAAGATGGAAAGTTTGATAAGGAGGAGCTCATTGTTTCTTCACCAGGAAAAAATAGGGGTTCTTTTCTCGATCTTTTGGATGATGCCGGAATAGATACTTCGAAAGCGGTGATAAATGAGGTGTTCAGGGAGAAAGGATCTGGCCCGATGCACAGTATATTCCGGATAGAAGGAACCTATACCTATAGCAGATCGGATAACAATCTGTCCCCTTTTACCATTTGGTTGCACGCCTATGCGGGAAAAAGCTACATAAAAGTTTTGCATACCATGACCTATACAGGAATCCCGGACAAACATAAACCACAAGAAGGGGAACATGCCAATATTGCCACACAAAATAAGATAATCGTAACGGAGAACACTGAGAACGATATGGGTTGGACTCAGCCCAATGATCAAATTGCAGCCTGTGGGCTTCAGCTTAAATACCATCTGGATAATGAAGTAAATGTTTCAATGCCTCTATATGAAGGAAGCTGGAAAGAAGACAAAGCCAATACTTTTCTGGAGGAAATCGCTGCCAATGGGGAATCCCCAGTTCAACTTTTACAACAAGGCCCGGCAAGGAGAAAGAGCACCAGTTTAAGAAGTTTGTACCTCAACGGTTTCAAAAAGGAGGACGATGGGAACAATCCCGATACGGCTTTGGAATTTAGGGCCACTGTTTCAGAAGGGGAAGAAAGTAAAGCAATAGTGGAAAGGGCTAAAGGATGGCTCAACGTTACCGACGGAAAACGAGGAGTAGGCGTTGGGATTAAAAACTTTATGAAGGAATATCCCAAAGGGATTGAGGTCGATCCTGCCAATGGAACTCTTTTGGGCAGTGTTTGGCCCAAGGAAAACGGTCCCATGAACTTTGCTAGACATAATACCGAACCGGATGGGGGCATGTTGGGCAATTTTGCCCAAGGGATTACCAAGACCACAGAGTTTGTCTATTACTTCCACAACAACGATGCTATGGATAAAGTAGGGAAAAAGATGGATTATATCATCGAAAACCCAGTGGCGCATGCCACACCTGAGTGGTATACCCAATCCAAGGCATACGGTAATATGGCCCCTTTTTCATCCAAGCATCCGGAATTTGAGAACGCCCTGCAATATAAATACCAATGGTGGGCCTATAACCAAAAGCATGAGCCGTGGTATGGGATTTTCAACTATGGGGATGGGAAAAGTTACTACTTTAATGGAAAATGGGTACAATGGACCAATAATGAACCCACAGTGGACTTCATGCTCTGGACCAACTTTATGCGGACAGGAGACTCCAAATATTATAATTTGGCCCAAGCCATGAGTAGGCATACCATGGATGTGGACAATGTGCATTGGCCCAAAAAAAGAACCTATTATGGGGAGATAAATGATGCCATAGACTTCTGGAACTATGAGGATGAACCCAAGTCCACCCCCTATTTGGGCATAGGAAGAAGGCATGCCAATGAACACTGGTATGCTCTTTTGAGTGCCCATGTATGGATACAAGGTTGGATTGCATCATATTACCTTTCTGCCGACCATAGGGCCCTCGAAGTGGCCAGAATGACTGGGGATACTTATATCAACAGAATATGGGGGGAGCATGATCTAAGGGGAAGAAGGTTATATCTATCCGTTTTAAACCTTGTTGAACTGTACGATGCCACCAAGCTCCAAAAGTATAAGGACGAACTGGACGATAGGGTCAAGTTAATGTTGGAATTCCAGGAACGTCAGGGAGGAAACCTACTCTTGGATAGATATGGGTATAGTCAGACCTATGTTGCCCAAGGACTTTATAAGTACCAACAGATAACCGGTGATGAAACCGTGAGACAAGCTCTTTTGAAACATGCTCGCTGGGTCAGGGATGTGCCTCCCTTGAACCATGAGATGGAATCATATTTGGCGACCATATATCCATTGTTGATAGGATATGAGTTCAGTGGGGAAAAAGTGTATCTGAATGAAGCTCTTGAGAGAGCCAAAGTACTAATGATCGGAGAACTGCCCAAAGAACCAGCGTCCTATGAAAATGCGGAAGCTTTTAGCGAAGATCTGGTCAAGATTTCCTATTTGCCAAAAAGTAAAAAGAGCTTTACCAATTGGGAAACCAATCAAGGACTTCGCGTATTTGGATGGACCCATGCCTATAACATTCCTTACCTGTTGTACTGGATGGACAAGGAACATATGAATTAAATCTTGTAATCTTTGCGAAAAGAGGCGGTTCGATCATAGATCAACGCCTCTTTTTTATATAACCATACCAAATCAATTCAAAAAACATGTCATATAAACGTATGGGCCTTTTACTTGGTCCGATTCTGTTTCTTCTCATTCATTTCTTTTTTAGCGGGGAGGGTCTCTCCTCCCAAGGAAGGGATATCTTGGCCGTTACCTTATGGATAGGTGTTTGGTGGATTTTGGAGGTGCTTCCGATAGCTGCCACGGCGCTGCTTCCCATTGTTTTGTTTCCCATGTTGGGGGCACTGGGCCTAGAGGAAACCACAGCTAACTATGGCCATAAATATGTTTTCTTGTACATGGGTGGGTTTATGTTGGCAATGGCCATAGAAAAATGGAACCTGCACAAGAGAATCGCATTGCATATCATAAGGGCCATTGGTACCAATATGTATACCATTGTATTAGGATTTATGGTGGCTACTGCGTTTCTTTCCATGTGGATATCGAACACGGCCACTGCAGTGATGGTAATGCCGATGGCCATATCCATTGTAAAACAGTTAAAGGACAATCCACGGACCGCCAAGGACGAAAATGCTGTTTTTGGCAAGTTGCTGATGCTTTCCATCGCATATTCGGCATCCATTGGAGGGATAGCAACATTGATAGGTACCCCACCCAATCTGGTTTTCGCCGGTTTTGTACAGAAGGCCTATGGGTTGGATATCAGTTTTTGGCAATGGATGAAGTTTGGACTTCCGATATCGATTCTACTGTTGATTTTGGCATGGCTATACCTTACGCGGATTGCCTACCCGTTGCGGCAAGGAAGATTTCCTGGGGGAAGGGAAGAGATCCATAGGCTTATACAGGAACTGGGACCTATGAAAAGGGAAGAAAAGATTGTTATGGCCGTTTTTGTTCTTACCGCACTCTGTTGGATAACACGGTCGTTCTTATTACAAAAGATTGTTCCTGGGATAGATGATACCATAATAGCCATTGGAGCGGCACTTGTTTTGTTCATTTTGCCTGCTGGAAAGGGTAGGAAGATGATAAAATGGGAAGAAGCTGTTCAGATTCCTTGGGGGATAATTCTGTTGTTTGGTGGAGGAATGGCCATCGCTAGTGGTTTTGAGACTAGTGGGTTGGCAATTTATCTGGGTTCACAAATGACATTCTTTGATGGATTACCCTTGCTTACGTTGATATTATTGGTCATAACCTGCATAAATTTTTTGACGGAAGTCACCTCGAATTTGGCCACTACGGCCATGATGTTGCCTGTTTTGGCACCATTGGCGGTGACCTTGGATGTTGATCCGTTCGTGTTGATGGTTGCCTGTACCACTGCCGCTTCCTGTGCTTTTATGCTTCCAGTGGCAACGCCCCCAAATGCGGTGGTCTTTGGATCGGGCTACCTTAGAATCCCCGATATGGTACGTACTGGTTTTTTAATGAATTTAATTTCCATTCTTGTGTTGGCCATTGCGGTGTATTTCCTATTGCCTCTATTTTTGAAAATATAAGGGATGGTGGAGGAATGTATGTTCACATCAAAGAGAAATTTCTAGTAACATATTGAGTGGTTTGTTAAAAACCTATACCAATAATATCTTGTGACTAATTAATATCAAGGCGGATCATCGAATAATCTTTTTAATCAATATGTCAAGTTTTTTGCGCATAAAACTTGACATGTAATTTATTTGGATATCTTTGCATTGTAATGACAATTGCGAAAAAAATAGCGGATAAAATAGCGGAACTCCCGAAGGACAGTACTTTTGGTTATGCCGATTTACCTATTCGGTCAGAAGAATATGTAACCGCTGCAAAGGCCTTGGAACGACTACAAAAAAAAGGAATTATAAGAAAATTGTCCAAAGGCATTTTTTACAAACCCAATGTAACGGTTTTTGGAGAACTAAAGCCAAGGGAAGAGGATATTCTAAGACCATATTTATACGAAGATGGTAAGCGAATAGCCTATATAACCGGAACCTCTTTGTACAATCAGTTGAACCTGACTACCCAAATACCGTCACTATACAAAATAGCAAGTGCCGAAAAGCGCATATATATTAATAGAGGCGGCATCAAAGCAAAGCCCGTAAAGAGCTACGCACCCGTTACTGATAAAAATTATAGGATGTTGGGTTTTTTGGATGCCATGAAAGACCTTAATAGCATTCCGGATGTTGATAAAAAATCCGCTATTCTTATTTTTTTAAGACGTTTAGGGAAAATGACACCCAAAGAATTGGATGTACTCATCAAGTATGCTCTCTTGTACCCACCACGGGTAAGGGCTTTGTTGGGAGCACTATTAGAACAACTTGATGTGGCAATCGATATAAAAGAATTGAAAAACTCACTTAATCCACTTACTATCTATAGATATAATTTGCGTGATACCACATTGACAACACAACCAAATTGGAATATCGTATGAATCTGCACACTAATAGTGAACTCTTTGCTGAGGCGATAAGGGCAACTGCCCAACGTATGGATATTCTAGAAATTTACGTGGAAAAGGATTATTGGATATGCTATGCCCTAAAGCTCATTTATGAAAGTGCAAACAAAGATGAGGCCATATTTAAGGGGGGTACAGCTTTGTCAAAGTGTTTTAAATACATTGACCGTTTTAGTGAAGATATTGATTTGGTAGTATTGCGCAGGGAAGAAGAGACGGGGAGCCAATTAAAGAACAAGCTTAAAAGAATAACCAAGGAAATAGTAGAACCATTCGAGGAGGTGGATATTGATGGAATCACCAATAAAATGGGAATGATAAGAAAGATTGCCTATAACTATCCCAAAATCTTTGAGGGCGATTTTGGACAAGTAAGGGATACTATCATTGTTGAAGCTACGTGGTTAGGTCACTTTGAACCATATATTAAGAAGGTCGTCAATACGTATATCTATGAAATGATGGTTGACTCAAACCAAACCAAACTAGCAGAGACTTATGGATTATTACCCTTTGAAGTACTTGTGTTGGATGTCAAAAGAACACTTTGCGAAAAAATAATGAGTTTGGTCCGGTTTTCCCATACTAAAAACCCAATTGAGGATTTGAACAACAAAATTAGGCATGTATACGATATTCATCAATTATTAAAGGATGAAACGGTTCTAGGATTTTTCAATTCGGGTGCATTTGATAAAATGCTCCTAAGGGTAGCCCATGATGATACGCAAAGTTTTAAGAACAACAATGATTGGTTAAAGTACCACCCAAAACAAGCATTGATTTTCAAAGAACCTGAAAAAACATGGAACCAACTTAAAGATACCTATCGCAATGAGTTTGAGTATTTGGTTTATGGAAAATTGCCAAAAGAGGAAAGCATTTTGGAAATAATTCTGTCCATATCAAATAGACTCACAAAAATAAAATGGGAGAATGTATAATGTAGATCAAATAGTAGACCAAAACAAGGACACGAAATGCAAATCTTTAATCTACTTATCTCTACCTACCCACTATCCAGCAGAGGAAATCACTTCTGCCGTTGAATCGGTTGGATATCATTTTACCAAGAAATAAAAGGAATGTCCAGAAGAATAGATTAAATGGTTCAAATAGGATTGGGGGTTACCTTGATCCTATTCGGATTGTATAAGTTTTTTGGATTTCTGCCTCACGACCGTGTGATGACCGAGGAGTCCATTGCTGTTTACAAAGGACTATTGGCCAATAAATTTATAATGCCAACAGTGGGTGTGGTGGAACTGTTACCAGTTATACTTTTGGTCGTTGGTAGATGGATAATTGTTGCATTGTTAGCTATGATTCCTATTGCTTTTGGAATCATGGGTTTTCACTTTGCGGTGGATATACAGGGCATTTTTTGGGGAATTTTGATAGCTTTTGGGCTTGTTTACCTTCTTTCAATGCATTTTTCTAACGTTGGATACCTAATCAAGGAAGTGGATACCATTGGTTGAATATCGTGATTTTCCATAAACCGCAACCAATAATTGAATTTATTGGTTTTTGAAAATTCCTTTACTATAATATGTAAAGTTCAATTTTTTGTTTGTAATCGCCCCAAGGTGTCTTTGGCTTTTAAATTAAAGGGATATCAATCAGGAATATAAAGGGTAAGCGATATTTGAGGAAGAACGTTTCAATCTTTCATGGGTAAATTCCCTTACCTTGAAGGTGTATAGGATACGTAAAGTCAATGGTCTCAAAAATCATCAGTATGCGTTTTACCAAGTAGGGTTTGGTTCTCTGGGTGGTCAATATCCCGCAGCGGTATCGTCCCCTCGTTTGTCCGCCCCGCCCTCAAGTCTGCCGTCTTCCAGCACTCGGATGGCGTCTACCTTTCCTATGATCCGGGTCCTGCCCTCATTGATTTGGTAGCCTTTTGCCTTTAGGGTTTCAATGGTTTCCAAAGGAAAGCCTTCGGGTTCGAACACGACTACATCGGGCATCCATTGGTGGTGGAACCGCGGAGCGTTCACGGCATCCTGCATGCTGAGATTGAACTCGTGGACATTGAGTATGGTCTGGGCCACGGCCGTGATGATCGTGGAACCTCCAGGGGTGCCGACGACCATGTAAAGCTCGCCGTCCCTTTCCACTACGGTCGGTGACATACTGCTCAACATTCGTTTCTCGGGTGCAATACTGTTGGCCTCGGAGCCAGGAAGACCGAACATATTGGGAACACCGGGCTTGGTACTGAAATCATCCATTTCATTGTTCAGGAAAAATCCCAAGGCATCAATATAAAGTTTGGAACCGTATCCACCGTTCAGGGTCGTGGTCGCACTGATGGCATTGCCCTCCGCATCGATAATGGAGTAGTGGGTGGTCTCGCTGCTTTCCACAATTTCCACCGTTCCATGGCCTACTTCCGAGGACAAGGTGGCCCTATCAAAAGTAAAATCGGCCATTCTGCACTTTAAGTAGTCAACGTCCATGAGCCCCTTATAGGGAATGTCCACGAAATCGGGATCACCAAGGTAATGGTTCCGATCCGCATAGGCTCTTCTGGAAGCTTCGGTGAACAATTGGATGGCCCTTGTCGAATTGTGGCCATAGCTAGCTATTTCATAGGGTGCTATCATGGTAAAGATCTGATCCATGGTCATACCATCACTGCTGGGGGGACCCATTGAGATGATCTTGATGTCCTTGTAGTCAAATACAATGGGCGATCTCCACTTGGCCTCATACCTAGCGAGATCCTCCTCCGTGATCACACCTCCCTTTGCCTGTACATAGGCCGCTATTTTTTGGGCTACCTCCCCTTTGTAGAACCCATCACGTCCCTCGTTCATGATCTTTTCCAAGGTGGTGGCCAATGCCGGGTATTTGATGGTATCACCAGCTTTGTACACGGTCGCGAACTTGGTGCTGTCACTATTAGCTTCAATGAATCGTTTTCGGGTACCTTCTAATCTTTTGGCCTGTTTTTCGGTCACCACGACCCCTTTTCTCGCCAAGGCAATGATGGGTTCCATGATTTTGTTGAGGGGCAGTTTTCCGAATTTCTTGTGGACTTCCAGAACCCCGGCCACGGTACCTGGGACACCTACGGCGGTTCCCCCAGATGTGCTCAGCCCAGGTATGACATTGCCCAGGGAGTCGAGATACATGTCCCTATGGGCGGCCAATGGAGCCTTTTCCCTGTAATCGATACTTCCCACTTCACCATTACTCTTGCGATAGACCATAAATCCCCCGCCCCCGAGGTTTCCCGCAAAAGGGTAGGCCACCGCTAGGGAAAGTTCGGTGGCTACCATGGCATCGAAAACATTCCCGCCTTTTTTCATGATTTCAACGCCTATCTCCGAAGCTTCCCTACGTGCAGAGACGACCATGGCATTTTCCGTGACCAAACCTGTCGGTTCGGCAGGTAACTCACGGGTACATTGGGTAAATAGTAGTAAGGGAAGAAAATATAGCATTCTTTTCATGGGTTTATTTTTAAGGTACTTAATGTTGCTTTTCTGGATTCCGGGTTTTGCTCTTTTGTCCGGGTCAGGGAATGTCCTTGATACGCTCCAACATGATCTCCATAAGTGCTTCGGCGCCCTTCTCCGCCTTTTCCTTTAAAAAATCCCTTGGGGTATTGTCCCCGACCTCAAAGACCAAGGCCTCGGCACCATGTTTTACGAAGAAATAGTTCCTTGATACCGTGGTAGGGACCAAATCCCCATTAGGCTTGATATTGGGATCATATCCCTCGATGCGCTTCTTTAGGCCATCCAGCCAGGTGGAGACCAAATTGGGCATGTTTCCATGGAGTTCCGGATCCACGGTATAGTAAATATCATCCCAAGTGGAATGGAAATCTATGCCGAAATAGAACTTCCCTTGGGTCTTCTCGACCATCCCTTCCATGAAATCCTTGACCGCAGAGGTTTCCGGTTGGTTAAAATTGGCCCAATCCCGGTTGAGGTCTATTCCACCGGTATTATGTCTCCAAAACCCATTGTCGACCCCGTCAGGGTTCATCAAGGGGACCACATAGATGGTAAATTCCTTTCGGAACTTTTTGGCCAATTTGGTATTCGAGGAAAGGGTCTCCACAAAGGATTTCATAGTCAGGTACCCTGTTACCTCAGGGGGATGCTGTCTGGAAATGATCATAATCATATTTTTGGAGTCCGTATCGCCAATGCTGAGCAAATTGAGGTTCCGGCCCTCACGGCTCTTTCCAATGGTGTTCTTGGTCACGAACTTTTTCTGGGAAATACTGTCCATCCAGGCATTTACCCGGGCCGAATTTTCCAATTCTTGTCCAGCGACCCAGAGTGTATCCGGGCCCACTTCCAATCGCATTTTGACCTTTTCAGGCAAGGAGCCGGGGCCAAAGGCCTTTTCTCCCTTACCAATCTCAACATAACGAAGGGAATCCAATGCGGTCCAGTGCACTCCGTCATGGCTGAGCTTTGGTTAGTACCTGTGTTTGTTGTCCGCTTGATAGGTCAGCCATACATCAATGGTCATAGGACGCTTTCCCCAAACCTTGAACGCATACCACGGACTGGTATTGATCGGAGTGTTCTCCGAAGTGATCAATAGGGTATAGGTACTGTCATTGTTCTGGACCAAGCCGTTCAACCGGGCACCGTCGAACTCATTGGAGAAGGTTATACCTTGATCCGGAAAGGCAAACTGTCCCTTCCATTGCTTTTGGACCGGTTTGGAATCCGTTGGTACGGCATTCACAGGGGGTTGGCCCTGGAACCGTTGTTCTTGGCCAAATAGGTTCGCTATGGCCAACAGGCTTAGGAGTACAAAGATTTTTTTCATAATAGGATTTTTAAGCTAGTTGTTTTTGCAGTTCAATTTTCTTGAAATAGGATGCGTTGGCCGCATTGATGCGCGGTGCCAATAAAATCGCCGAAACCATGGTGGGGATGGACATTAGGGCAAAGCTGATATCGATGATGCCCACGACACCGGCCAAGGAGGAAACCGAGCCAAGGAATATGCCCGCGATATACAGGTAGTTATAGATGTTCCGATATTTGGCTCCAAACAGGAATACCACACATTTCGATCCATAATAGGAATAGGTGAACAAAGAGGTCAATGCGAATATGGCCACGATAAAGATCAACAACGGGGCACCTATTACAGGCATGGCAGAAACGAAAGCTTCCAAAGTAATGGACACACCACTGAGGTCCGAACGCTGCCAACTTCCCGTGACCAAGATGGCAATGGCGGTCAAGGTACATACCACTATGGTGTCGATAAAGGGCCCCAACATCGCTACCAGTCCTTCCTTGATCGGTTCGGTGTTCTTTGAGGCACCATGTGCCAAGGGAGCGGTGCCGATACCTGCCTCATTCGAAAAGGCGGCCCTTCGTACCCCCATAATGATGATGGCACCCAGACTTCCCCCCAACACCGCATCGCCGGTCATGGCATCCCTAAATACGTCCATTAGGACCGGAATGATCCTACCATGGTTGACCACCAAAATATAGCTAACAGATAAAAAATACAAAGTGACCATAAAAGGGACCAGTCGACTGGCCAGGTTTGCTATGCGCCTGATTCCCCCAAATATGACCAGACCCACCAAAAAGCAGATTACGATCGCCACCATTGAAAGGGTCAGGTCCTTGGATGGTCCCATAAACGAGAGGGGCATCACTTCCACGACGACCTGGGTCAACTGGTTTGCCGTAAAAATGGGAAGTGAGCCAAAGATCCCTGCCATTGAAAAGAAAATGGCCAGGGGTTTCCATGGTTTGCCTAGACCATTGACGATGACATACATGGGCCCCCCTTGAGATTCCCCCGAATCATCGGTACCCCTGTACATGACGGAAAGGGAACAGGTATAATATTTGGTCGCCATCCCGATCAAGGCACTGATCCACATCCAGAAAAGGGCACCAGGCCCACCCATCGTAATGGCAAGGGCCACCCCTGAAATATTGCCCATGCCCAAGGTGGAGGACAAGGCTGTGGTCAATGCCTTGAAAGCACTGATCTGTCCAACATTCGAGGCCGTCTCGTACTTTCCCCTGATGACCTGAAGGGCATGCCAGAAATGCTTGAACGGCAATAACCTGGAATACACCAAAAGATATATTCCGCCACCCACCAACAGCAATAATAGGGGAAATCCCCAAATCCAGTCACTGATTCCGGTTATCGTTGCTTCAATTTTTCCCATCTATCTATTCGTTCTGGCCTAATTTGGAGGAATAGCGTTTGTAGTCCAATTGTTGTGGTCCTTCCAAATCGATCTGCTTGCCGCCAATAAATGCCAAGGTCAACGCATTGGTCTGTATATCGAGTGCATCCCCCTTGGACACAAATAGACTGGCTGTCTTGCCCATGGCAATGGACCCCAGCTTATCGTCAATTCCCAGAATTTTTGCGGGATGCAAAGTAATGGTTTTCAGGGCTTCCTCCTTTTTCATCCCAAATGCCACCGATGTTCCCGCATAAAAGGGCAGATTGATGGAGTTGGACAACGATCCCACATGGTACATGGATACCTCGATGCCCATCCGTTGCAATTTTGTTGGCAAACCATAAAAGGCATCATAGTCCATATCATCGTTTCTGGGGAGGTTGTAGGTAGGCGGTACAATCACCGGAACTTGGTTTTCCTTGAGAAAATCGACAACTTCCAGGGAACCCTCAGAGGCCACCAAGGAGATTTGGTCAATGCCAAAGGACTTGGCAAAGGTGATGCTCTGTATGATTTCCTTGGGTTCATTCGCATGGATGACAAGTACCCTTTCTTTTTGGAACAGATTCGTTAAGGCCTCCAACTTCAAATTGGTTTGGGCAGTGGGCATTTGTTCGTATTGCTTGGCATCGGAGAACAATTTTTCCAGTTCACCGGTAATCTTTTCGTAAGAAGTATTGGGGCGGAGCATCCTGCTGTTCGTCTCGGCATCATAATAACTCGATAGGGCAGAGGGCCAATCGAGGTGTATGGCCGCAGCCCTTTTGAATACGGCTTCCTCCCAGTTCCAGCCATCCAAGGACATTACCGATGAGGTGCCTGGAATGACACCTCTTGATCGAATCGATTCAATGTAAAGAACCCCATTGAACCGCAAAGGTGGAAGAAAAGTTGATGTCATATCAAAGGCGTAGACTGTTTGTAGGTTGGGAAGATAATCCCCTTCCTCCAAGGTATCATTGGTATGCGGAACGCCACTGATTTCGTTGATACCGATAATGGAATTCAAAAGGATAAAACCCGGATATACCTGTTGTCCGGTTATGTCTATGATCTTATAATCGATCCCATTGGCGTCCAGATCAGAGGCTTTGCCCAAGAAGGTAATGGTCCCCTTGTCAAATCCGACCGCGGTGTCCTCCAGTACCCGGCCATCTCCGGTATGGACGGTCCCCCCAACCAAAAGGATGGGAGTTTCCTGCTCCTTGGCAACCATCGGAAGAATCTGGGCATCCAATCCTTCCAAAAGGCTCGAAAGGATCAGTATCATGGTCAATATCGTATACAATGTCTTGTTTTTCATGTTCTTGATTATTTAGTACTGCATCTCCAAGGACTCACAATGGAATTCCAACCGTTCCAAGGATATTCTGGTTGATACGTTCTCGGTGCCTTCCAACCCTTCCATTTTTTTGAGGAGTCTGGCACGCTCTTTTGAATTCTCCCTGCGCAACTGCGCATCCTTGGCCAGATCAAAATAAATGGCCCCTTCAATGATGGTCTTTTCAGGTTTGGAATAAAGCGACAGTGGATCTCCTGTCCAAAGGACAACATCCGCGGATTTACCGACTTTGATACTTCCCATGGTATCGTCCAGGTGCAAGAGCCTTGCCGGGTTCAAGGTGACCATTTTAAGGGCTTCCTCTGGTGTGAGCCCCCCATATCTGACCATCTTTGCTGCCTCATGGTTCAAGTGTCGCATTGTTTCACCGCTATCGGAGTTCAATGCAGTGACCACACCTTCACGGTCAATGATGGGGGCATTGTACGGGGTCCCGTTCCTAGCCTCCCATTTATAGTTCCAACGATCGGAAAATGTGCTGCCCCCGACCCCGTGTTCCTTCATTCGGTCCGCGATCCGATAGCCCTCCAATGCATGGGTGAACGTGTTCAGGGCAAAACCAAACCGCTCCGCGACCTCCATCAACATCAACATTTCCTTATCCTGGTAGGAGTGGGCCGTAATGAACCGTTTTTTCTCCAAGATTTCCAACATGGTCTCATGAAGAATGTTTTTACGGGGTTCCACTGCGGTCCTTTTTTCCTTTGTGCCCAAGCTTCTATAGGCATCCCATTCCTTTTTGTAATCCAAGGCCTCAGTGAAGGCATTGGTATAAAATTGTTCCACGCCCATCAAGGACCTTGGAAATCGTATGGATACGTTGTTTTTTGAACGTTTCACGTTCTCTCCAAGGGCAAATTTTATGAAGGGGTCAGCGCCCTGGATCAACAATCCCTTGGCATCCTCCCCCCATTTGAATTTTACTAGGGCGGACTGGCCCCCAATGGGATCCGAAGATCCATGTAGGAGCTGCGCCGCAACGACGCCCCCGGCCAAAGCCCTATAAATGCCCGGGTCATCGGGGTCGATCACGTCCTGCATCCGGACCATTCCCGAATTTGGTGCCATTTCATTGATACCGCCCAAGGCAATATGGGAATGCTCATCAATGATTCCAGGGGTCAGGTGCTTGCCCGTACCGTCCAATACCAAGGCATCCTTGGCACTGAGATCGGTCCCGATCTTGGCAATCTTGCCATTTTCAAGAAGCACGTCCGTGTCCATGAGGATTCCTTCATCTTCGTTCGTCCAAACGGTGACATCGGTGATTAAAATGGATCGGGATGCAATCTTTTCCGGACTGCCAAAGGCCAAGAATGGATAGAATACCTCACCCAAGTCGACAGGACCCTTATCCTGTATCTTTTGAGCTCCCAAGGTGCCCCTTCCTTTTTCTTTCATCCGGGCGGTCCAAGGTTGGTCCTCCCCAAAGTTCAGGGTGCCAGTACCGTTAAGCACGGTCATTCCCTTTTCTTGTTTGGTCCAACCTTTCAGATTGTATTGGCTTCCCTTGACCGTGAATTTAAGGACAGGAAGATCCCCGTCCATTTTAAATTCCACCTTTTCCTTTGATCCATCGGTCAATGTCAATTCGGCTTGGTACTTAGGGCCTTTTCCGATAATGGACAATACGGCCTTTAAGCCACCTACGGATAAATCGTATTCCCCAAGGATGGATTCGGAAATGGGTTCGTTTACCACATAGGGTTTCCCTTCGATCCAGTTGTCCATAATTTGAGTGCCCGGTTCAAAAAGATCACCGTCCGTAACGATGAAGTTGGCCATTTTACCGGCTTCCAAAGTGCCCATATCCTGGTCAACGCCCAACCATTTGGCCGGAACGGTGGTCAAAGAGGAGAGTGCAGCCGTTTTGCTCAGGCCATACGCCACTGATTTTCTCAGATTTTTCAAGAAGTCAGGAAGATTTTCAGGTGGAAAGGAGGTGATGGCAAAGGGTATGCTGTTCTTTTCCAAAGATGCCGGGTTTGTAGGGGCCAGTTCCCAATGCTTAAGATCGGCCAAGGTGATTTTCTTGGTGATGTAGGGGTCACTCACATCATAGGCCTTGGGAAAGTCGATCGGAATGATCATCGGAGCTTTCATGTCCTTCACTTCCATAATCCGTTGATATTCGTCTCCGCCTCCCTTTATAATGAACTCGAACCCGAATTCATCCGCTATTTTATCGGCTCTTAAGGCGGTCAACCAACCATCGGCCTCCATGATTTTGGGCAGGTTCCCATTGACCAGCATGGCATCCAACGACAGGTCCGAAAAAGGGCTGTCGGTTTGTGCCCCATACCACTTGGCATCGTAAAAGGTCTGACGCAAAAGGGCAATGGTCCCCATAGCGGAAATGGGATAGTCCTGGGTCGAGGTGCCCTTGTCAAAAGAGTAATGGTCGGCCACCTTGGAATTGATGACCAAATTGTTTTCCGTATCCTCGCCTAGGGCTACTAGGGCAGCGGTTCCCCGTGCAATTCCATCCCTTCTGATGGACGCTACGGCACCAAATCCTTGGGCCCTCCATTTGGAGGCAAGCTTTTTGTCCACGGTAAAGTTTTCGGAACTGTTGTATTGCGATTTTATGGCCTCGTTGGCATTGTAGGGTCCCTTGGTATTGGACTGTATCTGTTCCCTACTGAGAACAGGGTTCCTGAATGGGGGACGTTTTACCTCGGGTTGCCCATATTCCCCAAACATGTCTATAAAAGAGGGATAGATATAACGTCCGCTGAGATCGATTTCCAGATAGCCGTTGGGTACCTGGTTCCCCGCTTGTACCGAAACGACCTTACCGTCTTGGATGACCAACATCGCATTCTCCAAAACTTGCGTTGGGGCTGTGACGATGGTCGCATGGGTGAGGGCCACCCTGTCCGGGCGCGCATCGAGGACATCGTTTTTGGGAAAGGTCTCCTGTGCGAAGGAACTCCCCATGGATAGCATGATACCTAACAAAAAGAGGTATCCAAAGGTTTTTTTTATCTTCATTGTTGGTGATTTTATGATTTATTTGGTTTTAGATTTCAAACCATTGGTCTAGGTCCAGTCTTTGGTTGGATTCGGACTTGTGGTAAAAGGTATTGCTCATTGGATCGTAATCATATGCTTTGGCCATTTCAGCACCATGCTCCGCTATTTCGCGAAGTGCATCCAGTATAAGGTCCAGTTCCCCATCCGTCATAGTGGGATGGAGTGAGAGACGGACCCACCCAGGTTTGTCCTTAAGGTTCCCGTGCTCGATCTGGTCGGTAATGTGCCGTGATCGTTCTTGGGTGACCTCCAATAGTATGTGTCCATAGGTGCCGGCACAGGAACAGCCGCCCCGGACCTGGATTCCATAGTGGTCGTTCAATAATCGGACCACCAGATTGTAATGGAGATGTTCCACATAAAAGGAAAAGACTCCTAAGCGGTACCTGACTTCCGGTGCGAATACATGCAAGCCCTTGATCTTGGGCAACTCCTCGAAACATTTTCTGGTAAGTTCATTTTCCCGTTGCCGGATCTGCTCTATGCCCATTTTTTCCTTCAGAGCGATCGATAGGGCTGTCCTTATGGTCTGTAGGAATCCAGGCGTTCCACCATCTTCCCGGGCCTCAATACTTTCAAAAAAACTGTGCCCCCCCCAAGGATTCGTCCATTTTACCGTTCCACCACCTGGATTGTCCGGAATCCGGTTCTTGTAAAGCGCCTTGTCGAAAACCAAAACGCCTGAACTGCCAGGCCCCCCTAAAAACTTATGTGGGGAGAAAAAAATGGCATCCAATTTCCTTGCCTTGTTCTCCGGGTGCATATCAATCTGGACGTAGGGTGCTGATGCGGCAAAATCCACAAAACAGTACCCGTCGTGTTCATGCATGATTTCAGCCAACTCATAATAGGGGGTTCCCACCCCCGTGACATTGGAACAGGCCGTAAAGGAACCGATCTTGAGTTTTCGGTCCCCATATTTACGAAGTTCCCTGCGCAATTGGCGTGTATCGACGAACAGGTCTTCTGTAGGCTGTAACAATACGACATCGGCCATGGTCTCCAACCAGGTCGTCTGATTGGAATGGTGTTCCATATGGGTCAAAAAAACGACAGGTCTTTCGGTCTCTGGAATCGAGAGGGAATTCTTGAACTTTTCTGGGAGCTTTAGCCCCAAAATACGCTGAAACTTGCAGAGCACCCCGGTCATACCGGTGTCAGTGGTAATAATGACATCTTCCTCGGAGGCATTGACATGTTCCTTGATCCGGTGTTTAGCCTCCTCGTAAAGATTGGTCATCAATTTCCCGGTAAAAGTGGTCTCGGAATGGGTGTTCCCGACAAAGGGACCGATTTTTTTTTTCATGATATCCTCTATGGGGCCATATAACCTACCGCTCGCGATCCAATCCGCATAGACGATCTTTTTGGTCCCAAAAGGGGTTTCGATATTTTCGTCGATACCGATAATATTTCTTCGAAAGGAATTGAAGTACGATTCCAATGATGTTTCTTTTTTCAAGATTATTATTATGAAAAGCTACCCTTTATCCAATCCAACTCAACAAACTACTAATTCAAATATTTATGGCAATGTGTTGAAGACCCCATACGATAAGGCCTAAGTTTCTATTTTTACTTGTTTTGAATTGATAGATAAGGGCAGCTTTATTGATTAATTAATTTTCACAGAATGCGATATTCTGTAAACCCTATTGTACTGGATTCTTCCCGGCTTATCGGTCAGTTATTGCCTCTAGGGAAAAATCCCGGGCACTGAATTTTGTTTCAGTCCATATAGGATTCCACAAAGTCCAAATAAGTAGTGATGGATTCCGCAAAGGCTTTGGAAAAGTTTTTCCGGTTCTCCTCACTGTCACGGACCCCTTGGAAATTGGCCTCTATCTGCATCCCGAAAACTTTGGGGTGGTCGTAAGCGGTATATCTTCTAGTGTTATATCCTCCGTTGAAGTAGGGCTCGCCCTCCTTGGGATAGGGGTCGCCTTGGCTTGGAACCGCAGGGAAACCGGCTCGTTCCATAAGGGTTCCGAAAGCGTTTTCCCCGGTCAAGAGTTGGTTGAGTCCCAATTGTGGGTTACCCTTTAATAGGTTCCGTACCGAAGTGTTTCCGCCAATTTCAGACTCGGAACTTTCCCCTTCCCTTAGTTCCTTGAGGGCAGGTGTCCTAAGTAGGTACCCCAACTCCAAACGTTTTACTTTATGGCTTTGGCCGTGAAGGTCGATGTACATCGCATATCCGTATTTTTTGATGGCCGCATCCAAGGCCTCCTCGATATGCTTGTGATATTGTCTCCAGGTATACTCCATTTGTGGGTTTCCACAGGTGGCCTCCTCCAGGTCCCGGTTAAAATCGATCTTACTCCTTGCCAATCGGGCAATGACCAGGTATGGTTTTTTGCCATGGACCTTGAACGCATTCTCTATTTCCAGTGCGAGCTCGACCGTATTGTTGTCCATTACCTTCGCGCCACAATCCCTGTCCTTGATCTCCTCAGGAGATATGGTGCCCCCATGTGGGGCACTGATAACCAAAGGGATGTTGCCCTTGACGGTTTCCAGCCAGCTGTCCTCGAATATTTTCCGTCCTTCGGACAAAGCCTTTTTGTCCGAACCGTCCGATGTGCTTTTGCCACCAGCGCACTGCACTTGAAGAAGTGCAGTGGCAACTAGAAGGCAAATGAGCATGTTTTTCCCAATCTTTCCTTGAAAAAATAGATCCCTATGCATTTTTCGGTGACTTAATTTTTCAATTATTGATTGACTTTGGTAGGTTCATATAAACCAGGATCTGCCGGGGCCGCAGGATTTGACAAGACCTCGTCCTGGGGATACAACATACGCTCCACGTTTTGTGTACTGGTCGGTACGTTCAAAGGAAAAGGCACCGCTACGTCCGAATCATTCTTTCGGAGTCTGCGCGCATCATCGAATGGCATATAGGTGGTAAAGCCAGAAACATATCGTTCTTCGATGATTTCCCTGAGCAAGGCAGTATTCGGGTCTGTCCCGTCTATATTTTCCATGCCACCGGAATTGAAATCCCCGGCCACATAGGCTTCATATAAATAGGGTTCGGCGGAAAAATTCGCATTTAGGAAACTTCCGGTATTCAGATAGGCACGCAACTCGTTCAAATGTCCCAAACCAATTTCGAAACTTTGGGTACGGGCACCCGCTTCCGCCAATATGAGCATATTCTCCTGAAATGTGATCATTGGCTGTGGTTCAAGTTCCTGTGCTACACCCAGATTTCCGTCCGCATCCGATTGGTCGATGACATAGTACTGGCGCCTGGCCGTTTCATCGGTCTTGGCATTGTTTCGGGAGATTCCACTGGTATCGTCCAATAGCTGCATCAAATAACTGTCCCCGGTCCCTGTGTTCGGGCTACCGGCCAAAACAATGTAGTATTTGTTTTTGGTGGCGTTTTGCCCCGTAACGTCAAGGGGATTGAACATCATGTTGTTATCACTAGTGGAAATCCCGTTCAAGGCTGCACTATAAGCTTCGCCATATGCTTTGGTATGCATAAAGTAACGAGCTTTAAGGGTCCATGCGGATTCGAGCCATTTGTCGCGGTCTCCTTGGAAGATGTAATCCTCCAGAACGCCAAAACCGGCAGCACCCTCTAAATCGGCGATGGCACTGTCCAACAGTATCTGTAACTGTTCAAAAACATAGAGTTGGTCATCGAATTCAGGGTTTTCTATATCACCCAATGCCTGAGAATATGGGATATCGCCGAACAAGGAAGCATAAGTACCCACCAAATGAGCTTCTACTACCTTGGAGATACCCAATAATAGGGGGTTGTCCACAGCTCTGTCCTGTATTTGCCGCACTGGCGTCAAAACATTTTGGTAGCCATCCCAATCAAAGGTATTGTTGGCGACATTGTATTGATATCTTTCCAGTTCCACTTGTTCAAAACCGGTCAGTTGTCCGGACCAATAACCCGCCATTCTACTATAGGCCCCCAATTGGATGCCGATGTTTGAAAGCTCCGCGCCGTTTAGGAAAAGACCTGCGTCAATATCTGTTAAAGTTAATTGGTTCGGATTTTCGTTGAGATCTTCGACCATTTTTTCACAACCAAAAAAAACGAAAGCCGTGAAAATCAAAAGAATTTGTATATATGTTGATTTCATGATTATTAGGTTTTAGAAATTGGCTTGAAGGTTAAACAAAATCGAACGTGTTCCGGGATTGTTGAAGTAATTCATTCCGAAGGCATTGCTGACACCATAGTTATTGGTCTCTGGGTCCACATCCTTGATACCGGTCCATAGAATCAAATCCCGTCCCGTCACCGATATCCGGAACGAATCCAATGCCAGTTTTTTACTCAACTTAAGGCCTGAAAATGTATACCCAAGGGTCACGTTACGGAGCTTGGTCCACGTGGCATCCTCGATGAACAGGTCATTGGTCTTGTTGAAACCAAGGCCACCTCCGATACCGCGATACCAAGATTCATCCAATAGAACATCCCCACCACCAAAGTCGGCAATGTTCCCCCTTACCGTGGTTCCGGCTAGGATTACATCTCCATTGACATTGACAAGGTCCTCTGTTAGGGTAACCTCCTGGGCTACATCCTTGTGTACGCCAAACCCATATAATACCACTCGTGTTCTATTAATGAAATCGCCACCTTGGGAATGTTCGAACAAGAAGCTGAAGTCAAGACCTTTAAAGTTTAGTTGCATGCCGATGCCTCCCCTCCAATCGGGATTTGGATCTCCGAGTACGCGGCTTTCCGTATCCAATTGTGGAAAACCGTTGGCATCCAAAGCCAAACTATTGTCCTCATTTCTTAGGGTTCCTGGCAAGAAAAAGGAACTCATCGGATATCCCTTGACGGCTTTTGATGTTCCTCCAATATCCACGGTTTCGGCTCCAGCAATATCCACAACCATATTTTCGTTGTTGTTGTAATTGGTGTTGATCGAAAGTTTGAGGTCATCGGTTTCGATCAACTTGCCAGTAAGATCGACTTCAAGACCTTTGTTCTCGATGACCGCGGCGTTCTTATAGTTAAAGTTGAAACCGGAACTCGGATTGGCTTTGACGGCAAAGAGGATGTCCTTGGTTTCATTTCTATAATAGGTAAACCCTAATCCCACTCGGTCTTTAAAGAACCGTAAATCGGTACCAACTTCCCACTCTGTCTTAATCTCTGGTTTCAGATTTGGATTTCCTTTTTCCGAATCGACCATAAAACTTCCTCCGAAGTTTGAAAATCCTGTTGTGGCCAAAGTCTCGAATTTATAGGGAGCCGGTTGAATCCCTACCTTTCCCCAAGCTGCCCTAAGCTTTCCAAAACTCAGGAAATCAGAGGAACCGACCAGATCACTGAACTGCCAGGCAAGGTCTACTGAAGGATAGAAAAAACTCCCTTTTATGGTTGAAGAGGCTTCCAAGGCTCCTGAAAAATTGAAAAACAATTGACCATAAAGATTTATTCCCAAAATACCATAACCACGGTTTGAGCGAATATGCTGAAGATTACGATTCCAAGAACTGGCCGCTTGATCTGGATTGAGATCTGGTGTGGGTAACCTTGAATCAACGGCAAAAGGACTTATTGTATTTGTATTGATAACTCTTTTCCGATCATTGAAGTTAACACCGAACGTGGCGGATACCCCTAAATCATTGCTAAAGTCATGTGTAGCAACTATAATTCCATCTAAATTGAACTCCTTGCTGTTAATATCCGTCTGACTCCAATACCCGCTACTTCGAAGGCCACTAGCCGAACCGATTGGATAAAATTGACTTCTTGCATCCGTATAATAATCCAGACCGCCCCTTAAAATGACTTTTAGCCAATTGACAGGGTCAATGGTCAACTCGGGATTGATGATGAAACGGTTGACATCATTGGGTGCTTTTTGTTCGTTTAAAGTCCATAAGGGATTGTTGTAAATGGGATTTTCAGATTCTCCCAATTGGCGTCTATAGGACCTTTGTCGATTTGTGATGATGTCTCCGTTGGATGCCGTGTAGGTTCCGATATAGTCTGTAATATCAAAATCAGGTGCGGTCCTTAAAAGCCCTAAAAGGATACCGTTGGTTGTTTCCCCGGCCTGTTCAATACGATTCGATCTAGTGTTGGTAAAGGATACTCTATTGTTCCAACTCAACCAATCTGTCATTTGGAACTTGGTGTTCAACCTAACATTTTGTCTTTTGTAATCATAATTTTTGATGATTCCTTTTTGATCCAAATTCTCATAACTAAAAAAGTAAGAGGCTCTTTGCCCTCCGCCATTTACGGATACATTGTGTTGTGAAAAGGTTCCAATACGAAAAACCTTGTCATAATTACTATCAGTAAATGTTTCTCTTGAGTTTTTTGAAATTACGGGATAATATCGATTGCCGGTTGTGCTTGACAAAAAAGATGCTCCGGATGTATCCAAGTCATCGGGCTCACCTGAGCGGTCTGTGATTTTGTCGCCCCAGGATTCTGCAAAAGAAGTACTAAAAACTCCATTACGTCCTTGTCCAAAGGAGTTCTGAAGAGGAGTTCTTACATTGATATAATCATAGGATTGTGAAAAAGTATATTGTATGGTTGGCTTTTGACCCAATTGACCACTTTTTGTAGTAATCACAATAACCCCATTTGCAGCACGGGAACCCCAAAGGGCAGCAGCTGATGCACCTTTCAAAATCTGAACTGAGGCGATATCCTTTGGATTGATGTCGTCCAATCGCGATTGTTGGCTGAGGGTGACGCCTCCAATATTGTCATTGCTCACGGGAATACCATCCAAAATGATCAAAGGCTGACTGGCACCTTGAATGGTGTTCGCACCGCGGATCTGTATGGAAGATCCAGCCCCTGGGTCACCATTGGATTTGCCGATCCGTACCCCTGATGCCTTACCTGCCAATGCATTGATAACCCCGGCTTCCCCAGATTTGGCAATGTTCTCGGATTGGATAGTGGAACTTGTGGAACCTGATTCATCCTTTAGTTGCTTGGTACCAATGGCCGTTACGATAACTTCATCCAAATTACTGACACTGGGGACCATGGTCACATTGACGACGGGATTGTTCCCTACGGTTATTTCCTTGGTTTGGTAACCAATATAGGAGTATACCAAAATGTCTCCTTGGGAGGCATCGATGGCATAGTTTCCATCGAAATCGGAGGAGACCCCCTTTATTGTCCCCTTAATGACAATACTGACCCCAGGTAGGGGGGAGTTGTTCTCATCAGTAACGGTTCCTGTGATGTTAATGAAATTTGGCTTCGATGCCTTTTCTGATTGGGTGCTGATCTTTTCCGGTTCATTTTCCTTTTCTACAAGGACGATCAACTTTCTCCTGATTTCATAAGAAATATTGCTTTCGGCAAGGATAATGTCCATCAGGACATCGATTTTAACTTTTTCCACATCCACCGAAATCCTTTTGTTCAAATCCAATGTGGAATTTTTGTATAGGATATTGTAATCGGTACTCTCCTCAATTTTTTCGAAAACGGATGCTATGGATGCATTTTCCATTTTCATCGAAACGAATTTTTGAGAATATGAATTATTGGCATTGAGTTGGAACAGTGCAACCAATAAAAACAGGGCGGAAATTTTCATTTTCAAATCTATTTTAGCACTAAAATAGCTTTTGCATAGTGTGTTTTTCATACTTTTGATATGGTTTAAAAATTGGTCATTCAGTTTTTGAATTGTTTGAAAACCAGGGATTGTTCCCGCAATTCCTGGTTCTTTTTTAGGTTTAGTTCATAGGCGTTAGTTGTTTTTCTGAGTTAGTATTATTTTATCGTTGGTTATCTTATAGGCAAAATCCTTGATTCTTTGGAATCCTTGTAGGACCTCTTCAATAGTTTCCGTTTTGAAGCGACCCGTGTACCGTTCACTTTTAAGAAGGTCCCCCCTTATTTCGATGGCCACATTGTAGTGCCTCTCCAATTTTTTGGTAATGTGGATGAAATCTTCGTTTTTGAAATACAGGATGCCTTCCTTCCAGGCAATGTACCTGCTGACATCCACATCGGTCAGTTGAAGTTCTTTATGACCATTGGAATAGAATGCCATTTGGTTCGGTTTTAAAAGGAGATGTGATGCTTCGAAACCATTGCTCCTTTTGACCGAGAGACTGCCTTCCACCAAGACCACTTGAACGGTTTCGTCATCGGGATAGCTGGATAGGTTAAATTGAGTGCCCAAAACTTTAGTGTCCAACTCCCTTGTTTTGACCCTGAAAGGGCGCAAGGAATCGGATTCTACGGTGAAATATGCTTCCCCTGTCAATTCCACATCCCTTGGTCCCGAAGCATAAAATGCCGTGGGATAGGTCAAGGAAGAACCGGAATTGAGATAGACCTGGGTTCCATCGGAAAGCACAATCTCGAATTTCTTCCCATAGGGTACGTTGAGGGTATTGTATACCAAGGGTTCGCCCAAATCATCGTTCTCAATGCTAACTTTTTTGTATACAATCTTAGATCCATCCTGTTCAGCAATGATATTGTTTGAACGCGTGACAATTGAGGCATCCTTGTTCGATAGTTCCTTGGTCGTACCATTGTCCAGGACAATGGTGACTTCCTGTTGGCCAACGGTCTTTGGGCTATTGTTTCTTAACAAAAGCAATGTTGATATTCCGATAAGCCCGATAAAAATTGCAGCATACCGCAACCAAGCCTGTCTTCTTTTTCTTTTGGACCTGACTAAAAGGTCAAATTTTGACAGTAATTCCTTTTTGTACTGTTCGGCATTTTCCTGACCTAGGGACCGTGTTATCAAATAGTGAAGCTCGGCCGATTCCTTAAAGGAAGAAGGATTGTCCTTGACCCATTGGGCCAATTGCTCAATTTCATCCGGGTTTGAAGGGTTTTCAAAGAAATTGAAAATAATTTTTTTGATATGTTTATTTTTCATTATCGTTAAATGCGGATTACCAAAATGTTATTTGTTAAACGATCTGAAATTGACAAACCCTTGGTTTTAATCAAAAAATATTGATAATATTGATCGGACTTAGAAGATAGGTGCAATGGATTCCAATGATATCGGGGAAAATATTGATTTAATCGCAATCCAAAAGGGCAGTCGAAAGGAATTCGAGAAGGTTGTTGAGCTTTATTACAACGAACTCTTTTTTTATGCCAAAAGTTTATGTAGGGACGAATTGTTGGCCAAGGATTTGGTCCAAGAAGCTTTTTTTGGACTATGGCAAAAAAGGGAAACTTTGAATGCAAAAACGGTTCTTAGGGGGTGGCTTTATCTTTCATTGAAGAATAAATTCCTGGATCATGTAAAAAAGTACAGAAAGGAAACCTATTTTTTCGAGAGGACCTATTCGGAGACCATGGAAACCCTTTCACAACAGGATCACCAAGAAAACCTATCCAGAAAGATTGAATTGATGGATAGGGAGATTGACTTGTTGCCCAAGAAATGTCAACAAGTATTGGTCTTGAGCAAAAAGGAAGGTTTGACCAATGCGGAAATTTCAGATTATCTCAACATTTCCATCAAAACCGTGGAAGGCCATCTTTCCAATGCATATAAAATCCTCAAGGAAAAGTTGTATGAGAAATTTCAAATTTTGTTCACTGTAATCGGTTTCAGATCAAAGTGATGACGAATCGTTCTAGGTTCAATCCTTCATAGACCCCGATAGGGTTATAGTTGATTCAAATTTTTGCCAATCCTACCGTTAGTTGTTAATGGATTTCTTCCATCATTTTTTTACAGGACATGAATTTTGTTCTTTATACTAGAATAATAATGAAAGTCCTGAAACCATTAGCAAAAACAGGATGCTCTTTTTATAATGGGCCTTTCCTGATTTTTTGAACGTTTTTCTTCCCAAAAACTGGGCGGAAAGGAAAATGGGAAAAATAATCGCGGCGTATTTACATTGCTCAAAATTTAAAATGCCATTTAAGGCCAAGGTTGGTATTCTGGTAAGGGTAACAAGTCCTAAAATGCCAATCATCGTGGCCCTTATGGTATTGATTTCCTTGATCCTATTCTCCACGCAGATGATATACAATGGTCCCCCAGTGGAGAATATCCCAGAGAAAAAACCTGCCAAAATACCAAGACCTAAAATACTGGTATTCCCCAGATTCGATTCTCGCTTACCTAGAAGGGAATACAACACGTATGCGAGTATAAAGGCACCAAGCATTTTTTTTAAAAAGAATGGCTTGGAATATGAGAGGACCAAAACCCCTAAAACAACCCCTACAATTGATGTTATGGAAAGGTCAAGGATTGTTTTTTTATCAATGAAAACCCATTCCCTGTAAATTAGGAAAATACTTGAAAATACATAGAATAGGGAAATGTAGGCAATGGCCTCCGGTAATTGAAACTTCAATAATAAGATGGGAAGTGCAATGAGAGAACCTGCAAATCCCATGGCACTTTGAACATAAAACCCTGCAAAAATACCTATGGTCAAAGTAATAAGTGAAAATAAATCCATGTTCCAGAAATTGAACGGCTAAGCTAGTGGGTTGTAAAATGGTTTAAAAATTGAAAAATTGGAGAAAACAGGTATATTTAATTGAATATGCGTTATTTTGACAAAAAATATGTTGAAAAGATGGTTGATGGAATAGATAACCGAATAATTGGTCTTCTGAGAAAGAATTCTAGGTATTCATTTGCCGAAATCGGCAGAATCATTTCACTTTCGCCTTCATCTGTGAGGGAAAGGATTCAAAAGCTGGAAGATTTAGGCATAATCGAATCGTACAGTCTCAAGGTCAATTATGCCTTGTTGGGATATGGGATGGAGGTCTTTATCCTTCTAAAGATTTTCGATGGAAAACTAAAGTATTTTTTGGAGGAAATCCATGACTTTGTTGAAGTGGAGGAGGCGTATAGGATTACCGGCCCGTATAATATCCATATTAGAGCAATTCTGCGGGACCAAAAACATTTGCAGGACTTTGTGGACAGGCTCATCAATTATGGAAGTCCAACAACCCTTTTGATTCTATCCGATATTGAAAAGAACTTGTGATTCATTGTTTACTTATTTGCGAACCGCATAATTCGATTTTAAATGTAATATAATATAATGATTTTTTGATTTTAATTTTTTGCATTAAGACATAAAATATAATCCACCCTGAGAAAATGTTCTAAGCATAATATTCTGGAGCTTGTCTGGTTATAAACTCTGCAAGAGATCTGTCCTCAATATAAAAAGATACATAGGATAAACAATTCTTTATATTGTGATAGGTTATGTTGAAAGAAGTTCCCAAAAACAGTCAACATAAACTGAAATCATTTTATGAATTCGTCAATGCCTCTTAAAAGATAAAGTTAGAAGGGCTTATTTTTATATCTTTGTTTATATCCCAAATCTGGCCTCATGAGAAAATACACAATTACAGTTGGAGTGATATTGGTAATATCTTCTTGTAGCAAAGATGATGACGTTTCAATTAATGACAGGAAGGAGGCACTTTTTGGCCAATGGGAATATGAGGCTATTGATTCCGATACTGCCGTTGATATCAATGGTGACGGGACCGTAAACATTGACCTATATAACACAAACGAAATTCGTCAATGTCTTAAAGACAACTTAATCTTTTTTACAGAAGGGGCAATTGGAGAAAAAAACGAGTTTAGAATTAATGAAAATGGTCTTTCCTGTGGTGAAGTTGACCCATATAGTACGGTGGAATCGGACAAATATGAGTTGATCAATAACGAAATTCTACGCTTCGAGAACAGAAATGATATGCGAATCATAGAGTTTACCAAGAACCGTCTTGTACTGGAACAGGATGATTTTTTGGATGATCAGGATGTCGTTATCACATATACTTACAAACGGTGTTGATTCAGATATTGAATAAGTGGGGCATAGCCCATTAATGAATTTTATACCCTTACCACGGAGCCAAAAGTCCAATCGCTCCATTGCCCATCACTGTCCCGTACCCTTACTTCATAAGGCTGATCTAGGTATTTCAATCTACTTTCACGCGGTTCGGTCTCCATCTCAAAATACCTGTCGACACCACTTCCCTTGGCTTCGCTGTAGTTCAACAATTTGGTATCCCAACGATTGTCCTGTCTGTTGAAAATGCGGATCTCGACCTGTTCCAAGCTTGCTCCATTATAGGCCTCCGAACAGTTAATGCTAAAGCAGGTATATATCCATTCTGTATATCGTCTATTTTATATTAAATAACTGATATTGATTTAACTGTATTTAATTATATTTTTATTAGTTCGATATTAGTTCGATTTCGAGAGGTAATTCTAATGAGTGATTACTTTATTCTCACCAATGATAATCAAAATTTCAAAGAGATTGAAGTAATGCGGGGCATTCATTTGCAAATATACACAGGGGAAAACCACAGTTTTTATGTGGATTTCCTGTAATGGGGTCTCAAATAAATTTTCTAAATTGGAAAACTCCCCCATTTTAAAAGCCACTCAAAATGAGGTGTGTGTATTTCTTACCCTAAAATTGGCTTCCCTAATTTTTTGAATATTTAAAAATTACCGAATATGAAAGCCACGTTCCACTCTTATTTCTCATTTTTTGCTTTTTTTCAGTACCAATTTCAGCTCAATATGGACGGTTTACAGAAGAAGAAAGACTTCGCGAACTCAGGAAAAATAGCGAACCATTACGTTTGCTTGTAGAGGATATCCGTAGGGCGGTTTACCCAAGCGAAAAGGACTTGGACGACTGTCTACCTCCTTTTACAAGTGGAACAATAACCCTTGAAGGGGCATCAGAAGGCGAGGCGGGAATTGAATTAAACCTAGTTCTGTTTAAAATAACATCAAAAAAGAACAAAGGGAAAATAAACAAATCTGTAATAACTTTTGTAAGGCACACGATTTGTAGTCCATTGATGGATAAAGTGAGAGATGGAAGCACGGAGAATTTTAATATTATTAGAAATCTTATTGTCTTATTGTTCAGCCTTTTCAGTTTATTAATTTTAGTGACTATTTGAAACCTTACCCTATTTTTGAAGTTCTTTTGTAACCCAGTCGCACGTAATCATTGTTATATTTGCAATTTGAAATTTTTGGCAATCATATTATAAATATATTTCTTGGCACTCAATTTTATGTCTGATATCTTACGATATAATATATATATATGACCTATCCTATGGAAAGCCTATTTCGCCCTCAAAAGATTTATGGATCTGCAGAATAACTAGTTTTTAGTGCTTCATGAAACCTTTTATCCCTGCTTTCAAGTTTTTGCACAACCTGTGCATCGATTAATTCTTACCTTTGTTGAAATTTATGAAAACACTTTTTTCCATATCAATGTCGCTATTATTCTTTTTTCAGGGAATTAGTATTGATATGGACTTTTGTGGACCCATTAAAGAAATTTCAAGCATCCTAATCCATTACCAAGACCATAAAGTTTATGGTGACTCTTTCCTTGAATATGTAGTTGAAGATTACTTTGGTAACGTAGCAAAAGCTGAAAGGCACCATAATGACTCTGGTAAGCAGAAAACACCAATCCATTCCCATCAGCAATGTTGCCACCCTTTAGTATTAATTATTGCGAACAACAATTCGGCTTTAATTAATCTATTAAAGTTTGAAGGGAAAGAACAGTTTAACTTATATAAAGTAAACTTCACTTCCAGATATTTGGAATCGCTTTTCCAACCACCTAAAGTATAATTCAGTTTTTTTAAGGATAGCTATATCCTTACGTGATGCTTTTCAAAATAAGCATCACATTATAAACGCATTGTATCTCATTGCATTGCGATGTTTAAACTGAATTAATACTTTTACTATGATTAACAAAATCATTTCATTTTCCATTAATAACAAGTTTATTATTGGGCTCTTCATAGTGGCACTGGTAGGTACGGGCATTTGGTCTATGGCCACTATAAATCTGGGTTCTGTCCCCGATATTACCAACAACCAAGTACAGGTTATTACAGTAGCCCCAAATTTAGGTACTGAGGATATTGAACAATTTGTTACCTATCCTGTAGAATTGGCAATGGCCAACCTTCCTGACGTTATCGAGCTGCGTTCGGTATCTCGTTTTGGGCTGTCCGTGGTTACCATTGTTTTTAAGGACGAAGCAGGCACCTATCTTCCCCGGCAATTGGTGCAAGAAAAATTGACCGAAGTCGCCGGGGAAATTCCCGAAGGTTTTGGTACGCCTTTTATGGCACCCATTACTACGGGTCTGGGCGAAATATTCCAATACACCTTAAAGGTAAAAGAAGGATACGAAGATAAATACGATGCAATGGAACTTCGTACCATTCAGGATTGGATTGTTAAACGCCAAATGGCATTAGTGCCCGGTGTGGTCGAGGTCAATGCTTTTGGGGGCTATGTGAAGCAGTACGAAGTGGCCATAAACCCTGACAAACTAAAAAGTTTTGGCATTACCATGGGGCAGGTTTTTGAAGCCCTTAAGGTGAACAATGCCAATACAGGCGGTGCCTATATTGAAAAAAACCATCAGGCCAACTTTATCCGTGGCGAAGGTTTGGCCAGTAGCCTTGAAGATTTGGAAAATACGGTGGTTACTACCCAAAATGGAACACCTGTTCTGGTACGTGATATCGCTCAGAAAGTGGGCTATGGGAATCAGGTACGTTATGGGGCGTTTACCCAAGATGGCCACGAATCCGTGGGAGGTCAGATTTTGATGTTAAAGGGAGAAAGCCCAAGTAATGTGATCAATAATGTAGAAAAACGAATTGACGAGATACAAAAATCGCTTCCCGAGGGCGTTTATATTGAACCGTTCTTAAGCCGTGCCGAACTTATAGCCAGGACCACAAGTACGGTAGAGAAGAACTTGATTGAAGGTTCATTGATTGTGATCTTTGTGCTTGTACTGCTCTTGGGGAGTTTACGTGGCGGATTGATTACCGCTTCGGTAATCCCGTTATCATTACTCTTCGCATTTATCCTGATGAAACAGTTCGGCGTATGGGCAAATTTAATGTCCCTTGGTGCCATCGATTTTGGGATTATCGTGGATGGTGCGGTCATTATCGTGGAAGGTATGGTATTGCATATCCATCAACGGATGAAAAAATCAAAAGCAGCGATAGGTCAGGCCGAAATGGACGAAATGGCATACGAATCGGGAAGTACGATGATGAACTCTGCCTTTTTCGGTCAGCTTATCATTCTTATCGTATTTACACCAATCCTTTTCCTTACCGGAGTTGAAGGAAAAATGTTCCGTCCCATGGCATTTACCTTTGGTTTTGCCGTACTTGGGGCGATTATCCTATGCCTTACCTACGTACCTATGGTTTCGGCCTTGTTCCTGAAACCTGCAAAAAACCAGGACCATTGGTTTGCCAAATTTGAAAATAGTATCGATAGGTTCAGTGATAAAATCATGGCAGGGTTGAACAAAGCCTATAAGCCATTGCTGTCGTTTGCATTGCGTTTTAAGGCTGGTATTGTTTTAGGGGCAGTTGCTTTACTGGCAATCGCAGGATTTATATTCAGCACTATGGGTGGTGAATTTATCCCAAAGCTGGATGAAGGCGATATTGCCATGCAGGCCCTGATAAAACCGGGCAGTAGCCTTACCGAATCCATTGAAGCTTCAAAAAAACTTCAGAACTTGATAAATGAATTTCCCGAAGTGAAGACCATGATCTCGAGGATCGGGGTGGCCGAAATCCCTACCGACCCCATGCCCATGGACATTGCCGATAGTTACATCATCCTTGAAAAGGATAAGAGCAAATGGACCAGTGCGGAGAGCAAGGAAGAACTCATAGAAAAAATAAAGGAAAAGATTTCGGTTATCCCGGGGGTGAACTTCGTGTTTACCCAACCCGTAGAGCTCCGTTTCAATGAACTGTTGACGGGTGTCCGGGAAGATGTTGCCATCAAGATCTATGGTGAGGACCTGGATGTTCTGGCCGAAAAGGCACAGGAAATGGCGGCAATCATACAAACCGTAGATGGCGCTGGTGATGTACGGGCGGAAGCGACCAGTGGCCTGCCACAGATGACCGTTGTCTATAACCGGGCAAAGATGGCGCAATACGGGGTTACCATTGACAAGCTCAACGATTATGTGAGTGCCGCCTTCGCAGGGGAATCGGCAAGTGTCATATTCGAGGGCGAAAAGCGCTTTGACGTGGTCATCCGTCTGGCCGAGGACTATCGAAAGGATATCAACAACCTTAAAAATCTGTATATAGACCTGCCCAGTGGTAACCAAGTGCCCCTAAAGGAATTGGCGGACATCAGCTATAAACCCGGGCCCATGCAGATTTCCAGGGACAATACCTACCGGCGAATCTATGTGGGGGTAAACGTTCGGGGCAGGGATGTCAAGTCCATGGTCGAGGAGGTTCAGCAAAAGCTCGATGCCCAGTTGAAACTGCCCCCGGGGTATTATATAACCTATGGCGGTTCTTTTGAGAACCTTCAAAGGGCGACCGACCGATTAATGATCGTAGTGCCTATTGCACTGTTCCTAATTTTCATATTGCTCTACTTTGCTTTGAGCTCGTTCTCACAGTCGGTAATGATTTATATGGCAGTACCCCTGGCAGCCATTGGTGGCGTGTTTGCCCTTTGGATACGGGGAATGCCATTCAGTATTTCCGCAGGAGTCGGATTTATCGTGCTTTTTGGTGTTGCAGTATTGAACGGACTGGTACTGATAAACAAATTCAATGATTTAAAAGAAAGTGGTATGACAAATTTAAAAGACAGGATCTACGAGGCAACCCACGAGCGCTTGCGCCCTATATTGCTTACGGCAACGGCGGCCATTATGGGCTTTATCCCAATGGCGATTTCTACTTCCGGTGGTGCAGAAGTGCAGCGACCATTGGCAACCGTTGTTATTGGTGGCTTGATTACGGCAACCTTTTTAACATTGGTGGTAGTCCCGGTACTTTATAGTTGGTTGGAATCCCGTAAGGAGCGTAGAAATAATGGTGACGATACGGGTTATATCAAAAAAAGCCAAGCCATCATTCCAGTTTTATTGTTGGTTGGAGGATTTTTATCATCTGGTAACCTATCGGCCCAAAACAATCCCATCGCTCAAACCTTGACTTTAGATGAAGCTATAGTAATGGCAAGGGAAAATTATCCCACCCTAAAGGAAGGACAAGCGTTCATAGACAGGGAACAGGCCTTGAAGGGCACCAGTTTTGACCTGGGCAGCACGTTTCTATATGCCGGCAGGGAAGACCAAGGCCTGAATCAGGGAAATCTGCGTACCTTCGGGGTACAACAGGGCAACATTGACCTGCTCTCCGGGTTTTCAAAATCCAGGTTCTATAAGGAACGCACCAAGCTGGGCGAGAAATTCTATGACCTTAGTGAGCAGCAGCTGGTACGGGATGTGATGCAGGCCTATTATGAGATTGCCTACAATAAGGCCCGCCTGAAGCTTGCCGAGCGGCTGGACAGCATTTATGCCGATTTTGAAAGCGCGGCCAAATTAAGGTACGATAGCGGTGAGACCGGAAAACTCGCCTATATTTCGGCTACCTCGGAGTACCAACAAATACAGGTGTTAAAGCAACAGTCCTATGATGATATCGAGATTGCCAAAAGGGCATTGAAGCAATATCTGGGAATCGATGGTTCCATTGATACGATGGATGGGCCTTATGGGATCATAAACCCAATATCGGTTGTGGACACTTTGGATATAAGCAATAACCCGTTGCTGCAATTCGACCTTCAGAACGCTGCAGTGGGCAAAGCGAACGTAAAGGTCGAAAAATCCCAGTTCCTGCCAAAGTTCAGCCTGAGCTATGACAATCTCAAGTATAATGATGTTACGGGGTTCAATGCCTATCAGGCGGGCATCAGCATCCCTTTGTGGTTCCTTCCGCAAAAAAATAGGGTAAGGGCGGCCAAGGCAGATGCCATGGTGGCCGAAAACCAGTATTTGACACAAAAGGCGACCACCGAGAGCCTGGTCTCCCAACTGTACAAAGCCCAGGACAAAACGTTGAAGTCGTTGAGGTACTATGAAGAAGCGGCACTGCCACTGGCAGAGGAACAGTTGACCACTGCCGAACTGGCAAACAAGGAAGGTGAGATAGACTACATTAGCTATATCACCATCCTCAACAGTGCCATCAACATCAAAATAAACCATTTGGATTTCATCAACCAATATAACCAACAGGCCATTGAGATACAATATCAATTGGGCAATCTATAATCTTAAAAAGAAAGAAAAATGAAGAATATACTATTAGTTAGTACCGTATTATTGACACTTATGTTTCTGAGCTGTAACGATGCCCCAAAATCCGAGCTTGGGCATAACGAAACGGAAGGCGTATCAAAAACCGAAGCACCTGGAGAAGATGCGCACGGAGAAGAGGGTCACGACGAAGAAGAAGGTGGCCACGAAGGGGAAGAAGGGGAAGAAGGTGTTGTTGAACTTACAAAACAACAGGCCGAAACCATCGGTCTGGAAACGAAACCTCTGGAGGAACGTAATTTAGGGAACAACATTAAGGTAACAGGAACACTCGAACTCTTCCCACAGGACAGGGCAAACATTAGTCCCTTTATTGGTGGAAATGTTAGCTCGATCAAGGTAGTACCGGGCAACATTGTGCGCAAGGGACAGGTGTTGGCCTATATAGAACACCCGGATATCATCGCCATGCAACAGGAATACCAGGAAAAGAATGACGAACTGGTATTTTTAAAGCAGGATTTTGAGCGCAAAAAGACCCTCTATGACAAAGGGGTTTCCTCTGGCAAGGAATTCCAAATGGCGCAATCCAAATTTCGTTCCACCACTTCCAGTGTAAACGGCCTAAAGTCCAAACTACGCTTGTTGGGACTGGACCCTTCCAAAGTGGCCGAAGGGGAGATCTATTCTGCCATCCCCATTATTACGCCCATTAGTGGCTATGTGGGCGAAGTAATGGTAAGCCTGGGCGATTATGTGGCCCCACAATCCAAAATGTTCTCGATAAGCGATAATTCGAAAATCTATGTCAATTTCAAAGTATATGAAAAGGACATCAAGCAGGTCAAGGAGGGACAACAGATTTATTTTTCAACAGCCTCAAAACCTAATGAATTGTTAAAGGCCACCGTGCGTTCCATAGGGCAGACGTTTGAGAGCGATCCGAAGGCCATAGAGGTATTGGCAGATATCGAGAATAAAGACAAGGACCTTTTGCCCGGAATGTATGTGGAGGGAAGAATTGTACAAGGAGAAAAATCAGGCTTTGCTGTTCCCGAGGAAGCTATTGTCCAGGAAGGTGAACAGTCTTATATCTTCATCATGGATGAGGATGAAGAACCTGTTGAAAATAAAATGAAATATAAACGCATCCCCGTGAGCACGGGGGTCAACGATCTGGGGTTTGTTGAAGTTAACCTGCCTGCAGGAACACCCGAAAATATCAAAATAGTAACAAATGGGGCCTATACTCTTTCTTCAGAAATGGTGAAAGGCGAATTGGAGCACGGACATTAATTCTCTAAAAATCAAGGATTTTGATTCCGAGTTTGTTTATCGACTTAATTTAGTTAGTTAAAAATTAAAGAACAGGCTCGGTTCAAAATCGATTAAAAATTTAAACATTTTAAAAATGAAAGAAATAAAAGCATTTGTTAAACCGAACAGGATACAAAGGGTCATCGAAGCCCTTAGCGATAAAGGTTTTAAAAGTATGACGCTTTCACAGGCGGAGGGTACTGGAGCATTCAAAGCAAAAGGCGCGAAGCCCTCATTGGATTTTCACGTAACCGATAGTCCGGTGGTAAAAGTGGAGCTGGTATGTCAAAATGAAGAAGCACAATCGGCAATCGATATTATTACGGAAAACGGTAAAACGCCCGACCCAGGGGACGGTATCATCTATTTATCGGATATTGAGGATGCCTTCCAGATCAAAACGGGGGAATCCTTAAAACGGTACGACCTCTGACCCATCGCACATGGAAAAAATCGTCAAAAAATTGGAGAGCAAGGGAATACGACCCACCCCGATGCGTCTGTTGACCTATAAAAAGTTACTGGAAAACGAGGTGGCCATCAGTTTGGGCGAATTGGAGAGTTTCTTCGAGAAGTCGGAAAGGAGTACCCTTTTCCGGACGATGAAAACATTTGAGGAAAAAGGCATCGTACATCAAATAGAGGACGGTACGGGCATTATGAAATATGCGCTCTGTGAGGAAGACTGTGAATGTGAGGTGGGCAACGACCTGCACCTGCATTTTCATTGCACCCGGTGCAACGAGACCGTTTGTTTGACCGACCGTAAAATCCCGCAGGTAAACCTGCCCCAAGGATATATGGCAGAGGATATCAATCTGGTCGTAACGGGAGTATGCAATAAATGCAATGGCAATTTGGAGTAACCTTTAAGGACAATAATATCAAAAGAATACGACGATGATAGCAATCTATAAAAAAGACCAAATCTTATATACCATCGCAGATCAAGAGCTGGATGCCGATGATGGGGCGACCTTAGTCAAGGCCCTGAATGAACATTTGAAAAGCAATGAACTGCCCGCTTGGTATATGGAAATGGAGCCTCGCAAAAAAGGAGTGAAGAAAAGCAGCGGTGAGAGGTTGGATATTTCCTTTCCCGAAGAAGCACGGCTTAAGAAAATAGCCTTGGTGGGCGAAAAAACATGGCAAGAACGGTTTACCGAATCGCTATTGCCGTTTAGTGAAGCCCACATAAAATATTTCGGACCTGAAGATGGAAACATGGCCAACAACTGGCTCGAACAAACAAGCAATAGCAATAGTAACTGAAACATGAATCTTTAAATCTAGAAAATTATGATGGACGATTGGTATTTTGGGGGAATGCACTGGATATGGTGGGGGTTATGGATAATCCTCATCTTCTGGATATTCCTGATTCCCTACCCCACACCGGGACAGAAAAACAGAAAGGACAGGGCAATGGAAGCCCTGAGGGAGCGGTACGCCCGCGGCGAAATCGACGAAGAGGAGTTTGAGAAACGCAAGACGTTCCTGTTAAAGGACAAAAAATAACAGTGTTTTGCTTTTGACCGAACGACCATAACACCGTTATCTATGCAAAGAAGAAAAATAGGGATATGGCTTTTGGCAGGCTTTGCCTTTGGGGTCTTTATACTGCAACCCTTGGGCCTATCCCTTTTTCTCTTTGACCGGTCGGGCGATTCCGGTCACTGGCCAAGCTATCTTGGCGAGGCTTTTGAAACCGTATGGGGTTTTACCGATGTTGACCAAGTCCTTAAAAACCTGTTGTTCGGAATATTGGGAAGCAGCCTTGCCTTGATGGTCTTTTTCAGAAAAAAGATTTTTCAACTGAACAGGAAACGGATGGATGGGCAAACCCTGCTGGAACTCATTAAAAAAGGCGAGAATGATTTGGTGGAGTTCAAATCAAGTCTGCGATGGGATTTACGTCAATCCAAAGTGAATAAACAGTTGGAATTTGTAATTATCAAGACCATAGCGGGTTTTATGAACACCAACGGTGGTAATTTGCTTATAGGAGTAGACGATAACGGCAACATCCTCGGTCTAAACCAGGATTTTGACACCTTGAAAAAACCGGGTACAGATGGTTTTGAGCAATACCTGATGCAGTTGATATCTTTAAAATTGGGAACCCATTTATGTACGGCTGTAAATGTATCTTTTTACAGATATGGAGAAAATGACGTGTGCTACATAGAAATAGACCCGGCCAAAACACCAGTCTATCTAAGTCAAGACGGGAGGTCACGGTTTTATATTAGAACGGGCAACGGAACGCGCGAACTCGATTTGCCCGAAGCCATCTTGCACTTAGGAAAAGAGAAGGCGCTTTATAATTAAGAAAAGTAAGTGTAGGCCAATGGATATTTGCACATACAACGCACTAATATTTTAAATAGATTAATATAAAGATATACAAATATGTTACAGATAATAAACTTAGAACAAGAACATCTTATTGCCGCTAAAATCAGCGGGAAACTTACGGAAAAGGATATGGAAAAGATGCATCCGCTTATCCACAACATCATAGAAAAAGGGCATAAAGTGGATTTCTATTTTGAAATGGAAGATTTAAAAGGCTATACCCTTAAAGGCTTTTGGGAAGACCTAAAGATTGATTCGGCTCATTTGGGAGATTATGGCAAGATGGCCTTTGTGGGCAATAAAAAATGGCAGGAATGGGCCGCGAAGGCAACTGATTTTTTCATAAAGTCTGAAGTTAAATTTTTTGATAGTAAAAATAAAGAGCAGGCAATGACCTGGGTCTCAACAAAAGGATGAAAAAGAAAAAACTACAGCTACGGGAGCTAAAAGGGAAACAGTCCACTGTAATTTCAGCAACCGAAAAAAAGCTCAAAACCTATTTACCGGCAATTTTCAGCTTTGTGATGCTCATAGTTGGTATTGCCATTGACTATTTCGATGCCTTTCCTTTCTTTAAGGGATGGGTCAGGATTGTGTGGTACACGGTGGCTTACATCCCTGTTGGCTTTCCCGTCATCAAGGAGGGATGGGAAAGTATTAAAAATGGCGATTTCTTTACAGAATTTTTCCTGATGTCCATCGCAACCTTGGGAGCATTTGCCATAGGCGAATATCCAGAGGGCGTTGCCGTGATGTTGTTCTATGCCGTGGGCGAACTGTTCCAAAATGCTGCCGTAAACCGTGCCAAAGGAAACATTAGGGCACTTCTGGATGCACGACCGGACGAGGCATTGGTCTATCGTAATGGGGACTTCGTTTCCGTCAATCCCGAAACGGTCAATATTGGCGAGAAGATACAGGTACGGGTGGGCGAAAAAATCCCATTGGATGGCAAACTGCTATCAAACAAAGCATCGCTCAATACAGCTGCCATTACTGGCGAAAGCAAACCCGACACCATAACACAGAACGAAAAAGTCTTTGCGGGAAGCATCAATCTCGACGGTGTCATCGAAGTAGAAACCACCAAGAAATTCAAGGACAGTTCCATCGCCCGTATTCTGGAGATGGTACAGAATGCCACGGCCCGGAAATCAAAGACCGAATTATTTATTAGGAAGTTTGCACGGATTTATACGCCCATCGTGGTTTTCCTTGCTATCGGACTCACTTTGTTACCATACTTTTTTGTCGATGAATATGTGTTTAGGGATTGGCTATACCGAGCTTTAATTTTCTTGGTGATTTCCTGCCCTTGTGCCTTGGTCATTTCCATTCCACTGGGCTATTTCGGCGGTCTGGGTGCGGCATCGCGCAACGGAATCCTGTTCAAAGGTGCATCCTTTCTCGATGCAATGACCAAAGTGAATACTGTGGTGATGGACAAAACCGGAACCGTTACCAAAGGGGTCTTTAAGATTAAGGAAGTGATAAATACATCCGCTTTTGCGGAAGTGGAATTTATGAAATACCTGATGGCGATGGAAGAACAATCTACCCACCCCATTGCAAAGGCAATTCTGGAATACAAAGCGGACGGTACTGATTTTAAGGCATCCGAAGTTTCTGAAGTTGCCGGTAAGGGATTAAAGGGCACAGTCAACCATAAGCAGGTCTTGGTCGGCAACAAAGCATTGATGACTTCCAATAGTGTTGATGTTCCACCTGAAACCGATGTGATAGTCGAATCTATAGTGATGGTCGCCATCGATGGAAAATTCGCAGGCTATGTGACCATTGCCGATGAACTTAAGGAAGACGCGCATCACACCATTCAACAGATTCGGGTGGCCGGAATAGCTAAAATCATAATGCTCTCTGGAGACAAGGATTCCATAACCCAACAAGTTGCCAAGGAACTGAATATTGATTGGGCCAAAGGCGGCTTGCTACCCGAAGATAAGCTCAACGAGGTCGAAAAGCTCAAGGAACAACCTGAATCCACGGTAGCATTTATGGGCGACGGCATCAACGATGCACCCGTGCTCGCAGCCAGTGATGTGGGTATTGCAATGGGTGGTTTGGGCAGCGATGTGGCCATAGAGACCGCAGACGTTATCATCCAGACCGACCAGCCGAGCAGGATGGCCCGAGGAATCCAAATTGGACGCTCAACACGCCGTATCGTATGGCAAAATATTGGTCTTACTTTTGGGGTAAAAGGGATTTTTCTCATTTTGGGTGCCATCGGTTTGGCTACGATGTGGGAGGCTGTGTTTGCCGATGTAGGTGTTTCGTTCGTTGCCATTCTCAATGCAATACGTTTGCAAAAAATGAATTGGAAATAGCAAAAATGTTAACCTTTAACAAATTACAAGCCCAAAACTGGATTAAATCTTAATTAACGATAACAAAACCATTAATAATATGAAAGACAAGGAAAAACACAGCAAAGACGATGGCCACAACCACGACCACGGCGGCATCTTCGGCAAAAACACCGAACTCTATTTTGCTATTTTAAGCGGGGTCACACTAATTACGGGTTTCCTATTGGAGAAATTTACCGGGGTTTCAGAAAACATTCCTTTTTGGCTCTATATTGCGGCCTACTTTTTCGGTGGCTATTTTACCTTGAAGGAGGCCATCGTCAAGATTTCCAAGGGCGGATTTGAAATCGATTTCCTGATGCTGGTCGCAGCTGCAGGAGCCGCCTATTTGGGCGAATGGGCAGAAGGTGCCTTGTTGCTGTTCCTGTTTAGTTTGGGTCACGCACTGGAAAACTATGCAATGGGCAAGGCCAAGAAATCCATTGCAGCGTTAACAGACCTTGCGCCTAAAACCGCACTATTAAAGAAGGATGACGATACCGTTGAAGTCGGTATAGAAGAGTTACAGATAGGTGATACTATCGTGGTACGCCCCAACAGTAAAATATCTGCTGATGGTGTTATTGTAAAGGGCAATAGTAGTATAGACCAGTCACCCATTACCGGGGAAAGCGTTCCAGTGGACAAAACACCAATAGAAAATCCCGATAAGGAATATACAGCAAAAAGCGATATTCCCGACGAGAACCGTGTATTTTCAGGAACTATCAATGGCAACAATACCCTCGAAATAAAGGTGATTAAAGAGGCAAAAGATTCTACCCTCAACCGCTTGGTCACTATGGTTCAAGAGGCCCAGGACCAAAAATCGCCCACACAATTATTGACAGACAAGTTTGAGCGGTACTACGTGCCATCGGTAATCTTATTGGTCATAGTATTAAATTTTGCTTTTTTGGTCATCGATGAAACGTGGAATGAAAGCCTGTACCGTTCCCTGGCGGTACTTGTGGCAGCCAGTCCTTGTGCCCTGGCCATTTCTACGCCATCTGCTGTATTGAGTGGTGTGGCAAGAGCAGCACGAGGCGGGGTTTTGATAAAAGGCGGTCGCCCCTTGGAAGACTTAGGGGTACTTACCGCTCTCGCTTTTGACAAAACGGGAACACTTACCGAAGGAAAACCAAAGCTTACCGACGTCGAAAGTTTTGGCAGTATAGATAAAAAGGAACTGTTGGAAATCGCGATTGCGGTTGAGGAACTGAGTGACCATCCCCTGGCAAAGGCTGTTGTAAGGGATGGGATGGAGCGGCTTGGGAAGGACACCAAAATTCCCGATGCCGATGATTTGGAAGCCGTACAGGGCAAGGGCATAAAGGCAAACTATCAAGGGAATTCCATTTACATAGGCAACCTTGAGCTTTTTGAGGATATTGATAAAGGTGTTCCCAGCGATGTATCAGAAAAGGTAAGAGCGCTTGAAGGGGAAGGAAAGACCACGATGCTAATAAAAAGGGGCAATGAATTTATAGGGATGCTGGGGCTAATGGACACGCCACGGGAAAAAGCCAAGGAAACCCTTGCCCAACTAAAGGAAATAGGCATCAAGAAAATGATAATGCTTACCGGCGACAACCAGAAAGTAGCCGACGCTGTAGCCGAGGAAATCGGTTTGACCGAAGCTCGCGGAAGTCTGCTTCCCGAAGAAAAAGTGGAGGCCATCAAAAAACTTGCGGAACAGGAAAATAAACTGGCAATGATAGGTGATGGGGTCAATGATGCCCCTGCTATGGCAAACAGTACCGTTGGTATTGCAATGGGTGCGGCGGGAAGCGACGTGGCTTTAGAGACCGCAGATATAGCACTAATGGCAGACAAACTGGAAACCTTGCCTTTTGCCATCGGTTTGAGCAGAAAAGCGAAGGCGATAATCAAGCAAAACTTATGGGTTAGCTTGGGGGTTGTTGCCCTTTTAATTCCTGCGACCATAATGAGCTGGGCAAGTATCGGCATAGCCGTGGCGGTTCACGAAGGCTCTACGTTGGTAGTGGTGGTCAATGCATTGCGTTTGCTCGCCTATAAAAAATAAATCCAATAAAGGAGATTGCCTTTGAATCAAGATTAAAAAATGAACAAAACGGAAAAAATATTGTCAAGTCACGGTATTCGCCCTACTCAAATGAGGTCCAAGATATACAGGTATCTGAGAAGGAAGCAAAGTGCCGTGTCCTTTTCCGATTTAAAAAAGGTCTTTGCCGAAAAGAGCGAAACCAATAAGACAGCAAACAGAACGACCTTTTATCGCAACCTTAAGATTTTTGAGGAGAAGGGACTTATTCATCAGATTAATGATGGAACCGGAGTGGCAAAATTTGCAATTTCTGATGAAAACGTTAAAGGTAAATATGGTTCGGATTTACATCTGCATTTTCATTGTACCGAATGTAAGAAAACAATCTGTTTGCCAAATAAAATACCGGAAGAAAGTTTACCAAGTGATTATAAAATAAACGATGTCAACTTGGTATTAAAAGGGATATGCGTGAAATGTAAGGAAAAATAACAGGTGGGAGTTCCAGAACTTTGAACCCTTGCGCCCAAGAGGCAAGTTCAAGGTTCTTCCACCTTATTTAACCAAAAAAATACAATTATGGAAAAATATGATATAACAATTATTGGTTCCGGTCCAGGTGGCTACATGTGTGCCATACGTGCTGCACAACTGGGCTTTAAAGTGGCCATAATCGAAAGGTACAGTACCCTTGGCGGCACTTGCCTTAACGTGGGTTGTATCCCTTCAAAAGCCTGGCTGGAAGCATCGGAACATTACCACAAGCTCAAACACCAATTCGAGGATTTCGGCATTGATGTCAAGGAGGCGAATGTAGATATTGTAAAAATGAACCAAAGGGTTCAAGACGTCGTGGGGGAAATCATCAACGGGGTAGCCTACCTGATGAAAAAGAACAAGGTTACCGTTTATGAAGGCCACGGAAACATCAAGGACAAAAACACCATTGAAATTAAGGGCGAGGACAAAACACAAACCATAGAAACCGATAAAATGGTCATCGCCACCGGGTCAAAACCTGCATCCTTGCCCAACATAGAAATAGATAAAAAAAGGATTATTTCCTCTACGGAAGCGCTTGCCCTTAAAGAAATCCCCAAACACTTGATGGTCGTTGGAGGTGGTGTCATTGGGGTCGAGATAGGTTCGGTTTTCGCCAGGTTAGGTTCAAAGGTTTCCATCGTAGAGTATTTTGATGGGCTTATTTATACAATGGACAAATCCGTAGGGCATCAATTGTACAGGTCCCTAAGAAAACAAGATATCGAGTTCTATCTGGAACACAAGGTCACAAAAGCTGTGGCAGCAGATGATAAAGTAACCCTTACGGCACAGAACAGGAAAGACGACAAGGAAATGCAGTTGGAAGGCGACTATTGCCTGATGGCCATTGGGAGAAAACCTTTTACATCAGGCTTGGGCCTTGCAAACGTGGGAGTGGAAACCAACGAAAAAGGACAAATAAAAGTAGACGATAACCTGGAAACCAATGTAAAAGGGGTCTATGCCATTGGAGATGTAGTCCGAGGTGCGATGCTCGCCCATAAGGCCAGTGAAGAAGGTGTTTTTGTGGCCGAACGCATTGCGGGACAAAAGCCGCACATCAATTATTCCCTCATACCAAACATTGTCTATACACAGCCCGAAGTAGCCGGCGTGGGACTTACCGAAGAGGAACTTAAAGAAGCAGGAAGGGCTATAAAAACGGGCACGTTTCCCTTTAAGGCCAATGCACGGGCCAAGATAAGTATGGACACCGATGGCTTTATAAAAGTGATTGCAGACAAGGAAACCGATGAAATTTTGGGCGTTCATATGATAGGTCCGCGCATAGCCGATAGTTATACGGAAGCTGTCGTGGCGATGGAATTCAGGGCAGCGGCAGAGGATATTGCCAGAATGTCCCACGGACACCCCACATTTTCAGAAACCTTTAAGGAAGCCTGCTTGGCTGCTACCGAAGACAGGGCGTTGCATATATAAAATTATAAAAAAAACGAAGATGAAGAAAATTCAAAAACTAACCCAAGAAATCAACGAATTGACCCTAAGGATTGAACACGAATATCCCGAACTCTATCGGTATTTGGATGAGAACCCCATAACGATTCCCGTAGATGATGAAGCAAAACCGACCATTAAATCGTTCGCTGATTATTTGGAGAGCTTAAAATCGATTTTGGAAAAATATATGGAATCCCATAGTAAGTAAAGATTTAAAAGACCAAACGTAGAATTTAATACAGATTATTTAAATGTCCACTATAAACAAAAGCACTTTTAAGGTAAGTCAAATGGATTGCCCTTCAGAAGAACAGATGATACGGATGAAACTGGAGTCAAATCCTCAAATCAAATATCTGGACTTTGACATTCCGAATAGGAAATTAGATGTGTACCATCAAGGGAATGCCCAAGAAATAAACGTGGAATTGGGTGCATTAAAGTTGGGGGAAAAACTTTTGGGAACAGAAAAGGCGGAAGCACCTAATACTGAAGATGAGACCAAACAAAAGAAGATACTCTGGTGGGTCTTGTACATCAATTTTGGTTTTTTTGTTATCGAAATGACTACGGGTTGGATTTCTTCCTCGATGGGTCTAATTGCCGATTCACTGGATATGCTGGCCGATTCCATTGTATATGCATTGAGCCTTTTTGCCGTAGGCGGCGCTATTTCCAGAAAAAAGAAAGTGGCGAAATTCAGTGGCTATTTTCAGATGGCGTTGGCCCTGCTGGGATTTTCGGAAGTCGTGAGAAGGTTTTTGAGTAGTAGCGAAACCCCTTTGTTCCAATGGATGATTATCGTTTCCATTTTCGCCCTTATCGGCAACCTCGTTTCCCTATGGTTGATAAACAAGGCCAAAAGCAAGGAAGCGCATATGCAGGCAAGTGCCATCTTTACCTCAAACGACATTATTGTGAACGGCGGGGTAATACTGGCAGGGGTGCTGGTTTATTTTTTAGACAGTAAATGGCCCGATTTGGTCATAGGCGGTATTGTATTTGCCTTTGTGATGCGTGGGGCCATTAGAATTTTAAAATTGTCCAAATAACGTATTGGGAAGAAAAGAAATAGCAAAAGAAAGATTTTGGAAAGGAATCCAAATGCCATATCCCGAATAGGACTCAAAACTACCCTCGTAGGTATTTTGATCAGTGCATTATTGGCATTGATCAAAGGTTTGGGCGGGGTGTTCGGGCATTCTTATGCCCTTATTGCCGATGCGATCGAATCCGGGGCGGATGTGCTGACATCCGCACTATTATGGGCCGGGTTGAGATGGTCGTCAAGGCCACCGGATGAAAACCATCCCTACGGACACGGTAAGATAGAGGCCCTGGTGGCGGTGGGTATTGCCATAGCCCTAACCATTGCAGGTGGTATAATCATAAGGGACAGCATCGACCATATTCTGGTACCCCACAAAACTCCTGCACCCTTCACACTCTTCATACTGGTATTTGTTGTCCTCACGAAAGAGGCGTTGTATCGCTATGTCATGAAAACAGGTGATGAAATCAATAGTTCGGCCGTCAAGGCCGATGCATTTCACCATAGGAGTGATGCCATTACGTCGATAGCCGCTTTTATAGGGATTTCCATAGCATTGATCGGTGGCGAAGGGTTTGAGATAGCGGATGATTTCGCGGCACTCATTGCAGCGGGCATTATTCTGTTCAATGCCTATAAAATAGCTAGGTCATCGGTAAGGGAGTTGCTGGACGAAGCTGTGGAGCCCGAATTTCGAAATGAGGTTATCCGACTGGCCGAAGCCGTTCCTGAAGTGGTAAGGGTAGAGCGCTGCCATTCCCGAAAGATGGGAACGGCCTTTCATATCGATATGCATATTTGGATCGATGGGGAATTAACTGTGACCGAGGGCCATGATATTGCACACAAAGTAAAGGAGAGATTGTTCAGGTCATATTCCGAGATACTTGACGTGCACATCCATATCGAACCTAGCAAAGAGAGAAATGTTAAAATGACAGAATTATGAACATATGGCCATGGGTACTCGTTTTGGGCCTAGCGGCCTGGGCAGCACACTGGGGTGCGGATCGATTGTTGACTCCTTTAAAGTTGCTCCGCAAGCAATGGGGGCTTACCGCATCCGCTGGAGCCGCTTTTCTTGCCCTTGTAACGGCCAGTCCTGAAGTTGCCATCAATATAACCAGTGCGGCACGGGACGTTTCCGATATTGGCCTGGGCAACTTATTGGGTTCCAATATTATTTCCATTCCCTTGATGGTGACCATAGCTTATTTTGCTTCCAGGAAACAATTCAAGAACAACAAGGAACATCAAGAACATCTTGATAAAAACATTCTGGCGTTGAACAAACGTTCGGTTTCCGTACTGTCCCTTCCTTATCTGGGCATTATCGCCCTTGTGGCCATTTTAACTCTGCCAAAGCCCTGGCGTGGCCTGCAACCTGTGGACGGGTGGATTATGCTGGCGGCCTATGCTGCGTTCTTGACCCACGCAATCATAAAAGGCAAGGAAAAGGGCAAAAAAGTAGAATGGAACAAAAAACAGGTCTGGTTATCGATTGCCGGGGCCTTTGCGATAGCAGTTGGCGCTTTTTTCATAGTGAAGGCGACCGAAAATATTGTTTCTGCCCTAAATATTTCTGAAATCGTGGGAGGCCTTTTCATCACGGGCATAATGACCACGGCACCGGAAATATTCAAGACCTGGAGCGTGGTAAAAGGGGGCGAGGTGACAGCGGGCACCACCAGTGTTATTGCAGACAATGCCGTAACGATGACGGTGGCATTTTTTCCGCTGGCTTTGGTAACCACCCCCATTGAGGACTTTGAACTGTTCTGGGTCAACCTGGCCTTTGTCGGGCTTATGCCACTGCTTTACACACTATTTGTGCATCAAAGCAAGGAACTGCACGGTTTCTCTCGTTGGCAGATTTTTGTATTTGATGCGGCATATATAGTTTATTTACTGGTCATGGTTTTTTACGTGTTGAAACTTTTTTGATAGATGAAAGACGAACTTTTTAAAGATTGCTCGATGAGGCTCAATATGCTGGATGAAAACATCCACAAATTGGCCGTAAAGTATGCTAAAGAATACTATACGACAAACCAATGCTCCAAGGAGGAAGCCCTTGAACGCGGCATTGTAAAAGCAGAGATGGAAGGGCGAAAGCTCTAAAAAAAGTATACAATATGGACTGGACATTTGAAGATTTCAAAACAAAACTTGATGGCCTACAGCCGTCAGTTCGGAAGAAGGCCCTCAAAATTGCACAAGAATTGGTAAAGGAGAATGGGTATTCTCGTGAGAAGGCCATTACGGAGGGAATCAAACGTGCAGAAGAATGGTTTTATGACCTTAGGGGATAGCATTGGTGCGTTGATTTTAGTAAAGCACAGTATAATATGTCACGGGAAAGAAGAAAGCGGAGACTAGAGGAAAAAAAGGGGAATTCAATAAACAGGAAAGTAAGAACCAGAAAGGAGAAAGGGTATTGCTTGTTGGTTTTTGTGGCAATGTTCCTTGCGGTGCTGACAATTGCCTTTTTAGATGCCATTCTATATGGTTTTTACCTGCTTTTCAATTGAATAATTAAACCTAAAAAGAAAGATTAATGAAGTCAAATCAATAAAAACAAAATGATATGAAAGATAAAGGAATTTTAATACCCGTAGATTTCACACAGGTTTCAGAAAATGCGGTGAGCTACGCAATTGGGCTAGCACAAAAATTGAAATCAAAACTGGTTTTTGTCCACGCCTATTCAGTGGCATATCCATCCGGTACGCCCATCGGGATGGCAACTATGGCACACAATGTAACAGATACCACAGCATCACAAGAAAAACTCAATAAAGAAAAATTGGATAAGTTTCTAAGAGGCTTTCCTGAACTGGACAAGTTGGAATTTCAAGCAATTGTCGGTTTCGGGGCAACGGTCGATGTGATTTCTGGCCTGGCTAAGGAAATGAATACCAGTCTTGTCGTTATGGGTACCAAGGGCACGGCTTCGGGATTTGATGAAATTTTTATTGGAACCGTTACCGAAAAGGTGACACAAAAGGCGCCTTGTCCAGTACTGGCCGTACCTGAAGATGCCAGCTATACTGCATATAAGCGTATCGGGGTCGCAGTGGATACGGATAGTATGGATAATAGAATAGATTTTGAAATATTGTCCAGATTATTGCAAAACTATAATGCACAGTTGCACTTTGTACATATAGCGGACAAACAGGAAAGAGTGCCGGAGAAAGCATTTATTCGTGAAAGATTTGGCAAACTTCTTGTACCTAAGCAATGGTTCTTTACAGTTATCGAGGAAGACAAACCCGAAGAGGGTATCGATGAATTTTTGACTGAAACCCCAATAGACCTATTGGTTTTGCTTTACAGGGAACACGGATTTTTTGAGGCACTTTTCAAAAAGGGGCTAAGAAAAAAAATGCTGTATGCCTCCAAGGCCCCACTGCTGATAGTTAAGTAGCTTTTCTACCTATGTGATACTCTAGTAAATATTAGGTATAGCTTACTATGCGAAATTATCGTGCTCATTCTGGGCGCAGGTGGATTGGCTACCATGTGGGAAGCAGTCTTTGCGGATGTGGGCGTGGCGTTATTGGCGATTTTTAATGCGGTGCGGTTGCAGCGGATGAAGTGGGCATAAGCCCATAGTAAATATCGAAATATAAATTTTCATTCTGGCCAACCGACATTTCCCACAGTACGGGATTTTCATAATTAAATCAACAAACCCTTTAAGGTTTAACCACTTCTTTATTGAAGAATTTTACATCTATATTTAGACTTATCTAAAAATATATTTTATTTGGAATAAATATCATTATAGTAATGTCTAAAATCATTCATTTCTTTATTGGCCTGTCTTTAATCGCTCTATTTGGCTGTGAAAATTTGGGTCCGGAAGAACCTATGGAATTTGAGCTGTTGGACGGGCCATTGGACGGATTGTCCTTAAGCGAGCAACAACTGTTTTTAGCAGGGGATATAGCTTTTAACGATGATGTTTTCACGGTTGAAAAAGGTCTTGGCCCCTTGTTTGTTGGCACCAGCTGTGCAAGTTGCCATTCAGGGGATGGCAAGGGTCATCCTTTCAATCAACTAATCAGATTCGGTAACAATGACTTGAACTTACCCTCGATGTTATCCTTCGGTGATGGCAGGAACCAAATTCAAAATAAAGCCATACCGGGTTTTGAACCGGAGACCGTGCCTGAAGGCTTCCCATTTTCCATTTTGGTCGCTCCGGCGGTAACGGGATTGGGTTTGTTGGATGCTGTCCCTGACGCGAATATTTTGGCTCTCGCAGACCCTTCTGATGCAAATCAAGACGGTATTAGTGGAAGACCTCACTACAATATTCCTCCTGAATTCACCAAGATTCGGAATAATAGTGTTCCCCAGGGCAACAATTATATCTTCAGGTTTGGAAAGAAAGCGGGTAGTTATGATTTGTTGCACCAAAGCGTCAGCGCATATAACCAGGACATAGGGATTACATCTCTTTATGACCCCATTGACCCGTTCAGTGGACTTGAAGAGGATCTTGAAATTAGTACCCAAACCTTGAACGATGTCGTTTTCTACCTTAAAACCTTAAAAGCACCAATTCCCAGAAATCAAACAGACCCCGATGTCATTGCTGGAAAAGAACTCTTTGAATCGGTACAATGTGCTGTCTGTCACACACCCACGTTGACCACAGGATTTTCCCCAATTGAATCGTTATCCTTTAAGGAATTTCATCCCTACTCGGATTTGTTGTTACATGATGGAAGGGCTTCGAGTATTGAGGAGGCCATTGAATTGCACGGCGGTGAGGCCGATAATTCAAAAGCCCAGTATTTGTCCCTGACCCCAAAAGAAAAATCACAACTGATAAAATTCATTAATTCCCTATAAGTGCATAGAAAAGATTTTATTAAACAATTTGGATATCTGATAGCAGTCCTGCCAGCTTCCTCCGCTTTACTCGGTAGTTGCGCAGGCCTGTATTATGCATCCTTCGTTGAAGAAGGGGGAGTGCTACGAGTTTCAAAGGGGGAGTTTCAACAGGTGAAAGGGGGAAAGCAGATTGAACGTGATTTTGTGGTCATCCAGAGCGATTCCATGCGATACCCCATCGGAATATTCAAAACACAAAACAGTAATTATCTGGCCAGTTTGATGCAATGTACCCATAGGGGCTGTGAACTCAACATTGGCGGCGGCATATTCAACTGTCCATGTCATGGCAGTGAGTTCGACCGTTCAGGCAGGGTTTTAGAAGGGCCGGCCGAAGAAAACCTAAAATCATTTGAAACAACCGCCGATAATGAAAATATCTATGTGCATGGTTCGTAAAATATATGCAGCCCTTGCTTTAATGAACATTTACGTTTTAACCCTTAGCTCGCAAACTAGCGACAGGGACAGTATTAAGGAATCGATGAATATGGATGCGGTTTATGACCGTCCTTTTCTAACTTTCGATAAATTTCCAGTCAATCTGGGCGGTTATCTAGAGGCGAACTCAATCTACAGTATTGAGGACGGATTGTCCGAGGGGCTTTCTTTTCAGGCCCGAAGATTGACCCTTTTTGTCTCGGCTTCTATTTCAAAGCGCATTAAGTTTTTGACCGAATTGGAATTTGAAAACGGGACAGAGGAAATTGCCATTGAATTCGCCTCCATGGACATTGCTTTGCACCCCTTGTTGAACCTTAGGGGAGGCATCGTACTGAATCCAATAGGTTCCTTTAATCAAAATCACGACGGACCAAAATGGGAGTTTGTCGAGCGGCCAGATGTCAGCACCAATTTGTTGCCCGCCACTTTCTCCAATGCCGGATTTGGGATATATGGAAAGGCATATAAGGAAGCTTGGACCTTGGGCTATGAAGCATACCTCACCAATGGCTTTGATACAAGCATTATAGATAAAGAGGGAGAAAGAACATTTTTGGCTTCGGTCAAGGAGAATTCCTCGCGATTCGAGGAGAATTTTAGCGGAAATGCGCTCCTCAATGGAAAGTTGGCCATTAAGCATAGAAAATTAGGGGAATTGGGCATTTCTTATATGGGTGGGGCCTACAATAGGAAAGAAGTTGACGGGCTTCAGGTTGATACACAATCAGGGAGGGTAGATGTTCTTGCCCTGGATTTAAATACTGCCATTAAAAAAACGGGGACAAGGTTTATCGGTGAAATGGCCTACATATGGGTCGATGTTCCGGACACTTTTACCCAGCAGTTTGGTGATCGGCAAGTTGGTTTTTTTGTGGATATTGTCCAACCGGTACTAAAGACCGAAGTATTGGACTGGGAAAATGCCGTACTCAACCTGTCGCTCAGAACGGATTATGTGGACTACAACATTGGCAGGTTTGCCCAGACCAATACGAATGTTGGGGATGATTTATTCGCAATTACACCTGCAATAAGCTTTAGGCCCGCACCACAGACCGTTCTAAGGATCAACTACAGATACCAGTGGCAACAGGATATTCTCAACAATCCTGCCTCAAGAACGGCCACATGGTATTTTGGATTCAGCACCTATTTTTAATAAAATATTTTACATAGCTACTTTGATTTAATATCGGGTAGAATGTATTTAAGTAAAGTGTAATTTTGGAAGAGCAATGGTGGAGAATATTATTTTAGTATTTGCTTAAATAATTATATTTTTTTTCAAAAACAATACTATGGCACTTGAATTAAGTTGAGCACGCGACGAGGCCGACCAAAAGCAGCTAATACGTTGTCGCGAAACCTTGGGAACAAACTCAGAGACAATTGTCGAAATCAGCAAAGTGCTAGCCCTGGCCGGTAACGAAACTCGGTTAAAGATACTTTTCTGGTTGAACGAGGAAGGTGAGCTTTGTCCCTGTGATTTTGCCGATATACTTGAAATGAGCGGTGGAAGCGGATGAACGATCGATCTATTCCCAATCTTCCCATATTCCCGGGAGGGTGGAACGGCTAATGGTCAATTTTACAGGGGAGTACATCAAGCAGGGGCAGATCATCGCCTATATT
>NZ_JAFLNL010000017.1 GCF_017313785.1 Flagellimonas aurea
CAACCACGAAAGAAGACATCAGTCCATCGACTATGAAAGACCCATTGATCTATTTAAAAGAGCAGCTTGATAATTATATTAGTTTTGTAGAAAACCTGTCCTAAAGATCGGGGTATCTACACTATAACAATATTTACGGTTGTTTTACCATTCTGTTCGCTAAAGCTCAAATCCCAATCTGAGCCGGGAAGGTTAGGATTTGCGTCTTTATCAGCAAAAGCATTCAGATAGGTAAAATTGGATTTAGGGGTTATGGATTTGTACTTTTGAATGGCCCAATGTTCTTGACCTTCAGGTCCCACCATGACATAGAACCGCATACCACCTTCGCGAAAATCCATCTGTTTTGTTTTGGATATATAAGGTTTTGGGGCCCACCATTGGTCCAGCAGTTCTTTTTTGGTAAAAGCATCCCAGACCAACGAAAGGTCTGCTGCAAATTCTTTGTCCACAAATACTGTTTTGGTTTTCTTGTCTACCTTAAAGTCAAAGAGCAAATTGTTTTTCATTTTTTATCCTTTTTTAGATTTGATAATACATTGTCAAGTTGATCGAATCGTGACTCCCATATTTGTCGATATTGTTCGATCCATGCATCCACCTCCTGCAGTTTCTCTATTTTGAGAGAATAATGAATCTCCCTTCCTTGCTGTTCTTGTTTTACCAGGTCGCATTCTGATAGTATTTTCAGATGCTTGGAAATGGATTGGCGTGAGGTATTGAAATTTTCCGCAATGGCATTAGGTGTCATGGCCTGTACCGCAATAAGTGCGATAATTGCCCTTCGTTTGGGGTCTGCAATCGCCTGAAACACATCTCTTCTCATAATTTTAAATGAAACCGATTGGTTGCAAATATATGCAACTATTTGGTTTCGCAAAATTATTTTACAACTTTTCTTTATGAAATTGAATTTTTGGTTTGCTTTTAAGGGAATGTATTATTGTGCGGACCCTTACTGATGATGTTGTCCAAAAGTCAACAAATTGTTGTCCGGATCCAAAAGGGAGAACTCTTTCTGCCCCCAGGGTTTTACCTCTAATTTTCCGTTCGGGTGTATTTTGGTATTTTTTGCCAGCAAGGATTGATAAAGCTCATCGATGTTGTTCGTGCGTATGTAGACTTGGCCGTAGTTTTCTTTGGGGTCGATGTCCCGGAATTCAAAAAAATGGATTTGGACCTGATCTTTTTCCAACATTAGATAACCATCATAATCGGCGTTTCCAAATATGTTGAAGCCTAATTGACCGCAATAGAAATCACGTGTCGTTTTTTTATCTCGCATCGGAAGTTTCGGATTAATGTCGGTGAGCATGGAAAATTGTTTTGTGTTGAACAATTAAGAAAAGATCATGCTTTTTAACCGTTAATCCTACAAAAAGATACTCCCACGAAATCTTTTTCATTCACGCATCCACATGGCGGGCCAATTATATTCTCTAGAAATGGCTCGTACTATTTCATGGACCAAAGGGAAACCATTGTCGGAATTTGTCATAATTACCGCTCCACGACCCTTGTTGGCGAAGGATACTGCATAGCAAACAAATCCTGCATTTCCTCCTGTGTGCCTAAAACGAAAAGCGTCCCCATCTCCATCTATCCCAATTCCGATGCCACCCGCATTGGGTACCCTGGTCATCATTGTCCTTGCTGATTCTTGGCTCAGCAAACTACTATCTTCTCCACGATATGATTTTCCCAGTGCTATCATAAACAGGGCTAAATCGGTTGGATTGGTCCAAAGCCCGGCTGCTGCCTTTTCGGGGTAGATATGATAACCGCCATCCACAACTTTTCCATTTTCATTGTAGCCATTTGCAGTTAAACTATCCAACCTTTCTGGTAGTGGATAAGCAAAGGAACTGTTCTTCATTTCAGTTGGATTGAGTACCAAAGTGTTTAGTAGTTGGGGAAACGCTTCTCCGGTTACATCTTCCATCAACATTTGCAACACTTCCATTCCACCACCCGAATATAATTCGGACTCCCCAGGTTTTTGGACAACACGAACAGGTTCTGAATTCGTCATATCACTTCCTTGTACTATTTCCAAAAGCGTTGGGATCGAATCTTTTTTGTTGTAACCTTGGAAACCGGATGTGCTTAAACCAGAAGTATGGCTCATAATTCTACGAGGTGTTACTTTTTCTATTTTGGTAAATTGATTATCGGGTACTTGCCATCTATCTAATTTTGAGTTTACATTTTCATTGAGGGAAAACTTGTTTTTTTCTATCAATTTAAATGCCGCAACACTGGCAACTGGTTTAGAAATCGAAGCTGCTTGAAAGAGAGTGCTTTCGTTTACATTTTTCCCTGTTTCCTTATTTTTTTTACCGTAGCCTTTTGACCAAAGGATTTTATTGTTGTCAAAAACCGTAATGCTGACCCCAGGTACATTTAAGGCTTCCATTCTTGATTCAAGGGTAGTGGCTATGGAATCATTCTTGCCATTTTCGTCTATTTTGTAAATGTTGTTTTCAATCCTTGATTGTATCAAGGATTCTTCTGCTATTGAGGAATTGACGATTTTCTTTTTTTTATCGGAATTGCATGCCAATGTCAAAAAGAAAATTACAATGAAGCTGAATTTGATTTTACGCATTATTTAATGGTTTTAGGAGATGAATTAATTCAAAGACGGTATTTTTTCTTGAGTGTTGCAAACTCAAATGGAAACCAATAGATAAAGCGATATCCAACAACTTAAGAACGATTCGGTAGAGGTAAGGAATTTCGCTAGTTTTTGTTATAACCTCAAAAACAAAAAAAACGCCCAAAGGGCGCTTTTCAAATAGTTTAGTTTTTAAGTCTCTTACAAATTCGGAATCTTCAACACTTGGTCCGGATGTATAACATCGGGATTCTTTAATTGATCGGTGTTCGATTCGAATATTTTATTGTATTTCATCGGGTCCCCGTAGTAATGCTTGGAAATCTTGCTTAAAGATTCCCCACTTTTTACAGTGTGGTATGCATATACGGAATCATCCTCCACCGTTATATTTGCTTTAATGTCCGAAGGGTTTTCGCCACCTATTTCTTTGATTTTGTCCCACAGCAAGTTTTTTTCATACTGGGTCTTGGTCATTCCCTTTATTTTTAAAACGTCGCCTTCAACGTTTACATCGCCGTTTTTCACTTCCAATTTCTCACCTAGGTCCAATACAGGTTGATACTTTGCTTTTACACTCATAAGGGTACTTTTTTATAGTTAATAAATTAGAACTCTCAAGATAATCAATCTGGCTTTATTTTGCCATTAAATAATTGTAATACTTTTTTTGCGGAAACCTTGCTTGTATACTTTGTATATCAATAATTTAATTGTATTTTTGCACCCCTTTTGGCAAGGAGGCAAGAGAAAAAAGGGAATTTAGAAAATCAATTTAAAACCACTTCCGCGGTAATTGTTCAACTCTTGTAAAAACGTGGAATACAAATTTTAATCAGCAAAGCATGGCTGAAGAAAAGCAAAACGTTGAGGTAGAAGAAACTACCGCAGCACCAGTAAAAGAAGAAACACAACCCCAACAAGATCCAAAGGAATTTCTTGAAAATTTTGATTGGGACAAGTACGAAGAAGGAATTGAGCGCGTAGACGATACTAAGCTTAAGGAATTCGAAACACTTGTAGAGGAAAACTTTGTGGACACTGCCGATGAGGAAGTAGTGGAAGGAGAAGTTGTCCACATGACGGACCGTGAGGCCATCATTGACATCAATGCCAAGTCCGAAGGTGTAATTTCCTTGAATGAGTTCCGATACAATCCAGACCTGAAAGTTGGAGATAAAGTTGAGGTGCTTATTGATATCCGTGAAGACAAGACCGGTCAATTGGTATTGTCTCACAGAAAAGCAAGAACCATTAAGGCGTGGGAGCGTGTTAACAACGCCCACGACAAAGAAGAAATCGTAACTGGATTCGTAAAATGTCGTACCAAAGGAGGTATGATCGTTGACGTATTCGGCATCGAGGCATTCTTGCCAGGTTCTCAAATCGATGTGAAGCCTATCCGTGATTACGATCAGTACGTAGGCAAGACCATGGAGTTCAAAGTAGTGAAGATCAACCACGAGTTCAAGAACGTAGTGGTATCTCACAAAGCTTTGATCGAAGCGGACATCGAAGAACAGAAAAAAGAGATCATCGGCCAGTTGGAAAAAGGTCAAGTATTGGAAGGTGTCGTCAAGAACATTACATCTTACGGGGTATTTATCGACCTTGGAGGTGTGGATGGATTGGTACACATTACCGACCTTTCTTGGAGCCGTATCAACCACCCGAACGAGGTTGTGGACCTAGACCAGAAATTGAACGTTGTTATCCTTGATTTTGATGATAACAAATCAAGAATCCAGTTGGGTCTTAAGCAATTGGAGAAGCACCCATGGGATGCCCTAGGTGATGAGATCAAAGTTGGTGACAAGGTAAAAGGTAAAGTAGTTGTAATCGCTGATTATGGTGCATTTATCGAAGTTGCAGAAGGTGTTGAAGGATTGATCCACGTTTCTGAAATGTCTTGGAGCACTCACCTTAGATCTGCCCAGGATTTCGTAAATGTAGGTGATGAGGTTGAAGCTGTTGTGCTGACCTTGGATAGGGAAGATCGTAAAATGTCGTTGGGTATCAAGCAATTGACTCCAGACCCATGGACCGATATCACTTCTAAATATCCTGTTGGATCAAGACACAAAGGAATCGTTAGAAACTTTACCAACTTTGGTGTATTCGTAGAGTTGGAAGAAGGAATCGACGGTTTGATCTATATCTCCGACCTTTCTTGGACAAAGAAAATCAAGCACCCATCCGAATTTGTTACCGTAGGTGACACGTTGGAAGTGGAAGTATTGGAATTGGACGTAGAAGGACGCAAATTGAGCCTTGGTCACAAGCAGACCACAGAGAATCCTTGGGACAAATATTCCGATGAGTTCGCTGAAGGCACAGTGCACACTGCTGCAATCGCAGAGGTTGTTGACAAAGGAGCTACTATCAACTTTAACGAGGACATCGTTGGGTTTGTTCCACAACGTCACATGGAAAAAGAAGACGGCAAGAAGCTTCAAAAAGGAGAAGAGGCCGAATTCAAGATCATCGAGTTCAACAAAGATTTCAAGAGAGTTGTGGCCAGCCACACTGCCATCTTTAGAGAGCAAGAAGATAGAAATGTGAAGGCTGCTGCCAAGAAAAGAGCTGCATCTAGTGATGAAGCTGCTCCGACCCTTGGAGATGCCAACTCACAGTTGCAAGCATTGAAAGACAAGATGGAAGCTGATTCCAAGAAAAAGTAATCAGACTTTTCAATGATACAAAGCCCCGCTGGAAACAGACGGGGCTTTTTTATGTCCCGAAAATTTAAAGAATTCCTTACTTTTGTATTCAACCGAGTTGGTCGCACATAGCATATGAGTCAAAAAGTTCTGCTTACTTCAAAGGAAATCAACATCATACTGCACCGGTTGGCCTGTCAACTAATGGAAAATCATTTGGACTTTACCCATACCGCATTGATCGGTATTCAGCCCAGAGGTGTTTTTTTGGCAGAACGATTGGTAAAGATTCTCAAAAAGGAATACAAGATCAAGCATATTGATCTTGGTTTCTTGGACATCACTTTTTTTAGGGACGATTTTGGACGAGGGGAAATCCTCAAGGCCAATTCCACACAGATGAATTTTTTGGTGGAGGACAAAAAAGTCGTGTTCATTGATGATGTACTTTACACGGGAAGAAGCATCAGGGCGGCCCTTACGGCCATCCAATCCTTTGGAAGACCGAGCAACATAGAACTCTTGACCTTGATCGATAGGCGATTTAGCCGACATTTGCCCATACAGCCAACCTATCGCGGTAGACAGGTGGATGCCATAAACGAGGAAAAAGTCAAGGTAATGTGGGAAGAAAACGACGGTGAAGATAAAGTATATTTAGTAAGCAAATAATAGAAAATGAGCGAGTTAAGTGTAAATCACTTGTTGGGAATAAAATATCTGAACAAAAAGGATATATCGCTCATTTTTGAAACGGCAGACCATTTTAAAGAAGTGATCAACCGTTCCATTAAAAAAGTGCCCACGCTACGGGACATAACCATAGCCAATATCTTTTTTGAGAACAGTACCCGTACCAAGCTCTCTTTTGAACTCGCGGAAAAACGGCTTTCTGCCGATGTGGTGAACTTTTCGGCAGGGCAATCCTCCGTGAAGAAGGGAGAGACCCTTATCGATACCGTGAACAATATCCTGTCCATGAAGGTGGATGTGGTGGTGATGCGGCATCCCAATCCAGGAGCTGGAATATTCTTGTCCCAACACGTGAAGGCATCTATTGTAAATGCAGGTGATGGTGCCCATGAGCATCCCACACAGGCTTTGTTGGATTCCTTTTCCATACGGGAAAAATTAGGTGATGTAGGTGGAAAAAATGTGGTGATCGTTGGGGATATCCTGCATTCCAGAGTAGCCCTTTCCAATATTTTTGCACTTAAATTGCAAGGCGCCAATGTAAAAGTCTGCGGTCCAAAAACCCTTATTCCCAAACATATTGAATCCTTGGGCGTCGGAGTGGAAACGAACCTAAGAAAAGCCTTGGAATGGTGCGATGTGGCCAACATGCTCCGTGTGCAGAACGAACGGATGGATATCAGCTATTTTCCGTCCACTCGTGAGTACACCCAGCAATTCGGGGTCAACAAGGAACTGCTGAACAGTCTGGACAAACAAATTGTGATCATGCACCCGGGCCCTATCAACCGAGGCGTGGAAATTACAAGTGATGTGGCCGATTCCGACCAGTCCATCATATTGCATCAGGTGGAAAACGGAGTGGCCGTGCGAATGGCCGTACTTTACCTATTGGCATCAAAAATTAAGTAACATGATTTTCGACAAAGACGGGACAACAACCATTGTTTTTCAGGAAAAAACCACACTATCGGGATTTTTGGAGAACCTCAATAAGGCTTATCCCAAAATAAAGCACGACAACATTGTAATCAACCTTTTTTCATTTGACAAACTGAAGGTCAACGATGTCTTGGAATTTTTGGAGCTTTCCAACACCCATAAAGCTGGTGGTCAATCCTTCGTTTTGGTGACCGATAAGTTAAGTTATGATGAAGTTCCCGACGAGATCAGCGTGGTACCTACCCTGCAAGAGGCCAAGGACCTTATCGAAATGGAGGAAATTGAACGCGACCTAGGAATATGAAATTGACCGTACTTGGTTGTTATGCCGCGACACCACGAACATTTACCAATCCCACCTCCCAGGTACTCGAAATAAAGAACCATCTTTTTTTGATTGATTGCGGTGAAGGGACCCAAGTGCAACTTAGAAAGTATAGGGTCAAGTTTTCCAGGATCAACCATATTTTTATTTCCCATCTCCACGGAGACCATTTTTTTGGGCTTCCAGGGCTCATATCAACTTTTAGATTATTGGGTAGGGACAAGGAGCTTCACATTTATGGTCCCAAAGGAATCAAGCAAGCCATTACCTTATTTTTAAAACTAGGTGATTCCTGGACCAATTATCCTTTAATATTCCATGAACTGGAATCCAAGGAATCCGAACTTGTTTTTGAAGATGAAAAGGTCACCGTGCGAACAGTTCCCTTGATACATAGGGTTTACACCAACGGATATTATTTTGAAGAAAAGGAAGCACCCCGTACATTGAACGTGGAGGCAGCGAGAAAATTTGGTGTGGACAAGAGCCAGTTCAACAATATTAAAAAAGGGGTTGACGGCGTCGATGGCTATGGAACAGTAATACCCAATAAAAAGCTCACTTTAGACCCTCCCGAACCCAAAAGCTATGCTTTTTGCAGCGATACGGTTTATAACGAAGCTGTTTTGCCCATTATTAAGGATGTTACCGTGCTGTACCATGAATCCACTTTTTTAGATTCTGAGGTACATCTGTGCGAGAAAACAAAGCACTCTACATCCAAACAGGCGGCACTGATTGCAGAAAAGGCCAATGCAAAGCTTTTGATACTCGGGCACTATTCAACGCGCTACAAATCCATAGAACTGTTCAAAAAAGAGGCGCAAGAAGTTTTTCCGGTTGTAGAATTGGCAGACGATGGCAAGGTGTTCGATTTTGATCTCTGAAAAAATTACCAAACTTTTACAAATCCGTTGCTTTGAGGTGACCCTATTTTTGCCGAACTTCACATTATGCAAAAAGACCTTGGCGATTACAGGAAATCTTACGAAAAAAGCGAACTGACCGAAGCATCAGTAAAGGAAAACCCTATGGAACAATTTCAAAAATGGTTCTATGAGACAGAGGCTTCCGATGGAGTTGATGAGCCAAACGCTATGACGGTTTCCACCATAGGCTTGGACGGCTTCCCCAAAAGTAGGGTGGTGTTGATGAAAAAATTCACTTTTGAAGGTTTTATTTTTTACACCAATTACCATAGTGAAAAAGGCAGGGCCATTGAAGCGAACCCAGCAGTTTGCCTGTCATTTTTTTGGCCGAATATGGAACGTCAGGTCATTATAAAGGGCAAGGCCGAAAAAATCGCACCAAACCTTTCGGACGGTTATTTTGAATCCCGTCCCCATGGCAGTCAATTGGGTGCGGTGGTCTCCGACCAGAGTGAAGTGGTTCCGTCCCGCGAATATTTAGAGGATAAGTTAATGGACCTTGAACAAAAATACAATAATAAGGAAGTGCCTAGGCCTGAATATTGGGGAGGATATCTCGTACGGCCTATTTCCATTGAATTTTGGCAGGGACGCCCCAACAGGTTACATGATAGAATTAGATATTCCCTGCAAGAAGATTTTGATTGGAAAATAGAACGATTGGCACCCTAAAAACCCACGACAATGAAACAAATCATATTGATGAGGCACGGAAAATCCTCCTGGGATTACGATGTCTCCGACAAGGACCGCCCATTAAAGGAGAGAGGCATTAATGACGCCCACATGGTTGCCAAGACCTTTGGACTACATGCACCTTCAATCGATTTTATATATTCGAGTCCCGCCAATAGGGCCTTGCACACCAGTATGATTTTTGTGAGGAACCTTGAATTTGATCTTTCAAAATTTAACGTGACCAATCAACTTTACGATTTTTCGGGCAACAGTGTAGCGCAATTTGTGAAAAAGCTCGACAATCGTTTATCGACCGTTGCTATATTCGGACACAATTATGCTTTTACGTCGCTTGCAAATACTTGGGGAGATCAGTATATTGAGAACGTTCCCACTGCCGGACTTGTCCATATTACATTTGGTGTGGATGAATGGTCTAAAATATTAGAAGGAACCACTAAACAAATGGTCTTTCCAAAACACTTGAAGAAATAAATGATTAAAACAAAGAACGAATATATAAATCGGGAAATCAGTTGGTTGCATTTTAATGCAAGGGTGTTGCAAGAGAGCAAGGACCCTCGGGTCCCACTGATAGACCGACTTCGCTTTTTAGGGATTTTCAGTAATAATCTGGATGAGTTTTTTAAAGTAAGGTACGCAACGGTAAAGCGGATTGTAGATGCTGGAAAAACGGGTAAAAGTGTTCTGGGAGGTGAAAGGGCCAAGGATCTTTTGGAGGAGATCACCAAAATTGTAATCAACCAGCAGACACGTAGCCTTGAAATTTTTAAACAGATAGATAAGGAGCTGCGGGAAAAGAATATTTTCATCATCAGGGAGACCGAGGTAAATGAAAGTCAGGCCGAGTTTATTCGGGACTATTTCTTTAAAAAGGTGAACCAGGAATTGATGACCATCATACTAAACGACCTTACCGAGTTTCCTCTTCTAAAGGACACAGCAGCCTATTTGGCCGTTAAAGTGGTGATGAAAAACGGAACCGCCCGAAAAAAGCACAACCGATATGCATTGATCGAGATTCCCAAAGGTATCGACCGTTTCGTTGTGTTGCCCAAAGAAGGGGATAAGGACTATGTGATCATGTTGGATGATTTGATTCGCTTTTGCCTGGACAGTGTATTTACCATGTTCGATTTCGAATCCATTTCCGCCCACATGATCAAGATAACAAGGGATGCAGAACTGGATATCGATAACGATTTGAGCAAGAGTTTCATCGAGAAAATATCTTCCAGTGTAGAGCACAGAAAAATAAGTGATCCTGTACGTTTTGTATACGATAAAAGCATCGATAAGGATACGCTACAGTTCCTAAAGGAAAAAATGGACATTATGGGCACGGATAGTGTGATTCCTGGTGGCCGTTATCATAACAGAAGGGATTACATGGGCTTCCCGAGCTTGGGGAGACATGACCTCATGTACGATAAAATTGAGCCCCTACCGGTCAAGGGACTCAGTATGAAGGGTAGTTTGTTGGATATGATCGCCCACAAAGATTATATGATCTATGCGCCTTATCATACCTTCAGTTATGTGACCAAGTTCTTGCGAGAGGCCGCTTTGGACCCAAAAGTTCGTAGAATACAGATTACAATTTATCGATTGGCAAGCGACAGCCAGATTGCGTCCGCTTTGGTAAATGCCGTAAAGAACGGTAAGCAGGTTACCGTACAGATTGAGTTGCAAGCTCGCTTTGATGAACAGAACAACATTGAGTATGCCAATTACTTGCAAGATGAAGGCGTAAACCTAATTTTTGGCGTGCCCGGTCTCAAGGTCCACAGTAAAATCTGCTTGGTGGAACGGGAAGAGGAAGAAGGTATCAAGCGTTATGGATTCATCAGTACCGGTAACTTCAATGAGTCAACGGCGAAAATCTATACCGATTATACCTTATTTACGGCTCATCAGGGTATTCTTAAGGATATGAGCAAAGTGTTCGGGTTTTTCGAGACCAACTATAAAATCAACAAGTATAAGCACCTGATTGTTTCCCCGCATTATACCAAATCGACTTTTACCAAGTTGATCGATAAAGAGATCGCATTGGCCAAAGCAGGCAAAGAGGCCTGCATCAAAATAAAGATGAACAGCCTTACTTCCTATAAAATGGTGGATAAGTTGTACGAGGCCAGTAGAGCGGGAGTAAAGATTAAAATGATCGTTCGGGGTATTTGCTGTTTGATTCCCGGAGTTGAAGGCATGAGTGAAAATATTGAGGCCATTAGTATAGTGGATAAATTTTTGGAACACCCCAGACTGTTCATTTTTGGTAATGATGGAGACCCAAAAATCTATATTTCTTCAGCGGATTGGATGACACGTAATCTCGATTTTAGGGTAGAGGTTGGCTGTCCCATTTACGACCCGGATATTAGGCAAGAACTGCTCGATACGTTCGAGATATCGTGGAAGGATAATTCCAAGGCAAGGATATTTTCCGAAAAGCAGGACAACGCCTACAGGAAAAAGTTGAAAGGTCAACCCGAACTAAGGTCGCAATTTGAAATGTACGACTACTATAAAAAGAAATTGGAAAATTAAATGAAACATGCTTCGGTTTATCCGTGCATGGTTTCCTTTTTGCCAAGATCCCTCATGAGTTGGGCCTCATATTCCAAGAGGTCTTCCCATTTTTGGTTTACCTCTTCCGTATTGCCGTATTTCCGTGCAAACTTTAGGAACATGGTATAATGGTTGGCTTCGCTTACCATTAGGTTCCTGTAAAATTCGGACAGTTCTTCATCGTCTATTTCTTCGGAGAGTAATCTAAAGCGTTCGCAGCTTCGGGCCTCAATCAAAGCGGCGTATAAAAGTTTGTGAACCAAATGTGTATCCCTACTTCCGCCTTTAGGGAAAAATTTCATCAACTGGATTACATATTCATCCTTGCGTTCGCGGCCCAAGACCCATCCGCGCTTCAAAATTTTATCATGGACCATATTAAAATGTCCCATTTCTTCGCGGGCAAGGGCGGTCATTTCCTTTACCAGCTCTGATTTTTCAGGGAAACCAATAATCAACGAAATGGCGGTGCTGGCAGCCTTCTGTTCACAATAGGCATGGTCTGTCAAAATTTCCTCGATGTTCTTTTCTACAATGTTCACCCATCTCGGGTCCGTTGGAAGCTTTAGGCCTAGCATGAATATGTTTTTTTGATATTATGGGTGCAAAGATAACTGGAAACTACGGTATGTTAAAAATCCAGGTCAAACTCCTTGCGCAGGAGCTCGATGTTGGGATTTTTTTCTTTCAATTTTTGGTATTTTTCCTCTGGCGTAAAGGCAAACTTTTTGGCAACCTCCTCATTTACTGTGATGTAAAGGGAAATAGAATAGTTGTTCAGTTTTTGCTTGAGGTAATCCAGCATTAAACTTTGTTCCCGTTCAATCTCCTTTTTCATGGTGCCATTGGGAAGCTCTATCCAGATTACATGGTCATTTTTAAGTTTTGGAACATCTGTTTGAAGGTTACTGGCCAATATTTTTCTCCCCTGTCTTTCTAATTCATGTACAAAATCGTCCCAATGTTGTTGCATTTCCGATTCTTCAAAAGCATCTTTGGGAAGATCTTTCTCGTCTATGTTCGTTGATTTTGTGTTCTCATGAGCCTTTTTTACCTTGATACTAGATAACGAAAGCCCCGAAACCCTTTTTTCGGACCCCTTAATTTGTATTTTTTTGGGTTGATAAGGTTCCTTGGGTTCACTGACCAATTCTTTTTCAACTTTTTCTTTGGGAATGGAAACTTCTTCGGTGGACGTTGGTTTAGTTTCCGAGGGTGTTGTTTCTTTCTCTTCCTCGACTGGCGATGTGGATTGCAGGGTCTTGACAACCCTGCTTTCTGGAGCTTTGGTTCCGTTTGTATTGATGTTTTTTTCCTTGAAAAAGGATGCTGGGATTATGAAACTAGAGTTTTTTTTTTCTCCATCATAAGTGATGGACGCTAATTTCATAAGGGTGAGCTCTACAAGGAGCCGTTGATTTTTACTGCTCTTGTATTGCAGGTCACAATCGTTGGCCATATCAATGGCTTTTAACAAGAACTGTTTCGAAGTCTTCTTGGCTTGCTCTTGGTAGTGTTTTTCAACATCCTCTCCAACCTCAAGCAAGTTTAAGGTATCGGGATGCTGGCAAACCATTAAATCCCTAAAGTGGGAAGCCAGACCCGTGATAAAGTGGTGGCCGTCAAAACCAAGTGAGAGGGTTTTGTTGAACAAGAGCAATAGTTCAGGGATGTTGTTCCCAAGAATCAAATCGGTTGCAGAAAAATAAATGTCGTAATCTAGAACGTTGAGGTTTTCCGTTACGGCCTTTCTGGTCAATTCTTTTCCCGAGAAGCTCACTACGCGATCAAAAATGGACAAAGCATCCCGCATGGCGCCATCCGCCTTTTGGGCTATAATATGCAATGCACTTTCCTCGGCTTGTATGCCTTGCTGTTCGGCTATGTACTTCAGATATTCAGAGGCATCCTTTACCGTTATTCTCTTAAAGTCGAATATTTGACATCTGGAGAGTATGGTCGGGATAATTTTGTGCTTTTCCGTTGTCGCCAAAATAAAAATGGCGTGTTTTGGCGGCTCCTCCAGCGTCTTCAAAAAGGCATTGAATGCCGATTGAGAGAGCATATGGACCTCGTCGATGATGTAAACCTTGTACTTTCCTGTTTGTGGAGGAATGCGCACTTGGTCAATCAAACTACGGATATCATCAACGGAGTTGTTGGAAGCGGCATCCAGCTCAAAAATATTGAAGGCAAAATCCTCGTCCTCCCGTTCGGTTCCGTCTTGATTGATTTTTTTGGCCAAGATACGTGCGCAGGTGGTTTTTCCGACACCTCTTGGTCCGCAGAACAGTAAGGCCTGTGCCAAATGGTTGTTCTCGATGGCGTTCAGCAACGTATTGGTAATGGATGATTGTCCCACGACATCCTTGAATGTTTGGGGCCTATATTTTCTTGCTGATACAATAAAGGGTTCCAATACGCTGAAAAAATAGATTTCATACAAATATAAAAATAGCATTGGCGAAAGTTGAACCCAATACGGGAGTTACCACTTTTTTTATTAACAATTGGATTACCTTTGCGCCCAGCAGGCCACCTTATCGCTGCAAGTATGGGCAACCAAACTTGAAGAGGAAAGTCCGGACACCATAGTGCGGCATAGCGGGTAACGCCCGTCCGCCGAGAGGCGAGGACCAGTGCAACAGAAAGCAAGTACAGTTCGGCTGTAGTGAAATCAGGTAAACTCTATGCGGTGAAACGTCATGTAAACCAATGTTCGAGGGCTGCACGCCCGAGTTGGAGGGTAGGCGGTTGGAACACTTGGGCAACCATTTGTCTAGATAAATGATAAGGAGTCCCCAATTTAATTTGGGGTGCACAGAATCCGGCTTATGGCCTGCTTTTTATTCTATTTCAAAAAAACTGAATATACTTCCACCGTATTTGCGTTGTTCTGAAAATTGATGATGCTCGGAAAGATTGCTTTGGTCAGAATGTTCAATGATCAAAACACCATCATCCAAAAGGAGTTGCTTTTCAAAAACTAAGTCGGCAATTTTTAAGAACTGCTCGGTGCTAAAATCATAGGGAGGGTCGGCAAAAATAAGGTCAAACTTTTCAGGTGTGGCTTCCAGAAACTTAAAGACATCGGATTTGACGGGGGAAATTGAAAATTCAAGCTCCTGAGCGGTCTTCGAAATGTATCGGACACATCCAGGAAAACCATCAACGGCGGTAATGTTTTTAGCTCCACGGGATGCAAATTCGTAGCTTATATTTCCAGTGCCGGAAAATAGGTCCAACACCTTTAATTCATCAAAATAGAAACGGTTGTTCAAGATGTTGAACAGGGCCTCTTTGGCCATATCCGTGGTCGGGCGTACGGGCAACTTTTTAGGAGCCGTCAATCTTTTGCCCTTATATTTTCCTGAAATGATCCGCATTTAAAGTGCGCTTAATATGGAAAAGTCAATGCTTTCGTTTTCCAACTGTTCCAAAGTGAAGGAGGGATTGCTGGGAACAAAAACGGATATGTTTTTTACGTATTGGTAACAGAGCTCGTAAATAGGATCGTCCTCTTCAATAACACCGAATAATTTGAGCTGTATTTTTTCCAGGTCCATGTCCAATTGCTCCAAACTGAACAACAAATAGTAGAGAAAATCTTCCTTGTTCTTGAACGCAAATTGATTATAAAAGAGCAGTTTTTTCTCCGATACCACCAACATCTCCATCTCTCTTTCGGATACCTGTACGTAGCATGTGGGCTCGGATGAAGTTCTGTTGTGGTTAAGCAATGCATTTATGAGAACTGTTCCGCTGTGTTTGAACTCAAACTCCCCAAATAGCTCAAAAATGTAGTTGTTGATATTGGTATAGGGAATATAAACATTTACGATATCCTGATTGGGGATTTCATCGTATGCTATAAGATCGCTGGCCATGATCTTGGCGTTGAACTTAAGATAGTTTGGCAATTCTTCCTTGTTGAAAAGTGGCTTTGGCACCAAACCGAACATGTTGTTCTTGTGGATGACCAATACCTCGGAAAAGTCTTTCCCGATTTGATTTTGATTGCCCAACTTTTCCTTTAGCTCTTTGAGCATCAGATATGGGGTGAGCTGGGTTTTGAAACTTACCCTCTCAAAAGCAACAATTTTGTTGGTAATGGTGTCCACTACACAAAAAGAAAGTCCATTCAAGCCAGCTTGAATGGACAGTTTTCTATACGTGCTATTTTGTACGTTCTGTGCTATAGCTAGTTTTTCTTTTTTCTATCGTAGATAGGTGGCCAGTTACCGTTGGTGCTAACATCGGTCAATGAACCAACTTTTATTTCAGTACCGTTTACCTCTTCAACACTTTGATAAGACTTTTCTTTTTCAAGAAGGTCTTGTGGCTGGTCATATAGTACGACCTCTTTCTTAACTTTAGCTTCGAAAACTGGTGCTTTATATCCGCTCTTGTCGATGATATCGGCCTTCATTTCAAACTTCTCATTGTTTTGGGCGAAAGGCACATTCATCATGGTTTTGTAACGATCATCTGCTCCAAAAAGTGAATCTTTGACCTTTACGGTACCCAAAGTGTCGATGATGATAGTGTCTTGCTGCATATCGATTTGATAAGCTCTGTCATATCTCATGAAAGAGGAATCACGCTGCGTTGTAATGGTGTAGCTTCCAGTGTCAATAAATTGAATCAGGCTTTCAAAATTGCCAGCGTACTTACCGTTAACGGTTTTATAAGCTTCTTGTGAATCCCTGATGTCCTTAAGTTTGTTGATGACCTGGGTAAATCTTTCATTTCTTACCTTGTTGAACTCTATGGGGGCGTTGATCGAATCATAGATTTTATATCCAAGGTAAATGCTCAGAATTCCAAATAGAATTACTAAAACAGGCTTTACTTTTTGAGGTAAAAATCTATCGATCAAGAAAACTAGCCCTACGGTCACAAGGCATATTAAAACAACAATAAGAATTAAATTTAACATATCTGCTACTGTCTTTCAAAGTTAATTTAGTGGTTACAGACAAATCTACAATATTTTTTTTATTGCGAAACTTTTTGCTTTAAAAAAGACCACTATATTTAGCGCTCATGAAGGATTTTAACGCACCTGGATTTTTAAAGATTTTAACCGAAAAATTTCCCCATACACCTACCTTAAAACAGGGAGAGGCTCTTAATAGACTGGCTAACTTTGTTTTAGAAGGGAAAAAGGACGATGTGTTCCTGTTAAAGGGGTTTGCCGGAACCGGAAAAACCACCTTGGTGGCCACTTTGGTGAGCAGCCTCTGGAAAGTAAAGATGAGCTCTGTTTTAATGGCACCGACGGGTAGAGCGGCCAAGGTCATGTCCGTTTATTCGGGGAACAAGGCATTTACCATTCACAAAAAGATCTATTTTCCCAAAAAACAATCGGGAGGGGGGATTCAATTTGTTTTGGCCCCCAATAAACATCGAAACACTGTTTTTATCGTTGACGAAGCATCCATGATTCCCGATACACCTGCCGATTCCAAATTGTTCGAGAACGGTTCTTTGTTGGACGATTTAATGTTTTATGTCCACTCTGGCCATAACTGTAAGTTGATATTGATCGGGGACACTGCACAGTTACCACCAGTAAAACTGGAACTGAGCCCTGCTTTGGACGAAAATCGTTTGTCCTTAAATTATGATAAGGAAGTGGAGTGTTTGGAGCTGGACGAGGTAATGAGGCAATCCGACGATTCAGGGATCCTTTACAATGCCACCAACCTTAGGCAACAATTACAATCGGAGTTTTTTGAAGATTTTAAATTTGAGCTCCATCATTATAAAGATATTGTCCGTTTGATCGATGGCAACGAAATACAAGAGGCCATAGATTCATCATACAGCGACAATGGAAAGGAACAGACGGCAATTATCGTTCGTTCCAATAAAAGGGCCAATCTCTACAATCAAAATATAAGGGAACGAATTTTGTTTCTGGACAATGAGATTTCCGTTGGCGACTATATGATGGTCGTGAAAAACAATTATTTCTGGCTAAAACCCAACTCTGAAGCTGGTTTTATAGCGAACGGGGATATTATAGAGGTCTTGGAGCTTTTTGCGATTAAAGAGTTATACGGATTCAAGTTTGCAGAGGTAAAGGTGAAAATGGTGGATTATCCCAACCAGAAACCTTTTGAGACAGTTCTTTTGTTGGATACCATTACTGCGGAAACCCCTTCGCTTTCTTATGAAGATGGAAACAAATTGTATCAAGAGGTGATGAAGGATTATGCCCACGAAAAATCCAAGTACAAAAAATTCTTGGGCGTCAAGAACAATAGGTTTTTTAACGCCCTTCAGGTTAAATTCTCCTATGCCATAACCTGTCATAAATCGCAGGGAGGGCAGTGGGATACCGTTTTTGTGGAACAACCCTATTTGCCCAACGGGGTGGACAAGGATTATTTAAGGTGGCTATATACCGCTGTGACCAGGGCGGAACGACAACTCTATCTAATAGGTTTTAAGGATGATTTTTTTCTTGACTAGGAAAAGGCTATTTTAGACTGCAACATGAATATTGAACCAGATACCATAATAAGTTTGTTCCTCGGCATCGGATTGGCGGCTTCTGTAGGCTTTCGGGTTTTTCTTCCTCTTTTTGCCCTCAGTTTTGCGGCATATATGGGAGTTTGGGAATTGAACGATAGTTGGCAATGGATAGGCAGCCTCACCGCACTCATAACGTTGGGAGTGGCCACCGTTGTTGAGATTTTCGCCTACTTTATCCCATGGGTGGACAATGTTTTGGACAGTATTGCGATTCCCTTGGCGGGAATAGCAGGTACGGCGGTGGTTGTTTCCACGGCAGCCAATTTGGACCCTGTGATAACTTGGACCTTGGCCATTATAGCGGGAGGAGGAACAGCAACTGCTATAAAAGGAGCCAATGCAACCGGTAGATTGGCCTCTACGGGCGCTACTGGAGGGCTCGCCAATCCTTTGGTGTCCACACTGGAGACCGGTGCGGCCGTCACTGTAAGTACAGCATCTATACTGGTACCTCCGATAGCAGCAATTTTGGTCATTATCATATTAGTGGTCATCTTCAGGATATACAGAAAAATAAGACCTAAGTCAAAATAGAAATCATTCAACCAAAAAGAATAAAGTGAATATAATCTCCATGATTCCCGCTCGCTATCAAGCTTCACGGTTTCCTGCCAAACTGATGCAGGACCTGGGTGGGAAGCCCGTAATAGTCAGGACCTACGAAGCGGCACTACAAACAGGACTTTTTAACGAGGTATATGTGGTAACCGACAGCCCGGTAATTGCCGAAGTGATTCAGAATATTGGGGGCAAGGTGATCATGAGCAAAAATACCCATGAAAGCGGAAGCGATAGAATCGCCGAAGCGGTTGAGGATATGGATGTTGATATTGTGATCAATGTCCAGGGAGATGAGCCCTTCATTGATGCTGAAAGCTTGGAAAAAATCATCAAGGTATTTAAAAATGACACAGAGAAAGAGATTGACCTGGGCTCCTTGATGACCCCGATTACCGATTGGGAAGAAATAGCCAATCCCAATACAGTAAAAGTGATCGTGGACAATCAGGATTTTGCCCTGTATTTTTCTAGGTCACCGATTCCCTATCCCAGAGATGAGAAAGTAGATGCAATATATTACAAGCACAAGGGAGTATATGTGTTCAGAAAGCGGGCATTGATGGATTTTAAAAAGTTGCCCATGTTGCCCTTGGAAGCCAAGGAAAAAATTGAAGCCATCCGATTTTTGGAATACGGTAAAAAAATTAAAATGGTCGAAACCCATGTCACCGGTATCGAAATCGATACGCCGGAGGACCTAGAACGAGCAAGAAAAGTATGGAAGTAGATTTTTCCAACATAAAAACTATCGGCTTTGATGCAGATGATACCCTTTGGGTAAACGAGACCTATTTCCGTGATACAGAGGAAAAGTTTGCAGAGCTATTGGAAGGTTACGAGACCAAGAACAAGATAGACCAAGAGCTTTTTAAGATGGAAATGGCCAATTTGGATATATATGGATATGGCATAAAAGGATTTATGCTCTCCATGATAGAATCTGCCCTGGACCTATCCAACAACAAGGTTTCCCAAGAAACCATTGCCAAAATTTTGGAACTTGGCAAAAGCATGATTTCTCACCCGGTAGAGTTGCTGGATGGTGTGGAGGAGGTTCTCTCCAAGTTGATGGGCAGATACCGATTGATCGTGCTCACCAAAGGAGACCTTTTAGATCAGGAAAGAAAGTTGGAAAGGTCGGGATTGTCACAATATTTCCATCATGTGGAAGTATTGAGCGACAAAAAAGAGAACAATTACAAGAACTTGTTGGAACATTTAAAAATAGATGTCAACGAATTTTTAATGATAGGAAACTCCTTAAAGTCGGATGTATTGCCTATCTTGAATATTGGTGCGCAAGCGGTACATGTACCGTTTCATACCACATGGGCCCATGAAATGGTGTCGGAAGACGAAATGGAGAACAATCATCTTAAATTGAACGGCCTAAAAGATATTTTGAAGTATTTGGACAACTAATGAAGACAGACAATAATTTGAAGAAGCAAGAAGTAACGGCCTCAAGTCATAAAACCTCTTATAAAAACTTTCCCATGGTACCCAGAGTAGTGTTTGGATCGGGATGTTTTTCGCAATTGGGAGATATTTTATTGCCCCAGCGTAAAAGTTCGGAGGCACCCTTTATATTTTTGGTGGACGATTTCTTTGAAAATGAAGAGTTCATGGCAAAAGTTCCTCTCATGTTCAATGATGAAATCATATTCATTTCTGCAGATGAAGAGCCCAAAACTGCCCAAGTAGATGCTTTGGTGGCCCGAATTCGGGAAAAGTACAGGGAGCTTCCCTCCGGTATTATTGGAGTGGGGGGCGGAACCTTGCTTGATTTGGCCAAGGCCGTTTCCATATTATTGAACAACAAAGGATTGGCCAAAGACTACCAAGGATGGGATTTGGTGCATAAGCCGGCACTTTATCATGTAGGTATACCAACTATCAGCGGTACTGGCGCCGAAGTATCCCGTACCACAGTGCTGCTCGGACCTGAAAAAAAGTTGGGCATCAATTCAGATTTTACGCCATTTGATCAAGTAATTTTGGACCCCGATTTCAGCAAAACCGTTCCTAAGGAGCAATGGTTCTACACGGGAATGGATTGTTTTATTCATTGTGTGGAATCGCTAACGGGAACCTATTTGAACGCCTTCAGTAAGAGTTATGGAGAAAAGTCCATGGAACTTTGTAAGGAGGTGTTTCTCGACGATATTTCCGAAGAAGAATCGCGTGACAAATTGATGATGGCTTCTTGGCATGGAGGTATGAGCATTGCCTATTCCCAAGTTGGGATAGCACATGCCATGAGCTATGGGCTGTCCTATCTTTTGGGGGTCAGGCATGGTATAGGAAACTGCTTGGTATTCCAACATTTGGAAGAGTTTTATCCTGAAGGGGTTTCACTTTTCAACAAAATGATGGACAAACACGGAATAGTCTTGCCAAAAGGCATTTGCGCCGATCTTACGCAAAACGATTTTGACGTTATGGTGAACATTTCCTTGGGATTGGAGCCGCTTTGGGAGAATGCCTTGGGCAAGGATTGGAAAAGTATCATGACGCCCGAACGTCTTCAGGCATTATACAAAAAAATATAAGATTTGTTCTTTTTAGAATAGAACAGAACCCGCAAAATGCAATCGCTGTCCAAATTTATCTACTACAAAGTATTGGGATGGAAACTCAAGGGTAACTTTCCCAATTTGGATAAATGTGTATTGATTGTGGTTCCCCATACACATTGGCTCGACTTTTTTTTAGGACTTTTAATCCGAAAGGTCATCAACGAGGAAATCAATTATATTGGAAAAAAGAGTTTGTTCAAGCCTCCATTTGGCTGGTTTTTTAGATGGACTGGGGGTGCTCCCGTGGATCGTTCCAAAAACTCTAACACGGTAGACAATATTGTTCGGATTTTCAATGCAAGAAGAGTATTCCGTTTGGCATTGGCCCCCGAAGGAACCCGAAAAAAAGTGGAACAGCTTCGTACGGGATTTTATCATATTGCCCAAAAAGCCAACGTGCCCATTGTGATGGTCGCTTTTGATTTTGGTAAAAAGGAAATCAAGATAGGAGAGCCTTTTTATGCAACGGGCAGTATAGAAAGCGACTTTGAGAAAATCAATAGATTTTACAGCGGGGTAAAGGGAAAAATACCTGAATACAGTTTTACTCCGTAGTTTTTTCGATAAAAACCAAACCCTCCCACACATGTTTCCGTAAGTATGGCAAAATACTAATCAAAAATTGTCATATGAAACACACATTAACAACCTCAATTTTTAAAGTGGGATTGCTGTCCATGTTTATGGTCATGGTATCCTGTAGTGAAGACGACAACTCAATGATGCCCGATGATATGGGCGGCAACGATGATGATGATGAAATGGTGGAAGGCAGACGTGCAGAGCTGTACGTAACGAACAATGACAATGGCGACATCACCAAATTTGATATCACCAACGACACCCAACTTACCATTGGAACTTCTTCTACGGCAGCAGAAGGTATCTATTATGATGCATCCGAAGATTTGGTAATCCAGGCATCAAGATCGAACAATTGGTTGGAATCTTTTGATGTAACCGACCTATTGGACGTAGACCTTAGCTTGGATATTTCTTTCAATGGTGATGCGGATTTGGAAAGTCCTCGTGAATTGGCCGTCTACGGTGATTACTATGTGGTTGCCGATAATGGTTCCAATAGGTTCTTTGTTTATCAAAAAACAGGAACCATGTTTTCCTTACAAACTACAGTGGATGTTCCATTTCCAGTTTGGGGGATAACCTTTAAAGGGGGCGATTTGTATGCCGTTGTGGATATTTCCAGTGATCTGGCCGTTTATTACAACTTTTTGGACAAAGCTATGGACGGTACAATGTACCCGGACAAACGAGTTACTATCGAGGGAATAGTGAGAACACACGGCCTAACCTATAGTGGTTCCGATGATGTAATGGTCATGACCGACATTGGAGATGCGGCTAATACCGATGATGATGGAGGTTTTCACATCATTAATGATTTTTCACTAAAATTTGATGCCCTTTCCGATGGAGATGTGCTTACTACTGACAATCAAATCAGGGTAGCAGGATCATCAACCTTAATGGGCAACCCAATTGATGTGGCCTACGATTCGGAAACTGATGTTGTATATGTCTCGGATATCGGAACCAGCAAAGTACTTGGTTTTTCATCCATAGGTAGCGGCGGTAATATTGCGCCAACGTTCAATGTGGATTTGACCGCGGCCTCCTCCATCTATTTTTCCAGTGATGAGACCGATGGAGATATGGGCGATTCCAGTGAAATGGGTATGACCCAGCTTTACACAACAAGTACGGCCAATGGAAATGTGGTTGTATACGATCTGATGAATGGCACCTCAAAAACAATAATCACAGGTTCGGCTACTTCCGAAGGAATATATTATTCTGGCTTAAACGATTACATGATTCAAGCCTCAAGGTCCAATCTTGCTTTGGAATATTACGGAGGCTTTGGATTTAACAGTGACGGTGTAACGTTGGACATTGATTTTTCCAGCTCAGCTGATTTAATGAGCCCAAGGGAAATAGCCGTGTACGGAAATAAAGTAGTGGTTTCCGACAACATGAACCATACCTTTTATGTGTATGCCCACAATGGTTCCTCATTTACTTTGATGAATACGTTTGATATTGATTTTGATGTCTGGGGAATCACTTTTATGGGGGATGATCTTTTGGCCGTGGTGGATAATTCCAGTGACTTGGCCATATTCGCTGACTTTTTTTCAAATACTGAAGATTCCATGTTGTCAGCCTCAAAAAGAGTGACCATTGAAGGTATAGTAAGAACCCATGGCATTACGTATAGCGTTTCTGATGATGTACTGGTGATGACGGATATAGGAGATGCGGCAAATACAACAGATGATGGAGGTATACACACTATGGCAAATTTTACCAGCTTGATAAACAATACGGAGAATGGTGGGGTAATAGCTCTTAGCAGTCAAAAGCGTATTGCTGGGTCTTATACCGAATTGGGCAATCCAATCGACGTGGCCTACGATGCCAAAACACAGACCGTTTACATATCCGAAATCGGAAATGGAAAAGTCCTTGGTTTTGAGAACAGCTTGGAATCGGAAGGAAACGTTTACCCATCATGGAGTATGGATTTGGCAGGATCTTCCTCCATGTATCTATACAACAATTAAAATATGAAAATCCAAAGCTAGGGAAAGTCAATTAGATGTCTTTAGGGTCCACATTTAGTGGACCCTTTTTTATTTCAAAAAAAAATTTAAAAAAAAGCAAACCGGTTCAACTGTTTCTTCGTAAGTATAGGAAATTACTCACAAAATATGTGGTAATAAAAGAAAAGAAAGTTTTAGGTTGGGTTATTTTGGTGACTGAGGGGTCTGCATTTTTGTAGGCCCCTTGGCTTTTTTAGCGGTTTTTGAGTAATCATATTTTAGGTAAAAGCATTAAATTGAAACCTTATTAACAAACAAACTATATATGAAACCTTCAACCAACCTATTATTGCGTAGAGTTATTTTTCCATGTCTTTTATCTTTCTGTTATGTCTTTGTTTCAACCGCCCAGGAAACTAAAAAACGATTGCCCATTATCGATGTACATGTACACGCCATGGGAGGGAACCCGAATGGTTCCCCCATGTGTCCGTGGTTCCTAAAGGATATGCCCGGGGGCGATCCAAATCAAGAACCGCCTGTTTTTATGGATACTGATTGCATCAATCCATTGCAACCCGCCAGAAGTGATGCCGAAATGGACGCTGCCATTCTTAGGGCCAATAAAGAGTTGAACATTACAATGGTGGTAAGTGGAGATGCTAAAGTGATTCATAGGTGGCATAAAGCTGCTCCCGATAAGATTATTCCATCATTGGCAATCAGTAATGCTGACCAAATGACGGTGGAGGCATTTCGTGATTCGTTGTCCACAGGATTTTACAAAGTGATGGGGGAGGTAGCACCTCAATATCAAGGAATGTCCCCAAGCGATATGTCCTTGGATGAGTACTTTGGTGTAGCCGAAGAGTTGGGAATCCCAGTTGGAATCCACATGGGAACGGGGGGCAACGGTACCATTAATATTACCAGACCGGCCTATAGAGCCTCATTGGGACAACCCTTTTTGTTGGAAGATATGTTGGCCAGACATCCGAAGTTAAAGATTTGGGTAATGCATGCCGGATACCCAATGGCCGACCAAATGATTGCCTTAATGGGTGCCAACGCCTATGTGTATGTAGATTTGGCCGGATTTATCTGGTCATATCCCTTGGAAGAGATCCACGATTACCTAAAACGATTGGTTCAGGCCGGTTTTGGAAAACGGATTTTATACGGGACCGATTTTATGATGTGGCCAGAACTATTTGAAACCTCGATTCAGGTTATTGAGAGCGCCAATTATCTATCAGAGGAGCAAAAGCGGGATATATTCTTTAATAATGCCGTACGTTTCTTCAATTTGGATGCATCAAAATTTGAATAAAACCTATTGATTGAAAAAAATAAAAAAGGGATTGCCAATCGGTAATCCCTTTTTTATGTTGCGTTTTTAAAACCTGTTCTCATTTCCCAGATTTACGTATTAACCTCTAATAAGGATGGGAAATTACTATTCTATTGATTAAGAAGTGAACCTAAAGCTTACCAAGGCGGGCTCCGGAGTTCCATCGTTGTCAAAATCATATTCCAACGGCCCTCCATCAATTTCAAGAACGGTATCTGTATGATGGACTTCAAAATAGGATCTATCGGAAGGGGAGTAGTCAAAAACAATAGTGAGCAAATCGTCATTTAGACTCATTTGACCGGTTATGTTCTCTGAGTTTTGCCCCAGTACAAATTGAATGGAAAACCTTCCATTTTCTTCAACAATCAGATTTATGGAACCCCCTTCAGCTATAAAGTCAGCTGTTTCCGTCAAGTCTTCAAATTCAATGTCAAATACGGCTTTTTCTGCTGACCATTCTCCAGTAAACTCTATAGGTTGACCCGTTGGGATGACTTCCGGTGAGTTTTCATCTTCAGAACTGCTACAGGAAAATATAATAAGGAATAATGCGGATAAACCAAGTGCCTTTATGGAGTTCTTCATTGGGGAACAAATTAAAGTTAGAATAAAAGTACTTAACTTTTAGTCCAAAATGCAACTAAAGTAGATGAAGTGATTACTTTTTGAGATGTAGGTACAACCTTACTCTTTCATGCTGTGAAACACGTTCTGTACATCATCATCTTCCTCTATTTTTTCCAGCAGTTTCTCCACATCGGCGACCTCTTCTTCACTCAATTCCTTGGTTACTTGCGGAATTCGGTCAAAGCCGGATGAGATAATTTCAATGTCCCGGGATTCCAATTCTTTTTGAATGGCGCCAAAGTTTTCAAAAGGGGCATAAATGTGGATCCCATCTTCATCCACAAAGACCTCTTCGGCACCAAAATCGATAAGTTCAAGCTCCAATTCCTCAGGGTCCAATCCTTCACCATTGATCGTGAAACTACAGGTGTGGTCGAACATAAACTCAACCGATCCCGAAGTGCCCAAACTGCCATTACATTTATTAAAATAACTGCGGATGTTCGCCACTGTACGCGTATTGTTATCGGTTGCGGTCTCGATTAGAACCGCAATTCCATGGGGTGCATAACCTTCAAAAAGCACTTCTTTGTAATCCCCTTGGTTTTTGTCCGAAGCCCTCTTAATGGCACGTTCAATGTTGTCCTTGGGCATGTTGACCGCCTTGGCGTTCTGGATTACCGCACGAAGCTTGGCATTGGCATCGGGGTCCGGTCCACCTTCCTTAACGGCCATTACAATATCCTTCCCAATTCTGGTAAACGCTTTGGACATGGCGGCCCAACGCTTCATTTTCCGTGCCTTTCTAAACTCGAACGCTCTTCCCATAAAGTCTTAAATTCTGGATGAGCGCAAATTTAGCAAAAAAAGTACCTGTGTCAAGTTGATTGTTTTCAACCCTACGCTACAATATCTTCAATAGTTTTGGCAAGGTCGATGTCCTTTTGTGTGACGCCGTTTGCATCGTGCGTGCTCAATTTAACTGTAAGATTGTTGTAGACATTTTCCCAGTTGGGATGGTGTTGTTGTTTTTCACATTCAAATGCGATACGCGTCATCATGGAGAAGGCCTCTTTAAAATCTTTAAAGGTGAAGGACCTCTCGATCATATCATTTTTTAGTTCCCAGCCTGTTAGGTTTTTGAGGGCTGCTTCTATTTCATTGGTGTTCATCTTCTTCATGTTTCTATGTTTTCCTAGAAGATAAGCAATTAAATAGGTAAAAGAAAACTATACGGGGAGATGATGGTCGATAATTTCTTGGCAACTGATCCGCAAGTTTTTGGGCAGGAGGTTGTCCTTGGGCAAAGCCGCTAAATATCGGTCCTCATTGGTGGTGTAGACCCGCTTGTAAATAGGATGGAAGTTTCCCAGATGTTCGATTACCTCTTTGATGAATTCCTCATGCTGGATAAGGTCACTGCTTCCCAAATGGTAAATACCCGTTTTGTTCCTGTTGATGAGGTAGTGGATTTGTTGGGTCAGCCGATCATCGTTGGTAACGTTAATGATCAAATTAGGAAAAACTTCAATAGGTTCGTTGTTCGCTATATTTTCCTTGATCTCCTTGATTCTCGGAGACGAGTTGCCAAATACCATAGGTACCCTCAAAATGGCCGTCTTCTCCTTGGGCAACCGCATCATCATGTTCTCGATCTTGATTTTTAACCTTCCATAGACACTTAACGACAAGGTTTTGTCATGTTCGTAGGATGGAAACTTGCTGTAGGCATCAAAAACATTGGCCGATGAGATAAAATATAATTTGGCCTTGGATTTTATCAAATACTCCATCAAGTGCTGATGGGCCTGTATCTGTGCAGGAAAATTTCCGCGGAGTGATGAAATAATCACATCGGGTTTTACTTGATCGAGTACCTGAAAAATATCATCCTCCTCCAAATCGTACCGAATAAATTGTTTGTTCGTTGCAAAGGAACGGTTGGAGAAGTAGGTGCCGTAGGTATCAAAATAGGAGCAGAGTTCTTTGTATATGGCATTGCCCACAAATCCACTCGCTCCCAATATCAATATCTTTTTTTTATCCAAAGGCTAACTAGGTATTTTTATAAAATGGCAGTTTTACGACCGTTGCAGGAACTTTGTTGATTCTTATTTGAATGAAAATAGGTGTGTCCAACTTAGAGTGTTCCGTGGTCACATAGCCCAAACCAATTCCCTTGGAAAGGGATGGTGACATGGTGCCCGATGTTACCTTTCCGATTACGTTGCCATCGGCATCCAAAATAGGGTATCCCGCTCTTGGAATGCCGCGCTCCTCCATTTGGAAAGCAACCAGCTTTCTTTTGGAGCCTTCGGCTTTTTCTTTGGAAAAATTTTCACTGTTTACAAATTCCTTTGTGAATTTCGTGATCCAACCTAAACCTGCTTCAAAAGGGGAGGTTGTATCGTCAATGTCATTCCCGTAGAGGCAATAGCCCATTTCCAAGCGCAAGGTGTCGCGTGCCGCTAACCCTATCGGCTTAATGCCAAAGTCTGCACCAGCTTCCAATACTTTGTCCCACACTTGTTGTACTTCTGAATTCTTGCAGTAGATTTCGAAACCGCCTGAGCCCGTATATCCCGTTGCCGAAATGATGACGTGATCGATGCCCGCAAAATCACCTACAACAAAGTTGTAGAACTTGATGGAGGACAAATCCACAGAAGTCAAAGATTGCATTGCCTCTACTGCTTTTGGTCCTTGGATCGCCAACAGCGAATAGTCATCGGAAAGGTTGCGCATGTCCGCGCCGATACTTTCATTGTATTTGGAGATGTGCTCCCAGTCTTTGTCAATGTTGGATGCATTTACCACCAAAAGATAGGTTTCGTCTTTGATTCTATAAATAATGAGGTCGTCCACAATGCCCCCTGTTTCGTTGGGCATACAACTATACTGCGCTTTACCTACGGTCAATTTAGAAGCATCGTTGGTGCTCACTTTTTGGATAAGCCCCAAAGCGTTTGGCCCTTCGGTCAAAAACTCGCCCATGTGGGACACATCGAACACACCTACCGCCTTGCGGACGGTTTCATGCTCAATATTCACACCTTCATAGGAAACGGGCATATTATAACCGGCAAAAGGTACCATTTTGGCCCCCAAAGCTTCATGTGTTTTTGTAAGTGCAGTATTTTTCATCCACTTTATTTTTAAGATGGGCAAATTTATAGAATTAATTAAGGATACCCTCACTTTAGGGTATTATGATTTTGCTAAAACTGAATCATTTCAGTCGTTGCAATACCTTCGAAATTCGTATTTTGACAAAAAATTTGAAGCATGTTAAAATTGACCGCAAGCCTTTTATCGGCTTTGTTTTTTGCCACCATGGCAATTTCACAGGATTTGCCGACCGACTATTTATCTGCCGATTTCCATAAAGATAGAAGGGAAGCTGTTCGGGAGAAGTTGCCCCCCAATACCGCAGTTGTTCTTTTTGCCAACGCAGAGCGTAATCGCGCCAATGATGTCGATTACGTATATCATCAAGATCCCAATTTTTATTATTTAACGGGATACAAGGAACCTAATGCCGTATTGGTTATTTTTTCCGAAGAGCAGACCGATGCCTCAGGAAATACCTTTGATGAGATTTTCTATGTTCAGGAAAGGGATGCAAGGGCAGAGCAATGGACGGGAAAAAGACTGGGCGTAGAAGGAGTGAAGGAACAATTGGGATTCAATATGGTCTACAATGGAAGCGAATTTGAAAACTTCCCATTGGATTTTACCTCCTTTGACAATGTTTCATTTGTTGATTTCCAGAATGATTACCGTGATAAATCCGGAAAAGCAGATTTATTTGATCTCATCAAAACCTTTAAAATAAAGGCGAATTATCCGTCGGATTATAATCCTACACGAAACAGTCTATATAAAACAATAGCCACCGCCAATCCCGAAAACAACAACGATGTGGCCGAAACTATTGAACGCTATATGGAGCGTTACCCAGAATTGCAAGAGGATGATATCTTAAACGATTTTGTAGAGGCCAATAATGATGAGATCCGTGATGAAATCAAAAACAAGGTACTGGTGATTCAACGTTCCACCAATTTGGATTCCAGTATTTTACCAAAGGTAATGGCGGAATTGCGCCAAGATAAGACCCCAGAGGAAATGAAGCTGTTGAAAAAGGCCATTGAAATTTCTGCGGTTGGCCAAATTGAGGTGATGAAGGCCATGCACCCCAATATGTCAGAAACCGAGATCCAAGGAGTGCACGAATACGTGTATAAAAGATATGGTGCCGAATACGAAGGCTACCCATCCATTGTAGGTGGCGGACACAATGGCTGTATTCTCCACTATATTGAAAATAATAAAATCAAGGTCGGCGATGATTTGGTGCTGATGGATTTGGGGGCGGAATATCATGGCTATACCGCCGATGTAACCCGAACCATACCTGCCAACGGGAAATTTTCACCAGAGCAAAAAGCCATTTATGATATTGTGTACAACGCCCAAGAAGCTGGAATCGCAGCAAGTGTGGTCGGTGCTTCCTTTCGTGAGCCGCACAATGCTGCTTTGCAAGTGGTGACAAAGGGATTGATGGATTTGGGCATTATCAAGGACGCCAAAGAGGCCAGGACCTATTTTCCGCACGGGACATCCCATTATTTGGGATTGGATGTGCACGACCCTGGGACTTATCAAACTTTCAAACCTAACCAGGTTATCACCGTAGAGCCCGGAATCTATATTCCTGAAAACAGTGATTGCGATGAAAAATGGTGGGGCATTGCCGTTAGGATCGAAGATGATATCTTGATTAGCGAGAATGGACCCGTCAATCTTTCTGGGATGGCACCGCGAAAGGCTGAGGAAATCGAAAAAATAATGAAACAACCCAGTCCCTTGGACAGTTTTAAACTGCCCAAGTTGGATTAATCATCAAGAAGAAATTGTTTTAACTCATCGTAAGATGATATTTTATAGGATTTTTTCTCTTTGTCCATCACTTTCATGATCTGGGGCGGAATCTGTGGGCTGATATCCAAGGTGTCCTCCACAACATCCAAAAATTTGACGGGATGGGCGGTTTCCAAGAAAATACCAAAGGTATTCGGGTTGGACTTCTGATATTCCTTTAGTCCAAGATAGCCGACGGCACCATGGGGGTCCATCACGTAACCAGTTTTGGAATACACCTCTTTCATGATTGCTTTGGTGTTTTCATCGGTAAAGGAGTGGGAGGAAAGACTCTTTTGCAGCGTTTCCATATCATCTTGATACAAATGCCTGATGCGGACGAAATTACTGGGGTCTCCCACGTCCATGGCATTGGAAATGGTTGCCACGGACGGCATGGGTTCGTAGACCCCGCTTTCCATAAACTTTGGTACCACATCGTTCACATTGGTGGAGGCCACGAAGTGTTTGACGGGCATCCCTAATTTTTGGGCCACCATCCCCGCACAAATGTTTCCAAAATTTCCCGATGGTACGGAAAAGACAATTTCCTTTCCTTTAGATTTTGCCTGTTTGTATGCAAATAGGAAGTAGAACAACTGTGGCAACCACCTCGCCACATTGATGCTGTTGGCCGAGGTCAGTTTTTTGTGGTCGGTAATTTCGGTGTCCAGAAAAGCTGTCTTCACCATACGTTGGCAATCATCAAAAACGCCATCAACTTCCATGGCTTCAATATTTTGTCCAAGCGTGGTCAACTGTTTTTCTTGGATCTCGCTTACCTTTCCGCTAGGGTAGAGGATGACCACTTTTACACCATCAACCCCCAAAAAGCCATTGGCAACGGCACCGCCCGTGTCTCCGGAAGTGGCCACGAGAACCGTTACATCTTGTTTTTCACCTTGGGAAAAGTAGCCAAGACAGTTTGCCATGAATCGTGCACCTACATCTTTAAAAGCCATCGTAGGGCCATGGAAAAGTTCCAATGTTCCCACGTTTTCTTCAATATCGACCACGGGAAAGTCAAAATCCAGGGTGTTGGCGATGATTTGTTTCAAAGCTTCATCTGGAATGTCCTCGCTTACAAATTGATGAATGGCCTGGAAGGCGATTTCGTGATCGGACAGCTGCTCGATCTGTTCAAAATAATCAATTGATAGCGGAGTGATGTGCTCTGGAAAATAGAGTCCCTTGTCGGGAGCGATTCCTGCGATCACGGCATTTTTGAACGAAACTTTTATGTTTTGGTTGTTTAGACTGTAGAATTTCATGGATTCAAGCAATTTTCTTTACGCCTTGACTGTTTACTTTTGAAATATGGATGTCGAAATCCACTCCAATATTTTGATAGGTATTTTTCATGGATTCGGCCACCTGTTTAGCGATTTCCTCGCCTTTGCTCAAGGCAAAAATAGAGGGGCCCGAGCCAGAAATCCCACTTCCCAGAGCCCCTGCTTCCATAGCATTCGCCTTAATGTCATCAAAAGCGGGAATCAAAATGGAACGGATGGGCTCTACGATATGGTCGTGCAGTGAGCGTCCGATAAGATCATAGTCATTTTGGAAAAGCCCAGCAATCAACCCACCCAAATTGCCCCATTGCTGGATGCCCTGCTGCATGGAAATAGTGGTCTTCAATATTTTTCGGGAGTCCGATGTCTTGATCTCGATTTGTGGATGGATCACCGTCGCAAACAACTCTGGGGGTGTAGGTATGGGAACAATGTCGAGGGGTTCGTAACTGCGAACCAAAGTGAAGCCTCCATAAATGGCTGGCGCCACATTATCGGCATGGGCCACATCGCTTGCCAATTTTTCCCCTTGCATGGCAAATTGGACCAGTTCCAGTTTGGAAAACGGTCTGCCCAACAATTCGTTCATGGCCCAAACAGCGCCCGTGGAACTTGCGGCACTGCTACCAATGCCACTTCCTGGTTTGATGCGTTTATCGATTTCGATTTCAAAACCACCATCATAATCGCTTTTTGCCAATAGGGCCAGACCAGCTACTCCTGCCACGTTTTTATCGGCTTCCAAAGGAAGATTTTGTCCAACGATTTTCGTGATATGAATGCCTTTTTTAGCAGTTTTGCGAACCATCATTTCGTCGCCCACGGAGTCGAGTGCCAAACCGAGCACGTCAAATCCGCAGGAGACATTGGCTATGGTTGCCGGGCAAAATACCTTGATTTCTTCCATCCCTTAAAAATTTCCGATTCGAACTATATCCGCAAAGATACCCGATGCGGTAACATCTGCACCTGCCCCGGCACCTTTTATGATCAAGGGGTGCTTTACATAACGGTCGGTGAAGAACAGCACTATATTGTCGCTTCCCTCCAAGTTGTAAAAATCGTGTCCCTTAGGTATTTGCTGTAAGCCTACCTTGGCCTTTCCATCTTCGAACTGGGCGACATATTTTAGTTTGCTATCGGCATCACTGGCCTCCTTGTACAATTTTTGAAAGTCGGCTTCATATTTTTTCAAGCTTTCAAAAAATGCTTCGTTGGATTTGGTCTCCAAGCTTTCCTTGGGCAGAAAGGATTCGTTTTCGATATCCTCTATATCCAATTGATGACCGCTCTCCCTAGCCAAAATCAGAATCTTTCGCATCACGTCCACTCCACTGAGGTCAATGGTTGGATCTGGTTCGGTGTAACCTTCCTGTTGGGCCTGTTTAACCACGTCGTGGAAGGTAGTGGAATCGTCAAATGTGTTGAAGACAAAATTCAAACTGCCTGATAATACTGCTTGAATCTTTCTGATTTTATCCCCGGAAGCAATTAGGTGTTTCAGAGTGTCAAGAATAGGTAGTCCCGCGCCAACGTTAGTTTCGAACAAATATGGTGCATTATATTGCTTCGCCAACTGCTTCAGTTCCTTGTAATATGAATAATCCGAAGAGGACGCAATTTTATTGCAAGTAACCACGGATATACTGTTTTTCAGATAGCTGGCATAGCTTTTGGAAACTTCCGCATTGGCCGTATTGTCCACAAAAATGCTATTGCGGTAGTTCAGGGAAATGATGCGGTCAAAAAAGCCTTCTTTGTCCGCAGCTTCTCCTTGGCCAAGAATATTTTCCCAGTCTTTCAACGAAATGCCACTTTCATCAAAGGCCATTTTTCTAGAATTGCTGATACCGATGACACGGACGTTGAGCTTAAGCTCTTCCTTTAAGTATTTTTTTTGCTGACGTATCTGTTGCAAAAACTTGGAACCCACGTTTCCGACGCCCATTACAAATAGGTTGAGCTGTTTGATGTTTTCCTCGAAAAAGGTTTCGTGCAGGGAATTTAGCGCCTTTTTTACATCGTCTTTTTGGATTACGGCCGAAATGTTACGCTCCGATGCTCCTTGGGCGATGGCCCTTATGTTTACATTGTTTTTGCCCAACGTACTGAACATTTTTCCGCTCAGACCTTGGTGGCTTTTCATGTTATCGCCGACCAAGGCCACTATCGTCAAGTCTTTTTCAACAATGACGGGCTTGATTTTTTTTGTGGATATTTCGAACTCAAAGGTTTCGTTAACTGCTTCTGCCGCCAAATCCACATCCTCATCTGCAATACCAACGCAAATGGAATGTTCGGAAGACGCTTGGGTAATCAGCACGATACTGATGTTTTTTACGGACAGTGTTTCGAAAAACCGTTTGGATATACCGGGGATGCCTATCATTCCGGGGCCTTCCAAAGAAAGCAAGCTAATGTTGCCCACATGGCTTATTCCGCGCACTGTTTTTCCGTTTCCATTATTGTTTTTGGCAATCAATGTTCCTGGTTCTTCCGGGGCAAACGTATTTTTAATGGCAATGGGAATCTCTTTTCCCAGTACGGGTTGAATGGTGGGCGGATAAAGCACTTTGGCACCAAAATGGGATAGTTCCATGGCTTCTTGATAGCTGATATTAGCTACGCATTTGGCCTGTTTTACCAGTTTTGGGTTGGCGGTGTACATACCGCTGACATCGGTCCATATTTCCAAAATCTCCGCATCTACGGCAGCAGCGATAATGGCCGCGGTATAGTCGGAACCACCTCTGCCCAGAGTGGTCAGGTCGCCGCTTTTGCTGGAGGCCACAAATCCCGGTAGTATGGTTATTTGGTTTTTGTTGGAGTCAAAAAAGTCTTGACACAGGGTATTGGTCATTTTAAAGTCCACATTGGCCTTGCCAAAATTGTTGTCGGTTTTGATAAGTTCACGGCTGTCCTTGAAGCTGGCATCCAAGCCTTCTGATTTAAGGAATTCACTTATGATAAAGGAAGAAAGGAGTTCCCCATAGCTTACAATTTTGTCGGATAGTTTGGGTGTAAGTTCACCGATTAAAAAGGCGCCTTCCAGCAAAGTCTCTAAGATATTCAGTTCGCTCTTTACTTTGCTAAGGGCCGCACTTTGCGACTTTACCGGGATTAATTCCCGAATGGCCGAAATATGTCTGTCCTCGATTTCCTTAAGACTATCTGCGTAGCCGACATCTTGTTTGGATGCGGAACGTGATGCGTTGAGGAGTAGGTCGGTTACCCCTCCAAAAGCTGAAACTACGACTGCAATTTGATTTTTTTCTTGATTGCCAAGAATGGATTTGACCTTATTGATGTTCTCTGGATTAGCAACAGAAGTGCCTCCAAATTTTAAGACTTTCATGATGAAATATTGTTGTGAAAAATTCTAAATAGATTGAAAAAACGGACGGAATTATATATAGCAGATTACCCCAAAGGGGTTGTAATGGTGATAGTGAAGGTTGATGAAAAAGGATTCATCAAAATAAAGTTAATATCCGTTTGATTTATCTGCATTGCGCTGTAATGAGATGATAAAAGTAGTACTTTTGTGTGCTTCATCAAATCATTGGTGTTGTTTTTTGCGAAAATATCACAAATAACCATTTTTTATTGCTGAATGAAAATTTTCTCTGCAGATCAAATCTATCAAGCTGATAAATCCACAATACAAAAAGAACAGATAAAGAGCGAAGAACTCATGGAAAGGGCGGCCGCCCAGTTGTTCGAATGGCTCCATTCCCGTTTACGGGGTACCCAAGTGAGTATTCAACTGTTCTGCGGCATCGGTAACAATGGGGGGGATGGAATGGCGTTGGCCAGAATGTTGAACGAACATGATTATTCCATTAAAGTGCATGTTGTGAATTACAGTGACAAGCGCTCAGAAGATTTCTTGTTGAACTTGGAACGGTTGAAGGACCTTAAGGTGTGGCCGGACTTTATCAATAAGGAAAGCGATTTGCCCGAAATTTCTCCAAATGATATTGTAGTGGATGCCATTTTTGGTATTGGACTGAACCGGGTTCCCGATGATTGGGTCGGAAAATTGATAGGACATATCAATGATTCTCGCGCATTTGTGCTGTCTGTGGATGTTCCTTCTGGTTTGCCTGTGGATAGAGCGCCATGGAATACTTCTTATGTGATACAGGCGAGTTATGTATTAAGTTTTCAATTACCCAAACTGGTTTTCTTTTTGCCGGAAACAGGGGTATATCTAAATCAATGGGAAGTACTCGATATTGGGTTGAACCAAGATTTTATTACCAATACCGAAGCAGATTTTGAATTGATCGGGCGACCCGAGGTATTGCCCATGTATCGCCCCAGGTTAAAGTTCTCCCACAAGGGAACCTACGGGCATTCGGTTATAGTTGGAGGAAGTTATGGCAAGATAGGAGCTGTGCAATTGGCAAGCAGTGCCTGTTTGAGTGTAGGAAGCGGATTGGTCAGCGCTTTTGTTCCAAAGTGCGGATATGATTCCTTGCAAACAGCAGTTCCCGAAGTGATGGTGCTCACCGGTTCCAGGGACAAGAATATTTCAAGGATAGAAATTCCTTTTGAACCATCGGTTGTGGGGATAGGAGTTGGTATTGGACAGGATGATGATACGATTGATGCTTTTTCTTCATTCTTAAAGAAGATTAAATCACCTATGGTCATCGATGCGGATGGGTTGAATATTTTATCACAAAACCCAGAAATGTTGAAAGATGTTCCTCAATTATCCGTGTTGACGCCCCATCCAAAGGAACTGGAACGGTTGATAGGACATTGGGATTCTGATTTTGAAAAGTTGGAAAAGGCCAAAGCATTTGCGCTGCAGCATAATTTGGTGATTGTGATCAAAGGCGCCCATACGATTACTATATATAATGGCAAAGGTTATGTGAACACTACCGGAAATCCCGGTATGGCAACTGCTGGAAGCGGTGATGTGCTAACGGGAATGATAACCGGTCTTATGGCACAGGGATATCCACCTATTGAGGCAGCGATATTTGGCGTTTATTTACACGGATTGGCAGGAGATGTGGGAGCTTCCAAAAAAGGATACGAAGCTTTAAAGGCCTCAATTTTGGTAGATAGTATTGGGGATGCCTATGCTGATTTGCTCCGTCAACCAGAAATGGAACAGAATGAGGGCAATTAGGATTTTTTGTCCCCTATATTGATCTTAAGTCTTTTTTGGACCCATGCCAGGGCGTTATCAAACTCAATAAAGAATTCCATGGGCTTTTTATAGAACATTTTTTCAATATTGAAGTTATGCATGTCTATCTCCTTTTTGGAAACTATGGCAAAGGCCTTTAGGTTATCAAGACCTCTAAGGTAGTTGTAAACGGTGGGGTCGATTGCGTAGGAGTTTTTTCTTAAGCTGATATAGCCAAAATCTCGGTCTCTAAAGTGAATCTCTGATATTCCGATGATTTGATATGTTCTTTCCAATGTAATTGTGGCGCCCTCGTTGAAGGAAGCAACCATGTAATTTTGATAAACCTGTACGGTCCCTACCTCCAGCTGGTACTCGCGTACCACCACGGTCTTCTTTTTAGAAGTTATTTTCATCCCCAAGTGTAATTATAGTGTCTCGTCTACGAAATTAGAGGGGAGGGAAGGCTGGTGGAAAAATAATAGATTAAACGCTAAAATATCTTATGTATGGTACATCCCAGACATAAAACATGGTTTAGCACAATCTTTGACTGTTTTAAAACACTATCTTAAAAACCTTTTTTTTAGCGTAATATTTTAAGATTTGGCTTAAAGGTCTTCTGGTGGATTTGTGATCAAAAACTTTGTCCTGTCCCAGAATAGTTTTGCGGTCAGGTGTTTTGGTTCGGTGAAATCGGCTAATAGCAATAAATTTCTCTTGAACTGTTCAAACTCACTTTTGTTCGTTGTGTTGGCGTCAATAGGGTAGTAAGCCATCCCCCAATTAGGGAAGCTTCTTTCCACATCGTCATCTTCGGAAAACATATGTACGTTCTTGTGGCGTTCGTCCAACTTTATTTTCTCGTAAAGGTCAAGGACTTTTGTCTTTTCCCCTTCGAGAACTTGGATAAATCCACCCATGTAGTAAATAAGGCAACCTGTTATATTGTCGCGTTTGTTGTTGTTTCGGGATTGCTCCAATAGAAGGCCCATCTCATGGCTGTCCATTGGGTTTACGATTTCCGATTCGTAGGTTAGTGTATAGGTCATTGATTAGTCGCGAATAAATTCCAAACATAATTTTTTACTCGGCAATGGGCAAGCGGTTTGACCGAATTATGATTTTTTTGACATAGACACGGATTGTGGTGGGTTTGTATGTGTTATATGGTCGGTTATAGTGTATGGATGGGGTGGATTGAACATAAAAAAAGCCGGCTATTGCCGGCTTATCCTTAATTTATCACAATGATTATTTTTCAGCTTCTGGAGATTTTTCAGCTTTTTTAATTTTGATGGTAAGCTCTTCTTTGCTCTCATCCAAGTCCATAAAAATACTGTCACCTTCCTCCAGTTTGGAATTCACGATTTCCTCTGCCAATGAATCCTCGATATACTTTTGGATTGCTCTCTTTAGGGGCCTTGCTCCGTATTGCTTGTCAAAACCTTTGTCGGCAATATAGTCCTTGGCCTTGTCGGATAGATTTAAATCGTAACCGATTTCCTTGATTCTTTTGTAGAGCTTGTTCAGTTCTATATCAATGATTTTGTGGATATCCTCTCTTTCCAAGGCATTGAAAACGACTACGTCGTCTATCCTGTTCAAGAATTCCGGTGCAAATGCTTTTTTCAAGGCATTTTCGATGACGCTTTTCTGGTGGTCGTCGGCCTGTGCCTTTTTTGCTGCGGTGCCAAAACCGACACCTTGTCCAAAATCCTTCAATTGTCTTGCACCGATATTGGAAGTCATAATGATTATAGAATTCCTAAAGTCGATTTTACGCCCAAGGCTATCGGTAAGGAAACCATCATCCAATACTTGAAGCAACATATTGAATACATCGGGATGAGCTTTCTCCACTTCATCCAATAAAATCACAGAGTAAGGTTTGCGGCGGACTTTTTCGGTCAGCTGTCCACCTTCTTCATAACCCACGTATCCGGGAGGTGCACCTACCAATCTTGAAATGGCGAATTTCTCCATGTATTCGCTCATGTCGATTCGGATCAAGGCATCTTCGGAATCAAATAGCTCCTTGGCCAAAATTTTTGCCAATTGGGTTTTTCCAACTCCAGTTTGGCCCAAGAAAATGAATGAGCCAATGGGTTTGTTCGGGTCTTTAAGTCCGGCACGGTTACGTTGGATTGCCCTTGCTACCTTGGATACGGCTTCATCTTGACCGATTACAAATCCTTTGATAAGATTGGGCAGTTCGGCCAATTTGTTGCTTTCGGTCTGTGCTATTCTGTTAACAGGGATGCCACTCATCATGGAAACCACATCGGCAACATTGTCCTCTGATACGGTTTCTCTATGAAGTTTACTTTCTTCTTCCCAGCGTTCTTGAGCGGTTGCCAAATCTTTTTCCAAACGTTTTTCATCGTCTCTTAGCTTGGCGGCCTCTTCGTATTTCTGTTTTTTGACAACGCTGTTTTTGAGTTCTCGAACATCTTCGAGCTGGCTTTCCAGTTCCAAGATCTGTTTGGGAACATCCATGTTGACGATGTGTACTCTTGACCCAGCTTCATCCAAGGCGTCAATGGCCTTGTCTGGAAGAAAACGATCCGTCATGTAACGGTTGGTCAATTTTACACAGGCTAAAATTGCCTCGTCCGTATAATTAACATTGTGGTGCTCTTCGTACTTGCCCTTAATGTTCATCAATATTTCGATGGTCTCTTCCACGGTAGTGGGTTCTACCATTACCTTTTGGAAGCGACGCTCCAAGGCACCGTCTTTTTCTATGTATTGTCTGTACTCATCCAGCGTTGTGGCTCCGATACATTGAATTTCACCTCTTGCCAAGGCGGGTTTGAACATATTGGAGGCATCCAAGCTTCCGGTTGCTCCACCTGCGCCAACAATAGTGTGTATCTCATCAATGAACAAGATGATATCATCGTTCTTTTCCAGCTCGTTCATTACAGCTTTCATGCGCTCCTCGAACTGGCCACGATATTTTGTACCGGCCACCAAAGAGGCAAGATCCAGAGTCACCACTCGTTTATTGTAAAGTATTCGGGAAACCTTTTTGTTGATAATACGCAATGCCAGACCTTCGGCAATGGCGCTTTTACCAACTCCTGGCTCACCAATAAGCAGTGGATTGTTTTTTTTACGTCTGCTCAATATTTGGGAAACGCGCTCAATTTCCTTTTCCCTTCCCACAACGGGGTCCAATTTGTTATCCTCGGCCAAACGGGTAAGGTCGCGTCCAAAATTGTCTAGAACAGGGGTCTTGGATTTTTTGTTTCCTTTTTGTGCAGCGCTTCCGGAACCGAAAGAACCTTCTTTACTATCTCCCATATCATCTGTGTCCCCTGGAAAAGATTCCGCTTGTGGGGTGTCTATGTAGTCATCGTCACTGGTGATCATGGATTTGAACTGTTCCTTGACATTGTCGTAGTCCACTTTCAGTTTGTGCAACAACTTGGTTGTTGGATCATTCTCGTTTCTTAGGATGCAAAGCAACAGGTGTGCGGTGTTTATAGAAGAACTCTGGAATAGCTTTGCTTCCAAAAAGGTTGTCTTCAATGCTCTTTCCGCTTGGCGGGTCAAATGAAGATTTTTCTTGTCCTTCTGCATCGTTCCTGTATTTGGATTCGCGGGGCTAAGGATTTCCACCTTTCTACGTAGGTGGTCCAAATCCACATCGAGTGCATCCAATATATTTATGGCTTTGCCATTTCCGTCTCTTAAAAGACCTAGCATAAGGTGCTCCGTGCCAATAAAATCATGGCCCAGTCTAAGGGCTTCTTCCTTGCTGTATGCTATAACGTCCTTTACGCGGGGGGAAAAATTGTCGTCCATACGTTTCTTTTTCAGCAATTAAAATTAATAAAAGTATTGTTATGGTGGTCAAATACCGTACCCTAATTCGATAAAGTAGTGGTAAATGTCGGAATAATTCATGTTTTCCGGGTATTTAACAAAGCTTTATTATCGCATTGTTGATAATACCTGTAATGTTGATAATTTTTTTAATAAAGTATTCGCAAAGGGTTATAAAGGCTGCTATTTTCTGTATATTGCCATGATAATTTAACCACAAAAAATCTATAATAAATAAGCATGGCGGAAGGAGAAAAGTTAATTCCCATTAATATTGAGGATGAGATGAAATCTGCCTACATTGATTATTCAATGTCGGTCATTGTGTCACGTGCCCTGCCAGATGTTCGTGATGGTTTAAAGCCTGTTCACCGTAGAGTGCTCTACGGAATGCACGATTTGGGTGTCAGGTCCAATAGTTCGCATAAAAAGTCCGCCCGTATCGTGGGTGAGGTTTTGGGTAAGTATCACCCACATGGTGATTCTTCCGTATATGATACCATGGTGCGTATGGCCCAGGAGTGGAGCCTTAGGTACATGTTGGTGGATGGTCAAGGTAACTTTGGTTCTGTGGATGGCGATAGCCCGGCGGCTATGCGTTATACCGAGGCCAAAATGCGCAAGATCGCAGAGGAGATGTTGGCCGATATCGATAAGGATACGGTGGATCATCAACTCAATTTTGATGATACCATTCAGGAACCTACCGTATTGCCGACCCGTATCCCCAATTTATTGGTGAACGGAGCCTCTGGTATTGCTGTGGGTATGGCTACCAATATGCCTCCACACAACCTATGTGAGGTTGTGGATGGTACCGTAGCCTATATTGATAATCATGATATTGAAATAGATGAGCTTATAACGCACATTAAGGCACCCGATTTCCCTACGGGGGGAATCATTTATGGCTATGATGGCGTAAAAGAAGCCTTTCATACAGGACGCGGCCGTGTTGTGATGCGTGCCAAGGCCACTATAGAAGAAGTTCAGGGGAAAGAAAGTATCGTTGTTACCGAAATCCCCTATCAAGTAAACAAGGCGGACATGATCAAGAAGACCGCCGACCTTGTGAACGAAAAGAAGATAGAAGGTATATCTACTATTAGGGATGAGTCCGATAGAAACGGGATGCGTATCGTTTACATTTTGAAGCGTGATGCAATTCCGAACATTGTGCTTAACATGTTGTACAAGTACACCGCACTTCAATCCTCTTTTAGTGTCAACAATATTGCGCTTGTCAATGGTAGGCCGGAATTGTTGAACCTTAAGGATATTATCCACCATTTTGTGGAGCACAGGCACGAGGTTGTGGTTCGTAGAACCAGGTTCGAGCTAAAAAAAGCTGAGGACCGTGCCCATATCTTGGAGGGACTTATCATAGCTTCCGATAATATTGATGAGGTAATCGCGATCATTAGAGGTTCTTCCAATGTTGAGGAGGCGCGTAACAAATTGATGGAGCGCTTCAAATTGACCGAGGTTCAGGCCAAGGCAATTGTTGAAATGCGTTTGCGTCAGCTTACCGGACTGGAGCAGGACAAATTGCGTGAAGAACATGCGGAACTTTTGAAGACTATCGAAGATTTGAAGGATATTCTTGAAAAGAAGGAGCGTAGAATGCAAATCATCAAAGATGAGCTTCTTGAAGTAAAGGAGAAGTACGGTGACGATAGAAGGTCCGAAATTAACTACGCGGGCGGTGATTTGAGCATCGAGGATATGATTCCGGATGAACAAGTGGTGATTACCATTTCACATGCCGGCTATATCAAAAGAACATCGCTTACCGAGTACAAGACGCAGAACAGGGGAGGAGTTGGTCAAAAAGCATCTTCTACCCGAAATGAAGATTTCTTGGAGCACCTATTTGTGGGTACCAACCATCAATACATGTTGTTCTTTACCCAAAATGGAAAATGTTTCTGGATGCGTGTGTTCGAAATTCCGGAGGGAAGTAGAACATCTAAAGGTAGAGCAATCCAAAACCTGATCAATATAGAACAGGATGATAAGGTCAAGGCCTTTATCTGTACCCAAGACCTTAAGGACGAAGACTATGTGAACAGTCACTATGTCATTATGGCAACCAAAAAGGGAACGGTCAAGAAAACTTCCTTGGAACAATATTCCAGACCACGTCAAAATGGTATCAATGCGATTACGGTAAAAGACGGGGATGAGCTTTTAGAGGCTAAGTTGACCACAGGAACCAGTCAAATATTCCTTGGGCTCAAATCTGGTAAAGCCATTCGTTTTGAAGAATCCAAGACACGACCGATGGGAAGAAATGCTTCTGGTGTTAGAGGTGTAACCCTGGCCGATGACAATGATGAGGTCGTAGGCATGGTTTCCGTTCATAATTTTGAAGACAACATTCTTGTAGTATCTGAAAGAGGGTATGGCAAACGTTCCAATATTGAAGATTACAGGATAACCAATAGGGGAGGAAAGGGTGTCAAAACCATTTCCATTACCGAGAAAACAGGAGGTCTTGTAGCTATCAAAAACGTTACCGATACCGATGATTTAATGATCATCAACAAGTCGGGAATCGCCATCCGAATGGGAGTTGAAAATCTTAGGGTCATGGGAAGGGCCACACAAGGGGTTCGCCTGATCAACCTTAAGGATAGTGATTCAATAGCTGCCGTTGCAAAAGTGATGAAAGAGGACGACCCAGTGGACGAAGATGATATCTTGGATATCGAGGTCAAAGGGGAAGATGGCACGGCTATTGATGATACTACGGACGAAAAAGAATAATTAGTATATTAAGTAATAATCGATAAACACTAAATAATTTCAATTTTAAACATGAGAACAAGAATATTAATGCTATTGGCCGTAGGGGTGTCTACAATAGGATTTGCCCAGAAGGATGAGATGAAGACGGCAGAAAAGGCTCTTAAGGATGGTGATGCTGCAGCCGCAAAAGCTGCTTTGGTAAGTGCATCTTCCACAATCGGTTCGGCCAAGGAGAAAGATCAGGCCGAGTATTATGCCCTTTTGGGAAATGCAAACTATGAGTTGGCCAAAAAAGGCGAGGTTTCCGCATTTCAAGAAGCCGTTGATGCATACAACAAAGTAGTTGAAATAGAAGAAGCGGACGGAAAATCCAAATACACTTCTGTTGCACAAGAAAAAATGAGCCAAATGACGGCTGATTTGGTAAACTCTGCCGTTGAGGACAACAATAACAAAAAGTTCGGTGACGCAGCAGAGAAATTGTATATGGGCTACAAACTAAGCCCTAAAGATACCGTGTATCTATACTATGCAGCCAGTAGTGCTGTAAACGGTCAGAATTATGAAGAAGCCTTAAAATATTACAAAGAGCTTAAAGATTTGGGTTACAATGGTGAGTCTACAACATATACTGCTGTAAACGTTGAGTCCGGTGAAACTGAAACCATGGACAAGGCAACCCGTGACCTTTATGTAAAAGCAGGTACGCACAAAGATCCTAAAGAGGAAGTCAGCCCATCCAAAAAACCGGAAATCGTTAAGAACATCGCTTTGATCTACCAACAAATGGGAGAGAACGAAAAAGCAATTGAAGCGTATGCTGATGCAAGAGCTGAAAACCCAGAAGATGTAAATCTAGTTTTGGGTGAAGCTAACCTATACTATGCCATCGGGGATAAGGACAAATTCAAGGAATTGATGGGGCAAGCCTCTGCTATGGCTCCCGACAATGCCGATTTACTGTACAATATCGGTGTAATCAATATGGAGCAAGGAAACTTGCAAGATGCAAGGGATGCTTACAAGAAAGCGTTGGCCATTGATCCAGGTTATATCAATGCACTATTGAACCTTTCCACTACATACGTGAACGAAGGTAATGGTCTTATTGATGAAATGAACGCATTGGGAACCTCCAAGGCCGATATCGCCAAGTACGATGAGCTTAAGGAGAAAAAAGATAGTTTGTTCAAAGAAGGAGCTGCTGTTTTGGAGGATGCTTTGCAATCAAACCCAGATAACGAAAGCATCTTGACCCAGTTGAAAAATATTTATGGAGCTTTGGGAGACAATGAAAACTTCATGAGAATCAAAAAGCTTTTGGGGGAGTAATCACTTTCGCATCCTATAAAAAATGAGCCCCGATAATTCGGGGCTTTTTTTATATCACTTTTTTGATGACCCGTAATTGATGGGTGTACAGTTTTTCTTCGGAATTGAATATGCCCGTATGGTCTATTCTGTCAATTCGCACGTGGCCGTTTACATGGATGATGTAATTATCCTTTAGAATGATGCCGACATGGTCTATAACACCCTCGTTATCATCAAAAAAAGCCAAGTCGCCAGGTTCGCTTTCTTCAATAAAACTCAATGCTTCTCCTTGCTTGGACTGACCTTCCGCTGTACGTTCCAACATATGGCCATTTATTTTATATACCATTTGTGTAAAGCCGGAACAGTCGATTCCGAATGGAGTTTTTCCTCCAGCTAAATATGGTGCTTTAAGGTACATGACAGCGATATCCACCAAGCTTTCCTTTGGATTTTGATCCATGCATACATTTCCTTCAAAAGTATGGTTGAGCAGGGTAGAGGAATTTATCATAGAGCCCAAAAGGATGGGCAATAGCATGCCATCGTTGGTGCAGATATGTGAAATAATGTCAGAGGATATCTTTTGTGAAACCTGGTTGTCTATTTGGTCATAGACCTCCTCGGCGATAAATCGAAATTGGTTATTGGGAATCCAACCTTCAAATTTGTCATAAGCCGACCTGATCTTGCTCCATTTTTTCCTGCTCTCCAAAACTTTAAAATGCTCCCCGTATAATAATTGGGAAGACATTTCGGCACAATCGTCCGGATTTGTTCTAATGGGAACAATACTTAGAGGACAAATTCCATATTGCATTTACTGTACAGATTGAATCACTAATTTCTTTCCAAAACAATGGATGATGCTCCACCACCGCCATTACAAATGGCCGCAGCTCCTAATTTGGCATTGTTTTGCTCCAATATATTCAAGAGGGTGATGGTAATCCTTGCTCCTGAGCAACCCAATGGATGTCCCAAGGAAACCGCACCACCGTTAACGTTTACATTTGAATCATTAAGGCCAAGGATTTTCATATTGGCCAGACCCACTACCGAAAACGCTTCGTTGAACTCAAAATAATCAATATCCTCGATGGATACCCCTGCACGGTCCAACGCTTTTGGAAGCGCCTTTGCCGGGGCGGTCGTGAACCATTCTGGCTCATGTGCGGCATCGGCATATCCTTTAATGGTCGCCAAAGGTGTCAAACCAAGTTCTTTAGCTTTCTCTTCGCTCATTAAAACAACTGCAGCAGCACCATCATTAATGGTTGAGGCGTTGGCTGCGGTCACCGTACCATCTTTGGAAAATGCGGGCCTTAAGGACGCTACCTTCTCCAACTTTACATTTTTATACTCTTCGTCCTCGCTTACCACAATGGGTTCGCCTCTTCGTTGGGGAACCTCTACAGGAACAACTTCATTATCAAACTTTCCACTTTTCCATGCTTCTGCAGACCTTTTGTAGGACTGTATGGCGTAGGCATCCTGGTCTTCCCTGCTAAATTTATATTCGGTTGCACATGCATCGGCACAAACTCCCATGGCATTTTGATCATAAGCATCCACTAGGCCGTCTTTCTGCATACCATCCACCAAAGTAGCGGGGCCGAACTTGGTTCCACTTCTCATGTAGGCGTAATGGGGAATGAGGCTCATGTTTTCCATGCCTCCGGCAACAACAATCGAGTTTTCGCCCAAGGCGATGGATTGTGCCCCTTGCATAATCGTTTTCATTCCGGAAGAACATACTTTGTTCACTGTGGTGCAGGGCACGGTATTGGGTATTCCGGCAAATATTGCAGCCTGTCTGGCGGGTGCCTGTCCGGTACCTGCTTGTACCACATTTCCCATCAAAACTTCTTCTACAAGTTCGGGCTTAAGGCCTATTTTATCCAACGCTCCCTTAATGGCAACGGCACCTAATTTGGGTGCGGGAACAGAGGACAAAGCTCCCATAAAACTTCCTATCGGTGTTCTTGCTGCGGAAACGATTACTACTTTTTTCATATGTGCATTTTTACTCCTGCGAAAATACTAAATTTAAATGCAAACCGATAAGGAGCTGGGGCAACTCACTTCTTATATATTAATTTTCTATTTTTGAAGCTAACAGTTTTACGGAATGGGAAAAACTTTGGATAATGTATATAAACACCAATCACTGGTCTACAAGTATTTCCTGTATGTAGTATCGGTGGCACTCATTGTTTTTTTCTTTCCAAAAGGAGGCAAGTTTAAGTATGAGTTCCAGAAAGGAAAACCTTGGCAATATGAAAACCTATATGCCCCAATAGATTTTTCCATACAAAAGACTCAAGAGGAAATACAGGAGGAACAGTCTTCCATTAGAGCCAACAAAACAGATTATTATACCTACAATGCGTCCTTGATTTCTGATGTAAAGCAAGAAGTACGGGAAGGATTAAATGCACTTCTGCAATCGGGAAACTACACCTCTTCGGAACGACAATCCCTGAGAAACGCTTCTGAAGAAGTTATTGATGAAATATATGTTCGCGGTATTTTTCAAAACCTGCCACAATCAAAATCTACCGTGGTGGTCAAGAGCAATGAAGTACAGCCCATTTCTCCAAGTGATTATTTGAGCCTTGAACAGGCAAAAAAGAAGGTGACCGAGCTTTTCTCGGATGTGGGGGTAGATGGGGCGGAACGTGTTCTGCCTTTACTGAGGAGCAGTCTCAAGGCAAATCTTTTTTATGATGACACGCTTACGGAAAGTGCCTTGAACGAAGAACTTTCTAAAATATCCTACACACGAGGAGAGGTCGATCAGGGCCAATTGATTATTTCCAAAGGTGAAATTGTAGAGAGTGATGACTTTAAAATCCTTAATTCCCTTAAGGATGAATATGAGTCCGATCTGTGGATGGGTAGCAATTACTATTTCATTTTATTGGGATATACCATTTTGGTGGCTTTGGTGTTGATTATGTTGTTTTTGTTTTTAAAACGTTACAGGAACGAAATCTTTCAGAACAACAATAAGGTAACATTCATTTTCTTCAACATCTTATTAATGGTTGTCGCCACAACGATGATGGTCAAGCATTATGAGGATTTTATTTATATGGTTCCGTTGTGCATTCTACCATTGATCTTAAAAAACTTTTTTGATGCTAGATTAGGGCTTTTTGTACACGTACTAACGGTACTTATCCTTGGTTTTATAGTGCCCAATAGTTTTGAGTACATCTTTTTACAGATAATCACGGGTATAGTTACCATATTAACGGCCTCTGAGCTTTATAAGAGGGCGAACCTGTTTATTTCCGTAGGTCAGATAACCTTGATATATATTGTTGGTTATTTCGCTTTCCACGCGATACACGAAGGTAATATGGACAACATTGAATGGATATTATTCGGTGTGTTTGTTCTAAATGGGTTGCTGACGCTTTTTGCACAACCGTTGATATATATGTTCGAGAAAATTTTTGGACTTGTGTCCGACGTGTCCTTATTGGAGCTTTCCGACACCAACTCCAAATTGCTCAAAGAACTTTCGGACAAGGCGCCCGGAACTTTTCATCATTCTTTGCAAGTTGCAAACCTAGCAGAAGCAGCTGCCAACGAAATAGGGGCAAATGCCATGCTGGTAAGGGTAGGTGCACTTTATCATGATATTGGTAAAATGGAGCGACCTACTTACTTTACGGAGAATCAAATCACCAATGTTAACCCACATGATGACCTTCCTCCGAAGGAAAGCGCCAAAATCATTATTGACCACGTGATCAATGGGATAGAGATTGCCAGAAAAAATAAGCTGCCCGACAGGGTGATAGATTTTATAAGAACCCACCATGGAACAACATTGGTCTACTATTTCTATAAAAAACAGCAAGAGTTGGAACAGGATGTGGATAGGAGTGATTTTGAGTATCCGGGTCCCATACCTTTTTCCAAGGAAACAGCTATATTAATGATGTCCGATGCCGTTGAGGCAGCATCAAAAAGTTTGAAGAATCCTACATTTACCATTATTGATGAGTTCGTGGAGAAAATCGTAAAAGGTCAAATGCAGGCCAATCAATACTTGAACGCCAATATTACCCTAAAGGAGATTGAGATGGTGAAGAAAGTACTCAAACAAAAGCTTACAAATATTTATCATTTGCGTGTGGAATATCCTGAATAGCAGGGGTATTATAAAAGTTCCATTAAAAAAGTGAAAAAATAGTTGCGATCTTACATCTGAAAAGGTACATTTGCATCCGCATTTTTAGGGTGCACGTTCATAGAACATAATAGGAGAGGTGCCGGAGTGGTAACGGAGCAGATTGCTAATCTGTCAGCGCGTAAGTGCTGCCTGGGTTCGAGTCCCAGTCTCTCCGCTTTTTCCAAAATTTTCGGGGTGTAGCGTAGCCCGGTTATCGCGCCTGCTTTGGGAGCAGGAGGTCGCAGGTTCGAATCCTGCCACCCCGACAAATAGGGTATTAAATAAAATCATTTAATACGTAAATTAATGAAAACCAGTAAAATACATTTTTACTGGTTTTTTTTATTGCCATTTGAAGGCATATCCGTTAGTGTCCTATTTCGTGTCCTATTTTTTAGGAAAGAAATTCCTAAATTTACAGTTCACAGCCCGTATTTGACTTTCGAGGCGATTTGGCTTTCGTTCAAGGAAATGTTTAACCTAAACGAAAGTGATGACAACAACACACACATTCAATGTCCATTTTTGGTTGAAAAAAGCATCAATCAAAAGGGACGGAACTACTCCCATCTATGCACGTATCTGGATAGATAGTATGCCCGTTGATATTAGTGCCAAAGAATCCGTTTTGGAAAACAATTGGTGCGATAAGGCAAACCGCGTAAGGACAAGGGCAACAAATGCGAAGAGCATCAACGATGCCCTGGACGAAATAAACTCCAGCATCAAGAAAGCTTATAAACAGCTTAAGGACGAAGGTAGGCCCATTACGGCCCAGACGGTCAAATTGAGATATTTGGGAAAAGACAGGGCAATTTTGACCTGTAAGGACCTTATGCGCTACCATAGGGAAAACGAACTTAAAAAATTGGCTCCTGGAACCGCCAAAAACTATCGTGCTACGGAGAAATATGTTGACCGCTTTATTAAAAAGGAATTCAAGGTTGACGATGTTTACTTAGCGCAAATGGATTATTCCTTTATAGTCAATTTCGAGGACTACCTCCGCTGTTGCCCACCTTTGAGAAAATCCCAGCCATTGAACAACAACGGTATCATGAAGCATTTGGAGCGTTTACAGAAGTTTACAACATTGGCGTTGAAACACGGCTGGCTTAAAGCCGACCCATTCGCCCTGTACCAATTGAAGTACGAGGAATTTGATTGCCCCTTTTTAGAGCGGGACGAACTCGACACAATGACCAATCTATCGATATCACTTGAAAGTATGCGCTTGGTAAGGGATATATTCATTTTTTCATGCTATACAGGGCTATGCTATATAGAAGTAAAGAACCTAAGTAAAAATGATATTGTTACAGGTGTAGATGGGGAACAATGGATAATGGTCAGAAGGCAAAAGTCCAATACCCCCGTAAAGTTGCCTTTATTGGATGAAGCCAAGGAAATTCTGGAGAAATATGCCGATTATCCATGTGAAGAAAACGGCCATTCGCTTTTACGGGTATTCAGTGACCAAAAAATCAATCAATACCTAAAGAAAATAGCCAAGCTCTGTAAGATAGAGAAAAACCTAACTTTCCATGTAGCGCGACATACCTTTGCCACTACGATAGCCCTTTTGAACGATGTTCCCATAGAAACGGTCTCAAAAATGTTAGGCCACACAAAATTATCAACGACCCAAAAATATGCCAGGGTCATTGAAAAGAAAATCAGCAAGGACATGGCCCAATTGAAGGAAAAACTTAAGCGTTCAAGAAAGAAATTGGAATACAAGGCAACAGAATTCGACCATTTGAAAATAGTTTAAGTGTGAATATTCTGTACTACTATGAAAAAGAGAATGGTATATATTCATACAATATTCCCGAAAGCTAAACGTCGCAAAATATTTCTCGGAAAAGGGACGGCATAAAGCCACTTCTTTTCCCTCTGCCGTTTATATACTCTATTAAAAACCAAATAAAATCCTGAGTATTTCAATTCAATTGTCTTGGGTCATTACAAATATGGTTCATATCATATGGTTTTCGACTCTGGATTACACCATAGAC
>NZ_JAFLNL010000018.1 GCF_017313785.1 Flagellimonas aurea
TAATGCAGTAAGTGGAACTGTTGATTTAAGGTTAGAACTCTATCTGTTCCAACAATATTATTTCTATCGGCTAAGTAACGATTCCGTTTCCTTTCCGCTCCAAAATTTTGTCTTCCGTTTGTGTTGCCCTCAAATATTGTTTAACTAAAAATTTCATTATCATGGAAACAAAAGCAAAGTCGAACGGAATCGCAAAAAGACAAAATGCAACCGTTAAAAAGGAAGTACAGGACAAGTTGACCAGTGAGGCCATTGGAAAAACAGTAGTACCTGAAAAGAAAGTAACGGCTAAAAAGCCCGTTATCAACTTAGACGACCGCATCCAGAAGTTCGAGAAGCTCAGGGGATTGGCCACACAACGTGAACGGTTAACGGAAACCCTCAACGAACTGACCAAGTTCAATTATAACCAGGACGGTTCAAGTTCCTTTTATATCAGGGACTCACGTAACCTGGAATTCAAGACCACCAACTCCAATCTGATAAAGTTGGTCACGACCCACTTACAGTCCACCTTGGAACAACGTAAATCGGAAATCGAACAGCAGATTGTACAATTTGAACTTTAATGCTTGAAATTCCTTCAAATGTGAAAGCCTGCTCCAAAAAGAGCAGGCTTTTCTTTTTATTCATAAATTTTAGTGTGAAATCTCGGTTATACCTCTAAAAACTTTGCAATTATTGAATTATGCGAATCAAGGGTTGAAAACCAGTATTGATTTTCAATAGGTTGTAAAGGCATATTTTATCATTTTTCAATTATAAAAAATGCATAGAATTGATTTTCAATATTTATGGAAATTCAACCCTTGATTCGAATGAATTATCTTCTTTTAAGCTAATTTCATACAATGCCCAATTACAATCACCCTGTTTTAGCTAAAACCTTTAGCCCTCTGAGTTAAAACCGAAAAGCTTTATTTTATGTTTAATGCAATTGCTATTATTTCTTTGTCCTATATAGAGGTCTAGGGCATAGGCATTTATTTCATCGAAATGGTTTTGAAATCCTTCAATGAAGTTTTTAAATAACCCAGAGTCTTTGAAAAATTCATTGCAAATAATCGTAACGTTCCTCGTTGTATCTCCAAAGTCAATTTTTACACCATTTGCTTTTGCAACATTTACATAATGCTCAATTATATATTTTGCCCTTACCAAAGTATGAGGATGAGACTTTTCTCTTGTATAGAAATCTGTATCTAAATTTTCTGGCTGAAACGGATATATTTTACCGTATAAAAAAAGTAACTGAGTAATAAGGATGCTTGAAATACCAAGATACATTAGGCGTTTATAATTATTATCGGTCTGATAAGGCTCAGGTATTTGTTCCTGAAAAAACTGCTGAAAATAAACACTAACAAATTGACACCCATTCAAATCAGCATCATACTCAAATACATGCTTTTCATAGGAATATGTATCGTCAGTCGAATGTTCATTCATTGAAAACACTTTATCCTTGTACTGAACCAAATGTGCAAATTCATGATAGAATGTAAAAATCGTAGATGCTTGGAACATCAAAAATTCAAGACTATTTGGCGTAATATTTTGAAGGTTTTTAAAAGCGACCCAATCGGTTTTATCAAAAAACTGTCCCTTTCTACCCAACTTTCCATATAAGGCCTCCATATAAGGTTTTGAAAACCTAATCCTATATGCACTCTTACCTTTCCCAGCTACTGCATTTATTCTATAAGTATCCCAAAAATAAAAATAGGCAGGCTCGACACCAAATATTGGACTGTACTCAATAATATTATCAACACACCAGTCAAAGTAACGCTGATAAAATGATTCAATTACGTCGCCGGTGAAATCGTAAATTTCTTCTTCCGGTATCCCGAGCGATATTAAGTTTGCTTTATATTCTTGAAAATCAACTTTTTTCATCTAAAGATTGATAATTCTCAAAGATAAAATTATCTCTCATTTATACTATCGATTTTAGCCTCATAATCATTTCTGGCCTTAAATGGGTAGGCATTATAAGACCTCAAGTCCCTTATTCCGTTTGGTACATTTCCCTTTATTTCGTTGCACTGCATTCCGGAAAAAGAGCTGCACTAAAACAAGGTCTTGGACACGCCCCAATCCCCCGTTGCTCCCGTTATGCTTCTCCCGTTCCGTACACTGGAACGAATCGTTCTACTTGCCACTACGCGGATTGGGGCAAGTGCGCTTTTATAATCGGAAGGTCACAGCTTCGGTTTTCTTCACAGGATTTTCGGCAAAGCCTACTTGGGCCTTTGCTCGATAATCCCTAAAACCTAGCTCTGCCCTGTACATTTTAAGGGGTTTATAACGGATAAAGCCTTTATCGTTTTTCGGGGCATCGAAAAACGGGCACAGTATAACCAATTCTAGATTAAACCCGATCGCTCATTTCGCTTAACTACCGGTACGCTCAAATCACGAACGGCTTTAAAAGAATTGCTAATACTCTTATGGAACTTGTCAAGACCATAGCAGGTTTCATTGAAAAATAAGGTTTCCACTGCCTTGTTTTTAGCCCTTCGGTAAAAACTACGTTGCAGACCCTCCTGATTTGTTCCCCGAAAGTCTTGACAAAACCCACTTTATCCATTGGTGCCATGCACGCAAGAAATCAAACAAACACCCCTTAAAATTCAATTGAAATGAAATCCAAAGGGGATTTATTAACCCCGTCTGCCGAAACAAGGCAGGCTTTTAAAACAATTTATTATGAGTACTATCAAAAATCATGTACAGTTAATCGGGAACGTTGGGCAGGAACCAACCATTACGAACCTTGAAAGCGGAAAGAAAGTTGCCCGTTTCTCATTGGCGACCAATGAGAACTACAAAGACGGCAAGGGCGAGAAACAGAACGATACCAATTGGCATACCGTTGTCGCTTGGGGCAAGGTAGCCGACATTGTCGAAAAGTTTGTGGACAAAGGCAAGGAAATCGGTATCGTGGGCAAATTAAAGACCCGAATCTATACCATGGACGATGGCAACCAACGCTATGTTACCGAAGTGGTAGCCGATGAAATCCTATTGATGGGCAACAAGTAAAAAAGTAAAGAGGGTGTTCCCGTGGAAAGTAGCACCCTCTTTTTCATCATTCACTATAAAAGTTAAAACAATGAAGAACAAAGTTAACGAAATACAGATAAGTTACCGAGAGAAAATCGGGACATTGAAATCCGAACCTATCAAAAGTTCAGAGCATGCTGCCAAATTGCTTTTTGACACTTGGGACAAAAATACCATAGGGCTGCACGAAACCTTTAAAATCCTATTGTTGAACAACTCCAATAAGGTCAAAGGGATTTATCCTTTATCTACCGGGGGCATTACGGGTACATTGGTAGATATGCGCATCCTGTTTGCCATTGTGCTGAAGACCCTTTCCGTGGGGATTTTGCTTGCCCACAACCATCCGAGCTATAAGACCGAACCCAGTGAAGCGGACAAACAGCTGACCGATAAAATTAAACGGGCAGCACAGCTTTTCGACATTCGGGTACTTGACCATTTGATTATTACACCAAATGGAAGTTACTACAGCTTTGCGGACAATGGATTGGTATAACTAAAATTGTAGAGCCATGATACATCTCAATTATAACAACCTCGATGACGAGACCCAGGAACGTTTGTTATCCATGTCCAAAAAGGACATTGAAAAGCGGTTTGGGGAACAACTAAGGAACTATGCCAAGAAGCACATTGTAAACTACCAGACCCTATTGGAAGAAGAAGCGATACTAAATCTATACAATTATAAGTATATTTTCAAAATATGAATACCAAATTGAACCAAACAAGCCCATTTATTATGATGGGCTTTTTTTATGTCCAATCACCTGAAAATAGTATATTTACAAAGTTATATTTTAACATTTTTTGGTCATTAAATAATCCGTTTATCGGGTGATTTGACTTTCCTTAAATGACCATTCACCAATAAAAAATAAGGTGCTCAACTTGGGTTGGGCGTCTGAAAATTTTTGTCCCTGCGGGACGAAAATCGAAGAGCAAGAGGGTAACACGCGCTGCGGTGTTACGGTTATTTATTTAGATGTAAAATATTGTAAATCAATAATTTGAAAATATTTAAGGAATTGATTAACAAGGGCTTTTACAGTAAATACGGCCAGACCGCCCATAAACAGGCGATTTTTTACAGTAAAAATGGGAGATACCTATCAAAAATACCGTTTTTCGGCCATCAGTATCAAAAAGGACGTGGCTTTGCGCTTTCGGGAATTTTCCCGTTTGGTGTCGGATTCACATACCTTGACCTTGGTGGCCGTGATGGATTTTTTTGAACGGAACGACCTTTCGCCCAATGATGACCTGGGCATCAATAACAACCGCACCAACAAACGTATCAATGCGGTCATAGCCATCCTGAAGAACATCGAGAAATATCAGACCCTGCCTACCAAGACCATGATGGACTCCCTTTTCCATGAGATGACGGAAATGGAAAAAGAGGAAGAAACCTTTGATTTTGGAACCCCAAAATTATGGGATGCCAACGAAGAGCTTGAGTTCTATAAAACCGGCTATGGAAATCTACAGGAACAATTGACCAATGTTCAGGAAAAGATGGATTCCCTAATGGAAAAGGTCATTTATATAAAATCAGCTTTTGGTCCCGGGTATTTAAAACTGGATATGGACAGGGAATCATTTGATAAACTTAAAAACGAACTGCAACATGTACATCACGATTACAGCACAGAAGATTGACGGTAACTACGCCCAAAGCTCTGCGGACTTTGTTTCCTATCTAGAAAAGGAGAACGAGGGCAAAATTATGGAAGAACAGGAACATTTCTTTAACCAGTACGGGGATGAAATATCCGCGGAACAGGTTATCAACGAAATTGATGGGAACACGGCCAAGCTCAAAAAGAGCGAACCCAAGTTCTATTCCATTACGCTCAACCCAAGTGCCAGGGAACTGAGAGCTATACAGGATTCCCCCGAAGCCCTCAAACGCTACACAAGGGAAGCCATGAAGCAATATGCCAAAGCGTTTCACCGTGACATTGATGGCAGGTCCGTTAGTGTTAACGATATTAAATATTATGCCAAGGTTGAACGGCAGCGTACCTTTAAGGGCACCGATAAGGAAATCCGAGAGAACCAACCCTATGCCACAAGGATATTGGAACTTAAACAACAGATACGTGGAATTGCATCAGGTGAAAAATCTGGTAACATCAAACTATTGCACAAAGAAATACAGAGGCTGGAAAAAGAAGCCCCTCACCAATTGGGTGGCAAACGAATCATTCGGGGAATGGTCAAACCGGGACACCAGAGCCATGTCCATATCATCGTCAGCCGCAAGGATGCCAGTAACCGATTCAGCCTATCCCCAGGGAGCAAGCACAAAGCTTCCGAAGTGGAGCTTCATGGTAAGACCGTTAAACGGGGGTTCGATAGGGACACTTTTTTTAAAAATTCTGAAAAGACCTTTGATGACTTGTTCAAATACAAGCGCAACTATGTGGAGACTTATGCCGCCAGAAAAACTTTTTTGAAAGACCCGAAAAAGTATTTTTCTATGATTTCAGGGCTACCCACCAATGAAAGGGCATTTGCCTATAAACTGCTGTCCAAAACTGGTGTTCCCATCCCTAAAATTCCTGTGAATACCGTGCAGCTTACCTATAAGGCTATCAATAGAATTAAGAAGGGAATTGGAAAGGCCATTGAATCAGGTTCTATAGGAATATGAGTTGGGATTATCCACATATCGTTTTGTTTGTTATCGTTCCAGTGCTGTTTTTGAGTACAGTAATTTATGTTTTTGTATTCGGCGAGAGCGCGAACAAAAATGATAAAAAATACCGGGTACGTTTCAAAATAAGGAATGGCAGATTTAAAATCGATAACATACGACGTGGCGCATCCATAATCGGTTCAGCGGGAAGCGGCAAGACCGAAAGTGTAGTCTATAATTTTTTGCAGCATTTTGCCAAATACCATTTTAGTGGTGTCATCCATGACTACAAGGATTTTGAACTTACCGAAATTGCCTATCCTCTTTTTAAGGACAGTGAAACCAAATTTTATACGATAGCCTTTGACCAGATCCATTACCGAGTGAATCCCATTGCCCCAAAGTACCTGCCCAATGAGGAAAGCGTCAACGAGGTTTCCAGAGTGCTCATGGAAAACCTCTTGGAACAGAACCTTTCGGAAAACACTGGGAGCAACAAATTCTTTTCCGATGCCGTGGAAGGCCTATTGGCGGGACTAATATGGAAGATGAAGACTGCCTATCCCGATCTATGTACGCTACCCCATATCATTGCCCTCTACCAGACCATGAGCACCAAAAAACTGGTGGCTTTTCTTAAATCTGATTTTACCTCCTGGAACATGGCCAGTGCCTTTATAAACGGTATCGAATCCGAAAAGCAGACCGCCGGGGTAAAAAGTTCATTGTCCAATGCCTTTAAAAAGATAAGCTCACAAAAAATGTTCTATGTGTTGTCCAAGGATGAAGTGCCTTTGGACATCAACAATCCCAAAAATCCTGTGGTCATTTCCTTGGTCAACCATCCGAAATACGATACGGTCTATTCGCCCGTCATTGCGCTAATATTGCATACCATTATCAAACAGACGAGCATCCGCAACCGTAACCACTCGTTTCTATTGATGGAGGAAGCACCGACCATCAAACTGCCCAATATGCACCGCATTCCTGCAACGCTTAGAAGTTATGACATCTCTACCGTTTACGTGATGCAGGACAAGATTCAAAATGATTTATTGTATGGGGACAAGGCAAGCAAAGCCATACTAAGTAATCTTTCCTATCAATTTTTTGGCAAGGTGAATGACCCGGACACGGCCAAATACTATGAACGGTTTTTTGAGATTGTCAAGAAACCGACCATGAGCGTCAGTAAAAGTTCAGGGCTCACTCTAGAGAGTAGAATTACCAAAGGGGAAAAGGAGGTTTCCAAGCGTAGAGCAGATATATTCTTCCGGCTAAGACAGGGTGAATTCATTGCCTTTGGGGATGGTATCGATAGAAAAGTCTACTTTAAACTTCAATTAATGCTTAAAGGACGTCCTCAACCAAAAATTACATCCAATAGTTGTAAGGTGCCATTAAATTTTGAAAAGATATATAGCGAAATCCTATCAGCTTTTTAATTTTTCAAACCTCACTATCCCAGAAATTATATCATTATTAACGTCAACGGCAGTGAACTTTCCAGAAGTTGTATCATTATTTCCTTCTAATAAGTCATAAGTATTGATGTATATAGAGGCTTTTTGAATATAGAACAATCCTTTAATGGAAAAATCCATGTTTATAATTTGGCCATTATTTATCAAGTTAATCTGATCATCCTCTATTATAAAAGAATCGTTTAAACTTTTTATGTTCAAATGGTGCTTCTCAATGTTGATTTTTATTGCATAGGCATTCTTATCTTGGTGAAATTCTAATATGTACTTTCCAGAAACATTAAATAGTACTTGGGCATACGGGCTTTTTAACGAAAATAAGAGAGGGCTTTTTCTAATAACACTTTCTACTATAATTCTTTTTTTATTCAATTCTTGGGAAATAATCGGGTCAAATTCTTTATTCGATATTTCTTTTTCCATATCTACTCGGGAATCTGATTTTTTTAATATCATTTTACCCGCAATAGTATTGTCATATTTATCGAACCCTGAATAAGTGCCGATTAAAAAATTTCGTTCATGAGGAGCAGATTTGCCAATAAAAAAAATGAACTTGGCGCCTTCGTTTTTCTTGCTACCTACATAAAATTTCGTATCGAAAAAGACAAAATTTTCACTATGTGTTATAGAACCAAAGAAGGAATAAATCCCTGTTTGCCCATAGTCATCTTCATAAATGTATTTCATTTCAACGTTTTTCCATTGCCTATAGACAATTACTTGTCCTTTGCTCATCTTTTTATCCTCTCCGTAGTAATAGCAAACATAATAATAGTCTTCTACCTTATTTTCTTGATGTAAAAGTTCTAACTGTTTGCTTTTTTGCCTGGGAGTAAAAAAATCTTGGTTTATAAATTCATGAATATCTTTGAATCCCAGATAATTAAAGAATACGTATTTGTATTCTCTACTAATTTTAATAAACGGTTTTCCAGTTGAAGCTTCCCTGTTTTTATTGTATAGGTACTTACCATTGATATATCCTTTAAGTACTGATTCAAGATCTTTTTTTAGATTGGGCAGTTCTATATTGTAATTTCCAAAACCATATAATTGATTTTCCTTATAGCTAGGAAAATTGATGTTATGTTTGCTGCTAAAGTGGTCAATAATCTTCTCTAAAAGTATATTGAAAACAGCTTTGGTAAGCACTAGAGTTCCTTTATTTGTTATATTTTCAGACTTTTCCATATAATTCCTGTTTTCTAATTAGGAATTACAAAAATAAATCAAAAGATTAGGAAATACAATCATGGAATTTAAAATAATTTAGATTTACTCAATCGAACTAATAACTCAATTAAATATGAAATGCAAACTAATACTTTTAGTCCTGATTATGCCGCTAATGACATTTTCACAGGATATCGTTGTAAGTGGTTTTGTCAGTTCTGCTGATGGCCCTCAGCCTTTTGTAAATGTTATTGAAAAAGGCACGTCTAATGGAACCACCACTGACATTGATGGCAATTACTCGTTGTCGGTCAACAAAGGAGCAATCCTCATTTTTTCCTCACTTGGATTTAAAACTCAAGAAATTCCCATAGATGGAAGAAGTAAAATTGATGTTGTTTTGGTGGAAGATGCAGCTCAGCTAGATGAAGTGGTTGTACAGGGTTTTACAGATGTGAAAGGTAGGGCTCGTAAAAGACTGGAATCCATACAAACTATGCCCGAAAGTGTAACTGCAGTGACATCACAACAAATTAATGTAACGGGTATTGAAGATGTTGGAAGCTTTTTGACTCAAATACCTGGTATTTCATATGGCGAGTCACAGGATCCAGGGACAGTTATGGTAAGTGTTAGAGGAATTCCGCAAATTCGATATGGTCCTTCTCCAATTGCAACAGTTATAGATGGAGTATATATGGCCTCTGCAGACTTAAACACCCAAACTCTGTTTGATATTGACCAGATAGAGGTAATCAAAGGTGCTCAAGGTTTGTTTTATGGTAAAAATGCAATAGGTGGGGCTGTAATCATAACTACAAAGCAACCAAAAAATGGGTTTCAAGGCAAAATAAATGCTGGATATGGAAATGGAAACGCCTATAAATTAGGGTCTAGCATATCTGGGTCGATTAAGGATAACAAGTCTTACTATCGTTTAGGTGTAAATTATTCAAATTTTGATGGGTTAATTAATAACACAACCTTGGACGAAAAAGTAGATTTCCGTAGGGATTTAGGAATACGAGGTCAACTAAAATTTAGACTAGGAAATAGTAGTTTACTGTCATTTACTGGCCAGCATAATGATAGTAAAAGCGGGGCTATTACTTTTATTGGAAGTAACAATAACCCTGATTTTGAAGACTCTAACCCTAATAGTTTTGGGGGAAACCCTGACGCTGATTTTTTGGGTGAAGGAACACTAAAGTCAACAATTTTAGCAGCTTCTTTCGAAACAGCATTCAAGGGTTTTAAATTGTTATCACATACTTCTTATTCCGATGTTGATTTATTCTATGATGGGGATTATCTCTCCTTTGCTCCTATTGATAATTATGGGCCAATTCCTGCTGCAACGCAGGATATGACCAGAGCTTCTAGAACTCTAAACGAAGAGCTTAGATTAGTCTCATCCAATCCAATTTCAAAATTCAAATGGAATTTAGGTCTATTTTATCAAAATATTAATTCTGATTGGGATACCAATGCATATCAAAATAATGACCCGAATGATTTAAATTATACCAATACCACCCAAATTGTTATCACCAACGACGACAACAAGTTGAACTCAATTGGTTTATTTGGATTCTTCGAATATGACATAAGTAACAAGTTTAATATTTCAGTAGGTATTCGTAACGAGTGGGAAACTTTAGAGAATATCGAAGGGGTATCCGGAGAAGAAAGCAAAAGAACCTATAATGCGTTTCAACCAAAGTTATCCGCTTCATACAAAATAGCCAAAGAGAACATGCTTTATGCTAGTTATAGTAGGGGGTTTAGAAGTGGAGGTTATAATCCCATAGAGCTTGTGGCTAGTGGTATTGAAAAAGAAATTAGACCGGAATTTACAAATAGCTTTGAAGTTGGGCTTAAAAACAGTTTTTGGAACAATAGATTTATAATTAATCTGGCATACTTCAATACGGTATTTGAAGATCAACAAGTCTACCGATTTGGATCGGATGGAGTTCGAACATTTCTAGGAACAATTAATTTTGAGGAATCCAAGGCGTCAGGATTTGAAATTGACACCAAACTAAGATTATCTAAAAACTTTGACATACTAGGAGGCGCTTCGTTTATAGATACAGAAATTACAAAAGCTTTCGAAGAATCAGCAATTGGAAACAAAATTCCTTTCGCACCGCAAAGTAGTTTTTATGTTGGTCTATTTGGGAACTTTAATACCGGTGAAAACTCAAATATATCTGCCAATGTGAATGTAGAAAACAAGGGGAAAAAATACTGGTTTGCTGATGATTTATATGGTGTAGATCAAGAAAATGTATTCCAAGACCCATACACTTTAGTGAATACAAAATTGATTTATAGTGTCAATAATATTTCGTTTGCAGTTTGGGGTAAAAATATTTTTGATACTCAATATAATCAAGAATGGTGGCCGTTTAGCGTCCTTGACGGTGATCCTACGGGAGGACCAATTGGAGACGTTAGAACACCTAGCCAACCAGCAACATATGGTGTGGAAATATCATATAGGTTTTAATGTAAACTGTTAGTTTTCAATAATTAAGTGTTTTGAATTAGTTAGCCTTCTAGGTAAATTAACATGGTAAGGCCACTAATCATTAGTTGGCCTTTTTTAATAATAAAAAATATAATAATGAGAGTCGCAACAGATATAGGCGGAACTTTTACAGACCTTGTGTGTCTTGAATTTGACGAAAAATCAGGTAAGCCAATTGGAGTCAAAGTGGCCAAATCGGATACTACACCTTCAAACTTTGAAGAAGGGATATTAGATACAATATCTAAGGGTAAAATAGATTTAAACAAAATCGATTTTTTTGCTCATGGTACTACAGTTGTAATAAATGCCTTAACAGAAAGAAAAGGAGCAAAAACAGCTTTAATTACAACAAAAGGATTTAGGGATGTTTTGGAAATTGCAAGATGCAACCGGCCAGATTTATTCAACTTTAACTTTATTAAACAACCTCCGTTTGTACCCAGATATCTGCGATTTGAAGTAGAAGAAAGAATGGATTATAAAGGTCAGGTTTTAACAAATTTGAATATCAGTAATTTGAATTCAATCATTAAATCTTGTAAGGAGGAAAATGTTGAAGCAATAGCAGTATGCTTATTGCATGCTTATAAAAACCCTGACCACGAAATAAAGTTGGTGGAAGAATTATCGAAACTGTTTCCTGAAGTTGAAATTATTGCTTCCTACCAGGTAACTCGTGAATGGAGGGAATATGAGCGTAGTAGTTCAACTGCTTTATCTGCGTATGTATTGCCGATAGCAAAAAAATACCTTAACAACCTCGAAAATAAGCTAAAAAACAAAGGACTAAAGAACTCTCCTTACATCATGCAATCCAACGGAGGGATTACATCAATTAACGATGTAAAAGCCAACCCTATAACCATGGTAGAGTCCGGTCCTGCCAGTGGAGTTTTTGGTGCTATAGCTTTGGGTAAGGTAATTAATAAAAAGGATTTAATTGTATTGGATATAGGTGGTACAACAGCAAAATGTGCCCTGGTAGAAAACGGTCAAGTAAAAATTACAACCAATTATAAAATTGAGCATTCAAGAATTGAAGCTGGCTATCCTATTCAAACCCCTGTAATTGATATTGTAGAAATTGGAAATGGAGGTGGAAGTATTGCTTGGATTGATGAAGGAGGCAAAATGCATGTTGGGCCAAAAAGTGCTGGAGCAATGCCTGGACCTGCTGCATATGGTCGTGGTGGTAAAAACTTAACTACAACTGATGCCAATATTATTACAGGTAGAATTCACCCTGATTACTTTTTAGGAGGGGAATTGCAGCCAGATTATGATAGCATCAATGAAGCTTCTAAAACATTATGTGAAACATTAAAAGGTTCTAAAACTGATATAGCAAAAGGAATAATTCGCGTAGCTAATGCTAATATGGTAAATGCTTTGAAGCTCATATCTATAAATAAGGGGCATGACCCGAGAGATTTTACCATGGTGGTAATTGGTGGTGGAGGCGCAATGCATGGTGCGGATTTAGCTAGGGAACTACAAATATCTGAACTCATAATTCCACCACATGCTGGTGTTTTTTCTGCCTTTGGAATGTTGATGTCCGATATAAGGAGGGATTATATCAGGACCAATGTATTAACACTTGTTCAAGAACAAAGGCATATTATCCAGTCCACATTTAACGAAATGGAAAAAGAAGCGATTGATAATTTTAAGTTGGATGGGTATAATCTTGATGATATAAAATTCACTTATTATACCGACTTACGCTACGTAGGTCAAGAGCATTATGTAAAAGTGTTGCTTTCAGATTTTAATTATGATACACCGCTAGAAACCATTATCGATTTTTTCCATAAAGAACACAAAAAACAATATTCCTTTGAACTAGATGCAATGGTTGAATTAGTAAACTTTCATTTAGTAGCGGAAGTTGAAGTTGAAAAGCCAGATTTTCCACAAATGGATATTACAGGTAAAAAGGTTGAAGATGCAATATTCGATAATAAAGAAGTAGACTTTGATGATTTGGGAATACATACCACACCATTTTACCACAGAGACTTGTTAGAGCCCAATATGACAATAAAAGGGCCAGCAATAATAGCTGAAAAGGCAACAACAACGGTGGTTACCCCCATGCATACGGTTAATATTGATGCATACGGAAATTTAATTTTAACATTACAAAAAGTCTAATTATGGAAAAGTTCACATTAGAAATAATCCAGGATGCTTTGGTAGCTGCTGGAGATGAAATGTTCAAAACACTGGAACGTACCAGTATGAGTCCAATTATATATGAATCACTTGACTACGCCGTGGGTATTACTGATTCCAAAGGTGAATTATTGGCTCAAGGAAACGGCGTAACTGCATTTTTGGCAGCTTTAGATTCTGTAGTTAGGGCTTCATTGGAAAAGTATAATGAGAAAAATCCTTTAAAAGAAGGTGATGTAATTATAGCAAATACACCTTACGCAGGAGGAGGAACACACCTGTCAGATGTATCCGTGGTTTATCCTGTATTTTACAAGGGTGAATTGGTTGCCTTTACGGTTAATAAAGCTCACTGGACAGAATTGGGAGGCACATTCCCAGGTTCCGTTTCAACGGTGGCTACTGAAATCTATCAAGAAGGATTGCACTTCCCATTCATAAAAATAAAATCTGAGGGGGTTTTAAATGCTGCTGTTATCGATATGATAAAAGTTAATGTGCGATTGCCTGATAGTACATTGGGTGATTTGTTTGCCGGTATCGCTGCTGCCGAAGTCGGTGCCAAAAGGGTAATATCAATCATTGAAAAATACGGTCTGGATACCTACAAAAAAGCCAAAAACGATTTCTTAGATTACGGGGAACGTATGTGTATTGAAGCTTTAAAGGATATTCCGAACGGGGTTTATGAAGGAGAAAGCATAATTGAAGACAATGGTTTTGGGGAGGGACCTTTTCCAATTAAAGCAAAAATTACAGTAACAGACACAGAATTTATTGCGGATTTCAACGGGTCGCATCCACAAGTAAAAGGTGCAACCAATTTAGCATTTAGTGGTTTGGTCACAGGCTGTAGAAGTTTGTTTAAGGCTATTACAACACCACGCATGGACGCTAATGGAGGAGCATTCAGACCAATGAAGGTAGTCTGTGAACCTGGAACAATCGTTAGTGCACAGACGCCCTCTGCCGTTTCGGTATACTATGAAGTAATGGTTGCCTCCATAGATTTGGTATGGAAAATTTTAGCTCCTTTGATTCCCAATAAACTGCCTGCTGGCCATTTACGTTCTGTGTGTGCCACATTTATTTCAGGTGTACACCCCGACACCAAGCAATTTTACATTCAGGCAGAGCCTCTTGCTGGAGGATGGGGGGCTTCCTGTGACCATGATGGTAACAGAGGACAATTGTCCTGTGGTAGCGGTGAATCGTACAACATTCCTATCGAGATTAGAGAAATGAGATACGGTATACAAGTAGATCAATACGCATTTCATAATGAAGGGGGAGGTTATGGAGAATACCAAGGAGGTAATGGCCAGTATGTAGATTATAAGATTGTATCAGATGGTGCACACGTAACCGCGGCATTTCTAGGGGAAAAAACAAAAACGTGGGGTATGAAAGGCGGACATGATGGATCCTATAACTATTTCATGATAATAAGAAAAGATGGTACAAAAGAAAGATATAGCCTAGGAACCAACATTTATCTGGAAAAAGGAGATATAGTTCGATGTGTAACGGCTACCGGAGGCGGGTATGGAAATCCAAAAGACAGACCAAGAGAACAAGTTTTATTGGACATAAAGAATGGGTACATAACACAGAAAGAAGCTCAAGAATTTTATAAGGTATCGTAACCATGTTCTTTGATAAAGAAACATATGTAAATAGAAGATCCGAATTAATCAAAAAAATAGGTAGCGGCATTATTGTTTTACCTGGAAATAGTGAATCTGCTAGAAATTTTAAGGCTAATACCTATTTTTTTGTTCAGGACAGCTCGTTCCTTTATTATATGGGGATAAACCTACCGGATTTGGTCTTGGTTCTCAATTGTGAAACGGGGGAATCCATACTTTTTGGAAATGAAGTTTCTTTGGAACATACTATTTGGATAGGACCTCAAGAACCTTTGAGGAGCAAAGCCTATAATGTAGGTGTTTACAAAGTGTTAAGCTTTGATAAGCTATCTGATTATATCAAAGATTATTTGAACATAACTAAAATCCATTTTTTACCGCCGTATCGCATATCCACAACATTATTATTATCAAACCTTGTAGGTCTTTCTATCCGGGAAGTCAGTGTGAACAGTTCTAAAGAGCTAATTGATGCTGTTGTATCTCAGAGAGAAATTAAATCATCTGAAGAAATTGATGAGTTAGAACAAGCTATTGGTATCACAAAAGAAATGCATGTAAAAGTCATTTCAAAAGCCAAACCGGGTCTAAAGGAGTCAGACTTAGTTGGAGCTTTGGAAAGTTCGGCAATTAGTGCTGGAGGCAGAACAGCTTACCCTCCTATAGTTTCGATTCAAGGTCAAATTTTACACAATATTAATTATACAAATGAGCTTCGAAGAGGTCAACTGCTATTGGGTGATTTCGGCGGATTATCAAGTTCAGGATATGCAGGTGACATCACAAGAACTATTCCTGTTTCAGGAAAGTTTAGTGCAAAACAAAAAGAAATCTATCAAATTGTACTAGATGCCCAAAAAAGGGCAATAGAAATGCTGGAACCCAATGTGCTTTATAGGGATGTTCATTTAGCTGCATGTTACAAATTAGCTGAGGGATTAAAAGATTTGGGTTTAATGAAAGGGGATGTTAAGGATGCAGTAGCTACTGGGGCTCATGCATTGTTTTTTCCTCACGGATTGGGACATATGATAGGCTTGGATGTCCACGATATGGAAAGCTTAGGAGAAAATAATGTGGGCTATGATACTGAGGTTTTAAAATCTGAACAATTTGGTTTAAAGTCATTAAGACTAGGAAAAAGACTAAAAGAAGGGTTCACCATTACTGTAGAACCCGGGATTTATTTTATTCCAGAATTATTCCATGAATGGAAATCGAATAATGTGGAATGTGCTCCCTTTTTGAATTTCCCCACTATCGAATCGTACTTAGATTTTGGAGGAGTAAGAATTGAAGATGAGTATGTTATAACTCGTTCCGGAAGCAATCTTATTGGCGAATACATTCCTAAAGAGATAAGTGAAATTGAACAGATTATGAATTAAACAGATTAAATAAAACAATTGCCAAAATAGAATTAATTATGAAAGACACATTAAAGATCATGTACCTATCTCCAATCGGATTTAGTGCATATGACACAATTTTTGCGGAAATGATTAAGGAAAATAAGTTTTCCAATACTGAAGTGCATGTTACCTCAATGTCCTCACGTGTTGGGTTAATGGACAATTTAGAATACAGAACATATAATGCTCTGATAGCAACTGAATTGATTAAGGCAACCCGTCAGGCTTCTAAAGAAGGTTTTGACGCCCTGATTATTGGTTGCTTTTATGACCCTTTTCTATTGGATGCAAGAGAAATTTCCGGGGACATGGTTGTTGTTGGCCCCTCTCATTCATCGATAGAGATTGCATTAAAATTATCAAATAAGTTTTCCGTAATCATAGGTCAAACGAAGTGGGAGCATGAAATGCACTCTACAATTAAAGAATATGGTTATGGAGAGCACTTGGCTTCTTTTAGAAGTGTAGAAATGAATGTTTGCGAATTTCAAAAAGATCATGATATAACAGCTAGTAAATTATTTAAGGCTGCTGAAATGGCGGTAAAAGAAGACCATGCCGAGTCAATAATTCTTGGTTGCACATTAGAATTTGGCTTTTACGAAAAAATTCAAGAAAAATTACAAGTTCCTGTTATTGACCCCTCTCTTGCGTCATTAAAACAAGCCGAACAAGCCGCGTATTTGAAAAGAAATTTTGGATGGAAACCTTCTAGAAAATGGAGCTGTGAAGCACCTCCATGTGCCGATATTGAGCAATTCGGACTTTTTAAGGAAGAATTTGTTTTTGGGAATAGAATAATTGTCAAATAAAGGAAGAATATAATTCCTTTGGTATTATCGAGACTTAGTTGCCCATCTGGTTCCTAAGAAGATTATCTAATGGAATTACTAAAACATTATGAAGGTGATTGGAAACTCCAATTTGGTGCCACCTTTAAAAAAAAATGCTCGAATACCTTTTGATAGTGACTATACCAGGTATTAAGAAGTAAAAATAGTATGCATTCTTGAAGACAAACTAAAAGAGAAGATTGTTTTAAAGTTTGGTGATGTTTTTAAGATAAATAAAAGAGAGGGGCATGCAGGGTATATTTTAGTAGATACAAAGCTAATTTATATAATGTTTAAAAAAGAAGTTTTTCCCGAAAGGTAAAATCTATATTAACTCATCAATATTAATAAAATGATATTAAAAGAAATTATATACCCAGACCCAAAAGATTATTATAACAATGAATTATTAACTCATGAAAATGCTGGAGTATTAACCACCTTTGGGACTGTCTACTTAAAAAAGGGTTCTCGTATCCCTGAGAAAGGATTTTCACGTCATCCATTTAACGAAGTCTCTATTGTAACAGAAGGTTGTATAGAAATGCTAAACGAAGATGGCTCAGTGGCAGGATATCTCAAAAAAGGAACTGTAGTATACATTAATGCGCTTGAACTGCAGGCTGGTAATGTCCTAGAAGATACAAGGCTTATATATGTTTTGAACCAAAAAGTATGAAAGCAATTAGATTCCATAAAATTGGAGGACCTGAAGTCTTACAGTTTGATAATGTAGATATACAACAACCAAAAAATGATGAAGTTCTGTTCAAGGTAGAAGCCTTCTCATTAAACCAAGCAGATATTTTATTTATTAATGGGATGCATTATACTCAACCTATTTTTCCTTCTCGCATTGGTTCAGAAGCTACGGGAGAGGTTGTTGAAGTAGGTCCCAATGTCACCAAATTCAAAAAAGGCGATAAAGTAACCTCTATTCCTTTTTATACTCAAAAGTATGGCGTTCAAGGTGAGTATGCTACAGTTCCGGAAATGTATTTAACCAAAGTTCCCGATAATTATGAAGTAGAAGAAGCCACTTCGTTTTGGATGCAATATCTCACGGCCTATTATGCCCTGTTTAAATTGGGAAATGTTAAAAAAGGAGATTGCGTTTTTATTCCGGCAACTTCTGGTACTGCCGGACAAGGCGCACTAAAATTGGCCAAAGATGCAGGAGCTATTGTAATTGGCTCAACGCGAACGCAAGCAAAGAAAAAGTTTCTTTACGAACTTGGAACAGATCATGTAATTGTAACCAATGAGGAAAACACAAATGAAAAACTAAAAGAAATTGTGAGGGACCAAGGAATCAAATTTTCTTTTGATCCCATTGGTAATACCGAATTTATTAAACAGTATATGCCACTACTTTCCTTTGGAGGCTCTGCGGCTATTTATGGATTGTTAAGCGGTGAATTCCCAACATTTCCATTGCTTGATTTGGTAAGAAATAATGCTACGCTCTACGCTTATTCCTTGTTCAACCATGTTATAGATAGAAAAGAACTAAAAGAAGGGACGGATTATGTACTTAAAAGAATTAAGGAAGGACGGCTTAAACCATTGGTAGATAAAGTTTTTGATTTTCAAGATACGGTTGAAGCCTATCAATACATGCTCTCCAATAAACAAAAAGGTAAAATAGTAATAAAAGTTTAAACGAATAATCTAGATAGAATAATAAAATCATGACTAAAGGATCTTTTAATGTTCCTCAAGCGATTAACGAAAAAGTTAAAAGCTATGCTCCCAATTCAGAAGAGAGACAGTTGGTATTAGAAGCTTACAAGGAAATGTACAACCAAGAAGTTGACATTCCTTTTTATATAGGCGGTGGGGAAATAAGAACTGGTAATACAATAGGGATATACCCTCCCCATGATAATAAACATCGCATCGGCCAATATCATCAAGCCGAAAAGCAACATATAGAACTAGCTATACAAAAAGCAGCAGAGGCACGTGTGAAATGGGCCAAAATTTCATGGGAACAAAGAGCTTCAATTTTTTTGAAAGCTGCCGAATTATTGGCTGGTCCGTATAGATATAGGCTAAATGCAGCGACAATGATAGCCCAGTCTAAAAATGTATACCAAGCCGAAATTGATTCAGCTTGTGAACTTATCGATTTTCTGCGTTTCAACGTTCAATTTATGTCCGATATATACAGTAATCAGCCATTGTCATCTGCTGGTGTTTGGAACAGAATGGAGTATCGACCTTTAGAAGGCTTTGTGTACGCTATAACACCTTTCAATTTTACCGCAATAGCGGGAAACTTACCAGCTTCAGCAGCATTAATGGGCAACGTTGTTATCTGGAAACCTGCATCTAGCCAAATATACTCGGCCAATGTAATTATGGAACTATTTAAAGAGGCTGGATTGCCCGATGGAGTCATAAATATGGTAACTGGTAGTTCCAGTATGATTTCCGATGTTTTGCTTAATAGCCCTAATCTTGCTGGAATTCACTTTACAGGTTCCACCCCCGTATTTAATAGTTTTTGGAAAACTATTGGTGATAATATAAACAACTATAAAACGTATCCCAGAATTGTGGGAGAAACTGGGGGAAAAGACTTTATATGGGCACACCCAACAGCAAATGCGCAAGAAGTTGCCACCGCAATTTCAAGAGGTGCTTTTGAATACCAAGGTCAAAAATGTAGTGCGGCTTCAAGAGCCTATATCCCTAAAAGTCTATGGAACGATGTTAGAACGCATATACTGGAAGATATCAATTCTTTCAAAATGGGGAGTCCAGAGGACCCTTCCAATTTCATTAATGCGGTTATTGATAAAAGAGCATTCACAAAGCTTTCTGGTTATATAGAACAAGCTAGGAAAGATGTCGATGCTGAAATAATTATAGGCGGCGGATATGACGATTCCAAGGGCTATTTTATTGAGCCAACTGTAATTGTAACCACCAATCCTTTATACGAAACCATGTGTACTGAATTATTTGGTCCAATTATAACCATTTATGTGTTTGAAGACGAAGATTGGGAATCGGTTTTAGATTTGGTAGATCAAACTGGTGAATATGCCCTAACTGGTGCCATTTTCAGTGGCGATCGCTATGTCATCGATGCAGCTACTAAGAAATTAGAGAATGCAGCTGGAAATTTCTATATAAATGACAAACCTACTGGAGCGGTTGTAGGTCAACAACCCTTTGGCGGTGCCCGTGCATCAGGAACAAATGACAAAGCTGGTTCAATATGGAATTTATTAAGATGGGTAAGCAATAGAACAATAAAAGAAACATTCTTTCCACCTAAAAATTACAGATATCCCTTTTTAGGATAGTCATAAAGAACATGAATTGGATTTCAAATGAATTTATTAAGGAGAATATTAATTATCCAGAGCTTGTTGAAGCTTTGGAAATGGCTTTTGGATTAAATACAATTCAATGTCCTCCAAAACAGTCATACAATTACAAAAGCACTAACAGCAGTGAAGATAATACTTTATTGTTCATGCCTTCATGGGACAACGAAAGCTATTTTGGGGTAAAACTCATTACTGCTACACCCAACAATAGTAAATTGAACAACCCTAAAATACCTTATCTCAATGGACTGTATATGCTTTTTAATGCGGAAAATGGCTTGCCATTGGTAGTCATGGATGCCAAATTGATTACAAATATTCGGACCGCTGCCACTTCTGTATTGGCATCAAGTTTTTTGGCGAAAAAACAGGCCTCAAAAATATTAATAATTGGAAATGGCACGCTTTCGCCTTTTTATATCCAGGCCTATGCTTCGAAACAAAACATCACCACTATTTATCTATGGGGTCGGAATTATAAAAAATCCAAGCAAGTAGTTGAGGCATTGGATGATTGTTCGGTAAAGGTTGAGGCTGTTGAAGATTTTGTTCCGATTGTAAGAGAAATGGACATCATAAGTTGTATTACATCCTCGCATGATCCAATTTTAACTAAAGAGCATGTCTCAAGCGGTCAACATTTTGATTTGGCAGGGTCATACGCTGAAGACATGCACGAAGTGAGCGAAGATGTTGTTGCCGCCTGTTCTATTTATACAGATAATTTTGATGTTACCTTAAAACATGCAGGAGAACTGGTGAAAGCTCTAAAAGAGAACAAAATCAATAAATCTGATATCAAAGGTGATTTAAGATTCCTATGTATAGACAATTTATCGAAAAGGAATTCAGATGAGGAAAACACACTATTTAAGTGTACAGGGATGGCAATTGAGGATTTGGTGATAGCAAAATTAGTTTATGATAAATACACAAATAAAAAATAGAGAATTCAAATTATGGAAAATACACAAAATAACGAATCATGGTATAGCATAGCGGGCATTTGGTTCGGATGCATAGCAAGTTTGCCAGCTCTTTTAATAGGCAGTACTTTAATTAGTTCTATGTCTCTTTTTGAGGCAATTATAGTTGCCGTTTTAGGCTATTCATTTGTACTCGTTTTTTTATCGCTATTAAGTATAAAAGCTGTTCAATTTCGATTTAACGCAGTAGAATTGGCTCAACGTTCTTTCGGGGAAACAGGGGCAAAAGTTATAGTTGGGCTTATTATTGGTGTTGCCTCAATGGTCTGGTTTGGGGTACAAACCAACATAGCTGGAGTTTCTTTTTCAAAAGTAATGGAAGAGGCATTCAATGTTCATTTCTCTGTGGAAGCATCCTCTTTATTATGGGGCATCATAATGGTATTGACTGCCGTTTTCGGTTTTAAATACGTTAAGTGGTTAAACTATATAGCGGTGCCATGTATTTTAATACTAATCATCTACAGTCTTATTGTGACCTTAGAAGGAGTTTCCTTTGATCAGATTTTACAATATGTTCCACAACAAAAAATGTCCTTGATAAAGGGCATGGGCATTGTCGTTGGCTTAATCGCTGTAGGGGGTGTAATTTCCCCTGATTACAATCGTTTTGCAAAAACCCCAAAAACTGCTGTTGTAGGATCCGTGGTAGGCATGCTTCCGGCAGCAGTGGCCTTTTTAACCATTGGAGCTATATTGGCCATTATAAAGGGAACTCATGACATTGTAGATATTTTTGCCCAGATAGGATACCCTATAATGGCCATGTCTATTCTTATTTTAGTTACATGGACTTCAAATGTTATGAGTGCCTACTCAGGAGGATTAGGCTTAAATAGTACTTTTCATTTATCCGAAAAGTATAGGCCGCACACAACTTTAGCAGTTGGGTTAATTGGAACTTTGTTGGGCGTTATAGGCATTCTGGACAAGTTTGTTCAGGTTGCTGTAGTTCTTTCCGCTATGATACCTCCAATAGCAGGAGTTATTATTGCTGATTATTACTTTGGAAAAACAACCGAGAACAAAACCAATATGTCTTTTGGCTGGATTGGAATTATCTCTTGGCTCGCAGGGGTTAGTATCGTTTTCTTATTTGAATCTGATGTAAAAAATATTCTAGGTATAGTTGTTTCTGGCTTTTTCTATTCCATTCTGAGCTTATTGTTTAAAAAGAGAACATTATCCTATAAAGCATAAATGGAAAGAATATTTGAAAATACAGAAATAGCCTTGGAATTAAAATCAGACGAGGAAATTTCAAGGTCATATTTTTTATTCTCATTGATAAAAAAAGAACCCTTGGTTAAAATTGGTACTGCCATTACAAAGTTTGCCTTAAAAACAAACATGCCAGTTGAAAAATTAATTAGAACTACAGTTTTTGACCATTTCTGTGGCGGCATAAATGAGAGTGACTGCCTTCCCATTATTAAAAAAATGTATGCGAAAAAAGTTTATTCGGTTTTAGATTATTCCGCCGAGGGTAAAGAAGAAGAAGTACAGTTTGACTATGCTGTACAGAAAACATTGAGCACCTTGGAGTATGCAAAAGATAATGAAGCTATTCCATTCGTCGTTTTTAAACCAACAGGTTTCGGAAGATTCGAAATCTACAAAAAACTCAGTGCAGGAACTTCATTAAGTGATAGGGAAAAGATAGAATGGGGAGAAATTAGAAAAAGATATATAGAAGTTTGTGATAAGGCCCATTCCTATAATATCCCTGTTTTAATTGATGCTGAAGAAAGTTGGATGCAAGATGCTGCCGATACTCTTGTTGAGGAAATGATGAAAAGATACAACAAAGATCGTGTGATTGTTTTTAATACCCTACAGGCCTACCGTTGGGATAGGCTTGATTATTTAAAAGAACTATTGGAAAAGGCAAGGCATCAAAAGTTTAAGATTGGAATAAAATTAGTTCGGGGAGCTTATATGGAAAAGGAACGAGAGCGAGCTTTAAAATATGGGTACAAGGATCCGATATGTATAAATAAAAGTGCTACTGACAAACTTTTTAATGATTGCCTAAAATATATGATGAACAACTTAGGCGATATAGAATTTTTCTTAGGCACACATAACGAAAATAGTTCATACTTACTGATGGAACTATTAAAGGAAAATGGCCTTGATAATAACGATAAAAGGGTTTGGTATGGTCAATTGTATGGCATGAGCGATCATATAAGTTATAATTTATCAAATACCGGTTATAATGTGGCAAAATATCTCCCATTTGGGCCTGTGAAAGACGTCATGCCCTATTTAATTAGAAGAGCTGAAGAAAACACCTCTGTTGTTGGCCAAACTTCAAGAGAACTTCAAATAATTAAGAAAGAAAAAGAAAGAAGAAAAAACCTTAAAAATAATACAGCTAATTTCAAAAACAATTAACCAACATATTTCTCCCTTAAACAATAATAAAATTACTATGAGAATATGTTTTATGTCAATATTATTAACGAATTCAATGAAAAAATAGCAGGGATAGAAGGTACAACTCAAACCGAATTGAAAAAGGCAAATGCCTGTATTCAAATTTCATCTTGGGCTTTGGACCTGTTCAAGGAGCAAGTAACAAATTTTGGTTTTGATTCAATCAAGAATGAAATAAGTTTTTTCAAAGGTATCAAGTGTATACCTATGAAATATCTTATCTATTATACAGAAATCCGTTCCTGCGAACTTCGCATACCCAAATCCAATGTCAAGAGACAGCTCTCATTTCTTGACAAACAAACCAAAAAGGTCAACCAGTTCTTTGGTAGGCATACGGAGTTTTTACTCTACATGGAACAAGGATATGACCATTTTGATGAACATTATTTCACACGTAAAAATTTAAACAACAACCCCGTTGTTAAAAGTTATCCTTACTATAAGGATTCGATATTCAACACCTCCCATGATGAAATCTGGGCACGGATAAAAGGACTCGCCATGTATGCCAATTACCTAAAGCAAAAAAAGGAAGAATTGACCAACACCAATAACAAAACCGGAAACAGCAAACTCAAATGGACTGGGAGCTATGCCGCTTTAGTGGAAATGCTGTACGGTTGCCAGGAGATGGGATATTTCAACAATGGGAATGTTGGAATTAACAATGCAATTGATGCCTTCTGTGAATTTTTGAATGTCAAAAAAGGAAATCCCACCCGTACTTACCAAGATTTGAAGGCACGTAAAGGTTCACCTATAAAGTTTTTTGAAGAAACCGGGCAAAAGCTCCTTCAGAAAATGAAAGACGAGGACGATTTGTCCAATTCCTGAAAACCGAGTTTGGATTGCACTCGGTTTTTTAAACTTCCTATAATTTTATTGACACTTTAAGCGTTTGAGCGTTTGAATTGAGCACCAAATCATACCAAAGCACACCAAAACTTATATGTGTTAAAATCTTCCCCAACTGGGTTTAGACTCTGATAAATTCCCATTAAACTCCATCAATTTTGTAGAACGAAAGTCAAATCAACGCAAAGTCGTCATTTAAAAATCAAAACAACTTGGCGGCTTTGCTTTTCTAAAATCGTTTTACAAATGGCAGAAACAATCATTACCACCGAAGACCTTCAGGAGTTCAAACTCGAACTCTTGGACAACATTAAAGAACTATTGGGCAACCACTCTGGTCATTCCTATAAAAGATGGCTTAAATCCCCAGAGGTAAAAGAGCTTTTGGGAATCTCTTCCGGCACCTTACAGAACCTAAGAATCAATGGCACATTGCCCTACACCAAAGTGGGTGGCGTACTCTATTATGACTACGAGGAGATTATCAGCGTGATGGAAAAGAACAAAATCCATAACAAATTTTAACGCCTCTTTGGAACAGATTAATTATAGGGCCGAGTGCAAAGAAACAGTCCAGTGGACTGTTTTAACGAAGGTGCCAGCTGGCGGGTTGGCTTTATTTCCCTAAAAATATTATGCAAGACGTAAATTACATAAAACACCTGAACGCCGTATTTCTGCAATTCTCGAAAGACGGCCGTTTAAACCCCACACATATCAGTCTGTACGTGGCCTTGTTTCAGTTGTGGAACAATTACCACTTCCCCGATAATTTCCATATCAACCGGGAAGAAGTGATGCAGTTTTCAAAAATCGGTTCAAAAACCACCTACCACCGCTGCATCAAAGAGCTGCACCATTGGAAATACCTGGTATACGAGCCTTCCCACAATCCCTTTCATGGCAGCAAAATCAAGATGTTCAATTTTGGGACAAGTGATGGACAAGCTCTGTACCCAAACCCTACCAATATTGGGACAAGCTTTGGACAAGCGGTGGTATCTATAAACAAACATATACAAACAGTAATAAACAATACAAACGGGAATAAACTTGACCAGCCCAAAAGTGAAAACGAGGTCATCGATTTTTTTCAAAAAGAAAATTGGCCGGAACTGGAGGCCAAAAAATTCTACAACCATTACCAGGGCATCGGCTGGAAAGTAGGCGGCAAAACAAAAATCATTGATTGGCAGGCCACCGCCCGTAACTGGATGTTAAAAGCCGACGTGCTCAAAACGGAAAAAACGGTGATAACGGTTAGCCAAAATACGGACAACCTCAAAACAAGTTCCAACAAAAATTATAGTGAGCCTCTATGAGTTCCCTTAAACCACATATCATCATAGAGGGTAGTGTTCAATATACCTTGGGAACATTCCTGAACAATGAAATCATTTACGATTTTGATAAAATGCTTGTTTATCTCAATGCCAAAGGGAAATTGCTCCTTGGCAAGAAATTCAGGATTTATGAGGAAGACCGAAACATACTCTTTAAGCTGTGCAATTATTATATCAAGGACGAAACGAATTGCAAAAATCTTGGTATCGATATCCATAAGGGTATTTTGCTTTCCGGCCCCGTGGGTTGCGGTAAGACCAGTCTGATGAAACTATTGCGACATATTGTACCCCACCGCAAACCTTATGAGGTCATCCCCACCCGGAATATTGCCTTTGCCTTTAACAATATCGGCTATAAAATCATTGAGGATTATGGAGAAAAAAAGTTCTACTGCTTTGACGACTTGGGTGTAGAACCTACCGGACGACATTTCGGGAAAGACTGCAATGTTTTGGGCGAAATACTATTATCCCGTTATGAGCTGTTCTTGAACCATAACATCCAGACCCACGCCACCACCAACCTTAATGCCCAAGAACTGGAAGAAAGGTATGGGAATCGGGTACGTTCAAGGATGCGGCAAATGTTCAACTTGATAAGTTTTGATGCCAAGTCTGTTGACAAAAGAGGATAGTCAATTTTTGTGCTCTTCTTCCATGTGAAGTAATTCGTGGATCATATCATTTTCGTCTATATATTCAGCTAGCCATTCCTGGTCAGAAAGCCAATTGATGTATTCCCTATCACTTTCCCAAATATCCTCCACATATTGCCCTTTGTACTTACCGAAGCGGAATTTAGTAGCATCAGTTTCACTTGGAGAATAAAACCCAAATAATTTTTGTACGCATCCATCAACCCTTCTTCCCTGCATCTATGATAAAGCCATCCCTTTTGATAGCCTTGTTGCTGCCTTCTCTTTTCAAGGTATTTTACCTTATCGACATTGGATAAAGATCTATAAGAATTTCGCGTGGCTTTATTTCTGGCAAGCCCACCAATGGTCAAACCCAGAATATTTTGGAACACGTTTAAAAAGAAAATGGCCAGTGCTTTCATTGCGATTTACAGTAGAGGTTCCTTGATCTGGATTTAGCTTTAATTTACGAATTTTTAAGGTCTTTTTACCATAAGATTTATAGAAAATAAACAGTTTAATTGGCTATAAAATTATTCTTCCCATACAACACTCAATACAGAATTATGGGCGCTTGAAATAATACAATACTCAAAAAAGTTAAAATCATTATCATCTTCCCAGTTTTTCAAATCAAACCAAGTAGATTTCCAAATCTGCTGTTTAGATTGATGCTTAGCATATATTTTTCCTTTTTCAAAAAACTCCATCGCCACTGAATCCTCCGGTGGTTCTAGTTTAGTTCTATCAACAATGAAATGAGGATAACCTTCGGGCCATTTCCAGTAACTTACAGTTTTGTTATGCGAGTGAAAAAGACAAATTGGGTGGTCTCCCAATTCAAAATACTTAAAGGCTATTGATGTAATACTCGTCTTGAAAAAAATAGCCAAATCCCTTAGTAATTGAGGGGAAAATTTTTTACCCTTTTGTTTTTCATAAAAGAGTGTACTTGGCATCAGCAATTCGGAAGCGAATTGGTTAGCCTCATATTCAACACGACCATTTTTTGCCTGTTTTTCCTTATTATTGAACCACGATGTAGTTGCTTCAGTATCGTTATGAATATCAATACCTTTATGAAGCACAAAATGTCCAATTTCGTGTGCTAATGTGAACCGTTTTTTTTGATCAAATTCGATATCCTGGTTTATTTCAATTATAGTGTGTTTTTTCCCAAATATGATTCGTCCATCAGAATTTACCAAAGGCTTTTCGATAACGGTTGCTCCAAGACCACTTGCAAACAATTCTAGGGGAAAGTCCAAAAGACTTTCAAAGCCATATTGCTCAAGTAGGTTTTTTGCTTCTAAAGAGCCTTTATTATATCTATGATTCTTCATTGTCTAATTCATCCATCAGGTCAACCAGATTTTTCCCTTTGATAATTTCCTTTATTTCATCCGGGGTTAACTTGTCCAAGTTTCTAAATTGTACAGACATTTGTTTTGTTTCTACTAAACTTATAAGGGTGGCAATAGGCTTCTCTATATTCTTATTGATTGCATCTTGAAATTTTTCAACTATCCTCGCAATCAATGCTTGGTCATTTTCCTGAGTTGCCACTGCGTTTTGGGTAAACTTCAATCGCTTCAAAAAATTGGATATTTCCGTACTTTCCTTAGTTACATCTACACCATCTTCCTCTAAGGACTTTTTTATCAATTCAATATCGGAATTCAAATAAAATTCTGTAATTCCCTTATCTATTTTGTTTTTTAAGTTGCTCATTTTACTTGACTGTTAAGTTTGCCTTTTCTTCTCTCAAGCCTTTTAACGGCATTATAAACCTCTGTGATATCTACTTCCAAAAAAGCCGAAATCTCGTTCGGTTTGTAGATGTTTTCACACCAACATTCAAATATTAGCATCTCCAAATCAGATGCTCCCGAGTCTTTAAGTAACGTAACATAGTTTTCTTTTAGTTTTTTGTTGTCAATTTCATCAAATGATAGGTCGTCGAAGCCAACTTCCTCCGAGTATACTGGTATATCGAGAATATAGGATTCGTCGTTTTCATCCTCTTCTCCCGGTGGCTTTCGTCTTTTTGCTTTTTCGTGATACGCACTTATTTCGCTTTTTAGAACCCCAAAAAGAAAGTTCTCAAAATTACATTTGTCCTTATCCCACTTCCTTATATCGGTAAGTGCTTTTTGGAAAACATTGAAAACAAAATCTAACTTTTGTTGCCCCTCATGATTATCGCCATAATCGCCAAGTCTTTGCTTGGCAAAGGCTCTCATTCTTAAAACGAGGTCGTTTAATTGGTCAATGGTATAACTATTAAATACATCGGCCACCTCTTTGCTCGATTTATCCATATCAATTGATGTTCTAGTAATAATATGCTTGCAGATTTAAAAAATTTGCCATCGAGTGGCAAAAAAGTTAACGAAACAAGCATACTAAGATTGAAGGCCCAATATAAAGAATATGATGCAACAAAAGTCTTTAAGAAAATGGCGTGAAAAAATGAGCGGAACTCCACAGCTCTGAATGGAGATTGTTTAACCTTAAAGTTCAGTTTATGAATAGTATTAATTTCTCTAAAGGAGTGCTAAGAGTATGCCATAAAGGCAATTGTGTCAATGTGCATGGAGATGTGGCCAAAACCATCATCTTTGGTATAGCAACTCTTGTTGTTATTAGTGGAATAGCTGCATTGTTGGAGCAATCTAACTAGAAGCTTAATCATGGCGACTTCTTAAAAGGTGTCGCCTTGATTAAATGACATTGTGTCTTAATATTAGCAATAAAAATATGATTGTTAATTTTTTCTAAAAATGGATTGCTTTTTGATACTGAACACTTTACAATAAAGATATATGAAATCAGATTTTAACTTTAAATATTACAATGAATCTAAGCTGATATTACTCGTAATACTTCTTTATATAGGTTCTGAAGCATTGATAAGAGAAATAATCAATTTATTGAAAGCTTATAACTTCGAATATTATAGGTTCTATCCTGCAACTGCATTACTTGCTCTCGTTTTTTGGCTAATAAACAAACATTTACATAAAGTACCATTTTTATGGCAGCTACTTATAAAAGTACCATTGATTAGAGGTACTTATAAAGGAATGGTAAAATACAATTATCAAGGTGTGTTAGGACACAAGCATTGCAAACTTATAATTTATCAGACCACTTCAGATATAAAGGTTAATTGTTACTTCTGGGATGAAGACGAAAATGGAAATAAGATATCAAGTACACAAACTAAATCTGAAAGTATTGTTGAAGATTTAATCCGAAAAGATAACGGTCTATATCAATTACTTTTTTATTATCAGAATAAAGGAAGTAGTGACAGTTCAATCCCAATAAAAGATGGGTTTAACACACTGACCCTTAAAAAGGAAGGTGAGATAAAAAGACTGGAAGGAGGCTATTTTTCCAAGAACAGTCTTTCAAAAGGTAATGGAGGAACCATTAGCGTAGATTTTCAAACAAAAGAATTAAAACATATATAAGATGGCAAATAATCACGAACAATTCATTGAATTTAATACGACTATTTCATTAGATTCTTCTAAAAAGGATGAGCTTAGGAAAAATAGAGATGCTTTAAGAAAAAAAATAACAGACTATTTCAAGAACAATAAGGAGAATGAGACCAGACCTAAATATTCTGCTCAAGGGTCTTTTATGATGCATATAATTGTCAATCCTCTTCCAACATACGAGACCGATGATGATGGTAACGAGAAAACTTTATACCCTTATGATTTGGATGATGGCGTTTATTTTATTGATGAAATAGACAATAGAAAATCAGTGACAACCTATCACAATTGGATTTATGATGCCGTTAAGGATCACACTTCAAAAGGAGCTATCAAAAAAAATACTTGTATTCGTGTTTTGTATTCTGATGGCCACAATATTGACTTACCCATATACTTTAAAGAAAAAGAATCAGGCGGCGAAAAAACTATTCCGCAGCTTGCGCATAAATCCGAAGGCTTTACGGATAGTGACCCGAGGGAATTTTATAAATGGTTTAATGGCCGGGCAAATGACCAATTGAAGAGGTTAGTTCGTTATTTAAAAGCCTGGGGAGACAAGCAAAACAAATCCTTTAGCACAAAAATGCCAAGTGGCTTGATATTTGCCATTCTTGCTACAAATCACTATGTATCAAATGACCGTGATGATATTTCTTTCAGAGATACTTTGGAAGCAATTCAATCAGAATTAGAAGATGATTTTAAATGTGAGCGGCCTACAACAAAGAAAGGAGAGGACTTGCTTCAAAAGTATAGTGAAACTCATTTTATGGACAGATTATCTAAGCTTATAGATGCTGGTAATGCTGCTATAGCTCATAGCAATCCAAAAGAAGGATGTAAAAAATGGCAAAAATATCTTGGGGACAGGTTTGCTTGCGCTAATGTAGAAGATTCATCTAAAAGTGAATCAAAATCATATGCTGCACCAGCGGTGATTAATGTTAATGCTACAAGTGCTTAATGTCAGATTGTTTTGAGCAAATACGAAAAGATGCATATACAAAGTTAGCAAGCATCAGCGATGACGAAATCACTGTACTTGACAATCCGAAAGATGCTAACTTTCTAGAGTCCGGTGATTATTGTGAAGTCTGGGAGGTAAAAACCGGATTATATGACAATGTAAAATCAGTATGGATTATTGATGAACTTACCATGTATATTGCTTTAAGTTCATTATTTCCATTAGAGCCTGCAAAAATATATTACGATAAAAATGATTTTGAGAAATTAGGATACATACCTCATTCTTCATTTTTGAGAAACGATGTATGTGTATACGATGAATTTGTAATTGTAGACCAATCAAACCCTACGGGAATTCTAATAGACCAACTTAGTAAAGCAAAAAAAACTTTGATTGAAGGTTTGAAAGGTGAAAATTTTGAAGATTTTGAAGATGAATTCGTGGCTTATTGGAATACATCGGGAAATCATAAAGATAAATTACTAAGTGAATCTATTTATTCCGTTATAGGTAAAGAACCAAAAAACTATAATTCTCTACACTTACTCACTTATAGTATTAAGTCATCAAAAAAAGACAAAACATTAGCTGGCATCCTTTACAATAAAGAAGAAGATTTAATTCAACCTTACCAACAGTATTTTGAAAGTCAAGATTACTCTACAAAAGAATATGAGGTGTTTTTTGTTAAGGATGAAACACGACTTACTAGACCGCCTTTTACCATTAGTTGCTTTGAAAGTCTTGAATTTATTAAGGAAGAGAATCAAAAAAACTTTAAAGATTACTTTAATAAAAGTCCAGTTAGAATTTTAGTCTTTGGAAAGACTATCAATGATGAAAAAAAATATTTTGGATGGAGCTATCCCGACATAGACTTTAAAATAAAAGGATTCCGTCAGAGCAAACTAACACCTTATAATATTACGTTCAATAAAGGTTTACCTGGTCATAAAAAGAATGTTAAACGTTTCTCTTCTGACAGCCTTAGTGAACAAAGATTAATTAGAAGAACTGCATCTGAAGTCCAAACACCAAAGAACTATAAGTTTCTTGTAGCTGGTATTGGGAGTGTTGGCTCAAATCTAGTGGGTCTTCTTAATAATCTTAATAACCCTGAATTTGCCCTTATTGATAATGACAAACTAAGTTCAGAAAACATTAAACGCCATTTACTAGGGTTTCACTACTTAAATCAAAACAAAGCACTTGCATTAAAAACCTACTTAAAACATAAACTTCCAAGTCAGAAGATTCAATTTAGTGAATCGTCAATATTTGATTTTTATAACCAAAATAAACGAAAAGTCAATGCACAGGATTATATGTTTCTATGTTTGGGAAAACTGAATCTTGAAAAATGGTTTATAACAGAGTTACAAAAGGGCGAGTTAAAAAAACCTGTTTTTATTCTTTGGGTCGAACCCTACTTGATTGGTGCTCAATTACTCTACCTCCATCCAGAAAATCTCCCCAAGTTGGATGACTTATTTTCTGATATCTACAAATACAGATTTTCTATAATTTCACCCGAAGAGTATGAGAAAAAAAGAGATTTATTCATGCTTAAAGAAAGTGGTTGTCAGGCTACTTATTCTCCATATTCATCTGCTCATTTGTCCCTTTTTTTATCCGCTGCTTATCTCAAAATAGTTGAAGTCATCGAAAATAGCAATAATCAGAGCCTGTTCTATTCTTGGATTGGCGATATAGATATAGCAAAAAAACTAAATGTGACCTTAGCAAAAGATTCATACGAGAAATATTCCCTAATCAATAACACTTTATGACATATTCCGATGTAAATATTAATGTGATTTTTGATGAAGGAGTTCTGAATGTATTCAGTCATTTTAAACAAACTGGCAATAAACATGAGAAGGGGGGCATACTCTTAGGAAAACGCTTGGAAAACAATAAAATTCTTGTTACAAAGGCCACTACACCCACATTATTTGATAAGAGCTATAGATATAGCTTTCATAGAGATAAAAAATCAGCACAATTATTCATTAATTATGAATTTTTAAACAGTCTTGGTAAAACCATTTATATTGGCGAATGGCATACCCATCCCGAAGACTATCCTACTCCGTCAAGTACAGATATAAAAATGATAAAAAATCAATTCAAAAAAAACTTGATTAATGAGGATTTTCTTTTGATGGTAATTGTTGGTCGAAAAGGTTTCTACATTGGACATTTTAATGGAAAAAAATTAATCCAATTAAAGCAAAATTCACAATGACATTCAATTAAACATTGATGTAAGCATTTTAAAAAAACATACCATTACCTCCTTTAAACACTCTATAATCTCAACAAAAAACTCCTTCATCATCCAGCATTAAAATAGTTATACAACCCCATTAAAATCGCCAACGCCATAGCCCTGATATTTTTTGGATTCAAATAATAATCCGCTTCATCGGCATGGGTCATAAACCCCATTTCAACAAGTACCGTTGGGCAATACACAACAGTCTCCCTGAGTACCTGAAAATTGGCAATCTTCACGCCCCGTTGCTTAAAACCAAGCTTTCCTGTACTTTCCTTTAAAATGGAAAGCCCTATGGCAATGGATGCCTTGATATGATTTTCTTCCTCTTTGGAAGTATGGACATAAACTTCCATTCCTTGAGAAGTTTTGGAAGAGGCATTGCAGTGTAAGGATAAAAAAACATCCGCTTTGAGTGCCCTGACCAATCGACCCCTATCTTTTAGGGGAACCAAGGTATCGGTATATCGGCTCAAATAGATAGCAAACCTATCATCAAAAAGGGTTTTGTTAAGTCCTATAATTTCCTTGGCAACATACAAAACCACATCTTTTTCCAATACATCATTTATACCTATTGCACCGGAATCGATTCCACCGTGTCCGGGGTCGATGACAATCGTTTTTTGCTGACCGAAAACAAAGCAGAATTTTAGTAGCAAAACCCAAAAACTGACGTTTTTGAAGCCCGACCACTTCCAAAATTTTAGAGTTATCAACATAGGCTTTTCAGATTTCCATACGATTTGATGCCAATTCGCATCAAACAAAAACAAACGGACTCAAAATTTATTTTATTCACAAATAATTGATTATCAATTATTTGAATTACAATATACAGTATTTTTCGAATATCAAAATCAAGCAAATTTTAAATCGATTTCATTATGAAAAAATCATTGTATGTAACTATTCTTTCGCTGTTCATTTCAAGTACAACCTTTGCCCAAATCGGGGGCATCGAAGATTCCGTCAACGATGTTTCCGATACCATCCGTGCCATTTTCCCAATAATCCTCGGGGTCATCTTCCTAATCGGGTTCCTGTTCAATGCGGGACATTTCTTTGGTGAAAATGCCGATTTGAAAAAAGGGATTACCCGAGTACTGGTCTTTGTACTGATTGCCGGAGCCGTAGTGGGCATCTTCACCTACCTAATCGGAATCGTGGTTTAATGAAGCGGTTCGAGGTCTATAAAAACATTCGTAAGCGAGCGGTAATTATGGGATTGCCCATATCCCTATTCGCCCTGATGATGACATCCGTTATCGGCTCTTTATTGTTCATCATCTTTTCGTTCAGTTTTTCGGTCATCATTTCCGTATTCCTATGGAACGGGACATTATATGCAGTGCTGACCCACCTTACCAAAAACCCTGCTTTGATGCACATCAAAAAAGTATTCCCACAAACAATCAGCAATAAAAAAGGCAGTCGCTTGAATTATGAAGAAAATTAACCTATCGGCATACCATCCCATTTTGGACATCCAAGGCCATATCAACTTTGCCAACAATGGCAATGTGGTCTTGGGCTACCAAGTGGACAACCCTGAAATCTATTCCCTTTCGGAAAAGGATTTTGAGGACATACACGGTTCGTGGTTTCAGGCGTTTAAATCGTTGCCTGTGGCTACGATCATCCACAAACAGGACATTTACCAAAAAAACCATTATTCGGCGAACGGGTTGCCCAATGATACCTTTCTTCAAAAGGCGACCCATGACTATTTTAAGGGGCGTAGCTATCTACAACATCATTGCTACCTGTTCTTTGTTCTTCCATATAACAAGGCATTGAACACTGCCAAGTTTACCAACCCGTTCCGTAAGGGCGAAAAGGGCATCCACAGACAAATGGACCATACCGTGCAGGAGTTCATCGCTTCGGTAAACGATGCCGTTTCCTTTGTCAACAATAGCCGAAGGGTGTCCCTTACCCCATTAAAAGAGTACGAAATATTAGAGCTTACCAACGCTTACTTTAACGGGTTCAATGAGGGTTTCGATACCGATATTCAATTGAAGCCTGCCCGTCGTGGTGGGAAATCCAACATTGAAATCGGAGAAAACCATTTTGATGTATTGGCCGTCAACAGCGAGCTGTGCTTTGGCGATGTGGTACAGAGCAGTAAAACCAATGATAAATTTACTTCGGACGATTTTGTGTTCCATCAGGGATTTATCGATGGATTGGGGCTGGACCTCAATGAGAACCACATTGTCAACCAAATCATCTATCTGGACGACAAGCATAAATGGCGAAAACTGCTCGACAAGAAAATCGAGGAACTTAAAAAGAGTTCCAATTTCGGCACACAGAACAAAGTCATCTTAAAAAAGATTGAAGACATCGTTGGCAAAATCAATGAGGACGATAGTTCACGGATTATTCGTGGACACATAAATATCATCTTTTGGGACAGAGATGAAGCATTGTTAGAGAGAATCGCTTCTAAAATCAAGACCGAGTTTAAGGAACTGGACATCGTGCCATACTACCCAAAAGGCGAGGAACGCAAAAACTATTTTCTGAACTCCTATTGCTGCCATACCTCAAATTTTTCAAATGAGGATTTATACGTCACCGATTTAAAGCACGCCCTTTGCCTGTACATTAACAATACCAGCTATCAGTCCGATGCCACGGGTATCATCTTTAATGACAGGCAACATAATATTCCCGTGCTAAAGGATGTATGGGATGAAAAGAAGAAACGCATCAAGGCTAGGAACTTTGCCATTTTTGCCCCAACGGGCGAGGGCAAATCCTTTTTAGCGAACAACATCTTACGTCAATATTTTGAAAGTGGCGTTCGATTAGTGGTGATTGACTTGGGAGGTTCTTATGCCAAGTTCGCCAAACTCTATCCTGATAAACATATCATACTTCGATACGAGCAAGGGAAAAACCTGGGCATCAACCCTTTTTACATCTCCAATACCGATGATTTGACACCGGAGCGATTGGAGGATTTGGCCATTTTTATTTTGGAGCTTCTAGCATCAGGAAAGGCAACGACCAAAGCCGAGGAAGTGGCTGTTAAAAAAGTATTGAGACATTACTATTTACAAAATAGCAACAGTACCCATTCTTTGGAAAATCTGTACCGATTCATCGATGCAAAGAAGGACAGCCTTTTGGAAGAGCTGCATATCCAGGGACAGCATTTCAATATCTATGATTTTCTTCACATCCTTTCAGAGTATGTCGATGGCGGGCTGTACAGTTTCCTGTTCAATGTCAACGAAGACCAGACCTATAAAATCGAGGACAAACGGCTGATTGTCTTTGAACTGGACGAAGTGAAGGATAACAAGGAAATCCTTTCGGTGATGCTGAAGCTCATCAAGTCGGCCATCCAACGCACCATTTGGAGAAACAAGGCCGAAAAAGGCATTATCCTTTTTGATGAGTTTGCGAAACAATTGAAATTCGGCAACGTGTTGGAAAGCGTAGAATTCTACTATCAGGCCATCCGTAAACAGAACGGCGCCATTGGCATCATCCTCCAGTCGATTAACCAACTGCCCAACAATTCCACATCGGCAAGCATCCTTGAAAATACACAGGTCATTTACAGCCTCCGCAATGAAAAGGGATATGAAGAATTAAAGAAGAGGTTGAACCTCTCCAGTCACGACCTGAACCAACTCAAATCCATCCGGAACAATTTGACCGGGGACAGAAAGTACACCGAAATGTTCATCAAAATTGGCAAGGAAAGCAACATTTTCCGATTGGAAGTACCGCCCGAGGTCTTTGCAGCTTACCTCACCGATGGACAGGAAAACGAGTCCATAATGGCCATTTATAACGAAACAAACGATATGGAAACGTCCATTGGTCGCTTCTTGCAAGAATCACAATAATATTCACTTTTAAAACACAAACAAATGAAGAACAAAATCAAAAAAACAATCTTATCCGCAACATTGCTCATACTTGTGAGTGCCACTGGCACCCGTGCTACGGCCCAGGGGATGCCTGTGTATGACAACACCAACTTTATTTCCTTTATGAAATCGTTGGTCGAATCTGCTAAACAGACCAGCAACCTGATGCAGACCGTCAAGTTTCTCAAACAGCAAAAGGAGAACATCGATAAGGTCAACAATGTCATCAAACAGTTGAAGGCGGTCAAGGAACTTGCCGAGAACAACCAACGCCTGTACCAAGTGATGCAGGGCGATTTAAGGGACATCCTGAATTCCCCGTTTATCAAGCCCGATGAAGTTACCCGTATATCGGATTCCTTTGATGCCATTTTGGAAAATTCCATTGCGGCCATGGAATATATTGACCAGATCCTGTCCAGTGACAATATGAAAATGACCGATGCCGAACGTGCGGCAGTCCTCAAGGAAAAGGAACTGGAATCCAAGGAAATGGTAGCGGAAATCGAGGCCAAGACCAAACGTTATCGGGAGATTATCGCTTTTCGGGAAATACAACATAAAATCAATAACCGCGAAACCAATTATTGATGTCGGGTATTTTTTTGGGCATAGGACTGGAATATGTGGACACTATTTTTCAAACCATAAAAAATAGTGCCTTTTCGCAATATACCATTGGGGGTATGAAGGCCCTTGCGGTACTGTTCTTCTTGGTCAATATCCTGAAAAAATACAACGAGGGCGTAGCGAACAATGAGGGCTATACTTGGGGATTGACACCTGCGGAATTGGCGAAGAACTTTGCAGTGGTCATTTTAGTCATTTTTTCTACACAGGTATTGGGCGTTTTTGATGCCATTTTGGTGGCCATCGAGACCCAATACCGGGACACGGCTCCGGCACTCCTCCCGTTGCAGATGCAGGATATAGACATCGAACAGGATGTGGGTGCCCTGGAAGCCGCCAAAAAAGCGATGGCCATGCTTTACGAGGCTCTGGTCACCCCTTTGTTCGGGATGAAAATGCTGGCCTTTATCATTGGGGTATTCCTATGGTTGTTGGATTTGTTCATCTATCCCTTGTTCTTGGCGGAGCGGTTTTTCTTGTTGGGCATCATGCAGGCGTTTTTTCCGTTGGTCATCAGTCTGGCCGTATTTGAAAAGTTCAGGTCGCTAGCGTACAATTTCTTTAAGCTCTATTCCGGGGTCTATATGTTGGTACCAGCCTTCTTTTTGGTGAATGTATTCGTGAACAACCTTTACACCGAAATCAACACCAATTTTTGGAGCAACCTGTTCGGAACGGATTGGGGGAGCAGCTTTTTTGCCCCGTTGCTGCAATTGGGCTCCATCGGGTTTATCGTATTCCTGAAGTTTAAACTGTACCGTAGGGCCATCTCGTTCACCCTTAAACTCTTCACTGGTGGATAAGTGCCTAAGGCACATTAGGCAAATGAAAATTAATTACTATATGAAAACACCTTATAAAAATATATACGACATCCTAAAGCTGAACCGCTTTATTGTTTTGACGGTCGTTATTGGAGCTGTGCTTACCTGTATTGTTTCTGTACTCATGGTCATCAAACTGCACAAGGAGACCGTGGGCAGTGCATTTGTGGTCAATTCGGACGGTAGCGTGATTCCCTTGAAATTAGTTTTACAAAATGAAAATTTAAACGTGGAGGCATTGGCGCATCTGGAGCTGTTCCACACCTACTTCTACAACATTGATGCGAGCAATTACGAAAGAAATCTGGAAAAGGCGCTGTGGTTGGGCAATAGCTCGGTGGATGCCCTGTACCACCAGAAAAAGGCCGATGGGGTCTATAACCGTTTGTTACAGTATTCATTGGTGCAAAAAGTGTTGAGTATCGAATCCAAAGTGGATATCGAAAACGAACCCCACAAGTTTGAGACCAGGACCGTTTTTGAAATCAATCGGGGTTCCGTAACCGATACCTACGAGCTTATCACAACGGGGAACCTTATCAAGGTGGATAGGAACTTTCCGAACAATACTCACGGATTGTTGATTACCAATTTTTTTGAAAGCAGCTTACGAAAAATCAATGATGAACAATAAAATTCAGATAATATGAAAGTAGAAAAAAACAAAATCATCTTTTCCATTGTACTGGTATGCATCCTACTTTTTATAGGTAGCTATGCCATGCTGGTATTGGGAGAGGATGAAGAACCGACTTTGGAAAACAACCAGGTTCCCGTGCCGGAACTGGAGGACGACCAAAAGCAGTACGATTCCAAATTGGATGCCCTGAACGATTTAAAAGAAGTTAGGGAAACCAACGCACCAAGTATTTATGATGAACGGCTGTTGGATTCCACGGGCATTTATGACCCGGATTTGTTGGACAAGGAAAAGATGCGATTGGTGGACAGTATCTACCAACAAGGGCAGATAAAATATTCGGAACAATCCTATCAAAATATCAATCCGAGGTACAGGCCATCGAAACCGACTATTGAGGAGAAAAGGGACACTATCGATGTCATTAATGAACAGGAAACCGAAGTCGAGGTCAAGGAACGTGCTTTGGAGCACCAGCTCTTTTTTGCTTCCCATCCCATTGAGAATGACGATTTGAACGCAAAAAATACGGACACGTTCATATACGTCCGTGTGGATGGCACGCAGACAGTCAAGAACAATTATCGCCTACAGATGCGGCTCCTAAAGGATGCCACCATTTACGGGCAGCGTTATTCGAGGAATACGCCCATTTATGGATTTGTCAGCTTTAAGCCCAATCGAGCCATTATCGATATTGAGAACATCGACCATCAACCCGTAAAATTAAGGGCTCATGACTATCAGGACGGTAGCGAGGGAATTTATGTGGAGAACAGTTTCAGAGCTGAAGTTACCAATGAAATTGTTGGCGATATGATGGACGATATCAACATTGCTGGTGTGCCACAGGTAAGCGGGTTTAAAAAGATTTTCCAGAGAAACCATAAAAACGTAAAGGTTACTATAACCGATAACTACAGGCTCATTTTAAAAATATCCAAAACCAAGTTTCAAGGAAAACCCATGATGGGTAACTATTAATCTTACTATTATGAAAACATATCTTACATTACTGCTATTGACCTTTACAATGTCCATACAGGCACAAAAATCATTGGACACCATTTATGCCAATGACCAAAAGAACGTTGCTTTGTTCTTTCCTAATCCTATTCGACAAGGTATTACGGGAGCTTCACATTTTGTGTTTACCTACAATCGTGAAAAGGAACAGTATTTCGGGCTGTTACAGGCTAAACCAGGAACCGAAAGCAATCTTTTGGCCGTTACCAGTGACGGAAAGGTATATTCCTATATTTTGAAGTATTCCGACAAACTCCCCAAGCTGAACTACTTCATCTATAAAGATGAAAGCATCGGCAATGAAAGTCCCGTAATGGAAATATCCAAAGCTGAAAACACCACTTCCAATAAGGACAGAACCGCTTATTTTGAAAGGGCAAGTGAATATTTGCTCAGATCCGGTTCTGAAACCATTGCCGTAAAACGCAAAAAAGGAATCCGGTTACAGTTGCAGAAAATGGCCAATGACGTTTCAGAAGTGTATCTGGTCATAGAGGTCAGGAACAAATCCGGAATCGATTTTGAAATCGACTATCTCAATGTGTACCGTACCAATGGTAACAACAAACGCAAAGCCTCTTATCAACGATTACTGCAAAAGGCTATTTACAAACATAAAATACCATATTCCATTACCAATGGGCAAAGCCAGCGTTTCGTGTACGTGCTTCCAAAATTCGTCTTGGGAGATAACGAAAAGATGATGCTTGAGCTGAAGGAACTGAACGGGAGCAGGAAAGTGATTTTGGAGACTAGGTTATAATCTTTCTTATTTCAACACTTACTCTTTTTGTAACAAATATTTCCTGAATATGTTACAAAATAAGATTGTTCAAATCATGGTAAGTATCAAGCGTAAAATATAAAAGAGCATTTCCAAGAAGAAACGTGGAAGGGATGTATTGACAAAATTGAGCCATTATGTTTTGTGTTTCCAAAATACAGTAAAGCACATTTACTAATTTTTACACGATTATGTTTACTAATTTTAGTACATTTGTTTTTGCTAATATTAGCACGATAGAAAAAGCTAATTTTAGCCCGAAAGCAAAGATTAAAAAAGTAAATTCAACGACATGGCAACTCCAAGGGAAAGATTCGCAGAGGCCCTTACCTTTCTGAAAGGAATACAAGACCAAGGTATAGTAGGAATTCATACTGATGATATCCCGAATGTAAAGCACCGTCAACTACTTGTCAAGAACGGCTTTTTAAAGGAAGTCACTAAAGGATGGTATATTGCCACAGACCCCAACGGGAAAGATGGTGAGACCACAGCCTGGTATAGCTCATATTGGGAATTTATAGCACGGTTTCTTAACCGAAAATATGGAGACGATTGGTCGCTTTCGGCAGACCAATCTTTGTTATTTCATGCCGGAAACCGATCGGTACCGCAGCAATTGCTTATACGGTCGCCCAAGGGCAACAACAAACCTACGCCATTGCCACATAACACCTCCCTGTTCAATCTGAAAACCGATATCCCTCCTTCAGAACAGACATTAGTAGAAGAAGGCATCCGCATGTATAATTTACAGGCCTCCCTGATTTATGCAGGAGCAACAGTATATACAAGTAATGCCATCGATGCCCGTACCACATTGTCCCTGATTCGGGATGCTTCGGAATTGCTGCCCATACTACTGGAAAATGGCCATACCACCTTGGCTGGCCGATTGGCCGGGGCTTTTCGTAACATTCAACGTGACAGAATAGCCGACCAGATTATGGAAACCTTCAAACAGGCTGATTATGACATCCGGGAGGAAGACCCCTTTGATACCAGGTTGGAATTAAAATTGTCGGCAAGGGAACGTTCTCCCTATGCTAATCGCATACGCCTTATATGGCAGCAGATGCGTGAAGCAGTAATGGCCAATTTCCCGAAAGCCCTCGGCATACAGACCGACCACGAATCTTATATGAAGGACGTGGACGATATATACATAACGGATGCCTATCATTCACTGTCCATTGAACGTTATCGGGTGACGCCTGAGTTGATTCAAAAAGTGAGTTCAGGGGAATGGGACACCGAGGAAAATGAAGGGGATAGGAAACAAAGGGATGCCATGGCAGCCCGAGGGTATTATCAGGCTTTCCAATCCGTAAAGCAGAGCATCAAAGCCATATTGGAAGGAGCAAATTCGGGAACACAAATCGATAAAGACCATGCCGCATGGTACAGGCAGTTGTTCGACCCAAGTGTGGTGGCAGGCCTGTTGAAGGCTTCCGACCTTTCCGGTTACCGCAATAACCAGGTGTACATCGGTAATTCCAAACACGTTCCCCTAAATGTGGATGCCATGCGCGATGCCATGCCCATCCTATTTGAATTGCTGGAGGAAGAGCCTGAGGCTTCCGTACGTGCCGTACTGGGCCACTTTGTCTTTGTTTTTATCCACCCGTATATGGATGGTAACGGTCGTATGGGCAGATTTCTTATGAACGCCATGCTAGCCTCCGGAGGCTATCCGTGGACCGTAATTCCCGTGGAAAAGCGCGATGAATATATGCAAGCATTGGAAGAGGCCAGTGTAAGGCAGAATATAGCGCCATTTACAAAATTCTTGGGAGATTTGGTCGGTGGTAGAATGAAAGGTAAGAACGCAGCGGAACTGCCGAACAAAAAATAGCCATATGATATTATTTGAAATCATTTGGCTAAATTTGTACTATAGAAAGCGTAAAACGCTCTCGTTGATGTCTTAATTGATGTCCTATTTACGAAAATTAAGACTTAAAATACTGGTATAGAACGGATTGGTTTTGGAGTTTAAATCCTGCCACCCCGACGAACCATGGTTTTGTGGGTACAAACAAAACCATAATGTATTAAAAACCAGAAGATTAATATTTTCTGGTTTTTTTTATATCCAATTGAAATCAAGGGTGACGATGTCCTATACGATGTCCTATTTTTGTCGGGCAGGATTTCGTAAATTGCACATCCTGATTCGATTTTTCGTGTGATTTGACTTTCGCTTAACGGATTGTTCCACTAAAAGCGAAGCACATGAAGACTTCCAACTCGTTCAGTATCAGCTTTTGGCTGAAAAAAACGGCCAAAAAGAAAAATGGGCAGATTCCCATCTATGCCCGCATCCGATTTGAAGGCATTCTTGCCGATATCAGTGTCCATAGATCCACCATCGAAGAATGTTGGTGTCCTATTTCGGGTAAAATCGACCATAGGGCCAAAGGCGCACAAGAGATCAACAAGTATCTTGACGATATACACGCCAAGTTATTGGAGTGCCATCGGCAACTGCATTCAGAGGGTGTCCCCATTACCTCCCAGGCCATCAAGCAAAGGTATTTAGGAAAGGACAAGCAATTCATTACCCTTGATGACATCTTCCGATACCATCGAACCCATGAAACTTCGAGGTTGGAGAAAAGTACGGTCAAGAACTATTCGGCCACGGAAAAATATCTGAAACGGTTCACCAAGAAAAAATTCAGGACCATCGATGTCAACCTACCCATCATTGACTATACTTTTATCCTTGAATTTGAGGATTACCTTAGAAAATGTCCCCCTATATGTAAATCGCAACCGTTGAACAACAACGGTATCATGAAGCATATGGAACGGTTTAAAAAACTGTTGGGGATTGCCCATAAGTTTGGATGTATTCCGCAGAATCCGTTCAACTTTTACAAGATGAAGTTTGAGGAATATGACAGTGATTTTTTGGAAGAAGATGAACTCATAAGACTTGCATCGGTCAAGATATCGGAAAACGGGATCAAGTTGGTAAGGGACGTGTTCCTTTTTGCCTGTTATACCGGGCTCAGTTATATCGAGGTGAAACTGCTCAAGCAAAAGGACATTGTAAAGGGTATCGACGGGGAGCAATGGATCAACGTTAGGCGAAAAAAGACCAAGACCCCGGTCAGGGTGCCGCTTCTTTTTCAGGCAAAACAGATTTTGGACAAGTATTCCGATTATCCCAATATCATTAACGAGCATTCCCTACTGCCCGTCTATTCCAACCAAAAATCGAACAAGCACCTTAAATCGATTGCGAAACTGGGCAGGATAAACAAACATTTGACCTTTCATGTGGCACGGCATACGTTTGCCACGACCATAACCTTGATGAACAACGTTCCCTTGGAAACCGTTTCAAAGCTATTGGGGCATACCAAGCTTTCAACGACCCAACGATATGCCAGGGTCGTGGAGAAAAAAATAAGCAAGGATATGGGAAGGTTGAAAGATTTATTGAACCAAAAAGGGCAAAATAGTTCAGTTCAAAATAGCGACGGATTTACTCCTTTAAGGGTAGTAAAGTAAGGCAATAGATATTCATACAATATTCCCGAAAAATAAACGTCGCAAAATATTTCTCGGAAAAGGGACGGCATAAAGCCACTTCTTTTCCCTTTGCCGTTTATATACTCTATTAAAAACCAAATAAAATCCTGAGTATTTCAATTCAATTGTCTTGGGTCATTACAAATATGGTTCATATCATATGGTTTTCGACTCTGGATTACACCATAGAC
>NZ_JAFLNL010000019.1 GCF_017313785.1 Flagellimonas aurea
TGAGAAGAAAATTGAAAAATAAAAACTAAGTTTAACCCAAGGATAGATCAAATCTAGGCAGTTCGTTTACCCTGGTCAGTTTCATCCGGCGAAGGTGGGTCACTTTACCCGGCTTATCCAGTGTTAGGTACTTTCTATCGAATTTATCGAAGCGTAATTTGAAGTTCCGAAAGGGGTCCTTGTCCATCCATTCCAACCGGACACCCAGTTTGGTAACTTTCATCAAACGCTCCAAATGTTTCATAGTACCATTATTGGAACAGGTCTTTCTATTCTTCTTGGGCTTGAAGGTCCTGATGTAGTTCTCAAAGTCCAAAATGAATTTGTGCTTCAATTCACCGAGCAACACATCGTTGGTTTTGAGTTTCATGGTAATGTAGCTCTTTAAGTATTTCTCGGTCGAGTAGTAATTTTTCATGGTCCCGGGTTTTAGTGCGTTGACCATATTTCTGTTATGGTATTCAAAGAGCTCCAGAATTGTATGGTTCATTTCATCCTCCCCGACGTACCTTGCCTTGATAGATTTAGCGGTTATCAATTTCCTCTCCATGTGCAATTCCCTATGAACATTAAGGATTTCACCATATACGGTGTCAAGGTAAGCGTTCAAATCTTCCATGGTTTTGTTCCTTGGAAAGGCTTTTCCGCGCTTTTTGTCCCAATTGCACACTGGAATGCACCTCTTGATACTGACCTCTGCACGTGCTTTTTTTACCGTAATACGCAGGTAGATGTCATACATCTTCGGGTCGTTGCGTTTTTTTCTAACGAAAAAATTGATTCCTAAAGTACTGTCTGTCCGCATGTTGTAATCGTTTAAGTTGAACAAATGTTAGTGGTCGGACTGCCCTTTAACCTCAATTGTCCATACTTAAAACTACAACAATCTGTGCATCGGTGTGCACACCTTATTGCACACCGAAAATTTGGATTTAAATGATATCAGATGAATGCATAAAAAACAAAAAGCACTGATAATCATACAATTAACAGTGCTTTGTTTTGACCTAAACGGTGGTTGGTCGGGATAACGGGAGTCCAATCGAACAAATTATACCACTTTTGCAGTTCTTAGAAAGGGTTATGGGAGAGAAAGATTCTGATGTCTAATGTGTAATAGCAGGTTAAAATTTTGCCACTATAAACCTCTTAAATATTATTATTCATTTTCGAAAAACAGGTCGGTTTTCTTTAATGATTCATCACCATGGAATACCAAAGCCTCTCTGGCATTAATCAATAGGCCTGAAGATAAAATATCTCCAAGGTCCAAAAGGCGGTTGGCCTGTTGTGTATAATACTTTTTCATATTATTGAAAGCATCATAAGCAGTAACGTCAGTGGTTAAAAACGAGATTAAACCAACATTATCACATTTCAGAGAAATTTCCTGATTTTCATTTTTGAATGCTACAATAGATTGGTCATATCCAATAAAAGAACGACAGTTTTGGCTTATTAAATCCGGGCCTAAAAATTTTCCGCTAAGGCAACTATTCGTGTAGAAAAATGTATCGCTAAAAATAGTGTTATCGCCTCCTGCACTTATCAAAGAACTACCATTGACCATTATACTATTCTCATTCCCATGTGAGTAAGAAACCCAAATAAATGGTATTTCCTTGAGGTCCGCATACTTTATGTTGATGTATGCATTATTACAATTATTAGGTAAGATTTCTTCAACATCTAATAATTTCCCTTCCTCAATCTCCGCAGCGATCACAGTCATCATATTACCTTTACATGCTTTGAAATACTCCCCTAACCTTACATCTAAATCATCACTTGCAATTAATATTCTAATCATCCAACTGTCGTTTTTGAGATGTTAGTAACTCAATTGCCAGTTGAAGAATACTTTTTTCAAGTTGCTGGCCCAGTTCCGTTTCTTTTCTTATTTCCACGATTAAATCATCCAGCGTATAGATTGTACCGGATTTGGTGGTTAGATAGGGTTTGGCTCTTTCTTTTTCAGAATGTTTGGCAATCCATTGTTCTAAAATACAATCAACCCTGGTATCCAATTGGTGTGCTGCTTTTTCAACCATCCCTACAACTTCAGGAATATCGGCCGTACTTTGAATAATTCCGAGAGCTTCATTGTTGATGAAATCTATAAGGGCTTCGTTAGGTATTGCGGTAAATTGTTTTGCAGTATAAATAATCACATAGATTAAGGAAGTTTTTTCCCGTATTCTTTTAAATACCTCAGGGGCATGGGGTTCACCGGCACCCAAATCAAAATCCAGGAGTACAATTAATTTGCTGCTCAGATTATTATAGATATATTCTAATCCCTGACTTGATTTTTTTTCTAGAATAACATTATCTCTACCAAACCTTTCCCGTAGGGTATATAGTAGTGGATCATTTTCAAATAAATCATCGTGAATGACCAGTATTTTTAAAGGTTCCATGAAATCTTTATTTTTTAAAGGGGAAACTGATCTTGAATGTTGCTCCCCGAGGTTTAAATTCATTTTCAACCACTGAAATGGTTCCTCTTAACGACTCTACCCTCGTTTTCACTATATACAGGCCAATTCCTGCTCCTCCCAAATCCGCAGTTGTTGTATAATACATCTCAAAAATCTTTTCTTCATCACCCTTTCTTATACCTTCTCCATTATCCGAATAATAAATAACAAAATGGTCGTCTTCTATAAAACCAGAACACTTGATGACTTTACTTTCTTCATTCCGTAAGGCTTTGATTGAGTTTGAGATTAAGTTTTCAAATATGTCCTCAAAAAACTTTTTATTGGCATGAAGGACAAAGTTATCTTGAACTTCAACGATATGCTTTATATCTTCCGCATCAAAGACAGGAACATAGGCTTTATTGAAAAGATCTTCCAAATGGTTTTTAACATTGAAATCCTCCATGTCAATATTGGACCCGGCATAACTCAACATAAAGTCTATTACTTTGTTAAGATTCACCATTTCATTATAAATCATATGGGAATATTCTTTAAAAATTGAGTCCAATTTGGGGTCTGGAAACCTGTCCTTAAAAAACTCGGCCATCCTTTTCACCTTCCCCAGAGCTGTTCTAACAGCATGTGAAACATGAATGGCATAATCCTGTAAAGACATCAGGCTTACATAAATATTTTCCTTTCGGATGTACTCCTTTCGCTCCTTTTCTTGTTGTTCAATCCCCTTCTTTATAGAGATATCAATAACTTTTGCCTGTTCCTTCAGGGGCTTTAAGGTTTGCTTCAGATTTGGATTATTTTTCTCCAAGGTCTTTAAGGCTTCGGTAAATTCCTTGACTTCAATATTAGCCTTTACAAGTTCCTGATCGACCTTTTGTTTTAATAATTTACGCTCATTCTTTTTAAACTCCTCCAGAACCTTTAATTGCGCAATCACGAATTCCTTTAGCTCCCTATATGCCTCATTATCCACAAAGTCCTGTCTATTCGTGGAATCAATGATTTTAGGGTTATTTTCCTTCGTTATGTCAAGAATACCAATAATTTCACGAGTACCTACTTTGTCCAAGAATCCTGACCATAACCTTTTATCGATACCGAGAACATCCCGTTTTTTGTCCCTGATTCCTTCAAATTCAGCAAATGGCGTAGTTATGAGTCCATCACGGTAAATCTTTATACCGTCTATTCGATAGTCCTGGTTTTTATAAATCCTATTGAATTTCTTTTTTGCCGCTTCATCAAAATAGAATAATCTTAGATTAATTCCTCCAAAAGGTTTTATGGAAACTCTGTCGACAATGATCTTGTTTTTCTCCTTATCCCATTTTAAAGTTTCTTGCCATTCCTTTTCAACATTGTATTCCAGTTTAAACTCCAAACTGGAATATTTTATGGATTCAGCTTTTACGGGCTTATCTTTATAAGCATCATACTCATTGGAGTTTATGACAATTTGAAACGGTGGGTTCAGGGGGTGGAAAGGAGAAACAATTTTTTCCAATTCCTTTTCTAATCTATTAATATCCAAATCTGTCCAGGTCTCTTCTATTGAAGATATAATAAGTTTTGTTCCCTTTTCTTCTTTTGGAGCATCTACAAAGGCATAACTATTTTCCACATCTGTGAAAAGTTTTAACTGAGGTGACTTGGAGAGTTCATCATAGGCATTCCAATCAATATTGACAACAAGTTTCTGATTTGTGTCTACCTCCTTGGTTTCAATTACCACATGACCACCTAGTTTATCCACAGCAAAGCGTCCTATTCCTTTTTCTCCGACATATCTTCTTTCGAATGGAGGTGGTGAGAATAAGGTACTTCTTTTGCTTGCTGTCCCGACTACCATCCATTTATCGCGGATATCCGTATAGGACATTCCATGTCCATCGTCAGAGATAATAATTTTTGATTTCTCATTAAGTGCCTCGGGAGATACATCAATAAATTCAACTATTACTTTTGTAGCATTTGCGTCATAGCAATTTTTCACAAGTTCATAGACGGCAGTTATCCTATCTGTAATTAATTCTCTTCCGATTAATCTAAAGGTATTGACATCAAATCTCCACTTAAGATTTTTTTCACTCATTATTATATTTTTCAATATGATTTGCCACACTCATAGCTATTGCTTGGCCTAATTTTACAGGAACTGCATTTCCTATCTGTTTGGCTATACGGCCCGAGGAAAATTCTTTTTTGGGGTTTACAAAATCATAGTTTTTCGGAAATGATTGTAAAATTGCAGCTTCCCTTAAGGAGATTGCTCTATCTTGTTCGGGATGGCCAAATCTTCCATTGTTGTAGCCAATGCAGTAGGTTGTCATAGTCGGTGCGACATCATCCCATTTCATTCTTCCATAGGCACTACCATAAGCTTTCCCACCATCGTTTTTATGGCAATCCGCTATTAATTCCTCATCCCAGTCCTTCCAGCTACCGCCTTCAGGTGTAGCCTTTATTCTGCGTAAACTCAATTCATTCAGTTGTCTTGACCTATGCAATAAATCCTTATGGTGGATTTCACCGGCTTGAATTTTTGGTAATTTACCAATAGCCTTTCTTACAGTGCTGACTTTATTCAGATGAGTGTAGGGAAGCATTTCTATTGGTCCATTTAAGGAAGCTAGTAGTACAAGTCTCTTCCGTCTTTGGGGCACTCCGTAATATTGTGAATCAAAGATACCTGTAGAAACATAGTACCCTAAGCCTTTAAGTACACCTTCAAAATCACTCAACACTTTTCCATTCTTAAATGATTTCAGCAACGGAACATTTTCCATCGAAACGATTTCCGGCTTTACTTCTTTAATCAAATCAGCAAAGGCGTATAATAATTTCCATCGCTCAGAATTCATCTCACTTACCGTCCCACTACTTTTTTGGTTAAAAATGGAAAAAGGTTGACAAGGAGCGCAACCGATTAAAATTTTTCTAGTGCCTTTTAAAAATAAGGTCTTCAAATATTCAGGAGAAAGTTCACTTACACTTTTTTCAATAAAAGTGGCCTTATTATTTTTTTCGTAGGCATATTTACAGTCCTGGTCAATATCTACTCCTGCCGTTACATTAAATCCTTTATCCAGGAACCCCCTTGTTAACCCGCCAATTCCGCAAAAGAGATCCACTACTGAATATTGTTCTTTTTTACCCATCAATTATTCTTGGTTATTAATAGTTTATCCACTTCCACATCCAGAACTTCTGCTATTGAAATAAGTGTCTCTATTGATGGTTGTCTCGAATTGGTACACCAATTAGAAACTGTGGTTTCACTTTTTTTCAATTTCTCAGCCAACCATTTGTTCGATTTCTCCTTTTCTACCAAAACAAGTTTTAGTCGATTGAATTTCTTCCTCATTATTTCACTATATTACCATTATTGCAAATATATTTAAGTTTTAGCATATTTATTTTGTATTATCAAATTATTTCTTTCACTTTTTTTATACCTTCTCTCCAATTATCAAGTCCCTAAAGGAGTAAAAATTAAGTTCAAAGTTACCTCGTTAAGCCAGCTTGGTTTACGATATTCCACAAATGTGTCCAAAATAATCCGCTTATATTGCTGCCATGAACAAGGTACAGAAAACCATCATACGGCAAATGGCCAAGGGGTACACGCAACGGGAGGTTGCGGAGTACCTGAAGCAAAGGAACATGCACCCCAACAGTCTGAGCACAGTCGAGAAGGAGGTAAATAAATTGAAGAAAATCCATGGGGCAAAGACCACGGTACATCTGTTTGTCCTGTTGTTGCGCCAAGGATTCTTAAAGGATTGAATTATCAGGTCACGGGACGTAACGGCACGGGCTGTGCCCTGAAATCCCCAAGGTTCAGGAAAAACCCGCTGTAATGGGTCATCCCGTTACGGAAGAGGTCCCATAGCAGGGAGGCCCCCAGTTGTGCCAATGCCCCGTTGATGAACAGGTCCTGTTGCTGTAGGGCCTCTTCGAGGGAACAGCTAGGGGCTTGGTCTTCGTCCTCGGACTGTCGGAGCAGTTCCCCGTAGGCTTCCGTCACAAAGGGCATGTTGCCTACGGTGGTAAATTTTTCAGATTGGGGCTGTGGGATGTCCCCGATGGTGGAGAGTATGACCTGCCCCGACTTTCTGCCGTTGCCGAAGTCCATCCAATAGGCCGGGCATTCCTGTTCATGGCGTTGAATTTCCAATTGTCCAAGCCATTGTGCCAATGCGAAACGGGTGTCCACATTGTCCACACAGGAAAGATAGATGTCCCCTATCTCGGCATGGGCTTCCCCATCAAACCTATGGTCACGGGCTTTCCATGCCGTGCCAAAAAACCGGTTGGTGCGCTGGATTAAAGCCACGGCCTTAGGCAGTCCCACTTCGCTCTGGGCAAAGAGCTGTCTTCCCCTGTTGGCCTGTGTGACGGTATCCCCGTCCCACAGGGTTACCTCCAGTCCGGGGTGTCCCAGTGCGGTCATGGCGTGGTTGAGCTGTGCGAGGGCGGTCAGCACCCGGGAGCCTGTCCCCCCGCCCCCTATCAGGTGGAGTTTGACGGGGTTGGTCGCCCGCAACAGGCGGTTCTCGGTAAAGTGTACGGTCTGTTTCATGGCAGGATGTGTTTGAGGGTCAGGGAATGTGTTTTTAGGACATTCAGGGGAAATTTCCCCTGCTGCCCCATCAGGTTGTTCCACAGGGAGACGATATTTCCCTTGACGGGATAATGTCCCGCAAAGGTGTGTGCAAAACGGCTATGGAAGAAGGCCTTTTCCCATCGGGCGATATAATCCTCAAGGCATGTTGCCCTATCGGCTTCCACGCTGACGTTACCCATGCACACCCTTCCATCGGCATAGACATTGAAAAAGGGCGCATGGTACAGGGGGGTGTCCGCCGTAGGCCTTCTTCGGGTCTTCAGGGCAAAGATGCGCAGCCCGTCCTTTCCTGCCACCCATAAAAGGGGCGGCAGGGACGCTTCCCCGCAGGGGATGCCAAGGCCATCGGTAAAATGGAGGTGTTTTTTGGCTGCCCTTGTGTACCATATCACCGTGCCCCCCTCGGTGGGGTTCACGTACAGCACGGTCGGGGGTAGCAATCCCTTTGGGGTGGCAAAGGCGGTCTTGTTCTCCTTTCCCGACTGTAGGCACTCCACAAGGGCATATGATTGCGAAAGGCTCAGCGGACGGCCGTTCACGGGATGTCCCTGGGCATCCATATCGAAGTACTCCACATAGGCCTGTTCCCTGTTGCCGTCATCACGGCCATAGACGAGAATGGCCCCTATGGGCAGGAACAGGTGTTCATTGGCGTGTATGCTATCATTTTTCATTTGACTTCCGTTAAAAATTGTATCAATTGTTCCAAGAGGGGAAAAAGTCGGGACTCGAACCCTAGGGTGTCCCTCTCCTTGGGAGCAATGTCCCTGAATGCCCTTATGATGGTGGGGTTTTGCATTTGGGTGCATTCGTTAAAAATGGCATTGACCCCTTCCTTCACTTGCTTGGAAAGCCAGTCCCCACGGGCATCGGCCACAAAGGAGATATACTGGTCCATCCAGACCGTTTCGTCATCCTCTTCGGAGATGCCCATCCCACGGGCATGGGCAAAGACATTTCCGTTGGGAAAGTCCCTGTACAGCGCATAAAACTTCTTGGCCACCCTGTGGCATTCCCGTTCGTTTTCATCGGTGGGGACAAAGGCATCCATCCGTTTTTGGAACCCCTGTAGCAATATGGGGTGCCGTATTTTTTTCTCTATCCAATCCCCCACGACCTGTGCTGCCCTCCATTGGGAGGCCTGTCCGTGAAAATCCTCCCGTTCCCATTCTTCGGGGTTTTCCAAGAGCCATTCCCCGATGATCTCGTACTGCCAATGCAGGAAACTCTCCGCCCCACGGTAAAAGGGGATACCGATATGCAGGAGATAGGCGAACACACATTGCAGCAGCTGTCCCTGATGCTTTCGTTTTTTGTCCCGTAGCAGCAGGTACAGGGGAATGACGGGGATATAGAACAATACCGTTCCCGTCCCGTAGGTTTGGGTCGTGGTGATGTACCACTTTTCATCTTCGGTCATAAGGGACACCCGTGTACCATAGCGGTCGTCTTGGAGTTTTCCCTGCACTTCCCACAAGGCCAGTTCGACATTGTATGGAAAACCGAAATGGCGGGTCGCCATGGGGCGTATCCCGTAATAGCGGCACAACAGGGCAAGGCTGTGATGGCATTCCGCTTCCCTTTGTTCGGGATCTGACGGGACATCCGTTGCTCTGGACGGGCACAGTCTGGGCAGGAATTGCCCTTTCAGAAAACCATCGGCAACATGGAAACGGGAGCGGAGCGGGCGGTGTCGCCCTGTATTGCTTCGGCATCCCTTTGCCGTTTCATTTCCCTGCAAAATCCTGCCATGCTGCGGTGCAGTCGTTGTTGTGGTTCTTCCTTCGGCACTTCGGCCATCCCTCCTATCTGGTATGTTTTCATGGAACATAGTGTTATTGGTTTGGTGTTTATCCCTTGGTTCCCATCACACTGTTAAAGTGGTATTCCATCCGGTCATCCTCCACTTTCGGTCCATCGATGCGGGCATTGTTCAGCACGGGATAGGTATTGGCGTAAAAGTGCAGTACGGTCTCTGCGCTCCATTGCGGGTCGGGGTCTGCCAGTTGCACTTCCTTCCCGCCTTCCTTGAAAAAGAACACTCTGGGCAATATGGTCGCTGTCAACATCATTTTTTGTTTTTGGGTTTATCGTTCTTGTTTTCCTGCCCCGTGGTCTCGGGGGATTCAAAAAGGTCGGGGGCAAACTTTTCGGAGAGTTTGCGCTTGCGTTTGCGGATGTCGTTTTCGAATTCGGGAAAATCGCTGACGGCGGGCACCTTGCAATAGGCTTCCCTGAATTTCTTTTCCTTTTCCAGTGCATCGACCTTTTCCATGGCCTGTTTGAATTTCCGCTCTTTGTCCTTGGCCATTTCGGAGGCCTCTTTCGCCTTTTGCTGCTGCCTTAGATAGCTTTCCATTTGGACGGAAAGGTCGGAGGTCTGTTGCAGGGGCTGTGCGATGGCTTGAAAAAAGCCCGCATCCAGTTCCTTTGCGGTATGTTTAAGGACGAGGGGCGGTATGAGGTTTTGGGCACTGTCCCCGCACTCCCTGTTATGCAGCCGTATGGAGACCACCCATTGGCCGTCCCCGTTCTTTTTGAGGGTGAGCACCACATCGCCCGAGAGTTGCAGGGCTTCCACCCTTGAGAAAAAATTTGTTTTCATGTGTGTATGGATTATCGTTTATATCAAAAAATCATTCCTACGAGTCCCCAAAGGATAAGCCCGTTGGCGACGAGGTACAGCATGCCTTCCACAAAAAGGGTGACAAGGGCAGGCAGGTAATGGCGAAAATGTTGCAGCCCTCCCCATCCCCTGCGGTAAAACCGCCGTGCACCGATAAGCAGGCGCAAGGCCACGCCCACGACCACTTTCAGTGTATCGCTGTCCGCTTCCCATAAATGTTGCAGTATTTCCATAGGTGTACAGGTTAAAGGATTTTATCCGTGGTAGGAAAAAAGCATGTCCACGGCCAACCGAAAGGGTCTGCTGCCGTTTCCCGCTTCGGCATATTTTACGATACAGTCAACGGTGAACAGGGCATTGTAGCCGTCAAAGAGTTGGTCGGCAAAGAGCCTTGGTCTTTCGAGCAACCGGCTTTGGTATTTCTCCATGGCCTGTTCCACCCGTTGGGCGAGGTCTTCCCAAAAGAGGAAGGTCAACAGGCCGTTGTCCCACGTCTTTTGGAGGTCTTCCCGATGTTCCTTCAGGTAGTCCACCCGCACGGCGATGTCGGAGAGTATGCCCGGCATTTCCTCGGGGAACAGTCCTGCCAACAGTTGGGCCTTTTCCACGTTGTTCCTATGTTTCAGTGATTTCATCATATCAGGTTTTAGGTAGGGTGGCCACTGTGGCGGCCACCCCTGTTCAACAATCAGTTCATACTCAGGGCATCCGCCCCGATGCGTGCATAGCCGTTACAGAGTTCAAAGCTGCGGTTCGCCCTGAGCTGCGCCGTTCCCCCGAGCAGGGTGGATTTTATCTTGTCATTTTCGGAGGAATAGGAGCGTACATTCTGATAATAGCCCGTAATGGCGTTGTATGCCCCGAACACGGTGCCCTTGGTGGTCACCATCTGTTGGGTATCGCAGGCCATGGCATAGGCAAAGGCGTCATTACAGGTATTCTTGAAATTCGCGGACAGGCTGTCCCTATCCTCATTTTTCAGGGCTTCCCATGTCTGTTTGTTGGGACACAGGGCCATTTCGATGAGTTTCTGGACGTGTTTGTCCGTAATGGGGGTCTTTGCCCAATGGTTAAAGATGTCGTCCAACTGGCCAAAGAAGGTATCGGCCAGTCCCATGACCTTGCGGGCATCTTGTAGGCGTTGCCCCGCATTGGCGGTATGACGGATGCGCACTACTTGGGTCATATCCCTAAGCGCAGCATTGAGGGTATTGCGGCACACTACCCTGATGGGGGTAAAGGCCACGGTAATGCTGCCCTTTCCGTCATGGGTATTGGTCAGGAAGATGTACTTATCGGTCACATCCTCCCCGCTCCCCACACGGATATAGCCGGGCAGTTTGGCGGTGATAAAGATACGCTCCCCCTTACCGAGCGCCCCTGCGGTCTCGTACAGGATGCCATCCCCACCACCTACGATACCGTCAAAAAAGGAAAAGGCATCGGTATTCTGTACAATATGGTAGGAATTGCCCACTACCCCGAGGATCTGCCCCGTATCGGCCCTTCTGGTGGCGAAGTTGTCGGGCACGGGCATTTCTGTTTTTACGGGCAGCCCTCCCGCTTCGGTCTCGTCCTGCCCATACCAATGGGTGAACATGGGTACTTTTTCCACCTGAAAGTCCAGTCCTGCATAGCGGATGGCCTCCGCACTGGTGGGATGGTCGGTGACCACTTTTCCCAGACCGTGCCAAGCGGTCTGTTTCACGCTGAAGAAACTGTACTTTCCTGTTTTGCTGTTAAAATTGATGTCGTGCATTTTGAATGGATTTATGGTTAAACAATGATTTTACATCCCCAACGTGCGGGATTTCTCCCTGTCCCGCACCGATTGTTCCCGCTCCTGTCCTCCCCTGCCCCCCGCCTATTTTTTTTGCCCTGAAAAGGACAAAGGAACAGTCACTGCCCCGGGCAATCCCGGCGCACGGGGGGCATAAGTCCCGAAGGGTGGCACCGCCCTAGCGGGGCCATTAAGCGCCCCCCGTCCGGTGGGATTGCACACTTTCACTGTTCCTTTGCTCCTTTTGGGTAAAAAAAATTCCAGGACAACCCCTATCCGGTATGGGTTGGGGCCGTCATGGAATTGGTATGCCTATGGGCCAAGGGGAAGGTTGGGAAATGGAGGAAAGTACAGCCGTCCCCTATCCTTAATTAAAGCGTCAGGGATTGAAGGGGAAATCCTTTTCCCGTGGGGAAAAGATTGGACCGGAAAGCCCGGCCCCAAAGGGGGACGCCCAACGAGAAACGGAAAGGGAAAGTGCCCATACAGGCCGATACGATCATAAGATTTCCATCGGGGTACGGAAATCCACAATCCAGATTCCTAATAATTTCATTTCTTTGGGATTGGCCAAGAGACAGGGTCAGGCAACAACCATCAGGTAGAGAACAAAAATTTCGCAGATGTTGAATAAAATAATTGGAGATTTTTGAATGATTGGAAAAGATATGCGAGGGTTTAGTAGCATAAAAAATACACTTTGATCTTTCTCAAAGAAGTACTATATTGATACCCAATCAAAGGGAATATAGGATAGTACCAGTTATCCAATAGGAAAAAAACAACATCCTTGAATTGTACTGTTTATGAATACCAAGGAACAGGCAATAGAATTAAAGCACCAAATAACCAATGGACCCCATTGAAAAAGGTAATATCGGCGAAGAATTTGTAAATGAAATTGCATTCAATTCCTTTCTTGAATATTGGTGTTATCCGAGTCCAAAAGACGAATATGGAGACAAAAAGGAAATTTGCGATCTTCTCATACTATTTGGGGAGAACCTCATCATCATTTCCGTAAAAAACTATGAATTCAAGGAATTCTATTCAAGATATTTTAGGCGCACCATTGACAAAGCGGTAAAACAGATTTACGGAGCGGAAAGAAAACTGTTCAACAGCAACCGGGACATCTATATCAAGCATCCGAAAAGGGAAATCGAACGTTTTCCCAAGGAAAAAATCAAAAACGTTCATAGATTGATAATAAATCTTGGTGAAGGAGTTAAGTTTTACCCTTTCAATCAAGAAACGAAAGATGAAAAATTTATTACCCTTTGGGACAAAGAAGCGTATCAAACCATTATTCAAGAATTAGATACAATTCCGGACTTCTTAGAATACCTGACCAAACGAGAAGCTTTGTTCGAAGACAAATCGGTTACCATACTTCCCGGTGAAGAAGATGATTTTCCACCCGAAACAATGAAGCAATTTTGGGAATATGAACAAAACCATTCCACTCCAAAGGAGAGACAACGCATTATTGTTTCAGGAACAGAGCATGATATATTAGCATACTATCTAAAAAACCAAAGGTCCTTTCCAGAATACTTCCAATCGGATGAGTATGATGGCATGTTTGTGCAAATAGATGGTAATTGGAGAGATTATAATCAAAGAGAACAGGTAAAGGACAAAAGGGAATTAGACAAGGATAGCTACTTCCTTGACGAGCTAGTCAAAAGGGAAATTCTAACTTCCCACGACGAAAAAGCAGTTGAATTGGCCACAGCGCTCATGTCGTTCAACCGATTTACACGGCGAATAATTTCCACCAACTTTTTAGAATTTTTTGACGCCTACAAGGACAGTGGAAAAGACTCATTTGCCCGACGATATGGTGACTTTAATGGTGTAGGAGTTGTATATGTCTTTTATGCACAAGAACTGCCTCAAGAAATGGTCAATACTCTTATAAGTATAGCCATGGAAAGTTTTTGTTTCTATTCGAATTATAAGAGTAAATCCATGATTTTAATTGCAACGACAACAGAATTCCGGCAATTTAAAATGGGATTAATGAAAGATATTGTTCCATTTTCTAATGAGAAAGAAAAACAAATAAAAAAAGATATTAAAACGCTTGGGTGGTTTACACACCACCAAGAAATCAATTTTACTGAAAAAGAATATCCAGACAAGGAGGTTAAAAAAAAGTGACCAACATTGGCTACCATTAGTGATATAATAAAAATGCAATTATGCCCAATGGTGGTAATGTTCATTTATAGGGGAACTACCGATAACTATGTGTTTATACAAGCTTGGATTTAACTATGAGTGATTTGAACAATTCAGAACGAATTTTATGTTTAATAAAATTCGGAAAGAAGCAACATCTTGAATCTTTACTCCACCATGGAGCATTGTATTTCAATTCGCCAGAAATTTTCAACAACTTAAAGGCAAAAAACAGTGAACAAGGTGATGAAAATGAGGGTGCGATATGGATTGAAAACGTGCAGGCAGTACGGATAACCTGTAGTCACCCTACTCTAGGGGAATTCAAGTTTGATTCGGTACCAAACAGTCTTTCAAAACTGACCCAGTTCAATCACAATTTTTTGAGTTGTAGTTTCTATTGCATTACCAGCAAAGATTTTGAAAATACCAATAGGTTCACCATCGATGAAAGAATGACAGCATTCGGACAACATGCCCTTGTCATCAACAAACCAAAACTATTTATTGAGAGTTTACTGGCATCAGCCGATAGAGAGAACTTGGCCTTGTCCGGACAAAAAGTCGAATATATGGACCTGTCCCTAGAGGGAAGAATTGAAATGACCCCTTTTATTAAAAAGAACGACCACTTACATCAACGGGAATATCGAATCATCCTGAAAAACCAGTTTGAACCACGGTTGATTCCACTGGAAGGGATAAAAGATTGTGGTACGATTATCCCTTCCAAGAATTTGATAGAAGGGACGTGGGAAGTAATAAATTAATATCTGAACCTATTTTTAGGAAAAGTATTGAATAAGATAAACGATTTTCAAAAGGTGATAAAGATCAACTTTAAAAATATTGACAGCATAAAAAATGAACCCAAGGGAGAAAAAGGAAATTCTTAATAGTTTAAAGGAAAAGGAATTTCGGCAAGACCTTATTATTCCTTTGTTAAGCAAAATGGGATATTTAGCTCCGATTGAATATCACGGGATAAATGAAAGAGGAAAAGATATCATCTGTTTTGAATATGATAAACTTACTGAACAAAGGTTTTTGTCAGTAGTAGCAAAAATTGGTGATTTAACAGGGAATGCAGCCACAAATACCGGATTAATAACAATTGTGAATCAAGTTCAGCAAGCATTTGACAACCCATATGAAGACCTATTTAATATGAGACAAGTTTTCATCAATGAGGTGTGGGTTATGACAACTGGAAAAATTGTTAGTGGGGCCCAGGATTCGGTAATCAACACACTCCGAAAAAATAATCTCGATAAACAGATAAGGTTTATAGGTGACGACAGATTGATTCAATTAATTGATAAGCACTTTAGTATTTATTGGAATTCAAACTCTGAGACAAAGGAAAGCGTAATTATTCAAAGGGATAGACTCATTACATTTATTGAATCCTTATTAGCGGCAAACAATGTTGATAAATCCACTATAGAATCAGTAAGGTCCTCAATTCTTTATTCTTCTTTTAATCCACGCATTTCTAAAAATATCGAAGGACTTCATATTTCAAGCGTATCCCCATATTCGGTTGAGTTAGGCAAAATTGATCCAGAGTTTGACGACTTTATAGTTTCCAGAACTTATGGAATAACGAGCAGAATATTTCAAGAAGCAAAGAAGCAATTATCATATAGTTTTTTTGAAATTGGGGAAACAATTGACCAAGCAAATAAAATTGTAAAGCTCACTAATCCCTGGGAATTTGTTGTGGAAGCCCAATCCAATCTAGGAAGGGAATATCCATTTGAAAGACCATATGGTGATGCTTCCAAATTTATGGACAATATTCACTACATGGAAGAAGGATTAAATGAGTTAAGAATATTCAAAGCATTTTTAAGGAATAGAGGTAAAATAGATTGGGTTAAGGAATTGGCTAAATCTATTATGGACCTCTTACCAGAAATTGAAAAGATAATCGAAAATCATAAAGAGGAAGAAATAGTTTTCAACTATAAAATTGACAGCAAGGAAAATAAAATATTAATGGAGTATAACAAAAATAGCAGCACGATTTGTTTTACTTCAAAGTTTAAGCGCATGGACTTAAATGGTTTCCAACGAAATAAAGATGGGTCGCTAAAGCCTGCAAAAGTTATTGAAAATGCATTATTTGAATTTAGAGAGTATATAGAGAACCTATTGCAATACGATGAGGACAAATGGCTCCAAGAGTATGAAGACTAATATAGTACACTCCCCCTTATAGCGTATGAAAAAGATTGTGACAGACACAAATGTATGGTATAAAATTGGACAGGATTATAGCCATTTTCCAGATGAACCTAATGTTGAATTACCAATCCCTGTTCTATTTGAGCTTTTTACATCCCAAAATCTTACGAAAAATCAAAGTACGTTTGCCGATTTGAAATTAGCCATAGCTGCAATATTGGATTTTAAAGCCGAAATTATCTTTAATCATTTTAATCCCATTCAGGCTTTAATAAAAAATCATTATCCAGAATATGACGCTAAAAGCGGAGTAGAAAACTATTTGAAAGAATTTAGTGCGTTAAGGAAATTGTCCTTTGAAGATTGTTCAACGGTAGACCTATCAAATTTTCGTAATGTTATCAGCCCAACAACGGATTACTATAACAAAGTTTCCGTCGCTTATAAATCAGAAATACGAAAAATTGGCAAGAGCAACTTTCATAATTGGGATACGATGCCGAAGACAAAAGAAATAGTAATTGATCTTATGAATTCTGAAATTGAGGCTTCTCAATTAGGTTTTCCAAAAATTCAGGATTTCGATTTTTCACGAGTAGAACTTTTCATTAACATTTTCAATAAACAATTAAGGGATATTGCCATAACCGGGGAAAGAATGAAAGACAACGATTGGAATGACATCTTTTTGTTAGTCTATGTAAATCCAGGTTCTGAATATTGGACTTATGAGAAAAAATGGATTCGGAAAATATCAGAATTGGGATTTGAAAAATACCTCTATGGGCCTCAAAATTAAAGAACCACACAGCAATTGGTAGAGTTCCCAATATGGGGCATACAACATAATCAACCTTGGAATAAAGATTTGCAGCTTCAAATGTTTATATTGACCCTGATACTATATGAAAAAAGAAAATATCACCTATTATCAAAACCCGAAAGTGGAGATTCTTTTCGGTTATTTTGGTGGACAACCAATCCTAACCAAACAAGACCAATATAAACCTTTACATGCATATGAAGTTGATGAAAATGGAAATGAATCCAAGCTCAAGAATTTATATGAGAAAAAAGATGATAAGGCTTCCATACAAGACATAAAAAAGATCATTGCGGAATACGCGACCGAAGCTTTTAAGGAGAGGGGGATTATTAAAAAACCTGCCCAGGTGGAAGTGCTGCTTTCATTTTCAATAAAGGAAAACAGGTTTGGCAAAGTAGACATAGACAATCTTTCCAAAACCGTTTTGGACGGCCTTACGGGAGTAGCCTTTGAAGATGATGTCCAAGTCACCAGTTTAATTGTCAATAAGCATATCCATCCTATGAAAGTGGACGCCATATTCATAGGGGTCACAGAGCTGACCGATAAGCAAAAAGGATTTGGAAGCGAAATCAAATTATTTGGACCCGAAAAATTCGAATAATATATGAGCTGGGATATCATACTCTTCAATTCAAAACAGAAAATCAAATCGGTTGCAGACTTGGATGAAAACCAGCTTGAACCCATTGATTTTAGTGGAATTTTGGAACGTTCATTTCCTCAAACAAAATTTGATGGGAAACACCGTGAAATCATCGGAGCTGATTTTACCATTGCATTCTTCGCATCCGGGCATTCGAGCAACCTTATGCTTACGCTGCATGGAGAACATGGACTTTATGAGTTAATCGGATTAGCGAAAAAATTCAATTGGCAGCTCTATGATTCCGGACTTGATGCCATGATTGATTTGGAGAACCCTGAAAAGAACGGGTTTGACAATTACAAGAATTATGTGGCGCAAATACTCAGAGGACGATAAAAACGATATACACCAATGGCATACACAGCGAACTTTGCCCCTGTTTTTGAAAACCACCTTAGTCCAACAATTCGATCCATACTTCTGGGGTTCTCAGTCAAACTCCATAGCCATTCCGACATGGGACCTATCGAATCCAGTGTCCCATAAAGCATATCATATTGCCAACTAGCAACAAAACAAGCATAAATTTAAGCCAACAAATATTTAAACATGGAATTTAGTAAGGAGGAAATCAAGAATGCCTATATCAAATTAAAGTCATATGTCTATTACGACAATACCGACTTACCGCTTAGGTTACAACTTGTCGAATTTGAAACAAGTATTGGAAAAGACTACCTGTTCAAAAATCCAAGCTCCCACTACAATATCGGACAGGACGTTTTCTCGTATAGGACAAGATTTACACTTGAAGAAAAATTTGAGCGAATAGCCCATGAATTGAATTCATTCCACGAGAACCCTGAATTTTTCGACTTACTCCTTTCCAGGATAGATATCAATTTTTATCCTAAAAAAATCAGGCCTGAAAGCGATGAAAGAAATTTTATATCCAATATAAAGATTAAGGACCAATATGTAGTAGACCGAGTTACACCTTTCATTGATGCCCCGCTTGAATTGCATATTATTTCTGTTTTATGGATTATGAGGTATGGTGTCCGTTTAGACGCAAAATTAAAAGATGAGTGTTTAGGCAACCGCTTATTACTGAATAAGGAGAAGACCGAAATTGTCCAAGGGTCCGGATTGTTCAAGCCTTATTTTACCCAATACCAAAAATGGCGGGATGATGCTGTAGAAATCGCAGAAAACCAGATAAAAAAAGGGAAAAATGTGGCCTTTATCAATTTGGACATCAAAGATTATTTTAGCAGTGTCAGGGTCGATCGAACAGAATTATTTGATGGACGTCAGTACAAGCCCCTGAACGAGGTTTATAACCTCCAAGAAATATTTCTAAAGATCCATGACAACTATACCAAATTACTATCGGCGAAATATCAAAGCCCATACAATTTTCACTCTGAAATGGTAGATGACCATGGTGAATTAAACAAATGTGTTCTACCCATTGGATTGGTATCGTCATATGTTCTTGCTAATTCATACCTAAGTGAATTTGATGAAAAGACTACAGATTTCATAAAGCCTGCCTATTATGGGAGATATGTAGATGATATGTTATTTGTTATTTCAGACCCAAAACCTGGTTTTAAAATCAATGAGGCCAATGAAGCCCTAAAGTTTGATATCTCCTCGTATATGCACCTAACCCCCTCCAAAATTGAGGAATTTATCCTTGAGCTCTTTTATCCGATAATAGATCTCAGAAGAATCAGTGTATCGGAAGATAAGCTAGAAAATGTTTTTACGATCTCCTTGTTCGATTCCCTCAATTGCCAAAGTGAGAAATCCTTGGTTCATTATTTTGATTCAAAAGAATCACATCTGGTAATTGATCGATTAAAACAGGAACTCGATGAACGGACCAGTGAGTTCAGGGATTTTCCTGAGGAAGATGAAAGTGATTTATCCTTTAAGTCAAGTGCATATCATCTTTACTATGATGGTACGGAAGGTAAAATCCGGACATTGAAGGACTATAAGGAAAACAGATTTGGGTTGACTGTTTTTCTTTCAAATAAAATATTCAGTGCTTTGCGCCATGAGAACCATCTTTCCGATGAGGAATGCGATCAAATTGTAAATTTTTTCAAGGGTGAAACCTGCCTTACCTTTTACAGGCTATGGGAGCGCATTTTAACTTTACTTCTTGTCAATAAGAAACCGAAGCACTATGTTGAATTCTTCCTGCATTGTTTTGACGAAATTGAAAAAATTAAACATGGAAACCTGGCTTCCAAGGTACACGAAGGATATATAAAGGACACCCTTGTACATTACTTGGATATTTCGCATGAATTATCCCTTTCCCTGAACCTTGATTTTTTAACGAAAACAAAAGAGGTTTCCCGAAACTTTGAATTTAAACTCAATCAATTAAAACGAAGTAACTGGTCTTTTCTGTTCGATAGATTTGAACCCACACGGCCCGATTCCCATTGGGTCCGAAGGTTCCGCGATTCCAATATGATGCGCCATCATTATGTCATACATCCATTGTTGACCTATACCGAAGCATCCAAAAAGGGTATGTTGAAGGATCTAACAAAGATCGGAATTGATTTTAAAACCTATAAGCTTGATGATGTTTTACTAAAAGAATCACCCCGTAGGGTGAAGTTTTGGGAATGCTGTATGTCTGTAGCATTCGAATCCATTAGTGCCCAAGGCCGTAAAAAGGAAATTGAAATCGACAATAAGGTGGAGACAGACATCTTTGGGATCAGCCATAATAAAAAATCAAAAAGTGATAATTTTTATTTGGATGATGCATTTATGAGGTATAAGGTTATAAATCAGAATCATATTCCTTCCTATGAATTGGATGAAAAGAATTTCAAGGAACATTTTTATAAAAGAAAAAATACCACAAAAAGGAACAGCCCTATTGTAAACACCCAGGAGATAATCGTCGGAAGTGACCAGAGGAGTTCAAAAAAATTCAAAATAGCCTTTGCCAATACCAAGGTAGATGAAAGGAATATTATTGCGGGCATGCGTGGAATTCCAAACTTAAATTCATCTCGTTACGACAAGCTAGCCAAGATATTAAAGAAAGTGAGGCTTGACAAAAGCGATGTCCTGTTGTTCCCTGAGTTTTTCATCCCCATCAACCTGCTTTCAAGTTTGGTCAAATATTCGGAGAAGAACCATGTTCTGACCATTACAGGGCTTGAACATGTCAAAATCAAGAACACCGTATTTAATTTTATCGTAACGGTTCTTCCATTCGAAATAGGGGGTGTGACAGATGCCGTTGTCGTCTTTCGATTAAAAAATCATTACGCACATCTCGAAGAATCCCTGATAAGAGGAAATCATTTGAAAGTTGCGTTCCCTAAAGAATACAGGTATGATCTTTTTAATTGGGAGAATCTATATTTCTGCCCTTACTACTGTTTTGAATTGGCCAATGTTTGGCATAGGATATTGTTCAAGAGCAAATTGGATTTACTCATTGGGGTTGAATGGAATAAAGACACCAATTACTTTTCAAATATAGTGGAGTCTTGCTCTCGTGACCTACATTGCTTCATTGCCCAGGTCAACACGAGCCAGTTCGGGGATTCCCGATTGACCCAACCCGTGGAATCTGCACGTCAAGATATACTAAGATTGAAAGGGGGTATAAATGATGCTATCCTTGTTTCTGAGATTGATTTGGACAAAATAAGAGAATTTCAACGGAAGACCTATGATTTGACACATGCGGAGAAAGAATTCAAACCCCTTCCTCCTGATTATAATGTAGAAGATGTGTTTAAAAGGATAAACAATAAATCCCTTTTATCTTAATAGACACATTCTGGTTGAATGTAATACGTTTAAGTAAATTCCTCCTATTCATATCTATTAAATTTAACAATTGGCATATTTGCCAATTCATGGATTTAATTTTATATTTGACTGGTAACTTTTAAAAGTGGCGGCAACACCATAAATACGGCAACAAAGATTATGGTACAGGCAATATTTGTAGATGATTTCACCATTGAGGTCACTGCACAGGATGGAGAAACGTTCGAATGGAAAACCCTTTTTCCAACTCCGAAACAAAATCAACAATATTACGCAGAAAGGTTAGCCTATTATTTTGAGAAATATTTCGAAGATAATATCGGGGACAATACTGGTATGAGTATGCAGTATTGGGTTTGGATACAAATGAATTATTATGAAGGTATAGGAATCAATGGAGGAAAAGGCGACAGGGAGGAAGAAAGAACTTTACTTTATCAGCAAAGGGAAAGAATTGGATCAAGAATCCGAGAATTGCGAAAGGAAAAAAACATTGAAGCAAAAGCGCTTGCACAAATGGCAAATATAGATGCGGCTAACCTTAGCCGTATTGAACAAGGACGCTATTCTGTTGGTTTGGATGTGCTATCGAAAATAGCATTTGCTCTAGGTGCCAAAATTGAGCTGGTTGATTTCGTTGAACCCAAAAAAATTTAATGTCATGATCGATGTAGATCACTTCGAAAAAGAATGCGAATGTATCTACAAAGAAGAGAGATACTGCGTTCGTGACAACGGAGCCGTGTTACGGCATCCCTCCTACCAGGGACGAACCCGACCGACAGACAACAGGTGGACCTTTGGTAAAGTGAACAAGCGAACAGGATATTTGGAAATTGCATCGGTTCGCATACATAGAATAGTTGCGACCGCCTTTCATGGACAACCACCCACAAAAGAACACGTTGTTGACCACATAGATACAAACAAACAGAATAATCGACCCGGAAATCTACGTTGGGTAACGAGATTGGAAAACATTTTACTTAATCCTATCACCATCAGACGAATTGAAACAGCTTGTGGTTGTAGTATTGAAGAATTCCTTGATAACCCTTCAAAATTCCGTGACACGTTCCGAGAGCCAAACTATGAATGGATGTGTACGGTCAGTATGCAGGAAGCGCGGGCAAGTAAAGAAAGGCTATTGGCCTGGGCAATCAATGACAGGCCGTTGCAAGGAGGATCCTTAGGTGAATGGATTTATAACCGAAGGATGCCATATCAATCTGTCGATCCTATTGAAGAGAAATTGGAGTTCGTCAAATCCCTGACTCCAAATGCCGTTCAAAAAGCGGAGAATTGGAAAACACCAAGTGAATTCCCTTGTTGTCCACAGAGTAACACAGACAATCCGATAGCTGTGTATGCTTCGAACCTCAGAACAGGAGAAGTATTTTCCCGAAATCAGTATACCAGTTCGATTATTGAACGATATGCGACCTCCAAAGACGGAGACAAATTATGGATATTGTGTAAAAGTGGTGAAGAGAATCCAATCAAGCCCTATTCTTTAGCCGAGATAACCTATGAAAGTGATGTTTATATCCATAATAGTCTTGGAACATTTTTCGAAAAAGGCGGAGCAGAAAAACAATTTACCCTCGCACAAGGTCTCGAATGGACAGGAGCCGACACGATTGATGACTATAGTTAATTTTCAGGAAACACGGGGCGTTGAGAATTTCAATGTCACCATAAAAGACACTATTGTAGTTTCCTTTATGGTTCGTTGATTTACAGATTACTAAATAAATATTTACATTTTTAGTGGTTTCAATGAACCGTTGGATTCTGGGATTGCCTCAATTCAAGCCATCCAGTACTTTGATAAGGTCTAGGATAGTGCCTTGGGGCTCTATTTTATGATCCATCCAATCGTGGAGTTCGTCAACAATCCCCTTCCCTGAATAGACTGTCTTGATTTCCCCGCTAAACGAAAATTCCTTTTTGCCCTTTTCGTTGAGATGTCCACTCAATAATTCTACAATAGCATCGGCCGTTTCCGTGGAATCAAAAAGCAAACTCATCAAGCGTTGCCTTTTGTAATGTATGGTCAGTTCGGCGACCGTTTTTTTTTCTTCCATATCAACCAATTTGTAGAGATTTAGAAATCCCACGGTTAGAAACGCCTGGCACCGTATGTCTCTACCGGAGGAGAAATTTGGGTACATTGAAATATACCAATAAACGAATAAAAAACTCTTTAATATGCAGAGTTGAAACTTTCCCTTTGGACCAAATCTAATCTTAATGCTTTACAATGATCAAGAAAAGCTTAATCCACCCTATATTATTTAACGGAAGCTTCCGGGCAGAGTCTTTTGACCCTTTCGAATTCCTTCCATGTTTTTTCCCCGGCGTTCTCTATGGCCAGAAACTCTTCTTTGGTCAACATAAAGGGAGATATTTCATCCTCCTCATTGCAAATACGCCATAGAACATTCTGTAGGCGGGTGCTGACCCCTCCCGGGACCTGTTGGCACCATTCCCTGAGTTTTGCGTGGTTCCAGATGACAGCCCGTTCGAAAGCAGGGTCTGAAAGGACCGTTTCGACCTGTTCACTGAAGAATGGTTTCTCACTGTCAGTATCTTTACTCCTGAAATATAGCATGGTCATGAACTTTGTCGGCGATTCCACCGAAATGACCTTGATATCGATGATCTCATAAAATTCCCCGTCCACCTTAAAAAACTGGCCTCTGGTAATCTCCGGATATTTCTTCTTTCGCTTTCCCATCAGGGTTTTCTTTCTCAGTACGCAATGGATACCTCCGGGTAGTCCACCATTTCAATTATTCCCGGATAGTTGGAATCCACACTTCTGCTGTACAGATCGCGTGTTACCGGGTAAGCTTCCAGTGCCCCTTCCCAAAGGTCGTCCTCCATAATGTCCTGTACATCGGATTCCGTGTTACCGGGGTATAGCCAGGATTCGAGATTTTCCTCGTCGATGATCACGGGACGTCTTTTCTTTTCGTTATGGATCTCTTCAAACTTAGGGGTTGCGACCTTGGTGAGCACCGCAAAGGTCCTTCTACCATCCGCAGTATTGCTATAGATGCCTGCCAGGCACAATGGATCCCCGTTCCTGCGCCGGAAATAAAACGGCACCTTGAAATCCTTGCCCTTGACCTTTACATGGGTATTGTGGGGTTCAAAAAAACCATCCACAGGTATTATGCAGCGTTGGCTCTCCCAGCAATACCGATAGATAAAATGGTCGAAGAGTTTTTCGGATTTAGCATTCAACCCACCAAAGGTCTTGGGGTTACTGAAATATGCCTTGTAATCCCGCTGGTTCTCCCTCGGCGGCATAATGCCCCACATGGCCGGTAGCATATTGTCCGGATCTTCCTGCCCAATGGTCCACATCACGGGATGGCTCCATCCATTGGCATGAAAATAAATGAGCTCCAAATCGGTATCAAGATCTCCGTACATGGCCTTGACCGACAATAGCTTTTCCAGTTCCTTACGTTCCCTGGTCTGTCTGGTGGAATAGCACATAGGTCATCCGCTTTATCACCTTTAAGATAATGAAATTTGTTAAAGTTTGGAAACAACGGCTCTTCTTTTGTAATTTTGGACATTTTCCAATTACTTGGAATATATCCAATTTTTAATGATGAGCACTACAATTCTCCATATGGATCTGGACACCTTTTTCGTGTCCTGTGAACGACTGCTGGACACCCGTTTGATGAAACGGCCCCTGCTTGTCGGTGGCCTTGGCGACCGGGGAGTTGTCGCGGCATGCAGCTATGAGACCCGGCGCTTCGGGGTGCATTCGGGCATGTCCATGAAGGTGGCCCGTAGGCTCTGTCCGGAGGCCACGATCATCAAGGGCAATGCAGGTACGTATATGAAGTTTTCGGATAATGTAACGGAGATCATCAAAGAAAGTGTGCCCATTTTTGAAAAGGCAAGCGTGGACGAGTTCTATGCCGACCTTTCGGGCATGGACCGTTTTTTCGGGTGCTATAAATATGCTTCGGAACTGCGTCAGCGGATATTAAAGGAAACCGGGCTTCCCATTTCCTTCGGGCTTTCCAAGAACAAGGTGGTCTCCAAAGTGGCCACCGGCGAGGCCAAGCCCAATAACCAGATGATGATCGATCTCGGGTATGAAAAGGAGTTCCTGGCCCCGCTCTCCATCCGGAAACTGCCCTCTGTTGGGGAAAAGACTTATGGTCTGTTGTCCAATATGGGGGTCACCACCATCCGTACCCTTCAGGAACTGCCCCTGGAAATGCTGGAAAGCGGCTTTGGTGCACACGGACGTACCATCTGGATGCGGGCCCAGGGGCTGGACAATCCGCCCCTTATCCCCTTCCATGAGCGAAAGTCCATTTCTTCCGAACGTACCTACGGCAAGGACACCATCGACATGGACAAACTGGAGACCACACTGGTGGCCATGGCCGAGAACCTGGCCTATCAATTACGGCGGGCCGATAAGATGACGGGCTGTGTCAGCGTGAAAATCCGGTACAGTGATTTCCAGACCTATACCAAACAGAAACGCATTCCCTATACCAGTGCCGACCACATCCTTATCCCTCTGGTGAGGGAATTGTTCCATTCCCTGTACCAGCGCAGGATGCTCATCCGTCTGGTCGGGGTCAACTACAGCCATATCGTGGGCGGGCATTACCAGATAGACCTGTTCGAGGACAGCGACAAGCGCCTGGACCTCTATCAGGCCATGGACAAGATCCGCAACCGCTTCGGGGAATCCGCCCTGATGCGGGGCTCGGCCCTGGGTGCCCGTACCATTGGAAGGGGCGGGAACCCCTTTGATGGAAAGCCCCCTATTTTATTGGCCCATAGACAGCAATAATGTACCTGAACTGCCATACATATTACTCCCTGAACTACGGAACCTTTTCCGAAGGGGAACTCTTGGCCCTGGCCGAAGCCCATGGGGTCCGCGCATTGGCATTGACCGACATCAACAATACCTCCGCGGCCATGAACTTCGTGCGCCTGGCCCGGATGCAGGGCATTAAGCCCGTGGTGGGCATCGATTTCCGCAACGGCAACCAGCAGCAGTTTGTCGCACTGGCCCAAAACCATGAAGGGTTTCGGGAACTCAATGCCTTTCTGTCCGGGCACCTGCATTCGGGAAAATCCATAACCACCGATGCACCCGCCTTTGCCAATGCCTATATTATTTACCCATTTGAAAAGGTGCTGAAAGAAGAGCGCTCCCGGTTCCGGGAACGTGAATTCATCGGGGTATCCCTGGGGGAACTCCGCAAACTGCGCTTTTCCCATTACCGGAATGAGCACGATAAACTGGTGCTCTTGCAACCCATTACCTTCAGGAACAAAAAGGATTTCAATACCCACCGGCTGCTCAGGGCCATCGGGCTGAATACCCTGCTCAGTAAACTGCCCCAATCGGAACAGGGCAGCCCCGACGATACCATGCGGCCCATTTCGGAGGTGGAAAGCCTGTTGGCCGACTTTCCCCATATCCTGGCCAATACCCGAAAATTGCTGGAGGAATGTACCCTTGATTTCGGGTTCGGGAAGGACAGGGTCTCCCAGAACCAATCCCGCTTCCTGGAATCGAAAGAAGCCGATTACCAAAAATTGCGGAAACTCGCCGAAGCAGGGCTGCCCAGGCGTTATGCCAACTCTTCCGACACTGTCAGGCAACGGATGGAACGGGAACTGGAAACCATCCGGAAACTGGACTTCGTATCCTATTTCCTGATCAACCACGACATAGTTTCCTATGCCCGGTCCAGGGACTATCCCTATGTGGGAAGGGGAAGCGGAGCCAATAGCCTGGTGGCCTATCTGATCGGCATCACCGATGTGGATCCTATTGAACTGGACCTGTATTTCGAACGGTTCATCAACCCCTTTCGGGCCTCGCCCCCGGATTTTGATATTGACTTTTCGACCTGGGACCGGGACGATGTGACCGGGTATATCTTTAAGCGTTTTGACCATGTGGCCCTGCTGGGAACCTATAACACCTTTAAGTATAGGGCCGCCGTCCGGGAACTGGGCAAGGTGTTCGGGCTGCCCAAGGAAGAAATCGACAAGCTGGTCTCGAACCGTATCCAACACGACGGCCTGGATGAGCTCTCCAAACTGGTTTTGAAATACGCCACCTATATCCATGGGATGCCCAACTACGTCAGCGTGCATTCGTCAGGGATATTGATATTGGACCGGTCCGAACACTATTATTCGGCCACTACCCTACCGCCCAAAGGTTTTCCGACGGTACAGTTCGATATGATCATTGCCGAGGATGTGGGAATTTTCAAGTTCGATATCCTGGGACAACGCGGACTGGCCAAGATCAAGGAGGCCATCTCGATCATCCGGGAGAACCAGCACGAAGCGGAACTGTGGGACATCAAGGATGTGGAACGTCTCAAACGGGATCCCAACATCAATCGTCTACTGAGTCAGGGTCGGGCCATCGGGGCCTATTATGTGGAATCTCCGGCCATGCGGGGCCTGATGAAAAAACTGGGCACCCATGACTACCTGGGACTGGTGGCCGCCAGTTCCGTCATCCGCCCCGGCGTCTCCTCCTCAGGGATGAAGGACGAGTATATCCGTAGGGAACAAGATCCACAAAGGCGGAAACAGGCCAATCCCATTCTCCTGGAGATCATGCCAGAGACCCATGGCATTATGGTCTATCAGGAAGATGTGCTGAAAGTGGCCCACCTGTTCGCTGGGCTGGATTTGGGAGAGGCCGATGTCCTGCGCAGGGGTATGAGCGGTAAGTTCCGGTCCCGGGAGGAATTCCAGGCCGTCAGGACCAAGTTTTTTGCCAACTGTGAGGAAAGGGGCCACGATGCCGCTTTAACCAACATGGTCTGGGAGCAGATCGAGAGTTTTGCGGGCTATGCCTTTGCCAAGGGGCATTCCGCCTCCTATGCGGTGGAAAGCTACCAAAGTCTTTACCTAAAGTGTTATTTTCCCCTGGAATTCATGGTGGCCGTGCTCAACAATGGCGGTGGCTTTTACGATATGGAACTCTATGTCCATGAGGCCAAAATGTGGGGGGCTTCCATCCTTCCACCCTGTATCAACCTCAGCGACCATATCAATGTCATCCATGGCCGTAACATCTACCTTGGGCTTGGAAACCTGAGGGACCTCGAACGGCCTGTCATCCAGCGGTTGCTGACCGAAAGGCAGCTCCATGGCAAGTTCCGGGACTTTGATGATTTTATCGACCGGGTGCCCATTTCCATCGAACAGCTCTCCATACTGGTGCGTATCGATACCTTCCGTTGTTTTGGCATCCCAAAAAAGGAAGTACTCTGGCAGGCCGTGTTCAAGACCCGGGCCTATGGGAAACGCACACGCCAAAACCTATTGTTCAAGCCCCGACACCGGAATTTCAAGCTGCCCCAGTTGCCCTCCCACCCCGTTGAGGATGCATACGACCAATTGGAACTATTGGGTTTCCCCTTGTGCGGGTATTATGAGCTCATGGACGGGGAGCCGAAAAGCCGACTGGTTTACAGGGATTTTCCGGGCCATTTGAACAGAAAGATACTGGTCTATGGGGCCATGGTGCATACCCGAACCAATACCACCTCCAAAGGGGAAATCATGCGCTTTACCACCATGCTCGACCTGAACGGGGAATTCTTTGATTGTGTCCACTTTCCGCAGGCCATGGACCAAACACCCATTCACGGTAAGGGTATCTATGCCTGTTATGGAACGGTGACCGAGGAGTTTGGGCATTACAGTTTAGAGGTTATGGCCACTAAAAAACAACCGCTGAAACCCGACCCCAGACAAACTTCTTGGGCAATGGTTAAGACCAAATAGTCAAGGGGACAAAAGGTATTGGCAAAAAACGGAAAACTTAAGAATTAAGTAACTTCCCGTCAATGCTTATATTAGGATATCTCTATTTTTCCGTTTTTCTTTCTTCCATGACCTCCTTCAAGGCAGAAGTTCCATTTAATGCAGAAGGGAACCCAGCATACACGGACATTAAGATCATAATTTCGGACAGTTCTTCTTCCGTAACCCCGACATTCAAAGCCGCGTTGATATGGACTTTTAATTGTGGCCTTGCATTTCCCATCGCTGTCAATGCGGCCACGACTGCAATTTCTTTAGTCCGGTTGTCCAAAATTTTCCTGCTGTACACATCTCCAAATGGGTATTCAATAGTGTATTTTCCCAAGTCCGGTGAAATATCCTTTAAACTTTCGATGACTTTCACGCCAGCTTCTCCATCTATTTCATTTAATTTTTCCCAGCCTCTTTCAAATCTTTCCGTTTGTGTATTGTCCATTTTTATCTGATTTTCTGTTTGCCCATATCCACTTATGGCAATGCCCAAAGTGAATATGATAATCGATGAATACTTCATTTTGTTTTTAGGCAAAACTAATGCCGGAAAGAAGTATGGCTGTAGGACTTTTACCGGGATTTCAGGTACTTTTGAATTCGGAGGGCGATAGGTTTGTCTTCTGTTTGAATATTCTTGAAAAATAGGAACTGTCCTCGAATCCCAATCGAAAAGCAATTTCCTTTACCGATAGATCCGTAAAATAAAGCAATCGTTTGGCTTCGGTAATTTTCTTTTCCAGGATGATTGTTTTTGGACTTTGTCCGTAACTCTCTTTGCATATCGCATTGAGCTTGTCAACGGTCAAATTCAATTTTGAGGCATAGTCATATACGGATAGGTTCTCGGAAATGGTGTTTGTAACCAACCTTGAAAACTTTAGAATGTCTTTTGATTTAACCGCTTTGTTGTGAGGGTTTATGTTTGACCATCTTTTTAGTAGAAGCAACACATATGAAATTCCCTGAACGATGGTTTTTTCTCCCAATAGGTCATTTTGTGTGGACTCTTCAATGAGGTTCGCAAACAATGGCTTTAGAAGCCGGGTGTTTTTATCGGATAGGTCAAAAAAGGGCCTGTCCACAAAATCCATGGTCAGTTCTTTTAGAAGGTGCTTGTCAAAAACGGCAATATAGCCATTCGAGTTTTTTGAATAGGACCAATTATGGACCTGTTTGGGTCGCATCAAAAACAATCTGTTGTGCTTGATTTCATATTCCTCAAAGTCGATTACATTGATTCCTGAACTCTTTGTGAACCAAACCAAGGAATAAAAATCGTGTCTGTGAGGCCATGCAATGTCAGGGTCTTCCGTTCCCTCAAAAGTCCCGATGTAGAACATTTTCCTTTTGGGATTGGATATTATAATGTCAGTTATGGAATATTCCTTTAGCAAATTATGACAAGCTTTTGTTGGTAATAATCAATTTATTCAGCTAAATGCGCTTTTATTTATGATCCAATTATTTTCCTCATATTTTATCTATTCAACTTTTGACTTTAGTGAGTCAATTTTCCAATGACTACCAACGGTCTAGTGTATGAGCAGTAGCGGATTAAAAAACACCTCACTTTCAGTCTGGTAATGGCTTTTAATAAAAGTGTAGACCTTTGATTTAGCAGTAAACCCGCTATTGCTTATACACTTTGTTGGAATTTCGTTATTTTTTTTCGTCCTCGATTAATTCTTTTTCTAGATATGTTGTTTCGACTTTATCAAAACTCCATTTTTGGATTGCAAAATCTACTATTTTTTTATGTCGTTTTTCAATTGAATCTGTTTTCCAGGACACCGCTTCATTTTCAGAAGTGGCAAAATCTTTAATCTCTGCTTGTTGATTTAAAAGAGGATTTGCTTTATATGAGTCAAGTTTATCTTTAAATGCCTTATTTCCAATTGAAGCATTATGTGAGCCTGAGATTAACATTAGATTTCCCAAGCTGTTTAAGTGCTTGGATACAAAATCTTCGGAATATTCACGGTCTTCATTCAGGTCGTAGCCTGTTGCTATTGGTTCTCCGTCTGTTGGTGTTTGTGGTGAAATATGTTCTATTTGTTCATTATCTAAGCTAAAGTTTTTGATACTATAACCTTTATTCTGAATTGAATTTTCATACTCCCAAAGCAAATAGTTCAAAACCTTATTTCCGTACATTCCACCATTCAGATAGTTTTTTGTGTTTGTATCACTCCAATACCAAGATTCATTCAATTTGCTTTTAATCTCTCTTTTTAGATTTATTAAATCTCCTTTAAAATTGAGAAGAATTGAATTTAAACGCTCTTGAATGTTGGCTCTGCTATTTATCAATCTTGCACGAAAGGTCAAGACTTCAAGTATATTAAACAGTGTATTCAGTTTCTTACTATCATCTCCAAAGTATTTGTATCCTCTGATTACAAAAGGGTAGATAAAGGCAGGTGCATTTATTTTAGAAAGCTTTTTAGCATAAAAATTATCTGAATTTTCAAACTTCTTCATATTTGAGAAGGAAGTATGAAGTTCAGAAATGTATTTTTTAATCCAATCTATTTTGTCTTCTGATTTCTTGAAAACTTCTTTAACATCTTCTAATGTCCTGTAATTATAGCCTTTGATATAAGCGTTGTTGTGATAGATTAGCACACTATCTTCGTTGAGTTTTTTGAAATCATTGATTATTAAATAAATCAGCTTGAAGATATTTGATACATTTTCAATATTTGATTCTGTTTCTTCAGGGTCGCTGTAAACGTACATTTGATACATAAAGTAAGATTTGATTTTTTCCATATTTGTCAAATCTTTACCTCTATTATTCTCCAATTCAAACATTAACGCAGAATCCTTTTTTCCCTCTAGTTCGATAATTGTTAAGTCAGTCGTTTCAATTTTTGTAAGAACTCGTAGCAAAACATCTGTCTTCAACTTTTCCAATTCTGTGACAAAAAAGGTTTTTGCCTCCTTTATTCTTACTTGAGAAGGTGTATTTATTTCAAATTTCTTTTGATTGTCAATAATTAATGAATCAAAGCAAGCCCTATCATATTCGACTGGGCGTAATTTTATATTCCCACCGTTTTTAAGGAAGATGTTTTCTTTAGTTTGAAAGTCGAAATCTTCGAGTTCTTTTTCTCGCTTTTTCAATATGTTCAGAATCGAGCGTATGAAAATGGTCAAAGTAGTTAATCTCTGTTGTCCGTCAATAATTTCATACTTAACATCTTTCTTGACAGTTTCTAAAAGGATATTTCCATAGAAGTAGTTATTCTCTCCTTCAATTTGTTCCAACAAGTCGTTAAGAAAAGTTTGCCACTGATCTTTCTCCCAAGAATAGGCTCTTTGATATACTGGTATTTCAAATGATTTTTGTGAACTATCAAAAAGGCCTAAAGTTGTTTTCCTGTAAAAGTCCATATTTTAGTCGTGTCTTTTTTTAAAATGAATGCCAACGGTCTCCCATGAGTAGTTGCGTGGGTTAGCACTTAACTTTACAAGTACACACCAAACTGAAAATCCTCACGGATTTTCAGAAGTAGGCGAGAACAAGCAATTACTTATAGCCATCTGTTAGCTTTAGTTATTTATTCAATATTGCTTTTAAAAATTCCAATTCTTTTCCATTCGGTAAATGAAGAATAGTCATTTCTCCCTTTTCCTTTAGCATTGTCCTTTCCAAATATTCAGGTAATTTGTGATTTGTCGAGTTAACGTAAAACATAAATTGAATACTATCTATTAGAAAAACATAACCATTAAGTCCATCTTTAAATCTCACTCTTTTTGGTTGTCCAATTAAGTTTTTCAGGCTATGGTCAGTTCGCATAAACGAGGTCATCATAATTGGATATTCAGCCTCATCAGGAACAATGTTTTCGTAAATTAATTTTCTCAGTCGTTCTTCGTGTTTTTTTCCTAAATCAACATCTTTAAATGTTTTTCTATCAGTTATTGATGCTCTCCACAAAATAGACAGCAAAAAGAGTTTCATTTTACCATAATCAATATTTGTACAGATTGAGTATTCAGCTCCGTCATTTGGATTTTGATAATTTTTACAGATTGGTGCAATTTCTGGGTCAATATTTTTTCCATACATTGATAGTTGTGCGTATTTCTCATAATTCGCACCAATTATTCTATTATCGCAGTCCTCACAAAGTATATTTTTGTCAAAGTCGCCAGTTTGTATTTTTCTCGGCTTACTCTGATTGTTGTCTAAGTTATAAGTTACTTCATAAAAAATATTTTTATCGTCCTCCGCTTTCATTCCGCTGTACATAAAGTCGGGAATGATATGAGCTTTAATCAATTTCTTTTCTTGTAAGCAAAGACGACATTTTTTCATAATTAAAGCTAACGGTCTCGGCTATGAACAGTTGGGGATTTTACGCCTAACTTTTCGGTTTAGCACCGACCTTTGTTTTATGTTTATACTTTGTTTTTATCACTTTCGCCCCAATTGTTTATAGCCAATGTTGTGCGGCGTATTTATTCTTTTATCTGTTTAATTAAGTCATAAAACTGTTCTTTGTCTGTTTTCTCAATTGTCCATTTAAAGTCCAGCCCAAATTGTTCATCCCAAAGTCTCAATCCTACTAATGCAATTCCCCATACATCGTGATTATCTGGTAATTCCATTTGTTCAATTGCATCTACTAATCTATCCTCTGTTTTAGGATGCTTTTTGGCATCTGTCGTTGCCTTAAAATAAAACATTGATAGAAGTCCGACAACTATCCCTATTTGTATCGGAAGCTCGTTAATCTTATTTGGAAAGACTCCTTTAAGCATTAGGTCAATTGCATCAGAGTCGGCTTCTCTCTCAAAGTTTATGTATCCTGAAAGTTCAATTTCACTTCCTGAATTTAGAATTTCCAAATGCTTTATTCCATGAGTATACTCGTGGCAGAGAATAAATTTTACTGCTTCTGTATAAAAACAGTTGGGTTGTTCAATTAAATCTCTTTTTTGAGCAAGATAAAGTTCTGGATTAGGTTGGGAGTTTTTATTCCATTCAGAGTATGCTACAATTAATGATTTAGCGTAGTTAAATAATTCCTCTGCTTTTTCTAAATCCTCTTCGTTTTTTGGGTAAACCTCTTTTCCTGTTCGTTGATTTATTTTTGGTTGTTCAATTTTAAGAATATATATAACATAGATAGAATGTATTACACACCATAAATAAGATAAAAAACTTTCCTGTAGAACTATTCTTTTATTTTGAACTCTTATAAATGGACCTTGAACCTTATTTTCTCCAAATACAATATCTATTGTTTTTGAAAGTCCATTTTTATCGAATGCAATAGCTAACTCATTTGGAAAATTTGGATGAGTATTTTGAAACATCCATAAATTCATATGGTGCAATACTCGAATTGGTTGATTTCCACTATGAATTTTAGGATTGTAGTGATTTATTAAACCTGTATTTTGAAATATCCAATTCATTTTTCAATATGACGCACAACGGTCTCGGCTATGAGTAGTTGCGTGGTTTAGTACTTAACCTTGCAAGTACACACCAAACTGAAAATCCGCGAGGATTTTTAGAAGTAGGCGAGAACAAGCAATTACTTATAGCATCTATGTAAAAGCAGTCTGTCGAGTATCTTTAAGATTCACCAAAATCAAAAGATATGAAAACACAACAAACTGCCCCACCCAAGTTATTCATTGGCATCGACATACACAAGCGCAG
>NZ_JAFLNL010000001.1 GCF_017313785.1 Flagellimonas aurea
AGTTTCAGGTCACTGCTCAACAGGTTCGATACGACCATTGAGAGCTGGAAAGGCTTCAACTATCTATCGTTCATGGTAATGGCCTTGAAAAAATTCAAACCAAAAAAGTTTAAATGAGTTCATCAATAAGAAAGTACGGGAAAGAAATTTTGATACAGATTTTGCGATAGTCAATGAAAACAAATCCAAGAAGGCACTTATAAAAGAAATCGGTGAACTTATTGAACAAACCATTGATAAATAAAACCGAACCTTAAACGACCATTAACTCGGCTAGGCAAAGTAAAGATTATTGCATAATCCTAATATTTGACATCCTAAGTGTCATAATTTTAATTCATTGTTAAAAAACAAAGTAAATTATTACATTTACTCTACTAAACAAACAATGATCAACCGAACCAACCTTACCCCCGTGTTCATGGCATTGGCCATCTTCTTTTGTGTGTTTATACATGCACAAAAGAAAAATGCAGATTTCAAGATTCATCTGTTTCATACTAGCGAAACCTTCACCATTGATGGTATTGGCAACGAGGAAACATGGCAAAAAGCCGAACCCGCCAAGGACTTTTTTATGGTATTGCCTATGGACGACCGCAAGGCCACTCAGCCATCCGAAGTAAAAATGGCATACGATGACAAACAACTCTATCTGCTGGCTACCTTTTTTAAGACTCCCGGCAATACCTATGTGGTAGAATCGCTCCGCAGAGACTTCTCCTTTGGGGGCAACGATAATTTTTTGTTGTTCATGGACCCATTCAACAACCAGACCACAGGATTTAGCTTTGGCGCAAATGCCTATGGCGCCCAATGGGATGGCACCATGTCCAACGGTGGCAGTATTGACCTTAACTGGGACAGCAAATGGGTTTCAGAAGTTCAAAATCATGAGGATAAGTGGGTGGTGGAAATGGCCATTCCCTTTAAATCCATCCGTTATGAAAAAGACGTGACCGAATGGGGCGTCAACTTTTCCAGACTGGATTTGAGCACCAACGAAAAATCGAGCTGGACACCCATTCCACGACAATTCCCTACAGCTTCTTTGGCCTATACGGGCACGATGGTCTGGGACAATCCGCCACCAAAGCAAGGGCTCAATTACTCCATAATCCCCTACGTACTGGGAACAGTAGGCAATTCTAGCATCGAGGATATTACGTACGATAATGAATTTAAGGTAGGTGGGGACGTAAAACTTGGACTCACTTCTTCACTTAATTTGGACCTGACCATAAATCCGGATTTTTCGCAGGTGGAAGCCGACCGTCAAGTGGCCAATTTGACCCGTTTTGAACTATTTTTTCCTGAAAGGCGCCAGTTTTTCCTTGAAAACGCTGACCTCTTTGCCAGTTTTGGGTATGACAACATCCGTCCATTCTTCTCGCGTAGAATAGGCTTGGGCGTGCCCATTATTGCAGGTGCCCGTGTGAGCGGAAACCTCAACCGCAACCTCCGTTTGGGCATGATGGACATGCAGACCAACAAGGTCGATGAAACGGGGTTGCCCGGTCAAAACTTTGCAGTACTCTCCCTGCAACAAAAGGTGTTCTCTCGCTCCAACATTGGTTTGATGTTCGTGAACAAGGAGTCTTTGGATTACAATTCCTTGACCGATAGTCTTCAAACACAATACACCAAATTCAATAGGAACCTTGGACTGGAATACAACTTGGCCTCTGCCGACAATCAATATAATGGTAAGGTATTTATGCTGAAATCGTTCGGTCCTGATTCTACCTATAACGGTTTTGCCCAAGGTGCCCATTTGGAATACAGTAGTCGTAAATGGAACTGGCGCGTGCAGCAGGAGTATATCTCCGAGGACTTCACTTCGGAAGTAGGTTTTGTTCCCCGGAACAATTACATTAAACTGGAAGGTTCCGTAGGGCATCTATTTTTGCCCAACAGCGAAAAGGTGGTGAGCCATGGTCCCCAGTACACGGGCTTCTATTATTTTGACCCAAGTATGAACTCCACTGACTACGTGTCCATTTTAGGGTATACGGTAAATTTTATGGACCGCAGCTCGTTGGGAGTGGATGTTTTTAACGAATATGTGCAGCTTTTGGCCCCGTTTGACCCCACTAACACAGGAAAAGAGGAATTGGCCGCAGGGACCCGCCACCATTGGAACGGGGTTTATCTTCAATACAGTTCACGTCCCAAAAGTTTGTTCACCTATAATCTGACGACCAGATTGGGCCGTTATTTTTCTGGGGGATACCGAACCAACCTGAATGCGGAACTCGGGTATCGTTTTCAGCCCTATGTGAGCTTGGGAGCTGTCCTCAGCTATAATAATCTTGATCTGCCCGAACCATGGTACACCACCGATTTTTGGCTTGTGGGCACTGAAGCGGATATAACTTTTACCAATAAATTGTTTTGGAACACCCTTTTCCAGTACAATGAACAGGTCAATAATTTTGGCATCAATTCCAGACTCCAATGGCGCTACGCTCCCGCTTCAGATTTATTTTTGGTCTTCAACAACAACGAACAATTATCACCACTGGAAGGTAATTTATGGTCGCTGACGCTCAAGTTTACGTATTGGTTTAATCGATAAGGAAGAAGAATTCTTCTTGACGGACAAAGCTTACGTTTTAACTAAGTCTTTTCCTTTATATTGTAGTTAATTGATATTTTAAATTCTCATAAAAACTAACATGAAAAAGCTATTCTTTTTTTACTTTACGATTTTATTCATTCTTTTTTCATGCTCCAAAGGTTCGACTGAGAACCCGGAACCAAATTCTGAAAACCCAAATCAAGAAGAACCAAAAGAAGAGATACCTGAAGAAGAGGAAGTTGTTTATTTTACAATCAAAGTCGACGACGATTACTTTAGTTCTGGAAATGAAGGCTGGGTAGTAAGCCACGATGTAAACAATGGAAACATCTTAGATTATGGCCAGTTGGAAAATGGAAAAACAACCAGCTTTACTAAACAAGCTTCCTCAACACTATTGGAACACAATCTAAGCTTAGTCAATGTTTCCAATTATAATGGGAATATCTATTATCGAATCACTAGCTATGCTTTTGTAAAATCAGATGAAGTTTGGCAACTTGATAATCAATATAATAACTATGTTGACTCAAGAGGGGACTCCATAGGAGAAATATCGATTAATGCCAACGATTTGGTTCTACCCGGCTCCTGGATGATCTCCAATAAACATGGATCCGCACTTTCTGGTGGTTCAAGTACAACCTCGAACAACAATTTGACCAGTATTTTCTTTGAAAACATTCCTCTATTCGAGGAAAATAGGTACTTATTTTCTGTTTATGACATCTACGGTGAGGTCAATTATCTATTTATGAATAACTTAAACAATGGAGATAATATAACATTTGATGGAACTCAGCTGCAATCTTTTGATAATACAGTGTTGGCCTCAGTACCTGAAGGAGGAGAATTCTTTGTATCTGTATATGGATTTGAGGAAGATCAAGATTTTGATGAGGGCGGTGGATATATTTTAGGCATGTTACTTCCGTTCGAAAATGATAAAATAACTACTGAACACATAAAACTTGGATATCTGAATACTTTCAACAAATACATTACCTCATTTACATATTCAAAGGATAGATTCAACTTTAACTTTAAAAAGTATGGTGAAGCTCCGTTAGGTATACCAATGAGCGGTAAGGAAAACTGGAATGTTGAAGTTATTGATAATTCCGTTGATAGTTTTACTTACAATGGGGTTTCTCATCATCAGTTCTCAAGACAAATTCACTCTTGGAGGGTAAGTTCCGGTGAACGTAATGTTGATTACATAGAAACAAGTTGGTCTATAAATCAAGGTAAATTTTACTACACTTTTGAATTTAAATTACCAGACGAAATTTTAACAACTTACCCAAAAATGGATATAGAAGGATTGAATTATGAAAGTAGCTTTTTTCACCTGAATGAATATGACTACAATGGGTTTTTGAATGCTACTTTTGTAAATCCAAATCCTGAATTGTTACGTGACCAACACTTTTATCGCATAGATTCGGAATAATCATAGAACCTTATATCCAACACGTTTGTTTGAATAACTTTCTTATTACAAATGTTCTAAATCCATCAACCCAAAAGGGACATTCATCAATTTTAGGTAAGTGGTATTCTAAAAATTGTAGAACTTCGGTTGAACTATCTATAAAATTCGAAGTAATGCTTGACGAAAACACCGGAACCTTAGTTATTGGCAAAGGCATAGCATTTGGCACCCATATCAGTTTTGACATGGCAAAAAGATGGACAATTGGCAAAGAAAGTCCTGAATTCGTTGGAACGGAAGGTGCTCAAGAACAAAAAATAACTTTTCGGAATGTGGTGGTTGATGACGATTACTTTATTTTACGGTTACGCTTCAACAACGACAAATTGCTCATTATAGAGATTTTTATCAGCCCTGTCCCCTTCGAATTCAAAGAAAATTGGGCCGATTGGAGCTACGAAGAAGAAATAAAACATCTTGAACATTGCAAAGCTTGGCTTCAAAAAGAGGTTGGGGCTAAACGAAATTTTGACTGGGGAAGTATTTGGTGCGGATACGATAGCCTTGGTGGATTTAGCAGTATCAAAATCAATTATTCCCGACAATAATCAGAACCTCAAATTTAAAATGGAAATTCATTAGCTGGCAACCATTGTGGTCCCTGAGACTTAAACACACGCTCTTTAAAAGGTGATGCTATGTAAAAAGGAACGGACGGAACCAATACGTTTTGAATATATTCTTGATAGGAAGTAAAGGCCGAGTAGTTTTCTGCCGCCCCTTGTGTTATTTCGAAATATTTATTTGCAAACATCTCCGTTACTGCTTCTGGAAAGAGTCCTTCAGGTACTTCGGGTATCGTCGGATTCGTATTTTGGCCATCAAAAACAAATTCCATTCTAACTGATGGGTTTTCAGGTGTAAGCAATCCAGTACCAGAACTTGTACCCACTAACCGCAGACGACCAACTTCAAAATTAGGCAACCCGGTAAAGCTTAGTTGTTCATTGGAGAAGCTATAATCTACAGATGCAGTGGGTACGGTAATCGTGGACGGTATGGTTCCGGAGCCTTCGAAGGTATAGTTCAACAATTGACCCCAATAGGTAGTATACTCAAACATATTTGGATAAATATATTCGTTGGTAAATGAGCCACTTGGTCTGAGATAATCTGCGTATAGCAAATGGCCGCTTCTGGCTCGGTACATAGCTTCATTTTCGTATCCAGTAATTTTGATCAGCGTACTTTGATACGTTCGATTGAGATCAAAGCTATTTATTTCCACATCATCACTTGAAAAATCTTCCTCCAGCAAGGATGTTCTGTATTGTAAATCGCTGATAAAGGCCCATTGATAACTGTTTTCGATGTTTGAATTAAAGTAACTGATAAATGTTTTGTTTGTTGCCAAATCATTACTGAACTCTCTTGAGACATGACCCGAAAATTCATCGCCGGTATAGATAAGCGAATTCCATGGACCCGAAGCCCTCATTTGGTATCCTTCCTCAAAAAAGGGCACTTCGATATTCAGTATTGCTGGGGACAACCCCCCGGACTTTTGATTTAAGGTGATTTCTTCACCAACCATGTTCAATGTTAGATTATTGTATACGTAAAAGTTGAATATGGTATTATCAAAGTCCTCAATAAAGGAAATTGTAAACTCCGTAGCAGGATTCATTTCTTCCATGGAGCAGAATGACAATGTCTCGATTTCGCCAGACTCGTGTGTTTTACTGTCGATATAATTTCCGTCCTTATCTGAAATTAACACATGTACCTTCTCTATATTCTTCCTCATAAAATCATTAGGAAAGCTAATTCGAAAGAACTGGTCTGCAACATTGATTGCAACAGAATCTTTGGTAATATTACCTGAAGTGTCCTCCATTATAAATTTAAGGTTTCCTATACCTGTGGGAAGCTTTCTTGGGTTCAATAAAAAAGAAAAATCGGTTGTACTTTGCTTTTCCAACAATAGCAAATCATCGATATAGACCTGAAGTAGTTCAACATTTGAAGCCAGATCTGTTATACTTGGATGTAATTGCACTTCCTCACAAATAATCTCATTTTCGGAGATATCATCCAAAACAAAAATTGGACCTTCATTATCAATTTTGACCAACATTGTCTTGGTCCCTATTATTTTGCCTTCAGCATAGGCATCAACTTTTAAACTATGCTCCCCGTCCTCCAATGTCTCTGTCTCAATCTTTATGATAAAAGGTGGTGCATTAAACTTGTGAATCATCCCATTATCCAAAAAAACCTCTAAACTGGATATTGCCGCATCTCCAGTTATTGTGATGGTTATCTCGTCCGAAGTAATGATTTCGTCATTTTCAATATTCAATTCTATTAAGACATTTTCAACGATCTGCTCTTCTTCTTGTTCGCTAGAAGAGCCTTCATCTGAACATGCAATCAGTAAAAAAAGGAACGATACAAATAGGATATGTTTTCGAAACATGGTTTTTTAATTTTGACCTGAACCACATCATTAAATTCTTCAAGAACTTACAATGTAAGTTAAAAAAAGGACTTTAGTAAATTATAGCAATTTTCCAGAAATAGATTTCATAATAGCAGTACTGCATTTTTACAGCAACACAATACAAGTGTGTAAATTACATTTTTTTAATTAACTTCACTCTCTGTTCGAAAATAATACATTATGGCGATGAATATGGGTTGTGGATTCCTTTTATCTCTCTTTTTTTTAGGTATAATCAATACCTCTGGCCAAGTTGCAGAAAACCCCATTATTTGGGCCGATGTTCCAGATGTAAGCGTCATGCGAGTGAATAACACTTATTATATGAGCTCCACCACCATGCACATGAGCCCTGGATTGCCTATCATGAAATCAAAGGATTTGGTCAACTGGGAAATCGCTGGCTACGCCTACGACCGATTGGTGGAAAACGATAAAATGAATCTGGAAAATGGTAAAGAGGCCTACGGAAAAGGGTCTTGGGCCAGTAGCCTTCGCTATCACGATGGCCTATTTTATGCGTCAACTTTTTCCGCCACTTCTGGAAAAACACATGTTTACAAAACCAAAAACCCAGAAACCGGACCATGGGAATCCCATTCGTTTGAACCCGTTCTGCACGACAATTCACTATTCTTTGATGATGACGGACGTGTTTACATGATTTATGGCGGTGGTCAAATCAAACTGGTGGAATTACTACCCGATGCATCCGGAATAAAACCCAATGGACTTGAAAAAGTAATCATTGAGAATGTAAACCTTACGTTCGGTGAAGGTGAAGTAGGCGGATTGCCCGGAGAGGGCAGCCAGATTCATAAAATAAATGGCAAGTACTATCTGTTCAACATTGCATCTCCAAAAAGCAGATGGGAACGCTCGGTGATCATCCATAGGGCAGACAATATAGAAGGACCTTATGAAGGCCGGGGTGCTTTACAGCATGAAGGCATTGCACAAGGCGGATTGGTAAACACACCCGATGGCGATTGGTATGCCATGTTATTCGGAGATAGAGGAAGTGTAGGACGTATCCCCTACTTGGTTCCTGTGACTTTCGAAAATGGTTGGCCGGTACTTGGCGTTGATGGAAAAGTGCCGCAAAGCTTAAATTTACCCGATAACTCCAAAGGTATTTTTGGAATTGTAGCTTCCGATGAATTCGAACGCGATATAAGCGATCCAAAATTGCCGCTCGCATGGCAATGGAACCACAACCCTGATAACAACAACTGGGATATTTTGGAAAATCCTGGGCGATTGCGCATTACCACAGCACGCGTGGACAACAACGTTCTCCTTGCCAAAAACACGCTCACCCAGCGCACGTTTGGTCCAAAAAGCACCGCCAGTACTTTGATCGACATATCCCAAATGAAGAATGGCGATATAGCAGGCCTAATTGCTCTTCAAAACAAATACGGATACGTTGGTGTGAAAAAAGAAGATGGAAAAAACTCCATTGTTATGGTTGAGTCAAAATTGGATATAGAAGGGGAAGACGAGAAACAAGGTGTTCTTGCTTATAACGACTTAAGTACTACATTCAAAATTATTGAACAAGTCCCCATTGATCAAGAAAATGTCCATTTTAGAATCGATTGTGATTTTGATACCGACAAAGCCTATTTTTATTATAGTCTAAATGGAAAAGAATGGCAGCATATCGGTAAACCGTTACAGATGATATATACCTTTACCAAGCATTTTATGGGCTATCGTTTTGGGCTTTTTAATTATGCCACACAGGAAGCTGGTGGATATGTTGATTTTGATTATTACCGAATTGATAAAGTTCCGATGCGCAAAAAGCCTTAAATCTATTCACAAAAACATAGCTCCTATAAGTTCCAAATTCCCATTTGGGACCACCTTTATTCCTCAAATTAATGGCCCAATTTTCGGTTCATTCCCATCATCGGTTAATAGCACAGTTACTTTTTTGCTCATCCGTCAACCCAAAAGGGGCATTCGTCAATTAGGAGTGATTGTTTTGGGCAGTTTTACCCATCTTTATTTTTCAAATCTGAAAAATAATGAGCAACCTACTTAATTTCTCCATTAAGCAAAAACATAGGGAATACCGTAAAAAGAGAAAGGAAAAAATATTTAAGGGAAATATTGTCCAATGTTCCATCTGTAACTCAGAATACCGGGAATTTGCTCCATTTGGCAATACAAAAAGAAAGAACTCTAAATGCCATAATTGTGGCTCACTGGAAAGGCATCGATTGATTTGGAAATATATACAGGACAAAAAATTGATAACCAAACCCATCCGGTTGCTCCATTTTGCACCTGAGAAAGTTTTTTATGACATTTTCTCGGAGTCGCACGATATCGCATACTTTCCATGTGATTTACATCCAAAAGTTTATGATTACAAAGGAAAAACCATAATCAATAAGGTCGATATTGCCCAAATCCCCTATGAGACCGACTCTTTTGATTTTATTTTATGTAACCATGTTCTGGAACACATTCCAAACGATGCGCTTGCCATGTCGGAACTGTATAGGGTGATGAAACCAAATGGGTTGGGGATATTTCAAGTTCCGATTGATTACAATCTTGAGAAAACCTATGAAGATTTCTCCATAACATCCCCAAAAGCGAGGTTAAAGGCTTTTGGAAGGCGTGACCATGTAAGGTGGTATGGCAAAGATTATAAATTGCGATTGGCAGATGCAGGTTTTGAAGTAATAGAGGATGATTATATTTCTTCCTTTACAAAAGAAGAGCAGTTTAAATATGGATTTGATTGCACAGAAAAAATCTACTTATGCCGTAAATAAGGAAAAAACCTATGGTTTGAAAAGAGACAAATCAACGAACGCTGTATCGATCGCTCCAAGAATACTATCAGTTTATTTAATATTCTTCAAATTGATTACCTCCTGCTCCGTTAAGTACCTCCAGTGTCCTCGTGGCAAATCTTTTTTGGTCAGGCCGGCGAAGACCACACGGTCCAATTTGGTCACATTATAGCCCAAATGCTCAAAAATACGGCGCACGATGCGGTTTCGTCCGCTGTGGATTTCCACGCCCACCTCTCGCTTTGGTGCCCCTTGGATGTAACTCACGCTATCCACGGATATGGGCCCATCTTCCAGTTCCAGGCCAGCCTCAATTTTATGGAGGTCGCCCAGACTAAGATTATTGTCCAAATGCACGTGGTAAATCTTGCGCACGTTATGCTTGGGATGCGTCAGTTTTTTGGTAAGGTCTCCATCGTTGGTGAAGAGCAACAGACCTGTGGTGTTCCTGTCCAAACGGCCTACGGGCAACAGTCGGTTGTTCGATGCGCTCGAAATTAGCTCCATTACCGTGCGGCGCCCTTTTTCATCACTTGTTGTGGTAATGAAGTTCTTGGGCTTGTTCAACAACACATACTCCTTTTTTTCCAAACTGAGTCGTTTCCCATCAAAACGGACATCGTCGGAACGTTTTACCTTGTAGCCCATCTCCGTTACCGCTTTCCCGTTTACGGTAACATTTCCGGCAGCAATATAAGTGTCCGCTTCCCTGCGGGAACAGATTCCCGCATTGGCAATGTAGCGGTTCAACCTAATCTCATCTGGATTGGATGTTTTGCGAGGTGTGTTCTGCTTGGGTCTTGATGAAAAATTTTTGTTGAACGGCTTTTTTCTTTCACCGCCCTTAAAGTTTTTGGAAGGTCTTTTACCCCTGTTGTTGTCTGATTTCGCCATCAGTCGAATTTTTTGCAAATGTAGTGTTTTTAAGTTCCAAAAAACCTAAAGAACAAATAATTACAAGATTCGGTTCAGCACCACATCCACATCAATTAAAAGGATGCTAAAGACCCCGGCCACAATTATAAATTTGATGATGTTGTGCAGCCATACATAGTGCTTTTTGCCGTTGGCCATCCATAGTAGCATCAAAAATAAAATCAGCAGGGCGATACATGCCATAAAATAGAGGTACATATACCCAACATCAAACGATTTGATGAGCAGAAGTGCAGGGACCAGAGTAAGCACTATCAAAAATGTAACGATAGACTTTGATACATTGGGGCCATAAAGAATTGGTATGGTTTTATAATTCTGTGCCATATCGCCCGCCATATTTTCCAAATCCTTGATCATTTCGCGGGCCAAAATCAACAGGAACAAGAAAAGTGCATGTACAAAAATCACGGTCTGGAAATTCTGATAGTAAACAAATACCACAAAAAATGGGGCAATGGCCAAAGTGGAGGATACCAAATTGCCGACTAAAGGTATACGCTTAAGCTTGTGCGAATAAATCCAGATACCAAAAATATAGGCCGAAAAGAACAATACCGCCCTAAATGAAATATAGCTCGCTGCAAAAACAGTCAAAAGGTTAAGGATAAAATAGGTGGTCAGTTTAAAACGCTGGCTCACCAAACGATCCAACATACTTTTGGTAGGCTTGTTGATCAAGTCCTTTTCCGCATCATAAAAATTATTGATAATATACCCGCTCGCGATCGTAAGGGCAGAGGCTGTAACGATAAGGAACAGGTTCACATCCAAAACCACTTTACGCAAAGGAATGTTGGGTGACAATATGTAGATAGAGGCCAAGTACTGTGCAAGGGTTATCACGAGGATATTGTAGCCCCGAACCACAGAAAACAGACTCAATAGCTTAAACAGCAAGAGTTTGTTTTTTCTACTAAGCATGTGTTTGCTTTTAGAAGTTGTACACTACTTCCAGATTATGGCCTTCAAGTGCTTTTTTGGCCCTTTCCAAATCTTGGGTAAAGCCCAAAATATATCCACCGCCACCAGAACCACAAAGTTTGAGGTAATAATCGTTGGTTTCGATGCCCTTTTGCCAAAGTTGGTGAAACTTAGCCGGAATCATTGGTTTAAAATTGTCAAAAACCACATGGGAAAGTTGCTTTAAGTTTCCGAATAAAGATTTCACATTACCGTTCAAAAAGTCCTCCACACACGCATCGGTATGTTTTATGAACTGGTTTTTGATCATATTGCGGAAACCTTCCTGCTTCATGTTCTCCATAAACAACTGCACCATGGGCGCTGTTTCGCCTGTCATTCCACTATCCAATAAGAAAACCGCTCCTTTTCCCTCCATGTTTTGAGATGGAATACTAGTGGACTCAATATTATCCTTGGAGTTGATGAGAATGGGCAAGCTCAAATAACTGTTCAACGGATCCAGTCCAGAAGACTTACCGTGGAAGAAGGATTCCATTTTCCCGAAAATCTTCTTCAATTGAAGCAATTTTTCACGGGTCAGGTTTTCCAAAACCGTGATTTTGTCCATAGCATAACGATCGTAAATAGCAGCGACCAGTGCACCACTACTTCCAATTCCATAGCCTTGGGGAATGGAACTGTCAAAATACATCCCATCGGCCACATCTTTTTCCAAAGCTGCTATATCAAAAGCAACCAAACCTTCTTCCTTCATCTCGAGCACTTTTAAATACTCGGCATAGGCTTTAAGACTTTTGTTCGATTTTTGCGCCATTTCGGAATTGTCGTTGTCCCATTTTAGCGCTCCTTTAAAAAAATTATAGGGTATGGATAGTCCTTTGGAGTCTTTGATGATACCGTACTCCCCGAACAATAAAATCTTGGAATAAAATAATGGACCTTTCATATAATACTACTAAGATACAAACAAATTTTGTTTAATGATGAACGAAATTCGATAAACAAATCGATTTTATCCATAAAAAACTTCTCCCGTCTGACTAAAATCTTGGCAAATAACGTAAAAAAACAGCTTAGCTGTTCATTTTTAAGTGTTTATTTTGATGGCGCCCTCGCCTACTTTGTCGTGGATGTACTGACCGTTTTCGCAGTGTTCGGCCAATGTATCTTTGATAAATTCCAGTACTTTTTCCTTAGCATCTTCCGGATATAGTAAATGCACGTTGGCGCCTGCATCCAATGTAAAACAAACTGGGGTTTTGGTCGCTTCGCGATATGCCCAAATTTTATTGATGATTTGCAAAGTATCCGGCTTCATCAACATAAAATAGGGCATGCTGGTCATCATCATGGCATGCAGGGTAAGTGCTTCGCTTTCCACTAGTTTGATGAACTCTTCCAAATCGCCACTTGCCAAAATAGGTTTTAGCTTATCCAGATTGTCAAATGCTTGTTGAAACCGGTTTTGAGCATACTGGTGACCGTGCATCAATTGATGCCCTACTGTGCTGCTTACTTGTTTTTGACCTTTGTGCACCAATAAAATGGTATCGCAATAGCTTTTAAAAACAGGGTTCACCCCAAAAGGATATTCCACACCGTACAAATCCGAACTGTCCGGTATGTTGGCGTGATTTCCCCACTGCACAAGACTCCCTTTGATACTGCGGCAGGCACTTCCGGAGCCCAATCGGGCCAAATAGGATGCTTTTGCATGAAAAACATTTTCTTCCATGGAAGGAAACAGTTGTTTTTCAATATCCATGAAGCATAGCGATAGTGCGGCCATGCCACTCGCGGAGGATGCAATTCCGCTGCTGTGCGGAAAGGAATTTGACGTTTGAATGATGAAATGGTACTCCTTCAAAAAAGGCAGGTACTTCTCAATCCGCTCTAGAAAGGTCTGAATCTTGGGTTTAAAATCGTCCTTGGACTTTCCTTCAAAAAATAGATCAAAAGAAAAATTATCCTTTTTCTCCTTTCTCTCAAAGGAAACGGAGGTGGTAGTAGCACAAGTATCCAAAGTGAAGCTAATGGAAGGATTGGCCGGAATCTGAACGGGCCTCTTTCCCCAATATTTTACCAAGGCGATATTGCTGGGTGCTTTCCAACTTACCTTGCCATTTTTGGGCAAATTTTGGTAGTCACCCGGCATAAAATCATTTTCCGTCATGGAGCATGGAAGTTTAAACAAATATAAGCAGCGACAAACTTACTGGAAATCGGATACAAATAAATTCTTATTTTAGTCGAAGTTGCGCCAACCATGAAAAAAAGAATCGTTTACATCACCATTAGCGTTTTGGTCTGCCTTGCCATTGGATTTTTATCCAGCATTGCGACCCAAAGTTCTGTGAATGATTGGTACGTTACCCTGAACAAGCCATCGTTTACGCCCCCGAACTATCTTTTTGCCCCTGTTTGGACCGCTCTGTATATTATGATGGGCGTTGCCGCGGGCATTGTTTGGTCCAAGGGTTATCATCATATTTGGGTTAAGACAGCGCTGTACCATTTTGTGTTCCAACTGTTATTGAATGCCCTCTGGAGCATTGTTTTTTTCGGGCTTAAAAATCCGTTGGGTGGAATGGTTGTTATCTTGGCATTGTTGACGATGATCATCCTTACCATAAAATGGTTCAGGGTCATCAGTAAACCTGCGGCACTGTTAATGGTTCCTTATGTACTTTGGGTGGCCTTTGCATCGGCACTGAACTATAAAATTTGGGAACTGAACGGTTAATTACTAGCCATTTCCAATAACTTCAGCATTGTTTTATGATTTCGGGTAGTAGCCTCTACTTGTAGTTTCTTTTCAATAAGATTGTTGTTCAGTTTTGCCTTGCCATAGCCGCTTTTACAGAAAAGATATACGCAGGTATCGGTGATTTTAAAACCTTCATGTTCAAATTGAAGCTGATTGAACTGCTCCACCAGCGCTTCTTTAGGGATACTTTTCAGCAAAACATAGTACAATTTGTTTTCTTCTGCCCCTTCTTGAAAAGGATTGGCTTTCAATATTTGCTCAATATCATCCTTCTGGACCACTAAGGTCGGTACATCAAATCCAAATTGTTGACGTATGATTATCGCTATTTTTTCCTGAAGTTTACGCCTATCTGTCTGTTCGTCATCAAAAATAATATTGCCACTTTGGATGTAGGTTTTGACGTTTTTCAGTCCGTTTTCCTGCAAAACTTGCCTTAAATCGGCCATTTTTATCTTTTTTTGACCACTTACATTGATTCCGCGCAACAAAGCTATATGTGTATTCCCCATATTGATGGATTCCAAACCCGAATTAATTTTAGTAAATTCAAACGCACTTAAATTAGCAAAATGAATCAATATATCCTTGCCTTGGACCAAGGTACCACAAGTTCCCGTGCCGTAGTCTTTGATCAAAAGGGAACCATTATCTCCGTTGCCCAAAAAGAATTCACACAAATATTTCCCAAACCGGGCTGGGTGGAACACGACCCCGATGAAATCTGGTCCACCCAAGCTGGTATGGCCGCAGAAGCTGTGAGCAAAAAAGGATTGAAGGCTTCGCAAATGGCCGCCATTGGCATAACCAATCAGCGGGAAACCGTTGTTGTGTGGGACAGGAATACCAGCGAGCCCATTTATAATGCCATTGTTTGGCAGGACAAACGTACAGCGGATTATTGCGATGAGCTGAAAAAAGAAGGCAAGTCCCAAATGATTAGAGAAAAAACGGGATTGGTCATCGATTCCTATTTTTCCGGAACCAAGGTAAAATGGATTTTGGATAATGTGGAAGGCGCAAGAGAAAAAGCCGAAGCTGGCGATTTGATCATGGGAACCATAGATTCGTGGTTGATATGGAAAATGACGGATGGGGGACTTCATATAACGGATGTCACCAATGCCTGCCGTTCCATGCTATTCAATATCAATAACATGGATTGGGATGATGAGCTTCTGGACTTGTTGACGATTCCTAAAAGCATGTTGCCCGAAGTGAAGCAATCCAGCGAAGTCTATGGGCATACCACTCCCAACTTATTTGCCACTCCAATTCCGATTGCAGGCATTGCGGGTGATCAACAAGCTGCCCTGTTCGGGCAAATGTGCACCAAAAAAGGAATGGTCAAGAACACCTACGGGACTGGTTGCTTTATGTTGATGAACATTGGGGAAAAACCGATTGTTTCCGACAACAACCTGCTGACCACGGTCGCTTGGAAAATTAATGGAAAAACACAATATGCCCTTGAGGGAAGCATCTTTATCGCAGGTGCCGTGGTACAATGGTTGCGAGATAGCCTAAACATTATAAAAACCTCTGCGGAAGTGGAAAAGCTTGCCAGTTCGGTAGACAGTACAGAAGGAGTGGTTTTTGTTCCTGCATTTGCAGGTTTGGGCGCGCCCCACTGGAACCAAAAGGCACAGGGAACTATTTTTGGCCTTACACGGGGTAGTACCGATGCCCATATTGCACGTGCCGCTTTGGAGTCCATTGCCTACCAGACCATGGATATCCTAAAAGCAATGGAAGCAGATTCCGGTATTTCCATAAAGGAGTTACGTGTTGATGGCGGTGCCACGGTAAACGATATGTTGATGCAATTTCAAGCCGATGTTTTGAACACTGTTACGGTACGACCAAAGATTGTGGAAACCACTGTAATGGGAGCTGCATATTTGGCAGGATTGGCCGTTGGCTATTGGGAAAGTCCTGAAGAAATACAGGATATTTGGCAAACCGACGTACATTTTAATCCAACTAAAGAGCGTGAAGCCATTGATGATGGTATCAAAGGTTGGTATAAAGCAATAAAAGCGTTGGAGTTCTGGACCGAGAACACTTAATTTGTCAAGTAACATAAACACTAACACTTTCTTTATATGACTCCTTTTATATCTGAAATTGTAGGTACTTTTTTGTTGATGGTACTCGGATGTGGCGTAAATGCCAACGTATCCCTACAAAAAACCTACGGGAACGGCTCCGGCTGGATTGTGATCACTACAGGCTGGGCTTTTGCCGTTTATACTGGTGTTGTCGTCGCTGGCCCATACAGCGGTGCGCATATAAATCCCGCAGTAAGTATTGGATTGGCCGTAGCGGGTGAATTTCCTTGGGCAGAGGTTCCTTCATATATATTGGCCCAATTTATCGGTGCAATGTTTGCCGCATTTTGCGTGTGGCTCGTAAACAAAGACCATTTTGATGCTACTGAGGATGGAGGCACCAAACGAGGAGTATTCTGCACTGGACCGGCCATTCCAAATACATTTACAAATCTATTCTCCGAGGTATTGGGAACATTTGTATTGGTCTTTTCCGTGCTCTATTTTACCGACGCAGTACTATCTACGGACGATGCGATTATAGGTTTGGGTTCTCTGGGCGCTTTACCTGTTGCTCTTATTGTTTGGGGCATCGGTCTGTCCTTGGGTGGAACCACAGGTTATGCCATAAATCCTGCACGGGATTTAGGTCCGCGCATTGTTCACGCACTTTTGCCTTTAAAAAACAAGGGGAGTAATGGTTGGGGCTATGCTTGGATACCTGTTGTTGGGCCTATTTTGGGAGCCTCGATAGCTGCATGGATTGCTTTGGCCCTACAATAATTTTAGGAGGCAATGGCCTGCGCAGCAATATAGGCCCCTGTCCATGCATTTTGAAAATTGAACCCACCTGTGATAGCATCCACATTGATTATTTCGCCTGCAAAATAGAGATTGGGATGCAATTTGCTTTCGAAGGTCTTAAAGTTGATTTCTTTTAAATCAACTCCACCGGCTGTAACAAACTCTTCTTTGAAAGTACTCTTACCCTCAACCTTAAAAGATGCAGCTGTCAATTGTTCTGCCAACGCCAGTAACTGCTCTTTATTAATATCGCCCCAACGTTCATCCGGCATTATATCGGCCGCTTCCACCAAGCGCTTCCATAAACGTTTGGGCAATTCTGTAACATTGGTACGCATAATGGTTTTTTTTGCCTCTACCTCTTTGAGCTCTTTAAGGTAAGCCTCCATGGATTCGGTACTGTATTCGGGCAACCAGTTCACTCTTATTCTGAAAGAATAATTATAATCGTGCAAAATATTCGCCCCCCATGCAGAAAGCTTCAGAATGGCTGGTCCGCTCAAACCCCAGTGTGTGATCAAAAGTGGCCCATCTGAATAAAGAACCGGTTCGTCTTTTACGTTACTCTTAAGGTTCAAGTTTTTTTTATTGGTATAAAAAGTCTTTTTGGGAAGCACCTCTACGGTGGCATATGCACTTATGCCTTGAATGCCCTGAATCCTCTTATCGTTTATATTGAATGTGAACAAAGAAGGTACGGGTGAAATTATTTGATGTCCCAATTTTTTTAGCTGTGCCCAAATTTTAGGGTTGCTCCCCGTAGTTAGCAATAGTTTTTTGGTCTGGTAATGCTTGTTCATGGTAGTTACCTGCCAACTATCATCCAATTTATCGATGGCCTTTACCGAACTGTTTTTCAAAACTTGCACACCTAAACGCTCTGCTTCAGTGAGCAAGCAATCTATTATGCTTTGGGATGAATCACTTTTAGGAAAAACCCGTCCGTCTTCCTCTATTTTGAGCGACACTCCCCTTTCCTCAAAAAACGACATCACATCCATTGGGGCATATTTGTGGAACGGCCCTAAAAGCTCCTTTTCTCCACGAGGATAGTTTGTGGCCAATTCTTTGGGAAGAAATTCGCCATGGGTCACATTGCAACGTCCCCCGCCCGAAACCTTTACTTTGGAAAGTACGGTTTTGCCCCTTTCAAAAATGGCTATGTTCAATTGTGGCGACAATTCCGCAATTTGAATTGCTGCATAAAAGCCTGCTGCTCCTCCCCCTGCTATAACAATATCGTACATTACTTAACACGTTCCGGATAATTGGTAATGATTCCATCTACCCCGAACTCGGTCATTTTTTGGATGTCCTCGGGTTCGTTAACCGTCCATGTGTATACTTTTAACCCTTCTTCGTGGATTTTTGCTGTATTCTCTTTCGTAAGTGTTTCAAAATGGGGGTTGATGGCAACGGCCTTCAGCTCTTTGGCCACATCAATTGCTTTGATCGGGTCTTCAGAGGTTAAAACGGCAATTTTTATATCTGCATTACGGGACCTCATATCTCGCAGTTCATCCCAATTAAAACTCGAAATCACAAAATTCTCCGGACTCCATCCTTTGGATTTGATGTAGTAATCTACAATGAAATTCACCCTATCCGCAGTTTCAGGACCTTTGAGCTCTATGTTCAAAACAACTTTGTTGTCTATCTGTTTTAAAACATCTTGAAGCATTGGGATTTTATGCCCGCCATCCAAAATAAGTTGCCGAAGTTGAACAATATTATATTCTTCAATATTGCCGCCACCATTTGTAAGCCTATCCACTTTTTCATCGTGAAAAACGACAATTTCACCACTTTGGATTTTAAACACATCTATTTCTATCATATCCACACCTAGATCAAGTGCTTTTTGAACGGATGCCAAGGTATTCTCGGTTTCGTGCCCCATAGCTCCTCTATGGCCAATTACCAATGGTTTCGATGTTTTCATTTCACAACTGGTTAAAAATAGAACAGCTCCGAGAGCTACTAGCAAGGTCTTATTCATTTCGGTTTGGTTTTAGAAACTAAAAATACAATTTGCAAATGAAAAAAACTGAATCATTCATCAACCTTAAAAATATAAGATTGAAGCGGTGCCAGATCCAATAGGATTTTGCCTTGCCCATTATTCACGACCATATTTGCATTGATTTCATGGTAAAGCTGCTCTGTGAGTGAATATGTACCGCTTTTTAATTGCCATTTGGCAATTATATCTTCGGGTATTTTGAGTTCGAAGGAGTAACTCTTGTATTCATCAAAATTGGTAAGTACAATGATTTTCTCGTTGTTGGACCATCTCACATAAGATAAAACCCTATGATCGTATCCCTCCGTATTGTCTTTATTATAAAAATGGATTTCTTGGTATTGGCCCATCAACGCTTCACTATTGATAGTGAAGTTTAGGAGGCGTTTATAAAAATCCCTTAATTTTTTCTCTTCTTCCGATAATTGGCCACCATCATATTTTTTGTTGTTGAGCCACCTTTGATGGTGCGGCACCCCGATATAATCAAAAATTGAGGTTCGTGTAGGTTTGCCAAACCCGGCATCTTCCGCACCTGGTTCACCAACTTCCTGACCAAAGTATATCATCGTCGGTGACGTGCTGATGGTGGCGGAAACCACCATTGCAGGTTTTCCCAATTGGGCGTTACCCACAAAATCGGGACTGGCAATACGCTGTTCGTCGTGGTTTTCCAGAAAGTGGAGCATATGGTGCTCTATGTCGGCCATCCCTCTTTGCACTACGGGTATATGGTCGGTCCAACCGTACCCCTTCATAATATGTTTTATGCTATCATAGAGTTCTACCTTATCATATAGGTAATCCATTTTCCCCTTCTGAATGTAATCGCGGTACAATCCCGGATTATATACCTCGGCCAACAGGAATGCATCTGGATTTGTCATTTTGATGTTGGAGTTAAGATAGCTCCAAAACTCTACGGGCACCATTTCGGCCATATCAAAACGGAAGCCGTCCACACCAAAACTTAACCAATATTGGGTAATATCCTTGAATTTGTGCCAAGAATCGGGCAATTCTTTATCCTTCCAAAATTTGTAGTGCTCCCTATAATCCTTTTGACGATATTGTTCGGGTAATTCTTCAAAATCCTTTGTCCCATCCGGTCGAACTCCATAATTGATCTTTACGGTTTCGTACCAATCATTAAAATGAGGCTGTGCCAAACGGGAGCCGTTCCCTGTCCATTTTGCCGGGTTTTCCTCAAACTTGGAATCTGCCAACGTATTCTTGTTACCTCCCAATGGCAAATATCCATCTTGCCACTCGGGCACTTTAAAGGCTTCGCCAGGGATATAGTAAAAATTGTTGTGGATGTCGTATTCCTTTGAAGTATCGTCTGCGGCCCCAAAATCTTCTATGCCCTCTGGATTTGTACGCCCCTCATAACCTCGGGCTACGTGGTTGGGAACAATATCGATTATGACTTTTAAACCTGCCCGGTGGGTTCTTTCTATCAACTCTTTGAACTCTTCCAAACGTCTGGCGGGATCAAGGGCCAAATCGGGGTTGACATTGTAGTAATCTTTTACGGCGTAGGGAGACCCTGCCCTTCCTTTTACCACATCGGGATCGTCGTTTGAGATTCCATAATCCGAATAGTCTTGGATAACGGCATGATGAGGCACCCCTGTGTACCAAATGTGGGTCACCCCTAGCTCCTTGATCTCTGACAGGGCTTTTGGGGCAAAGTCGGCAAACTTGCCTACTCCATTTTTTTCGATAGTGCCCCATGGCTTGTTGGTCGTATTGGTATTTCCAAAAAGTCGGGTAAATACCTGATAGACTACTGCTTTCTTTTTCATGGGCAAAGGGGCGGTCTTTTGTTCTGGTTTATCCATGCACGAAGATAACGTCAGAAATGCTAGTAATAAAATATGGACGAATATGGTTCTCATGCTTAAGACATTTGACCATTCGATTGAAGTTAGTGGGCGATGGAATCCCTTATTACCAAAGTAGGCTCTAGAATTTTGGTTTGATAGGTCTCCTCTTCCGCCTCGCTCTCAACCTTATCTATCAACATCCTTGCCGACTCCTCGCCCATTTTTTCCCCATGTTGTGCTACAACGGTAAGACTTGGATTGGCATATTTGGACAAAACTCCATCAGTAAATCCGATAAATGCAATATCCTCGGGTATTCTTAGGCCTTTTTCCTGAACCAAACGCATACTGTATACCGCAAATATCTCGTTCACGCACAGAACGGCATCCGGTTCCTTGGCATTTAGAAAATCTTTGATGGCTGCCTCGTCCATTTCCATAGAGGGCATTTTTAAGATCATGGATTCATCGGCCCCCATTTCACTTTCCTGCAATGCTTTCCAATATCCCTTGGTCCGGGCCTTGCTGACACTTAGGTAGTCGTCCGTAGTAATCAGTGCTATTTTCTTTTTTCCTTGATCAATAAACTTCTTGGTTGCTTGGTAAGCACCAAGCTCATCGTCTATAATCACTTTATCACAATCGATCTCATGGGTAATTCTATCAAAAAGCACCACAGGAATACCTTGATCGGTCACTTCCTTTAAATGGTTGTAATCCCCTTTTTCCTGTGTTTGGGAAGCGAGGGACATAATAAAACCGTCGATACTACCATTGGCCAACATTTCCATATTGATGACCTCCTTGTCAAAAGACTCTTCAGAAAGACAAACGATTACATTATAACCTCGGGCATTTGCATATTTTTCGATACCACGGATAACGGTGGTAAAAAAATGATGGACAATGTCCGGAATCACGACTCCGATATTCTTGGTTCTCTTGTTTTTTAAACTGATCGCTATGTTATTGGGCTTGTAATTATATAGCTTAGCAAAGGCCTGGACCTTCTCTTTGGTATCCCTGCTGATTTCCTCGCTGTTCTTTAGTGCTTTGGAGACGGTAGAAATGGACACCTCAAGTTCTCTTGCTATATCCTTTAATGTAATCTTGGCTTTCAATTATATTTATTTTGTGGTAGTCTAATTCGATCTTGAAAATTACTCAATAATCAAAACAATGCAATCTACGTGTTTTACTTTTTTAACAAAACATGAACATCCATTGTCTGGAGATGTCTTCAATAAAAATATTGTTCAAAAAATAAAATTGCTATATTAGAGGGATTATTGCTGATTTCGTAATTCCCGCATACTTAATTGGGAATTAAACAAACTTGCAGATTTAAAATTGTGAAATCTACACCCTATAAAGTTGTCAACACGAAAACGGTTTCGTTGAATATTGCAATATACTTAAATTTTGATTAACCTTTTTTTTATATATGTTTAACACTTGAATTAAAATTAACTAAACTTAAAATTAATTATTTATGAAGATTACGCTACTAAGGAGCTTTTTAATGCTCGGAGCATTCCTGTGCTTTGGGTTGGTAAAAGCCCAAACAGTATCAGGTACCGTTTCGGATGCGAACGGACCTTTGCCAGGGGCAAGCGTATTGGTAAAAGGCACTACCAACGGTACGCAGACCGATTTTGACGGTAATTATACCCTTAACAATGTAGATGATGCCGCAACCTTGGTTTTTAGCTACATTGGTTACAAAACTCAAGAAATTGCGGTCAATGGGCAATCTACCATTGATGTTACCTTGGCGGAAGATGCTCAAGCATTGGACGAAGTTGTTATTATTGGTTACGGTCAAACAACCGTAAAGGATGCAACAGGTGCCGTTTCGGCAGTTACTTCGGAAGATTTCAACAAAGGTGTTATTTCTTCCCCAGAACAATTAATCCAAGGTAAAACAGCTGGTGTGCAGATTGCACAAGGTAGTGGTGAACCTGGTTCTGGTGTTGCTATTAGAATTAGGGGTACTTCTTCTGTAAGATCCAACAACAATCCTTTATTTGTAGTTGATGGAGTTCCGTTGCCTTCTGGAGACACTTCATCCGAAGGAACAAACATTGGAGTTGGTTCAAGTTCGGCAAGAAACCCACTTAGCTTCCTTAACCCAAATGATATTGAAAGCATGAGTATCCTTAAGGATGCTTCTGCAACAGCCATTTACGGCTCTAGAGGTGCAAATGGAGTAGTAATAATTACGACTAAAAGTGGAAAAACAGGCGCCAGAGGAGGTACTTGGGAGTATTCTTCTGATTTGAGCTACTCTACGCCAGCAGAAAGTTACGATCTTCTTAACGCTTCCGAATTCCTTGATGCCGTTGACACCTTTGGAGGTTCAGCAATCAATGCCGGTGCAGATACAGATTGGCAGGATTTGGTAACAAGGTCTACCGCTTCAACAAATAACAACTTGGCTTATTCACGTAACTACGGTTCTGGGAATGTTAGGGCCACTTTCAATTACGGAAAACAATTTGGTGTCATTGAGAAATCATCCCAAGAAAGAATCACTGGAAGGTTGAACGCTTCCCAAAGATTTTTGGATGACAAGTTACGCATCAATTTACAGGGTACACTTTCAAGGGTAAACGACGAGGCCCCACCATTGAGTGGTAGTGCCGGTTCTACCGGTGACTTGTTGGGTGCCGCCTATGCAGCAAACCCAACTTGGCCCGCCAATCCAGAATTCAACCCTGGGGATAGGATCAACCCATTGAACCTATTGAACAACTGGCAGAGTATGACATATACTGACCGTGTATTGGTAAACCTTTCTGCTGAATATGACATAACCGATGAATTGACAGGAAAGGTTACTGTAGGTTACGATAAATCAGATTCAAAAAGAGAAGCTTCATTAACATCGGAATCTTTCAACGTTGCGCGTGGTGCCGGCAATAACGGTAGAGGTGCTTTGAACGACTTGATCAATGAAAACCGATTATTGGAAGCCACATTGAACTACACCAAGGAATTTGACAATTCAAACCTGGACGCTTTGGTCGGTTTCTCTTATCAAGATTTTAATAGAAGAGGAAGAAATATAGAAGGGTGGGGATACAGCACTCCTGACCTTAATCAAATGCCAAGAGACCTTTCCAGTTCTGCTTCTACACTTGAATCAATGATTTCAGGAAACTATCAGCAATATGGTTACTCTTTCGATGTACCCAACAATCCCAATGGTCTTTTTGTCAACCGTTTGTTTCCCAATCCAGAAACAGAGTTTTTAGGAGAAACCAGCGGTGTGGCAGTTAGAGCACTGTTTGCTGACACATTCGACAATACGGACGAACTTCAATCTTTCTTCGGAAGGGTAAACTACACCTTGGCCAACAAATATTTGTTCACGGCCACTGTGAGAGCTGATGGTTCTTCCCGTTTTGGTGAAAACAATAAATACGGTATTTTTCCATCTGCAGCCTTTGCTTGGAAAATCAATGAAGAAGATTTCATAGGAGATGCAGTATCTACCCTTAAATTAAGATTGAGCTATGGTATCACAGGTAACCAAGATGGTATCGGATACGGTAGATTCGTAAGAAGAGAAAGATATTCAGGAGGAAGTGTAGGTGACGGTGGCGCTGTAAACGTACCTGGCACCAGTACCGTGGATTTTGCCAATCCCGACCTTAAGTGGGAGGAAACAACTCAATACGGTGTCGGTATTGACTTTGGTTTCGGCAATGACCGCTTAAACGGTAGCGTGGATGTGTATCGTAAAGAAACTAGGGATTTATTGCTTAGCGTTGAAGCTGCACAACCATCCCCTCAACCCTTCTTTTTCCAGAACTTGGACGCAATGGTCTTGAACCAGGGTATAGAATTCTCCCTTAACTATGATATCTTACAAGGTGAGGACTTCTTCTGGACAGCTGGTTTCAATATGGCTTACAACAAAAACGAAATTCAAGATTTTGAAGGAGCCATTCCAGCGGGAACAATTAGAGGTGCCGGTCTTACCAATGCTTTCGCACAACGTTTACAATCTGGACAGCCACTTTACTCGTTCTATTTGAGAGAGTTTACTGGATTTGATGAGAACGGAAACCCTGTTCACGAAGGCGGTACGGATAACCAAAAATTTGTTGGTAAAAGTGCGCTACCCGATTTCACAGGAGGTTTCTCAACTTCAGCAAACTATAAAAACTGGGATGCTTCCCTATATTTCACTGGACAATTTGGGAATTACATTTATAACAACACAGCTAACGCCTTCTTCACAGCAGGTGCCATTGGAAGTGGTAACAACGTTATAAAAGATGTAGTGGCCCTGGCAGGAGAGGAGAGCCGTTTTGCAGAAGCATCCGTATCAACTAGATTCTTGGAGAAGGGTGACTTTGTTAGATTGCAAACAGCTTCCATAGGATACAACGTTCCTCTTTCAGGTGATGGACTATTCAAAACAATGAGGTTGAGCATCACAGGCCAGAACCTATTTGTAATCACCGATTACAGTGGTTTGGACCCTGAAGTAAGTGTTACCCCAGCGTCCGGAGACCTTTTGAACGGACTTCCGATTGCCGGTATCGATTACTCATCATTCCCAAGGCCAAGAACATACACCTTTGGCTTTAGTGTAACTTTTTAAAAAAAATAAGCATGAAACTAGAAACATATAAAAAATTTGTTTTTGCTTCACTCTTAATACTAGGTCTTACCTACTCTTGTACCGATTTGGAAATAGAGGAAACAGACTCGTTGATAAGTGAAGGAACAGGCGACACTGGGTTTGCAGGGGTAACCAACCCTTCCAGTGCGTTAAATGATCTGTACAACAAGGTTGGTGGCGATTTTGCTACTCAAGAGAACATGTACTCGTTGTCTGAAGTAACCTCTGATGAGCTGTTGGTTCCAACAAGAGGAACAGACTGGGGAGATAATGGTGTTTGGAGGCAGTTGCACACCCATACCTGGACTCCTGACCATGCCTTTGTTAAAGGAGCATGGAACAACCTGAACCAGAATATCTTTAGAGCTTCTGAAATCATCGAGACAACAAGTGCTGAAACCAGTACTGTGGCCCAAGCAAAGTTCTTAAGAGCATTCAACATGTTCTTTGTAATGGATCTTTTCGGATCTGTTCCTTTCAGAGGAGTAGATGAAGGTCCAGAAATAAACCCTACGGTACTAACTAGACCTGAGGCCTATAGCTTTATCGAAACAGATTTGACCGAGGCTATAGCTGCTTTGCCATCTGTTGGTCCAGGAGTAGCCAACGTTGGAACAGCCTCTCAAGAAGCGGCTAAGTTCCTATTGGCTAAACTCTACTTGAATGGGCATGTTTACAAAGGAACAGGAACACCAGACAATGCCGATATGCAAAACGTAATTGACTTAGTTGACGAGATCAATGCTAGCGGCTTCGATATTCAGGAAGGTTATTTCCAGATTTTTGAGCCGACCGACGATACTGAAACTATCCTATTTTTGAGAAGTGACCTTGGTGCCAGAATTTGGAACAGTCTGCACTATAATCAAAACTCACCGGACAATACTGGTGGAGGTTGGAACGGTTTCTCAACTTTAGCCGAATTCTACGACTTGTTCGAGGGTGATCCAAACACCAACTACGTGGGCGATGGCCAAGAAGAAAGAAGAGGATTTGTTCCAGATGCCGCTACAGCAAATGACACCAACCTAGGAATAGGGTATGGATTCCTAATCGGACTGCAATATAATGAGGATGGAACGCCACTTACCAACAGACAGGACCAACCTTTGGTTTTCCAAAAAGAATTCCCTTCCCTAGTTGGTAATGGTGAAGCAGAAGGAGTTCGTGTTATCAAGTATCACCCTTACGACCCAACCGATGAAGAAGACGGAGTAAACTCATACAGACAGCACCAAATCATATTCAGATATGCGGACGCACATTTGATGAAAGCAGAAGCTATGATGCGTATGGGTGGAAATCCAACCGTAATGGTAAATGAGCTTAGAAGTTTAAGGGAAGATACACCTGATTTAGCTAGTGTCGATGAACAAACCCTTCTTGACGAAAGAGCTCGTGAATTGTTCATTGAATTCTGGAGAAGAAATGACTTGGTAAGATTTGGTCAGTTTTCTGCACCATGGGGTCTTAAGGAGGTTAGTGGGGATGATAATGTAAATCTATTCCCAATACCGGCAACGGCACTCTTATCCAACCCTAATCTAGTTCAGAATCCAGGTTACTAACATAAAGTTTAAGCTGTTTAATATAAATGCCGTCCTTATCTCAAAGGGCGGCATTGCTTTTTGATTCAAACAGTAAATAATAACAAATAAAAGATTAATGAAGTATTAATGGCCGTCAATAATTTTGAGATAAACACCCAACTTGGTAGATTGGTTGCTTCGCACAGATTATTCAGCACAGATTGTTGACCATGAAGAAACAAGCTGATATCAAAAACGGAAAAAATCTGTGTGGTCGCCAGAAAAATTGAAAAGTAAACATCAAAGGGGAAGAAGAACTTGTAAGGTTATGAATGGTGATATCCCCCATTTTTTGGTTAAAAAAGAACAATAAATGAAACTGAGATATAGCACAGTCAGCCTTCTAATATTAGGCCTTATTATTTCCTGCAACAATACAGAAACACCCAATTCTGAAGAGGAAAAAAAAGAAACCCTGTTCACACTGTTGAAACCAGAGGAAACAGGTGTCGACTTTATCAACAAGGTAGAAAACCAGAAGAATTTCAACATCTTTAAGTACCGTAATTTCTACAATGGCGGAGGTGTTGCCATTGGAGACATCAACAATGATGGACTACAGGACATCTACCTAACTGGCAATATGGAGCCCAATAAGCTTTACCTAAATAAAGGGAACATGAAATTCGAGGATATTTCCGAAAGCGCGGGTGTTCTGGGCAACAAACCTTGGTCTACTGGGGTTGTAATGGTGGACATTAACAACGATGGTCTTTTGGATATTTATGTATGCAACGCAGGAAACATGGAAGGCAATAATCATGACAATGACCTGTACATCAACAATGGTGACCTAACATTTACCGAAAAAGCCGAGGAGTACAATCTTGCCAAAACAGGATTTACCACCCATGCCTCTTTCTTCGATTATGATAAGGATGGAGATTTGGACGCCTACATTCTTAACAACAGCAATATCCCTGTAAGTAGCCTCGGGTATGCAGAACAGCGTGAAGTTCGTGCGCAAGACTGGGAAGGCGTTCCCGACATTTTTAAAGGGGTTGGAGATATGCTATTAAGGAATGATGATGGCAAGTTTGTGGATGTAAGCGAAGAAGCTGGAATTTATGGGAGTTTAATAGGGTTTGGCTTAGGGGTTTTGGTCACTGATTTCAATGGGGACCTGTACCCAGACATCTACGTGTCCAACGATTTTTATGAACGAGATTACCTGTACATCAATCAAAAGGACGGCACTTTTAAAGAAGAAATCAAGGAATGGACATCGCACATGAGCCTTTCCGCGATGGGAATCGATATTGCCGACATCAATAACGATGGTCACAACGATATTTTCATAACGGACATGCTTCCAGAAGAAGAATCCCGGGTCAAGTCCGTAATGGAATTTGAAGGCTACAACGTTTTTAACCTAAAACAGAGCAAAGACTTTAGCCAGCAATATATTCAAAACACTTTGCAGCTCAATAATGGAAATGGCACCTTTTCCGAAGTGGCCTATTATAGTGGCATTGATGCCACGGACTGGAGCTGGGCAGGACTTATGTTCGACATGGACAACGATGGCCTAAAGGACATATTCATAACAAACGGCATCAACCATGATTTGACGGATTTAGATTTTGTGGACTTCTTTGCCAACGAGATCGTACAAAAAATGGCCTTAACAGGGAAAAAGGAGTCAATAGACTCCATTATCAGCAAAATGCCCATCAAACCCCAGCCCAACTACGCTTACAAAAATAATGGCGACATCTCCTTCAAAAATGCCAACAAGGAATGGGGCTTCGAATTGCCATCTCGCTCCAATGGTGCCGCCTATGCAGATTTGGATAATGACGGGGACCTTGACTTGGTCATCAACAATGTGAACACCCCTGCCTTTATATATAGAAACAATACCGAATCGATGTTGGACAACAACTACATCCAACTCAAGTTCAAAGGTCCAAAAAACAACCCTTTTGCTGTAGGAGCACTTGCTAAACTATATTTTGATGGAAACATCGTGAACCAAGAGTTGATCCCTTCAAGGGGCTTTCAATCTTCAATGCAATACGAAATGACGATTGGTTTGGGGAAAACTACACAATTGGACTCTATTAGAATCGTTTGGCCTGATATGCTCACTCAAAAATTGGAAAAAGTAAAAGCCAACCAAATGTTGGCCTTAGACTATGCCAATGCAATCGAAACCTATAAATTACCGAAGAAACAGACCAAAAAATCCCTTTTAACAGAGTTGGATAATAGTTCGACCGGAACCCACAAAGAAGACAATTATAACGATTTTGACTACGAAGGTCTTATCTCCCATAAACTTTCGCAAGAAGGACCATCTTTAGCCGTGGCAGATGTTAACGGTGACGGCAATGAAGATTTCTACCTTGGCGGTGCGAAAGGTCAATCAGGATCCATCTATATACATCAAGGAAACGGAAAAGTTGCTCTCAAAAAAAGTATGATTTTTGAAGAGGACAAAGAATATGAAGACGTCGCTGCAGCCTTTTTTGATGCTGATGGGGATGGCGACATGGATTTGGTAGTGGGCTCTGGCGGAAATGACGTCGCCATGCAGCGAAACTATCGGGCCAGATTATATTTGAACGATGGCAAAGGAAACTTCTCCAAATCAGAAAATGAACTTCCATCAACATTTAAAAATATTTCCACCATTTCGGCTTTTGATTTTGATGAGGATGGAGATGTTGACCTCTTTATAGGCTCTCGAAGTGTGGTAGGCGTTTACGGAGTATCTCCTGACCACCTCCTTTTGGAAAACAATGGAGATGGCACCTTCAACAATGTCACCGAGCGATTGGGCTACGATTTAAAAGACGCAGGAATGGTTACCGACTCCAAATGGGTAGATATTGATGGGGATGGCAAAAAAGACCTTGTAGTAACCGCAGACTGGGATACCCCTAAAGTTTATAAGAATACAGGAAGAAGACTGACCAAAATGACAAGTTCACTAGACAGTCTTTATGGTTGGTGGAACACGGTGGAAACAGCTGATCTGGACGGAGATGGCGACCAAGACCTTATTTTGGGCAACCAAGGTCTCAACCTGCATTACAAACCCACCGAATATGCCCCAATGCGGATGTACATCAACGATTATGACAACAACGGGACCATTGAGCAGATTGTAACCGTGCAAGAAAATGGGGGCGACTACCCAATCCATCAAAAAAGAGAACTTACCGAGCAACTTCCTTTGCTCAAAAAACAGAACCTAAAAGCATCGGACTATGCGCACCGCACTATACATCAACTTTTTCCCAAGGAAGTTATGGACAAATCCATTGTGAAGAAAGCGGAAACCTCAGCATCCGTGATTGCCATAAACGAAGGAAACGGGAAATTCTCTATCAAAAATTTGCCGCCGCGCGTCCAACTGTCATGCGTTTGTGATATTACTTGTACCGATGTTAACCAAGATGGAAATCTGGATTTGATCATGGCGGGGAACAATTACGAGTTTAAACCACAGTTTTCCCGATTGGATGCAAGCCAAGGAAACCTATTGCTAGGAGACGGAAAAATGGGATTCACTTGGCAAGATTACGAAACCAGCGGATTTAAAATCAGGGACGAAGTAAAATATTTGAAACAGTTCAAGGATAAAAACGGTAAAATTTACGTCATTGCTGCCGTAAACAACAACAAACCAAAGATTTTTGCCCTAAATGAATAGGTACCCCATCATATGGTTCATGGCGATGCTGGCCATTTCCTGCAATAAAGGAGGTAGCCTGTTTGAAAATCCCGACCCAAAAGAAACCGGTCTAGATTTCACCAATACCCTTACGTCCACCAAAGACCTGAGTATTTTGGACTACCTGTATTTTTACAACGGCGGTGGTGTATCCATTGGTGATATCAACAACGATGGGCTGCCCGATATTTTCTTTACCGGCAACCAAGTAAAAAACAAGTTGTACCTCAATAAAGGAAACCTGGATTTTGAAGACATCTCAAATACGGCAGGAATCGAGGGAAATAGCGATTGGAACACCGGTGTTACCATGGCCGATGTAAACGGGGACGGATTGCTGGACATCTATGTTTGTGCCGTAGTGGGCATCAATGGCTTTAATGGACACAACGAACTGTACATCAACAATGGCGACAACACTTTTACGGAAAGTGCAGCCAAGTACGGACTCGATTTTGATTCATACAGTTCCAATGCAGCATTTTTTGACTACGATTTGGACGGTGACCTTGATATGTACCTCCTCAACCATGCCGTACACACACAAAATTCCTTCGGGCGTTTTGATCTTCGGTACGACAGACTATATGAAACCGGTGACAAATTGCTCCGAAACGATAATGGAAAATTTACCGACGTAAGCGAAGAGGCCGGTATTTACGGAGGTGTGAACGGTTATGGATTAGGTCTGGCTATCTCGGATTTTAATCAAGATGGATACCCGGATATTTATGTGGGCAACGATTTTCATGAAGATGATTATTACTACCTCAATAATGGGGATGGCACTTTTACCGAAAGTCTGAAAAAATATTTTGGACACACTTCCCGCTTTTCCATGGGTAACGATGTTGCTGATATCAACAATGATGGCAGACCCGATTTACTTTCGTTGGATATGCTACCGGAAGACGAAGTGGCCCTAAAATCTTCGGAAGGCGATGACAATATCCAGACCCAAAAGATGCGGATAGACCGTTTTGGGTACCATTATCAGTTTACACGTAACATGCTTTTTGTAAACCAGCCCGATGGCAACTTTATGGAAACCGCATTGATGAGCGGTATTGCTGCAACCGATTGGAGCTGGAGTGCCCTTTTTGGCGACCTTGATCTAGACGGTCACCAGGACGTGTTTATTTCCAACGGAATACCCAAAAGACCCAACGACCTTGATTTTATCAAATTCGTCTCCAACGACCAGATCAAGAGCAAAATAGACAACACCAAACTTGTAGACCAACAAGCTTTGAATCTAATGCCATCGGGAAGTGTGCACAATTATGTCTTTAAAGGTGGTGAAGACCTTCATTTTCAGGACATGTCCGATGAATGGATTACAAAAGACACCTTGGTTTCCGGAGCAACCGCCATGGGCGACCTCGATGGCGATGGGGACTTGGATTTGGTTACGAACAACATTGACCAGCCCGTGACTTTGTACGTCAATAAAACAAACGAGAAAGGAAAGTATCTCAAGATTAGGTTCAACTATTCCCAAAACAATAAGTTCGGAATTGGAACCAAAGTATATTCCTATGCCAATGGAGGGCTTCAATTCAAGGAATTATTTACTACAAGAGGATTCCAAGCATCCTCGGAACCCATGGTCCACTTTGGATATAAAAATGTCGAAAAGGTAGATTCCATCAAGATAATTTGGCCGGACAAGACCTATCAGGTTTTACAAAATATACCAGTAAATCAAACACTGACCGTAGCGCCTAAAAACACAAGGCCTTTTGACTACAATTCGCTCCGCGAAAGCAAAAAATCCCTGTTCAGTCCAGTAGATAAGAATCTAGGTTTGGATTTTACACATGTTGAGGATAACTATACGGACTTTAATCGTGAAAAATTGATTCCGTATCAAATCTCGGACAGAGGGCCTGCATTCGCTATGGGGGACTTAAATAATGATGGCAAGCAGGATATTTTCATCGGAGGTTCGAAATATGTTTCATCCAAAATTTTTGTACAACAGGATTCCATTTTTGTAAACCAAAACATTGAAAGCCTTCAAAAAGATTCCATCCGAGAAAATATCTCGGCAAGCATAGCTGACTTTAACAATGACGGAAAAAATGACCTCATACTAAGCTCTGGTGGTGGTGACTTTTTTGGAAAGGCTGAACCCTTACTGGACGCCTATTACGTTCAAAAAGACTCGGTTTTCCAAAGCGTTGGATTGCCGGACTCTTATCAAAATTCGTCCGTTGTGGCTCCTTTTGATTTTGATGGTGATGGCGACATGGACGTTTTTATCGGCGGACATACCATTACAGCCAAGTTTGGAGCTCTCGCCAATTCCCGCCTATTGGAAAATGAAAATGGCATTTTTATAATAAATAAAGATTTTGAAAAATTTTCCGAGGGCATGGTAACCGACGCCATTTGGAGCGATTTTGATGGCGATGGCATCACCGACCTAATTTTGGTCGGGGAATGGATGTCGCCCAGGTTCATAAAATATGAAAATGGCAATTTTACCGAAGTTGAGCTTGTAACCATTCCCGGACTCTGGCAGGCCATTGAGGCTTTTGATATTGATGGTGATGGAGATATGGACTATCTACTAGGAAACTGGGGGACCAATTCAAGGTTCAAAGCTTCTGAAGGGCATCCCATGAAGCTATACTTTAACGATTTTGATGATAATGGTCAAACGGAAACGGTAACGGCCATGGAAAAAAACGGAAAATACTATCCCTTGGAAACTCTGGACGGTTTGGCATCACAGTTGGTGTACCTAAAAAAGAAATATACCACCTACAAATCCTTTGCTGGCGACACGATGGAAGAAATTTTTGGGGAAGATGTCCTGAAATCGTCTACCCAACTACAAGTAAACACATTAAAATCCGGTTATTTACGGAATGACGGTGGTAGCTTTGTTTTTGTTCCATTTAAAAATGAGCTTCAGGTGTCCCCTATCCTTTCATTTGCTGTAGCTGATTTTACCGGCGATGGAAATACCGAAGTGCTGCTAGCAGGTAATTATTTTGGCATGAAACCTTATCATGGCAGACTGGATTCATTTCCGGGAGCCCTCATCAAAAGCGACGGCAGCATTATATTGGGCAACCAATTGGGATTGGATTTCACCAAAAAATCAATCAGGCACTTAAAAACAATTACAATCGACCATAAAAAATATTTGTTAGCTATATTCAATAACGATAAAGCACAAGTTTATAAAATCAATGATTAATCTCTCAAGGCCATGAAGAAAAGAATAAGTTTGATCGTAGCAGTAGTATTGGTTTTGGCATCATGCCAAAAAAAAGAGGAACCTGTTGAAGTTTCTCCTGAGGAGTTCCATGCGTCTGTGGACAAGGTAATCGAAATAATGATCCACGATATATTCTCGCCCCCTGTTGCCAGTAGAATATTTGCCTACTCCAACATTGCAGCATATGAAATTATAGCCAAGAAAGACGATAATTATAAATCCTTGGCGGGGCAGGTAACGGATTTGGAAAATATTCCAGACCCCACCAATAGTGAGAACATCAATTACGAGATGGCCGCCCTTATTGCCCATATGGATATTAGCAAGAGGCTTATCTTTTCCGAAGAAAGAATGGAAAGCTTTAGGGACAGCCTATATACCACATGGAAGGAAAAGAACGAGACCGTTTTTAATGCCAGTAAGGAATACGGACTCGAAGTAGCCAATTTTGTGGGAGACTGGATGAACAAGGACAATTATAAGGAAACGCGCACCATGCCCAAGTTCTCCGTAGATTCGAACGACCCTTCTCGCTGGCAGCCCACCCCCCCGGCCTATATGAACGGGATTGAACCACATTGGATGAAAATACGCCCCTTCGCTATTGATTCCGCCCAGCAGTTCAAGCCTGTTCCTCCACCGGAATTTTCTATGGAAAAAGACTCCAAGTTTTACCAAGAGGTCATGGAAGTATACGAGGTTAGAAAAAGTATGGTGGGCAAAGGTGATAAATCCGACGAGATTGCAATTGCACAGTTTTGGGATTGTAATCCTTATGTCTCCGTGACCAGAGGACACTTAATGTTCGCCACCAAGAAGATTACCCCAGGGGCGCATTGGATCGGCATCACTAAAATTGCTGCAAGAAAAACTAATGCCGATTTTGCAAAAACAGTATACGCTTACACCAAGACCTCCATTGCCATAGCAGACGGATTCATTAGCTGTTGGGACGAAAAGTACAGAAGCAACCTTATACGTCCGGAAACCGTAATCAACGAATACATTGATGACAGCTGGGAACCTGTATTGCAAACACCTCCGTTCCCTGAGTATACCAGCGGACATAGTGTGGTATCAGGGGCAGCAGCCATAGCATTGACCGATATATTTGGTGATGACTTTGCCTTTGATGATGACACTGAAGTGGCATACGGCCTACCTGTACGTTCCTTTACGTCCTTTAACCAAGCTTCGGATGAGGCTGCACTGAGCCGCATGTATGGCGGAATCCATTATCGTGCTGCCATTGAGGTCGGAATTAAACAAGGGCGGGACCTGGGAAAATTTATCGTGGACAAATTGGATATGACAAAAGGCTAATCCGTATTTTTGCTCCTTAGTTATGAGGAAGATTATTTCTATAATCCTTGCCCTAGTGGTAGGAGTAATTTTGTGGTACCTGTTCTTAAAACCTCAAGATTATCAGGTCAATTTTAAGGCCAAGGCAATTCCTGGGACCATATACGAAACCGTAAAAGCATGGAACAAGGGCTTTGATTCCATAATCCCTCTGGATTACAATAGTCCAAGTCATTTTAAGCAGACCATTTTTGTTAATGACTCGGTACACGTATACAATTGGGAAATAACCCGGGTGCACGATTCCCTAAGTGAAGTTCAGGTGAACATCAAAGATTTATCCCATTCCCTTGGCAATCGTTTATCAATCCCCTTTTCGGATACAGATTTTGAAAAAGGCTCCAGAAAGCTATTGTTGGATTTCAACACTTTATTGAATGAGCATATAAAGGGTTTTAAAGTGTCCATTGAAAAGGAAGAAGAAACGTTTTCATCATTTTGTGCCTGTGTCAAACTACATACTTCTCCTGAAGACAAAGCAAAAGGCATGATGGCGAACTATAACTTTTTGGACGGTATTCTTGCAGATAACGAAGTACAGCTGAACGGTCCTCCATTTGTGGAGGTTTTGGATTGGGACTTAGAAAACAACCTACTTACATATAACTTTTGCAATCCCATTGTAAGGTCGGAAAAACTTCCGGACCACCCAGATATCGAGTATAAGCGAATGTTCAGCAAAAATGCCCTTAAGGCGGTTTACCATGGTAACTATATCACCTCGGACCGTGCTTGGTATGCTTTGCTTGATTATGCCAAAGAGAACAACATTTCCATAGAGGAAAAACCGATTGAAGTTTTTCATAACAATCCCCACATTGGCGGTAATGAGCTTGAATGGACAACCGAGGTGTTTATGCCCATAAAGGAATCCAATGAATAAACTTGTCCTTATTTTTTTAGTAATGGCAGTAAGTGCCTGTGCTCAACAAACCTATTTAGGTGAATTGGACAAACTTGGAAAATTCCCTTCCAAGCTCAAAGAAGTTTCTGGTTTGGAGGTGACCGAAGATGGCAAGATATGGGTTATTGAGGATAGTGGAAACAAGGATAAAATTTATAGGGTCGATGCAGAGGGTGATATTAAGGAATCACTGAAAATTGATCACGCTAAGAACATAGATTGGGAAGATTTGACCATGGATACCGAAGGTAACCTCTATATTGGAGATTTTGGGAACAATAGGAATGCTCGGGAAGATTTGGTCATTTATAAGGTTACCAAAGATGAAATGGGGAGAAAAGAGCCCAATGCGGATAAGATTGAGTTCTCCTATCCTCAGCAAACCAATTTCCCACCAGAGAAGGACAGCCTTTATTTTGATACAGAAGGCTTTTTCCACCTAAACGATTACCTCTACATTTTTACCAAAAACCGTACGCGACCATATACGGGCAAAACCCTGATCTATCGTGTACCGGACAGGGAAGGACAATACGAAGCTGAATTCTTGGGTTCCCTGTTCCTATGTAACGACCAGGATCATTGTTCGGTGACCAGTGCCGATATTTCTCCCGATGAAAAAACCATTGCGCTGTTGAGCTATGGATATATTTTTCTACTGACGGATTTCACCGCTCCTGATTTCACAAAATCATCCATTAAGATAATTGACCTACAAACCGACACCCAGATTGAATCAGTGTGCTTTTATGATGATAAAACCCTCTTGGTCGCCGATGAGGAAAACAAACACGGGGGTAGAAAGCTTTATGAGTTGAAATTGGATTAAAACCCAAATCCGATCCCAAAAGCAAAACGTAGCCCATCCACACTGTTGAAAAGCCCAAAGTTGGCCGTAAGCACATCCACTCCATTTAAGAAGAATCCGCCTCCGTACGAATTGTGCCATTTGTCCGATTCTTCACCGGGATACCAAACGCGGCCATAGTCAAATCCTCCATAAATTCCTGGTGTTATTGGCATCAGGCCGGTCTTCATACTCCTAAAGCTATACCTAAGGTCGGTATTTTGAAAATAGGCTGTTTTGCCGGAAAATCTTTGGAAACGGAATCCTCGCAACCCATTGTTTCCACCAATACTGGCAGCTTGGTAAAATTCGTAGCCATCCCCGATGATAAAATGTCCCTTGAACTTGGTAGCGAGCACTAACATGCCATCTGCGGTAAGCTTGTGATCTAAGGAAAATGATGGAACCACATATCCGAACGACCTTGAGGAATCATCCAAATTGGTCTTGAAACCACCTTCGAGGGCAAATGCCATTCCCAAAGTTGGAAAGGCCTCGTTATCGGTATTGGAATAACTGTATTCCCCATCGACCCCAAAAAAGCTCAAATGGTTTTCCTCTCCATTTTCCAAATAAAACTCATTAATGAACCTATCCTCGGTTTCCTCAATTTCAATATTCTCATAGGCCACACCCAAACGCGCCTTGGAACCAAAGAAACCACGCCACACCAATGACGGGGCAAATCTCAAGGTTCGGATACGGACCCGGTTATAATCCAACTCCAAGGGTTCTTCATCATCATTATTGACCGTCTCGTTGCCAAAACCAAAAAAGTTTTGGGTAAAATTAGGACTGGTGAACCTCGCATGCAGCTCCAAATTCACCTTGTTGAAAATATGTGCAAATTCTCCGCGATAGCCCAAATCAAAACCATCCGTGGCAAAATAATAGGCAGCACTTACCGTGTGTTGCTGTGTAAATGGATTTTTTCTGAAACCGTTAAAAGTATAAGTGTTGGCCAAACCTATCCTGACACCATCATCTGGATTGAATCCTACAGTGGGCAACGTTTGATTGTTACTGCCCTTTATGTTCAGAAAGTCATACGTATTGGTATCATAATCATTAACCAATTTTACTTTACCGCCGTAGGCTTCTTCCAAAGTGTTTTTCTTTGATTTAAAATCATAGATCAGAAGCTTTCTGGAATCTTCCGAGACTTTATAAACGTCATTGTTTTGACCTCCAGCGATACGCACTTTTATTTTTGATGTTCCCGTGTTGGCCTCAAAGACATCTCCATCATCAAGTCCATAAATCCATATTTCTTTGGTAAAATCGGGACTATACACCTTATTGAAGAACAGATCCGTATACTCCCCTTCTTTGATTCGGTACGCCCTCACCTCAACATCACCATTGGGAAGGGAAGTAATATTGAAATAATCATCTTTATCCGTGCCCGTAATTACACTATATTTGTTCAAAACGGCATAGTACTCACGTGCCGTTTCCACCAAGTTTTCTTTTCGGGCCAAAAGTATGTTTTTGATTTCGGTCAAGGTTTCGTCCCTTACCTCTTCGGGAAAAGCCAAAAAAGCCTCGTCGATTATTTCACCTGTCAGGTTTTGTTGAATAAACTTGGCCTGCTCTACCCACATTTTCATATCGGTTTCTGTAAGCAAGGCCATATCCAAGGCAAAGGTTCGGGGTGAAGATGTCAACCCTTTCACGCTTCTAACCTCTTCATGGAATCCTTCAAAAATACGGAGCGCCGGAACTGCCCTGGATCCAAAGTTCATAATAATACCATCTCCCCAGCGGGAAAACACCTGATCCCTATCCCGGGCAATAGGTTTGTATACCTTGTTTCCGTCTTCGGTTTTAAATTCTGCCCAACGCCATTGGTCCACATGCCTGTCCCAATCCCCGATCAAAATATCGAACAATCTGGCCTTTACATACTCCTTTTGATCAATACTGTACTCCTCATCTTCCCGGAGCTTGTCCATAAGATCGTAGGTACTTTCTATTTTCTTGGTGTATCCGAAGCTTTCCAGATTATCGTGGTCATCGGAAACATGTTCCTCGATCATGTACAGGCCATCACCGAACTCCTTGTTGTAATCGCCCAAAACAGATTGCTTTGGCACATAGTACAGTTTAGGGTTCGTATGGTACATTCCAAGCGCGTCCGATAGTCTATCAATGGTAAATGGCGCATATGGATGCGCACCTGTATATAGATCCAACAACAATTTTTCGGGGTATGTGTCTTCGAACTTTCCAATGACGTATTGATCTTGAAAAGCTATGGCCTGGAGGTATCGCTCAGCACTTTTTCGCAAGCCCCTCATTACATACTCCCTACCATCTTTATCGGCCAATCGCAATGAGTTGGATTGATTCCCGCCTCCTTTTCGAACAACGGTCAACCCTCCAAAGAGGGTATCCAACCGAACGGTGGGTGCCTTTACTTTGGTCCCATAGTACTTCCTATACCTTTCGCCCCATAGCAATTTGTGAAACCCACTCTTCTCGATCTCTTCAGGTTCGTATACGGACGCCATTTTATACGGAGGAAAATCCTCGGCCAGCCCTAGCTTTTCAGTGGATCTATCGGGAGGTAGCACTTCAGTTTGATATAGCAGTACAGTTGCATTGGCATCGGCACTATAAAACTCGACTTGAGACGAGCCATCCGTATACACCCTTAAAATTGCATAGCCAGTTTTACCTGTTGAAAATTTACTGCCGTTCAGCAGTCGGGTGGTGCCTGTTTTGGCTCCAGCACCACTTACAATCTGAGGTTTCCCATACTCCTCGATATACTGAAGCGTATGCTCGTGACCGGACGCAAATATGATCTTATCGGAATATTGGGAAAGGGTCACAACTCTTTGCTTAAGCTCGTTATACTTTCTGTTGGATATATCTTCCGAAGTGGCTCCTGAAGTTTTTCGAAGCAGATTAATGGCAGACCCCAAAATAGGCAATGGCACTTTTCCTCCGCTGGGATATATTCCTTGCCTAAATGAAAATTGACCGCCGTGCGAACCGTAGGTAAACATAGGATGGTGCATGGCCAAAATGATGGTCTTATCCCTGTTTTTTTTGATTATACTCTCCAGTTCCTCAAAAAAACGGTTTCTGCTCTTTATTTCGCAATCATCATTTATAGTTGGGTGCTTGTCCCAATTTACAATGTACCACTCTGTATCAATGGCGACGAGCAGGACCTTGTCATTGATCTCTATCTCCTCGATGGGGCATCCGTTCTCTGGCTGAAAAGCATCATTATCATCCAGTGCATCCTCCACATATTCTTCTTCACGTTTTAGGCCTTTGAGCCCCTCGGTATACCAATCATGGTTTCCGGGGATAAAGAGCTTTTTGCCCTTGTAGTTGTCCAAAGTGCTCAATTGGGCATCCAAATGGTTCTTGGCTTCCAAATAGGCAATGGTGGAATCCTTTTTATCGGGCAGGCCAGCAGGATAAATATTATCTCCCAAAAAGATTGCGGTACTATTGGCATCGGCCTGATCTAAAACTTTTTTAAACGCTTTTAGAGTAGGATTCACATCGCCCAATGGAGATTTCCCGGCATCGCCGATCAGATAAAATGTGTGTTCTACCTCTTTTTCGATGCGAACATTGTATGCGGAAAAAGGCTCCGCATATTTGGTCTCATAGGTAGCGCAACCCATTGCCAAGACCCACAAGAAGAGAATAAAGTAATGTTTCTTCATATACACGAGGTTGATTCCAAAATTTTGTAATTTGGATGCTCTAATCTGGAACTATGTCGGAAATCGTTGAAAAAACTGAACACTTTGTTTCTGAACTACTAACAAAAGAACTAGATGCAAGGTTCTTGTACCACAACTTGCGACATACCCAAAGAGTAGTCAAAAGTACTAAAGAATTGCTCAACTATTATAACCTGAGCGAAGTTGACAACGAAAGGTTAATGCTAGCTGCATGGCTTCACGATACGGGGCACACCAAAGGTTGGGAAAACCATGAGGAAAACAGTTGTGAGATTGCCAGGGATTTTCTCCAAAAGAATGACTATGACCCGGAAGGAATCGAACAGGTTTGTTCCTTGATCATGGTCACCAAAATGTGCAACGAGCCCTCCAATTTGATGGAAGGAATCATCAGGGATGCCGACATATCCCATTTTGCCAAAAAAAGCTATTGGGAGACTACGGATTTCTTAAAGGAAGAACTTAAGGCATTGGGAGTCGCCGATTATTCGAACAAGGAATGGCGGGACAAAAACATTAAAATGTTCCGCACCAAACATAATTTCTTCACTGACTATGCCAAGGAAAATTGGGAAGAAGGTAAACAACAGAACCTAAAAAAATTGTTGAAAGAAAAGAAAGAAGAAAAAAAGATTGCCAAAAAAGAGGCACTAAAGGCCAAGTACAAGAATGAGAGTCCCGATAGAAGCGTTCAAACCCTCTACCGGGTCACGCTAAAAAATCACTTGAAGTTGAGCGATATTGCCGATACCAAAGCAAACATATTACTGTCGGTCAACGCTATAATAATTTCGTTGGTGCTCGCCAATTTATTGACCAAGTTGGACAATCCATCCAACACCTATATGATCTATCCTACCTTGATTTTGATCATGTTCAGTATTGTTTCCATGGTGCTTTCCGTATTGGCCACCAGACCCAATGTTACGAGCGGCAAATTCACCAAGGAAGATGTGGAAGAAAGAAAGGTCAATCTTTTGTTTTTTGGAAACTTTCATAAAATGGAGCTTTCTGAATACGAATGGGCCTTAAAAGAGTTGGTAAAGGATAAGGATTATGTATACTCTTCCTTGACCAAAGACCTGTATTACTTGGGCATTGTCCTTAACAAAAAGTATAAAATACTGCGGATTACCTATAACATTTTTATGTTGGGCATGATTCTTTCGGTAATCTCTTTTATAATTGCCTTTAGGTATTTTGGCCCGGAAAGGTTGATTTTCTAACCTAAGCGTTCAGTTCTTCCATTAAATCATCGTAAGTATAGGTGCGCTCCGATTTTTTGTCCTTTTGATAAAGAATCTCTGCCCGTATTGCCTTTAATCCAGATACACCTTGGACACCTTCGAGCTCCACGATTTCAATATTGTTGGTAAAATAACCTTTCGCCTTCAGAAAGCTGATATATCGCAAATATTCCCTTTCATCTTTACGCTGGGAATACACAATGGCCAATTTGCCCTTTTGTGTCAAACGCTCATTGGTTCCCTTAATGAACGATTTATCGATACGTTTTTTTATGACTTCGTACCTGGCATTGTAGGTGCCGTCCACATCAAACCGTTTTTCGTCCATCCTAAAACGAATGGCCAAGGAGGTGCTGTAGACCAATACCAATGAGGCCACATCCAGTTTTACCGGCAAATGTGGTTTTAGACTATAGTACTTGTTTTCCATTTCGCACATTACCTGTAACTGCCACAACCTAAGATTGCTCAGGAAAAGTTCGTTGAACTCCCTATCCTTGGCAATGGAGCTGCCTATGTAGATATTATGCTCAACACCATCGGTCTTGTAGCGTTCAAAATAATGTGGGAACATGGCCTGGGCCTCCTCCTGTCTCTTGTCCAAAAGAGCGGCCAGTTTCATATTGGCCTCCATTACACTGTTATCGTAATTTCTACGATGGTCGTAATAGCTTTCGGTGGATTTGTCTATCTTCTCATTATATTTTTCGAGCAAGGCTGCAATTTCTTTGTCCTCCTTTTGAAGATGATCAAAAACAGGGTCTACTTCCTCCTGTACAAAATCAAAAACAGCTTGTTCCGTATGGGTAAACAAGGCCTCCTTCACTTCGTTGAGATAGTTGTTCACCCTGAACATCAATTCCTCATAAATGGGAAGCTTATATTTTTTGAAGGCCACTTCCAAAATATCGTTGATTTCGGAAAGTTGTATCATCAAATCCCTTTGAATGGCCAGATTTCGTTGCTGTGAAGAGTCTTTGATGTCTATTTGCCCGTACAATGGATATACGTCCTTGAAAACAACTTCTTTGAACACGGCTTCGTTCCCTGAAAGTTCGTCTGCCATAAAACGCTTGGCCTCTTCCTGGAACTTCCAATAAACGGATGGGTGTACAGAGGTACATTCGTGTTGGATCACGGCATCGATCAGGTTTTCTTCCTCCTCGATAGTTCGCATAACCGCTGCAACAATGTATGGCATTACATCGTTCAGCTTGTTTGCGTTCACACTGTTCAGCTCGTTCACCTTGCCAGAGACAAGCTCCAACACCCCCAATAAGTTCCCGTTCACGGCAATCGGCGCCAAAATGGCACTCTTTATACCCTGTTCCATCAAACTTTTATAGGGCTCCACATCTCTATCAGATCCTTCAAAGTATTTTTCGACATTGGATATGGCAAAGTACTTGTTCTCCTTGAACAACTTTCCATGGGTATAGTCACAGAATGTGGAGTCGCATTCCTCCATATCCTTGCCATTTAGGATATAGCTCTCCATCCCCTTGCCATAAATCTTAAAGAAACGATTGGCCCCGGCATCATACCCGGAAAATCCGACCTTAATATCCTTTAGGTTAAAGAATGACCTGAAGGTTTCCTCAAAACTTTCCATAAAGGTCTCGTTGCCCCGTTGCGCACGTCCAATCAATGTTGATTTGATCTCCGAAACGGAATGTTCCGTAGTTACATCGAACATATTGGCAATAACAAAGCCTTTGGCTATAAAACTGTTTGGCGGAATTTTATCCTTCCAGATGTCGAGGTTATAGAAGTTATCCAACAACTCGTCCACATCATCCTGCGTAAGCTCCTTTGCTTTTTCTGTTGGAATGATTTCCATAAAATCCGCATTGTACAAGATTCTATACCTGCGCATTACCCCATTGAGGTCTGGAATGTCGTAAAAAAACGGCCGTTTAATATCCAGATTATACCCGTAATAAAATTTTAGAATCACCGTACACCGCATGATGTACCCAAATTCCATGGGTATGTTCATAATCTCCAAATCAAAATCCTCTCCTGCATCTTTTAGAATCTGACGAAAGCGTTCCGAGGAATTGAACACCAAATTTTCAAAAGGTGTAGATGCCGTTTTGATCTCGTTCTTCGTCAAAATGGGGGAAAAGGAATCTTCCAAAATCACTCGAATCACATCCTTGTGTTTTTCCAACAAGGACAAATCGGTGAAGCCTTCCCTCAACACTGGGTAGGGTGCCTGTGTATCCAGTACATATTTTGCCCGGTCCACTTCATGAGCGTTTTCGCTGTTCAGCAATTCGTCGTAATGCTCCAATAACTTATTGAAGCTTACCAACTGAACCAGTGGGCTTTCTGAATTGAGGTCTTGATTCATACCAGCGTTAGTCGAGGTTTAGTCCACAAAGTTACAAAAAGTAAAAATGCGACTCCATTATTGGATATCTTTATGGACAAATCGTCAATTTTAAGGATATTTAGCAAAAACTTTTTCATGTCCTCCTCAACCCGTTTAGACAGAGCATATCGGAACGCCATCACGATTCCGTTCAACGAGGATTCAAAATTCATCTTCTTTAGTGATTGCCATCGTGGAGACAACAGTTTTGCCGACGATTTTGCGAACAACCGTAATATTTATTTTCATGCCCTCAACCATTATTATAGGGAAGGTTTCCACTATATAGAACTTGGTGATGGCGATGAGCTATGGGAGAACATTAGTTTTGATGCTATTTTTGAGGCGCATAAAAACGTATATCAACTTTTGCGAAGGTTTCATTTGGAAAAGCGGCTCCATATGCTCTGGGGCAACCACGACATGGTATACCGAGACCCGGATTACGTCAACAAACATCTTTCGCATTATTTTGAACCCATCGATGGGTCCGATAAAGAACTTTTTGAAGGAATCACCTATCATGAAGCACTTATTTTAAAACATACCAAAACGGGTCAGGAACTTTTTTGTGTTCACGGCCATCAGGCCGATTGGTGGAATTATGTGTGCTGGCGAATTGGTAGGTTCTTAGTGCGTATCTTATGGAAACCCCTACAGGTAGTGGGCATAGCGGACCCCACCAGTCCGGCCAAAAACTATAAGGAACTTATCCGTATCGAAAAGCGGATCAAACGTTGGATACTCAAAAAAGACTTGCTGGTCACTTTAGCAGGACATACGCATAGACCCCGATTTCCAGAGCCGGGTCAAATTCCCTTTTTTAACGATGGTAGCTGTGTTCACCCAAGAAGTATTACGGGCATCGAAATCGTGGACGGCAAAATATCCCTGATCAAATGGTACATTGACACCAAACCCGATGGAACGCTGCAAATTGTAAGGGTCCTTTTGGAAGGCCCACAAAAATTAACAGATTACCAGAAGGCGTAAAAATGGATAAGGTACAATACATTCTGGACCAAATCCCTATTCGGCACGACCTCTCGTCCCATATTATGCTATTGGGCATCGTCCAAGGTTTTTTTCTGGCATTTGTCATTTTTTTGAGGGGCAAGCGAAAATCTGCCATCAATCTCCTCGGATGGTCACTTTTAATACAGTGTTTGGTCTTTTTGGATGTTTATCTATGCTATACCGGGCTCATCAAATACGTTATCCATTTTAACGATTCCACTGAGTTTCTGGTGCTGCTGATCATGCCCACGATGTACTTTTTTTTGTACACCTTATTGGAACGGGAACACTTTACTTTTAAAAAACACTGGCCCCATTTTGTGCTTCCAGTGCTATACGCCATTTCCCAGTTCAATTATTATACAAGTCCTATTGAGGTAAAAATCAATGCGTATCTAGGGGCATATTACCGGAATATGGAATTTTTGGATGTACCACAGACCATGGACTACTCTTATCATTTAATAAAAGACAAGTTTAGATGGTTGGTGCTGTTCAATTTTGCACTTTACTTTTTCCTATCACTAAAATTGGTGCTCAAAAACCGAAAAAAAGGTTGGAAAGCTCCCAAGAATGTAAAAGTGGACAAATACATCTTTTCAAGGAACACTGTGGTCATATTTCTATTGCTCATGATCACCCTTCTTTTAATTTATCTCAACTATGATGATGATGGTGGAGATCATATCATTGGCATGGTACAGACCATCACCATATTCATCACCTCATTTTTTGTCCTTTCCGAATCACGCTTTTTCGAAAATTCATGGATTGCGGACAAATATGAAACCCTCTCGGCAAATTCCATTGATTTTAAAACGCTGGACGAATCCGTATCAGGTTCCAACGAATTCATCAAGCCGGACATCAACCTAAAAAAAGTGGCCGAACAATTGGGTACCAATAGCAATACCGTTTCCAAGCTCATAAATTCTGAAACCGGCACCAATTTCAACGACTACATCAACCAAAAAAGAATTGTGTTGGCGCAAAAAAGGTTGCTGGATGATGAGTTCAAACAACTCACTGTTGAAGCCATTGGCGAATCGGTCGGGTTTAGGTCCAAATCGGCATTTTACAATGCCTTTAAAAAACATACCGGTCAGTCTCCATCTTCATTTATGAAGCAAAACAAGGAGTAATTTCTCCACAATTGCAATTCAGGACGTTTCCCCAACCAAAAAACATAAGCTGATCCCCCTTCTTTTTCACCTTTGGGAAAAATTTTAAAAAATGAATGATACCATTAGGCGTTACGATTTGGATTGGCTACGTGTAATTGTGTTTACATTGCTCATATTTTACCACGTAGGAATGTTTTTTGTTCCTTGGGGATGGCATGTAAAAAACAACGAAATATACGACTGGCTCCGTTGGCCCATGATGTTCCTCAACCAATGGCGACTGCCTATACTTTTTGTGATATCTGGAATGGGGACCTACTACGCCCTGGGCAAAAGAAGTATGGGAAAATTCATGTGGGAACGTTTCCTTCGTTTGGGAATTCCATTGATTGTCGGGATGATTCTCATTGTTCCGCCACAGGTATATTTTGAGCGTTTGGCAGAAGGAACCTTCTCGGGCTCGTACTGGGAATATTTTACCACCATAGCTTTTGATGGCGTCTACCCGGAAGGCAATCTTAGCTGGCACCACCTGTGGTTTTTACCCTACCTCTTGGTCTTTTCTTGGATCTTGGCCCCGTTGTTCGTCTATTTGAGAAGGCGCCAAACCCTTTTTATTGGATGGGTCAAACGATTGATTCAAAAAACCTGGGGAATCTATGCCTTTGTGATGCCGCTCTACTTTGTAGAATCACTGGTGGAACCCTTTTTCCCGGTCACTCATGCCTTGGTCGATGATTGGTTCAATTTTATATTCAGCATCATCCTGTTCTTTTATGGCTTCATTTTGATAGCAACAGGAGATGTTTTTTGGCAAGCACTGACAAAAGTAAAATCCAAGGCTATAATTCTGGGGATAATAGGATTTGCTTCCCAAGCTTTTATATGGCTGTTTTTGGAAGATGGCTACGTTGTCCATTTTACCGAAGCATTTTTAAAAGTAGTGAATATCTGGTCATGGATATTGGTATTGTTTGCCTACGCCTCAGAATACCTCAACAAGCCAAGCAAGGGATTGGCCTACTCCAATAGAGCAGTTTACCCATTTTATATTTTGCACCAGACCGTCACCGTTGCCATCGCCTATTATTTGATGGATTTGAGTTGGGGCCTTTTCCCAAAAGCACTCGTTCTGGTCGTGGGCACATTTGGAATCAGTTGGTTGATCTATGATTTGATTATTTTACGGATTCCGATACTGCATCCGCTCTTTGGACTTAAAGCAAAAAAGAAAAATATGTAGGTTAACGATTTAACGTCAATTTATAATGTTGATGGCAAGGTATTTGCTAACTTTATTATTTGGATAATTACCCATCTAGCCATGAAAAAGAAGATTTATATCGTTTTGGGAGCAATTCTTTTTGCACTGCCCATGTTCGGGCAGGGCGACTTGCCCACTACGCGACCTTTAAAGATTGGCGAGAAAAATAATCTTGATATAAAAGCAAGCAATCAGGGTACTTTGCTTCGAATGCCTTCGGTACTCGATGAAAGCCTTTCCTCCAAAAACGAAAAGCCCGGTGTTAAAATGTTGCCCGACAGAGAACTTCTTCAAGCAGGTCACGATATGGTCATAGACCCCAAGGTTGTCGAAAAACGTGAAAAAGGTGCGAATGAGCATTTTGGCGACCAATATCTGGGTGATTTCAAAACCACGGCAAAATTTGTCGGTATCGTTGCTAGGGATCACGAGTATGTGGATGGGGACCGTATCAAAATATACGTAAATGGTGAAGTAGTAGAATACAATTTACTGCTTTCAGGTTCTTATAGAGGAATCAACCTAGACCTCGTGGAAGGTTTCAATCGAATTGAATTTGAAGCCCTCAACCAAGGTTCTTCCGGGCCAAATACCGCTCAAGTAGTAGTAACGGACGATAAAGGTATTGTTATCCACAACAACCGCTGGAACCTATCCACAGGTTCCAAAGCCAGCCTCATTATTGTTAAGGAAGAGGACAGCGGAATTATAAAGAACAACTAAATTTTTCCTTTAATATTTCTCTCCTGGCGAGTAGGTTGCTTCCGCACGTTTTAGCACATCTTCCTTATAGTAGGCAGCATCTTTAAAATCCTTGTCGGCGTAGCGTTGGGCCTGATCATCAAAATGAGGTGAATCTGGGTCTCCACTCTGACCTCCTGCCAATATGGTTTTCGCTTTTACCTTATCTCCAAACTCTACGACCGCAACAAAACTGTTCCCTCTTGTACCGTAGATTTTTTTGGTATTGTTGTCGTAACGGGCGCCATATGCTGCCAAGGCTCCCCATGTACCACTGGCAAAACCAATGGGAATACTGGGTTTGTCGTCATCAAAAGGTTGACGGATGTCTCCATTCAAACGCTGATAACGGTTAACCTCTCCCCAAGGCTTTTTCCAAGTTCCGAAATCATTTTGAAGTTTGGTCAACGTTTCCTGAAACATATCCAATTTTTGAGCATCGGGCCAATCACCGCCCCAATATTCTACCCATTGCATGGAATACATGCCTTCGGGCCTTTCTGCCTTAGAATAACAAAGTGTACCGTAGTAATGCGCCAAAGTCATGGCAATGGATTCTTTTGATGTGGTAAAATCCCATTCCCTGAGTACTTCAATCGGTTCTTGCAGTTCCGGGTATGCTTTTGCATTCTCATTGTAGGCTTTTACCAACCCAGGAATCAACGCCTCAAAAGCGGGCAAATAAGGGTCATGGGCCAGTTCGATAAGTCCATCCAAGGTATATCCGCTACGGCCGGTCAAAAGTTTTATGGCATGAATGCCCCTAAAGTTTTCTTGGTCCCTGGACATATAATTGGGGTAATCCTCACGTTTTGGGCTGAACTCCAGTGCAGAAGTGTAGGGAGTGGAGTTACAGTTTTGAATCCAACCGTTTTCTGGATTTAATACCAAAATATTTTCATCCACAGTATGCAATCCTTGCCAATCCGTTTGGGGATTGCTACCATCCATAGGTTGGGCATAATCAAAAATGGTATCGCGTTTTGGCACAAAATTGCCGTGGAAATACGCAATGTTCCCTTCGGCATCAGCATAAACGGTATTATTGGACGAATTTGTCCGGATATCCATCATTTTTCGAAAACCATCATAACCATCTTGCTTGGTGCGGATATAGGATTGTTCCAAGGCCTTCACCGGTTCCCACATCATGGCAGAAGCCGTCCATTGGTCATCCACTTGATGGGTAATCGGTCCGTGATGGGTGCGGTACATTGGGAATGTTTTCTCCTTCATACTTTCCCCATCCTTATATTTTAAGGTAACCGAACTGGAATCCACTGGTCGTAGTTCCTCACCATATTGATAAAATAGTTTCCCATCATTTTTTATGATGGTTTCCTTGAACTCATCCATCACATCGGTATAAGTGGATGTATGCATCCACCCCGTTTTCTCATTGAATCCTTGGTACACAAAAAACTGCCCCCAGGTAACAGCGCCGTATGCATTCAACCCTTCCTCGCTTACGACGTGCACTTCGCCCCTAAAGTAAAATGACGTATGTGGATTGATCAAAAGCATCGCATTGCCAGATTCTGTCAAGTCTCCAGAAATGGCAATTCCATTGGAACCTTGTGGCTCTGCCATTTCCTCCTCTTTTTTGAGTTGAAGCGCTTCCATTTCGGGCAATTCCATTCCACTTTCGTAAAAACTTTTGATTTTTCTAGTAGATATGCGCTCAATATCGCCGCCGATGGAACCCTCACTAAAATACATGGGCATCCAAGGTTCAAAACGGGCCAATAATTTGGGTTCTACTTCGGGATGGGTATGCAAGTAATAATTGATTCCATCCGCAAAGGCATCACAAAGTTCCTTTAACCACTCAGGGCTATTCTCGTAGTTGGCCTTGGCCTCCTCTTCCGTCATAAAAAGCTTTGCACGAAGATCGCTGTACAAGGCATTCTCGCCTTCCACTTCGGCCAAACGTCCCGTGGCCCAGATGTAGTTTTGTTCCACACGGTTAAAATCATCCTCACATTGGGCGTAGAGCAACCCAAAAACAGCATCGGCATCCGTTTTTCCATAAATATGGGGCACCCCAAAATCGTCTCGGATTATGGTAATGTTTTCAGCTTGTGCTTCCCATTGTTCCACCTCCGTTTTGGGCTTTTCAGAACAGGAAACAACTAAAAAAAGTGCTGCAAGGACAATAATTCTCATCTCGGGATTGGTTTAGTTAGTTTGTGTGAAAATACGGGAAATCGGCAACAATTACCAACTTCCACTTGCTCCTCCACCTCCAGAACTTCCGCCGCCACCGGAAAAACTACTGGAGCTACTACCAGAACTTGAGCTTGAACCAAAAGAGTGGGTGCCCGAAGAGGAGAAAGTTTTTTTCATGTAAGCCTTATCGGATTTAAAAAGCGACAGTTTAAAATCCTTATCTCCTTTCTTCCTGATTCTTAGGATAGCCAAGAGTATGGTGACTCCTATAAATGCGGCAATGACCAATAATACCCAAGTAAAATCTTTAGCAAGTGCATTCAATACATCATCAAAACCGAACAACATGGCCATAAAAAACAACGGCATACCTATAAAAACCAATCCAAAAATTAAGGGAAACATCATAAAAACTCCCATAAACACCCCTCGTACCACAGCTAATTTTCCAATGAAAATGCCTCGTATTATTTCAATAAGTGTGGAATAGCCCTTATAAAAAACGAATCCTCCAGCTGCAACGAACATCATCAAAAACAAGCCTATAATTATATATAACCACCAAGGCATATCGGCTTCAGCATCTATATCTGCTTTGAACTCTTCCAAAGCTTCAGGGTCGTTCAAAAATTCAATGATCTGGTCTGTAGCAAGATCTATCCCTTCAAAGTAATCTTCATCCTTGAACCTTGGAATCATGGTATTTCGAATGATTCTAGAAGCAACAGCATCGGTTATATAGGATTCCAATCCATAGCCCACCTCAATTCGTACCTCTCTATCGAGTTTGGAAAACAAAATCAAAATGCCATTGTCCTTACCCTCTTGGCCCAGTCTGTTTTCATTGAATACTTCCAAGGCATATTGCTCAATGGTCTCGCCCCTCAGCTTATCAATGGTCAAAACCACCAGTTGATTGCTGGTCTCCGATTCAAATCGGTACAGTTTGTCCCGAAGCCCATCGAGCTGTGCTTGGGTAAAAATTTGGGCATCGTCCACAACAATTTCAGATAACCTAGCATACTCCTCTTGTGCAGCACACAACGAGAACATCAAGAACAAAAAACCGAACCAGTTCGCCTTTAACATGTCTATTTTAGTATTGTAGCTCTTAAATATAGTGTTTGTAATCTTTTCATGAACAAAAGCTAATCTGTTCGGCATCCTTTTAATTTGCCGTAACTTGCGGTCTCTTTCTATATTTTGATATGCCCGATAAAAAAGTAAGCATCCTTACCGCGTTCAAGACCATAATTTGGCCGAAGCGCAAACTCGTTTTTCTTGGTCTACTTTTGATTGCCATCAGCAAAGCGGCAAGTTTTGTGGCGCCGATAGCATCCAAATATCTAATCGATGATGTAATCGTAAAAAAAGACGTGACCATGCTCAAGTATCTGGTCGCAGGGGTTATGTTGGCCATACTGGTGCAAGCCGTAACTTCTTTTCTGCTGACCAAAATTCTGAGCGTACAGGCGCAATATCTCATTTCGGAACTAAGGGCACAGGTTCAAAAAAAAGTACTGGCTTTGCCCGTCCGTTTTTTCGACAATGCCAAATCGGGAGCCTTGGTATCCCGAATCATGTCGGATGTTGAGGGGGTCCGAAACCTCATCGGAACGGGTCTGGTGCAATTGGTGGGCGGTATCATAACGGCTGTTGTTTCTTTGATTCTTCTCATGGAAATCAGCGTTTTTATGACGCTTTTTACTTTCATTCCGCTGACCATTTTTGCCATTATCGCGCTAAAGGCCTTTAAGATCATCCGACCTATTTTTAGGAATCGGGGCAAGATAAACGCCGAGGTAAAAGGACGGTTAACGGAAACCTTGGGCGGCATACGTGTGATCAAAGGTTTCAATGCAGAAAAACAAGAGGAGGAAGTTTTTGAAGTCGGTGTGGAACGTCTCTATCAAAATGTAAGAAAGAGTTTGACGACCACCGCTTTTATGACGAGCTCCTCCACCTTTTTGCTGGGCGTGGCAACCACCAGCGTTATGGGTTTTGGTGGTTATAAGATAATTAATGACACCCTTACTTTAGGTGAATTTGTTCAGTTTACGGTGCTATTGGGACTTATGATCGCGCCCATTGTGCAAATGAGCAGCGTGGGAAGTCAATTGACCGAAGCTTTGGCAGGTCTGGACCGCACCGAAGAATTGATGAACCTTGAAGAGGAATCCGATGAGGAAAACCGTACGATTGAATTGGATGGAATTGTGGGGCGGATGTCATTTTCGGATGTTAGTTTCTCCTATGAAGAAGACAAGGAAGTGTTGCACCAAATCAGTTTTAATGTGGCCCCGGGGCAAGTTGTGGCCCTAGTGGGCAGTTCCGGTTCTGGAAAATCCACCATTGCAGGCTTGGCGGCCAGTTTTCTAAATCCTGATTCGGGAACCATCACGATAGATGGCCAGGATCTGTCCAAGGTGAATCTAAAAAGCTTCCGAAGGCATCTTGGGGTTGTGCTTCAAGATGACTTTTTGTTTGAGGGCACTATCAGGGAAAATATTCTGTTCCCAAGACCCAATGCCAGCGAAGAAAAGTTATTGGAAGCGGTAAAGGCGGCTTATGTGGATGAGTTCACGGACCGTTTTGATAAAGGCTTGGACACCTTGATCGGGGAACGAGGTGTTAAGCTCTCTGGAGGTCAGCGTCAACGGATTGCCATTGCACGAGCCATTTTAGCTGACCCAAAAATCTTGATCTTGGACGAGGCCACCTCCAGTTTGGACACTGAATCCGAAGCACTTATCCAAAAAAGTTTGGGAGAGCTCACCAAAGGCAGGACCACTTTTGTAATTGCGCACCGATTGAGCACCATCCGCAAAGCGGACCAGATTCTAGTCATTGAAAACGGCCACATTTTGGAACAGGGTACTCACGAACAACTGATTGCTTCCGAAGGAAGATATTTTAACCTGTTTACCTACCAGGCCAGGATTTAAGCTTCTTCCGGAGCCAATTCCACTTCCAAACCATCCAAATCTTCGGTAATATGGATTTGGCAGCCCAAACGGCTATTGTCCTTCACATTAAACGCCTCGGACAGCATAGCTTCCTCATCATCCGACTTTTCAGGAAGCTGATGGTCTGATTGCACATAGCACTGGCAAGAGGCGCACATCGCCATTCCACCACAAATTCCAATGGTTCCTTCTGGAGCAAGTTCGTAGGAACGTACCACTTCCATCAAGTTCATGTTCATATCTGTTGGTGCATCCACTTCGTGCGAAACACCTTCGCGGTCGGTTATTTTTATTTTAATGTCACTCATAATCAGTCTAGGGACTCCCCTAAAGTCCCCTCAAGGGAACATTTTTACTTAAAAATTAATCGATTGCCTTAACAACGGCTTTCGGTGCTTCTTTTTTACTTCCGTCAAATCCTGTAACGCCGCCTACGGTCGTATATTTCATTACGTATTTTTTATCGGGATGTATCTTTTGATAGGCACTTTGACACATCAGCGTGGCTTCATGGAACCCGCAAAGAATCAATTTTAGCTTGCCTGGGTAGGTGTTCACATCGCCTATGGCGTAAATTCCTGGAATATTGGTCTGGTAATCGTAGGTATTGTCCACCTTGATGGCATTTTTCTCTATTTCGAGTCCCCAATTCGAAATCGGGCCCAGTTTAGGCGACAATCCGAACAATGGAATAAAGTCATCAACCTCCACATCGGTTTCTTCGGAAGTAGAAGTATCCTTAACAGTCACTTTCTCCAACCGATTTTCACCTTTTAGCGCAACCACCTCTGCGGGTGTGATCAAATTGATTTTTCCCTCATTTTTGAGTTGTTGCACCTTCTCAACGGAATCCAAAGCACCCCTAAATTCGTTCCTACGGTGTACCAAGGTCACTTCCTTGGCAACATCGGCCAAAAAGATGGACCAGTCCAAAGCGGAATCGCCACCACCTGCAATCAACACTTTTTTATCTCGGTAGACTTCAGGTTCCTTGATTATGTACGCCACACCGTTGTCCTCGTACTTTTCCAGATTTTCCAACAAAGGCTTCCTAGGCTCAAAACTTCCCAAACCACCTGCAATGGCAACTACGGGAGCATGATGTTTGGTTCCTTTGTTCGTGGTAACGATAAACGACCCATCGTCCAACTTTTCAATGGTCTCGGCACGTTCGCCCAACGTAAAACCGGGCTGGAACGGTTTGATCTGTTCCATAAGGTTATCCACCAGGTCTCCGGCCAACACCTCTGGGAACCCAGGAATATCGTAAATGGGTTTCTTTGGATATATTTCAGAACATTGACCACCTGCCTGTGGCAATGCATCGATTAAATGACATTTGAGTTGCAACAGGCCTGCTTCAAAAACAGCAAAGAGACCCGTAGGTCCCGCTCCTATTATCAGAATATCTGTTTTGATCATATACTAGAGGTTTTGGCCTGCAACTTACTGCATGCACAAAAAAAGATTCATGATTTTTATCAATTAGGAGATATTGATGACCTCTTCGATTTGAGGTGCATATTTTTTAATGGTCATTTCCACACCGCTTTTCAATGTCATTTGGTTTACACTGCAACCGATACAGTTACCTTCCAAACGCACCTTTACGGTATTGTCCTCGATGGAAATCAACGTAATGTCGCCTCCATCACTTTGCAAAAATGGACGTATTTCTTCCAACGCCTTTTCCACATTGCTCCTTGTCTCTTCTGATGTCATTGTTGTCATGCTCATTTCTTTTTAACAGCGGAACAACCTGCCATGGTTGTTATTTTTATTGCCTCGGTCGGTGGAAGGTCTGTGTTCCTCCTCACCAATTCCTGGACTACATTTTTGGTAAGCTCTTCAAAGGCCTCTTCGGTAGGGGTAGCCGTTTGCAAAGCAGCTGGTCTTCCTATATCGCCCGCCTCCCTGATGCTCTGTACCAAAGGAATCTCTCCCAAAAATGGGACTCCCAAATCCTCGGACAGATTTTTTGCTCCGTTCTCACCAAAAATATGGTATTTGTGATCGGGCAGTTCCGCAGGTGTAAAATACGCCATATTCTCCACGATTCCCAATACGGGCACACTAATAGCTTCTTGCTGGAACATGGCCACTCCCTTTCTGGCATCGGCCAGTGCAATTTCCTGTGGGGTGCTCACCACTACGGCACCGGTTACGGGCAGGGATTGCATGATGCTCAGGTGGATATCCCCTGTTCCCGGTGGCAAATCCAACAACAAAAAGTCCAATTCTCCCCAATGCGCATCAAAGATCATTTGGTTCAATGCCTTTGCCGCCATAGGTCCTCTCCAAATTACGGCCTGATTGGGCTGGGTAAAGAATCCTATGGAAAGTAGTTTTACACCATAATTTTCGATGGGCTTCATCTTGGCCTTGCCATCTACGTTGATGGACAAAGGTTTTTCCGTGGCCACATCGAACATGATGGGCATGGAGGGCCCGTAGATATCGGTATCCAACAATCCCACTTTAAAGCCCATTTTGGCCAAGGTGACGGCGATATTGGCGGTTACCGTGGATTTTCCCACACCTCCTTTACCGGAAGCGACTGCAATGATATTTTGAATTCCGGGAATTGGATTTCCCTTGATTTGATTGACCTTGGGCTGTGCCGGAGCATCAACCTTAAGATTGACCTTTATTTTTGCTTTCTCGTATACCTCTCTGTGGATGCATTTCAAAATTTCCACTTCGGTCTTCTTCTTTGCCTGAAGACTTGGATTTTTGATGGTCACATCCACTTCAACCTCATCACCGAAAACCTGAACATTGGTCACTGCACCGCTCTCGACCAAGTTTTGGCCTTCACCGGGTGCGGAGATTTTTTCCAGTGCCTTAAGAATATCTGTTTTTTTCAACTTCATGGATCAATTTTTTAAACCAACTGTTTGAACTGGTTCTAAACTACAAAGATACGGTGTTGACGTTAGATTAAGAAGTTGTGCTGTAGAATTTCAAAAAAATCAGAACTTGAATTATGAGGAATCGAATAAAGCATGTCCGATAGGCACAAAAGAGCTGGATTATTGTGTTCGTTTTTTTGAAAAAATGTAGCTTAGAAGCTGCTATTTGAAATAACCGACCAACATGCTACCAAAAACCAGAATCCCCCAATTTTTTCTATTGCTTATTTCGTTGATGTGGCTCTCATGTTCCACCAACAAAAATTCTTTCACAAAAAGAGATGTAAAAAAGTCGGAAAAATTGATTGGCCTTCATTTTGCCAACAAAGATATTGATACGCTCTATCCCTATTTAAAGCGAAACCGTAGTGGTTTTGATTCCCTGCGCAAATACCCAATAGGGAATGATGTTTTCCCCGCTATCCGTTTTGACCCTACCCCATTCGGGTTTACAATCCCTGAGCAACAAAATGGAACCGAGTGGAAGATTCCGGACAATGTTGAAGTACCCAAACCTTATGATTTATTGGCTTTTTATACGATTCCTCAATTGGCATCACTTATAAAAAACCAGAAAATTACGTCCACGGAACTCACGAAATTTTTCTTGGCACGACTCAAAAAATATCAGCCTACGTTGCAATGCAGCATCTCCATCACTGATAGCTTGGCATTGGAGCAGGCCAAGCGAGCCGACGAAGAAATCAAAAATGGGAAATACCGGGGAATCCTGCACGGTATACCCTATGGCACCAAAGATTTGATGGCGGTTCCAGGTTATCCCACCACTTGGGGAGCTGCTCCCTACAAGGACCAAATCATCAACGAAACGGCGACCGTTGTTAAAAAACTGGAGGATGCGGGTGCGATTTTAGTGGCCAAATTGGTGTCCGGAGCATTGGCCCGAGGTGATGTATGGTTCGATGGAAAGACCAAAAACCCATGGGATACTACCCAAGGCGCCAGTGGTTCATCTGCGGGATCAGGTTCGGCAACGTCGGCAGGACTTGTGCCTTTTGCTCTGGGAACGGAAACATTGGGTTCGATTACTTCTCCCAGTACGCGAAATGGCGTAACCGGCCTTAGGCCCACTTACGGAAGAGTAAGCAGACATGGAGTGATGAGCTTGAGCTGGTCCATGGACAAAGTCGGCCCATTGGGACGAAACGCGGAGGACTGTGCCATTGTTTTTGAAGCCATTCAGGGAAAGGATGAAAACGACCTCACCACGGTTGACCTTCCTTTTGGGGTGGATTGGAAAAAAGACTACAAAAACTTACGGGTTGCCTATTTGAAAAAAGATATTGAAAAAGACACTACGGAATCTGGGGACAATCTTAGAAATGCCCTTAAATCCCTAAAAGAAATGGGTATTGAACCCACAGCAGTAGAGATGCCCGAAGCAGTTCCCTATCGTGGGTTTGATATTATTTTGAGGGCAGAAGCGGGTGCTTTTTTTGATGAGCTGGTACGTTCGGGAGGTGTGGATATCATGGTAGAACAGGATCAGCGTTCGCGTGCCAACTCCCTAAGGCAAAGTAGATTTATTCCAGCGGTAGAGTATATCCAGGCCAATAGACAACGGCAGGTACTCATCCAAAAAATGCAGGATCTGATGAAGGATTACGATGTTTTGATTTCGCCTACGTTCGGAAACGACCAACTTTTGGCCACCAACCTTACGGGGCATCCCGTGATCGCAATTCCTACGGGATTGGATGACAAAAACCATCCTACGAGTATGACATTTGTTGGCAATTTGTACGATGAGGAAAGTATTCTACTGTTGGCCAAGGCGTTTCAGGACAATACCTCTTTTGATGAATTGCATCCTCCAGGATATTGATTCAAAGTTCTTGCGCAGGATCCCAAAAATATTTTCGAAAATCGACGATTTGATTGTCTTTTACCGGGATGCCTTCATTTTCAAGAAGCTGTTGCATAATGTTGCTTCCATCAAAATGATGCTTGCCGGTTAATACACCTACTCGGTTCACCACGCGATGTGCAGGAACGTCCTTTGCCAAAGAGTTGTTCATGGCCCAACCCACCATTCGGGCACTTCTTGCCGCCCCCAAATATTTGGCAATGGCACCATATGAGGTAACCCTGCCATAAGGAATCTCCTTGGCCACTTCGTAGACTTTATCAAAGAAGTTTTTCTCTTCCATGTTAGCGGTACATTATTCGAATCAGGGTAATGATCAGGAGTAAAAGCATCAAAGCACTCAGTATATAATTTGAATTTTTGGAAAAGCGATTGGTCTTGGTCTCCATTTTATCAAAATAAAAAGTGTAGAGGTATAAAACAGAAAATGTCCCTACTCCGGCAGCCACAACAAAGGTGGTGATGTCCTTGGCCTCGAATTTAATCCACCCAGCCTCGTTCCACATGGCATTTAATCCACTATAGTATGGAATGGTCAATAAATTGAGAGCTGCCAACAAAACCCCTTTAAAAAAACTGTTCTTTTTGCTCAGATTGACCTCTTTGATGGCCTGCGACTGAGTTTTGTTGCGCTTGGCCATAATAAAAAAATAGACGGCAAAAAAGGCAAAAACAGCGACCGCAATCTTAAATAGAACATCGATTACCTCTGGATTACGGTACAAAAACTTGGAAATGTAAACCGCAATGTATGCCTGTACCATTATGGTACTGGAAACACCCAAGCTAAAAATAATTCCGTTCAGCTTCCCTTTTTCCACACTAACCTTGGCCGCATTCATATTGAGCAAGCCCGGTGGTACGGTGGCCATAAAGGCCGCCGAAAATGTGGCAAAAAAGAGTATGAGTACGTGGGTCATTGGTTAGTTGATCCTAAATTGGATATAGGTAATTGATTTTCCTTTTTCAAGATACTGATTTTCGTAGAAAGTCTGAATTCCAAGAACTTCTTGAGGGGCTCCCTCATTCTTATAAACATCATGATTCGAATACACAATTTCGTGTCCCAAACCTTGTAAAAGTCCCAATGTATAGCCGTGCATATACTCGCTATCGGTCTTTAAGTTGATCAATCCCCCGGGAACAAGAATCTTTTTATAGCGCTCCAGAAACTCAGGGTTCGTCATTCTATGTTTGGTTCTTTTGTATTTGATCTGAGGATCAGGAAAAGTAATCCAGATTTCGCTGACCTCCCCCTCTGCAAATAGATGATCTACCAATTCTATTTGGGAGCGCAAAAAGGCAACATTGTCCATATTTTCTTCCAAAGCGGTTTTTGCCCCTCTCCAAAAACGTGCCCCTTTTATATCTATTCCGATATGGTTCTTGTCCGGATTTATTTGTGCAAGCCCAACGGTATATTCTCCCTTACCACAGCCCAACTCCAATACAATCGGGTTATTGTTGCCAAAGAAAGAAGCCCATTTGCCTTTGTACTCGAATCCGGCCATAACATCTTCCCGTGAAGGCTGGATTACATTGGTAAATGTTTCGTTCTCCTTGAACCTTTTTAATTTGTTTTTACTTCCCACTTTGGTATTTGATTGAGCAAAAAATTAATGATTTGGCAAAACTAAGGAAATCTAAAAGCAATTCGCATTTTGTTTTTTTGTGGATATGAATTCTTCCAAACGTATTCTGGTAGCTCCATTGAATTGGGGACTGGGACATGCTACTAGGTGTATCCCTATTATTCATGAATTATTGCGGCACGGTCATCAACCCTATATCGCATCGGACGGCGTTGCACTATCACTGTTGAAGAAAGAGTTCCCCCATATCCCGGCATTTGAACTCCCCTCTTACAAGATTTCTTACGCAGAAAAGGGGAAGAACTTCAAAATAAAAATGATCTGGGACTCACCAAAGGTACTGAAGGCCATGGCAAAGGAGAAAAAAGCGGTGAAAAGATTGGTGAAGGAACATGGTTTGGACGGAATTATCTCCGATAACCGATTGGGTGCCTACTATAAAAAAGTGACTTGTGTATTTATTACGCATCAACTCAATGTACTTTCCGGTAACACGACTTGGATGAGTTCTAAAGCACATCAAAAAATCATTAAAAAATTTGATGCTTGCTGGGTACCCGATGTAAAGGACAAACCTAACTTGACCGGAAAATTGGGTCACTTAAAAAAATCCAAATTGAAGATTGTGTATTTGGGTCCTTTGAGCCGGTTTGAAAAAAAACAACTTGCCATCACCAATGACTTGATGGTTTTACTGTCCGGTCCGGAACCACAACGAACAATGCTGGAGGAGAAACTACTGAGTGAATTACAGCAATTTGAAGGCAATATTCTCTTTGTAAAAGGTAAAATAGAGGACGAACAGGTTGTGGAAGAGATTCAAACCCCAAGAGGAAAAATACGGCACTACAATTTTATGAAATCCGCCGAACTGGAAAATGCCATAAACCAGAGTGATAGAGTGCTATGTAGATCGGGATACACCACGGTTATGGATCTAGCTAAATTGGAAAAAAGGGCATTTTTTATTCCTACTCCAGGGCAATATGAACAAGAATATTTGGCGAAACGAATGCAAAAACAAGGACTTGTCCCTTTTTCCAGTCAAGAGGATTTTACTGTGAAAGATTTATCCAGAATCGAAGAATTCTCGGGTTTGGCTCAGTTTGAATCGACCACTGACTATTCTTCCTTGTTTGAAGTTTTCTCTGCTACGGATACCGGAGCCTTAGCTTTTTCCAATGTAAATGAGAATTCGGAACCTACATCGACCTCGCTCTCCACATAAATTTTTTCGCCGTGGCCTTCCACAATGTGCTTCACAATGGAAAGTCCAAGACCGGATCCTCCCTCGGCCCGACTGCCACTTTGGTCCACTCGATAAAAACGCTCGAACAATCTTGGTATATGCTGTTTGGGGATACCCCCTCCATTATCTGTTACCCGAACGATCACCTTATTTTTAATTAAGTTTTCTACACTTACCTCTGTGGTTCCTTTGGGCAGCCCATATTTAATAGAGTTCACCAAAAGGTTGCTTATTACCTGTTGTATTTTTTCCTTGTCCCCGTTCACGTAGACAGGGCTTGGGTATTCCATATCAAAGGTGAGTGAGATTTCCTTTCTGGCCGCTTTCATTTCCAATAGGTCAAAGGTGTTCTGTATAAGCTCGATGATATCAAAATCCTCTCTCTCCAATTTCAGTTCACCCGCCTCCAGTTTGGTGATAAGATCAAGATCCTTTACAATATATATGAGCCTTTCTACACCCTTGTTAGCACGTTGCAGATATTTTTTTCGCAGCTTTTTATCCTTCATGGCACCATCGAGTAAGGTCAAAATATAACCTTGGACCGTAAATAGCGGTGTTTTTAGCTCGTGGGAAACGTTGCCCAGAAAATCCTTTCGGTATTCTTCACGGATTTTAAGAGTATCTATCTCTATTTTCTTTCCTTCGGCAAATTTTTCAATTTCCTGTACCAAGGTGCGCATATCGGTGGTTACAGGTTTTGAGGAGAAGGAAGATGACTCCAAAAGGGAGACATCATCATAAATTCTTTTGATTCGCCTATAAATGAAGCGTTCTACACGGATTTGAATGATGGCAAAACAAATACCAAAACTTATCAAGGCAAAAAGTAGGGTGTGCGACCAATCTATGTGGTCAACATCCATATGAAATCCTATAAATACCAGAGTGATCAAAATGGTGATAACCAAAGAAGATCGAAGTGCAAATTTGTATGATTTCTTTAGTTTTATGGCCATTAGAGTACAAACTTATACCCCACACCTTTAACGGTTTTAAAGTGGTGGTCGCCGATTTTTTCGCGTAGTTTTCTAATATGGACATCTATGGTTCGGCCACCAACGACCACTTCGTTGCCCCAGACTTTATCCAAGATCACTTCTCGCTTAAAAACTTTGTTTGGCTTGGATGTTAAAAGTGAAAGGAGTTCAAATTCCTTTCTTGGAAGGACCATTTCTTCACCATCGTTCACAATTTTGTACTCTTCCCTATTGATGATAATCTCTCCGACTTTGACGATATCTTCCACTTCCTTCTTGTCATCTTTCAACCTTCGCAACAAGGCCTTCACTTTGCTAACCAATACTTTTGGTTTTATGGGCTTGGTGATATAATCGTCTGCCCCTGCATCAAAACCGGCCACTTGGGAATAATCTTCTCCTCGCGCCGTCAAGAAAGTGATTATAGTATGATCCAACCCCGGTGTGTTTCGGATTACTTCGCATGCCTCAATACCATCCATTTCCGGCATCATAACATCCATAATAATAAGATGAGGGCTTTTCTTCTTGGCCTTCGCAACTCCTTCCACTCCGTTTTTGGCAGTGAATACTTCGTACCCTTCGGCAGAAAGGTTATAGCTTATAATTTCCAGAATATCAGGTTCATCGTCTACCAATAGAATTTTAATGTCCTTGTTTTTCATGGGATGGTATTTCTGTGTTAAACGCCCAAATGTAAAGATAATACACTTACGGGATAAACGCTTAACGTTGATTTAATCTAGTAACCTTATTGTAACAAAACTGAAATAAACACTTAACATACAACTAACACGGCTTTTACAACCTGTAGCGTTCTTTGCGCCAAATATATACCTGATAATGAAATATTTTTTACTGATTTTTGCCTTGTTGGCAACATCACTGAGCAGCGCCCAGCAATCCACGGGTAGCATTGTCGGTAAACTAACCGACCAAGAGTACAACAATGAGCCACTTGCTTTTGCCAATGTGGTAATTAAGGGGACCACTATTGGAACTACTTCCGATTTTGATGGCCTTTATGAAATTTCCGGGATTGCCCCGGGCACTTACATTTTAGTATATAGTTATTTAGGTTATGAAACCGTAGAAATTCCAAATGTAACAGTAGAAGCTGGAAAAGTTACTAGCGTAGATGTTCCAATGAGTGCTGGACAGGGAATGGCACTAGATGAAGTAGTAGTTACCACTGTAGCCAGGAAAGATTCCGAGACTGCCTTACTATTAGATCAAAAAAGAGCAATTGAAATAAAGGAAAGTATCGGCGCTGTAGAATTAGGAAATTTAGGAATCTCCGATGTAAAATCTGCCGCTACTAAAATCTCCGGTGTTACTGAAAGTGAAGCTTCTGGAGATGTATTTGTTCGTGGTCTTGGAGATAGATATTTGACCACTACCTTTAATGGTCTTCCTATTCCATCCGATGACATCGAGAAAAAAAACATAGACCTTGGCTTGTTCCCAACTAGGGTAATCCAAAACGTGAGTATTAGCAAAACCTATTCTGCTACCACTTCTGCCGACCAAGCTTCCGGTAATATAAATATTGCCTCAAGGGAATTGTCCGGAACCAGTGAATTGGAAGTGGGTGTTTCCATTGGAGCCAACACCAATGCTATTGGCGATGGATCGGACGGGCAAGGTTTTAAGGTAACAGCAAACTACGAAGATACCTCTCTCGGATTTTACGATACCGATATCGATATCAGAGATCAAATCACCAACCAATCATGGGACGCCAGTACCGTTGAAACGCCAGCCAATATGGGCGTCAACATTAGTGGTGGAAAATCCTTTTTTGACAACAAGTTCAAAGTGTTCGGTACATTGTCCAACTCCAAAAATCATAAATATTACAGCCCTGGCGAATTTTTGATTTATGATCAGGTAACGGTTACAGATTCCATTACAGATTTTCAACAGTGGGAAACAGAGCATGTAAACAATGCCATGTTGGACCTTACCTACCAAGATGAAAAAAACATAATAAAATCTGTAACGCTTTTTGTAAATACATTAAATGATGTAGTGTCAGAAGGAGGTAGAAACGGTTTTGGTAACATTCAGGAAGAGACCATTGGAGATTTTTCTGATTTTTTAAGAGATCAAAACACCAAGCAGACCCGTTTGTTTGTTACCCAATTAATCGGTAACCACAAGTTTGGAGAAAAAAATGTATTGGACTGGGCCGTTAGTTATAACAAACTTAACGCCGATGAGCCGAACAGGATTCGTAACATCATCAACTTTACCTCAGACCCCGTAAATGCTTTTCTCTACGAAAACAGTGCCTTTGAATCAAGAAAACTTTCCCAGACAATTGATGATGAAGAGTACAACGGTCTCTTAAAAGATAGGCTGAAAATCATTGATGAAGAAAATAAAAAATTTTACATTGACCTTGGGGCGAACTATAGAAAAAAGACAAGAGATTTTGAATCTACTTTTTATGGAGTTTCCAACGTAGATGACAATAGACCAAGCTCCACTTCATTGGATGATCTTGATCAGATTTTTACAGATGCCAACTTCAATAACAATATTTTGGAAATCATCGCTTTCCAGTCCAACGAAGCTGGAGAAGTAAAGGATGAATATACCGGTGAGTATGAATCCATTGCAGGGTTTGCTCTTTTTAACGTTGGCTTTGGAAACTGGAACTTTAACGCCGGACTTAGGGCACAACAAGATGAAATCGTAGTAAACTATGATGTGGCCAATGCACCTGGCGGTGAAGTTGGTTCCGTTTCAAGGGATTATACCAACGTTTATCCTAGTTTGAACATAAAATATGCACTTAACGAAGAACATGCCCTTCGTTTTGCTGCCAGCCGCAGCATCACACTTCCAGAGTTTAAGGAAATTGCTCCTTTTCGATACATTTCCCCCACAGGGCAACAAGTTTTTGGTACTGTTGGAGATAATGCATTGGAAGCTTCGTTCGCCAACAACTTTGACCTTAAATGGGAGTTCTTTCCAACTAGGGGTCAGCTGGTTTCTGCTTCCTTGTTTTATAAAAGCATAGAAGACCCCATCAACAAAGTACGTGCACGTGGTTCCGATGGTGCCTTGTTCACCTTTAGAAACACAGGGGAAGAAGCCACTATCTATGGTATCGAGATAGAATCCAAAATAGATATCATCACTCCTGAAATGAACGATGAGAACGGCAACCCATTAGGACCAACACTAAGTTTGGTACTAAACGCCAGTAGAATGTGGCACGAGCAAGACCTTATCGAAAGAACCACGGAAGAAGGTGCAATTATAGAAACTTTTAGATACGGAACCAATAAAAATGCCCCCCTACAAGGTGCTTCCGATTGGATCATGAACAGTAGTTTAAACTTGGAAACCTCCAACAATTGGGTAGCCAACGTATCAGCAAGCTATGCTTCGGACAAGATTTTTGCCATGGGATTTGCAAGAGCTCAAGAAGATTGGGATACCCGTTATAATGATGCCATTTTGGAAAAAGGATTCGTGGTGTTGAACTCAAAAATCAGTAAGCAGTTTGGACAAAACTTTCAAGTATCGTTATCCGGACAAAACTTGTTAAATCCAAAAATAGAACAGTCCATAAACTACTTGACTTCTGAAAGTAGAGCGGAATTGGAAGCATTTTCAGATGACAGAGAAGTACGTTTGGGACCAGGCGCCCCACAAAGAGAGACTATTACCGATGTAGTTCGCTCTTATACTTTGGGCAGAACATTTAGCCTTGGACTTAAATATACTTTTTAACGCTAATCAATACAATAGTCTAATAATTAATCTAAATCCATTTCTTTTATGAAAACGAAAATTTTGAAACTTTCAATGTTATCGCTAGCCACAATGGCACTGGTTTTTACCAGTTGTAGTGGTGATGATAATGGCGGGGATAATCCAACCACGCCTACCTGTGATGACAATATCCAAAACGGGGATGAAACAGGTGTAGACTGTGGTGGTTCTTGCGAGCCATGTGAAAATCCAGCTACAACGCTTACAGGTTCAATATCCGAGGATATGACCCTAGACCCAGCTGAGACCTATGTTCTACAAGGTTCTTTTAGCGTGGAGTCCGGAGCTACTTTGACCATCCCTGCTGGAACAACAATTACAGCCGAGGTTGAAGATGGTACCGAAACCAAAACTTACATCGTTGTACAAAAAGGAGGTATGATTGATGTTCAAGGTACCGAGGCCAACCCTGTTATCCTTACTTCTGCAAACGAAGAGCCAGGTGATTGGGGTGGTTTAATTCTTGCTGGTAACGCAACCACTACCGAAGGCGTGGATGCCGAAGCTGAAGTAGGCGGTATCATCTATGGAGGTACTGACGATGCCGACAATTCTGGTAGTATCGATTACTTGATCATCAACTATGCCGGCGCACAGATCAGTACAGAATCTCAGTACAATGGTCTTACTCTTTACGCAGTTGGTTCAGGTACCACAATAAGCAACGTTGCTGTACTTAATGGTACCGATGATGGCGTTGAGTTTTTCGGTGGAACTGTTTCCGCCTCCAACTTCTATTTGGAAAACAACGAAGACGACGCTATTGATTGGACTGAAGGATGGAACGGTACATTGACAAACGCTTATGTAGTTCACACTTCTGGATTCTCTACTGTTGTTGAAGCAGATGGAGAGAACAAAAACCCAAGTTTGGTTAATTTGACCGCTGTTTCTTCCGTTGGAGGTACAGCCCTCCAGTTTAAAAAAGAATCTGGAGCAACCATTACAGGACTTTCTTTGAACGGATACGATACATCTGTATTGATGAGCGACGCTGGTCCATTGGCTAACGTTCAAATTGAAGGAGCAGATGCCAATCCCAACCTATCTTACGTTGGTGATGCCACAGTTGACGTAGAAATGTTTGGATGGGTAAATTCTGCACTTGTGATAGAAGAAAGCAAATTGACAGGTTCTCTAACTTCTGATTTAACTTTAGATCCAGCTGTAGACTACTTTTTGGAAGGAAGCTTTAGCGTAGAATCCGGTGCTACTTTGACTATTCCTGCTGGAACAAGAATTGTTGCCGATGTTGAGGAAGGCACTGAAACTAAAACATACATAGTAGTGCAAAAAGGCGGTATGATTGATATTCAAGGTACCGCTACCGACCCTGTTGTTATGACTTCTTCCAACGAAGAGCCAGGTGACTGGGGTGGATTGGTAATTGCTGGTGATGCAACTACTACCGAAGGTGTGGATGCCGAAGCCGAAGTAGGTGGTATCATCTACGGTGGAACAAACGATGCGGACAACTCTGGCAGCATTGAATACTTGATTATTAACTATGCCGGGGCGCAGATCAGCACTGAATCTCAGTATAACGGTCTTACCCTTTACGCTGTAGGTTCTGCTACTACAATCGATAACGTAGCTATCTTGAACGGTACCGATGATGGTGTTGAGTTCTTCGGAGGAACTGTTTCCGCTTCCAACTTCTACTTGGAAAACAACGAAGATGACGCTATCGACTGGACAGAAGGATGGAACGGTACATTAACCAATGCTTACGTATTGCACACAGCTGGTTTCTCTACTGTTGTTGAAGCAGATGGTGCCAATGGCAACCCAAGCTTGGTTAACTTGACCGCTGTTTCCACAGTTGGTGGTACAGCTCTTCAGTTCAAAAAAGAATCCGGAGCAACCATTACAGGACTTTCTCTAGATGGATATGATACATCAGTATTGATGAGCGACGCTGGTCCATTGGCCAATGTTCAAATTGAAGGCGCCGATGCCAGCCCAGCAGAAACTTATGCTGCCGTTGCCTCTGTTGACATCAATACATTTACTTGGGCTACAGGAAATGCTGAAGCACAATCTGCTACGTTGACAGGTTCTCTTAACTCTACACTTACATTGGATGCCGATGTAACTTACTACTTGAACCAATCTTTCAGTGTCGAAGATGGAGCTACTTTGAACATCCCTGCTGGAACAACTATTATTGCCGATGTTGAAAATGGTGACGAAACCAAAACATACATCGTGGTTCAAAAAGGAGGTACAATCAATGTACAGGGTACTGCTGCTAATCCTGTTGTTATGACCTCATCCAACACAACTCCTGGTGACTGGGGTGGTTTGGTAATTGCCGGTAAAGCTACTACTACCGAAGGTGTGGATGCCGAAGCTGAAGTTGGAGGTATTCTTTATGGTGGTACTGAAGATGATGACAATTCAGGTAGCATCGAATACTTGATCATTAACTATGCCGGTGCACAGATTAGCACCGAATCTCAGTATAACGGCCTTACACTTTATGCAGTAGGTTCTGGAACCACAATCGATAATGTTGCCATCAAAAATGGAACAGACGACGGTGTTGAGTTCTTTGGTGGAACCGTTTCTGCTTCCAACTTCTATTTGGAAAACAATGAGGATGATGCCATTGACTGGACAGAAGGATGGAACGGTACGTTGACCAATGCTTACGTATTGCACACTTCTGGCTTCTCCACTGTTGTTGAGGCCGATGGCGCTAACGAAAACCCAAGTTTGGTTAACTTGACCGCTGTTTCCACGGTTGGTGGTACAGCTCTTCAGTTCAAAAAAGAATCTGGAGCAACCATTACAGGACTTTCCTTAACAGGGTATGATACTTCTGTATTGATGAGCGATGCTGGTCCATTGGCCAATGTACAAATTGAAGGTGCAGATGCTGATCCTGCAGAAGTTTATGATGCAACTGCAACTGTAGATGTAACAATCTTTGATTGGGCCAACTAATCAAGATTATATATACTTATAATTTTAAAAGCCCCCGCAATTGCAGGGGCTTTTTTGTTTACTATTCATTAATAATTACTTAATCATAGAGTAGTCTTTTTCTTATATTTTTAGTTCAAAATAAAACACTAATACCATGAGAAAAATTACTTTATGTTTATGCTTAATCTTTTCTTTTTACGTTTCCTCCGCTCAGACTTATAATTATCATAGGTTCGAAACCTATGCTACAGCAGAAAAAGCATGTGTTGGGAATACTTCTGATGCCTTTGTTGTTAAAGTGAACTTAGACATTGATCATTTGTTGAACAATGGGGAATATTATGTAATTGATTTTGGCAGTAACTTTAATCTGGGGGTCAGGTATGCAAAAGTTCTTAATAGATACTCCGGAACCGGTGATGCAGATTTTTACTTGGATGGCTCAGGAATAGGGTCTTCGACAGATGTATGTAGTCTTATTTACAGATATCATAGGTTTGAAACTTTCACAACTCTTCAAAAGGCGGAAAACAGAGTATGTGGAACCTCAACAAACCATGATGGTATATGGAAAGTCAATATTCTAATCGATAGATTATTAGATCATGATGAAGTTTACCAAATAAATCTTGGTGGTAGTTTAGGAACCAGATATTGCAGGGTTTTAAACAGATATAATGGAAATGGTGACGCAGATTTTAGTCTTAATGGACAATCAATAGGCAACCCCATTAACATCAACTGTGTTGTAGATAGTGATAATGATGGAATACCAGATGGTCAAGATAATTGCCCAAATAATGCAAATGCCAATCAGGCTGATATGGACAACGATGGCATTGGCAATGTATGCGACAACCAAGATAACAGAGATTCAGATGGGGATGGCGTTCAGAATTATGAAGATAACTGCCCTAACGAATCCGGTCCAGCATCTAATGATGGATGTCCAGGAGAACCAGATCTGTCCATCAATTTAAATGGCTCCGTAATTAATAGCGATTGCTTTGGCTGTGATAATTATTTCAGCCAAATTGGAACAGATAGACACTACTTAAATAATCCCAGTGGAATTGCAAATATTGATGTACTCGTCCAAAATCTTGGCAATGCCACTTCTACTTCCACTACAGTTGGGTATTATATTTCAGCAAACAGCACTTTTGAAAGTAATTCAGATACGCGAATAAAAACATCCAACATTGGATCACTCGGTACAAACAGTGGGGATTATTCCTCTGTTACACTTTTTACATACGATTTTAATAGTGTCGGTGGTAATTTTTGGTTGCTGATTCGAGTTGACGATGATGATGACAATGATGAATCCAATGAAAATAATAATGTATTCGCTCTACGTTTTGCAATCAACTAAAAAGACTCAACAAATATAACTCTGTCACAAGAAAACAAAATCCATAACATGAAAACAAAATCCTTCATATCAAATATATTCTCAATAAGCTTAATCATATTGTTTATATCATGCTCAAACGATGACAGTTCCTTTGATGGGAACCCAGAAACACAACAAAGCCTTGTAAAGGCTGATGCAGCCCTAATCGCTCTTGGCGAAAATACCCTTAGAGATAGTTTAAGCTTGGACTTGGTTATTCCAGAAAATGACTATGGTTTATCCAATACTGAGCCATTATTACTATTCCCGTTCTATAAATCCGCTGAAGCGGAATCTAAAACTTGGCTTCCTGTTCCAAATGTGCAGATTGAAAAAAATCTAAAGACTTATTATTCCAGAAGCAATGGTTTGACCCTTGTTCTCCATGCTGAAAAATTTGATAGCTCTATGCCCTACGGAAATAATTTGAAATTCAAGGAACTCAATATCATTGCGGTAAGGCCATCCAAAATATCTGGGTTAACACGTAATGAGCTAGATGTAAGGGATTATAACCAAATGATAGACTATTTAGATTTAAAATAATAAAAATCGAGCGTTTGAATATTAAAACGGCGGGTAAGCATATCCGCCATTTTTATTTTATGGTTTCTTGTAATTGGTTGCATTTCATCGAAAAGCATCACTCTAATTCTCAAATGGTTCAATAATCACATCACTATTTTTATATATTTGTGGCATACCGTTTGCAACCATTAACGTATGAAGCACTTTTACTTCGTCTTTTTCTTTTTTATCTGTTCACTTGGGTTTTCTCAGCAAAGCGCCAGTTCAAGTGCGGATATTGACGGATTTAAGCTGTATCCCAACCCTGTTACCCAAGGCAAGGTTTATATAGAAACCAAAGAAAACGCTCCAAAGAAAATTCTGGTTTTTGATGTATTGGGCACACAAGTCCTTGAGACCACCATCTTAGGCAGAGAGCTCAACCTATCAAACCTAAGCAAAGGAGTTTATATTTTAAGGGTTTTTGAACAAAACAAAGTAGCTACTAGAAAGCTCATTGTGAAGTAGTTCACCGATTTTCACGGCTTTTCTGCCAATCGTATACCACAGCTTTCAACGCTTTACAACCCATTTTAGTACTTTCACAACATAAAATGGTGAACAATACCCTGTTTACCTACTTTTATCATGCACATAGACCCCAAATCAGCTTGCATGAAGAAAATCTACTTTGTTTTACTTATGGCTTTACCACTACTCTCATTCGGTCAAGACCTAGTTACAGTTAACAATGAGCCCGTACAGGAGCTCAAGGGTTTTAAAATGTACCCGAATCCAGCTTATGGCAATGAGGTATATATCTCTACGGAAACCAACGGCACCAAAGAAATAAGGATTTATGACGTTTTTGGTGAAGTAGTGCTAACGGAAAGAATCAGTACCAATACTTTGGACATTTCCCGACTGGTACCTGGCGTTTATGTACTCCAGGTAACTGAACAGAAAAAAACAATGACCCGAAAATTGGTCGTCAAATAAAATAAGACAGCACATCACATTTTAAGCCCTTTTCCCGAAGGGCTTTTTATTTTTGGGTACTTTTGGTCCAGAATGAAGCAGTTTGATACCCATCGGATTTTCAATATCAACAATGCGGACGATTTTGAAGAAGTCGCATTGGATATTTTCAAGTTTCAATACGAAAACAATGAGGTATACAGGGACTTTTGTATCCATTTAAGAAAGTCTCCCAAAAATGTTTCAAGCTCATTGGAAATACCATTCCTGCCTATTTCCTTCTTTAAGACACATAAGGTTACTTCAACTCAAAAAGAGCCCGAGACCATTTTTACCAGCAGCGGAACCACACAAAGCACTACAAGCAAACATTTTGTTCCTGATATAGAGCTATATGAAAAAAGCTTTCTCAAGGCATTTGAACTTTTCTACGGAATGCCCAAAGATTTCTGCATTCTAGCTCTTTTACCCTCCTATTTGGAAAGAGAAGGTTCTTCATTGATCTATATGGTAAATAGCCTGATTGAAAAATCCGGACATCCTCACAGTGGGTTTTATCTTCATAATCTCGAAGAACTCCATCAAAAATTAAAGATATTGGAAAGTAAAGGTGCCAAAACATTGCTCATCGGGGTTTCTTTTGCGCTCTTAGATCTGGTCGAACAATTTCCTTCAACCTTAACAAACACCATTGTGATGGAAACCGGCGGCATGAAGGGTAGACGCAAAGAACTGATTCGGGAGGAACTCCATCAAATCCTAGAAAAGGGATTGGGTGTTGAACATATCCACTCAGAATACGGTATGACGGAACTGTTGTCCCAAGGCTATTCGAAAGGCAACGGAATTTTTGAGACACCTCCTTGGATGAAAATCGTTACGCGCGACACCGAAGACCCGCTTTCAATCCAACCCAATGGAAAAACAGGAGGTGTAAATGTGATTGATCTGGCAAACCTATATTCCTGCTCCTTTATCGCTACACAAGATTTGGGGAAAACGCACCCAAACGGAACCTTTGAAGTTTTGGGCCGTTTTGATGATTCGGATATCAGAGGATGTAATTTGATGGTGTTGTGATCTACTCGACTACTAGCACAAAATAATTCTTCTTGCCTCGCTGCAGCAGCACAAATTTATCATTGATCAAATCTGACGACGTAATCAGATAATCCTCTTTCACCTTTTCTTTATTGACGGATATGGAATTTTGTTTTAATTCTCTTCGAGCTTCACCATTGGAACCCAAAAATCCCGTTTGGGCAGCCAGTGCGCCTATCATATCCAAACCGGGATCAAGTTCATCCTTGCTCACCGTAGCTTGAGGTACCCCTTCAAACACATCCAAAAATGTCTTCTCGTTAAGCTGTTTTAAATCATCGGAAGTTGATCTACCAAAAAGAATATCGCTTGCCTTAATGGCATTGTCCAGATCCTCTTGGGAATGCACCATTATGGTCACTTCATCGGCCAATTTACGCTGAAGTGCCCTTTGGTGGGGAGCTTCTTTATGTTCGGCCACTAAAGCTTCAATTTCCTGTTTACTTAGAAAAGTGAATATTTTAATGTACTTCTCTGCATCTTCATCCGAAGTATTCAACCAATATTGATAAAATTTATAGGGAGATGTTCTTTCTGCGTCCAACCAAACGTTTCCACCTTCGGTTTTTCCGAATTTGGTCCCATCTGCCTTGGTGATCAACGGGCAAGTAAGTGCAAAACCTTTTCCACCACCAATTCGTCGAATCAATTCCGTACCCGTGGTAATATTCCCCCATTGATCACTGCCTCCCATCTGAAGACTGCAATTATGGTTTTGGTACAGATATAGGAAATCATATCCTTGAACCAACTGATAGGTAAACTCGGTAAAGGACATACCTTCTTTCGCATCTGAAGAAAGACGCTTTTTAACGGAATCCTTGGCCATCATATAGTTTACGGTGATGTGCTTACCAACATCGCGGATAAACTCCAAGAACGAAAAATTCTTCATCCAGTCGTAGTTGTTCACCAAAACGGCCGCATTGGGCTCACCGCTCTCAAAATCCAAAAAACGGCCCATCTGGGCCTTGATGGCCTCTTGATTATGATGTAGGGTTTTCTCATCCAACAAATTGCGTTCCGCAGATTTGCCCGATGGGTCACCGATCATTCCGGTTGCACCTCCTACCAAGGCATAAGGCTTATGACCTGCCAGTTGGAAGTGCCGCAACATCATTACACTTACCAAATGCCCAATGTGCAAGGAGTCCGCTGTTGGATCTATACCCACATAAGCACCCCTCATTTCTTCCATTAGGTGTTCTTCGGCTCCTGGCATCACATCGTGCACCATTCCCCTCCATTGCAGTTCTTGAACAAAATTCTTCGTCATGATCAATTTTTTGGAATAGCTGCAAATATAAAATGAAGTTGGCATTTCCCTCAATTTTTACGTCACAAATAGGTACTTTTACTTTATGATTTTGGTTACAGGAGGCACTGGACTGATCGGTTCCCATCTACTTTTCCATTTGATCAACAGTGGGAAGACCGTCAGAAGCAACTACAGGAGCAAAGCATCCATAGAAAAGGTCCGTAAGGTTTTTGGGTATTTTACCGATGACCCATCCTCTTTAGTGGAAAAAATTGATTGGGTACAGGCCGATATCACCGAACTTGGGGATCTGGACAAGCTTTTTATTGATGTGGACTACGTGTACCATTGTGCCGCCCTGATTTCTTTCGACCCTAAAGATTATAAAATTCTGGAGCGCACCAACGTTGAAGGCACGGCGAACGTAGTCAATCTATCCTTAAAATATGGTATTAAAAAACTGTGCTACGTAAGCTCTATTGCTGCCATTGGGTCCAACCTCAAACAAACGGAAGTAACCGAGGAAAATGAATGGAACGAAGCCAAGGCCACAGTTTACGGCATTACCAAATATGAGGCAGAACTGGAAGTTTGGCGCGGCTCACAAGAGGGACTTGATATTGTTGTTGTAAACCCTGGTGTTGCAATCGGCCCAGGATTTTGGAAGTCGGGCAGTGGATCCTTTTTTACCTATGCTTCCAAAGGAAAGAAATATTACATTCCCGGTGGAACCGGATTTGTTACCGTATCGGATGTTGTAAGAGCAATGACTATGTTGATGGAATCGAACATCCGCACCGAGGGCTTTATTTTGGTCAATCAAAATATGACCTACAAAGAGCTTTTTGATAAAATTGCGCCTAACCTTGGAGTCTCCCCACCCACCAAAAAAGTTTCAAAATTTATGATCGAGTGCTTTTGGAGATGGGATTGGGCTAGAAGCAATCTTTTTGGGAAAAGAAGAAAATTGTCCAAAGCTGTAGCCAAAGGATTGTTCCATAAAGAAGAGTACAGCAGCGAAAAAATAAAATCGGAATTAGACTTTGAATTCGAAGACTTGGATAAGGCAATCGAATTTTGCTGTGATAGGTTTATCGAGAAGTAATAGTATCTGACTTTTTTACACCTTCCTTTTGCTCCCTAATGGCCTTTAAGGAATCATTTCGTTGAATACTTGCCTCACGGACACTGTCGTTCAGCCTCTTTCCAATAGCCTCCAAGGTATCCTTTTGCTGCTTCAGTCTAGCTTCTACATCTTTGTATATGGTTTGGTATTCCAAAGGAATAGACGCATAATAAAGGTCGCTCTCCGCAAATTGGGTGCTATCTATATCATATTTGGTATATAGGAACTCCATGATATCGATACCTGAATCCTCAAATTTTCTCAAGGCGCCAGATTTTGAAGCATTTAAAATCGCAAGATCATGTAAAATCTCGGTCATTTTCTCCTTGGGAATAAGGTTTTCCGGCTCATCCACTACCTTTTCGGCACAGGACACCAAAATGATGAAACCCAAAATGTATGTAACGATATATTTCATCCCTAACGATTAAACGTAAGCCTCCTTGCTTTCTTTTCTGCACTAAAATTGCCATTCTCATAGGCCAAAAGACCATTCACAAAGGTGCGCTTTACCTCCGAATCAAAAGTAACACCTTCAAAGGGAGACCAACCACATTTATAGAAAAGATTGGCTTTTTTAACCTCATTTTTGGAACTCTGGTTAACCTGAACCAAATCTGCGTAATAGCCTTCGCGTATAAACCCACGTCGGTCAATATCAAACAACTTTGCGGGGTTATGGCACATTTTTTCGACGATTTTCTCCAAACTGATGATTCCTTCCTTTTCCTTTTGGAGCATAGCCAGCAAAGCGTGCTGTACCAATGGCCCCCCAGATGGCGCACTGGTGTATGGATTATCCTTTTCTTCGAGCGTATGTGGTGCATGGTCGGTGGCAATCACATCAAAACGGTCGTCCAACAGCGCTTCCCAAAGTTTCTGCCTATCGGTTGCCGTCTTTACAGCAGGGTTCCATTTAATATGGGTGCCTTTTTTTGCATAATCCTCATCGGAAAACCAAAGATGGTGAATACATACCTCAGCGGTAATCTTCTTCTCCTCCAAGGGGATCTTGTTCGTAAACAAATCGGTTTCAATTCCTGTGGATACATGGAATACGTGCAATCTGGCACCAGTTTTTTTGGCAAGGGCAATTGCATTTGATGAGGATAGGTAACAAGCCTCCGCACTTCGTATGACAGGGTGCATTTCTATCGGGATATTGTCTCCATACATCTCCTTGTACTTGGCCAAATTGGTCCTTATGGTACCTTCGTCCTCACAGTGAGCTGAAATCACCATTTCGGTATTACTGAAAATTTTTTCCAGTACTTCCTCATTGTCCACCAGCATATTTCCGGTAGAAGAACCCAAAAACAGTTTTACCCCGGAACATGCATTTTTGTCGAGTCGTTTTAACTCTTCCAAATTATCGTTGGTACCTCCAAAAAGGAACGAATAATTGGCCGATGAATCCTTAGCGGCAATGGCAAATTTCTCTTCCAGTTTTTCAATGGTAGTGGTCTGTGGAATTGTATTGGGCTGTTCCATAAAAGTGGTAATGCCCCCAGCAATGGCCGCCCTGCTTTCAGTAGCAATGGTTCCCTTATGTGTTAGTCCCGGTTCCCTAAAATGTACTTGATCGTCTATAATGCCGGGCAACAATACATCTCCTTCCAGATCTATCACCTTGGCATTGGCATCAGAAATATCCGAATCGATTCTAACAATAAAGTCCCCATCCAATAGCACATCGGATTCAAAAATGCTGTTCTCGTTCACGATTTTGGCATTCTTCAGCAGTATTCTTGACATAACTAAAAGCTCTTTTTAAAAAATATACTCCTAAACTTCATGGCTATCACACCAAAAATTGCCTCCCGAATAATGGCGGAGTTCATTTTTGATTTTCCGTTTACCCGATCAGTAAAAATAATCGAGACTTCCTCTATCTTGAATTTTCTGAGATAGGCCCTGTACTTCATTTCTATTTGAAAAGCGTAGCCAATAAAGCGTACATTATTCAAATTAATGGTTTCCAGCACATTTCTTTTGTAACAGACAAATCCGGCAGTAGGGTCATGTACCTTCATTCCGGTAATCAATTTTACATAAAAAGATGCCCCGTAAGAAAGTAATATTCTTGCCAAAGGCCAGTTGACCACATTTACCCCCTTTTTGTATCTGGAACCTACGGCAACATCGGCGCCATTTAAGCAGGCCCTGTGCAAACGGGACAAATCTGCTGGCCGATGCGAAAAATCCGCATCCATTTCAAAAATATACTCGTACCCTCTTTCCAGAGCCCATTTAAAACCATGAATATAAGCCGTACCCAGACCCGATTTCTCTTTGCGAACCTCTAAAAAAAGACGATCAGGGTATTCGGTCTGTAAGGTTCGTACACAATCTGCCGTACCATCGGGTGAGTTATCGTCGACAACAAGAACATGAAAATCCTTTTTTAGGTCGAAGACCGTCTTTGTTATGGCCTCGATGTTCTCGATTTCGTTGAATGTGGGTATAATGACCAAGCCGTCTGCCATTCGCACTGGATTAGAATGTTCAAAAATACGGTTTTCTAAATTGTACTCGCAAGAGATATAGGATGCTTAAACAGGACTTCCCCAATATTTGTAACTTTGCCCCTTTAAAATCACATTTTGATGTCTCAAAAGTTTCCCAGACTTTTTTTTGTTCTCTTGGCCGTTCTATTTGCACTCAACCTGCTGCAATCGTCGGTAACAGAACTCATTTATGATGAAGCCTACTACTGGTACTATGCGCAAAATATGGCCTGGGGGTATTTTGACCATCCGCCCATGGTCGCGTTTTTGATAAAGCTTAGCAGTTTTCTTTTTGATGGAGAACTCGGGGTGCGATTTATGAGCTGCATACTTTCTGCTGGAACCTATATACTATTGTGGTTGATGGTGGAAAATCCAAAGAAAAAGGATTATGTAACCCATTTTTTCCTTTTGGTATTCTCATTTACTTTGATGAATGCCTATGGTTTTTTGACGCTTCCCGATACGGCATTATTATTTTTCACTGCCCTGTTCCTTTGGCTGTACAAACGTTTTTTGAAGCATGAGGGTATCATGACCACAATAGGTCTAGGGTTGATAATGGCCGCATTGATGTACAGTAAGTACCATGCGGTATTGGTAATTCTTTTTGTGTTCTTATCCAACTACAAGCTCATTTTCAACAAAAAAGCGTGGTTCGCCGTAATTTTGGCCCTTATTTGCTACGCCCCCCATTTTATATGGCTCTATCAGAACGATTTTGTTTCCATCACCTTCCATTTATCCGAACGCCCGAACCAAGCATATAAGTTTGATGAATTTACCTTGGGCTTTTTCTTGAACATTGTAGTTATCATTGGCCTGCTTTTCTATTGGGTCTATGGCGCCCTTTTTAAATTCAAGGCAACGGACAAATTCTCGAAGGCACTGGTTTATCTGGTTTATGGAGTATTGATTTTCTTTTTCATTTCCAGCTTCAACCGGAGGGTGCAGGCACAATGGACCATTGCCATCTCAATTCCTTTGGCATTAATTGCTTTCGACCATCTTTTAAACAACGCCAAAAGCAGAAAGTGGATGTACCGGATTGGTATTGTAAGTTTGCTTCTTTTGATGTACGCAAGAGCCTGGATGGTGAACTACCGATTATTCCCGATGTACTTTGAAACTCATGGAAACAAGGAGTGGGTGAACGAGCTTAAGACAAAATCCGGTGGGATCCCAGTTGTGTTTGAAAACTCTTACCGCCGTTCCTCCATGTATGAGTTTTATTCGGATGTACCTGCTATTTCGCTCAACAATTTTATGTACCGCAAAAACCAATATTCCATTGATGGCTCTGAGGAGCGAGTGCGCGGAAAAAAGGTCTTGTATGTTTCCCAGTATAGAAAAAGTGGCGACATTAGTTACATGCATCTGGACAGTACAGTTTTTCACGGAATATATATTGATGATTTTCAGTCCTACCGAAAATTGCAATGCATTGTGGAAAAGCCGGAGACCGGCATCAAACACTCGCTCAAGGTGTATAACCCATACCCTTTTGATGTGCCTTTGGAACAATTGGAATACACTATTTCTTACTCCAACGAGCACAAGCAGGTTAAGCAGATGCTTCCCCTAAAGGTTGAGAACACCTTGCCCCAACAATCTTTGTTGAAATCCAAAGACACCATCAACTACTCCTTTGAGCTACCCTTATCCACTATGGAAAGACCTGCATATTTTAGGATCGGGATCGCAGAAAACGGTCTTCTTCCCGGACTCAATGGAAAACCTGTTAAAATCGAATAATGGAACCCATTGAAAAAACAATAGTTTCATTGGATTGGATGACCATAACCTTGTTTACAAGCTTGGTTGTTTTCGCACTTGGCAAATACCTATTTCATAAAAAGTTTTTAAACTTCATCATTTTGCCTTTTAATGATAAATACATCCTGCTCCATAACAAAAAAGGACAGTTTTCGCATTGGTTCCATTTGCTGTTGACCTTGTTTCAGCTTGTCAACCTATCCTTTTTTATTTTTCTGATTCTTCATACTTTCGACTTGGTCCCCCAGGATAACACCATGACCAACTATTTGATCATTCTAGGGTTTTTGGCCCTTTTTGAACTGGTCAAGTTCTTGATACAGATGTTTACAGGATTCGTTTTCAACAACTTAAGCTTGGTTTCTAGTTTTGTATTCAGTAAAATCTCTTACCTCAATTATAGTAGCATTATAATCTGCATTGCCAATATTTTATTGATTTACATCGCAAACGACTCAAAAACAATAATATACACGGCATTGACCCTGATTTTTCTTATAAATGGCATTGGCTTGACCAAGCTATTAAAGAACCATCAAAAAACACTCCTCCCGTATTTTCTGTATTTTATTTTGTACCTTTGCGCACTCGAAATTGCGCCCTTGGTGTTAATTGGAAGCTATTTAAAAGGTTGATAACTTATGAAAGTAAAAACAATTTTGGTTTCCCAACCAGAACCCAAAGTCGAAAACTCCCCCTATTCAAGACTAATTGAAAAAGAGAAAGTTAAAGTAGATTTTAGACCTTTCATACACGTTGAAGGCGTAGAGGCCAAAAATGTGAGACAGCAAAAAATCGACTTGAACAACTTTACGGCGATTATCCTTACGAGCAGAAACTCTGTGGATCACTTTTTTAGGATTGCCGATGAAATGCGCTTCAAAGTTCCGGATTCCATGAAATATTTTTGTCAGTCGGAGGCCGTCGCCTACTACTTACAAAAATATGTGGTGTACAGAAAAAGGAAGATTTATGTTGGGAAAAGGACTTTTAACGAGTTGATTCCCTTGATCAAGAAGTACAAGGATGAAAAGTTTCTATTGCCTTCTTCCGATTCGCTAAAACCTGTTGTTCCCGAATTGTTGGACGAACTAGGTGTAAATTGGACAAGAGGAATCTTCTACAAAACGGTAATCAGCGACCTTTCTGACCTTAGAAATGTGTATTACGACATTTTGGTATTCTTCAGCCCATCAGGAATCGAATCTTTAATGAAGAACTTTCCCGATTTTGAACAAAACGATACAAGAATTGCCGTTTTTGGCAACAGTACGGTAAAAGCAGCAACAAGTGCAGGTCTTAGAATAGACATTCAGGCACCAACGCCCGAAACTCCTTCCATGACCATGGCATTACAAAAGTACATTACCAGCGTTAACAAGTAATTTTAATTCTGGCCTAAAAACTAAAACGCCCTCGGTAAACCGGGGGCGTCTTTTTTTTCTAGAATGCGTACCGTTGTGGTCCTCCCCTCCGGATTTCCTCACTGGCGTGCTCCTCGAACTTTTTAAAGTTCTCCCTAAAGGCATTGGTAAGCTTAAAGGCCGTTTTGTAGTAAGCCTCATCATTGTTCCATGTGGCCCTTGGGCTCAGCACCTTGGTCGGCACACCCGGGCATTCCCTCGGCTGGGCCACGCCAAAGACCGAATGGATATGGTACTTCTCGTAATTGTACAGTCCCAGCTCGCCGTTCAATGCGGCGCTGATCATTGCCCTGGTGTATTTTAGCTCCATGCGGGTGCCCACTCCGTAGGGTCCGCCCGTCCAGCCCGTGTTCACCAACCAAACGTCCACACCGGATTCCTTCATCTTCTTGCTCAACATCTCCGCATACCTGGCCGGGTGCAAGGGCATGAACGGGGCACCGAAGCATGCCGAGAACGATGGCTGTGGCTCCACAACGCCCGCTTCCGTTCCAGCAACCTTGGCCGTATAGCCCGATATAAAGTGGTAGGCCGCCTGTGCAGGGGTCAATTTTGAAATGGGGGGCAATACCCCAAAGGCATCCGCCGTAAGGAAAAAGATGTTCTTCACGTTCTTCCCTATCGATGGCCACTGGATGTTTTCGATGTGGTGTATCGGGTAGCTTACCCTGGTGTTCTGGGTGATCGAGGTATCGGTGAAATCGACCTCACCGTTGTCGTCCATCACCACGTTTTCCAAAATAGCGCCCTTTTTGATGGCCCCGTAGATCTCCGGTTCCTTTTCTTTTGATAGATCGATCACCTTGGCATAGCACCCGCCCTCAAAATTGAACACCGTGTTGTCCGGCGTCCATCCGTGCTCATCATCGCCGATCAGTTTTCTGTCAGGGTCCGTGGAGAGGGTCGTCTTCCCCGTTCCCGATAGACCAAAGAATATCGCCGTGTCCCCCGATTCCCCCACATTGGCGGAGCAGTGCATGGGAAGGGTCTCCTTGTATACGGGAAGTATGAAGTTGAGCGCGGAGAATATCCCTTTCTTGATCTCCCCCGTATAGCCCGTACCGCCGATAAGGGCGATCTTCCTGCCAAAGTTCAGTATCGCAAAGTTATGCTGCCTGGTGCCGTCCTCCTTTGGGTCGGCCATAAAACCGGGTGCGTTCACCACCGTCCACTCCGGGTCAAAATCCTCCAGTTCCTCCTCGGTGGGACGAAGAAACATATTGTAGGCGAACATATTGGACCACGGATATTCGTTGATCACACGGATGTTCAAACGGTAGTCGGCATCTGCACAGGCATATGAGTCCCGTACATAGAGCCCCTTGGTGTTCAGATAGGCGATGACCTTATCGTAGAGCGCATCGAACTTTTCACTGTCAAAAGGAATGTTGATGTCGCCCCACCAGATCTTGTCCTTGGTGATATCGTCCTTGACGATGAAGCGGTCCTTCGGCGACCGGCCCGTGAATTCCCCAGTGTTTACCGCCAAGGCCCCTGAAGAGGCTTCACGGCCCATGTCCTTGTCAATCGTGATGTCCTGGAGTTCTTCCGGGGACAATTGGTAGTGGATGTTGTCGTGGTTTATTCCGTAAACATTTAACGAAATCGTTTTCGTATCCGGAGCAGAATCCTTCATAGTTTAATTTTTGCGTTGGTACAAAACTAGGAAATATTCAGTTTTACTCCTTTTAAAACCTGCTTAATTGGATGATTTTGTGATTAAAATGTGCTATTCCAATTGATTCCTCCAAATGATCACAAAACATTATTGGTCTTTCTTAAAAACCTAAAATCTCTGACACAAATCGTTCTAAAAACTTAAAAATCAATATTTGAATACAAAATTACCTCATTCGTCAATTCAAAACGGCCATTCATCAATTGGGCCAAACATTTCATGATTGTTTCCAATACATTTCGAATCCAAAAATATATTTATATGCAAACCATAAAAGGTATTACCTTAATCTGCACCGTACTTTTCTTATGCTTGAGCTGTAATTCAAAATCGGAAAAGAAAGCTGGCTCATCTGAAAATTCCGATATTCTTGAAATCGGGGATACTGACATCAACAATCTTTCTAAAGCTTCAACGGCAATATGTTTATGGCCCAAAGTGGGGTTGCGGGACAAACCTGGCCGAAAAAACACTAAATATCTAACTACAATTTATTTTGGGGAAAACGTAACCTTTCTTGATGAACACAAAAAAGCCGAAGATGACAAAGAATACCTAAAAGTCCAGCTTTCGGATGGAAGTGAGGGCTGGGTATACGAACACCTTTTTGCATTAGGTGGCGAACTGGCCATTATTGAAAAGGAAACGGAACTCTATAAAAGACCGGACATCATGACCTTTGAAGGAAAAAAATTGGAACCCATGGACATGGTTGTAATCTTTAAGAGCGAGGAGCAGGAAGATTGGCACGAAGTGACCAGCATGAAAAGAGAGAAAAAAGGTTGGATTCAAGGGGATATTGATGCTATACAAAATGAGATTGACGTAAAACTGGGAATCCTCTATTGGCGGGCAATGGAAGAGTCGCCCGAAAAGAAATTTGAATTATTGGAAAATATCTTGGCCAATCCCAATTTTAAAAAATCAAGATTGATAGAAAACGTCAACGAAGCGCTGTATGATAACGATGGTAAGGGCGAAGCTTTCTATATTAAAGAACTTGATTCCTTTGAAAAACCTTTCTTCCAACAAACTGGGCATAAAAACTAATTTGGCCAATGTAAGAAGTGAGCCAAGCACCACTAGTGACATCCTGTTTCAAGTTCAAAAAGGTAACATCTGCCATATTACGGCACAAGGGGAATCCTTGGTTGAAATAAATGGGATTTCCGATCGCTGGTACAAAGTTAATTTTAACGGTAAAGAGGGTTGGGTCTTTGGGTATTATACTACTAAAAGAAGAGAATAAAACAAGAATTACCTGGATTTAATTATTCGATACCCCAATAGCATCCAACCGAGTATCATAAAAACCCCACCTATTGGGGTTAAAAAGCCGATCACTTTAAAATCGAAAGTGGTCACGTCGTTCAATGCGAGTAAATAAATCGAACATGAGAACAGGATAACCCCTAAAAGAACAGAAACAAAGACCTTTTTTTTGGTCTTTTCCGCTATCCCGTTATAAAGTGCCAAAAACAGCAGGAATAAAGCATGGTACATCTGGTACCTAACTCCTGTTTCAAAAGTATCCACAGCATCCTTATCCACCAATTTTTCCAATCCATGCGCACCAAATGCTCCCAAGACTATGGCCACCATTCCCATAATGGTTCCCGTCAATAAAATTGTTCTGTTCATAACTTTAATCTACTCTTTTTTTAAAAATATAACATTTTAATACCTTAGTGACCACGCAATTCAAAAGTAAACAAAACACATGGTCCGTACTATTTTAGTTATAGGAGCAGGTAAGTCGACCTCATACCTTTTAGATTATCTTTTAAAAAAATCAGACGGAGAAAATATTCGTCTCAAAATCGGAGACCTACATCCCGAAAATATCCCCGAAAAATTTTCCAAACACCCAAACTGTAGTGTTTTCACCCTTGATATATTCAACGAAGCTGATAGAAAAAAAGCTGTTTCGGAGGCTTCTATTGTTGTTTCCATGCTACCCGCAAGTTTACACATCAATGTGGCACGTGATTGTATTGAATTTGAAAAACATTTTATCACCGCTTCGTATGTTAGTGATGAGCTCAGGGCACTGGACGCCGAGGCAAAAGAAAAAAACCTTGTTTTCATGAACGAAATCGGTCTGGACCCCGGAATCGACCACATGAGTGCCATGGAGGTGATAGACAGGATAAGGGATGCAGGAGGCAGAATGTTGTTGTTCGAATCTTTTACAGGTGGTTTGGTTGCCCCGGAAAGTGACACCAACCTTTGGAACTATAAGTTTACGTGGAATCCAAGAAATGTGGTACTTGCCGGACAGGGAGGTACTGCAAAATTTATCCAAGAGGGTACTTACAAATACATACCTTATCAGAAACTCTTCAGGAGAACTGAGTTTTTAGAAGTTGAAGACTATGGCACTTTTGAGGTCTATGCCAACAGGGATTCGTTGAAATATAGGGAAGCCTACGGCCTACAAAACGCACTTACACTTTACAGGGGAACCATGCGTAGGGTTGGGTTTTCCAAAGCTTGGCAAATGTTTGTAATCCTTGGTATGACGGACGATAGCTATACCATAGAAAACTCTGAAGGAATGTCCTACCGGGAATTTGTAAATCTTTTTCTCCCCTATTCTCCTACGGATTCGGTCGAATTAAAATTGAGGCACTACTTAAAAATCGACCAAGACGACATTATGTGGGGAAAACTTTTGGAGCTCAACCTTTTTGATGCTACCAAAAAAATACCCTTGAAGAATGCAACGCCGGCTCAAATGCTTCAATACATATTGGAGGACAGCTGGACCCTTGAAGAGCACGAAAAAGACATGATAGTTATGTACCATAAGTTCGGATATGAGCTCAATGGTGAAAAAAAGCAAATTGATGCCAATATGGTCGTAATCGGTGAAAACCGTGCCTATACCGCAATGTCCAAAACCGTAGGATTACCTGTTGCCATGGCGACGCTGCAAATTTTGAATGGTAAAATCAACACCCCAGGGGTTCAAATTCCGATAAAAAAAGAAGTGTATAAGCCGATTTTAGAGGAACTAAAAGCCAATGGAATACAATTTAAGGAATATGAAGTCCCTTATCTTGGTTACAATCCTGATTCCGTTGCAGGTTAATCTCCTATATATTTTGAATATATTTGACTTCAAATCAAAATAGATATTGTGAAAAACAATAACAATTCGGTTAAGATTGATGGGATTGACAAGAAAATCCTAAGATATCTTATGGAGGATGCCCGTAAACCTATTCTCGAAATAGCAAGGAACATTGGAATTTCGGGCGCAGCGATTCACCAAAGACTTCGTAAACTGGAAAGTTCAGGACTCATTTCTGGCTCCAAATTCGTAATCAATCCAAAGGTTCTAGGTTACTCAACCATGGCTTATATCGGTATTTATTTGGACAAGGCCATGACCAATCCAAAAGCCGTAAAACAATTGAAAGATATACCCGAGGTTTTGGAATGCCACTACACCACGGGGAACTGGTCCATCCTAATTAAAGTATTGTGCCAAGATAACGAGCACCTTATGCAGGTACTCAACAAAAAAATACAACAAATAGAAGGTGTTTCCCGGACCGAAACCTTTATTTCATTAGATCAACAAATTGACCGACAAATTCAAATTTGATATTTGTATTGAATCTAAATAAACATTACATTTGTCCCATGAATGTAATATTTCAATCCACATATTACACCTTGTATCAAGCTGCCAATGAGCGCTGTTTTTATGTTGATTTTGGTCAAAAAACAGTTCGTATGTCGTTGTGCCAGTTACTTGCTCTACGCCATAAAGTGATGAGCATAAACATCGAGGACCATTTTGACAGTGATTTGAATGCTCATGGATTCGAAGTGCTCATGTTGTGCAACAAGGAACATCTTTTTGTTCTGAACACATTGGAAATATTGGATTTGAAGACACTCGTTTCCAACAGTTTTGTATCATTGGGGCTTTCGGTGGGTGCCTTGGAGACCATTACCTCCTAACCAACCACACGGTTTTTTCTTATTTTTATTCAATCTTAAACTGTCTTAAAACTAGACCGTTACTTTTTAAACGCCTACAAATTCCGTAAATTTGTTAGGAACACAAGATTAAAATCATAGCCTTTATGAAAGATATAGCAAGACAAAGTATGAGCATTAAAGTGGAATCCATGGATTTGCTCAACGGACAGATAAAAATGGAGGCACATGCTTCCGCCACCTATTTGGCCATGGCCTCTTGGTGTGAACAGAACGGTTTTTTTACTAGTGCCAAATTTTTCTTTAAGCAAGCAGAGGAAGAGCGCGAGCACATGATGAAGATTTTCAATTTTTTGGTGGATACGGGCGCAAATCCTATTTCTCCTGAAGTAACTGGAATCAATCATGACTACTCATCCATTGTTGATGTTTTTGAATCAACCTTGGAGCATGAGGTGAAAGTGACAAAATCCATTCATAACATTGTAAAGAAAGCCAGAGAACTTGGGGATTTTGCAACCGAACGATTTTTGGATTGGTTTGTAATGGAACAAATCGAGGAAGAAAACACGGTAAGGGATATCTTGGACATGATCGAGGTTACCGGCACCGAAGGTGTGGGACTTCAAATGATCGACAATCAAGTTGCCAATTGGATCGAGTAATCCATCAAATATGAAATAGAAAAAGGGGCCGCTTGGCCCCTTTTTTATTGTATTGCTTGATATTTCATCAATCTCTACCTCCAAAAACCTGAACTGCCCAGTACAATAGGGACGCCAATGCACCCAATGCTGCCACCAAATAGGTTCTTGCGGCCCATTTTAGGGCATCTTCCGCTCCGGCATATTCTTCTTGGCTCACCATGTTTTTTTGCTTTAACCAAACCAATGCCCTTTTACTGGCATCATATTCCACGGGAAGGGTGATAAAACTGAACAAGGTCGCGAAGCCCATCATGATCAATCCGGCCACCGCGATATAGAAGCCAATACCTCCAGCAACACCTGTGACGGCCATCAACATAATACCTCCAAAGACCACCCAAGTTGACATTCCAGAGGTAACACTTACCACAGGAACCAATTTGGAACGCATGGTCAACCACTCATAGGCCTGGGCATGCTGTACCGCGTGTCCACATTCGTGCGCGGCCACCGCGGCAGCCGAGGCATTTCGTTGGTTGTATACGCCTTCACTCAGGTTTACCGTTTTGTTTTTAGGATTGTAATGATCCGTTAACATTCCAGGAGTGGAAATCACCTTAACATCTCGAATTCCATGGTCATCGAGCATTTTTTGGGCAATCTCTGCCCCGCTCATGCCATTTCTTAGATGGACTTTGGAATATTTTTTGAACTTGCTCTTCAATTGATTGCTTACCAACCAACTGACCAGTGCAATTGCACCGATCAATATATAATATGTCATCATAACTTTATCGTTTTACGTAGATATAAATATACCATATAAAAGCAAAAACCCCGCCAAATAAATGGCAGGGTCTATTTTCTGTCAAAATGTTAGTTCATCAAGCCAATACGGGCTCCAAATGAAAGGTTTCCGCAATTTCCTTGTAAACCACTTCGCCCTCAACAACGTTGAGCCCTTTTTCCAAGGACTTATCCAACTTACAGGCACTACGCCATCCCAGATTAGCCAATTTTAGCACATAGGGCAGTGTTACATTCGTCAAGGCAACAGTAGAAGTATAAGGCACTGCCCCTGGCATATTGGCTACACAGTAATGGACCACATCATCAATAATATAGATAGGGTCCTCATGGGTCGTTGGTTTGGTGGTTTCCACGCATCCGCCTTGATCTACCGCTACATCTACAATAACGGTTCCTGGATGCATATCCTTGAGCATGTCCCTAGTTATCAAGTTAGGGGCCTTGGCTCCTTTTAAAAGGACACCACCGATAATTAAATCGTTTGTTTTTATATGTTTTCTGATATTGAACTCGTTCGAAAATCCGGTCACCACATGGCTTGGCATAATGTCGTTCACATATCTGAGACGTTTCATGTTCACATCCAAAATGGTTACTTGTGCACCCAATCCTGCTGCCATTTTAGCAGCCTGGATACCTACGGTTCCAGCTCCAAGGACCAAAACGCGTCCTGGGGACACTCCGGGCACCCCTCCCAAAAGCACCCCTTTGCCTTTCACTGGTTTTTCCAAATATTTGGCTCCCTGCTGAATGGCCATTCTACCCGCAACTTCGGACATTGGTGTTAATAATGGCAAAGTACCGTCTTCGTCTTCCACGGTTTCATAAGCAATACAAATGGACTTGCTTTTGATCATGGCCCTGGTCAATGCCTCACTGGAAGCAAAATGAAAATAGGTGAAGACAATTTGTCCCTCCTGAATCAAATTATACTCCTCGGCAATGGGCTCCTTGACCTTAACGATCATATCGCTCATGGCATATACCTGGCCAATCGTATCCAAAATAGTAGCCCCGGCCTGTTGGTAATCCTGATTAAAAAAACCACTTCCCTCACCTGCACCGGATTGCACATATACGGTGTGGTTGTTCTTTACCAATTCAAATACTCCGGCTGGCGTCATGCCAACCCGGCTCTCGTTGTTTTTGATTTCTTTAGGTATACCAACAGTCATAACTATGTGTTTTTTGGTTACTGGGGTCAAAGTTGAATAAAAAAATTAGATTAAAACATAAAAATTCGATAAAAAACAGGGTGTGAAGGTCAAAATAAACGTTTTTTAACATTTATACCCCTTATTTTATAGGGGTGAAAATATATAAAACGTATATATAATGATTTAACCCTATAATTTTATGGGTAAAACTTGTTTAAAATAAAAAAGCATGCCGGTCGGCATGCTTTTTTAGGGGTATTATATGTTTTTGTTAAAAATTTTCGGCTAATAATCCAGTTTTACGATTAACCTACAATATTCACAATCTTTCCGGGCACTACGATTACCTTTTTAGGGGAACGACCCTGTAATTGCTCTTTTGTTTTTTCGTGGGCCATTACAGCGGCCTCGATTTCATCCTTGCCCATATCCAACGGCAACTCCATCTTGAAGCGCATTTTTCCGTTAAAGGAAATAGGATATTCCTTGCTGCTTTCCACCAAATACTTTTCCTCAAACTTAGGGAACGGTGCTTCGGCAATGGATTCGGAATGTCCCAAACGACTCCATAGCTCTTCGGCAATATGGGGCGCGTAAGGCGAAACCAAAATGGCCAATGGTTCCAAAATAGCTTTGCTTGTGCATTTTTGAGCGGTCAGTTCGTTGACGCAGATCATAAAGGTGGACACCGAAGTGTTGAACGAGAAGTTCTCGATATCTTCTTCTACTTTTTTGATGGTCTTGTGCAGGGTTTTTAGGTTTTCGGCGGTGGGTTCCGCTTCAGTGACGCTTCGACTACGCTCAGCATCCGAATCGATAAAGGGAGAATAGAGCTTCCATAATTTTTTAAGGAAGGAATGTACTCCTGTGATACCTGCTGTGTTCCAAGGTTTGGACTGCTCCAAGGGACCCAAGAACATTTCGTACAAACGCAACGAATCTGCTCCATATTCCTCACAAATGGCATCGGGGTTGACGACATTGTATTTGGATTTGGACATTTTTTCGATTTCGCGACTTACAACATAAATATCATTGTCGTCCTCAATTACTTCACCATTCTCTCCTATGAAAATTGCATCTAAATATTCAGGATTTAATTTTTTAAAAGCTTGCACATCCAATTCATCAGATGCATTTACTAAAGAAACATCAGCATGTATTGTATGTATTGGCACAATAATCTGCCATTGTTTCAAGTCAAGCTTAGATTTAACATCATCATCAAGGATATCGTAAATCCAACTCTTAATCTGTTCTTCTTTGCTTCTATCCCCAGTTGCAATACCTCTTAAAACCTCAATAAAATGATTTCTACTAATTAAAAAAGGTTTTCTAATTGGTTGTTCAATTTCTACTGGATTGCCAAGCTCCGTAAAAAAGTAAGTGACTCTTTGAACAAATGCACTAGTCCCCGTAATCATCCCTTGGTTAATCAACTTTTGGGCAAACTCATCTTTGGGCACATAGCCCATATCGAACATAAACTTCTGCCAAAAACGGGAATATAACAGGTGTCCCGTAGCGTGTTCGCTACCTCCTATGTATAAATCCACATCTTGCCAGTAGTTGATGGCTTCGGGAGAGAAAATAGCATCATCATTACGCGGATCCATATACCTATTAAAGTATTGGGAACTTCCTGCCCAACCCGGCATGGTGTTCAACTCCAATGGAAAAACGGTTTTATGGTCAATCAAATCGTTGGAAACGACTTCATTTGTTTCCGCGTTCCATGCCCACTCAGTGGCGTTGCCCAATGGGGGCTCGCCCGTTTCGGTAGGGAGGTATTTTTCCACTTCGGGCAATTGCAAGGGCAAATGCTCCAAATCGATCATTTGCGGCATCCCATCCACATAATATACGGGGAATGGCTCGCCCCAATACCGCTGACGACTAAATACGGCATCGCGCAAACGGTAATTGACTTTGCCTTCGCCATGACCTATCTTTTCCAACTCGGCAATGATTTTCTTCATGGCATCCTTATAAGATAGTCCATTCAAAAAGTCAGAATTGGCAATAATTGTACTTTCCTTGTCAGCAAATGCCTCTTCGGAAATATCGACCCCTTCAAAAATGTTGGGGATATCTATATTGTAATGTTTGGCAAAATCATAATCACGTTGGTCGCCACAGGGTACGGCCATTACCGCTCCCGTTCCGTAACTGGCCAAAACGTAGTCGCCAATCCAAATAGGAATGGGCTCTTTGGTGAACGGATGCTCTGCATAAGCTCCCGTAAACACTCCAGAAATGGTTTTTACATCCGCCATACGGTCACGTTCGGAACGTTTTGCCGTAGCTTCCACGTAAGCGTCCACCTCAGCTTTTTGTTCAGGTGTAGTGATTTTGTCCACCAATTCGTGTTCTGGAGCCAAGGTCATAAAGCTTACTCCGAAAATAGTATCAGGCCGGGTAGTGAAGACTTCAATCTCGTAAGGCTTCTCGACTGCGCTCGAAGTGACATCGTCATCCGAAATCACATCTTGGTCGCTTCGACTACGCTCAGCGTCCAACACATTAAAAGTAACTGATGCGCCCACTGAACGTCCAATCCAGTTGGTCTGGGAATCTTTTAGTGGCTGTGGCCAATCAATTTTGTCCAATCCGTCCAACAAACGCTGAGCGTATGCGGTAATGCGCATACTCCATTGTGTCATTTTTTTGCGTACTACGGGATGACCTCCACGTTCGGAAACTCCGTTTACGATTTCATCATTGGCCAAAACGGTTCCCAAGGCGGGACACCAGTTCACTTCGGTATCCGCCAAATAGGTCAATCTATATTTTAAAAGAATCTCTTGCTTTTCCTTTTCTGAAAATCTATTCCAAGCGGCGGCATCAAAACTTGGGGTATCATCATCACAAGTTGCTTCGACATCGGTATTTCCTTCTTTTTCAAAAATGGAGATCAAACTGGAAATGTTTTCCGCTTTGTCCGACTTCTTGTTGTACCACGAATTGAACAATTGGATAAAAATCCATTGCGTCCATTTATAATATTGTGGGTTGGAGGTACACACTTCGCGGCTCCAATCAAAAGAAAAACCAAGCTGATCTAACTGCTCACGGTATCTGTTGATGTTGTTTTCCGTAGTGATAGCCGGATGCTGCCCTGTTTGAATCGCATATTGCTCCGCAGGCAACCCAAAGGAATCGTAGCCCATGGGATGCAACACATTGAATCCCTTATGTCTTTTGTATCGCGAATAGATGTCCGTGGCAATGTAACCTAGTGGGTGCCCTACGTGCAAGCCTGCCCCTGATGGGTAAGGGAACATCGACAATGCATAAAATTTAGGTTTTTCGGAATCGTTGGATGCCTTAAACGTTTCATTTTCTGCCCAATACTTCTGCCATTTGGCCTCAATCTCGCGGAAATCGTAATTCATTGTTAATCTTGTTCAATTTCGTGTGCAAAAATAGGTTTAATCCCCTAAATACAATTTACTTTTCTATTTTTACGTACTGATTCTACTATATGAGCCAATATATTGAACGATATCAGCGTCGAAAACTGATCTCCTCCTACTTTTCCGTGGCTTTGAGCATTGCCCTGGTCCTTTTTCTTTTAGGTGTTTTGGGTCTTTTGGTGCTCAACACCAAAAAATTAGCGGATCACTTTAAGGAGCAGATTACCATTTCGGTGTTTTTGAAGGACAGCGCAAAGCCTGTGGAAATAGATCAGTTGCAAAAAAGTTTGGCGCTTGCCGAGTACACCAAGTCGGCCGAATACATTTCCAAGGAAGATGCCGCCGAACAATACAGCGAGGATATCGGCGAAAATTTTGAAGAGTTCTTGGGCTACAATCCGTTGAAAAACTCCATAGATGTGAATTTGAAGGCTGATTTTGTCTCTCCAGAACAAATTGACGAAATCGCAAAGGAACTGGCCGACAAGGCTTACGTAGACGAAGTGAGCTACGACAAACCGTTGATTTCTCTCCTGAACAACAATGCAAGGAAAATCAGTTTGTGGATTCTGGTAGCCAGTGCCGTGTTCACACTCATTGCGGTGTTGCTGATCAACAGCTCCATCCGTTTGTCCATTTATTCCAAACGGTTCATCATCAAAACCATGCAGATGGTGGGCGCTACCAAGACCTTTATCCGAAGACCGTTTATCTGGACCAACATTAAACTAGGGATGGCGGGAGCTTTTGTCGCCTTGATCGGACTTGGTGTTTTGGTGTACTATATCGATAAAAATTTCCCTGAACTGAATCTATTGCAAGATTATATTGTTCTCATCATTTTGTTCGTTAGTGTCTTTGGTCTGGGCGTTATTATTTCGTGGGCCAGCACCCATTTTGCGACACAACGCTTTTTAAACCTGAGAACGGACGATCTTTATTATTAACTTTGCAGCATGAGCAAGAAAAACAACAACGGTCAAAAACCTGCCAAAGAGTTTGTTTTCCAAAAGAAAAACTATCTCTTTCTATTTATAGGTATTGCCTTTATTGCCCTTGGATTTATTTTGATGAGCGGTGGTGGAAGCGACGACCCCGAAGTATTCAATCCCGAGATATACAATTTTAGAAGAATCCGCCTTGCACCGACCTTGATCCTTATCGGTCTTGGCATTCAGGTTTACGCCATATTGTTGAATCCTCACAAGAAAAAGAAGGAATAATTGGAATTGATCGACGCCATTATCCTTGGAATCATTCAGGGATTGACCGAATTTTTACCTGTTTCCTCCAGCGGTCACTTAGAATTGGGAAAAGCCATTTTGGGAGCGCAGGCCGTTCCCGAAGAAAGTTTGTTGTTTACCGTAGTGCTTCATTTTGCGACCGCATTGAGCACCTTGGTAGTCTTCCGAAAAGACGTTTTTCATATTCTGAAAGGTCTTTTTCAGTTTAAATGGAACGAGGAAACCCAGTTTTCCTTAAAAATCATCATCTCCATGATTCCTGCCGCTTTGGTCGGCCTTTTTTTGAATGATTTTATCGAAGTGTTTTTTGATGGTGCCATCGTAATCGTTGGTATTATGTTGGTCATCACGGCATTTTTGCTCTATTTGGCCGATTTGGCCAAGACCACCGATAAAAATGTATCCTTCCGAAGTGCTTTTGCCATTGGAATGGCGCAGGCCGTGGCCATATTGCCTGGAATTTCCCGTAGTGGTGCGACTATTTCGGCAGCCGTACTTTTGGGGGTTGACAAAACAAAATCGGCCCGTTTTTCCTTTTTGATGGTGGTTCCATTAATCTTGGGGAAAGTGGCCAAAGATGTGATGGGCGGGGACATTACCTTTCATGGCGACCAAGCTGTAGCCATGGGAGCAGGTTTTATCGCAGCTTTTATCGCAGGTCTTGCTGCTTGTACCTGGATGATCAAATTGGTACGCCAGAGCAAGCTTACCTATTTTGCCATTTATTGTTTGATCGTAGGGTTGATTGCCCTTGCGTGGAGCATTTGGGGATAGATCAGTATATTTGCCCCAAAATCCCAAGTTTTTGAACACCAAAGAAGATTTTTTAAACGGTCAGATTCTTTTGATCGACAAACCGTTGGAATGGACTTCCTTCCAAGCCGTGAATGCGCTCAAATGGGCCATTCGTAAAAAATTCAGTCTTAAAAAGATAAAAATCGGTCATGCGGGAACGTTGGATCCATTGGCCACAGGCCTGTTGATTATCTGCACAGGGAAATTCACCAAAAAAATTCCAGAGCTTCAGGGACAGGCAAAAGAATACACAGGTACCTTCACGTTGGGAGCTACTACACCTTCTTATGATCTGGAGACCGAAGTGAACGAGACCTTTCCCATCGATCACATTACAGATGCATCCATAAAAGATGCCACAACACAATTCTTGGGTGAAATTGACCAAGTGCCTCCCATTTTTTCAGCCTTAAAAAAAGATGGAAAGCGGTTGTACGAACTTGCCCGCGAAGGGAAAGAAGTGGAAATAAAATCACGAAAAATAGAAATATCCGAGTTTGAAATTACCCGAATAGACCTGCCTGAAGTGGATTTTAGGGTAGTGTGCAGCAAAGGGACCTATATCCGTTCCCTGGCGCACGATTTTGGCAAGGCATTGGGTTCTGGAGCCTATTTATCCGAGCTCCGAAGAACCAAAATAGGTGATTTCAACGTAAATAATGCTACAAGCCCCAATGTTTTCAAGGAAAACCTTGAAGTAAACGCTTCAACCTAAAAGGTTGGGATAAAATAATTTTGCAAAAAAGCGGTTATAGATAAACGATGAACTTAAACAAGAACCAGTTATCACTTTTGATTACTTTCTTCTCTATGTCCATAGTGATTTTATTGCTTTTCAATATTCACTTGGGGGGCGTACAAGAGGATGAATATGTCATTGAAATGAGCCTGGCCGACGAGGACATCGAAAAATTGCTTGAAGAGGAAGAGCAACGATTGGAAGAAATGGCAGCCAACAGTGACCCCATTAAAAGTCACATGGCCGTGAACGAGACTGCAAAACCCAGCGTTGGCAACCCTGAGCCCTTAAAAACGTTGGAAGAACTAATGGAAGAACGGGCCATGAGCAGCGAATCGGGAGAGTATGCCGATAACTCAGGTTTTGAGGACCAACTAAAACAGTTGAAAGCACAACGGGACGAGAAAAAAGAAAAACTTGGTGAACGCGATGCTCAAAAAGAGGAGTTCACCAATTATTTAAAAGATAGACGTACCTCCATCTCCTATTCTTTGTTGGAAAGAAATGCCTACTATCTTCCTCCACCCATCTATACTTGTATTGAAGGCGGTAAGGTTGTGATCAACATTACTGTGGACGAAAATGGATATGTAAACGAGGCCACTTTCAACGACAAAAGTTCAGGAACCAGTAATGGTTGTTTAGTGGACAACGCTATCGCTTATGCGCTAAAGGCCCGTTTTAGTCCGGATTCCAAAGCATCACAAATAGGGACAATAACCTATTTATTCCAGAGCAAGTAAGCCCAGTATATCCTCCAAGATATTTTGCCCCTTATTTTTATTGTACCAAACCTGAAGTTCTTGTTTGAACTCATCTGTCAACTTTCCATGCTCTCTTTTGTAGTCTTCCACCATTTGGGTGGCAATACTAGGTCTTGGACCCCACTCGCCAACGATTTCATTATTGACTTTGTCAAACACAATCACTTTGGGAATTGAACGCGCCCCGTTTGTAAGGAAAGTATCCATTAAATCTAGACTTTCATCCCTTAACACAATCTTTAATGTTATGTTTGGGCTTGCTTCAGCAATTTTATCCATAATCGGCAAACTTGCTGCGGCGTCACCGCACCAGCTTTCGGTAAGTACAAGCAGGATTAATTCCTTATCAAGGGACTTTAATTTTTGCCGGACCTCTTCGGAAATCTTGAATGTTTTTTCCCAACGTGACATTCGTTTATCTCCCAATTTGGTATAATTGACAAATATTTCAGATTGATAGGGACCGGTGGAACCACCTGTCAAGGCCAACTTGGAAACCAATGCGCGGTAACTTGGGTAATCCATGGCCTTTTGCAGATAATCCTGTACTATTTCCAATCTATTCTTCTCCAGTAGTTCCATAAAAACATTTTTTCAAAAGTAGCGCCATACATTAAGCTGTTTGGTGACTTTTGTCATTGGTTGTTTGTTGGATTTAAACCTTACAATGTTTTTGGGTTTATGGCCAAACTCTTGAACAGCATGGCCTTGGTATAGAAAAATTTGTTCTGCATCTCGTTCTGCTTTAGGTAAGCATCGATGAGCTTGCTCTCACGTGAATTGATCAAAAACAAGGAACTCTCTCCAAAACTGAATTTTCGTTCCTCGGCTTGCAACATAGTTGTATAGTCTTTAACAATGTCGGATATCAACTGGTTTTGTTGCGTAAAGGAATCCAGTTCGTTATAAATAGCAATCACCTTGTTCTGAATTTCGACTTGTGCGTTGTCCCTTTCGTACTCTGCGTCCCTCAACTTAAACTTGGCCAATTTTAGATCTCCGCGTTCTTTTCTAAGAAAAATTGGCATCTGAAAACTCAATCCGGCCTTATAATTTTCGGTCACAAAAGAATCGATAAACTCAGGGGTCTCAGTGATAAAATTATATTCAGCCTGTAACTTTGGAAGCAATTTATTGGCCTTCAATCTTTTATCAACTGCCAGCCCTTCTATTTTATAGTCCAAGGACAATAGTTTTGGATGTGTTTCCAGATTAAAGCTGTCCAACGGTATACCATCTATCTCCAAGGTTGAATTGATATCTATTTCGGGCTCCAGATTAGGGGCTATGCCAGGTTGAAGTTCAACGGGAACATCTTCGATCCATAAAAAATTACTGAGCTCCAATGATTTTTTCATGAGGTTGACCTTTGCTTGCTGATATCCCAAATCACGGTTTCGGACGGCAATTTTGGCCTCTACGGTATCGATCATGGCAATATCGCCTGCCAGGGCACTCTCTTTTATCCCTTGAAAACGTATCTCTGCATTCTCTAAAAAATCTTTGTATACCTCAGCATCTCTGTAGGATTTCAACCAATCAAAATAAGCCAAGGATGCATTGTACAGCACTTGGTTGACCTGCAGGTCTTGGTCGGCTTTGGTCTGCTCCCTAAAAAGCTTTGCCTTTCTTAGGGTAGCCATACGCTCGTTGATCCAAAACCCCTGCAAAACGGACATGGACACCCCGGCACTGTACAGACCATCATCAGGCAAGGTTTCATCAGGATTGAGGTAGTATCCTTCATTTTGCTGAAAATTTCCTTTGAGCTCTATCCCAAACCAGGTAGGTATCTTAAAGGTGGCATTCAAGCGGTCCCAGTATTCGGTATCCTTGAACTCCTTGGTATTGTAATCCACTTCGACCTTGGGATCAAACCCTCCTCTGGCCTTCATCAAATTGGCCTGCCCTATGGCAATGTTCAATTGGGCCTGCTTGGCTACGGGATGGTATTTTTTTACATAGCCCAAATACTCTTTAAATCCCAGCACCAAAGAATCTTGCTGAGCGTAAAAAGAACCTACAGTAAAGAAAAAGAGGGTACAAGATAAAAGTAATCTTCTATTTCTTTGCGGCATCTGCACTTGTGTTTTGAGGTTGATAATAATTTGGCGGGAAGCCATTCAACTGCCTCCACAATTCAAACCAGATCGGAACATCTTCCAATAGGGCCATGGTACTTGCTCCTGAGCCTACCCGAATATCCTTGGGCCAGGGAGCTTCTTCCTCGTCCGGAGCCAACAGTATACGATATTTTCCATTGGGACTGATAAAGTTCTCGATAGCGACCACTTTCCCCCCAAAGGTACCGTAGGAAACATTGGGCCAGCCGCTGAATACTATGGCGGGCCAACCATCAAATTGGATACGTACCTTTTCGTCCACATGGATCAATGGAAGATCTATCGGGTCCACAAAAGTTTCCACGGCTATATCATAATCCGAGGGCATGATGCCTACCAATTGGGCTCCTTCCTTAAAAGTTTCCCCAATTCCAGATTGGATGGCCTTGGTGATATACCCGTTTTGCGGAGCTTTGATATAGAGCATATCATTACGTATTTCGTAATTTGTATATTGGTTTTCCAACTTGGTGACCTGTGCTTCGGAGTCGAATTGATTGGATTGTGCCGTATATAGATCACTCTGTGCCTTCGAAATTTTATCGGTGTACTCTGCCCGAACCCGATTGATTTCCACTTGGGCATTGATCACATCATTTTTACTGGCCAACAATTTATTTTCTTGGCTGATGAGCTTTGCCTGTGTCTCTTGTAATTTTAATCGCTTTTCTTCTAGATCGGTAACGGCCTTTAACCCCTCATCCTGCAGTTTTTCAACTCGGTCATACTGTCTTTGGGCAATCGAAATGTTGGTCTTGGCCGCTTCCAGGTCTATACTATCGCTCTTTACCTTTAGTTTTGACTGCATCAACTTGTTCCTGGCCTGCTCCAGTTTTAAACCGAGCTCTTGGTTCAATGCCCTTATCTGCTGGTTTAAGGCTTTCCCCTTTTCTTGATAAGAAGTCACGGACATGTTCTTTGCCATGATCTGTTTACCTGTGCGCTCCACCAGATTTGGGTCAAAATATTCGCTCTTCACCTCGGAAATATGCAAAATAGTATCTCCCTTTTCCACATATTGACCTTCTCTTACAAACCATTTTTCAATCCGTCCGGGTATTGGCGACTGGATTGTTTGTGGTCTTTGATCCGGAGTCAAAGTGGTAAGGTACCCTCGGCCAGATATGTTCTGGGTCCATGGCAAAAACATCATAAAGACAACAATAATAGAAAAGGATGCCAGGAAGCGGTTAAACTGCTTGTAGTGCCTCTTATGGAACACTTTTTTACCTGCCTCGTAGCCGGTAAGGTCCACCTTTTCGTTCAGTTTATTATTTGAAGAAATATTCAGCATGAACTTTAATTTACGTTGATCAATCTACCTTTTTCCATACGGATTACCTGATTACAGCGTTTTGCCCATTTGGGATTCTCGCTAACAACGACCAAAGCCCATCCGTTGGCAGGATCCGTTAAGAAATCCATCATTCTTTCTGTTTCTTCCTCATCATATTGTTCCAATGGATCCTTGAGCACCATTAATTTGGGGCGGGTTACTATGCTTCGGGCCAGAACAATTTTTCTGGAGATAAAATCGGGGAATTTTTTTCCTTCAGGATACAGAATGGTTTTTAACCCCTGCGGCTGCTCTTTCACAAATTCTGAAAGACTTACTTTTTCCAAGGCCCAATACACATCTTCCATGGAGATGTCCTTGTTACCAAAGGTAATATTGTCCAATAAGGTTCCCTCAAAGGGGTATTCTTCCGTCAACGAATGACCAAGATATGATCTATACTGGCTCAATTTAATTCCTTTAAGCGCTACATTGTTCACATATATCTTACCTTCATCCGGTTCTAGAATACCGGCAATCATTCTTAATAACGTTGACCTTCCCGACCCACTCTTTCCTTGTATCAATAACTTTGTTTCTGGCTTTATAGTGAGTGATAAGTGGTCTATTATTTTCTTATCCAATCCAGGCACTTTGTACACGATATCTTCCAGCTCCACCGTTAATCCCTCATTTTCCTTGAACGGGGTTTCCCCATCTTGTGGTTCCAATTCCTTATCCACGACCTGTCCCATTTTTTCCAAAGAAGTCAATAGGTCATAAAATGTTTCGAGACCCAAAATCAATTTTTCCACAGAACTGATAACCAACAGAATAATGATTTCCGCCGCCACGAACTGACCAATGTTCATCTGCTGTTCCAGTACCAAGAGGCCCCCGATCAAAAGCAACCCTGCGGTAACCAAAACCTTGAAACCAATCATCTGGATGAATTGCAATACCAACACTCTAAAGTGACTTTCCCTTGCGTCCAAATAGTCATCTACCAAAGTGTCGTTCTTTTCAAGGGCATGGGAGGTCTTCCCAGAAAGTTTAAAACTGATAATGGAACGGGCGATTTCTTGAACCCAATGGGCTACTTTGTATTTGATCTTGGATTCTTCCAAACTGGTGTCCAAGCCCCTTTGTGCAGTAAATTTGAACACAATATAAATGAGGACCAGCAATAACAACCCATAAATTATGAAGAAAGGGTGATAAAACGACAGCAACAATAACCCGAAAACTATCTGTAGCAGGGCTGCCGGGAAATCTATCAATATTTTGGATAGAGATTTTTGTACGGTAAGAGTATCAAAAAAACGATTGGCAAGCTCCGGAGGATAATAATACCTAAGCTCACTCATCTTGATTTTTGGAAAGCGGTAGGCGAACTCAAACGATGATCTGGTGAAAATCTTTTGCTGCAAGTTCTCTATGATACGTATCTGCATCAACTGCAAAACCCCAACAAAGGCCACCCCCATGGTAACAAGTACAACCAACACTATCCAAGAGGTACTCACCCTTGCCCCTTGAATCAGGTTAATAATGGCCTGTATTCCCAACGGCAGGGAAAGATTGACCAGTCCCGCAAAAATGGCGTAGTAAAAAATTTGAAGAATATCCTTTTTGTCCAAGGAAAGCAAACCGGTTAGCCGCTGCCAGGCAGAGAGTATTTTTTTATTGGCCATGTACTTTTTGATTTAGTGTGCGGAATATCAAATCCGTGAAAAATGCGGTAGGGGTTACCTCTTCACTACAGTTTGTGAGGGATGGAAAGTGCGATTTTAAAAAATTCTGGTGTAACGAACCTTCAAGCACATTACTGGCCAGACTGGTCGGAAATTCATAATCCCCGTCCACATCAGAAATCATTTTGCTAAGACGACCCACCAACCTTTTGCATATAATAAAGCTCCCTTCCGCCCCATCATTGCTCATTTCTTTCACAAGATAAGACTTTGAATACTCGTTAATGATTATCTTGTTGAGCACTACTTCGTTAATGTGCGAAAAGGAGGAGTCCTCCTCTACGGTCTGTGTCAACACTTCAATGGAAGCCGCCAATTTTTCCACTGGGTCGGAAATTGCATTGGTAGAAAAAACCATCTTGTACTCTACCCATCCCCAATACCAAGAAGCCAGATAAAGCAATAGCTTGTGCTTGTTCTCAAAATATCGGTAAATCGAACTTTCGTTTGAGTGTATTCTAACTCCCAATTTCTTAAATGTAAAGGATTCAAAACCAATTTCATCGATCAACAATATACTCTGCTCCACGATTTTCTTCCCCAAATCTGACGATTCAGGGTCTTTAACATAGAGTTTCTCATCGATTTCCAGTTTCACAGATTGTAGTAAAATGTCCATTCTATCCCATTTTTAAAACAAAGCCTCGCAAAAATAATAGCATTACTATTAACATCCACCACTTTAACTTGTACTTAACGATTTCTTATTTTGCCTTACTTTTACTTAAAATTGATTGCTATGGACAAACATAGATGTGGCTGGTGCGTGGGCGACACCCTTTATGAAGCCTATCATGACGAGGAATGGGGCGTTCCTGTCAAAGATGATGAAACCCTTTTCGAATTTTTGATCTTGGAGACCTTTCAGGCAGGTCTGAGTTGGATTACCATATTAAGAAAACGTGAAAATTTTAGGCAGGCCTTTGACCATTTTGACTACAAAAAGATTGCAAAATATAATCAAGCCAAGATTGATGCCCTCCTACAAGACCCAGGAATCGTCAGAAATAAACTAAAGGTTAATGCCACGGTCACCAACGCCATTGCCTTTATAGAAGTCCAAAAAGAATTTGGTAGTTTTAGTAAATACATTTGGGGATTTGTAGACCACAAGCCCATTAAAAACGAGTTGAAAAACTATAAAAATGCTCCGGCAACCACCGAATTATCCGATACGATCAGCAAGGATTTAAAAAAACGTGGCTTTAAGTTTGTGGGAAGTACGGTGATTTACGCCCACATGCAGGCCACGGGCATGGTCAACGACCACGAAGTAAACTGTTTTAGATACCATGAAGTTTAAATACCTCCTATTTGTAATCGTTGGTATTGTGCAAATCACATCTGCGCAAAACAAGTACGAACAGGAATCCAGAATAGACAAGGCTGACTTCCCGAACAGCGCTTACCTGTTAATTGAAGGTTACCTGAAAGATGCCAAACGAGTGCGTTTTTACCAAGAAACGGATAGCACCAAAAAAAGCTACGAAGCCAAGTTTAAAAAAGGGCGATTGCGCTATAGCGTTGAGTTCGATGAACAAGGGACATTGGAAGATGTAGAGTTTAAAATAAAGGTTAGGGACATTCCGAACGATACATGGGGCGCCATTCAATCTTACCTGGATAAAAACCACTACAAACACAGAGTAAAAAAAATTCAACAACAATACCCCTTTCGTGAAGAAAAGTCGGTTGAAAAGACATTGCACAACGCATTTCAGAACTTGATCCTGCCCGATGTAAACTACGAATTGGTCTTTTCCGCCAAAGAAAGTGGTGGTTTTCAAGAATACGAGGCACTGTTCGATTCCGAAGGACAGTTGGTCCAGATTCGCAAATCCTTCCCACCAAGTTATGACCATGTACTCTACTAAGTGGTTTTTATTTGTTTCGGTGCTATTGTTGCTGATTTCAGCATCCGTAAAAGGCCAAGAAAATCTAACGGGGTACTGGCAACCGCAAATTGCCATAAACTACCCAGTATCCGGTCCATATTCCCATAACTTTTCAATCGCGAACCGAAACTACATTTTTGATAATGAGGAATTCACCTTAAAAGGAAGACAACTGGATGTTGTCCATTTTTCAAACTTAAAAGTGAGGGACAACCAAAGTATCGCACTGGGCGTTCAGTATCGGTTCAGGAGCAATTTTGAAAACAGGGAAAACGAACTTAGACTTACCCAGCAGTACAACATTACCAACCAACCCTTTGCCATACGCTATGGGCACCGTTTTCGGGCAGAGCAACGTATCACCAATTCGTTGACAATCCATAGGTTCCGATACCGCTTTGCGCTTGATTTTCCATTGGTCGGCGAAAAATTAGATGTAGGGGAACCCTATTTTGTAGGGAGCTTGGAAAATCTGTTGAGCGTGGCCAAATACAATGCCCCTCAATATGATGCTCGTTTATCCGGGCAAGTGGGCTGGCAACTGAACGGCGGCATAAAATTCCAAGTGGGTGTGGAGTACCGAATGGAAGACTATTCAGCCGGTGTTCCACAACATATCCTTTTTCTACTGACCAGTGCGCAAATTTCCTTGTAGCAACTTAACGAACTCTTTTCTTGGAATAAGTTCGGCACCCAAACTTTCCAGATGATCGGTATGCACTTGACAATCTATAATCCGATACCCTTTCTCTCCCAATTCTTTGGCCATTTTTATAAATGCAAACTTTGAGGCATTGGCCCGCAAGCTGAACATGCTCTCCCCGCAGAACACATGTCCTAGATCAATGCCGTAGAGTCCTCCTACCAAATCCTCGTTTTCCCAGACCTCATAGGATTTTGCATGCCCTTTTTCGAACAATTTCATGTAAGCGGTTTTCATTTCGGGCGTTATCCATATACCCTCTTGGCCTTTACGACGAATTTGGGCACAGTAGTCGATTACCTGTTCAAAGCAGGTGTTTTGAGTTAGCACGAATGACCAATCCCGGATTACTTTTCGCATGCTCTTGGACACTTTTACTTTATGTGGGAACAGCACCATCCTTGGGTCGGGCGTCCACCATAAAATCAGGGAGTCATCATTGAACCATGGAAAAATACCATTTTTGTAGGCCAACAGTAATCGCTCCGGCGAAAGGTCTCCACCTACTGCAAGCAAGCCATCTTCACTGGCATTATCAACGGGAGGAAACTCCAATCTCCTGTCCAAAAAATATAAGGGAGTGTTTTCCAAGGACAATTTTTTCTAAAAATACAAATCAGCCCAAAAACTAAAAAATCCGAACGTTACGTTCGGATTTTCAAATTTTATAAATAGTAAACCTTTCTATTATTAAAATGGAAGATCGTCGTGGTCTTCATCACTATAATCATCGGCAGGCTCAAAGGCTTCCATAGGCGGAACCGGAGGCATGTTGTCACCTGCTGGCTCAGACTGAAGGTTCTCTATTCGCCATCCTTGGATGGAGTTGAAATATTTGGTTTCTCCTTGAGGGTTTACCCATTCCCTTCCTCTCAGGTTGATACTGATCTTCACCATTTGCCCTACGGAATAATTATTGAGCAAATCACATTTATCCTGCACAAACTCTACCAATATGTGCTGCGGATATTGCTCTTCAGTGGTCACGACCACCTCTCTTTTTCTGAAACCGTTGTTGCCATAGGTTTTGGTCTCATCTATCATTTTGATTCTTCCCTGAACTTCCATGCAATGTTAATTTTTGTTGAAAATTCAAAAGTACATAAAATGAATCCTAATGACATCCGTTATTTAAACTAACTATCAACATGTTTTCCAATTACCTATCTTTAAAAAGAATTTGACCACCAATGGATTTTAGTACCAAACGGAAAACCTCCAATATTATACTGCTGGTATCGGCATTCATCATTGTGAGTCTTATTCTATGGAACACCAATAGCTTTTTCCGAAAGTTTAAGGAGGAGGAACGCCTAAAAATGGAAATTTGGGCAACAGCACAGTTGGAACTCGTTCAATCATCGGTAGACCAAGAACTGGGGAACCTCACCCTCAAAGTTCTGGGCAACAACACCTCTACCCCAATGATTTTGGTTAACGAGGAAGGTTCCTATAAAACCCATAATATTCCCGAGGACAAAATTGCCGACAGCGCATATATCCATCAAAAGATAGAGCAGTTCAAAAATGAGAACCAACCCATTCAGATCATTCAGGAAGACGAACTGCTCGAAACTCTGTATTATGGCAATTCGGAGGTACTCAACAAACTAAAATATTATCCACTTGCCCTTTTGTTGATCATTTTTTTGTTCGGGGCAGTGATATTCTTTTTCTTCCGAACCAACAAAGCATCGGAACAGAACAAGCTCTGGGCTGGCATGGCCAAAGAAACGGCACATCAAATAGGAACGCCGCTCACATCTCTTTTGGGTTGGAACGAACTCCTTAAATCTGAAGATATCAATCCTGAGGTGACCCAAGAAATAGCAAAGGACATCGATAGGTTGGAAACCATTACAGAACGATTTTCCAAAATTGGTTCTATTCCAGAATTGAAGGACCATGATATTGTAAATGAGACCAAAAAGGCATTCGATTACTTGAAGCAACGTAGTTCCAAACTGGTACATTTTTCCTTCAGCTCCAATATAGACGAAGCCCATGTACTTATGAACCCCCCTTTGTACAACTGGAGTATAGAAAACCTGGTAAAGAATGGTATCGACGCCATGAAGGGCAAGGGCAATATTGCCATCCAAATAGAGAAAAAGGGACAGAACATCAATATTCTGGTATCGGATACCGGCCACGGAATCCCCAAAAGTGATTTTCAGAACATCTTCAATCCCGGTGTAACTTCCAAGCAAAGGGGCTGGGGATTAGGACTTTCGTTGGTAAAAAGAATTGTTGAAGAGTACCATAAAGGAAAAATTAAAGTATTTTCGTCTAGTAAAGAAGGAACTATCATGCAAATTACCCTACGAGCACTATAAATTTGAATTATGGCAAAAGAAAAGCAACTCGTAATACAAGAAGCTGATATCACCAACAATTGCCCCAAATGTTTTAATCAGGAACTTAAGATTACGTTTTACCAAAAACACACGTTTAATGCACTATACCATAGAACTACCGGTGTGGTGACCAATGAGATCAAGTGCAAGAAATGCAATTCCATCATATATCCCGTGGATTGGACCCCCGATATTGAAAGGGTATTTGATTACTACAACAAATTGGTAAAGCCGGACAGGCCCGCAGTGCGCTTCACCATGCTATTTTTTGTGGTCTTGGTCCTAATGCTATGTCTTGTAGCGGCCGGCGTCTATTTTATGATAGAGGGCTAAAGGTGGGACTTGATTTGTTCCGCTACCGCTTCAAACTCATCTGAGGTAAGACTCTCCTTATTTTGAAACGTAGCATTGGCCATACTTTGCAACGGAATCAAATGCACATGCACGTGGGGCACCTCAAGACCAATAACCGTCATCCCCACTCTTTTACAGGGCACTGCTTTTTGTATGGCAAGACCAACTTTTCTTGAGAAGGCCATGAGTTTCATGTAAGATTCCTCATCAAGATCCAAAATCTTGTCCACTTCCTTTTTCGGGACGCATAGCGTGTGTCCTTTGGAATTAGGGTTGATATCCAAAAAAGCGAAGTGATCTTCGTCCTCAGCTATTTTGTAAGAAGGTATATCCCCGTTGATGATCTTGGTAAAAATACTGGCCATTTTAATTCAGTTTAAAATAAAAAAATCCCGTACTACGACGGGATTAAATATACCAATTTAGTTGATGTTACTCTCGAGTGATCTCTAAAATCTCAAATTTGAGCGTTCCATTGGGAACCTTGATCTCGGCAACATCACCTACTTTTTTGCCCAATAACCCTTTACCGATCGGAGATGTCACGGAAATCTTACCTGTTTTAAGATTGGCTTCGCTCTCCGCCACCAAGGTATACTTCATTTCCATCCCATTGGCCAGGTTTTTAAGCTTCACGGTAGAAAGTACTAATATCTTGGAGGTGTCCAGTTGTGATTCATCGATTAAACGGGCATTGGCCAAGGTTTCTTCCATTTTGGAAATCTTCATTTCCAAAAGCCCTTGGGCCTCTTTGGCCGCATCATATTCCGCATTTTCTGAAAGATCTCCCTTGTCTCTTGCTTCAGCAATGGCCTGTGACGCTTTTGGACGCTCTACATCCTTAAGTTGATTCAACTCGTCCCTCAATTTCTTTAATCCTTCGGGTGTATAGTATGATACTTTGCTCATATCGTTAATTTTTAATGCAAAGAGGCATTGAAGAAAATCAAAAAATTTCCCCAATGTACTCTTCCTCTACAAATACAAAAAATCCTCAACGATGCCCATGACCTGCATGGTTTTTGCGAGGATTTTACGCAAATATAGAGAATTTTTGTTCAACTTTGCTGCCGTAACGTACTGAAACTATCGAACATGAAGCACCTCTGGGCCATAGTATTATTGGCACTGGTATTATCCTGCAGCTCCGATACCTCCAATAGAAATCCTTATTTACAAGAGGTACGATTCCGTTTTGAGTTGAACCTTAACCTGCCGTTGTACAATAATTTACAAAACATTGGAAATCCTGTTTACGTGGGCAACAATGGCGTGGGAACCCGAGGCGCCTTCGTTATCAATACAGGGTCCAGTTTTATGGCCTGGGAAGCCAGTTGTCCCAACCATGTCCCCAATGAATGTTCCACCATGACAATCGACGGGCAGAATGCTGCATGTAGCTGCGAAGGTTATACCTATAGTTTGTTTACCGGACAACTATTGGATAGGCCCGATGATGGAAACCGATACCACGACCTCTTATTTTATAGGGCTACCCAAAGTGGAAACGTGGTCATCATATCTAATTAATCCTGAAGAATGAAGTATAGAAAACTAGGAAAAACAGGAATAGAAGTCTCTGAAACCTCCTTGGGTACTTGGCAGGTAGGTGGAAAATGGGGCTCTGGATTCAATGATGCTTTAGCTGAACAAGTTATTAATGAAGCAATAGATGACGGTGTAAACTTTATAGACACCGCTGATGTCTATGAAGCCGGTGCAAGTGAGGCAGCCGTTGGCCGAGTGGTAAGATCAAGGCCCGAAGAAGTTTTTGTGGCCACAAAATGTGGAAGACAAATCAATCCGCACGTTAACGAAGGCTATACTGTGGACGTACTCCGAAAATATGTGGAGGACAGCTTAAAAAACACTGGGCTGGAATGCTTGGATCTGATTCAATTGCACTGCCCTCCGACGGAAGTGTACTACCGTCCCGAAATTTTTGAATTGTTCGACCGATTAAAGGATGAGGGCAAAATAAAAAACCTTGGTGTTAGTATAGAAAAAATAGAGGAGGGTTTAAAGGCCATTGAATATCCCAACGTCAAAACGGTCCAAATCATATTCAATATGTTCCGGCAGCGTCCTTCGGAATTGTTTTTTGAACAAGTACAGAAGAAGGATGTCGGTGTAATCGTCCGCGTCCCTTTAGCCAGTGGACTACTTACCGGGAAATTTTCTTCGGACTCCACTTTTGACGAAGAAGACCACAGGAACTTTAACAGAGATGGTGCAGCTTTTGATAAGGGCGAAACCTTTAGCGGTGTCCCTTTTGAAGTAGGATTACAAGCTGTTGAAGAACTCAAAAAAGTATTTCCCGAAAGAAAAAACCTAGCACCCATGGCTCTACGATGGATATTGGATTTCCCCGAGGTCAGTTGTGTTATTCCGGGTGCATCAAAAGAAGAACACCTGAAAAGCAATCTTGAAGCGGTGAAATTACCGTCGCTCACAAAAGAGAAAAAAGCAGCTGTAAACCAAATATACCACGAATACATAAAAAAACACGTGCACCAACTTTGGTAATAGATCAGAGTTTTCCCAAAATTTTCTCCATTACCCAACTGGTATGCAGACCGGTCGTTCCAGTTGAGGGATGCTTTCCTTGTCCTTGAAGATGATTTTTTATATTCTCTACATGGAACTCTTGAATGTGTTCTGGTTGCGGAATATTCAAAATTTGATGCCCCAAAGCATTTTGAAGCTCAACGGGGGCTTCGTCCAAAACGGCAAAACGAATGCTTCCCTTGGAGCCCATAATTTCGACCTTATCAGTTCGGTGGTTCGTTCCAAAGTTCCAGTTGCCTGTTCCCGTAATCCCTGCCTCGTGTATCCAATTTGCCGTTATGGCATCAAAAGCGGAATACAATCCAATTTGGTTCGTGCAAAAACCATTGGCCTCTTCAATATCACCCAATAAAAAGGTGAACAAGTCCAAACCATGACTGGCCAAATCATCAAAATATCCGCCACGGGCAATTGCGGCATCGGTTCTCCAGTTATATGCTTTGCTTAGATCAATATCACTGGGCGGTTTGGTCTTTTGCCAATGGATATGGCGAACTTCACCTATCAGACCATCATCCAACCATTGCTTTATTTTTAGAAATCGGGGCAGTGAACGGCGATAATAGGCTATAAAAAGGGGGACATCCCCATTCCGAAAAGCTTCATAAATGGCCAAACTGTCATTATAAGTAGGGGCCATGGGTTTTTCTATACAACAAGGTTTCCCCGCTGCAGCTACTTTTAAAGCGTAAAATTTATGGGTATCGGGAGGTGTAGCAATATAAACTGCATCAATATTTGGATTGTCGATTACCTCATCAGCATCGGTCGTCCAATGAGGAATCCGGTGTCTTTTCGCATAATCCTCTGCCTTTTCTGGATTGCGCCGCATTACCATGGAAACCTCAAAACCTGATGTAATCTTATAGGCTGGCACGCTTTTTATTTCGGTTACGGCACCACAACCGATAACGCCCCAGCGTAGGGGCTTTTCTTCTGAAAAATTAAAACGGGATTCTGTCATTATGGATAAATTTACAGAATCCCGTTCTTTTTTACACCTTAAAAGTTGATGGCCGCTCCTACAAGAAAATTGATTCCTGCTTGTGGGTAGTAACCGGCACCTTCGATGGTTGTTATGGTTCCAGGGTTGGAATAGTCATCATCAAACGTGTAGAAATATCCGTTGGAGACAATATCGGCATCAAAAATATTGTTCACCAAACCGGAAAGTTCAATGCTCTTTATAAAAGAGTTCATGTTGATGGTGTACTGAATATTGAAGTCTGTTTGGGTATAGCTATCCAAAACAGAGGTTTCGGAATCTATATTGCCCATGTATTGTTTGCCTACAAACTTTGAAAGCAATGAAACCTGAAAGTTGGTGTTGGGCTGATAGGTGATAATGTTGCCCGCAATCAATTTTGGAGAGTAGGCAATGTTTGTATTCCCCAAATCTTGAAGCTCTCCGTCTCGCTCAAAGAAATAATCAAGGTTCCTGTTATCGCTCAAAGCAATGTTCGGTCTCCATTTAAATGTACTGGACAGGTTTACATTGGCATCGATTTCCAATCCTAAACGATAACTGTCACCAACGTTCGACCTTAACGGAGCCCCTACATCGTTCAAACCTCCCGTCAATACCAACTGATCTTTGTAACGCATATAGTACACATTGGTGTTCAATTGAAAACTTGGTGAAACATATCTCCATCCCAACTCAAAATCGTTGAGTTTTTCAGGTTTTGGGCTTCCGTTTTCGTAATCGTTGCGGTTGGGTTCCCTGTTGGCTCGCGCATACGAAAAATAGAAGTTATTGTTACGGTTCAAATCGAAAGTGACACCTGCCTTTGGATTGAAAAAATTGAAGGTGTCGCCCACTAGGCCGGTATCTTCGCCATTGGCCTGATAACCAACACCACGATATTGCACATCTCCGAACAAGGACCATTGGTCCGTAAGTTGATAATTGGCCTTTGTGTAGAAGTTTACATCCGTTTTGGTTGAATTATCGTCATAATACCTATCCCGAATTTCACTATTGCGTGCATATTCTGCCCATATGATTTCGCCAAAGTGATCTCCTTTGTATTCATTGTAACCCCCACCCATAATAAGTTCAAGGTTTTCGCTGTTGTAGGTAGCAGAAAATACGGTTCCATAAAAATCATTGTCCAACCAACGGCGGCGAATCAAATCGGTAGTTTCTACCAATTCACCATTTACAGTAAAAGGTTCCAGACCATAGGTAGCAAAATCGTCTTCTTCCCTGTATTGCTCAAAAAAGCCCCGGCCTCTTGTATAGTGAACGGCCAAATGAGTGTTCCAAGCCGAGTTCCATGTCTCGTACCAGTGCAGTTGAAAATGGTCTTGTTTGTAGTTATCCACTTCATTTTCATAGTATTGGGTATCTCCATTATCATCGGTATATTCCCCGGCCGAGTTGTAGGTACGGTTATCTTCCAACTGGTCTGCCGTTATACCGTTCCATGCCTGATAGGTAATCTCGTGCCCACCAAAAAGCAACGCCTTGATCAAGGTATTGTCATCTTTATAGGTTCCCTGTAGAAAATAACTTTCCAATTCAGAGGATGCCCTGTCCACATAGCCATCCGAAGTAACACGTGACAAACGCCCAGAAAATTCAAAGTGGTCGTTCATCAATCCCGTACTGAACTTTACGTTGCTACGCAGGGTATTAAAACTTCCTACAGATGATGAGATTTTGGCATAGGCCTCCTCCGAAAAAGCGTCGGTAAGCATATTCAAACTTGCCCCAAAGGCACCTGCACCGTTCGTAGATGTTCCCACACCACGTTGCAATTGCAAACTTTGCGTAGAAGAGGCAAAATCGGGCATGTTCACCCAAAAAGTACCATGTGATTCTGCATCGTTGTACGGAATACCATTGATAGTTACATTGATTCTCGTAGCGTCGCTTCCACGGACACGCATACTGGTGTAACCGATACCCGCCCCGGCATCCGATGTGGTCACCACGGCCGGCATAAAGTTCATGAGAATAGGGATGTCCTGACCGAGGTTTCGAGGGGCCAGTTCCACCTTGTCCAAATCAGAAAAAGTAATGGGAAAATCCTTGGTAATCCTTATGGACTGAACCAAGACCTCATCTAGGACGACTTTTGTTCCCTCAAGGCTGTCAACAGGTTCTTCTTGAGCACTAATGGAAAGTGCCAGGCCAAAGCACGCCATACTTGCAAGTAATGTTTTGATGCGATGTCCTTTCCTTTTTTTTGACGGTCGCAACGAGCCAGAAAAGGCTCTTTTTTGAATAATTGAATAGAGTTTCATTCGTAAAAATGTTACGAATAAAAGGGGTCATTATTCTTTGTTAAAAATTGATTTTTGTTTCTAAAGAAACATAGAAATTCCAAGATGCGGCCAGCGCATTCCCTTGGCAGCATTACCCGCCCAGGTTCATTGGGTATAATCTCAGCCTTTTGTTAAAAGCACCCCTTTGAGATGCCGCAAATGTAAGATGCCCGTATTGATTTTCATAAAAAACATCTTAAAAATTTAACTTTTACTAACAACCATGCACCCCAAGTGCAAGCGTATATAAGAGTATGCACCCAAAATCAAAAAAAAGATTTACCCTAAAAATTGTAATGAGCTATGTTACGCTGGGTATTCTTGCATCCCTCGCTGCATTTTTCATCTATAATGAATTCAAAAGCTATGCCTCATCCAAGAACCAGGACGACAGCAATGAAAAGCTCTTGAAGACCAATAGGTTACTCACTCAACTGTACGATGCCGAAAACCTCTCCAAGTTGGCCCTCCAGACCAAAAAACCAGAGGATCTAAAATCCTATGCGCAAAAAGTGGATTCCATTACGGCCTTCATAGATTCACTAAAACCGTTGGCAAAATCAGATTACAGTAATCAAACTTCCAAATTGGACAGTGTTCAGGAATTATTGAACCAAAAGGTATTCAACAATGCTGAATTGCGAAAACTTAAGGTACGGAACGATAACAATACTTCATTGGATTCAGTTTTAAAGGCTTTTCATGATATGGAAGTGGGAATGGGAAGAATTACTCCGGAAACCTTTGCTCCTAATTTTGACAAATTGTCCCCAGAAGCAAAAGAGTCCATACGAAAATCTGTGGCCATTCTTAATAAGAATATCCCGAACTCAGATGGGGGTGCGGACGCCAACAATATCGATTCCATTTTAGAGGTTTCCAAATCCATCATAAACAAAGCCATTACAGAAACTGCCACTGCCGAGAGGACTGTACTTCAAAAGGAGCTCGAAATTTATCGCACTGACCTTGAGCTTTCCCAAAAAATGAGAGGGATTTTATCAGATTTTGAACAAGAAATGGCCCAGAACACATATCTGGATGCTCTTCAGCAGGAAGAAGCACTTAAAAAAAGTACGCGTTTAGCTGGTGGAGCGGTGATTTTGGGGTTGATCATTGTAATCGTTTTCACCTTTATGATTTCCAAAGATTATTGGAAAGTCCAAGAATATCGGGAACGCCTCGAAAGGGCTAAAAAATATTCGGAATCGCTTTTAAAAAGTAGGGAGCAGCTCATCTCGACCGTAAGCCACGACCTCCGTACCCCTTTAAATACCATTAGCGGTTATTCCGGTTTGATAGGGCAAAGCGGATTAAATTCCGAACAATCGAATTACTTAAAAAAGATTCAATCTTCTTCCGATTATGTAGAAAAACTGGTGAACGACCTTTTGGACTTTTCAAAGTTGGAGGCCGGAAAAATTCAATTGGACAAAGTTCCTTTTTTGCTGTCACAGTTAATAGAGGACACGGCAACAGATTTTGAGGAGATGCAATCCAAAAAAGGAGTGTCGTTACAATTGAAAGTCTCCGAAGATTTAAAAACACCCATCATAAACGATCCATTTAGAATACGACAAATATTATCCAACCTGATTGGCAATGCCTTTAAATTTACCGATGAAGGTCATGTAGAGGTCTCCGCCACGGTGATTGAAAAAAATAAATCCAAATGGGCAAAAATCGAGGTTGAGGATACAGGAATTGGAATACCTGCCGAAAAACAAGAAGCCATTTTCCAAGAGTTTATCCAAGCAGGGGAATCCACAGAAAAAAAACAAATTGGGTATGGCCTTGGCCTGACCATTTCCAAAAAACTTGCCGAATTATTGGATGGCACTTTAAGCTTGAACAGCGAAGTGAACAAGGGGAGTACCTTTACAGTTGAGATTCCTGTTGAGTTTTCCAATATCGAAATCAAAGAGGACAATTCCGAAACTCCAATTGTAAAGCCTGATGAATTATCCATTTTGGTAATCGATGATGACGAAAATATGTTGAGTCTCATATCGGAAGTCTGCAAACTCAACCATGTAAAAACTACAACTTTTACAAATTTTGATGATTTTCACATTTCCGAAATCCATCAGTTCGATGCGGTTATCACGGATATTCAAATGCCTTCCATCGATGGTTTTTCCGTATTGGAAAAAGTCAATAATACAGGTTATTCAAAACCTGTGATAGCCATGACCGGTCAACAGATTGGAAATAAATCCGAATATTTGGAAGCAGGTTTTGCCGATGTTCTGCAAAAACCTTTCTCTGCAACAGACCTATTAAAAGCTTTGTCGTTCGTCAATAATATGAGTTTCAAAAGTGAAATCACGGACACAGCTTCTTCCTTTTTTACTATTCGGAATATTTCCGCATTTCTGGATAGTTTTGAGTCGGTCAAAGAAGTTTTGCAGGTCTTTTTGGATAATTCCCTCAAAAATATGGAGCTCATGTTTTCCGCTATCGGCAATCAGGATTATACCGACATTAAGGCCATATCCCACAAAATGTTGCCCATGTTCAGACAATTGGAGGTACATGATGCCATCCAATTATTAGAGGTTTTGGAAAATCTTTCCGGTGATGCAACAGGAGAAAAGGTATTTGAAATTTTAACAGAACTTCAAACAGTCCTGAACAATCTTGATGTTGAAATCCAAGCGTATCTGGCTAAACATCCAATTGATATTGATTGATTTTGTTGTAAAGTGTCTTTCGGGTAACCTGCAAGAGTTTTGCTGCCTTGCTCTTGTTAAAGTTGGTTTGCTTTAATGCGCTCAAAATCCTTTCTTTTTCAAAATCGGATCTAGAGAAATTCACTTCATGCCCTTTATTGGCACCATCGACCACCTCGTCTGCCAATGCATTGGGAAACATGGTTTCCGTTGGGGAGAAAAGAACTGCCCTTTTTATCACATTTTTCATTTCTCTTAAATTCCCGGGCCAATCGTACTTGTGTAGAATATTTTTGGTCTCCTCGGAAAATTCAAGCACATTTTTGTCCAATTCGGTATTGGCCCTGGCCAAAAAATAATCGGCAAACAGGAGAATATCTTCCCGCCTATCCCTTAACGATGGTACTTCTATGGAAAATTCATTGAGTCGATGGTACAAATCTTCCCTAAAATTGCCTTCTTCGACGGCTTCAAGAAGATTTTCGTTTGTGGCAGCTATGATTCGAATATCCACTTGGATTTCTTGGGTGCTCCCCACACGTTTTATTTTACGTTCTTGAATGGCCCTGAGCAATTGTACTTGGTGTTCGTATGAAAGATTCCCTACCTCGTCCAAAAAGAGCGTTCCGCCATTGGCAGCTTCAAAATGACCTTTTTTATCGTCTATAGCTCCTGTAAAACTACCTTTAACATGACCAAAGAACTCACTTGTGGCTATTTCTTTTGGTATGGCCCCACAATCCACGGCCACAAAAGGTTTATTGCTCCTCTTACTTGCCAAGTGAATGGAGTTTGCTGTCACCTCTTTTCCTGTTCCGCTTTCTCCAGTAAGCAAAACAGACATATTTGTAGGGGCGACCAACTCTACATATTGTTGAAGTTTTTTGGATTTTTCCCCCTGTCCTTTTAAAAAGCCAACAGGCTTCTTCTCCTCTACTGGTTCCTTTTTAGAGGATTTGACAGCTATTTGTGTCTCAGTGACCTCTGTTTTCAATGCTTCCTTTATCACTCCAAGTATCGCCTCTGGAGTAAAAGGTTTGGAAATATAGTCGAAAGCACCTTCTTTGATGGCGTTTACCGCGGTTTTCACCTCTGCATAACCTGTCATCAGAATAACCTGTGTTTTTGGAGAATCGCGTTTGACCTGTGCGAGCAAAGTAACCCCGTTTCCTTTGGGCAATCTTACATCGGACAATATTAAATCGAAAGTAGATGATGCGAGATGTTGCTCTGCTTCTTTTATGGAGAAACCTATGGATACCTCAAAGCCGTTCTTGGTCAAAAACTTTTGAAGCATTTGACAGAAGGCAGTATCGTCTTCAATGATTAGGATTTTGGGCATAATTCAGTTACCTAATATACGTCCCATATCATTTTAAAGATGATTGCTTTCTTATAAAATTATCACAAAAAAAGGGCTGCATATTACTGCAGCCCTTCATCAACCAAACTAACTATTGTGGGGTGATATATCTAATTACATGTCAATCCAGTTCCCCTCAGCATCGGCATATACAGTTCCTGATGTACCGTCTTCAAGGGTAAGTTCCAATTTATATTGGTCCTTATCGTTTTTGTATGCTTTATCGATTTTAGCGGTAGGGTAGTTGGACTCTACTGCGCTAGATACAGCAGAAGGAAGGTCAGACACGCTGATTTCTTCAAAATCTCCTACTACGATCTCGATTGCACTGTTATTTTCTAGTTCTGGAGTTTCAACATTTGCAAATGCTGTGATTCCTACAAATGATAGTACTGTTGCTAAAGCTAAATTTTTCATGGTATTTAATTTTATTGTTAAACTTGCTTATCTAACTGAAAACATAGTGCCAACACCATAAAATTTTTAAAAATCAAGTTAATTTATTGATTTTTAGTTGTTTGTGATTTTGTGCCAGTTTTAATAGTTGTGTAAAACTGTGTAATACCGTAAACAAAGTGTGTAAAAATTATACAAGAAAGGCTGCCTGGGCAGCCTTTCGTATTTGCCAATAAATGGTCACAAGGAAAAAAGACCATGGTACAGATTGGCAGAAATGGATAATACATGGATAGTGTTTATATAGCATCATCCTGGTTTTTGATATGTTTATGCTTGTTTCTGTTCCTTAGGTAGGATATCAATATATATAGGGCCAAGCCCAACGATACCACGTTTAAAAACAATATTATTTTGTAAAACATATATGCCGTTGTCTATCTTTTTGAACATTATTGAAAAGAAAGCCGTACATAAAGCACGGCTATCTTACCAAATCAACCAACCTAGTTAAGACAACCCCGCAAGGATTATCAAAAAATTTAATCATGTCACCGGAAATGATTCCGGTTATGTTTTTTAGACACACTTTTTAAAGCCAAGTCACATTTGAGCACAAAAAAACCCGCTACTTTTTCAGCAACGGGCTTAATAAATTGTTTTTTACACAGTTATGCTTGGTGTGTGGGCTTTAAAAGATCACTGACCGTTTTAACGGGATTAAAGGTCACCAATGGTACCTCCACAAAAATGGTGTTCCAGAAAGCCATAGCCCCGTTCCATAATCCAGGAAGTTCCAGTGCCTTCAGTTCTTTTCCCTCTTTGGTCTTACCGGTAATAAAACCTTGTTTGGTATCCACAAAGTCCAAAAGATCAAACTTTTGTCCTTTGTAGTCCCGCACCCCGCATACCAGATCTACCGGATTAAAATGTGTGGAATTCTGTAGTATAGCCGCTTGGGCTTTATCCTCCATATCTATTTGGGCGGACTCTATTATCTGAAGGGATATGTTGCCTTGTGCATCTTTTATCCAAAACGGACCGCCACCGGGCTCACCTTCATTTTTCACCATGCCACATATACGTATGGGACGGTTGATTCTGTCCTTCAACATCGTTTTTTGCTCCTCTACGCCAAAATCATCATAATTCTTGGGCATACGTACATTGAGGTCTTTCTCCAAAAACGCTTTGATTTCATCGGCTTTTTCAATGGAAACATCATCTTTGTCCAAAAGTCTGGCATAGGCGAACGCTTTGTCCTGAACTTTTTTAAGGACACCCGCCAACATTTTTTTACTGTTTGATACGGTCTCCAAGTTTTTATCGATGACCACATTATCTATATTCTTGATGAAGATAATATCTGCATCCTGATCGTTCAGGTTCTCAATGAGGGCACCATGTCCTCCCGGACGGAACAATATAGAACCATCACTATTTTTGAAGGGCTTATTGTCCATATCCACTGCAACGGTATCCGTGGATGGTTTTTGGTTGGAGTAGGTAATATTGAAAGAAGTATCTGTTTTCTTGGAGATTTTTGGCCCCACAGTCGCTTCCTCTTTCGCAAACATCTCATCATGCTGTTCCGATACGGTAAAATGAAGATTGGCGGTGCCTTTGGTCTTGGCATAGAGAGCGGCTTCCTTTAAATGCTCCTCGAAGGGGGTTGCCGTTTCCGTACCATATTTATGGAAAGGCAAAAGGCCTTTGGGATAAAATCCATAGTTAAGACCGCTGTCCATCAACATTTCCTTTACAAAAAGATAGGCCTCCTCATCTTTGTTTGAGGCTTTGCCCTTGATTCTGGACATGATCAGATCATAAAAGGGAAAGTCGGAAAGATTCTCGGTAAATTTTTTGGCATCCTGGTCTCCTGTGCGTTTTATGTATTCGGATAGCTTTTCTTTTGATGGGTCATAACTGTCCAGAAAATTGAACATGGCCTTGAACATACGGGATGCCGCGCCAGAGGCTGGAACAAACTTTAATAGTTCAAGTTCCTTTCTATTATCCTCAAAATATTGAAGCAGGTCCAGCTGCTCCTTTTCCGAGAACCGAAGTATTCCATTGCCCACTACCGCTGCTTGCGATAGTTGTACAAATGGGATGCCTTCTTTAAATGTTTGTATTTGATTATTTACTTTTTCTTTGGAAATTCCTTTGGAGTCCAGTTGTTCCAAGTCTTTAGGACTTAATTCTATCATGTTTTTGGAGAAGTTTATCTATATGTTCTACTGCTGTGGAAAGCCTTGACGCTTTATCTCCCCTTAAATTAATGAATTTCCTGTTATTATTCTCCAAAGCTTCCTTAAAATGCATAAACATTCGTTCTCTCTCATCCGGTTTGTCCCTAAGGTCATCAGCTACCCATGGCGTGTCGATATAGGTCAGGAAGTAGAGGTCGTAACTGTTTTTTAGGGCGTATTCTTCCAAAAGTGGGTCACAGGTACTGTTGTAATACGCTTCGGAATACACCTTTGTCTCCAAAAGGTCGGTATCACATATAAGTACTTTATTTGCTTTTTTCGCCAATTGGTTCTCTAGGCGCATTTGTCCGTAAGCAATAGGCAGCAAATCGTTTGGTTCGCAGGTTTTTTGTTCCCTGTCCCATTTATCTTGTAGGTATTCGCGAGCATATTCGGGCACCCATTCGGTTTTGTAGTATTCCGCCAGTTGTTTGGACAAGGTGGTCTTCCCTGTGGATTCTGGTCCAAAAAGGACGACTTTTATGAGGTTGGCGGGCTCTTGGCCAAGTTTTTCTTCCATGCTAGATATCCCTGTACAGCTAGAACAGTAAAAATGAGGTACTGTAAAGAGAACATACCCCATCCTCTGTAGGCGTACAAAGGTACGGTAATTAAATCACCCAATATCCAAAGGGTCCAGTTTTCCAATTTTTTATTGGCCATATACCACATTGCGGTAAAAAAAACGCCCGAGGTAAAAATATCTACGTAGTTTGTGGGCCCTATCTCCGCTCCAAAAGCTTTGTAAACTCCATATGTGACCAACATGGTGAGGAAAAAAAAGCCAACACCGACCCATTTCTCCTTCTTATTGGTCCTTGTAATATGCACCACTGGCTTTCTATCATCCCTTCGTCTTGCCCAGTTCCACCATCCATAAATGCTCATAATGGAATAGTAGAAATTCATCATCATGTCCCCTAAAAGATTATCAACAAAAAAGATATAGGTAGTAATCACCGTAGCGACGAGACCCGTAGGATACACCAAAATATCTTCCTTTTTAGCATAGACTACACTAGCAATTCCAAAGAAAAAAGCGGTCGCTTCCAGAATAATGAGGGAGAACTCACGGTCTTCATAGGGACCAATAAAGAAATCAAAAATGGGGTTCATACTCGCTTCGGTCGGATTTTACCATTTTCATGGTCAGCACCACATGGTCCAAATTCTCAAAACTTTCCTTTATTTCTGAATTGAGCAATTCCATTACTTCATTATAACCCCCAAAAACCTGTGTACTCAGTGGATTCTCCAAAACAGTAAGCCCAGAGTCGCGCAACTTTTTGATAAAAGCAATGACGGGGGTCTCAAAATCATCCTGGAGCGGAGATAGCGTAAGTTCAACGGATATTCTCATGGAGCAAATAATTTCAGGGTAAAACTACAAAAAGGAATTGTTATCCCCCCATCATTTTAAGGGCATAAACGCACGTAAACCCTTCAAATTCCAAAAACTCGATTTCGTAATGGGTCCTTTTACCATTGTACAGTATTTCGGCAACGGTTCGAGTATCCTCAAAAGAAAAATCGATGACATTGATATGACGTAAAAAACTGAGCCCCTGTTGTGCATAAATTTTATAGAGTGATTCCTTTGCTCCCCAAACTATGGTCAATTTTCGTATCAGTGCTTCGGAATTGGCCAACGTTTTATACTCTTGGATAGGTGTGAATTTGTGAGCTATCTTCAATATTTTATCACGTTGCATCTCAATGTCTATACCCACTTCATCCGTCTCGCTGATGATGATGCCTGTAAAGTTGTGCGAATGGGTAATGGATATAAACTTGCCATCTTTTAGATGGGGCTTTCCAAAATCATCATAATACAGGTCATGATCCACATAACCTGCCTCGGCCATAAGGTGGCGAATACTCAAAAAAGCCCGTCGGTGCGCCATCGATTTCATACCGTCCATCCTGCTTTGGCAATGCTCTGTAAGGTCCACATCCTTAGAAAGTTCACCTTCCGGCTCGGTCACTTTCCAGATATAGACCTTAGTGGTCGGAGAAACTGTTATTGTTTTGTAAAGAGGCATGAACTTAAGTTAAGTGAATTTGTATCTTTGTCGCACTACAAAAGCGAAGCTACAAAAGTAAATTTATATAAAGTATGAGCACAAAAACAATTCCGTATGTTCCTTATAAAGTGAAAGATATCTCTCTTGCCGATTGGGGAAGGAAAGAAATTGAGCTTGCCGAAGCAGAAATGCCGGGCCTTATGGCCTTGCGTGAAGAATACGGGCAACAACAGCCTTTAAAAGGAGCCCGAATAGCAGGGTGTTTGCACATGACCATTCAGACCGCTGTTTTGATCGAAACCTTAGTGGCTCTTGGAGCAGAGGTTACCTGGAGTTCTTGCAACATTTTCTCTACTCAAGATCACGCTGCTGCTGCAATCGCTGCTGCGGGAATTCCTGTGTATGCCTGGAAAGGAATGAACGAAAAGGAATTTGACTGGTGCATTGAGCAAACCTTGTTTTTTGGCGAGGACAGAAAGCCTTTGAACATGATCCTGGACGATGGTGGCGACCTTACCAATATGGTTTTGGACCAATATCCAGAACTTGCCGGAGGTGTAAAGGGATTGTCCGAAGAAACCACCACAGGGGTTCACCGTTTGTACGAAAGAATGAAAAAGGGTACCCTCCCAATGCCCGCGATCAATGTGAACGATTCCGTGACCAAATCCAAGTTTGATAATAAATATGGATGTCGCGAAAGTGCCGTGGATGCCATCCGTAGGGCTACCGACACTATGTTGGCAGGAAAACGCGTAGTGGTCGCCGGTTATGGCGATGTGGGAAAAGGAACCGCAGCCTCTTTTAGGGGAGCAGGCTCCATTGTTACCGTTACCGAAATCGACCCGATTTGTGCCCTACAAGCCTGTATGGACGGTTTTGAAGTGAAAAAACTGGAAACCGTGGTATCCAATGCCGATATCGTGATTACCACAACAGGTAACAAAGATATTATCCGAGAGGAGCATTTCCGTGCTTTAAAAGACAAGGCCATTGTCTGCAATATTGGACATTTTGACAATGAAATAGATATGGCTTGGTTGAACGGCGCCTATGGAAATACCAAGAATGAAATAAAACCTCAAGTGGACAAGTATACCATTGAGGGGAAAGATGTCATCATTTTGGCAGAAGGTAGACTGGTAAACCTTGGTTGTGCCACTGGGCATCCAAGTTTTGTGATGAGCAACTCGTTCACCAACCAGACCTTGGCGCAAATCGAGCTTTGGAACCATAATGACAAGTATGCCAACGAGGTGTATATGCTCCCCAAACATTTGGATGAAAAAGTGGCCAAACTGCACTTGTCGCGTTTGGGTGCCGAATTAACGGAACTAAATGAGGAACAAGCAGAATATATTGGTGTAACCGTAGAAGGTCCTTTTAAACCCGAATACTACCGTTACTAAACACAACGAATCAAAAAACAAAAACCCATGGTTTGCGCCATGGGTTTTTTATTGGGGAAAATTTTATTAATCTGCCAATAGGGTCTCACCATAGTAGCAGGTCTTGCTTTCTTTCAACAAGGCCAAACCTTCTTCCCTTGTGCTATTTGGGTCGATTTTTATTTCTTCACCATTGGGCATGTAAACAATGTAGAATCCTTCTTCAAAAGAGGAAAGTTTAATGATCTCACCGTTGGGACGAACGGCATTCCAAGATTTTTCATCCGGTTTGTACACCAAATCGATTTTCTTTCCTTTTTTCGGGCCCTCCACCACGGTTACCTGAATTCTGTTCTTGGTGGCGATCATTTCAAAAGTGTTGCCATCGTGCTCCACAATTTGGGTTTCCGACTCCCCATCTTTCATAGCTATCGGGTTAGATCCGGACCAAAATTCGATGACGTTGAAGATAATGGCGTCCCCAAGAAAAAACAGACCATAAACAGGGACAATGTTCAATCCCCAAAAAATAAGATTATCCAAAAATTTACTGTCCGTTAGCCCTTGGTTCCAATCTTTCAAATTATTGAAAGCGCTGAAAGAACCTAAACAGCTGGTAAACAAAATAGAGCAGGCCAATAATGAAGAAATAATAACTTTTTTCATGATATAAGATTTATAGTTAATCCTATTGAAGGTACAAAAGATTTTGATTTTAGGTTTTCCAGAGTTCGATTTCGATATATTTAATTGGGACCACTGGCAAAAAAATTCCAAGGCTTCAGATCTTGATTCTTACCTTTATTGGTTCAAAAGAAGAATGTTATGAACGACCATTGGTACGACATTAAAAATATTGAAACGGTTGATTCTCCATCCATCGCTCTATACCTGGAACATCTCAAGTTCAACATTGAGGAGATGGTCTCGATGGTACATGGGCAAACGGATAGGTTGATGCCGCACATCAAGACCAACAAAATGCCTCGGGTCATGAAGCTTTTACTGGAGTCGGGAATCTCAAAATTCAAGGCTTCCACTATCTCTGAAGCTGAAATCGCGGCCGAGGCGGGGGCCACTGCTGTTCTTATTGCGCACCAGTTGGTGGGACCAAAGTTGGACCGCTTTTTACAATTGATAAAACACTACCCAAATACGGCGTTTTCAACTTTAGTGGACAACGTGGACAGTGCGGAACTTTTGAACCAAAAAGCCGAGGAAACAGAACTCAATGCCAACATTTATATTGATATCAACAATGGAATGGACCGGTCCGGAATCCAAATTGGTCCGGGGCTGGACGAGCTCATCAACTATTTGAAAATATGCAAATCGCTCAACTTTAAAGGGCTGCACGCGTACGATGGCCACCTAAGGGATTCCGATTTTGAGGTGCGCAACCAAAAGATAGAACAAGGGGTGATGGATGTAGTGGTTTATTTTGATACGCTAAGGATAGATTACCCCCAAGCTCAATTGATATGTGGTGGAACCCCATCGTTCACATCTCATTTGCTCCAAGAAAACAGAATCACCAGCCCTGGCACCTGTGTGCTTTGGGATTGGGGATATGGTGAAAAATTGACAGAACAAAATTTCAAACATGCCGCACTATTGGTTACACGAATCATTTCCAAACCCACCGAAGGGATTATAACCATAGATTTGGGACATAAATCGGTAGCGGCCGAAAATCCTATTGACAAGCGCGTTAAGTTCCTGAACATTGATGACTATGAACTGCTTTCACAAAGTGAGGAACACGGGGTAATCAAAGTAAAGGATTGGGACAAATACAAAGTCGGTGACGTGCTCTATGGCATTCCGTATCATATTTGCCCCAGTATCAATCTTCATGATGAAGTTTCGGTTATCGAGAACGGCAAAAAAGTGGATACTTGGGAAATTACCGCCCGAAAACGAAAACTAAGGTTTTAAGTCCAGCGCCTTTTTCAGGTCGTAGAAATAAAAGTTTTTTTCATCGTTCATGGCAGCGAAAAGACCAGATGAAAAGGTATCGTTCAAGGGAACGGTGACCACATCGCAACCATCGGTCTCCAAAGTGGAAAGGTTTACCGCTTTTATAAAACTATTGTCCTTTCTGGAGAAGATATTGAACTGTCCGCGTTGTTGGTCGGAAACTATAATATATCCTTCTTCGTTAGGGTATCCGGCAATGGCAATGCCCTCGATGTCCTCCAAGAACAGTTCACCACCAAAACAGGCCAATTCCTTGTTGCCCATGCTCGGCTCCGCGTAGTATTTTTTAACGCATTCGCCTTCATCGGAATAGTACACGTAGCCCATTTCGTTGTCCACGGCTATGGCCTCGATTTCCTTGCCGCCAGTAAAACTTCCGAATTTACGAACCAAATTAGACGATACACCTGTGCTGTCCGATTCCAATTTGTATTGATATAAATAAGAGCCTGTTGGGCCTATCTTTCTACTCACGATGGCGTATAGGGATGAATCCTTCGGGGATTTGTACATACTTATTCCCATGGCCAAACGTTGTTCCACGTCGGTTTCATCTTCAAATACGGGAAAACCACCACCATCGAGCGGTTTCATGTCGGGCACGGAGAACAATCTGATCTGTTGTTTTTCCCGCTCGGTAAAGGCGATTACATCAACGGCAACGGAATCGTTTAGCTGAAAACCATATTCCAAATCCACATTGTTGGGTCTTTGGATGTTTTTGATGGATTTCTCTTCAATGATCTTCCCATCAAGGTCAAAGGCATAAACACCGCCGTTGGTCTCTTTATCGGTTCCGAATACGATACTTTTTGAGGCATCATCCGGATTGATCCAAATAGCGGGATCATCGGTATCGTTTGGGGTTTTTTCTGTGATTATATCTGGAGCAATGGCTGGCAGTTTGCTCCCTTGATTGCAGGAAGTTAATGCAACAGCAGCTAAAATTGGTGTAAATATTTTTCTCATATTGATGATTAAGATAAGAAATGCCAGTCCCAAGCACCTACCCTTTCTGGGCAGGCACTTGTTATGACACCGTATATAAAATATACTACCTGAAATTATTTTCTAAACAAATCGTACTTCAATCCGAAGGTAAATCGGATATCGTAGAACTCCATCTGTTGTGTTCTTGATTTTACTCCTTGGAAATAACGCAATGGTTGATTTGTGATGTTGTTCACGTCGGCGTACAACCTTAAATTGCTGTTGATGGCATAGCTGGCATTGAAATCCAAGAAGAATTGTGTATCGTAATATCTATCTTCAAAAGCATTCCCTCCAATTTCGTCGATATAGGAGTCTGAGAAGTTGGCGGACAATCTTGCGCTGAACCTTTTATCGGCATAGCCCAAAGAACCGTTGAACATGTTTGGAGCGGTGTTCGGTAAATCCAAATCGGTACGCTCGTCACCATCTTCGTTACGAATACCGTCCGCACTTGAAGACAAGTAGGTGTAGTTTAAATAGATGCTAAAGTTTCTGGCAAACCCGGGCAAAAAGTCCAATTGTCTCTGGAAAGATAGTTCTGCACCAAAAATAGAGGCTGAGTCACCGTTCAAGGGCTGGAATACATCATAACCTGCTGTTCCTGCACCATAAGCATCGTTTGGTGCCTCGGTAATGAATGTGTAGATGAAATCATTTATTTTTTTATAAAATACACCTCCTGAGATGATTCCAACACTTTCAAAATAATGCTCGGCATTCAAGTCAAAGTTCATGGAGGTAGTTGGGTCCAGTTCCGGATTGCCTACAATGACCTCCCTATCTTCGTTCACAATTTCCGATCTTGGGATAAGGTCCGCATAATTTGGACGAGCCAATGTATTGGTCCAAGCAAACCTGAGCACCGTACTGTTGTTCAAATCAACCGTACTGTTGTTCAAATCATACTTAAAATGAACTCCGGGCAAAATATTGGTATAGGAGTTTTCATCGGAAACGGATTCCACCTCAATACCTTCCTCTATCCCTGCGTCCTCATCTTCTTCAATATAGATTACGCGGTTTCCTTGTGTTTCAAGTCTGGTATTTTCAAGTCGAAGTCCTGCCAAAATACTCAACCTTTCCGTTAGTTTTTGATTCAACATGGCATAACCTGCCCAAACATCTTCTTGGATATCAAAATTACCGGGGAGGTATTCATCTTGAACTGCTTCTCCATTGGCAGGGCTCAAATCCAAAGAGCCCAACCACTCTTCACTGGCAAAAGTACCGGCCTGGTATTTTCCACCGGCCAAAAAATCTGGATCGGTATAGGATTTTACGGGAACATTGGCCAATGTAGGGTAAAAATCTTCCAAATCGTACTCGTAGAAATCGTTGTTTCTCAGTTTTGACTTAAATCTTCCCCTTGCACCAAATTTTAGGATTCCCCCATTTCCAAATAGGTCTGCAGGTAGCTCAAAATTTGCAAAAAAATTGACATCTTCCTCTTCGGTGTATTGGTTTTCGTTCGTTACTTCACCGAACTCAAAACCGCTAAGATTACTAAAATTGGCTGGGTCAGCAGCCGTCATAACCGGATATTTTGGGTTGCTGTTGTCATTGTTGATGATGTACTCGGTCTCGTATTCCGCATAGCGCTCGTTCAAACGCTCCTCGGATGCCTTGGCATAAGCAGCCATCCAATCCACTTTTAACGAACCGAACAAGTGATTGCCCCCAAGGGTGTAGTTTTGCATACGTTGGTCTTCCAAACGGGCATTCTTATTGCGCCCTCCTGCAATTCCACCCTTGGACTGTCTCTTAACTTCCACAGGGAAACGGGTCAAATTTCCATTGTTCAAGGTGAAATCACCGACTTCGATATCCTCTCCATCCAATATTTCCTGCTCCAACCGAAACCTATTTTCACGGTCATCTCTCCAGTTGTACATGGTTTTCAGGTAGATGTTGTTGTTTGGATTGATTTGATAATCCAAATTGGCCGAGAAACTTCTTCTTACCCTCTGCACCAAATAAGTGCGCTGCTCGGTAACGTTGGTATACGGATTCACTTCGGTTTCCTCCAAAATAGGCTCGCCTTCTTCATCCTCTTCACCGGTATTGTACTCAAATTCGTTGTCCCACTCGGCTTCGATATTATCGGAACCAAAATCGTTATCGTTGATGGTCGCGGAAAGCATCCATCCAAATTTTCCGTCGTTGGTACGGTCACCCACCAAGATGGACCCGTTCCAAATACGTTTGTCGGTAATAAAGTTTACCCCAGATCCAGCTGTGGCAGATAATCTAAAACCTTGTGGTGCCGTTCTGGTCACCAAGTTTACCGAACCGCCCAATGCATCGGCGTCCATATCCGGAGTTACGGCCTTGTTCACCTCAATGGTCTGTATCATATCCGAAGGAATAAGGTCCATCTGAACATTTCTGTTATCGGACTCAGCAGAAGGAATCCTGCTACCGTTCAAGGTCACGGAGTTCAACTGAGGGGAAAGACCACGCACAATAATGTTACGCGCCTCCCCTTGATCTACCTGCATGGTAATTCCAGGTATACGCTTAACAGCATCGCCAATATTGGCATCGGGGAATTTCCCGATCTGGTCGGTAGAAACGACATTCGTAATGTTCATGTTATTCTTTTGGGTATTCAACGCCTTTGACTGTCCGCTTAGGCCATAAGCACTCACCTGCACTTCGTCCAATTCCATATTCGAGGATTCAAGCGTAATACTCACTGGGGTAGTTTGCCCAGCACTCACACTTACTTCCTGCTCAACATCGGAATAGCCCATATAGGTCACCCTTAAGATATAGGCTCCTTCTGGGATGCCCACCAAAGTAAATTTTCCATCAAAGTTGGAAATGGCTCCTTTTACCAAGGATTCGATATACACATTGGCACCGGGAACGTAGATACCGTTCTCATCGGTAATAGTGCCCTGAATATTTCCTGATTGGGCTTGGGCCATTGCGTTTCCGAGCACCATAAACAGCGTTACAAAAAGTAGTTTTTTTAGGTTCATCAATTTCATTTTGGTTTACGTTAGAATGCTTTCCAAAACTATGTATATCAACCCGTTATGATTTGAACTAAATGAAAACAAAAGGGAAACAAAACTGAAAATCGATAGAAACAAGAGGGCAACAATTACGGTTTTTTTACATTGGGATAACCTTTTCTAAAAAAAGAGAGGTATTAAAGGGTTAAAGTTCAATCATAAAGTTTACCAGTTCGTCTTTTTGGTCAATGGGCAATTTTTTTCTCAATCGGTAACGAGCCACTCTAACGCTATCTGGAGTAACACGTAAAATGGATGCTATTTCCTTGGAAGAAAGGTTCAATCGCAATAACATTCCCAATCGCAATTCAGCAGGGGATAATGAATCCTCTGAAAGCATCGAAAGTTTCTTTATAAACTCTGGATGGATTTCCTTGAAGAAGGTCATAAACTCATCCCATTCCTGCTCCTGCTTAAGGTTAAAGTCTATCTCTTTTACCAATTCCTTTATTTTTTCGGAGGTATTCATATGTTTTCGGGAGACCATATTCCTGAGGGTGTTGGACATATCGAGCAAAATCTTGTTCTTTTGGGAGAGGTGCAGACTATATCGAGATAATGAAGCTGCCTTTAACTGCACTTCGCGCTGTAAGTTTTGTTCCTCAATGGCTTTTTTATCCAACTCTGCCTTGAGCATACGGTGTTTATATTCCTGAATCTTCAACGTAGCCTTCCGTTTTCTGCCCATATAGTAAAAGAGAATTATAAAAATAACGGCAATGGCGAATAGTGCAACCCAAAGCAAATTCTGATTGGCAACGCTTACCTTGTTCTGCTCCTTCAATAGTTGAATTTCCGCTTCTTTTTTATTGGTTTCGTAAATGGTCTGGAGCACGTTCAATTGGTCATGGTTTTGAGACCGAAGCATTTTACTGTTGTATTCTTCAGCAAGAAGCAAGTGCTCGTGGGCCTTCTCAAAATTCCTCATTAAGGCGTAGTTCTTCGAAAGGTCCTTGTGCGCACTCTCCAATTGATGCAGGTCGTTCAACTCCTTGGCAAGGTCCAAAGCTTTGGTGGTATATTCCAATCCTGGTTGATAATCACCTCTTTTTCTGAATGAATCACCAAGGTTGTTCAGCACGTTGATTTCTTCTGTAGTTCGTGAACCTTGGAGATGGTCATAGGCCTTTTTGAAGTATTCGTACGCCAGCTCAAATTCCTCCAAATCTTCATAAACACTTCCAATGTTTTCATTGGTAACGGCAACACCAAAGTCATCATTCTGCTTTTGAAATAAATCCAGACTACGCCTTTGGTCTTGGAGGGCTTCGTCATATTCGGATTGTTTTTCGTGGCTCGCTCCCAACAAACCTAGTGAAGCGGCCAAACCTTTATCATCTTTAAGTTGTTCTGATGCTTTTTTGGTTTCCTCAAAATATTGTTCGGCCAGTTCAAAATTGTTCAGGGAGAGATATACTTTGCCGATATTATTGTTCAGAACGATGTAAAATGGGTCATCAAGATCAGGGCCCAAAAGTTCCAGTGCAGAATTATATTGCGCTATGGCTTCGGTATATAGGCCGAGTGTGTGATAGTACTCACCCAATTGAAGATAGGCTTGGGCGATTTGAGCGGGATTTTCGGGATGCTTTTTTGCAATCTCCAATTGACTTTGAAGTGCATTGTAAGTATCCGTAGTTTTTCTATTGGTTATAGGAACGGTGGCCTGTTGTCCCCAACCGCCCATCGAAATCAATAAACTGAACAGAAAAAGAAAAAGAAAAACATTTTTCATGGTGGGTTATTGAGGAAAAGTAAAAAGCTCTTCAAGTAAGCTTTTGATCCTCACTCCAACATCACCATTGGGTTAACAAACCATTAAAAATTGAGGCAACAAAAAAGGCCCCGCTTTTGCGGGGCCCTTCAGTATTAACTTTTATAATCGCTTGTTATGCTTCAAAAGGTTCGATGGAAACATAAGATTTACCACCAACTTTCTTTTCAAACTTAACTACACCATCTACCTTGGCGTGCAAAGTATGGTCTTTTCCAGCATATACATTTTCGCCAGGATTGTGCTTGGTACCACGTTGTCTTACAATAATGTTACCAGCTGTTGCTGCCTGACCACCAAAAATCTTAACACCTAAGCGTTTCGATTCTGATTCCCTACCGTTTTTTGAACTACCTACACCTTTCTTGTGAGCCATGATATATAAATTTTAGTTCTTTTCTTATTTGCTTAACGCTTCGATCAACTCGGCTTTCTTCATGGAAGAATAACCGGTAATCTCCTTGGCTTTTGCCATATCCCTCAATTCAGCAACAGTTTTGGAACTCAAGTCCTCGGTTGCTTTTGGAGCTTCTTTCTTTGGAGCTTCCGCTTTTTTCTCTGCCTGTTTTGGTTCGGCAGCTGGTTTTGCTTCAGCTTTGGCTTTTGAAGGGGCCGCTTTTTTGGCTCCTTTTGCCAAGATACTCTCAACAACGATTTCAGTCAAATATTGTCTGTGACCGTTCTTTTTCTGGTAACCTTTACGTCTTTTCTTTTTAAAGACGATTACCTTGTCTCCTTTTAGGTGCTTTACAACTTTGGCCTCAACGGCCGCACCATCTATGACCGGGGCGCCAATGGTTACGTTATCACCATCTTCCAAAAGAAGAACTTTATCGAAAGTGATCTTATCACCTTCTTCTCCTTGCAAACGGTGAACGTACACTTTCTGGTCTTTAGCAACTTTAAATTGCTGCCCTGCCATCTCTACAATTGCGTACATAATGCGTTAATTAGATTAAAATTATTGCGCTTTATCAAAATTAGCGGGTGCAAATATACTGCTAAATCCTTAATCCACAAGTATTCCTCTCCAATTTAACCCATAATTTTTTTGGAATTGTTGCTCGTTTTAAATAGTTGCATAAATGAAAGTGTTAAAACCAAGGTTGAGGCAAACCCCATAATGGCCACAGTAAAAAACACTATCCCTTGAAAATTCTTATAATCATTGGACCATGCAACAGAAAGCTTGTCCAGAAAAGCACTGTCCAATTCCGTCGCATAAAGCGCAAAGAAAACAGTGAACAACAATGTTGCGATAAAGCCAGTGGTTATACCGGCCGTGAACCCATTTCCATAACTAAAGGACTTACCCTGTTTTATCTTGGTGTATTTAATGGTCTCATAGATTCCAAAACCTGTGATTATACCATTGAACAAGCTATAAAAAACATTGGTGTGCTTGCCCATTAAGGCCAAAATCAAAAAATACGCAATCAGCACAGCACTGGTGACTATGCCAAAACGAATCGGGAGAGTTAAATTTTTCATATTGTATTTTTTTGAATTCATTGTATAATTTACTGAATGTTTGCGAATTATCCCACTCTTTGAGACTAAAGACGAGGTTAAAATTTACCTGCTGCCCGAAAATATTTTATATTTAGCGTAACATCGATGGATAAATCGATACCAACCTCTTAGCAACATCAATTTTTAAATACTGACTATTAAAATGAAAAAACATTTGTTTACTGCATCTGCCATGCTCTTTGCAGCAACTAGCCTTTTTGCACAAGAGGTAGTTTTTGAAGAGTATGACCTGGACAACGGGCTCCATGTGATCTTACATCAAGACAACGGTGCCCCTGTGGTGACCACATCGGTGATGTACCATGTGGGATCCAAAGACGAAGACCCGGACAAAACGGGTTTTGCACACTTTTTTGAACACCTGCTTTTCGAGGGCACCAAAAATATTGAACGGGGGCAATGGGACCAAATAACGGCTGCCAACGGAGGAAGGAACAATGCAAACACCTTTTTGGACCGCACCTATTATTATGAGGTTTTCCCTTCCAATAGTTTAGAAGTTGGACTTTGGTTGGAGTCTGAACGTTTGATGCACCCCATTATCGGGCAAGTTGGCGTTGACACCCAAAAAGAAGTGGTACAAGAAGAAAGAAGACTCAGAACCGACAATGCCCCCTACGGTGCATTCTTTGAGCAAATCTTGAAGAATCTCTATACAAAACATCCCTATAGATGGGGAGTTATTGGTTCTCTAGATCATTTGGCCAGCGCCACTTTGGAGGACTTTAAAAAGTTCAACCAAACTTATTACGTGCCAAACAATGGGGTTTTGGTTGTAGCTGGTGATTTTGAAACGGACAAGACCAAAAAAATGATCGAGGATTATTTCGGCCCAATTCCAAGGGGCGCCGAAATAAAGAGACCCAATATTAAGGAAGACCCTATCACCGAGACCAAATTTGCCAAATATTACGACCCGAACATTCAGATTCCGGCCATTCTATTGGCTTACAGAACGCCCGGACAAGGGCAACGGGACGCCTATGTGATCAACATGATCTCCACTTATCTGAGCGATGGCGAAAGTTCCAAGTTGTACAAAAAATTGGTGGACGAGAAGAAAATGGCGCTTCAAATACTTTCTGTTCCGATCGATGCCGAAGATTACAGCTCGTACATTGTTGGTGGTCTTCCTGTAGGCGACAATTCCATTCAGGATATCAAGAAAGAAATTGATGAAGAGATCTTGAGGCTTCAAATGGAATTGATTTCCGAAAAGGATTATCAAAAACTTCAGAACAAGTTCGAAAATCAATTCGTGAATGCCAACAGCAGCGTTGAAGGCATTGCAAATTCCTTGGCCGAAAACTATATGCTGAAGGACGATACCAACCTGATCAATACAGAAATAGATATTTACCGCTCTATTACCCGTGAAGAAATCATGGAAGTGGCCAAAAAATATTTGAAGGTGAACCAACGTGTGGAGTTGGAATATTTGCCAGAACAAAAAGACGCTAATTAAGATGAAAAAATATTTAGTTTTAGCTGCGCTGTCCCTGTTCATGACAGCCACATACGCACAGATAGACAGAAGCACGCCCCCAGAACCAGGGCCTGCACCAAAAATAAATTTAAAGGAACCTGCCCGTTTTGAGCTAAAGAATGGCTTAAAGGTACTCGTAGTGGAAAATCATAAGTTGCCACGGGTCCGAATCCAGTTATCCATAGACAACCCACCTATTTTGGAGGGGGACAAAGCTGGAGTTTCCGTCCTAACCGGAAGCATGCTGGGCAAAGGATCTAAAAATGTTCCAAAGGATGATTTTTATGAAGAAGTGGACTTTTTAGGGGCCAATATTTACATCGGTGAGCAAAGCGCCTTTGCAAGTTCCCTATCCAAATATTTTCCAAGGGTGCTCGAGTTAATGGCAGATGCCGCTATCAATCCGGACTTTCTCCAAGAAGAGTTTGAAAAGGAAAAGGAAAAGGTGATTACCGGAATCAAATCGGAAGAAAAGGATGTTTCTGCAATAGCCGATAGAGTTCAAGCAGCTTTGGCTTATGGAAAAAACCATCCTTATGGCGAATTCATGACCGAGGAAACGGTAAACAATGTTTCCCTAATGGATGTGGAGCAGTTCTATCGCTCCTATTTTGTTCCCGCTAACGCCTATTTGGTGGTTATCGGCGATGTCGAGTTCGATACCGTTAAAGAATTGGTCACAGAAGCCTTTACCCCTTGGTCCAAAGCAGTACCTCCATCGTTCAGTTATTCGGACCCAAAAGACGTGCAGTATACACAAATCAACTTTGTTGATGTTCCCAACGCTGTTCAATCCGAGGTTGCGGTAGAAAACATTACCAACTTAAAAATGAAGGACGAGGATTATTTGGATGCTCTTTTGGCCAACAGAATATTAGGTGGTGGCTCACAAGCTCGTTTGTTCAAAAATTTAAGGGAGGACAAAGGGTACACCTATGGTTCGTATTCTGGAATCCGGGCCAATAAATTCAGCCCAATGCGATTCAATGCCTATGCGCAAGTTAGAAATGCCGTAACCGACAGCTCAGTGGTCGAAATCTTGAAAGAAATCGATAAAATGACCTCTGAGCCGGTATCCGATGAAGAATTGGCCAATGCCAAGGCCAAATATGCCGGTAGTTTTGTAATGGCTTTGGAAAAACCTGAAACAGTTGCAGAATACGCATTGAACATTGAAACAGAAAGTCTTCCAAAAGACTTTTACGAAACGTATTTGGAACGTTTGGATGCCATCTCGAAAGAAGATGTACTCAACGCCTCCAAAAAATACTTTTCGACCTCCAATGCCCGCGTAGTGGTCACCGGAAAAGGAACGGACGTTCTGGAAAATTTGGAAAAGGTGACCTTTAACGGTAAAACTGTTCCCGTTCTTTACTATGACAAATATGCCAACAAAACGGACAAACCCGAATATGGGGCTGCAATTCCCGAAGGAATAGATGCCAACGCAGTTTTGGAAAGTTACATCGAAGCCATTGGGGGCAAAGCAAAATTGGATGCCGTGGAATCATACTCAATGATGGCAGAAGCCGAAATGCAAGGCATGAAATTGGAGCTTGAAATGAAGAAAACAACCCAAGACCAGTTTATGCAAAACATAAAGGTGCAGGGCAATTCCATGCAAAAACAGGTTTTGGATGGCGACTCCGGATATATGGTAATGCAGGGTCAACGCAAAGACCTTTCCGCTGAAGAGGTTGCAAAAATCAAAGAAGAATCAGCAGCTTTCCCTGAGTTGAACTATCTGGCAGTTGGAGATGTGACCCTGGAAGGAGTAGAGCAAGTTGATGGCAAGAAAGCCTACAAACTCAAAATTAGCGATGAAAAAACCGCTTTTTATGACATGGAAACAGGTCTAAAAGTACAGGAAATCGTTACCCAAGAAGTGCAAGGTCAGCAAATGACAAGTACCATTGGCTATGGAGACTACCAAGAAGTTTCCGGTATCAAGTTCCCATTTAAGTTGATGCAGAGCATGGGACCACAGAACATGGAGTTTATTGTGAAAGAAATCAAGGTGAACGAAGGCGTTGAAGCATCTGATTTCAAATAAGCATATATTTTAAATACAAAAAGGGGCGCCAATGGCACCCCTTTTTACTTTTTACAGATTTAAAAACTGTATTGTGCAAAAGCGGTCAAGTTTCTACCCGGATCATTGATGGGTACTCTACCATAGTCCGCTTGGTTCACAAAAGAGAAGTTCAAATGATTATTGTAGGTCTCATCAAAAATGTTGGATGCTGCAATTCCTAACGTAAAATGCTCAAAAGGTTTTGTCCCAAAACGCAAATCCATAACCCCATAACCACCCGTTGTTTGCTCTCCAAAGGAGAGTGCTATATCGGATTGTTTTGAAGTAAGGGTATATGTCGCGCTAGCCCAAATTGTTTCTCTCTCAATACTTAGATTGAAACGGGTAACCAAAGGTGGAGTCAACGGCAGGGATTCATCCAAGTCCTGATTTTTTGCATACACATAGGACACCTCTGTTTTAAACGCAAAATCTTCCAAGAAGGCCAATTCCCCAAAAACTTCAAACCCTGTTTTGTAGGCATCATTTAAATTGGTAAATCTTTTTACGTCTGTAGGCGCTGCCATTGGCATATACTTTTTATCCAATGATGGGTCTATCACAGGAACAATATAATTGTCATAGATAGAATAATACACAGAAGCCCCATAATCCAAACGGTTGAAAGCATATCCCTCAAAACTGGTATTAGCTTTAACCCCCAATTCAAATTGATTGTTCACCTCGGCATCCAAATAAGGGTTGCCCACATATTCGTACGGATCCTGACCTGCTGTAAAATGGTTGATAAATCTTTCGATCATATTGGCGGAACGCACTCCTCTACCATAGGCCAATTCAAACAAAAGATTGGATGTAGCCAAATATTTAAATGATGCTGTTGCACTAAAGTTATGCTCTGTTCTTGTATCCAAATCAGGATATTCAGCAACAAAATCATCATCTGGCGCATCTATTATGGATCGTACCATATCGTACCTCGCACCAACATTCAACAAAAGCTTTTCTGATAACGGATATTTACCTTCTATAAATGCTCCATAATCATCAATTTGTGAGTCTTGCCATACCCCATCAACAAACTCCATGGGAGTGAGCAGTAAATCACCGTTCATATTCCTTTTTACCAAACGTGTTCTATTTCCCGTTCTTCCCACCGAAAATGCATCCAACCCAGTGTAGAGTTTTAGGTCTTGAATAGGTCTCCACTCAAGTTCCACTCGACCACCAACAGTTAGGGCACCCACTTCCGATACCGCCTCTGTCATCATAAAAGACGGTCTTAGTTCATTGGTCATTACATGGTCTACATTGGAACGATAAACCTTTGCGCTCAATGCTTTTAATCCATCAGAAATAGTGTCTAGCTTATAATCAACAGAGAGCACATTGCTATCATCTATTTCAGTATCCATGGGTAATCCAGCATGCAACACATCCCTTCCAAAGGATTGTCGAAACCCAAGTTGGATTCTTTGGTTCTCTGTTGGGCTATAGCCTACCTGAATCCCATAATCGGTACTCTTAAAGGAGGAAGGCACTTCGTTTCCATCACCGTCCTCATAATTCCCAAAATCACGAAATCCGAAATTAAGGTTCACATCGAACTGTTCTCCAACATACTTTAGGTTGGCAAAACTTGTAATGGCATTCCCGTTGTTCTCTCCACCAAAATTCACCTTACCATGATATCCTCTTTCTTGTTTTTCAACTTCTTGAGTCACCAAATTTACAATGCCACCAAAGGTGGGGCCGTATCTAAAGGTATATGGTCCTTTAACCACTTCTACCCGTTCTATCTCTTCTGGAGTTACATGAGTGGTAATGGGGTCCATCCGGTTAGGACAGGCGTGCATCACCTTGGTTCCTCCATTAAATTGAACATTGAGTTGCTCATATTGAGAAGCCCGAAAAGATGGGTCTATGGCATAATTACCGCGTTTAATCAGGCTAAATCCATTGATATCTTTAAAAAGATCCGCCACATTTTTTGATTGAACAATTTTCTTCTCCGGCTCACTTTTGAACGTAGAAAAAACTGGATCTATTTTTCTTTTTCCTTCAACCAGAACCTCATCCAATTGTACCGGTTTTTTTGCTAGGGAATCTTGCGCATTTGAAACTTGCGCGTAGGACACAGTGGTCCCTAAAAGCAAAACACAAAGTTTTGCCAGTGCACTTTTATTCATTTTTGATTTGTGTTTAAGATTATACAAGTTCGGCAATGTGTATTGCCGCTTTTTCAGTAAATCTTAAACCATGGGTGGCTTTATAAGCGTATCACTAAAGTGATACGAATAAAAATCTGTGTAATAGAATGGGTTCGTCTCATTCTCCTTGCTACTTGGTAAATTGTAACTAGGCATCTCCATAAAAAACACCAAAACATCCTCCCAACCAATCACCGGCATGGGTTCATCGTCTTCCGCTTGGGCACGGAGCATTTGCATCAACATACATTTACCGTTACAATTAAGTTCCGGTTTGTCCTTGTTTTCACAGAGTTGTTCTATAAACCCCTCCCTATCGAGACTATAATAAACATACATGGAAGAAAAGCGCAGGTTGCTTATCATAAGCAAAAGAATGAAAAGCGAAGAAAATCCAACCCGCCTGGGTAAAGTATGTGAAGATTTATCCAATACTTTCTTAGTTCTTATCCAAAACAATCAGCGAATTTAAGAACACCTAAGATTCTATTATGTGACAAAAGTCACTTTTATTATTTATTTGAATATTTAGCTTTAATCCCTCATTTTACTGTCCCAAATAGTTAAATTTGAAGACCTAATTTTATTCACCATGAAAAGAGTTTTTTCACTCCTAATCTATACTGTTTTGTTTTTGAGCTTCTCCTGCAAAGAGGAGAAAAAAGCACCTGAAGGTTCATCACAAATGGAAGAGGTTATGGCCATCCACGACGAGGTGATGCCTAAAATGAGCACGATAGGCAAATTGGTCGGAGAACTTAAGCCAAAAGTAGATTCCACCGAAATGGGCCAAAAATATGAAGTGGCCATGAAGGACCTTCAAGATGCCAACACCGCAATGATGGATTGGATGAAAGATTTTGGCGATCGCTTTAACCATGAGGAAATCTTGAACGGCAAGGAACTCTCCGAAGAAAAACAACAATGGCTCGATGAGGAAGAAGAAAAGGTAAAAGTGGTGAAGGAAAAAATCAATGGTAGTATTGAACGTGCCCAAGCCCTATTGACGAAGGATACCGTACAATAATTTTATTTTTTCCAGCGTAGGCTCTCCATAATTCTTCTGATATCGTTCTGCAAGTACATGGCCGCAGGAAGAATGGAATCATAATTTGGTTTGGCGTAGAAATATAGCGAACCTGTCACAAAGTGATTGATGCTATCGGTTACATAGAATTGTGATTGTGATGCCGCGTTTCCACTTACTTCGTAGAACATGCCATAAACCCCGTCTTCTCTATTTATAAATGGTTGTTCCGCAATGTTATCCGCTTTCACCACATGTTCGTAGGATAGTTTTTGAGCATCTACGAGCAAGGTATCCAAGTTTCCTTGAACGGGTTTATAAGTCAAATAAATGGAACCTTTCATCATAGGGTAGTCGAGCACCATAGAACAATCTTTGCTTTCCTTTATTTCTGAAAGGGTGTTCTTATCAAAAGTATATACACAATCGGGACCAGATTGTGCATACTCTGCATTTGGATAATCCAAACGCAACATGGCCTTGGGTTTTGGCAACACCTCGTCCTTACATCCTACGAATACCATTGCTATCAAAATAAGAAATAGAATTTTATGCTTCATGGGGCAAGGTTACTTTTATTCGTTTCAATCTCTTTTTATCCATACTCTCCACCACAAAAGTGTACGTATTGAACAGCACCTTCTCTCCTATCTTCGGAAAACTTCCCGAAATTTCAAGCACAAATCCGGCAATGGTCTCAGATTCTCCCTTTTTGCTCTCGAACTCATCTTCTTCTTCAATTTTTACCACACGGTAAAAATCCTTCAGTGTAGTTTTCCCATCAAATACATAGTTATGGTCGTCCAATTTGGAAAATACAAGGTCTTCATCATCAAATTCATCGCTGATATCGCCAACGATTTCTTCGATAATATCTTCCAAGGTTACAATTCCCGATGTCCCCCCATATTCATCCACCACAACGGCCAAATGGTTCTTCTTGTCCTGAAACTCCAACAACAGGTCGTCCAGCTTTTTGTTCTCTGGAACAAAATAGGGTTCACGGATGAGCGACATCCAGTTAAAGGTTTTCCTATCAATATAGGGCAACAGGTCCTTCACATATAGAACGCCCAAAACATTGTCCATATTCTCCGAAAACACGGGTATCCTGGAATAACCGTTCTTCTTTATTTCTAGAAGAACCTCTGGAAATTTCATCTTTTCATTGACCGCGAATATGTCTATCCGAGGTCGCATAACTTGTTTGGTATCAGTATTCCCAAAGGTTACTATGCCTTCTAAAATCTTCTGCTCTTCTTTGGTAGTATCACCTTCAGAGGCCAGTTCCAAAGCTTGGGAAAGATGGTTAATGCTCAAATTGGATTTTTTCTTCCCCAATTTATCCTCCATAAATAATGTAACCGAACGCATCGGAGAACTTAATGGTGTAAAAATATAGCTGAGCACTTTCAACGGAACAGCAATAAACTGAGAAAACTGTACACGGTTACGATTGGCGTATATTTTGGGGAGAATTTCCCCGAACATCAATATTAAGAAGGTCGCCGTTACCACTTCCAGTAAAAAACGAAGGGTTCCGTCAATATCGGCAAAAATGGTATTGCCAATGGAACTGAACAGCAGCACAATTCCGATATTAATGGCATTATTGGTAATTAAAATGGTGGCCAACAGCTTTTTGGGCTTTTCCAATAACTCCACGATCATTTTTCCGCGGGACGAGTTGCTCTCTTGCATTTCGTTCAAGTCGGTCTGCGAAAGACCAAAAAAGGCCACTTCAGCGGCCGAAATCAATGCAGAACAGGCCAAAAGAAGTACTAGTACAACTATCTTTAAAGTGAATATTCCACTGGTAGTGGACAGATAAAATGCCAAACTATGGGGCTCGGGATCCAATTTAGTATTGCTTTAGACTTTTTATTCTAGAATGGTAGGTCATCCTCTTCTTCTGTATTATCGATTGGTGCCGCTGAACCTTGATTGTTGCTGGGCTCTTGGTAATTGGAAGATGACGAACCTGAACCTGATGATTGTGCATTTGCCATACTTTCCTTCTTGGTCGTTAAAAAGGTAAAGTCTTGCACGTGCACCTCGGTGGTATATCTCATATTGCCATCTTCACCTTGCCATTGTCTGTTTTTTAAACGGCCCTCTACGTAAACTTTATCTCCCTTACTGAGATATTTTTCGCATATTTCCGCTCCTTTGTTGCGCACTACAATATTGTGCCAATCCGTATTGGTCACCTTTTCGCCCGTTTGCCTATTGGTATAGGTTTCGTTGGTGGCCAAAGGAAATCTACCGATGCAGTTTCCACCCTCAAAATAGTGCATTTTCACTTCGTCTCCCAAATGCCCGATCAGCATTACTTTGTTCAATGTTCCGCTCATATCTCTCTTAATTAATCAAAAGTACTAAATTTTCAATGTCTTGATAAAATCTGCTATCAAAACTGGTACGGGAAAACCTCCGATTTCTTCCCAAGGTGTTCCTTCCTTTAATATATCAGAAGTTTTTAGGATCCAAAATTGTGTATGTAAATGTTGATGTGATAGTTTGTGCACGACTGGTTCATTATTATATAATGACAGAGATTCTGTTTCTGGCACCGTATTATTTTCATTGATCAAGGGCCGCAATTCTTTGGCCTGAAGCATTCTCTCCGATTCAATCAATGGAAACTGATATAAATTCTGCCAAATCCCTTTTCCAGTCCGTTGCTCCAAAATGGTATTTCCATCATCATCCAATAAAACCAAATAATTAAAGTAACGATTCCGAATCTTTGTTTTGTTCAAATTAATAGGAAGTTGATCAACTTTGTTCTCTTGGAGCGCAACACAACTTTCTTGTAGCGGACACAACAAACAATATGGTTTCTTGGGCGCACATTGTATTGCGCCGAACTCCATGATCCCTTGGTTGTAATCCCGGATGTTCTCCGAATCCATCACTTCACGGGCAAGTTCTTTAAAATATTTGATGCCCTCGGTACTATTAATAGGTATATCAATTCCAAAGTATCGGGACAAAACACGGTACACATTTCCGTCCACTACGGGTTCTGGAGCATCAAAACAGAAAGATGCTATGGCACTTGCCGTATAATCACCCACTCCTTTTAACGATTTTAATCCTTTATATGTATCGGGAAATTTTCCGTCAAAATCTTCCACCACCGTTTTTGCCGTAGCGTGCAAATTACGGGCGCGTGAGTAGTATCCCAGTCCTTGCCAGAGCTTCAACACCTGTTCCTCGGGGGCATTGGCGAGATCGTGAACGGTAGGAAAAGCTTCCACAAACCTTAAGTAATAAGGCATTCCCTGAGCAACACGGGTCTGTTGGAGAATAATTTCCGACAGCCAAACTTTGTAAGGATCACGTGTTTGTCTCCAAGGAAGATCGCGTTGATGCTCATGGTACCAATTCAGTATTTTCGGGGCAAAAGTCATGCAAGAAAGTAATAAAGCCCAAATGTATCAGTTTATATACTTAAAATTAAAGGGTTAAAGGGAAAGATTAATTATAATGTTTATATTTGCAAGCCGAAAAAAATTAGAAAATTAATAATACAAAATGACGAAAGCAGATATTGTAACTAGGATCTCGGAGAAACTAGGTATTGAAAAAGGAGATGTGCAAGCGACAGTGGAATCCTTTATGGAAGAAGTAAAATCATCCTTGGAGAATGGTGATAATGTTTATTTAAGAGGTTTTGGTAGCTTTATCATCAAGACCAGAGCGGAAAAAACAGGTAGGAATATCTCAAAGAACACTACCATTAAAATTCCTGCACACAATATCCCTGCATTCAAGCCAGCCAAAGTTTTTGTGGAAGGCGTAAAAACTAATGTACAAGTAAAATAATATAATTAACAACACTAAAGCAAGAGCATATGCCGAGTGGAAAGAAAAGAAAAAGACATAAGGTAGCCACGCACAAGCGTAAGAAGCGCAGAAGAGCTAACCGACACAAGAAAAAGTAGTTGTTTCAACTACTTTTTCGTTTTACCCTATTACGTTCTTTGACATAGAGATTCAAGAAACGAATTTCAATCGGTCCGAAAAATGGCCGATTCCATATATTGTTTAATCATTTATCCCGAAATTCATGCGGGATAAATAAAAATCGATTCAGGTGAATAGAGAATTAATCGTAAGATCTACGCCAGAAGCAGTCGATTTTGCCTTACTAAAGGATGGAAAACTAGTAGAATTACACAAAGAAGAGGACAACAACAACTTTTCCGTAGGGGACATCTTCCTAGCCAAGATAAGAAAACCCGTTACAGGCCTAAATGCAGCATTTGTCAATGTAGGTTATGAAAAAGATGCGTTCCTGCACTACCATGACCTGGGCCCGCAGCTGTCCTCCATGTTGAAATTCATTAAAAAAGCTAGAACAGGGAAGTTAAAAGATTATTCCCTTAGAAATTTTCCGTTTGAGAAAGACATTGACAAGAATGGCAGCATCAACGATGTGTTGAAGGCCAATCAGTCATTACTGGTACAAATAGTAAAAGAACCCATATCAACAAAGGGACCAAGAATCAGCTCCGAGCTTTCCATAGCAGGACGTTACTTGGTTATGGTCCCTTTTTCCGATAGAGTCTCGGTATCCCAAAAAATAGCGAGCAAAGAGGAAAAAGACCGTCTTATCAGGCTTGTAAAAAGTATAAAGCCTAAAGGATTTGGAGTAATCATACGTACCGTAGCAGAAGGCAAAAAAGTTGCTGAACTGGACAAAGATCTTCAGAACTTGTTTTCCAAATGGACAAACATGTGCAAAAAACTGCACAAAGCGCCCCATCCATCCAAAGTATTGGTGGAATTGAACAGGGCATCATCCATCCTTAGGGATGTTTTCAACGATTCCTTTACCGGAATACATATCGATGAAGAAACACTCTACAACCAAATCAAGGATTATTTGCACGAGATTGCACCAGAAAAAGAATCCATTGTGAAGTTGTACACCGGTCCGGCCCCTATTTTTGAGAAATTTGGGATAGAGCGTCAAATCAAGACATCTTTTGGCCGAACAGCATCCATGAGCCGCGGGGCTTACCTTGTAATCGAGCATACCGAAGCTTTGCACGTTATTGATGTAAACAGTGGCAATCGCTCCAACAAGGCAAAAAACCAAGAAGATACCGCACTTGAGGTCAACCTATTGGCCGCAACCGAAATTGCCAGGCAATTACGATTGCGCGATATGGGAGGGATTATTGTGGTAGATTTTATTGATATGACCAAAGGTGACCACAGACGCAAATTGTTTGACCACCTACGCGACGAAATGAAGGACGACCGGGCCAAACATAAGATTTTGCCCCCCAGTAAATTTGGTCTTGTCCAAATTACAAGACAAAGGGTCCGTCCGGAAATGAACATCAAAACTAGCGAGGAAAATCCGAATCTTTCGGGTGCCGAGGTAGAAGCACCGATTGTCTTGATCGACAAGATTCAAGTAGATTTGGAGCGTATCCTTAAGCGAAACCAAAAAATGAACGGAATTGTCCTAAACATACATCCGTTTATTGCGGCTTACCTTACCAAAGGATTCCCTTCAATTCGTTCCAAGTGGTTTAAAACCCATAAAAAATGGGTCAAAATACAACCTAGGGACGCATACAAATACCTTGAATATAGCTTTAAGGACAAAGACGGTAAGAAAATTCAAATATAGTTAGAAGCGACTCCAGAAATGGGGTCGCTTTTTTTGTTTTATGTACTTTTGAAATATGGATCATACCAAAAGCCACACCTTGGACGAAGCTACCAAAAAGATGGAAAGCTACTGCGCTTACCAAGAGCGCTGCCATAAAGAGGTATTGGAAAAATTAAAAGGTATGAACATGATCCCAGAAGCCATCGACCATATATTGGGCCACCTGATTCAAGAGAACTACCTCAACGAAGAGCGCTTTGCCAAGGCATTTGCGCGTGGCAAATTCAGTATTAAAAAATGGGGAACCAATAGGATTATTAGAGAATTGAAGTTTCGCGATATCTCAGTTTACAACATCAAAAGTGCATTGGCAGAAATACAAAATGAAGATTACCTAACAACTTTTGACGAGCTTGCTAAAAAAAGATTGGGCCAAATCACAGAAAAAAACCCGTTAAAGAGAAAGAAGAAATTAGCGGACTACCTGCTTTACCGAGGCTGGGAAAGTCATTTGGTCTACGAAAAAGTGGGCGAACTTATCAAATAAATCACTCCTGCAGCAATAGCTTCTGCGTGCGTTCCACTGCTTTTTCATTCTTCCAGTCAATCCATTCTTGACCTTTGAGCTTGCGCATCAAATTATCAAAATGCCGCATCACGAAGATATTGTAGACGGCCTGTCCAAAATTCTTGGGCTTTCTGGGAATCGACCTCAGACTCATGGAAAATCCAGGTGTGATATATTTCATATGGTGCCAATACCCTTCGGGTATATAGAGCACATTACCGTGTTCCAGGTTCGTCACATGACCTTTGGCATGTTTCAAGGCTGGCCATTTTTTAATATCAGGGTCGGCAAAATCGATATCTTCACGCGTAATCAGGGAGTGCGGAATCTTGTACAAAAATTTTGTTTCGGATTGCGAATAAAGGATGCACTGCTTTTTTCCTTCAAAATGAAAATGGAAAATATTGGCCAAGTCAATGTCATAATGCATAAAAGTGTAGGAATCCTCACCACCAAAAAAGAGCATCGGTAAACCTTTCATCAACCGAAGTCCAAAGTCTGGATACGAAAAGTCTTTTTGGAGTTCTGGGACTTCCTTTAAAATGTTCCAAAGAAAAATACGGTATTTGGTAGGACCACTTTTTAGAAGCTCCACATAGTCGGCCATCTTCATTTTGGCATGTGGCTCGTTGAATCCTTCATCGTGTTTTACCGGACGATCATCGTACAAGGGTACTTCTTTGTCCCCGGCAATCTCTTTCATATAATCCAAGTTCCATTTGGAATACGCCGGCCAATCCTCAATAAAGCGCTCGATTACAACGGGCTTTTGGGGCTTGAAATATTTTTGGATAAACTCTCTCTTCGAAAGGGTCTTCTCCCGAGGTATTTGTTCAAGGTTCAGCTTCAAAATTTCAAGGAATTTGAAATCGCTAAATTACTAAAACGTTTTTAAATGTTTACGACATCTATTCCTTGGAAACCCGTTTGCCTTTTTCTTAGGCTGCTTCGTTTTGCTCTATTTAAAACTATATCGCAAACCAAATAGAACATTACTGGGCGGCATAGGTATAAAGCCGGACTCTATGTAATCTGAATCGAAAATATTATTTGCGCTAATGGTAAACTCTGCCTGTTTTACTTTTATAGCCAATGATGCATCCCAAACATTATATGTTTGTCCCGTAGTTCGCTCTGCATATTTGTAAATTATATTCTGACGTACATTTTTGAACAATTGCGTACTTAATCGTGTGGTGTATTGGTGCTTGAGCGTATTTAAAGAGTATCGTGACAATTCTTCATTCTGATCTAAAATATTGTCATCCAAAAATGCATAGCCAACGCTTAATGTTTGGGTATAGTCCTTAAATCTAAAATTATAAGCAGCGTCCAACTCCAAACCTTTGGTGTTTACTTCCGTAATGTTCGTTGCTACAAAAACATCTTCAGAGACATCGTTTCTGATAAAATCGATAAGGTTGTCCGCATCCCTATTAAAAACGGCAACACTGGCATTAAATTTAGGAGAGGTGTATTTTAACCCCAATTCCTGTGCAAAAGCTTCTTCCGGCTCCAAATCTTCGTTACCACTGGTAACAGGGTCGTTATAGAACAAATCTGTATAAGTCGGTATGCGGTACGTATAACCAATATTACCATATACTTTAAAAGTATTGGTAAGATCATAACCTATATCCAATCCAGGGAATGCTCTAAACTTAAAGTCAGAAAAGTAAGTTAGCGCCACACCTGGAGTAATATCCAGTTTGTTGTCTGCAATGCTAAAACGATGTTCCAAAAACACATTGGACATAAAACGGCTTCGGTCACCCAAGTTGTTACTTCTAAGGTATATTTCAGAAAGCTCTACCCCGAATCCCGTAATCCCCAATTTAGAGGCATAAGAAGCATTGGTTTCTACCCCAACCTTGTTGGAAATATGCATGTTCCTATAAAAACCAGGCTCATTTCTCCGTAATAGAAATAAATCTTGATTACGTTTCCAATAGATCCTTGGCTGTATTTTCAGCTTGTTTTTCTTAAAGGTGGTAGAAAAGGCCAATAGGCTGTTTTGGGTTTCTTCGTACTCGTTAAACGTAGGATTGGCGGTATAAAAGTTCTCAGCCCCAAAGTTGCGCTCCAAGAAAGTTGCTGTCATTTCAATAGGCTGTACATTTTTATTGAAAATGCTTTTTAAAAAGTAATTGCCATTATCGTAATCCGAGTTATTTCTATACCCTTCAGACGTCATCCTTCCCACATGTACGATATGAGACGAGTTTTCCTTATCCACACCAGCGGTAACGCTACCATTTAATTGTCCAAAAGATCCCGCTTCTACGTTTAAGGAAACGGAATTGTTCAAATTCTTCTTTGTGATGATATTGATGGCCCCAGCAAATGCGTTTTGTCCAAAAACCCGTGCTGCGGGGCCTTTTATAATTTCTATTCTTTCTATAACCTCCAAGGGCAAAGCTGCATTCATGGTATGGTGACCCGTTTGCGCATCGTCCATTTTAACGCCATCTATTAATACTAGGGTTTGGTCAAAACCACCTCCCCTTATATACAAATCTGCTTGGCTACCACCTGTACCGCGTCTTCTAATATCCACCCCGGCAACTTGTTGCAATAAATCCGCAACATTGACCGCTGCACTATTTTTAATATCACTTGAGGTTATTATGTTTATGGTTCTAGAATTTTCCTTAAATGGAAGGTTTATCCGGTTTGCGGTTACTACAACTTCGCTTAACGAATCTACCTTAACAGCGTCGTCTTGTTGAGCTTGTAGTTGAAAAGCACCGGCTATTAAAATCGTAGAAAATAAAATCGATTTCTTCATTATCTGAACTTGTAATGTAAGTTTTTAGGTCATTTAAATTAATACTGCAAAAGTCCTAACTTTCCGGACGATTAAACTAGTCCGCTTTTAAAACAATGAATAGTCCGGTTTTTGATTTGTTGGTCCAGCTAGTATCCATAGACAAGTCTATTGTACAGCCCGTATATGTGCAAGTGGCACAGCAAATCATGAACGCCATACAACGAGGCTATCTGGAAAAAGGCAGTAAATTGCCCGGAACACGGGTTTTAAGTGAGTTATTGAACGTCCACCGCAATACTGCCGTGGCCATCTATGATGAATTGGCCTCCCAAGGATGGGTAAACATTATTCCCAATAAAGGAACTTTTGTGGTGGTTCCCGAAGGTTCCAATCTAAAAATTAAGGCAAGTACGCAGCACATCAATCAGGCATACGAGTATCCAAAAAGTCCAGGATTCCCGTTTCAGCAATCTTTTCACCTAGCATCGACCAAGGAAGAAACCACTTCCAAATATGCTATAAGTGATGGTAGGCCCGATTTACGTTTACAACCCGTGCATCAATTTTCCAGATGGTACAGCGCTGCAATGAAACGAAAGCCACTCATCAACAAATGGAACGGAACCAGTGCTTTAACCCCTTCCTTTTTTAGCACGCAATTTTGCAATTACCTAAATGCCACACGAGGATTTCATATAAAACCAACCAATTTATTAAATACACGTAGTACGGAAATGAGCCTATACATCGTTTCACAGGTGCTCATTAATCCTGGTGATTTGGTGCTGGTCGGACAACTGAGCAATTATGTGGCCAATATGATATTTCAGCAAGCAGGGGCAAAAATAAAAACCGTGCCCGTAGATGACGAAGGTTTGGCTATTGGATACATAAATGAACATTTTATACATGAGAACATTCGTTGCATATATATTTGCTCCAACAGAGACTATCCAACAACAATACCTTTAAGCACCAAAAGAAGGTTGCAGTTACTGCAATTGGCCAAAACCCATGGTTTTGCCATAATCGAGGACGATTTTGACCATGACTTTCAGTTTGAAGGATCTTCCATGTTACCTATGGCCAGTGCAGATGCCGATGGAAACGTTATCTATTTGGGAAAATTGGGTCAGTCTTTATTTCCGAGTTTTCATACGGGTTTTGTCGTGGCTCCAGAACAGGTGATTACCGAAGCCAATAATTATTTACAATTATTGGATACCCAGGGAGATTTAATACAGGAACAAATGCTTTCTGAATTGATATCCGAAGGCGAAATATATCGGCTCAAGAAAAAAAATATTGTTACCTACAAACAACGTAGAGATGCTTTATGCACTTTATTAAATCAGCACTTTGCCAATATCCTTGATTGGCAAATACCCTCTGGAGGGCTTGCCATGTGGTTACGGTTTAAAAATCCTATATCCTTGGTAAAACTAGCCGAAGAAGCTGAAAAACTTGATTTATTCCTGCCCAAAACCATTCTCTATCAAAATAAAAATACCTGTGCCATACGTTTTGGTTATGGGCATTTAAACGAAGAAGAACTTAAAATTGTAATTGAAAAGTTACAACAAGCGTACCTACAGTTGGTAGCTGTTTAACCATTCAAATTTATCTATATTGCAAAGATGATAAAAGCTGAATACCGCCGTGCTTAAAAAAATGCGTTCCATAACGAATCAAAATCTGGACTGGAAAACGGTCCTATTTGTTTTGGTGGTGGTCGCGGTCTTTATCCGTTTTCCGTTCTTTTTTAGGGATTATGTGGATCGGGATGAGAGCACTTTTATCCTAATGGGACAATCTTGGGTCAACGGACATTTGCCCTACACCCAGCTGTGGGACCTAAAACCACCGATTACCTTTCTGTATTTTGCCCTCATCATTAAAATTTTTGGAAAAAGCTTTTTTGCCATTCGCTTTTTTGGAGCGGTAATGGTGGCCCTTACCAGTTTGTTTACGTATGCTATCGCAATAAAATTTACTACAAAAAAAGTGGCGTTCTGGACCGCTATCTTTTCCGTATTTTTTCAAAGTCTCTTCGGGAGCCTGCAGGGGGTAATGTCCGAACACATTTGTACCTTCTTTTTTGTGGCTGCCCTATATATTTTGGTTCATAAAACAGATGCGAAGTGGTTCTTTACTTCAGGGCTGTTGTTGGGCCTGTCCGTGATGACAAAGTTGAACATGGCCTATCCCGTTTTCTGTTTGGGACTTTATTTTTTATGGGAAGGATTTTATGAAAAGCATGCATTGAAAAACATTAAAAACCTGGTGTTTATGGGCGCAGGTTTTTTTGTGACCATTGCATGCACAGCAATTCCGTATTACCTTCAAGGGGACACCCAAATTTGGTGGGAGTCCATTTTTGAGGCGCCCTTGGCCTATTCCGAAGGGAAGTTCCACTCACCTTGGAGAACATTGCCCTACGTGGGGACCATTGCACTGCTGTTGGGCTCAGGTTTCTATTTAAAACTTATCGATTGGAAATCAAAAAACACACAATTGTTGACCATTGTCGTCATAGGGATTTTAATTTCTTATGTGCAATCGGGCAAAGTGAATGGGCACTACCTCATCCAACTCTATCCGTTTATATTGATTCCTTTGGGCATGGCAGTTGCCAAACTCCCGCCCATTCAAAAAAAATACCGTGCTGTAATCGCTGTCCTTCTGATATTGGTTCCGATGGAATCCTACCTCGAATATGGCAATATCATCTCCAACAAAATAAAAAAGGACTCTTTTTACAATGGCGAAGGCATCGATGTACCCAGATACATTCTAGGCCATAATCTGGAAACCGAGCATATCTTTTTTACCGAGTACCATATCGGTTATTGGGTCTTGGATGAAACCCCTCCCACCAAACCTGCTACGCATCCCAGCAACATAACTCGCGAAGAGTTGTTTCCCTATATGAACAACCTGCGAAAATCTGGTGTCGAAGAACTCAAATACATCATGGAAGTGGTTCGACCAAAAACCTTGGTGGCCCGAAAAGGCAAAAAGATTTTTGACAAAAAACTGGTGGAGTATAACAGCTATATCGATGCTTATTTAGAAAAACATTACCACTTGGAGGCTACCGTGGGTAGAGGTCTTATTTACCAACGTTTAGAATGACTCCAGTCACAAATAATTTTATTGAACGGGTCTTGTGATAAAATTGCATTGCATGCATTGGTACTTTCTCGGCTCAAAGAACGGGAACAGTTTATAGAAGATATTGCTTCTGGAGTAGTAAATTTCGGATTTGGTCGCTTTACAGTTCGGGCAAACAACAGGATTGCCAAAATAGTCGGTGGCGTAGTTGCGGACTTCATCAAAAATTTCCTTGGCCCGTTCCTTATCGGTTGAATACACCTGAAGCTTTACACCCCCCAGAGCCGCACTGATCAACGGATCCGAATTGATTGTAGCTTCATCCCTTAAAAACACAGGAATCCCCTCTGCTTCCAATTTGCCTTTGATAACCACAGCGTCTGCAGGAAACTCAAATGTCCCCAACGTATGAAATTCGGTTTTCATGCTTCCATATATTTTTTGAGCGCTAGCAAAACGCTTGAATTTTTTCTTTTGCATTGAAGACGTATAGGTAAAACCACAATCGCTCAATTTCTTGGTAAAATAGTCGATATTTTCAAATAGTAGCTGAAAAAAGTTTCCCCTTAACACAAATGTAGCACTTACGCTGATTATACAGTATCTTAGTCGCTCTTAAACCTATTCCGAAAATGAAATTTACCCTATCCCTTTTAGCTCTGTTCACTGGGCTATTTTTGACCGCCCAGACCAATACGTACGAAATTTCTTTTGACAATGCCGTGCATCACGAAGCAGTCGTTGAAGCTACTTTTCCCGACTTAACTTCGGATACCATAGAGTTTCGGATGAGCAGAACCTCGCCTGGACGCTACGCCCTACATGAATTCGCCAAAAACGTTTATGGATTTGAGGCTACGGACAGTAAAGGAAACGCTTTGACCGTAACCCGTCCCAATCCTTATGCTTGGGAGGTCAGCGGACACGATGGTACCATCAACATTACATATATCCTGTTTGCCAACCGCGGTGGGGGCACCTATTCGCAAGTGGATGAAACACATGCCCACTTAAATATTCCAGCAACTTTTATGTTTTCCCCTGAATTGAGCGAGCGTAAAATCGAAGTGACCTTTAACGTCCGTGAAAATTTGGATTGGAAAGTGGCCACGCAGCTTCCTTTGGTCTCGGGCTCTACCTATTCGGCCCCGAACCTTTATTATTTTATGGACAGCCCTACGGAGATCAGCAACTACATGCTACGTTCTTTTGAGGTGGACGGAAAGACCATCAACCTTGCTCTGCACCACAACGGAACCGAAGCAGAGGCCGATGAATATTTTGAAAAAGTAAAAAAAGTAGTTCTTGCTGAAAAAGAGGTGTACGACGAACTTCCCGATTTTGATTATGGGAATTACACCTTCCTTGCCTGTTATATCCCCAATGCCTCTGGTGATGGTATGGAACATCGCAACTCTACCACATTGACGAGTACCCGTAGCTTGGCCGATGGAGGTATGGAACGTAATATCGGGACGGTATCCCACGAATTTTTTCATGCATGGAACGTGGAGCGTATCCGCCCGAAAACTCTGGAACCCTTTGATTTTGAAGAAGCCAACATGAGCGGTGCGCTTTGGTTTGCCGAAGGTTTTACCAGTTACTATACTGGCTTGATTTTATGTAGAGCTGGACTTTCCACCCCAAAAGATTACGTAGAGGGATTGGCAGGAACTTTCAATTATGTTTGGAATTCCCCAGCCCGTCAGTTTTTTAATCCGATTGAAATGAGTTTCCAGGCACCTTTTGTGGATGCAGCTACCTCGGTGGACCCTGTTAACCGCGAAAATATGTTCATCTCCTACTATTCTTACGGAAGTGTTTTGGGCTTGGCCTTAGATCTGTCGCTTCGTGAAAATGGATTGAACCTCGATGATTTTATGAAGCTCGTCTGGAAAAAATACGGTAAAACTGAAATTCCCTATACCATCCAAAACCTTCATGATGCCTTAAATGAATACGCTGGCAAATCTTTCGGGGACGAGTTCTTCAATAATTACATCTATAAAAGTGAAATGCCCGACTATAAAAAGCTTATGGAGTCCGTTGGGGTTGTGTTGGAACAACCTGAGACTTCACCCTATTTTGGGGCGTATGTTTCCATGAACCCAGATAAAACAGGTTATACCATTCTTAGAAATACTTCGATGGGAAGTCCAGCATACAAGGCTGGCGTGGACAATGGGGATGTGATATTGAGCATCAACGACAAACCTTTAACGGAAGACCAATCTTTTAGTGATTACCTGAAACAGTTCAGCTTGGGAGAGGCTTTGCAAGTAAAATTCACGAGGTACGGAAACGAAAAAACTACAGAATTGGTACTTGTCCCAAGTCCAGATTACACATTTAGTTTGATGGAGGACAAGGATGAAAAACCGTCCAAAAAGATGCTGGAACAGCGTAAAGGGTGGCTCAAAGTGGAATAGATGGTCGTTTACAAACAAGCGGAATCTTTGAAGGAACTGGAACAGATTCTAGACCTTCAGCAGCGTAATTTACCCAAAAATATAAGTCAAGAGGAAAGCACAAAAGAAGGTTTTGTGACCGTGGAACACACCCTGGACCTTCTAAAATCCATGAACGATGTGTGCGGACACATCATTGCGGTGGATGATGGTCAAGTTGTGGGTTACGCCCTGTGTATGCATCCCCAATTTGCTGAGGATATCGAGGTGCTTCGTCCGATGTTCGGAGAAATTGACAAAGCTCTCGAAAGCAAGCTCAACTATATGGCCATGGGACAAATTTGCGTGGCCAAAAGCCATCGGGGGCAAGGTATTTTCCGAAAATTGTATCAAACCATGCAAGAGAAACTGCCCGAGGGTTTTGATACCATTATCACTGAAGTGGATGGGAAAAACAAACGGTCTTTGGCGGCACATACGGCGATTGGGTTTACAACCTTGACCATATACCATTCAGATGGAAAGGAATGGCATATAATTATGCTGAAATAAAAAAAGCCGCTCTAATGGAGCGGCTTTCTTTGTGAATGAATTCATTTATTTTAATCAGCTAGGACGATAACTTTATTGTCCTTCATCTCCACTGTTCCACTTGATATGGCCAAAACGGTCTCTCCATTGTTTCCTTTGGAAAACTTATCGGCAAAAGCTTCATCAATTGTGATGTTGCCTTTGACCCTTACGTTACCCTTTTGTAACAAAGAAACGATGGGTGCGTGGTTCTCCAACATCTGGAACTCACCATTTACTCCTGGTACCGTAACAGAGGTTACGTCGCCTGAGAATAAAGTAGCTTCGGGTGATACTATTTCTAAATACATATTTCCTCTTGTCATTCCCGTGCAAATGGGAATCTTTTACAATTTGACTAAATTTCTAATGAGGATTCCTGCTTTCCCTTCGACTCCTCTCAGGGTCCCGCAGGAATGACATTACGCTTCCGCCAACATTTTCTCTCCTGCCTCGATAGCTTCCTCGATGGTTCCTTTAAGGTTAAAGGCAGATTCTGGCAAGTGATCAAGCTCACCGTCCATAATCATGTTAAATCCTTTGATGGTCTCTTTAATATCAACCAATACCCCAGGAATACCCGTAAACTGCTCAGCTACGTGGAAAGGCTGGGACAAGAAACGCTGTACACGTCTTGCTCTACCTACGGCCAATTTGTCTTCTTCAGAAAGTTCCTCCATACCCAAGATGGCGATAATATCCTGAAGTTCTTTATAACGTTGCAACAACTCTTTTACACGTTGTGCACAATCGTAGTGCTCTTTGCCCAAAATATCGGGAGTCAAAATCCTAGAAGTAGAATCCAACGGATCCACAGCAGGATAAATACCCAACTCGGCAATTTTACGGGAAAGTACGGTAGTTGCATCCAAGTGAGCAAATGTTGTCGCTGGTGCAGGATCCGTCAAGTCATCCGCGGGAACGTAAACCGCCTGTACGGAGGTAATAGAACCTCTTTTTGTTGATGTAATCCTTTCCTGCATGGCACCCATTTCTGTTGCCAATGTTGGTTGGTAACCCACAGCGGATGGCATACGACCCAAAAGTGCCGATACCTCGGAACCTGCCTGGGTGAAACGGAAAATGTTGTCTACGAAGAAAAGAACGTCTTTTCCTTGACCTTCTCCAGATCCATCACGGAAATATTCTGCAATGGTCAATCCAGACAATGCCACACGGGCACGGGCCCCTGGTGGTTCGTTCATCTGACCGAACACGAAGGTAGCCTTGGATTCCTTCATCGCCTTTTTATCTACTTTGGACAAATCCCATCCTCCTTCTTCCATGGAGTGCAAGAAATCGTCACCGTATTTTATAATACCTGATTCCAACATCTCACGAAGCAAATCGTTTCCTTCACGGGTACGTTCCCCAACACCTGCGAACACGGACAAACCACCGTGACCTTTTGCAATGTTGTTGATCAACTCTTGGATCAATACGGTTTTACCTACCCCGGCACCACCGAACAATCCAATCTTACCACCCTTTGCATAAGGCTCGATAAGGTCGATTACCTTGATACCTGTAAAAAGTACTTCGGTAGAAGTGGAAAGGTCCTCGAATTTAGGTGCTTCACGGTGAATTGGAAGTCCATTGTCTCCAGCTTTAGGAAGGTTTTCCATACCATCGATGGCATCTCCGATTACGTTGAATAGACGACCGTAAACTTCTTCTCCGATCGGCATTTGAATTGGAGCTCCTGTGGCAACTACCTCAACACCTCTACTCAAACCATCGGTAGAGTCCATAGAAATGGTTCTTACGGTATTCTCACCAATATGTGATTGTACTTCCAAAACCAATCTTGAGCCATCAGCTTTTGCAATTTCAAGGGAGTCGTAAATTCTTGGGATCTCTACCCCTGAATCAAACTCAACATCAATGACCGGGCCTATAATTTGGGCAACCTTACCTGTTACTTTAGACATTAGTGTGTTTATTTATAATTGAATACGCGGAAAATGACCGCTATTTTTTCGGCTGCAAAGATATGCTTTTACATTTTTATTCAGAAACCGATTTCAGCTTTTTTTTAAAGAAAAAAGGCGTTGGATTTCCCAACGCCTTTAGTTCTGCTTTTTTACTGTCAATTAAGGATTTATGGTCCAAGACAAATAGTAAATGGAACCTATGAATCCTGTACCGATGGCAGTGTAGTACTCATCGCCCAACAGGTTAGATCCTCCCAGTTTGAAAATAGACTTGATAGATGGTACGGAGTAATTGACCTGAGCATCCAAAACGGTATATGCCGGAATATCTCCATCTGCGAAGGAAGCTTCCCAATAGTAGCTGTCGCTCCATCTGTAGTTTACATTGAAACCAAAGTTTTTAAATAGTGCCGCATTACCAAAGGATGCCTTCACCTTGTGCTTTGGTGTGTTAAAATTGGTTCTAAGGTCAGGGTACCTGCCTTCATCGATATCCAACTCTGCAAAGGTATAGTTCACACCCAAATCAAAATTTCCAAGCTTGGTGTCAACACCAACGGTTGCTCCGTAAGAGTTGATATCCGCTTCCGAGTTTGTATAGGTTTGATAAACTTGAAAATCTCCATTCTGCAGGGCCAACAATGAAAGACCTCCATCTCCTGCTTCGCCGTAGAATGGAACCGCAGTAGTGGTATTCGCCAAAAAGTTGGAATAACTGTTGTAATATCCACTCAAATCGATAGTGAATTTACCCACTTGACCCCTATATCCAGCCTCAAAGGCTGTAATTTCTTCTGGTTGAACCAATGGCGTGTTGACCGCTTCCGGTGCTCCTGCCTGTAAGGAAGCTGTTGAGTATGCATTCTCGTAAGCATCCCTACCTACAAGTTGTACCGTGGACTGACCAATAAGGGCCTGACCAGGTGCACTTACCTCAAAAGTACGTACATCCCTATCCAGGTTTGCCGGTGCGGACCCTACCAAGATAGCGCGTCCAGCATTTAAACCGATGAACAAATCCTGGGTAGTCGGGTTTCTAAAACCTTGTTGCACGGAAACCCTTAGGTTATGATTCCTTTCCTCGCCCAAAGTATACGCGAACGAAACTCTTGGTGAAAGGAACCCATCAAAAAATTCGTTTTTATCGTAACGGGCAGAACCGGTAAACTTTAAACGGTCATCCAAAAACTTTTTCTGGACTTGAAGGTAGGCACCGTATTCGTTGTATTTGATAGGACCGTCGATATCGGTAAAAATGGTTCCGTTGGAGTTCAATTCATATTCCCTGAAAGATCCACCGATTTGAATATCGGCCCAATCATCAATCAAATGGGCAATGTTGTAATTACCGTTTACGTGACGGAACTTGGTTTTGTCAATAAATTTGGCTCCTGTTGTTAAATCCCCATTGTTGATCACACTGTTGAACGCACTTTCAAATGCAGGAGTTCCTGGAATCAATCTTCCTTGGTCGGCCGCCTGTCTACCGGCTATATGTGCTTGGGCAGAGGCCTCCTCCGGGGTCAACCCCGCTCCTTGAATGCCACCTAAATATGTGGGGATATAAGCCCCAGCATAATCCGTAAACCATTGGGTATCCGATTTCCATGCCCTGTTTACGTTGATGGCTGCGAATCGAGTATCGTAGGCGTCCCCTGAATTTTCAGAAACAATGTAGCCCCTAACAAAGAAATTATCATTCTTGATTTCCAAACGGTGCTGTTGCATAGTAAATCCTGCGACAGCATATCGGTTAGCACCTTGATAAATAGTGGTACCCCTACCAATTCTACTGTTAAGAATCACCTCCAAATCATTAGCAAAGGGCCTGATGTGTACGGCAAAATCCGCCTTAACACTTTCCGCATTATAGTTGGCCAAATCGGCTTCATCATACCCTGTTCTTGAAATAGTTGCAGACCCAACGGTTCCAGAGGGGAATCCCGCTGCTGCGTCAAAGTCCAAGGTAGTTGAGACTTCATCCCCATATACATTTAATCCATCGTAAGCCGGATTGGAGCGGTCGGCTCCTGGATTGTTCAAATCCATGCGGCTGTTGGCATGCCAATCCTCACCGTTTAAAACGGAAAGATTGGCCTTTACCGCTACTTTATCACTAAAGGCGTGGGCAGCCCGCACACCAAAATCTTTATAAAAATTGCTTCCGGCTGCATCCTGAGTAGTTACCCCGCCTTTGGCATAGGCGCTTATTCCTTGAAAATCGAATGGGTTTTTACTGGTCATGAATAAAATACCGTTGAACGCTCCTGCACCATATAATGCGGAAGACGCACCTGGCAATATCTCAACGCTCTGTACATCCAGTTCGGACATACCCACAAGGTTACCCAGCACAAAGTTAAGACCGGGAGCAGTGTTGTCCATACCATCTACCAATTGCAGGAACCTGTTGTTGGCAAATGTGGCAAAACCCCTTGTGTTTATGGATTGAAAGGTTAAACTGTTTGTGTTGATATCCACCCCCTTTAAATTTTGAAGTCCGCCATAAAAGGATTCAGCGGTGGTATTCTTGATTTCCTTGAGTCCAAATCGCTCCACCGACACGGGTGACTCAAAAATACGTTCGGGCGTTCGTGATGCAGAAATTACGATTTCGTCGAGCATCGTATTGGCCTCAGAAAGCGTTATGGTAAGCGTTTGATTGTTCGACGTAACATTTGCTGTAAAATCCGAGAAGCCAATACTTGAAAATTGAAGTCGAAATGGAGGGACTGCATCCGTATTAAAGGTAAAATTTCCATCAAAGTCCGTAGTGGTTCCTTCTGCCTTCCCCACCAGAACCACGTTGGCTCCCGGTATGGGCTCATTGTTTTCATCAACTACCTTTCCCTGTATAGTGGTTTGACCATAGGACGCCAAACCCAACAGCATTAGGGAAACAAACATAAGTTTTTTCATTTGCTATGGATTAGAGTTAATTTAGTTTTTGTGCGTGTTAAGTATCAATCGGGAAGATACATTTTTTTTTATTCCGATTATACAAATTTGAAAAAAATTATGCATGCATAATACTTTTTTGGCAAAAAATCCCACCCAAATATACGGTTTCAATAAAAAAGGCGCTGTTTCAAGCGCCTTTTCAATCCAAAAGATATATTTTTTTAGGTATTATTCGACAGTCACCGATTTTGCCAAATTTCTTGGTTGGTCCACATTGCACCCCCTCATTACAGCTATATGGTACGATAGTAATTGTAATGGTATGGTGGTCAGAAGCGGCGACAAACTTTCCGATGTTTCCGGGACTTCGATTACGTGGTCTGCCAATTCCTTTACGGTTTGGTCTCCCTCAGTTACAATGGCAATAATCTTACCTTTTCTAGATTTGATTTCTTGAATGTTACTGACCACTTTTTCGTAGTGTCCTTTCTTTGTGGCAATAACCACAACGGGCATTTGCTCATCGATAAGAGCGATTGGACCATGCTTCATTTCTGCCGCAGGATATCCTTCGGCGTGGATATAGCTAATTTCCTTCAGTTTCAATGCTCCTTCCAGAGCAACAGGGAAATTATATCCCCTACCCAAATACAAACAGTTCGATGAATCTTTATAGGTTGCGGATATTTCCTCCACCAAGGGATTGGACAAAAGTGCTTTTTCAACTTTTCCCGGAATAGCCTCAAGTTCCGCCAAATATTCGTGGTATTTGGATTGAGATAATGTTCCCTTTTCTTGCGCCAATTTCAAGGCAATCAAGGTCAATACGGTAATCTGAGTAGTAAATGCCTTTGTGGAAGCTACGCCAATTTCGGGTCCTGCATGGGTGTAGGCTCCTGCATGGGTCTCCCTTGCTATGGATGAGCCCACCACGTTACAGACTCCAAAAACAAACGCTCCTTTTTCCTTGGCCAATTTAATCGCTGCCAATGTATCGGCAGTTTCCCCGGATTGGGAAATGGCTATCAGGACATCCTTTTCGGTTATTACCGGGTTACGGTACCTGAACTCCGAGGCGTATTCCACCTCTACTGGTATCCGTGCCATGTCCTCAAAAATATACTCGGCAACCAAACCTGCATGCCAAGAGGTACCACAGGCCACTATTATGATTCTATTGGCATTTAGGAATTTTTCCAAGTTTTGGTCTATCCCTGCCATTTTAACTATGCCCTTGTCCGCCAATAGACGTCCACGGTATGTGTCTTGTATAGCCTTGGGCTGCTCGTAGATTTCCTTGAGCATAAAGTGGTCGTAACCGCCCTTTTCTATCTCTTCTAAATTAAGTTGAAGTTCCAAAATGTTCGGATAGGCGATGGCATCGTCCTTGATCTTACGCATTTTGATTTCCTTGCCTATCCTTATAATGGCCATCTCCTCATCTTCGAGATAAACGGCATTATTGGTAAACTCTATAAAGGGAGAGGCATCAGAGGCAATAAAATACTCGTTTTCCCCTATTCCGATCGCCAATGGGCTACCCAATTTGGCAACCACGATTTCATCCGGTTTATTTTTATCGAAAACTGCAATGGCATAGGCGCCGACCACTTGGTTCAATGCAATTTGTACGGCTTTTCCAAGTTTTACCCCTTCTTTGTTCTTAACTTCCTCTATCAGGTTGACAAGCACCTCGGTATCCGTATCGGACTCAAAAGTGTATCCTCTTTTTTTCAATGCTTGCTTTATGGATTCATAATTTTCGATGATTCCATTGTGAATAATCACCAAGTCACCTGAATTTGAGTAATGCGGGTGGGAGTTTACATCGTTTGGCACACCATGGGTTGCCCATCTTGTATGGCCAAGCCCCAATTTCCCACTGGTAGGGATGGTCGCTTCGGCCTTGGTTTTTAAATCCTCTACCTTGCCTTTTGTTTTGGCCAAATGAATGTTATTTCCATCGAACAAGGTCACCCCGGCACTATCGTATCCCCGATATTCGAGTCTTTGCAAGCCTTTAATGATTACCGGATAGGCGTCTCTATGTCCGATATAACCAACTATTCCACACATAAGATTTTTTTTAAGTTAATAACCATTGGGGGGTTAGTCATCAAAATTAAAAGGTTTGATTTAAATTATTTGGTTGTGATGGCTTAAAACGATGAACGTCCAAAAAACCACGATAAATCAATCCCAATTAGTTGGCCTGGGTGTAGAAGATTTCCAGTTTTAGTTTTTTATCCTCAAACTCGTTGGGCACATTGCTCCCATATAGAACAGTACCCAATGGGCTAACCGTAGCTGCAACAGGATAATCGATTCCTTGCATATCACTTCCAATTGCTTCGCGAAGTCCTACAATGTTTATATTGGGCGTTAAAGTTAACCCTAACCTCGCGTTCGTGGAGTCACGCACTATAATATTGTTGATATGCTCCGTAATGCGTATTTTATATTTCACTCCCCTGTTATTTTCTTCTTCCAAAAATCCACCATGGTTTAGAAAGTATGTAAACGGGTTCGTTCCTCCATTAATGGTAGGATCTTCGTTCGAAGCATCGAAAATGGGCCTGTTTGTTTCTGCATTATAGATGTAAAGCCTCGGTGGTTCGACTACCGAAGCATCTACAGCTTCCTGATCCACATAGAATACAAGATTGGCCTCGTTGATTATCCAACTGTTCTGTTTAATCTGATTGATTATATCTTCCCCACCGTTGATTACCTCGTCAAACAAACGTACCTCTGTAACGGCAGCACCTCCCTTTACATAAATTCTAGAAGCGTTCTCTCCATTGTCCATTGCGCTTACCACCTCTGGCGGTAACATTTCATTCTCAAAAACATTTACTGCATTACCGGTAACACCTGTTTGTTGTGAACTAATCAAAAAGTTCAAGACGAAGTCTTTTTCCGCCGTAACGGTCTCTTCGGCCTCGGCATCATAGTCATCGTAGGTATAGGTTATGGTAATGTTTGCGCGGGTGAGATCCAACAAAAACATTAATTCTTCCATATCTGTTCCCGTCAAATGCACTCCCCGAAGGAAATTTTTAAAGTTTGAATTGTTCAACAGCTCAGACTGACCTTCTTTATCCAAGATATTCTGTTGAAAAAAATCGGGATTCAAAGGAATATGAATCCCCGGAGGTATTCTATCATCTACAACGGTTTTCGATTCGTCCACATCGGTATCGGGATCATCTTCAGCCATTATAACTGTCTCAATATCATCAATTATCACGGTGTTTTCACCTGTAATGGTAAGCTCTTCGCCGATAAAGCTGGAGAAATCCTGGTTGGAGTAATATTCTTGTGCCTGCTGAAAGTTTGAATTGGGGTCCAAATCCCTAAGAAAGTAGTTAGACCTTGAGACTACGATGTCAAATGTTTGGTTTCTGTCTCCGTAAATACTATCCAAATCAAACCTGTTGGGATATACATTGGGCGTAAAATTGTCTCCGGTTCCATCTTCATCGGGATTATACGGATCAGAACCGATTATTCTTTCTTGATTGTCGCTAACCCCATCGCCGTCCCAATCAGAGTTTGGGTCATCGGCATCATCACCATTTTCAAGATCATCGGGAACCCCATCACCATCCCTATCAGGTGAGGGGGCCGTTAAAAAAGGAATGTTAAGAAATACCTCCTTGACGGTTTCGTTTTCCTGATCATTATCGGGGTCATCCTCATTAGCTTGTGACAAATCCCCAAATGTTGGTGAACCTGTGGTCAATTGGAGCTGTGAAATAATGCTCGCCTTTCTTTGACCATATATAGGGTCGTTGAAGGTACCTAGTTGATATACGGGCAGCCTATTGGTCTGAACAGCGGTTATGCCCTTGTTGTAGGCAAACACGTCATACTCAACTTTACCTGTTGTAAAAGGCTCACCATCAATAACGCCTTCACCTATGGTATCCAACTCCTCTTCACAAGAGACAATTAGTAAAAACAAAGTTCCAAACAGTGCCGAAACCTTGAAAATATTGGAAAATCTCATTCAATCTATTTTAAAACCTCTGTATTGTAGAAATTCGTGTATGCCTCTTCCGCTTCTTGAAGTGGAACGTATGGCAAAACTGGTACGGAAAGATTGTCAATATGGCTTTTTAGGTCATCGGACAAATCATCCGCGGCTAAAATAACGGCATCGGAATGATCTACGGCAACCTTTAACAAATTATTATACTCGGGCTTGGACAGTACCGAAACCTCCTCTTTGTCAATACCATCAAAAGCAATTTTATCGATCATTGTAGCATCCAGCTCTCCTTCAAAATCTTTACCATAGACAGAAGTAACTATCCTACTTTCGGAGAACAATGGCTCATCTGCATAATACTTTCTTAGGTAAAGAGGCACCATGGAAGCCATCCAGCCATGCACATGGATAATATCAGGGGACCAGTTCAATTTTTTCACTGTCTCCACAACTCCCTTAGCAAAGAAAATGGCGCGTTCGTCATTATCAGGGAACAAATTCCCGTCAGAATCGGCAAAAGTGGCCTTTCTTTTAAAATATTCGTCGTTATCTATAAAGTAGACTTGTATTCTTTCCTTAGGTATGGAAGCTACCTTTATGATCAAGGGCATATCCATGTCATTGATCACCAGGTTCATCCCCGATAAACGTATGACCTCATGTAGTTGATGCCTCCTTTCGTTGATGTTTCCGTACCTTGGCATAAAAATGCGGATTTGACCACCATTGCTGTTCACCATTCTTGGTGCTTCATACGACATTAAGGAAACAGGATTCTCTGGGAGGTAGGGAACTAATTCAGAAGATACAAACAATACCTTTTTACCATTCATAAACGCTTTCTTTTGTTTATCCGAAAAACATAGCTGCAAAAGTACAAAAATTATGCTGATTAGCTGTATTTATAGTATTTTTGCACCCTTTTGTACCTGTATATGAAGATATTCGACCTTAAAAAAGAACTGAGCACCTTTACCAATGAGCAGCGAAAAAAAGACCGCACCATTGGTCTCGTACCCACCATGGGCGCGCTTCACACAGGTCATATCTCCTTGGTAAAAAAAGCACTATCGGAAAATGATTTGGTCATTGTCAGCATTTTTGTAAACCCGACCCAGTTCGACAAAAAAGATGATCTGGATAAATATCCACGAACATTCGAGAAAGATATTGAGCTTTTGAAGCAGGTTTCGGACCATATTGTGGTTTTTGCCCCTACCGTGGATGAAATTTATGGAGGTAATGTTACATCCGAAACCTATGAGTTTGATGGTTTGGACAAGGTAATGGAAGGCGAGTTCAGAACAGGACATTTTGATGGCGTAGGCACCATTGTGGAGCTTTTATTGAGAACCGTAGCCCCCGACAGGGCCTATTTCGGCGAAAAGGATTTTCAGCAATTACAGATTATCCGAAAAATGGCCGAAATCAAAGATTTGCCTTTTGATATTATCGGCTGCCCCATTGAAAGAGAGCCGCACGGTTTAGCCATGAGCTCCCGTAACGAAAGACTATCAAAAGAAACGCGCGAAGAAGCTGGTTTCATCCATAAAACCCTACTAGCTGCCAAAGCCGAATTTGGCATGAAAAGTGCTACTCATATAAAAGATTGGGTAAAATCCGAATTTGAACAACATCCTTTGTTTGATCTGGAATATTTTGAAATCGCGGACGAGAACACATTGACCCCCGCTTTAAAAATTCAGGACAACCAAAAATATAGGGCGTTTATAGCCGTTTACGCAGACGGTATTCGCTTAATTGATAATCTAAGATTGAATTGATAATTTTGCACCATGCAAGTAGAAGTCGTAAAATCTAAAATTCACCGAGTAAAAGTTACCGGGGCAGACCTCAATTATATAGGTAGCATCACCATAGACGAAGATCTTATGGACGCTGCCAATATCATCAGGGGCGAAAAAGTGCAGATCGTAAACAACAACAACGGTGAGCGATTGGAAACTTATGCCATTCCAGGCCCTAGAAATTCTGGAGAGCTGACCCTGAACGGTGCCGCTGCCAGAAAAGTGGCCGTGGGAGACGTATTGATCCTGATCACCTACGCTTGGATGGATATCGAAGAGGCAAAAACATTTAATCCAGCATTGGTGTTCCCCAACGAGGAAACCAATCTACTCAAATAAATTTTGGGCAAATCCCTAAAAAAATTCCTTAAGATATTTGTGCCCATTGCCGTTGGGCTATTTTTGGTTTGGTACTCCTACAACTCCACCACACCGGAAGAACGAAAACAAATCATCCATTATATTTCCAATGCAAGCCCGTTTTGGGTGGCCATTTCCGTAATCATTGGCATATTGAGCCATATTTCAAGGGCCATTCGCTGGAAATACCTCTTGGAGCCTTTAGGATACAGGCCCAAGACCGTCAACACCATATTCATTGTTCTTATTTCCTATTTTGCCAACTTGGGAATACCGCGTTCGGGCGAAATATTAAGGGCGACCGCCCTTACCACTTACGAAAAGGTTCCGTTTGAAAAAGGATTTGGGACCATCGTCACCGAAAGGGTCATAGACCTATTGATGCTTCTGGGCATCATCATGATCACCTTGGTACTTCAAACCGACTTCATCCTTGGGTTTCTGGAAGAAAGAGGCGTAAATATCATCGGTGCCATGGGAATATTGCTTTTTGGTATTGTTGGACTCTTTCTGGGGTCTTACATCATCCGTAAATCCAAATCGCCCTTGGCATTAAAACTGAAAGGCTTCCTCAACGGCTTGCAGGATGGTGTCCTCAGTGTTTTTAAAATGAAGAACAAATGGCCTTTCATACTTCATACTTTGTTTATCTGGGGAGCCTATTTCGGCATGTTCTGGGTCATAAAATATACCGTGGAAGAAACCATTCCATTATCCTTGGGCCAACTCTTGGTCGCCTTTGTCGCCGGTGCCTTTGCCATGTCCACCACAAATGGCGGAATCGGCCTTTACCCCATTGCTGTGAGCGCTGCATTGGGCATCTATGGCATCAGTTCCGTTTCGGGCGATGCGTTCGGCTGGATCATGTGGATAGCACAAACCATAATGGTCGTTGTTTTCGGTACAATATCCTTTATTGTATTACCGTTATTGAATAGAAATCGGTAAGCCCAAACCGCCTAAATCTTGACCAATGAAAAAATGTCTATTTCTACTGATAGGCTTTACTTGCTTGAACCTGAGCGCCCAAGTAAAAAAGGAAATCTTTGAATCCTTTAAACTGCAGGAACGCCGGGATGTTTCCTACTATTTTCCCGAAGATTACTCCGAAGAAAAATTATACCCATTGATCGTGGTCTTGGATGCCGAACACCTGTTTGACCTAGTAGTGGCCAATGTAAAATTCCAGAGCCGGTTCGATCGCATGCCCGAAGCCATCGTTGTGGGAGTTGATCAATTAAAAAATAACCTAAGGCTGGAAGATTGTGACTTTGATGAAGTTTCCGGTCTGCCTACGGAAAAAGGCAAAATGTTCTACGAGTTTTTGGGAACGGAATTGATTCCGTATTTGGAGACAAGCTACAAAATAGCGCCCTTCAAAATGTTCGTGGGGTACGACATCACAGCCAATTTTGGCAACTTCTATTTATTCAAGGATCGTTCTCTCTTTAATTCATATATCAGTATTTCGCCCGTTTTGGCAACCGAAATGGAAAGCAGGGTGCCGGCCCGTCTGTCCGAACTGGACCAGGTCATCTTCTATAATTTGATTGTGGAAAAACAACCTACCGATGATAGGCAACGTATCCTTCAAATGAACGCAAGCATCAAATCCATTACCAAAGAATCCCTGCATTACTTTTTTGATGAATATGAAAATGCCGACCACACTTCCATAGCAGCGTATGGAATAAGCAAAGCTTTTGATAACGTCTTCCGAATCTACAGACCCATTACACCGGCAGAATATAAGTCCGATATTTTGACATCCGAAGAGCCCGTCTTCAATTATTTGGAAAACAGATACCAAACCATAGAAGATCTCTTCGGTTTTGAAAAGCCCGTGGAGCTCAACGATATTATGGCCATTTATGCCGCTTGCCTCAAAAAAGAAGACTACGAGTCCCTACAACCTTTGGCCGACCTCTGCAAAAAGGAATTCCCGGAGACCATGATGGGTTTTTACTTTGAAGCGGAATACTACGAATTTATCGGAGAACCCAAAAAAGCGTTCAAAACTTTTGAAAAAGCCTTCCAAATGGAAGAAATCGACTTTTTGACCAAGGATATGGCCCTCGAAAAAATTGATGCACTCAAGGCTGACTTTGGGTACTAGCAACTTGGATTATTGGATTGATTCGATGTTTGGATTGACTTGACTAAGGTCTATCGGTCCAAAAATCCAACAATCTAAAAAACCATGCAATCCACCATCTAAATCCATATCTTTAGGCCCCTCATTTAGTTTGAATGGCCAAGACCAAAATAGCATTTTTTTGTCAAAACTGCGGAACCCAATTCCCCAAGTGGATAGGGCAATGTTCCTCTTGCAAGGAATGGAATACCATTGTGGAAGAAGTTGTCCAAAAAGAGGATAAAAAAAGTTGGAAAACCGATACCGTTGCAAAACAAGCCAACAAACCGCTACGTGTTTCCGAGATTACCCAAGAAAAAGAACTCCGTTTGGACACCCTCGACCAAGAATTCAATCGTGTGCTGGGCGGCGGGCTGGTACCAGGGTCATTGACCTTGTTGGGCGGAGAACCAGGTATTGGAAAAAGTACCTTACTGCTCCAAATTGCACTGAAATTACCTTACAAAATTCTTTATGTTTCGGGCGAGGAAAGTCAACGGCAGATAAAAATGCGGGCAGACCGTATTCAGCCCAACAGCGAAAACTGTTACATCCTTACCGAGACAAAAACACAAAATATTTTTCACCAAGTTTCGACCATCGAGCCCGATTTGGTCGTCATCGATTCCATTCAGACATTGCATACCGATTATATTGAATCTGCCGCGGGCAGCATTTCCCAAATACGTGAATGCACAGCAGAACTCATCAAATTTGCAAAGGAAAGCCACACACCCGTTATTTTGGTAGGACACATCACCAAAGATGGTACCATAGCAGGCCCCAAGATTTTGGAACATATGGTGGATACCGTTCTCCAATTTGAAGGCGACCGCAATTATGTGTACCGAATCCTTCGATCCCTCAAAAACCGTTTTGGCTCAACCGCCGAACTCGGCATTTACGAAATGCAGGGCAGCGGACTCCGTGAAGTGAACAATCCTTCGGAAGTATTGATTTCAAAGAACGATGAAGACCTCAGCGGCACGGCCATCGCCGCGACCGTAGAAGGTATGCGTCCCTTATTGATTGAGATTCAAGCTTTGGTGAGCACCGCCGTTTATGGCACGCCACAACGTTCCGCCACAGGATTCAATGCCAAAAGGTTGAACATGCTCTTGGCCGTTCTGGAAAAGAGGGCAGGTTTCAAACTGGCAGCTAAAGATGTTTTCTTGAATATTACTGGTGGGATTTCCGTGGACGACCCGGCCATAGATTTGGCGGTTATGGCTGCCATTCTATCCAGCAACTCGGATATCGCCATAGAAAAAGGCATTTGTTTTGCCGCAGAAGTCGGGCTGGCAGGAGAAATCAGGCCTGTGCAACGCGTGGACCAACGCGTCCTTGAAGCCGAAAAACTGGGCTTCTCCAAAATTTTTGTCTCTAAAAATAACAAGATTGGACTAAAACAGTCTGGTATCCAAATTCAAAAAGTCTCCAAGATTGAAGATGTGGTGGCACATCTATTCGGATAAACCAGTAATTGCGGGTTTCTTTCTATATTTAGTGAACATTCAAACCGCACATGAAAAGATATTTTCTCATCATCTCCCTCTCTATTCTCATTTCCTGTAACGATTCAAATCCAACTAATACAGACAAGGCCTATTTCACCACATGGGAACATTATTTGGGCGACCCCGAACGAACACATTTCTCCAACCTTGACCAAATTGACACCACGAATGTTTCTCAATTAAAACTCGCTTGGAGTTACAAAAGTGGAGGGCTACAAGAGGGCAGAACCACACAGATACAGACAAGCCCCTTAATGGTTGAAAATGTACTTTACGGGGTAAATGCAGCCATTGAACTGTTCGCCATCGATGCTAAAACAGGAGAGGAAATCTGGAAGTTTTCACCGAAAAGTAAAGATGAATCTGGCTTGGGGCTCAACCGCGGATTAAATTATTGGAAATCTGATGGCAAGGAACCCAGTCGTATCTTTTTCTCATCGGGTCCAAAATTGTATGCCATCAAACTTGAAACGGGCCAACCCATTTCAAGTTTTGGCGATAACGGCAGTATAGACCTTAGGAAAGGCTTGGACAGAGACCCGAGCAAATTGTCCGTGGTCTCCAATGCACCGGGGGCGGTTTTTAAAAACATTTTGATTCAGGGCACCCGAGTGGGCGAAGGACCTGGCTCTTCTCCGGGACACATTCGCGCCTACAATGTGCTCACCGGTGAAATTTTATGGACATTCCACACCATTCCACAACCCGGTGAGTTTGGCTACGATACGTGGCCTGCCGAGGCATACAAAAAGGTTGGTGGCGCTAATAGCTGGCCCGGCATGGCATTGGACAACGATCAAGGCATTGTCTACATTCCCACCGGTTCAGCAGCGTTTGATTGGTACGGGGGCGACCGCGAAGGGTCCAACCTCTTTGCCAATTCCCTATTGGCACTCAACGCAAACACAGGTGAGCGGATTTGGCATTATCAAATGGTGCACCACGATATTTGGGACCGCGATTTGCCCGCACCACCCAATTTAGTTGATATCGTTAGGGACGGAGAGACCATCCCTGCCGTTGCTCAGGTTACTAAAAGCGGTCATGTATTTGTGTTCAACAGAATCACGGGAGAACCTCTGTTCCCCATCGAGGAAAAAGCCTATCCCAGCTCCAAATTGATTGGAGAAAAAGCATTTGAAACACAACCATTGCCATTAAAACCTGCGCCATTTGCATGACAGATTTTAACAGAAAACGATTTATATGCACCGAATCGAACCGCCTTTGTAGATGATTTGGTGCCAGGCAACGAAACCGATAAAGCACCCACCGTGCTAGAAAAATTCAACTCCATTACATCACAAGGGCAATTTACCCCTATGGATACCACCGGAGTGATTCTATTTCCAGGGGCCGATGGTGGTGCCGAATGGGGCGGGGCTGCACTTGACCCCCGTGATGGTGTAATGTATGTAAATGCCAACGAGATGGCTTGGATCATTAAAATGAAAGAAGTTGGTGACGGGTCGGAAGGCTCAAGCGTTGGCCAAAGTTTGGCGCAAATTCACTGCGCCAGATGCCATGGTGGCGATTTGCAAGGTTTGAACGGAATCCCTGAACTTCAAAATGTGAAGCTAAGGTTGGAAACCGACTCGATAAAAACCATTATCCAAAAAGGCCGAGGCGCCATGCCAGGCATGCCAAATCTTTCCGAAGAAGAAACCAATGCCATCACCGAATTTTTAGTTGGTATGGAAGAAGCCAAGGACCACAGGGTGGAAAATACAAAAATAGAGGTACCGTATTCCATTTCGAGCTTTGCTAGGTTCAAGGACGATAGAGGCTTTCCTGTGGTAAAACCGCCATGGGGAACTTTGAACGCCATCGATCTTAATACGGGCGAATACTTGTGGACAGTACCTTTGGGACATGAAGAAAGTCTAGACGACCCCAACAATCCCGTTTCAGGGCTTGAAAATTATGGGGGACCCGTTGTCACTAAAGGTGGCGTGCTTTTTATTGCAGCTACCAAGGATGAGAAAATACGAGCGTTCCATATGAAAACGGGAAAAAAGCTTTGGGAAGACCAGCTTTCCTCAGGAGGATATGCCACACCGATTACCTACCAAGTTGATGGCAAACAATACGTGGTGATTTCCTGTGGAGGCGGTAAAATGGGCACCCCTTCCGGTGATGAATACCGTGCTTACGCTTTGGAATAACTAGGGCGCCGGATTCGGAATAGCATTGTGGATTTCCTCAATGCCCTCCAATACCTCATCGGAAAGGTCCACATGGATGCTTTCAATATTTTCCTTGAGCTGCTCCATACTCGTGGCACCTATAATATTACTTGTTAAAAAGGGTCGGGTATTTACAAAGGCCAATGCCATTTGGGCCATGCTCAAACCATGTGTTTTTGCCAATTCTGCATATTGTTCTGTTGCAGCAACAGCTGTATCACCACTATATCTGCTGTAATTTGGGAACAAGGTCACCCTCGCCTTTCTCGGTGGAATCTCGGTAAGATATTTTCCGCTCAATGTTCCGAATCCAAGGGGAGAGTATGCCAAAAGCCCAATCTGTTCCCTCATGGAAATTTCGGAAAGTCCTACCTCGAACAAACGGTTCAAGAGGTTATATGGATTTTGAATGGTCATCATTCTGGGCAAAGATTGATGGACCTTGCTCTCTTCAAGATAACGCATGCTTCCCCAAGGTGTTTCGTTGGACAATCCCACATGGCGAATTTTACCTTCGGCAATTAAATCACGCAGTGTTTCCAAAACTTGGTGAATATTATCATCCCAAACATCTACCGCATGGGCATTGTATCCCCGCTGTCCAAAATAATTCGTGTTCCGCTCCGGCCAATGGAGCTGGTATAGATCAATATAATCCGTTTGCAACCGCTTCAGACTGCCCTCTACGGCACTGACAATGGATTCCTTGCTAAAACCTGTACTGCGTATATGGTTTGCAGCATGTCCCGGTCCAGCAATCTTGGAGGCCAACACTACTTTATCCCTGTTTCCTGTTTTTTTGAACCAGTTCCCAATAAGTTCCTCGGTTACGGCATACAACTCCTTTTTTGCCGGAACCGGATACAATTCAGCCGTGTCGAAGAAATTCACTCCTTCATCCAGCGCATAATCCATTTGTTCATGGGCTTCATCTTCGTTGTTCTGACGTCCCCAGGTCATGGTGCCCAAGCAAATTTTGGATATGCGGATATCGGTATGTGGGATTCTGGTATATTTCATTTTTTACAAGTTTAGGACGCCTAAAGGTACTGAAACAAAATTATCGGTCTTTAACCACAATGTTACTTTTCCACCTCCAGCAGGATAGGACAATGGTCGCTATGTTTTGCTTCGGATAAAATTACCGAACGCTTTAACCTGTCCTTCAATGGCTCTGCAACCATACCATAATCCAAACGCCAACCCTTGTTATTGGCCCTTGCATTGGCACGGTAGCTCCACCACGTATAATTGTCCGGTTCTTTGTTGAAATGCCTAAAACTATCAATAAAGCCACTATCAATAAAGTTTCCGATCCATTCGCGTTCCACCGGCAAGAATCCAGAAACGTTCTTGTTACGGACGGGATCATGGATATCAATGGCTTCGTGACAAATATTATAATCACCACAAACAATCAGGTTGGGGCGTTCCTTTCTGAGTTCATCGGCATATTTTTGAAAATCGGCCATATACATCAATTTGTGGTCCAAACGGTCGATGTTGGTGCCAGAGGGAAGATACATGCTCATTATGGAAAGGTCGCCATAATCGGCCCTAATGTTCCTTCCCTCAAAATCCATGTAATCGATGCCCGTTCCAAATTCAACATGGTCAGGTTGTTCTTTGCAAAGCAATGCCACACCACTATACCCTTTTTTTTGGGCACTGAACCAATAGTGGTAGGGATACCCGGCTTCTTCAAAAAGTTGCGTGTCCACCTGTTCTTCCATGGCCTTGGTTTCCTGCAGACAAATAATATCGGGTGAAACTGTTTGTAGCCAATCCACGAAACCCTTGTTCATTGCGGCACGGATTCCGTTAACATTGTATGATGCGATTTTCATTTGATTCAATTTGTCCAAAAATAGTTATTGTAGACGGCTCCCTAAAATTGATTTTTCCAATGGCGCCATCAATGTAAATTACAACGGTCTACATTCTTAAAGATTTCCCTTAATTTTAGACAAAATTCATCCTCATGACCGCACTTGTTTTAATCGATGTCCAAAAAGGGCTTGAAGAAACTTCTTTTTATGGCACTGAGCGAAACAATTTGGATGCTGAAAAAAATTGTGGGAAGTTATTACGGTTTTTCAGAACAAAAAGTTTGCCCGTTTTTCATGTAAAGCATAATTCATCCAATATTGATTCACCCCTATATCCCAACAAAATGGGTAACGATTTCCATCCCGAGGTACGCCCGTTGATCAACGAACCTGTTTTTGAAAAAAATGTGAACAGCGCATTCATTGGAACAAATTTGGAGGCAAGTCTAAAAGCACAGAACATAACAGATGTGGTAATTGCAGGATTGACCATTGAACACTGCATTTCCACATCGGTCCGAATGGCCTCCAATTTAGGTTTCCATGTGATTTTGGTTTCTGATGCCACAGCTGCCTTTGATAAAATAGGATATGATGGCAATCCCTACAGTGCCGAGGTAATTTTTCATTCGGAACTCGCCAACTTAAAGGATGAATTCGCAACCATCATGGATACCGACACCTTGTTGGGCAAACTTGAACTTAACAATTAGTTACTATTTTTATAGCATTAAAATCCCCGTAATCCATATGGCACGATCAGTCTTTTTCTTTTTGTCTTGTTTGTTTTTTGCAAACACATCCCTATTTGGCCAATCAAACCCTCTTAAAATTGGGATTGCGGGACTCACTCACACCCACGTACATTCTATTTTAGGCCGTAAAAATATTGGAGATATAAAAATTGTCGGCATTGCCGAGCCCAATCACGAACTTGCCCAAAAATATATTGATCAATATGGGCTTTCCATGGATCTGGTCTACAACAGTTTGGAAGAAATGATCTCTGTCACCCAGCCAGAGGCGGTGACCGCTTTTGGCAACATATATGATCATCTGGAAGTAGTTCAAATCTGCGCACCAAAAGGAATCCATGTAATGGTGGAAAAGCCTTTGGCCGTTAGTATGGAACATGCCAAAAAGATGAAAGACCTGGCCGAGGCACACAACATACATTTACTCACCAATTACGAAACAACATGGTACCCTACCAACCACCGGGCAAAAGATCTTTTGGACAATGGAAAAATTGGAGCACTACGAAAAGTGATTGTACGTGATGGTCATCGAGGGCCAGTGAAAATTGGTGTAAACGAAGAGTTTTTGGAGTGGCTCCAAGATCCTATTCTGAATGGAGGAGGTGCCATAACGGACTTTGGTTGTTACGGAGCCAATTTGGTGACATGGCTCAAAAAAGGTGAAAGACCCAATACCGTTACCGCCGTGACACAGCAAATGCAATCGGAAAATAATCCAAAAGTTGATGATGATGCGACCATCATCCTCACCTACGATGATTCACAGGCCATTTTGGAGCCTTCTTGGAACTGGCCCATAGGAAGAAAAGATATGGAACTGTACGGGCTAACAGGAGCCATCTATGCGGACAACGGCAAAGAACTAAGAATTCGTATGGCCGAAGGGTATGATGGCTTTCAAGAAGAGAAAATGACCCTTCCCAAAAGACCTGCTCCCTATACTGATGGCTTCTCATTTTTGGCAGGCGTAGTGAACGGTTCTATCAGTATGGCCCCGTTTGACCTTTCTTCTTTAGAAAACAATATGCTGGTTATTGAAATTTTGGATGCCGCTCGTAAAAGTGCTGAAAAAGGAGTTACCATCTTACTCGAAAAATAATCTGTTTTGCCAACGATTCCCCTACATTCTATGAAATATTTACCCTGTATATTATTTCTGCTCATCATGGCAGACATGATAGCACAAGATACCCAGAACGATTCCATTACCCGTTTGGACGAGGTGGTGCTGACCCAGGATGCCATCCCCAAAAAAGCTACGGGCATAACGGTCTCCTCCAAAATAGCGGGGCAAACTTTTGAACGGTTCAACCCTATCGATATTCCATCGGCCATCAACCTGATTTCCGGGGTCTACATTCTTTCGGGAGCCATCAACACCAACCGGATTACCGTACGGGGCATGGGGGCCAGAACCCCTTATGGTACCAACAAGTTGCGAATGTATTTTAACGGCATCCCTGTGACCAATGGAACGGGTTCCTCGACCATCGAGGCCTACGATTTTGAGAATCTAGGCGCGGTAGAAGTAATTAAAGGTCCAAAGGCATCTGCATTCGGGGCCAATCTGGGTGGTGCCATTTTACTGGATACCAAGGCATCTGTTCAAGATAGGACCCAGCTCATCAATTCGTTCACGATAGGCTCTTACAACATGCTCAAAGACAACCTGACCTTCTCCCATTCGGAAAATGGCCTTGACATATCCCTTAGTTATAACCATTTGGAAACTGATGGCTACCGCCAGAACAGCCAGTTCCAACGTGACGGACTGCTCTTGAACACCAAGTTACGGACCGGACAAAAAAGCAGTCTTGCCCTTTTGGTCAACTATATAGACTACACGGCGCATATCCCGAGCTCAATCAACTTGACCGATTTTGAAGAAGATCCTACGCGGGCACCATCAAACTGGTTAGAATCGCAGGGTTACGAAGCCAACAAGTATATTTTGACGGGCCTATCGCATACCTATCAATTTTCGGAGCAGTTACAGAACACTACCAGTATTTTCTATACCTATTTGGACCATTACGAACCTAGACCATTTGACATTCTGGACGAATTCACCAATGGCTATGGTTTCAGAAGCCGTTTTGCGGGCAATTGGGGAAAGGCGGATATCAGTTTTGGGGGCGAGTTCTATAGGGACGAGTACCATTGGGGCACTTTTGAGAATCTTTATGAGGAAAACAATGGCAATGGTAGCCTGCAAGGCTCACAACTTAGCGACAATTCCGAATTTAGGAGACAGTTCAACCTGTTTGGAACCCTCTCCTATCCCATCACTGAAAGACTCTCCGGCCAACTGGGTCTCAACTGGAACAAGACCCATTATGATTTCAGGGACCTCTTCGGCGAAGGAGCGGGGAATGCCTCGGCCAAACGTGATTTTGATGCCATATTGCTTCCAAATCTAGGACTCTCCTATCAAATCAAAAATGGGAGCATCTATGCCAATGTCAGCAGGGGGTTTTCCAACCCAGGTTTAGAAGAGACGTTGACCCCTAGTGGTGCCATCAACCCGGACATTGCCCAAGAAACAGGAACGAACTATGAGCTTGGCACCGAATTGATGCTACTTCATAAAAAACTATCGGTCAACCTTGCGGCATACCGAATGGATGTGAAGAACCTGTTGGTGGCCCAACGGATCGGTGAGGACCAATACATAGGAAGAAATGCGGGAAAAACACGTCACCAAGGGTTGGAAATGGAACTACAGTACAAAGCAAGAATGGCTCGGACCATCACTTTTGCCCCCTATATCAGCTACACACTGAACGACCACAGTTTCGTGGATTTTGTAGATGATGATAACGATTATTCCGGTAATCCGCTTACGGGTGTTCCAAAGCATCGACTGAGCTCGGGCATTGATTTTAGGCATTCCAATGGCCTACGATTGAACTTGACACATCAGTTCGTGGACGAAATTCCCATGACGGATTCCAATTCCATCAACAGTGATTCCTTTAACGTATTCCACGCCAAATTGGGGTTCCGCACATCGCTTTTGTCCAGTATAACACTAGGGGTTAATGCTGGCATCAACAATATTTTTGATACCAACTATGCTCAGTCCGTATTGATCAACGCGGTTGGATTTGGAGGGGCACAACCTAGATATTACTATCCTGGAAATGGACGAAATTATTTTGGAGGCCTACAATTGAACTATGTCTTCTAGTTTCAGATTGACGCTTTTGACCTATATTTAAGACCCAAAACAAGCTGACCGTGAATGAAATAGATGAATACATTTCCAAATTCCCCGAAGAGGTTCAACGGCAACTTCAAAAAGTACGGGCTATCATTAAAAAAACAGCGCCTAAAGCCATAGAGCAAATTGCCTATGGTATGCCAGGTTATAAAACCAACGGAAAGCCGCTCGTATACTTTGCAGGGTACAAAAATCATATTGGTTTTTATGCGACACCTTCTGGACATGAGGCATTTCAAAATGAACTTTCTAAATACAAACAAGGGAAAGGTTCCGTACAATTTCCTTTAGACCGACCCATTCCTTTTGACCTTATTGAACAAATTATTAGGTTTAGAATTGAGGAGAATTCCAAAATCAAATAAAATTTCATGCAGCCACGAATAGAAATAATGCCCAAAACCATATTGGTCGGGAAAAAATCAATCACCTCCTTTGCCAACAATAACATCTTTGAACTATGGCAGGGCTTTTCTCCCCGTAAAAAAGAAATAAACCATGTTGTCAACAATGACAGCTATGCCGTAGAAATCTATCCCACCACCACATTTTTTCAAAGTTTTGACCCAACCCTTCAGTTTGAAAGATGGGCGGCCATTGCAGTTTCGAAAATTGAAGAAATACCCGAGGGCATGGAAAGTTTGACCGTCCCCGAAGGATTATATGCCGTTTTCCCGTATAAAGGAAAGCCAAGTGAAGCGAAGGGGGCCTTCAAATACATGTATGGAGAATGGCTTCCGAATTCGGAATACGAAATGGACAGCCGTCCTTACTTTGCCTTAATGAGCGAAATGTACAAAGGAGAGCATCCAGAATCTGAAGAGGAGTTTTGGGTCCCTATCAAGAAGAAATAAAAAATCTTTTTGTCCATTTCAAAGTGTTAGGGAAAGTCGTTTACCAAAACAATGACCATACGTTACAAGGCATTTGTCCGTAATCCGTATCTTAGTTATACTTTTGCCAAGTATATGATTAGAAATTTTGTCTCTCTTATAGTTTTACTATTGATTTTTTCCTGTACCGAAAAAACACAGAAAGAGGTCAGCTCCATTGACCCCGTGAACTGGAGCAACAGAACTGCTACCATCTCAGTTCAAGACTCTTTGATGAGTGGAACATCGTACCTATCCGTATACTCCGAAATTTACAGTGAAACGGAACACCGTACCCACAACCTAACGAGCACCATAAGCATGCGCAACACCAATCTAAGGGACACGATTTACATCAATAAGGCAGAGTATTTTGATACCAAGGGCAACCCCATCAGGACATATTTTGATGAAACCATCTATATTAAACCGATGGAAACGGTAGAAATTGTGATTGATGAAAAGGACCGTTCCGGAGGAACAGGAGCCAACTTTCTATTCCAATGGTCCATTAAGCCCTCTTCCCACGAACCCTATTTTGAAGGTGTCATGATTTCCACCTCTGGCCAGCAAGGACTCTCCTTTACCACAGAGGGCAAACGGGTGGAATAGCTCCACCACACGCACAAATATCATAGTTTTACTCAACCGATTATGGTATCTTGTATATTCATTTTGGAAATTCTTTTCCATGTACATATAAGAATTCACTATGACAGATTTACAAATCGCCAAAGGCGTTTCGTTAAAGCATATCTCCTCCATCGCCGAAAAATTTGGTATCGACCCTGAAAACATTGAAATGTTCGGGAAATACAAGGCAAAACTTCCGCTTAATGCCATAAATCGGGAAAAAGCACAGAACAGCAATCTTATTTTGGTATCGGCCATCTCGCCAACGCCCGCTGGAGAAGGAAAAACCACCATGTCCATTGGCCTTTCTGAAGGTTTGAACCGCTTGGGCAAAAAATCTACCGTAGTATTGCGCGAGCCTTCCCTCGGTCCGGTTTTTGGGATAAAAGGAGGTGCCACCGGCGGTGGTTATTCCCAAGTGTTGCCCATGGAAGATATCAACCTTCATTTTACGGGCGATTTTGCAGCCATCGAAAAAGCCCATAATCTCTTATCTGCAATCATTGACAATAATATCCAAAGCAAGACCAATTCCTTGCTTCTTGACCCCAGAACCATAGGTTGGAAGCGGGTGATGGACATGAACGACCGTTCGTTGCGCCATGTAATCGTTGGGCTTGGCGGTACAACCTCGGGAGTGCCCCGGGAAACGGGATTCGATATTACAGCCGCATCAGAAATCATGGCCATTCTCTGTTTGGCGCAAAACCTTACGGATCTTAAAAATCGTTTGGGCAATATTTTTATTGGCTACACGTACGACAAAAAACCAATTTATGCCAAGGACCTGAAAGCCGAAGGCGCCATGGCGGCACTGCTCAAAGATGCCATTAAGCCCAATTTGGTTCAGACTATCGAAGGTAACCCTGCCATTATCCATGGTGGGCCGTTTGCCAATATTGCCCAGGGCACCAATTCCGTAATTGCCACCTTGATGGGAATGTCCTATTCTGATTACACCGTCACGGAGGCTGGTTTTGGTTTTGACCTAGGGGCCGAAAAATTCTTTGATATCAAATGTCAAAGTGCTGGCCTAACTCCAAAAGCAGTGGTACTCACTACTACAATTCGAGCTCTAAAATATCACGGAGGAGCTGATTTGAAATCGTTGACGGAACCTAATGTGGAAGCATTGAAAAAAGGGCTCCCCAATTTGGAAAAGCATTTGGAGAACATCGGTAAGTTTAAAATGGTGTCTGTAATCGCCATCAACAAATTTGTATCGGACACGGAGGAAGAGATTGCCATAGTCAAAGCATTGGCGGCATCCAAAGGAATTCGGGTGGCCGTGGCCAATGTTTGGGCCAAAGGAGGTGAAGGAGCCGAGGCGCTGGCCAAAGCGGTCATTGAAATTGTGGAGTCGGGAGCTTCGGCATTTAAACCACTTTACGATTGGAAATCCAGTGTAAAGGACAAAATAGCGACCATTGCCACTGAAATCTACGGTGCAGAGTATGTGGACTACACGGCAAAGGCCAAAGCCGACCTCAGAAAAATAACCGACTTAGGTTTGGATGAACTGCCCATTTGCATCGCAAAAACACAAAAATCGTTATCCGATAATCCAAAACTTTTGGGCAGGCCCAAAGACTTTATCATTACCGTTCGGGAAATTGAAATAGCGGTCGGAGCCGGCTTCCTAATACCCATCACAGGAGACATTATGCGAATGCCAGGATTACCAACACGACCCTCATCTGAAGGTATCGACATTAATGATGAAGGGGAAATTACGGGATTGTTTTAACGACCCAGATTACAATACATGCCATGTCGAGCAAAGTCGAAAGGTCATTACCTAAGTGCTGAGAACCGGTCTCGACTGCACTCGACATGACATCATTTAGAAAATTTGAAAGCCTAGCCTATATTTTCTGCAACCAATACCGCATGTCCACTTCTTTGGAGATGATGTCTTTCACCTCTGAAAGTTTTACGCGTTTTTGGTCCATGGTATCCCTGTGGCGAATGGTTACGGTATCGTCTTCCAATGTTTGATGGTCCACCGTCACACAGAACGGTGTTCCTGCCGCATCTTGACGACGGTAACGACGCCCTACGGCATCCTTTTCATCATAATCCACATTGAAATCCCATTTTAACTCATCTACCAATTTTTGAGCAACTTCTGGTAATCCGTCACGTTTCAACAATGGTAGAACAGCAACCTTGTTCGGAGCCAACACAGCTGGAATTTTAAGTACGGTACGTGTGGAACCATTTTCCAGTTCCTCTTCTTGTAACGAATTGGAGAACACAGCCAAGAACATACGGTCCAATCCTATGGATGTTTCCAAGACATAAGGGGTGTAGCTCTGGTTTTCTTCGTGGTCGAAATACTGTAGTTTTTTACCTGAGTATTCCTCGTGCTTGCCCAAGTCAAAATCGGTACGGGAGTGGATTCCCTCCAACTCCTTGAATCCGAATGGGAACTTGAATTCGATATCGGCCGCGGCATCGGCGTAGTGGGCCAATTTTTCATGATCATGGAAGCGATAATTGTCCTCGCCCATTCCCAACGATAGATGCCATTTCATTCGTTTTTCTTTCCAAGCCTCGTACCACTCCATTTGGGTACCCGGTTTTATAAAGAATTGCATTTCCATCTGTTCAAACTCCCTCATTCGGAAAATGAACTGACGAGCTACAATCTCGTTACGGAAGGCTTTACCGGTTTGGGCAATCCCGAACGGAATCTTCATCCTTCCGGTTTTTTGTACATTTAAAAAATTGACAAATATACCTTGTGCGGTTTCTGGACGAAGGTACAGGTCCATGGCGCTATCTGCGGAAGCTCCCAACTTGGTGCCGAACATCAGGTTGAATTGCTTTACGTCGGTCCAGTTCTTTGATCCCGAAAGTGGACAGGCAATCTCCAATTCCTCTATCAAAGCCTTTACATCCGCCAAATCTTCATTGGCAAGGGATTTACCCATACGTTTTAAGATGGTATCGGCCTTTTCCTGGTAATCCATCACCCTTTGGTTGGTGGCCAAGAACTGTTCCTTATCAAAGCTATCGCCAAAACGTTTTTCCGCTTTGGCAACTTCCTTATCGATTTTAGCTTCAATTTTGGCAACATAGTCCTCGATAAGGACATCGGCACGGTATCTTTTTTTGGAATCCTTGTTATCTATCAACGGGTCGTTAAAGGCATCCACGTGGCCCGAAGCCTTCCATGTGGTGGGGTGCATAAAAATGGCCGCATCAATGCCCACGATGTTCTCGTTGAGCTGTACCATGGCCTTCCACCAATATTCACGAATGTTCTTTTTTAGCTCTGCACCGTTCTGACCGTAGTCGTAAACTGCACTAAGTCCATCATAAATCTCACTGGATTGAAATACATAACCGTACTCCTTCGCATGGGAGATTACCTTCTTAAAAATGTCTTCCTGATTTGCCATTGGGCAAAAATAGAATTTTACCCAAAAAGAAGTATGCTATTTCAGCTGAAATTCCGTCGAAGCCAACAATCTTTCGTCCTCAAATACATTTAAGGTGTAAATTCCTTCTACCAATGAGCCTTCTGGCACCGTAATGGCATCACAAATACTGATTTCCTTTCCTGTGTAGACAATCTCCACTTTTTTGCTGTAGGTGTTCCCACTTACGGAAATGGTATTGGCGTTGTCCTCGATAATGGCCATATTGGGGTCCAAAAACTGTAAATAGAGCACCTTGATGTCCCCTCTGGAGTCGGGATCGCTTAAAATGGTGACGCACCCTCTTAACTTTTCGATCACTGAAGCTTTGTTCGTTTTGATGGGCCTGCCCGCCCTTAACCTGAATCCACTGCCCTCAGCATCTTGCAATTTGAGGTAACTTTTGATTCGGAGTTCCCGGGAGAGCTCTTTGTTGGTCTCCCTCAGCAAAGATTCCGTCCGCTGCATATTGTTCGCCTTGCCACGGAGCTCATCCAACTGCTTTATGGTTTCATCGTACTTGCTGGCCAACAAACTATTGTTGTACCTCAAAAAGTTATTTTTCAGTTTAAGGCTGTCAAAACGTAATTCCAATTTTCTGAGTTCTTTCCTGGTATCCTTTAGCTTGGTGATACTAAAGTTCAAACGTCCCACGGAATCCAAAAGTTCCTGTACCCGAAAACGTGAGGTCTGTAGTTCAATTTCATTCACCTCGTTCAATCCCGATAACCGGTCGACCTCGGCCCGCATCAATGTCAAATCTTTTACCAAAAGTCCCTTTTCCTCCTCTAGATAGATCATTTGGTTTTTGGACTGTGCATAGCTGTAATAAAAGGCTATAAGTATACCCACGATGACCGCTGCCATTGCGGCGAAGATAATTTTGTAGTTGAAATTATTATCTTGGGAGTTCATGGGGTTGACAGACTACTCTAAATTGTATAAGATTTGATACCAAAAAGGTTGGCTAAGATAATAAACGAGATTAACAACATCCTATTGCCAAGGGTATGTTTTGGATGTAATGCCCAATTATTTAGTGGAGAACGTATTTTGTGTGCCGTTTGTCGACATGATGTGCCTCTCACCGATCATAACTATCTGGAAGAAAATGCAGTGGACCGTAGATTTTATGGTAGAATTCCGATAAAAAAGGCTGCTTCTTTTGTTTTTTTCACAAAAAATGGCCTTGTTAAAAATTTATTGCACTGGTTAAAGTACAAGAATCAGGAAGAGATCGGAGGTTTTTTTGGGGAATGGTGCGGTGCTCTTTTAATGGAAAACGGGCAACTAAAAATGTTGATGCCGTAGTACCTGTACCGCTTCATCGAAAAAAAACTGAAAAAACGCGGTTACAACCAAGTGGCACTGTTTGCCAAAACCATTGCAGAGCAAATTGGCGCGACTTATTGCGATGATTGGCTGATCAAAACAAAAAACATAAAGACCCTTACCAAAAAGAATCGGCAAAGCCGTTGGGAAAGCTCAAAGGATGCTTTTACTCTGAATGCATCAAACCACCGGAAATTTAAACATGTGCTCTTGGTGAACGATGTGATTACCACTGGAGCCACCATTGAATCTTGTACAAGAACACTTCTCCAACAAAAGGACGTATCGGTTTCGGTATTGACCATGGCCGTTGTTCCAGAGGGTTAAAATTTATTAATGCGATGCCCAAGTTTTCAAATTAGTTGTTTCTTTGTTCCTCATTATTTTTAGGCATGGTGTACTTAAAAAAACTGTTGGGACTTCTTTTTGTCACCTTTATGGTGCTTGCCCTTTGGCAATGTGCCAAACGAGGTTCCCCAAGCGGTGGGCCCAAAGATATTACACCTCCTAAATTGGTACGGGCGGAACCTGAGAACTTCAGTACGAATTTTAAGGCAACAAAAATACGCCTCTATTTTGATGAGCTCATCAAACTGGAAGATGTGCAAAACCAATTGGTAGTTTCACCTCCATTTAAAAACCCGGCCACTATATCTCCCATGGGAGGGCCAAGTAGGTATATTGAAGTGACAATTAAGGATACGCTCCGCGAAAACACTACTTACACCATTAATTTTGGACAAAGTATTGTAGACAACAACGAAGGCAATCCCAATAGTTTTTTGAGCTATGTGTTCTCTACCGGGGATTATTTGGACTCTCTCACCTTGAGCGGCGCGGTAAAAGATGCGATAAACAGAAAAGCAGATGAGTTTATCAGTGTAATGCTGTATGAAATTGACAGTGCTTACACCGATTCCACTATTTACAAACAACCACCCTTATACATCACCAACACGGGTGATAGTCTTCCATTTTTTGAGCTCAGGAACTTAAAGGCAGGAAAGTATGCCCTGTTCGGATTGAAAGATGTGAACAAAAACAATATGTTCGACCAAGGACAGGATAAAATTGGTTTTATTGAGGATACCATCACGCTACCGACCGATTCGATTTATGGCCTAAACCTGTTCCGAGAGCAATTGAATTACAAACCTTCTGTGCCCAGTTTGGCGGCGAACAACAAAATCATATTTGGCTATCAAGGCGATTATAGGGACATGGTTATTGAAACCCTAACAACATTGCCCGACTCGGTGGGTACGACCATCTTAAAGGAAAGGGACAAGGACACCTTGAATTATTGGTTTACCCCAACGGATTTGGATTCCATTATTTTTACGGTAAGGAATGATAAGGTTCAGGTGTTGGATACGTTCACGGTAAAAATGCGAAACTTGCCCATGGATTCATTAAAACTATCCGCGTCGGTGAACGGAAAATTCAATTTTGAGGATACCTTCAGCATTTTGGCCAATACGCCGATCGTAGCTATGGACACCAGCAATATATCCCTCATGGTGAGCGATTCCATTCCTGCGACCTATACTTACGAACTGGATACCCTCCGCAATAAGATAGATTTTGATTTTGAAACGGAGCCCAACCAAAAATATTCCTTTTCGTTGTTACCGGGCGCGATAACGGACTTCTTTGGCATCCAAAACGATTCTTTGGCCTATAACCTATCTACTAGCAGCTTTGCGGATTATGGTAATTTAACAATGATTTTGAGCGGTAATGTCAATTACCCGGTGATTGTACAGCTTACCAATGAAAAGGGCGAGGTACAGCGTGAGATACTTGCCACCGAACCTCAATCTTTCGAGTTCAACAATTTGAATCCGGGGAATTATATCGCCCGTGTTATATTTGATGAGAACGGAAATGGTAAATTGGATACTGGAAACTATCTTGAAAAAAGGCAGCCAGAAGAAATCAGCTACTATCCCGGAACAATTGAAATCAGGGCCAATTGGGAAAAGGAGGAAACCTTTATCCTATCAAACTAAAGTTATCGCGGTCTTCTAAAAATCGTAGTTGCTTTCTGGTAGATGTAACATGCTCTTTGTTCAAGGTAGCATACAGAACTTCTTCATCCTGCGAAAAGGCCAACGGCTCTCCAAGTACATCGTAAACCGCGGAATGTCCTGGATATTCGTAATCCAATCCGTCGGTTCCTGTTCGGTTTACCCCAATACAGTAGGACATGTTTTCGATGGCCCTTGCCTTTAGTAGTGTGTCCCATGCATTGATTCTTTTACTTGGCCAGTTGGCCACATAGATCAACACATCATAATCCTCTACATTTCTGGACCAAACCGGGAACCTAAGATCATAACAGATCATGGGACAAATCTTGAATCCTTCGTATTCAAAAATGAGTTTTTCGTTGCCTGCTTCGTACACCTCATCTTCACCTGCCAATGTGAACGTATGCTTTTTATCGTAGGTTTCAACTGTTCCGTCCGGTGCTGTAAAGAACAACCGATTATAAAACTTTCCGTTTTCCTGAAAAATAATGCTGCCAACAAGGGCCTTTTTCTGTTGTTGGGCAGTTTTCTTCATCCAATCTAGTGTTCCCTTGCTTTCGGACAATAATATCTTCTCAGGCTTCATGGTAAAACCTGTGGTGAACATCTCGGGGAGAACAATTAAATCCACATCACCTGAAATGCTTGCAATTTTTTCTTCAAGCATTTTACGGTTGCTTACCGGGTCTTCCCAGTACAAATCAGTTTGAATCAAAGCAATGTTCAAGGTGGTGGACATCTAATATTTTTTTAAAAGTTCTTCCAACTCGGTGTTCCCTTGTTCCAAAACAAGGTCCATGGCGGTCTTTCCCCTATTGTCTTTTAAGGAAGCATCCGCACCATGTTCTAAAAGCATTTCGGCGATATCCTTTCGATTGAAAGTTACGGCATAGATAAGACAAGTTGCTCCCATGGCATTTTTTTGACTGACATTGGCTCCGGCATCAATCAATTTTTTTGCGATATCCGTGTATCCTTTGAAGCAAACGCCCATTAGCGCGGTATTTCCGGAACTATCCAAGGCATCTACTGTGGCACCTTTGTCGAGCAAGAATTGTACAATGTCCTCATGCCCATAATAAGCGGCCAACAACAATGGGGTAGAGCCTCTTTGATCTTTGCTTTCCAAGAATTTTGGGTTGTTGTTCAACAGGTTCTCTACAGTTTGTGAGTTCCCGTTTCGTATCTGGTTAAAGAGTTCTTCTTTATTGTTCATAGGTATGTGAAAGTTATAAAAAAACTGCCATAACCAAAGGTCATGACAGCTTTTGAACATAATTTTCTTTTTCTATTGTTTCCGCTGATGATCAATCAAGATCAAAACGGTCCAAGTTCATCACTTTTGTCCATGCAGCGACGAAATCGTTAACAAATTTTTGCTTCCCATCTTCTGATGCATATACTTCCGCAATGGCTCGCAAAATAGAGTTGGAACCAAATACCAAGTCTACACGCGTTCCGGTCCATTTTACTTCACCGGACTCGCGGTCACTTCCTTCGTACAACGATTTTTCTTCATTGGTTGCTTGCCATTCCGTGGACATGTCCAGCAGGTTCTTAAAGAAATCATTGCTCAACACTCCTACATTATCAGTAAACACGCCATGTTTGGAACCATCAAAGTTAGCTCCCAGTACACGTAGACCACCCACTAGAGCCGTCATTTCTGGAGCAGTTAGAGTTAACAATTGAGCTTTGTCCACCAACAGATGTTCTGCAGGCACCTTTACCCCTTGTTTGGCATAATTACGGAAGCCATCATACTTTGGCTCAAGATAATTGGTAGCTTCAATATCGGTCTGATCTTGTCTTGCATCGTTACGACCTGGTGCAAATGGTACTTGAATTGAAGAACCAGCATCATAAGCCGCTTTCTCGACGGCTGCTGTACCGGCCAAGACTATCATATCGGCCAAAGAGATTTTCTTTCCTCCACTGGCAGTGTCATTGAACTCATTTTTGATACCTTCAAGCACGGTAATTACCTTACCTGTGCCCTTGTTGACTTCCCAACTGTTCATAGGCTCCAAGTTAATCCGTGCTCCATTGGCACCTCCCCTTTTATCACCTCCACGGAATGTGGAAGCGGATGCCCAAGCGGTATACACCAAATCGGATACCGAAAGACCGGAAGCCAATACCTTTTCTTTCAACGCTCTTACATCAGAAGCATCAACCAAGGTATAATCTATGGCTGGAATCGGGTCTTGCCAATCCAGTTCTTCTTTTGGCACTTCTGGACCCAAGTAACGCGAACGGGGACCCATATCACGGTGTGTCAACTTGAACCAAGCACGGGCATACGCATCGGCAAAGGCTTGCGGGTTTTCCATGAACCTACGGGAAATCTTTTCATATTCGGGATCAAAACGAAGCGACAGGTCTGTCGTCAACATTGTTGGTTTCTTGTTAGGACCTCCAAATGCATCAGGAATGATGGCTTCGGCATCCTTTGCCACCCATTGGTGAGCTCCTGCCGGACTTTTGGTCAATTCCCATTCATATTTGAACAAGAACTTAAAGAAATCGTTGCTCCATTGTACCGGAGTAGAGGTCCACGTCACTTCCAATCCAGAGGTAAAGGCATGGGCGCCCTTTCCTGAGCCATTTTTATTGACCCATCCTAATCCCTGCAAAGCCAAATCCTCTGATTCAGGGTCTGCACCTACCAATTCCGCATCCCCATTTCCGTGGGTTTTACCTATGGTATGACCCCCAGCGATTAGCGCTACGGTTTCCTCATCATTCATGGCCATACGCTTAAAGGTCTCCCTAATATCGTGTGCAGCAGCTACCGGGTCTGGATTTGCATCCGGGCCTTCTGGATTTACGTAAATCAATCCCATCTGCACGGCTGCCAAAGGATTTTCAAGGTCACGTTCCTCTTTGTTGTGTGAGTAACGGCTATTTGGCGTATCGCTAAGGGCCAACCATTCGGTTTCGCTTCCCCAATATACATCTTGATCTGGTTCCCAAACGTCCTCACGACCACCGGCAAAGCCAAAAGTGCGGAAGCCTGTTGATTCCAAGGCTACGTTTCCTGCCAATATCATTAGATCCGCCCAAGATATTTTTTGACCATATTTTTGTTTGATGGGCCATAACAATCTTCGGGCTTTGTCCAAACTCACGTTATCTGGCCATGAGTTAAGTGGCGCAAACCTTTGTTGACCACGGCCACCTCCACCGCGACCGTCTCCAGAACGATATGTTCCTGCACTATGCCATGCCATACGGATAAATAAACCGGCGTAGCTGCCAAAATCTGCTGGCCACCAATCTTTCGAATCGGTCATTACATCCAACAGGTCCTTCTTCAATGCCGCGTAATCAAGTTTTTTAAATTCTTCAGCGTAGTTGAATTCCTCTCCAAATGGATTTGTCTTTTCAGAATGCTGGCTCAAAATCTCCAACTTGAGTCGGTTGGGCCACCAATCTTCATTCTGTGTGCCACTTCCGGCCACTTGTTTCATTTCGCCGTTCAAAAAAGGGCACATGCCCTCATCTGCTCCGTTAGCCAATTCTTTGCTCATGATATTATAGTTGTGTGTTAATTAATAGCTATTGTAAAGTTATACGATTCGTTGTTCCAACAATAGATAATCAATATTAAAATACTATTAAATAATAACTGTTATCTATTTTAAGAACATCTGCCCCTTATCCATATCAGGTGCACTTTAACGCTTTCCTAAATTTAAGAATTTCTTTATGCATTCGTTAATTAATTATTTGATATTACTATTTGAACTATCTTTAAAGTACTAACTATTAGGAGACTGTACTCAAAAACATAAAAACACTGTTACAAATGAAAAAATTAATCTTCCCTTTAGCCATTCTACTATTTTTTAGTTTTACCCAGGATTCGGAAATCCGACTTGACCCAAAGGATAAAGAATGGATCATGAAACATTTGACGGAAACACGGGAACACATGAAACAAGTGCTCGATGGACTTTCCGATGAACAGCTCGACTACAAGCCAGATCCAACTTCCTGGTCTATCGCCGAGAATGTGGAACACTTGGCCCTGACCGAAAAAATGTTCATTGAATCGGTGCATAAAAGTGTTGCTGACGGCCCCAATCCTTCCTTAAAAGACTCTCTGGTATTCAAGGATGGACAGATTATGCCCATGGTAGCGGACCGAAGCCAAAAAGTTAAGACCTCCGAACCCTTTGAACCGAGTGGCCAATACGGTTCTACCGAGGAAACCTTGGTGGCGTTGCTTGCCATTCGCCAAGAACTTATGGAATATGTTGAAACCACTGAGGATGATCTAAGAAACCGTTACGCAAAACTACCTTTTGGTACTGTTGATGCCGCCCAGCTCATTGTTTTTATTGCAGGACATATGGAAAGGCACGTGCTACAGATGGAAGAGGTTATGGAAGACGAGGATTTTCCTGAAATGTAATGTGAAAACTATAGGCTTTCCTTAACAATAATTGGCAAACCCTTTCCTGATTGGAAGGGGTTCTTTCTTTAATTTTGAGTAACAAAAAAAGAAACACTATGAAACGTATACAATCTGTTGTAATGCTGACCCTTTTTCTTTTCGCCATTTCTATATCGGCCCAAAGCAGAAAGGATGAAAAAATAATGGCGGACGCCGAAAAGGCAAAATCTACACTGCTGGAAACAAGTCCAAGTTTGGAAGGCTTTTTTGAGAATTCTGCCGGTTACGTAATCTTCCCCAATGTTGGAAAAGGTGGTTTTATCATCGGTGGTGCATCCGGTAACGGTGTGGTGTATGAAAACGGTGATGCCGTGGGAATGGCCGACCTTAAAAAATTGAACATTGGACTACAGGCAGGCGGACAGGCCATCATTGAAGTGATTTTCTTCGAAACCGAGGTGGACCTGCAACGTTTTAAGACCGAAAAGTTTCAGTTTGCAGCCGAAACCTCTGCGGTTGCCTTAAAATCGGGCATAGCCTTTAATGCCAAGTATAAGGATGGTGTGGCCGTTTTTGCACTTCCCAAAGCTGGTCTTATGGCCGATGCCTCTGTGGGTGGACAAAAGTTTAGCTATAAGGCGTTTTAGCCCTGTAAAGTTTAAACAGAAAAGCCTGCAAGCAAAACCACAGGTTTTTTTATGCCTTAAGCCTACTTTTCATTAATAAATTTGTTTCGCTTATTGTATTGACGTAATAAAACTTATACCGTTTAAATGAATCTACTTTCCACAACATTCTTATTTAAGTTTTATTGAAAACCTGATTCCTTTAGAAACTAGACCGAACAAGTTTAATTACATGTGCCACAGCACTCTATGGCGTTTTTGTAATCCTCTTGAGTGAACACAAAATTCTCGGTCAAATCTCCATACACACATACATCGATTGGAGGCAATCCGTCCTTGAACACCATTTCCAATTTCTCATCGATGGCCAGACTGGTGATTTCAGGAGTTACATCTGGAAAATCAGATCTGTAGCTTTTGATTACAATAGGTTTGCCACTTTTATTTTCCATGGAATAGTAATAAACGTCCCCCTCTCCTAAATTTTCCCCGCAAGCGAACAACCCAAGACCAATCAAAAAAACTCGGATATACATTCTCAATATTTTCATTTTTATTAAGCGTTAAAAAAGCCCAGGTGGGCCAAGCTATATAAGTCGCATGGGCCATCGCACTCCATAGCACTGTTATAATCCTCTTAAGTGAATACAAGATCCTCGGTGAAGTCATCATCTGTTAAGGAAATAAGGTTGTCTGTCTGTTCGTGGGCAATGTCCCTTTCCAAATAAATCACACCTAAATCAATCGGGTTTCCATCCAAATGGAGCGAAAATCGTTTGGGAATAAAGTCCAGGGCGGAAACATGTAATGTCTCTGTTTCTCTACCCGGTAGGTCGAATTCAAACTTACCGTCGGAATCTGTTGAAAACTCTTTTAAAGTGTTTTCCAATGAAATTTTGGCATTGGAAATGGACAATTTGTTTGCCTTTTCCATCAATTGCCCTGTAACTCGGGTACTTTGTTGTGCGTACAGCAGTTTACAACAACAAAGCACAGCCAATACTATGGCTAGCCTCATAGCTTATTGTAGGTTAATTAATAAAAAGAGGTTGCAATTGCTGTACAAACTTTATAAAAGCCAACAATTGCACCTATTTTAGCTACAAAATCAAAATAAAATGCGATTATTAATATGCCTACTTGTATTAATATCGACCTCACTTTATGGACAAAAGTCCAAGACATACACCTTAAGAACGATTGCTTTTTACAACTGTGAAAACCTATTCGATACGCTAAACGACTCCCTCACTTTTGATGATGACCGCACTCCTGAAGGCAGTTACCATTGGACGCGGGAACGGTATCAGCAAAAGGTGGAAAACCTATCCAAAGTTATTTCTCAAATTGGTGCCGAAACGTTTAAAACCTCTCCCGACATTGTGGGGCTTTGCGAAGTCGAAGATCTGGATGTGCTGGAAGATTTGGTGCAACATCCCAATTTACGGGATAAGGATTATGACATTATCCATTTTGATTCCCCTGATGCGCGCGGTATTGATGTGGCACTACTTTATAAAAAGGCAGCGTTTATTCCATCGTCGTTTAAAAGTCATAGATTATTGCTTTTTGATGATAAGAGCGAAAGGAAATATACTCTTGACCAATTGGTGGTCGGTGGTACTATGGATGGTGAAGAAATTCATTTTATTGTGAACCATTGGCCATCGCGTAGGGGCGGAGTCGCTAAAAGCTCACCTTTACGTGTTCGTGCGGCTTTGTTGAACAAGCGAATTATTGACTCCATCCAAGAATTGAATTTGGATGCCAAAATTATTTCGATGGGCGACCTGAACGATGACCCCATTGATGACAGTTTGAAAAAAATACTGAAAACGAAGGGTAAAAAACGGGCATTGGACAGTGTGAATCTTTTTAATCCCATGGAAACTATGTTTAAAAAAGGAATAGGTTCGTTGGCCTACCGATACAAGTGGAACTTGTTCGACCAAATATTCATGACATCCAATTTGGTGACCGAAGACCGAACAACACTTACATATTGGAAAGCGGGTATTTTTGCACCTGCTTTTATCCGAAACGATGAAGAACGGTTTAAGGGGTATCCGCTACGTACCTACTCGGGCGGCACCTATACGGCTGGGTATAGCGACCTCTTTCCTGCGTATTTGTTTTTATTTAAGGTGGTTAAATGATGGATTTCCAACAAATAATCACATCGAGTGCAGGCGAGATGTTTTAAGCATGCCTGTCTCCAAAAAATGCAAGAAGATTATTCTTTGTCACAAACATCCTTCCGGTAACTTGGAGCCCAACGAGGCAGATATCGCGTTTACAGAACGAATGGAGAAGGCCGCTGCAATAATGAAAATAGAGCTGCTAGACCACATAATTATCTCTGAGGTTAATTACGTGACCATTTAAGGAAAATTTACGAAGTAAACTGTATATGATTCCTGCCTTCGCAGGAATGAAATTAAGCAAACCACTGCGTCCAAGGAATGCGGCTCAAGATCAACAGCAATCCGAGTCCGTAAAAAATAGAAATGGTCTTGAATTTTTTCTCGCTTTCCATAAACTTTTTATGGCGGGACCATCCTATAGTTATTAAAACCAAGGCAATAATATTGATAAATGGATGCTCTACGGCCAAAAGTCTTGCCGGAGCATTGAGTCCGCCCATTCCCAAGGTCTGAACGGCCTTTAATCCATTCCCAGAGGTGAAATACAACAACAGTCCTACCAATAATTGAATATGGCTTAAAATAAGGGCAAACAAGCTTATACGAAGGTCTTTTTGAAGGGTGAAGTCCTTTTTGCCCAACCAGCCCGCTATGGCGTTGACAACGGCAATTACTAAAACGGCCAGCACCACGTAGGCCAAATAAGAGTGTAGGTTCTTGATGATTTCCATTAGGTATAGTTTGTGTGTCTAAAAATACGGAATTTTGGGCATAAAAAAACCCTGCCAAATGGCAGGGTTTATAAAAAATTCTTCAATACTAGTTAAAGCTATATCTAAGCCCTAACTGCATCTGCCATCTAGATGATTGTAATCCAGAATCATCGATAATATTTCTTGTCTCTTCAACACCTGGGTCAAAAGTAAACTGAGGTGTCGTACCATCATCGGCAAAGCCTTCAAAATTCAACAATTGTACTTGGTTAAAGTTAGAGAAGGTTCTTACTCCCCATTCCTTGTTTAATAAATTGGTAAAGTTGAAGATGTCTGCGGTAAATTCCAACTTGTGAGTGTTCTCGCCAAACTTGATTCCAAATTCTTGTGCAAATTTCAAATCAATGATGTGGGTCCAATCCGAACGGTCAGCGTTACGTTCCGCAAATTTTCCTCTTCTACTTTTCAAGTAATCATCTCCTTCGATAACGGCATTTAATGCACTCCATTGCTGTGCTGCACTCAGATCATCAGAATCAATCAAATTGGCCTCTGCTTCGTTAGCAGGCACATAAATCAAAGCAGAGAATGATCCTGTATCGGATAATAAACCACTTCCGTTGTAAACATAGCTAAATGGTGACCCTTCAGCTCCTTCGTAAAATAGGCCCAATCTTGTCTTAAGGTTATCTGACCATTTAAACTCAAAAGTAGAATTTGCAATTACACGATGTCCAGGAGAAAAATCCGAAATAGATAAATCAGGTCTGTTTGATCCATTCACCGTTTCCAAGTTTCTAAATTGGGAACTGTTTTGGGAAGAAGTACCATCTAAAATCCCATCTGCTTCTCCGTAGGAATAAGATGCTTGGGCAGTAATATCCAATTTTGGACTGTAAAAGTTCTTTGACAACGTACCTGTTATATTATAAGAACTTCCTGCTCCTGTATTGGTGGCCAAATATATATCACTATAAGTGTTGTCTATAGACGCATAACCATAATTAGGTCTTGATCCAGCTCCTGTAGTAATGAACTGAGGACCTCTAAGATTTAGGTTTTCATAGGCAACTGCTGTAATATTGTCATTCCAAATAAAATCTGCTGAAAAGATAATATCTCCCGGCAATCTTTGGTCGACTGCAATATTTGTTTTGAATACCTGAGGCAGCTTAAAATCAGGAGCAAATAGGTCAATTTGTCCACCAACAGATCCTGTACCGGGTTCTGGTATGGCCAATTGACCGGTAGGGTCTGGGTTAAATTCAGGAACAGCATCTCCTGTAAGCTGTATAAATCCTGCAGTAATACCATTGTTGTTATATGTTCCTCCGGGCCATACCAACGGAACTCTGGATGTAAATATTCCCAAACCACCTCTTACTTGGGTAGTTCTATCTCCCTTTATATCCCAGTTGAAGCCTAATCTTGGGGAAAAATGGGCATTCGGATCTATCCCTTGCCCCACTCTTGCTCCTTGCAAGTCTTTTCCTGCAGCTTCTAACAACGCAACAGTTCTTGTGTTGAAGTCTTCATTTTCAAGACCATCTTCCCAATAAGGGATATCAATTCTTGCTCCGACAGTCAATTTGAAATTATCAGTAATATCCACTTGATCTTGTACATAAACTCCAAATTGAAACAAATCAAACTCTGCAGCTCCTTGGGAATCATCTCCAAAACCACCCAAAAGGGAATATCCATACCGATATCTATTGGCAGACTCACCATTCAAGAAATCACTGAGGCTATTAAATCTGTAGTCTCCAAAATTTTGACGAAAGAAAACGTTCTTTGCAGAAGAGAATTCGTTGTTTGTACCAATAGTAATAGTATGTCTTCCTGAATAAATTTGGAAATTATCGGTAAGAGTCAATATTTTCTGCTCCAACAAATTAGCTGTAGAAAATGCTTCGGAACCAAAAAATATCGAAGTCCCTGCCGCATCAAAAATCTGAACCGCTGGGAAAGGACTACCTGCAGGATCTCTATCATCATTTACAGTTGTATAACCAACTACCAAATTGTTCGACATATTGCTACCGATTTGAGAGTTTAGCTCTAAAGCGGTTGAATTTGTTATGGATTCAAAATTGATTGCTCCATTGATAAAGCTAATAGATCCTGTATTCGATGAAGGAGCATCAAACTGAATGGCCTTCACGTAGCTATGTTTAAGAGAAAGTTTGTTTTTCTCATTTATGTTCCAGTCAATTTTGGCAATCAACTTATCACTCTCCAAGCTAGAAGTATTATTTGCATAACCTCCCGGATTGTACCCATAATTGTTCACCAAAAAATTCGACAAATTATCTAAATCTGCCGCCGTAGCATCTCCCCTGTATGATGAAATATTAAAGGGTTGTGGTGTTTCATTCTCCTGTCTTTCATAATTGACGAAGAAAAACAATTTGTCCTCAATTAAAGGTCCGCCCAATCGTACTCCATAAGTTTTTGCAGAAAATTCATCCAATTTTTCTCTTTCTTCACCTTCACCAACCAAACCTACAGGAGTCTTGCCTGCAAAACTCTCGTTTCGTAAAAAACCATAGGCTGATCCTATAAATTTGTTAGTACCGGATTTGGTGATAGCATTGATACTACCTCCTGCGAAACCAGACTGACGAACATCAAAAGGAGCAACGTTTATTTGGAACGACTCTATGGCATCCAAAGAGATAGGGCTTACACCAGTTTGTCCTCCATTCGTACCATTGGCTGCAAGGCCAAACACATCGTTATTTACGGCACCGTCAATATAAATGGCATTGTACCGGTTGTTCTGGCCACTTATTGAAACCACATCGTCCCCAGTCACTTTAGCTTGTGGTGTAAGTCTAGCAAAATCCGCAATATTTCTGGATATTGTCGGCAAATTGTTCACTTGTCTTTGGCTTACATTGGTCTCGGCTCCAGTTTTCCCAGGATCAAAAAGGCTTCCTGCTGCTCCTCCAGTAACTACCACCTCTTGTAGCGCGGTCGCCGATTCCGATAATTCAGAGCTTATTCTTTCCGCTTGACCTAAATTAAGGTATATTCCTTCTTTAACATCTTCGTTAAATCCTACATAAGAAATTGTCACCTTGTATGGTCCCCCCGTCCTCATACCTGAGATACGATAAAATCCATCAAAATCAGCTGCTGCTCCATATTTGGTTCCCGAAGGAATATGAACAGCTACTATACTCGCCCCAGGAAGTGGTTCCCCAGTTTCGTCTGTTACCTTACCTCCCATAGAAGAAGTAGTAACCCCTTGTGCAAATGCCATCGCGGAAACCAAAATAGCCGCAATAGCCAAGTAGATTCTTTTCATTTAATTCAGTGTTTAAGTGTTTAATTAGCGCTGCAAATGTGATTCATTTTTGACAGTCTGTGATTAAGTCAAAGTTAAAATCACGCAAATATAGTTAACACTAAATTAACAAAACAAATTATCTGACAGACAATTGCTTAGGGTTTATACAGGGATTTGAGCAGATAGCAATTTACTCCTTAAAAAAATGCAAAAGGTTCAACGTGGAGCTGTCGTGTTTGCCAATATCTGAATTCTCAATGTCGCTCAAAATATTTTTGGCTAATTGTTTGCCCAATTCCACACCCCATTGGTCGTAACTGAAGATATTCCAAACTACCCCCTGTACAAATATCTTGTGCTCATACATTGCGATCAGAGCACCCAAGCTTTTAGGGGTCAATTGCTCTATCAAAATGGAGTTGGTAGGCTTGTTGCCCTCGAATACCTTAAAAGGTAGCAACGTATCCAATTCTTCACCAGCTAAGCCTTGTGATCGGAGCTCTTGCTTCACCTCTTCCGCTGTTTTCCCGTTCATCAATGCTTCGGTCTGTGCAAAGTAGTTTGCCATCAATTTATTGTGATGGTCCACATCTCCATGCAATGATTTCTTGTAGCCTATAAAATCGGTGGGAATCAATTTGGTCCCTTGGTGAATCAACTGAAAAAAGGCATGTTGCGAATTGGTTCCGGGCTCGCCCCAGATGATAGTGCCCGTTTCGTGACCAACTCTTTTTCCGGCCCTATCCATGCTTTTTCCGTTGCTCTCCATGATACCTTGCTGTAAGTAGGCCGAAAAGCGGTGCAGATATTGGGTATATGGAATAATGGCCTCAGTCTCGGCCTTATAAAAGTTATTGTACCAAACGCTGATTAGTCCAAGGATTACAGGAATGTTCTCATTAAACGGAGCTTCTTTAAAATGAACGTCCATTTCATGGGCGCCGTCCAACAGGGCTTCAAAATTATCGTAGCCCACCGAAAGTGCAATGGACAATCCAACGGCGCTCCAAAGTGAGAAACGTCCGCCTACCCAGTCCCACATCGGGAACACGTTTTCATCTGCAATACCAAATTCCTTTATTTTTTCAAGATTGGTAGATACGGCAACAAAGTGGTCGGCCACATCTTTTTCGGATGCAGTTTTCAGAAACCATTTTTTGATGGTCAGTGCATTGCTCAAGGTTTCCTGTGTAGTGAAGGATTTGGAAACAATTACGAACAATGTGGTCTCCGGGTCAAGTTCTTTCAATACTTCATGAACCAGATCACCATCCACATTGCTTACAAAATGAGTCTTTAAATCATTTTGATAAAATTTCAAGGCTTCGGTCACCATTACTGGCCCTAGATCAGAACCACCGATACCAATGTTTACAATATCGGTAAATGCTTTTCCCGTATGGCCTTTACGCTTCCCGGATATTACGGCTTCGGAAAAAGACTTGATTTTCTCCTTTACCTCAAAAACTTCATCCACAATATTCTCGCCATCAACAAAAACCTCTGTGCCCTTTTTGGCGCGTAAGGCTGTATGCAATACGGCCCTTCCTTCGGTTTGATTAATGAGCTCGCCATCAAAGTAACCTTTTATGGCCTCGGTAAGGCCTACTTCCCCGGCAAGTTCCAAAAGCAACTTAATGGTTTTATCCGTTATTCTATTCTTTGAATAGTCCACCAAAAAATCCTCCCAATGGATGGATAGGTTCTTGCCCCGGCCTTCTTCGTTAGAAAATAGTTCCCTTAAATGAACGTCTTTGGTTTCTTGATAATGTTGTTTAAGTTTTTTCCAGGCTTCCGTAGTTGTGGGGTCGATTGTGGGTAGTGCCATTACTGGGTGTATGATATTAAGGTTTCTTCGGGTTCCGTAGGTGCTATGTCAATAAATTCTATGCAATCCAATTGCTCTTTTAACGGCGATATATGAGCCATGTAATCCATTCTCAAAGAATCGGCGATGGGGTCGGCTTCAGGTAATTTTTCCTTTAATGGGTCCACCTGTCTTCCGTTCTTCCAGAAACGATAGCAAACGTGCGGGCCTCCAGTATTACCTGTCATTCCTACCCACCCTATTACATCTCCTTGTCGGACGAACTCTCCTCTTTTTACCTTTTGCGCTTTCATGTGGAGGTATTGGGTACTGTAGGTGCCATTGTGCTTTATCTTCACATATTTTCCGTTTCCGCCCCTTCGGGTCGATTCCGTTACGGTTCCATCCGCAGTGGCTACGATTGGAGTTCCTACCGGTGCAGCATAATCGGTTCCTTTATGTGGGCGCACTTTGTAACCGTAGTAGGCAATCCTACGCTTTAGGTTGTATCTGGACGAAAGTCGGTATCCAAATTTTATAGGCGCCCTAAGGAATGTACTTCTCAAGTTATTGGCATCTTGATCAAAATAATCCAATATGTTGTTCACGGAATCTGCCACATACGGAAAGGCATAAACGGTTTTTCCTTTGTGCTCAAAAAGTGCGGCCTTAATGGGCCCTCTTCCGGCATATATCGTATCATTGATGTATCGTTCATCAAAAATCACTTTGAACTTGTCTCCTTTTTCCAATCGGAAGAAGTCAATGGTCCACGCATAAATCTCGGACAAACTCAAGGTTACGGTATAATCGACCCCCAAATTATCCATTGCCTCGGATAGACTGCTATTGATCACTCCGCCTACCTCTCGCTCCCTAAGCGTTACTTTCTTCTTGTTCTTGTAGGCAACGGCCGCGGTATCGCGCAAATCCACCACGGTATAATTTATTTTATCGTTTTGATAGATAAAGACTTCGGCCACTTCGGAGGTGTCCTTTGATTTAAGGATGATATAAGGCTTACCGACCCTGATCTTGCGGACATCAAAGGTATCTCGGTAATTCTCTGAAATTTGGGCGATTTTGGGATAATCCACTTTGTTCTTCAACATAAGCTCCCCAAAACTGTCGCCGTTACGGACCGTATCATGGACTACGTTGAATTCTTCAAGATTGAAACCATAATGCAATACGGGAAGTTTTTCTATTACTTCAACTTTTGCAACTTCTTCTTCCGGTTGTTCGTTTGTCTGTTTGCAAGATGCTGCCAGCACAGCGAGCATCAAAATTGCCCCAAAAATTTTCTGCATTTTTCTTCTATTCCTTGTATTCTTCTTTAGCGGGGTTAAAAATGTGGTCCACCCATTGTTTCCCCCAAGTATCCAACTCTTCTTTGGTATGCAAAGTTGGGAAAAAAATTATTTTCTGAAAACTGGGCGGTAAATAGTCCTTCCAATTGGTTCCGCCAGTCGCCTCTACCTCCTTGCCCTCCCGGGCCAAATATCTATGGGCCGAACCCATGTGCATCAACGGCCAATTTACGTTGGCATTCAAATCCAACTCCTTTAACGCCGAAATTAGTTCTTCATTGCATTGGGATGCCTTCGGAAGTTGTAAATATTTTTGATATACCGTACTGTCCTTCACTTGATTGGCTATTCTCAAGAGCCGGGGGGTATATCTAACTTCGAACTGCTTTAAGGTCAATGTTTTTTCTCCTGTTTCCAAATCGGTGGCCCCCCTTTTCCAATATACATGCTCGAACAGTTCTTCTATACTATTTTGAGAAGAAAAAGAGTCCCTTTCGGATGAATGCACCATATTCTCCAATGGCGTTGCATAAAATTCGATCATCCTATATTGTACCGATTGAAATCCGCTGGCCGGAAGAAGTGCCATACGGTAACGCAGGAACTGTTCTCGTTCCATACCCTTGATCATAATACTGAACGATGATATCAGGGCCTTAAAATAGCTATTGATTCTCCTTACCTTTTCAATAAAAAAAGCAACGTCCTGTGATTTGTCCTCAACAATTTGTTTTTGTTCGTGCAGAATAAGCTTGAAATAGAGCTCGGTGATCTGATGATACATGATGAATATTTCCTCATCTGGGAAATGAGTCCTTGGTATTTGAAGACTCAACAAAGTATCCAAGTGGATATAGTCCCAGTAAGTAAGATATCTTTCGTAAAGAAGACCGTCCAAATAAGAGCTTAGGTCTTGGCCCGAGTTTTTGTACTTTTCCTCCAGCTTGTTGATTTGGGAAGCGATTTTTGCATCCTTATCCATTAACACCTATATACTAATCCATTATTATTTTAAACTGGTTTTTTAGTCCGTTGTAACCATCAAGATCGGCTTTAAGAGACCCCACGGCCAAATCTGCCTTGATTCTGATGGGTATCTTGTTCCAATCGTTGGAAACCCAAAGTGTTAAACTTTCTTTTTCCTTAAAAACCCGACCGGACTGAACCAAAGGTCTAAATTTAAGACATTCTACCTTTCCAAACTTGGTCCTTAGGATTTCTTTTCCCAAATATTTCAACTGGAACTTAAAAACACCGTCATCATCAAAGAGCATATCCAAATCAATGGATTCGCCTTCTTTAAATTCCTCCAGATTATAATTGCTCCTTAAAAAGTAGGAAGCCGAGATAAGGTCCTGTATTTGATTGTTGATCGTAAAATTCTGTTGTGTCCCATTTTTGTGGTCCATGAGAACGGCTTTGTCCTGTTTGTAATCAAAATCAATCTCAATATCCTTGGTATATCCCCCTTCATCTATTTTTCTGATGAACTTGTACGGCCTACCATTCTCCTTGTTAAAATAACTTTCATAGGTATCATCAACCTTAAAAAAGATACTGGCAAACCCCGTGGTTTTGCCCTCTCCTACCACGTGGTACACAGGAACGTTATTCAATGTTTCCGATGTAAGATGCAAGGTGGCATAGCTGGCATTTAAAAACCCATAGTGAATCCTAAACTTGAGCCACTCCCCTGGTTTAAAGGCCGGGCGCGGGTTTTGTGCCGACGCCGAGATTGCAAAAAGAAGGCATAATGTATATGTGATTATCTTTTTCATGTGCAATTTATTGGTATAAAATTAGTAAAATCAGTTTAGGGGCTACACTGTTCACATATACTTAAACAAAACTTATTCCAAAATAGTATAAACAAAAAAAAGCCCAGTCTTGAGACTGGGCTTTTCCTAAATAACCAACCAAACTTTAAATTATGAAAAACCAATACTTAAAGTTATAAGGGAACCACCCCTTATGTGGTGTAAAGATACGGCAACGTTTTGTAGGAAAAATTGTTTTTAACGGACTTTAACTAAACCTCTGTATTATTGATTGGTTTTACCTGTTTTTTTGACAAATTATTAAGAAAATTGGGCCTTTTGATCGAGTGATTTTTACTAAAACCAATACCCGACACTAAAGAAAAAATTACCCTCACTGATTTCTGGCGACCAAGAATAATATATTTGGATAGGTCCCAAAAAGGATTCAAAACCGTACCCAAGTCCATACCCTGAAAAACTTGGCTCCTCAAACCAATCCCCTGTCCTGAACAGATCGTCCGCAACGGTGGCGTAGTTGGCAGAAAAAAGCACATGGTGCTTGGGAGCAAAACCATAGTCCAAACGGCCGAACCCTTTTACATAACTGTTCCCGGGCAGACTAAGGAAGTCGTATCCAAAAAAGGGCACAAAATTGTTTACAAAATCGTTTCCAAAGCCTCCCAAAATAAAGTCAAAAGAACTTACTGGGGTTGTTCCCAGTTTAAACCCGGCATCCGCCTCCAATTTAAAGCTCAAATTGTGGACTGGAGAGAAGACACCTCCAAATTTTCCTTTGGCCACGGCAAACTCCGAAAAGTTCTCGTTGTAGTCCGATGAGAATGCATAAAAATGAAAATCTCCATCAAAAAACAGCCCTCTTGTAGGAAAGTACTTATCGTCGTACGTGTCCAACTTTACTTGAGAGAATGCGCTGAAATAATTAGAATTTTCGAAGTTGGTTCTTTGAACTCCGTTCGAGGCATTGTTTTCCACATCGGGGTCGGCGTCCAATTGGCCCAACGTCCTTGTACTATAATTTAAAAACTTGTGCTCGGCACCTATGGTAAAAGCAAATTCCTCCTTTAACACGGTTTGCAGATATATCTGGTTGGTAAGGTCCGTTACATCCACGTTTATCCTTTGGATATTCGGGTTAAGGGGAACATCAAAATTACCTTGGATGAGGGAAAAATCAATTTCCGAATCAAAATCGGTCAGCTTGGAATTTATCCCGAAACTCCAATAATATCCTTTGTCCAGATAATACTGCATATTGTACCTGATGTGGTCCCCGAGAATAAAATCGAACGAGGCCACATCGTCTTTCATCAAAAAATTCTTTTTGGTAAGGTTGATGAGCGCGGCGCTTTTGTACAAATCATCATAATGGGCAGACATTTTGATGAACATTTTTGTAGGGTTCTCTTTGAGCTTTAGCACCAGGTCTGTTCCCAGTCCATTGGAAATCAAATCATAACGAATAGCTTTAAAATTGCCCGTAGCAGATAGATTGTTCATTCCTTGTCGCAAATCCTCAAAGGAAATCTTCTCCGCAAGGTCGAATCTCAGTTTTCCTTTAATATAGCCACGGGTATATTGATCGTTTCCCATAATGATCATCCGGTTCACGACCAAACTGTCCACTACCGTGATTCTCTTCCTAGGTTTTGCCATCCCACCTTGCCTCAGGGCAATTTGCCTGAGTTCATCTAATTTTTCCTCTGCTGCCTTTTCTCCGCTTTTTATAATCTGCTTTCCCCTATCAAAGGCAATTACGGAGAACTCGTCGATGTCCGGTCTTATATATACGTCTGTTTCTTTGGACTTTTTCCTCATATCGTTGACAGTACGATAATTGTTGATCTGCAACAAAATTTCCGTGGCCGAAGAAAGGGATTCCCTTGTGGCCAGATCATGCTGTACGTCAACCCCTATAATGATATCGGCCCCCATGGCCTTTACTTGAACAATCGGATAGTTGTTCACCACGCCGCCATCTATTAAAATTTGCTCGTTTATCTCGGCAGGCTCAAAAAGGGAGGGAAACGTACCACTTGCCACAATGGCCTCCGGTAGATAGCCACTATCCAATAAAACCTCTTCTCCCGTCTCCACATTGGTGGCCATACAGAGAAAGGGTATGGGCAATTTGCGAAAATCCTGAACGTCCTTTACATGGAACAACAACTGAACCAAAAGGTTATATATGTTCTGTCCGCTGGAAATGGCCTGCGGGAAGGATACTTTAAAGTTTTCGAAGGGGAGTGATAAAGCGTAGCGTTCCGAATCTTCCTTTTCATAAAATGTTTTGGCGCTCCTCGGTACGTTATCCTGTATTAAGCGGGAGAAATCCGTTTTTCTGAATATGGAATCCAGTTCCTGCGCGGAGTAGCCAGACGCGTACAACGCTCCTACAATGGCTCCCATACTTGTCCCACCGATGTAGTCGATTTTAACCCCCGCTTCCTCGATTTTCTTCAAAGCTCCGATATGGGCCAATCCTTTGGCCCCGCCACCACTGAGCACAAGACCTACTTTTGGCGGTCTGCTTTCTGGGGAGTTCTGGGCAATCCCCTTTAAACAGAGCAAAGCAATTAGAACCGTAAATAGTATTGCCTTGTTTCCCATGGTCTATTTATGAAATGTTTTGTAAATTTTCTTGGCCTTTGATGCACCCACCGAGGCCGTCAATGTTTCCAATGATGCCTCTTTGATTCGCTTTACCGATTTAAAGCTTTTCAACAATTGTTGGGCGGTTTTTTCCCCTACTCCATCAATATTAACCAATTCTGAGCTAATTGCACCCTTGCTTCGTTTGTTTCTGTGATGGGTTATACCAAACCGGTGGGCCTCGTTCCTCAGCTGCTGGATTATTTTCAGGCTTTCCGACCGTTTATCCAGATACAATGGCACTGGATCATCCGGAAAATAAATTTCTTCCAAGCGCTTGGCAATGCCTATAATGGCGATTTTACCTCGAAGCCCCAGAACTTCCAAACTCTTTAATGCCGATGACAGTTGTCCTTTTCCCCCATCGATCACAATTAACTGTGGGAGTGGTTCCTCTTCGGCCAGTAACCTTTTGTACCTCCTAAAGACCACTTCTTCCATACTGGCAAAGTCATCGGGCCCTTCCACTGTTTTTATGTTGAAGTGCCGATAATCCTTTTTGGATGGCTTTCCGTCCTTGAAAACCACACAAGCTGCAACGGGATTGCTTCCTTGAATGTTGGAGTTGTCAAAACATTCGATATGCCGTGGCTCTTCCGACAGTCGCAAATCCGATTTCATTTGGGCCATAATCCGTTTAGTGTGACGATCAGGGTCGGTTATCTTTATCTGTTTCAGTCTATCTTGGCGATAAAACTTCGCGTTCCGTTCGGAGAGGTCTAAAATTCGGCGTTTGTCTCCCAATTTGGGAAGGGTTACCCTTACATCTTCCTCTACGGTGACGGGGAAGGGGAGGTACACTTCTTTAGATGCTGAATTGAAACGCTGTCTAAGCTCCGTTATTCCCAATTGTAACAACTCTTCATCAGTTTCGTCCAGCTTCTTTTTGATTTCCAAGGTGTGGGACCGAATTATGGCCCCATGCGAAATCTGTAAAAAGTTTACATATCCGTGGGTTTCATCAGAAATAATGGTGAACACATCCACATTGTTGATCTTAGGGTTCACCACCGTGGATTTGGCCTGATAATTCTCCAGCACATCAATTTTATCCTTCACCTTTTGAGCTTTTTCAAACTCCATCTTCTCGGCATAGTCTTTCATTTGCTGTTTAAAAGTCTGTATGGAGTCTTTTAAATTGCCCTTAATGATCTGCCTGATATCTTCAATCTGTCCGTGATACTCTTTCTCCGTTTGAAAACCTTCACAAGGACCCAGACAATTGCCCAAATGATAATCCAGGCACACCTTGTACTTTCCTGCGTCTATTTTTTCCTCTGACAGGTCATAGTTGCACGTACGCAAGGGATACAAACTTTTGATAAGATCCAAGAGCGTCCGAACCGTTTTCATGCTGGTGTAGGGACCAAAATACTCCGATCCATCCTTGATCAACTTTCTTGTGGAGAATACCCTTGGAAAACGTTCATTTTTAATACATATCCAAGGATAGGATTTATCGTCCTTGAGAAGCACATTGTACCTGGGCAGCAATTTTTTTATGAGATTGTTCTCCAATAAAAGGGCATCTGACTCGGTAGGCACCACAATATGCTTTATGGAATCAATCTTCTTTACCAGTACCCTGGTTTTTCCGTACTCCTGCTTTTTGTTGAAATAGGAAGAAACCCGCTTTTTCAGGTCCTTGGCCTTCCCTACGTACAGAATTTTGCCGTCCGCATCATAAAACTGGTACACTCCCGGATTATTGGGAAGCGCACTCAACTGTACTTTTAAGGATGTAGATTTGGACATGGATTGCTCTGAAAATGACCTGTTCTTGACTTTGTAACAAAGTTATATTTTAATTGTCTTGATTATTGTTAAACTTGATGAATTCCCAATTTGGATTGACATATACCCCTTGTTAATTGATACTTTTTTAAGTGGGTAGAAAATGTGAAAAATTTCCTGAAAAATCCCATATTCATCAAAACTGGGGATTTACCACAAAAAAACTATGGGAAACCTACAATCAAGTGATTGGCAATCAATACATTTTGTTAAACTGTTGCTAAAAATTATGCATTTCATCGATAAAAAGTGCATTTCATGGTATTCTTCTCAAATGTTTTACTTACATTTAACCATATAATTACAATCCTATGGAAAACTATATCATCGTTTTGGGAATGTACTTGATTTTGATGCTTTTCTTCAAAATCTTTTTCTCCGTTGCAACAAAAGGAGAGTAGTAGTCCATTGTCCCCAAACAACCCCAAAATCTTCAACAGTCAATGTTGAAACATGAACTAAGAAAAAAATACAAAAATCTGAGAGCGGAAATTTCTCCAACAAAAGCCTCGGATTTAAGTCTGTCCTTGGCCAATAGTTCGCTTCAAATCCCGATCTGGGATTTTTTTTATTACCATATCTTCCTAAGTATTGAGGACAAAAACGAAGTGGATACCTTGCCCCTGATTACATTGTTGCAGGGCAAGGATAAAAATGTAGTCGTTCCCAAAGTCATTGGCAGAAACACTCTGGAAAACTATTTACTTACGGATACCACTGCCCTTAAAAAAAGTGCTTGGGGAGTTCCAGAGCCGGTCGAAGGCATCAAGGTGCCCGAGAATAAAATCGGCGTGGTCTTTGTACCCTTGCTGGCTTTTGATGCGATGGGAAACCGTGTAGGGTATGGAAAAGGGTTCTATGATGGCTTTTTAAATAAATGCCGTAAAGAAACACTTAAAATCGGCCTATCGTTCTTTGCTGCGGAACCTGAGCTTATATCCGATATACATGAAAACGATGTAAAACTGGACTATTGCGTTACGCCGGAAAAGGTTTATACGTTCTGATCAGCGACCTCTTCTTTTTTATCCGCCTGCTTTGGAAATGCCTTTTTATTGAATACAATCAATATGCCCACTCCTGTACTTATTGCTGTATCCGCAATATTGAACACGGGTTCAAAAAAACGGAAACGTTTGCCTCCAAGGGACGGTACCCAATCAGGCCAAGTGGTATCCACCAATGGAAAGTAGAGCATATCCACTACCTTGCCATGAAACAAGCTTCCATAGGGCTGATCGGCAAATAATGTAGCTACCTGGCCATTGCTATGGTCAAAAATAATCCCGTAGAAAACCGAATCAATGATATTGCCCACTGCCCCTGCAAAAATCAGGGAAACCGCTAAAATCAAGGTTCGTCGCGACTCTTTTCTAATGATATCCCACAGCCAATAACCTATCCCAAAAACAGCGAAAATCCTGAAAATGGTCAATATTAGTTTACCGACTGGTTCGGATATTGGCAAAAGATCACTCAATTTGGTTCCCCACGCAGCCCCTTCGTTTTCTATAAACAGGATTTTGAACCAACTGAACACCTCGTGGGCCTCTCCCAATATAAAACTGGTCTTGATATAGATCTTGCTGATCTGGTCCACCACTAGGATAAGTGCGATGATAATAAGGGACTTCTTTAAACTCATGCTGTTATTAAAAGGATTGCAAAAATATGCATATTATTTTGTTTTCGTCACTAGGATGTCTCCTTCCACAGTCTTCAGAAAAAATCGATTGTCCCCAAAAGGTATCGATTCTTTTTGCACGCTTCCATAAGTGCTTTCAGAAATAACATCGCCACTTGGAGCCGAGAGCAGAATATCGCCTTTCTGTGTAGTCACGGTTACGGATTCTGAAACATTCCGAAGCGTGCAACGCCCATCTGATAGGGTTATCTTCAAATCCTTGTATTTTCCTGTGGCGTACAAATTTGTTTTTGTTCCAAACACATCCACATTTTTGTACTCGGGCACACTTATTTCCAAAGCTATGGAAATCACCTTATGTGCGCTGAGCTTGTCATTCGGGTTGACAAAATTGGGCTGAAAATCTGTTCTGATTACGGCAGTTGTACCGCTTTGCTCGATAGAGACCAATAAATCCCTGGCATATTCCCCATCCATGGTCGCTGAAACATGCACCTCATCGGTTGGCTCTGTCTTTAGGTCGATTCGATAACAATATTGGGCATCAACTTGGATCGTTCCGGTACGGGGCCCAATAAAGGCTTTTTTTACCAATTTCTGCCCATGGACATGGACCAGTGCAAAAACGAATATCAAAAAGACCGATGCCCTCATAAAGAAAAAAACGCCCTTGGGCGTTTTTGATTATTTCTGCATATTCTTCGCCTCGATGCTCAACGTAGCGTGGGGCACGAGCTTTAAACGCTCCTTATTGATCAGCTTTCCGGTAACCCTGCAAATACCGTAGGTCTTGTTTTCAATTCGCAACAAAGCATTTTTAAGATCGCGGATAAACTTTTCCTGACGAATGGCCAATTGGGTGTTCGCCTCTTTACTCATGGTCTCGGAACCTTCCTCGAAAGCCTTGAACGTTGGAGAAGTATCGTCCGTACCATTATTGCCATCGTTCATATAAGAGCTCTTCAAAAGCTCCAAGTGATTCTTGGCTTTTTCCATTTTTTCTTCGATCAGGGCCCTGAACTCTGCCAGATCCGCATCGGAGTATCTTACTTTTGAATCTTCTGCCATTTTCTTAATGTTTTTGAATAAACAATTTTGTGTTCACCTCATCAAAGGCTATTGCAACACCATCTTCAAGTTTCTCTTCAAAGTTGAGCTCAGCGGTCAAGGTTTCCGTTTTGATGTACTCCTCATTACTGGAAACCGCATTTTCCACTAGGCCGTCCTTCAATATTTTTATGTCAATTTTATCCGTTACTTCAAATCCTGATTCCTTTCTAAGATTCTGGATCCGATTTACAAGTTCTCTTGCAATACCTTCCTTTTTCAAGGTCTCATCAATGGTTACATCCAGGGCAACCGTCAAGGAGCCCGAGCTGGCTACTAACCAACCTTCTATATCCTGGGAACTTATTTCTACATCGGTTAACTGTAAATTAACGGTTTTATTTTCCAACTGTAGCAATAATTCTCCTTCACGTTCAATTTTTTGGATATCATCTTGACCCAATTTGGATACTTCGACGGCAATCGCCTTCATATCCTTACCAAATTTCGGGCCCAACACCTTGAAATTGGGTTTTATTTGTTTTACCAATACTCCCGAAGCATCGTCCAGCATCTCGATTTCCTTCACGTTCACCTCGGATTTAACCAAATTGGAAACCGCCTCGATATCCTTTCGTTGCTGATCGTCCAAAATTGGAATCATGATTTTTTGGAGCGGTTGGCGCACTTTTATTTTTTCCTTCTGACGGATGGAAAGCACCAAAGAGGAAATTTTCTGTGCCAATTGCATCTTACGCTCCAAATCCTTGTTCACCATGCCGGCATCAAAAATTGGGAAATCCGCCAAGTGTACACTTTCAAAACCGTCTTTTTGCGTAGTCGCGTCCAAATCCCTGTACAATTGATCCATAAAGAACGGAGCAATGGGTGCGGATAATTTCGCAACGGTCGTCAAACAGGTATACAGTGTTTGGTATGCGGAAATCTTATCCGTTTGATAATCTCCTTTCCAGAAACGTCTCCTGCTCAATCGAACATACCAGTTGCTCAAGTTTTCCTGAACATAATCGGAAATCATTCGAGCGGCACGCGTGGCTTCATAATCATCGTAAGCCTCATCCACGTTTTTGATCAACGTGTGAAGTTCCGACAATATCCATTGGTCGATCTCTGGTCTTTCTTCCAAAGGAATATCGGCTTCGGAATAGTCAAACTCATCAATATTGGCATAAAGCGCCATAAAGGAATAGGTGTTGTAGAGTGTTCCGAAGAATTTTCGCTTTACTTCGACAACGCCTTCAATATCAAACTTTAGGTTGTCCCAAGGGTTGGCATTGGAAATCATGTACCATCGTGTGGCATCGGGCCCATGTTCGGGCAGCACCTCGAAGGGGTCTACCGCATTGCCCAATCGTTTGGACATTTTTTTGCCTTCCCTGTCCAGAACAAGTCCGTTGGACACCACATTTTTATACGCAATGCTATCAAAAACCATGGTTCCGATTGCGTGTAGTGTATAGAACCAACCGCGGGTCTGGTCCACACCTTCGGCGATAAAATTGGCAGGGAATGCCACTCCATCGTCTATTAGTTCCTTGTTTTCGAACGGATAATGCCATTGTGCGTAGGGCATTGAACCACTATCGAACCAAACATCGATAAGATCGGCCTCACGTTTCATAGGCTGTCCCGATGAGGAAACCAAAGTGATGCCGTCCACAATATTTTTATGTAGATCGATCTTATCGTAGTTCTCCTCGCTCATATCGCTTACTACAAAATCCTCGAACACGTCCCTGTCCATCACGCCCGCTTCAACGGCTTTGGCCATTTCCGATTTCAACTCATCCACGGAACCGATGATCAATTCCTCCTTGCCGTCTTCTGTTCGCCAGATCGGTAATGGAATGCCCCAATATCTCGAGCGCGATAGGTTCCAATCGTTGGCATTGGCCAACCAGTTGCCAAAACGGCCCTCCCCTGTGGATTTTGGTTTCCAGTTGATGGTCTGGTTCAACTCGAACATACGATCCTTGACATCGGTTACTTTGATGAACCAAGAATTTAATGGATAGTACAAAATGGGTTTATCGGTACGCCAGCAATTAGGGTAGCTGTGGACATATTTTTCGACCTTAAAGGCCTTATTTTCTATTTTCAGTTTGATGGCAATCTCTACATCGACCGACTTTTCAGGTACTTCGCCCTCGTCGTAATATTCGTTCTTTACATATTTGCCGCCAAACTCTTTCAATTCAGGTCTAAACCTCCCTTGAAGGTCCACCAACGGAACTGGGTTGTCATTTTCATCCAAAACCAACATGGGCGGAACCTCTGGAGTGGCCTGTTTGGCTACCAAGGCATCGTCCGCACCAAAGGTGGGCGCGGTATGCACGATTCCTGTACCGTCTTCGGTAGTTACAAAATCCCCGGCAATTATTCTGAAGGCATTCTCTGGGTTTTGATAGGGTTGCACATAATCTATCAATTGCTCGTACTGGATACCTACCAAATCATTCCCCACAAAAGATTCGCCGACCCAATATGGAATCTTTTTATCACTTTCTTGGAATGATTTCAATTCTTCTGCTGTTTCTACCTTGGCAAACTTTCCTGAAAAATTGTAGCCTACCAAATTTTTGGCCAGCACCACGTTAATGGGCTCAAACGTATATTGGTTGTACGATTTCACAAGGACATATTCGATTTTTGGCCCTACCGTCAATGCCGTGTTGGATGGAAGCGTCCAAGGTGTGGTCGTCCATGCCAAAAAATGAATGTCTCCGTCCACCTTCTTCAAAAAATCGGGAAGCGAATCGGCTTTGGCCTTGAACTGTGCGGTTACCGTAGTGTCCGTCACATCTTGATACGTTCCAGGCTGATTCAGCTCGTGGGAGCTTAACCCTGTGCCCGCCTTTGGCGAATAGGGCTGAATGGTGTATCCTTTATATATGAGTCCTTTGTCGTAAATCTGCTTTAGCAACCACCAAACGGACTCCATGTACTTCGGTTTGTAGGTGATGTACGGGTCGTCCATATCCACCCAGTATCCCACTTTTTCGGTCATTTCGTTCCACACGTCCGTGTAGCGCATTACCGCTTTTTTACAAGCTGCGTTGTAATCCTCGACCGATATTTTTTTACCGATATCTTCCTTGGTAATGCCCAATTCCTTTTCCACCCCGATTTCTACGGGCAGTCCGTGCGTATCCCATCCCGCCTTTCTTTTTACTTGAAAGCCTTTCATGGTTTTGTACCTCGGAAAGATATCCTTGATGGTCCGCGCCATTACGTGGTGAATCCCAGGCATCCCGTTTGCAGATGGAGGGCCTTCGTAAAACACGTAGCTCTCCTTGCCTTCCCGTGTGGAAACGCTCTTTTCAAAAATCTGTTTGTCCTTCCAAAAGTCAAGAATGTTCTCAGATACTTTTGGCAAATCCAATCCCTTATATTCCGCAAACTTCATATACTGCTTCTTCTACTAGAATTCAAGTTTGCAAAATTATAAATTTAGATGGAATTATACCCTCCCTTTTGGCATAAGAATCCGCTTAATTCCCTTAACCTAAATATGATATGCCGCAAATACCCAGTTCGCCATAATTTACCTATCTTGATGCATCATTAACACTTAACCATTATTCACATGAAAAAAGTACTGCTTGCCGCAATGGTATTGACTTTATCACTATCTGCGATGACCTCTTGTAGGGACACAAAGGACAAGACCGAGGAGGCAAAAGAAACGCTGAACGAGGCCGGGGAAGATTTGGAAGAAGCGGCCGAAGATGCTGCCGATGCACTGAAAGAGGCCGGCAAAGAAGCCAAGGAAATGGGTAAAAAAGCTTTGGATAGCATCGAAAAAGCCGGAAAAGAAACCATGGATGCTGCAGAAAAGGCCATCGACAGCATGTAAGCCCATGTGCCGACCTATCCGTACTGCAAGACCAAAAAAATTGGGCCCGGAATTTCCGGGCCCTTATTTTTAAAAGATATATCCCAACCCTAAAACCAAATTTGTCCCTGGCGCCGCAATTCCGGAACTGTACGTCCGATAGCGTTGGTTCGTCATGTTTTCCAAGCTCACGGATGCCTTCAATGCATTTGTAATTTGATATTGGGACCTAAAGTTCAAGGTGTACCATGATGGCGAAAAAGGGTTCCCGTTGGCATCACTGGCATACATGTAGGTTTTTCCCTGTTCGGAAAGCGCGAGATCATCATTGCTCACCTCCCCGTTATAATTGACAAAAACATCAGCCTTTAGTTTTTGGTTTTCCCAAATAAGATGAACGTCCCCAAAAGTAGGTGCCGCATGACGCGATGGGCTATCGGTACCGTCATCATCTTCTTCAACACCTTCAGTCAAGGTTAGATTGGAGTTTAAGGACAAATGCTCGTTAAAATAAGCTTCCAGACCAAATTCAAAACCGTAGACATAGGCCTTGGCCGCATTTTGAATCGCCTGAACATTACTTGGTTCTCCGTTGTATTCAATCACGGTCTGACCTCCAAAAGAGAAATCCCTTCGTACAAGAGCATCGACCAAATAGGTGTAATAGGTCGCACCTTTTAAAACCACGACATCATTAAAGTTTTTTCTGATGCCCAATTCTCCATTGTATGCATACTCCGGCTCTAAATCGGGGTTGGGCACCACAACAGATCCGGGTTCAGAATCGAATATTTTCCCGATATCATCAATATTGGGTGCCCTAAACCCTGTGGAACCGTTCAACGTAACTTGAAGATCCGACCGTGGGAACCAACTAAGTCCCAAACTTCCTGTAAGTGCTCCCGTAACTATATCGGCTTCATCAAACGGAAAAGGGTAATAGGTGGTGTCAAATGTAGCATCTACCCAAACTTGACTGTAACGAATTCCTGATAAGAGCGAAAGATTAGGCTTTAATTGGTACTCACCATTGATATAGCCTGCCAAGGTTTGCCAGGTGGACCCATCAGGATACCTTGATGCGGTCTCCTCAACTTCATCGGTCTCTATATTTTGCATACTTCCTGTTGAATGCACCTTGTTGAAGACATATTCGGCACCGTAATAGAGGTTGAGCGCCCCAATTTTCTTGTTTTCAAAATCCAAGTTTACGGACAATGCATCCACTTTTTCTTTGGTGGAGTACAATTCTACGTCTTGAAAACCTCTATCGTTCCTACTTTCTTCAAAAAATTGATAGGCCGTGGTCAATTTTACGCCATCATAAAATTTGTTCTTTCCTTTTTGGGTGATTTGAACATTTCCCATGAACCATTTCTGGGGACCATAGTACCATTCCGCGGAACGAAGCCCATCCCCATCTCTGTTGGGCCGAATCAACCTATCGTACCTTGAATAGTCCGAAGTTTCCGAATAGTACAGTCCCAAATCATAGTTCCAAGTATTATTGGGCCTATAGGTGAACTTTTGAAGAAAATTTACTTGATCGTATCCTGAAGTAACTTGTTTTTTGGGATTATCATTGGCAACGAGAACATCGGTATCGTTCGATCTGATCACGTAATTGGGCCGTAGATAGGATTCGGGACCATGTTCGCCCATCTTCAGATCATTAAAATTGTTGTACGTAAAACTGGTATAAGATGCCCATTTTTCCTTTCCAAAGTTGAAATCCACATGGGCGGTGTTTTCGTTGTTGGCCGAAGCATATCGGTAATTAATGTTTCCTGAGAAAGCAAGACTATCCGCAAAGGAAAAGCGTGGTTGCCGGGTATAAAAGTTCATTACGCCCCCAATGGCATCACTACCGTAGATCACGGAGCCCGGACCAAAGGTCACCTCGGTCTTTTTTATGGTAAACGGGTCAATGGAGATTACATTTTGAAGGTTTCCTCCCCTGAAAATGGCATTGTTCATCCGTACACCGTCCACGGACAGTAAAATTCTGTTGGTGGCAAACCCCCTGATCATGGGACTGCCTCCTCCCAACTGGCTTTTTTGAACAAATATCTTGCCGCTATTCTGTAGCAGGTCCGCAGAGGTCTGTGGTGCCGTGAAAGCAATGTTTCGGGCATCAAAAGTCTCTATCTTCTGCGGAATATGTTTTTTTTGCTGTTCCCATTTGGACACGGACATGACCACTTCTTGAAGCTCCTCGGTCTTTAGAAGAAGGTATACCCGGTTGCCCCTTCTACCAATTTGGCTTTTTGTAGTGGAATAAGGTTCGTAACTGATGTGCTTAAACGTTATTTTTTCATTGGGGTCGAAAATATCCAAATCCCCCTTACCGTTGGCATCGGTGACAGTGGTTTTGGACTGGTCCTTGTTAAAAATGGCAACATTATCCACAGGTATTCCCGAATCGGCATCCAGTACGGTTACTTCTTGAGCATAAAATTGGAAGGTTAATAAGAAAAGAATTAGGGTTAAGGTTGGTTTTAGGTTTTGCATTTTATGTAAACACTGCATTTAGAACGGCGAGTGACTTTGGTTCTCGAAATCCGTGCACATGAAGACCATAATACTGGATCATTATTTTTAAGAGTTCTCGCCTGTTAGACTTAGTTAGTTGGATCGTTTGTAATGCCACAAAATCCGTGCCTAAAAATTTCTTGAAACTTTCCAGATTTTCGCTCTGAATCAATGGATTGAGGGATGGCGTTCTACTAAAACTGCCTTCCAAAAGGTCAAAAAACGGCGAGTTTTGATATGATGTATCCGGATAGAACCCTAAATACTTGGTCAAATTCAGTAAAAATAAGATGTGAAAATTGGGCGACAACGGATGAATATCCATCCAATGCAGCGAATACTCCAAATAATTATACAGGCTTTCGTCCTGTTCCTGTTCCTGAATGGAATTTCCCAACATTTCGGCCAAAAAAAGAACCACACTATTTTTTACGATATCGGTGTGCATGGTCTGGTACGGAATGCCCACCCTAACATCCCTGATACTTTCCAAAGTTCCTTTGTTTTTATGGTTTGCCTGAATTTCCAACTGCATCAACGGCAAAAAATATGCGGGTCTGATCTTTGCTTTTTTGGAGGCGAGCACCCCTTTGAGCAAATACGACTTTATACCATCCGATTGGGTAAAGGCCCTTACAATAAGGCTAGTATCCCCATATTTTAGGGAGGAGAGCACAATGGCCTTTGTGGTGATTTGCATGGGCTAATAAAAAAGCAGTTACCAGAAGTGTAAATGTAACCACTACATCCGGTAACTGCCAATCTAAATTTATGTTCGTGAAGGGACTATATCACCCCCTGGGCCAACATAGCGTCCGCAACTTTTACGAAACCGGCGATATTCGCTCCTTTTACGTAGTTGCAATATCCGTCCTCGTCGCCGTATTGCATACAGGCATCGTGAATGTCGGACATGATTCCTTTCAATCGCTTGTCCACTTCTTCCCTTGTCCAGCTGATACGCAATGAGTTTTGGCTCATCTCCAAACCTGAAGTGGCCACACCTCCCGCATTGGAAGCTTTTCCGGGTGCGAACAAGATCTTGGCATCGTGGAACGCATGTATCGCTTCTGGTGTTGATGGCATGTTTGCGCCTTCGGCCACCGCGATACATCCATTTTTGATCAACGTCTTCGCATCATCACCGTTCAACTCGTTCTGGGTGGCACATGGCAATGCAATATCACAGGCCACTTTCCAAGGTGTTTCCCCTTTGTGGAACTCTGCGGATGGATATTTATCCACATACTCCGAAATTCTTCCACGTTTGTTGTTCTTTAAGTCCATTACAAACGCTAGTTTTCCCTCATCGATTCCGTCCTTATCGTAAATATATCCTGCGGAGTCCGAAAGTGTCAAAACCTTACCTCCAAGGTGAAGCACCTTTTCGGCAGCGTATTGGGCAACATTACCTGAGCCTGAAATGACGACTTTCTTTCCTTCAAAAGTTTCATTTTTGGTCTTTAGCATGCTATCGGCAAAGTAAACGGTACCATAACCCGTAGCTTCTGGACGAATCAAGGAACCTCCCCAAGAAAGTCCCTTACCGGTCAACACCCCCGTGAACTCGTTTCGGATTTTCTTGTACATACCGAACAGGAACCCAATTTCACGGGCGCCAACGCCGATGTCACCAGCAGGGATATCGGTATTTGGACCGATGTGTCTGCAAAGCTCCGTCATAAAGGCGTGGCAAAAACGCATGATCTCGTCATCGGATTTACCTTTTGGGTCAAAATCAGAACCTCCTTTACCTCCGCCCATGGGCAGGGTGGTCAAACTATTTTTGAATACTTGCTCAAATGCCAAGAACTTCAAAACACTTGCGTTTACGGTCGGGTGAAAACGAAGCCCTCCTTTGTAAGGTCCAATGGCAGAGTTCATTTGTACACGGTATCCACGGTTCACATGGATTTCCCCATCATCATCTATCCAGGCCACACGGAACGAAATCAATCGCTCAGGCTCCACCATTCTTAATAGGATGTTTTTACCGTGATAGATGTCGTGCTGAACAATATAAGGTATCACTGTTTCAGCAACCTCTTGAACAGCTTGGATAAATTCGGGCTCATGACCATTTCTGGTGATCACCTCATCCATGAACGCTTTAATTTTATCTTCTATTTTTTCTTCCATATCTGGGTTAAAAATTAATTGTCTTTCCGCTGACGAAAAGTATTATTTTATTGAATTATGAATTTGAGGGCAAAATTATAGTATTTCCATAATTTGAATATTTATTTTTTATAAATTTTTCAAAATATTTTAATTAAGGGCCTGTTCTAGGTCAGCAATCAAATCTTCCACGTCCTCTATGCCCACACTTAGCCTGATCAAGGCGTCAACAACACCATTTTTTTCGCGTTCTTCCTTTGGAATACTTCCGTGTGACATGCTTGCAGGATGCCCTACCAAACTTTCGACACCTCCTAACGATTCGGCTAGGGTAAATATTTTCAATTTCTCCACTATTTTTATCACGCTTTCGTAGCTTCCGCCCTTGGGCACCAAGGAAATCATCCCGCCAAATCCGCTCATCTGTTTTTTTGCCACCTCATGGTTCGGGTGGTCCGCAAAACCGGGCCAGTACACTTTATCGATTTTAGGGTGATTCCCCAAATATTTGGCGATGTATTCCCCATTTTCGCAATGTCGTTGCATACGCACATGGAGCGTTTTTATCCCACGTAGGGTCAAAAAACTGTCCATGGGACCGCAAATACCTCCGCTGGATTTCTGGATAAAATATAATTGATCGGCCAGTTCTTGGTCGTTTACCACTAAGGCACCAACCACCACATCGCTATGTCCGGCCAAGTATTTGGTGGCGGAATGCATTACTACATCGGCACCCAATTCCAGAGGTCTTTGCAGGTATGGGGTGGCAAAAGTGTTGTCGACCGCCAACCATATATTGTGTTGTTTGGTGATTTTCGATACCGCTTGAATATCGATAATGTTCATCATGGGGTTGGTAGGAGTCTCGACCCAGACCATTTTGGTGTTCCCTGTGATTTGCGAGGTAAGCTCTTCCATATCCACCATGTCCGAAAACCGGAACTTGATCCCAAATTTCTCATACACCCTTTTAAAAAGTCGGTAACTGCCCCCGTAAAGATCCCCAGTACAGATGACCTGGTCCCCTGGCTGCAATAGTTTCATTACCGCATCAATGGCGGCCATACCACTGCCAAAGCCCATTCCAAAATTTCCGTTTTCCAGACTGGCCACGGCATTTTCCAAGGCGGTCCTCGTGGGGTTCGCCCCTCTGGAGTATTCGTAGCCCTTATGGCCGCCCGGGGTGGACTGTGCGTAAGTAGAGGTTTGATAAATGGGTGGCATTACCGCTCCATATGCCGCATCGGGTTGCTGTCCTCCGTGAATGGCTTTACTATTGAATTTTAACTCTTTTTTGCCCATGCTTAAACTATCTACATACAAATGTATCGTTATCTTTCCGAAGTATTATTTTTGATGACACAAAACCTCAAATCATGAAAAAATATATCTCCACCATACTTTTCCTAGGATTATTAATAAGTTGCCAAACGGAGAGCAAGCTTACTTTTGAGCCTACGCAATTGCTGGGCGAAACTTGTGCCGATTGTCCAAAAATAGCCATCAACATTCCCAATGCACTGGACAACTCCCCTGTTTCCGAAGCCATTAACCGTTCTTTGAGGGAGGAAATCATAAGCATTATGTCCTTTTCCGAAGACAGAACCATCGACACCATGGATAAGGCACTCCAATCTTTTACCGATAGCTATAAAGAGTTAAAAACCAAATTCCCTGATGAGATACAATGGGAAGCCACCATTGACGGCGAGATTGTGTACGAAGATGAAAACATTATCACCTTGATACTAAATTCATATTCGTTCACCGGCGGTGCCCATGGATATGCTTCTACATCTTACTTAAATTTTGACAAAAAAACCGGTAAGGAACTAGAAAATGAAGAACTTTTTAATGACTACGAAGGCTTTGAAGACTTTGCTGAGGAAAAGTTCCGAAATCAAGAAGAAATCCCACAAGACAAAAACATCAATGCCACAGGATTCATGTTCGAAGGAGATTCGTTCCATCTATCAAACAATATAGGATATACCACAGAAGGACTGCAACTCATCTATAATCAATACGAAGTCGCCTCCTATGCCGATGGCCCCATTGTTCTGGTTTTACCGTACAACGAAGTGAATCCGTTCCTAAAACGAAAAGTAGGACCATAGTTTGGTGTACTTCATTTAAAATAATAGCGGGGGCCGGCTCCCGGTAAGAGGGTACTATCGTTAAGATCGCTATTAAAATGATAGTATCCGTTAATGGGAATTGTCAAGGAAAATGCATCGGAAACAAAAAAGTCCATTTCAAAGGATGCATATGCCCCATAAATAAAACTGCTCTCTGCCTCTATGGCATCAAAGTCAAACTCGGTTTCGCCTTTGTTTATGTATTTATAGCCCACCGATGGCCCTCCACCAAAATAAAAAAATGCCTCGCTTTTTTGAAGTCAATATGGTGGTAAAATAACCTAGGTTTAACAAGTAATCATCATATGGGAATTCTACACCAGAATTGGGTTTTTCCTTGGAAAACGTAGCCACTAGGGATACTTGCAGATAATCTATGGCACTATGGTAATGGTTTGCGTTGAGTTGGATACCATACCCATCCGTTTTGTAGATCGGCACCGCTCCGATGGATAAATAACTTCTTTGGGAAAAACATTCCTGCACAGAAAGAATTAGGGCAACCAATAGCAGCCCGTAGCATAAATGGTAGTGTTTCATTGTGATTAAGATCTGGGTTCTTAATATAATTCACCAACAAATATGACTGATTTCCTTTGGGTTAGACCTCAACGTCCGATTTTCAAAAAAACTTTTGATAGGATTGTTCTAGGCTTTGGCCAATGCTTTTTTCAAGGCCAGAATAGCCCCAAGATGAAGCCCTTCGTGAAACACATTAAAGGAAAGGGCATCTTCAGGACTACTCAAACCGATTTTGGGAGTGGTCATGTATTCCTGAAAATTCTTGAACTTCCCATGCTCATAATCCAATTGGATGTGCTTTATAGTGCTAAACAAGTAAGCACTTATTTTCTCCATCTCACCATCTGAGGGTTCGCCTTCTGGAAAAGTGCCCTTTTTGTACTTATTGACCAATTCTTCCTCAATGGTAAAATCCAGACCGCTCAATTTATACATCAGCAATTGGGGAGTAACCACCACATGGGCAATGTTCCACCAAATATTATTGTTGAATCCCTCCGGGACCCTGAACAAGTCCTCCTTGGGGGTATTCTGCAGAAAATCATGCAATATTTTTCTGTTCTTCAGTATAATATCAAATGTCTTTTCCATAATCCTATTCAATTTAATTGGCTATACTATCGCATTGCAAAATTAACCCTAAAATCTTAAATGGTTTTCGGTGTCCTACGCTTAAAAACAAACAACACCTTCAAAAGCTGTTGAATTTACATCTTCGTAATGGCTTTTGATCGATTTTTAACGTCCTTTGTTCTTCCAATATCACAACAATGAAGAAAATATACCATTTGGGCAGTTGCTCTACCTGCAAACGTATTTTGAAAGAATTGGAACCTTTGGATGGAGTGGAGCTGCAAGAAATTAAATCTGAGCCCATTACCCCTGAACAATTGGAACAAATGGAAGCATTGAGCGGAAGCTACGAATCTCTTTTCAGTAGAAGGGCCATGCTGTTTAGGCAAAAGGGACTTCATGAAAAGGAGCTTTCGGAAAAAGATTATAAAGATTTGATCTTAGAGCATTACACTTTCTTAAAAAGACCTGTAATTATAGTGGAGGACCAAATTTTTGTTGGAAACTCGAAAAAAACCGTCGAAGCCGCTAAGGAAGCCATTCATTGATGAACAAAAGAACCCTGGCCATTTTTGCCGCTATTGGGGCAACCGTTATTTACGGTATAAACCATACTGTGGCCAAAGGGGTCATGCCCACTCATATAAGATCCTTTGGATTCATTTTTTTAAGGGTCGGTGGAGCGGCCATTCTTTTCTGGTTGATATCCATTTTTGGTCCCAAAGAAAAAATTGAAAAACGTGACTGGGGACGTATGCTCGCATGTGCATTGTTGGGCATGTCCATAAACATGCTGTCGTTTTTTAAGGGACTGGAACTCTCTACCCCAATAAACAGTGCTGTACTAGTTACCATATCGCCCATTATAGTAGTGGCTCTTTCGGCGCTTTTTTTAAGTGAAAAAATCACCCTGAACAAAGGACTTGGTATTTTCTTGGGCTTTGTTGGCGCAGTTGGCTTGGTTCTTTTTGGAGCTGAAGCTCGCCAAGATGCCCCAAACATACCTTTGGGCAATTTTTTGTTCATTATTAATGCAACCGCTTACGGCTCTTACTTAATATTGGTGAAAAAATTGATCGAGAAATACCATCCCTTCTCCATCATGAAATGGCTCTTTACAGTAGCCTTTGTCATCAATCTTCCCATAACCCTTCCCCAAGTTTTAGAGGTGCAATGGTCCTCTATGCCTCTTTGGGCGTATGGTTCCATAGCGTTTGTTGTGATCGGCACTACGTTTTTGACCTATCTCTTCAATATTTTTGCGCTTACCCAACTCAAGCCCTCGTCGGTAGGTGCATTTATTTATATGCAGCCCTTGGTGGGGATACTTTTTGCTCTTTTTTCGGGGAAAGACCATCTTACCTTGGTCAAGGTTACAGCTATGTGCTTCGTTTTGGTTGGAATATATCTGGCCAGCAAAAAGCCGAAAAGAAAATAGACGACCAATTGTTATAGGGCATTCGTCAACTCAACCGGCGCATCCGTCAATTCAGGGGTTCATGTAGGATAATGACCGATTATCTTTATCCGATTATTTACTCTAAAGTCCGTCCGTTATGATTTTAATCGGTATTCTTATTGGCCTGTTCATCTTTTCATTGTACATGGCCCTTTACGCTGTCCTTAATAAGGTGTATAAAATTAATCCATTATTGCATCTTGGTGGTTTTTACATAATGGTTGAGGTTCTTGTCTTAAAGCTATCCCCGAAAGCTATAAAACCAAACAAATCGAGACACCTTTTCAACCTGATGGCCCCATCGGATTTATTTTTCGTTTGAACCAGCCCAAAATGTCCGTTTATGATATCGCCATGACAGTTTTGATTACTTGTTTTTTTCCTCTTCTTTATATATAACGTACGGATAAAACAATACATCAAAAAGAAGAACCTTCAAGAGGAATCAAATCAAACGCGAAACAACTTTCCCCACTAAAATTGTACCCCTTGGAAACAATCGATTACACCGTGTGCCACGAACAAATTGCTCGTCTCAAAAAAAATTACAACAGGCAAAAGAAAGAGATGCCCTATATAAAGTATTCGGAGCTGGAAGCCACAGGTATCACTTAAATGCCCCTGCAAGTATTTCTGAAGTTGATGCTTTTGAAAAATACTATGGAATACAACTTCCCGATTGTTATAGGTCATTCGTGCTCAATATAGGTAATGACGGGAAGTCTTATCCAAATTCGGGTGCTGGGCCGTATTTTGACATTTATCCCCTGGGACAAAATCTAAACGATTTGATTTACAAGAACGTTGCCCTTCATTTGAAAAAAAAACATGCTAGCTCAACCCAAAAATTTCAACAACTCAATGGGATGAAATAATCGAACCACTTTATGCAGACGATATCTCCGTTGAGGATTACGGAACCTTAAACGGAAACCTTTATGGTGGCATATTGCCACTGGGCTCACAAGGATGCTCCTGTATTCACGCACTTGTTCTAAACGGCCCACATAAAGGCAGGGTAGTAAATTTGGACAAAGCTGAGCAAATTCCTCCTTTATTTTCTGAACATTAAAATTTTTTGGATTGGTACGAAGACTGGCTCGATGAAATCATCTCCGGAAAATTGATCACAATCACTCCAAGCTGGTTCGGCTATCCCAAAAATTGAGCCCCAGACTATAAAATTTCGATATCCTTTGGCACTTGAACATGTTTGCGGGTATCTTCTTTGGTCAAAATTTTAAAATCCTCTGCTTGTTCCATCGATTCAAAAGAATTCAAGAATTCATCGGGCAGACCTGTAAGTTTTCTGCTCTTTAAATCGATCCAGGCACCCATCATCTCACAACGGGCAAAGTTTTTGCCGTTATGATCATAAAAGTTGTGCCTAAACTCAAAGAACATCCCATCCTTGCTCATACCAACAAACTCTAAAGAAACCTTTACCGGCATCCCTGGGAAAGCTTCTTTAAAATAGTACACGTGCTCATAAAAGACCACCGGACCAATATTATGGGCGCCCATACTTTTTTGATTGAAGCCAAGCAACCCCAAATAGGCCATTCGGGTGTGGCTCATAAAATTGATATAGGCGGAATTCGCCAAGTGTCTGTTAGCGTCCGTATCGCTCCATCTGATCTCAAATTCTTTAAAAAACATAGCGGGTTATTTTGTTATGCATGCATAATAATTGTAAAAATACCATAGTTTTGGAAACTGATTCCAAATTGAAAGAAGAATTGTTCCTATTTTTAATCATAGTTAAAACACAAGAACCATGAGCCAAAAAGCTGAATTCATCAAAAATCTATCGCTTCCTGTTATTGCTGCCCCAATGTTCCTGATTTCCGGTCCAAAATTGGTGGTGGAATGTTGCAAAAATGGGATTGTGGGTACTTTCCCCGCCCTAAATCAACGGACAAGCGATGGTTTTGAGGAATGGCTCATCCAAATAAAATCGGAGTTGAAGGCCTTTGAAGAGGAAACCGGTAAAAAAGCGGCCCCGTTTGGTGTCAATTTAGTGGTACACCCCACCAACCCAAGGCTGGAGGCCGATGTGAAATTATGCATCAAACATCAGGTTCCATTGGTTATTACCTCCCTCGGCGCCGTAAGTCAGGTGGTAGATGCCATTCACAGTTATGGTGGTTTGGTCTTTCATGATATCATTAAAAAGCGACATGCGGAAAAAGCGGCCGAAGCCGGTGTGGACGGTCTCATTTTGGTCTCTGCCGGTGCGGGCGGACACGGGGGTACCATAAACCCAATGAGTTTGATTGCCGAAGTCAAGAAATTCTTTGACAAGACCATCATCCTTTCGGGATGTATCAGTACGGGAAGGGATGTTGCCTCTGCCTTGCAAATGGGGGCCGACCTTGCCTATATGGGCACCCGTTTTATCAATACCGAAGAAAGCAAGGCCACGGAAGAATACCGAAAAATGATCATTGACGCAGGTGCCAGCGATGTAGTTTACACCGCCGCTATTTCTGGTGTGCATGCCAATTTTCTGGCCGCAAGCCTCAAGGCAGCAGGAGTAACGGAGGATGACCTAAAAAAAGACACAAAAATCGATTTTGGAAAGGAACTCGATACCGAGGCCAAAGCATGGAAAACAATCTGGTCCGCTGGTCAAGGCGTTACCACGATAGACAACGTATTGCCCGTATCTGACCTTGTTAAAAAATTGAAAGACGGGTTTAAAACAGCGATTGAAGCACAGGCCCTGCTTCTGAACACGTATCCAAAGGATTGACTTGATGCCTCAACTTACCTCCAATTACCTGCCTCCATTTCTCTTCAGAAACGGTCATTTTGCCACCATCTATTCGGGCATTATCCGTTCGGTGAACGGTGTTGTTCAGAAAAGGGAGCGTATCATTCTCTCTGATGGCGATTTTTTGGATCTGGATTGGAGCGATTCACCCACGATCACCCAAAAATTAGTGATTTTGCTCCATGGACTTGAAGGAGATGCCCAACGCCCCTACATTACAGGAAGTGCCAAAATATTGAATCAGAACGGATATGATACCTGTGCCGTGAATTATCGCAGCTGTAGCGGAGAACCCAACAAAATGTACCGTTCCTACCATTCAGGCGCCACAGAAGATTTAAGGGAGGTAATCGACCATATCCTGAACACTAAAAACTACACGGAAATATATTTGAAAGGCTTCAGTTTAGGGGGTAATCTATTGCTCAAATATTTAGGCGAGGGCAACGATGTTCCAAAGCAACTGAAGGGCGCCGTGGCTGTTTCCGTTCCTTGCAATCTTCATGATTCCTGCAAGCAATTGCTAAGTCCAAAAAATATATTGTACGCCATCAGGTTCAAAGGAAACCTATTGACCAAACTTCGTCAAAAACAACAGTTGTTTCCTGAAAAGATTACCGATTCCGACATCAAAAAAATTAAGACCTTAAAAGATTTTGACGATATCTACACCAGTCGCGCCCATGGTTTTAGAGATGCCATTGACTATTATCAAAAATCCAGTTCACTCCAATTTTTACCTGCGATTCAAGTTCCAAGTCTAATCATCAATGCAAAGAACGATTCGTTTTTGGGCAAGGAGTGCTTCCCCTTCAAGGAAACCGAAAACAACCCCTCACTCTATTTGGAAACCCCAACATTTGGTGGCCATGTAGGTTTTTGGGGCAAAAAAAACATCACTTACACAGAAAAAAGAGCTTTGGATTTTTTCGATTCCTTATAATTCAAACGTTTTCAGAAGCGGTGTTGTGATGATCGACACAAAAACACCAAGATTATTAATGGCTAATTACCTATCTTAGTGCCATAGATTACACAAACAAACTTCAATAGAATCAGAATGAAAAAAATTGTAATGTTCTTGGCATTAGGAGCCATGATAGCGAGCTGCGGAGGTAAAAAAGAAGAGAAAAAAGATGGTTTTGAAGTAAGCCGCACCAAAACTGAAGATACCAAAGCCCAATCTAAAGAAGGTGTACCCGTTGATTTGGACAACAAAGGTGTAGGCCCTATAACCGACCTTGAGTTCCCTGAAGAGATAAATGAAGAAATGGCCGCTAGGGGCAAAGCAAAATTTGACGCCATTTGTGTGGCATGTCACATGATAGACCAACGCATGATCGGCCCAGCTTTAAAAGGTGTTTATGACAGAAGAAGTCCAGAATGGGTAATGAACATGATTCTAAACCCTGATGGAATGTTGAAGGAGGACCCTATTGCAAAAGCCTTGTTGAAAGAGTACAACAACGCCATTATGCTTAATCAAAATCTTACTGAAGATGAGGCAAGGGACGTTGCCGAGTACTTGAGAACACTGTAACAAACCAACTCTTTTATATGTAAGGGCTGCTGCTTTTTAGAAAAACAGCAGCTTTTTTTATTACCTTGATACAAACTTTAGGTGATGAAAAAGATATTCCTTTTAGTATTAGGTTTGTTAACCGGTCCCATTCTGCTTTCACAAGATCTACATGGCGCATGGACTTTTACAGAAACCTCCGATGATGGTGAAGAAGTTGAACACATTCTTATTTTAACAGGTGATTTTTTTTCCGAGGCTTTTTTTGAGAAAACCGATGGAAAATTCTTGGGAACAAAAGGCGGCAGCTATGCCGTAACAGATGAAAACATCGAATTCAGTTACGAATTTTCTACTCAAGATCCAGGAATCGTCGGAAAAACTGAGCCTAAACCCTATAAATTGGTCGAGGATGGTTTGCAATTGAACGGAACAACTTGGACCCGTGTTGATGATGGGACTCCCGGGGAACTTTTTGGCGCATGGTTGATATCGGGCCGAAAGCGCGATGGCGAAATCGTGAAACGCGACACCTCGGGACCTCGAAAGACCATGAAAATTTTGTCCGGGACCCGGTTCCAATGGATAGCCTACAATACCGAAACCAAAGAGTTTTTGGGAACCGGAGGAGGCACATATACTACCATTGACGGAAAATACACTGAAAACATCGGTTTCTTTTCCAGGGACGATTCCAGGGTCGGCGCCAGTTTAGAATTCAATTATGAGTTAAAAGAGGGAGATTGGCATCATTCTGGTTTAAGCAGCAAAGGAGACCCCATTTATGAAGTGTGGAGCAAACGAAAGTTATAAGGGAGATTTAATCCGCCCATAACCATCGTAAAGTCAAACAATGGGGATTTTTTAGTATTTTTCTGAAACATTAACCATTAATTTCTGTCAAAATGAAAACTACCATTATCTTATTTTTTTCTGCTGTTTTGCTGGCAGAATCCTGCGGTGAAGCAAAGTCTAGTGCGGAAGCGCTTTATGGTCCTACCTGGGAACTTGAATATATTTCTGGGCCACGTATTGCTTTTGAAGGGCTTTTCCCAGAAAAAAAACCACAGATCACTTTTGATAAAGAATCGGGCAAAGTATCGGGCACCGATAGCTGTAATGGTTACTCTGCAGATTATGAGCTGGCCGAAAACACCATAGTTTTTGGTGACCCCGGCCCCACCACCATGATGTTCTGCGGAGGTAGCGAACGACATTTTCTGGAAATGATGAAAAAAATAGATGGTTATTCCTTTGAGGACGGCAAACTTAATCTACTGGTTGGCGAAGTTCCGATGATGCGATTTAAAAAAGTTGGGGAATGAAAAGAGTTCTATTCCTAGTTGGTATTTTCCTCATCTTTTCAAATTGTGCCGAGAAAAAGAAACAAGAACCGACCGAAGCATCCGAAGAAATCACTTTGGACACTCTTAAAGTAGAAGAAGAGCGAACTATGGAACCCTTGGCCGTGCAACCGGACGGCAGTTATTTCAAGGCCACTGGGACCGAACCTTTCTGGGGAATCAAGATTTATGACAACAAGATTGAGCTTCAGACCATGGAGGACACTATTGTTACTCCTCCTTCCGAAGCCATAAAAGCACAAGATGCCAATATTAAGATGTTCCGAATCAAAACCGAGGCCACCGATATGGATGTGATCATCTCACATAAGGAATGTACCAATGCCATGTCTGGCGAAGTATTTCCATATACCGTAACCGTTTCCTATAAAAATACGGGAGGTGGGGATAGCCGGGTTTTGGAAGGGTGTGGTTCGTATATCACAGATTACAGACTCCATGATATCTGGGTGTTGGAAAAAATGAAAGGAGCTTCAGTCTCAAAAGATGACTTTAATAGCGGTGACGTTCCCAATATGGAGGTAAACACCAATGACAATAGGTTCTCCGGTTTTTCAGGATGCAATCGAATGACGGGCAGCTTGTTTTATGAAAATGACGTGCTCCGATTTAAACAGGTAGCCTCAACCCGAATGGCTTGTCCCAGCATGGAAAAAGAATCCGAATTCCTTATGGCCTTGCAATCGGCTACTTCCTACAAAATTGAAAACAACAGATTATACTTGTCCAATGGTTCCAATGAGAATATATTGGTGTTTAAAAAAACAGATTGATCATGAAAAGAATAATAGTTGCATTACTATTGACCACAGCTTTTGTAAGCTGCAAGCCCAAGGAAAAAAATGAGGAAGATAAGACCAGTGAAGAAACTAAAGAAGAAGTCATTGAAGTAGCCTTGTCCCCAAGCCTGCAAGTCGGTTGCTATTCTTATGATGAAAACGGTAGCAAAGTTGTCTTGGAAATCACCGAAATCAATGACTCCATCATGGGCAATCTCAATTATGCTTTCAAAGAAAAGGATGCAAACACAGGGACTTTTTCAGGTGTCTTAAAAGACAGTGTGCTTATCGGAAACTACTCCTTTATGTCGGAGGGAATGGTAAGTTCCCGTGAAGTCGCTTTTTTGGTTAAAGAAAATCAACTTATCGAAGGATTTGGGGAACTGGATGAAACGGGCACAGGCTTCAAAGACAAGGATAACATAAGCTTTAGTTCTTCCATGCCTTTGACTAAAACTGAATGCAGTCAGTAGAGATTCGGAAAAAACATCATATTTTGTATACCAACATTTAAAGCTATGAAAGCAAGGGCAGCATTTGCACTGGTTTTTCTATTCATCCTTGGCAGCAAGGCCCAAACCGCATCCGATTTAACCATTGTGTTTAAAGGACAGGCCAAGGTAAATGCGCTTAAAAGCGATAGAAACGCTATAAAATCATTTTTCGGAAACACCCTTGGGCGAAAAATCGAATCCGAGGAAAATGCGGATCTTGTACATTTTGATGGCGGTGGTTTTGTGAAATTTGCATACCACCCCAAAACAGAAGTGCTTGATTCTACCCAATTCCATAAATCCATGCAATTGGCCCTCTTGGTGCCTGCTTCTGAATACCAGAGTATTATAGGCACCATCAAAGATTACGGAACTGCACCTTTGTTGCCCAATGTCGAAAAATATCAAGACCATTCCGAGTACTTCTATTTTCATGCTCCTGGAGGCCAGGTATTTCGTATCGTCAACTCCGTAAACACCTTCCCAAAAAGTGGAGAAGGCTATGTTTACGATGCCGAGAAAGCATCTAAATATGGTGCTGATGATTATGGTATGAAGAAATACATTTTTGCCTTCTTAAAACGGGGACCCAATCGTGACCTTCCAAAAGAAGAAGCTGCCCAATTACAAAATGCCCATTTGCAAAACATTATGCGGCTGGCAGAAGAAGGAAAATTGATTCTCGCCGGTCCCTTTTTCGGGAACGATGACCTACGTGGCATCTATATTTTTGATGTGGAAACGTTGGAAGAGGCCAAATCCCTTACCGAAACCGACCCAGCCATTAAAGCGGGAAGTCTGGTGGTGGAACTCAAAGAATGGTACGGGTCTGCAGCACTGATGGAGGTGGCAAAAATTGGAATGACCTTACAAAAGAAATCAATCACCGATTAAAGGTCCAAAATGAAGAAACCGCTCTATTTTTTAATCCTATTTATTTTCATGATCAATCCTAATATTGAAGCGCAAGAATCCATGCTGCCATATAGGGAAATACCTGAATACCCATCTGATTTTGGCCCAGGAAACCTAATCTCAAGAATGATAGATGGATTGGGCTATCGATTTTACTGGGCAACCGAAGGTTTGACTGATGACGACCTTACCTACAGGGCATCAGAAAATGGACGATCCATTTTTGAAACGGTGGAACACATCAATGTAATGTCCAATAATATTCTATTGGCCCCGGATGCAAAACCTTTTGAAAAACCCAAAAACCCGCCCCAATTATCTTTTGAAGAATTGCGCACATTGACACTCAAAAACCTCAAAGCAGCTAGCAAAAAAGTTTTGGGCGCAACGGCAAAGGATATAGAAAACTACAAGGTCATTTTTAAGCAAGGTGACAAAACATCCGAATTTCCGTATTGGAATATGATCAATGGAATGCTATCGGATTGCATATACCATACAGGTCAAATTGTGATGTTGCGTCGTGCCAGTGGCAATCCTCAAAATCCAAATGTGAACGTGTTCCTCGGAAAAACTCGTGAGTAAACCCTAATTATCAACTACGACTTTATAGGTTGGATCTTCCAAAACGTTGACTTCGATAATATCGTCTGCGTTGGCCAACAATCGCCTGCAGTCCCTGCTCAAATGCTTCAGGTGCACTTTTTTGCCCACTTTTCGGTAACGCTCCGTGATTTTGTTCACGGCTTCAATGGCTGACATATCCACCAGCCTACTTTCTTTAAAGTCGATGACCACCTCATCGGGGTCGTTCAGTACATCAAACTTTTCGGCAAACAAGGTAGTGCTTCCAAAGAATAAAGGGCCATAGATCTCGTAGTGCTTCACACCTTCATCATCAATGCTTTTTCTGGCACGGATGCGTTTGGCGTTGTCCCACGCAAATACGAGAGCGGAAATGACCACTCCCACCAACACGGCCAATGCCAAATTATGGAGGAAGACCGTCACCAAGGTCACCAAAACCATTACCAAAACATCGGATTTTGGCATCCTACGGAACGTCTTTAAACTTGCCCACTCAAAAGTTCCCAAAGCTACCATGATCATTAATCCTGTTAATGCGGCCATCGGTACCTTTTCAATCAAGCTGGAACCGAACATGATAAAGACAAGCAACATCAAGGCAGCAAAAATACCAGAAAGGCGTGCCCTAGCACCGTTGGAGGTATTGATCAAACTCTGTCCGATCATGGCACAACCGCCCATCCCTGAGAACAATCCTGAAAGAATGTTCGCTGTTCCCTGGGCAACTGCCTCTTTATTTCCACGACCCCGTGTTTCAGTGATTTCGTCCACAATGTTCAGGGTCAGCAAACTCTCAATAAGACCCACTCCAGCCATAATTGCGGCGAAGGGAAATATAATCTGCAAGGTTTCTAAATTGAAGGGAAGGTCAGGAATATGAAATGGAGGAAATGTTCCTTGGATGGAAGCAATATCCCCAATGGTGCGTGTATCCAATCCAAAGAAAAATACAATACCGAATACCAAAAGAATAGCGGCCAATGATGCTGGGACCACTTTGGTTAGTTTTGGAAGTCCCCAGATCACCAACATGGTCAACAGTACCAACCCCAAGAAAATGTAGAGCGTGCTTCCGCTCAGCCATTCGCCATCCACGGTTTGGAACTGGCTTATCTGCGACATGAATATGATCACCGCCAATCCGTTCACGAACCCAAAGATAACGGGATGGGGCACCAAACGCATTAATTTACCAAGACGTAGCACACCTGCCAACATCTGTAGTATCCCAGCAAGAATTACAGTGGCAAAAACGTATTCCACCCCATATTGCTGTGCCAAGGTAACGATAACAACGGCCACGGCCCCTGTGGCTCCAGAGATCATTCCTGGCCTACCTCCCAAAATTGAAGTGACCAATCCCATAACAAAGGCAGCGTACAAACCTGTTAAAGGTGAAAGGCCCGCAATGAAGGCGAATGCGATGGCTTCGGGAACCAAAGCAAGTGCAACGGTCAAGCCCGATAAAATTTCTGTGCGGTAGTTTACTTTTTGGGAAAAATCAAAAAGGTTGAGATACTTTTTCATGGCTTCTTTCTTGAAGCGCGCAAAAGTAGCATTATTAAATCCAAGACCCTAATGGAGCCAGCTTTTTTAAGGATTTGATAATCTATCTGTTAGTTAGGTCAAATACCTTTTCTTAAAGCGTGGTTTGTTTGGCGGTATCATATTCGATTTTACGGATGGGCAGCCTACGCTGTATATTTTTTGCACAAAAAAGAACCGCCCTAAGATTTGATACTTAGGGCGGTTCTTAACTAAATAACCAACCAAAAAAACTGTTTGTATAGTCGAACAAAGGTGTTCTTCCTTACATATCTCGTTGACGGGTAACATTCATTACAGGGTTGTTGGTCTTTGAACGTTTTTTACCCGTTCCGTCGCTTGATTTCAAATATTGAATGTATCCTCTTCCCGTAAATTCGTACACCGTTCCGCTGGATACATGGTACAGTTCTATTGTACTATCATTGATAACGTACAACTCAAAATAATCATTGCCCAGGAAGTCATAATCCAGTGTTAAAGTTTTGAGGGATGCATCATTGGCGACATCATACACTTCATAATCTCCTTGGTAATCCCATTGTAAGTTGGACAATGGTATGCCCTGAGCATCTACCGATGATCTAAAATATCCATTTCCATCATCAAAAAACTGCAAGTAATTTTCCTGATCAAATTCATTTAGGGCCCCCAATTCACTGGTATAGGTTTTCTCCCAAACTTGATATTCCTGCAAGAAAAGGTGTATGTTATCGTAAAAGACCATGTCGTAGTCAAAATTGCTTCTTTGATAGCCTTCCAAAATGTAGGAGGTATCTGAACGGGGGTCGTAAATTTCCAATGTATTATAATCCAAAGCGATAACTTCCAATAACCAAAGACCATCTACATCGTGGTCTATTTCCACCTGACCGCTGTAGGTGGCGTAAGCGCCCACGTCAATACCCAATCCGTTGCCTGTCTTTCCCAAGCCGGAAAGGTTGTTGTTGGCGTACACGATTCCCCTATCAAAAGTAATGGTGAAGGCACGTTGCAAAAATGGAACCTCTCCGCTTCCAAGGGTTTTGTTGATATCCACATACCAAAGGTCGTGGGATTCCAAAACCAAGGCGGTATTTATCGGTGGTTCTGTGATCAAATCATCTTCTACAATAACCTCGGTGTAGCAAGAACTGGCAAAAAGACCAATGAACAAAATTCCAAAGAGTAGTTTTCTATTTTTCATAATCGAGGTTTTAGAGTTCGCTTCATACAGACCAATCACTGTGCCAAAATTTTTAACCTATTGATAATCAAACAGTAATAAGCTGATGAAATTATTTTTTAGCTTTACACCCTAATTTGGACGAATGAAAGACAAGCTTACGTTTGGAGTATTTGGTGGAGGAAGTTGGGGAACGGCCATTGTGAAGATGTTGACCGAAAATTTGGAGCAGGTCAATTGGTATATGCGAAGCGATTCCGCAATTCGCCATATTAAAAAAGAATGGCACAATCCCAACTACTTGAGTTCCGTGGAGTTTGATGTGGACCAGCTCGTGATGAGCTTTGACATCAATGAAGTAGTAGAGGCATCGGACGTGCTCATTTTCGCCATCCCTTCCGCTTTTTTGGATAGGGAACTGCAAAATTTGACGGTTTCCTTGAAGGATAAAATCATTTTTTCTGCCATTAAGGGGATAGTTCCCGAAACGGGACGAATCGTGGGGGAACATTTTAACGAGAAATACGATATTCCTTTTGAAAATATTGGTGTGATCACTGGACCTTGCCATGCCGAAGAGGTGGCGTTGGAGCGACTGTCTTACCTTACCATTGCCTGTGCGGATGCGGACAAGGCCAAAATGCTGGCAGCACATTTAAAGAGTGATTATATCCGCACCAAAATATCGGACGATATTATCGGAACCGAGTATGCCGCCATGCTAAAGAACATTTATGCCATTGCCGCGGGCATTGCCCATGGGCTTGGTTACGGCGACAACTTCCAAAGTGTACTGATGAGCAACGCCATACGGGAAATGAAGCGTTTTATCGATCGTGTGTACAAAATGAAGCGCAATATAAACGCCTCTGCCTATTTAGGTGACTTATTGGTAACGGGCTATTCGGTTTTTAGTCGCAACCGGATGTTCGGGAATATGATCGGTAAGGGCTATACCGTAAAAAGCGCCATGATGGAAATGAACATGGTCGCCGAAGGCTATTATGCGACCCAAAGTGCCCATGATTTGATGGAGAAACTACAAAAGAAATCCAAAACACCCATCATAAATGCGGTATATCAAGTGCTTTATAAAAACAAGAACCCGAAAAAGGTGTTTGAAAAGCTGACGGAGAAGTTGGATTAATCCCGCTCCAAAGAAAAATCGGAATGTTCCTTTAATTGGGCGTCGAGTTCTACAGAAAAGGCCTCAATTTCTTCTGTGGAGTAGTTGTACGCTTTCTGGAATTCCTCAAAAACAGGTTCCTTGTATTTACGAACACTGTCAATGTCAAAATACAGTCGGCCCGTTCTTCTAATAAAAAAGTCCAAGGGATTCAACGCCATTTCGTGCGCTATGGTGAATCGGGCCTCGGCCCTTATCAATCTTTCTTTGGGTTTGTCACCTTTTATCTTGGCATACAGTTCCAAAATGGATTCGGTTTGCTTGCCATACGTGGTCACCAAATACCATGCATCATATGTGCTAAATCCATCGGTTTGTAGCTGTTCTTGAAGGTCGGCAATGTATTTTTTAACGTGTTTGAACTTTTTAAAATCGTTCCCACAAAGTGGAATCTTGTCCGTAGTGCAATGCTCCAATTTTGCGTCGTGGTCTTCCTCCATTTTTTTGGCGACACGATTCACAGCTCGCTCGGCCATTTTTCGGTATCCCGTGAGCTTTCCTCCCGCTATGCTGACCAATCCCGTATCGGAAGTGAAAATTTCATCCTTTCTTGACAATTCGGAGGCTGATTTGCCTTCCTCGTGGATCAAAGGACGCAAGCCTGCCCAAGAGGAAATGATATCGTCCAATTCCAATTCAATGTCCGGAAACATATTGTTTACAGCTGAAATCAAATAGATGGCATCGGCAAGTTCCGTGGTCACGTGGTCCTTGTCCGAATTATAGTTAGTGTCGGTAGTCCCGATGTAAGTTACTTTGCCACGCGGAATGGCGAACATCATCCGCCCGTCGGGAATATCAAAATAAACGGATTGCTTCACAGGTAGCTTTTCCTTTGGAAACACCAAATGCACACCTTTGGTCAAATGCAATTGCTTCCCCTTTTTGGATTGATTGACACTTCTAAGTTCATCCACCCATGGCCCTGCCGCATTGATCACATATTTGGAGAATACGTTGTACTCATCCCCAAAAACCTCATCCGTGAATTTTACCCCGGCTACCTTGTCCTCTTTATAAATAAAATCGGTGACCTTGGTATAATTGAACAGCTCCGCACCAAATTGAAGACTGGTCTTTAAATTTTCAAGGGTCAACCGGGCGTCATCGGTTCGATACTCGGCATAGTAGCCTGCTCCGTTCAAAATCTTTTTGGGCAAAAGGGGCTCCAATTTCATGGCCTCCTTTTTCTCCAGCATCTGGCGTTTATCATCCCCGGAAACCTGTGCCAGGATATCGTATACCTTCAGTCCGATGGATGTCAACCATTTTCCATAGGAACCCCCCTCGATGAGTGGGAGCAGCATTTTTTCTGGAATGACCAAATGTGGTGCAAGTTTATGCACGATGGCCCTTTCGGAACCTACTTCTTTCACCAGCCAAAAGTCGAACTGCTTTAAGTAACGTAGTCCGCCATGAATCAATTTGGTGGATTTACTGCTGGTACCCGATGCAAAATCACCTTTTTCGAGCAACAACACCTTCATGCCGCGAGAAGATGCATCCAAAGCGATGCCTGCACCCGTTATTCCCCCACCGATTACCACCAGGTCATAGATAGAGTTGGCCGCTTTTTGCAGTTTGTCCTTTCTGTCGATATTGGAAAAAGCAATGTTCTCGCCCATGTTTCTATTTGTTAAATTCGTACTCCCGTTCCACCCTGCAAATCCTGACCTTGTACCAGGAATACCATGTTTTTATCCCGTTTTTCTGGGCCTGTCTATGGTCCATATTGGCGTTCCAATCTGCAATGGCCTCCAGACTTTCCCAATAACTAACGGTAATGCCCAATCCGTCCCGGGCACTTTCCATTTCTAAAAAGCCAGGTTGTTTTCTGGCCAAGCTTTCCATTTCTTCGGCCATTTTAGCATAACCCTTGTCTCCATCGGTTCGGAGACTGGTAAAAATTACGGCATAGTATGTTTTTTTTGGCTCCATTTAGGTAATGTATTCCTTCTCCATAAAATAATTCACCAAGGCCTCCTTCATCAGCACAGTTTGCTCTCCAGCTTTCAATGGCGGCAATTGCTCTTTCATGGTATAGTGTGGCCATCCATCATCATCGAAAAAGTCAAAATCGTAGTAGCCATAAGGCTCCAGTAATCGACATATGGCAATATGCATCAGGTTGACCTTCTCGTCCTTTTTAAATTTACGATGAAAATTGCCCAATTCCTGAACACCCACCAAATAAACGATTCCGTCCAGTTCCAACGGGTCGCCATCCGAAAATTGAGCAGATAGTTTCTTTACCAAAAACTCCCACCGCTCTTTTAATTGCTCGTCTCTTGACATGTGTTTTACTATGAGTACCAAAGGTACAAATCAATATTCTATATTTGTTAAAACCCGTATATGAGCTTTTTGGATATAATCATTGGAATTCTGTTGGTGTGGGGCCTATACAAAGGCTTAAAAAATGGCCTTTTTGTAGAATTGGCCTCTTTGATTGCCTTGATTGCCGGAATATACGGCGCCATACATTTTTCGTACATCACGGGGGATTACCTTGCCGAACAGTTTGATTGGAGCGACCAATATTTGAAAATTGCCGCTTTTCTGATCACTTTTTTTGCTATCATCATTGTGGTGAACCTAGCAGGAAAGTTCCTGACCAAGATTGCCGATTTTGCCATGCTTGGATTATTGAACAAAATTGCCGGGGCCATTTTTGGTGCGCTAAAGGTCGCCGTAATTTTGGGGGCATTCCTCATTTTCTTCGAAAAGCTTGCCTCTCCCTTGGGACTGATCAACGAGGAAACCAAAGAACAATCCGTTTTTTACAATCCTATCAAGGAAATCGGAAATTTAGTATTCTCCTATGTTTTGGATGATGGGGAAGCTACTCCCTCTCCGGAGGTAGAGACCACGCACGAAATCATATAAACAGTTCATTTTTCCCGATAAAACGATTCCTCGCTTCATTAAAAAACGATGTAAGGTACAGCTTGCTGTATTTCAACCTGATAAATTGCCCTGACATGGAATTTTTATGGAAAAGGGAAGCATCTCCGTTAGCTTAGCAACGAGAACATTAGGGAACTTGGAACACTCCCGGAGAAACACCCCGAAAATGAAAAAAGTATATGGCATTCTATTGGTCATAGTGCTGGCCATTGCATTAAGTTACTGCAGTACATCCCCTGTACAGCAAGAAGAGCAGGACTACACCGAAGCAACCCTTGGCAACGAAAAAATTACAGTAGACCCCGTTAAAATGGAGGAAGACCTATTAAATCTGGTGAATCTTCACCGTGAATCTATTGGGTTGACCATTTTAAGCAAAAGTGACCCCGCCTATAAATATGCCGAAGAGCATAACGACTACATGATTTCAAAAAATACACTTAGCCACGATAACTTTCAATCCCGGGCAGAAAAGATTGCCGAGGAAACCAATGCAATCAGTGTATCTGAAAATGTGGCCAGATACTATGTTTCAGCAGAAAAAACTTTGGAAGGCTGGCTCAACAGTTCATCCCATAAAGAAGCCTTGGAAGGTAATTTTTCGCATACCACCTTGAGCGTTCAATTGGATAAGCAAGGTAGACCTTATTACACACAGATATTCATTAAAGTGAAATAATCAACCCATTATATTTTGGAAAATGGGCCGGCTACCAAGCTGGCCTTTTTTATTAATCGCTATGTTGGCAGCAAGGTTTTTTTTACCTTTCGTAAAATCTTTGAACATGGCAATACAGGAACCTTTCAGTCTAAATAAATGGATTGAGGAAAACCGAGATACCCTAAAGCCTCCGGTAGGCAATAAAAATTTATACAAAGAGTCTGGGGATTATATCGTAATGATCGTAGCCGGCCCAAACGCCAGAAAGGACTATCATTACAACGAGACCGAGGAGCTTTTCTATCAGTTAGAGGGAAATATTGAAGTCCATATCCAAGAGGGGGGCCAAAAAAAGACCATGAAGCTGGGACCTGGGGATATGTACCTTCATCCCGCCAAGGTTCCCCACTCGCCCACCAGACAAGAAGGCTCCATTGGGTTGGTAATCGAGCGAAAACGAGCCCATCTTGATGCCGAAGACGGTCTATTGTGGTTTTGCGACAACTGCAACCATAAATTATACGAGGTCTACTTTAAACTAAACGATATAGAAAAAGACTTCTTGGGTCATTTTAAACACTTTTACGGTTCGGAAGACTTACGCACATGCGACAATTGTGGTACGGTTATGCCTGTGGATGAACGTTTTGTTGCCAAGGAAGAATGATACTCATTGTAGCAAAAATTATTATCGGCATTGTGGCAGTCCTGCATATTTACTTTTTGTGGTTGGAGATGTTTGCTTGGACCACAAGAGCAAAAAAGGTTTTCCGCTCTTTACCTGAGCATTTGTTTGAGCCAACCAAAACATTGGCCGCAAACCAAGGACTGTATAATGGATTCTTGGCTGCTGGACTGATATGGTCGTTGCTAATTGAAGATATTTATTGGCAAATCTATGTGGGATTATTTTTTTTGGGCTGTGTTGTTATTGCAGGTATGTATGGAGCAGTTACCGCATCAAAGAAAATATTCACGGTACAGGCACTACCTGCACTTGTTGGCATAGTTCTTTTGTTGGCTCATCTATTCCTGTAAACCGTTCATTCTCTGAGAGATTATTTGTATAATTGTAAAAATATAACAATACACTCTTAAAAAGTTATAAATGTCAAAAACAGCAACTGCTTTTGGAATAGAAGAAGCCCTAAAAGAATTGGGCCTGAAAGAAATAAACAATGGTACTTCCACAGGAAAAGATTGGTTTTCCAATGGTGACATCATAGAATCGTATTCTCCGGTTGATGGAGCCCTTATCGGGAAAGTAAGGTCAACAACCCGGGAAGATTACGAAAAAGTAATTACTTCCGCCCAAACAGGTTTTAAAAAATGGCGTACCATGCCAGCTCCGCAAAGAGGGGAAGTGGTTCGAAAGTTTAATGATGAACTGCGTAGGTTAAAGGAGCCCCTTGGTAAACTGGTGTCTTATGAAATGGGCAAAAGTTATCAGGAAGGGCTGGGAGAGGTACAGGAAATGATAGACATTTGTGATTTCGCCGTAGGCCTATCCCGACAATTACATGGATTGACCATGCACAGTGAGCGTCCCGGTCATAGAATGTACGAGCAATATCATCCTCTAGGAGTGGTCGGTATTATTTCCGCGTTTAACTTCCCGGTGGCCGTTTGGTCTTGGAACACCGCTCTGGCCTGGGTCTGTGGAGATGCCTGTATCTGGAAAGGTTCCGAAAAAACACCAATGACCTCGGTTGCCTGCCAAAATATTGCTGCACGGGTATTTTCTGAAAATGGAGTGCCGGAAGGTATTTCTTGTTTGATCACCGGCGATTATAAAGTTGGCGAATACATGACCAAAGATGAACGAATTCCCTTGATCTCAGCTACAGGTTCAACCAGCATGGGGAAAATAGTGGCCAAAACTGTTGGGGAAAGACTAGGAAAGTCATTGTTGGAACTCGGCGGGAACAATGCCATTATCGTAACGCCCGATGCCAACATAAAAAACACAGTGATCGGTGCCGTTTTCGGTGCCGTGGGTACTTGCGGACAGCGTTGCACCTCTACTCGTAGGTTGATTGTGCACGAAGACGTCTATGACAAGGTCAAGAATGCCATTGTGGACGCGTACAAGCAAATCCGCATTGGTAATCCTCTCGACGAAAACAACCATGTTGGGCCATTGATCGATAAAGATGCCGTAAAAAATTATTTGAACGCACTAGAAAAAGTGAAGGCAGAAGGAGGTAACATCTTGGTTGAAGGAGGAGTTCTGGAAGGTGAAGGTCATGAAAGTGGTTGTTATGTAAAACCAGCCATCGCTGAAGCTGAAAATCATTTTGAGATTGTCCAGCACGAGACTTTTGGCCCTGTTTTGTACATTTTAAAATACAGTGGTGATTTGGAAAATGCATTGGATATGCAAAATGGGGTAAGACAAGGTCTATCATCGGCCATAATGACGAACAACTTAAGGGAGGCCGAAAGATTCCTATCCGTTGAAGGTTCGGATTGTGGAATTGCCAATGTGAATATAGGTACTTCCGGAGCTGAAATTGGTGGTGCCTTTGGTGGTGAAAAAGAAACTGGTGGTGGTAGAGAAAGTGGTTCCGACGCATGGAAGGTGTATATGCGAAGACAAACAAACACAATCAACTACACTACCGAGCTACCGCTCGCACAGGGTATTAAGTTTGATCTATAAAAAAGAAAAGCCGCCCATTTGGACAAAGTGCCAAATGGGCAGTCTTTAAAACCAACTTAACTAACTCAAACTTAACTTTAAAACCCTATTTCAGTGCCGGATCATTGTCGGGAGAAACAGGGTTCTTCACTTAATGTTGAATTCCAAATTTCAAAATATTTAATGGAGAAATTAAGCGGTATGTTACAATTGGTTCCGAAAAGTGTATAGTTGGTATATTTTGTTTTATCCTTTGTTTTTGATTTTTCCTACAAAACCAGATTGTTTTTGCAAATAGTGTAGTTTTCGAGCGTTTTATTTAATTATTTGAGATTTTTTTGGTACTTTAAATAGGAACTACGCACAGTTGATTCAGCGACTATGGATTTGTTAAGTTCTACCATATGGTATTGGGTAATTTTGGCCGTTACCGGGATAGTTTCGGGTGTCTTGGGATATGTTTTTGGAAAATCAGACACTTCTTCCTCTTCAGATAAATCTATTGAACTGAATATACTGGAAATTGAAAATGCCAAATTAAAATCGGACCTTGAGACTTGCAGAAAACGCTTGGATTCCGATCATACCAAAAGCTTTAAGTTTGATTCTAAAATAAAGTTTTCAAAAAATGAAGATTTCGTTTTTCACGTAAACGAAGCCAAAGCCATTTTTGGAAAGAGTATCAAGGAAAATGATCTAAAGCTTATCGAGGGAATCGGGCCCAAAATCGAAGAACTCTTCCACAATTTTAACATCAAAACATGGAAAAGCCTATCAGAAACCCCGGTTGACAAATGCCAAGAAGTGCTTGACTCAGGTGGAAGCCGATACCGAATACACGACCCGGCCTCTTGGCCCATGCAAGCAAAAATGGCCTACGAAGGCCATTGGGAACAACTATTCGATTGGCAAGAAAAGCATAGAGCTGGAAAATATTGATAGAAACAAGACTGACCTGTCTTCCTATATCATTCCGTTGGCCTCTACCCACTTGAATCGATATTGATCTTGTGAAAATTGCATACGCTCCGAGATTCGTTGCAACCTTTCCGGAAGCTTCATGAGATATACCCTGGCCTTTTCCGCTTGGTCGGACAACCCTCTCAAATTTCCGATTTCCCAATAGTCGTTCAGCTTTTTCAGGATATCTATATAGTCTTGTGCTGTATACACTCCCAAACGCTGTGCACAATTGGAGAACTGCTCAAAGGCTTCACCAATGCTTCCTCCAGATTCCCTTAAAAAATGGGCGGGCATTACAATCTTTTTCTTCATCATATCTGCAAAGGCCAATACCATTCCATCGGGATCTTGCCCCATAATGGTCTTTACAAATTCACGATAGGCCAAATGATGCCTCATTTCATCTCCGGCAATGATGGTACACATTTTGGCCAACAACCCATTTCCTTTTTGCCTGGCCATCTTCCCGACACGCTTATGCGATATATTGGTGGCCAATTCTTGAAATGTAGTGTACACAAAGTTCTTATATGGATCTCTGTCCGTTCCAATGTCAAATCCATCAGAAATTAGGTGTTGCGTAGTAATTTCTATTTCACGCATGTTCACACGGCCCGATAGGTACAAATATTTGTTCAGGACATCGCCATGGCGATTCTCTTCCGCTGTCCAGGCACGCACCCATTTGCTCCAGCCGTTTTCTTTTCCGCTATGTTGGTCTATCCCTTCAACATCCATTAACCAAGACTCATATGTAGGTAGGGCCTCTTCTGTTATGGTATCGGCAACCAAGGTCACCCAAAAATCATATCCGAGTTCCTTGGCCTCGCCACGAAGCTTTTCAACCTCATCAAAAAATTTATCACTTTGGGAATCCGGCAAAAAATCTGTGGGCTGCCATATTTTTTCGGTCGGAATAAGATACTCGTTCATAAAACCGTCAACCTTGGGCTCAATGGCCTGCATCACTTCCAATCTTACATTCTTTATCGACATACTACGGGGTTTTTTACAAAGGTCTTTATAATTTACTGAAATTAACTCAAATTCCTTCCTCTTTCTCCAGGATAAAATGTATGAACCGGATCGCTTTGCCAAAATTCTTTGGTTTCTACATCCAATATCGTCAAACCGCCTTTAAAAGCAGCTCCTGTATCCACGTTCCAAACATTGGCCTTGTTCTGTGGTTTTACAAACTCTTTCTTGGATAGCGGAGTGTGGCCAATGTAAACCTCTTTGTAATGGGTCAGTCGCTTCGGGTACTTGGCATCCGTTGGCCCAAGATCGGGGTCCATGGCCGTGGCCAACTCCCATAATGTTCTGTCCCAATAAAAAGATTGCTCAAAATATTCATAATCTATTCCCTTGAGGTTGGTGTAGCCTGCATGCAGATACAATCTGTTATCATTCTCCAAATGATAATTTTTGAGACTTTTATAAAACTTGATATGCTCGTCCCATTTGTCCCTATCAGCATTTAGATAACTGTTTCTTGTAGCAGTTCCACCATGAGCCAACCACTGCGGGTTTTCATTTTGGTCGACCAGCCAGGCCCTGCAAAGTTCATCATGGTTGCCCCTGATAAATGTGCAATGGTACTCGCTTTGCAGTTGAATCAAAAAGTCCACGGTTTCCACTGCCGTGCTCCAGCCATCAACATAATCGCCCAAAAAAATAATATGATCTTTCGGAGTTATTTTGGCTTTTGTCAAAAGTTGTTCCAAAGCCCTTACCCCGGAATGGATATCGCCCACTACCAGTGTTCGCATAAAATAGTTTTTGACAATATTACATACAAATGGTTTGCCGATGAAAAATCATGGCGGCTTTATCACGCATTTAACCTAGAATTCAAATAAACCTAACCGTTTTTTGGACATGGTATTATTTTCTATGTACCTTAGAATATTCCGAAAACGATATGAAAAAAGTATACTGCATTGGCGAAGTGTTGATAGATTTCGTTGCCGAACGACAAGGAAGCGACCTTTCCAAAGCAAACCAGTTCACCAAAAAAGCAGGCGGAGCACCGGCCAATGTGGCCTGTGCTATTTCCAAATTGGGGGGCAATGGAATCTTTATTGGATCCGTTGGTGATGATCCCTTCGGTAAATTTCTTTTAGAAACTTTGAAAAGTGAGGGGGTCGACATTTCTCTGGCCCAGTTGTCGGATACCTTTACCACACTTGCCTTTGTTTCCCTTTCAGAAGATGGGGAGCGCGATTTTGTTTTTAGCCGGGGGGCCGACAAAGAACTCAAGTACAACCCGGATCTAAGGAAGAACCTTTCTGGAAACATACTTCACCTTGGAGCGGCGACCGCTCTTTTGGGTGGACCATTGGAAAAAACATACGGCAGATATCTTTTTGATGGGCTTACCAAGAATATGTTCATTTGTTTTGACCCCAATTTTAGAATCGATCTTTGGAAGGATGATGAGGAAACTTTTATAAAAAAGTGCATGCCATTTGTGGAAAAATCCCATTTGTGCAAGTTCAGCCAGGAAGAAGCACAACTGATTTCGGGGAAGGAAGACCTACATGAGGCATGCGATGCCCTGCATAAGGTGGGAACAAAAATAATCACCGTTACTTTGGGAAAAGAAGGGACCTTGCTGAGCATGAACGGCAACAAAAAAGTAATTCCCAGTGTAAAAGTAACCCCTGTTGACACCACAGGTGCCGGCGATGCCTTTATCGGATGCCTATTATACCAAATTTCGGATTTGGGCAATTTTGAACCTGTTTTCGAGGATTTCTCATTGCTTGAAAAAATGGTCGCTACCGCCAACAAGGCCGGTGCCATTACCACTACCAATTACGGAGCCATTGTGGCATTGCCCACAAAGGACCAGCTCGATAAATAAATGAACCAAGCCAGCTTACACAAACTAATTGCACAGAAAGAAAAGGATGCCGAAAAGCTCTTTGAGCTGCGATTGGCCACCAACCTTACCTTGATTCAAAAGCAGTTCTTCTCCTTATACCCCGAAGAACATCACGAAAAAGATTTTCAGAAACTCTTGAGGCTTCTTCCAAAATTGTTTACCGAAAGGCCCGACCACTTAAAAAGGCAAGATCTTGAGCGTATCAACACAGCAAATTGGTACCAGTCCGACAAGCTCATGGGGATGCAGCTTTATGTAGAGCATTTTAACAAAGACATTAAAGGACTTCAAGAAAAAATACCCTATTTCAAAAAACTTGGGATCAACTTTTTGCATTTGATGCCCATTACTACAAGGCCAAAAGGGGAAAGTGACGGTGGATACGCGGTGAACAACTATCTGGAGGTGGACAAAAAATACGGTTCCAAAGAAGATTTACTGGAATTGACCAAGGCCTTTCGCAAAAACGGTATCTACTTGATGCTGGATTTTGTGGTCAACCATACCTCCGACGAATTTTCGTGGGCCAAAAAAGCGAAGAAAGGTGATAAAAAATACCAAGGCTACTATTACACCTATGAGGATTTTGCCATCCCAGCAGAATTTGAAAAAACCCTGCCGGAGGTATTTCCCGAAACCTCGCCGGGCAATTTTACCTATATCCCCGAAATGGACAAATGGGTAATGACGGTCTTCAACAGTTATCAATGGGACCTCAACTATACCAATCCCGAAGTGTTTTTGGAGATGCTCACCAATTTGGTAAAGCTAACGGATTTGGGGGTGGATGTAGTCCGTTTTGATGCGCTTGCCTTCCTTTGGAAAAAAATCGGAACCATTTCCCAAAACCTGCCCGAAGCACATAACCTCATCTCCTTGTTCCGATTGTGCCTTCAAGCGGTGGCGCCCGGCGCCATACTTTTGGCAGAGGCCATTGTGGCCCCCACTGACATTGTAAAATATTTTGGGGAAGAGGAAAAACGGGGCAACGAATGCGAAGTGGCCTATAACGCATCTTTGATGGCGCTTTTATGGAATTCCATCGCCACCAAAAAAACACAATTGCTCTATAAAAGTTTGATGCACGTTCCGCCCAAACCAAAGGATTGCACATGGATCAATTACATTCGTTGCCATGACGATATTGGATTGGGGTACGAAAACCATCTGATCCAAGAACTGGGCTGGAATCCCGAAATGCATAGAAAATTTTTGCTGGACTATTATTGCCAACGATTGGATTGGTCGCCTGCCACGGGACTGCTTTTTATGTACAACCCAAAAACGGGAGATGGTCGCATCACGGGAAGTGCAGCTTCTTTATTGGGACTTGAAAAAGCCATCAAAACCAAAAACGAAGCGTTATTGGAAGAGTCGGTAAAGAAAATTGTTCTGCTGCACGGCATCACATTGGCTTTTGGCGGCATTCCGTTGATCTACGCTGGGGACGAAATTGGAACACTGAACGACTACTCCTTCCAAAATGATGCTTCCAAAAAAGGGGACAGCCGATGGGTGAACCGCCCGATGCAGGATTGGGAAACCATCACAAACTTGGACAAGGAGGATTCACCCCAATCCAGAATATTCCATTCCCTTCAGAGACTCATCAAAATAAGAAAGGAAGACTCCGTTTTTGCCGACCATAACAATCTTGAACTGTACCATACAGGAAATGACCATGTTTTTTCTTTTGAAAGGACAGAGGACAAAAAAGGGCTATTGGTCATCTGTAATTTTGATGAAAACCCACAGGTTATTGATAGTGCTTGGATCAAAAAATTGGGCTATTTCAGTAAAGGAGAGCCGCTGGATTTGGTATCCGACGAAAAAATGGGCTTGAACAGTGCTCTTTTGGAACTAATGCCCTACCAGATGCTCTGGCTAATGAAATCCTAGGCATACCTGACCTTTCGCAATATCCGTTGCGACTCTTTCAGTGATTGGTATATGTGGCTATCATATGCTTTTAACAATGCCCGTGCACCGTCCATTTTATCCTTGGCCTCTTCAAAACCGTTCAAATAACAAATGAGGTATGTCGCGGGAAGGTGTGTCATATCCGTGTGTTCGGAATCCGTGAGGGGAATATGGCTTTCCAGCTTTTTGAGCAGGGCATTGTTCGTGTTGTACACGTGGTACAACGTTTTTTTATCAAACTGTGGCGGTTCAAATATCAATTTGTTGTTGATGGTATACTTGCCATTGTCCGAAAATGTGATCGTCATTTCTTCCAAGGGGTAATATTTCTGTTGAGATCCCAAACCCAGTTGCACATATTCCAACGTTTTGAAAGAATCGTCATCGTAATCAATGGTAATTTCATCCAAAGCCGAATAGAACAATTTTACCTGTTCGTTGATGAGCTCAATATCCACTCGGGAATAATATATCTTTCCCTTTACTTTTTTCTTGTTGCCTGCCCAACAGACGACAAACTGCTCTTTGAACACTTTGTAATCGCTTGTTAAATCCGGATGCCTTGTATTGAAAAAGTTCAACACGGCATCCAAAGTATACTCGATATTGTTCCGGGCATGCTGCTCAATGGTGGCGACCTTATCGGAATTGATGTCCTTCAACGTTATATCAAAAGCTTTGGGCAGGCTTATGCTTCCTTCACGAAAGAAAACGGCTCCCCCGTAGTACTTCCAGATATTTTTACGGAGGGCACAGACCTTTCCGTTCGATCTGATGGTGACCAACCCGACCACCTTGCCTTCGGGCAAGTGGGGAAAGGGAATATTTTCATAGGAAATCAGAGGTGGGTTGTCCAAATAGGCATTGACAAGGTTTTGGATTTTGCTGTCATCAAAAAAATCGACGCCAACAATCGTATTGTCCTCATCCTCCACTCCGATTACGATAAAGGAATTGTTTTTGGGGTTGCTGTTGGCCAAAGCGCAGACATGCTTTAAAAACTTGGCCTTGCCTTCCTTTTCCCCGATGGATATAAAACGCTTTTTGTCGTAAAAACTATTCTCGTCGTTGTGGGCCAGTAAGTTTTTTACGAGTAGGCGTTTATTGATCATAATTCCTTGTTCACAATTGTGCTGCTGGCCTGTGCGGTGGGCATTACCACAAGATCGGCAATGTTCACGTGATATGGCCTTGTGACCACAAACAGAATAATGTCCGCAATATCCTCTGGTCTTAAGGGTTGAAATCCTTTATATACATTAGCTGCCCTTTCCGAATCTCCCTTGAACCTTACATCGCTGAATTCCGTTTCCACCAAGCCCGGGTTTACGGCACCCACGCGAATTCCGTATGCATTGAGATCTATACGCATACCTTGGTTGATGGCATCCACCGCATGCTTACTGGCACAGTATACATTTCCATTGGGGTACACTTCCTTACCGGCCGTGGAACCAATATTGATGATATGGCCCGATTTACGTTCCGTCATTTTCGGGATGATGGCCTTGGACATGTAGAGCAAACCTTTTACGTTGATGTCCAACATCGCATCCCAATCATCCGGGCTGCCCTTATCTATGGGGTCCAATCCGTGGGCATTCCCAGCATTGTTGACCAAGATATCGATCTCGGAAAATTCCTTGGGCAAACTTTCGATGGCCGAGAAAACATCCTCACGATTTCTGACATCAAAATTAAGCGTGAAAATGTCCGTATCTCTTCCCAACTCATTTCTGAGTTGCTCCAAGCGCTCCTGTCTCCGCCCGCAAAGAATGAGATTGAAACCTTGCTTTGCAAAAAGTTTGGCCGTTGCTTTCCCAATTCCGCTCGTTGCCCCTGTAATCAGTGCTATTTTTGCCATTTTCAATTTTTACGGAACATCATGTCCTTGACTTGCCACCAAAAGTGTAAACCAATCCTGAAGTTCCAGTTCTATTTTTACGGCCGCAGCCGATTGTTCAATTCTTTTCTTGTTCGTAGTTCCGATCACCGGGTGCACGTTGGCGGGGTGTTTTAAGATCCACGCCAAAAGCAACTGGCTTTCGGTTGCATTGTACTTTTCCATTAGGGGCGGCATCGCTTCTTTGATCCGCTCCACCCGTTCGTCGGTTTCCCTAAAAAAGCTGCCCAACGGACTCCAGGCCATGGCCATTCTTTTGTTGAGGATGCAATCATCAAAGGTTCCATCGTACATGGGGTCGTGGTGCGTTAAGGAAAATTCTACTTGGTTCCCTTCTACAGGGATGGCATTTTCCAACATGGCCACTTGGGAGGTCGTAAAATTGGACACCCCAAATTGTTTGATCTTTCCACTTTGTAACAAATGTTGGGCGGCCTCCGCCATTTCATCGGGCTGCATCAGGGGACTTGGTCTATGCATTAAAAAGAGGTCCAAATAATCCGTATTCAACTTTTTCAGGGACTCCTCCGCCGACCAGATAATATACTCCTTATCGTATTGGTAATGATTGACTTTATTGTTCCTGCCGCGGGTCATTTGAATCCCACACTTGGTGATCAATTGGATGTCCTCCCTTTTTATTTTGCTATCCTTAAAAGCGGCTCCAAAATCGCCCTCGGTAGAATAGCTGCCGTAAATGTCGGCGTGGTCAAAAGTGGTGAGTCCACATTCGATGCTGTGGTGCATCAATTCGATCATTTCATTCTTGGAAAGTTTTTTCCCCCAACTTCCCCAGGTCATTGCTCCCGATATAATGCGGGAAAATTTCGTTGTCTGTTCCATATGCGCTGAAAGTATAAAATTAAACCCTTAAATCCTTCATAAAACTAGGGGTTTAGCGTTTTTTTTAACCATTAATTAACAGGCAGGTTTTAAATAAATTTTCATTTTGCACACCTTAGTTAAAACCCCGACCTTAACACCAAACAATAAAAGTATATAATGGAAGAAAACACTACTATTGATATTAGTGCTGTGAATGAGAAAATTGCCCAAGAAAGCGCTTTTATTGACCTTTTAAAGGTTGAAATGAACAAAGCGATAGTAGGGCAGACCCATATGGTCGAACGCTTGCTCATTGGTTTATTGGGCAAAGGGCACATTCTGCTCGAAGGTGTTCCCGGACTGGCAAAAACACTTGCCATCAACACCTTGGCAAAAGCCGTGAAAGGAAGTTTCAGCAGAATACAGTTTACTCCCGACCTTTTACCTGCCGACGTTGTTGGTACGCTTATCTACAACATAAAGGAGAACGATTTCTCCATAAAAAAAGGACCCATTTTTGCCAACTTTGTATTGGCAGATGAGATCAACAGGGCCCCTGCCAAAGTACAGTCCGCCCTTTTGGAGGCCATGCAGGAAAAGCAGGTGACCATTGGTGACGAGACCTTTATTTTGGATAAACCATTTTTGGTAATGGCCACCCAAAACCCTGTGGAACAAGAAGGAACCTACCCACTTCCCGAAGCGCAGGTAGACCGATTTATGTTGAAAACGGTAATCGATTATCCTAAACTCAACGAGGAGCAGCTCATTATACGCCAAAACCTGAGAGGTGCGACCGAACCTGTAAACCCCGTGGTTTCTTTGGAGCAAATTCTAAGGGCCCAAGAAACGGTACGTGAGGTTTATATGGATGAAAAAATTGAAAAGTACATTCTCGACATCATCTTCGCAACGCGATACCCGGAAAAATACAATTTGGAAAGCTTGAAGCCGCTCATCAGTTTCGGTGCTTCCCCGAGGGGTAGTATCAACTTGGCCAATGCATCCAAATGCTATGCGTTCATCAAGCGAAGAGGTTACGTGGTTCCTGAGGATGTAAGGGCCGTAGTGCACGATGTACTTCGCCACCGCATCGGGATCACCTACGAGGCCGAGGCAGAAAATATTACTTCCGAAGAAATCATCAATAAGATTGTAAACGAGGTAGAAGTGCCTTAGCGGTTCAATGTTTATCGGAATAAGTAGCAATACTTTTAACCAACCCGAAAACCTATTTTTTTGAACCAAATGGATACAAAGGAACTACTAAAAAAAGTACGTAAAATTGAAATCAAGACCCGGCGTCTTTCCGACCATATTTTTGGTGGGGAATACCATTCTACGTTCAAGGGTAGGGGGATGACGTTCAGCGAGGTGCGCCAATATCAGTTTGGTGATGATGTGCGAAGCATTGACTGGAACGTGACCGCTCGCTACAACGAGCCCTACGTGAAGGTCTTTGAAGAGGAGCGCGAACTTACCATGATGCTGATGGTGGACGTGAGCGGCTCGGAACTTTTCGGCACCTCCAACCAGTTCAAAAAAGACATTGTCACCGAAATTTCGGCCACGCTTGCCTTTTCCGCGCTTCAGAACAACGATAAGGTCGGTGTGATTTTGTTTTCCGATGAGGTGGAACTCTTTATCCCGCCAAAAAAAGGAAAAAGCCATGTGCTCCGAATCATCCGGGAACTATTGGAATTTCATCCAAAAAGCAGCGAAACCAATATTGCGGAAGCCTTGAAGTTCCTGACCAATGTAATGAAGAAAAGAGCCATTGTTTTTGTGCTTTCGGATTTTATCGCCGACGATTACGACAATACGCTTCGCATTGTGGGCAACAAGCATGATGTTACAGGAATACGGGTGTATGATGAGCGCGAGGAAACCATCCCAAACTTGGGCATGGTGCAAATGCAGGATGCCGAAACAGGAGAGATTCAATTGGTGAACACCCAATCCAAACAAGTACGTTCCGCTTACGGACAACATTACAAGGACAAAGTGGCCTATTTTTCCAATTCCTTTAATAAATCTGGATCCGGTGTAATCAATTGTCGGGCGGACGAAAGTTATGTAAAAAAGCTATTGGGCTATTTTAAACGAAGAGGATAATGCGAATGGACAACCTACATAAAATTGGAAGCGTAAAAGGAGCCCAACACATTTTGGGTGCTTTTTTGTTACTGATGCTTTTACCTACGCTCGGTTTTTCGCAAACAGGCCCAAAAGTCGATGCCGAAGTGGACACCTTGGCCATTAAAATTGGGGAACAGATCAAATACAAGATTACCGTAGAGACAGATTCCACCGATGTAGTTTTCTTTCCCGAGGGCCAAACTTTTTCCCCACTTGAAACCGTAGAGGCCATAATGGCCGACACCCTCAAAAATGATGACAAGGTCATTCTTCAAAAAATATATTCGCTCACACAGTTTGATAGCGGTGCATACACCATTCCCCCACAGCGAATCGCCATCAACGAGCAACCCTTTTTCACGGATTCCTTTCAAGTAAAGGTCTCCGATGTGGTCGTGGACACCACTAAACAGAAGATGTACGACATCAAACCTTTGATTGAGGTAGAGCGAAGCACGGCCGATATGTGGCTTACCGCACTTTGGATTCTTTTGGGGCTGATTGTGGTCGGAGGATTGGTCTATTGGTTCTTTTTGCGAAAAAAACCATTGACCGAGGAAGAAAAAGTCGCCTTGCTCCCTCCTTATGACCGAGCGTTGATGGAGCTGAAAAAACTGGAGAATTCAAGGTATCTCATTCAGGATGAGTATAAACAGTACTATTCCGAGCTTACCGATATTGTTCGTTCCTACTTGGAAGAAGACGTACACGTATCAGCCATGGAGAGTACCACCTCGGAGCTCATCACCAAATTGGAAATGTTGCGCGATGCCGGGGAACTTAAGTTAGAGGATGATACCATCCAACAATTTCAAAAAATATTGCAGACCGCAGATTTGGTAAAGTTTGCCAAGAACAAACCAGCATCATCCGTTGCGGAACAGGATAGAAAGTTGGTCGAAGAAATTGTGACCAAAACCCATCAAGGCCTTCCGGAACCAACCGGGGAAGATTTGTTGTTGGATGAAGAATATTTGGAAGAACTTGCAAGAAAAAAACAACGAAAAAGAATCTATTGGGCCGCGGCCATTTTTGCAGGGATCATTGTGCTGGGCGGCATTGGGTCAACCATTTATTTTGGAACCAAAAAAGTGCGCGACACCGTTTTTGGTTACCCCACCAAAGATTTATTGGAGAGTGAGTGGGTGGCCAGCTCGTATGGTTTCCCTCCCATTCAGATAGAAACTCCGGAGGTTTTGGTGCGCCAAGAGCCACAGCTACCTAAAGAAACAGAGGAGCTCATCAAAGAACTTCAGGCCTTTTCCTATGGAAGTTATGTTGGTATTTTTTCCGTAAGCACAAGCTCCATCACCTTTAAAGAAGAAAAAGAAGAGCCTCAATTTGATGCGGTTATCGGTTCCACCTTAGCCAATTTTGAACAACTAGGTCTCAAAAACATTATTACCAAACAAGAAGAATTTGTTACCCAATCCGGTGTAAAAGGGATAAAAACTTATGGTACCGGAACTCTGGAACGACCCAATGGAGACTCCAAAAGGGCCAAATACAACATTCTTACTTTTGGTGGTAAAGGTTTTATCCAGCAAGTGGTGATCACTTGGGAAGAGGAAGATGAATATGCAGAACAGATCGTTGACCGGATTTTAGGAAGCCTTGACGTAAAAACACAAGTATAAATGTTTGAGAATATAGAATTTGCAAACCCTGAATTTTTCTGGCTGCTATTACTGCTGCCATTGGCTTTGCTGTGGTATTTTTTCAAACGGAAAAATGAAATGGCATCCCTACGTATTTCCAGTATCAAGGGATTTACAGTAACCAGCTGGGCCTCAAAATTGAAACCCATCCTGCTAGTAATTCGCCTGTTGGCCTTGGCTGCCATTATAACGGCATTGGCAAGACCCCAAACGGAGGATATTTCAACTCGTACAAAAACCACAAAGGGTATCGACATTGTGATGGCCATTGATGTCTCGTCCAGTATGTTGGCACGTGACCTTAAACCCGACCGCCTGACCGCCTTAAAAGAAGTAGCGGCCGATTTTATCGAAGGGCGCCCAAACGACCGAATCGGTTTGGTAAGCTATGCCGCTGAAAGTTACACCAAAACCCCAATTACCAGCGACAAAGCCATAGTATTGAACTCTTTGGAGGAAATCACCTATGGTGTACTGGAAGACGGTACAGCCATAGGAATGGGACTGGCCACATCGGTCAACCGCCTAAAAGAAAGCAAGGCCATCAGTAAAGTTATCATTCTTTTAACGGACGGTGTCAATAATTCTGGCTTTATTGAGCCTAGAACCGCCGCCGATCTTGCAATCGAATTCGGGATTAAAACATACACCATTGGTATAGGAACCAACGGAAACGCATTATCCCCGATCGCATATAACAGAGATGGGTCTTACAGGTACGGAATGCGACAAGTAGAAATCGATGAGGAATTGCTTGAAGAGATTGCCGATGTAACCGGTGGAAAATATTTCCGTGCTACCGACAATGAGTCTTTGGAAGCTATTTACGACGAGATCAACAAATTGGAAAAAACAGAAATAGAAGAGTTCAAGTATTACAAATACGAGGAAAAATTCAGGCCATTGATTTTCTTGGCCGGAATATTATTGTTGTTGGAATGGGGATTGCGAAACTCCATCTTTAAAAGTTTTATTTAGAAGATGATTCAGTTTGACGAAAAAATATATTTCTACCTCTTGGCCATAATCCCGGTTATGGCCCTGGCGTTCTTTTTTCTTCAAATTTGGAAGAAAAAAACACAGAAGCGTTTTGCTGATTTAAAGCTACTGAGACGTTTGGCGCCAAATAAGTCAAACTTTAAATCCACACTTAAATTAGTACTCTTATTGATGGGTATTTCGGTTTTGGTTTTGGGACTGGTGAATCCAAAAATCGGCACAAAATTGGAAACCGTAAAACGCGAAGGAGTAGATATTGTATTTGCACTTGATGTTTCCAAAAGTATGTTGGCAGAGGACATAGCGCCCAACCGATTGGAAAAATCCAAACGCATTGTCTCGGAGATCATCAACCAATTGGCCAGCGACCGAATCGGTATCATTGCCTATGCCGGCCAGGCCTATCCCCAACTCCCCATCACTACGGACTACGGAGCGGCAAAAATGTTCTTACAGAGCATGAACACCGATATGTTGTCCTCACAAGGAACGGCCATCAACGCAGCCATAGATTTGGCCAGCACCTACTATGACGATTCCCAGCAAACGAACAGAGTACTTTTTATTGTTTCGGATGGAGAGGACCACTCCGAAAGTTCTACCATAAATGCCGTTGAAAAAGCTACACAAAATGGAATCCGTGTGTATACCATTGGGGTAGGTAGCACCAAGGGGGCTCCGATTCCCATCAAACGAAACGGAATCGTGGAAAGCTTGAAGAAGGACAACGAAGGAGAAGTGGTCATTACCAAACTGAACGAAAACGTATTGACAGAGATTGCCAATCAGGGCAATGGCGAATATATTGATGGTTCCAACACGGAAAATGCCGTGGAATACATCAAAGAAGAACTGAACCGAATGGACAAAACGGAATTTGAAGCCAAGCAGTTTGCCGAGTACAAGGATCAATTCCAATGGTTCCTCGCCGCAGGCTTTTTATTTCTATTTTTGGACATCTTCGTTTTGGATAGAAAAACACAATGGTTGAAAAAACTGAATCTTTTTAATGAGCACGATGATGAACAAGATTAAGTTGATGTTTGGACTATTGCTATGTTTTGGCGCGGTCCAAGCCCAAGATGACATTACCGAAAAAGCGAACAGAGAAGCAGAAAAAGCATTGCAAGCCTCTAAAAACCTCACCTTTGAGGCAAATGAAGAGCTTACCTCCAACGATTTTGTAACGGCAGAGGCCGATTACAGGAAAGCCATATCCAAGAGCAATAAAAATGCTGTGGCAAGATTTAACCTAGGTAACGCTTATTACAACAGGGAAAGTTTTGGCGAAGCCTTTGGACGCTACAAGGAAGCCAGCGATGCTGCCGAAGATAAAGGAGAAAAGCATAAGGCTTTTCACAACATGGGCAATGTATTCATGAAGCAGAAAGACTACAAGCAAGCTGTTGAGGCATACAAACAAGCACTTCGAAAAAATCCCAACGACGACGAGACCCGTTATAATCTTGCTTTGGCCAAAAAAATGCTCGAAAAACAACAGGACGAGCAAAAGAACGACCAAAACCAGGACAACGAGGACAAAAAAGACCAAGAAAACGAGGACAAGGATAAAAACAAGGACCAGAACAACGAAGGGGGCGATAACGAGAAGAAGGACAAGGGCGAACAAAAAGAAGACGAAAACAAGGATAAAGGTGACCAAGGTGATAATGGTGAAAACAAGCCCGAAGAAAATAAAGAGGGCGAAGGCGATAAGAAAAAAGAGCAAGAGAAGAAACCTAATGAAGGTGACCAACCCAATGACAAACAGCAACAGCCAAGACCCAACCAACTTTCTGAGCAGCAAATCCAGAATTTACTAGAGGCCATGCAGAACGAAGAGAAAAAGGTTCAAGAAAAAATGGAGGCCCGTAAGGTTCGTGGGAAAAAAATCAAAAACGAGAAGGACTGGTAATGGAACTGTTGAAGAGCAACATATTGCTTTTTTTGGGAATGTTCCTCCTCGTGGGGATTCATTCGCATGCCCAAGACGAAACCGAAGGGGTAGAATTCACCATGAACCTAAGCAAAGAGGAGTTGGGGATCAACGAGCGTCTTCGTGTGGATTTTACCATGAACAAGGATGGAGACAACTTTAAGCCGCCACAATTTGAAGGATTCAATGTGGTCATGGGGCCATCACAGTCTATCAGCTCATCTTGGATAAACGGCAAAAGAAGCTTTTCCAAGACCTACACTTATATTTTGGTCCCCACTGCAAGGGGCAGCTTTACCATCAATCAAGCAACCATAGAGATTGCAGGGCAGACCTACAAGACCACACCGCAAAAAGTTGAGGTTACGGCGGCAGTGGACAAACCCAATTCTCAGAAAACCGTAGACGATGTTGCCGACGAGAACCTTCATCTGGTAGCAGAGGTATCCAAAGGCAACCCGTACATGAACGAAGCCGTTACGGTCATATACAAACTGTATGTGAGTCCTAACGTTAGTGTTACCAACTATCGCCCATTGGACAACCCTACGTATAACAATTTTTGGAGCCAGGACATTCCTGTGACCAAGCATACTGCACAAAATGGAACCTATCAAGGCAAACCATACCGCTACGTGGTCTTAAAGCGTGTTGTGCTATACCCTCAAAAATCCGGTCAATTGAGCATTGAACCGCTTTCCTTGGAAATATTTGTGGACGTTCCAACGAACCGTCGTGACTTTTTCGGCGGAAGGATTTATACCTCAACCAGCAAGACCGTATCCGCAGGAAGCAGAACCATCAATGTCAAACCATTGCCAGAAGCCGGAAAACCAGCAGGTTTTAGCGGTGCTGTCGGTGATTTTGACTTTTCGGTAACCACTAGCAAAACACAGTTGAACGCCTCGGAATCGCTACAGGCAAAGGTGGAAGTTTCAGGAAAGGGCAACCTTAAATTGTTCCAACTCCCGGAACCTGAACTTCCCAGTTCATTGGAAGTCTACGATCCAGAGTATGAGGAATCCATAAATACATACAGCTCTGGTATGGAGGGCAAAGTGTCCAACAATTACACTATTGTACCGTCATTTAGGGGAAAATACCCTATACCAAGCATATCTTTCAGCTTCTTTAATCCAGGTACCGGCAAATACGAGACCATACGTTCGGAAGAAATAAATATCGAGGTGATAGAAGGACCAACAGCCAGTTCAGGAACTTTGGCCGGTCCATCATCCAACAAACAAATGGTTGTTCCCACGGGCGATCAATTCCACTTTATCAATATAAACCCAAACCTAAGTGCCATTAGTTCAGAAAAATTCTTTGGCTCCAACCTATTCTTCATTTTATTGTTTGCTCCATTAATATTGATTCCAATTGCCATTTTTACGTTTAAAAAACGGGAAGCAATAGCTAGTGATGTTGTGGGCAATAAAATCAAAAGAGCAAACAGATTGGCCAGAAAATATCTGTCAACGGCCAAAAAGGAACTCGGTAACAAAGAAGCCTTTTATGTGGCCTTGGAAAAGGGGCTGCACAATTATTTGAAAGCCAAATTACATATTGAGACATCTGAGTTCAGCAAGGATAAAATTACGAGCATCCTTTCTGAAAAAAATGTAAACAATTCGGACATCCAAGGCTTTATAAGTTTATTGACCAGTTGTGAAATGGCACGTTACAGTCCTTTCTCCAATGTACAGATGCAACAGGATTATGAAAAGGCGAGTGAGGTAATCTCTAATTTGGACAAACAACTATGATCATCATGAAGAAGATTGCATTTTTGATATTGCTGCTTTCCTTCTCTTTTGGTTTTGCCCAAAACGAGGCGTTATTTAATAGAGCAACGGAACAGTACAATGATGCCGAATATGCTGCAGCTATAGATAATTACAAGCAAATTCTGGATAATGGCCAACATTCCGCTTCTTTATATTTTAATTTGGGGAATTGTTATTACAAACTCAATGCCATTGGGCCGAGTATTTACTACTACGAAAAAGCGCTGCTTTTGAGCCCCAATAACGAAGAGATTCGAAATAATTTAGCATTTGCGCAAAATATGAGGCTGGATGCTATAGAGGAAATGCCAAAAACGGAGATGTCAAGAATATATAATTCCGTCGTTGGTATGTTCACATCGGACCAATGGTCCTATCTGGCCATTGCACTTGTCTTTTTATTTGTGCTTGCGTACATGGCCTACTACTTTTTGAGGTCCGCCAACCAAAAGAGAGCAGCCTTTATTTCCAGTATGCTATCGCTTGTCCTCTGTTTGGTCTGTATTTTATTGGCTTACCTTAACCACCAACAGAACAAGAACGACGACCCTGCAATCATATTTGCAAAAGAAGTCAACGTAAATGCAGAACCGAACGTAAACAGTAGTACAGCTTTTACTCTTCACGAAGGAACCAAAGTGAATGTTTTGGACGAACTCGACGAATGGAGGAGAATCCGTATCGCGGATGGACAAACAGGTTGGTTACAGGTTGACAGTATCAAGAAAATCAAGGAGTTTTAGACAAAAACCCCTTTACCTTGCCCAGAATTCCTTATTTTAGATAAAATTGATGCTTTTGTGAAGACACTCCTGTTCCCTATGATATCATTGTTACTGATATTTGCATTATCAGTATCCCCGATTATTCCCTTGTTGGATAAAGAATCGGGCAAAACAATAGTTATTGGTGCGGCTGAAGAGGAAAAGAGCAGTGAAACGTTCACCATCAAAAAATTTGATGAAGCCGATACGTTCTATAAATATTTTTTGGATTCACATAATCAACACTTCTCGTTAGATAGCTCTTTAGGTTATCTTGGATATATTTTCCCTTTTTCGGACTATACCGTAGAAATCTTGGACCCTCCCCCCAGAAATTTGATGTAAACTCTAAAACTTAAGTTCTAAATCAAATTTTTAACCTTCTTCTATGAAAACCTAACCAAAAAATAGAAGAGCAATCTTACACATCACCATGTTCAAGTATATTAAAAATGACTTGCCTGCCAGTATTGTGGTCTTTTTTGTGGCACTCCCTCTATGTCTGGGAATTGCCTTGGCCAGTGGCGCACCATTGTTCTCGGGCCTTATAGCAGGTATTATCGGAGGAATAGTAGTGGGAGCATTGAGCGGTTCCCAAATCGGGGTCAGTGGTCCAGCGGCCGGACTTGCCGCAATAGTTTTAACGGCAATCGGTACCTTGGGCGGATATCAAAACTTTTTGGTGGCCGTGGTCCTGGGCGGCATCATACAGCTCATATTTGGCTTTTTAAAAGCCGGTATCATCGCCTATTACTTTCCGTCTTCCGTCATAAAAGGAATGCTTACAGGTATAGGTATAATAATCATCTTAAAACAAATCCCCCACTTTTTTGGCTACGATGCCGATCCTGAGGGTGACTGGGCATTTTTTCAGGTGGATGGAGAGAACACTTTTAGTGAAATCATCAACTCCATCAACTATATAAGTCCAGGGGCGACCTTAATTGCCATAATCGGACTGGCCATACTTGTTTTATGGAGTACCGTACTGACCAAAAAATCAAAGATTTTCGAGTTGGTGCAAGGTCCGTTGGTTGCAGTGGTCCTGGGAATCGTTTATTTTTCGGTCACAAGCGACGACCCCACCTGGGGAATTTCTGCCGAGCATCTGGTAAAGGTTCCTGTTCCCGATAGCCTTGAATCTTTCTTGGGCTTTTTTAGTTTTCCCAATTTCTCGGCAATCTCCAACATGGATGTCTGGGTCACTGCGTTCACCATTGCATTGGTTGCCAGTTTGGAGACCTTGCTTTGTGTGGAAGCAACGGACAAGTTAGATCCCGAAAAGCGAACCACGCCAACAAATCGCGAGCTAATGGCGCAAGGGGTTGGCAATACACTTTCCGGCCTGATCGGCGGCCTCCCCGTTACACAAGTAATTGTACGTAGCTCCGCAAATATTCAATCCGGAGGTAAAACAAAGGCGTCCGCCATCATTCATGGTTTTTTCCTATTGGGGTCGGTAATTTTAATACCCGCGCTACTTAATATGATACCATTGTCCGTTTTGGCGGCAATCCTATTTGTAGTGGGCTATAAACTTGCAAAACCAAGCCTTTTCAAGACAATGTACCAAGCAGGATGGAAACAATTTGTCCCTTTTGTGGTAACAGTGGTAGGAATCGTTTTTACCGATCTTTTGGTCGGAATTAGTTTGGGGCTAGGTGTAGGTATCGTTGTGGTTTTGATAAAAAGTTATCAAAACTCCCACTTTTTACATATTGAGGACAGTGGCAACGGGTCCCATAAAATAAAGATGACCTTGGCGGAAGAAGTCACCTTTTTTAACAAAGGTGCCATTTTGAAAGAATTGGACAGTATTCCAGAAAATTCTTATCTAACTTTGGATGTTAGAAAAACACGTTATCTTGACAATGATATCATAGAAATTCTAGAAGATTTTTCAAGCAAGGCAAAGAATAGAAACATTGATATTAAAATTATTTCGGAAAGAGGTGAAATCGAAAACCCTGAAAGCTATATCGAGTTTTTTAATCTAAGGCCGAAAAAAACAGCATAAAAAAATAGAAATGAAAGCACATACGAAAGAAACACAAGCGACCATGTCGCCCAAAAAAGCCATTCAGTTTTTGAAGGAGGGCAATGAGCGTTTCCAACAAAATTTAAAGGCGAACAGGAATCTTTTGGAACAGGTAAACGATACCAAGGACGGCCAGTTTCCTTTTGCTACCATATTAAGCTGTATCGATTCAAGGGTATCTGCGGAATTGGTTTTTGACCAAGGATTGGGAGATATCTTCAGCGTTAGGATCGCGGGAAACTTTATCAACCAAGACATCTTGGGAAGTATGGAGTTTGGCTGCAAACTGGCGGGAACAAAAGCCATTGTGGTACTGGGACATACTAGTTGCGGTGCTGTAAAAGGCGCCTGCGACCATGCTAGAATGGGCAATTTAACCAGTTTGATCAATAAAATCGAACCAGCAGTTTATGCAGTAAAGGAGCCAAAAGATGAATCCCTCAGGAACTCACAAAACCTAGAGTTTGTGGATGCCGTAGCCATGAAAAATGTGGAGATGGCCCTGGAAAACATCAGGAACCAAAGTGTTATACTTAAAGAGATGGAAGAGAAAGGTGAAATCGCCATTGTAGGTGCCATGTACGACATCTCGGACGGTAAGGTTACTTTTCTTTAAAAAAAAAATATACTCATTATAAGAGCCGATGGTTCCCATCGGCTTTATTTTTTTATTCCCGTTATTTGGAGATACCGTCCGCATTGCAGTATTTTACCCCTTTCCTTTTTGATACAACATGATTCCAATAAAATTTCCAAATGATTCCGGGCCCATTTATTTGGAAACCTTGGAAGGAAGACTTCCCGTAGAACCATTCAATACCTTTAGCAACTTAATCTTTTTGGCTTTGATCATTTATTGGGGAGTAAAGGTGTATAGAAACCCAAGAGAGCATCGTTTTTTGGCATGGGTTCTTCCTGTCATCGGAATTAGTTTTGTTGGAGGGACCATTTATCATGCAACACGCAGTCATGAGTTTTGGCTTCGTTTGGATTGGATGCCCATAATGTTCCTTTGTGGTGCACTGGTTATCTATTTTATCTTCAAGCTCGTGAATTCTTGGTGGCAACGGCTGGTTTGGATCATCGTCTTGCTCGGAGCTTCTTTTTTATTACGGATTCTTCCCCTGCCATCTGGGGCAAGAATTTCTTTGGGTTACATCATTACCGCAGCTACTATATTGATTCCCATCATCTGGTATTTGATCAAAACCAAAGGGAAAAATTTGGGCTTGGTCGTAATCGCCTTCCTCATTTTTGGGGTTGCGATTTTCTTTCGGAGCATCGATCTCCATCAAAACTTCTTTCTTATGGGGACCCATTGGCTTTGGCATCTTTTGGGTGGTATTGCAGTTCATTTTTTAATTACCTACATATTCAAGGACAATTTGCTAAATTTGTCCGCCAATAGCCAAAGTAGTCATGATTGATACCATAAAGGAACATATTGCCGAAGTTGAAAAATTCACTTCGACATCCAAAGAAGAAATAGAGGCTTTCCGAATCAAATATTTGGGAAAAAAAGGTCTATTGAACGGTTTCTTTGCCGAATTCAAAAATGTTCCCAATGAACAGAAAAAAGAATTTGGACAAGTGGTCAATCAATTAAAAAATACAGCCACTGAAAAGGTGAACGCCTTAAAGGATGCTCTGGAAAATCAGGCCGAAACTGTTGGTAAATATGGCGACCTTACCCGCCCCGGCGAACCTGTTGAAATAGGAGCACGTCATCCCATCAGCATTGTAAAGAACCAAATCATCGATATTTTCTCCAGAATTGGCTTCAATGTTTCCGAAGGACCAGAGGTAGAGGATGACTGGCACAATTTTACTGCTTTGAATTTGCCCGAATATCATCCTGCAAGGGATATGCAGGATACCTTTTTTATTCAAACGGACCCGGATATATTATTGCGCACCCATACCTCATCTGTGCAGGTACGATATATGGAGGCCAATAAACCGCCCATTAGGACGATTTCTCCTGGACGTGTGTATAGGAACGAGGCTATTTCCGCCCGCTCGCATTGCTTTTTCCATCAGGTTGAAGGTCTGTACGTGGACAAGAACGTATCGTTTGCGGATTTGAAGCAGACCTTGCAATATTTCACATCCGAAATGTTCGGGAAGTCCAAAATCAGGTTACGCCCATCCTATTTCCCATTTACGGAACCCAGTGCCGAAGTTGACGTCTATTGGGGGCTTGAAACTGAAACGGATTACCGTATGACCAAGGGTACCGGTTGGCTGGAAATTATGGGCTGTGGCATGGTAGACCCCAACGTACTTAAAAATTGTGGGATAGACCCAGAGGTATATTCCGGGTTTGCCTTTGGTATGGGGATAGACCGTATTGCGTTGCTATTGCACCAAATTTCCGATATACGATTGCTCAGCGAAAATGATGTCCGCTTTTTGGAGCAGTTCAAAAGCGCACTGTAAACCCAGGTCATGAAAAAGGATATTGAATTTCCTGTAGCCAAGGATGTCCACGTTGTGGTAATCCGGGAGTGGAACGATGAATTTCTATCCAAAGAATGGAACGCATATCTGATCAATAATCGTTCGGACACCATAGAAATGACCATTGTAGTTTCCAAAGGTTTTGATGGGGATAAAAAAACATCCACCATGCGTCACGGTATTGGGGTTGTGGAAGCAAAGTCCTTCAAAAAAATTGAGTTTCTACAAGAAGAGGTGCTAGCCCTCAACAATGAATTCTTTGTCTCCTTTTTTGCTGAGAACAAACTCTTTGAAAAAAGGTTCCTGTTTCCCAAAAATACCATAACGGAAAACAGTCTTACCACCATTCCCATTATAGAAAAAGACGGGGTTCTTCCTAAAGATTGATCCACCAATTAAAATGGCATTTTACTTTTAACAAACATTTAAGCTTAGTTAGTTCGGTTGGTTCCGAACCAATCGTACATTTGCACCTTCAAAATCCACTTTATGGAAAAATCGAGGGAAGAAATTGTAGAAACAGTAGGTCTCCATTTGGAAGAGGAGCATAATCTACCTCCCTTGGCCGCTCGAATTTATGCTGTCTTAATTTTAACCGATAAGGACGGTCTTACATTTGATAGTTGTTTGGATAGGCTCAATGCCAGTAAGAGTTCTATATCAACTTCACTCAATCTATTGGTGAACATGGGCCTTGTCACCTATTTCACCAAGTCCGGAGATCGAAAGAGATATTTTAAAACTGCGAAGAAGAAAACTTTCTTTTTATCCAAACTCCAGGAAAACTTAAAGCGTATTGAACGTGAGAAGCACATTATCACTTTGGTAATGGGTTATCACGAACAATACTGTCCTAAAAAATTTGAGGAAGGGCAAGTTCGCACCAGGGTATATCTGGATTATGTGAACGAAACCGAAAAAACCTTAAAAAAATCGATCAAGAAACTCGAATCAATTTTAAATGAGTAATCACTCCAACAACCAAAAAAATAGCAAAGTAATTTCGTACATGAAAACAATCAAATCAATCTTAGCATCATCAAGTGTACTTTTATTCATAGCCTGTGGGGGTAAAGATCAACAACAAGCCCCTGCACAGCAAGCGCCGTCGCTAAAAGTAAGCACTTTGGAAAAGCAGGACATAACGCTTTTCGATTCATACTCCACCAACATTCAAGGTGTCCAAAACGTTGAGATCTGGCCAAAGGTCTCTGGTTTTGTACAGCATATTTATGTGGAGGAAGGCCAAAAAGTAACCAAGGGCCAGTTATTGTTCAAACTGGAGACACAAACCTTGTCACAAGACGCTGAAGCGGCGAAGGCCGCCGTCAACGTTGCACAAGTAGAAGTGGACAAATTGGTTCCATTGGTAGAGAAAAACATTATTAGTGAAGTACAACTGGAAACGGCAAAGGCACAATTGCAACAAGCAAAGAGCAATTATAGCAGTATTGCCGCAAACATTGGCTATTCCAATATAGTCAGCCCTGTAAACGGTTATATTGGCGAAATACCTTATAAAGTAGGTGCATTGGTAAGCAGTACCATGGGCACACCTTTAACCGTAGTATCCGATATCAGTGGTATACGTGCCTATTTCTCCATGAACGAGAAACAGCTCCTTAAGATGAAGAGCCAAATGACGGGTGATGGATCTGCCGCTTCATCGGAGCACACTCCAGAAGTTGAATTGGAGATGATCAATGGCGAGACATACCCTCAAAAAGGGAAGATCGCGATGGTGAACAACATTATCAACCCAACTACCGGAAGCGTAACATTGAGGGCCGATTTTGATAACCCGAACCTTTTGTTGAGTTCAGGTAGTACTGGCACTATTAAAGTTCCGTCCACTTATGAAGATGTATTTGTTATCCCTCAATTTGCCACCGTTGACTTGCAGGGTACCAAAATGGTTTATGTATTGAACGAAGACAACATGGTAAAAACGGTTCCATTGACCATTACGGCCCAGACCAACAAAGAGTTTATTGTAAAAGACGGGTTGGAAAATGGAAGCACCATCGTTACCGAAGGCGTATCCAAACTTAAAGATGGTCAGACCATCAATCCAGTAAAACAATAATTACCATCAATCCCATAGAACAAAGCATTTATGTTCCAAAAATTTATAGATAGACCCGTACTCTCCACGGTAATATCCGTTATCATAGTGATATTGGGTATCCTTGGTCTTACTACATTGCCCGTAGAACAATATCCGGAGATTGCTCCGCCGACCGTTCAGGTTACCGCCAACTATACCGGTGCGAACGCCGAAACAGTACTTAAGAGTGTGGTAATCCCTCTGGAAGAACAAATAAATGGTGTGGAGGGCATGACCTACATGACCTCATCCGCCAGTAACGACGGTGCTGCCAACATCAGTGTGTTCTTTGAACTTGGTGTTGACCCCGATATTGCCGCGGTAAACGTTCAGAACCGTGTGGCCAGGGCGAATAGCCTATTGCCGCAAGAAGTGATCAATACCGGTGTTACCACCCAAAAAGCACAGAACAGTGCCTTGTTGTTCTTCTCTATTTTTTCCGAAAATGAGGACTACGACGCAACTTTTGTTGAGAACTACGCCAAGATCAACTTGGTCCCCCAATTGCAAAGGATCAAAGGTGTAGGTAACGTTAACGTATTCGGTTCCAAGGATTATTCCATGCGTATCTGGATTTCTCCAGATAAAATGGCCGCCTACAACTTGGTTCCGGCTGATATCCAAGCTGCTTTAAGGGAACAAAACACTGAAGCTGCTACAGGGAAAATCGGGGAAAATGCCGATGGTATTTTCGAATACGTGATGAAGTACAAAGGACGATTGTCCGATGTCGCCGAGTATGAGAACATAATTCTTAGGACCACGGATGACGGCGGGTTCCTTCGTTTAAAGGATGTTGCCGAAATTGAGCTGGGCGCATTGAGCTATGTTAGAAAAAACTCTGGTATGGGGAACCCCGGTGTTGCCGTGGGGGTTTACCAAACCTCTGGTTCCAATGCAAAAGAGATCATTGACGAGATCGAGAACATCCTCGAAACATCCAAAGCGGATTTTCCGAAGGGGATGGATTATGTAATCCCTTTTAACTCCAAGGATTTCTTGGATGCATCGATAGATCACGTGGTCCAAACCTTGATAGAGGCCTTTATTCTTGTATTTATTGTGGTATTCCTGTTCCTCCAAGACTTTAGGTCCACATTGATTCCGGCCATCGCGGTTCCCGTGGCGATTGTGGGTACGTTCTTCTTCCTGCAATTGTTCGGATATTCCATCAACATGCTTACCCTTTTCGCCATGATCTTGGCAATCGGTATTGTGGTGGATGACGCCATTGTTGTAGTGGAAGCGGTACACGCCAAACTGGAAGAAGGAGCCGATTCGGCCAAAACGGCGACCAAAAGTGCCATGAGTGAGATTTCAGGCGCCATTATCTCCATTACGTTGGTAATGTCGGCGGTATTTATCCCCGTGTCCTTTATACAGGGTTCGTCGGGCGTATTCTACCAACAGTTCGGTATCACCTTGGCCGTGGCCATCTTGATCTCGGCTATCAACGCCTTGACCTTGAGCCCGGCATTGGCAGCGTTGTTCTTAAAGCCACATAACCACGAAAAAGGTAAAAAATCCAATTTATTGAACAGATTTTTTAGGGCCTTCAACGTTGGGTTCACCACAATGACCAATAAATACACCAATTCCATAGGTACATTGGTGAAGCGAAAATGGATTACACTAGCGCTCTTGGTGGGCTTTAGTATTTTGGCCATCTTTTTATTCCGATCAACTCCATCAGGTTTCGTGCCCGATGAAGACCGTGGAATGATCTTTGCCAATGTGAGCATGCCTCCGGGAACAACGATAGAAAAGACAGAGGAAACAATCATGAAACTGGATTCCATTTATGAATCCATGGACGTGATCGATGCACGGATGAGCGTTGCAGGTTTCAGTTTGTTGAACCGTGTTAGTGCCGGTTCCTACGCGTTCTCCATTATGAAGTTGAAAGATTGGAGCGAAAGGGGTGCAGATTCACTATCGGTAAACGCCACCATGCAACGTTTGTATGCTACTACGGCAGGTTTCAATGATGCTCAAATCATCTATTTTACACCTCCCAGTATACAAGGTTTCGGTACAAGTTCCGGATTCGAGGTACAGCTCCAAAGCAAGACCGGAGAGGATTGGAACTCCATCAATGATGTAAAAAATCAATTTCTGGGGGCCCTTAACGCAAGGCCAGAGGTGCAATATGCGATATCCCAGTTCGACCCAGGTTTCCCTCAGTTCGATTTGGACATCGATATGGAAAAAGTGAAAATGGCAGGGCTTACCGCGACCGATATTTTCAATGCGCTCCAAGGCTATTTTGGTGGTATCTACGCTACAGATTTTAACAGGTTTGGTAAACAATATCGTGTAATGATACAGGCCAAACCGGAAGATAGAGCCAATGAAAATTCGTTGAACCACATTTTTGTGAGAAACGGTGATGGCGAATCCGTGGCCGTAAGCCAGTTCGTAGACCTGAAAAAAATATATGGCCCGGAAGTGGTACAGCGATTCAACTTATTGAGTTCTGTAAGCATTACCGGTGTTCCCAACCCAGGATATAGTACTGGTGATGCCATTACAGCGATTGAAGAAGTAGCTGCAGAGGTATTGCCGAATTCATACACCTACGATTATTCCGGATTGACAAGGGAAGAGAGCAACGCCGGTGCACAAACCATTATCATTTTTATCTTGAGTTTGGTATTTGTTTACTTCCTATTAAGCGCGCAGTATGAAAGTTACATTTTGCCATTTTCGATATTGTTATCGTTGCCATTTGGTATAGCAGGAGCCATTCTTTTCATCAATCTGGCCGGGCTACAGAACAATATCTACTTCCAGATCGCATTGATCATGTTGATAGGTCTGTTGGCCAAAAACGCAATTTTGATCGTGGAATTTGCACTTCAGCGTAGAAAGGCCGGACTATCCCTGTTCGATGCCGCCGCCGATGGTGCACGAGCAAGGCTCCGTCCTATTTTGATGACTTCCTTTGCATTTATTTTCGGTCTGTTGCCATTGGCACTTTCATCGGGAATCGGGGCCATTGGAAACCAATCCATTGGTGTAAGTGCCGTTGGGGGAATGCTAGTGGGTACCATTTTGGGTGTGTTCATCATACCAGTGCTCTTTGTGGTGTTCCAGGCACTTCAGGAAAAAATATCAGGTAAGCCGGAAGAACTTCAAAATGTAAACAATGCCTAATTATCCTTTGATCAAACAAAGTATATCAACCATGAAAATAAAATCCACATATAAACTGCTCTTGGTAATTTCGGCGCCACTTTTATTGCAATCATGCTTTGTGGCCAAGAATTATTCAAGACCAGAAATAGAGACCGAGAATCTCTATCGAACAGATAATCTGCCACAGGACAGCATTTCCATGGCCGATGTATCTTGGAGGGACCTGTTCAACGATGAACAATTGAAGTCATATATAGCTCAAGGTCTAGAGAACAACATTGATATTAGAATAGCGCTACAGAACGTGGTGGCCGCAGAAGCTTATGTAAAACAAGGAAAGGCCGGATATTACCCTACCCTATCCGGCACGGCAAGCTTTACAAGGACCAAAAACTCGGAAAACAGTCAGTTTGGTAGTTTTTTTACACGTCCATTGGAACAATATGAATTGTCCGGCAGCCTTTCTTGGGAAGCGGATATTTGGGGCAAGATCAGGAGCAATAAAAGAGCCTTTAGCGCCTCCTATCTGCAGAGTGTATCGGCGCATCAAGCGGTTAAGACCAACTTGATAGCCAGTATTGCCGCTACCTACTATCAATTATTGGCACTGGACAAACAATTGGAGGTTGCCCATCAAACCTTGGAAGCCAGAAAGAACAGTTTGGAGACCACTGTTGCCTTAAAAGATGCCGGACAGGTAACCGAGGTTGCCGTTAAGCAGACCGAAGCACAGGTCCATACCACAGAAATTATTGTGATCGACCTTGAGAACAACATTAAGTTGCTCGAAAATGCCTTCAGTATATTGCTGGGCGAGGCGCCGCAAAAAATTCAACGTGGTACATTGGACGACCAGTCCATCGATACCGAGCTGAGCACGGGCGTCCCTTATTTGCTTCTTGCCAACCGCCCGGATGTAATGCAGGCAGAGTACGGTCTCATCAATGCCTTTGAATTGACCAATGTGGCCAAAAGCAGTCTATATCCTTCCTTGAGCCTTTCCGCCACTGGCGGCTTTCAGAGCTTGGAGTTTGACAATTGGTTGGATGCCAGTTCACTATTTTCGACTTTGGTCGGTTCGCTGACCCAGCCGATTTTTAATGGCAGGCGATTACGCACACAGATGGAAGTAGCCAAGGCACAGCAAGAACAAGCCCTATTGAATTACAAACAAGCTTTGCTTACAGCAGGTAGAGAGGTGAGCGATGCCCTCTACACCTATGAAGCTGAGACCGAGAAATTGGAAGCACGCTCCAAGGAACTCGATGCTTATGCAAAGGCCGAGGATTATTCCGAAGAATTGTTGAACAATGGTCTGGCCAATTATTTGGAAGTACTTACCGCCCGTCAAAATGCATTGAACTCGGAGCTTAATCTGGTAGACTCGCAATATTCACGATTGGGTGCCATTGTGGAACTGTACAGGGCATTAGGAGGCGGCTGGAAGTAAAGATTTGGTCTTGGGAGATAAAAAGGACATATTGGCCTATGCCATCGAGAACTTTACCAAATTTGGAAGCAAGCGCTTCTCCATGGATGAACTGGCCAAAAGCCTTGGTATTTCAAAAAAGACCCTTTACAAGCATTTTAACAGCAAAGAAAAACTGGTCAAGGAGAGTCTTCAATATTACTTGGATAATATTAGGGCCAATGTAGATAATTATATACTCGAAAACCCTAACGAAGAACAGCCCCTTACCACTGTAATTTTTATTTATAAGCAAGGGTTGATCACTTTTCAGGAAATCAACCCTGCTTTTCTATATGGTCTCCACAAATATTATCCGGAGGCATATAAAATATATTCCCGCTTAAAAAAGGATATTGTTTGGGACATTGTATGTCCTTTATTACAGAAAGCCCAAGAGTTGGGCCAAGTAAGAAATAACGTAAATGTTGAACTGGTCTGTACACTTTTTTTGTCCCGAATGGAAGAGACCGTCTATTCAAAGGCCAATTTATTTGATGAATATAGCATTCAAGAATTGTTAGAACATATCATAATCAATAACCTACGGGGCATTCTTACGTTGGAATATCTTCAAAAAAGCCCACTTCAGTAGCGCTAGAGCTGTCAATTCTTTAAATAAACGCGCCCAATTTTAATATATCCGCTCTCAAACAGTTGATTTTTACGTTTTTAGCATTGATTTTAGTTGAACAATCGCCTAACTTTCAGTTCTTCTAAAAACTAAAACCAATGGGAACTACAACTAACATCAACAGACGTGATTGGATAAGAAAAAGTATGCTCACTGCCGGTGGGGCAATGGCGCTGCCGTATATTGGATTGGCAGAAACACCAAAAGCACCTTTGACCCTCGATGCAGAGGGCAACGCAATCTACAGTCCCTTCTTTAAAGAATATCTACCGAAACCGGAAGCTGCCTTTCCTGAATTGGCCGCTAAGCTCAATGCCAATGAGAATCCTTACGGGCCTTCCCCAATGGCCTTGGAAGCCTTTAAGAATTCTGCTTCGGGAGGTAACAGATATGCTTGGAAAGAATTGTTTCAACTTGTGGACAAGATTGCCGATTTTGAAGGAGTAGAGAGCAAAAACGTTATGATGGGCCCAGGCTCGTCCGACCTCTTGGAAAAAACGGCCATGGTTTTCTTTATGAACGGTGGCAACGTGGTTTCCGCAGATCCGGCCTATATGTCCCTTATTCGTGTGGCAGAGTCCGTAGGGGCCACTTGGAAACCAGTACCCTTGAAGGATGATTGGTCACACGACCTTGATGCAATGGAAGCCGCCATTGATGATGAAACAAAATTGGTTTACATCTGTAACCCGAACAACCCAACGGGCTCTATGACGGATCATGATAAATTGATCGATTTTTGTTCAAGAGTATCCGAAAAAGTACCCGTATTTGTCGATGAAGCTTATTTATGGTTCTTGGAAGACGGAGCCAAAAAGAGTATGGTATCCTTGGTAAGCGAAGGGAAAGATTTGATCATTGCCAGAACTTTCTCAAAAATACATGGTATGGCCGGTTTACGTGTGGGCTATGCTGTTGCGTTGGAAGAAACTCTCGGCAGAATACAAAAAATTACCCGTGGCGGTATGGGCATTTCACTTCCATCGGTTTACGCCGCTATGGCTGCAATGGACGATGAAGCATTTATTGACAAGTCCCGTAGTCTTAACGCCGAATGTAGGGAATATGTGTACAAGAGTTTAGATAAATTGGGCATCACCTCTTATGTTCCTTCTTCTACAAGTTTTATCATTTTCCCTATTGAAATGGAAGGACAGGCATTCTTGGAACAAATGACAGAGTTAAAGGTGGGTGTTCGTGCTTTCCAGTTTATGGACCAAAATTGGTGCCGTGTAAGTATGGGAACCATGGATGAAATGAAAACGTTTACCGCCGCACTCAATAAAGTGTTGGTATAGTGGATATAGGTATTCAAAAAACTATTGTATTTCTTTTTTTCATCTTCATTGGAGTACTGCTCAAAGTAAAGTTTAAGTCCAAAGAAGAGATTTCTGGAATTAAAAAGATAATTCTGAACCTTGCCCTTCCAGCGACCATTTTTATTGCGTTGCTGGGGGTAAAGGTCGAGTTGCATCTATTAATATTGCCTCTTTTGGCCCTTGGCCTTAACCTACTGTTGTTTTTTTCCATGCCCCTTATATTGCCCCTAATGGGTATTGGAAAAAATACACCAGAGTATAGAACCGCTAAACTTTTGGTGCCTTCCCTGGCGCCAGGACTATCATCCTTCCCATTTATTTTGGAGTTTTTGGGGGATGAATATTTGGCAAAGGCAGCGATGTCCGACCTTGGGAATAAAGTTTTTGTGCTCTTTTTTCTCTACTTGGTAGCGATGAATTGGCACTACAGCCTTCAGTCCAATCAGAAAAAAAGTGGAGGAACAAAGCTAAGACCATTGATCAAGGCCATGATTTCCGAGCCCGTTAACGTATTTATTGCAGCGGCGCTTGTTTTGTTGGCATTTGGATTACATATGGATTCACTGCCATTCTTTCTGAGTGAAACATTGGAAAAGCTGAGTTTGATCATGACGCCATTGGTGTTGCTTTTTATAGGTTTAGCAGTAAAAATCAAAAGGAAACAGTTCTTCCAGATTTTTTCCTTGCTCTGTACACGGGCCGGACTGGTATTATTGATTACTGGCATCTTTGTCACTATAGCTGGAATTGAAGCCCGTAATGAAATATTGTTGACCATGGCCTTTGGACTTAGTGCCTGTAGTTTTTGGCCCTATGCCCACATAGCTGCGGTGGACAGCTTGGAAATGGACAAAAAGTCAAAGAGGAGAACATTCAGCAGTGATTTTGGTGTCGCTATATTGGCGTTGTCGTTCCCGCTATCAACAATGTTGATACTCGCAACCTTGAACAGTGGGGCATTCTTTGTAAACCCTTTTAATATTTTTATGATTGCCATTGCTCTCCTAGGCGTTGGCCTCATAATTCCATTGTGTAACGGTATCAGTAAAAAAAAGTGGTCCGAGCAAAAATTGATCGACCATGAAATAAATGCTACTGCCACGGAAAAGGCCGCCTGATTTCTTTTTGGGAAAAGTTGGTTCTAAATCCCTATTTTTAAAGAAATCTGGAAATTATGAAACAACTGCTCACCATTATTTTTTCCATTCTTTTTATGGGAATCCTGTCGGCTCAACAATCCAATTTAAAAGTCGACCAAGACCGTCTTGAAAAGAGAATTTTTGATCTTGCCGAATTCGGTCTTCAAACCAATGGTGAAACGGAACGTGTTGCTTTTAGTGATGCAGACATCCAAGCTAGAAATTGGGTAATTAAAACGCTCGAAGATTTTGGAATGGAGGTGAAGGTCGATGCTGCCGGCAATATTATCGGGACCAGAAAAGGGAGTGGAGCATCCCTTAAATCCATTGCCTTTGGTTCCCATATTGATAGAGTACCAAACGGAGGAAATTATGATGGCTGCGTGGGGTCTATGGCTGCATTGGAAGTCATTGAAACCTTGAACGAGCATAACATTTCCACCAAACACCCCCTTGAAGTCATCATTTTTCCGAATGAAGAAGGGGGTGTTATGGGAAGTAGGGCGATGGCAGGAAACTTGGGCAAATCCGCACTTGGCGTGGTCAATTCGACAGGCTATTCCATGGGTGAGGGCATTATGCGTATCGGTGGAGACACCACAAGGTTAAACGAGGCCAAGCGAGACACAGGAAGTTTGGCGGCTTTCTTGGAACTTCATATTGAGCAAGGGGGCAAACTCGAAAAAGAAGGCTTGGACATTGGGGTTGTAGAAGGGATTGTAGGCCTTAATTGGTGGGATGTTGTATTTACTGGCTTTGCCAACCACGCAGGTACCACCCCCATGAATGCGAGACAGGACGCCCTGCTTGCAGCTGCCAAATATATTGTTGCTGTAAACGAAATAACCAACAGCTTCGAGGGCGCCCAAGTTGGCACGGTGGGCAGAATCAAAGCAGAACCTGGAGCCCCGAACGTAATCCCTGGAAAGGTGACTGCAAGTCTTGAAATTCGGGACTTGTCCTTGGAGGTCATTCAAAAGGTATATCGGGCCATCAAGAAAAAAACCGAGGAAATAGCCGAAGCTTCCAATGTTACCGTTGAGTTTTTACCGTTGGACACCACTGCAGAACCAGCCCTTACGGATACCAAAATCCAAAAAGAATTAGCGTCATCCGCCAAGTCTTTAGGATTGACTTATCAATACATGCCCAGTGGTGCCGGCCATGATGCACAGGATATATCGCGATTTGCTCCCGTGGGAATGATTTTTGTCCCGAGCAAAGGAGGCATCAGTCATTCGCCCAAAGAATTTACATCCGCAAAAGATATGGCCAATGGGGCCAATGTGCTCTTGCACACTATTTTGGCTTTGGATAAGAAATTGGATTAATCTTACTTTACAGTTGTTGAGATTATTTTTCTAGTGGCATTCGCGATCAATCCGATGCTCAACCAATACGTGGCCAAAATCAATGGTCCGGAGAGGTAAAAAGGGGTCTTGAATTTGGCAATCGCCAACAGTGCATCAGAAAGCATAAAAAATAATACGGCCATAGCCATAAGAGCATGTGCGTTGTTCCTTTCCCTCACGTACAGGCCAACTCCTTGCCATGCCATAAACGTTATTATCAACACATAACTGGAAACAGGTAGCAACAAATCACCTAAATCCGGTCTCAACCAAAAGAACAGAACTCCGGCAATACCGAAAAGAACTAGAAAAGCAATCCAGTTTTTGTAAAATCCCATGTATTGGATAAATGATATAGAGAAAAGAATATGCGCCAATAGAAAAGCTCCTAGGCCGAATAAAAAATAAGCATCAAACAGCAACAGAACATCTCCGAACAAACAGAACACCAAGCCAACGACAACCATTCTTCCAAATGTCACATAGCTATGTTTTGGTGCAAAAAATGGTAAAGCAATTACCAAGATCGTAGTCAATGGTTTGAAGAACATAAAAAGTCCCCTCTCATTGTAAAGCCCAAAATAAATGGCAAAACATGCAGAAACCAATATTAAAATATTGATTGCCCAAACTTTTATTTTTGTTTCGGCTACCATTCCTTGTACGGTTTTATACTCAATTGCGAATTGTAATATTGTACCTGGCCCGTGACTTCCTGACCCAGCCAATCCGGTCTTTCAAAACGTTCATCTTCATGCTTGAGCTCCACTTCTGCCAAGATTAGTCCCTTGTTCTCACCCAAAAACTCATCCACCTCAAACATATGCTTGCCCAACGGCACTTCAAAACGAACCTTTTCGAGTATCCCCGCTTCACACAGGTCGATAAGGTTAGCTGCTTCGGCGGCCGAAATTTCCGTCTCCCATTCAAAGCGTGTGGTACCCGATTCGTTACTGGCGCCTTTTACGGTCAAAAATCCCTTTTCTCCCCTGATCCTGACCCTAACGGTCCGTTCTGGGTCCGTATTCAAGAATCCCTGTACAATCCGGGTCTGTGATGTGGCCTGCTGTTTGAAGGCGTCCGAATTGACTAAAAATTTTCGCTCTATTTCCAAATGTTCCATCAAACTAAATATACCCTAAATTTGAAAATGGACTTTGATTTTCCCCTAAGAAAAATAATTCATGTTGATATGGATGCGTTTTACGCGTCCGTGGAACAGCATGATGATCCGGAATTAAAAGGGAAGCCCATTGCCGTTGGTGGTGGCTCCAAGCGGGGGGTGGTGTCCGCAGCAAGCTATGAAGCACGAAAATTTGGTGTGAGAAGTGCCATGGCAGGCAGTATTGCAGCAAGAAATTGTCCCGAGCTCATATTCGTAAAACCCCGTTTTGACCGCTATAAAGAGGTTTCGAACCAGGTCAGAAGCATTTTTTTTGAATATACCGATTTGGTAGAGCCCCTTTCCTTGGACGAGGCCTATCTTGATGTCACCGAGAATAAAAAAGGGAATCCCTCCGCTACCTTGATCGCTAAGGAAATCCGTCAAAAAATCTTTGAAAAAACCGGGCTGACGGCCTCAGCAGGAATTTCCATAAACAAATTTATCGCCAAAGTGGCCAGCGATTACAACAAACCCAACGGACAGAAAACCGTAAACCCCGAAGAGGTAATCGAGTTTTTGGAAAACCTGGACATTCGGAAGTTTTATGGCGTGGGAAAGGTAACAGCAGAAAAAATGTACCGCTTGGGAATATTCACGGGCAAGGACCTTAAAGAAAAGTCATTGGAGTTCCTGGACCAGCATTTTGGGAAAAGTGGAGGTCACTATTTTAATGTAGTAAGGGGAATTCATCTCAGTGCCGTAAAGCCGCACCGTATTCCGAAATCTGTTGGGGCGGAACGTACTTTTTTTGAAAACCTGAGCAGTGAAATCTTCATGCTGGAAAAATTGGAGAGCATTGCCGGCGAACTTGAAAGAAGGCTCCAAAAATCCAAAATTGCCGGAAAAACGGTCACCTTGAAAATTAAATACAGTGATTTTACCTTGCAGACCCGGAGCAAGACCCTTCCCTATTTTATTGCCAGTAAGGATTTGATATTGGAAACCGCCAAAGAGCTTTTGTATCAATCCACTTTGGAAAATTCGGTTCGATTGCTGGGTATTTCCTTGGCCAATCTCAACACGGAAAAAGAGAAAAAGACCGAAGAGAAAGAATCGTTGCTCGTTCAGCTCAAGTTTGATTTTTAAAAAAAAAGCCCCCCTTTCGGGAGGCTTTTTTATTTAATTCTTGATATCCGTTTCCATTGGTTTTACCGCTGGTTTTTTGGGGTTTCCGTCGGCATCTATCTCGACAATATTATCAAATCCAAGCTCATCCAATTTATCGATGATCTCTGCACGATCACCTACCATAAACCAGTTCACTTTTCCGGGCTGCACTACATCATTGCTCACCTTTCTAATATCATCCACAGAAAGGTTTCTCACGTTCTGATCGTACTTTTGATAGTAATCGTCCGGCAAATTGTAACGGATCAAACTCCTCACCGAGCTGTTTACCGAACTATTGGTTTCCCATTGCCCGGGAAGCTTCAATACCTGATTGGTCTTCACTTTCTCCAGTTCTTCGCCGGTTGCAGGCCGTGTAGAGGTGAATTCGGATATTTCCTTTCTGATCTCGGTCACGGACTCCGCTGTTTTATCGGTCTGTACCGGTGCATAAACAATGAATGGGCGTTCTTCTTTGGAACCCAGCACAAATCCTCCCGCTCCGTAGGACCAGTGTTTGTCTTCCCTCAAATTCATATTGATTCGCGACGTAAAATCTCCTCCAAGGATATTCACCATTTGCTCCAGTGCAATTTCGTTGACCCCTCCGTACTTTTCGGTTAAATGCCCGGCCAAAATCACGGATTGTTGGGATTCTGGTCGGTTCATTAAATAAAGCGTGTTCTTGGAACCGGTCTTGGGCTCGTTGAAAGCAATGGTAGGAACATCACCTTTCTTCCATTTGCCCAATGTCTTTTCCAATTTGGATTTCAATTCGCTCATTTCCACATCACCGGTCACTATTAATGTGGAATTGTTCGGCTTGAACCATGTGTTATAGAAGTCAACTACATCGTCCCTTGTCAAGTTCGAAACGGAGTCTTCATATCCCGTGCCCGTGTATGGGCTACTGTAGGGATGGTCCTCTCCATAAAGATATTTGTTCATGACCCGTAAGGCCATGGTAATGGGCTGTGACTTTTCTTGTTTTATATTGTTGAGTTGTTCCTTCTGTAAGCGTTCGAATTCCTTTTGGGGAAATACAGGGTTTAGCACCACGTCCATGAACAGGTCCAGACTGGCGTCCAAGCTTGGTTTTAATGTGCTCATATATACGTTGGATTCATCTTGACTGGAAAAAGTACTTAAAGAGGCACCCAAGAGCTGCAATTGCTCGTTTATTTCTAGAGAAGTTTTGTCCTTTGTTCCCTCGTCCATTAGGTTCATGGCCAAATTTGCCGTACCTGGGCTGGACAAATAATCAGTTTTATACCCCGCATCTGCCACTAGGTTGATGATTACCGTTGGAACGCCCTTCCGTTGAGCTAACACCACATTGAGCCCATTGGATAGTTCCATACGTTGTAATTCGGGGAATTTTGAACTTTTTGGAGCCCCAAGTTCCGGCAATTTGCTTCTATCCACCGAAGATTCTACGACATCATATTCGGGAAAGGGTCGGCAGATCAAAACATGTTTGCCTTTTGTCAGCCATTTTTCTGCGGTCCTTCTAAGGTCTTCGGCCGTGGCATCTTCAACATACTTTAATTGTGTTTTGTAGTATGATGCATCACCATGATAGGTTTGGTTAGAGGCAAGAATATCGGATACCCCTCCAAATCCACCGATTCGTTCCATACCTTTAATGAAATTAGCAAAGTAATTGGCTTTTACCCTTTTCAGTTCTTCCTCTGTAGGTCCTTCCTTGATAAATCTCTCGATTTCGGCCTCGAGCTCTTTTTCCAATTTTGCAGCATCCTCTCCTTGCTTCACATTTAACCAAGTGATAAACTGACTTGCTATTTCGCTTGATGATTGAAAAGAGACCGCGGCACTGGCCGATTGGTCTTGATAGATGAATTTTTGATACAACCTGGAGTTTTTTCCACTCGTCAAGATGGCGGAGATCAAATCAAAGTGAAGGTCTTCCCTTGATCCAAACGGAGGTGTGTTCCAAGCGAACAATACTCTGGTCTCCGGAACACGGTCTTGGTATTCTTGACGGGAATCATAAATCTTGTTGGGGATGTTTACCTCTTGTCGTTCCACTGTCGGTCCCGCAGGGATATCCCCAAAGTATTTGATCACTTTTTGATACACTTCTTCGGCATCAATGTCCCCTGCCACGGCAACCACCGCATTGGCGGCACCATAATAGGATTTGAACCACTCTTGCACATCTTCCAAAGAGGCAGCGTTCAAATCTTCCATTTCTCCGATCACGGTCCAGGAATATGGATGCCCTTTCGGATACATGGCCTTGGTCAAATAATCCCATTGCATACCATAAGGTTGGTTTTCGCCTTGCCTTTTTTCATTTTGAACAACCCCACGTTGCTCATCCAGTTTTTCTTGGTCGATCGCTCCCAACAAATGCCCCATTCTGTCAGATTCCAAAAACAAAACTTGATCTAAGGCAGAAACAGGTACATTTTGAAAGTAGTTGGTTCGGTCCGTATTGGTTGTTCCGTTCAAATCGGTGCCCCCAATACTCTCCAATGCCTGAAAATAATCGGTGTTGTAATTTTCACTTCCGTTGAACATTAAATGTTCGAACAAATGGGCGAAGCCACTTTTTCCAGGTTTCTCATTTTTGGACCCTACGTGGTACCAAACGTTCACCGCGGCAATTGGTGCTTTGTGATCCTCATGGACCAAAAGTGTGAGCCCATTTTTTAAGGTGTAGGTTTTGTAATCGATGTCAATGTCATCGGCTTTGAACTGAAATCCTTGTCCAAAACCCATGGAACAGGACAAAAGGCCCACAATAGAGGCCAGAAGTAATTTTTTCATTTCTGTTGTTTTTAGTTATTTGATCGATAAATTTGATACACAAGATAGGAAAATGTTTACAATGAACACTATGCTAGACTGTTAGCATTTATCTTAAAAACTATAGAATGTAATATTTGTTTGTTTAAACCAGAATAATAGTTGATAGTTGGGGCTAGGTTTACATATTTTCTTTATTAATTTGTAGAACCATCGACCACCATTAACTACATTTTACTCAATTTATGCAACGAAATGAATTGCACGAGCACATTATATCTTCAGCGGGAGATCTTTTCTATTCGCAGGGATATAATTCAACGGGGGTCAACGAGATCATTGCCAAATGTGATATAGCAAAAGCTACGCTCTATAGCCACTTTAAGTCCAAAGAAGATATTTGTATTGCCTATCTGAATCAGCGCCACAGTGGCTTTATGAGGAGCCTTAAGGGCTATGTAAAGGACAGGGAGTTTGGAAAAACCCAGCTTTTGGCCATTTTTGACCTGTTGCGGGATATGTACCTTGAGGAAAATTTTCAGGGTTGTTGGGGTCTCAAGACCCTTGGCGAGCTTTCCCCCGATCAAACTGCCATTCTGAAGGTAATTCAACAGCAAAAAAAGGAACTGCTCATGTATCTGGGAGAGATTGTAGGCGATAATATATCCAATTTATCCAAAGCGGAAACGGAAAAAATTTCGGGCGGACTCTACCTTTTGTATGAAAGTGCAGTTACCGAGAGTCATCTGTTCAAAAACGACTGGCCTATTTTTATAGCCAAAAGTATAGCACCATCTCTTTTTATGGACGCAGAGCTGATATAAAAAAGCCCCTCCAAAATGAGGGGCTTTTTTAACAAGGGATTCACCTAGATTAAGCTTTAACTCCTTCCAATGGTTGTGCCTCTGGGAAATCTACAGGAACTTTTGTTGTTCTATGGATATAGTTTGTGATCGTTTTATCCCCTACTAAAACTATGGTGTCGATCAAATTTTCCTTGGTCCACCCAGCGGCAAAAAAATCAGCCACAACTTGCCCGTCTGTTGCGCCCCTATTTTCGGTAATATTCTTGGCCAAACTCGCCAAAGCATCCAATTTTTCATTAAAAGAAGCCTTCCCTTCCCTTAATTCCAGGATTTGCTCATCTGTAAAGCCGTTCATTTTAGCAATGGCGGTGTGGGCGGATAAACAGTAAATACAGTTGTTAACTTGACTTACGGCCAAATTGACCACTTCTTTTTCCTTGGCCTTCAATGAGGTTTTCGCATTGGAAAGGCTTAGATAATTACCCAATGCATTTTCTGAGTGTGCATAGGTGGCGAAAAGATTTGGAACAAACCCCAGCGTTTTTTCCAGATTGTCAAAAATGGCCTGATTGACCGTGCTTACTTCTTCTCTTTTAGGTACATTGATTGTGCTCATAATTGAATTTTTAATATGAATAATTGATTAATACGTCTGTATAAAGGGTTGTTCTGCATCACAATAGAAATCGTGATGATACTTTTGCTCACAGTGTTCCGCAACCGTAGCTGTTTTTACTTCGGTTTTCTGTGACGTTCTAAAAATCTCAATGAGATTAAAAATTGATCTTTCTGTGGATTTCATCTTTTATCTGTTTTTTTTTACAGGGCAAAGATGCTCCGAAAAAGAGGGTGGGTGTTAGGAAGGATTTCCCGATGGCTTGACCAATTTTCCCTTAGGCCATCAAAAAGAGGTTTTCACGGTATTCTGATGGGCTCATTTGTGTCATCTTCTTAAAAAAACGGCTAAAATGTGCGGGGTCGGTGAACCCAAGCTCAAACGCAATTTCCTGATTTTGTTTATCGGTAAAATTGATGAGTCGTTTGGCCTCCAATGCGATTCGTTCCAGAATAATTTGTTGTGGCGACTTCTGATTGTAAATGGCAAAAAGATTGGATAGTGTTTTGGGAGATTTGTGCAACAATTCAGCATAATCGCCCACCTTTCTCTTGGTTTTGAAGTTTAGGTCCACTAAAACATTGAATTTTCGGATGGTTTCGACTTGATCGTTCCCCAATGCTTTGACCATGAGCTGTTCTTTTGCCAATCGCGTGCTCATTATAATCATTCTTTTTAGTAGCATTTGAAGCATATCGCCCTGAATATTGTCGGGTGTGGAAAACTCTTCGATGAAAATATCGTGTAGCAAATTAAACTTGTTCAACTGTTCTTTTGGAATAGTGATGATAGGGATATCCTGTGTTCCAAAAAACAAAATCCCATTACAGGAAACCTCGCTGTCATGATCGAATATACAGTAAAACTCCCTGTTAAAAAGTATGGCTGTAAGGGGCAATTGCATTTTGGAATAGGAAACGTGTTGTAAATATGTAACGGTAATAATCTGATTGGGCAAAAGTTCCAAATCCATTCCATCTATTTGAACCGTCAGGGGGCAATCGTTCCGGTTCCATAAAAATTTAATGGTTTTTGAGGTTGTGGAGAATCGTTCCTCATCATTTTTGATATCATCCGAAAATCCTAAAATGGCTCCTAACTTGGAATCCTTGTATTCGTATCTCATTGGGAAGATTGTTCCGTTACAGAACGATTAGTCCTTCTATTTCATTCATACTTACAGCCCAAAAGAATTAAAATCAAACAAAAAAGCGCGCATCCAAAGATGCGCGCTTTCAATAAATCTGTTTTTTTATTTTAGAAATTACAGCTTTCTATCTCGGTTACACGCAAAGTGTTCACCATACCTTTTTCTTTAATGGGCATGGCCGCCAAACTTACGAGCATATCGCCTACTTCCAGGAAACCTTTTTTACATGCTATCTGGTTTACATCCTCGATGGTCTGGTCAGTGGAGACAAACTTGTCGTAGTAAAATGCTTTTACTCCCCATAAAAGGTTCAATTGGGTCAATATTCTTTTGTTCGATGTAAACACAAGGATATGTGCGGCTGGTCTCCAAGCGGAAATCTGGAAAGCCGTGTATCCACTATTGGTCAATGTGGAAATAGCTTTTGCCGAGATTTCGTTTGCCATTAACGCGGCATGGTAACAAACGGATTTGGTAATATATCTTTTGGTACGTATGTGCGGTGGGGTTTGCGGTACCTTGATTAAACTGGAACTCTCGACACTTGAAACAATACTTGCCATTTTCTCGATAACCTGTACCGGATAGTTCCCAACAGATGTTTCTCCCGAGAGCATTACGGCATCGGCCCCGTCCATTACGGAGTTGGCAACGTCGTTCACCTCGGCGCGGGTAGGGGTTAAACTGGTAATCATGGTCTCCATCATCTGGGTAGCGATGATTACAGGAATTCTTCCCTTTTTGGCGCTCAACACCAATTGTTTCTGAACCAATGGGACCTCTTGCGCTGGAATTTCCACCCCAAGGTCACCACGGGCCACCATAAGTCCATCGGAAGCTTTTACGATCTCATCGATGTTCTCCAGTGCTTCAGGTTTCTCAATCTTTGAGATCACTGGGATTTTATGCTCTGTGTGCTGTTTTATCAAATCATGAAGATCGTATAGGTCCTGTGCATGACGCACAAATGACAATGCTATCCAATCAACATCTTGTCCAATCGCAAAAATGGCATCTTTGATATCCTTTTTTGTAAGGGCGGGGAGTGAGATGTTGGTATTGGGAAGGTTTACACCTTTTTTGGATTTAAGCGGTCCTCCTTGTATCACCTTGGCCACTACCTCGTTATCCCCATTAGTGGATTTCACTTCAAAAATAAGCTTGCCATCGTCCAAAAGAATACGTTCCCCCGCTTTAACGTCTTTGGGGAAGCTCTTGTAGTTCATGTAGACCCTTTCGGCGGTGCCCTCAAACGGTTCTCCCGTTACAAAGGTAACCTCATCACCTGGAGCAACTACGGCTTCACCGCCCATTACCCCAACTCTTAGTTTGGGGCCTTGTAGGTCGGCAAGGATGGCTATATTGACTTCCAATTCCTCATTAAGCTCCCTAATCATTTTAATTCGCTCGGCAACATCTTCGTAGGCGGCATGGGAAAAGTTTATTCTAAAAACATCCACTCCTGCAAGGATCATTTCCCTTAGGGTCTCCTTTGTACTGGTGGCAGGTCCAAGGGTTGCTACAATTTTAGTCTTCTTTCTAGTTGGCATTTTTAAAAGATTAAATTTCTTTTTGATTTTAAATTCTGTGCATCCAAAGGATATGCTGTTATCACTTTGGCTATTGTGTTGATTGATTTGATCTTTTTGAGAAACAACGCTTCATCTATCGTATCTACCTTTAAAAAATAATCTACTTCTTTTCGTTCTTTCACCAAATAGTCTGTTCTTCGGGAAACATTGTTATCAAATAACCCCACTGAAGGCATTTCTTCCTCAACTTCGCACTTGTTGGAAATCAGCGTCCAATACATCTCGCTCATCTCATCGTCCCAATCAAACACCGAAAAAGACATTTTTCCATCTAATTGAAGGTCTTTTTTCATCCGTTTTAGATACAGTCCACAACTGGAATTTATGGCATAGGTGATGGCATAATCTTCCAAATTACTGTGAATGGCGATGAGCGAAAAACTTTCATCGTACAAGTCCGCCGATATCTTATGCGTCGTTAATATGCCCATAACACGAACCGTAAATATAGGCTTAATCCAATTGAATGCCTAGTCTATACAAAACAATACACTTATAAATCAAGCGAAAACGTTTGAGTTTACCATTATTTAAACTTACTTGTTATCTATCCTGCTTTGTAGTGCAAAATAGGCTCTCTTGGATGCTTTTTCCTCTGCTTTTTTCTTGGATGTGGCCCTTGCTTTGGCGAGCATTCTATCTCCTATGGTCAGCTTTACCGCAAAGTGTTTGAGCTCATCCTTTCCAGTGTCCTCGTAAACATTGTAATTAAAGGGTTTCTTTTCTTTTTGGCACCATTCTATCACCAAGCTTTTATAGCTTATTACCTTGCCCTCTAGCTGTTCTATATCGACATAGGGCTCAATTACCCTCTCGTTGATGAATTTTTCGCAGTAATTGTACCCTCTATCCAAATAAATGGCCCCAACTAGTGCCTCGAAAACATTTCCATGTATATTATCCCCAAAATGTGCCTTGGGAATCCTGCTCTCAACATACTTAAGTAGACCGAGGTCCTTTCCCAATTCGTTCAGGTGCTTTCGGCTGACTACCTTGGAGCGCATCTTGGTAAGATAGCCCTCGTCACCTTCGGGCACTTCGTTGTACAGATGTTTTGAAATAATGGTCCCTAACATCGAGTCTCCCAGAAATTCCAATCGCTCGTAGTTCACCGGATTGCCCTCATTGTCCTTTTTGTTCATAGAACGATGCAGGAACGCTGTTTTATAGATTTCCAGACTCTTGGGTTTAAATCCAAGTATTCTTTTCATTCCCAAAAAAAAATCCCCATCCGAGCTTGGATGGGAATTGAATATTTTGGAAGTAAGTTTCATGTTACAAAACTACCCTATTTTTTTGAATAGTACGCAAGCATTGTGTCCGCCAAAGCCAAATGTATTGCTCATGGCAACTTTCACTTCACGTTCCTGAGCCTTGTTCAAGGTCAGGTTAAGGGACGGGTCTATTTGCTCGTCCACCACACTATGATTAATGGTCGGGGGCACTAAATTGTGCTCCATTGCCAAAATTGACGCAATGGCTTCAATAGCTCCGGCCGCGCCCAACAAGTGTCCTGTCATGGACTTGGTGGAGTTGATGTTGATGTCTTTGGCATGGTCTCCGAACACCTTGGAAATAGCTTTAAGCTCGGCCACATCCCCCAGTGGTGTAGAGGTCCCGTGTGTATTGATTGCATCAACGTCCTCAGGTTTTAGGCCTGCATTCATCAAGCAGTTTTCCATCACTTTTATCACTCCGATGCCTTCTGGATGAGGGGCGGTCATATGATAGGCATCACTTGACAATCCTCCTCCTAAAACCTCGGCATATATTTTAGCTCCACGAGCTTTCGCGTGCTCATATTCTTCAAGAATCAAGGCTCCACCTCCTTCTCCGAGCACAAATCCGTCGCGGGTTGCATCGAATGGTCTGGAAGCGGTTTCTGGACTTTCATTTCTGGTAGATAACGCGTGCATGGCATTGAATCCACCCATACCGGCAATGGTAACGGCGGCTTCACTACCTCCGGTCACGATCACATCGCAGTGGCCAAGTCTAATATAGTTCAGTGCATCGATCATGGCATTTGCCGATGATGCACAAGCAGATACCGTAGTATAGTTGGGTCCCATAAATCCATGTTTAATGGAAATATTGCCCGGTGCTATATCTGCGATCATTTTAGGAATAAAGAAGGGATTGAAGCGAGGGGTACCATCTCCCTCGGCATATCCTATTACTTCATTCTGAAAAGTTTCCAGACCACCTATTCCGGCCCCCCATACAACACCTACCCTAAACTTGTCAACAACGTTCAAGTCTATTCCCGAGTCCGCAATGGCTTCGTCGGAAGAGACCAAGGCATATTGGGCGAACCTATCCAACTTTCTTGCCTCTTTTCTATCAAAGAAGTCGTTTGGATCATATCCTTTAAGCTCACAAGCAAACTTTGTCTTAAATTTTTCGGTATCGAAATACGTAATGGGGGCAGAACCGCTCTTACCAGTCCGTAGTCCTTCCCAATAAGCTTCCAAATTGTTACCTATAGGGGTTAACGCTCCCATTCCGGTAACTACAACTCGCTTTAACTGCATTGAACTATTTTTTTTACCCTTTAGACCTAAATTATAAAAAAAATTATCCATGCGATAACCACCACATGGATAATTTATAATCTTTAGCGATATATCATATAATTACTTAGCTTCTTCGATGTAGCTAATGGCCTGACCAACAGTGGCAATGTTCTCTGCTTGGTCATCTGGTATTTGGATATCAAATTCTTTCTCAAACTCCATGATAAGTTCAACAGTGTCCAAGGAATCCGCTCCTAAGTCGTTGGTAAAGCTAGCTTCAGCTACAACTTCATTCTCATCTACACCTAGTTTATCAACGATGATAGCCTTTACTCTTGATGCAATGTCTGACATAATTATTGTGGTTTTAAAAATTTAAATCGTTGGCAAAAATATAAAACTTTGGATTAAATACACTATTTGTCGATAAAATGTGATGCAAAATAAACATCTTAAAATAGTGTACCTTACTTTAGCCGACGTAATTTAGTCCAAAAACCTATCAATTCCTAACGAATGAAACGAATTGTAATCTTCGCATCGGGCAGTGGGTCCAATGCAGAAAATATTATATCATTTTTTCGTGAAAAACCAGAGGTAACCGTTGCTGCAGTGCTTACCAACAAACAAACGGCAACAGTTCTTGACCGCTGCGAAAGGTTGAATGTACCTGCATTTTATTTTAATAAGACCGCCTTTAGGGATTCGGATGCGGTTGTACATCTTTTGCAGGGACTCAACATAGATTTAATTGTACTTGCCGGCTTTCTTTGGAAGATTCCCTCCAACCTCATCGAGGCATTTCCGGATAAAATCATCAATATTCACCCCGCCCTGTTGCCCAAATACGGAGGAAAGGGAATGTACGGGGACAGGGTCCATCAAGCCGTAAAAGAAAACAAGGAATCCGAAACGGGCATCACCATACATTATGTAAACGAAAATTATGATGAGGGAGCCATCATCTTTCAAGCTAAAACCGGTGTTGTTCCTTCGGACGATGCAAGTTCCATTGCCCAAAAAGTGCATCAACTCGAATATGAACATTTCCCGAAAGTGATAGAAAAACTATTGTCCTGATGGCCAAAAAGAAAAAATTTTATGTAGTGTGGCAGGGCAAACACCCTGGAATTTTTGAGTCTTGGAAAGATTGCAAAGCCCAGATTGAGGGATATAAAGGTGCCCAATACAAATCGTTCGCCACATTTGAGGAGGCGAAGAAGGCCTACAATGGGAATTATCAGGACTATAAGGGAAAATCCAAGGGAAAAAGCGAACTTTCCCCGGAAGAACTCCTTAAAATAGGAGATCCCAATTACAATTCCATTGCCGTAGACGCGGCATCCAGTGGAAATCCAGGAAAAATGGAGTATCGCGGTGTGGACACCAAAACCAAAAAGGTGCTTTTTCATCAAGGTCCCTTCGAGCAGGGAACCAGCAATGTTGGCGAGTTTCTTGCACTTGTTCACGGACTTGCATTTTTACAACAGAAAAAGAGCGAGCGTATTTTGTATTCCGATTCCCGTATCGCCATTGGTTGGGTACGGAAGAAAAAATGCGGTACCAAACTGGTGAAGAATGCAAAAAATGCCCAGTTGTTCGAACTTATCGAGCGCGCGGAGAACTGGTTAAAAAAGAACCGTTTCAATACCCCGATCGTAAAGTGGGAGACCAAGGCATGGGGCGAAATCCCTGCCGATTTTGGCAGAAAATAAACCTTTGCACGAACAAAGAAGCCTTTATTTGATAATTGGAACATCCATACCGTATATTTGCACCAAAAATTAGGGAATGGGCAAATTACTGATTGTGGGAACCATGGCTTTTGATGCCATTGAAACACCGTTCGGGAAAACAGGAAAAATATTGGGGGGCGCCGGCACCTTTATCGGTTTGGCAGCTTCGCAATTTAAAATAGATTCCGCGATTGTATCCGTAGTGGGAGATGATTTTCCACAATCTTACATGGATATCTTAAAAAACAAGAACATAGACCTTTCAGGTGTTGAAGTAGTGAAAGGAGGCAAAACCTTCTTTTGGAAAGGAAAGTACCATAACGACCTAAATTCCAGGGATACTTTAGCCACAGAATTGAATACATTGGCGGACTTTAACCCCGTTGTTCCCAAGGATTATACCGATGCCGATATCGTAATGCTCGGTAACCTTCATCCTAATATCCAACTGAGTGTAATTAATCAGATGGAAAAACGACCAAAGCTAATAGTTTTGGATACCATGAACTTTTGGATGGACAACACTTGGGATGAATTGATGACGGTGATTTCAAAAATCGACGTCATTACCATTAATGATGAAGAGGCGAGACAGATGACCAATGAATATTCCTTGGTCAAGGCCGCCGCAAAGATTCAGGAAATGGGCCCCAAATATGTGGTCATCAAAAAGGGCGAGCACGGTGCGCTTTTGTTCCACAAGGACAATATTTTCTTTGCCCCTGCACTGCCCTTGGAGGAGGTTTTTGACCCTACCGGTGCCGGAGACACCTTTGCAGGTGGCTTTGCCGGGTATTTGACCGAGTCGGAAAACATTTCTTTTGAGAGTATGAAAAATGCCATAATCCATGGTTCCAACTTGGCATCGTTCTGTGTGGAAAAATTTGGCACGGATCGGATGGTCGATTTAAAAAAGAGCGAGGTCAAGGCCCGCTTGTTACAATTTAGAGAGTTGACGCAGTTCAATATAGAATTAACATAATGTTTGCCCTGAAAGTTTCGGGGCTTTTTTATTTGTATTGTTATGAGTGATCCCATTAAGCACGAATGCGGAATATCATTGATCCGTTTGCTTAAACCCCTGGAGTACTACAAAGAAAAGTACGGTACGGCTTTTTACGGCGTAAACAAGATGTACCTAATGATGGAGAAGCAGCACAACCGAGGACAAGATGGTGCCGGTTTTGCAAGTATAAAAATGGACATGCAGCCCGGTGAGCGCTACATGAGCCGTGTAAGGTCGGCAGAACAGCAACCCATTCAGGATATTTTTGCCCAGATCAACAACCGTATCAATACGGCATTGACTGAAAACCCGGAACGCGAGAACGATGTTGACTGGCAAAAAAAGAACATACCTTATATTGGCGAACTTTTAATGGGGCATGTTCGCTATGGCACCTTCGGAAAGAACAGCATCGAGAGCGTTCATCCCTTTTTAAGGCAGAACAACTGGATGCACCGTAACCTTATTGTCGCCGGAAACTTCAACATGACCAACGTGGATGAACTCTTCGGCAATTTGGTGGAACTGGGACAGCATCCCAAGGAAAAGGCCGACACGGTTACCGTAATGGAAAAAATCGGTCACTTTTTGGATGATGCCGTAGCCAAGCTTTACAAGCAGATCAAAAAAGAAGGATATACGAAAAGGGAAGCCTCCGCATTGATAGCCGAGCGCTTGAACGTTGCCAAAATTTTGAGAAAAGCTTCAAAAAACTGGGACGGTGGATACGCTATGAGCGGACTTATCGGACACGGTGATGCCTTTGTAATGCGTGACCCTGCCGGTATTCGACCAGCTTATTACTACCAAGATGATGAAGTGGTGGTCGTGGCATCGGAACGTCCGGTGATACAAACCGTGTTCAATGTTAATTTTGATGATGTACACGAACTGGACCCCGGACATGCCGTAATCGTGAAGAAGAGCGGTTCCATGGCCTTAAAGAAAATCTTGGAGCCGACCGAACGCAAAGCCTGTTCATTTGAGCGCATTTATTTCTCAAGAGGCAGTGACAAGGAAATCTATCAGGAAAGAAAAAAACTGGGGAAACTTGTGTTCCCAGAAATATTGAAGTCCATTGACAACGATTTGGAGAACACCGTTTTCTCCTATATCCCCAACACGGCGGAGACATCGTTCTTTGGAATGGTGAAAGAGGCCCAGAATTACCTCAACAAGAAAAAGGAGGAACAAATTTTGGCTCTGGGCTCCAAGATGACCGCAGAGGAACTTCATAAGATATTGAATATTCGTCCCCGTATTGAAAAAGTGGCCATTAAGGATGCCAAACTGCGAACTTTTATCACCCAAGACAGTAGCAGGGACGATTTGGTGACCCACGTTTATGATATTTCGTACGGTTCCGTAAAACCAACGGACAATCTCGTCATTATAGATGATAGTATTGTTCGGGGAACTACCTTAAAACGAAGTATCCTTAAAATTCTGGACAGGTTATCTCCCCAGAAAATAGTTGTAGTCTCCTCTGCTCCACAAATTCGATATCCGGACTGTTACGGGATCGATATGGCCCGATTGGAGGATTTTGTAGCGTTTAGGGCAGCGCTTGCGCTCCATGAAGAGCACGGCACTTCGCATAAAATAAAGGAGATTTATGAAAAGTGTCTCACACAGACCAATCCTTCCAATAAAAATGCGGTGAACTATGTGCAGGAGTTTTATGCCCCGTTCAGTGCTAAACAGATTTCACGTAAAATTGGCGAAATCTTAAGTCCGGAAGGCATCAATGCAGAAGTTGAGATCATATATCAAACTATTGAAGGTTTGCACAGTGCCTGCCCAAAAAACCTTGGGGATTGGTATTTCACTGGAAACTATCCAACCCCGGGCGGCAACAGGGTGGTAAACAAGGCGTTCGTCAACTTTTTCGAGGGTAAAAAGGAAAGAGCCTATTAGGACTTAAACCTGATAAAAGAGCACATTACCGTGCATTTTATCGATGAAACTAGCAGAATAGCGGGTTTTTATACAAACAGAAACCCACAAACCTACTTTAGTACTTGCCATAGCATAAGTAGGTTAAGTTCATGGTAAGATTTGGGGCAAAAAAGGTGGAAGCTATTCCACCTTTTTTATTTTCCGCACTTCCCAAAACGTTCTGGTTTCCCTTTGTTTTCTTGACATTTATCAATAATCGGGCCCTGTTGAACACTTCAACTGATTAAAGGGAGTTTCATCTAAAAGCTTGGGCACAAAAACAACACTTGGCTTACTTTTGGAGAACCATAGCATAAGTAGGTTAAGTTCATGGTAAGATTTGGGGAAAGAAGCCGGAGCATGCTCCGGCTTCTTTATGTTTGACTACCAAGGTTTTATCCATTTTATCGACGAACTGCACGTTTTCTTTTTCTTCCAAAAAGCAAAATATTTTTTAAAACCCTTTGTTATTTTACACAATACCAGTATTTTAGTCTCGCCATAGCATAAGTAGGTTAAGTTTATGGTAAGATTTGGGACGAAAAGGGTGAGGGCTTCCTCACCCTTTTCTATTTTAAAAAATTGAACACAAAAAAAGCCGTGCACTAAGTGCACGGCTTTTTTAATTATTAATCAACTAGTTCTTATTTGCTAGCTGCATAGTTTTCGGAAACTTTGTCCCAATTGATCACATTAAAAAATGCTGAAATGTAATCTGGTCTCAAGTTTTGGTAGTTTAGATAGTAAGCATGTTCCCATACATCCAATCCCAAAATTGGGTAACCACCACAACCTACTCCCGGCATAATGGGGTTGTCTTGGTTTGGAGTAGAGCAAATTTCCAATTTCCCGCCTTTGTGCACGCACAACCAGGCCCAACCTGATCCAAATTGGGTTGCGGCCGCTGAAGAAAATTTCTCTTTAAAAGCGTCAAAAGAACCAAAGGCGGCATCAATTGCAGAAGCCAACTCACCTGATGGTTTTCCACCACCGTTAGGCGACATTACTTCCCAAAAAAGACTGTGGTTGAAAAATCCACCTCCATTGTTTCTAACGGCACTGTTGGACATGTCCAATCCTTTCAAGATCTCAACGATTCCTTTTCCTGCCAAATCGGTTCCTTCAATAGCTCCGTTCAACTTGGTTGTGTAGCCATTGTGGTGCTTGGTATGATGGATTTCCATCGTTCTTGCATCTATATGAGGTTCCAATGCATCGTATGCATACGGTAATTTTGGTAATTCAAAAGCCATAATATTCTGTTTTTTTAGGTTATTAATTCTTTTATGTAAAAATACGATTTTAACATTTATATTCCCCTAAAACCATGTTAACATCAGGCAAGTAATCCTTATTTTGCAGGAAAAAGTCGTTTGGAGGACTCCAATTTTAAAATATTCAGTGCTTCGGCCGGTTCGGGCAAAACCTATTCCCTTGCAAAAGCATATCTCAAATTACTGCTTTCCAACAATTCTGCCGTAAAGTTCAGACAGATTTTGGCCATTACCTTTACCAATAAGGCAGTGGACGAAATGAAGACCCGAATTTTGGACAACCTCTACGCCTTTGGTCAGGATCAGGTTCCCGAAAAGCAAGAGAGCCTGTTCCAATCCCTTTGTGTTGAACTTTCCTTGACCGAAGAGCAATTGCGGCAACGGTCCCAACTCATTTTAAAACGGATTCTCCACAACTATTCCTTTTTTGAGATTTCGACCATTGACAAGTTCAACCATAAGATCATTAAAACATTTGCCCGCGATCTACACCTATCACAAAATTTTGAGGTAGAACTCAATCTCGACCTGTTGCTGGAAGAAGCCGTGGGAAGACTTTTGGAACGTGCGGGCAACGACGAAAAGCTTACCGAAGTCCTGATTGCCTTTTCCCTCGAAAAAATAGATGATGACAAAAGTTGGAACATCACCTACGACCTTATCGAAATAGGTAAACTGCTGTTCCAAGAAAACCATTCCGCACACATAGATCCTTTACGTGATAAATCCATCGGGGATTTTCAAAAGATCCAAGAACGGATTGCATCAGAAGGCAAGTCCATTGAGGAAAAGGTAAAACAATTGGCCCAAACTGTGCTTCAAGAAATAGAGAACCATGGGTTTGATTTCACCGATTTCCCCAGACAAACCTTGCCCAATCATTTTAAAAAAATGGTGGATGGAGAACTCGACCCAAAAAAATTGTACGCTGCCAAAACTTTGGAGCCCAATCTGGTCGAGGGAAAATTGCTGAAGACAAACGACAAAAGAGATGTTACCCAATTGGCCGTGGCCCTTTTGGAAAGTTACCTCATCATAAAAAGACTTGTGTATCGGCACAGTTATCTCCTAAACATGTATGGCAACATTGTGCCCATGACGGTCTTGAACGAAATTGCCAAGGAGATCAAGAACATTGAGCTGGATAGGGACATCATTCCCATTTCCTCCCTAAATGCGATTCTGTCCAGGGAAATCAAGAACCAACCCGTACCGTTCATTTATGAACGGATGGGCGAAAAATACCGCCATTATTTTGTAGACGAGTTCCAGGACACTTCCAAAATGCAATGGGAGAACTTGGTCCCCCTTATCGGCAATGCTTTGGAAAGCGAGGACGAAAAGCACGAACGGGGATCTCTTTTTTTGGTAGGCGATGTAAAACAGGCGATTTATCGTTGGCGGGGGGGGCGAGCGGAGCAATTCCTCAATTTGATCAATAAAAAATCACATCCGTTCGTGGTGGAACCTAGCATATATTCCTTGGACACGAACTGGAGAAGCTATGATGAAATCGTGGACTTCAACAACAGCTTTTTCACCAAAATGGCCCCTGTGCTGGGCAACGAGGATTATCGCAATCTCTTTTTGAACGACTCCCATCAAAAAACAAACAGCAAACCTGGAGGATATATTCAAATGTCCTTTTTGGATGCGGATATGGAAGACAAGGATGATGTTTATTGCGAAGAAACCTTCAAGTCCATCCAACACATTGTTTCGGAAAATCATGCTTATTCGGACATCTGTGTGTTGGTGCGCGACAATAAAAAAGGAATGCTGCTGGCGGACTTTTTGGCACAGCGGAACATCCCCATTATTTCTTCGGATGCACTGTTGTTGGCAAAGAATGAGAAGGTCATTTTTTTGATATCCATCCTCCGAATTTTTGAAAATGCAAAAGATAGAGAGGCTGCATACCATATACTAATGTATCTATCCCCTGATGAAAACGGCAAGCATACCTTCATCAGCAATAATCTTGAGGATATTGAGGCGTTTTTGATGGCCGAGTATAACTTCAACATTACTACATTAAAAGGGGAGCCTGTCCTGAGCATTTTGGAAACCGCCATTGTACAGTTTGAGCTTTATCAAGGTTCTGTGGCACATATTTCGTTTTTGATGGATGAAGTGCTCGATTTGGAAAAAAGAGAGGGACCCAGCGTATACGCTTTCCTTAATTATTGGGAGGTAAAAAAAGAATCCCTGTCCATTGCCGCGCCAGATGGGGTGGATGCCGTAAAGATCATGACGATTCACAAGGCCAAAGGACTTGAATTCCCATTTGTGATCTTCCCTTTTGCCAACGCCATTCTGGACGACAAACGGAAGAAGAAAAAGACCTGGGTGCCCGCTACCAAAGATGATAACGCTTTGGGACTGGAAGAGTTCTTGATCAACAACAATAAGGATATGTTGGAGTACAACGAGGTGGCCCATCAAAAATATGTGACCGAAGAACAAAAAACCTTATTGGATTCCATGAACGTGCTCTACGTGGCCCTCACACGTCCCGTAAAAGGGCTCTATGTCATTACTGAATCCAGCAAAAAAGAGGTCGCCCCCGTTGAAGCAGCTTCATCCTACTCCGACCTTTTTCAATTGTATGTGAAGCAGGCCAATATTCCCGAAAAGGAGAGTGGCGTTTATACGATAGGAACATTTCCGGCCAAAGAAATGGTGGAACCTTCTTCGGAATCGACCGAAAACCACATCCGTTACGTGACCCGATCTAAAGATGATACTGGCTTTACGATTTCCACCAAATCGGGCCGTTTATGGGACGATGAGCGCTTGGAGGCCATCGAAATGGGGAATGTGATTCACTTTGCCTTGAGCCAGATTGAAACAATAAATGATGTTGATGCTGTTTTGGAAACCTTGGAGATAGAGGGACATTTTCCAAAAGAAGCGGCAGGCGACATCAAACAAAAAATAATGGCCGTTGTGAACCATCCGAAGTTGAAAGATTTGTTCTTGGACGACCTTCACGTTTTTAATGAAAGGGAAATCTTGACAACCGATGGGCTTTCGCTTCGTCCGGACAGAATCGTTATCTCTGAAAACGAGGCGACCATCATTGATTACAAAACAGGAAAACCATCCCCCAAGCACAAGGAGCAGATTGCCAACTACGCCGATATTTTAAGAGATATGGACTTTACCATCAAACAATCCATTATTGTTTATATTGACCAAGAAATAGACCCTATTTTTGTATAAAGCTAATTAAAGATATGTACGGAAAAATAAAAGAACATTTGGCCAAAGAATTGAAGGAAATCGAAGAAGCTGGCCTATTTAAAAAAGAACGGATCATTACCTCTCCGCAAGATGCTGTGATAAAAATCTCCACAGGCGAGGAAGTCATCAATTTTTGCGCGAACAATTATTTGGGACTTTCCTCCCATCCAGAGGTGATCCAAGCCGCCAAGGACGCGATGGACACCCACGGTTTTGGAATGTCATCGGTACGCTTTATTTGCGGAACGCAGGACATCCACAAAGAACTGGAACAAAAAATCGCCGATTTCTATGGCACGGAGGATACCATATTATATGCCGCTGCTTTTGATGCCAATGGAGGCGTATTCGAGCCTTTGCTCACCGCGGAGGACGCCATTATCTCCGATTCGTTGAACCATGCGTCGATTATTGATGGGGTACGCCTGTGCAAGGCCATGAGGTACCGCTACACCAATAACGACATGGCCGATTTGGAAGAAAAGCTGAAACAAAGTAATGCCGATGGTGCCCGTTTTAAAATCATCGTGACCGATGGGGTGTTCTCCATGGACGGTTTGTTGGCCCCGTTGGACAAGATATGTGACCTAGCGGAAAAATATGACGCCATGGTGATGATAGATGAATGCCACGCCGCAGGATTTATAGGGGAAACAGGTCGCGGTACCTTGGAAGAAAAAGGTGTTTTGGACCGAATCGACATTATCACTGGGACTCTGGGCAAGGCCTTGGGCGGTGCCATGGGCGGTTATACCACGGGCAAAAAAGAAATCATCGAGATGCTGCGCCAGCGCTCCAGGCCCTATCTGTTCTCCAATTCCCTGGCTCCCGCCATTGTTGGGGCATCCATCAAGGTTTTTGAGATGTTGGATACCGACACTACACTAAGAGATAAGCTCCAAAGCAACACGGAATACTTCAAAAAGGGAATGAAAGAAGCTGGATTCGATATTATTGACGGCGATTCGGCGATTGTTCCGGTAATGTTGTACGATGCCAAACTTTCCCAAGACATGGCCGATATGCTATTAAAAGAGGGCATCTATGTAATCGGCTTCTTTTATCCCGTTGTCCCCAAAGACAAGGCCAGGATAAGGGTACAGCTCTCCGCAGCCCATGAAAAAGAGCATTTGGACCATGCAATTAATGCTTTTATTAAGGTAGGAAAGTCGTTAAAGGTTATCTAAATTCGACGAAATGCAACAATTCTGACAGCAAATGAGTCAAAAAAAAAGAAATTTAGATTTTGTTAATAAGTCTTAACAACTTACATTTGCTGCTGATAAACACTTAAACTTAAAATTTTGAGCATGAAACATCTTAGCAAATTATTGGTTGTTGCTCTTGTATTTGTAGGGATCAACAGCATACAAGCGCAAGACGAAAATAATCCCTGGCAAGTTAGCATTGGGGTGAATGCGATAGACACTTATCCTACTAACGACGAGAACAATCCTTTTTCCAGTACAACATTGTTCGATGAGTACTTTAATGTATCCGATCACTGGAACATTTTGCCTTCCGTTTCTTATGTAGCCGTTTCCAAGTATGTTGGTGATGGTTTCTCTGTTGGAGCAAGAGGTTCCTTGAACAGAATCGAAAAATTGGGAGATTTTGAAGTTGATGATCTATCTCACTATGCTATAGATGGTACTATTAAGTACAACTTCCTAAAAAACACTACCATCGATCCTTTCGTAGAAGTAGGTGGTGGTTATACTTGGGTTGACGAGATTGGTGCAGGTACCGTAAATGGTGGTGTTGGTGTTAACTTTTGGTTTTCTGATAACCTAGGTTTGACACTTCAAACACAATACAAGCACGCTTTCGAAGATTACTTGGTTAAGCATTTCCAACACTTGGCTGGTATCAGCATCAAATTTGGTGGAACTGATACAGACGGTGATGGTATCTACGACAAAGACGATGCTTGTCCAGAAGTTGCTGGTCTAGCTGCTTTCAACGGATGTCCTGATTCTGACGGTGACGGTATCGAAGATTCTAAAGATGCTTGTCCTAACGAGGCTGGTTCTAAAGAAATGAACGGATGTCCTGATTCTGATGGTGACGGTGTTGCCGATAAAGATGATGCTTGTCCTAACGAAGCTGGTCTTCCTGCTCTAGCTGGTTGTCCTGATGCTGACGGTGACGGTGTTGCCGATAAAGATGACGAGTGTCCTAACGAAGCTGGTCCTGCTGCAAACAACGGATGCCCTTGGCCTGATACTGATGGCGATGGTGTTCTTGACAAAGACGACCAATGTCCAGAAGTTGCTGGTACAGTAGCTAACAAAGGATGTCCAGAAGTAACTGAAGAAGTTCAAAAACAATTGAACGACTACGCTAGAACTATCTTGTTCGATACTGGTAAATCTTCTATCAAAGCAGAATCTACTTCTGTAATGGTTGACATTATCCAAATCTTGAACGAATACCCAACTGCTAAATTTACAGTTGAAGGTCACACTGATAGTGTAGGTAGCGACAAATTGAACCAGAAACTTTCTGAAGAAAGAGCTAACTCTGTTAGAGATTTCTTGATCGACAAAGGAATCGATTCTTCCAGATTGAGTGCAATTGGTTACGGTGAAGAAAAACCAATCGCTACTAACAATACAAGAGCTGGTAGAGCACAAAACAGACGAGTTGAAATCAACTTGGTAAAATAATTAGAAACAAAGTTTTCTAGAAAAAGGCTCCGCAAATGCGGGGCCTTTTTTATTTTTAATCCATGCATCATACTTTCCTCGAATATGTACTGGATGACCTCTACAATAAACAGTTGGATATAACCAATTGTATTTATGTACTCCCCAGTAAAAGGTCGGGAACCTTCTTAAAAAAACATATCTCCAAAAGACTGGAGAAGAATATATTCAGTCCGCAGGTATTATCCATTCAGGAGTTTATAGGAAACCTCTCCGATTTAAACCAGGCATCAAATATTGATTTGTTGCTCCTTCTTTTTAGGGTATACAAACAATCTCAAATTGACGAATCGGATGACTTTGCCTCTTTCATCAATTGGGGACAAACCTTATTACAGGACTTTAACGAAATCGATGGCTATCTTATTCCTGCCTCGGATATTCTGAATTATCTCTCCGCCATCAAAGAAATCAACCATTGGTCTGCCCGTAAAGAGAAAACAGAACTGGTCGAGAATTATTTACAGCTCTGGAAGAATCTTGAAACCATCTACAACAATTTTTATGAAGCCCTGCTTGAACAAAAAAAAGGCTACCAAGGATTGATTCAACGAGAAGCCGTTAAGGCGATTCAACATGCCCATTCTAAAGAAACTCGCAAAAATCCCATTGTATTTGTAGGTTTTAATGCCTTGAATGCAGCTGAGTCGACCATTATTCAGTATTATCTGGAACAAGGCAACTCACATATTTATTGGGATATCGATTCCTATTTTTTGAACGACCCCATTCACGATGCCGGCTTGTTTGTCAGGGATTACCAATACAATTGGCCATATTACAGGCACGGCCATAAAATAGAGCCACAGAACAATTTTCTTCAAGATAAAAACATAAGAATCACTGGTGTTCCCAAAAGCATCTCACAAACAAAGTATGTCGGTCAACTGCTACAGGAAATCGGAAACAAAGAATCCATTAATCTCTCCAGAACGGCCTTGGTATTGGCGGATGAAACTTTACTCAACCCAATGCTCAATGCAGTACCTAGCAGCATCCCAGAAGTCAACATAACCATGGGGATGCCATTGAACAAAACTGTGCTCTATTCCTTTTTTGTAAATTTTTTAGAGCTACACCTCAACGTTTCTGAACGGGGATGGTTCTTTAAACGTGTCTTGGAACTCATCTCCAATCCCTACACTTTAACACTGTCCTCGGAAAAGCAAGGGAACTTCGCGCAACGATTGTCCAAGGACATCAAAGAGAACAACCTACTCTACATCAACACGGAAACACTCGAAAAATATCCGAAGGCAAAGGAGTTGTTAGCTATCATTTTTCCGGAGGAAACACTATCGCCAATGCGTTGGATAAACAACTGTCTGATGCTCATAGATCGTTTGAAGAATATCTACCAACAAGAAAAAAATGCACTGGAGCTGGAATATCTGTATCGCTTCTATGCGCTTTTCAACCAATTGGGACAATATTTGGACAAGGTGGATTTTATGGGAGAGCTCAAATCCATCAAAAACCTGTTCAAACAATTGGCCAGCATGGAAACCTTGGATTTTATCGGACAACCGTTGACGGGCTTTCAAATTATGGGAATGTTGGAGAGCCGAAACCTAGATTTTGAAACGGTCATCATTACTTCCGTGAACGAGGGCATCCTTCCTTCGGGAAAATCGAACAATTCCTTTATTCCCTTTGATGTAAAACAGGATTACGGACTTCCCACCTACAAAGAAAAGGATGCCATTTATGTGTACCACTTTTACCGATTGATTCAACGCGCGAAGAACATATACATCACCTACAACACAGAACCTGATGTGCTTGAAGGTGGAGAAAAAAGCCGACTGATAACCCAATTACTGACGGATAAAAATCTAAAAAACCACATTACGCATACCATTGCAACCCCAAAAATTTCCATTGATCCGAAACCACTGATACAAATCGAAAAGGATGACAAGTTTATGGAGGACTTGAAGGCATTTGCCCAAAATGGCTTTTCCCCTACCTCATTGACCAATTACATCAGAAACCCTATTGATTTTTATACCAGAAATATTCTTAAGATCAATGATTTGGAAGAAGTAGAGGAAAATATTGCGGCCAATACCTTTGGGACCATCATTCACGATAGCTTGGAGCAGCTCTACACCCCGCTAATTAATCAGGAATTAACGGAGGCAAGCATCAAGAAACTAAAAACACAAGTGCAAGGGGTAGTACTGCATCATTTCGAAAAGAACCTTTCCGGGGTGGATGTTTCCAAAGGAAAATTTCTTTTGGTGTACAATGTCATCTTAAAATATCTGAACAACTTTTTGGACGATGAGCTAGAACAGCTCAAACACCATGAAATCAAAATATTGGCACTCGAGGAACGCTACGAAGAATTTATTTCGGTTCCTGGGCTTGATTTTCCCATCAAAATAAAAGGAACTTTAGACCGTGTGGATGAATTTGACGGTACCGTTCGCATTATTGACTACAAAACGGGCAAGGTAGAGGCAAAAAACGTAAAAATTACGGACTGGGAAACATTGATTGCCGATTATGATAAAAGCAAGGCGTTCCAATTGCTCTGTTATGCCTACCTATATTCCAAAAAATACCGTATAAGCGATGTCCAGGCGGGAATTATCTCATTTAAGCATCTGGGCAAAGGATTGTTCCCATTTTCAGAGGACAAGGATACCCGAATACATTCGGATACCCTTGCCACCTTTGAAAATTATCTGTTCCAATTGATACGTGAAATCTGCAATGTTTCAGTTCCACTTACCGAAAAAATTGATTGATTACTTTAAATCGGGACGTGTAGGACGTACTTCTATTTTACTCGGTAAGGTACGTGGGTGCATCGTCAACAAATCCACCACAAGCTTCCCGATGTCCTCCGGTTGAATCTTCCAGGCATCTTTTTCCGATGGTTCGTGGTCGTTAAAATGGCTTGCCACCGAACCGGGCATAATCGTGGTTACTTTAATGTTGTACTGTCTCAAGTCCAGCATCGCGGCCTGCGTAAATCCGACCACCCCAAATTTTGTGGCATTGTAACCCGCTGCCGTGGCGAAGAAATTGGTCCCTGCCAAACTCGCCAAGGTCATGTAGTAGCCTTCAGATTTTTTCAGGGCATCAACGGATGCTTTTAGTGTATGGTACACCCCATTGAGGTTGGTATTGATCATCTGGTGCCATTTCTCGTCTTCCAGTTCATCGATTGGGGCAAAATGTCCCACGCCTGCATTGGCCATCACCACGTCCAATTGTCCCCATTTGTCAAGAATCGCGGCCACAGCCTTTTTCTCATCGTCCAATTTTGATACGTCAGATGCCAACCCCAATACCTTATCTGGTTTGTTTAAGCTCTTTACAGCTTCATCGGCGCTTTCTTGGCTGCGTCCGCTAATGGCGACCTTCATGCCCTGCTCCAATAAGCTTTCGGCGATACCATATCCGATACCTTTGGTTCCTCCTGTGATGTATGCTACTTTTCCTTCTAATTTCATGTTGATTTTGTTTTGTAGTAAAGTTCAAAAAAGCACAGGGCAAATACAAAAAAAAGCTATTAAAAGGATGGTAAAGTTTGATGCGATAAAGAGGAAGGGACAAAATCGTGATGTAAAATATGGTACATTTACCGCTGGTGAAACGATTTATAGATAATCCATGATGAAAAACAGGTTGATGATTTTGCTGGTGCTTTGTCTAAACCAAGTAATCGCACAAAATCAAGGCGAGATTACGCAATTCAACAGTGCTCTGAACAAATTCCTGAACGTTCGGGATTTCTGTATCTCAGAAAACGGTAACGAGGCATTTTTCACCATTCAGAGCCCATTACAGGATATTTCCCAAATCGCATATATCAAAAAAGAGGGTGGCGAATGGACAGGGCCCCAGCTCATGCCCTTTTCTGCTTCGTACATGGACCTGGAACCCTTTTTGTCCCATGATGGAAAACGATTGTTCTTTGTTTCCGACAGGACCTTGGATGATTCCTCTAAGCAGAAAAAAGATTTTGATATTTGGTATGTGGAACGAAGCGGTCCCGAAAAAGATTGGTCAAGTCCTAAAAACATCGGTGCTCCCGTTAATTCTGACCTTAATGAGTTCTATCCTTCAATAAGCAAAAACAACAATATGTACTTTACCTTGGAGTCGCCCAACGGACTGGGAAAGGACGATATTTACATTTCCCGCTGGGAAAATGGTTCATATTCGACCCCGCAATTATTGGATGCAAACATCAATAGTTCCGGATATGAGTTCAATGCCTTTGTCTCCAAGAATGAGGATTTTATTCTTTTTTCAAGATATAACGAAGCCGATGGTATAGGAAGTGGCGACCTCTATATTTCCCTGAAGAATGACAAGGGCAGCTGGGAAAAGGCAAAAAACATTGGAACTCCCATCAATACAAAATATATGGAGTATTGTCCGTTCTACCACGAGACCAACCAAACACTCTATTTTACCAGCCGACGGAACAATTTATCCCCCAAGAAGTTTGATTCTGTGTCGGATTTCCAAGAATACATCTACGAAAACAATAATGGGCTGAGCAAAATTTATATGGCCCAATTGAAAATCAACTGACGTAAATAAAGGATAGAAGTATCAATAGCCATATAGAAAACCATATCGTTCCTGATATTCCCGAACCCCAGCGGCTACAAGAATATGGCGTGGGGATATTTAAAGCCATTCCAACCAAATCAGCCCTTAAAAAAGCCCTCAAGAAAAAGTATGTTTCCGTTAATGGAGCCATTGCCACCTCGGCAACCTTTATTTATGGTGGAGAAGAAATAACGCTTGCCATTCCAAAGGAAAAAATGTTGAAAAAGCGGTTCAACTTTCCACTAAAAGTATTGTTCGAGGACAAGTATCTGGCTGCGATTCATAAACCTGCGGGCGTCGAAGTAAGCGGCAATAAGTTCAAGACCATTGCCAATGCATTGCCGCAAAACTTGAGGCCCAGTCCTATGTCCGATGCCACGACACCGCAACCCATACACCGATTGGATTTTGCCACTACGGGTATTGTTTTGGTAGGAAAAACAAACAGTGGCATCCGCGTTTTGAACAAAATGTTCGAGGACAAACTAATATCCAAAACCTATTACGCAGTTGCCATTGGTGATATGGAGCCAAGTGGAACCATCTCTTCGGAAATAGACGGGAAAGCGTCCCGATCAGATTTTGAAGTTATAAAATCTGTGCCTTCGGAACGTTTCGGCACCCTGAATTTGGTGAAATTACACCCTAAAACAGGCAGAAGACACCAATTGCGGAAACATTTGTACAGTTTGGGGAATCCCATCCTCGGAGATAAAGAATATTGCCTAGAAGGCTTAATTTTAAAAGGGAAGGGTTTGTACCTCCACGCTCACGCCTTGGAGTTTGAGCATCCCTTTACCAACAAAATTATCCACATTACTGATGAGCTTCCGGAGAAGTTTAGGAAGTTATTCGGTTATGATACACGATAAAAAAAGCACCCCATTCGAGGTGCTTTTACTATTTTGGTGGAGAATACCGGATTCGAACCGGTGGCCTCTTGCCTGCCAGGCAAGCGCTCTAGCCAACTGAGCTAATCCCCCAAAGAGAGCGCAAAGGAAATACTTTTTTCCCAAAGTATCAAAAATTGCGCCCTTTCCTTAATCTTTTTTAACGCTGAGTACCAATACGGGAATCTTTACAAAGAATTCCGATTTCTGGATTGTGTTCTTTTCCCATAGTTTTTTAAAGAATCCACGCTTTCTGCGGAACACGCACAACATGTCCGGATGCTCTTTTTGGAAATACTCCGTTACTCCCAAATAGGTGGTGCCGTTTTCTGTAATGGTCAATTGTGAGCTCAAGTCCATCAAAGCGGTGTTGACCTTAAGGTCTTCCTCGGTATATCCCGGTCTTTTAACCAATAACAAGCTCACTTCAGATCTAAACTTGTTCTTGATAATGATCAAAGGGTTCAAAATACTGCTTCGCTTCAAAATGCCCGACCCAAAAGCGGTCAATATCTTTTTTGCAGGTTTAAAAGCAGTTCCTTTGGGCACGATCAAGGTTGGAATTTCAGTCTGTTTTATTATTCTACCGGAGGTGTTCCCCAAGTAAAGTTCCTCCTGTATATCGTTACTTTTTGGAGCTATAATGATCAAGTCAATACCAAGTTCTTTATTGATGCTCTTTAATCCATCGATGATGTCACCATTGTAAGTGGCCAATTTTATTTCGACCCCTTTCGTGTCTACCTGATCAATAACTTCCTTTAAATGTTCCTTACTGCTTTTGGCTACCTTTTCTTCCACATTGGCCAGACTTCCTACGGCTGTGGTTACATTAAATACGTCCATTACATAGATTTGAGCCCCAAAATTGGAGGCAAAATCAACGGCGTATTGCAATGTTTGATGAGAATCTGGAGAAGTTCCAATAGGTACAAGTATATTGTTCATGGTTTGGTGATTACGATTAAACCTTAAATTTACAATTAAATTGAAACGAATCAATGATAAGACGCGCAAAGATATCCGAAATCCCCGATATCTTGACCATCACCCAAGCTTGCGGCAAAAAAATGCAGGAGAACGGCATTTATCAGTGGAACGAGCATTATCCTTCCGCAGCAGCCTTCATCAAGGATATTGAACGTGAAGAACTTTTCGTCATAGAGGAGAACAAGACTATCCAAGGAACCATCGTCATATCCACATTGATGGACGAAGAGTACAAACCCATCCAATGGCTGACCGCCAACGGTAACAGCACCTATATCCACCGACTTTCCGTTCATCCAGACCTTCAAGGAAAGGGCTTGGCCCAAGAAATGATGGGTTTTGCAGAAAATTATTCCAGGAAAAATAATTTCGCTTCGGTGCGGCTGGATACTTTTTCACAGAATAAAAGAAACCAGCGTTTTTACGAACAAAGAGGGTATCAAAAACTTGGTGATATCTATTTCCCCAAACAAAGCCGGCATCCTTTTCATTGTTATGAATTAGTGCTGTAACTTGCGCCCGATTTGAGCACGCAGGTAAATTTTAAGAGCATCAACCAACTGGCCATTCCCGCCACTATCTCGGGAATTGCGGAACCTATTCTCTCCATAACGGATACCGCCATCGTGGGCAACATTCCCGTTGACGGGTTGGAGTCGTTGGCAGCAGCGGGAATCGTGGGTTCCTTTTTGTCCATGCTCATTTGGGTGCTCGGTCAAACACGAAGCTCCATTTCCGCCATCATTTCCCAGTATTTGGGCGCCGGACGGTTAACGGAGGTAAAAGATTTGCCGGCACAGGCTATTTTCTTCAACATTCTGCTCAGTATCATGGTCCTTTTATCCACCGTTTTTCTCATAGAAGAAATCTTTGCACTGTTCAACGCATCCGGTAAAATTCTAGAGTACTGTATATCCTATTATGCCATTAGGGTGTGGGGCTTTCCGCTTACACTTTTCACCTTTGCCGTTTTCGGGATATTTCGTGGATTGCAGAATACTTTTTACCCCATGGTCATTGCCATGTTGGGTGCAGGCCTCAACATTTTACTGGATTTTGTCCTTGTTTATGGTATCGATGGATGGGTGCCCGCCCTTTACTTGGAAGGAGCCGCTTGGGCAAGCTTGATATCGCAAGCTATCATGGCCATTATCGCCCTTGTCCTATTGTTGAAAAAGACGGAAATCAGCATGAAACTTGTTTTTCCGCTCAACAAAGAAATGAAGCGTGTGGTATTTATGAGCCTAAACCTCTTTGTGCGCACGCTTGCCCTCAACGCCGCACTCATGCTTGCCGTACGCGAGGCCACCACCTTGGGCGACCAGTTCATAGGGGCACATACCATTGCCATCAACCTTTGGTTGTTCTCCGCTTTCTTTATTGATGGATTTGCCGCCGCAGGAAACAGTATGGGCGGAAGACTGCTCGGTGCCCAAGACTATAACGGTCTTTGGGAATTGGCCAAAAAAATAATGAAGTATGGCACTATTGTAAGCCTTGGACTTATGGCGTTCGGATTTATTTTTTACAGGCCCATTGGCCGGATTTTTTCCAACGAAACCGTGGTTCTGGAAACCTTCTACAACATTTTTTACATTGTAATCATCGGTTTGCCGATGAATACGTTGGCCTTTGTTTTTGATGGGCTTTTCAAGGGAATGGGCGAAATGAAGTATTTAAGGAACGTACTGTTGGCAGCCACCTTCTTGGGGTTCATTCCATGCCTCTATCTGGGCATTTATCTAGGTTGGGGGCTATATGCCATTTGGATTGCATTTGTGGTCTGGATGATGATTCGTGGATTTTCCCTGGTCTGGAAATTTAGGAGAAAATTCCAACCCTTGGTACAAAACCCTTAATTTAGTGCTCACGGAATACAGGTTTACAACAACTGATAACTGAAAATAAATGTCCACCCATAGAATCAACGGCAGCCTATACACCAAAATTGAAAACAAGGTAGCGACCATAGAATTTGGTCACCCTGCAAGCAATTCCTTTGTTTCCGAACTTTTGGTGCGGCTTACGAAGGAGTTTGATAAAGTGGGCAAAAACCATGACGTTTCTGTAATCGTGTTAAAGTCCGAGGGAGAAAGGGCATTTTGTGCCGGAGCCTCTTTTGATGAATTAGTGGCGGTTTCCAATCTGGAAGAGGGGAAGGCGTTTTTTAGTGGTTTTGCAAACATCATCAATGCCATGCGCAAGTGTCCCAAGCCGATTATTGGACGGGTACAGGGCAAAACTGTCGGTGGCGGTGTGGGCTTGGCATCGGCCTGCGATTATGTGCATGCTACGGTAGAAGCGGCCATCAAATTATCGGAAATATCCATAGGAATAGGCCCGTTCGTCATTGCCCCGGCCGTAGAGCGCAAAATGGGAAAAGCCGCTTTGGCAGAGCTCACTTTGTATCCCACAGAGTGGAAAAATGCCTATTGGGCCAAAGAAAACGGTTTATACGCAAAAGTGTACGATTCCATTGCCGAAATGGACAGGGAACTGGAAATCCATGTTCAAAAACTGGCCACCTATAACCCCGAAGCTCTGGAAAAAATGAAGAAAGTTCTTTGGGAAGGAACCGAGCATTGGGACGACCTATTGTTGGAACGTGCTGAAGCATCCGGAAAGTTGGCACTATCGCCAAATACCAAAAAAGCATTGGAGAAGTTTAAAAAATAAAAGCAGTTATGAATGATTTGATTTTTCCCATATTGGCCCTTTTTGTAGTCGTGGTGTATGTGGTCAATAGAATACGAAGCAACCGACGTTACAAAAAATAAATGAAGAATATTGCCCTGCCTAAAGGCAAAAAAGTCTATTTCGCGAGCGATAACCACCTAGGGGCCCCCACCCGAAAGGACAGTTTGCCCCGTGAGAAAAAGTTTGTGGCCTGGCTGGATTCCATTAAGGAAGATGCTGCGGCCATTTTTTTAATGGGCGACCTTTTTGATTTTTGGTTCGAATATAAAACCGTGGTGCCCAAAGGCTTTACACGAACACTTGGCAAACTGGCCGAACTATCGGATATGGGCATTCCCATTACTTATTTTGTGGGCAACCATGATCTTTGGATGAACGGATATTTTGAAGAGGAACTGAATATCCCGGTGTACCACAAACCGCAGCAGTTCCTGATCAACGACACTTCCTTTTTTATTGGGCACGGTGATGGACTGGGCCCACATGACAAGGGTTTTAAACGGATGAAAAAAGTGTTCACCAATCCCGTAGCCCAATGGTTCTTTAAATGGTTGCACCCGGATTTGGGCGTTCGTTTGGGACAACATCTGTCCGTAAACAACAAGATAATTTCTGGTGAAGCGGATGCCAAATTCTTGGGCGAGGACAAGGAATGGCTCATTCTGTATGCCAAGCGCAAGTTGGAAGAGCAACATTTTGACCATTTTATTTTTGGTCATCGTCATTTACCGTTGGAAATCAAACTGAACGATACCTCGACCTATACCAATCTCGGGGATTGGATCTCCTTTTTTACCTACGCTGTTTTTGATGGGGAAAAATTGACCTTGGAAAAACTGGAGGATTAATCTTCCCTCTCGTGTTCGTCAATATCTTTTTGAAGGTCCAATCGCCTAAATGTGGGGGAAGCAATTGCTGTTGCACTTACGGTGAGCAGCGTCATGCATCCACCAAAGACCACCGCTGTCACGGTTCCCATTAGTTTGGCCGTCAACCCACTTTCAAAAGCGCCCAACTCATTGGAAGAACCCACGAACATAGAATTTACCGAAGCTACCCTACCGCGCATATTGTCCGGTGTCTTTATTTGCAAAATGGTCTGTCGAATGATCATGGAGATACCATCCACTGCCCCACTTACAAACAAAGCGATCACGGATAACCAAAAAAGTTCCGACAACCCGAAGACGATAATACAGATTCCGAAGGCAAAGACCGCCATCAGCAATTTTTTGCCCGCATTTTTGTGCAACGGAAACTTAGTGGAACCCAACATGGTGATGGATGCCCCTACCGCTGGCGCTGCCCTCAAAACACCAAAACCCTCGGAGCCCACATGCAAAATATCCTGGGCATAAACGGGCAATAGCGCCACGGCGCCACCAAAAAGTACCGCGATCATATCCAAGGTCAGTGCCCCAAAAATGGCCTTGTTGCCAAAAACAAACTTGAGTCCATCACGTAGGCTCTGGAAAACGGGCTCCCCGATTTTAGGGTTCATAATGGGTTTTTTGGGAATTTGGAAGAGGAAGATCAATGCCATCAAGGAAAATCCAAAAATGACGCACATACTCCAATGCACCCCGATCCAGCTAATGGAGAATCCGGCCAAGGCAGGCCCCAAAACCGATGCCAACTGCCAAGTGGAACTGCTCCAAGTGGCCGCATTCGGATATATTTTCTTGGGAACGATCAAGGCAATCAACGAAAAAATGGTCGGGCCCAAAAACGAACGTACAAATCCGCCCAAAAACACCAGGGCATAAATGGAGTACAGTATGGTGGTGGATTCCCATGAATCTTCCAATCCGGGCCAGCTCAATACAAACAATCCGAAGCTTATCACCGAGAACCCGGCGATACAGACCACCAAAAGGTTCCGTTTTTCCTTTTGGTCCACAATATGACCTGCGAAGAGGGCCATGCTCACGGCAGGTACCACCTCCATCAAACCGATTATACCCAAAGAAAGCGGGTCCTTGGTCAAGGAATATACTTGCCATTCGATTACGATAAACTGCATGGACCATGCAAAGACCATGGCAAAACGCACCAATAAAAATATGTTGAATTCCTTATAGCGAAGTGCTGCGTAGGGGTCCATAAATAGCTAGCGAATATCTCTTAGTTTTAGTTGAAGGCTCACCGTTCCGTTCCATTCATTTTCATCCAACGAAAATACGGCATCAAAAGGTTTTATTCGCTTAACCACATCCAATTTATCGCCCAAATTAAATCCTATGCCTCCAATAGGCTCCGAACCTAGTTGATAGAGACTGCATTTTAAGTGTTTCTCGCCTTCGCCAACTCCACGGGCATACCCCGTATCCTTTAATCCTTCGGCCATAAAAACGGGGGTCATGTTGCCGGGACCAAATGGCGCAAATTGCTTTAGAATGCGCATCAGTTTTGGGGTAATCTGGTCCATTTGAATTTTGGCATCAATGGAAATTTCGGGCTGCAAGAGTTTTGGGTCGATGGTTTCAGAAACCACCCTTTCAAACTGGTTCTTGAACGTTTCATACTGCTCTTCCAACAACGTGAGTCCCGCTGCATACATGTGACCGCCGAACTGCTCCAAACAATCGGAACATCCCTCCAGTGCATTGTAAATGTCGAACCCTTTGACCGATCTTGCGGAAGCTGCCAATTTATCCCCGCTTTTGGTGAAGACCAAGGTTGGCCGGTAGTACGTCTCCGTTAGTCGAGATGCCACGATACCGATCACGCCTTTGTGCCAGTTTTCGTTATAGACCACTGAGGTGACCCTGCCTTCTTCCCGGTTTTCTTGAATTTGGACCAAGGCCTCTTGTGTGATTTCTTGGTCCAAGCTCCTTCGTTCGGTATTGAAAAGTTCAATTTCAGATGCGAATTGCTGTGCTTGGGCTAAATTGGTTTCGGTAAGCAGGTCAACGGCGTGTTGGCCATGTTTCATCCTTCCGGCCGCGTTGATTCGCGGGGCAATAATGAACACCACATCGGTTATGGTAAGTTCCCGTTTTTTGGTCTGGTCGATCAAGGCTTTGATTCCAATACGCGGATTTTCGTTGATGACCATCAACCCATAATAGGCAAGCACCCGATTTTCTCCCGTAATCGGAACAATATCAGCAGCTATGGCGGTGGCCACCAAATCCAGATATAGTATCAGGTCATCGATGGTCTTGCCTTGCTTGGAGCCCAAAGCTTGAATCAGTTTAAAACCGACCCCGCAACCGCAAAGTTCTTTGTACGGGTATTCGCAATCTTCCTGTTTTGGGTCCAGTACCGCAATAGCCTCGGGCAGTTCTGAGCCTGGTCGGTGATGATCGCAAACGATAACATCGATGCCTTTTTCCTTGGCATATTTTATCTGGTCAATGGCCTTGATGCCGCAATCCAGCGCTATAATCAAAGACATGTCGTTGTCCGAGGCAAAATCAATGCCTTTTAAGGAAATGCCGTAACCTTCCAAATAACGGTCGGGAATGTAGGTGGCCACATTGGGGTAGGTTTCCATCAAATAGGCGCTCATTAACGCAACGGATGTGGTCCCATCTACATCGTAATCACCATAGACCAAAATGTTCTCTCCTTTGTTGATGGCTTCTTCAATCCGTTCCACTGCTTTGCGCATGTCCTTCATCAAAAAAGGATCGTGCAGATGATTCAACTCGGGCCGGAAGAATGCTTTCGCCTCTTCGTAATTGGTTATTCCCCTTTGAATTAGGAGCTGCGCTACCAAATCATCAACGCCCAATGCTTTGGACAATTGGTCAATGGATTCTTGTTCGGGTTTTGGCTTTATGGTCCAGCGCATAGTTTTAAAAGTTCAAGTGCAAAATTCAAGCTCAAGTTCAAATTTCGAGTTACTTCTTCCTTTTGATTACGGTAGCAGTGATTTTAATCAATTGTTCAACTTCATCCAATAAACCAATGCAAACTCCTTCATTGCCATAGTTTATCTTTTTCAGAATCTTTAGGCTTACCCTCGATTCTTTCAATTCCCTTAATGTAATGGTAGCCCTATAAACAAAATCTTTGTTGGTGTTTGTTCCTTGAGCCTCTCCAAAGTTCAAAGCAGCACCTCCAGCGGAACGAAGTAGTTGATTTCCGTAATATTGTCCTGTAAAATCGTTGGATAAATCGTGGCAAAAAGTAGCGATACTGGCTGCCAAATCCACAAATCGTTCCCCTAGATCGAATTTCTTTTCGTTCATCTTTTAAAAATTGATCCTGAGGTTGACCTAATTCTTGAATATAATTGATTATTTGGTAATTGAGCTTGTGTTTTGTTCTTGAGCCTGTTCTTTTGTTTGCCTCTTATTTATGATGAAAAATGGTCTTGATGTCCAATTCGGCAAATTTTCTGAACATTTCCATAACTCCACAATATTTTTCCACGGAAAGGTCTACCGCTTTTTTAAGCTTATCCTCATTTAAGTTGGCCCCCGTAAAGTGATATTCAACAACTACGGAATCATAATATTTCGGATGCTCATCGGTAAGGTTGGCTATGGTCTCTATCTTAAAGTCGTCCACTTCCAATTTCATCTTTTTAATGAGCGAGGCCACATCCAAACCCGAACAACCTGCCAAAGATGACAACATTAGGGCCTTGGGACGCAACCCTGCTCCCGATCCGCCACTATCTTCACCGGCATCGATTCGTACAGTATGTCCAGATGGGTTGTTGCTCTCAAAAGCCATCTCTCCCAACCATTTGGTAGTTATGTGATTTGTCATGACGTTTAATTTTTGTTTCTTGTAGAGTCCAAAAATACAATTTATAATCGCAATCATGCCCTTAGTAAATCCCCTATCGCCCGATCACGACCCCCAGACGAAAGAACTGGCCGAGTTCTTTAATGAAACGCTTGGGTTTTGCCCAAATTCCGTGCTGACCATGCAGCACAGGCCAGCGATTTCCAAGGCTTTTATCAATCTGAATAAAGCTGTAATGGCCAATGAGGGGCGCGTAACTTCTGCCTTAAAACGAATGATTGCGTGGGTAAGCAGCAATGCCACGGGCTGCCGGTATTGCCAGGCACATGCCATCCGGGCTGCGGAACGTTACGGTGCCAAACAGGAACAATTGGACAACATTTGGGAATACCGGACACATAACGCTTTCTCAGAAGCAGAAAAGGCTGCTTTGGATTTTGCCTTGGCCGCTTCCCAAGTGCCAAATACAGTGAATGCCTACATTAAAGAGGAATTGCACAAGCATTGGAACGATGGCGAAATTGTAGAAATGATGGGTGTCATTTCACTTTTTGGTTATTTGAACCGCTGGAACGATTCCATGGGCACGGATATCGAAGATGGAGCCGTGGAAAGTGCGGAAAAATATTTGGGGGAAGTGGGCTGGCAAAAAGGGAAGCATGATGGGTCCAAATATTAAATAGATTCAATAATCCAGACTCTCGGAAACCTTTTCTCTCAAATCTGATAAAACTTCTTCCTCAAACCAAGGATTTTTGCTCAACCAAAACCGATTTCTTGGCGATGGATGCGGCAACACAAAATAATCGGGCAAATATTCTTGGTAGTGTTTCACTGTTTCCGTCAAATTTCGCTTCATCGTATTGCCCAAATAGTAGTTTTGCGCATATTGACCTATCAAGACTGTCAGTGTCAAGTTTGGCATCTGATTTATCAGCGACTCATGCCATAAGGGGGCACACTCGGGACGTGGTGGCAAATCCCCGGATTTTCCTTTGCCCGGATAACAGAATCCCATCGGGATCAGGGCAAAAAGTTGTTCATTATAAAATTGTTCATCCGTTACACCCAGCCATTTTCTTAGCTGCCTTCCGCTTGGGTCATCCCATGGAACCCCTGTTTGGTGGACTTTGGTGCCGGGCGCCTGCCCAATGATCGCAATTCTTGATTCTGGATGGGCAGCAATAATGGGTCTGGGCCCTAAGGGCAAATGCTCCTCACAATGTGTGCAGTTCCGTATTTGGAATAGTAGTTGGTCCATCTAATATGTTGGGTCGTAAAGTTGTGTTGAAGTTAACAACTATTTCTTCCTATCTACGAATGCTTTAATTCAACTTACCGCAATAAAATCTATAATATTTGTAAAAATGTAAAGTTTTATTTACTTTTATATATAAATACTAGCGCATGGACTTTCAAATACTACCAAACTGGGGCAAACGACTTGGTCTTTTTATTTTCCTTATTTCATTTCTTTTAGTAGGTGGAGATTCTTTTATGGACGGTTACAAAGGTGCCCCATCAGGCACACATCATTTTGTAAAAGATTTTCTTGGGAATACACTTTATTCTTTTTTTGATGTTCTGCCGTTAACCGGTCTTTTGATTTATATGTTCTCAAAGGAAAAAGTTGAAGACGATTATATAAGATTGATTCGGTTACAATCCTATCAGGCTACCGTAATTACCTTATTGATTATTGCTCTGGTGATTTATCTTTTTGACATTTATTATGAAGTTAGTTTAGACATGGTTCTATCGTTATTCATGATATTGTTTTTGGTCATATTCTACTTCAAAAAAGAGGCTCATTCATGAAAAATCTGGTAAAAGTGGAAAGAGCACGATTGGATATGACTCAAGCCGAACTGGCCAAAGAATTGGGCGTTTCTAGACAGACCATTCATGCCATAGAAAAGGATAAATTCAATCCTTCGGTTACCTTGGCATTAAAAATGGGTAGATTGTTCAATCTTCCCGTGGAAGAATTATTTATTATTGATGAGGATTAATCCCTACTTCCGCCGACCACAATCACAAATTCACCTTTGGGTGCTTTATTGTTGAAATGTTCCAGTACTTCAGCAACGGTTCCACGAACGGTCTCTTCGTATAATTTGGTCAATTCCCTGGATACGGAAACAGGTCTGTCTTCCCCAAAATACTCGGCAAAATTGGCCAAAGTTTTAAGTAGCTTATGCGGCGATTCGTAAAAAACCATGGTTCTGGTTTCTTCGGCAAGTTCCAAAAGTCGGGTCTGGCGGCCTTTTTTTACAGGCAAAAATCCTTCAAAAACAAATCGGTCGTTGGGCAATCCGCTATTCACTAGAGCGGGAACAAAGGCAGTTGCCCCGGGCAAACACTCTACCTCAATATCGTTTTCAAGGCAGGCACGGGTCAATAGAAATCCAGGATCGGAAATAGCCGGTGTACCTGCGTCCGAAATGAGGGCGTAAGTTGTTCCTTCTTTCATTTTTTGCACCAACCCATCAACCTGTTTGTGCTCGTTGTGCATGTGATGGCTATGTAGATGCGTGTTGATCTCAAAATGTTTCAGCAATTTACCGCTGGTCCGGGTATCTTCCGCCAAAACCACATCCACTTCTTTGAGCACTTTAATGGCCCGGAGGGTAATGTCCTCAAGATTTCCTATTGGCGTCGGAACCAGATATAGCTTTCCCATGGACCAAAGTTACGGTCTTACAATCAAAATAAAATTGAAAAAATGGATTTATGCGAACCTACGTTCAATTAGGGCAATAAAGCGAGCCTCATACTCCTCTTTACCTTCCCAATTATTGTACTCGGGTTTCACCATATTGTTTATAAAAGCAACAGAGCGTTCTTCCGAGTCAATTGTTGTAAGCTGGGAAAGCACACGGGTATAATCCTCCATGTCATTATTGAACAAGTGCTTCACAAAGGCCAGTTTATCGTTAAGGCCAATCTGGAAGTCTTTGGCCAAACGGTCGTTTAACGATTTTGGCTTTATCAATTTTGAAGCTGCGCTCACATTCTCATCGGGCGTTACCTCATCTTTGTCGTTCTTCATCAAATTGGGCTTTGCCACGAACTCGGCAAACACCTTTTCCAAATCCATATTGGAAGGCATTTCGGAAACAATATCCTTGATCGTATCCATGGAAGGTGTCGTAATGATATCTTCCTGGTGCGGATTGCTCTCCGGAACTGATGTGTTTCCGCTTAAAACGGCATTGGCCATTTTCTCGAACCTAGAGGCTATGACGTTTTGGGACACATCCACCTCAACATCGTTCAATTTTTCATCTATGAATTTCAATACGGCCAACTTTTCATAAATCTTTCTTGATTTTTCGTACAATGCCGCAAGATCGGTGTCCTCACGTGCAGTTATTATCTCAGTGGACAACTTGATCAACTCTTCCCTCAATTTCCGTATCATAGCTTTTCTTCTTTACGATAAAAATATAACGATTTTGCAAATACCCTATCAACAAAAGGTTAAAATCTTATTGAAAACAGGGGTGCATTTTTTTAGTAGCTTTGTGGTCGTCCCAATATAACGGGAAAACAAACAATTTCTTTCAAAAATACGGTATGTTTCTCGAAAACACAGTCAACCCTAAGGAACAGTTTGGATGGATCGAGGTGATTTGCGGTTCCATGTTTTCCGGAAAGACCGAAGAACTGATCCGACGGCTTAAGCGCGCACAATTCGCCAAGCAAAAAGTGGAGATTTTTAAACCCATTGTGGATACTAGATATCACGAAGAGATGGTTGTCTCCCACGATTCCAACGAAATTCGTTCAACACCTGTTCCGGCCGCGGCCAATATTCGACTTTTGGCGGACGACTGTGATGTGATCGGTATTGACGAGGCCCAATTTTTTGATGATGAAATCGTAACCGTTTGCAATGATTTGGCCAATAGGGGCATACGTGTGGTAGTTGCAGGACTTGACATGGATTTTAAGGGCAATCCTTTTGGCCCCATGCCAGCCTTGATGGCCACAGCGGAGTATGTGACCAAAGTACACGCCGTGTGCACGCGCACCGGAAACTTGGCCAACTATAGCTTTAGGAAATCCCTCAACGATAATTTGGTGCTCCTTGGTGAAACCGAGGAGTATGAGCCCTTGAGCCGTGCCGCATTTTATAAAGCCATGCTTCGCGAAAAAATTAGAGGTATTGATGTGGACTCCGAAGAGGTGACTGCCAAAAAAGAGAAATCCAATGAGTAAGGTCGGGGAAACTACATTGACCCTGAATCTATTGGCCTTGGAGCACAATTACAATTACTTGCGGGCCAAAATAGAACCTGAAACCAAATTTTTAGGGGTAGTAAAGGCTTTTGCCTATGGCAGCGACACTGTGACCATTGCCCGTAAACTGGAACAATTGGGTGCCGATTATTTGGCCGTTGCCTATGTAAGCGAAGGGGTTTTGTTGCGGGAAGCCGGAATTCAACTTCCCATTTTGGTATTGCACCCCTTGGCTTCCAATTTTGAGGATTTGATCGCGCATCATTTGGAGCCGAGCCTTTATTCGAGAAACATCCTGAACCGGTTCCTTGAAGCTGCGAACGCCAAGAACCAAAAGGATTATCCTATCCACATTAAATTCAATACCGGATTGAACCGATTGGGTTTCTCAGAGGCCGATGTAAATTTTATCGCTGAAGAAACCAAGCGCAGTGAATGCATCAGAATAGTTTCTTGTTTTTCACATCTAGCGGCATCCGAAGATATTAATGAGCGGGATTTTAGCCTGAATCAAATCGCATCTTTCAAAAATTTAAGCGGTGCGCTTATGGATACTCTGGGCTATGCTCCCATGCGACATATGTTGAATACTTCCGGAATCCTAAATTACCCAGAAGCACAGTTTGAGATGGTCCGAAGCGGAATTGGACTTTATGGCTATGGCAATCAGGCCAAGGTGGATGAACAGTTAAGGCCGGTGGCAAGCCTAAAGACCATTATTTCTCAGATACATGAGATCGGGGCCAATCAATCCGTAGGGTACAACCGAGCATTCAAATCGAGCCACAATATAAAAAGTGCCACGTTGCCCATTGGACATGCCGATGGTATAGGGCGCCAATATGGGAAAGGAAAAGGATTTGTGACCATCAATGGAAAAAAAGCCCCTATTCTGGGAAACGTGTGCATGGACATGATCATGGTGGATGTTACCGAAATCGACTGTAAGGAAGGGGACGAAGCGATTGTTTTTGGTCCAAACAAGTCTGCAGAAAATTTTGCAGCGACGGCAAATACCATATCCTACGAAATCCTAACGGCCATTTCGCAACGTGTAAAGCGAGAGGTGATAAACACATGAAAATTTGATTCCAATAAATAAGTGTACCACTTTTTTTCTTAATTTGTTTCTGATTAACCAATACTCTACTATAAATGGGATTTTTAAAAGAATTTAAGGACTTTGCCATGAAAGGAAACCTGGTGGATATCGCCGTAGGTTTCGTTATGGGTGCCGCATTCAACAAAGTGGTGTCTTCGTTCACGGGAGGAATTGTTTCCCCCTTGATCGGATTGTTGTTCAAAGCAGATTTCAACGATTTGAAATATGTCATTACCGAAGGAACGGTGAACGATGCCGGGGAAACGGTCGGGGAAATCGCTGTGCTGTACGGCGCCTTCCTTACCAATGTAATCGACTTCCTGATAGTGGCCTTTGTGATGTTTGTCATCGTAAAAAGTGTGAACAAAATGAAGAAAAAGGAAGAACCAGCTCCTGCAGCTCCAAAAGGTCCGACCCAAGAGGAACTGTTGGCAGAAATACGCGATTTATTGAAAAAACAATAATAGTACTGAAGTTTTTCGGTACGACCGCTACATCACAATAACCTTTAAAAACCGTCAATCTGTTTTCGCTAACACGTTGACGGTTGTTTTATTTATAACATTTTGTTATTTTTTATTGATTGGGGATAAAAAAGCTTGTTTAACTCGCTGACTAAAGTACCTTTGCGGCAAGAAATATTTTTATAATGAAAGTAGCAGTTGTTGGTGCCACCGGAATGGTAGGCGAGGTAATGTTGAAAGTATTGGAAGAACGTAACTTCCCTATTTCAGAATTGTTGTTGGTAGCCTCGGAGCGTTCCGTGGGCAAAAAACTCACTTATAAAAACGATGAATACACCGTAATCGGTTTGGCCGATGCTGTGGCTGCCCAGCCTGATATTGCCATTTTTTCCGCAGGAGGGGACACCTCTTTGGAGTGGGCCCCAAAATTTGCAGAGGTGGGTACCACTGTGATCGATAATTCATCAGCATGGCGAATGGACCCGACCAAAAAACTGGTAGTACCCGAAATCAATGCGAATGAATTGACCGTTGAAGATAAAATCATTGCGAATCCCAACTGCTCCACCATCCAAATGGTTTTGGCCTTAAATCCATTGCACAAAAAGTATCGGATGAAACGTGTGGTCGTTTCCACCTACCAGTCCGTTTCGGGTACTGGTGTAAAAGCGGTGCAACAAATGGAGAACGAAGCGGCCGGAATCGAAGGTGAAATGGCCTATCCTTACCCCATCAACCGAAACGCATTGCCGCATTGCGATGTGTTCCTGGAAAACGGGTACACCAAAGAAGAGATGAAATTGGCCCGTGAGCCGCAAAAAATATTGGATGACCGTACATTTTCGGTTACCGCCACTGCTGTACGTATCCCGACTGCTGGAGGACACTCCGAATCCGTAAACGTGGAGTTCCACAAGGATTTTGATCTCGCAGAAGTAAGACAGCTTCTAAGCGAAACCCCTGGAATTGTGGTGCAGGACAATCCTGAAACCAACACCTATCCCATGCCAGCCTTTGCCAATGGCAAGGACGATGTTTTTGTGGGCAGAATCCGTCGGGACGAAACCCAACCCAACACCTTGAACATGTGGATCGTTGCGGACAACCTAAGAAAAGGAGCCGCTACCAATGCTGTTCAGATCGCGGAGTATTTGGTGGAAAACAATTTGGTTTCAAATACTTCTGAAGCAATTTCATAAATAGTTGTTGCTAATTAAAATAAAAAAGGGCCAATATTGGCCTCTAAATTTTTACAGCAAGATTGTCATCAGCTTACACTTGTGGTATATACATTTTATTATAGGCATGGCCACTAACCGTACCGTTTAGTTATTGCACCATCATATTTGAAGGGCATTAATCTTAAATCAAATTCAGAATCTTGATGTTTATATTTTATATTGTAATCTTTTTCTTTAATTTGATGAAAAATAAAACTAAATATCATGAAAAAAATTGCTTACTTTTTAATGTTATTGATTATTGTTTCGTGTGAAAAAGATACAATAGAAACTACCCAAGAAATATCAGAAGAACAATTAAGAAAAGAGTTGGGTCTCCCACCTTCCACTTTATCCAAAGCTGAAAAACAAAAAATAAAAGAAAACATACCTCCCATTGAATTCAACTCGATAGAAGAAGCAAAAGAGTTTTTTAACAACATAAAATCGTTAAATTATTTCGCAAGCGGAAACTTGGACAAACTTAATACGTTAAGTAATAAAGGAAAGATTAACATAGAAGATAATCAAGTATTAATCGAGTTTGAAAATTTGATTATGTCGGTACCTTGTGACTCTCAATTTTTACCGCCCGCAGAAGGTTGCGATGATAATGATGGAGGAGGAAGTACGGGTGGATGTGGTTCGGGAAGATTAAGGTTTTCAGGAAATAAAATTTTTGGATCTTCAACTACTGGATTAACTGTAAATAATGCTTTTAGTTTTAACAATAGTAATGGCGTAACTTCAGGGTCTCAAGGAACATCTTACATATCTGGTAATACTTCAGGTTATAGCTATCAACATCTAAGTAGTGATTATATAACAAGTGGTAACTCCATCTGTCATGTGACAACAGGAACATTAACTGTAAGTGCCAATGTTATTGGGGTGGATATTGCATACGTAGAGGCTATTAGCAGTAGCGTTTGTATTAATCCTTGCACAGGTGGTGGTACAGGTTTAGAATTGTTCTTAACTCCTGTAAACTCTGATGGTAATTAAGTCCTAAAACTTTAAGAAGTTTTTTAAATCCTTCAAATCAGTAATGTTTTAGAGGTTTTTTTGTGGTATTTTTATCGGAATCAATCCGAGAAAACATGAAAAACATAAGTCTGTTGGCTGCTTTGGTTTTATTTGCGGCCTGCAAAGAAGAATCTAAAACCAGAGAACCTATTACTGTGAACTATCCCACTACCAAAAAAGTTGATACTGTAGATAATTATTTTGGAACAGAGGTCCCAGACCCTTATCGCTGGTTGGAGGACGACCGCAGCGAGGAGACCGAAGCCTGGGTAAAAAAGCAGAATACGGTCACATTCGGATATTTGGAAAAAATCCCTTTTCGCGAAGACCTAAAAAACCGATTGGAAAAACTCTGGAACTACGAAAAAGTCGGTTCCCCTTTTAAAGAAGGCGATTACACCTATTACTACAAAAACAACGGGCTACAGAACCAATATGTGGTCTACCGCAAAAAGGATAATGGCGAAGAAGAGGTGTTTTTGGATCCCAATACATTTTCTGAGGATGGCACCACCTCTTTGATGGGACTTAGCTTCACCAAAGACGGTTCCAAAGCCGCCTATCTTATTTCCGAGGGTGGAAGCGATTGGCGCAAGGGAATTGTCATGGACACCGAAACCATGGAAATTGTAGAAGATACTTTGGTCGATATTAAATTTAGCGGTATTTCATGGAAGGGCAACGAAGGTTTCTACTACTCCAGCTATGATAAGCCCGAGGGCAGCGAGTTGTCGGCAAAAACGGACCAGCACAAACTCTACTATCACAAATTGGGCACGCCACAGTCCGAAGATAAAATCATCTTTGGAGGCACACCCGAAGAAAAACACCGCTACGTAGGCGGTTCCGTTTCCGAAGACCAAAAATATCTTTTTATAACAGCTTCTATATCCACTTCCGGCAACAAGCTGTTTATGATGGATCTTTCCAAAGAAAACCCTGAACTAGTTACCATTTTGGATGATACCGATTCTGACACCTACCCCATAGAAAATGAAGGCTCCAAGCTTTATTTGGTAACCGACAGGGATGCGCCGAATAAAAAGGTAGTGACCGTGGACGCCTCCAACCCAACCCCGGACAATTGGAAAGATCTGATTCCTGAAACGGAAAATGTATTGACCGCCGGAACCGGAGGAGGTTATTTCTTCGCAGAATACATGGTGGATGCCATTTCCAAAGTACTTCAATATGATTATGATGGTAACTTGATCCGAGAAGTGAAACTGCCCGGAGTGGGAAGCGCAGGAGGTTTTGGCGGCAAAAAAGAGGACAAAGAATTCTATTTCTCCTTTACCAACTACAATACACCTGGTTCCTTGTATAAATATGATGTAGAAACCGGTGAGTACGAACAATATTGGAAGCCTCAGATTGATTTCAATCCAGATGATTATGAATCGAAACAAGTGTTCTACAACTCCAAGGACGGTACAAAAGTACCCATGATCATCACCTATAAAAAAGGAACTGAACTGAACGGAAAAAACCCGACCATTCTTTATGGTTATGGAGGCTTCAATGTAAGTTTAACGCCTTCTTTCAGCATCGTGAACGCTGTTTGGATGGAGCAAGGTGGTGTATATGCGGTTCCCAACCTTCGCGGGGGCGGCGAATACGGTAAAAAATGGCACGATGCCGGAACCAAGCTTCAAAAACAGAATGTATTCGATGACTTTATCGCTGCTGCCGAATACTTGATCGACAATAAATACACTTCAAAAGAATACTTGGCCATTCGCGGTGGTTCCAACGGAGGCTTGCTGGTTGGCGCCACTATGACCCAACGTCCGGACCTAATGCAAGTGGCATTACCGGCCGTAGGTGTAATGGACATGCTCCGCTACCACACCTTTACCGCTGGAGCGGGATGGGCCTACGATTATGGAACTTCCGAGGACAACGAAGAAATGTTCAACTATATCAAGGCATACTCCCCGGTTCATAATGTAAAAGAAGGAACTACCTATCCTGCCACTTTGGTCACCACAGGAGATCATGATGACCGCGTGGTTCCTGCCCATAGTTTTAAGTTTGCTGCCGAATTACAGGAAAAACAAGCAGGTGATCAGCCTACCCTTATCCGAATCGAGACCAACGCAGGTCACGGAGCGGGAACGCCGGTCAGCAAGACTATAGAACAGTATGCCGACATCTTCGGCTTTACCTTTTATAACATGGGGTACGATGAACTGCCCAACCAAGCTGTACTCAAAGAGTTTAAAGATTAAATTGTAAAGGGCTGCTTTGTCAGCAGCCCTTAATTTCTATGCTAAAAGTCCAAGTAGATTCTTTCGGTTATCAAGATAAAACCATTTTAAAAGACATTTCTTTTCAAGTGGCCCATGGGGAACATGTGGCATTGATGGGCGAAAGTGGCTCTGGAAAAAGTACCTTGTTAAAGATTGTTTATGGTCTGCTTCATGTGGAGGATGGCTCCATTTTTTGGGGCAATACAGAAGCGCTCGGACCCAATTTTAATCTGGTTCCCGGAGAGCCTTATATGAAGTATTTGGCCCAGGATTTTGATTTGATGCCCTTCATTTCCGTGGAAGAAAATGTTGGTCAGTTCCTTTCCGTGTTCGAGCGCGAAACGCATGATGAACGCATTGACGAACTCCTAGACCTCATCGAAATGAAATCGTTCGCGAAAACCAAAGTAAAATACCTCAGCGGTGGTCAACAACAGCGAGTTGCACTTGCACGTGTATTGGCTCAAGAGCCGGAGATTTTGCTTCTGGACGAACCCTTCGGCCATATTGACAACTTTAAGCGGATTTCATTAAGAAGAAATCTGTTCCTATATCTAAAAAAGCAGGACATTACCGTGCTTACCGCAAGCCACGACCCTAGCGATGTGCTCCCTTTCGCAGAGCGCACCTTAATATTACAGCAAGGGCGTGTCATTGCAGACAAAAATACGCAAGACCTCTACAAAAATCCTCCTGATTACTACACGGCATCATTGTTCGGGCAAGTAAACCAAATCCCGATGAAGTTGCTAAAATCCTATTCTGAAATTGAAAGGTCGATTCTGGTCTACCCCCATGAGTTCAAATTTTCCGATTCGTCCGGGCTAAAGGTAGAGGTTATGAATTCTTTTTTTAAGGGAACCCACTACCTCAATGAAGGTATGGCGGAAGATGGTACTGTGGTTTTTTTCAATTCGGAGAAAGAACAGGAAAAAGGAGCGACCATTTTTCTTAATGTATCTTTGAATACCATTAACAAAAGACTCCAAATTGGACAAAAAGCAGCTACATAGGGAACTTCAGTTTAAGGCCATGCGCAGTAGTGGCGCCGGAGGCCAACATGTGAACAAGGTTTCCTCCAAAGTGGAACTCACTTTTAACATTAGTGAATCAGAAGGGCTTTCGGATAGGGAAAAAGGTCGGATTTTCCTTAAACTACAATCCCGATTGACCAATGATGGAACTCTGGTTCTTCAATGTGATGAGGCAAGGAGCCAACACCGAAACAAAGACCTTGTCGTCAAGCGTTTTTTTGATATTCTAAAAAATGCGCTCGTAGTCCCAAAAAAAAGAAAGCCTACCAAACCCACTAAATCCTCAAAAGAAAAAAGATTGAAATCCAAAAAAATTACGGCCGAAAAAAAAGCCGCTCGTAAAAAACCAGATTTGGGCAAATAAGAATTTGATGATTTTCAATCTATCAGATTATAAACCCATCAAAAAAAAACAAATACACGACAATTCCGACCCGTCTAATTTAGTATCCTCGACACAAATGCTTAATTTTCAGTCAAATTATAACTAATTCAAAAAAATGATTTCTAAAAATGCAAACCTCAAAGCATGGTTGCTCTCCGTTGCCATGTTTTTGTCTTGTGCAGCGTTTTCCGTGGCACAAAGTGTTCCTTCCCCCGAGGACGTTTTCGGATTTAAGGTGGGAGCCGATTACAAATTGGCCGACTATTCCCAAATTGAAGACTATTTGTCCAAATTGGACGCTGCTTCCAATAGGGTCAAAAAAATTGAGATCGGAGAAACGGTACTTGGCCGTAAAATGTACCTGATGTTCATCTCTACGGAAGAAAACCTTGCCCAGCTGGACAAGTGGAAGGACATCAGTACCAAGCTTGCCCGTGTTCAAGTGAGCGATGACGAAGCCATGAAACTTTCCCAAGAAGGAAAAGCCATCGTCTGGATCGATGGTGGAATGCACTCCACCGAGTTGGCCCACGGTCAAATGACTTCCGAACTGGCCTATACCTTGGCTACTTCAGAAACCCCGGAAATGCAAAAGATCAGGGAAAACGTTATCACCCTTTTAATGCCGGTAATGAATCCAGATGGATTGGACATCGTTGTTGATTGGTATCGCAAGAATATGGGAACCGCCTATGAAACTTCTCGCCCTCCGATTCTATACCATTATTATATGGGCCATGACAACAACAGGGACTGGTTTATGAACATTATGCCCGAAACGTACAACGTAACAAAAATTCTCTATAACGAATGGTACCCTCAGATCGTTTACAATCATCACCAATCGTCCCCATCTTGGACCAAGATCTCCATTCCACCCTATGCAGATCCTGTAAACCCAAAAATTCACCCGGCAATAACTGCTGCAGTGAGCGAAGTAGGCTCCGCAATGTCCAAGCGTTTTTCTTTGGAAAATATGCCCGGTGCCATTGCCGATAATTTTTACACCATGTTCTGGAACGGTGGTGGGCGCACCGTGCCATATTACCATAATATGATCGGTATTCTGACCGAAACGGGACATACCACGCCAACCCCTCGGTTCTATGACCCCGAAAAACTGCCAAAAACTGTAGCGGGCGGCACCCCTACGGACGGAACGGACATTATGTACCCCGACCCATGGAAAGGTGGCGAATCCCACTTTAGGGATGCCGTGGATTACATGCTGACCGCCACTTGGGCCACTTTGGACCTTGCTGCCGACCGCAAGAGCAATTACCTGTACAACATCTATAAAATGGGTAAATCGGCTGTTGAAAAAGGAAAGAGCGAAGGGTTATTCGCCTACATCATAAGCAAGGAACAATGGGATTCTTTTGAAGCCGTAAATCTTGTCAACGTATTGCTCCAAGGAGGAATCGAGGTCGAAAAAGCCACTAAAGATTTTACCGTCAATGGCAAAGAATACGAAGAAGGTTCCTATGTAATCTACACAGCACAAGCCTTTAGACCTTACCTGATGGACCTTATGGAAAAACAAAATTATCCCACGCGTTTCCAATACCCCGGCGGTCCTCCCGATACTCCATACGATTTGGCAGGATGGACATTGCCAATGCAAATGGGCATCGATGTGGATAAAATTGAAGAACCATTCAAAGCTCCGACCGAGAAAGTCAATGGTCTCGTATCGTATTACGATGGCGAAGTAAACAGGAACGGTTCCTTTGGATATGCCCTTAGTGCCAACACCAATGCCTCCGTGGCGGCAACCAACAAGGTTTTGAGGGCAGGAGGCACGGCATACAAGAGCATGGGCGAATTCAAAGCAGGAAAAGAAACGCTGCCCGCTGGATCCTATATTGTTTCCGGGGACAAAGAAATGATAGCATCCCTTGCAGACGAGTACGGTCTTGAATTCAAAGGTTTAGCAGCTAAACCAGAGGTGCAATTGAAGAAAATCCATCTGCCCAAAGTAGGTCTGTACAAATCCTGGGTGGCCAATATGGACGAAGGATGGACCCGTTTTGTAATGGACGAGTACGAATTTGATATGGATACTTTGCACGATGCGGACATCAAGACCAAAGATCTCTCGCAGTATGATGCCATCATCATTCCATCACAAAGACCAAGTTCCATTTTACATGGACATAGCAATTTGAGCATGCCCGAAAAATTCACAGGAGGCATTGGCCTAAAAGGGTCCATGGCGCTGAGCGACTATGTGGATGCGGGTGGAACCTTGATCGCTTTTGATGAAGCAAGTGACTTTGTGATCGAACAATTCGGGTTGCCATTGCGCGATGCCGTTGAAGGTGCGGACAGCAAAGATTTCTTTATTCCAGGATCTTTGATCAAGGCCGGTGTGGACACGTCCCATCCGTTGGCCTTTGGTATGAAGGATACGGTTGCCGTTTCATTTAACCGAAGTAGGGCCTTTACCATTGACAAACAACGTAAAACAGGTGAAGGAGGAACAGAGGACATCAAAGATGCTCCCGCACCCGATGTTGAGGTAATAGCCACCTATGCCGCCAAAGACCTACTGATGAGTGGTTGGGCCATGGGAGAGGACAAGTACATTGCCAAAAAGCCAGCCATGGTAAAAGCAAAGTATGGAAAAGGTTCCGCCATCTTGTTCGCGTTCCGTCCACAATTTAGGGCGCAGCCTCGCGGCACTTACAAATTGATTTTTAACGCGATTTACGAAGGCGCTTCGGAATAGCAGAAAACATATGAGTATATAAGGAAAGGCCGCATCAAAATTGATGCGGCTTTTTTTTGGATTCGTCTTGTGCGAGCTTTAAATAAAATCATCCCTGTACCAAAGTACCTTTAATATTTTCATCAATGAAACATTCAAAACCCAAGCATCTAACAAAATTGGCTAAAATCTCTGGCTAAACTATGAATGGCTTTCGCCCTCCAGTTCCCTTGCAATCCAAGCAAAACTGTCCTGGACCTTGGGAAAAACTTGTTCTATCGGAACCAAATCGGGAATAATGTCAATGTTTTCAATAAGCTGTTTGGGCTGTTCCCTCAAACCTGTTAGAACGGTTTTCACGTTTTTCTTGGATAATTCGAATATAATATTCTCCAAGGCATAGACCCCGGACTGATCGATATGGGGCACACGATCCATACGTATAACCAGTATTTTTATATTCTCGTCAATATTTTTTATTTGATCCTGAAAAAAGGTGGAAAAACCAAAAAACAACGGCCCGTTTAAATGTTTGATGTATACATGGTCCTTATATCTCTCATAAAAATTCTCCTCGTCAAGCCAAGGCTTTTCACCCTCAAAACCTGCAATGGTACCAACGTCCATGCCTTTTTCCCCAATATCGCTAGCGCGTTTCATAAACAACAATGCCGCTAAGGTTACCCCGACTCCAACTGCTTGGATCAGACTGCCAAACGTGGTCCATAGTAAGACGATGATCAGCACCACAGAGTCAGCCTTGGGCATAACCTTCATGTGCCTGATACCACGTTTATCTATAATCTTAAATCCAATTGGAATCAATATTCCTGCCAGTACGGCCAAGGGAATATAAGCTGCCAGGGAACTTAGTCCCAATAAAACGGCCAAGAGAAATGTTCCGTGCAAGGCTCCTGAAAGCCTGGTTTTACCACCATTATTGATATTTACCACGGTACCCTTCGTAGCTCCTGCACCAGGTATGCCCCCAATCAATGCTGCTACCATATTGCCAATACCTTGGCCTATTAGCTCGCGATTGCTATTATGTTTGGTCTTGGTCATGTTATCTGCAATTACCGAGGTCAATAGTGAGTCAATTGAACCCAAAACCGCCAAGACGAGTCCATATTCCAAAACCATAAAATAGGCTTCGCTATCAATGCTGAAAAGGCCATCTATTTGCAATGACGGTAATCCCGAAGGTATTTCACCAATGATAGGAACATCCCAATTTATGAAATAGGAAAAGATGGATACGGCAATCAAGGCCACTAGAGCACTGGGCACGGTCTTATTGATTTTTGGAAAGAGGTAATAAATTATCACCGTCATTGCCCCCAAAACCATGGCCTGCCAATTAAACTCTGAAAATAATCTGGGCAGATCCGACATTACCTTTACAGTAGATTTTGCCGAATCCAAACCAACGAACGGGAATATTTGCAGGATGATGATAATGAGTCCCACACCGCTCATAAAGCCTGAAATTACGGGATAGGGAAAATATTTGATATATCCGGCAATGTTTACAAGCCCGAAAATTATCTGCAATACGCCGCCGACAAAGAAACTCAGAATAATGATGCCCATTGCACTTTCCAAACTTCCTGTCAAATCAACGGCACTGGCCACCAAAGCTGCTGAAACCACGGTCATTGGTCCGGTAGGGCCGCTAGCTTGTGTTTTTGTTCCCCCAAACAAGGCGGCAAGTATTCCAATTGCGATTGCACCGTACAGCCCTGAGATTGCACCGAGACCGGATTGCACACCAAAAGCCAATGCCAGCGGTAGCGCTACGATGCCCGCCACGAGTCCACCGGTAAAATCGCCTTTCAAATATTTTGTATCGTAAAATTTTGCCATAATTGGTTAGGTTCTATTGTGAGTTTTATTTTACTTGAAATTTACAACTTTCGAAATTAACCCTCGAGCCTTTGGTCCTTTATCTTGGTCCCAGGACATTCATTGTTACATAAATATCTATCCGCATGCGCCTTGTCCACCACTCTACGGATTGGTTCGACCATTTTCTTGAAATTCCCATCCGACCAGACAATCCTTTGCTGTGGATTATGGCCAACTCCTGCGGAATCTTCATGAACGAATCATTTTTGAAGAAATACCGTTTCAAAAAAAAGCAAAGGAAAAAAGGTTATTTAAACAAAATCGCCACCGCACCGATCGCCGTCACGATCAAAATAAAGCGCTTATAATTCTTTTCGTTGATTTTCTTCACCAAGAAAACACCCAAAACCAACCCAATAAGAATGGCGGGCAGTAGCCTTAAGTTTACCAGAAGGCTTTCAATCGTAACCGTTTTCCAAACAAATACATGAAAGGGAAGTTTGAATAAATTAGTGATGAAGAACAGCCACGCAGCCGTACCCACAAATTCGTTCTTGGGCAATCGCATTGCCAAAAAGAAAATATTGGTGAAGGCCCCGGCCAAGTTGCCGATCATGGTACAGATTCCGGCCAAAATTCCCATGGAGCCCGAAAACAACCAATGGGTGGGCACGGTTTGGGACTTTCTTCTGTCCCACCAAATGAGCATCGCCAAACTTATAAATATCACGATCACCATTCCCCATTTAAATTCCCATTCAGGGAGGTCCTTGCCGACCAAAACCCCGATGAGTATTCCAAGAATCATCCATGGAATAAACTTAAAAATATATTTCCATTGGGCATGCCGGTTGTAATAGACCACCGCAAAAATATCCCCAACAATGAGAAGTGGAATAAAAAGCCCCGTGGAAGCTCTCGAGCCAAAGGCCAAGGCCATAAGGGTCACATTGAAAATGGACATCCCCTTAAGCCCTGCTTTGGAGACCCCCATTAAAAAGGCAGCAGTAGCGGCCATGGTCCATGCAGCAACAGAAATATCCGAAAAAGTTGAAAGAAACATGAGGATTTTTTTGCAGGTTCACAAAAGTAACCCAAAAAAACTATCTTTAACTCCAGCCAAACTAAACAAATGAAATTAGAGCTTTTAGATTACACCATCATTTTTGGATTTTTTGCCCTAGTCCTTTTTATTGGAATATATGTTTCAAAAAAATCCGGACAAAATTCAACAGAGTACTTTTTATCTGGCCGAAGTATGCCCTGGTGGCTTTTGGGATTATCCATGGTCGCAACCACTTTTTCGACGGATACGCCCAACTTGGTCACCGATTTGGTCCGCTCCAATGGAGTTTCGGGAAACTGGGGATGGTGGTGCTTTTTGTTGACAGGGATGTTGACCGTTTTTGTGTACGCCAAACTTTGGAGAAAATCCAATGTGAAAACGGATCTGGAATTTTACGAATTGCGATATGGGGGGAAGGCAGCAAGTTTTTTAAGAAAGTTCAGGGCCATTTATCTTGGGGTCTTGTTTAATGTGATCACCATGGCTTCCGTCACCTTGGCCGCTATAAAGATAGGTGGCGTTATGTTGGGGCTGGAGCCTTGGGTAACCGTGGTAAGTGCAGGCCTGATCACTGTTGTTTTTAGTGCTCTTGGTGGATTTAAGGGCGTTGTCTATAGTGATTTTTTCCTGTTTTTTATGGCAATGGCCGGGGCAATAGGAGCTGCCTATTATCTGGTTAATTTGCCCGAAGTAGGCGGATTGCAAGCAGTTTTAGAGAATGAAAACGTAAAAGATAAATTGGGCATACTCCCCGATTTTAGCGATAAAAAAGCCTTGATCACCGCACTGATCATACCCTTGGCGGTACAATGGTGGAGTTCTTGGTACCCTGGCGGGGAACCTGGTGGCGGTGGCTATATCGCACAACGAATGTTAGCGGCAAAAAATGAAAACCACGCCATTGGGGCCACCTTCTTCTTTAATATTATGCACTATGCGCTAAGACCTTGGCCATGGATTTTGGTCGCTTTGGCATCTTTGGTGGTCTATCCGGACATAGCAAGCATACACGAAGCATTCCCCAATGTGACGGAAGATAAGTTAGGACATGACTTGGCTTATTCCGCTATGATGACAAAACTGCCGACAGGTCTTTTAGGTGTGGTTCTAGCCTCTCTGGTGGCGGCCTATATGTCCACAATTTCAACCCAATTGAACTGGGGGTCGTCCTACATAGTATATGACTTTTATAAGCAACAGATAAATCCAGAGGCCACAGAAAAACAAATGGTAAATGTGGGACGGATATCCACCGTACTATTAATGGTATTGAGTGCGTTTTTGGCGTTGGCCCTACAGGATGCCATGGGTGTTTTCAATCTATTATTGTCTTTTGGCGCCGGAACCGGACTAATTTTCATATTAAGGTGGTTCTGGTGGCGCATCAACGCTTGGAGTGAAATTACGGCCATGTTTTCTTCAGGTATCCTAGCGGTTTTATTGGAGACAACTCCTTTGAGAGGGTATTTGTTTTCCCCCGAGACCGGAATTTTTCCAGAATGGGCCGATTTACCATTTATAATGTTAGTGACCACAATTATATGGCTAACGGCCACATTTGTTACCCAACCAGAAAGCAAAGAGGTGCTTCGAAACTTCTATCTAAAAATTCAACCAGGAGGTCCGGGCTGGGCCAAAATTGTGGATGAAGCCAAAGAGGACAACGTGGAAATAGTCAAGACCAACGAAAAGTGGGGCGTACCATCCGGAATCAAAGCGATGTTATCCGGTGTTGTATTGATTTACTCCATCATGTTTGCCACTGGCTATTGGATTTATGGGGAATATCAACTGGCCATCGTTCTTACCTTTGTGGTCGCCCTTTCCGCTTTTGTACTATTAAAGGTATGGCAAGGAATGAAAAATGTGTTTTAGCGGGTTACCCTCGCAACTCCAATAATCTGGAGACATATTTTCCGACCACATCGAACTCCAAGTTGATGGTGTCACCTACTTTGTAGGTATGGAAACGTGTGTGCCCGTGTGTATAAGGAATAATCGCAACACTAAAACTGTCTTTTTTGGAATCCACAACGGTCAAACTGACCCCATCTACCGTGATGGAACCCTTTTCGATGGTCACATTATTCAGCTTGGGGTCGTATGCAAATGTGTAGACCCAACTCCCATCTTTCTCTTCAACGGATTTGCAGGTAGCCGTTTGGTCCACATGCCCTTGAACAATATGTCCATCCAAACGCGCGCCGAGCAACATGGCCCGCTCCAAATTGACCAGTTCACCAACCTTCAGGTCGCCTAAATTGGTTTTGCTCAGGGTTTCTTCGATTGCTGTTACGGTATACTGATCGGCGTCAATGGAAACCACGGTAAGGCATACCCCGTTGTGCGAAACACTCTGGTCTATTTTTAATTCAGAAGTAATGGTGGAGGATACAGTAATATGAAGATTCCCACCCTCTTTTTCCAGCTTTTCAACTTTCCCCAAAGTCTCTATGATTCCTGTGAACATGTGTCTTATTAATTGACTAGTTTTGTAGTGCAAAAGTAGCCATAACGGCATTCATTTTATGAAGGAAACAGAAAAAATCAGGTTAGGGATATCCATTGGGGACATTAACGGTATCGGATGCGAAGTTGCGTTAAAAACATTTGAGGATGCAAGAATGTTGGACTTTTGCACACCTGTACTATTTGCTTCCAACAAGATTGTTTCACAACAGATCAAAGATTTTGGGCTGGACATCAAGTTCAATGGTGTACGTGATGCAGACCAAGCCCTGGACGGAAAAGTCAATATTGTAAATATTAGCAAGGAAGTTCCCAATTTGGAATATGGGCAGGCGACAAAGGAAGCGGGTGAATTTGCCATTACATCATTGAAGGCCGCCGTGAATGCCCTAAAAGAAAATAAGATCGATGTTTTGGTCACGGCGCCCATCAACAAAAACAATATTCAGTCCGAAGATTTCAAATTCCCCGGTCATACGGACTTCTTGGCCCAAGAGTTGAAAGGCGAGAGCCTTATGTTTATGGTGACCAACGAACTTCGTGTTGGTTTGCTTACCGACCACATTGCAGTAAAGGATGTGGCAAAGGCCATCACCCCAAACCTTATCCGAAACAAAGTCGCCACCATGGAGGAATCCCTAAAAATGGATTTTGGCATCCGTAAACCCAAAATTGCCCTGTTGGGCATTAATCCGCACAGTGGAGACAACGGAACCATTGGAGAAGAGGACGATAAAATTTTGAAACCGACCATTAAAGAATTGTTCAACAAGGGAACCTTGGTGTACGGCCCCTACTCGGCCGATAGTTTTTTTGGCTCGGACAACCATAAGAATTTCGATGCCGTATTGGCCGCCTACCATGATCAAGGGTTGATTCCCTTTAAAACGCTCTCTTTTGGAAAGGGGGTCAATTACACCGCAGGCTTGGACAAAGTAAGGACTTCTCCCGATCACGGTACCGCTTACGAAATCGCGGGCAAGGGAAAAGCAGATGACAGTTCGTTTAAAGAAGCAGTTTTTACTGCCATTCAAGTTTTTAAACATCGTACTGAATATCAGGAACTGACCGAAAACCCACTAAAAAAGCAGAAAATCAAGCGTGGAGGGTAAAAAGTTACATTCATTTTGGATATTTGTTGTAGCAAGAATTGCAGTTTTGTAAATTAGTAGTATCTTTGCACCCGCCTTTAAAGGCTGGTACACAAACCTTAAGTGTAGAAATGATGAAGCTGAAAGAGTTTAATATCCCTTTTTCAGGTCTGAAGCTGGGAAAACATAACTTTGTGTACGAAATTGATGATGCGTTCTTTGAATCTTTTGACTACCAAGAATTTAACGGAGCTTCCGTTCATGTAGATGCCATTTTGGAAAAAATGAGCACCATGATGGAACTTCAGATTGAAGCGGAGGGAACCATAAACGTGGATTGTGATCTAACGGGCGAACCATTTGACCAGCCTATTGATTCCAAATTAAAACTAGTCGTCAAGTTTGGCGAAGCGTATAATGATGAAGACGATGAAATCCTCATCATTCCACATGGAGAACACCAATTCAATATTGCACAGTACATATACGAAATGTTGGTGCTGGCCGTTCCACAAAAAAGGGTTCACCCTGGCGTGGAAGATGGCACATTGCAATCGGATATCTTGGACAAGCTCGAAGAGCTTCAGCCAAAAGAGAACACAAAACCATCAGAAGACACAGACCCCAGGTGGGACGATTTAAAAAAGTTACTAACGGATAAATAGGTTTATAATGGCACATCCTAAAAGAAAAATATCAAAAACCAGAAGGGACAAAAGAAGAACCCACTACAAAGCAGTTGCGCCAACGATTGCCAAGGACTCAACAACAGGTGAAATGCACTTGTTCCACAGAGCTCACTGGCACGAAGGCAAATTGTACTACAGAGGTCAGGTTTTGATCGACAAAACAGAAGAGGAAACAGCGGCCTAACCGCAAACACCTTAAAATAAAGCAACTCCCGTTCAATTCGTATCGGGAGTTTTTTTATGGGCCCGCGTTAACACCCAAAAACGATTAATTTTGCCCATAAAGTCATATAAAATGACTAATTTTCACCGCTTTTGGGTCAAATTTGATTCTTTTTGACAATAAAGAGAGGCTAAAATGAAGAAAACAACAGCAGCAATAACAGCTGTAGGAGGATATGTTCCCGATTTTGTGCTTTCCAATAAAGTACTGGAAACCATGGTAGACACCAACGATGAATGGATAACTACCAGAACCGGAATCAAGGAACGAAGAATCCTAAAAGAAGAGAATGCAGGAACATCCTTTATGGCCATAAAAGCCGCAGAGGACCTGCTTCACAAAAGAGGCATTGAAGCTTCCGAAATAGATTTTGTGCTTGTAGCAACCGCAACCCCCGACTTGCCCGTAGCATCGACCGCTGCATATGTGGCTTCAGAAATTGGTGCTGTAAACGCTTTTGCCTACGACTTGCAGGCAGCGTGCTCCAGCTTTTTGTACGGGATGTCTACCGCGGCCAGTTATATAGAATCCGGTAGGTATAAAAAAGTATTGGTCATAGGGGCGGATAAAATGTCTTCCATAATAGATTATACGGATAGGACCACATGTATTATTTTTGGTGATGGTGCCGGTGCGGTTCTTTTTGAGCCCAATGAGGAAGGATTGGGGCTTCAGGACGAATACCTACGTTCCGATGGTATTGGTCGTCAATTTTTAAAGATTGATGCAGGAGGATCTATTCTCCCAGCTTCCGAGGAAACGGTAAAGAACAAACAACACTATGTTTACCAAGACGGTAAGTCCGTTTTTAAATTTGCGGTATCCAATATGGCAGATGTATCGGCGCTGATCATGGAGCGGAACAATTTGACGAAAGACGATGTACAATGGTTGGCCCCGCATCAGGCCAATAAACGCATCATCGATGCCACAGCCAATCGAATGGGAGTTGAGGCCGATAAAGTCTTGATCAACATCGACCGTTACGGAAATACGACATCCGCAACATTGCCCTTGTTGTTGTACGACTTCGAGAAGCAGTTAAAAAAAGGAGATAACATAATTTTTGCCGCCTTTGGAGGTGGTTTTACATGGGGTTCCATTTATTTAAAATGGGCCTATAACTCATAATCACGCAACTAACAAATTATATTCCATGGACATTAAGGAAATTCAAAGTTTAATCAAGTTTGTCGCCAAATCCGGTGCCAGCGAGGTGAAGCTGGAAATGGAGGATATCAAGATCACCATTCGAACGGGAAGTGCCGGTTCAGGTTCACCAGAAACCACAATTGTTCAACAGATTCCTGTTCCCCAAACAGCAGCAGCTCCGGCAGCCCAAGCACCAGCGGCCCAGGAAGCACCTGCACAAACACCATCCGAACCTAAAAAAGCGGATGATGACTCCAAATACATTACTATTAAATCTCCTATCATAGGAACCTTTTATAGAAAACCTTCACCTGATAAACCTGCATTTGTCGAAGTTGGAACTTCCATTAAAAAAGGAGATGTTCTTTGTGTGATAGAGGCAATGAAACTTTTCAACGATATCGAATCGGAAGTTTCAGGTAAAATTGTGAAGATTTTGGTTGACGATTCCTCTCCTGTTGAGTTTGACCAACCATTGTTCTTGGTAGACCCATCATAGTGAATTTTAAATGATAGATTTGGGACGGCCCGACCGTTGTCCTAAACCATTTAAGATTTAGAATTCCTAATTTAAGATTGTGTTCTATGTTTAAAAAAATATTGATTGCAAATAGGGGCGAAATTGCCTTGCGGATCATAAGGACCTGCAAGGAAATGGGCATTAAAACGGTGGCCGTTTACTCCAAGGCAGATGAGGAAAGCCTTCATGTACGTTTTGCCGACGAAGCCGTTTGTATTGGTCCCGCACCCAGCAGTGAGTCTTATCTGAAGATTCCAAATATTATAGCGGCGGCCGAAATCACCAACGCCGACGCCATTCACCCGGGGTATGGATTCCTTTCCGAAAACTCCAAGTTCTCCAAAATATGTGCCGAGCACGATATCAAATTCATTGGTGCATCCGGCGATCAGATTGATAAAATGGGGGACAAGGCTACCGCAAAGGAAACCATGAGAAAGGCCGGAGTACCTACCGTACCCGGTTCCCAAGGTCTTCTTAAGGATGTTGATCATGCCAAAAAGGAAGCCAAAAAAATGGGTTACCCCGTCATGATCAAAGCTACCGCCGGTGGTGGTGGAAAGGGAATGCGGGCCATCTGGTCCGAAGACCAAATGGAGAAAAACTTCAACAGTGCCGTTACCGAAGCGACCGCAGCTTTTGGAAACGGTGGAATGTACATGGAAAAACTGATCGAGGAACCTCGCCATATCGAAATCCAAATTGTTGGTGATCAATATGGAAAGGCCTGTCACTTATCCGAAAGGGATTGTTCCGTGCAACGTAGGCACCAAAAGCTTACCGAGGAGACCCCATCCCCGTTTATGACGGACAAACTCCGTGAAGATATGGGAAAAGCTGCTGTCAAAGCAGCTGAGTACATTAAATACGAAGGAGCGGGAACCATTGAATTTTTGGTGGACAAGCACCGAAATTTCTACTTTATGGAGATGAACACCCGTATTCAGGTGGAGCACCCGATTACTGAGCAAGTTGTGGATTATGACTTGATCCGTGAGCAGATTTTGGTTGCAGGTGGTGTGCCAATTTCAGGTAAAAACTATTATCCTAAACTACATTCCATCGAGTGTAGGATCAATGCGGAAGACCCTTATAACGACTTTAGGCCTTCTCCCGGCAAAATTACAACGCTTCATACTCCAGGGGGGCACGGTGTTCGTTTGGACACCCATGTGTACAGTGGTTATATGATTCCTCCGAACTATGATTCGATGATCGCCAAGTTGATTACCACCGCCCAAACAAGGGAAGAGGCCATCAATAAAATGAGAAGGGCCTTGGACGAGTTCGTGATCGAAGGCATAAAGACAACTATTCCGTTCCATCGCCAGTTGATGGATCATCCAGATTATTTGGCAGGTAACTATACCACCAAATTCATGGAGGATTTTAAAATGGATCCAAAATATAAAGAAGAACATTAATCAAAGCCCCGAATTTATCGGGGCTTTTCTTTTATGCAATTAAGTTACTGGGAATATAAAAGTTGGTTTTCCAATGTTGATTTTACCGTAATAGGCAGCGGCATCGTCGGTATTAATTGTGCCATACGCCTTAAGGAAAAACACCCTCAAAGTAAGGTTCTAGTATTGGAAAAAGGCAGTTTGCCACAAGGAGCGAGTACCAAAAACGCAGGTTTTGCTTGTTTTGGGAGCGTTTCCGAAATTTTATCCGACCTAAAGCACCATACAGAAGAAGAAGTGCTGAAGCTCGTCCAAAAACGCTGGAACGGGATTCAGAGACTACGACATCTTTTGGGAGATAAGGCCATAGGATTCGAGCTCAACGGAAGTCACGAACTGTTTCCTTTGGAAAAACCTGAGCTTTATGAAAAATGCCTGGAATCCATTCCTTATCTCAACCGTTTGATGGAGCCGATTTTTGCCAAAACCCCTTTTGTCACCAATTCCAATTTCTTCGGTTTCTCCAATGTTCGGGAAAAGTACATCACGCACCAACTGGAAGGGCAATTGGATACGGGAAAGATGATGCGTTCCTTGATCCAAAAATGTGTATCAATGGACATACCGATTTTAAACGGGGTAATGGCGCAAGACGTAACAGATTCCAATGGCGTTGGAATCATCAGAACAACCGACTTCGTGTTCCAGTCCAAGAAAGTATTCGTGGCCACCAACGGGTTTGCATCCAAACTATTACCGTCAGAAACCGTAAAACCTGCAAGAGCCCAAGTTTTGATTACGGAGCCCATCAAAAATCTGCATATAAAAGGTACCTTCCATTTTGATGAGGGGTATTACTATTTCCGAAATATTGATGAACGGATTCTGTTCGGCGGCGGAAGAAACCTTGAATTTGATACTGAGGAAACCATGGAATTTGGGGAAACGGAAATTGTCCAAAACAAACTGGAAACCTTGCTTCGCGAAATGATATTGCCCAATTATCCCGTACAAATCGAGCGCAGATGGAGCGGCATTATGGGTGTTGGCGCCCAAAAATCGCCCCTAGTGAAGCAAGTTTCAGATTCTGTTTACTGTGGGGTCCGTTTGGGCGGAATGGGTGTGGCACTCGGCAGCCTTGTGGGCCAAGAACTTGCGGATTTAGCCGATCAATAAAAATCAAGAGCAAACAACAAGTACAAGAATCAATACTTTTTCTGTATTGAGTTTGAACTTTTCTTTTGGTATTATAAATCAAACCATTCTCCCGTCCAACAAATTGATGATTCTGGATCCATATTCCGCATTTTTCTCCGAATGTGTCACCTGGATAATGGTCACCCCTTCTTCATTTAATTGCTTGAATAGCTCCATAATCTCCTCGCCTTGTTTAGAGTTTAAGTTCCCTGTGGGCTCGTCCGCCAAAATCAATTTTGGGCTTGCAATCAAAGCCCTCGCCACCCCGACCAGCTGTTGCTGGCCACCACTAAGTTGAGCTGGGAAAAGGTCTTTTTTGCCCACAATATTGAAACGGTCCAGCATATCGGCTACCATGGCCTTACGTTCGGAGCCTTTGATTTTCTTATAGATCAATGGCATTTCCAAGTTTTCTTTTACCGTAAGCTCATCCAACAAATGATAGGATTGGAATACAAATCCGATGTATTGTTTGTACAGGTTGGACCTATGTTTTTCTTTGAGGGAATGAACGGATTCATCCATAAAATTGTATTCCCCTTCATCAAAATTATCAAGCATCCCGATGACGTTGAGCAATGTGGATTTTCCCGATCCCGAAGGTCCCATTATTGAAATAAACTCTCCTTCTTCCACTTCCAGATTGATATCTTTCAGCAAAAAAATACGTTGGCCTCCCGTAGTGACCCATTTGAATATGTTGTTGAGTTGTAATAGCATAGTATGTTTATTTATTCGTCTTTTAATGATTCAACTGGATTGGCGATAGCGGCTTTAAAACTCTGCCAGCTTACCGTTAAAAAAGTAATCAGAAGTGCTGTTGTTCCCGCCAAAGCGAATATCCACCAACTGAAATTTGTTCTATACGTAAATCCTTCCAACCATTGGTTCATTACGTACCAAGAGCTTGGTATCGCAATGATGAAGGCCAATCCCAACAATTTTACAAAGTCCTTGTTCAATAAGGTTAGCACTTGTGTTATAGTGGCGCCGTTTACCTTTCTTATGCCTATTTCCTTTTTCCGCAGCACAACGGTATATGCCGTAAGGCCAAAAAGTCCCAATGATGCAATAAGAATGGAAAGAACCGTAAAAATCTGAAAGGCCTTTCCAAAGGCTTTGTCCTGTTCATATTGGGCTTCAAATTTTTCATCTAAAAAGGTATAATTGAATGTACTTTGAGGGAAAACCTCATGCCATTTGTTTTCAATTTGACTCAATGCTGTTTCCAATCCTGCAATCGATATAGAAGATTTGTCAATTTTAACCAACAGATTGCTTATGTCATCCTGATATCTGACAATCGTTGGTAAAACGGGTGTTTTTAATCCAAAGTGATAGTAATCTTTGATAATACCTACAACTTTCCATTGATTGTTTCCCCAGAAACTTACAGTTTTATTCAGCAGGTCTTCAGGTGAGGAGATTCCCACTGTTTTTAAAAATGTCTCGTTCACCACAATTTGATTCCCTTCAAACTTGGAATTCAGAACAAAGGTCCCCCCGGCCAAAAATTCAATGTCCATTAAATCAAAGTAATCCGGTTGGGCATGATAGGTATAGAAAATATTGGCTTTGTCACTTCTCCCGTCGGGCAACCAAATTCCACGACTTGAGGACAGATTGTCAAAACTATCACCTGGATACGTTTGGGCGATGGCGGTCTTCTCAATAAAAGGGAAGTCCTCCAATTGCTCTTTTAATACCCTAAAATCATTATTTACCAAAGAATCCGATTGGGTCGAGACCACCGTTCCGTGCAGGGCTATAATTTGACCAACATCGGCACCAATAGGTTGATTATCCAAAAAATTGATTTGTTTGGAGATAATGAATGTCCCGGTCAACAAGACAATTGTAGCAAAAAACTGCGTTACAATAAGTCCTTTTCGAAGCCCGATGCCTTCGGTAGAGGCCCTCACCTTTCCTTTGAGTGCTTTGGCCGGCGAATATCTGCTGAGCAGGAACGCGGGATAAAGTCCCGCCAAAATAACGCCCCCTACTATAAAAATAAAATAAGGGATAAAGCTTACTATAAACCCCCAATCAAGATTAAGCTCATTTCCTATGATGTTGGTATAGAGGGGGAGTACTCCAAAAACTATCGAGAGGGCAATGGCCATGGCGATAAAGTTAAGCAGTAGGGATTCCATTAAAGATTGGACTATGAGCTGCGATTTTTTTGCGCCGGCAACTTTTCTTATGCCTGCTTCCTTTGCCCTTTCCATCGATTTGGTCGTCGAAAGATTAACATAGTTCAACCAAGAAAGAACAAGGATGATAAAAGCGATGGCCGTTAGGAACTTTATTCTCAGAACACTCCCGTTAGCCGTGACTTCATACGGTTTATCGGAATACAAATGAATATCCTCAATAGGTTCTATGTTATGTCTTTCGGTTTCACTTTTTTCAATATCGCTGTCAATTATTTTTTGACGCAAGACATCAATATTGGTGTTTGGAGCCAACTTCAAATAGGTGTAATAATTGTTCATGTTCCAATTTAGCTCATGGGCTGTGGGTCCAAAATCGGTCAATGTTTTTTCGGTCTCGTAGGAAATTAGAAACGAATTTCTATAATGAGCTGTTTCAGGAACATCTTCCATAATACCTGTAACCGTAAGTTGGGTCTCTTTACCGTCTTCAAATACAGAAATTGTTCTTCTTAAAGGGTTTTGGTTCCCAAAAAGTTTTTTGGCAAAAGATTTTGAAAGAACAATGGCATTAGGCTCTGCCAAAACCGTTTTTTTATCTCCCTCTAACAATGGATAATTGAATATGTCAAAATAAGAAGGGTCCGCCAAAGACCCCAATGGCTGCTCCAAGATCTTTTCGCCAACTTTAAAAGCTAATTTTTCAAAATAGTAAAACCTTACATAATCCAGTACTTCAGGGAACATTTCCTTTAAGGCTGGGCCTGACGAATTATACGTCATGGCATCGCCCGGCACATAAGTGTCCCCTTCGAGATAATCCATGTAGATCCTATATACATTTTCGGAACCTTCAAATGTGTCATAGCTCTTTTCATAATTTACATAGAGCATTATAAGAACAAATGAGGCTATCCCCACGGCAAGGCCAAAAATGTTGATGATAGAATACAACTTGTTCTTCAGCAAGTACCTTAGAGCTATTTTTAGATAGTTTTTAAACATGGTTTCCTTTTTTGGTTAAGCTCTCGCCCATCATTTTGTTTGACTTATTCGTCTCGTAAACTCTTTACCGGGTTCGCAGATGCGGCCTTTACCGTTCTGGATCCTACTGTAATAAACGCAATCAATGTAGCTGTAAGCCCTGCCGCAACAAAGAACAAAGGACTCAAGCTTACATGGGAGGCATAGTCCTGCAACCATTCATTTAAAAAATACCAGGATATCGGAGTGGCAATGATGAAGGCCAGACCTACCAATTTTAAAAAATCCTTGGTGAGCAATAGGGCCACAGAGGATATACTGGCGCCGACCACCTTTCGCACTCCGATTTCTTTTGTACGTTGTGCGACCACCAACATGGATATGGCAAATAATCCCAAACAGCTGAGAATAATCCCCAGTATACTGCCACTGGTTATAATGGTGGCCAATGTTTTCTCCCTTTTAAAGGTGCGGTCCACGTTTTCATCCAAAAATGAGCCCAAAAAGTCAGCTTGGGGCTCAATCTTCTCCCACGCGGCTTTTATGGCATCAAAGGATTGCGCGGCATTGTCCGGAGCAATCTTCACATAGGCGTAATACAAATCCCAGTTGCGGTTCAAGAAAAGTGTAAGGGGTTTTACATCCCTTTTTACATCCTGAAAATAATAGTCCTTTATAACCCCAACGACAGAATACGTGACGGAATCATCCATATTGATTCGGATGGACAGCGGGTCATCTTCCCCAAATTGTTTGGCCATACTTTCGTTGATTACCAAACTCAGACTGTCGGTGCTATATTTTTTGTCGAACATGCGTCCTTCCAGAAGCTCGATATCCAAGGTTTTGGCGTAATCGTAATCCACGGTAAGTGCATTTGTAATCAACCCTCTTCCTTTATAATCAAATCCCATGGCACTACTGGTGATGCTGCCATCCTTTCCAAGGCCCAAATTGCTGTCGGAGCCCGAAACGCTGAGAACACCCGGGGCCTGGGAAAGCTCATCGCGCAATAATTCCAGTATGGCATAACTATCCTTTCTTCCGTTCAAGGGAATGGACACCACTTGTTCCTTGTTGTACCCAAGGTCCTTATTCCTCAAAAACTCTATTTGCCCATGAAGGACCAAGGTTCCGCTGATCAATATGATGGCGATCACAAATTGAAGCACGATCAGGCCGTTTCTCAACCGGTTTTTCCCAAAATCCAACTTTCCTTTTAGTGCCCTCAAGGTGCTGAGCTTGCTCAAAATCAATGCAGGATAACCTCCGGCAATAAGGGTGATCACAAAAATCGATATAACAAATAGTGCTATAATTCCTGGTCGGGTCACGTTGGCAAAGGTGGCCTTGGTGACAAAAAGGGTCTTGAACGGACCAATAAGCAAATTACTGACCAAAAGTCCGAGACCAATAGCAATCAAAAACACAATAAGGCTCTCCATCCAAAACTGGAAAAACAATTGTTTTTTAACGGCCCCAAGGGTTTTGCGCATGCCGATTTCCTTTAATCGCTTTTCGCTCAGGGCAATGTTCATGTTTATGAAGTTGGCACAAACTATAAAAATGATCACCAAGGCAACGCCCAAGATTAAATAGGGGAAAGTATGGGCGGTATCGACCAGACCTTCTTTAAATGTCGCAAAATGAAGGTCCTTTACCGGCAAAAGGTGGAATTGTTTGTATTGACCATTTTCATCGGGCGATGCACCATCCCTTTTATCGCTTTCAATACTTCCCTTGTAATGCAGGTTGGCAAAGGCTCTTGAATTGATTTCAAATTGTTGTGGCGTCATCCCATCTTCCAATTGCAGATAAACGGGGTGAAATTGTGAGTTCCAGACGTCCTTGTTCGATTCATATTCCGGATGGTTCTCAAACGGTATCACAATATCAAAATCGATACTACTATTGGGAGGCGTGTTCTCTAAAATTGATGCAATTGTGAAGGGGTGCTCCTCTCCTCCAATTCGCACCTGAACTACCTTTCCGACCACATCGGTGTTTCCAAACATTTTTGTGGCCGTTTCCTCGGTGATGGAAACCGCGTTTTTGGAGGGCAGGGGATTACCGGTGTTCCCTGCTATAACGGGAAATGTGAAAATATTAAAGAACTCCGCATCCACATATTCTGCATCCAAGTCCAAATCTTTATCATTAAAAGAAATCAGGGCATCTTCACTCAGTGTTCTGGTGGTTCGTTTTATTCCGGGCACTTCTTCCTTGAGGGCACTTGCCAAAGGAACAGGGTTGGATGTGCTGGTCTCGGCTCCCCTAGGGGTCTGGTTGGTCAGGTAGACTTGATAGGCAGAGTCCTTATTTAGATGAAATTGATCAAAGGATAGTTCGAACAATGCAGTCATTGTCAATAAAATGGACACGGCAAACGCACAGGTGAGGCCAACGATATTGGCTACACTGAAAATTTTATTCTTTACCAGATTTCTCCAAGCAATTTTTAGATAGTTCTTGAACATGGTTTTCGTTTTTGATTGGTTACTCTATTCGTTCCTTAAGCTTTCTATCGGATTGATGTTGGCCGTTTTGTATGTTCTTGCCCCGGTTACGGCCATGGCAATAACGGCCATTCCAACGCCGCTGGCCAGGAACACCCACCAGCTTAGTTCGGTCTTGTACGCGAAGCTTTCTATCCATTCCTGCACCAAATACCATGATATGGGCACTGCAACGGCAAAGGCAACCGCTACAAGAATCAAAAATTCCTTGCACAATAAAATATTCAATTGGGCCAGATTGGCACCCAATACTTTTCGCACCCCTATTTCTTTGACCCTTCTTTCAGTGGTATAAACGACTAGGCCCATAAGTCCCAAACAACTGATCAATATGGCCAGGCCTGTGGCCCATTTTAAGAGCTGTACGGTACTTCTTTCCCTTCGGTAAAAGCCTTCCACCAATTCGTCCATGAACTCTACCTGTATCTCTTCATCGGGATAAACCGAAGCCCATGCCTGTTCTACGCCTTCAATGGTTTCGTTCCAATTATCGGTATTATTGCCAAGGTCAAAATGAATGGCATTAAAACTGGAATAATTGCTGTTGCCCCAATCCCCGGTCAGGGCCAATGGTTCAATGTCCGACCTTAACGACCTTTGGTTAAAATCTCGCATTAGTCCCACTACCGGAATTTGTGTGCTGTCCATCTTTAGAAAAGTGCCCACGACCTCAGCGGGATCTTGAAAGCCCAAAGCCTTGGCAAACCTTTCGTTTACAATGTACTCCTTTACACTGTCGTTCAATCTTTCCCTGCCCGCCAACAGGGGTATTCCGTAGGTTTTAAGATAGGTTATGTCCCCCCAGAGCATTTCGGTTTCTTGGTGCATCTCGTTTTCTTCCTTGAAATAGGTCAAAATTGTGGAGGATATATTGTTGGAAGTGGGTGGGTTTCCGCCCCAGCTTACTTTGGAAAGTCCCTTTATCTTCTCCATTTGGGAAAACAACCTTTCTTTTTTTACTTCGGACTTATCGTTCCATGGAAGGCGCACATAGGCCACCGCCTCGGTCTTGATGCCCATGTCCTTGTTCATGACAAAATGCAGTTGTTTGGTGACCAACATCGTTGCTATTACAAATACTTGGGCGACCACAAATTGAAAAACCGTAAGGGTCTTGCGCAAACGCGTGCCTTTGTCTCCTTTTGTAAACTGTCCCTTTAGCACGGCAACCGGTCTAAACTTCGAAAGCACAAATGCGGGATAGAAGCCCGATAATATACTTACAATGGTCACCAACAAAATAATTCCAAGTATCCCTTGCATACTGTATAAAACCGAAAGGTCGATCCCACTTGGTAAAAACTCGGAAAACTGTTGCAACAGGAAAGGAGCCATCAAAAGAGATAGGAGCGTCGCCAGAACGGTCAAAATGAAGGTCTCTCCCAAAAATTGGCGCACCACTTGCTTTTTGGAGCTCCCCAAGGTTTTTCGAATACCGATTTCCTTTGCGCGCGTGAGTGCTTGGGCCGAATTTAGGTTGATGAAGTTGGCGCAGCCCAACAACAATAAAAACAATGCTACAAAGGATAGGCTTGTCAAAACGGTCTTGCTGGCCACATGGTCTGAGTTATTGAATGGGTAATCGCCGCTTTTGCCCCCAAAATGAATTTCAGGCAAGCTTTGCAGCACGAACAACCTTTCATCATCCGCAGCCCAGGCTGCAGTGTTTTTGTGTTCTTTGGCCAAAGCATCCAATCGGGACTGTATGGCGGCCATATCGACCCCTTCTCTGACCTTGAAGAACAATTGGTCTCCAGAGCTTGTGTTGTTCCACTGATCACTGGTCGCAATTTCTTTTTCGCCGAACATTTTTGCGGAGCTCATGGACATGAAATCCGTAAACTTTAAATCGGTGTTTTTTTCAAAATCAGCTACGACTCCCGAAACCTTCACATTGATGGAGTCGTTGTAGACCAAGGTGCTTCCAATCACATCTGTAGGACTTTTTTTGGGGAAATATTTTGCTGCGGTATTCTTGGTCAGCACAACTTGTGCGGGTTCTGATAGTGCAGTTTGTGAATTGCCCGCCAGCCATTGGTAATCAAATAATTGAAAATAGCCCTCGTCGGCAAAAATACCATCGTTCACATTTTTGAGAACCACCTCCTGACTTTTGTTTTCAACTTTTGAAAAATTCGCGCTCATAAAAGGTGCCACCACCTCAACTCCCGAAACCCCGTCCTTGAAGGTCTGCATCAAGGGAACAGGGACACCTCTATTGGTAAACTCATCGTTTCCGGACTTGAAAAGCGATGTGACCCGATATATCCTATCCTTGTCCTTATGGAAGGTGTCGAACGAAAAATCGAAATAAATAATGGCCCCGATGACCAATGCGGAGCAGAGGCCAATGGAAAGACCAACCACATTGATGAAGGAAAACAATTTGTTCTTTAAGATACTTCGCCAGGCTATTTTAAGATGATTGATCAACATGTGATTTGCTTTTTGTGGTTGGTTATTCTGTTCGTAAGCTTTTGACGGGATTCACTACGGCCGCCTTAATACTTTGGTAACTAACGGTTACTATGGCAACTCCAATGGCCAATAATGCGGACAGGGCAAATATCCACCATGGTATCTCTATTCGGTACGAGAAGTCCTGAAGCCATCGGTCCATGGCATACCACCCCAAGGGCAATGCAATAACTATGGCTAGTCCGACCAATTTTAAAAAGTCCGCGGACAACCGGTAGACAATCTGTCCGACACCCGCGCCCAAAACCTTTCTCACTCCGATTTCCTTCACCCGTTTTTGGGCATTGAAAGCAGCAAGCCCAAGCAGGCCCAAGCAGGCTATTACGATGGACAGCAAGGTGAAAACCATGAAGATCTGCCCCAATCGCTGCTCCGCTTCATAACTATTGTTGAAGGAATCGTCCATAAAATAATGTTCAAAGGGCTGTGTAGGTGCCATCTCCCTCCATATATTCTCCACTGCTGCCACGGTTCTTGTCACATCTCCTCCTTCGAGCTTGATGGCCAAATTATCCGGATTTCCGCCGCCATTGAAAAGAGCCAGGGCCCCTACCTCTTCCTTAAGTGTCTCAAAATGAAAATTCTTGACCACTCCGACTACGGTCGACAAAGACCCGTTCTCAAAGTCATTGACAAATTGGGTTCCAATAACACTTTCAGGAGTTTTTCCCAAAACGGCCACAGCTTTTTCATTTAATATGACCGCAGATGAATCGGTCGGGAATTTTGTCACATCAAAGTCCCTTCCATAAACAAGGGAAAGGTTGATTGTGGAGATATAATCATCGTCAACATTCCATTGCTGCATATTGATGGATCTTTCTTGGCTCCTATCCTCTGCCAGCATATAGGTTCCGCTGCTGCGCGAGGATGGCGTGGGCAGGTAACTGCTCAACGTTGCCGTGTTCACCTGACTTAACCGAAGTACTGCATCTTTGAACGCCTGTCTTTTTCCTTCAAGGCCATTAACACCCCCTATGATCAATACTTGGTTTTTTCCATAACCGAGGTCTTTCCCCTGTATAAAACGCAGTTGCTGAAATACCGTTAGGGTCCCCATAATCAGAAATACGGATATACTAAATTGAAGTATGACCAATGCATTTCTTACCCTACCGCCTCCAATGGAGTTGTCCCCTTGACCTTTCAGTACTTTTGCGGCAACAAAACGCGACATGAAGAATGCGGGGTAACTTCCAGAGAACAGACCAAGGACCAATGCTGCTACGATCAAAATCAACCAAAAAACAGGATTGGCATAGGGTATGGACAATTCTTTCCCGGCAAGGTCATTGTACAGTGGCATGACAAGGGCCGCGATCAACAAGGCAAAAATCAATGAGCCCACGGCGATCAGTCCAGATTCGGTCAAAAACTGGCCGATTAATCCACTACGCTGGGATCCCAATGTTTTTCGTATACCCACTTCTTTTGACCGTTTAAGGGAATGGGCCGTGGACAGGTTCATAAAGTTCACGCTAGCCAACACCAAAAGTATCAAAGCGATTGCCCCAAGGATGTACACATTCTTGATATCGCTGACAGTGCTGAACTCCGGGCTTCTTTTGGAGTATAAATGAATATCCCTTAAGGGAATGGTGGAATAGTTAATGTAATTCCCCGACTCCAAAAATTGTTGTTCGGTGATACCGGGAAAGAATTTTTGTGCATAAGGAATAACATACCTCCCGACCATGGCCTGCATTTGGTCCTGAATGTCTTCGCCAGAAACACCGGGGGTTAACTTTACGAACGTATAGTAGTTGTGACTGCCCCATTCTGCCTGTAGGGCATCTTCATAACCGGACATGGCCAAAAAAATGGGTTTGTCCTTAAATATCGAGTTCTTTGGTAGGTCTTCCAATACCCCTGAGACCGTATAAACATCCTCATCATTGATTATCAGTGTTTTTCCGACTGCTTGATCAACAGCAAAATGTTTTTCTGCCGCGGTACGTGTCATAACCAATGTATTGGGCTCCACTAATGCCGTATGTCTATCCCCGTACAAAAGATCGATTCCGAACATATCAAAAAACGTGGAGTCGGCATACGAAACATGGGACTCCCTAACGTTATCCATTTCATCTTGTGGTCGAATAAATACGCTCCCAATATTTCTGAACCTTGTGGCCATTTCAACTTGTGGGATGTCGTTTACCATTGCCCGGGCCATGGGTGCGGATATCTCCGAAACATTTTCTTCGGCGCCCCCAAATTTCGTGTCGGCATTAATACGATAAATGCGTTCCGCATCCGTGAACATGTTATCGTGGTTAAGATCGTCCCAAATGTAAAGGCCGAGCAAAAGCCCACCAGCCATTCCTATTGCTAATCCAAATATGTTAAGGAAGGTGAAGAATGGCTGCTTTTTTAGGCTTCTCCATGCTATTTTGATGTTGTTTTTGAACATGATTCTCGTTTTTTGATTGATTTATTCCGTTCTAAGGCTCTTTATTGGATTTGCACTGGCCGCTCTAATGGCATGGTAACCAATCGTTAATATGGCGGCCGACAAAGTTCCTAATGTGGCCAAAACGAATATCCACCATGACATGGGGGCCCTATAAGCAAAGTTTTCCAACCATTTGTCCATAAACCAGTATGCAAATGGTGAGGCCAAGCAAATGGCAAAAAGCACCAGTTTTAAGAAATCCTTGGATAATAATGTGGTCACGTTTTCTACCGAAGCGCCCAATACTTTTCTAATCCCGATTTCTTTTCTTCGTTGCAATGCCGTGAAAGTGGCCAAGCCGAAAAGTCCCATTACCGCAATCAACATGGCAAAGCCCGTAAAGACTCCAAAAATCTTTGCCAAACGGTCTTCTGCTTTATACTGTGAGTCAAAAACATCGTCGAGAAAATAATATTCGAATGGCTGCTCGTTGTCATATTTCTGATATTTGGCCTTTAGTCCATCCAACATTGTTGGAATATTGGTTTTTGGTCCAACCTTGGCATAGAGCACCCCTCCTTTTTCAAGCCATTTGTAAGAAGGGTCATTCTTTATAAACAGGCATAACGCGCCTATCTTGTGGTGCAGCGAGGAGTAATTAAAATCTTTCAGCACGCCTTTGATTTCATACTGATCATTAATTTTTTGATCAATGGGATCATCTCTTAGGTTTAATCTGGCAATAGCAGCTTGATTAATTATCACGGCAGACCGGTTCCCCATTTTAGCAATAGAGTCCTTAGGTGGTACCGCCCATGAAAGGCCCATCATCGAAACAAAGTCTTTGTTTATGGTAAGCGTTGGCAAAAAAATCATCTCATCACCATTGTCGCTTTGGGCACTCATCATATTATGCCCCTTGTATAGTGGTAAAATACCTGAGCTGGTTTCCACTATTTCCGAAAGGGAGTTCACCTCTTCTTGAAATGCTCCGAAGTGTTTGCCGAGCTTTTCGGAAAAAGGCAGCATTACAATATTTTGCCTATTTACGCCTGTATCGGCGTGCCTGAAATAATCCAGCTGCCCATCCATTACAAATGCACAAATAATAAGGGCTACCGATATACCGAACTGGAAAACAGTGAAAAACTTTCTTAGCGCTATTCCTCCTTGCTGCTTGCTCAATTTTCCCTGTAGTACCACAATGGGCTTAAACGAGGAAAGTAAAATGGCGGGATATGCAGCTGCCAAAAATATGGTCAGTAACAGGAGCAATACAAGTGACATTAGCATTTCGGGGCTAAAAATGAATGCGTTGTCCACTTGGACCCCTAAAAGCTCAAAGAATTTAGGTTGTAGTGTAAGACATAAAAAATAGCCCAAAACGAACGATATGATCGTGTAAAGCGCGGATTCGAAATAGAATTGTTGTGCAATGGCCCTTCTGGGTGCTCCCATTACTTTTCTGACTCCGACCTCCTTTGAACGTGTTGTGGAGCGGGCAGTGGACAAGCTTGCATAGTTTACCAATGCCAATATCAAAATCAAAAGGGCTACCAATGGAAATATGCCGATGTATTTGTTTTTAGCCCAATCCTCACCTAAATGTAGACTCTGTAGTGGCCTCAACAGGTATTTTTTTTGGACATCATCACCTGCGTTCTTTCCAAAGGAATTTAGCAGGCCTGCCTCGACCATTTTAGGGTCGGCCGATCCATCCAACAGGAAAAGTGTGGTGAAGTTCAAGTGCCCTTGTTCAATATCCTCCTTATATTTTTCCATTCCCAACATACTGGAAATGGGCAGGATAAAATCAAAACCTATGCTTGAATTCGAAGGTGGGTCGGCTGAGACCCCTGTAACGGTAAATATCTCATCACCAAAAAGCTGTAGCGGTCTTCCAATAGGATCGCTGTCCGCAAAATACTTTGTGGCCGTCCTTTCGGAAATAACAATACTGTTGGGATTGGCCAATACCTCTCCTTTGTTGCCCTTTATAAGGTTAAAACTGAAGAACTCAAAAAAGTTTGGGTCTGCGAACAAAACCTTATCCTCGGAAAACTTTAACGAAGGGTTCTCTGTATTGGTAACCATAACATTTTCGGAAACCTTTTGATATCTTAGGTATTCTTGGATTCCTGCTACACTTCCTTTACCTTCCGGGGCATCGGAATAATCCAAATACGGTATATGGATGGGGTCCTTACCAAAGGTTATCTTAGTTTCCGCTTGATAAATGTTACTGGCATCGTCATGAAACTTGTCATAGCTCAGCTCATGGCCAACATAAAGAACTATCAGCATACAGGCGGCAAGTCCCATGGATAGGCCGACAATGTTTATTGTTGAATAAACCTTGCTCCTAACAAGCCCTCTCCATGCTATTTTTAGATAGTTCTTGATCATGATCCTGTTCTTATTCCGTTCTCAAACTTTTGACCGGGTTGGATTTTGCCGCACGTATGGCCTGAAAACTTACCGTGAGCACCGTTACCGCGAGGGCTCCGAGCATGGCCAAGCCAAAAATCCACCATTTCAAAATCACCCTGTACGGATATTCTTGAAGCCACCCGTTCATCACATAATAAGCGATGGGGACCGCGATAAAACACGAGATAATCACCAACTTTAAAAAGTCCTTGGACAACATGTTCCACACATTGAATACCGAGGCTCCGAGTACTTTTCGGACCCCTATTTCCTTGGTGCGCTGCTCGGCCACAAAAGAGGTGAGTCCAAAAAGCCCCAAACAGCTTATTAAAATGGCAAGTGCGGTGAAGATCCCGGATAGGGTGCCAATCCGTTCTTCGGACGCAAATTTTTCAGCGTATTCCTCGTCCACAAAATCGTACTGAAAGGGAATGTTCGGGAAATGCTCTTTAAATACCCTCTCGATTACTGTAATGTTCTGGCTGGCACTCTGGGATGGGTTCAATCTCATATTGTAATAGGAAGCATTGCCGTATTTATCAAAAACGTACATCCCTTGTTTCACTGGTTCGTACGGCGATTGTGCGATCATGTCCTGCACCACGCCTATTATCTTTAATGGTGGTGATGGGTCTTCCTCATCATCGTCCTTGATAAACTTTCCTATTGGATTCTTGAGCCCCATATATTTCACGGCCGTTTCATTGATCAACACGGCATTGGAGTCCGAGGGGAACTCCCGTGAAAAATCCCTTCCCTCCACAATCTTTAAGTTGAGACTTTTGGCATATTCAGGGGACACTTCGGTCCATGCCAGATCTTCTTGGAAACCTTCTGGTTTGCCCTCCCAAACAAATCCGCTCCGGTTGGACCAAATGTTAGTGGTCGGGGCGCTGGATGTGGACATTTCCACAACCGCTCCTGAATTGATGAATTCATCCCGCATCAATTCAAACTTGCCCGTAAAATCCTGGCTCATGGTCGGAATCTGGACCAGCCCCTCCTTATCGTACCCAATGGGTCTGTTTTTAGCATAATTGATCTGTTGCATTACGATCACGGTTCCGATGATGAACGCTACGGAAACGGTAAACTGGACCACCACCAAAATCTTTCTTGGTAAACCGGAATGCTTGCCTGCCTTGAAAGTTCCCTTTAAGACATCCACTGGTCTGAACGAGGATAAATAAAGAGCAGGATAGCTGCCCGCCAAAAGAGCTGTGACCGTTATAAAGACCAAGGAAACACCCCAAAATGCAAGGGAGCCCCAAGGGAAGGATATTTCTTTTCTTGCCAAATTATTGAACCCGTTCAAGGACGCCACAACGATCAATACAGCAATTGCAAAGGCAAATGATACCACCAAAAAGGACTCGCCCAAAAACTGGTTGATCAATTGGGAGCGCTGAGACCCGATGGATTTTCTGATCCCCACCTCCTTTGCCCTTTTCTCCGAACGGGCGGTACTGAGATTCATAAAATTGATACAGGCCAAAAGCAATACAAACCCTCCGATAATTCCGAACAGCCAAACATATTTGATTCGGCCCCCTGCTTGCTTCCCGTTTTCGAAACTGCTGCGCAGGTGCCAATCCTCCATTGGAAATAGAAACAATTGGGCGTTGAATTCCCTGGAGTTTTCGTTCAGCTTCTGTTTTACCTCCAGAATTTTTGAGGTAACGGATTCCATGGTCGTATTGTCCGCGATCTGGACAAACATTTGAAACGAATTGTTCCCCCATTGATCTTCGGCATTTTTGATCCATTCGTTCACTGAGACATATTTATCCCATGGCATTATGAATTCTGTGTCATTAAAAGAGGCATTGAAAGGGAGGTCCTCGTAAACTGCCGTGACCATCATATCGTATTGGCTATTTACCTCGATTACCTTTCCAATCGGTTCCTCGTCACCAAAAAGTGCCTTGGCGGTGGACTCGTTCAACATTATGGAGTTGATTTCCCGAACACCGTCCCTTTCTCCCTTCAAAATTTTTATATCAAGGATTTCGGGAGCTTCCCGCTGCATAAAATTGCCTTCGCGAGAAATGCTTGTTTCCTTATATTTTAAATATTGGGAGGTGGTCCAAGAAGACATCACCAAATACTCAAAATTATCCATATAACCATCCCTAAAAGCTTTCTCCAATGGTCTCGGGATAGCGGGCCCGGTTCCGGTTTCCCCATTGAACGTTTGGGATTGGAATATTTGGGCAATTTTGTCCTTATTGGTGTTGTAATCGTTATAGCTCAGCTCATCTTGCACCCACAGGCCGATAATGAGCGTTACCGCCATGCCCAACGCAAGACCTCCTACGTTGATTATGGTATAACCCTTGTTTTTTGCAAGGTTTCTCCAGGCGATTTTAATATAGTTCTTTAGCATGATCGATGGTGTTTTTTGATTGATTTATTCATTGCGCAGACCTTTGGTCGGTTGTAAAAAGGCCGCTCCTATGGATTGATAGCTGATGGTCAGTACGGCAATGCACAGGGCGATGACCCCTGCCATTAAAAAAACTTCCCATCCAATACTGATTCTGTAAGCGAAACCTTCCAACCACCTGTTCATCAAATACCAACCGATGGGTATGGCGATCGCTATTGAAATGATGATAAGTTTCAGAAAGTCAAAAGTGAGCAGTTTATAAATATTTTGGAAGGGCGCGCCGAGCACTCTACGGATGCTTATCTCCTTTCTTCGCTGCTCTACCATAAATGCTGATAGGGCAAACAGGCCCAGACAGGCCACAAGAATGGCAAATAGGGCAAAACTGTTGAATATTTTGCCCATTCGCTGTACATCTTCGTGCATTTGGGCAAATTCCTGCTCCAGAAAAGAGTAGTTGAGTGCTTGATTAGGAACATTTCTGTTCCAAACTTGTTCAATGGCAGCGAGCGCATCGGTCGGGTTTCCCTTTTCAAGTTTTACCGAAACAGCTCCATTGTCCTTTCCGATGACCAATGACAATGCGGTGATATCCTCTTTCAAGGATTTAAAATGAAAATCCTCTATCACCCCTATAATCTCAAAAACTTGGCTGTTGTTGTCCAATTTTTTACCGATTGGATCCTTTAGACCAAGCTCTGCGGCCATTTTGTTATTGATGACTATCGAATTGATGGAATCGTAGGCAAAGTCCTTTGAAAAAGTTCTGCCCTTATCCAATTGGATACCCAAGGTCTCGGTATAGCCATAGTCAACCTTCCAAATCTGTGCAGCTACACCTCTTCCTCCATCATCCTGGCCATCGACCATAAAGGTGTTACCATTTCGGCTCCCTCCATCAATGGGCAAATAGTTGGTGGATGTCACGCTTTTCACCTGGGATAATGATGATAATTGTTGTTTAAATGATTCTATTTTGTTGTCAAGAATATGGGTGCCCTCCAGCACTACCACACGTTCCTTATCATATCCCAGTTCCTTGCTGACGATATAGTCCATCTGGCGGTAGATGATCAATGTGCCAATAATGAGGATCACCGAAGTGGTAAATTGAAAGATGACCAATCCACTGCGCAGTCTGCCACTTTTGCTGCCCACGCTCAAGGAACCTTTAAGAACATTGGCCGGTTTAAAGGCCGATAGGTAAAACGCCGGATAAATTCCTGCCAAAACACCTACAAACAATGCAGCAACAAGCAATACGGGCACAAACCACCAATCGCTCCATGGGAGTTCAATGTCTTTTGAAGCGATTTCATTAAAGAACGGTAGCAGTCCCCAAGCCAAGAACACACCTAGCACAAAGGAAATAACACTGAACATGACCGATTCGGTCAAAAATTGGTTGACCAAACTGTTCCTAAATGCCCCAATGGTCTTTCTTAAACCCACTTCTTTGGCCCTGTTTGCCGATTTGGCCGTGGAAAGATTGATAAAGTTGATAATGGCCAAGAGCAGTACAAAAATGGCTATGGCCGCAAAGAGCCATACAAACTTGACATCGCCATGCTTCAATCCATCCTGCATTTTTAGGTCCGATTTCAGGTAAATGTCCGTTACCGGTTGCAGTTTGTACTCAGCGGTCCGCAGTACATCTATAAAACTGGCCGAGCGGCCCCTTTCCATTTGCGCCGGAATAATGTATTTTTCAACAATGGATGACATTTTTTGTTCCAATTCCCGAATATCGGTGTTCGGATTGACCAACACATAGGTAAAATAGTTCTGGTTGGTCCAGCTTCCATTGGTGTCCTCCACAGGAAGCATAAAATCAAAATCAAGATGTGAATTCTCCGGTATGTCTTCCATGATACCTGTGACGGTATAGGGATTTGATGTATCGTTGTCCAAGAACACAAGCTGTTCCAAAGCGTTGCCGCTGGGAAAATATTTATCCGCTTTGGATTTGGAAATCACGATACTTTTGGGATTGGTCAACGCAGTTGTCGGGTCTCCCTGTTCCAGTTCGATTTCCAAAATCTCAAAAGCCTCCTGATCCGCAATGATGAAGTTCTCTTCAAAAGTGTTCTCCTGTGCCCCGTTTATCCTAAAACCTCGTTTGCCCGCACCAAAGATTTCAATGGTGTTCACTTTTCCCGCCTTGGTTATTTCGGCAAAATCAGATTGGAGTGCATCGGAAAAAGGCAATTGAAAGTGGGTGCTCTTCATTACCTCTCCTTGAACCTCTCCTTGGAACACCACTCGGTATATGTGGTCTTTGTTTTGGTAATGGGTATCATAACTGGATTCATTGCCGATGAAAAGGGTGATCAAAAGACAGGCCGCGATACCAACGGCAAACCCACCTATTTTTATAAATGTGAAGAGCTTGTCCTTTTTTATACTTCTCCATGCGATATTTAAGTGGTTCTTGAACATACAATTGATTTGATCGTTTTTTGATTGATTTTTTTATTCTGCTTTCAGACTTTTGGTCGGATTGGCCAACGCTGCCCTTATAGACTGAAAGCTGACCGTTACAAGGGCTATACCCAAAGCAATACATCCGGACAAAGCAAACACCCACCATTGAATCTTGATTCGATATGCAAAACCTTCCAGCCAATTCTCCATGGAAAAATAGGCCAACGGAAATCCTATGACCAGACCTACCAGTACCAGCTTTGTAAAATCAGCAGATAGCATTTGGCTTATTTTGGCCACAGATGCTCCCAATACCTTTCGTATGCCAATTTCCTTTCTTCGTTGTTCCGCCGTATAAGCCGCCAGGCCAAAAAGACCCAACGCGGCCACAAAAATGGCCAACATACAGAACACAACACTAATCTGTCCTGTTCGTTTTTCCTTGGCGTACAGTCTTGCAATATTTTGATCCAAAAAGGAATAATTGAAATCCAGATTAGTAACGACTTTGGTAAAGGTTCCTTTAAGTTCCTCCACAGTGTTGGCCAAATTGCCGGACTTAAACCGCACAAGCATATAAGATTTGCCCTCTCCTGAATTATTGTGAAATGCATAGGCTCCAATAGGTTGGTGCAACGATTCATAATTAAAGTCGTCCACCACTCCCACTATGGTCTGTGGAACCCCGATAAAGACTTCCTTTCCAATGGCCTCTTCTGGGGAATACCCCAAAAAATCAACCGCTTTTTTATTCAGGACCACTTCAACCAAAGTATCCGTTTCACTTTTGAATTCGGGCAAACTCTCTCCTGCCAAAAGCTGTAGTTTGAGTGCGTCAACAATACCTGCATCGCTCACGTTGGTCTGGATATTGAGCCCTTTATTGTCCGTGCCTTTTTTTCGAAGTGTCCGTCCGCTCACATCCATTCCGGGATACCCCTGTACCATGGATACAGCAGTTACTTCTGAGAGTTTTTTAAACTCTTGCTCCAGAGCATTACGCTTTTCTTCCCCGCTCAATCCTCCAATAGAAATAGCCATCACATTGTCCGCAACAAAACCCAAGTTCTTGTTCTGGATATATTTTGTTTGTTGATAGATGACCATAACCCCAACTATCAAGGCCGCCGAAGCGGCAAATTGCATTACCACAAGACCTTTTCTGATCACCAAATTCCCTTTTCCACGATTTAAGGAAGGTGATAGGATTTCCTTTGGCAAAAACTTGGATAGGTAAAGCGATGGGTATAGGCCAGATACTAGCGTCGTAATACCCCATACACCTAAGGTTGCGGATGCAAAAGCTGGTGTCAGCAGCAGATCCATGGTCAAACTTTGGTTTGTTAAGGCATTAAAACCGGGCAATAACAACAGAGTCAGTATAATGCCCAGCACAATGGAAATGGCCGTGATGAGTCCTGCTTCCAGATAAAATCTCCACACTAAGGATTTTGAAGAGGCTCCCAGGGTTTTGCTTATTCCCACTTCCTTGGAACGCTTTTGGGAACGGGCCGTGGTAAGGTTCATGTAGTTGATACAAGCAATCAAAAGAATCAAAATGGCTAAATAGGTAAGGTTGCGGACCTCATTGATGTCCCCGATATGGGAAGCATAACCGCTAGCAAAAGATGCCGAATATAAGTGTACCTTTTCCAAAGGTTGTAGACCAAACGTGTACCATTGGCCCTCTTTTTCAATATTTGCCTTCAGCATTTGGTCAATTTGTGCCTGAGTGGCCTCTACGGAAACATTCTTCTTTAATAAACAATAAGTCTCAAAACTGGCATTGCTCCAAGATTTTCTGTCGTAGAACCAATATCCGTTGCTCGAGGCCATAATGTCCGCATCAAGGGTACTGTTTTCAGGGAAATCCTTGTATATTCCTGTTACCTCAAGCTCACGATCGTTATCGACCACTATGGTTTGTCCGATCGGATTTTGGTCGCCAAAATAGGTTTGGGCGGCTTTTTCGGAAAGAATTACCGTACCGGGTCTGTCCAAGGCGCCGGTAGAACTTCCTTTAACCATTTCAATATCAAAAATGGTAAGCAGCTCCTTATCTACCCAATAAAAAAGGTTTTCGGTAAAGTTTTGATTATTAATGCGCAATGAGGCGGGGTCGCCAAAATTATGTTTCAACAACCTTGCGGCACTTTCCACATTCGTCACCTCTTCTTTCATGGCCAAGGCCGTTACCGGAGGTACTGTGGCCCAGGTCTCAAAACCAAAATCTCCATTGGTTTTTAATAAAACCCGTTGGATCCTGTCTTTCTTTGGAAACATGGAGTCAAAGCTCCTTTCGTAGGAAATGAACAGAAAAAGCAACATCACAATAGTGAGGCCTATAGAAAGTCCCACTATATTAATTATTGAAAAAAGTCTATTGGACTTGAGATTTCTCCACGCTACCTTTAGATTGTTCCTGAACATGTGATTGATTTGATCGTTTTTTTGATTGATGACATAAACTCCTATATCATGGCCTTTAATGGTTTGTTCTGACTTTCGGTCACGATTTGACCGTCGAATAAATTGATTACCCTGTGCGCATAATGCGAATCCCTATCGGAGTGTGTTACCATAACAATGGTGGTCCCCTCTTGGTTCAGCTCGGTCAACAGGTTCATTACCTCTATACCGTTTTTGGAATCCAGGTTACCGGTCGGCTCATCCGCCAAGATCAGTTTTGGATTGGTGACCACGGCCCTTGCGATGGCAACCCTTTGCTGTTGCCCCCCGGAAAGTTGTTGGGGAAAGTGCTTTTCTCGGTGTGCGATTTTCATGCGTTCCAGTACCTTCTGCACTTTTTCTTTGCGCTCGGCCTTGTTCATCTTAAGGTAGATCAATGGCAGTTCCACGTTTTCAAAAACGGTGAGCTCATCGATCAGGTTAAAGCTCTGGAACACAAAGCCCAGATTCCCCTTTCGCAATTGGGTGCGTTGACTTTCCTTTAATCCGCCGACTTCGTGCCCTGCGAAGTTGTAGCTTCCCTGCGTGGGGTTGTCCAACATCCCTATAATGTTCAACAAGGTCGACTTTCCACATCCGGAGGGGCCCATGATCGCCACAAATTCCCCTTCTTCAACCTTAAGGTTTACGCCATTTAGGGCCAAGGTTTCCACTTCTTCTGTTCGGAAACTTTTTTTAAGATCTGTAATTTTTATCATTGTAATGGTTGTTTGATTGCTTTTTAAAGACTGTTCATTTTTGCTCATTGTTACATTTCTGCGGATTATTTCAATACAATCCGTTCCGCATCGCCAAAACTATCGTAGTTACTGGTAATGACCTGTTCTCCAGGCTGAAGCCCCTCAAGGACCTCATAATATCTTGAGTTTTGTTTGCCCAATCGCACATTGCGCTTAATGGCCTCATTGCCATCGGGACTTACCACGAAGACCCATTGTCCTCCCGTGCTTTGGAAAAAACCTCCTTTGGGAAGCAACATGGCATCGTTGGATTCGCCCAATTGCAATCGTATGTTGTAGCTCTGACCTGCTCTTATGGTTTCGGGTTTTTCGTCCACAAAAACCAAATCGACCCTAAACCTGCCGTTCCGTACTTCGGGGTACACCTTGCGCAAGCGCAGTTTGTACTCGTTTCCATTTCGCTCCAAAGAAGCGGAAAGATCTCTCTTTACACGGTCAATATAATGCTCATCGATATCCGCTTCGATTTTAAAATCGGTCAGTACATTGATCTGGCCGATACGCTGTCCCTGAGAAATGTTCTGGCCTATCTCGGCATCCAAAAAGCCCAATTGGCCATCGGCCGGGGCTCGAACGTTCAAATGGTCCAACCGCTCGTAGACCATGGACAATGTTTTCTGCATACGATCTAGGTCCGTATCCAGTCCCTTTAATGAGGTTTCTCTCAATTCATCATCCTGCTCGGTCTGTAACTTTACTATTTCGTATTGTTTTTGTGCCAATTCGTAATCTTCCTTTGATTTTAGGTATGTTTCCTTGGAAACCAGTTCCTCTTCATATAGCTCTTTGTTCTGCTCGTAAGCTCGTTTTAAGCGTTGCACATCGTATTGTGCAGTGGCCAAGGATTTTCTGCCCTCCACTTGTCTGGAATCAAAAGTAAGTTTGGTGGAACGTAGATCGTTCTGTTTAAGGGCCAAGTTGCTTTCGCTTGCCAAAATTTGCTCGTACAGGGCCATGTTCTCCAATTTAAGAATAATGTCCCCTTGCTTGACCATGGAACCTTCTTCGATCAATTTTTCGGATACCCGGCCTCCTTCATAGGCATCCATATAAATGGTGGCGATAGGTGCCACGTTCCCATTTATGGTTATGTAGTCGTCAAATTTGCCCGCGGTCACCGAGGAGATGGACAAGCGGTCCTTCTCTGTCCTAAAGGTGGACATGGAGCTGGCAAAAATCAACTTATAGCCAACGAACAAGAGCAATATGCCCAAAGCGATGTAGCCGTAATGCTTGAGTTTAAGTCCTTTCTTTTTCTCTAATTGTATATCCATGGTTTATTTTAGTTGATGTTAAATATGGGCAGACCGCTGTAAAAATCAATGGTACTTTGATTGACTTTTAACCTTAATCCCACCTGTAAGTTCTCGTTCTGTGCCACACCGAAAAGGTTCTTGGCCTGAAACAGTTCCAACGCATTGATCAATCCCTTTTCATATCTTTTTTGAGCAATGGTGAAGGCCAATTCCTGTGCATCGACCTTTTGTAGGCTCTGCTCATATTCCGCAATAAGTGCACGGTTGTCCTGGACCAATTGTTGCAACAGTTTGAACAGTTCCTGCTCTTGTATCTCAAGGTTGTTCTTGGCCTGCATGTAAGCTATCTTTTGCTGTTTTACCCTGGAGTGATTGGCCCACCCATTGGTAATCGGAATGTTCAACTGGGCACCGACAAACTTGGATTGGTTGTCGTTGAACTGGGTCTTAAATGGAATTACATTGCCATCCTCATCCACATTGGTCTCAAAATAACTGGTTCCGTAACCTGCAAAAAGGGATAAAGAGGGGAATAGGTCCCCCCTTGTGGCCTGCATCTGCTTTTTGGCCGCGGAAACACGATACTCCTGTGCCTTTACCAAGGGAACAAATCCGCGGGCCGACCGATACAGCGAATCCAAGGTCACTTCTCGGTTGGGCAAGGTCTCTTCAAGGGTTTCTTGGATCTCAATGTCCGTAGCGCCGATCAGGTTCATTTCTTGTAAAAGCACCAGTTTGGCATTTGTCAATTGGTTGCGGTTCTGGGTCAATAGAAACTTATCCCCCAAAAGGTTGGATTCAGCTTCGTAAAGATCGGCCCCTGCCATCAATCCCAATTCTACTTGTTTTTCGACCAAATCGTAATTGGCCTGTGAAATTTCCAATTGTTCCAAAGTATTGTTCACTAGGCCTTGAAAGAACTTGATATCGTAAAACGCACTCATCACCCTAAAGGCCAACAAGAACTTTTCCTGTAGAATGTCCTCTTGGGTTGCCTTATAAATAAATTTTGACGCTCTTATCGAATTCATCTTTTGAAAACCGCGGAACAGGTCCAAACTGGCATTGAGCGAATAGTTGTTGCTGAAGAATTCCGTGTTCACGTAATCGTTGGTCTGGGGGTCGGCGGACCTACCATATCGTATAGTATAGTCGGTGGAGCCGCTTACCGATGGCAACAGGTCACGTATGGACTGCCGATAAGATTCCTTGCTGGATTCATTGTTGTACGAGGTATTCTTTACCTGAAGGTTGTGTTCGATGGCATAAGCCACACATTCTTCCAACGTCCATACCTCTTGGGAAAACCCAAGGAACGAAGCCAATAATAAAAAGGTTGTTATGTTTATTTTTAGATTCATAGTGTATTACTGTGCCAAACTGTATTCTATTCTTATGCCAAAATATTTTAAAATTGATTATCAGACAGTTACACTTGATAAAGTGTTCTCAAGATAAAGCAGGTGTAAAAATTTTGTACAAAAAATGTCCAAATATTTTACAGTAAGGCAGACCATATTGAAGCAATTACTAGTTTTAGCTGTCCATTTGAATACTGTTATCCAATGATTGATGCCAAAATCTTAGTGGTCGATGATAATAAGAGTGTGCTGAGTGCTCTGGAAATTCTTTTACAGTTTGAGTATAAAAGTGTTCAAACCATCTTCAACCCCAACCAGATTTCTTCCTTTCCAAATCTTGAGGATATGGACATTGTATTGTTGGACATGAACTTCTCCGCTGGTGTCAACACCGGAAACGAGGGATTGTATTGGCTCAACGAAATTAAAAAAAGGTCCCCTAACACATCGGTAATTATGATGACCGCCTACGGGGCCGTTGATTTGGCGGTAAGGGCATTAAAACAGGGGGCTTCTGACTTTGTTCTGAAACCTTGGAACAACGAGCGGTTGATGACCACGGTGAAATCTGCTTACGAACTTCGAAAATCGAAGCAGGAAATACACAACCTCAAGAAAAAGGAGAACAATTTAAAACAGGTCATTAATCAGGATCGTAATTTTATCATCGGCCAGTCCAAAGCACTGACCTCTGTGCTCAACCTCGTGGCCAAGGTTGCGAAAACCGACGTTAATGTGCTGATCACGGGTGAGAACGGCACTGGAAAAGAATTGATAGCCCGTGAGCTGCACCGTCTTTCCAACAGAAAAAATGAAGTTTTTATAGGTGTGGATATGGGCTCCATTGCTGAGAATTTATTCGAAAGCGAGCTTTTTGGCCATACCAAAGGTTCGTTTACCGATGCCAAGGAAGATCGAGCGGGCAAGTTTGAGGCCGCCCATCAAGGTAGTTTGTTCTTGGATGAAATCGGAAACCTTTCATTGCAGATGCAGGCCAAATTATTGTCTTCCATCCAGAACAAATCAGTGGTACGCGTAGGTTCCAATAAGCCTACAGAAGTAGATATCAGATTGATATGTGCGACCAACTGCAATTTGGAGCAAATGGTTGCCGATGGACTCTTCCGGGAAGATCTAGTGTACCGTATCAACACCATTCATATTGAGGTGCCACCACTTCGCGAACGCGATGGGGACATTTTGGTGCTTGCCGATTTTTTCCTGAAAAAATTTGCTCACAAATACGATAAATCGGGCCTACGAATGAACCAGGCGTCCCAGGAGAAACTGATGGAATACCCCTGGCCCGGAAATGTACGGGAGCTGCAACATACCATGGAACGTGCCGTAATATTATCTGACGGTAACGTACTTAAACCATCGGATTTTTTGCTGCATGCCAAGCCCATGCAATCCATGGACAGCGAACCCATGACCCTAAATGAAATGGAGCAACAAATGATCAACAGGGCCTTGGAGCAGAACGAGGGAAACTATAGTGCAGCTGCGGAACAATTGGGTATTTCTCGCCAAACGCTCTACAATAAGTTGAAAAAAAAGTGATCTATGGCCAGTAGAAATTTTTATATACAACTTATTCTCAGGGTTATTTTTATAACCATTACTGCTGTTGTATTGGCATTTTCAGTGGCTTTTAAATGGTATTTTTTCTTCGGGCTCTGTGTGCTTTTTTTAGTGGCACAGGTGTTTTCATTGATAACATTTATCAACCGGACCAACCGCAAAATCGCCTATTTTTTCGATGCCATTAAAAACGAGGATTTCACCCTTCGGTTTCCCGAAGGTGTTACCATTGAGTCTTTCAAAGAGCTGAACAAAAGTTTAAACCGTGTAAATGGACTTATCCAAGAGGTACATATGCAACTCCAGATACGGGAACAGTACTATCAAGAAATCCTAAAACAGGCGAGCATCGGCATCATGACCTATAATGAGAAAGGCCACATCCTTTTTGCCAACCCTACCTTGGAAAAGTTGTTGGATTACACTCCTTTGAACCATATTAAACAATTAAAGCAGGTTGATGAAACCCTCTACCAGATATTTAAAAATTTCAATCCCTTTGAACGCAAGTTGTTCCAATTGTCCAACGAACGGGAACAAATTCAATTGGCGCTCAAGTCCACTCCGTTGATGTTGAACGGTCAGTCCTTGCAATTGGTCGTGGTACAAGATATCCATAAAGAGCTTGACGAAAAAGAAACCGAGTCTTGGGTAAGGCTTATTCGCGTGCTGACCCACGAGATTATGAACACCATTACCCCGATTGCCTCTATATCGGATTCCATCATAAAGTATTACCGAAAGGGTGACAAGATCACCCCAATGGAGGAGCTGGAAGAGGTTCAGATCAAAAACACCTTAAAGGGCCTGGAAGTGATCAAAGAGCAAGGAGGCGACCTGATGGACTTTGTACAATCGTACAGGAGCCTACTGCATGTACCGGAACCCAACAAGTCATTGGTCAAGGGAAAGGACCTTCTGGAAAAAATCGACGTGCTGATGTCGGCCAGGTTGGTGGATGGGGAAAGTGAGTTCGCCACCGTTTGCCATCCAGAGGATTTGGAATTTTACATTGATGAGAAACAAATTTCCCAAGTACTGATCAATTTGGGAAAAAATGCTTTGCAAGCGGTAGAGTCCACAAACGCAGGAAAAGTACAAATGATTGCCGGAATTGATGAAAACGGCTCCAAATTCATAGATATTCGTGATAACGGACCCGGTATTCCTCCCGAAGTAATGGACGAGATATTTGTCCCGTTTTTTACCACAAAGAGTGAAGGTACCGGAATTGGGCTAAGCCTTTCCAAAAGAGTGATGCAACTTCACGGGGGGAGCATCCAAGTACGTTCGGTTCCCGATTCGGAAACTGTTTTCCGACTTACCTTTGCATAACCAAATTATGAAAAAAGCACTATTGGAATTTTGTTGGGACTATGTGAACGAACGCTCGGAACGCCTTAAAAAACAGAGTGGGGAGCTACAGGAATCCTTGGGCTCCGAAACCAAAAGTTCAGCAGGGGACAAACATGAGACGGGTAGGGCCATGGTACAGTTGGAACAGGAAAAGCTCGGGCAACAATTACAGGAAATCGATACTACGCGCGGCATTCTCAGTAAAATCAATATTGATGGCACTTCCGGGAAAATACGGCTGGGGTCCTTGGTACAAACCAGTATGGCACATTATTTCTTAGCTATTTCCGCTGGGGCTTTCAACCAAAATAACACGGTTGTGTACTGTATTTCCACAAATGCCCCTATTGCCAAATTGTTGTTGGGAAAAGAAAAAGGGGAGCGATTTACCTTTAATGGTACAGAACAGGAGATATTGGAAGTAGATTAAGCCTCGTCTTCCACCAATTCCATATTGGGTTTATCACGATAAAAAACGATGATGAGAAAAAGGATTCCTATAATTATCAGGAATACAATTTCAATTCGGGACAACAGTTCGTTCATGCCCAAAGATCTCTTGGAGCGTTGTGTCAATTGTCTCCCTTCGGAAAGTTGGACCTCTGCAAGTTCGTCCAGATTTGTGCTGATGCTGTTCAAAACCGCAGTGATATCCTCTTCAGAAGCCTGGTCATTCAAATGCTTCTCTTCCAAGGTTTTGAGTTCTGCGTAATTTTCGTTTAAACTTGTTAATTGTAACGATTCCTCACGGGTCAAATCCGTCTTTTCGAAATCGGCCAAAATAGTCTTTATCTCAGGATATTGTGGAAGCGATTTTTCATCCAATGAATTATATGCCAAGAACATTTCCTTTTCATGAAACAAATTGTTCAGCCTATAAATATATTCCTGAACAACCAAGCGGTCCTCAAACACAGAATCCACTCCATGCTCCACTGTAGAAAAGTTTCGGTTGTTCAACCGATTGGATGCAAGAACCAATAAAAATGCTGCTGCGAGTACAAAACCTGCATGAATTCGTTGTCTTATCGTTCTTTTTGGCATCCTTTCTACTTTTTACATGAATTAAATTAAATATAAGTGAATGATATTAAAATTTTTACGGGGATGCAAATCCACCCGGCCATTAGCTAACCATTCTAATTGAGCAAACCTAATGCTTGAGCCGGGCGGATATCATCAATCAACTACTACAGTACACTCAACTCGCCAGACTCGAGTGCATTCTTTAAATCAGCTTTAACCACTGGGTGACTGTTAAAAAACCTTTTTCCATCCGTCTTTTTAATCTTTACAACAACGGTTCCATCTTTTTTCTCTTTGATGTCGGTCACTACCACTTTGTTCCCCACTACTCTTTTATAGTTGGCGATCCCTCCTTTTTTTATGATGAAGTTTGCCCTTGGAAAATCAATATGTTGAAATTGGGGTGCATCTGGACGACCAATTTCCAGGACGTCACCAACCTTGATCTCTTGTGGGTTTGCACTTTGTGCATTGATATTTGTGGTCGCTACCACGAACAGAATTGCTAAAACTATAATTCTCATAACTATTTAATATTTAGGGTTTATAATTGTTTTCACTATTTTCTTAAAAGTCAAAACTGGACAATAATTGGTGTGACTGCTCTACACCGGTTATTTTAAATGATTGTACATCTGTGGGAAAACCAAACTGTATTTGATCCCCCTCCGCAAGTCCTACCAAGCTCGCCCCAAAAGTGCTCACCACGGAGACCTTGCCTTTCTTGAGGTCTCCCCGTGTAGAGGGAACCAACTGGAACGTTTGTTGGGCCCCTGGTGCAAATTCCACCGTGACCCTTGAGTTCAAACGAACCACATCGTCCGGCATGTCCGACTCATCCTCTACCAAAGCCCCGTCTATTCTCTCGCCCAACTGTTCCAAGGCATCCTTATGGGCATAATCCTCATAGAACCTATGGAAGTTCAATATTCTTTTAAGCGTTAGATAATCCTTTTTCTCCATGATCAGGCTTCCGTATTTCATTTTCATTTCTTAACGGACGGGATACCAAAAAAATAGCATCCCAGCATTTTGTACAGTAAAGGGCAAAGCCTGTGCCATTTGGATATGTTACGAGTGGATTTTAATTTTATTTAATTGATTATCAATCAACTATAAATAAAATCATATTAAATAAAAGAAGTCGGTGCGGGTAATTTTTACCCGGCCGGGGCAGAATGCCCCAGCGATTATTTGAGTTTTTCGCGAAGTGTTTTTCGGTTGATCCCCAAAATTTCGGCGGCCTTGGTCTTGTTGCCCTGAACGGATAGAAGAACCTCCTGAATATATTCCCTTTCTTTTTCCTGAAGCGTTTTAAAACCCTTATCGGGAAAGTCGATTTTATACTTTAATTCATCGGGAAGGTGTTCCAATGTAATCTTGCCATCGCACATGATCACGGCGCGCTGCACCACATTTTCCAGTTCCCGGATATTCCCTGGCCATGAATATCGTTCCAGAACATCAAGAGCATCCTCGGTAATGCGGACAAAACGATCTTTGTACTCAATGCCGTACTTCTGCATAAATTTATCGACCAACAAAGTAATATCGGAAATACGTTCCCTGAGCGGTGGCACCTCTACGGTAACCACGGAAAGACGGTAAAAAAGGTCTTCACGAAAGGTTTTCTTTTGGATCAGCTCATTCAAGTCGCTATTGGTTGCAGCAATGACCCGAACATCCAATTTTTCAGGTTTTTGCGAACCGATCTTGGTCACTTCTTTTTCTTGAAGCACCCTCAATAATCGATTTTGAACCGGCAGGCTGGCATTTCCAATTTCATCCAAAAAAATAGTGCCCTTGTGCGCCGCTTGGAAAAATCCATTACGGTTTTCGTTCGCGCCCGTAAAAGCACCTTTGGTGTAACCGAAAAGTTCGGCTTCCAACAAATTCTCGGGTATGGCCCCACAGTTCACAGCTATAAAAGGCGCCCGTGCGAATTTGCCCGAATAATGGATGGCCCGTGCCACTAGTTCTTTTCCCGTGCCGCTCTCTCCACGCACCAAAACCGTGGCCCTGTTGTCCTTTACCCGATCTATGATCTCGGTAACTTTTTGGAACGCTTCGGAAGTCCCGATCATATCGGCATAGCCATTGCTGGGGATGGGGTTTACCGTTGGTGTTTTAAAGGTTTCCTTTGCTTCCTTATGCGCCAAGGCTTTTTTTACGGCCATTTCGAGTTCGGCCTTTGTAAAAGGTTTGGTCAAATAATCGGTCGCCCCATGTTCGATTACGCTGGAGGCATCTTCAACGGAAGGAAAACCGGTCACCACCAACTTCGGCATATTTGGAAAATGTTCGGCCACATATTTCACCAATTGCAGCCCATCAATATCAGGCATATTGATATCGGTCACCAACAGGTCTATTTCAGTATCCTTTAAAATGTATAATGCCTCCTTTACCGAAATGGCCTTGTACGTGTGATAGTCCATCGATTTTAAATGCCGTTGTAGCAGCTCCAAAATATCGATGTCGTCATCAACCAGCAATATGTTCTCCTTTTTCAACAAGGCGCTTACTTTTTTGGGAATTTTAATGTAAAGATAGTTCCTGTTGGGGTATTTGGCCTAACTGCAATACTCCCTTGGTGACTCTGTACAATGCCGTGCACTACACTAAGTCCCAATCCCGATCCCTCGCCCACGGGTTTGGTAGTAAAAAAGGGGTCGAAAATATGTGCTTTGGATGCTTCCGGTATGCCAGGGCCTTGGTCGGCAATTTTTAAAATGACATGGTCTTTTTCCATCATCAAAGAAACGGAAATAACGCTTTTGGGCGGCGCAAAATAGATGGCGTTCACAATAAGATTGAAGACCACTTGGGTCAGCTGGATTTTATCGATACGAAGTTCGATGGTGTCCTGGGAATGTTGAAATTCGCAGGCTACCTCATTTTGGCGCAACGTGGTCCGTAACATGTTGATGGCTTCCTCTATTACCTCTACCACATTGATGACTTCCCGTGTTTCGGGCATTTCGCAGGCAAAGAACATCAGCTTTTTGACCACTTCGCGAGAAAATATGGTGTTGGTGATGATCTTGTCCAAATCTTTGGACGCTTGTGGGTCATTGCTGACGCGCTCCTTCAACAACTCGGTGAAACCAAGAATATTGGCCAGTGGCGTATTGAGCTCATGGGCGATTCCGGCTGTGATCTCTCCCAGGATACGCAGCCGATCGGATTGTTCCACTTGTCGGCGTATATGCTCTTCCTTTTCCTTGATTTCCTTCCGCTCCAACAGATTGCCCACTTTTAGGCACACATTGTCCAACAGTTGCTGTTCTTCCTCCAAAAAATCCTTGAGTTGGTACTTGGGGGAGGGATACCCCACTTTGATTTCACCCCTGGGTTTATTGAACACGGTGATGAACGACTCCAAAAACACGTAGTCTTCTCCTTTCTCCTCCGTCTTTATAAAATAATCAGAGTTGGACAAGAGCACATAAGTGTCCTCATTAAACTGCCAAGCACGCTGCAAACACTGTACAATGCCGAGCAATGCGGTTTCCATATCATCGTAATCACAGTTTACAATGAGGGAAGTTACCTCGTACAAACAGGTAAGTTCCTTGATACGTTCCTTTAGCTTTTGTTCGGCAGTGAGCATATTTTCCTCCTTTGTGGCAAATTAGTGAATTCTTGAAAGCATTTGGCCCAGGTATAAAAAAGTTAGCACAATCCGACTCCTATTACTTCCTAATTTATTCCCAAAACCACTCGCAATCAAATCCTTATTGCTAACTTAAGAACCGTTCAGCTACAAATTCCCCCTACTTGATGATTATAAAAACCATCCTCCTCCAAAAGGATGGAAAATTTGTTCCTATGAAATTAAAGATTGTATTCTTCTGCATCCTGTTCCATCACTTTTCCTTTTCACAAAGCCCTGAACAGGATACCAAAATTTTGGAAAAAAGCCTTGAGCGAATGTTGGAGCTCCAGAGCGTTGCCTATGATTCACAAAAGGAAGCGGAAGAGAGCAATGTAACCTACCTCACACATGAGGATTTTATTTATTTTGATTTGAAATCAGGGTCTCTTTTAAAAACACCAAGGTATTATTTGGGAAATGATGAGGATAAATTATTGTACGATGGCAAAAGACAGCTACTAAGCTCTAAAAAGAAAAAGCTTGTTATGGTCAACGAAAAACCCCTTGTCAACAATCCGCTTTTATTAACGTTTGTACCCATAAGGAACTTTTTGGCAGAGGTGTTGACAAACCATTCCACTACCATGGAGCTCATTGACAACAAGGTTTCAAACGATGATCATGAATTTAAAATAACCATACACAATGGTTGGTTTGATTGGGAAAGGCGAAAAATAACACAGAAGGAGGATTATGAGGACAGCAAGTATGTTTTACACATATATAAGGACCATCTGTTGCCCAAACGAATGAAAATGGAAAATGGAAGCACAGGCCATATTACCCGGACGTTTTATAATTATAGATTTGATTATGTAAAGCCAAAGGAGTTCTGGGAAGGCAATGAACTACCTGATTACAAACGCGTTTCATTAACGGAGTTTTTCCAAACTCACGACAATGACAAAGGTGATAATGAGAATTCTGCCAATACAGCCGCAGTAAAAAACCTTGAACTACCGGATATGGCCAGTGATGATCTGATTAAGCCCTTTGGCTTTAAGGGCCAGGTCGTTATGTTAGAGTTTTGGTTTAGGAATTGCGGGCCATGTATCAAGGCCGTTCCATCCATCAATATGCTCCATATGAAGTATGGGAATAAAGGATTAAAGATATTCGGCGTCGAGTTCAGAGAGCAAGAAGCATCCCTCCACTCACTTAAAACTTATAAAACAAAGATCAATATGCTTTATCCCAGTTTGTACATGGGTGGTCCGTTAGCTAAATCTTTAAATGTTCAGGCTGGACCGACGATTGTAATTATTGACAAAAAGGGGGGAGTAATTTATAACGAGGCAGGTTATAATGAAAAAAAGGTTTCCAGTGTTTTAAGCAACTCATTAAATCTAGAGTAACATGTGATTTACGCAATTACGGATGTAATCCCCTTTTGTATTGCCGCATACGAAAAAACCCTTCCAATTCTATGACTTGGAAGGGTTCTAAATTTTTAAAGATTCCTTTCGGTGTGAATCGATTTATTTAAACAACATCGGTGCGAATTCCGACAGATAGATTCTCCAGTTGGACCATGTATGTCCGCCGGTACTTTCACGATAGGTGTAGTCAAAATCGTGTTTGTCCAGCTCATTTCGCATATCCACGACACTTTGGTACAAGAAATCATCCGTACCACATGCAATCCAATACAGCTCGGGGTCAGCAGCTTTTAAAGCTTCAATCTGTTCTCCTCTTTTAGAATGATCGACCTCGATTCCAAAACGACTGAGATCAGCAAAGCCCATGCTCATGACACCAATGTAATCGAACAGCTCAGGGTTTTCAAAAGTGGTGTTCATGGTCTGTAAGCCGCCCATACTCAATCCCGTCAAAGCACGGTTTTCTTTATTGGGCTTTACTTTATAGTGTGATTCTATATACGGGATCACATCGTTGACCAAACTTTTTTCGAACATCATATTGGCCATGCCTCCTGCGGGTTGCGTTGAAGGTTCCAACTTAGGACTTACCGTCAAAGCCGCGGCCTGGTCCGGGTTGCCATTGGTCATCACTACGATCATAGGTTTGGCTTTTCCTGAGTTGATCAAATTGTCCAAGATATGGTTGGCAACCCCAAGGGTTGGCCATGCCTCTTCGTCTCCACCTCCACCGTGCAATAGGTACAGAACAGGGTAGTTCTCGTTGCTGTCGGCATACCCCGGTGGTGTGTACACATACATTCTACGGGTTAGATCCAAGGTCGGGGACTCGTACCAAACTTGGTGAACTGTGCCTTTGGACCCTGTTTTGGCCCAATAAAGTTCGGAGGCTTTCCCAGGAATGTACAACACGTTTTCTGTTCGGAATGTGCCGTCACGGGCAACCATCAAATTGGCGGTATCCAACGTATTGACGTCATCTACGACAAAAGTGTAGCCATAAAGTTCTGGCTCCAACGGTCCGACCGTGGTGGACCAGACACCGTTTTCACCTTTGGTCAGCGCTACGGTCTTTCGGGTCATGGCCATTCCCTCGCCTACCATTGGCATCCAATTGCCGGATAAGACCACCTTTTCCGCCTTGGGCGCCTTAATTCTAAACGTTACCGTGTTATCATCGGCAATTTCGGGAGAGACCAGTCGCTCCATGGAACCTACTTCTTGACCAATGGCCGCTAATGGCAGGGTCAAGATTACCAACATCAATTGAATGCGGAACCTACCTAGTTTGTTTACTGTTTTTTTCATCCTGATTTTGTTTAGTTGTTGTTTATGTGTTATTGTTATTGGGTTGATTTTTACTTACATCCGTTACGGTCAGCCTAGTAAAAATCAAATCATCCCTGTGAATGATATCACTAAGATATGGTAATTTTTTTATTGTAACATTCTGTTACAATAAAGGTTTGGGATAAAAAAATGAAGCTATTTCTGAAGGGGTCTGAAATTACTTTAAAAGTCAATGGGTTCAAAAAAAGAAAAACTATCCTATGGAAGTTATCCGGTATGCCGATACATAAAGCCGAGAAGGCCACAACTCAACGGAAAGGTAGAACAATTGCATCCCAAGGACAAATAAAGAGTTTTATCAATTACTGGATTACCCTGATGATCTGAACCTGAGTGGACGTTTGCTCTCAATATTGAACAACTTGATGTAATATATCAGTTTACTAAAGATCTGGGGCTTGACATGTTTGAAGAAATAGATTTCATCCTCCTTCGAAGGAAATGGCTTCTCCGCCATGATCCAGTTGATCCAATTGGCCTTCAAATTCCGACAGCAGTTTTTGATATTTCATGTCCATAATCTTTAAAAAGTACCCCGTGAGCCATTTGTAACTTTCATAGGTTGGACATAGACCTGGTCTTTGGTTTTTATGAACTCTTGTGGTTTCCCCTACAAAGAGTGGAATTAAACTCAAATTGAACTAAATTTTAATCATAAAGCTATGCCAACATCCATTTTTATCATTCAAACAAAACTGTTTTAAACTAATCAAAATCAATGGGGTGTTGTATTTCACAAGCTTGTTCGGGTCAAAAAAATCCTTTACAGATCCACTTTTTTACATTTTAGAGCCAACTCTGTTAAAAATCAGATTTTTCTTGTTAATTATTCGTTTTAAAATTTTTTACTTTAAAAGACCATTTTGAAACTGGAAGGGCATGAAAAGATTTGTGGAAACCGAAATTGCGACCATGTGGATAGAAAAGGATATACTATTCTTCATTTGGAAAGAACAAGCGTATATAGATCTTTCTGGTGCAAAAAAAGTCGTCGCACAAAGAATAAGGTTACAACAAGGAAAGCCCTATCACATTTTGTGCAGTTTGAAAGGTCTTAAAAATGTGGACAAGGATGCTTGGCGATACTTGGCAAATGAGGGGACAGGATTGATCAAATGTCTCGTGCTAGTTGCAACCACCCCTTTGGAGCAGGCATTCTCCAAATTTATCATTACCAAAATATCGACTGTGTCAACTCAAGTGTTCGAGGATATAAAAGAAGCTGAGCGGTTTATTGTTCACAATCTCTTAAGCGCAAAATCTAAATAGTATCAATATAAAATTTTAATCATGGACCGACCGGAAAACAAAAAAAGACTGGAAGACATTTTCTCCCAATTGGTCAAAATCTCCAATGGGAATTTCTCGTATCAGATCAATCGGTCGGACAATGATGATATCTTGGAAGCTTTGACCTTTTTGACCAACAGTGCCAGCGAAGAAATAAAGGATGCCTTTAGGCACCAAGCATTCGTCAACCTTCACAATTCCTACCACTTAGTCGTTCAAATGTTCTTTGAAATCAACGATAGTGGCCAGATAATAAAAACGAACTATAAAGTGGAAGAATTGCTAGGATATGATAAAACGGCCTTGCTTGATACTCCATTCATTAATCTATTGACCAATGATTCCCGAAAAGGATGGAAAAAATTATTGAAGGAATTGAACCGTTCCTCTATTTCGGAAATGACCGTAAACCTGACCTTTATGGAACAATCGGGGTTGGAGCTACCTGCTCATTGCCATATCATTCGTTTTCTGAATAATACAAATAATAAAGAAAGAACCATCATAACCAGTTTTGATATGGTCCAAAATAAAGGAATTAAGGAAAGAAAGATAAAAAAGAAGGTAGAGCTACAACTGCAGGATCATAAACTTCTATCTAAAAAGATGGACAAAGAAGAGCCTCTCCTCAATATGGTCGACTTTGATAACCTAAGAAGGGTAAAGGATTATATTCTGGACAATTTGGACGAACCCTTGCCATCAATAAAAACCCTTGCCCAATTATGCTGGACCAACGAATACAAATTCAAGAGGGGGTTCAAGGAATTATATGCTATGACTCCCTTTCAATATCAAAAAAATGAGCGACTCAGAAGAGCCCATGTTTTGATAGAACACTCCAATAAGACCATCGGTTCCATCGCAAAAATGGTAGGATTTAAAAAGGGTAACCATTTAGCCCGAGAGTTCAAAAAAAAGTATGGATATAGTCCCACAGCATTGAGAAAATCGTCAAAATAATCCTTCTCAGAGCCAAAATAATCCCTTAGGGATCCATCACACTCCTTAATTTTACATTGTAAATCAGATAGTTACAATGTACAGTGTAAAAAACATAAAAGCTAAGGGGGTCATCGTAGAGCTGATATGCTTCCTATATGTTTTGCTTTTTGTCTATGCGGCCACAAGCAAACTGATGGACTTTGAACAGTTCAGGGTACAATTGGGGCAATCTCCAATATTGACAGCATACGCAAATTGGGTGGCATGGCTTGTTCCACTTGCTGAATATATGCTGGCCATACTATTATCAATGAAATCCACCCGATATAAGGCTCTTTTTATGACATTGGGCCTGATGACCATGTTCACAACCTATATCATATTGGTGCTGAACTTCAGTGACTACATCCCTTGCTCCTGTGGGGGAGTTCTGGAAGATTTAGGATGGACGGAGCACATTGTATTTAATCTGTTCTTTTGGGTGCTTTCCATTATTGCCATCCTACAATTGACAAACTATTCAACCCGTAAACCAATCTCAATATGATGTTGAACAATGTTTACATAAAACTACTGGGAACCATTGTAATGAGCATCGGCCTTATGGTAATCCTGTTCCTTTCTTCAGAAGAACAGGTGCACCGCAACAATGCTTTCATTCGAAGATTCCCTCCACATCCTGTCATCAAGGAATATGACATAGACCTAGGGTTCAATTCCTATTATGTCGCAGGTCTTGGGAAAGATATGGTATACCTTGGTAATTCCACAGCCCCCCTCCACCTCTTGAAAATCAATCTGGCCACAAGGGATACGGCACATGTTAAATTAAAATTGTCGAATACGGACCTTCCTTTTAAAAACGTCCATGTTCAAGTACAACCGCCTTTTTTCTTTGTGTTGGACGGTTCGATTCCTTATATATTCCGTGGTTCGACCAACAACTGGGTGGCTGGGCCCTGGATGCGTAACGAAGCATATTTTACGAAATCCTTGGTTCTCGACAGTAACAGGATTTACATAAAAACCATGCAAAACGATACAAGAACGGTCACATTGGGCCTCCTTGAAAAAAGGGATCATTTCTCTGTTGAGCTGCATCCTGAGATTCTACAAAGACAGATTGATGGAGTTTTCGATGTCGATGGCATCATGCTAACGACCCCTGATAAAACCAGATTGGGATATGTTTACTTCTATCGTAACCAGTTCATGACCATGGATTCTCGGTTAAAAACCTTGAAACGACAACAGACGATTGACACCGTCAAAAAAGCCCGAATTGAGATTGCCCAACTCGATCGATCCAAAACATCCAAAATGAAATCGCCACCCCTCGTGGTCAATACCAAGGCGACCATGTACAAAAACTTTATGTTCATAGCATCGGATAGACTCGGTAAAAATGAGAATCGGGAAATTCTAAAGGTCGCTTCCATCATCGATGTTTATAACTGGAGTGATGCTACCTATAGATATAGCTTCTACCTCTATCATATGGGAAAGGAAAAGGTCCATGGGTTCAGTGTAAATGATGGCCGTCTAGTGGCCTTGATTGACAATGCACTCTCTGTCTACAATTTTAGGGAAGGGTTTGTGGACCACACTCCCTATGGGGAACAAGAAAATATTACTGGCCAGTAACGGGAATGCGATCGAAAACCCGTAAAAGAGAGTAGATCATAGTATTAATTTAAATGTTATCATTATGAAGTTTAGTAAAACAAAATTTCTGATTCCAGGGTTGGCTGTAGTACTTGCTGTCGCAGCCAGCGCCTTTACGACAAACGATACAGTAGATGAATCTTTTGTCCAAAATTACATCAATAGCCCGGCCCCATGCCAGGAAGTTGAAGATAGCTGTACCCTGCAAGGTACACAGGAATGTACCTATGAAACCGGTGAATATATATTCGCCAAAAATGGTACTGTTTGTGACACGCCACTGTACAGGCAATAGTTTGTTTTCATAGTTAGAATGGGAAAAGGAGCCGATAATGGCTCCTTTTCTTTGACTAATTCAAAAATCTAGGGGAACGCTTGCTCCATTATCAGGAGACAATGTCTTAAATGACCTGCATTGCGGGAAAATGAATCACTTTCCAGGGAAAGTTCCAAATCAGTTTTCAACGTGGTATACGCTTTCATAAAAAGTCCCTTGGCCTGTTCAGAATATCCAAAGTTGCCCAGTTTGTCCGAGTGGCCCATCCCTTCCCCGATTACCTTGACCAATAAGGCTATAAATCCTTTTTGTAGCTCCTGACGTCGACGGTCGTTGATACCTTTTGTTTGGAAAAGCGTTGTTTGAAAACCTATTAAAACCTGTTCGGTCAAATCCCTAAAACCCAGGGCTTCCTCCATCCACTCCAATCGTTTCATTCGGTGCGGTCCGAACAGTTTCAGTACAAGCTTTTGTTGGTAATCCATCAATTCATCTGGATGAGTGGAAAACCGATTACCAATAAGGAAATTGGGATGTGTCAACCAATGTGGTGGGTTAATCACATGTTCTATAAAAAAAGACAATGCTTGCTCTTGGTCCTCCCTATCAATGGGGTTGTACACTCTCCCTTGTTGTCCAAGGGACCTGTACTGAATCGAATAACCGCCAACCAAGCTCAAAACATGTTGCATCTCCCCATACCATAGTTCCAATGTCGCTGTAAACCTTCTTTCCAGAACTGACCTGTCCATTTTTCCACTGCGGTACATTTCATCCAGTATTTTCATCACTCGTTCCATATTCTTCAGGCCCAAACGCGTACTTTCAATAGGATCGTCATTGTCCATCACATTATTTAGGGTCCCTGGTCCGACCCTTTCATATTGATTGAGATTATATCGGTACCAGGGTACACTGTCCTGTTGCCGTACCAAGTGTTCCAGTATGGGAAGTTCATCGCTCGACCGCCGAACATTTTGAATTTCCCGGTATCCCCATTGAATGTGGTATTGATCCATGGGACCTACTTTTTGGATAAGCAATGAAGGGGGGATTCTATCCTCGGGCTGGACCACATAATTGTGGCGTGCATAACCCATAATACTCGGGGTATGTCCCATGGTCTTGAGCCAATCCCTATCCCTTGTTTTTTCAATAGGATAGGCGTACTCTCCAAAATTGGCATCCTTGATACCAAAGGCATGACCGGCTTCATGAGCGGTGATATATTGTAATAGTTCCCCCTTAAGGCTATCTGGTACCAGGTATTGTCGGGCCCTGGGGTCCAAAGGCGCACAACGGATGAAATACTGATCCACCAAATAGGCAAAAGTGCCTGCCAGAATAATATCGGCTTTGAGAATCTCTCCTGTCCGAAAATCCGTGATTTGGTGTACGGTGGAGCTGGATCGCCGCTCCTTTCGTACGCCTTCATCCATATTCCATCGTATCATCGATCGAGCCATAGCATTATCAGGAATGAGGGTATCCTTTGAACCTAGCTCCTTAATAACCAAAGCATTCTTGAAACCAGCGGCTTCAAAGGCCGGCTCCCATTCCAATATACCAGCACGTATATAGGGTTTCCATTTTTCGGGGATGGCCCTATCCAAATAGAAGACAATGGGTCTTTCAGGCTCACTCAACTTTTGGGTTTTGTCTTTCTTTTCCAAACGCCAACGCATGATACTCGCTACTGCAGGCTTTGGATTATGGTTCAGGACATCCGTTATGTATTCACCAAAAAAGCCCATACGATGGTCAAACAATCTGGGCTTCATGGGCTCGGGCAACAAATAAAAACTGAAATCCGCCACTGTGCTGATGCGCTTACCATTTTTTAGTATTGTTCTTTTTGTACTGATGACCACTTCCTTGTCCAAATTATACACTCCATCAACATAGGATCGTTGTCTATCCACTGATTCTTGACCGTTGCCCTGCCACGAAATCGAGGCCAGAAGGACAAAATCGGTCAAATCCACTTGTAGGTAGCCCTTTTGGCGTATACTGGATTCTATCGGAAACCGTCCCAAAATTGGGGTTGTTCCATTCGCTCCTTGTGGAATCAGCACCCCGGCAAGGGAATATACTGGAGGAGCCTCCAATACTAGGTAGTCAGCTTTCTTGGACCATCTGACCTGGTATTGGTCCGATGCCCCATGCTTGACTAATAGCATCGGTTTTCCCAGTGTGTTTTCGTCCAAGGTCATTATAAGTCGCTCTCCTTCTAAATGTCCCCTTAGTTTGGAATCGGTCTGCCCCATGATGGGACAGACCACTAGCCAAACAATCACAGAAAACAAAACATTCCTGTTATATATTACAAGTACCTGTTTTACCTTGTTAAACAACAATCCGTTTGTATTTCTATCAATATCCTTCATTCTGGGGCTCTAGGTTGGGGTTGAGCAATAATTCTGATTCCGGTATGGGCAATAGTGCATCCGTATGCTGCCAATTGGGCTTTATTGGGGCAAGTGTCCCATCTATTCTTCCTGTTCGCTTTAAGTCGAAAAAACGATGGCCCTGTTCCGTAAAGAGCTCCACCTGTCGTTCCCTCTGAATGGCATCCAATAAGCTGGCTCGATCCGTCGATGAGATCATGGAGAGACCTGCCCTTTCCCGTAGCATATTGATATATTCCATGGCCAATTCCATATCCCCTGATTGTACGGCGGCCTCGGCTGCAATCAAATGGAGTTCTGCCAAACGAAAAAGAATGGAGCACTCCTCCGTGGTGGCCGTATTGGTATTTACTTTGTACTTATAGGGGTAGTACCATATCTCGGTACCATCCGAAACAGAACCGACCCAATTTGTCGAGCGTGCATCCCCCGCCTCAAAACTGTCCACCAACTGATTGCTCAGGGCGGAATAGGGTGGTGGTCCATCGGTAAAAATAAAGGTAAAGGCCTCCTCTGTATTGACCCCATCGATCCCTGAATCCAATTGCCACAACGTTTCCTCACTATCGATTAAAAACACTTGTGCTACATCCGCACTCAATTGATACCCTCCATTTTCGACAACCCTTTGTGCTTCCTCCAACGCCCCAGCCCAATTGCCTTGATAAAGGTAGACCCTGGCCAAAAGTGCTGATGCAACCCAATGGTTCGGACGGAATTTGGTCCCGGAATCCATGGGCATGTTCGATTTGGCCTGTATCAAATCATCAATGATCTTTTGATAAACCATAGCAGCTTCCATACGGCCCATGGTACTGTTCACCCTATAGTCCGTACTTTCCACATAGGGGATGTCCCCGAACAGATTGGTCAAGTAAAAGTGGATGAAGGCCCTTAGAAAATGAGCCTCGCCCAAAAAGCGTTGCTTATCCTCCAATGAAAGGGCCGTAGAGGCACTGACTCCTTCCAAAATACTATTTGATGCATGGATCAGGGTGTATCCTGAATTCCAAAAGCCCTGTACATAGCCATCCGTGGGAAGCACATTATTTTCTTCATAGACTTCGATGGATTGGAAACTGGGGTTGTATAGATTAAGCTCGTCCGTATAGTGCCCTAATAAATAGGTCAACCCTGAGGTCGTTCCACTGGTAAAGGCAGAATTTCGCAATTCACTGTATATATGTGCAAAGGCAGCATCCACAGTGGAAGCATCTTCAAAAACCACTAAGCCCGTCAATTGATTGTTGGGAGGATCGACTTCGGTAAAATCCTCGCAGGAAGTGATTATCATAATCAAAATGCAAAAAGACCACAAAGGTATTTTTCCCATAAATTGAATTGTTCCTATAACTGATTTCATGGTGTTATTTTTAAAATTTTAATTGGGTTCCTAGACTGATCATTCGTAAGACGGGAGGGCTTGACATGGACTGTGTCTCAGGATCCAACCCCTTATACTTAGTCCATGTCCAAAGGTTCTGTCCCCTTAGAAAAAGCTCACAGCCAAACCCATGCTTATCCCTATTGGCCAATTCATAAGAAATGGATAGGGTCTTCAAACGTATATAGGAGGCATCCGATACCGAGGCATCACTATTGGAATACAGCGAATGTGCCGTCCTGGCCTCCGAATCCCGTCCGGAGGAAAATCGTTGTATAAAAGATTGATCTCCGACCGTTTGCCAACGTTCCAATACCTCAGTGGGTTGATTGGTCATTCCTCCGGGTATACCGGTTGAATACCGGTAATTGTATCCCTCCTGTTGGGTAAACTGCAGCAGTATGTCCAAATGGAATTTTTTATAGGAAACTTGATTGGCAAATCCACCAAAAAATTTTGGTCCAAGGTCCTTGACCACTTGCCTGTCATCAGGGGATGAAATTATACCATCTCCATTGAAGTCCTCAAACTGATAGAGTCCTGTCTCAGGGTCGACACCATTGAACTGATACAACTTTACAATGTTCAACGGTTCACCGATCACCAATTGATTCGCATAGGTCGAACCTTCCAAATCGGGAAAGGACACCAACTTGTTCTTGGGAATTGTAATGTTCAGTGAAGTGGACCAGCGTAGATTTTTGCTATCAAGGTTCACTGTGTTGAGCAGCAATTCCCAGCCCGTATTTTCCACGGTGGCATCCAAGTTCCCTTGTATGGACCCAAAACCAGTGGTTCCGGGCAAGGGGATTCCCACCAATTGATTGGAAGAACGGTTCTTATAATAGTTGCCGCCGAAAACAATGCGGTCATTGTAGAAACCAAGATCTAAGCCAATTTCAAACTTCCTGTTGGACTCCCACCCAAAATCGGGATTGAACAGTCGTGTCGGATACAGTCCCACCATATTCTGATACTGTGTACTACCATAGGAGTAGGTGTCCAAATATTGATAGTTCCCGATTTGGTCGTTCCCTGAAGTCCCATAACTTGCCCTTATCTTTCCAAGGCTCAACTGGGGCAATGTTTCGGATATAAACCCTTCCTCGGAGAATACCCATGCCGCTCCCAGTGCACCAAAATTTGCAAATCTTTTGTTCGGCCCAAATCGACTGGAGCCGTCCCTTCTGCCCGTAGCGTTCAAGATATACTTTCCCTGATGGTTGATGTTTACCCTGCCGAACAATGCGTTGTATCTGTAGACCTCTTCCACATCCTGTAACGGGATGATAGTTGAGGCGGCGGCCAGGTTTTCTATCAGGCTGTTACTGGTAAAGCCTTGTCCATTCTGCGACAAGCGATTATCCGTTTGCTCTTGAAAGGTCAGCCCTGCCAATACTTCCAATCGGGTATTTCCAAAGTCATGGCTAAAATGCAATTGGGGCTCCACGATCCAGGAAGTGCGTTGGGATACATTGTGAATGGCACTGGAATATTCCGGACCTACCCCATATGCCGGATCATATATGGTGGAAGGAATCGTCTTCAACTCCTTGACATGGCTTTCCGTATAGCCCAGATTGGTGGTCAAGATCAAATCATCAAAAAGGCTATACTTAAGGTTCATATTACTGATAAGGTTGGTCGAATTGGACTCATAGAATCCTTCCAAATGACGTAGGGGATTGCTCCAAGTTGAATCCGCCCAATTGAGCGACCCGTCCTCATTGACCAGTTCAGGGGCATTGGGGGCAAGGCCGGTTGCCGTTAAGACCAGCCCTGTTGCCGGGAGATTGTTCGTGTTGGAGGTATATCCCGTGGAGAGTTGAAGGGAGAGCCTATCATTTTTTGAGGTATGGTTGAGATTGGCCAAAACGGAAACCTTGTCGTTGGCATAGCCCCCATAGTAGACATTGCTTTGTCTATGATAGTTTCCACTGACCAAAAACCGTGTCCGCTCACTTCCCCCCGACACAGAACCTTGTACATTGGTCAGATAGGAGGTTTGACCGAACAATGCTTTTTGCCAATCGGTATACCTGTTTTCATCCCAAGTGCCATTGATATCATAGACGTTGGAGGGCAGCGGTTCGATACCATCATTGGCATAGGCCTCCCTACGCATGGCCAGATAGTCTGGTGTGTGCAACAGGTCCAAGGTATTGGAAACACTTCCCATTCCTGTCAATATATTGAGTTCAAAGACGGTTTTGCCTGCCTTTCCCTTTTTAGTGGTTATCAGCACCACACCATTGGCGCCCCGGGAACCATATATAGCAGTGGCATCGGCATCCTTTAATATCTCGATGCTTTCAATATCGGAAGGGTTCAGGTTGTTCAATGGACTGATGGCCCCTCCGGTAATAACGCTGGAGGAAGACTGTTGTTCCCCTAAGCTTGATGAGGAAAAGGGAACCCCATCAACGATATAAAGGGGTTCATTGCCATCGGAACGGATACTGTTCCTTCCTCTTATCCGAATATCGAATTTCGATCCCGTGACCCCAGAGGTCTGGACAATTTCAACTCCGGCAGCCCTTCCTTGAAGTCCTGCCAATGGGTTGGAAATGGGCTGTTTTTCAAGCTCGACGGATTGCACCTTGATGATGCTCCCGGTTCGTTCCCGTTCGGAGACCGTGTAATAGCCCGCATTGAGGACTACTTCACCCAACTGGGTCACTTCCTCCTCCAAGGCAACAAGAATTTCTTCCCTACCCGATATGGGAACGGTAAGGGTCTCGAAACCGACTATGGAAAAAATCAGCACATCATCAGGGCCTGCATTAATGGTAAAGGACCCGTCCAAATTGGAAATGGCCCCAATATTCTTGGATTCCACCACAAGGTTCACCCCGGCCAGGGGAATCCCCGAAGTATCGGTGACGGTACCGAAAACGGTGGCCTGTGGCGGTTCCAAGACTGTGCCCGCCTGCATATATAAGGCACAAAAGGGCATTAAAAAGATATAAAGGAGCATGAGTAGGGAGACCCTTCGCATACATATTGATAATTGTTTCATTTTGTTGAGTTCGTTTGATTAAAATGTCAGTTGTCATTACAATACCAAAGGACAATGGACTATCCATAGGTCATCATGTACACAGCCCCAAAAGTCACGGCAAAGACGTAACTCCCAAAAAGGCATCAAGGTTCGGGCATAGGCCACCCTGTCCAAGCAGTAATCGTACCTGGAACTAGGGTTCCTTAACTAAAAAAGTATGATTTCGTGATAGGGCCGGTTGCCCAAAAAGTGTATCTGTTCAATATGGGACAAAAAGATAGTTTGAACCGGAAAAAAGTGTAGCGTGCATCCCATATATAGCCTTAAGGATTAAATGGGACTCTTTGGTTTGATTGGGTATAACCGTTCAGCAACCGAAGGCCCATCAGAAAAGAAGCCAATGCCATGGATGATGGTTGTGCAAAATAAAAAACTCGTTTTCATATCGATTAATTGAAAACGAGTCTCTTTTAGTATATAGAGCCCTAAAACTATAGCAGGGCCCTATCAACCGCACCGCAAGGTTCCGACGCCTATCAGAAACGGAATTACGATAGGGCCCTCGGTGCTATAGCGGTACGAATGTACACAAAATATCACCTTGGGCATTAACCTACCGTCTCGCTCTGATTTACAAATTGTCGGAATTCGCAGTCGAGACTCTTTGTTAATACCTGATTTTCGAATCTATTCAAGATATAGTTTGTTATATATCAATTATAAATAGATTTTCACATACAATATTAGTAATAATATTTTATTTTTTCTTATAAATATTATAGATATTCTGATTTATATCACATTATATGTGATATTTGATTGATTGTCAACAGCATAGAGTGATCTTAGATTGAATTTTAAGAAATCAATCATGCTATTATGGCTAAAAAAACAGATAAATCAGAAGAAAAAAACTCAGCCAAGTTCGAGAAAAGAGTAAATCCATATACTCTGCTAGAATCTCTTAGAAATCTTAAGTCTCGCTTTGCGACCGGGGATGTGCAATCGATGAAAGAGGTTTCCGGTGCTTATGCTACCGGAATGCCTTTTGCGTTGGGCATAAGCTATGAAACAATGATTAATCGATATCACGATCCTAGGAAGTTAACATTGGAAGATATACTAAATACCGCTGATATTACAAGTACTGAATATGAGACAGTAGTGAAGGTTGCGGTCCGTGAAGCAATAAAAAACCATACCAAAAGGGATATCTCCAAACTTCTACCAAAAGAAGGGGAAACTGCTGGATAGCAGAAGGAGCCTTTTGAATTGCGGCCTGCCTTATTGATACACAATTCCCTTTTTAACATTTCAGGTAAGATTTTTAAAAAGATCTTATATATAACACTAAATATTGTGAAAGCATAGGAAAAAATGGACATCACCCTTAAAGAACGAATCCTGACATCGAATCTCTTCGAATCTAGCGTCGCCCCTTTGGGGTGGCAGAAACCACATCCAATTTTTATAAATTTAGAAATCAATTATTTAACACCTTAATCTTAAGGGTATTCCCGATAAGAACACGGAAAGCAAAAAACAACTTTTGAACACATTTTTTATGTGCTTATCTAATTTTAAAAATAATAATTATATCTGTTTTTAGGAATCTTTCCGGTTTATTTGTTCAGAAATGAAGAATACATCCAAACTAATTTTTCTTGTTCCCTAATATAATCACTCATTAGTGCATTTGTTCCTTCATCATCAGCATCCGAGGATAATTTAAGTAATTCTCGCTGAAGTACAATTATTGTTTGTAAAGAAGCTAAAATGTCTTCGACTGCTGTCATTCCATCACTAACTTGTACGCTTTCCTTGATTTTAGAAGTTACCCGATAATCTGCATAATTATGCTTTGGCGAGTGTCCTAAAGTTAAAATTCGTTCTGCAACTTCATCCATTTTCAAAAGTAGGCCATTGTATAATTCTTCGAATTTTAAATGTAGTTCAAAGAATTTCTCACCTTTTATGTTCCAATGATGGCCACGAGCATTTTGATAGAAAATTGAATAGTTTGCCAAAAGTTCATTCAATTTTTCAGCTAAGTACTTTGCCTTGTTTTTATCTAGTCCGATATTATTTCTATTGTCCATTTTTATATTTGTTGAGGTTATTTTTTATTTAAGAGCGAATTTTTCCAGCTCTTGGTTGAACTTCTCCGCCTCTTCCACGAACAGGGCATGACCGCTGTTCTCAAACTTCACCAAATAGGAATCTTTGATGCCCTTATTGAGTTCCACGGCAAACTCAAATGGGCATAGTTTGTCCTGGGTGCCTTGGAATATGGCTGTGGGAATGTTGATCTTTGAAAGCTCAGGTCTCAAATCAAGGTCTTTTAAAGCACTGATCGATTCCGTGACCGCATATGGGGATGCTTCCAAATTGATGTTCTCCAACCATTTTTTTACATTTTTGGATATATTGCCCTCTTTGGCCACAAACGCACTTCCAAGTCCAGCAATCAAATCCTCCCTTGCTGTCATGGTTTGTGTTATCAATCCGTTCGCATCCTCCTCTGAAATACCGTATGGTGATCCCTCTCTTTGCTTCCATGAAGGTGCAGCAGCACCAAAAAGGGCCAGTTTACCCGCGTGCGCAGCATCATATTTTGTAACATAATGCAGCACTACCGCTCCTCCCATTGAAAATCCGCCCAATGTGGCATTTTCAATTTTTAGTTTGTCAAGAACTACTTTAATGTCATCTGAGAATACATCAAAGTCATATCGTCCATAAGGCTTGTCCGATTTTCCAAAACCTCTCAAAGTAATACCGATTACCCGGAACCCTTTACGGCTTAAATATTGGTATTGGTACTCGTACATGGCATCACTTAGTGGCCATCCATGAATCAAAACGATCGGTTGTCCTTCCCCCAGATCGGTTACATGAAGTTTTACTCCTTTTTCCACTTCGATGTATTCCGCCCTGCCCGCGGAAGCTGCTGTTCTTTTGCTTTGTGCCATAAGGCTGTTAGTGAAAAGAGAGACTAACATTAAGATTGCTATAATTGATTTTTTCATTTTAGTGTTATTTTGAATGTTATTATTTGAGTGATGGCGTAATTTGAAGCGAAAAGGCCCAGTATTCAGGCACTTTTCGCTTTGGATGGCCCTTTCCTTTTTAAACGTTAATGAATTCAAGAATGTCTTTGTTGATCGTAGCCGCTTCAGTGGTTGGCATACCGTGGGAGAAACCTGGGTAGATAATCAATTTTCCATTTTGCAGCAATTCAGCAGCCTTTACCGCAGTAGTCTCATATGGTACAATTTGGTCATCATCGCCATGTAATACAAGGACAGGAACCGTGACACTTTTTAAATCTTCTGTAAAATCCGTTTCAGAAAATACTTCGATACAATCGTACTGGGCTTTAATACCACCCATCATTCCCTGTCTAAACCAATTATCCTGAACTCCTTTTTTAATTTCCACACCTTCACGGTTATATCCAAAGAAAGGGATGGTGATGTCTTGGTAAAATTGGGCCCTGTTGTGTTGTGTATTGTAACGAATGTCATCAAAAACAGCCAATGCCACACCGTTTGGATTGTTTTCATCAGCAATCATATAAGGGGTAATGGCACTGATCAGGACAACTTTTGCAACTCGGCCCTTACCATGTTGTGCGGCATATCTAATAGCTTCACCGCCACCTGTTGAATGACCTATATGAATGACGTTCTTAAGGTCTAAGAACTCTACTAGTTCCGCTACATCGGCAGCATACGTATTCATGTCATTTCCTGTGAATGTCTGGGTTGAACGCCCGTGACCACGTCTGTCGTGTGCTATTACCCTATAGCCTTTTTCTAGAAAAAACATCATTTGGGCATCCCAATCATCTGATGATAATGGCCATCCATGGTGAAAGAAAATAGGTTGTCCTGTTCCCAAATCTTTGAAATAAATTTCTGTTCCGTCTTTAACTGTAAACTTGTTCATAATTTTTAGATTTATTGATTACTATTATTTTGATACAGCAAAGTTGCGGCTAATGAAAAAGGTAAACATTGGACTTATTCCTTCTTGAATTGCACTTTTTCCCCTTTCTTTAAACAACGGGTGCATTTCAACCAATAAAATTTGTTCAGGAAGCCTTTTTCGATAAAAAAAGCACAGGAACAAACCCGTGCTTTTTAGTATTTCCTATGTGGTCACTATTAGAATTGACTTCTAAAGGAAACTGGGGATAAACCGGTGTGTTTTGTGAAGAAGCGATTAAAATAGGCATCGTCTTCATAATTGAGGCTGTAAGCTATTTCTTTGACCGTCATTGTGGTATGAACTAAAAGTCGTTTGCTTTCAAGAATAATTCGATTCTTAATGATCTCGTTTGGTGAACTTTTACTTATTAGTCCTATTTTCTTACTTAGGTTTTTGGGCGTCACAAATAGCAATTCGGCATAATCGGCAACTCGGTGATGCGTTTTATAATGTTGCTCAACCAACTTGCTGAAGTTTCTCAAAAATTGAACATCGGCATCTTGACTGATATCTGCCAACTGATGCTGCTGCTTCCAAATTCGTATCGACTTTAATATCAGAAATTTTAATAGCGTACGAAGCATTTCTTCTGTACTGCCATCCTCATCTTCCATTTCCGATTGGATGTCGTGGATTATTTTTTGAACATCTTGGGATTGATCTTCATTAAGCGCTATGAAAGGTATTTCAAAAACATTGTTGTACAGAATGCCATCACAGGCCACTTCCTGGTCGTGAATTTGAATACAATAAAAATCCCTATTAAAATGTATTAATTGTCCGGCCACAGTTTCGCATGGCTTTAATACCACTTTTGGATTGATAAATAATAGCGTATCCGTATCCAACTTAAATTCCTGAAAATCCACTTGGATGATTGCTCTCTTGGGAATGAATAAAATTTTGATATGGTCCTCTATTGAAGTAAGAGACCTTTCTTGTAAAGCCGACTTGCTAAATTCTAAATTGCCAAATTGTTTAAATGAAAATTCTTTTAGCATCTTTCAACTTTTGTTAGAATCCAATTATATGTGTTGGGTCCTAATTTACTTTCAAAATAATTAATAGGTAATGAATTTTATTTTATTAGACAATCTTAAGGGATTGGATTAAGTCGTTTTTGAATTCATATTGATAGGTCAATATAACCGGACTACCAGGAAAGCTACCTGAAATTTCGGCCTTCAAAGTTTTTTCGCCTTCCGAATATCCAAGCGGTTTCATTCTCACTTGATATTCTTTGTTGGCTTTTTCAATCCAATTCTTTATTTCCCTTTTCCCGTTGTATGTCCTCCCTTCGTCAAAGACTACAGCTGTTTCGGTAAAACAATTGGCATACCTTGTGCTGTCAAAGTTATCTTGCGCTTTAACTAAATCCGATATTACTTTTGGTAAGTTCATTTTGTTTATTTTAATGATTATTGAATTTAAATGGTCGGAATGGTTCCGCCATCGATAACAAATTCTGTTCCTGTCAAATAGTTGGCCCTGGGCGAAACTAAAAATCCGACCAATTCCGCAATTTCTATAGGCTGTGCAGGTCTGCCAATGGGTATTCCGCCCAGTGCATCCATTACGCTCTGTTTAGCTTCTTCTATTGTAATGTTTGAACTTTCTGCAATGCGTTCCATCATTTTTTCAGAAGAAGAAGTCATGATCCAACCTGGTGAGACCGTTAAGACCCTTACTCCTTTTGGCGAAACTTCGTTTGACAAACTTTTGCTGTAATTGACTAAAGCGGCTTTTGCGGCTGCATAGGGCAAAGTAGAATCATACAATGGCAACTTGGCTTGAATAGACGCAATATGGATTATGACACCACTTTTTTGTTCGATCATTTGAGGTAAGAAGCCCCTGTCCAAACGTACGGGTGCCAACAAATTGGTTTGAAGTGTTTCCTCCCAGTCTACATCGCTCAAAACGGAATAACCACCACCTTTGGTTTCCGAACCACCCATGTTATTGACCAAAATGTCCAGTCCCCCAAATTGTCGAAGTATATCAGTTATTACTTTTTGGGTGCCCGCTGGGTTGCTTAAATCGGCCGCTATAAATTGAAGGTTATTATTCGCTGTTTCGGGAGCGTTACGTGCGGTCACGATCACCTTTGCACCTGCGGATAATAAACGTTCAGCGATGGCTTTCCCGGCTCCTTTTGTACCGCCCGTTACCAAGGCTGTTTTTCCTGATAACTCGTTGTTGAAATTAAATTGTTCCATGTATATCTATTTTTAGGTCAAAATTCCAGTATATAAACAGTATAAACAAGTACGGAAAATAGAATTGCATAGGGATAATTTTATCCCCTATTGTGCATTTTGGGACATTGAATTATTTTTGAAATATGTATGAAAGAAAAATTCCATTGAACCTGAATTGTGGTCTCGATCTCATTGGGGAAGTACTTTATGGAAAATGGAAAATCCGTTTGTTGTGGTTCATCAATCAAGGCCATCAACGCCCAAGCCAACTACAACGTAAAATCCCCGATGCCTCCCGAAGGGTTTTGAATATTCAATTGAAAGAATTGGAAGGCCACGAATTGGTCACAAAAAAAATCTATCCCGTCGTTCCTCCAAAAGTGGAATATTCGCTGACCGATTTTGGAAAAACACTTATTCCTGTTATTTCTGTTTTGGGTCAATGGGGTGATGAAAACGAAGAACGACTTCGATCTTTGATTTTGAAAAATCCTTGAATGTAGATACCTAAAAAGGGTAAGGCTACAATGCCTTCCCATAGATTGTCGTCCTTTTGGGCCACAAAAGAGTTTGCTGTCAATGCCATTTCGGAACCATCATCGGAATCACACCCAATAATGAACAACAAGATGAAAAGGAGCAAGTATGGCAATCCTGTGTGTCTCATACATCTTTTTCTTTTAGATGTGAGGATGGTGGTAGGGTTGTTTCTTTTTTGGTATGGCAAGTCTTTTCAGGGGCTAAGTTGCCATTAAAGCCTTTAAATGGGAACTTAATAGGGCATCTTAGATCTAAGAACACATTCCTCTGCTTGATTCTATGGTACCTTTTCAAACTAAAGGCTATTCATTTACAAGAGCATCACCATCCTTTAGTTTCAGTATTAGATATCCATTCCGATGGACGGGTTCCTCCTCTTACCAAGATTCCCAAGCTTTTCCAAAACATAGCAGCCTATCGTCCAGTAACCAGAAAAACGAATTCATTTAACCAGGGTCAGTTGCCGGGAGTGGGCTATATTTGGGGCCTTATCTTTGACCTTTTCCATTTCGTTCGATAGATGGGTAAGCGTAGCGATTCCATGGCCGAGCTGCGGTTTCTGTATCAATGGAAAGTACTGAGCTTTTTTCATTTCCATCATAAAACGCAACCGGAGCTTTTGAATGGAAACCTCTTTGAGCATATCTTCCGATACAAGCTTTGCATCCACTTTTTTAGCATCTCTTATTCTCGTCCATGGAACACTCTGGGAACCATGAATTTATGGTTTTGAACCACTTGCGCTAAAGAATCTTTAAAAGTGAATGGTTCATGCCATTGGTTGAAGAACGTCATGTGCATTTAAAGTCTTGCCAACAGAAATATTTCCGATTGGTATGTTCCTGTTTTAATTCAACTCCTGCTTTGGCGCACAATTCTTTAATTTCTAAAAGCGTTTTTTCTCCACAATTCCTAAAACCACTTATAACCCGTAACGACAGTTTACCAATATCTGAAACTTTAAGGTTATTCTTCGTTATGGGAAATGTCTTTTATACCCCAAACGCTTTTGAATTGTTATAGAGCACATTTTTCGTTCTTAAACTCAGGTTGCAATCTCTGATAAAAGAATCCCTATCTATTTTTGATGTACTCTTCATATATGCATAAAATTAGTAATATATGAGTAATAAGGGTGTTACATGTTCTTTAAAATTCAGGGTTCAAACAGCTTTTAATGAATACCCGACATACCTTATCAAATCATATTGGTATAAAGGATGAATGAAATAGAACATAAAACCCTTGATTCCAATTTTGACAGTAGTTCTGAAGGTGTTGGATAAAAAAGCAGGATACATAAGCCACCTTCATGTTCTGTTTATTAACAGTCTAAAAGCCAAAAGACATAATCCCGGACTTACTCCAACACAAATGTGGTCACTATGAACCCATGGTCTGAAGGATATGTAAATTGCTTGCCCTTGATAGCCAATGGCTCGCCCATAAAAGACATATAGGTCTCCGATTTCACAGATCTGATATTGCCTTTATAAAAAATATAGTCGATTCTGTGTGAGTCCATTTTCTCCTTGGTATCCCAAGTTATGCCCGGATTTATCCGCGGATTTGGATGAATTTCCCTATAAGAATCCTTTAACCCCAATTCTTCCAATACTTTAGTAGCATTCCATGGCACTACCAACCCGTTGTGAAATTCCTTGGTGTTTTCATCCCAATCCAAATGTGAAGGTGTATTGAAATCACCTCCAATAATCATAGGAACTTTGTCGGTTTCTGCTACATACTTTTTGATATAAGGCAATACATTTTGTACCATCTCATACTTTTTGCCGGTTTTCTCCCACTTGAGCAATTCCTGAACAGACTTACCCAACTGTTCTGGCCTATCTGCCCAAGGCTCATAATGGAACCAATTGGCAAAAACATTTACTTTTTGATTACGGATAAAAACCTCAACACCCCCTAAATAGAACGAATATGGTGTTGTTAACGTCTCTCCCAAGGGATATTTAGAAAAAATAGATAGATTGGTTGATTTGTCATCCAATGGTGTACTCTCAGGAGCACATAAGTGAAAATTGTATCCGAGGTTCTCCGCGATTTGTTTTCCGGAACCATAGGTCTCTACCATTAAAACAATATCCGGATCAACCTCCCTTATAATGTCAATGACATGCTGTAATCCATTCTCAATATCATTGCCTCCATGAAGAATGTTCCATGCCATAACCTTTATCTGCATTTTCCCATTTTGTGCAAAACATGAACCTAGCATACCAATAAAAACAAGGCATACAACTGGGAGAATCTGTTTTCTCTTTAAAATCAAAGTTTTTAAAATTGATGTGGATGATAGTGGTTCTCCATGGCGCCATCTTCAAAAAGCTCAATGATGGTATAGCCTGGTGGAGTCTCGTGGTACCAATACTTTTGGGCTGAATCCTCATCTCCATTTCCCCACCAATACCCGCTCATTGCACCATTACAATAATAATGCACATTGTTATAGACAACGGTATCGAATAAATGCACATGCCCCCCGATGCAATGTATCCTTTTATCGGGATGTTTGTAAAGAATCTTTGTGACTTGCAAAGAATCTTTATGGTTCCCACCCACAGTATGGGTAGAGGCCGATAAAATGGGATAATGTGACATGATCAAAACAGGTGTTCCCTTTGGGAGCTTTGCTAAATCATCCGAAAGCCACTGCATTTGTTTATTGCCCAATGCACCACCCCCATCCACATTACTATCCAAAACGATAAAATGCCAATCTTTTTTATCGAAGCTGTAAAATGTCGATGGCATACCCAATTGTTGCATGGCATACCCTTTACCATACATGGGGTCAACTTTATCAGGTGCCGCCCACCACATATCGTGATTGCCCAAACAACTGTACATCTCATATTCGGAAAAGCGATTTCTGGACGTTTTCCATAAATCCCACATTTCACTGACTTGCTCTCGGCCAATGTCCTTACCATCGGCAGCCATAATACTATCCCCTCCATTCAAGAAAAAATCGATTTTTCTTTCTTTGATTTTGTCAATACATGCATTAAATCGAGCGGGAGCATTGTTGTCCGAACTAAGGTGAACATCCGTAATGTGTGCAATTCTGAGTGACTTTTTTGAACCTCGACCACTATCACTTTGCGCCTTTACCAAACGCGGAAGCATACTGCCACAACCAGCCAAAACCGCTCCTTTAACAAATGTCCTCCGTTTGTTATGATTTTTTTTCTTTTCCATCGTTAAAAGTCAAAAGGAGGCTTTTACCCCTCCTTTTTAAATATAAAATTAAACATCTGAATTATTCCCAACCGAACACTTGCTCCAAATTTGGGTTAAGTGCCATTTCAGGTGCTGGGATAGGTCTGTAATAATGTTTGGGTTCTTGGAATGTTCCTCGTTCTGGTGTTCCCACAACATTGCCACTGGTTCCCTCTGTGAGGTAAACATCCGCATTACTGCCCACACTGCCAGTTCTATAATAAATTAGTGCAACACCATTTTCATTGAGCTCTTTTGGTTCGGGAATAGCATCCTCGATCCCTAAAAGCTGAATATCCGCTACACCATCTCCCGTAAGGTCATACTTGCCCAATCCTGGAAAATACATGCCCACGGGCTCCTTTTCCATCAATTTGCCCGCATTCCAACGATTCAAATCGTCCAGCCTTCTTCCTTCCATGGCAAACTCCACCCTACGCTCTCTTCGTATTTCCAACAAAACGGGATCTGTGACTTGTGGGTAACGTTGGGCCTGCACCGGGTCCGATGAAACGGCCATGTTCAATGGGGGCATTCCTGCACGGCTTCTGATCTGGTTTACCGTAGCATCAAGCACGCCTTGGTTCAAAGTGCCAAGTTCTGCCCTAGCTTCTGCCAAATTCAATAACACTTCTGCATAGCGCAAGACGGGGATATCGATACCTCGCCGAACGTCTATGGAGGGGTCGTTGGCAAAACCTTTGATTTGATGATAGCCTGTGAAGTTTTTCTTGAGTTCCTGCACATAATTGGTGGTTCCGGGACTATAGGTAGCTGTATAGTATAGTTCCCAGCCCGGATAAGCAAAAGTTTGGGAGAGTCTTGGGTCTCTATCTTGAAACTCTTCCACAAATTCCATGGTCTCAATTCCCATCTGTTGGCTGAAATACGTGCCGTCATCCATAAGATATGTCTCCAATAGGTCCCTGCTCATTGACATTTCATAGCTACCGAACAAGTACTGGGGGTCGTCAGTGTTTTTAACATCAGCTTCATAAATATTCGTGAAAATCACCTCTGGGTTCGCGGTTAGATCTTGACTCCCAAAAAGGGTCATGTAATCTTGGGCAGGATTTCCTGTATTATAGATTGAGAAGGGGCCTTGGTCTGCGATATCCTGGGATACTTTTGCTGCCAGTTCCAAGAAATCGTTCGCTGTTCCCTCCAGTCCCAATTCGCTGTGATATTTTCTGAAGGTCCCTTCGTACAATGCATTACGGCTATAATATGCCATTACGGTCCATTTATCAACGGCTCCTGTCGGCACACTTTCCCTAACGTGTTCCATGGCAAATTGATAATCCTCAAAAATATGATCAACAACGGTCTCTCTAGGGTCGCTTGTTTTGAACAAATCTTCAGAGTCTGTTTCAAGTACTTGGTCATACCATGGCACGTTGGAATATCGCTTTACTTTTTCCATATAGAACTGTGCCCTGAAAAAACGGGCGACACCTATGTAGTGATTCTTTACATCCGCGCCGATATCGGCCTTTTCTGCATTTTCCAAAAATAGGTTGATGCTCCTTAAGGCGCCCCAGTGCCAACCCGAAGTAATCGTCTGGGAGTTGGCATCTGTGGTCATAATGGTCTTTATTTCGCGATTACCTGTTGTACCTGCATTATCCGTGGCATCATCGTAGTATATCCCTAGGCCGGGAAAATTATACAATCCATTTACATAGATGGATAAGTCCTCTTCCGTATTGAAGAAGTTGTCGACCCCGATTTCGGTTTCTGGCAAGCGATCCAGAAAGTCATCGTTACAGGCAGACATCAAAATTACCAGTGAACCGGCAAAACCGCCCATTAAAACCCTTTTTATATATTTTCTTGTAAGTTTCATTTGAATGATTTTTAAAATGTAACATTAATACCGAAAGCATACTTTCGTTGATAGGGATATTGATAACCACTGGTCTCGTTACGTCCGGCACTATGGGCTGGATTAATCCTGTTCTCCACATCGGAGATGGATTCAGGGTCAAAGTAATCCGAGACTTCGGACCACTCAAAAAGATTATCACCGGAAAAGTATATCCTCAGTGAAGTAATTCCCATTTTTTTGGTATAGGAAGAAGGTATGGTGTACCCCAAAGTAATATTCTTGAGCCTTAGATAGGCAGCACTCAACATATACCCGGTCTGTGGTATGGCCAATCCTTGCGCTTGGTCAATCCGCTCCCCCAGATTCCGGTCGGCCAACCATGATTGAAACACGGGAAAACGTGCATCGGTATTGGCACTGGCGTACCCTGCATCGATATAGGCCTGTGAATGTTGCGCCATTAAATCGGCGGGATCATCGGAGCCTCTGTAAAAATCCTTCAAATGGGCATAGCCCCCTGCATACGGTTGTTGATAAAAACCCCAATAGATATAATCCTTTGGATAAAAATCTCTCTTTCCTACACCTTGTAGAAAAACACCAAGGTCAAAATTATTCCAATCCATGTTCAGGTTGATACCGAAACGATACCTTGGCAACATATTGCCTATAACACTTAAGTCCTTAGGGTCATCCGCAGTCATACCCTTCTCAATTTTTTGGTTTCCGTCCTGGTCTACGTATTTAGGCCAACCCTCAACAATTTCCAAGGCTCCCCACGGAATAATGGCCGACTCGTCCAAAGCATCGATTTCTGCCTGTGATTGAAATAGTCCATCTGAAGTTAACCCCCATATCTCACCGAGCTCCATCCCTTCACGGTATTGGGTAAGGCTGTTGTTAGGGTTTTCAAAACTGGTGATGTAAGATCGGCTATCACTTAGAACAAGCCTCGCATTCAGATTAAAGGGATTATTGGGGTTTCCAAAACTGTCCTTATAGGAAAGGGAAAGTTCCCAACCTTCTGTTTTTAGGTCCGCTGCATTTTCATTGGGTTCCGAGGCTCCCAATACACCGGGCAAATCAGTTCCAACAGTCAACATGTCCTTGGTATCCCTCCGATAAACGTCCAATGTTGCATTGAATTTGTTGTTGAAAAGACCGATATCCACACCAAAGTTTTTAGTAGTCACTGTTTCCCAGGAGTAATTGGACGATACCAGTCCCGGAGCACCGACTTGTGTGGGCAGTTCCCCACCAACTATATAGTTTCCCTGCCCTGCACTCATCGAAGGAATATAGCCGAAAGCACCTACGTCCTGATTGCCCAACGATCCATAGGAAGCCCTGAACTTCAATAGGCTCACTGTTGGTTCCAAAGCTTCCATAAAAGGTTCACGGGATACATTCCAGGCCCCGGAAACGGAAGGGAAAAAGCCAAAGCGTTTATCCTTTGGAAAACGGGAGGACCCATCATACCTTCCATTAAGTTCTAATATGTAACGATCCTTGAAAATGTAATTGGCCCTATAAAATGCACCACGGAGTGCCCAGCTATAAATGGCGGAATCCGATTCATCAAGAAGTATGGGGCCTGTGGCCAAGTTCAATGTTGGAAGTGAAGATGAGATCACACCTGTTCGGCTCAAAGAAATGTATTCGTCCCTGAATTCTTCCTGATTATAACCTGCAAGCAATGTCAATTGGTGGTCATCTCCAAAACTGTTGTTGAAAGTGGCATAAATATTCAATACGTTGTACTGCTCCGAACCAAAATCCTTCCAAACTTGATTGTTGCCTTCTTCCCTGATATCATCAGGACCAAATCCTATCTGGTACTTGGAGTAGAAAGCATCATAATTTTGGTTTTCCTGTTCGTAAGTATACTCTGCGTTCACCTTAAGAATATCCTTGACCAACCATGCTTGGGCCGTAAAATTGGTACGGAAGGTATGGGTTATATATTCTTCATCGCCACCATCCTGTAATTGGGCCGCCATTCGACCTACAGGTGTATTGGCCCAACTCCCATCCGGATTCTCCGCGAAGGAATAGCTATTAAAATTGAAAAGGGTGCCGATATCAAAATAAGATGGATTCTTTCGCTTACCGGTAATGTAAGAGGTGTTGTTACCGACGGACAACCAATCGGTCAATTGGGCATTTAATTTGGAACGCATTCCCGTTCTGGTGAAATAGTCTTCCGCCAAGATCAAGGAACCATTGTCCTTATTGTAGGAACCGGACATGAAATAATTTATTTTTTCCGTTCCCCCCGTAGCACTCAAACTATGGTTTTGGGAATAGGTGGAACTCGACAAAAAGTAATCGGTCCAGTCACGATTCCCCATATACTCCCATAGACCGGGGTTTGTAGTGCTTTCACGTACACCAACAGTACCGAAAGGATCATCGCTACGTTCCCTGGCCCATTGCAATTGTTCTGTCGTGAAATATTGGTTGTGCCATGGTGTATTTTTTGATGCTGTTTCCTGAAGCCTCATATAAATGTAGGGATCGGAAATTTTCTCGGGCAACACGGTAGGGGTGCCCACCGTAACATTCGTATTATAGTTGATTCGCATCTTGCCATCCGAACCACTCTTGGTGGTTACCAAAACAACCCCAAAAGCTGCCCTTGCACCATAAATGGCAGCAGAGGATGCATCTTTTAGCACGGAAATACTTTCGATATCCTCTGGAGCAAGTTGATTGAGGTATGAAACATCGGAAGGTATATTATCTATGAGTACCAAAGGGTCACCACCATTGATGGAGGTGAATCCCCTAATATTGATCTTTGGGTTTGCACCGGGCGCCCCACTGGAAAAATCGATATTAAGACCAGGGGAAATACCTTGTAGCCCTTGGGTCACGTTGTTTATCGGCCTCGTAGATAATTGCGCTACCGAGACATTGTTGACAGCTCCGGAAAGGTTGACCTTTTTTTGTGTGCCAAAACCTACGACAACAACCTCATTTAAACTTTGGACATCTTCTTCCAAGGTTACATCCATAATGTTTGATGTTCCAACCGTAAGCTCCTTTTTGGTAAAACCGATATAGGAAAATACCAGTACTTGACCTTCGGCCACACGTATGGAATAGTTACCGTCAAAATCGGTAGTGGTACCGTTGGCCGTTCCCTGCACCATAACGGTTACCCCTGGTAACGGGACACCTGAAGCATCTCCGACCGTACCGGACACCTCCTTCTGGGCGAACCCTGAGGTAAAAACGGTCAATAAGAATACGAATAGTAATGTGTTTTTCATTTCATTTATGAATTTTGATTGGTTTTAAAAAGGTTTTTATTCTTCTACATACCACGTATTCAATGTGGTGTTTTTGGTTTCCAATATGAGCTTGCAAAACCCTTTGGATAGTTTGCGCAATGGAATTTTCAATTTTCCCTTTTCGAGCTGTACTGTTTCGATGAGCTTATAATCATCCTGCCCTCCATTTTTAAAAGCATTGGTGGAACTCATATAGAGATTTCCACTGCCCTCCGATAGAGCTTCCCAGGATACCTCAAGGTGGCTACCCTTTTTGGTTGCCCTCAAATCGAAAGCATCCACGGGTTGAATAAGGGAAACTCCATCCCACTCACGGCGTACCGATTGTGGTACTTCGATGTTTAGAAAGTCCACAATGGTTGGAAGTATATCCACCACTCCGGGAGTTTTCGAATTGAAGTAACCATTGGTATCCTTCGAATTGGTTACTATCCAAGTACTTCGCTCACGGTCCGATTGTCCGCCGTGATGTTTGCCGTTCTCTTCAGTTCTTCCATGATCTGTCGTAACAATGAACAACCAGTCCTCATTTTTTAAGGACTGCCTTTCTTCGACAGCCTTCCATATTTTCCCTACCAAGTAATCTTCAAACTCAACGGCAGCGGTAAAACGTTCACCATCTCCATAACCATGTCCCATATCATCGGAGAATTCCAAATAAACCCAGGAAAGGTCAGGGCCTTCCCGCAGAACGGTATGTGCAGCATGATCCGCCACGGTATAATCGATGAGTTTCATGAAGTTGCGCCGTATATCATGTGGGAAATTAATGGTATCATGTTCCAAACCGTCAAAATAATGATTCACCTGTATTTGCCCGGTAGCGTCCAGACCCTCACCCACCAATTTTGTTCTATTATCAAGCCAAGAGGAGAATACACCAATAGTACCATTTGGATTATGATCTTTATACAATCTAAAAATGGTTGGGTAGTTATAATTTGGGTCCTTGATGCCATTGCCCCAAACATTGTGTTTATTGGCCCATGTCCCCGTGATCAAACTATTGTATCCCACAGCAGAAATGGTCGGGGTTTCAGAATAAGTCCCCTTTCCCCCACCGACATATGCATCCGTGTAGGCACCCACCCTGCCAATTTGATCTAAATAGGGAGTGTTAGCTGTCTTTAGTTGATCCGCAGAGATTCCATCAACAATGATGAAGACCACTTTCTTATCCAGCAAATCAGATTGCACATTTTGCGCTCTGGATATGCCAATGGCCAGTATTGCAAGTATTACAGTAAGCTTTCTTAAATACATTTGTTTGTGTTTACAAAGCCCAAAGGAATATAAATTGAACGACTGTTCAATTAAAGAATATTTAAGTCATTGTTATGGAATCGTAAAATAGATTGAATGACTGTTCGGTTAATCTATTTTCAAAAAAAAGAGTATTATTGTTGCATTGATTTGAAACAACAAAGACAATTACCAATTCATAGAACATGGGAAGAAAAAGCTTGGGAACTACAAGAAAACTGGAAATTATCCAAGCCTTTTATGAGGTAGCAAAAGACATAGGCCTTGAGAACGCCTCCATTGCCAAAGTGGCCGAATCCATGGGGATAAGCAATGGATTGGTAATGCATTATTTTAATACCAAACAAGAGTTGTTATTGGGATTGGTGGAGTATATCCTGCAGCAGCATATGAATGTACTCGTGGAAGAAAACCTATCCGAACTCAAGACCCGAGAAGATCTTGAAAATCTGATTCAAAACCTATTCTCCCGAAAATGGAACCAGTATTTTGACGACGGGGTATTCTATAGCTGTTACGCCCTAATATATAGGAACGAGGCGTTCAATGATAGTTTCAAGCAATATCTTTTACAGTTGCACGAGGTATTGCGGGGCGAATTGGACCAAGCCTGCACCAATGGTATTATACAAAATACCAACATTGATGAATTAACGGAGATCATATTCGCCCTGGTTGATGGTTCCTACTATTATATGGGCATGTTCCCAACGGGGGATGATAACCATCGGAAACAACAGGAAATCTATGTAAATCATTGTTTGAGCCTTTTTAAGTATGAAGATTCATGAGCCATTTCTTTGAATTACTGGGCTGGATTGGATCCTTTTGTTTTCTTTTTTCTTATTACAACCTGATCAAAGGCAAATGGAATGCCAAGCAACCTGTATATCATTGGTACAATATTGCAGGGAGCGCCCTATTTGTAGCAAATGCAACATTTTATGGTGCTTGGGCCGTGCTATTTATAAACTTGGCTTGGGGAATAATCGCATGTTTCGGACTTTACAAATCCATGAAGCACTAAATTGAATCTGGAGATATTGGGAACCATCTCCATTGTTCAATGTTCAGTTTCTCATCGAAGAGCACCAAGGTCATTACTTAGTAAGACCAAACGACCTCAAGACTGGATGGGCCGCAGGGTTGAAACCACTAAAATCGGAAAATTGAACCATGCCATATTTGGCTATAGTAATTTGACAGTCAAATTTTCATATCATGTTGGAGGATACTCAATTTTATCCAGTAAGGATAATCTACTATGCCCGACGTTTACAGCACCTACCAAAATCGGCAAGGGTTTAAAAACCTAGCTTTACAACTCCTATACCATTATTTAAACGTTAATACGACTATCCTCGAAGTATTACCTTCAGAAAGGTTTATCTTAATTCTTTCCCCTTTGTCCAGATGGAATTTAGGAAACACATACACAAATCGGATGGTTTGTCCATGAATGACCTTTTTGGGGACTTTGTGCCTGTACAGCGGCAGGAGTTCCTGTTCCTGATGGGAGGCGTTCCTCCCTTTTTTCCGCTGACCTTGAACAGTTCCAATTTTCCAAAATCAAACCGGACACCCGGAATAGTTCTCTATTTCAAATTGGACATACACTTTATTTTCCACATGATACAAGTTCTTGACAGCCAGTGAAAGGCCTTGAACTTTTTTCTTGCTATTTTTTCGCTCGGGAAGTTGTAACAATGTTTCGCAGGGTTCCTGAAACTTTTCCCTGACCTTTTTAAAAGAGACAGAGAAATCTTGAACTGTTTCCCTTGGAATCACTTTTTTGGGAACTTTCTCCAAGCAAGCAGCGTATCTTACTTATATCAATTAAACTAAGATTTGAAAGGAAAGAAAAAAATGTTAATAGTGAGGTCCAAATTAATTTTTTAAATAAAACATATGAGGTGGTTTATTTGGGGAATAAAGTCACAAAAGTGTATGGCTATAAAATATTAGACTCTGAAATTAGTAAGCTAATAACACTCATAGTTAGAGCTAATATGGAAGCTATCAAATCAATTTATAAGGATGAATAACTTTTTTAGGTTTAAAAATTCCTTTTTTTTATCCCCTCAGTCGTCCCCTAAAAATAAAAAACCCTCGCAAACTATTGATTTACAAGGGTTTTTACTTAGTAAAAGTGGTCCCACCTGGGATTGAACTATTTATGTATATTGCTCTTTTCTAGAGTTTTGTAAATATATTTTGGTTTTTACTCACCGAATAACTCACCAAAGCAATGTCGGATTTCTAATGAACGTATTTTCTTTTAAATATAACCATAATATATTTTAAGAGACATATTTAGGTAAATGTCGGTTTGATTTTATAATGGTATAATTGAACTTAATTAAGGCCATCAGCCATTATGTTTTCAAACATAAATGATTAATCAGGACGGTAGGGCGGGACGCGAGCTGATACCTTCTATGGATTGTGATAGGGGAATTTGTGTTCTTCTTTGATGGGAAGGATAAAAAAAGTTCATATTTCCTAAAACAACTACGGATTCACCTGTACCTATTGCCAAAACACATAAACAAATTCATTGAAAAAGAATCTTTACTGCAATAACCACCGACCATTTTAAAAATGGGTGTTGGATGAGCATGAGAGATTTAAATGGTAAAATTGTGTATGTCCACAATGTGGGAGCACCCGGCATTTCTGGTGAATTGGATATGGTAATGGGAGAACCATTGATTATTGTCACATTGTCCAGTAGAACCCTGATGGATGGGTGGGCACAGGTAAGAACAAATATTAGAAAGGCGTTTTTTGGTAGCACATCTCCAATCGAACAGTTCTTGAAAACTGAAAAGGTAATCAAGACTTATAGAGAGTATGGTTTGGAAAATGCGCACAAACTACTGGTCGAACTCGACAATGATATCTCGGACAGAATTACTTACAGTTTTGCTGAAAAATATGCGAATAACAGTCAGCCTGAAAAGGCATCCAGATTCAATCTTTAAAAATCTATGAACAGTATTATATGATTAATTTTTAGAAGACTGATCATAAAATAAGCATCCATATTTAAGCTTCCCCATGGTTTATAATATCTGTCACTTCCTATTGGCACCACGATAATCACTTACTTGGAAATTCCCCATCAATCTAGGTAAATTCCAGAAGCATACCTTGGTACAACTGATTGCATCCCTTTTGCTTGTAATTTTAATTCTCGTGGATAGTGGCCTTCTTGATTGACCGCCCAAAACTGTCGTCAAAAAAATAGTACTGAAAGAGTTCAAGTAAGAATGAATTTCAAAAAGCAAAAAGTAAAGATGATAATTTTAACTTATTGGCTCCAAGCTCTTATATTTCCCGATTGTTTCCTTGATTACGCATAAAAAGACCTAATCTGTGCCATTTCAATGGGACTATAACACTTGCAGTTTTTAAAATAATAAAACTAAAATCTCTGTCCTTAATTAGCATGTTTGTGTCACATTGATATGTCCTCCCTCAGGATAACAGCAATGTTCTGCTAAAACCTAATAATCCACCATCAAATTCAAGTACAGCTTGAAATAAACGGTTTTTTAAATCACCTAGTTTGATTTAAAAATCATATGTGTATTTAAGATAGTCCACCAACAAACATTAAAACTTGTTTTACAATGGCCTTGATACATTCCAAAAAAACTTTTAACAAAGATTTGTTCAAACCTACACACTATCACAAAGCTGTCTCATAGACAAAGTGTTATCGTACACAAAAAGATGATGTGTACGTACACATTTTTTATTAAAATCCTTTGAAAATCCATATTCAACAATTACATTAGCAACTATAAGTATGTTAAAAAACCGATAAATAATATTTAAAAAACTGTTATTCAGAAACTTAGTTACTATTAAAGCAATTTTAAAATGGAATACCTACCATCTTTCGATTGATATCCCTGACCAAGAAGTGACCGAGGCGCTTTATAAAGACTTGAACCTAGGCGTTCAACCTACATGATCCAAACCAAATGAAACTTTAAAATAAAACGTGCCGCTGTCGATTCAGCAAGCGTTGAACCAGATAAAACTTTTACTAACTAGCTAATTGAATTACAAAATGGAAAAACCGATAACTAGATTGTGCCATACCTCCCATAGGGGCACAAGAATTTTACGCCTTGGGCTGTATCTGTCCCTAATACTGGGTGTTTTGGTCCATACCAATGCCAATGCCAAAATACCAGACCAAATCCAACAGGATAGGTCGGTCACGGGTACGATAGTGGATGAGAACGATCAACCGCTACCTGGTGCTACCGTTATGGTCTTAGGTACCAATCAAGGTACAACGGCTTCCTTTGATGGAGAATTTGAAATAACCGTTCCAAGCGGAGCCGATACCTTGGTCTTTTCCTACATAGGTTACATCACCCAGGAAATCGTATTGAATGGACAAACTACGCTGTCCATTAAGCTCTTACCGGACACCACCAACCTTAACGAGGTCGTGGTCGTTGGTTATGGAACCCAAAAGAAGAAAGATGTGGTAGGGGCCATTTCTTCAGTAAAAAGTGAGGAACTTGTCCTTTCTTCCACACCTTCGGTGGGCCAGGCCCTTCAAGGTCGTGTTTCTGGATTACAGATTGTACAGAACAGCGCACAACCCGGAGGTGGACAGGATTTTAGGATACGTGGTGCCGCATCCATCAATGCCAGCAACCAACCACTCATTGTAGTAGACGGTTTTCCCATCACCGATTTTCAGCAACCTGACTCGGGAAACCGATATGATGGGGGTACACAGGGTATTCTCAACTCTTTCAACCCCAATGATATCGAGTCCATTGAAGTCTTGAAAGATGCAAGTTCCACAGCGATTTATGGCGCACGGGCATCGAATGGTGTGATTTTGATCACGACCAAAAAGGGAAAAATGGGCAAAATCAGTGTCGATTACTCAACGTCCTATTCCTTCCAGGACTACATCAACAACTATGAGATACTTGGCCTGCAGGAATGGATGCAATTACGCAACGATGCCGCATACGAAAACTGGGCCTTTCTCAATCGGGTCTACCCGTATAGCGACCGTACGTTGGAGGATGCCATAGCCAATCCGGTCAACGGAGTCGCATTTACCCGGTTTTATTCCGATGAGCAGATAAGAAACGCTGGCCAAGGCACCGATTGGTTGGGTCTTGTCACCCGCGATGGGTCCATCCAACAGCACAACCTCTCCGTAAGAGGGGGAAGTGAATCGACCCGGTACTTCCTTTCCGGTAACTTCTATGAACAGAATGGTATTGTAAAAAATTCCGGTTTCGAACGTTCTTCCCTTCGAATCAATATTGACCAGACCTTAAACAAATATGTCAATTTTGGATTGAACCTGACCACCAGCCGTATCAACAATCAAAACTCTCAATTGGGAGGTGATCAATATGAGAACTCGGGAATCATACGGGGAGCCATACAACAAGGGCCACATATCCAACCCATTGATGAATTCGGGAATTACCCTATCAACCCGGACAGTGCCTTGGAGCCCAACCCCCTTTCCTTGCTCACCATTTCAGATGAGGGGGTCATAGACAGGACCTTGGGGAATTTCTATTTGGAAGTAAAACCAATTCCTGGATTGACCGCGCGTATGCAAGCAGGTTTCGACAAGGGTAACACCAGTAGGAACACCTATCTACCAAGGACCACTTTATGGGGAGAACTGGAGAATGGAAGGGCATCGGTCGCCGAACAGGAAAAAAACGATCGATTGTTGGACCTGACCTTGAACTATACCACGACCATCGAGGAAGACCATAGCTTGAACTTCCTAATCGGTTATTCCTCTCAAAAATACCGCTCTGAAAGTACCTCCGCCGGAAACACGGATTTCATTTCGGATGCCTTTCTATGGAACAATCTGAATGCAGGGGCAGGGACAAAAATCGTAGGGTCTTCAAAAACCGAAAACAATTTCGTATCCTATTTTGCACGGGTCAACTACGTATACAAGGACAGATATATTCTTACCTCTACGGTACGTAAGGATGGCGCAAGTGTATTTGCCGCCAATAACAAGTACGGTATATTTCCTTCCATTGCCGTGGGCTGGAACCTCAGTGAAGAGCCCTTTATGGAAAACCTTAAAGATGAAATATCCCAATTCAAGCTCCGAATCGGATATGGGGAAACAGGTAATGCCGATATCGGGGGTAATGCTTTTGCTGCCTATTACGCCCAACCCGCATATTTAGGTCCCGATGAATCCATTAATGTTGGGGTCTTTGCTTCAAGATTGGCCAATCCGGACCTTAAATGGGAAACCACCAAGGAAACCAACATCGGACTTGATTTTGGTTTCTTGAACCAACGTATTTACGGATCGGTCGAAGTGTTCAACAAAGAAATATCTGATTTACTGATGGAAAAACCCATCAATTCATATAACGAGATCAATTCCGTTTGGGCCAATGTGGGAAGGACGCAGAGTAAGGGATTTGAATTGACCTTGAGTTCAGACATCATCCGTTCAGAAGATGTCCTCTGGAGAAGCACCCTGACCTACTCCCAATACCGGGACAGATGGAAAGAACGTGCCGAGGATTTCAGACCGGCCGTTTATGAGAACGATACGGATCCCATCAGGGCCCGTTACACCTATATCTCAGATGGTATCATGCAAGCAGATGAAATCGTTGAGGCACAGCCGGACCTATTTCCCGGGCAGATCAAGATAAAGGATGTCAATGGTTTTTCAAGGGATGCCGATGGCAACCCGGAAGTCGATGAGAACGGTCGTTTTATCAGAACAGGAGCTCCAGACGGTAGGATCGATGAAGCGGACATTGTACTGATGGGGTCTACCGACCCGGATTTCATTGCCGGGTTTGCCAGTACCCTTCGCTATAAGAACTTTCAATTGAACTTTAACTTCAACGGCATGTTCGGAAGACAGATTATCGACCAGACGGATTTCACCTACGGGATCACGGCGGTGGGTGTCGCGACCAATGGGCGAAATGCCCTAAGAAACGTGCTCAATCGATGGACCCCTGAAAATCCATCCACTACAAGGCCAGCCTCCCATTTTGGGTACACCCAATACGGTTCAGGCGATTTTTTCCTGCAAGATGCCTGGTTCATCCGATTGCAGAATGTATCCCTGTCCTACAACCTGCCCAAAAAATGGTTCGGATCGGTAATCAACAGTGCAGCCATTAGACTGGATGGACAAAACCTCTTTGTAATCACTCCCTATGATGGTATTGACCCGGAAACAGATGCGTACACCGCGGCCTACCCCAATGTAAGGTCATACACGCTTGGACTTGATTTAAAATTTTAAAAAACATTGTCATGAATCGATTGAAAACATATATTTTCCTCACAGTCGCAATTGTATTGACCGGCTGTGACCCAGAATTGGAGTCCATCAATTACGATGAGATCAACCCCAGTATATTTCCATCCTCCGAGGCAGATGTGGAGTCCTTGGTCATTGCGGCCTACCACCCCTTGAGAGGAGCTTGGTCCGATGGTATCCATACCACTTCGGAAAACGGACTGATGTTCGTATTGGACGCCACCACTGAAATCCTCCAAGGAAACTATGCCGTACAACAAGAGGCCACTTTGCACCGGTATAATCCCACGACCACTGGGGTCACCCGTTTCTATGATACGTTTTACAACAAGATCAGTGCGATGACCTTGAGTATCGATAGAATCGCCAACTCCGATGTCAATGAGAACATCAAGGAACAGGGCATTGCTGAAATTCGCTGTGCACGGGGTCTTTTGGCCTATGAGCTCTTCGATATGTATGGTCCTTTGGTCATCGCTCCCTTGGAAATCCTTCAAAACCCACTGGAAGAGGCTCCACTGGCCAGACTTTCCCATGAAGAAATGGTCTCTTTTATAGAAACGGACCTATTGGCCGCCATAGAAGGGCTACCAACACCGGAAGAGGCCACCTATGGGCGGTTCAGCCAAGGTTTGGCGCGTATGATCTTGATTCGCCTGTACCTGCATGAAAAGCGTTGGGGCGACGTACTGACACAGGCCAATGCAATTTTGGATATGGGATATTACGAATTGGAAGATGATTACGTAGGGCTTTGGGACGTTGAGGCCCCAGTGGACAGTAGGGAGGTCATTTGGGCCATCCCTGCCGATTATGCCGGAACCAGCGAAAACCAATGGCAATTGATGGTGCTGCCCAGTAATTTTCCAGAGCGTGGAGGGTGGGGAACCATCCAAAGTTCTTGGAAATTTTATGACTCTTTTGAAGAAGGGGACATCCGAAAAACCAATCTCATCGCAGAGTATACAGGTACCGATGGAGTTACCTACAACCGTGAAAACCCGGCCAATTATATGCAATTGGGTCCATTGCCCCTTAAAATAGCGGCGGATGCCGATCGGAGCACTGGACTGACCACAGTGGATATAATTCAATATCGCTTTGCCGATGTACTATTGTCCAAAGCGGAAGCCTTGGCCAATATGAACGGAGGGGGAACCCAAGAGGCCATTGACCTAGTGAACATCGTACGTGAAAGGGCCCAAATACCACCATTGGAATTGACAGGGCATACGGATATCGATAGTTTCAACACCATGATATTAGTGGAACGATCCCATGAGTATTGGTGCGAGAACGGGCAATACCGTTCCGACCTTATACGACATGGAAAATATGTGGAATATGCCAATGACCTGAATGGCGTATCGAGTGAAAGCGCTCCCTACAAAGTATTGTTTCCCTTTTCGCTCGAACGTATCTCAGAGGGCAAAGGTGCTTTTCTCCAGAACCCAGGGTACAATTAAATATGGAACAAACAATAAAATCAATGGGGCTTAGGACTATGGATTCGAGAAGAACATTTTTAAAAAAATCAACATTGGCGGGCATTGGACTCTCTATCTCCCCTTCCTTTACCTATGGACAGTGGGACCCCAGTGAAAAATTAAAGATAGGAATGATCGGCGTGGGACTTCGGGGCACCAATCACTTGAACAACCTGTTGCTCAGGAAGGACATTGAAATCGTTGCCATCTGTGATATCGATACTGCCCGTACCGCATTGGCCAATGAATTGATTGCTAAGGCCGGTTTCGCGCGACCTAAAGTGTTTGGAAAGGATGTGTATGATTACAGGAACCTGTTGGAAATGGAACAAGTGGATGCCGTTATCATCTCCACTCCATGGCTTTGGCATACCGTAATGGCCAAGGACGCCATGAAAGCGGGAAAATATACCGGTCTCGAGGTATCTGCCGCCAATACCCTGGAGGAATGCTGGGATTTGGTCGAAGTCCATGAACAGACGGGTACACAACTCATGCTTTTGGAAAATGTAAATTACCGAAGGGATGTACTGGCCGTTCTCAACATGGTCAAACAACAAGTTTTTGGCGAATTGGTGCACTTTAGATGCGGCTATCAACATGACCTACGGGAGGTAAAGTTCAACAACGGCAAGCAACCCTATGGAGGCGGTGTGGAATTTGGTGAAAAGGCCATCTCGGAAGCCAGTTGGCGTACCAACCATTCCCTAAAAAGAAATGCCGATGTCTATCCAACTCATGGTGCCGGTCCCATCGCAGCCATGTGCGATATCAACCGCGGCAACCGCTTTTTGTCGATATCCTCCAATGCGACCAAAGGGATCGGACTCCATAATTATATTGTGCAACACGGCGGTAAGGACCATCCCAATGCCAAATTGAAGTTTAAGCAAGGGGATGTCATTACTTCCACCATTGAGACCGCAAATGGGGAGACGATAATCGTGACCCATGATTGCAACTTGCCCCGCCCCTACTCCCTTGGGTTTAGGGTACAGGGTGCCAAGGGCCTCTGGGAGGTCGATGGCAATCGCATCTATATAGAGGGACAATCCGAACCGCACACTTGGGACGATGCCTCGGGTTGGCTGGAAAAATATGATCACCCGCTCTGGAAAAAGTATGGAAAATTTGCCGAGGGATCGGGGCATGGCGGTATGGACTTCTTTGTCATCAATGCCTTTGTGGAATCTGCAAAAAAGAACATCGCACCCCCTATCGACGCATATGATGCAGCTGCTTGGAGTGCAATTACCCCACTCTCCGAGGTCTCTATTGAAAACAATGGGGAACCGCAGGATTTTCCTGACTTTACCAGAGGAAATTGGATTAAAAGAACTCCCTATAATTGGATGAAAAACGACTTCTAATGAAAAAGATAAAAATGACAAATCATTATATATTGGGCCTGATCTTCCTGGCCTTCAACTGGAACTGTCAAAGCGATGGCGGAGGCACGGAACCCACAGAAGAACCGGCGATCGAAGCGGGCGTCTCCCAAATCGATTATCAGGTCTCCCAGCAAGTATTTACCAATCCAGAACGTGGATTTATGCATACCTGGACGGTGTTTTCCGAAGGGAATGCGGTGGACCCTACGGCATTGGACAACCTGAAGAACCAAAATGTAAGCCTTATACTGCGATTGTATTATTTGGAGCAATTCAAGGACGGGCCGCTTAGTACGGTACAACTGGAACTGTTCCAGACCGATATGGAACGGTTTAGGGAGGCCGGGGTCAAATGCGTGCTCCGTTTTGCCTATACCAACGACCAGAATGGAACCGATGCGCCTATTGATGTCATGGAGACCCATTTGGACCAATTGGCCCCACTTTTTGAAGAAAATGCCGATGTTATCGCGTTTGTACAGGCCGGTTTTATAGGTGCCTGGGGAGAGTGGTACTATTCATCTAATGGATTGGCCAATACGGAAGGTAGGGAAGCATTGCTTACCAAAATGCTGGAAGTCTTTCCGGAGAACATCAAAATACAGGTGAGGACCCCATTGTACAAACAGGCGATTTTTGGGTATTCCACGGCCATGGGTTCGGATATCGGCTATGGAACAAGTGACCTGGCAAGGGTCGGCTTCCACAATGATTGCTTTATGGCCAGTACCACGGATTATGGGACCTATCAGGATATAGCGGCAGAAAAGGATTATATAAGTAAAGAAGCCCTTTATGTACCGACTGGTGGGGAAACCTGTCCGCCCGTAGACATCCCATTGGCCGACTGTACGACCGCGGAAACGGAAATGGAACTCCTGAAATGGACGTACCTGAACCTGGATTATTATGGCCCTGTACTGGACGGATGGCGAAATGCCAATTGTTTTGAGGATTTCCAGCGCAGACTGGGTTATCGCCTGGCCCTCAGACGTGCCACCTTAGCGGATGAAGTTTCCAACAGCCTTCAGCTTCGGTTGGACATGGAGAATCTGGGCTTTGCGCCCGTTTACAGTACCAAGAACTCCTATCTGGTACTACGGTCGACTGCGGACGGGACCCTATTCAAAAAACCATTGGAACTTGATATCAGAAGGCTTTTGCCGGATTCAACGTTCGAATGGGAAGAGACTCTGGATATCTCGGACGTACCCCAAGGCAGCTATGAACTGCTCTTGGAAATTGCAGATGCCTTCGAATCATTACAGGGCAGACCCGAGTACAGTATACGACTGGCCAATGCCAATGTTTGGGAAGCTTCCACCGGATTCAACGACCTGAACCATACAATTACAATCAATTAACCAACTTCTTAAAACGAATATTATGAAAAATCTACAGCTAATTTTAGGGATGCTAACCCTTCTGTTCTGTATCGGGTGTTCTGATGACGACGGCAGTGCAGGGAATGGTACGGGCCCCGTGGCGGACTTTTCCTTTAGCAATGACGAAAGTACGTTCACCTTCACCAATCTCTCGGAGAATGCAACGGATTACCAATGGGACTTTGGGGACTTAAAGTTCTATTCCTATGAGGAAAGTCCGACTTATACTTATGACATAGGCGGTGAAATTACAGTATCACTGACCGCCACCAATGAAGCCGGGGAAAGCGATTTTATTTCGAAGACCATCACGGCGCCCGAGATCATCATCATCAATATTGACATTGATGGAGAATTCGAGGATTGGACGGATGTAGCGATTGCTGCTGAAAATACCTCGGGTACCGGATCTATTCAACGTATAAAGGTATGGGCAGGAGGAGAAAACGTCAACATCTATTTTGAGGGAAATACCAGCATGCAAATGGAACTGGTGGATATGTTCATCAATAGTGATGGTGATCCCGCAACGGGATTCCTCCATGGTACTTGGCCAGAGAACTCAGGGGCAGAATTCCTGTTTGAAGGCCCTTTGGTCAGTAATGGTTGGGGCAGTTTTTATGCACATGCAGACCCTGCTGGAGGATGGGCCTGGAACGCCATTGCAGGTTCGGCGGCCAATTTGACCTCCTCTGGGATCGTGGCCCTCGATGAAGAGACCAATGCCATTGAGTTCCAAATTCCCAAGACCCAGTTTGGGACATTGGGCGAGTCCTTCGGAATTGCTATAACCGAAATGACAGCGGGTTGGGCCCTAGTGGCCAATTTCCCCGAAGGAGGTTCCTTTATCATCATTGAACCTTAAACATTCTTGGAAATAATTGAGTTAGTTTTATATTGATGCAAATGCCTTGGCCCGGTGGACTCCATTGGTCAGGGCTTTTTTGTTATAACCAAATATAACCGGCCATGAAAAATACTGCCATTACAGACACCCCCAAGCGATTGCTGTCCATTGACGTGCTCAGGGGGTTCGATATGTTGATGATCATTTTTGCCGATCATTTTTTCTACAATCTCCACCAGGGGGCACAAACTGGGACCACTGCATTTTTTGCCGAACAGTTTTCCCATCCTGATTGGTTTGGTTTTCATTTTTATGACATTATCATGCCTCTCTTTCTTTTTGTGGTTGGTGCGGTGATTCCCTTTTCCATGGAGCGCAGGGTCCGTTCCACGCCGAATAAATTCAGTCTCTACCCCCACTTGATCAGAAGGTTTGTCATCCTGTTCATCCTGGGTTGGGTCGTTCAGGGCAATCTCCTGCACTTCGACCTACAAAAGTTCCAGGTGTTCAGTAACACACTTCAGGCCATTGCGGTCGGTTATCTGTTCACCTGTATCGCTTATATACATCTGGGGAAGAAGGGAAGATACCTCCTTTTTCTGGGTTGCTTACTGGTCTACACCCTGTTACTGGAATTCGCATATATCCCCGGTATAGGTTCCAGTGAGTTACTGCCCGACAGGAACATCGCCTTATATATCGACCGCTTGATCTTTGGCCCCTTCGATGATGGGTATCAATATACATGGCTACTGACAGGACTGGGCTTTACAGCCACTACCCTATCCGGTCTTTTTGCCGGGGAGCTCCTAAAATCAAGGCCATTTGAGACCAGGACACTTTGGTTATTGACCATCGTGGGCCTGGCCGGCATTTCCATGGCACTGGTGCTGCATTTATGGCACCCGATCGTTAAAAAGATATGGAACAGTTCCTTCGTACTGCTTTCCTCCGGGATCTGTTTTTTGTTACTGGCCCTTTTCTACTGGATCGTGGACATTAAAAAATATAGGCAATGGGCCTACCCCTTGAAGGTCATTGGCATGAATGCCATTACGGCCTATGTACTGTCCCATGTGATCCACTTTCCTTCCATTGCCAAACAATTGTTATTTGGCCTTGAACAATTTGTAGGTCCGTACTATGATGCGCTGGCATCGATTGGAGGATTTCTGCTCTTGTACCTCTTGTTGTGGTATATGTACAAAAATCAAACCTTTATCAAAATATAAAGGGAACCGCCAGGCCTATCCGGTTCATGACAGTGATCATGAACCGGATACGAGGTTCCGGATCTCGGTTATCATGGCCGCGAGACCGCTTGGCTCCCTATGCTCGGCATACAAGCGTACAATGGGTTCCGTATTTGATTTTCTCAATTGGATCCACCCATTTGGGTAATAGATCTTGAGCCCATCTTCCTCGTTTACCTGTATACCGGTATGGGAAGCCTTGATCTTCGCGAACCATTGCTCCACCTGTACGTCCTCGGACAATTCCATTTTGGTCTTTTCCATAACGTACTTTGGCAATCGGTCCACTAAGGCCGATAGCGTTTGTCCTTCTTTGGCCAACAGGGTCAGTACGATCGCTATCCCTACCAACGCATCCCTTCCATAATGTAATTCGGGGCAAATGACCCCTCCATTGCCCTCTCCTCCGATAACCGCATGGTGGTTCTTCATCGCCTTCACTACGTGGACTTCCCCTACCGGGGACTCAAAAAAGGGCACGCCGCGCTTTTGGGCAATATCCTGTAAGGCCATGGTCGACGACATATTGGCCACCAGTGGCCCTGATTTTTGGGAAAGGATATGATCGGCAACAAGTACCAAGGTATTTTCCTCCCCAATGGGAACACCATTTTCTGCGACCAACGCCAATCGATCGACATCGGGATCAACGGCAATGCCCAGATCCAAACGATGTTCCCGAACAAGTTCCCCCAACCCTGTCAAATGCTCCGCCAAAGGTTCGGCCACACGCTGAAAATGGCCATGGGGCTCGTCATAGATCTGTTCGATACGGTCTACTCCCAATCTTTCCAAAAGCAGTGGTACGGCCAGGCTGCCAACGGAATTGACACTATCCACCCCAATGGAAAAATGGGCCTTCTTGATGGCTTCCACATCTACGATGGGCAACTTTAAAATAGCTGCAATATGCTGTTCCAGGGCATTTTGGTCCGTGCCATAGGTTCCCAATTCCGTGGACTCAGGAAAGCTAAGTGCGGTATGCTCCGCAAGTTCCATAATGGTCGCCCCTGCTTCCTTGGAAAGGAACTCCCCTTTGTCGTTCAACAATTTAAGGGCGTTCCAGTGCATCGGATTATGACTGGCCGTTAAAATGATTCCGCCCTGTGCCCTATGATGGACCACAGCCATTTCCACCGTGGGTGTTGTTGCAAGACCAAGATCCACAATATGGATGCCCATGCCCATCAGTGAACCGATGACCAAATGGGAAACCATTTCACCGGATATACGCGCATCCCTGCCCACGATCACCGTAGGGCCGGTATCCGAGTTGTTCTTGACCCATGTGGCATATGCAGTGGCATATTTGACAATATCCATTGGGGTAAGCGAATTCCCTGGGGTCCCTCCTATGGTACCCCTGATTCCAGAAACTGAACTGATCAAAGCCATATCAAAAGTCGTATTTTACAAAAGCTTCCATGGCCGCATAGCTGGCCAATCCCAATTTTTGATATTTCAGGGCGGTATCCTTATTACGATCTTCCGCCCGTACCCAGAACTCACGTAGGTCCTCCCCTTGGAACATCACACCATCTTTCTGGGTCTGATGATAAAAGATGGCCTTCCTTTTGCGCAGGACCTGTTCAGGGCTCATGGGGACCGCCATCTCGATTTCATGGATATCCCATTCATGCCATGCGCCCCGATAGAGCCATACCCAGCATGCTTTCATAAAAGGCTTTTTCTTGAGCTCTTCCAATGAAGCAAAAAGTGCTTCCAGACATACCCTGTGGGTACCGTGCGGATCCGCCAGGTCACCCGCCGCATAGATCTGATGGGGCTTAATGGTTTCAATGATCTGGTTCATGATCGCAATATCCTCGGGGCCCAATGGATTTTTTTTAATGGTCCCTGTCTCATAGAACGGAAGGTCCAAAAAATGTACCTGGTCATCAGGGATACCCATATAACGTGTTGCCCCGATACTTTCCGCCCGTCGGATAGTACCTTTTAGTTTTCTTACCAGTGAGGAGTCATAGTCCTCGGTTGTCTTTTGGCCGATGTCCTGAATGATCTGTTCAAACATGTTGCTCTCCCCCATGCTCTGCGCCACTTCGGCAACTTTGAGGGCCTCGTGATCGGCCACTGCGATATTTCCAGAGGTCTGGTAGACCACGTGGACCTCGTGCCCCTGGGCCACCAATCGGTCAAAGGTACCCCCCATAGAAATGACGTCGTCATCGGGATGTGGGCTAAAGATGATGACCCGTTTACATGCCGGTACTGCCCGTTCCGGTCTATGGGTATCATCGGCACTCGGCTTGCCCCCTGGCCAGCCCGTGATCGTATGTTGTAAGCGGTTAAAGGCCTTGATGTTGATCTCATAGGAAGATTGTTCCATACTGAGCAGGTCCGACATGCCCGAATCATTATAATCCTTGTCGGTCAACTGCAGAATGGGTTTTTCCTTTTGCAAGCTCAGCCAGACCAGCGCCTTATGGGTCAGCTCACCCGTCCATTTACAATCGCCCACCAGCCATGGGGTATCGATACGTGTCAAATGGGCGGCAGATTCCCTATCGAGCACAAAAGTGGTATTTTCATGTTCTTGGAGATAGGTCGCGGGAACCTCCGGGCTCATGGCTCCCTCAATAGTTCCCTTGATGACCTCCGCCTTGTTCTGTCCCCAGGCCATAAGTACGATTCGCTTGGCTTTCCGGATCGTTCCAATCCCCATCGTAATCGCTTTTCTGGGCACATTTTCCAGGCCTTTGAATGCCGGGGCTGCATCGACACGGGTAATATGGTCCAAGGTAATGTCCCTCGTGGCCGAATTAAAATGGGAACCCGGTTCATTAAATCCTATATGCCCGGTCCGTCCAATACCTAGAAGCTGAAAATCCAGTCCGCCGGCCGCTTCTATCGACTGTTCATAGGACCGACAATAGGCCTTAACGTCTTCGGAAGCGATCGTACCGTCCGGAATATGCACATTGGACGGGTCAATGTCCACATGATCGAACAAATGCTGGTGCATAAAGTAATGGTAACTCTGTATATTGCTTTTTTCCATAGGGTGGTACTCATCCAGATTAAAGGTCACCACGTGCTTAAAGCTGAGGCCTTCCTCTCGATGAAGGCGTACCAATTCCTCATAGACCCTGATCGGTGAGGAGCCCGTTGCCAAGCCCAACACACAGGTTTTGCCCTGATTCGATTTCTTGCGGATCAAATCGGCCATCTCATGGGCCACTTGGATAGCACCCTGTTTGGCATCCTCAAAAATGACATTGTGTATTTTTTCGAATCGGGTCTCTTCAAACTGACCCGCAGGTTGATAGTCGATCGTATGGACCGGTATAAATGTTTTCATTGTAATCGAATGTTGTTGTTGATTTTAAATAGGTTATTCAATGATATTTTTAATTCGTTTCCACAAGAGGAGTAGTGCACCTCCTGCCAGTAGACTGATTCCCGTCCACACCAAGGCATAGGTCCACCTACCGTATATCCAGTATCCCACGGCAAATAGGGCCGCATAGATAAAAACACTCCCCACGAGCATCGCGAGTATACCACTGGGGACGCTCCAAGAGGTTTCGGCATCGGCCAGATCAGAACTGGGATGACGGTCTATAATTCGCTTCCATCCCGGTCCTCCAGGCCTGGTCTTTTGATAAAAACGGTACAATACCCCATCGTCCTCTGGCGGGGTCAAATAGGTTACGGCAAGCCAGGCAACAGTGGTCAAGGCGACCACTACAATATATTCGGACCAATCGGGCAGGATTCCAACGTCCGTTGCGAACAGGTATGCGCCCATTGGTGTTAATTTGAACAGCAGGGAAAGGGCGCCGGAAACGAACATGGCCGTGATCTCGCTCCAAGCATTGATACGCCACCAAAACCAACGGAGGATAAAAATAAGTCCCGTGCCTGCGCCAAAGACCAATAAAACCTCGAACAATTGCAAAGCATTCTGTAGCACCAGGGCCAATAGGGCACTGACCAACATTAAGCCCACGGTGGCCATCCGGCCCACCCGGACCAATTGCTTTTCTGAGGCATCCGGATTGACCCTACGCTTGTAAAAGTCATATACGATATAGGAAGACCCCCAATTGAGCTGTGTGGAGATCGTGGACATATAGGCCGCCACCAAGGAGGCCAGTACGAGTCCCAACAAACCGGCGGGCAACAAGGTGAGCATGGCCGAATAGGCCAGGTCATGCCCCAGTTTGTCCTCGGATACGATAGGAAAGGCCCGTTGAAGGCTATCCAGGTCTGGAAACACGACCAATGAAGCCAGTGCGACCAATATCCAAGGCCATGGGCGTATGGCATAATGCATGACGTTAAAGAAGAAAGTGGCCCCAATAGCGTGTTTTTCATTTTTGGCCGATAGCATCCGTTGTGCAATATATCCGCCTCCCCCGGGTTCCGCACCTGGATACCATGAACTCCACCACTGGACCGCCAAGGGAATGACCAACAGGGGGATCCAGGAACGGGAATCGTCCATATCTGGTAGGATATCCAGTTTCCCTTTGACATTTTCATGGGCAAGGAGTACTTCAAGCCCTCCGACCTCCGGTAAGTTGACCAGGTAATACGCCGCACCTACCGCTCCGATCATGGCCACAAAAAAGAGTACGAAATCCGTATAGACCACCCCCTTAAAGCCACCTATGGCACTAAATATCACTGTGATCAGTCCTGCGGAGACCACGGTCTGCCACGGTTCCAGCCCCAACATGATACCCCCTATCTTAATGGCTGCCAAGGTTACCGCGGACATGGTGATCACGTTAAAGACCACACCGAGGTACAAGGCCCGGAACCCCCGTAAAAAGCGCGCCGGTGCACCGCCATAGCGCAATTCATAAAACTCTAGGTCCGTATTGACATTGGACTTTCGCCATAGGCGTGCATAGATAAAAACGGTCAACAGTCCTGTCAGCAGAAAGGCCCACCATACCCAGTTCCCGGACACCCCATTGGTCCGTACGATATCGGTCACCAGATTGGGCGTATCCGTGGAAAAGGTAGTCGCGACCATGGACATGCCCAGCAGCCACCAGGGCATGGAACGCCCCGAAAGAAAATAGTCGGCACTACTACGGCCCGCACTTTTGGACACATAGATGCCAATGCCAAGCGTTACGGCAAAAAAAGAAAAAATGATGATATAGTCCCAGAATTCCAAAGCAATCATACGCGCTGTTTTCCTAATAGTTGTTGTTCATAATACGTGATGGTCTCCATGAGCGCCCTATCCAATTCATAGATGGCGTTATAGCCCAAATCGGCAAAACGGGTCACATTGGCCCTGGAATGTTTGACGTCCCCTGCCCGTTCGTTCTCGAAGACTATCCGGGAACGCGAACCGGTAATGGAGATGATCTGTTGTGCCAGTTCCAATATAGAGGTACTTTGCCCCAGGGCCACATTGTACATTTCCGTTCCCTGTTCCATGGCGAAAAGATTGGCCCCCACGATATCCTTGACATAGATAAAATCCCGTGTCTGATGACCATCCCCATAGATGACCAAGGGTTGGTCCGTCAATGCTTGTCGTATAAATATGGGAACTGCCGCCGCATAACTCGAGGAGGGGTTTTGACGTGGTCCAAACACATTGAAATAGCGCAAGGAAGTGGTCGGAACCCCCCACTGCTCCCGATACATCCGAAGGTAATATTCGCCATCCAATTTGGTCACGGCATAAGGGGTCATCGGTTCAGGGGCCATCCCTTCCTGTTTGGGCAGGGTCGGGTTGTTGCCATAAATGGCGGCCGAACTGGAAAGAACGACCTTACAGCCCTTGTTTTTTTTGGCAGCCTCCAGAATGTTCAGGGTCCCCTGAACATTTATAGCAAGACATTCTTCGATGCGTTCGAGGGATTCTGGGACACTCACCAAGGCCGCCAAATGAAAGATTCCCTTGGCACCATCAGCCAATGCGACCATGGTATCCCTGTCCCTGATATCGGCCTCTACGAATTCCACCGCCAAGTGTTCGATATTGGCCGGGAAACCTGTTCTCAAATTATCCACCACGATGACCTTGTGCCCTTGCGAAGCCAAGCTTTCAGCTATATGGCCACCAATAAAACCGGCACCGCCCGTTACTACATATTTATCCATTCCATCACACATTTAGGCCCAATCCAGCACACTGTAATGCGCTTCCAGGTACTTTTTCACATCAACAATATCATCTTTGGCCGTTAGATCGGGAACGTGCTCCGAGAATGGCACCCCTATGGCGGATCGGGGGAACTCCCCCAACATGTTCAAAAAAGCGGTAGGGAGCTCCTTCTCATCACGCTCGGGATGGACGGGGCAATTCTTAAGATAGGGATACATTTTTTCGCCATCAAAGGTGAACGCATTCATGCTCACTCGAAGTTTCCCCCATTGGTCCCTGTAGGCGTCCACTTGATCTGCCTTGGGCTTTTCTATAATATCCAGTAGATAACCCTCGTCATCCAATTTGGCCAGGGCAAAGCGTGAAATACGTTCTTCCGGGAAATCCATCGCACTACGATCATACGCGATGAACGCGTTAGGGACCTCCGTGACCCGCAGCGCACGAAAAGCTTCCACTGAATATAGATTATCACTGTTACAGACGGAAAAACGCTGCTCTTGCAACTCGGGGTACTGGGTTACGGCCTGATACAGAGCATCTGCGGTACCGTAGGGTTTGATCATGCCATCAGGTACAAATTGCACGGCAAAGTTGATTTCCAAACCATGGAAATGATTGCCCGCACTTTGGGATCCATAAAAGTCTTGGAACAATTGGCCGTTTTCGCCCACAACGATATAAATATTGGTAAAACCGGCCGCTTTGGCATTATATAATACATAATCCAACATGGGCCGGCCTTGCTTGCCCACCCCAATAAGTCCTTTGCTACGTTCATTGGCCTGCTTGATATCCTCTTCGCTCAAACCATCTGAACGTGTGGCCTCTTTTTTCATTCTGGAGGAGGCTCCCCCAGCCAAGATCACTAAACTTGAAATTGCCTTCATTTTGATTTATTTTGATTAGCTGTTACGACATGGGTTCCCGGGTCGACATGGACCGCATACGCATCCCTGGCCCCGGCTTGCATCAATGCGTCGATGATCTTTTGCTGTTCGCCCGCTTTGGAAAGGACAACGATGCTCCCCCCCCTTCCCGAACCAACAATTTTGGCGCCTAGGGCACCTGCAGCGTTGGCACCATCCACCATACGGTCGATCAAGGGCAGGGTTATTTCCAAATAGTCCTTGAGAATATGGTGGTGCGCGTTCATTAGTTTTCCAATATGTTCCAGGTCGATTTTCGGTTTCCTGAATGCTTCCAAGGCCCTTTGGGTGATATCATGATTGCGCACGGCTGCCTCAAAATATACCCGTAGCCCGTCGTTCACATAAGGAACATATTGGGGAAAGTCTTGGATACTAAGTCCCTTGATATCAAACCCGGGAACTTTTTCCTTGACCCTATGGATGGCCAATAAAGCCTTTTCCTTCAATTCGCCCAGCACCCCTGTGGTCTCCTTGGGAATACCGGATTCCGCAACGATCAGACCGGGTATGTTCAGATCAAAGACCTCATAGCTCAAATCGTCGCCCGTCTCCAAATAGATGACATTGCCGAGCCCTATACTATACTGGTCCATTTTGCCTCCTGGAAAACCATGAAAGGCCACCTCTGCCTCATAGGCGATCCTGGAAATAAATTCCTTATCGATAGTGGCACTGCATCCATATGCCGTCACCAAAAATTGGATCCATGAAACGATTACGGCACTGGAACTGGAGGTACCTGCATTGATGGCAATATTACCGGTAATGGTGATATCATAACCCTGATTGGGAACACATCCATAGTGCTCCAAGATATCCATGGCGGCCAAAAAATAATCCCCTCTTGGCACCGGGCCCTTTCTATCGATGTCGATATATCGATGTCCTCCGATATCCGGAGTATCCACGAACAATCTTTTTTCACCATTCGGCTTGGCCCTTAAGGTAATGTGCCGATCAATGGCACAGGCAATTACAGGCAATTCCAAATAATCTTGGTGGTCGCCGAACAAACAGGTTCTCCCAGGGGATTTCACAACGATTTCCCCGGTATCCAAAAACGGAACTATTGAATTATCTATCACTTACTTACCATATTAAATACATAGGAACCACGATAGATTCCTTTCAATTCTGGTGCAATATATAAAAAAATGTGTACGTACACACTAAATTAGTGTTATCGTTAACACGAATAGATTTCCATTTTTGGATATATTTGTCCGTCATGAAGAAAAAAATCACCATTAAGGACATTGCCAAAGTGGCCAATGTATCCATAGGCACTGTGGACAGGGTCATACACAAAAGGGGGAAAGTTTCAGAAAAAGCACTTCTTAAAGTCAATGCGGCCCTTGAGGAGCTGAACTATAAGGCCAACCCCTTGGCACGTTCCTTAAAAAACAATGTGATTTATACCATTGCCATCTTGATTCCCGATCCCGAAAAAGATCTGTACTGGCTTCCTTGTCGAAAAGGTATTGAAGAGGTCATTTCGGAATATGAAGCCTTTGATGTGGATATCTCGGTACATTTTTTTGACCCTTCAAAACCCACGTCCTTTGTCCAAAAGGGCATGGAACTTATCGCTATGTGCCCCAATGCCTTTTTGTTCGTACCGTTGTTCGAACGGGAGAGCGACCGGCTCCTGGAAGCGCTGAACCAACGGGATATCATCAAGGCCACCTTTAACAGTCTACCCCGAAACCATGTGGACCAACATGTTGGGCAGGACCTTTATCTAAGTGGCCGGGTCGGCGCCAAGCTTATTTATGACTTTGTACGGCCCGCTTCAAAAATCGCCATTATCCATATTGACGAGGCGTTCAACAATGCCATCCATATGCAACAAAAAGAAGAAGGCTTCAAGTCATTTTTTAAGGAAATGTCCCCTGGACATGAGATCCACACCAAAATTGTGGATACCGAACAAATACGGCAGACCTTATCCGACTTCATTCAGGAAAACCAGATTACGATGTTCTTTGTGACCACCTCAAAGACCTACGAGGTAGCACGTACCTTGGAATCCTTGGACATGGCAGGTACCGTTGTCGGTTATGACCTACTCCCGGATAACCTCAGCTATTTAAAAAAGGGAAGGATACAGTTCCTGATCCATCAAGCACCGGGGCTTCAAGCTTCTTTATCTTTAAAAAGTTTGGTAGAAAAGCTCCTATTCGATAAAGAATCACCCAAAAAGCAATTATTGCCCATTGAGATCATCAATTCGGAAAATGTCGAGAGCTATCCGTAGGTCCCTGTCAGCCTAGTATCAATTTCCCAAAAGCGGACTTTACATGAAAATCCGGGGTATCGGTCCCAGGGTCCACCCAAGTGATCCAATTAAAGCTGGGCGCTTCCCCGTTTCCGGTTCCAAGCCGCTGGCAATCTCCCCTGAAAATCCCTGCATTCAAATTCCCGTCTTTTAAAATACCCAGATCGGCCAAAGATTTTAAACTGATCTTTGCCTCTACCAGATAGCCATCCTCATGGACCTCGGCCCGAACGGACAATTCTTCCTGAGGCCAACACCAGGTATAATCAAAATCCCTATAAAACGAGGCCCTGTAATCCAAGATCCTACCAAGAGGGTCCAACTCCAGACAATAATAACGTTCCAAGTCCTCATCGGTCCTAAAAAAGATCTCTATCCTGTCCGAATCGGCAACATCGAGTTTATGGTCCCTATCAGTGGAAACCAAAATTTCCCTATCCTTGACATCATACCTGAGGTATAGCCAATCCTCATCGTACAATGCCCTAAATAATGTACGCTGTACAGCTGTGTCCGTCCAAGGTTGGATAAAATCTTTAAGGGTATCCGCCCTACTCCAGGCATCATTATCAAAGTCCTGCCCTGATAAGGACCTCACCTGATACGTTTTCATGTTTTTTTGCTTTTATTGGGAGAAAAATGACCAGAGATATGTCGGTCAACCCCACTTTTTAATGAGATTACTAAATTAATAAAGGACATGGATTTCCTATTATAGATTGTCCATTTTATTTCACTGTTCTTTCTTTCAAATAAAAAAGCACAAGAATACCATTAATAAGAAAATTGAAAATTAAGCTTTTCAATGGTCTATAACATTAGACAGGAATACTTTAAATATGCCAATGAGGGACAGCATGAAAAAAGCAATTGATATCTTAAAGTTTATTGTCCAGGCTTGTTCCAATCAATGGTATCCCTACAGTATTCTTGCAGAATTTCAATTACAGGCCGGGCAGAAGGATGAAGCCATCAAGAACTACAAAAAAAGTTTGGAACTGAATCCAAATAATGAGCAAACCATTCAACAACTGCAAAAATTGGAACATTAGCAATAAAGGAAAACCTTTCTCTAAACCAATTTAATAAATCGCGACGCCTAAAAGATTATTTGATAACTTGTAAGAGAATAATCTAACACTGATCTAATGGCCATTAACTATAACAAATGGAACGTTCTTATGGGTTGGGGAGTGTTCCTGCTCAGTCTATTGGTATATTCCTTAACGGTTGAGCCCACAGTAAGCTTTTGGGATTCCGGTGAATATATCGCTTCATCCGCCAAATTGCAGATTGCCCATCCTCCGGGAGCACCTTTGTTCCAGATGATAGGGGCGTTTTTTGCCCAATTTGCCCTAGAAGCTGATCAAGTGGCCAAAATGGTAAACTATATGTCCGTTCTTTCATCGGCTTTTACCATTCTTTTTCTTTTTTGGACAATTACCAACCTTACCAAAAAATTGGTTGCAAAAGATGGGGTCTTTACCGACAACAAAGCTTTTATGGTAATTACCAGCGGCCTAGTGGGAAGCCTGACTTATACGTTTTCGGATAGTTTTTGGTTCAATGCAGTTGAAACCGAGGTCTATGCAATGGCCAGTTTGATCATGGCTTCACTCATTTATTTGGGAATACGTTGGACAGATGACCTTGATGAACCAAGGGGAAATCGATGGCTGTTACTGATTACTTTTATAATAGGCTTGACCTTTGGCGTACAGTTTATGGGGTTCTTGGCGATACCGGCAATTGTTTTGATGTACTTTTTCAAAAAACACAGGAGTATCTCACCAAAGAAGTTCATTGTGGCCAATATCGTCGCTATCGGTATCCTGTTGTTGATTTTTAAGTTTTCATTGACCTATGTACTTAAACTTTTTGGCTGGAGCGAGGTCTTTTTTGTAAACAACTTTGGACTTCCCTTCAATTCGGGGACTATTTTAATGGGTCTGTTCCTTGTAACATTATTTTGGATAGGGCTGAGATATACCAAAAAAAAGGGTTTTGTAAATGCCAACACTTCCATATTGGCCTTGGCATTCCTTTTTATGGGGTTTTCCACTTGGTTGATGATGCCCATTCGAGCCAATGCACATGTGGTCATCAATGAAAATGATCCCTCCGATGCACGCGCACTTTTGGCCTATTACAATAGGGAACAATACCCCAGTGCGGAAAGTCCCTTTTATGGTGCCTATTACAGCAATAGGTTTGGAGATTTTGGCGAACCGATGGATGACAAACCCAAATATGAAAAAGATGAGGCATTGGGGAGGTACGTGGTCGTCAACAAATACGAGGATGCAAATCAAAAGCCCGATAAAAGACATGTGGGATTGCTTCCAAGACTTTGGAGCGATCAACATGCGGAAAACTATATCGCTTATTTCGGCCCCTTGGATTTTGAGGTAAAACCAAAATTTAAAGGAAACAAGGAAATTGCCCAGACCATTGCGCAAATTAAAACAGGTTTCCAGAACGGAGATTTGGACGCTTCCGATTATGTCCGTGCATTGGAGACACTTGATGAATATATTACCGTTCATCCACCCACTCTTTGGCAAAATTTGGAGTATATGTTATCCTATCAGTTTGGATATATGTATTTCAGATACCTGATGTGGAATTTTACAGGTCGACAGAATGATTTACAGGGGCGTTATGATGGCAATGGAGAATGGCTCAGTGGCATACAGCTTTTGGACGAAGCCCGATTGGGCAATCAAAAATATCTGCCACAGGATGACCTGAAGAACAAGGCGCGAAACACCTATTACTTCCTTCCTTTGATTTTGGGGTTATTGGGCTTGGTGTTTCAACTTTCCAAGAACCCGAGACAGTTTTGGGTCTTTTTTGTGTTCTTCTTGTTTACGGGATTGGCGATTCAGTTTTATACCAACCCGACCATTTTTCAGCCTAGGGAGCGTGATTATTCTTTGGTGGGATCATTTTATGTCTTCTCCTTGTGGGTTGGAATGGGTGTATATGGCTTATATGAAATGGTAAAAAGCATGGGGCGTTACCGAATCGTTTCTCGTGGATTGGCGGTCATATGTTTGGCCTGTGCGCCTGTGTTGATGGCCTTTCAAAATTGGGACGATCATGACCGATCCAATAAATTTACCGCAAGAGCGGCCGCTAAGGCATATTTGGATTCGGTGCAGGAAAATGCTGGTGGCATACTTTTCACCATAGGGGATATCGATACTTTCCCATTGTGGTATGCACAGGATATCGAGAATTATAGAACAGATGTTAGGGTTGTGGTCTCAGGATACCTATCAACTGACTGGTATATCGATCAGATGAAGCGTAAAGCTTATGAAAGTGATGCCGTTCCATCCCAAATGACACATGACAAGTACCATTACGGTGCCAGAGATGTGGTTTACTACAGACCCATTCAAGGTCTAAAGGATAAAAGATGGGAAATAAAGGACTTTATGAACTGGATTGCCAGTGACCACCCAAGGACCAAAATTGGATATTTGTTTGAGAGCAATGGGGCCGATGTAAGTCAATATTCCGATTACGCCAAAGAACTTGTTTATTATCCCACGAATAAAATTCGGATCCCTGTCAATAAGGAGAATGTTCTAAGTTCGGGATTGGTCAAAGCAGAGGATGCAGACCTTATCGTGGATTATATTGACATTGATCTACCAGAGACAGGACTTACTAAAAACCGGATAATGATGCTGGACATTTTGGCTAACAATGATTGGCAACGGCCCATTTATTTTTCTGGGGGCAGCTATGATGATGCTGAGTATATTTGGATGAAGGACTACCTTCAGTTGGAGGGACTGGCCTATAAGTTGATTCCCATCAAAACTCCCAATAACAATTCAATTGAATTGGGACGCATAGATACGGAATTGATGTATCAGAAGGTCATGCATTGGGAATGGGGCAATTCAGGAAGTCCTGAAATTTATCATGATCCCGAAACAAGAAAACACTTTGGGGTAATAGTGAGAAGCACAGTTGGCCGCTTGACCGAACAACTCATCCAAGAAGGTAAAATTGACAAGGCGCGGAACATTGTTGAATTGATTATGGAAAAAGTACCAGTGGAATATTATGGCCACTATGTTTTTGTGGAGCCTTATTTGGATGGGTATTATAAAATCGGTGAAACGACCAAGGCCAGGGAATTGTTTGGTTTCCTAAAATCCAAATACCAAGAAAAATTGAAATATATCGGTAGCCTGACACTTGATCGGCAATATGATAATGTGGAAAGATTATTAAGGTCTATTGAGGGGTACAAAAGAGTATTGGGAATTGTCGAATCCAATCAGGACAATGGAATTCTGGAAAAAGAGGTTGAAGAATTCAATGAAACCCTCTCAAAATTTGAACTGCTAGAGGAATGAACATAATTTATCCATAATTCAATTAAAGAATTTTCAATGTACAATAGAATTGCCCATATCGCCTTGGTTGTAAAAGACTATGATGAAGCTATCCACTTCTATACAAAAAAACTGGATTTCGTTCTTATTGAAGACACTAAAATTGACGAAACCAAGAGGTGGGTGATTATTGCGCCAAATGGGGCAAAAGAATCCTGCTTGCTGTTGGCCAAAGCTGCCAACGAAAAACAATTGGCCTGTATTGGAAACCAAACAGGAGGTCGGGTTGGTTTTTTCCTTTTCACAGATGATTTCAGGAGAGACTATGATTAAACTGACGAATCGGGGAGTAACATTTGTGAGGCCTCCAAAAAAAGAACCTTACGGGGTTGTGGCCGTATTTAAAGATCTTTGTAGACTCCATACATGAAAGAAAGACAAGGATGAATGACGGCAATAACTTTTCAGGACACGCAACCTTTTCGCTGTGGGGCAGGCATTATTAAAAGTAAAATGCGATTTTATACCTTGACTACGAACTAAGAATAGAGGTCACTGTGTATAAGGAAGGATCGCTAAATAGAACTTATAAAATCTACCTTTAGGTTAGTTTTGGTTTAGTACCATTATCTTTGTCCAACACATCGTTGAAAACAATGGAAAATACGGAATGGAAAGGTCATTATAACAAGCTGGAGAAATCCTGTGCCCTGCCTTCCACCACTCTTTGTAAGGCCATTCAATTGATAAATGAGGGCTTCGACCCACCACAAGAGATCCAAGCCGTGGACCTTGGTTGTGGCAATGGCGTCGATACCGCGGCCATGCTACAAGAGGGGTACCATGTACTTGCCATTGATAAGGAACCGGATGCATTACGGCACATTGCCAAAACATTGGCCCCAAGATATTCCGGTAAACTGAGGGTACTGCTCAGTCCGTTTGAGGATCTGGATGAACTCCCTGCCAATAATTTGGTCAACGCCTCATTTTGCCTTCCCTTCTGCCCCCCAGATCATTTTGCTCCCTTCTGGTCCCTGATTTCCCAATCCATACTTCCGGGAAGGTACTTTTCCGGACATTTTTTTGGTCCAAGGGATTCATGGAGTTCCAATACCCAAATGACCTTTCATACGAAGCAAGCAGTTGAGGCACTGTTCAGGGGTTTTCAACTGAGCTATTTTGAAGAAACGGCCAAAAATGGCAAGACCATTTCGGGAAAGGACAAGTTCTGGCACGTTTTCCATGTGGTGGCCCAAAAGGAAAAGGTTCTGGAATAAAGTTATGATCGGAACTTCCCAAAAGGAGTCCCACTTGAGAATGAAATCTTTTTGAGCACCTTAAAGGATACCAACCATAAAATTAGGGCATAGCACATGTTTTCAATGACCAAACTGTAATAAATGCCATCCAACCCATACGATTGGGACATCGCCCAGATGATGGGTGCAAACAACAGGAATTGACGCCCAATGGGCAACGCACTTGCCAGCCTTGCCCTGCCCAAGGATTGAAAGAGCACGACACTGCTTGAGGAAATGGGCATGGCCAAAAGGACGGCCAAGATGAGGCGTAAATTAAATATCTCATTAGCGTCCATCATCTTTTGTGGCAACATCACTTGGATGATATGGTCGGGGAACAATAGTACCGGAACCACCAAAAAGATTGCCAGAGCATAGCCGGCCCATCGAAAAACAGAGATTCCATCCTTAATTCTCTGGATTTCTCCAGCCCCATAGTTCACACCAATGATCGGTTGCATGGATTGATACAGGCCCAACAAGGGAACGCCCATAAATGAAAACAGCCTAAAAGCGGCATTGAAAAAAGCGATTCCCTCCAAAGTGCCATAATGGGCCACCAAACGGAACAGTACAAACTGCCTAAAGACATTGGACAGTTGCATACTGAAAGCCGATAGGCCTACACCCAGAACCTCCTTTTGAATTTGTGACTCCAGTCTAATAGTGAACTTCCCGGTATCAAAAGAAGCCTTGCCACTAACAAAGTAATAGGAGGTCAAGAGACAATACACGAACATCACTGTAATACTGCTCCACGCCGCTCCCGCCACCCCCAAACCCAAAACCTCGATAAAAAAAGGTGTCAATGCCACATTGAGACCGACCGCCACCATGGTAATGTTCATGGCCTTTCCCATCTTTCCCTCTGCACGGATCAACCCATTGGCCGACAGCCCATAGATACTGAAAAAAATGCCCAAGGCATATACTTTAAAGTAGGACGTTCCGTAATCCGACAATGTACCTTCTACCCCTACCAAGTACACCAAATCCTCTGCAAAAAAGGCGCCTATGGTAGTCAATACAAAAGAACTTAACAGGGATAGGGCCAACATATTGGGAAATATCTTCCGTTGCACCTTGGTCTGTCCGCTCCCTATGGCCCTGCTGAGCATGGAGGCCGAACCGGAAGCTATACAAACAGTGACACTGGTGACGACCAACAGCAGCGGGAACAGCATGGACACCCCCGTAAATGCCTCGACTCCCAAGAAATGGCTGATATAGAACACATCGATAAGTCCGTTGATGGAGATTACCAGCATACCCAAAATACCGGGAAGGGAAAGTCTCCATAGAAGTTTCCAAAGACCGTCACCGACTAGATCAAGCTTTTTTCCCAATTCTAGAACTGTTTCAAAAAAGTGATCTTACTGATGAACTGTGTCGTTCGTTGTACTGGATCGAACAGATCCGTTTGGGTATCATTGAACACCAAATAGATAAAGGACAAGGGCATATATTCCCAACTGAAACGTATGTTCCATCTTCCTTGCTTGTCAAAACTGTTGTACTGATAGAACGAGGAGAGCTGTACCTTTGGGTTTAAGGCCAAGCGGAGGCTGGCCGAGTATAGGTCCGTATCCAAATCCTCCTCCAAGATGCCAACACCATTGATGTTGTTGTGCTCGTAGTCGCCCGTGATCGCTATGTTCGGTAAGGGGGCGTACCGCAACCCGGCCACTGTGGTGTTTCTGGTACCATTGTAAAATTTTCCAAAATCATACTGTACGGATCCGGACAATTTTTTGGAGCGATCAGTGTTGTACCGGAGCAGGTAACGGGTATAACTATAGTTCCCCTGTTCGATTTCCAGTCCCAACGGGGCAAAGTCAAAATTGATGTTTTGCCAAGTCGGGGTAAAGGAAGCCTCAACAAAGCTATTGTCCTTGAACCAGGTAAAGATTGGGAAAATATACAGGCTGGCCTGTTGGAAGTTCCCAAAATTCCCAAAATCATGGTAGTAATTTAAAAACGCTCCGGGATCCCATCGCCTTACAAACGGCAAGCCCTTGGGCCTGACGATGGCATAGCCTCCTGGACTGTGGTACATTACATCCTTTTGGAACACATACCCCATATCAGGGGCGTAATCCTCGCTCACGAAGGCATTCACATACCCTAAATAATACTTATTGGTCTGTGAACCCGCGAACAATCTACCTGCATATCCCAGGTCACCGGTCCCACTGTCCAAGGATGTCGACAGTAGATACGACAAGGTAAGCTCGCTCTTGGGCCGGATCAGCCCATCAATGGAAATCGTGGCATTGTTTTGGCTTTCAATTCCCAGACTCCCCGATGAATCATCCAATCGATAGGTCACCATGGCGCCCATATTGTTCTCCTTTCCATAGTTCTGGGTGTAACGGGCCACTCCGAACGTGCTACCGGTACTGTTATCGGTTTCCCGTTGACGGACCACTAGCGCGGCAAGGGTACGGTCCTCGTTCCTATCGGTAAACCGCATACCCGCGTCCAAAGGGGCCGGTGCCGCGTTGAAACTGTTTTCCAATCCAATGGTCCGACTAAAGAAAGGGCGCACCTGGTTGTTGCCACCGCCGGCCCATATACCCGAGTTTTCCAAAAAGAACTGCCGTCGTTCCGGAAAAAAGATATTGAAACGTTCCAGGTTGTTCACTGCCCTATCCACATCCGCCTGGGCAAAATCGGTGTTGATGGTAAGGTCCAATACGGCATTGGGATTGATGGCCCATTTCACGTCACCGCCCACTTTGGGCTCGCTGGACCTTTCGGTGACCGAACCTCCTGATTTATTCTCATCGTATTGGTACAAGGTATAGGGTTCGATACGGATATTGGCCGAAGGCGGGGGCACCTCCAGTCCCGTGAGCTTAGCGGCATAGGTCATCCTGTTCTGTGAGAAGGATTGGGGAATGGCGGGAAAGACGGTCTTCTCAAAATCCTTTCGTGCCAAACGGTAAAACGTAACGCCCCACTCGATCGGAACACCGGGCACGGGCCTGTCGTAACGGATCGACTTGAACGGGATGGCGAACTCCGCATAATAACCTTCCTCGGTCCGATGGGAGCGTACCCGCCAAAGGGCGTTCCAATCCTCATCGGTATTGTTGTCGTTGAAACTTTGGAGGTCCAACTGATTGCCATGGGGCGTGGTCTGGAAGGATACCGCATATTGTTTTGTATTCTGGGCATCGATCTGGATGCCGAACACATCGTTCTCGCCATTGTCAAAATCACGCCTCAGATCCTGCATCCGCACCCCTTTCTTCCCCAAGGAATCGGACGCGAACACCCCAAAATAGATGTGCTTGTCGTCATATAGCACACGTACCGCTGTAGGGTTCTTGATCGGACCGCCCTGCTGGGGCTCCACCCTAAAAAAATCGGTGATTGGTCTGGCCAATTGCCAATCCCCTTCATCCAAGCGGCCATCTATATCAATTTTACCGGTGGCCCGTACCGCTGAAATGACAGTGGGGGTTTCGGGCGGCGGGAAATTCCCTTCCCTGTCCTGTGCAGTACCAATGGTACAGATCCATACGGATACTGCTAAACATCTTATACTTTTCCTATTTTTCATACTTAGCTTTGGTTATGTCAGTTTTCGGTTAAAAAGAAGAAGCCCTGCCCCCATGATCAAGATCACACCAAGAAACAATTCCAATAAGCGCTTCATAATATTGTTCATTCTTGTCCCCCGGTCCACAGACAATTCAAATGTTGGTAGGTCCCCATAATCCCCTGCAGCGATGGCATGGCCAAAAAACAACCTGCTGAAATAGAAATGGGTGATGTTCCTGTGAAAGTTTTCAATGGACCGGTGAAAGGATTGAAAGGTGCCCAGATCCGTTTCCACCACTTCGTTGAACACCCCTTGTGCATTTACGGCCGGATTGATCCATCGGAAGTTGGAGATCCATGCTTCCCGCAGCCGGATCTGTTCCTGATATTCCGTTACCTCTTCCCTATAATGGGCATCGTTGAGGGCAGTAAAGGCGGCATAGGCCTTGGCCAAGGTATTTTGGTCGAGTAGCGAATCGGCCCCCTGATATACTTTCTGGGTTTCCAGATATTCCAAAACCACCGTCTTGGCCTCCTCGAGATCCTCCTCATTCTCCAAGCTTTTCCTGCGGGTTATTTCGGTCAGAACCGTACTGTCCACAGGATGGGAAGCAGTGGCATAACTGTTCAGTACTGCTGGGAAGACAATAAGGAAAAACAACCAAAGGGCAGCAGCGGAGATGGCCGTCAACGAGGAATTCCGTTTGAGTGCCACCAAAGCATACATCAGGGCAAACCAAAAGCCCAGATAGCATAACAAAGTGGCCGACCATAGCACCGCTGCGAGTCCGTCAAGGCCGATACCGGAGACCATAAAGCCAATGAGGGACAGGAGGATTCCCAATCCGGTGATCAGTAAAAAATAGAACCCGAACCGGACCAGGATGATCTTATTGAGGCCTATGGGCTGTATGTTGAGCAAGGGCAGCACCCCATTTTCCTTCTCTTCGGCATACAGCCCATAGGTAAAAGCGATGACAAGCAGGGGAAACAAATAGATGAGCACAAAGGAAAGGTCAAAATTGCCAGCATACAGCTTGAGCGGATTGGCCAGTTCCCCTTCGAACAATTGATAGTACAGGCTCATCCCTGTCAATTTGTAATAATAGGGCTCCACATCCCTTTGTCCCAAGGCCAGGGCCGCATAGGCATGTGGGGGCAAAATGGCATGGTACCCATGCCGGTGCCAAGCATAGGCCGGGTCGGAAGCTATTTGCAATACCTGTTCTTCCTTGGTCGAGGAAGGGGTCATTTCAAAACTCCTTCGGTATTCGTTGAACTCATCCCGTTCAATCTCCCCAACCGCTTCAATGGTCTGGCGCTGTACTTGGATTATGGCGTTACCATAATAAATGGCATACAGTCCCAATAAGAGGATACTGGCGAACAGGAGCATTTGAAAGCTGTTTCGAAACATGGATATGGCCTCAAATCGCCACAGGATTTTCAATGTCTGTATCATAGGTTCTTGATTTTACGTGGGATGGTCATAAGAAAAAGAATCCATAGCACCCATAGCGTCAAGGCCAAGAGTTCCGCTCGATAAAACGAAAGGGCTCTCTGCGCGGTAAAGGAAACGTATCGAAAATCCTCAATGGATTCCCATAACTTCTCATCGGCCTTATATTCAAAGAATTCACCGTAACGGGAATTTTCGGCCATGTCCCTGTTCATTGTCCGAATGAGATTGCGTCGGTATGTCTCGGTCTTGGCCGTAAAATCATTGAAGCTGTACCAGTCCGTGCCCGCCATTGCCATGGACAGGTTTCGCACGGCCATATAAGGGGCCACAAAAGCCAATAAACTCCCTATTCTGTTCTGCTCCTCGAAGCGCGCGTATAATTTGTCATTGTGGGCATCATACACTTTATTGGAGTATTCCTCCCCTTCCTGCATCCGGACCCCTTCAAAATTCAGGGGCAGTTGATCTAGGGATGTTACACCATAGTGTGCCAAATAATCCTCCTTAAGCCTTGCCTCCCGTTCCAACCTGGAGCCCGCCCCGTCCATTCCATTGGCAATATCCGAATGTATCCCCTCCTTGAATGCCTTCATCGAGGGCAGGGGATAGAGGGTCTCACCAAAATTGGCCGCGGTTTTGGGGATGATGACTCCCGTTACCATCCAAAAGGTCAAAAGGGTCAATAAGGCGTTTCGGGCACTTGACGATTTGAGGGATACCCAAACCGAAAAGCCAGTGAACACAAACAAATACAGCGCATAAATCCCAAAGAGCAGCACGGTACGAAGCCCGACATCGGTGATGACCTGATTTTCGCTCTCTTCCCCGCTGAGCAGGTACAGTCCGATAAAAAAGGGGGTCAAAACAATAAACCCAACCAAGGTAAAGGCCACAACCTTCCCCATCAAGATCGATCGTACCGATACCCCTTGGCTTATCAACAGCCTGAGCGTTCCGGTCTCCCGTTCCTTGGTAAAAGATTGGAACGTAATGAAAATGATCAATAAGGGCAATAACAATTGGAGCACCAAGGCGGCGGTCAGTTCCCCAAAACGGATGGCGCCCCCATAGCCCTGTACCGGTCTGAACATGAACTCATGGGGGTAATGGGCCTCTAGGTACACAGAGGTGCCTGTATAGGTATCCAACCCATGATCAAAAAGGCTCAATATGGTTTTTGGTTTAAAGACATAGGTCCCATAGTGTGCGGCTATATGCGGATGTTTCTCCCCTTGCTCCAACCACTCCGTCCGTTTTTGATCACTTGCCCTGTCCACCATCAATTTTTGCTGTCGATACACCTGATGTCCCGTATAAAGCCCCAATAGCATAAGCCCGATGACCACACCGAGAAGTGTCCAAAGTGTCCTCTGCCTTGCCATATTCTTGATTTCCTTACTGGCCATCAAAAAAACTGTTCCCATAGTTGATGTTTTAAGCATGCATGTGCCTTAAATATTTACTTTCCAAATCGTTAAAGGATATCTCACTGGTTTCCATGGTCTCCAGCAAGGTCCCTTCTTTCATGATCCCAATATGGGTACCGGTATCCTTGGCCCTAAAAAGGTCGTGGGTGGCCATCAAAGTGGCCACCTTTTGATCTTTCATTTCCAAGAGCAGTTCGGAGAACTCATTGCTGGCCTTTGGGTCCAGGCCGGATGTAGGCTCATCCAAAAGCAGCACCTTGGCACCCTTGGCCCTGGCCAGGGCTATGCCCACTTTTTGGCGCATTCCCTTTGAATACCTGTCCACCCGTTGGTGGACAAAATCCTTTTGCAAACCCGATTTCAGCAACAAGGACTCCAATGCGTCCCGATCTTGCCCGACCCCGCCCAGTCCACAGAAGAATTCAAGGTTTTCAAGACCCGTAAGGTTCTTGTACAGCTGTAGGTTTTCGGGAATATAGGACAGCCACTGCTTCGTTTTCCGGGCGTGCTCCGTCACGTCCAGACCATTGATCAATGCCCTCCCGGAAGTGGGCTCTATAAAGTTCAGGAACAGATTGATGGTCGTTGACTTTCCCGCTCCATTAGCTCCGAGCAGGCAGAAGATATCACCTTCATCAACGGTGAGGTTCAACGAATCCAGTGCGGTGAACCCTCCGTATTTTTTGGTCAGGTCTATAGCTTCCAGCATTATTCCCCGTTTAGCGTAATAAAGCCGGAAATATAACCTCCATTGCTCGTAATTCTTTTTTCGACCCCTTGTGTTTCGGGATCATAACCATAAAGTGCATCCTCGTTCACCCCTGCAATGGGGAAAAGCAGTTCGCCCGATTCCATTTTTCTGGCGAACGAAGTCCTGGAAGCCGCAAATGTATTGGGCAGTGACTCATCAAGATCGCCCAGGTCCTGCGCTGCATAAAGGTCTATTTTGTGGTACCTGAATGCCGGATCGGCACCATCGGTACCAAAGAAGTTGTCATCGTTTTCCGATATCAAGGTCAGGGCCTCCCCGTTCCCGGTCAGGTACAGTCCAAAATAGGTCTTGCCCTCCATAGCTCCCAGATCAAAGAAATAGGACGCATCGAAATCCGTTTCACCTGCTTTTATGCGGAACACCCCGCTCGGCTTGTCACTGAACAGGCCCGAGGCCTGAAGGTAGATATCACCATTACTGTCCAAGGCCATTATCTCCGAGGCCAATGTGTTGAACGGTGTTGCGCTGCGACCGTCACTGATGACCTTTTCCAAGGTATTGTTGTCAGTGTTCACCACAGCGACCATGACTTCCCCGGATCCTCCAAAATCGTTGAGGGCAACAAACAGATGGTCATCGCGGGCGATCATATCGGAATAGAAAAGACCCTCGCCTGCCTCGCTCAAATCAATCTCCCCGGTGATCCTCATGGTAGTGGGATTGAATTCCACCACCTTGGAGATTCCACCACCGACGGTGGCATACCCCTTGTTTTGGTCCAATATCTCCACAGTGGAAAACGAATTGGAACCGGGTACGATGATTTCTTGGTCAAGCACCGCTTTGCCCCCATCGTCGAAAATGTATTTTTTCATCGTGGCCGGGGCCCCAAACCCTGCCGTGAACATGGATTCCCCATCGGAGTATATGGATGTGTACTGGCCAACTTCGGTACCATCACTATTGTCGATGGTTGATACATCAAGGTCGGTAAGACCAAGCAGAAAGCTTGTTACGGTCTCGCCTGCCCCGGATACCAGGGAAACCCCATAATTGACCTCGACGACATCGTCCACTGGGGGACCGTCATCCCCGGGAACGGAACCGTCATCGTTGTTGCACCCCATCAGCAGAAGGGTCAGAAAGATTTTTCCCAATAAAAAAATGGCTTTGTCTGTGTTTGGTTTTTTCATGATTTTTCAAATTTTAAATGGAACATTGATTTAGAATAGTATTGCTTTGAGCTTGACGTGCCAGGACCTTCCCGGTTTTTGTACCCCAAAATTGTCAAAGACCCTTTTGTCCAAAAGGTTATGGGCCTCCAAGGTCAAGGTGTATTTTCTACTTTTATCGGTATAGGATACCCCTGCGTGCTGTACCCATTGTTCAGGGATGGTCAGTTTGTCCTCCCTTCTGCCATCGATTTCCCAATAGCGAAAGAATTCATGTACATACTGTGCGGTCCACCAAATCTGTAAGAGGTCAGTATCCCCCAGCAATCCAGTTTGGGTGAACTGTAGTTCCCCATTGCCGAAGAGGTAGGGCCTATTGGGAAGGCGGGCACCAAAATAGCGGTTGCTGGACACCCCGGCATCCTCCTTGTCCGATCGGTTACGGAGATCTTGGTAGGTAGCGTTCAATGTCAGTGACACCTTTTTGATGGGATAGATCTTCACTTCACCCTCAACTCCCATGATCCGTGCCTTCAACAGGTTCTCATAGGTGCTCAGCACGGGCGGGGGCACGGCCTGTAGTATGATGATATCCTTCACCTCTCTAAAAAAACCATTGACCTCGGCCGTCCATTTGGTCCTTTTGTACTGGATCCCCAAATTGATGTTATGGCTCCGCTCCGGCCTCAGGTCCGGGTTTGCCGCTACGGCCACACTGAAGTCCCCCAAGGTCTCCACACGGTCGGGAAGCCGTGTCGCATATTCATAGGACAGTTTCCCCGTAAAATCCGTGCTCGGTTTCCAGGAAAAGGACTGCATGGCCCCAAATTCGTTGTTCTGCTGTCGGGTACTGACGGCTTCCCCTTCCACAATTTCAAATCCCTTGGCGTGGTAGTGGTACCATTTAATACCGGTCAAGCTTGTCAGGTTTTTATCAAAAAGTTCCTTTTCAAGGCCAATACCGATATTCAGTTTACCGATACGTATCGGTCGTGCAAAATGATCCTCCCCGTAGAACGCTTCGGCCACGGGGTCTTCACCCACCCTTTTATAAAGGGATCCCACCCCGTTCAGGGTCCATTCGGTATTCCCGTTTGGTGCATAGGTGAACTGCAGCCTCCCCGTGCCATTGTTCCCCGTGAGTTCGAGATCGTTCCGTGAAGTGGTGATCTCACCCCCGGAATTGCGCCGTCCCACGATCTCCCCCCTCCAATTGTAAATGTTCAGGGTCGTATCGATGAACTGTGTCACTATCCGATTGTATCCTATATAGGCCTTGGCATCGACATTCCGTATGATTTCCTTTTTATCGTATTCCAGGGCAGTGTTGAAGGTCCTTACTTTGTTCAGGGCCTCCCCGTAGGGTTGTCGCATCTCAAAATTGTGCTGTATCTCATCGTAGAGCCCAGCTATGGAAGCGCTCAATGAAACACGATCGGCCCATGGGATATCCGAAGCGGATAGGCTCCCCCTAAATAGATAGCTTTTAAAGGCATCATGGAATTTACGGGTGGATATGGCCTGAGGGTTGCCGTTTTCATCCACGAGGTTTACGTCATCTACGGTGTAATCGTTATCCGAGGCATTGTAATAGCCGGAAAAACCCAGATCAAGGTTCTTCATCAATTGTTTCCCGGCATTCAGGGCAACATTCCAGGTACCGAACGATCCATACTGTGCGCTCGTTTCCAGATAATCCCCATTAGCTTTTTTAGGTACAAGGTTCACGGCACCGCCCAGGGCGTCCGTTGCCAGACTGACGGGCACCGCTCCCTTGTAGACCTCGATCCTCTCGATCTGGCTTGTCGGCAGCATGGCCAGGGACGGGCCCAATCCTAGTTCCTGTGTAGGGAGCAGGTAATCCATGGGGATTCCATCGATAAAAAATCTCACCTGCCTCCCAGTGAGTCCCTGAAGTGAAACCTCCGCCGAGTTCCCTACCCCACCACTTTGGCGCACCCTCACTCCGGGGACCGTGCCCAACAGGTCGGAGGTAGAAACCGATCTATGGTGATAGGCCTCAGTTTCCACCAAGGAGACTGAAAGCGGACTTTTCTTGATCTGGGTCGCTTTTGATTCCCCTTGAACCACCACTTCGTTGAGTTGGTTCTGGCCTGGTCTCAAAATAATCAGGACTTCAACATTCGGATTGTCCTTGGAAATTTCGAAGGTCCTATGGATCGTTTCAAATCCTACGTGGGAAACTTCTAGGGACAATATACCATGGGGAAGGTCGGTAAATTTGAAAAATCCGTTTTCATCGGAAGCCTCGGTCCTTTCCAACAGCGGTATGCCTATATGGGCCCCGATCAATGGCATCCCTTCATCATCGGTCACCGTCCCTGAAAGTACCGCTTTTTGGGCGTGCATATGGCTTGCTAAGAATAGCAGCAAAAATATCGGACCAAGTCCCCTTTTTATATCGCAAAAGAGATTGGGTCCCATCATGATTTGGTTTTGGACAATCCTGGTTTGGTGCAGTAATCGAATCATTTAAAGTTTTATTTGTTCAATAAGTCCTTGTTCTTCCATTTCCCTGAAAACATCCTTTTCCCCCTCTGACAGGGATCGTATGTGAAACAGGCCATCGGCCTTTTCCCAAAGATTTTTTGAAATTGGATCGAGTTGGAAGGCCGTTTCCCCTTCCTTTGGCATCACCCATGCGGTGCCATCCTTGTTTATGGAGAGCAGTTGTTGGTTCCTCAACAGGTATGGGGAGGGTTCTTTTGTCAAGGCTATTATCTCCCGCTCTTCATTGTAGATCAAAAAATCCCTTCCCTTGGTCAATGGAATCTGTTTGCTTTCATGCGAAAGCATCTCAAATACCTCCACTTGGGTCTCCATGGCTCCCCCTGCATCCGTAAGACAACGTACAATCTTCACGGGTGTCCTTTCCGCAGATTGGTTTTGGACGATGGCCATCCTTCCCTTTTGTCCTTCATCGACAGCTTTCAAGGAAATTCCTTCTACCCAAAAATGGTCTTCCCGCCTTGTCCTGGAATATTTCACTTTACCATTGTTGTGTACCTCTGATATAAGTTCGTATTTGCCCAAGGGGGCATTCTCTGGAAGGGAATAGGTAAAATAGTAATGACGTCCCGATTGGATGTTCTTGAGGATTTCCATCAACTTTTCGCGCTTGCAAGAGCCTTTCAGGTAATCGGCCAAAACAAGCAACGGTATATTCTTGTTCAGATATTTCAATTGTTTACCAGATTCTCCGGCATGCACCTTTTGATCGGGAAGTGCCAGTACATGCTCCTCAAAAAGCATGGTGATATTCCCCAAGGGGTCTTTGACCCCGATCCGCACCAAGGGGAATATGTGTGTTCCCTTTAGAGAGGCCGTGTTGAAGTTCCAATGGATGGTGACGGTCTTGCCGGGCAGGGTTCTTTTGGGAAAGATGCTCATGGTTATTTTCTCAGTTTATTGATGTTGGCCTTGCTATATTTTTGTGGATAGATATTGAACCATTTCTCAACAGTATCCGCGCCGAGGTGGTCGTAGGTAACGGAAAGGAGGAATTCCAATTTGTTCAGATATTCTTTCTTTGCTTTGTCCGAATCGGCAAGCATGGCCGATTTTCGTGCTTCCTTTTCCTTTTTGCTGGCAGGTAAGTGGTGGAAATAGGGGGTTCCCAGATACTCTTTACTGAATTCATGGTATTGTGGGGTAAACAGGATCAGATTGTGCCACATTTCATCGATGATCAAAAGGTCATCAGGGATAAAAACTCCAGGGATCTGGCTTATGTACAGGAATTTGAGGGTCTCTTCAAATATGTCCCGGACCTCGTCCTCTTCCATTTCGTACATGTCCATGAACCTTGAGATGGCATCCTCATCGGTAAAGGTGAGGAGCTTGGTCAGTTGTTGTCGGTCAAGGTTGTTCATTCTTTTATTTGTCTTTGATACTTGTGTCAGGGTATAAACAGTAACGGATTATTTCAAGGACGGTAAGGCCAAAGGCCCCACCGTCCCGCTCATGAAATTAGAGTGTGCTGGTACAGTGTCCGCAATTGCTGCAGTGAGTACCTCCATCAGGCTGCTTTGCTCTGTCAGCCAAGATTTGCGAAATCATAGATTCCTTGTTCTTCATGATGTAAGATTTAAAAGTGATGCCTACTCTTTCTTCAAGGTTTTCGGCTTCCCCTTGCGTTGCAACTTTTTTGGCTCCAAAAAGGATATGGGATGTCCCAAGGCATACCCGTGAAATGCTGTGAATACCTTGTTATTGATCTAGATATCTAGAGAATGTCCGCGCCTGCAGAAAAGATGACTTGTATTTGGAGTTCAAATATCCTTTGTTCCCTGTCAAGCCCATTTGTTCCAAACCATTTTTGGAACAAACAAACAATCAGTGCCAAGCAATAAGTGTAATAAAATCCTATACGCTGAAGAAACTGTTTCTGTAAAGTATCAAACAGTTCCCAAAGTCAATCGTCCGACCTTTTTAGGGTCACGAACATGTCATAAAAAAAGACTAAGAAAGTGTTGGGGGTGGCCTACTGAAAAGAGATTGGTCAATTAGGCCTTGGATATGATCAAAGTGATAATCGTATCCGGCTTCTTCCCGAACAACATATTCAGGGGCCGGTTCAATTGCTTCGTAAGAATCTGAAGAAAGGACAGGGAATTGATTGTCCAGAACAACAAACTCACACAAATCACATTGTGGAGCATCAGAGGCGTCATCGGAATGTGAAAATGTATGGAGTCCCGTCATTTTCACGGCGAAAATGACCAACAAAAAGAAATACGCGATTGTTCTTTTTATGATTCTTGAATCCATCTTGTACACAAACTTAAAAATAGTACGGAAACAGACTGTTAAATAAAATTTAAATTCTGAAGTGATTTAAACTTTTTTGAATAGAAAGATAGGGATACGGACATTTGTGTAACCACACGCAAATACCATAGCCCATGTACAAAGTACTTGACAAAGATACCATAGAAATGGAGATAGTCCCGCACATACCTTTATCGAAAAGGGAGTTTGCCCCAACGGCGCCCTGGTACGAGATTGTCAATGCGATACTCTACAAGTTGAAGACGGGCGTGCAATGGGAGTACCTGCCCACGGCCGCAAAAAGAGCAGGACCACCAACGCCCTCTTCCTTACCGATAGGCAGGGACTTCCCTTGGCCATGTCGGAACTGGGAACCACAATGATCTTTTTGATATCGAGGTGCAGTTCGAGGTGGTCACCGCCACCCTTGACAGAGCGGATATAAAAACGGAGGGGCTCTTCCTCGATGCCGATGCGGGATTCGATTCCAAGGACTTTCGCTCGGCCTGTGCAAGAAGGGACATCAATGCCAACATATGTTTCAAGAAGCGCAACGGCAGTGTGGATGACGGGGACGAATATTTTGATCGGGACCTTTATGACCAGAGGTATGCCGTGGAACGCACCAATCCATGGATCGACAGTTTCAGGTCACTGCTCAACAGGTTCGATACGACCATTGAATGCTGGAAAGGGTTCAACTACTTACATAGTAATTGCCCTGAAAAGATTCAAAACAAAAAAGTTTAAATGAGTTGACATTTATAAAGTAAAAGCACATAAGATTTGTGTTCAAAAGTTGTTTTTTGCTTTCCGTGTTCTTAAAGGGAATATTCTTAGGATTACAGGATTAAAACATTGATTTTCTATAATATAGAATTTTGTCGAAAATTCAGTCATCCCACCAATCTTTTTAATACTGAAAGACTTCCTTATCCAATCATCATTTTGCAAACTATTCTAAATTCCCTAACACCTAACATTATTGCAACCACAAAACAAATTGCTCCAAATAATAATTCAAGTTCTTTGTTGTTCATTTATGGCTGTTGTTTTTGGTTCATTATCTGAATGAAAGTATCATGCAAATAAATTCTCTTCAACTCGCTATTTTCATTCTTGTTGTAAATCAAAATTTCAAATTCGGTTTCAGGCCTTAACGCTTGTAGTGGTCCAGACAACATTTTCGATTCTACCCTTGCAATTGTATCCAAATAGTTTGTCTTGGCGGAAATTATCAAATTTCCTATTACCTGTTTGGCTTGATTTATAATCTCACTTTCCGAGTTTTGAAAATAGTTATGTCTTGCAATTTCCACGTTTTCTCTTTCAAGGTTATATAGAAATCCAAAAACACTGTCTTTAGTAATTATTGCTCCCTTCTTTACAAAATCGAAAGGAGGATTAACATTGGTTGAACCTTGTTCAATGAATGCGAGAGAATCCAATTCCTCAAAATTTAGTTTTAAACTGGATAGGATTTCTGAAATTAGTTCAGCCCGTTTGTCATGATTTTGTTTTGCCTGAAACAGTAACTCTTGTTCTGGAGTTCTTCCACTATCTAGCTTATAGACAATAGTTGTATCGATGTATTGTTTTACATATTCTTCATTTTGATAGACCTCCCAATCACTCTTGAAATTTTCGGCATATAGTTCTTTAAAGCTTTGAGCATTTGCAAATGAGCTAATCAACAATATTAATGCGAGAATTTTTTTCATTAAAAGGACATGTTAAACTTATCGTTTTATTGAACTTTTGATTTAAAAACTGATAACACCCTTATTATTTTCATTGGGTTCCAATAAGTCCCATAAATTACCATAAAGATCTTTAAATACGGCTACAACTCCATAAGGTTCCTGTTTGGGAGGTCTTACGAATTTGATTCCACGATTCATCAATTTAGCGTAGTCTCTATTGAAGTCGTCCGTAAAAAGGAAAAATCCAACCCTACCCCCTGTTTGGTTGCCTACACTTTTTGACTGCTCTTCATTAGCGGCTTTGGCCAGTAGTAGACTACACTCTTTTGCTCCGGTTGGAGAGATAACTACCCACCTTTTAAACTCATCGATTTTAGTATCCTCAAGAATTATGAAATCCAACTTTTGAGTATAAAATTGGATTGCTTCATCATATTCTTTAACAACCAAAGCGATATGGGCAATTCTGTTATACATAAAAAATCGTTTATTTGAACTTTGCTTGGTGTTCAGTTAACCATTCTATTATCCATTCATTTTCATTTATATAGCCTTTGACATCATTCTCAGTTTCAAGCCAAGTATCAAAGCCCTCTTTTCCCTCGACATCTTTAAATTCATAAATGTAAAATCCGCCTGAATGTTCACGATCATCAGTAAACTTCACGAACCATCCGATGTTCTTTCCTTCCTTGATTTTTCCTAAAATACCGTATTTTAACTCCAATCTTTCCTGTTCTATATCAATGTTATTGGCAATCGTTTAATTGAATTTATAATTAAGACGCCTTTTATTTACATTCGTTATTATAGAATTCAACTATTTCCTTTAACTCCTTTTTGGAATATTTCCCTTCTTCGACTTTCATAACTAAATCAGTACAGTCTTTGAAATAATTTTTAATAAATGCTTTAAATTTTTTCTTAGATGTAGAACTCATATGAGTGGCGTTTTCCTTTTTATTTCTTTTGAGATAAAGCCTACTATATGAATAAGAAGAGCCACCAACACTTTGTCCTGCATTGCCGCTGACTCCTAAACCAGCACCATAGCCCGAACTATATATCTGTTTTTCCTCAAGATAAAGTGATACAGGTCCCTCTACTAACAGAATCAACATTTTTGGTTTCTTATGGTCGTTAATTTTAATTCTCTTGTATGTTTTGGTGTCATTATTTTCCAAAAAGACACGTATAGTTTCAAAGTCCAACATTTTGAACCTTTTAAAACGTTCATTCTCATTAGCACGGTAACTAAAGCTTTTTGTATAGAATTTAGCATACCCTTTCATTGCGGTACCATCTTCCATGATGAGTTCTACCTTCTTTCCTTGTGCCTGAAGTGTACCGCAGATTAGGGGCGTACACAAAAACCATAGCATATAAATTAGTTGAATCGATTTCATTGAAATTGAATTGGTTGAACTATCCATTTTCTACTTAAAAAATATCGTTTATTTGAACTTTGTTATTGTTTTTGTTCCATCTTGTAGGTTAAAGGAAATTTAAGCTTACCCTTGTTTTTATCGGTCAACAAATGAAATTCCATTCCCCACCCATTATTAAAAGCTAGCACACCATATTCAAAATTAAAAATCACTGGACCCATACCATCAGGATATGGTTCAATCAATTCATAACGATCAAAATTCAGTTCTTCAATCAAAACATCATCTTCTACCTTTACGAATTTATCGGGCCCGAAAAGAATCATACTATCAGCTTTCAGGTAAGAAAATTCAAGGCTTTTAGTGGAGTCAATAAGGTTTTTATACTTGAATATAACTGAACTGTCATTTTCTATTCTGATTATTTCACATTCATTATTTCTAATCAATTGATCCATATCATAAACCATTAATTTCCCATTCTTGGTCTGGATTTGTTCTTGCTTTTTAGATTTCGCACAACCAAATAATATCCCTACACAACATATTATGTAAATAACCTTTCTCAATCTGCTTAATTAACTAGTGTCATCGTTTATTTGAACTTTGTTTTAATTAAACCACACTATTCGTGTTTGGAAGTCTAAAAATCCAAACGCCAATTACTATGATTAGTGAATAAATTAATGGCCAAACCGTTTGATCTGTCCATCTCGTTATAAATCCTTCATCAACAATATAGAAAGTAATCCAAACGGATAAAAAGGAATAGATTGAAAGTAACAATTTCCTTCTCCAAATTGGAATAGAGGACTTTAAACTTCTCTGTATTAATCCAAAAACAACCATTGCAGGAATTGAAAACAAGGAACCAACCAAGATCATTAAAATAATAATCTCATAAGATTCAAATATCTCGGAAAGGCTCGAATTATTAATTATAATTCCCAAAACAAGTGCCAACACCAGTGGAGAGGTTATAATTGTTAGAATCCATATTTGAGCAATGTATTTCACCAATAATTTGAATCGTTTATTTGAACTTTAGTTACTTTTCTTAATCCTCAAAAAAAGGAATTTGAAATTCTGGGTCACGATACCACTCAACATTAATTTTGTGTTTTTCCATTAACCCAACAACTTTTTCAAACGTAGGAAAAACTTTCATAGGAGTAGGTTTCATAGTTCCTATTTTAGCTTTTTCCAAGTGATTTTCTTCCAAGTATTTGTCAAGTTTTTTGATGCTTATTTTATTACCATTCAAAGTGATATTTGACTTACTATATACATACACCAAAACTTCATTATTAGCATCTGATGGTGTGTCAATAGCTTCTTGTCCAAATATTAATATTGGGAAAAATAATATTATAAGTACGTGTCTTAGATTCTTCATCGTTTATTTGAACTTTACTTAAGGTGTTTTGGAAAATCCATACGACCGCCCAAAACTCTTACAATGAATATTTTGCCATTTTCCACATAATAGAATATAACATGAGCTTTGTACCTGTAACGTGACAACATTTTATCCTTGACTGCCACATATCTTCTTCCGAGTTCAGGATTGTCGGCCAAATCGGCCAAAATAGTCTTGAAACCCTGGGCATATTTTAAGGATTGCCCCTCCCCGAATTTTTCTATTGTGTATTTGGCAATGGCCTTTAAATCAGCCCTTGCCTTTGCACTAATGACATATTTATTTTCCGGCATTGTGCTCGTTTATTGCTTCTCCCCAAATACTATCGATAGTAGCATCGGTCGGACCGCTCTCAATTCCTTCGATCAACGCTTCGTTCAAATCAATGATACGTTTTCTACGCTCTTGATCCTTTCGAATTATGTCCCTGATATATTCACTGTCGTTCGTGTAAAAACCCTGCTCGATCAAACTTTTGACAAAGGCATCTTGTTGTTCCGTGAAAGTGATGGATTTTCTTATTATTGCCATTTTGAACCAATAGTATTAATAATGATTCAATTTAGATAAATAATTTTGGATATGCAACTATCGTTTATTTGAACTTTTTTTAACTGAATTTTTATTGATTAGTTGGCCTTTTTATTTCGTCCCTGTAAGCTTTTTATTTCATTCTCCAAATCGGATTTCGCTCTTAATCTCCATTTAATTATTTCCTTTTCAAACTCAGATTCTGTTTCCTTTTTATTTGGTAAAGGAGGAGGTATTGGTGGTTCTGTGGCAGAAACATTGTGTTCAGGTCTTTTAAAACTCCTTGTAAGTCCGCAATGATTTATAACAATATGATTCTCATCGTTGAAACTTCCATAAATAAGCCACTTTCCTGTTTCGTCGATTATTGGGCCACACATTGGGTCATATTTTCCAATATAAATTGTTCCACTTTCTAAGCCTTTAAAAGATTCAAGGACTTTAAAAGTGAACCTGCTAAGTATAGAGTCAATTTCTAAAACTTCTCCTATGAAAATACATTCAGATATTTCATACTCATAATCTTGGATAGCCTTTAAACTTTTTGGGACCGAACAAGTGCATGCAATCGCTTTAGATGATGTTAATATCCAAATCAATATTATAAATGGAAATCTCATTTTTTAAAATTACTATTACCTTTTTTAAACAGATGTAAAATATATCTCAATATTCCAAATACAGATTAAAATCGATGACCTGATTCATCTTTTATATGATCTCAACTTTCCTGAAAGCCCCCTATGTCGTAAATACTTGTAATAGGTGGCCCTTGAAATGTTCAATCGTTCACATATCTCTGTAACGGTCAACACCCCGTTATTGAAATACTCCTCACAAAGTACAGCTTTTTGTTGATTTTTCTTACTTAATCCCTTTGGCGCTCCTAAAATCTTCCCTCTGCGTCTTGCCGATTCCAAACCTGCTTTAGTTCGTTCAATGATGATATCCCTTTCCAATTGTGCCAAGGCAGCAAAGATGTTGATGATAAACTCAGAATGGGAAGACTTTTCAGTAGTATCTATGAAAGGTTCGGTAATACTCCTGAAACGAACTCCCTTTTCCTTTAGCCGTGTCATAAGATTGGTAAAATGAATCAGGCTCCTTGCCAACCGATCAAGTTTCCAGACCACAATGGTATCTCCGTCCCTCACATATTTTAAAAGTTTGCTCAAGCTCTTCCGTGCTTCTTTGGTACTTGACACCTTGTCTGTGTAAATGTTCTTTTGTGGAATCCCTTCTTTGAGCAATGCATCCAATTGAAGGTCCAAACTTTGTTCCATGGTACTCACCCGTGCATATCCAAAAACCATAACCTGAAAGTTTAAATAAACGTCTGAATGTAAACTATTTATTTAGTACGGGGAAATGAACTTTAACAACCCAAGTAGATTCGTTGTTCTATGAAGTTCAATAAAACGGTGGTTAAAATTTGTTTACACATGGAATCTTCATTCAATAGCAAATGTTAAAATCAAGAACACCATTTTACGCTTTACATGCCCTTAATTGAATGTACCACTCCTGCACCTACCATATGTAGATAATGCTCAAACCGGGTAATAAAGCCCAATTCTACATCCTGGATAAAAAAATCTCTCTGTCCATACTCCTTTTGGATAAATCCCTCCAAATGGTTTCGTGTCCGCACATGCCTTCTATAAGTGCTATATGTGTAATCCTTTCCCATCAAGCTTTTCACTTTGGCATTGTGGCCATCATAAATTGACAACACTGTTTTAAGTTCATTGCCCTTATTCAACAGACGCCCTTTTAGCATCGATGCCGTAAAGGGCTTTTCTTGTGCTACAAACTCCCCTTGGATGCGCCGAATCCGAAATTTCAGTTCATCTATATAGCCATTGACCTCATCTTTTGTCGGTCCGTTTCCTTTGACCTTGTTTGAAATAGAGCACCATTGTTCTGAGTTTACCTTTCGCTTTAAGCTCAGTTCTGCTCTCTTTCCATCAACTGTTATACGAAGAAAGAGAGGTGACATTCCGTTCTTGTCAGAATCACTGGTTTTTGGATAAAAAAGGATGGAAAATGTGTTGTTTGCCTCCATAACTGTGTTTTTTGGATTTTTAATATCGATTACAAATCCGAACAAAGAATTGACATTCAATTCTTTAACATAGTTTTGGAAGCATTTTTACGAATAAAAAAGTACTCACCGATTTACTCACCAGAACGGTTGATTTCATATGGTTTTATACGAAACCAATGAAAATGAAAAAGCCTGAAAACAGTTCATTTTCAGGCTTTTAGGGAAATTTTGAAATTTCCCAGTGGTCCCACCTGGGCTCGAACCAGGGACCACCTGATTATGAGTCAGGTGCTCTAACCAACTGAGCTATAGGACCCGCAATTTGCGGATGCAATATTAGTGTTTATTTTTCTTTAGCGCAAGGTTTTAACGCCCCTAGCTTTCTTTTATTTCTTGGCAAAGCTCCACCAGCACGCCATTCGTGCCCTTTGGATGCAAAAATGCCACCAGTTTGTTGTCCGCTCCTTTTTTGGGCGTTTCGTTCAAAACCAAAAAGCCTTCTCCCTTCAATCTTTGGATTTCCGAAACAATGTCCGCCACCGCAAATGCAATATGATGGATGCCCTCCCCCTTTTTTTCCAAATATTTGGCGATGGGGCTATCGGGCTTGGTCGCCTCCAACAATTCAATCTTATTGGGGCCCGATTTAAAAAAGGAGGTCCTTACCCCTTCCGAGGCCACTTCCTCAATTTTATAGTGTGGCACGCCCAACAACTTTTCAAACAAAGCATTGGATGCCTCCAAGTCTTTAACCGCAATTCCGATGTGTTCAATTTTATCCATACAAGATGTAATAAGCGTTAAAATATGCCCCTTTTTCCAAAATTACGGAGTGTAAATGGTTAATAGCGTGAGGATAGTCATTTATTCGCTTATTTTTGCAGTATGGAGGAAACACAAAGACAGAAAAAGATAGCAGGAATCATTCAAAAGGACCTGGCCGATATTTTACAACGGGCCGCTACCGATGGTGGCCTCAAGGGAACCTTGATCTCTGTGTCCAAGGTTTCCGTAACCGTTGACCTATCCTTGGCCAAAGTGTACGTGAGCATTTTTCCGAACAAGGGTGCCAAAGAACTGTTGGAGGGCATCAAAGAGAGCCAAGTGGCCATCCGTTACGAATTGGCACAGCGCACCAAGCACCAGCTAAGGCGTGTGCCCGAACTCAATTTTTATCTGGACGATTCCCTGGAATACATCGAAGGGATCGAAAAATCATTAAAAAGAGAGGAAAACCCTATCGAGAACAGGGACTTGCTCGACAAACGTAAGAAATCCTAGTTTTGAACTTTCCGCTGTATATCGCAAAACGCTACCTACGGTCAAAAAGCAGCCAAAATGCGGTAAATATCATCAATTTCATTACTTTTTTGGTGATTGTGATAGGTTCCGCGGCCCTTTTTATCGTGCTTTCCGCTTTTGCCGGTCTAAAGACGTTCAGCCTTTCCTTTTCCAATACTTTTGATCCCGATCTGAAAGCTTCGCCCACTACAGGCAAGCATTTTAGCATTTCCGCGGAGGAAGAATCGGCCCTTGCAGAAATTGAGGGATTGGCCAATTTTTCCAAGGAGTTGGAAGAGCGGGCCTACCTTACCTATAAAGAAAAAAGTACGATTGGTTATATTAAAGGAGTGGACGAAAACTATAGGGCCGTTACCGGAGTGGACAGCACCCTTATATTCGGAAATTGGGGGTCGGATGTTAACAATGGTGTTATTGGGATTGGTATCTACAACCTATTGGGCGTGCCCATGAACAATAGGACCGCGATGGAAGTTTTGGTTCCCAAACCTGGCGAAGGTTCCTTTTCCCAACAAGGGTTCAATTCCAAGCCTTACGATGATCTTGCACTAGTGGTAAGCGGAGTGTATGCCGTGGAGGAATCTTTGGACAAAAAATACGTGTTTGCCCATCTTCCTTTGGTGCAAGAGCTGTTGCAGAAAGATAGCACCGAGGTTTCCGGTATCAATTTTAAATTGATGGATAATGCCTCTCCGGATGATGTCCGAAATTCCATAAATGCCGTTTTGGGCGAAAAAGCATCCGTTCTAACGCGCAGGGAGCAAAATACATCGCTTTACCGGATGCTGAACACCGAAAATTTAGCGACCTATTTGATTTTCACCTTGGTGCTCATCATCGCGCTTTTTAATGTTGTTGGGGCAATCATCATGATGATTTTGGATAAACAACAAAACTCCAAAACACTGTTCAGTTTGGGTACTACCATTAAGGAACTGCGCCGTATCTATTTTATACAAGGGTTGTTGGTCACTTCTTTTGGTGGGTTGATAGGCGTTGCCCTAGGAAGTTTATTGATTGGGTCACAATTAGCCTTCGGATGGTTGAAGATCACGCCGTCGTTGGCCTATCCCGTCGAGTTCAATGTCATCAACTTGTTGATTGTAGTCGGAACCATTGTGGTTTTGGGAGTTATTTCCTCAAAAATTGCGAGCAGCCGAATTACCGAAAAATTGATTTCCGCTTAAGCGAACTGAAAATTCCCGAATTTTTCCTCAACCTCCTCAAACGCGGCAAACACATCCGCGGCTTCGTCGCTGGTCACCATTTTCATGCGGTATTCCTTAAAGTGCGGAATGCCCTTAAAATAGTTGGTATAGTGCCTTCTAGTTTCAAAAACGCCCAGTTTTTCACCCTTCCAATCAATGGCCATTTGTAGGTGCCTGCGGGCCGCGTCCACGCGTTCTTGCATGGTAGGAGGTGCCAAGTGCCCGCCTGTTTTAAAGTAGTGCTTCACTTCCTTAAAAAACCAAGGGTAACCAATGCTTGCCCTACCGATCATGGCTCCGTCCAGCCCGTATTCGTCGCGCATTTTAACCGCTGCTTCGGGGGTGTCCACATCACCGTTGCCGAATACAGGAATGTGCATGCGTTGGTTGTTCTTCACCTCGGCAATGGGCTTCCAATCGGCCTCGCCCTTGTACATCTGCACGCGGGTACGACCATGGATGGAGATGGCCTCGATACCAACATCTTGAAGACGCTCGGCTACCTCAACTATTTTGATGGAGTTGTTGTCCCAGCCCAAACGGGTCTTTACGGTCACAGGCAATTTGGTACGCTTCACGATTTCTTCGGTCAGCTTGACCATCAAGGGAATATCCCTTAAAATACCTGCACCTGCATTTTTGCAGACCACCTTTTTTACGGGACAGCCAAAATTGATGTCGATAATGTCCGGGTTGGATTTTTCCACGATATCCACCGCCTGAAGCATGGAGTCCAGTTCGGCACCAAAAATCTGGATGCCCACGGGACGTTCTTTTTCATAAATGTCCAGTTTGATGACACTTTTGGCAGCATCCCTGATCAATCCTTCGGAAGAAATAAATTCGGTATACACCACATCGGCGCCCTGCTCCTTGCACAGTTTACGAAAAGGAGGGTCGCTTACATCTTCCATCGGAGCAAGAAGAAGCGGGAAATCAGGGAGTTCTATGTTTCCAATTTTTGGCAAATCCTACAGGTTTTTGGACTGCAAAAGTACAAAATAGCTTAGAACCAGAAAGCTAGTTCTGCGATTGAAGTCGATCGCGCTCATTTTTATCGATTCCGCGCTGGTTGTCCTCCAATCGGAAATTTCCGAAATTATAGGTAAAGCCAAAGCGGATAAACTGCGTTTCGGGGCGTCTGCGGTAAAAATTGTCCTGGTTGAGGTACTGCGAACGATACGTGGGCACGTATTGCTCCAAAATATCCTCGGCGGCGAGCGATAAGGTGATCTTATTATCAAACAGCGTTTTCCTCAAGCCAATGGTCACATTGAACTGCTCGTCCGACACATACGAACCATATAGGAATTGTGAAACATAGGTCGCCGCCACTTCGCCCGTAAAGGTCCCGTCCTTGGACAGAGTCAAATAATTGCCCAAATAGGCATACACTCCGTTCACTTCGTTGGTGAATGGGACGTTTCCGCTCTCCTCGGCCAAAAAGGTCTCTTCTTCGTGGAACAGGGAAGTATAGGCATACAGGAACCAAGGGGGCAAAATGGATTTGCTCACGGTAAAGTCCAACCCGTAGGATTGACTCTCAAGAACATTCTGCTTGATCTCCACCAAGGTTTGATTCTCATTGTCCTGAAATACGAGATAGGCAATGTTCCTACCGTTGTCCCGATAGTACACATCAAAGAAGTATTCACTGTTGAGCGTATAGTTGACGTTGAAATTGTTGCTGAAACTTGGTCGCAATCTGGGATTTCCCTCTTCAAAATCATTTTCATTGTAAAAAAAACGGAAAGGGTTCAGGTCATTGTACTTGGGCCTGTCAATATTTCGTCCATAATCAAAGGAAAAGCTATGCTTATCCGATGGTGAATAGAGCACATACACCGAAGGAAAGGGTTCGAAAAAATCTTGGGTGTTGTTTTCTCCCAAAGTAATGGAGTTTCCTTCCGCCTTGGTCAGCTCTCCGCGAACCCCCAGTTTCATCGACCATTTGTCCCAGTTTTTTACAAAGCTCAAATAGGCAGCATACACATCTTCATCATAAATGTATCGGTCCGATTGTGATGCATCAACCGTACTGCTGGACCCATTGAAATTGAAAAAGTTCATCGTGTTTTCTGAGGTAATCGATGACATCTTGGCCCCGGATTCAAAAGAAGCATTTCCGATAGGTGTGGAGTAGTCCAGTTGTCCCGTAAAAATTTTGATCTCTTGATCCGAATCGGTGTCAAACCCAAAATCCCTCAAAAAAGTACCATCGGCGTCAAAATAAGCAGAAGATAAGCGCTGGAACATTTCACCATTAAAATAGGTATAGTGACCATTGGCCCTGATCTGCGCTCCTTCTTTTTTTAGCTTGTGCACGTAGGTAAGATCGAATGCCAAGTTGGTGTTGTCCATGTTCGCATTGTTCTCCGTGGTAAATGTTGAATCCAATTGTGCCTGGCCGTTCCGCATTTCGTTGTTGAGCAAGGTCTCCTGTTCTTGGTCTAGATTGAAAAGCAGGTTGGAAGTGACATTCAAACTGTTCCGGTCATCAAAATCATAATCCAAAATAAAGCTGGCATTTTGCGACTGTGACCTATCTGTCTGGTTATAATCCGTATCCCAAATCGAGAAAACTTCATCGGAACCATCTATATAATTGATGCCCTTTTTGGTTTTGTTGATTTCCTTTTTTGGATTGATGGTATAGTTGGCAAACAAGTTCAGCTTGTCTGTTTTGTAGTAGTGACTGGTTCCAATGCTGAACTTTGGAAAAACGGCCTGTGTGAAGGTTCCGTTGATGCTGCCCTTATAACCGGGCACAATGTTCTTACTGGTAACGATATTCAAAATAGGGCCTCCTTCGGCATCATAACTAGCGGGCGGGTTGGCTATCACTTCCACTGATTTGATGTTGGTGCCCGAAAGCCCTTGTAATAGATCTTGGACCTCTTGACCTGAGAGCTGCACCTTTCTATCGTTGAGATAGACCGTAGCATTTTGGCCACGGATCATTAAATTATCTTGATTGACAATGACCCCTGGCGTATTTTTAAGGATATCCCACGACGTGCCTTGTGAAACCACGGTGTTTTCGACTGTAAAGACCAGTCTGTCCGGTAATCTTTGGAGCTTTGGACGTTGCGCGGTGACCACCACTTCGTCCAACTCATTGCTTTCCATTGGAATGATCAAGGCCCCTAATGAAACGTCTTTTGTAATGTCCAGCGCCCTTGGCTCAGAGCCGCTTCCCACATAGCTCGCCTGCAACAAATAGAGATTGGCCTCTACCCCGGTTAGCTTAAAAAACCCTTCCTCATCGGCAGAACTCCCTTGAACAAACGTCGAATCAACAGCTTCGAGCAAAAGAATGTTCGCATAAGGAACCACTTGATTTTGTTCGTCGACAACCTTTCCGGTAATGGTAAAGGTTTGGCCGTACGCGCCACAAATTGTAAAGGACACCCATAAAACAATAGAGGTGAGGTTCTTCATTAGAGGTTAGGGTTGAGCATCAAATCTAAGAAATTATTTCTGAGCGAAATACGAAGGAATTTTCTTATTGAGAAAAAACCGTTTACAGGTATTTAAAACAATTATATTTGCAGTTGATTATATCCCTTTTTTAGGGTATGTTATTGTTGATATGGAGAAGATCAGGAATTTTTGCATCATTGCGCACATAGACCACGGTAAAAGTACCTTGGCAGACCGTTTGTTGGATTTTACAGGCTCGGTGACCGAACGCGAAAAACAAGACCAATTGTTGGATAATATGGACTTGGAGCGTGAAAGGGGAATTACCATCAAGAGCCACGCCATTCAGATGGACTATATGCACAATGGGGAAAAATATGTGCTCAATTTGATCGACACTCCCGGTCATGTGGACTTCTCTTATGAAGTTTCCCGTTCCATTGCTGCCTGTGAAGGTGCCCTTTTAGTGGTTGATGCGGCACAAAGTATCCAGGCGCAGACCATATCCAACCTTTATTTGGCGCTGGAAAACGATTTGGAGATCATTCCCGTGCTCAACAAGGTCGACCTTCCAAGTGCCAACCCGGAAGAGGTTACCGACGATATCGTGGACCTTTTGGGGTGCAAACCGGAAGAAGTGATTCCCGCCAGTGCAAAAACAGGGATTGGAATCGCAGAGATTTTGACCGCAATCATTGACAGGATACCTCCTCCGAAAGGAAATCGTGACGAGCCCTTACAAGCCTTGGTATTTGATTCCGTTTATAACCCATTTAGAGGGGTTGAGACCTATTTTAGGGTGATGAACGGTGAAATCACCAAAGGACAGAAAATAAAATTTGTAGCGACCGGCAGGTCGTATGAGGCCGATGAAATCGGAACCTTGAAACTTACGCAACATCCCAAACAGAAGATCTCAACCGGGGATGTGGGGTACTTGATCACCGGCATCAAAGATGCCCGTGAGGTAAAGGTCGGTGATACCATTACCGATTCGGCCAACCCTACGAAAAACCCGATCGGTGGTTTCGAGGATGTGAAGCCCATGGTTTTCGCCGGAATCTACCCAGTTGACACCGAAGATTTTGAAGATCTGCGCTCCTCCATGGAGAAGCTTCAGCTTAACGATGCTTCCCTTGTCTTCACCCCTGAAAGCAGTGCCGCATTGGGCTTTGGTTTCCGCTGCGGGTTCTTGGGCATGTTGCACATGGAGATCATCCAAGAGCGTCTGGAGCGCGAGTTCGATATGACCGTAATCACTACGGTGCCCAACGTAAGCTACCACGCCTATACCACAAAGGACAGGGAAACAGCCGTTATCGTAAACAACCCGTCCGACCTTCCCGACCCATCGACCGTAGACCGTGTTGAGGAGCCTTACATAAAGGCCACCATTATCACCAAGTCGGATTTTGTTGGGAACGTAATGTCCCTATGTATAGAGAAACGGGGACAGATCGTTAACCAGACCTATTTGACCACGGAAAGGGTAGAGCTTATTTTTGACATGCCCTTGGCCGAGATCGTTTTTGATTTTTATGACCGCTTAAAGACCGTTTCAAAAGGTTATGCTTCTTTTGATTATTCGCCCATTGGCATGCGAGTGTCCAAACTGGTTCGGGTAGATATCCTTTTGAACGCCCAACCCGTGGATGCTTTATCCGCATTGGTCCATTTTGACAATGCACATACCATCGGTAAAAAAATGTGCGAGAAATTAAAGGAGCTTATTCCAAGGCAACAGTTCGATATCCCCATTCAAGCAGCAATCGGTTCCAAGATCATTTCCAGGGAAACCATTAAGGCGTTGCGAAAAGATGTTACCGCCAAATGTTACGGAGGTGATATTTCCCGTAAGCGTAAATTGTTGGAGAAGCAGAAAAAGGGTAAAAAACGTATGCGCCAAGTGGGCAACGTAGAAATTCCTCAACAAGCTTTTATGGCCGTTCTAAAACTGAACGATTAACCGGTTTAGCTTCCCGGATTAAAAGGGAAAAAGTACGGTATCACAAAAGTGGCCGCTATCCAGATAATGATATTGAGCGGGGTCCCGACCTTTAAAAAATCATTGAATCTGTAATTCCCGGGCGCATACACCATGGTGTTCGTCGGATAGCTTACCGGGGTCATAAAGGTCAGGGAGCAGGCAAACATCACCGCCACCAAAAACGGTCTTTCGCTTATCCCCATCGCGGAGGCCAAACTGATGACTATCGGTGTCATCAAAGCGGCCGTGGCCTTGCTTGAAAGCACGTTGGTACTTAAAAAAGTAACCAGATATAATATGCTCAGGGTCACTTGGGCATGATAATTTCCCAGTGTCTGCTCTATAAATTGGGCTATTTTTTCGGCCCCACCAGTCTTTTCAAGGGCCGTTCCCATGGAAAGCACCCCTGCCATCATAAAAATTACTTTCCATTCCACCGCCTCGTATGCCTCTTTCGGTTTTAAGGTGGATGTGGCCACCAACAACAGAGCGCCGACCATACTGCTTATCAAAATAGAGGTAAGGTTGAGAGAGGCTGCAAGCACCACCCCTACTGCAATAACAATAGCTGGGATGGCTTTTTTATAATTTACCTTTGCATGCTTGTATTCGGAAAGGGCCACCACCAAGCCCTGCTCGACCAGTGTGTCAACATCGGCCTCAGTGCCCAAAATCAGTAGCATATCGCCTTCCATCAACTTTACATCGGCCAATTTTTCATAAAGGATTTCCCCTCTTTGCCGGATGGCCAAAACCGACCCATTGTATTGCCTCCTAAAATTGAGCGAGCGTAAAGAGCCCTCGGTGAGCCTGGAGCCAAAGGGAACAATAACCTCATAAATGTTTTTCTCCAGTTCTGATTCGTCAAACCGTTTGTCCCCTGTTACCCTATATCCTTTTATATCCCGGATAGCATTCAGTGTTTTTGGTGGTACAAGGACCTTCATTACATCTCCTTCCAAAATGAATGTTTCGGGGCCGATACTTTTTTTGTTGAACCTATCCCTGGAAATGTCCAATATCTGCACGTTATAATCGTTGACCAATTTGGACATGTGCAAAGGTTTGTTGCTATCAGGACAATCTTTTTCGACCAATAGCTCGGTGATATACTTTTGGGCCTCTTTGGTAAGTACGTCCTGTTCCTTTTTTTGCTTTGGCAGTAGAAGCGGAGCCACAAAAAAGATATAGGCAAACCCAATGGTCGCCAAACAAAGTGCCGCCAGACTGAATTCGAACATACCAAAACCTTCCAATCCATATTCTTGCGCGTAGCTGCTTACCAAAATGTTGGTGGAAGTGCCTATCAAGGTGCAGGTGCCTCCAAATAACGCCGAAAAAGAGATGGGAATCAACAACATCCCCGGGGCTATTTTGGTTTCCCTGCACACGGTCAACGCAATGGGCAAAAGCAGTGCCACTACGGCAGAATCGTTCACAAATGCGGAAAACATGCCCGCGATAAGACAAAAGGTGATCAGGGCAATGCTGTAATGTATTTTTGCCAGTTTTATGATTCGGTCGCTAAGCCCCCCCAGGATACCGGAATTGAACACTCCGGCACTCACCACGAACATACACCCAAGGGTTATAGTGGCCGGATGGTTGAAGCCCGAAAAACCTTCTTTGGGACTAAGAACACCCGCCACTATGAACAGGGCCATAATGATGATGGAGGTGGTATCTATGGAGAAATAGTCCTTTATGAACAGGACGATTCCTATACAGATGATCACAATGGTAATAATCAAATCGCTGCCCATATTGCGCGTAATTTAGAGTTCCATTCTTTCTTTGGCCACCTATTTTTCTGTGCCGGCTCTATCAATGGTAAGTGAATGGAATCGTCTCTAAACCATTTTCGATTCTTCTTCAGAAAACAATTTTACTCTTTCTCGGGATTCTTTTTCTCTTTTGTCTCTTCGATCTCTTTCCCCAAATAAACCAATTTATAGCCCTCGCCTTTTGGGGTAAAGTCTTTACTGTTGGCGGGAATTATCTCAATACTGCCATCCGGGGCTTTGGTGAACAATGGAACGATGTCCCTTTCTTCATAGGTAATGTCGATCAACTCGTCATAGTGCTCCTTGTCCTCCAAATCAATTTCATGGATGGTAGGGTGCTTACGGACCGTGTCCATTAATTGAATAAAATCATCGGTATGCGAAAAAAGTCCTTCTTTTGGATTATTGTCCGGGTCGTTCACCTCTTCGGTGTTTACAAGCCTGAAGGCCCCGTTCTCCCCGAATTGTCTTTGAAACTTGTTGATCGCAAACTTGTTGATATCGGAATTGCCGGTCAAAGCCATTAAATACCCCATATCGTTGAGCTCGATGTTATCGGTGAGGGTATCGGAGAAAATATTGGCCGTAATGGCCTCAAGCCCCAGTTTTTTCGCTTTTTCTACATTATTTTGGTTGTTGTCTATCAAAACCACGTGCCTATTGTTCTTCCTAAGGTAGTTCCCTATCAATCTGGAAAGTTTGGATGCCCCAATAATTAAGATACCTTCGGATTTCTTTAGAAAAACGCCGACCAATTTTGCAAAAAAACGGGCCGTGGTCGCATTCAATAGTACCGTTCCCAGTACGATCATAAATACCAACGGGGTGATATATTCGGCACCTGCCTCTCCCCTTAACACCAGTTTGGAGCCAAAAAGCGAAGCAATACCTGCCGCAACGATACCACGCGGGCCCACCCATCCTATAAAAAGCTTCTCGTTGAATTTTAAATTGGACCCCTGTGAGCTCAGAAAGACCCCAATGGGCCGTATGATAAACACAATTACTGCGAAAAGTGCCACGGTGTTCCAATTATAAATAAGCTCCAGATCGCTGATGTTGATATTGGCCGCCAACAGGATAAAAAGAATGGAAATCAACAACACGCTCAAGGACTCCTTAAAATATAGGAGCTCTTTGATATTGGGCAAGTTCATATTTCCCATCACCATGCCCATGACCACCACGGCCAACAGACCGGATTCGTGTGCAAACAAGTCGGACTCCACATAAACAAGGAGTACCGTGCTCAATGAAACCACATTGAGCAGATAGTGCGGGATAAAATCCCTTTTAATGGCAAATGCCAATGCATGCGCAAATGTGAACCCAAAAGTAGTCCCGAACAGGATGATCTTACCGAACTCGATAAGTGCCGTTTGGGTAAAGGCCTGCCCTTCCCCAACACTAATAAACTCGAATACCAATACCGCGACCAAGGCCCCGATGGGGTCGATAAGGATTCCTTCCCATTTGAGTACCGCCGAAACGTCCTTTTTCAAAGGAATGTTCCTAAGGATGGGAGTGATCACGGTAGGTCCCGTTACAATGATCAAACCGGAGAACAAAAATGAAATTTGCCAAGAAAGGCCAAAAATATAGTGTGCGGCAACCCCTGCGCCAAAAAAGGTGACTATGGTACCAATGGTAATCAATTTGGTGATAACCGGCCCCACATTGGATATCTCCGCCCTTTTTAGGGTCAATCCCCCTTCAAAAAGGATAACGCTAATGGCCAAGGACACAAAGTAATAAAGCCCCTCTCCCGGGAACAGTCCCTTTTCACCATTCCAAATCGGCTCTATCAGTTTTGATCCATCTTCGGTATATAAAGTAGCTATGGGGCCCACCAGCAATCCTATCAAAATAAGGGGTAAGATTGCGGGGAGCTTAAAACGCCAAGCCACCCATTGTGCAATAATGCCAAGAATTATGATTCCAGCAAGTTCGAGCATTGTCTAAGTTTTGTGGAAATTTACAGTTTTTCTTTTAGATAATCATTCCCCAATGTATCGGCAGCGCAATAGGAAAGCCCATATTTGCCCAAACACTGCCGGATTTAACGAAACTCGTCCCCTTTTTGTTAAAATACGGCCAATATATCCTAATTTTTTCGCCGTTTGGATGGTGCTTTTCTTATTTTGCACCCCATTTTACTTTCGGAATGACAATTTATCCCATAGAGACAGGTAATTTTAAGTTGGATGGTGGAGCCATGTTCGGTGTCGTCCCCAAATCTATTTGGCACAGGACCAACCCTGCAGATGCCAACAATATGATCGATCTTGCCGCCCGGTGCCTTTTGATAGAAGACGGCGACAGGCTTATTTTGATCGATAACGGACTTGGCAACAAACAATCCGAAAAATTCTTTAGCTACTATAGCCTCTGGGGCAATCATTCATTGGACAGGTCATTAAAAAATGCCGGCTTCCATCGGGATGATGTAACCGACGTTTTTTTGACCCATCTCCATTTTGACCATTGCGGTGGCAGTATCCAATGGAACAAAGACCGAACTGGTTATGAGCCAGCCTTCAAAAATGCCAAGTTCTGGACAAATAAAGACCATTGGGAATGGGCCACCCGACCCAACGCAAGGGAAAAGGCCTCTTTTTTAAAAGAAAATCTGTTGCCCATGCAAGAAAGTGGACAATTACAATTTGTGGATAGAAAAGAATCTTCGTTTGTCGAAAATTCGGAGCTGGGATTTGGCATCCACTTTGTGGATGGGCATACCGATAAGCAAATGCTGCCACATTTAAAATATAAAGGTAAAACCTTGGTTTTTGTAGCCGACCTTATTCCAACCGTTGGCCATATTCCGTTACCCTATGTTATGGGGTACGACACCCGACCATTGTTGACCTTAAAGGAAAAAGAATCATTTTTAAATACCGCCGCAGAAAACGATTGGCTGCTCTTGTTCGAGCACGATGCCCATAATCAGATCTGCTCTCTGAAGCAGACCGAAAAAGGTGCCCGTTTAAAGCAACTGTTTTCTTACGACGAACTATTTTAAGTACAATAAATCAACTTCACTCTTTTACAAACACATTCTATGAATCGCACATATAACAAACTATCGTTTCTGTCGCTTTCCGCCTCTATTTTTTTAATGGGCTGTGGATCTACCGCATTAGTGTCAACCCCTGTTGATAATATTGACTCTGTTCCGTTAAAAGTCGCCGAACTTTCCGATGCGGAGAAGAAAAACTGGGGACATTTGGACTTGATCAAGGACACTATTCCCGGTATGAGCGTGGACAAAGCCTACGACGAAATCATCAAGAACAAAAAAGGGAAGACAGTTGTAGTGGCCGTATTGGATTCCGGTATGGATCTAGAGCACGAAGATTTGAAGGGCGTGCTGTGGACCAATTCAGATGAAATTCCAAATAATGGCAAAGATGACGATGGCAATGGTTATGTGGACGATATCCACGGATATAACTTTTTAGGAAAATCCTATAATGAGCAATTGGAATATGTTCGAATGCTGCGTTTAAATATCGGAGATGCGTCCGAAAGGGCGGAAGCAAGACTTTTGCTCGATAAAGAATATCCCGAAGCTGTTCAGAACAAACAACAGTACGAACAAATATTCCAGGTGGTAAAAGGTGCCGATGAGCTGGTAAAAAGCGAGCTTGGCAAGGAAGCCTACACAAAAAAGGATTTGCTTTCCATTGAGCCAAAAACGGCACAAATGGAGCAAAGTGTTGCCGTTTTGACCCAAATGTTCACCTATGGCGACAGTATTCCCGAAGTATTGGAGGAGCTCAAAGAAGGCATAACCTATTTTACAGATCAAGCAAATTACAACCTCAACAAAGACTTCAACGGCAGGGAGCCTGTGGGCGACGACCCTTACGATATTACCGATGTGCCGTACGGAAACGGAAACCCAAAGAACATGGTGGACACCGAGAGCCATGGTACCCACGTTGCCGGAATTATCGCAGCTCAAAGAAATAACGGTGTTGGCATGAACGGTGTGGCCAAAAACGTTGAAATTATGAGCATTAGAGCTGTTCCCAACGGAGACGAATATGACAAGGACATTGCCTTGGGCATTCGCTATGCGGTCGATAATGGGGCATCCATAATCAACTGTAGCTTTGGAAAATCCTTTTCCCCAAAAGCCGAATGGGTGTATGATGCCATTAAATATGCCGCTTCCAAGGATGTATTGATCGTGCATGCAGCAGGTAATGATGGAGAGGACCTGGAGGTTCCGGAAAACAGGAATTATCCAAATGACGATATGGACAGCGATAGCGAATTTGTTGACAACCTGATTACGGTAGGTGCTCTTTCCAGTAGTTACGGCTCCGAGATGGTCGCCTCCTTTTCCAACTATGGAAAACAACGTGTAGATGTATTCGCCCCGGGCGACGCCATATATTCCACGATGCCCAATAGCGAATACGAATTCCAGGGCGGAACATCCATGGCGGCCCCAGCAGTTGCAGGCGTTGCTGCATTGATTCTTTCTTATTATCCAGACCTTTCCGCATCGCAGGTCAAAAGTATCATCATGCAGTCCGGACTTAGGACCAAGACATCCGTTATCGTTGCAGGGGATGAGACCAAAGCGACCACTTTCGACAAAATTTCCAAGTCCGGCAAGATGGTTAATGCCTATAATGCCTTAATTTTAGCGGACAACATCTCAAACGGTAAAATGACCTTAGAAAGCAATTCAAAATAATATATGAAGCATTTACGATCCCTCTTTTTCTCGGCCTTTTTTGGAGCTGCATTTTTTTTAAGTGCGCAATCAAGTGACTGGCAACAGCACGTGGATTATACCATGAATGTACAAATGGATGTAAAGACCTATCAGTACACCGGTACCCAAAAATTGATCTATACCAACAATTCCCCGGATGAATTGAGCCGCGTTTTTTACCATTTATACTACAATGCCTTCCAGCCCGGTAGTGAAATGGACATCAGGCTACAAAACATCAAAGATCCGGATAAACGGATGATGGTCGATGGAAAAAGCAGGATCGCATCCCTTTCGGAAAGTGAAATGGGCTACCTTCATGCTGAATCGCTTACCCAAGACGGCCAACCTGTTTCCTTTACAGAAGAAGGCACCATTCTTGTGGTCGATTTGGCCAAGCCTATTCCTTCCGGAGGAAAAACCACTTTGGAAATGAGCTTCAAGGGGCAGGTCCCTCTTCAAATTAGACGTTCTGGAAGAAATAGTAGCGAGGGCGTTGCGCTTTCCATGAGCCAGTGGTATCCAAAATTGTCAGAATATGATTTTGAAGGATGGCATCCAAATCCATACATAGCCCGTGAATTCCATGGGGTTTGGGGCGATTTTGATGTAAAGATCACCTTGGACAAAGATTATACCGTTGGAGGCTCTGGATATCTTCAAAATCCAGATGAAATTGGCCATGGATATGAAACTCCTGGCACAAAAGTAAAAACCAAGGGCAAAACCTTGACTTGGCATTTTAAGGCTCCGAAGGTTCACGATTTTATGTGGGCGGCCGATCCTGAGTATATCCACGACATTTATGAAATGGAAGATGGACCAACACTTCATTTTTTCTACAAGGATAACCCAGAATTCAATGAAAATTGGAAAAACCTTCAGCCAAAAACGGCGGAAGCCATGAGGTTCTTCAGCAATAATGTTGGGAAATACCCTTATAAGCAATACTCCGTGGTTCAGGGAGGTGATGGCGGAATGGAATATGCTATGAGCACCTTGATCACCGGCGAACGTGAATTCGGAAGCTTGGTCGGGGTAATGGTGCACGAAATGGCACACTCTTGGTTCCAGCACGTGCTTGCAACCAACGAATCCGAACATGAGTGGATGGACGAAGGTTTTACTTCGTTTATTAGCAGCTTGTGCATGAACCAGATCATGGAACAGAACAAACAAAACCCTTTTGAGGGTTCTTACCGTGGATATTACGCTCTGGTAAACTCAGGTCTTGAAATGCCACAGTCCACCCATGCGGACAGATATACGACGAATTTTGCCTATGGGGTTTCAGCCTATAGCAAAGGTTCTATTTTCCTATCCCAATTGGGCTATGTGATCGGACAGGACAAGTTGATGGAGACCATCCAAAAATATTTTGAAGACTTCAAGTTCAAGCACCCTGTTCCGAACGACATCAAAAGAACGGCAGAAAAGGTATCCGGTATGGAACTCAACTGGTATTTGACCGATTGGACGCAGACTACCAACACCATTGATTACGGTATCAAAAGTGTTGATGCCGATGGGGAGAACACCAAAGTTACCATGGAGCGCATAGGAGAAATGCCCATGCCTTTGGATATCCTGGTCGTTGGCAAGGATGGGACACAAAAAACATACTACGTTCCATTGCGTATGATGTACGGCGAAAAAGAAAACCCATATCCAAATTTGGACCGTACCGTTTTGGAAGACTGGCCATGGGCCTACCCAACGTACGAATTTACCTTGGACATGCCCTTGGAAAACGTGCAGGCCATTATGATCGACCCTTCTCAATTGATGGCCGATGTGGATGGTGAGAACAACGTATACCAAGCAGGGGAATAAGCAGCTTTCCTTTAACAGAACAACAAGGGTGGCCGTTTGTGCCGCCCTTTTTCATTTAATCTTGGATTTATTTAAGTAATTTGACCTTTCCAAAGAACTAGTCTCCATCACAATGTCTGAAGAAAATACAGATTCAAACGATACGAATACATCCCTAAGGTCCCCTCAAGGGGACATTTCCTTTCCAAAAAAAGAGAAACTGACCAATAAAAAATTGTTCGAAGCGCTTTTTACAGAAGGCAAGTCCCTTCATGAATTTCCGGTTAAGCTGATCTACCTCCCTTCAAATTTTAGTGATGGCGCCAGAGTAAAGGTCGCTGTTGTCGCCCCAAAAAGAAAATTTAAAACGGCGGTAGACCGCAACCGCATCAAACGATTAATGAGGGAGGCATACCGGCTCAACAAGCCCCTCATTTTTAACAACATTGAAAGGAATTTTGCGTTCATATTTTTATACCTTGGCAAGAAGGCTCCAAGTTTTGATGAAGTAGAAATAGCCATGAAAAAGCTGTTGGATGCCTTTGTAAATAAAGAATCCCATGAAAAGATTGATTAGAAAGCAGGTTTTGATTCCCGTGTTGGCAATTGTGGTCTTGGTCGGGGCCAGTAGTTTTAAAAGCGACTTTTTTGAAATTGCCAAACAGATAGAAATTTTTACCACCCTCTTCAAGGAGCTCAACATGAACTATGTGGACGAGACCAATCCCGCCGAGCTGATGGATTCCGCCATAAAGAACATGCTTGGGGAACTGGACCCTTATACCCAGTTCCTTAATGAGCAGGATGTAGAATCCTTTAAAATCAACAACGCTGGGGAATACTCAGGTATAGGTGCCCTTGTCCGCTCATATGAAAATAAATTGTTGGTCGTAGAACCGTATCAAGGGTATGCAGCCGACAAAGCTGGATTAAGGGCCGGGGACGAGATTATTAAAATTGGGGAGACTGTGGTCGCTGATTTCGACGATAACGCCGGAGAGCTGCTCAAAGGGGCCAACAACTCCACTGTTGAGGTTACTTTTTTGCGACAGGGAGAAACCAAAACCACCACCATCACCAGAGGAGGCGTGGAGGTAGATGCCGTTCCGTTTTATGATATGATCGATGATAAAACCGGATATATTGTTTTGTCCCGTTTTAACCAAAAAGCATCCAAGCAAACACAATCTGCTTTACAGGACCTTAAGGGACGTGGTGCCGAGCGGTTGATCCTTGATCTTAGGGGGAATCCGGGCGGGCTATTGTCCGAGGCCATCAACGTTACAAATCTATTTGTTCCGAAAGGAGAGCTTATCGTTACGACAAAATCCAAGGTCAAGAAATTCAATCAGGAATATAGGACCAGGAACAAGCCCGAAGATGAAGAAATCCCTTTGGTGGTGCTTGTAAATGGAAAAAGCGCATCGGCCAGTGAAATTGTTTCCGGAGGGCTTCAGGATCTAGACCGTGCCGTTATCGTCGGGGCAAGGAGTTTTGGCAAAGGGTTGGTACAACGCCCCCTCAAACTAACTTATGGTACGCAATTAAAGGTAACCATTTCCAGATATTACACCCCTTCGGGCAGATGTATACAATCCTTGGATTATTGGAACAGGGATGAGCAAGGAAATGCCGTTCGGAACACAGCGTTCAATGAATTTACCACCAGAAACGGAAGAAAGGTCTGGGATGGCGGGGGCGTAATGCCCGATATCACCATCGAATCCTTAAAAACAAATTCGTTGATCGACGCTTTGGAATCCAACAATATCGTTTTTGATTTTGCCACAGAATATTTTTACGATCACAGTTTTGATTCTGTGGACAACTTTAGCTTTTCAAGCTCGGATTATAGTGCTTTCAAGGCCTATGCCGCAGAGCAGAACTTCTCTTACCAGACAAAAACCGAACAAGTCTTGGAAGAAACCATCAATGGAGACGACACCTTATTGGGAGCCGATGTACAGGAAAAGTACAAGGATCTTCTCCTAGCGATAAATAGGGGAAAGATAAATGCATTGGATACCTATAAAGATGAAATCCAAAAGAATTTGGAGGACGAAATCATTACCAGGTATTTTTACAGGGAAGGCCTTTACAAGTATTATCTAAAACACGATGATGCAATTCTAACCGCAAAAGAACTATTGGCAGACAACACTAAATATTCCAATATTTTAAAGTAAAAAGTGCCTTTTACCAAATATCCTTATCAAGGCCAAAATATCGTTCCCAAAAAACAGCTCCATTGTCCCATGATCTCCGTGAAAACAACTCTTGAGGCGTTGCCCCAGGGTTTTCAATTTGCATAGGCCTTAAAGGGGTTGTCTTTTAATGCCTTCCTTTACCCATAATTTTGATGTGGGAACGTTCGAAAATCGGGGTCAAGGCCCATTTCCACAAATTTGTACGGCAATCCCTCATAAAAAAGGGAATTAATTCTATTTTTGGGCATGCAACAACTTAAGGTCTGTGAACTTTTTGCGGGTGTTGGCGGCTTTCGCCTAGGATTGGAAAACACGGAACACTACAAAGTGGTGTGGAGCAACCAATGGGAGCCTTCCACAAAAATACAGCACGCTTCTTTGGTCTATGAAGCTCGTTTTGGGGTGGAAAGTCATTCCAATTCCAATATTGAAACCGTCAAAACCAAAGAAATTCCCGACCATGATGTTCTTGTTGGTGGATTTCCGTGTCAAGACTACTCTGTTGCAACTTCCCTAAAGAATTCCAAGGGTCTTATTGGTAAAAAAGGGGTGCTTTGGTGGTCCATTCACCGAATTTTGTCCGAGAAAAAAAATAAGCCAACATATCTTTTTTTGGAAAATGTGGACCGGCTTTTAAAATCGCCCTCTAACCAAAGAGGAAGGGATTTTTCTGTTATGCTCCGTAGTTTATCAGATTTGGGCTATGCTGTGGAATGGCGCGTAATAAATGCAGCAGAGTATGGCATGCCCCAGCGCCGAAGGCGCGTTTTTTTTCTGGCATATTTTAAGGATACGGATATTTACAAAAAGCTTCAAAAAACCAATCCCTCCAAGTGGATTTTAAAGGAAAGCACTTTTTGTGACGCTTTTCCTGTTGACCGATCGGCAAAAAATCTGGTTGAATTTGATTTGGAAGAGGATTTGGTATCGTTGTCCAATAATTTCAATAAGGAACAAGGCCTCTCGCCATTCCTGAACACAGGAATTTGTATAAACGGAAAAGTATCTACTCTAAAAACTACGCCATCCTATGATGGAAAAAGGACCGTACTCTCCGATATTTTGAAAAAAGGTCCTGTTCCTTCCGAATATTACCTTGATGGCGCCGATTTGCCCAAATGGGAATATTTAAAGGGCGCAAAAAAAGAAATACGCAAGACCAGCGCTGGTTTTGAATACAATTATAGCGAGGGCAGCATGGTTTTCCCCGATGCCCTTGATCAACCTTCCAGAACTATTATAACCGGTGAAGGCGGCAAGTCCCCGTCCCGGTTTAAGCACGTGGTCCAAACCTCCAAGGGACTGCGAAGACTCTTACCTGTTGAATTGGAACGGTTGAACATGTTTCCAGATGATCATACCAAATTGGAGGGCATTTCGGATGCCAAGCGTGCTTTTTTTATGGGCAACGCTCTGGTTGTGGGCATTGTGGAAAAATTAGGTGTTTCCCTGTTCCGGAAAATAACCGAACTTGAAAAGCAACTTCAATGCTGAAAAACCTGTGAATCTTATTCTAAAATTGGATTTTTTGGAGCAGATTGGCGTGGCGTTTAATCAATTGATGTTGTCATTCTTTCTGTGTACTTATTAATCTTTTGAAGAATAACATCCCTATGGTTCCCTTGAGGGGACCATTATTCGCCCTTTAGCATCCTTTTGTGTGGAATGCCATCTTCCAAATATTCTTCTCCAGTGGCATTAAAACCTAATTCCGTATAAAATTTTAAGAGATAGGATTGTGCGGATATTTCTATGGATTTATCGGGAAACCTTTGGTTTATAGCTGCCAATGAGGCTTGCATAATCTGTTTGCCCAATCCATATTTTCGTTGTTCTTGGCTTACCACTACCCTGCCAATACTTATGTTGTCAAAATAATCACCTGGTTTAAAAATCCGAGTATAGGCAACAACCTCGTTATCTTTAATTCCCATGACATGGAGCGCTTTTTGGTCCTTGTTGTCCACATCTTGATATACACAATCTTGTTCCACTACAAAAACCTCGCTACGAAGTCGTAGAATTTGGTAAAGTTCTTTGGTAGAAAGCTCATCAAAAGTTTTAACGGATACTTGCATTAATCTTGGACTATTACGCTTTTGGAATCACACTTATCAAACTCGGGCTGTATGTTGACATGGTTTATGCCATGTTTATGGTAGACATGTTCCTCAATTTTTTCAAGGATTTCATCAAACTCGGAAAGGCGGATATCATTTTTAAAATCGATATGGGCCTCCATGTGCACTTCATCTTCATTGAGCTGCCATATATGCACATGGTGCACATTTTTCACCGGTTCTATGGTACAGATGGATTCCACAATGTCCTGGATTACCACTGATTTTGGGGTGAAAAGCATTAATACCTTGGTGGAATCCTTCAATAGGTCATATCCCATATAGATCAAATAGACACCTATGATCATGGTAAGGATGGCATCAACCCAATAGATTTGGAAATATTTCATCAAAATACCTCCTATCAATACGGCCACCGATGCCATCATATCGGTAAGTAGGTGCAAATAAGCGGATTTCATGTTCATATTGTCCTCCGAATCTTTTTTTAGGAGCAATACGCTAAAACCATTGCCCGCAATGGCTATCAAAGCGAGCCAAATTACCAAGTTGGATTCTATTTCTTGTGGTTCCATCAACCGTTCAACAGCTTCCTTCATTAAAATTATGGCCACGACCACCAAGGTCGCTGCATTGATAAACGCAGCCAAAATTTCCGCACGCTTGTATCCAAAGGTCTTTAGATTGGATGCCTTTTTCTTTCCCAACCGCCTTGCAACATAACTTATAATCAGGCTAAGTACATCACTAAAATTATGAAGCGCGTCGGACAACAGTGCCAAACTTCCTGAAAGCAATCCCCCAACAATCTGTGCCAACGTAATGCCAATATTCAGAAAAATAGAGATAAGAAGATTTCTTCCCTTAAGGTCGGGATGTGCATGCGAATGTGAATGTCCGTGGTGATGATGGTGGCCCATAGAACTTAACTACAAGGAATTTTTTCGATTCTACGTTCGTGCCTGCCCCCTTGAAACTCTGTTTTCAAAAACGTTTCCACCATATCCAAGGCTTGGGGAAGTGCTATAAATCGTGCCGGTAAACTTAAAATGTTGGCATCGTTGTGCTCCCTGGCCAATTGGGTAATCTCTTTGTTCCAGCACAGGGCGCCCCTAACACCTTGGTGTTTATTTATGGTCATCGTGGCCCCGTTGCCGCTACCGCATATAACAATGCCAAAATCTACCTTCCCTTCTTCCACATCTTTTGCTACGGGATGGGTAAAATCCGGATAGTCAACACTATCGGTTCCATCGGTTCCGTAGTTGACAACTTCTATTCCCTTAGATTTCAACAGACCGATAATGGCAAGTTTGTAATCGGTTCCCGCGTGGTCGTTTCCTATGGCAATTTTCATGGTTATAGTATTAAAATGGGTACATAGCAAAGGTACAACATCTTTTCATGTTCCGTTGTTTATAAAAATGATGGGATTTTTGCATTGGGTTAAAAAACAACCAATTAACAATAACACCATTTTGTTAATTATTTACATAAAACTTCTGGTAACGAAATTTTGTAATTCAATAAAATCGATCAGTAGGAATAATTATTTAATGTTGCGCTGATATTCGATTAAAAATTAATCAACCAATATCAAGAACTTTTTTACGGTAATTAACATTAAAAACACATTAACTTTTCAATAAATTGATGTTGATAACGGTTATTAAAAACTGTGTACAAAAAATCTAATCGTTTGATTTTTAAATTTCTTGTGGTCTTACAAATTGTGAACAAACTATTTTGATCGTTCAAAGCAACTTTTTTGAAAGAATTTTATTCCACATTTCAACGATCCATCATAACCATCATTTTAATTAAATTTTAAAAAGAAGAAAAAATATAATATTGATTATTGTTGATAAAGTTGACTTTGTTTGAGATTACTCTTCCTTTCCTTGTTGGTCAAGGATTATAATTCGTATTTTTCAAAAAAATAAGGACGTTAATGTCAAAGAAAAAGAAGAGAGCTGGTAGTCAGCGAAAGAATGAAATTACGAAGGGCATTTTCACCGTACTGGAAAAGGAACCATCTAAAAGCTTCAATTATAAGCAAATAGCATCAAAACTCGGAATAGACGATACACAGGACCGAAACCTTTTGATCAAACGTTTGGGACAGTTAAAGGCGAGTGAACGTATTTTGGAGCCCGAACGGGGCAAGTATCAAAAGAAGCAATCACTTCATACATATTACACGGGTAGGGTGGATTTGACCACAAGTGGCAACGCCTATATCATTGTGGATGAACTGGAAGACGACATCTTTGTACAGAACAATAATTTGAACAGGGCCTTTCATGGGGATACGGTCGAGGTTTTTATCAAACCAAGGCGTAAGAGCAAAAAAATGGAAGGTGAAATTTCCAAGGTACTCGAGCGCAAGAAGACCTCTTATGTAGGTATTGTGGACAAGCAAAAGAGTTTTGCTTTTGTTCGCCCTACGGATTCCAGGATGTATACCGATATTTTTGTCCCACCGGAAAAATTGAAAAAGGCGAACGATGGAGACAAGGTATTGGTCAATCTGGGTGATTGGCCCGATGGTACCGATTCGCCCTATGGAGAAATCGTGGAGGTATTGGGGAGACCTGGTGAGCACAATACCGAAATACATTCAATTTTGGCCGAATACGGTTTACCGCACGAGTTCCCTTATGAGGTAGAACAGTTTGCCAAAACATTGGATACCAGTATAAAGGAATCGGAAATTGCCAAGCGAAGGGATATGCGCGATGTGCTTACCTTTACCATAGATCCAAAGGATGCCAAGGATTTTGACGATGCCCTTTCCTTCCAGAAATTGGAAAATGGCAACTACGAAATAGGTATCCATATAGCCGATGTCTCACACTATGTTCGGCCGGATACCATTTTGGAGGACGAAGCCTACGATAGGGCCACATCGGTATATTTGGTGGACCGTGTGGTTCCCATGTTACCGGAGGTACTGTCCAACATGGCTTGTTCCCTTCGACCCAACGAGGAAAAATATACGTTTTCGGCGGTTTTTGAGATGGACGACAATGCCAAATTGGTCAACCAATGGTTTGGCAGGACCGCCATTAATTCCAACGAACGTTTTGCCTACGAGGAAGCACAGCATATTATAGAAACCGAACAGAATAAAATTCCAAAGGATATATCCATTCGCGGAAACGCTTATTCCGTTTCGGATGAAGTTGTGGATGCCGTTCTCACTTTTGATCGGTTGGCAAAAATCATGAGGCAGGCCCGAATGGACGCCGGAGCCATTTCTTTTGATAAGATAGAGGTCAAGTTCCATTTGTCCGAAGACAATGAGCCTGTCGGTGTTTTCTTTAAAGAAGCAAAGGACGCCAACAAATTGATCGAGGAATTTATGCTCCTGGCCAATAGAAAGGTTGCCGAGTTTATAGGAAAACAGAAAAAAACGTTTGTGTACCGGGTGCACGACAAACCGGATGAGGACAAATTAATGGCCCTTAACGGTGTTATTTCCAGATTCGGACACAGTATAAACCTAAAGGACAGTAAGACCATTAACCAGTCCCTAAACAAGTTGTTGGAGGACGTAAAGGGCAAGAAAGAACAAAACTTGGTGGATACCTTGGCCATCCGTAGTATGAGCAAGGCCATTTATACCACGGAAAATATTGGGCATTATGGTTTGGGATTTGACTACTATACCCATTTTACATCGCCCATACGGCGTTATCCGGATGTAATGGTCCACCGCTTGCTACAACATTATCTAGATAATGAAAAAGCACCAAAAGCCACCGTATACGAAGAAAAGTGCAAGCATTCCTCAGATATGGAGCTATTGGCGGCCAATGCGGAGCGGGATTCCATCAAGTACATGCAGATCAAGTTTATGGAGGACCACAAGGACCAGGAATTCCTTGGGGTGATTTCAGGCGTTACCGAGTGGGGCATATATGTAGAGATTGTTGAGAACAAATGTGAGGGCATGGTACGTATCCGCGATATTAAAGATGATTACTATATTTTTGATGAACGCCAGTATGCCATAGTGGGAGAGCGAACCAAACGGATGTATCAGTTGGGAGACGAGGTTTACGTAATGGTAAAAAACACTGATTTGGTCAAACGGCATCTCGACTTTTCGTTGATCGGTAAAAAGAAATAATACTATTTTGGAATAAAGTTTGTTATCCTATTGAGAACCAAATTTTTATAACATGAGAATTATTACGATTGTTATTTTGTTCCTATCCCTTCAATATATTGAGGCCCAGGATGCTACCATAACCCAAAACCTACAAAAGTTTACCGAAGTAAAGGGTTTTGATGGTATTTCCATCAATTTGATACGATCAAATGAAAACAAAGCGGTGATCACTGGTGCAAATACCACCAATGTGGCCATTGTCAATAATGAAGGTATTTTGAAAATCCGAATGGAGATCGTTAAAATATTCAGTGGATATAGAACCTATGTAGATCTTTATCACTCTGAAGAATTAGTGGTTATAGATGTAAACGAGGATGCAAGAATTTCTTCCGATGATACCTATGTGCAAAAAGTCTTGGAACTTAAGGCACAGGAGGGCGGGGAGTTGGAAATCAATTGTGAGGTGGACCAGCTGTTGATCAAAGCGGTTTCCGGCGGTAAAATTTTTGCTGGGGGCTTTTCCAATAACCAAGACGTGATCATCAATACCGGTGGTGAATACAGCGGAAGAAACTTTAAAACAAAGTTTACCACCATTAACGTCAATGCAGGTGGCAATGCCGAAATTTATGCATCGGACTACGTAAAGGCCAATGTAAAGGCCGGTGGCGAAGTACTGGTATATGGTGATCCGAAGAAAATGGACGAGCAGACCCTTTTTGGTGGAAAAATAAAAAGAGTGAATTAAAAATGATTGATGATATCCAAGCTGCGATCCCTTTGGGATTTCTATTGAGCTTTATGATCGGACCTGTTTTCTTTGTTTTGTTGGAAACGAGTGCCACAAAAGGTTTCAGGGCGGGTGTAAGTTTGGATATAGGGGTAATTTTGGCCGATATTGTTTTTTTGCTCATTGCCTATTTCAGCAGTTTTCAGTTATTGGAGAATTTGAGCAACGAACCTGGTTTATTTGTTTTTGGGGGGATGATCTTATTGGTCTACGGAATTTTTCTTTTTGTAAAGAAGGCCAAGAAAAAGACCAATGTCAGGGCATCCAAGGGTACTTATTTTGGACTGTTGGCAAAGGGTTTTCTTTTGAATTTTATAAATATCGGCGTATTGGCATTTTGGTTGGGGCTTATTATCGTTGTCGGACCCAGTTTGGAGAACAATCCCAATAGAATGATGGTATTTTTCGGTACCGTACTGGTAGTCTATTTTGCAACCGACCTGATCAAGATCATTTTGGCCAAACAGTTGAAAAAATACTTGACCCAAGAACGTATCGTTTTGATTAAAAAGGGATTGGGAATTGTATTGATCATTTGTGGTATCATATTGATAAGCAAGGGTTTTTTACCGAGCGACAGGTTCGATCTCCAGGAACGTATTGAAAGAATAGAGGATTTGTAAAACAAAAAAACCCAGCACTTAGTGCTGGGTTTTTGAGGCATCGAGCGGATTCGAACCGCTGTACAAGCTTTTGCAGAGCTCTGCCTAGCCACTCGGCCACGATGCCAAAGGGATCGCAAAGCTAAAAATATTTTATGAATATTTGGATTGAAAATAATCTAAATATTCATGTAATAAATTTGAGGCATCGGGTGGACTCGAACCACCATAAAAATCCTTGCGGGACTTTGTCTATCCAATTCGACCACAATGCCGTTTAAAATGATAAAAGCAAAAATATAAAAACATAATTTTATTCAATGCTTAATTATCAGCGGTTTATCGAGTAATTCCGAGTTTCACCGAAACACTTTCCACATCGCCCCCAATGGGTGGATTAATTTTGGAAACTTCTACTTCCACTTCGGTTACTTCTTGTATTTCTTTAAAAATACGATCAATAATACGCTTGGCCACATGTTCCAATAAATTGGAACGTACCTTCATTTCTTCTTTTATAATATTGTTCAGATGAACGTAATCCACAGTTTCACTCAACTGATCGGAGATTGCAGGTCGGGAAAGATCTGCGGAAATCTCAAGATCTACCCTGTAATCGCTCCCAATGAGCATTTCTTCCTTTAAACATCCATGATTGGAGTGTATCCTAATATTTTTTAACCTGATTTTACCCAAAACTGTGAATTATAAGAAAGGGCAAAAATACGTGAAAACACATTAAATCAATACATACATCTACAGTTACTTATTCCTTGGAAAAGATCCATTCCAACGGTAACTACATGCGTACCTGTGCTATATCCCAAAATTTCATTGGTGATTACCTGATAGGAATAGCCAAAATAGAAATTGCTTTTTTTAAGACCGGCTATAGGTGCTATGTACAATGGTTTTCCTAATTGATCGTTCAAAAAGCGATAGGTGAGACCCACGTAATAGTAATCTTCAAAATCACGGAAACGGAACTTGGCGTTCAGATCGGTAACGGAACGGCCATCGCTTTCGAACCACTGAAAGAATACAGAGGGTTCAATTTCCAGTTTACTGTTCTTGCTCTTGGAAATGCTGTACCCGGAATATACGTAGTAGTTTCTAAGCTTATTGGGTTCTATGGTAATAATATCGGTATTGAAATTGGACAGATCCTTGTTCAGGACATTCCCTGCATTTGCACTAAAGAAGAACTTGTCATAACGATAAAGTACCCCAAGATCAAAATTGTGGTTGGTGGTGGCCTTATCGTCAGCTGGTAATTGCCCGTTGTTCTCCCTGAATTGCTCCACATCTATCCTAAACTGGTTAAAGTTGTAAGAGATACCAAAAGAGAGAAAGATATCGTCGTACCTATCCAGTGTCAAATGGTGTGCAAAAGAAACCCTGGCACCTCTTTGTCTGGTATATCCATTGCTATCGTTATAGAGCATCATACCAACTCCCGATCTATTCCCTATTCTGGCATCTGCGGCCAAGGTCTGTGTATCTGGAGCATCTTCTATTCCTACCCATTGCGTAAGACCGTTTAGACGGACTTTTATATGATCACCGATACCTGCATAGGTAGGTGACATTAAAAAGGGATTATCGGCAATGTATTGGGATAATTGGGGTACGGTCAACTCTTGTCCCTTGGCAATAAATGCCAAGGAAAACAATAAGATGGCTACGTATATTCTTTTTTGCATGGGGCTATAGCAGGTTAAGTGTTTATTCTCTGTATAATGTAAAGTGACCTACAAACTCTCTGTTATCCTGTGCTCCCTCAAGTCGTACAACATACCAGTAATCTCCGGTAGGCAATGGTTTACCTTCGTAATTACCATCCCAACCCTTAACGTTGCGGGTCATCTCTTCCACTACTCTACCATAACGGTCATAAATCTTGATTAGTACGTCGGGGAACCCTTCAATGTTGTCAGGTATCCAAAAGTCGTTGCGACCGTCGCCATCTGGGGTGAAAAAGTTCGGGAATTCGATATCTATGAACTCCATAAAGATCTCTGCAGTGGCCTCACAACCATTCTGATCAATCACTGTTACCGTATACGTTCCTGTACTGCTAATGAAGTACGTGTTATCGGTTCCATTGGCCACATCATTGAAGTAGAAGGTATAATCCTCTACACCACCATCGGCAATTGCTGTAATTTGATTGATGGTTGTGTTCTCCAAGGTCAGTACCAATGGTTCAAAAGTAGCTATGGTAAAGTCATAGGTGGCGATACATCCATTGGCATGTGCTATGGTGAGGTAATGGTCGCCTGGCGTCATATTGGTAAAGTCGGCCGACAATTGCATATCTGCCGGGTCTGTGGAATCCAAGGCATACATTAGGTCACCGGCAATGGATTCGTCTTCCAAAGCAATGTTCAAATAGTTGTTAGGAATGTTTCCGGTACACTCGTACATAGGGGTTACCGTGGCAGCCAATATAACTCCTGGGTCCATTTCAACGATTACATTAGTTTCACAACCTTGCGCATCCCTGATGAACACCACATGTGCACCCGCGGTCAAATTTTGGAACAAGGTCTGATCTTGTACAAAATTTGCATCGGCACTACTGTTCAAACTTGTTTCGTATGGAGCTGTTCCTCCAGAAATTTGAATTTCAAAGGAACCATCACCACTTTCAAAACATACCTCATCGGTAATATTGATGGCTTCCGCAACAATGGGCTCTGGTTGCTCAAGTTCGAACTGGAACGTAATGAAACATCCGTTTACATCCTGGGCAATAACATCGTAAATGCCCGGTGCCAAATCGGTAAAGGTGTTTACGGTATCGAATCTATTAAGGCTAGGAGAAATGGCGTATAAAATTTCACCTGTTCCACCGGATACCTCAACGGAAATGGTACCATCTTCCATTCCGGCACAGGTAATATCGGTAAATTCTTGTCTTTCAACCTGCAAAGGAGCTGGGTCCAGGATAGGGATCATTGGAGATTCTTCCATACAATCTTCGCTGGTCACCCTAACATAATATTCACCGGCCATAAGGTCATCGAACCTTCCTGTGGTATTGGGTCCATCTACCAAATTGCTGAAACCGGGATCGCTGAACAATTCGTAGCTATAGTTGCCCAGACCACCAGTGGCTCTGGCAATAATAGTTGCAGTGGCTTCTCCGGCACAATTGATGAAAGCTGCCCTGTCATCTATTTCCAATATCAATTCAGGTGGCTCTCGAAGACTGACCTGATTGGAAATCATGGCAGTACATTGATTGGCATCCCGTACTTCAAATTGATACTGACCGGCTCCCATGTTCAAGAAATCATGATACGTAGGATTATCAAAATCTTCCCAAGTTGATGTGTTTTCATCAAAATACTGGTAAGGAGCTGTTCCACCCGTAGCGGATAAACGCATGCTTCCATTGGTCAAACACGTCAGGTCCTCAAGTTTGATCAGAGAAGCTCTTACCTCTGTTGGTTCCGAAATGGTAACGGTATCTGTTGTATCACTACAGCTCCAATTATCGGTAACCGTAATACTGTAGGTTCCGGCACCTAAATTGTTGAACATGTTGCTTCTTTGGGGACCTGTGGTGAATACAATGGTCGTTCCCGCTTCATCATAATAATTCAATTGATAATCATAGGAACCACTTCCTCCACTAACTGAGTGTGCCCACACAGATGCACTTTGGTCACCATAGCACAATAGATCTATTGGGGCAGCGTCTATACCTGCTATTATAGGTGCAGGTGGTAACAATGTCAAAGTTCTATCTTCAAAACAACCGCCAGCATCGGTAACCCTAATAGTATAATCATCTGCTGACAATCCAGTGAACACATGGCTTTGTACATCATTGATAGTGAAGACCTGCATTGTGTTCATATTGGTTAAAACGATATCATATGGGGCATATCCACCTACTGGTGCTACAAGAATTTCACCAAGATCATTGGTACAGGTAACGCTGGCTACTTGTTGTGGTGTAAAATCCAACTCAGCGCTTGGTGAAACTATGGTCACGGTACCTGAGGTGGCATCACAAAAAGGAGTACCTGTCGCGGTGACTTCAACATAATAGTTGCCACCTATCAAATCTGGGTGCGTTATCGCAAATGAACCCGACGCTGTGTTTTCATTTCCGGAAACGATCAGGGTTCCATCAGTTCTATATACTTCATAATCGTAAGCTCCTGCATATCCGGTAACATCTATCGTAATTTCACCTGCATCATAAAAGCACATTGCCGCAGCGGTCGCCGTTGCCACCACATCTATGGTATCGTAAGGAGCTACAGTGTAAATTGTCTGTACATAACAACCGGTAACATCATTGGTTGCCCTGAATGTATAACTACCGGGTTGGGTCAACTCAAAAGTTGCCGTAGTTGCTGTAACCGAGCTAGGTACCACACTTCCATAAGGATTTCCAACGGGCAACAATTCGAATGTGTAAGTATCGCCAGGGGTAGATTCCGTAACGGTCAGGATTACGCTTTCTGGATTCAGACAAGTTATAGCTATATCTTGAGAGGCATCCAATGTGAACGTGTTCAAAGGTTGAACTGTAATACTATCCGGGAATTCACAACCATTGGCATCCCTAACCACATAGTTGATGGTTTGTACGGTTCCATTGTCAACAACATCAAAAGTAGCGTTCGAACCGAAACCATTTCCATTAAAACTGTAGAAATATGGAGCGGTTCCTCCCGTGGCGGTAACAGATATGGTTGATTTATCCACTGAATTGCTAGGGGTACAAACGAACGGCGTTGCCGAAGCTGTCGCATCCAACACGGAAGGCTCAATAATGCTCTCTGCCTTAACGTCCTCACAAGATCTGGAAGAAACCACACGAACTTCGTAGTTTCCTGCAGGCAGATTTTCGAACAAAGGATTATTTTGTAATGGTCTGCTAGGCGCACCGGCACTTAGTCCGATCAATTCATATTGGTAAACAGGGTTGGTTGCGGTAGACGGATTAAGTACAGCTAAAATACTTCCATCACTTCCACCGAAACAGCTAACATTTTGTACTGTAGCATCCAATAGTTCTGGATCTATCTTGTCATCCAATACTTGGGAAACAACATAGGTACAAGGCTCGGTAGTATCCAAGTCTGTTATGGTAAATACATAGGTCCCTGGTTCCGTAAGGTTGGTGAAAACACCATCAGTATTAGTGATAACGGTCGATGTAACCGGGCTCACCGTACTGTATTGTAGGTTAGAAGAACCACCGGTCACCGTTACGGTTATTTCTCCTCCCGGATTGATGGTACAATCCATAGGTTTAACAACGGCTGCCGTGGCAGTCATAGCGTTGGTCAATATCACAGGTCCTACGGTGGTAAAACAACCCCATTGGTCTTCAATATAAACTTCGTAGGTACCGGCGCCCAATCCAGGGAATACGGTATTGGTCTGTGGTGAACCTACGTTGGCTCCATTTCGGATCAATTGATAGGTATAATTGCTTCCTTGGCCACCACTAACAGGATTGGTTGCTGGTATGCCCACAACTTCAATTTCTCCTTGAAGGTTGGTACAATTGGCTTGATTGATTCTTAAATCGGCCACAATAGGGTCGGGAACGGTAAGGTCAACATCTGTAAGTTGCACTGAACATCCTTCTTGGTCCATTACCCAAACTTCGTAAGTTCCAGCGGAAAGACCATCAAATCTTGCATTGGCCACGTAGTTTGCCGGGTTGTTCGGATCTGGGTTCGGAGTTGTATCTACATAGTAGGTATATCCGCCCCATCCACCTTGAACGTCGACAACTTCAATAATTCCGTCATTTCCTGGATCACAGGTTATCGGTGTTATTTCAGTATTTCCTGTAATGGCCGAAGATGGTCCTGCAATGGTAAAGGCTTCAATATTGGTACATTCCGGGAAGGCATCTTGTGTAATTTCCACAATATAGCTGCCTGCCGCTATGTTGATTGCCGCTGTTGGTCCTGTTGTAGCAGAGCTTCCATTGGCAACTACGGTATCATCGGACGGATCTGTCGGTGTTCCGTTGGTATTGTAAATGGTCCAATTGAACCCACCGGAATACGTGGCATCCAAAAGTTCAAAGGTTACTTGACCACTAGCCGTTCCATAACAAATTACATCGCTCACCACATTTACATCAATGGTAAAGGTATTGGGGTCTGCAATGGTTTCCGAAGTAGTGACGGTACAACCAGTATCAAGATGTCTGACCACAAAATTATGTGTTCCTGCGCTCAAACCACCGAATACGTTGGATGCTTGCCAAGTAGCTCCATTATCAATACTGTACTCGAAACGACTTGGGTCTCCCGCCGTAGAGCTTACGGTAATGGTGATTTCACCATCGGCCCCTGGATTACAGCTTATCGGATTGGTTATAGCAGCCGTTGCATTGGTGATTTCATCAAATGGCTCGATAGTGGCGGTGGTAGTTCCCACACAACCATTGTCGTCATACACATTGATGGTATAGCTTCCCCCGTTCACATCAGTTTCAATATAAACAGGGTTACTGCCGGATTGAACCACTACGGAGCCTACATCATTGATGAATTCGTAACGAACGTAAGTACCGCTTCCCCCTGTGATGGAAGAACCATCAACAGTGATAATGGCATTGTTCATGTTGTTGCCAGCAGTACAGGCAAATTGATCAACGGTCGGTGCAGGTACTATTATTTCCTCTGGTTCACTAATGGTAACCGTTTCAATATGGGTACAGTTGTTGGCTGCCGTAACTTCAATAGTATATGTTATACCAGTTACGGAACCAGCAAGACCAGTAAAGTTTGCAGTAAAGTTTGTATTTGATGTAGGTGCGATCGGTACGGATATTGATCCATCGGTGGCTGAAATGATTTCAAAGGAGTAGGGACCAATTCCATTATCTACTGCGGTTAGAGAAATTGTACCGTCATCGGCCCCATTACAGGTTACATCGGTATAGGTTGAGGTAAAAGATGGCAGCGGCGCATCGGGTACATCAACGGTAATGGATTGGGAACAGTAGGGAGCTGTTGTGCCAATATCGTACACCAATACTACATAACTACCGGCCGCCCCTGCTCCTGCCCAAGTAAATTGGTTGGAGGCATCCAGAGTCAAGGCTCCTCTTGGTTCATTATATGGGTCCGGACCGTCAATTTCGAACTCATAGTTTCCTGATCCGGAAAGTACTTCTATTTGTAATTCTCCGTAGGCCAGATTACCTGGTTCACAATCCAATGCAACAGTTTGTATTACATTGAATTCCAATGGAGGGTATATATCAAATGTTTCGGAATCCGAGCAACCATTTAGATCTCTAACCGATACGGATTGATTTGTGCCGGAACTTAGGCCTGAAATGGTATATTGGTCGCTGCCATCAAAAGTGAACGCCTGGTATGCCGAACCGTTCACGCTTATTTGGAACGGAGCCATTGCCACTGCGGCATTGTCCAAGGTTATGGTCACTTGGAACTGTCCTTCGTCCACACATTCGTCTACTACTACTAGCGATATTTCCGGGCTTGGATCTTCAAGTACGGTTATTGTCTCGCTTTGGATACATCCGTAGGCATCCATTACATATACCATATAATCCCCGGCCTCTACATTGGCAGAGGAGCTGCTGGTCCATCCAGCACTTGTAGCAGTTGGTGCCGGGTCGGTATCCAACAAATATTGGTATGTATACGGAGCGGTACCATATCTTCCTGTGGCGGCAATAACTCCGGCATTTGGGTTACAGTTGTCGTTTTGTGGACTTGTCACATCTAAATCCAGCGCATTGGCAGATTCACGAATCGTAAATTCTCCACCGTCTACGGAACAGCCATTATTTGGTCCTCCAACTTCTGATAACAACAGATAGTATTCCCCTGGAGGAAGTACACCAAAATTGTTAATGGTCACCGTTGTTGGAGTGTTAACGGGTGCTGTTCCGCTATAGCCCGTTGATACATTGGATTGCCTATTAAAAATTTCATAGTTTACCGAGGTTGCCAAAGCATCAAACCCGGTGAAAGTAAAGGAGATGTTTCCATCTGAGGAACCGGTACAACTCACATTGTTTATGGCATCCAGATTAGATGTCATTAAAGAAGGTGTATTGATCGGAGCTGCAGCTTCTTCAAAATAATAACAGTTGGTAGTGAGGTCAAAAACCACAAAGGTATAGGTGATGCCTGGAGTAAGGCCCGTAAAAGTTGCTGTGTCCCCACCTGGTGTATCAGGAGGAATATAATCGTTCGCTTGATCATCCACGTAAGGAGCGGTATAATTTTCCAAGATGGCAAACTCATAATTTCCACTTCCAACAGCAGATCCTACGGTAACTATTGCAGTACCTCCAGATACGCAATCTGCGGTAGTTGTACTCACGTCAATATCAAGATCATTGGGTGGGGATGCAATAATTTCTGTTGTATACGAAGCACATCCGTTGGCATCAACAACATCTATTTGATAGATTCCAAATTCCAATACGGTAAAGGTATGGTCTCTGGATCCAGGTGTAGTTGTATAGGTTTGAGGAGCAATACCGTTGTTGGCGGTAAGTATATAGGTATATTCAGCCGTTCCACCTGAAACCCCTGATACCGTTATCGAACCTGGGTTTGTTACACCAGAACTGGAATCACAAGTAATAGGTACATCCGTTGTAGTATAGGTAATAGGGTCTGGCTCCGATATTACAACAGGAAACGGGTCGGAAACACAACCTTTTGAATCTGTCACCGTAACTTCGTAGTCACCGGCAGGCAATCCTGTTGTTTGGCTGCCGTAATTGGTGGGGCCATTGGTTTCGACCACATTGATAGTGTATGGAGGAACGCCCACGGAAGTATCGATTACGATATCCAATGCCCCTGTATTTTCCCCATTACACAAAATATCCGTTGGTGTAATGCTGCTGATCACGGGTTGAGTTGCCGGGGTAATAATAATACTGTTTGTGGTAACTGTACAACCGGCGCTATCGGTAACACGGAACATGTAAGTTCCATCTATATTAGTATTGAATTCGTTTCCTGTAAATCCAGTTGAATTGTATGTTGCTCCGGCATCGTTGGACCATTCGTAGGTATAGATCCCCGAACCGCCCACTGCATTAATAAGAATGCTGGCATCGTCCAAACAAGTCAAATCATTGTTTAGAAAAGCTGATGCGGTCAAAGCTGGATTGATCGTTGCTGTATCAGTGGCGGAACAACCATAGTCATCACGGACCTCAATGGTATAGGTTCCGGCACCCAAGTTTATGAAGGTATACGTTATATCTGTGGCCGGAGTTGGGGTCATCCAAGCACCATTGTTTATTCTAAATTGATAGTTTCCGTTACCACTTGTTACATCTACCTGAATGCTTCCATCATTGTTTCCACTATAACATAACGTTGGTGTCAAATCAAACGCAATCATTTCAGCTGGATCAACTGTGATGGTTACGGTATCCTCGCACATATTGGCATCTCTTGCCCTTACCACATAGTCTCCGGCCGCTAAACCAGAGAACGTACCATTGGGTTGGTAGGCCGCTAATACGGTGCCACTGGTGTTTTCCAATTGATACTCATAGGTAGGTGTTCCGTCCGTTGCAGTAGCGGAAATGGTAGCCCCTCCATTTGTACATGTTAGTTCGTTGACAACGGTTGCGGTAACATCCAAAACATCAGGCTGAGCCAATGTCTGGTTAAGAACTACGGAACATGCAGAATCCCTTAAGTCTATAATTTCGATGGTATGTGGTCCTGCATCAAGGCCGGTTATGATAATTGGACTTGAAAGCTGGGTACCAGAAATTGCACCTCCGTCCACCTGATAGGTAAACCCAGTTGTTGGATCAAAATTTTCAACTTCAAACGTGATTGTACCGTCGGCTGCACCATTACAGGTAAGATCTGTAAATGCTGTTATGGCGCCGTTAAAAGCATTGCCATTCTCAACGGTAACATCCAATGTGAGGGATCCACCACATACTTCTGGAATTTGGTAGGCCTCAATATCATCGATTGCGATGTCGTTTCCGTCTGTTACGGAAGAGTTGGTACGGATTACAATATCCAGATTGGAGTTTGCTCCAGGGTTTAGGGTTACATTATAATCGTGCCAGTCGGAAGCTCCATTGTTTTTAGGAATGTTTCCCGTTGTAGTACTTTGGATAACGGTGCCGGAACCATCTACCAATTGTATTTCAATGGATGGATCACCACCGCTTGTTCCTGTTCTCAAAAGGTTAAAGGCCCAAAGCGATACGGTGATATCACGGTTTGGAATGACCTCGACATCGGTTTTTTGATAAACAATACCGCCAACTCCGGCCACTCCGCCAACATTGATGGCCAAGAACCTTCCATTAGCTATAGCGGTATGGTCGTTTGGACTTTGCCAACTTCCGTATGGATTGGCAATAACTTGTGTTACAGAGTATTCACCATCTTGTATATGGGTGTCTGTACCAAAACCACAGAGGCTTGCACTGCCGTTTTGTGGCTCGTAACAATAGACCGGGTCGATTTCAGAAATACTTGTATTTGGCCCTGTTCCAAAATTTTCTGAAAGTAGTATACTTGGTGTAGGAGCCGAATTACTGGTATAGTTTACGGTAATGGTATGGTTCCCAACAGGTACATTGCTAAATACATTGGAGTCGTTAGGTGTATTTGGAGTACCGTTAATTTCATAGGTGTAGTCAAAATCAGCGCTATTTGGGGTCACAGTTATTGTTCCTTCACCATCACATTCGTAATCTACTGTTGCCGTAGCATTCGGGGGAGTTGGTTCGGGTTCTATGGTAACCGTCATAGGGAAGGTACAAAGGTTTGCATCCCTAATGTAAAGGGTGTGGGTTCCCGGCATCAAATAGCCAATGGAACTTGCTCCATAAGTTGATCCTCCATCAAAACTATATTCATAGGGAGCTGTACCACCGATGGCGTTGGTAATTCGCACTTCTGCACCAATTCCTGGATTACATTCGGCCAAAGCTGTGACTGCTGCAGAGGCAGAAAGCGTCAACGGTTCGGTAATGGTATGGATTTCGGATACCTCACAATTGTTGGCGTCCCTAACACGAATGTTGTAACTGCCAGCAGGTTGGTTATAAAAAGTGTTCGATGTTTGGTAGGTTGCTCCATTATTTATACTGTAAGTATATGGCGCTTCACCACCTGTTGCGGAAATTGTTATTTCTGCTTGAGATTCACCACTACATAGAATGTCCGTATTGGAAACGGTAATGGCCAATGGGTCATCTTGAAGAATGGCAATATCGTAAGTAGCCTCGCAATATCCGGATGCTCCACCATTATCCCTTACATAGACATCATAGTCGCCCGTACTGGTTACGGTTACTGGGTTGGTAGTTGAAAAGTCGCTTACACCAGGGGTTACTCCGTTGGCAACCACGGCATACACATAGTTTCCGTCTCCACCGGCAGCAGAAATGGTTACATCGGTATCGGTTTCACAAGCGGTAATATTTGGTGCTGAAGCAACCACACTAAGTTCAGGGTCAATGGTAATGGATTCTGTATCGATACAATCGTTTCCATCCCTAACCGTAATGGTATAGGTTCCTGGGCCCAATCCTGTAAACACATTGTTGGTAACATATGGACCTCCGTTTAAGCTGTATTCATAATTTCCATCACCACCGGAAATTATATTTGCGGTAAGTGTTAATCCCGTGGCATCATCATAACAAATGTCGTTTGGAACAATGGCCAATTCGGGAGCTATGGCTTCATTGATCACAAAATCATCGGTGAATATACATCCGTTTGCATCGGTTACCGTATAGGTATAGGTTCCTCCTTGGTCAAGTCCGGCAAAGAAGCCACTTGATTGCGGACCAAAAGTTTCAGGTCCAGCAGTGATTTCGTAGGTAAAACTGCCCCATCCACCATTGGCGGTAATATTTACGGAACCATCTGCCAAACAGGTTGGTTGGCTTACTGTAAATGGTGCTGTTACTGCTGAAGGCGGCGCGTTGATTGTTACACTTGCTGTATCGGTACAGTTGGTAAGGTTATCCGTAACTGTGATGGTGTAAGTTCCGGCAGCCAAGTTGGTCAATTGAATGGAACCATTGGTCTGCGCTGTACCAGAGAAGTTATAGGGACCTGTTACGGTATAATCAAAATCTGTATTGAAATTGTTGACCGTATACTGGATTTCACCATCTTCTTCACCCAAACAGCTGATATTGCTGACTAATTGTCCGGTCACGGAAATTTCAGTTACCGGGTCAATGGTGAAACTTTCATCGTAACTACATCCATCGTTGTCGGTTACCCTGAACATATAGGTTCCTGGGGCCAAACCTGCAAATGTACTGTTGTTACCGTTGTTGACCGCACTGCCAGCGGGCGAAATTATTTCATAGACCAAGTTTGGACTGCCCCCCGTAACTGTTAGGGACACATCCGAAACAAAGCTCGGACACAACGGATCGGTTGCAGCAAAATCGATATCCGTTGGTGGGTCCAAAGGAGCAATCGTCAATGAGTCATCAAATGTACAACCGTTGGCATCCCTTACTGTCAAAGTATAGGTGCCATCCGTTAAGTTGGTAAAGGATTCTTCCAGCAAGGTGCCGGAATCGGCAACAAAGTTTACACCATCAACACTGTATTCATATGGTGCACTGCCTCCTTGAACGTTGAATATTCTAACTTCTCCAGGCTGTGAACAGGTATAATTTTGTACAATTTCAACCTCAGCATCCAAAGCGTTGGTTGGTGCGGATATGGAGTGGTACTCGTAATAATCACAGGATGCACTACCCTTTCTTTGGTTGATGACCACTACGTAGTCACCACTGCCAAGACCTGGGAAATTACCCGATGTATTGGTGGCCAAGGCATTGGCAAAGTCATAATTGTCCTCATCAAAACCGGTTGCATCAAATAGGTAGTATGTTAGTTGATATCCATTATCATCTACCAAATTGAAAGTAATGGTACCTGTGGATTCCCCATAGCACAGCACGTCCATTACGGATGTTGGATTGTATTCGGCGGCAGGTCTGAACTCGATTTCAACTGGATTGGAAAAAGCATGGCAATTGTACCTGTCTATTACCACATAGGTATATGTACCTGCACCTGCGGCACCGACAACGTCAAAAATTTGTTCGGTCTGGAATTCGGAAGGAGGAATATCCGCAACGGATGGATATGATATCTGCATTATCCCATTTCTGTCCACAAAAGACCAAATAGCATAAAGATGGGGTGTTTTACCTCCCGAAGAGGACATTTGAATGTTCCCTTCCTTACAGGTAATGTGCTGTGAAACCCTTGCTTCAAGGTCTAAATCCAATAGATCCTGAATGATGATCTGTTCGGTGTAAGAACATCCATCATCCGTGGTAACGGTAACATCGTAAGTTCCGTCGTTCAGGTTTTCAAAGGTGTGATTGTTGTCGTTGGTCGGGCCAAAGCTGTCCACAGAGGTTCCTCCTGAGGATATTTCGTAATAATATTGTGCTTCAACATTTAAAACCGAAATGGCAATTTCTCCAAGCCCCGTACAATTGTAAACATCTTGTGAGACAATGTCTACTTGGAAGTCACGGTCCAAAATACCGATGTTGTCCAAAACGAAGACACAACCGTCGGTCACGCCTTGCTGTCTCATTTCTACCATATAGGCTCCATTATTGGTGATCTCGAAAGTTTTATCGGGACCATAGGGAACCAGAACGTTTCCAGTGGTTTGGTCTACCAATTGAAACTCGTAGGTGTCCGGCATATTGATTACCTCTATACTACCTGGATTTGTACAGATGATATCTTCGGAGATATATTGTGGATTGAGCGGGTTCTTGTAGATATTGAAGTAGAATCTGCTAAAACATCCATTTTGATAGTTGATCACCAGTCGATACTGCCCTGTATTTTGGGCCAAAAAGTCGTTTCCTGTGTCAACGGTGTTCCAAGTACAACCAGTGTTGGTGTTCGCACAACCATCAACCGATGCACTACAGCTGGCCTCGTCCAATTGTTCCCAAACAATGCTGGTGGCATCTGGGATGTTTATTTGGAGGAGTTCGCTATCGTTTAATCCACAAAGGAATATTTCAGGAAGTTCGCTACCATCATTGGGGCAAATATCAATGGAACCATCGATAGTGTTGGAGGTGTCGTTGATCAATGCCGTGATAGGGTTGGATTGAACGGAACCGAACAATTCCACATTGATGATTTCCTGAAAGTCCTTACAAGGGTCGGCAACCTGTTTGTCAACGATATAAGTTCCAATGGCATTCACCAACATGGTACTTGGGTCACTGTCGGAATCGCTGTCCGTAATAACGGTATCGATGCCAACGTCTATTTGACCGTTTCCATTTTCGTCGCGGTACCAGATATAATTGTCAAAATTATCTCCTGCATCCAAGAGCACGTTGTCCCCACAGAGTTGTACGGTGCGCGTAAAATCGCAAGCTTCGAGGTCGTCCAATAAAAAGTTGGTAGCTCCGGGATATGGAAAGCCACAGCCATCAAAGTCGTATACACTGGGGTCGTCCGTTATTGGTGCTTGATTGATTGCTCCCGAGTAGGTGGAATAGGCAAGGTTTTCGATGATATCGGTACAGGCATCTATAAAATCAAAGCAATTTTCGGCCACTTGTACCCGCATGCGGATTATTGCTGCTGGATCATATTCTTCAACATAGCGATCGGGTATGGAGAATATTATGGTCCGGGTAGCTGGGTCGTAGGTGTAGGTTACATCGGTGGGCATGCTTATGCTGGACTCATCAAGGGTAACATTGATTGGCAATACGTCCCTAATGGTATATCCCACGGCATCGTCGTTGCCTACATTTTCAAAAGTAAGCACGTAATCCAAATATTGGCCCAGGTGCACTCCTTGTCCCGTAATGTCGTTTCCTGCAATATCCTCTACCGTTTTACCCAGATTTATTTTTGGTTCAATAATTTCCACATCCAATGAGGTGAAAAAGATGTCGTATTTATCTCCTGTGGACGAAGCCCTTAGTGTAGCTCCTGTTTCATCGTTGGGGATTACGGAATTGCTCGGGTTTGGAATGGTGAAAAGGTCTACATCCCACCCCAAAGTGTTGATACTATTGGGGTTTCTAGAGGTAACTATTGTACCTTCATTGGTAATATTACTGTTAAAAAAGTTTGTTGAAGGATTTGCACTGTTCGATAAAGTAGTAAAGCCACCATTGCTATCCGCTTTAATGGATAGTTGATCGCCTGTAATCCTATTATCCCCCTCTAAGGTAGCTACCCCTAATTTTGCCCTTACCGGGAATGGAGCCGGCAATGTGGTAAATCCATCTATGGGAATATCAACGGTTTCTCCGGCCTTGATACCTGCATAACCATCAAAAGTGGTAATATATTTACCTGGGTAGGTAGGGTTTTCATAAACTACCACCATGGTCCACCCCCCAGAAACACCTCCTTGTACTGCGTCTCCCGAACTTGCACGAACATTTCCGACAAAGTATTCACCATCGGGATTTCCGAGCGCAGTAACAATATCGGTTACATCTTTATAACAGGCATAAGGGGCATAGTTTCCAAAGTCGGAATCACCATCGCCATCAAATAAAATTTCATCTGCGGTAAGATCTAGATATGACCCCCCTGGTACCCGAAATTTAACTTGGTTGAAATCGCTACTTCTATTGGAGTCCAGATAAACAGCAGACCAATACAAACCGGCATATCTAATTCTGGAACAGCTGGGGTCCGGTACCGCCAATGTTGCACTACTGGAGCTAAAGGTAGAAGGGTCTCCGTCAATATCAATGTACTGCATGTTGAGATCATCGTTGTAGGATGAGCTCGACCCAGTAACATTGTATGGGTCTTCAGGGTCACCGCCACTGTTGTCCCTGTTCACAATGTTGTTCGCTATAAAAGTAAGGTCTCCCTTAAGCTGGTTTTCATAGCGAACATCTAAATTGTTCTTTATCTGTGAAAATCCTGTATAAGCAAACAGCAACATACAGGTTATTGTGCCCCACCTGAGTAGTGATTTTTTCATAAGCTGGTGGTTAGGTTATATGGTAGAGTTTGAGTTTGGTTTTATTCGCATGATCCACATATCGTCGTCATACGAAGCGTTAAGTTTGGAGTAGTAAGATGTTAGGGCGTTGTTCCAGGTCTCGTGCCTTTTTAAATACACATACCTGTTCTTGTCAGCTGGGCTGACAAAGTAGCTCGCGTGCAATCCTTTAGCATTCAATTCTTTAACAAATTGCTTTGCACTTGATGAATTATCAAAAACATTGGCGATTATATAATAACCTTCTGGTAGTCCATCCCCGGACTGCGTTCTAATGACCACGTGGTTTTTCCCGTTGGCAATACCGGCCACATTTTTGGACAATTGTCCAGATCCGTACTTGGAGCTGCTATTATCCATTTGACCGGAGTATCCGGCAATTTGTGGATCGTTACCATTTACGTTCATCACCCAGGCATCTCCTTGGTAAGTACCGTTCATTTTATTATGATAGGCTTCCAAGGCATCGGTTTTGCTTCCGAAGTCACCAATGTAAACGTAGTTAAGTCCGTTCTTTGGGTTCTGGAAATAGTCGGCATCTATACCTTGGGCCCTAAGTTTTTCAATGAACGCATTAAGGTTATCGGTGTCCCTGAATACGTTGGCGATGAGGTAATGTCCGCTTTCCACATTGGGAACGGCGTGGGACTTGAACCCGGTTGTTTTTTTGCTCTTTGTAGGTCTGTATGTATTGTCCTTTTCAGAAGCGGTATTCGAGGCGTATGTGGCTTTGGTATTGTCCTTGGCCTCATTGATTTTTATAACCTTTTTTGTGGATGTGTTATTGGTTAGCCCGTGATTGGCAACAGGTTGTTTTCTTCGGGCCACGATATCCGCGCTGTCCATATTGGCAAAATATACCGCTTTGGCTTTTTCTTCCAATGCGGGGTTCTGGCCACGGGTTTCTCGCTGAACCATTTTCATAACAGTTTCAAAACGTCTTTCCAAATCCTTTTTACGAGTGGACTCAATGGAATCCTGACGCATCAGCAACTCATCCAAAATAGCGTCGTTTTCGGCAAGTTTGTCCTGTAAACGGGCTATTTCAAGGTCTTTATCGGTGATGTTCAAACTGTCTTGTGGAACAGTCTCATCATTGGAAACTAATTCTTCACCTTCTTTTTCCAACATCACACGATCTTCGGTTAGGTTAGGTGTGAACGAATAGGCCAAAGAGATTTCGTGGGTAACGCCAAAGTTTTCAAACTCGTTGGAAAGACCTTTTTCTACAGTATATCCCAGTGAGATATTTTTGGTAAGGTTAAAACCAAGTCCAGCGGAAGCACCATAAAAATCATCGTAACCTGCTTGTACCCATCCCAATTTGGGAAGGTCAAGAATAAGGTTACCTCCAAGGGTCAATGTTTCTTCCCCTACCTTGCGAACTCGTGCCAAAGGCATCAGCCTTGCTTGTTCCATGATGCCCGAACTATTTTCAAATTGATGGGTATATTGTAGGTGTCCGGAGTAGGTTTTCTCGTTGAAATCGGTTACCGATTCACTTGTTTTTAAGTTGTAATCAAACAGGTTTTCGGCAAAACCACCAATGTCGAACTTTCCAATGGAAAAGTTGAAACCTGGTTGAAAGCTCACCAATGAACTGCTTTCCAAAGTACCCAACAATGGGTCAAAATCAACGGAATTGGCCCTATCTTGATTGAAGGCACTTTGGTAGTAACTTACGTTTGCCCCAAAGGTAAAGGTGCTTTTTGGGCTCAGACGCACACCATATGCATAGTTGGCATGCACTCCAAAATTGTTGAACAACCCTTCACGATTGGTAAATAGGCTTAAACCAACACCGCTTCTATCACTTACTCTACCGCTATAACTCAAGAAATACACCTGATTGTTATCATCGAAAGATACCGATTGGTTTCTGTGGAACAGGTTAATGTATGACTTGTCCTCCCTTACTGTGGAAAAAGTTGGGTTCAGCAAGAACCTATTGAACTTTAAAAGGTTTTGGGAGGGTACGTTATAAGGTACATATGCGCCTTCTTCTTGTCCTCTCATTCCCGAGAAGACAAGTAGAAATGGGGCAAGTAATAGTAGAGGTTTTTTGGTCTGCATTGCTGCTTATTTAATAACAGTGATGGTTCCTTGCTTAAGGCTTTTGCCACCACGTGTGACCTTGTAATAGAAGATCATGTTCTGTTTGTTGAAAGAAGTGGTGGATTGTGGCCAATTATTTTCATAGCCTGCTTGGCTAAATACTTGTTCTCCCCGCTCATTGAATATGGTGACGAGAACATTCGGGTCACGGGAATAGGTGTTGGGCAATACCCATAGATCGTTGATACCGTCTCCATTGGCGGTTATAACGTTCGGTATGGCGAACATATCCCTGTAGGTAATTGTAATGACCTTGCTTACGGTACAGGTTCCAAAAGTTGCGATCAGTAGGTACTCACCTTCTTCGCTAAAGTCGTAATAACTGTTGGAAGAAATGAGGTTGTTACCGGCATCGTACCATTCGTATGAATCTGCTCCGCTTGCGGTCAATGTTTCTGTTTCACCCTCAATAATGATGAGGTCTTTTGATTTGTCCAACACCAATAATGATTCATCAAATGCGGTAATGGTTACTTGATTTGATACTAATGGACAATCATTTGAAGTGATAACAAGTTGATAAACACCTGGTCCGCTAACGGTTAAGTTTTGTGATGAGGTATTGACTACGGTTCCGTCTTTTTTCCATTCAAACGATTCGTTGGTCAAATCCGTTGTACTCTCCAAAACGATGGGTTCCCCACCTTCACAGAATACAGTGCCGTTGGCTGTAATTTGAAGTGTTTCCTTGGAAGCCAATTTTACCTGCAGTGAATTGGAAGTGGCCTGGAAAGCATCAAGAGTCCCAATCAAGGTATACGCCCCATTTTCTTCTTGGTTTGAAACGGTAATAGTTTTGGCGGTCTCCGCAGCAATATTACTACCGTTGAGTTTCCATTGATAGCCAAAAGAGTTTTGAAGATCTGTGGTTACATCCGTTTTGGAACCGTTGCTGCCAACAGCATTAATAGTGGTAAGGCTCAAGGTGGCATCAACACTTTCGCAAGAACCGTAAGTTCCTATATAGTCCACTACAAACTCAAACGACTGTGGCGATACTACTTTTGTTGTGGCCGAGGCTATCGGCGCTGGGGCACATGATCCCCCACTGTCGGTTACCGTTACGTAATATTCTCCAATGGTATCAACATTTAAAGTATTGCTGGTGGCATCGGTGATGGCAACGCCGTTTTTATACCATTGATATGTGGCATTGGATGCGGATGTGGTAACTGACAATGTTTTGGTCTGTGCAGGAAGGAGTACAATATTCTCTTCATTGACCAAAGTAATTTCGAATGAGCTTGAGTTGGATACGGTAACCGGAGCCGACAACTCGGTACAAACACCAGAACCGGATATTTCAACTTTATAGGAGCCTTCAAAACCACTTGTTCCCGCATCTACGGTAAAACTGCTGCCGTCAACTGTGGGACCACTGACAACCGCTCCGTCTTTATACCATTTATAGGTCAATCCCTCTCCGCTGATGTTTGCTTGTAACAAATGGGTTTCCCCAGGGCAAAGGGATATACTGCTTGCACCATTAATGGCCAGTCCAGCACTGTTGCCGGTTGATATTTCAATATAATTGGACATCGTGTTTGCGGAACCTGAGCAATCCCCATAGTCCAATTCCACATAGTACATGCCGGGGTCAGAAACGGTGATGCTTTCTGTTTTTTCGGCAAGTGGGGTACCACTGCGGTACCAATTGTAGATATATGTTCCTGCATTGGGGATATTATGGGGCTTAAGAGTTACAGAGCCTCCTCCGCAAATTTGTATTTTACCTCCGGAAGGAATATTTCCGCTTCCATTTTCACTGATGAGCAAAGGAGCTTTATAATCGATATAATACATGGTGAAGGCATCCGAAGCGGGACTTGTTTTGGCAGGAGAAGTACTTCGGACCCTCATTTTATACTTATCTCCCCTTATATCCGAAGGAAGAGCAAACTGAAAGACAAAGTCGAAAACCTGGTTCTTGTCACTGACACTGGCAAGTTCAGTGGGGTTGGAAAAGTAGCCATTGGCATCCGAAAGCTCCAGTATAAACTTATTGTTGCTGGCCACCAAGGGCGGGTCCCAGTTAAAGCCGACGAAGTATTGATTAAATTCACTGGAAGCACAGATGGCATCCCATGCAACATTCCCCCCAAGGTTGGGGTTCACAGCAGGCTCTGGCTTGTACAACACTTGGGCTTGTATCCCAAAGGTGCCAAGCAGCATAAAGGCAAAGGCCAAGACCAGAATGCTATACGTTGAATTACTTTTTTTCATCACCGTTAGTTTTTAAGAGGGTTATGGGCTTAATAGCCCTGTTAGTTTGTGCCCCTTAATTGTAATTCATTCAAAAAGACGGTGTTCAGGCGCCTTTTTATCATATAGTATTCCAATAACAAATATGTCCCTAATTTCGTCGAAAGGAAAGATATTGTTGTAGGTGATACCAAAACTGTTGTGAAATCGCCTACTTTGTATACACAAGAGCATGAAAAATAGCTATCAACTAGGGATTTTACTACATTTGCGCATCAAATTATGGGTATGTCAGAAGAAGCTAGATCGCTCAATTTTATAGAACATATTGTTGAGGACGACTTAAAAAATGATTACAAAAAAGAGGAGTTGAGATTCCGTTTTCCTCCAGAACCGAATGGTTATTTACACATTGGGCACGCAAGCTCCATCTGTTTGAATTTTGGCTTGGGCCTGCGGTACAATGCCCCTGTAAACCTTCGGTTTGATGACACAAATCCTGCCAAAGAGGAGAAGGAGTATGTGGAGGCTATCAAGAAGGATGTCAGTTGGTTGGGGTTTGAATGGGACACAGAATGCTATGCATCCGATTATTTTCAACAGCTGTACGATTGGGCCGTTATCCTGATAAAGAATGGCAAGGCGTACGTAGATAGCCAATCTTCCGAAGATATAGCCAGCCAAAAGGGAACTCCCACCGAACCTGGCAAAGAAAGTCCATATCGAAATCGTTCTGTTGAGGAGAATTTAGAGCTTTTTGAAGGAATGAAGAACGGTGAGTTCAGCGATGGTGCACATGTACTTCGGGCCAAAATAAACATGGCGTCTTCAAACATGTTGATGAGGGACCCGGTTATGTATAGAATCCTTCACAAGGCGCACCACCGCACAAATACCGATTGGTGTATTTATCCGATGTACGATTGGACGCACGGTGAAAGCGATTACATTGAGCAAGTCTCGCATTCCCTTTGTACACTGGAATTTTTACCGCACAGAGAGCTTTATGACTGGTTTTTGGACCAAGTGGTATCTTCTGATAAATTACGCCCTAAACAACGTGAGTTTGCCAGAAGAAACCTGAGCCACACTGTGGTGAGCAAGCGTAAATTGCTTCAATTGGTGGAGAAAGGTGTTGTTGCGGGTTGGGACGATCCCCGCATGCCCACGATTTCGGGACTGAGGCGAAGGGGTTTTACCCCGGAATCCATCAGGAATTTTGCCGATACCATTGGAATTGCCAAGCGTGATAATGTTGTTGATGTTTCCCTGTTGGATTTTCATGTCAGGGAGCACTTGAATAAGATAGCGCCCAGGGTTATGGCTGTTTTAAACCCTTTAAAGGTTGTCATCACCAATTATGAAGTGGGCAAGGAAGAATGGTTGGATGCCGAGAACAATCCAGAGGACGAATCAGCAGGAAGTAGAAAAGTACCTTTTTCCCGAGAGATCTATATCGAACAAGAAGATTTTAGGGAGGAGGCCAACCGAAAATTCTTCAGGCTAAAACTTGGAGGGGAAGTCCGTTTAAAAAATGGATACATCATTAAAGCGGAAAGTTGCACCAAGGATGATAACGGGAACATTGTGGAAGTACAATGTACCTATGACCCCAAAAGCAAAAGTGGTTCCGGTACAGAGGAGAGTCTACGAAAGGTAAAAGGAACCCTTCATTGGGTTTCCATACCACATGCCATAACGGCTGAAGTTAGATTGTACGACCGTTTGTTCACAGATGCAACACCGGATAGCCATAAGGAAAGGGATTTTATGGATTTTGTAAACCCCGATTCATTGGAAAAAGTAACAGGTTATTTGGAACCAAGTTTGCGGGAAGCCAAAATCGGTGATCAGCTTCAATTTCAGCGCATGGGTTATTTTAATGTCGACAAAGATTCAACACCGGAACATTTGGTGTTCAACCGAACAGTTACGTTAAGGGATACCTGGGCCAAATTGGAGCAAAAGGAGTAGCATAATATTTTCTTATGGAACCTAAACCCGCCATTGAAGTTTGTTATGGAAAACGACTTCGTTGGACGGGTTTTATCCGCAAATATTTTAAGGCCTTACAATTTCCCTGTTGAAAGCCTAAAAAGCAGCTTACAGGTCTTTATTTGCCCTATTTCATCAAAAAATAGCTAAAGCGTCAATCATTCGTTCGATTGAATCGATCGTTGTGTGTATTGTGATATAATTTTGAGTAAATCGATTCGGGCAACACACTTGCCCCGATTTAAAAATCAAGTTTAATTTAAAGAATCAATAGTATGTCAAATAACACAGGAAATGTTTTAACCGCACTATTAACAGGAGCACTTGTTGGAGCAGGTGTCGGAATCCTTTACGCACCAGACAAGGGAAAAAGAACCAGAAAGAAAATCAAGAAAAGCGCTGTAAAGGCAAAGGACGATATCTCGCAAAGCCTTACCCACGCCAAGCAAGAATTTAGCAAAACCGCTGATGCCAAGAAAGTAGAGTTCGAAGAAAAGTTGGAGGACACTCTTTCCAGCATGAGCTATAAAGCAGATGACATTTTGGTGGCCCTTGAAAAAAAATTGGAAGACCTAAGAAAGAAGAACGCCCAACTACAGAAGTAATATATGGCCTTCGAAGAAATTAAAGAACAGATAGACCATGTAGAAGAAGGAGTGAGGTCCTATGTAAAAAACAGTTTGGATTTTTACAGGCTCCAAAGCTTTAAGTCCATGATGAGAGGAGTTACCATGGCGACCAAAGTGCTTATAATTGGTTGTGCGGCCTCTTTGGCCCTACTGTTTCTTTCATTGAGTGCTGCATTTTGGCTGGGAACACTGCTGGAAAGCACTTCGCAAGGTTTCTTAATGGTCGGAGGTTTTTATGTACTGATCGGTTTGCTTCTGTTCTTGTTAAGGAAGAAGTTTGAAAGCCCACTGCTAAAAAAGTTTTCTAAATTTTATTTTGAAGAATTATGATCAAGGCACAATACACATCGTTCGAAGACATTGATAGGGACCTTAAAATCTTAAAATTACAAAGACAGATAGATGAGGAACAGGTGAAGTTGGCCGTACAAAAAACCAAAGAGGAATTGTATCCGACCAATATACTGACAGGCATGGCGCCATTGCTGCAAAAATTGGCACTTACCATTGTAGCAAAAAAGCTGATGAACAAATTCAGTTGATTATAAATCTATCATAAAACAGAAAGGCCGCTTAGTAGAGCGGCCTTTTTTATGGTTTATAGGGATTTTTATGATTCTCCAGCATCTTTTTGGCTCTGTTTGCGTTTCATGGCTTCACCAATTTGATTGCTTGCCGTAAAGGAAGCTACCATATTGTTCAGCATGTCACTGCCCGCCTGTGGTGAGTTGGGCAATAGGATCAGGTTGGTGTCGGTTTCCTCACCGATTGCTTGTAGGGTATCATAATGTTGGGTTACCACTATAAGCGCAGATGCTTCCTGTGAATTGATCCCCACCTTGTTAAGCACTTCTACGGATTCTTCAAGACCCCTGGCGATTTCCCTACGTTGGTCAGCGATACCTTGTCCCTGAAGTCTTTTGCTTTCCGCTTCGGCCTTCGCTTTTTCAACAATTAGGATACGTTGTGCATCACCTTCAAATTGGGCGGCTATTTTTTCACGTTCCGAAGCATTGATACGGTTCATGGCAGATTTTACCTGGGCATCCGGGTCGATATCCGTCACCAAGGTTTTTATGATATCAAAACCATAGTCCAACATGGCATCTTGCAATTCTGATTTTACCGCGATGGCGATATCATCCTTTTTCACGAAAACATCATCCAATTTCATTTTAGGGACTTCGGCACGGACTACATCAAATACGTAGGATGTAATCTGGTCGTGTGGATATTCCAATTGGTAAAAAGCTTCGTATACTTTATCCCGAATCACTACATATTGAACGGAAACCTTTAGTTTCACAAATACGTCGTCCAAGGTTTTTGTTTCAACGATAACGTCCAATTGTTGAATCTTAAGGCTCAATCGGCCCGCGATACGGTCTACGATGGGAATTTTCATCTGAAGCCCTGAGCTGCGGATACTGTGGAACTTACCGAAGCGTTCCACGGCAACGGCCGTTTGTTGTTTTACAATAAAGAAAAATTTGAACAGGATAATAAGCGCTACAAACGCAATAGGTATTATTAAATAGTTGCCCATAGTGTTTAGAATTTATGTTAGAAATGAAAATTACGAAACTTGACTAAAGTATTAGTAGCCAATTGTTAAATAATGTTACATTTCTTTTGAATTCTAAAGTCGGTCTATGGCAGCTTTTATACGGCCAATACTTTCTGCTTTACCGATCAAGGCCATTATGTCGAAAAGATGGGGCCCTTTCATGTCACCAACTATGACCAAACGGAGAGGGGGCATCACTTTTCCGAAGGAAAGTTCTTTTTCTGCGATCCATGCCTTAACGGTTTCTTCAATTTTGGATGATTCAAACTCTTCGATGTCTTGCAAAACCTCCGCAACTTGCTGCATGATTTCTGGAGTATCTTCTTTCCACTGTTTTTTTACAGCTTTTTCGTTATAGGAGGTAGGGGACTGGAAGAAATAATCGGACAGCGCCCAAAAGTCCTTTACAAAATTGGCGCGCTCTTTAATGGAGGAAACTACTTGCACGATATAACCTGACTCAGCGGAAATCCCTTTTTTCTGTAGTTCTACAGCATATATTTCGGCAAGTTCATCATCTGTCTTAATCTGTAACCACTGCTGATTATACCAATTGTTCTTTTCTGGATCGAAACGCGCACCTGACTTGTTTACCCGTTCCAAAGTAAAGGAGCCTATCAATTCCTCTAAAGTAAATATTTCTTGCTCTGTTCCTGGATTCCATCCCAATAAGGCCAAAAAATTGACCACGGCTTCCGGGAAGAAACCGGCTTCACGATATCCTTCGGATTGGTTCCACGTGAGCGGAAATACGGGAAAACCCCCTTTTTCACCATCACGCTTGCTCAATTTTCCTTTGCCCACAGGTTTCATGATCAAGGGCAGATGGGCAAATTGCGGAGCATCCCAACCAAAAGCATCATACAACAGGGTATGCAACGCTAAGGACGGTAACCATTCTTCTCCCCGTATAACATGGGTAATTTGCATTAAGTGGTCATCAACAATGTTTGCCAAATGATAGGTGGGCATTCCATCACTTTTGAAGAGCACCTTGTCATCAAGTATATTTGAATCTATTTTTATTTCTCCGCGGATACTATCTTGAAGGAGTAATTCTTCGTTCTCTGGAGACTTAAACCTGATTACGTAATCCTCACCAGCAGCAATCTTGGCCTTGACCTCTTCATTGGTCAGTGAAAGAGAGTTGGCCAGTTTTAAACGATTGTGCCAATTATAGATAAATGTTTTCCCTTTGGCCTCATGGTCTTTCCTGTGTTGGTCCAAAGCATCAGCGGTGTCAAAAGCATAATAGGCTTTACCCTTTTGCACAAGCTCCAAGGCGTATGACTTGTACAATTGTTTACGCTCGCTCTGTCTATACGGCCCAAAGCCCCCTTCTTTTCCAGGTCCTTCATCAAAAGGAATGCCGCACCAGTTCAATGCCTCTATGATATAATCTTCCGCCCCTTCAACAAATCTGTTTTGGTCGGTATCCTCAATTCGGAGTACAAAGTCACCACCATTTTTTTTAGCGAACAAATAATTGAACAAAGCGGTACGAAGACCACCGATATGTAGGGGACCTGTTGGGCTTGGTGCAAATCGAACTCGTACTTTTTGACTCATAATAGGGCTGTATTAGGACGCAAAGATACATTGATGCCGATGAATTGAAAAGGGTTGTAGCTGCGTGTTTCTATATTTCCTAAGGTTTGGTAAATGGAGGTTTAACAAATTTTTTCTGCTCTTTTCGAACGGATCGGGTAATTTGGTAATACAAATACATCATGTTGATCGCATATCAGAACATATTGGCCAAGCTGGAGAGCTTTATCAAAAGGTTTTATACCAAGCAATTGATAAAGGGAATTTTCTTGTTCTTGACCTTGGGCACCATGTTTTGGATTGCCATAACTTTTTTTGAATACCTCTTATGGCTGGGTAATTCTTGGAGATTGACGTTGTTCGTTCTTTTTATAATCGTTGAAGCCTATCTGTTATTCCGATATGTAGTTGTACCATTGATGTACCTGTTCAGGATGAGAAAGGGGATGGACAATAAAACTGCGTCCAAATTGATAGGAAAGCACTTTGCAGATGTGGATGACAAACTATTGAATTTTTTAGAGTTGTCCGAAAACCCCAAAAAGTCGGATTTGCTATTGGCCAGTATCGAACAGCGAGCATCCAATTTGGGGCCGGTGCCATTTGCAGAGGCCGTTAATTTTAAGGAAAGTTATTCCTACGCCAAATACATCGTATTTCCCGTACTTATTTTTGCTTTTATCTGGATAGCTGGAGACATTGTTTCTTTTTTTAATTCCCATCAAAGGGTAATGCACTACGATATGGCCTACGAAAGACCAGCGCCATTTACTTTTCAGGTTATGAACTCTAAATTGGAAGTAATGGACAACGAGGCGTTGACCATACAAGTAAAAACTGTAGGGGATGTACGTCCGGAGAATGTGGAAATTGTTGTCAACCGAGAAGCATTGTTAATGCAGCATAGAGGGTCGTATTATGAATATACTTTTCAGCCACCTGTTCCTGAAACCAGTTTTTATTTGTCGGCCAATGGTTGGAATTCCAGAAGCTATAATGTGAGCAGTTTTAGGACCCCCACTTTAGTTGATTTTGCCCTTGAATTGGAATACCCGAAGTATCTTAATCTTATGTCCGAAATAGTTACAGGAACGGGTAATGCAGAAGTTCCTGAAGGCACAAAAGTTACTTGGAAGATTCATGGAGGTTATGTTGACGACATTAAAATGATTTCGGCGGATACTACGCTTTCTTTCACAAAGGAGAATGATCTTTTTTCCAACACAAAACGATTGTATAATGATTTGGAGTATGAGTTGACGACCTCCAACAAAAGGGTTCTGGATTTTGAGAAGTTAGCTTATCGACTGAATGTGGTCAAGGATGCCAAGGCGACGGTCCAGGTAGATCAAGTTCTGGATTCGTTGAATCCGAATCAATCCTATTACACTGGTCAAGCTGCTGATGACCATGGCTTAAGTGAGATTCGATTGGTTTGTTATCCTTCCGATGATGCCAACAAGATTCAAAGGTTATCTCTTGAACGCCCAAATACGAATGTGTATCAATTCTACTATACATTTCCATCTGGCTTATCCCTTGAGCCCGGTAAACGGTACAAATTGTTCTTTGAAATCGTTGATAATGATGGGATTAGAGGAGGAAAAGTGACTAAAAGCGCTGTCTTTGATGCTACACTTTATAATGATAACGAGTTGAATAACAAAGAATTAGAGTTTCAAAATACCACGCTGAACAAAATGGGCGAGTCTTTGAAATCTTTTAAAGAGCAAGAGGAAAAATTATCGGAGCTGAACAATCTTCAGAAAGAAGAAAAGTCGCTGAGTTTTGAGGATAAAAGCCAGATTAAAAATTTCTTGCAACAACAGAAAAGACAAGAAGAATTGATGCAGAAGTTCAGTCAAGATTTGAACAAAAGCATTGATAGGAATGCTGAGGACACTGAAATGAAGAAGATGCTTCAAGAACGTTTGGAACGTCAAGAGGCCGAAGCAAAGAAGAATGCCGCTTTACTCGAAGAACTTGAAAAAATCGCTGAAAAAATCGATAAGGAGGATTTGCAAAGACGTTTGGAAGAGTTGGGTAAGAACCAGGGAAAGAACACCCGTAACCTAGAGCAAATTTTAGAGTTGACTAAGCGGTATTATGTCACGGAAAAAGCTTCCCAAATTTCCAAAGAGTTGGATGAGTTGGCCAAGAAACAGGAAACACTTTCCGAGTTAAAACTAGGTCAAGATTTTAGTGATAAAGAGCAGCAAAAACTTAATGGGGATTTCAATGACTTAGAAAAGGAAATACGTGAATTGGAGAAGGACAACGAACAACTGCACAAACCTTTGGACCTAGATACGGATAAGAACAAGACCGATGCAGTAAAAGAGGACCAAAAGGATGCGCTGGAAGAAATCAATAAGCACCAAGGAATGGAACAATCCTCCCAGTCTGACGATAAGAGAAAAGCGGAGAACAATGCAGCCAAAAAGCAGAAATCTGCTGCCCAGAAAATGCGCGAGATGAGTCAGTCCATGAAATCTGGTTCCATGGGAGGGGGAGAAAGTGATGCGGAGGATGCTGAAATGCTCCGTCAAATTTTGGATAATTTGGTCACGTTTTCTTTTAAACAAGAGAATCTTTTTGATAATATTCAAAGCGCGGATGTTGATATCTCACAGTTTTCTAGAACAGTAAAGGACCAACAAAACTTAAGGAGATTATTTGAACATGTTGATGATAGTCTTTTCTCACTTTCTTTGCGCAGGGCCGAGTTGTCCGAATTCGTAAACGAGCAGATTACAGAAGTCTATTACAACATTGATAAATCACTGGAAAGTATTGCCGAGAATCAAATTTACCAGGGGGCTTCATATCAGCAGTATGTAATCAATGCCACCAATGCACTTGCTGATTTTCTGGCGAATATTTTGGATAATATGCAACAGAATATGAGTCCTGGTCAAGGAAGTGGAGGAGAGGGCCAAGACTTTCAGTTACCAGACATTATAAAAGGCCAGCAAGAAATTCAGGAAAAAATGAACGGCTCAGGCCAACAAGGTAAACCGTCCGAGGGTCAAGGCCAACAAAGCGGAGAAAATGAAGGCGGTCAACAAGAAGGGCAACAGGGCAACCAAGGCAAAGGCAAGAACGGACAGGAAGGTGACAAAGGCGAAAGTGGGCAAGGTTCCGGTCAAGGAAAGGAAGGCCAATCAACGGGAAACGGACTTGGAGAAATGAATCTCAATGAGGTGTATGAGATCTATAAGGAACAACAGTTCCTAAGGGAAAATTTGGAAAAGCAGTTGGAGGATATGATGCAACAGTCCGACAAGGACCTTGCTAAAAAGTTGATTCAGCAAATGGAGGATTTCGAAAACGATTTGTTGGAAAATGGCATCACAGACCGAACCCGCAGCAAGGCAAACAATATTCAACATCAATTGATGAAGCTGGAGAACGCTTCCATGGAGCAAGGCGAAAAGAAGGAGCGTGAAAGCGACACCAACGTAAAACAATATGTAAATCCGGTTACTACCAAGCCAGAACTACTTCAAGATTACAGGAATAGCATTGAAATATTAAATAGACAAGCATTACCTTTGCGGCAAAATTTTGAAAAGAAGGTAAAGGTTTATTTCAATAATGATTGAGTTTCATTTTAAAAGTGATTTATTGATTGATAACATATCCGAGTATGTCGATTGGATAAATAGGGTTATACAATCTGAAGGATTTTCCGTTGGTCAAGTGGATTATATTTTTTGCACGGATGAATACTTGTTGGAGCTGAATCAGGAGTATTTAAAGCACGACACCTTCACGGACATTATTACTTTTGACTATACAGATGGGAGCGCCATTTCGGCTGATATTTTTATTTCAACCGATCGAGTCAAAGAGAATGCCAAGGAGTTTGAAGAAGATGTTTTAAACGAACTTCGCCGGGTGATGAGCCATGGTGTTTTGCACCTAGCAGGATATGGAGACAAGAGCAAAGAGGAGTCCAAGTTGATGCGCGAAAAAGAAGACGAAAAGATTAAAATGTTCCACGTGGAACCATAGATATGTTTGAAAAGGAGTATGATGTTATTGTAGTAGGAGGGGGACATGCCGGAGCCGAGGCAACTGCCGCGGCGGCCAACATGGGCTCCAGTACTTTGTTGGTCACAATGAACCTTCAGACTATTGGGCAAATGTCCTGCAACCCTGCCATGGGTGGGATAGCCAAAGGGCAAATTGTTCGTGAGATAGATGCCCTTGGAGGATATAGTGGAATGGTTACGGACAAGTCGGCCATACAGTTCAAGATGTTGAACAAATCCAAGGGGCCGGCAATGTGGAGCCCACGGGCACAAAATGACCGTATGCGTTTTGCAGAGGAATGGCGAATGGCTTTGGAGAATACCCCAAAGGCATATTTTTATCAGGAGATGGTCAACGGTTTGTTGATTGAAGGAGATAAGGTTGTGGGAGTAAGAACCAGTTTGGGATTAGAGATCCGTGCCAAGGCGGTAGTGCTTACCAATGGCACTTTTTTGAATGGATTGATCCATATTGGCGAGAAACAATTGGGGGGAGGTAGAGCAGGGGAAAAAGCTGCAACAGGAATAACCGAACAATTGGTTGAGCTTGGATTTGATAGCGGGAGGATGAAAACGGGGACCCCTCCAAGGGTGGATGGGAGGTCATTGGATTATTCCAAAATGATTCCTCAACCAGGTGATGACCGACCAGAGAAATTCTCTTATTTGAACACTCCGATTCTTCAAACCCAACGTGATTGCCATATGACGCATACCAGTCAATTGGTCCACGATTTATTGCGTGAAGGGTTTGATCGTTCGCCTATGTTCAATGGTAGAATTCAAAGTTTAGGGCCACGATATTGCCCATCCATCGAGGATAAGATCAATCGATTTTCCGACAAGGATTCCCATCAAATATTCGTAGAACCAGAAGGCTGGAATACGGTGGAGGTATATGTAAACGGATTTTCCACTTCCTTGCCAGAGGACGTGCAATACAAGGCCTTAAAATCTGTAAAGGGATTTGAGCATGTAAAATTCTTTAGGCCGGGCTATGCAATCGAGTATGATTATTTTCCGCCCACACAATTGAAGCATACGCTCGAAACCAAGTTGATAAACAACCTGTATTTCGCTGGGCAAATTAATGGTACCACGGGATACGAAGAAGCAGCTTCGCAAGGTTTGATGGCCGGTATAAATGCACACTTGAAAATCAATGAAAAGGAACCATTTATCCTAAAAAGAGATGAAGCCTATATAGGAGTTTTGGTCGATGATTTGATCACAAAAGGGACAGAAGAACCTTATCGAATGTTTACCTCCAGAGCAGAATACCGCACTTTATTGCGACAGGATAATGCCGATTTAAGATTGACGCCAAAGGGATATGAAATAGGTCTGGCAAAAGAAGAGCGCCTAAAACGAATGGAGGAGAAGATGAGCAAATCCGATAATTTTGTCGATTTCTTCAAAAAAACCAGCTTTACTACCGATGAAATAAACCCTATTTTGGAGTCGTTGGATTCGTCTTTGGTAAAACAATCCGATAAATTGTTCAAGGTATTTTCAAGGCCAAAAGTGACCATGGACCACATGCTTCAATTGGATTCTGTTTCAGAATTTGTAAAGGAAAATAAATTGGATACAGAGGTCTTGGAGCAGGCAGAGATTCAAGTTAAATATTCCGGTTATATCGAAAAGGAAAAGACAAATGCGGATAAGCTACAGCGTTTGGAGAATGTCCGAATTCCGGATAATTTTGATTATTCAAAACTTAAATCACTGTCCTACGAAGCTAGGGAAAAATTGGAATCTATTCAGCCGGTTACTATATCCCAAGCATCCCGAATTAGCGGAGTTTCTCCAGCAGACATAAGTGTTCTTTTGGTGTATTTGGGGAGATAATCCAAAGACTTGTTCCACGTGGAACACATTTTTTTGTTTTCCGCTTATATACAAATGGCTCAGTTTTTGATTTCATTTTTGGCATAACACTACGCCAGATGAAACGATTTTTACCGACCATTTTTGTTTTGGTCCTTTTGAGTTCCTGTATTCCGTTACGGATTGCCCCAAACATAAGGGACTATAAATTGACCCAAGGCAAACGATTTAAAAAGGGGCTTCCAAAGAAAAGTGTCTTTGTTTTTGAAGACCCGAAAGACGCGAACGAATTTTACGAATACATCAATACAAAGTTTCAACTCGACGATTATTATGTAGATGTGCAGGTTCCCTTTTTGGTCAGTGGCAATACCTTTTACTTTTCGTTTTACGAGGTTGAAATTCCGACGAAGACCATAAACCTAATTCCGCTGGCTTTGGATGTGGCGTTAAGCAAATCGGCCGATATGGACCCGATTCTTGAAGATGCTTATGCCACACGTGTTGGAAACTGGTACATTGCCCTGGAAGTTTTTACTGACACAGAAGAGGATTGTTTATCTGAAGATTCAATTTCAAGAGAAATGGTTTTGTCCTATCTTCGGGAATTGAAAAACGAATATTTGACAACCGATAACTATAATGAAGTTGTTTTTAAAAACTAAAGACTTTTCTGTTTCCGGAGAACAGTTTGAATTGCATTGGGACGAAGAATTGGATATGCTAGTGACCCAACCGCAACCCGAGAATTTGACTCCTTACTACGAAAGCGAAGACTATATTTCCCATACAGACTCCAAATCTTCCTTCACGGACAGGCTTTATCAATCAGTAAAAGCTAAAAATCTTAAAAATAAGATTCAAATTGTTGAAAATCAATTAGATGAGACAAAAAATCTCCTCGATTTGGGTGCGGGAACCGGTGATTTTTTGATTGCGGCCCAAAATTCAGGTTTTCAAGTAACGGGTGTGGAGCCAAATCACAAAGCAAGAAAACTTGCGGAGCAGAAAGGAATCCGACTATCTTCAAATGTAGAGGATGTGGCCGGACAAAAATTCCAGGCCATCACCCTTTGGCATGTTCTCGAGCATTTGCCCAATTTGAAAGAGCAGATAGAAACCCTGGTCCAACTATTGGAAGAGGACGGTGTTTTGGTCATTGCCGTCCCCAACTTTAAATCCTATGATGCCAAATACTATTCATCCCATTGGGCGGCTTTTGACGTTCCAAGACACCTTTGGCATTTTTCAAAAACATCGATTTCCAAACTTTTTGCCCCACATCAAATGGAAGTGGTACAAATCGAACCGATGTGGTTCGATGCTTTTTATGTATCAATGCTTTCAGAAAAGTATCGAGGAAACAAACTGTACCTAGTTAGCGCATTTTTTGTAGGATTGTGGTCCAACCTCAAAGCCATCTTTACCAAAGAGCATTCTTCGTTGATCTACATTCTAAAAAAGAAGGAATAAACGATTTTGAGAGCCGCTGTCGAACGAATCCGTGCTCAGATGCACAATCATATCAAACCAAAGAGAACCGCCCAAATCGGCTTGTTTCTGAGCGCCGACAAAATAAGTGCAACAAATACCGTTGTTGTATTTCCATAGAAAACACTTATGGTTCGGTCAAGCCTGATTTTAACATCACAAAAACTTAATGAGCGCCTTTCCAAAAGCTTTTCTATTTTTGCGCATCTATAAAAAGTAAAAGATGAAAAAATTAGTAGTGCTTGCAATTGCCATTACAGCAATGTCGTGTCAGCAAAACAAAATTGGATATGTGGACAGCGTAAAAATCATGGACGAGTATCAAGAGAAAGTTGATGTGGAGGCCAAGTTCCAAAAAAAGGCCGAAACCATGGGCAGAAAACGTGACAGTATCTCACAAGCGTTCCAAATGGAATTGCAGGAATTCCAAGGCAAGGCACAAAGCCTGTCCCAGCAAAACGCACAAGAGCAATATTCAGAATTGCAACAACGGGGACAGCGCATTGGCCAGCAATTACAGCAAGAAGAGCAACAGTTGCAACTGACCAGCCAAGAACAAATGGACTCTTTGGTTAAGAAGGTGAAAAAAGAAATCAGAGCTTACGGAAAAGATAATGGCTACACCTATATTCTTGGTGGAGGCGAAGGCGGTTCTGTTATTTATGGTGACAAAGCAAAAGATGTTACGGATGCCATCCTGAAGATTTTGAACGATAAGTACGAGAATTAATACACTCGGTGCATTCAATACATTGATGAAGCCCACTCTAAAGAGTGGGTTTTTTGTTTTACCTAATTGAAGCAAAGTAAACCCATAGCATAAAAAAGAACTGCAACGGGACACGGAACCATAGGTAGTGTATTCCCGGTCCATTCATTTCCCCCGTTTGGTAGTTGATTTCTTCAAGGGCCGCTTTAATATTGGCTGGAAGAATCAAAATAAAAAATGCAATCAACAAACAAGCCGTTTGTTTTTGATATTGAGGCAGCAAAATGCCAATAGCGAAGAGAACTTCCATAATTCCGGTGATAAGCACAACTGCCTTCTTAAAAGGGATAAACGAAGGAACCATGGCCTCCATTCCCTGCATAAAAGCAAAATGTCCGATAGCAGTGAACACCAACATGCAGGACATCGCAATCCTGCCCGCTAATTGAAGGTGCAAATTCCTTTTAAAGACTTTTAAAATTAATGTTGACACTACAAAGGTGCCAACAAGCACAATGAGAGGTTTCATCTTTTTTTAGGCAAAAATCCAACATTACATATGGTAAGTCAATGAACCCAGGTTAAGAAATACGCCTGCGGATACGGCTCAGGGCCTGTGGGGTAACACCAATGTATGAAGCAATATATTTCAAGGGAATTTCACGAAGTAGCTCGGGGCGTTCTTCAAAAAGGTTGAGATAGCGCTCTTCGGCACTATCCCGCAAAAGGGAAAGCTCTCGCTTTGATTTTTTCAAGAAAAGCTCCTCGCTGGCCCTTCTCCCGATCAAGTTCCCAATCCTGGAAGATGCATAAACCTCCTGAAGTTCCTTATGGCCAAGACGCCAAAGTATCGTATCGGTAATCGTTTCTACTGTATATTCAGATGGTTTTTGGGTGAGAAAAGAGTCGTATGCGCTAACAAAAGCCCCATTGAAAACAAAACCAAAAGTGAGGTCCCCATCTTCTTTGGGAATGTAAAGGCGAACAATCCCTTTTTCTATAAATGACAAATAGTTTTCCACCTTGCCCGCTTCAACCAACTTACTTTTTTTAGGGAATTCATATCGGTTCAATTTTGATGAAAAAATTTCCCAATCGTCTTGTGAGATCCCAAATTCCGATTCGAAATATTGTCTGATTTTTTCCAAATCGTCAGTACGTTAAGGTTTACTTTTTTTATACGAGAAAAACATAAAGGAACCAAAACCCATTTCTATAATTGAGCCTGATAGGGCAGAAACGGCTGGGGAAGCCTTCAGAATAAACAGCACAAAGGAAGCTGCACCCAACATACCGCCCAAGATCCAATACGTTTTGATACCATAAAGCGTAGTGAACGTTAAATACCTTCCTCCAATGATCAACAACATGCCCTGAAAAAACCAAGTGTGGTTCTGTAACGATAGGAGCAGCGCCAAGGGAATGCACATCAACATAAAAACTGTTCCCTCCAAAGCTAGTTTGCCCAAGGCATTTTTTGGGGAATGACTTGTAGGAACACCTATAAGCTTGGCCAGCAACAACCCTAAAGGATGAATGAGCATACCGCCAAAAAACAAGGTCCAAACAGCGATTTGAGACGTAACGTACAAGGCCACCAAAGCGGCAGCCATCCAAACCATTCCGGAAACTAAAACTCCCAAAGAACCATCTGCATAGCTTTTGCGCAAATCGGCCTGTGCAGCCGAAATGGAATCAACAGAAGTTCCCTCTGTATTTTGTTCTTGTTCGTTCATTTTTTGATTTTTTCTTGTTGCCGATCATTACTAAAGCCATGGCGATAATTAGTAAAATATTGGAAACCATGCCCCAAATTTCACCATTTCCGTTTTTCAATTCTATCAGATTAATGACAAAAAGTACTAGACTGATCACTATGACCATTAACGGAGCAATCGCTTTTTTTCCGAACATGGGTTACATTTTAAGTTCTATATCGAGCTGTCGGCCCTCTTCCTTGGCCTTATTGTCCATTCGGGCCCCCATTGCCAGCCCCATGGACATGCCTACGGGCAGTCCAATGCCCAAAAACGCCATATTTCCCAAACTAAGTCCCAAGGCAGCACCAATGGGCAGGCCAAAAACTGTCATGCCCAGAACAAACCATGTTTTTCTAAAATAGTTTATGGGTACGATTTTGAGTTTCTGAGCCAACATTCCTACAATTTTTGATTGTTCTTTTCGGATAGCGTTCCGCAATGTTTTACCAGAATCGGTAACCGAATTCAATTGTGTTATGTGCTTGTTGATGACCAGCTCGATTTCTTCCGGCAGTTTCTTTTTTTTGATTTCAACGATCAATCGTTCGAATTGCCCATAGGCAAGTTTGGTTTTGTCGGATAGTTCTGGACGCTGGATAGGTTCTAGGATCATGCTGGGAAGGTTTTATTGCATCAGATATACCAAAAAAATGGTCGGGATCAAATATACCACGATGGTTTGCGCCCCTACATAATCCTTGGCCACTCGCTGCCCCAACAATAGCATTAACAACGTTATGGCAGAAAGTGTGGCGCCATAAAGACCGAACATTGTTTCCCCTTCCACAGCAAATTCAAAAATGCCCACTCCACACAATATTCCGGACAGCATTTCCAACACTAATACAACGCTCAGAAGAACAGGGACAGTTCCCTTGAAAATTGTTTTTGAGAAATGCCCGGTCAGCCAACCAAGATTGCCTTTCCAATCCAGGAGTTTGTCGATTCCGCTCTGTAAAAAAGTAATGGTAAGGAATGCCAGCAGTAGAATTTCCGTGGCATTTGAAAATAAATCATTCATGGTCAGTTTTATTTAATCGGCCTTGGCATGCAAGAGCCGTGTAAGTTTTATGGACAAATCCGTGAAGATCAACTTGGAATTCCCGTTGCGTTCCACGTGAAAAATGGCTTGCTCCAACTCCTTTACAATATCCAAAATATTGTTTTCATGTACAAAGGGAGCAAATTTTTTCAGGTCAAAACCCTCCATGTGTACTTTGGCATGTACAAGTTCGTTGGCCTTGTAGTTGAGCAAAAGGGCTTGTCGCATCATGGTAAGACAGTAGGCCAAGAACTTTTTTTGCACTTCGCGCCCCGTTTTGGATACCTCATCGCTCCACAAGATCAATTCTTGGATGGCACCCTTGTTTCCCTTGGCCTTAAAAGCACTGCGCACCCACTGTACGAACCAACGCTCAAAAACAAGATCTTCCGAATCCTTGTTCAAAAGGTCTAAGGCTTTATTGAAATTTCCGTTTGCCTCAAGGGCTATGGTGAGTGCCTCTGTCTGTGATACGCCCCTGAGCAAAAGTTCATCGGTGATCGCCTGTTCCGCCAAAGGAGGGAAGTTGAGGATCTGGCAACGGGAACGGATGGTATTGATGATCTGTTCCTCTTCTTCTGCCAAAAGGAGCAATACCGTTTTGTCCGGTGGTTCCTCGATCAATTTTAAAAGTTTATTGGCCGCGGAGGTGTTCATTTTTTCCGCCATCCAAACAATGAGAATCTTATATCCGCCTTCATAGGATTTCAAAGAAAGCTTCTTTACCATGTCCTGGGCCTCATCCACCCCGATCTGGCCCTGTTTTTTTTCGATGCCGATGTGCCGGTACCAATCAAACAAGTTGCCATAGGGCTGTTCCTTCACAAATTGCCGCCATTCCTCCAAATAATGGTCGCTCACGGCATGCGATTTTACCTTGTCCGAATTGGAAACGGGAAAGGCAAAATGTAGGTCGGGATGCGTAAGGGAGTTGCACTTTGTATTGCAGACAGGATTTCCTCCATCATTCTCTCCGCCAGTATTGCCACAAAGCAAATATTGTGCATAGGCCAAAGCCATAGAGAGCACCCCGGAGCCTTCGGGCCCAACAAATAGCTGCGCATGGGCAACCCTGCCTGTCTCAGCGGTCGTCACCAAATGATTTTTGATGTGCTCCAGCCCTAAAACGTTTTTAAAAAGCATGGATCAAAGATACATTTTTAAGTGTGGAAGTTTTGTATGGCATGTTTTCCTATCGATTGCTGGTTTAACATATCGAACCGAAAAGGTTAAAAAGAGATAAACTTTCAAATAATAGGCCTGTGCAACCATGGAAAAAGCAGGAAATCTTTACATTTGAAATTCTCAAAAAAGAACACATTACATGAAGACGATAGACGATTTTAACTTCGAAGGAAAAAAAGCATTGATCAGAGTGGATTTCAACGTACCATTGGACGGGGATTTCAACGTGACCGACACCAGTCGAATCGATGCGGCAAAACCGACAATCCTTAAGGTTTTGGAAGATGGCGGGTCCGCAATTTTGATGAGCCATATGGGCAGACCAAAGGGAAAAGCCAATCCGGATATGTCGCTTTCACACATTGTCGAGACCGTCTCGAATGTAGTTGGTGTACAAGTGAAGTTCGCCGAGGACTGTGTTGGCGCAAAAGCAGATGAAGCAGTTGCTGCCTTAAAGAGCGGGGAGGTGCTTTTGTTGGAGAACCTTCGTTTTCATGCTGAAGAGGAAGCCGGTGATGAGTCCTTTGCAGAGGAATTGTCCAAGCATGGCGATGTTTATGTAAACGATGCGTTCGGAACAGCGCACCGTGCCCACGCATCAACCACAATTGTGGCCAAGTTTTTCCCGGAAAACAAATGCTTTGGCTATTTATTGGCCAAGGAAATCAAAGCCATCGATAAAGTGATGGAAACAGGGGAAAAACCAGTGACCGCAATTTTGGGGGGGGCCAAGGTTTCTTCAAAGATCACCATCATCGAAAACATACTGGGCAAAGTGGACAACCTTATCATCGGAGGAGGAATGACCTATACTTTTGTAAAAGCTAAAGGCGGGAAAGTAGGCGACTCCATTTGTGAGGATGATAAAATGGAACTTGCCTTGGATATCCTAAAACAAGCAGAGGCCAAAAATGTGAAAGTATACTTGCCTGTGGATGTTTTGGCCGCTGATGATTTTAGTAACGATGCCAACACCCAATTTGTTGACGTTAACGAAATTCCCGACGGATGGCAAGGATTGGATGCCGGTCCAAAAACCTTGGAGATATTCAAGCAAGTAATCTTGGCTTCCAAGACTATTCTTTGGAACGGTCCCGTAGGTGTTTTTGAAATGGAAAACTTTGCCAAGGGCACCATTGCCGTAGGTAATTATATTGATGAGGCCACACAAAGCGGAGCGTTCTCCCTAGTAGGAGGAGGAGATTCCGTTGCTGCCGTCAAACAATTCGGGTTCGAGGAGAAGGTGAGCTACGTATCCACTGGTGGCGGGGCCATGCTCGAAAGCCTGGAAGGGAAAACATTGCCGGGCATTGCTGCAATATTGGGCTAAGTCTCACGTTGTGAGATATCAGGGCAAACGTTAAAAGTAAGAGAATTTTGTCTCGAGGCTTTATTCTTTCAGAAAAAAAAGCCATTTTCGTTCGCCCCGAAATCAAATTTTGTCCAAAATGAAACAGAGTTTAAGCGTAGCTGTTTTTGCTGTTCTGCTATCAGCAAGCCCCTTTGTGCGTGCACAACAATCCGAAATTGCACAGAACAAGTCAAAGGATTCCGTTTTGCTCCAAGAAGAGGAAAATGGGACCATCACGGTTTCCAACATTAAAATTGACGGTCAGCTTATGGCCCTGGAAACGCATGAGGACGGAAAATTCAAGCTACGCGACCTTGAGGAAGCTTGGCGGTATGACAGTCTCTGGCTGAAAGAACTCCACAGCAATGCCGATTTGTTCAGTGATATGTTGTTGGAGGTTCAGAATGATTCTGAATTGGAGGAGGCCTTTGAAATAGATTTGCCGACCGACACGCTAAAAGCAAGGTTGGCCCGTATGAACGAGAAAACCCCGTTCAATATTACCTACAATTCTTCTTTGGAGAGTGTCATCAAATCCTTTTTGACAAGGAGAAGGGACTTGATGCAGCGGATGATAACGGCAAGTCAGTTTTATTTTCCCCTGTTTGAACAGGAACTGGACAACCAAAATATTCCTTTGGAAATAAAATATTTGGCCATTGTGGAATCCGCTCTCAACCCAAAAGCACGATCTAGGGTTGGCGCAAAAGGGCTGTGGCAGTTTATGTACAGCACGGGCAAAATGTACGGACTGGACGTAAGCAGTTATGTGGACGAAAGGCACGACCCCATTATGGCCACAAAGGCCGCCAGCAAATACCTTTCAAGACTCTACGATATCTTTGGTGACTGGGACTTGGCCTTGGCAGCATACAACTCTGGTCCTGGAAACGTAAACAAGGCGATTCGACGTTCTGGAGGATATGAGAATTATTGGAACATCCGTCCATTTCTACCACGTGAAACAGCAGGGTATCTTCCAGCCTTTTTGGCCACCATGTACATTTTTGAATATGCCGAAGAACATGGCCTACAATACAAAAAGGCGGATAGGCCCTATTTTGAGACGGATACCGTTCATGTTAAGAACCTGATTACTTTCGACCAGATTTCAAAATTGGTCGATATAGGAACCGAAGAGCTGGAAATGCTCAACCCGGCGTACAAGCTCAACATCATACCTAAAGTAGAAGGAAAAAATTATGCCCTACGTTTGCCCATTGCCAAAATAGGCAAGTTTGTTTCCAATGAGGAAGAAATCTATGCTTACGCAAAAAAGGAACTGGATTCTTTGGAAAAGCCTTTACCGAACATGGTGACCGCGGAGGACCAGATACGTTATCGGGTGAAAAGCGGTGATTATTTGGGCAAGATCGCCGAACAATATGGGGTCGGTGTAAGCCAGATAAAAAGCTGGAACGGACTTCGAAGTAACAATCTTCGTGTTGGACAGCGCTTGACAATATATCCCAGAAAGCCATATATCGCACAGAAGACCTCAAAATCGAACAACTCCAACTCTGGAACAACCGTTGCAGGAGGTTCCAAGATCCATACGGTACAATCTGGCGACTCCCTTTGGACAATCTCAAAAAAATACCCTGGGGTTTCCATAGAAAATTTACGAGAATGGAACGGTATTAGTGGTAATAACCTAAAACCGGGCACAAAACTTAAATTGTGTGATTGTTCTTCGTAAATTTAACACAAGATGAAAAAACTAGGAACACTATTGTTTGCCGCTAGTATGTTGGCATTGGGAGCCTGTAAGAATTCAGGCCCAAAAGAAAAATTTTTACCACCCTCAACAGGGGGCATCAATACCTTGATGGTGGTTATGGACACTGAGCTTTGGAGAGGGCCGGTGGGGGAAAAGATAAGGGACGAGTTTGCCGCCCAAATTGTGGGACTTCCCCAAATAGAGCCGAAATTTACCATAACCCAAGTACCTCCAAAGGTTTTTAAGGGAACCACCACTCACTCGAGATCATTGTTGTATGTTGAACAAGATTCTACGTCTTTGGCCCATATAAAGGACGATGCCTACGCCAAACCTCAAAAAGTTGCGGTGGTTACAGGCCCAACAGAGGAGGTTATGATCAAAAACCTTGATTCTTTGGCAGACAGGGCCATAAAGGAATTCAGGGCCAACGAGATTGCCGAGGCGCAACGAAGGTTCGAGCGCTCTCTGAGCAAGGACAAAGCTTTGGAAGAGGAATTTGGGATACACATGAACGTGCCATCGCTCTACAAGGTGGGCAGAAGAGAGGACAACTTTGTTTGGATGGACATACAAATCCCAAAGGGAACCATGAACATCATTGCTTATGAGATGCCTTGGGACTATTTCAGCAACGACTCCACTTTTGTGGAGGATATTGTAAGAATGCGAGATTCCATTGGTCAAAAATTTATACCAGGACCTTATGAGAACACCTACATGATCACCGAAAAAGCTTTTGCGCCCTATGTTTTCCCTGCGGAAATTGGCGGTAAAAAAGCGGCGGAGGTAAAAGGTGTTTGGGAAATTCATGGGTATCCTATGGCAGGCCCATTTTTAACCTATATCATCAATGATGAGGAGAACAATAGGAAAATGGTGATAGAGGGATTCACTTTCGCCCCTTCCGAAGAAAAAAGGGATTATATGTTCGAGCTGGAAGCCATCTTAAAGACAGTGGACTTTAAGCCATCGGATACTACCTCCACGGACTAAAAAAATACTTATACAAAACCAAAAGGCCCGAACAATTGTCGGGCCTTTTGGTTTTTTAAATATGATGGACTTGTTAATCAAATGCAAAACCTGTGGCCATCCTATATACAAATGCATAAAGCACTATAAAGAACATAACAAAGCTAAACCATGCGAATACTTTAAAGTATTTTTCTATGATGATGTGCCCAAGGTTTCTAAACCCCTCCAAATAGATTTCTTTAACGAGTAGTAATTTTTTCATATGTCTGATTTAAGGATTAAATACAGGCCAAAGATTCGATATACTGGGATGGAACCGAAAACAAAAGGACAAAACGCATTAAAAACAAGGTGAAATAAGCAGCTTAGGACCAGTGGTCTACCAGCATATCCCTTTGATCGATAAAGTGCACGCGAACCAAGCGCTGTTGGTCGGACAGGGATATCGATAAAGTGCAATATTCTTGAAAAAGCAGGGAGCAAACCCCTCCGGAAGTGTGATTTATTCGGCTACAAGGATAAATTCCGACCTTCTGTTCAGGCGATGCTGGTCGGCGGCACACGGTGTTCCATTGGAACAATTGTTCAACAGGCGATCTTCCCCATATCCAACGGCGCTTAAGATTCTTGAAACGTCGATTCCTTGGGAAACAATATAGTCTCGAGTGGATTTGGCGCGCTTGTCCGATAAATATTTATTGTAGCTTTCCGAACCAATGGCGTCGGTATGGGATTCAATTTTTAGGGAAAGTATTTTGTTTTCCTTGAGTACCGTTACCAGTTTGTCCAGCTCCTGAGCGTACTTTGGTGTAATCTCATAACTGTCGAATGCAAAATAAACATTGCTTGGCTCGTACACTTCTGTTATTGGTTTTTCTTTTACGCCCTTCCTTAAGAATTGGGTAACCGGAACATTTTCATTCTCTTTGGTTTTTACAGAAATGGAGTCGTCCATAAAACCATTTTTTGTGGCCACAAGGGTATAACCCGTCGATGGATTTAGGTTTTTGAAAACGTATCTACCTGTGGTGTCCGAAACGGACTTGCTCAAGAATATACCGTCTTTATCATACAAAGATATATTGGTTTCTTCCAATGGAATGCCCGAGGACTCACTGGCAACTGAACCAACAATGGCGTTGAAGTTCGGAATGGACTTAAAGGAATAAATATCGTCATCCCCTTTGCCCCCTTTACGATTGGAAGCAAAATAACCTTGCTCGCCGGAAGCATCGATAATATACGAGAAATCGTCCCTGTTACTGTTGATGGGTTCGCCCAAGTTCACACCTACTCCAAAAGTTTCATTTGTACCATCGGATTTATATACATCCAGCCCTCCGAAACCCATCGGCCTGTTGGAAGAAAAATAGAGCGCGTTTTCGACCGCGTAAGGAAACATTTCCTTCGCTTCGGTGTTGATGGTCTTTCCAAGGTTTTTTGGCTCGGAGAACGCCCCATTTGCATCAATATCCACCACATATATATCTGTTTCGCCAAAACCCCCGGGCCTATCCGAAACGAAATACATTTTTTTCCCATCCGGGCTTATAGCAGGATGGCCTGTGGAATAGTTTTCACTATTGAAGGGAAGCTCCTCTGCCTTGGTCCATTCGCCATCTTTAAACTCGGAACGGTAAATCTTCAGGTGGTTGATTCCGTTTTCGCCCCGTTTTAGATGCTTTCCATAGTTGTTCCTTGTAAAATAGATTGTTTTTTGGTCAGGAGAGAAAGCCATTGAGGCTTCGTGATATTTGGTGTTGATCTTTCTAGAAAACTTTTTGGGTGCGGAAAGTTCACCGTCTCCACCTTTTTGTTGCGCAAGGTAAAGGTCCAAAAAAGGTTGATTGGTCCAGCGATACCGACGTGTCGTTAAAAACAAAGTGTCCTTGGCCGAAGCATAGACGATATCCGAGCCATTGTGAAACATGGGGGAGAAATCGGAGTAGGGAGAGTTGATTTTCAAATTTTTGATCGAAACATCATAAGTTGCTTCCCAAGTGCTGGGATCAACCTTATCGAGTTCATTTAGGGGCTCGTTTCTTTTCTGTCTTAAAATTTTGGTCAGGGTGGCGGCTCTTTGATATTTGCCCGTACCTTTTAAGGTTTCCTTGTACTTGAACAATGCATCCTCTTCCATTTCCTCTTTGTACAATTGGTGCAGCTCATGGTACCAGTGGTACGCTTTTTCCAAGTTACCTGTATAGTAATGGGAGTCTCCAGCTCTCGAGAGCAAGTGCTGGGTGTGTTTAGCTGCGGTTTTTTCCAGGACCAAATCAAAAATGCGGGCGGCCTCTGCATACCACATTAGGTCAAAGTACTCATTTCCTTTGTCGATGAGCTTTTCCGAAGTCCCTCGCTTGCGAAGATACCTGTCCAGCTTTTTGTCGTTAAGACCATCGAGGTGCTTTACAAAGTCTGTGGTTTCGGGCTCTTTTATAAGGTTCTCCTTTTCGGAGGTGGAAGAGGTTCCCCCATACTCGGAAAAGGCAAGCTCTTGGGAAAAGGTCCCAAGTGCGCACAAAAGAAAAATAAGCAAGATCAGTTTTTTCATTACCACTCCATCTGCACAAACAAACATGATGTGTTCGTTTGGAGGTTAAGCATTTAGAGGCCTAACGGTTCAGTTATAGCCGCTAAAGTAGGATAAGGTAATTGGGGTGATAATTTTTTGTTGTGAAAGAGCGAAATTGTGGCGCTGAATGGTAAAAAAGTGTTGTTGCTGCTCGAATTTTTTTGTAATTCGGCACACCTCAAACCGTCAAAAAGGTCAAGTTTAGGATTTTGACTCTTTTGTTTCGCCTTCCAATTTATCGTCTTCTTTGGTCGCGTCCTTGAACTCTTTGATACCGCTACCAAGTCCTTTCATCAGCTCTGGAATCTTTCTGCCTCCAAAAAGCAAAACAACCACGGCCACGATCAAAACAATCTGCCAAGGACCTAGCATACCAAGAAATATAGTTTGAGCAATCATAATATCAAAACCTTTAATTAGAAATGTAAAAGTACTAAAAAGAAGTGAAAGAGCGTGTTCGATTAACGAAAATTGGCATTTGAGAATGATTTTTAAGAACTTACCGGCCCAAGCTTTTTAAAAAGCTTAACATGCATATTAAAATCTAAGACTATCTTTGTTCATCATGGCAAAGGACAAAAAGAAAAGAAAGGAGATCAAACGCAAGCTATTGCACAAGTATCGCTTGGTCATTCTCAATGAAAGCACTTTTGAGGAAAAGATATCTTTTAAGCTGAACAGGCTTAACGTTTTTGTTACCGGTACCATGTTCATTATTGTGCTGATCGGAGTTACGACCTTGATCATAGCTTTTACCCCATTGCGTGAATATATTCCGGGCTACTCCTCTACCAGATTAAAACGGCAGGCAACCGACCTTACTTATAAAACAGATTCTTTGGTGACCGTACTCAATTATACCAATCGGTATTTGGATAATGTAAGGAAGGTCTTGCGGGGTGACATTGAAAACAACCAAGTGAATAGGGACTCTCTGTTTGAGCAGTACAAATTGGACCCTGCTTCCGTAGACCTTACGCCAATACGACAGGATCTATTGTTGAGGGAAGAGGTTGAGCTGGAAGATAAATACAATCTTTTTGAAAGGGATATCGAAAACTTGGGGACATTATTCTTTTCACCTGTGAACGGAACCATATCCCAAGGGTTTGATCAAAAAACGAAACATTACGCAGTGGATTTGGTGGCACCACGGGAAACCCCGGTCAAGTCTATTGCGGATGGCACAGTGCTTTTTGCGGAATGGACCACAGAAACGGGTTACGTAATGATCATAGAACATCAAGAAGGGATAACCTCGGTGTATAAGCACAATGGTTCCCTGAGCAAGGCACAAGGGGATTTGGTACGGGCAGGCGAGGTAATCGCATCAATCGGAAATACGGGAGAACTTACTACGGGGCCACATCTTCATTTTGAACTTTGGAGAAAGGGCAAACCGGTGGATCCCCAAAATTATATTGACTTCAACTAAATGTCCTTAAAAGCATTTGCCGCGAAAATATTTGCGAATCGGATAGCCAAGAAAACCGAAAAATGGGTGAATCAACCTGTAAAGACCCAACAAAAGGTGTTCAACCACTTGATCACCCAGGGCAAGGGCACCCTTTTTGGCAAGGACCATCAGTTCGCAACCATTACATCCCACCAAGATTTTGTTGAGCGCGTTCCCATACGTGATTATGAGGAACTAAAGGGATATGTACAGCAAATAATTGATGGAAAAGAAGATGTGCTGTGGCCCGGAAAGCCCATCTATTTTGCAAAAACCTCGGGAACCACTTCGGGCGCCAAATATATTCCGATCACCAAACCTTCCATCAAAAACCAGGTGGAAGCTTCCAGAAATGCCATTCTCAATTACATACACGAAACGGGGAACGCCGATTTTGTGGATGGCCGGATGATATTTTTACAAGGAAGTCCTGAACTGGAAGAAAAAAATGGAATCAAGCTGGGAAGGCTTTCAGGGATTTCAGCACATTATGTGCCCAACTACCTTCAAAAAAACCGATTGCCAAGCTGGGAAACCAATTGCATCGAGGATTGGGAGACCAAGGTGGACAAAATTGTCGAGGAGACCGAAAAGGAGAATATGTCCGTAATTGCCGGCATTCCGTCATGGGTGCAGATGTACTTTGAAAAATTGAACTCCAAGACAGGGAAAAAAGTCGGGGAACTTTTCAAAGAGTTTCAATTGTTCATATATGGAGGAGTGAATTACGAGCCATATAGGGCCAAATTTGAAAACCTTATAGGAAGAAAGGTGGACAGCATTGAACTGTTCCCAGCCAGTGAAGGATTTTTTGCCTATCAAAACTCCCAAAAAGAAAAGGGGATGTTGTTGTTGCTGGACGCGGGTATTTTTTATGAGTTTGTCAAGGCCGATGAATTTTTTGATGAGAACCCAAAACGATTGACCATTGCAGATGTGGAACTGGGCGTCGATTATGCCATGGTAATTTCTACAGATGCCGGACTTTGGGGCTATAATCTTGGGGATACCGTTCGGTTTATTTCCAAGAACCCATATAAGATAATGGTTTCGGGGCGCATCAAGCATTTTATTTCTGCTTTTGGGGAACACGTAATCGCTAAGGAGGTTGAAGAGGCACTACGCCTAGCCGTGGAACAGACCGATGCGTTGGTCAACGAATTTACCGTAGCTCCACAGACCAATCCCGTGGAAGGAGAACTGCCCTATCATGAATGGTTTATTGAATTTGAAAGAGAACCATCGGATATGAAAAAGTTCCAGGGCATCATGGAGAAGAGCATGAAGCGACAGAACAGCTACTATTTTGACCTCATCGATGGGAATATTCTCCAGCCGTTGAAGATAAGCAGCATCAAACCAAATGGTTTCCAGGATTATATGAAATCCATGGGTAAACTGGGAGGGCAGAACAAGGTGCAACGCCTTGCCAACGACCGAAAAGTGGCCGATGGACTTCATCCATTTAAAATTAGTTGACTTAGAACAGCTTAACTTTCATAGGAATTCATTTATTTTTGCCAGAAGATATGATGGCAACAGAAGTAAAACAGACCACTAGGGCACAGGAGTCCACCAATGCGATCGAACGCTTGTACATTACCATGCGCCATTTGCTGAACAGGGGATTTTACAAGCCTTCGGGGGTTTCTGGTAATGCTCTCAGAACCGCGCTTTTATTGCTCCGTCCGGAAATTTATGGGACCATTGCTGAGGACAAGGCCGAACTGAACGGGTTGATCTATGTGTTGGAACGCTTGCCCGAAGGGATAGAAGAATGCCGATTCATTAACCTCACTTCCGACGAAGGTTTCGGCAAATCACATTTAAGACCCATTGTGCCTCCAAAGCGAAGAAGAAATTGCTACCGCATCGATGATGAGCAGATGAACATCGAGATCACACGAGGGCGTAGCGACATTTACGATATTTTGACCCACCTGACCTTCTTGTTCGTGGAGTCCGGCAAAATTTCCAAAAGGGTCTTGGTGGACGATGGGACATCTACCATAAGGGACTGGGACAAGCTTACCGAGTTTGTACTGTCCGAAGAAAAAAACAATGAAGAAAGAGAAGTGGCACTGATACACTGTGCCAATATCTTGGGCAGGACCTTTGATGAGGTGGTGGATCTTGAAAACAAGTTAAAGACCCCGGAGGACCCGGACCGCTTTTTAAACGTAATCTATTGGCTGGGCAAACTGGCCATTGAAGAGGAGACCACGGGCAACAAGAGGACAATCACATTCAGTCCGCTGCTAAGAGAGCGGTTGGGCCATCATATCCATGGGGAAAAGTGGGCCGATAAGATCAAGGCGACCCTCAAGGAACACAACTTGATGGACAGACCCCTTCATATCATCAGTGCAAATATGCACAGTGTTATGAACTCGCTCTTTGCCAAAAAGGCATTGGCCGAAGAATTCCCGGACAACGAATCTTTGGATATTTATGAGGCTTTGGGTTCCGACAAGAACAAATCCCTCAACAAGAAGGTAAGGAACTTGGCCCAGAGCAATGGAATGATATTTTTGGAAGATGAGTCCGGCGCCAACATTGACGTTCAGATTTTTGATACTGCCAAATTTGGAAGCAAAAGTTGTTGCTATCAACTTCCGCAAGATGTCGCTGAAGAAGATAAACCCGTTATATTTGTGATGGACTACGCCTTTGGCGAGCAGGCCTACGAGACCATAGATGAACTTTTGAAACCGATGGAAGATGGGAAGGAAAAGGTTTTTCTTAACGTAGATTCGGTCTCCATCATGGGGAAGGCGGGCATCTTGGAAGGGGGCAAGGGGGATTTGATGATTCCTTCCGCCCATATTTTTGAGGGCACGGCGGATAATTATCCCTTCAACAACGAACTCAAGGGTTCGGATTTTGAAGGGCATGGGTTAAAGGTAATGGAAGGAACCATGGTGACCGTATTGGGCACATCGCTTCAAAATAGGGACATTCTCCAGTTTTTCAATGAATCCACTTGGAACGTTATAGGATTGGAAATGGAGGGAGTGCACTATCAAAAAGCAATACAATCGGCCTCACAGATACGAAAGAGCATAAAAAAAGATGTCAAGGTAAGATATGCTTACTACGCATCTGACAATCCTTTGGAGACCGGGAGCACGTTGGCTTCGGGCGGACTGGGAACAACCGGGGTAAAGCCCACATATTTGATAACGGACAGAATTTTAAAACAAATATTCAATTCATAGGTATGGCAGACCAACCAGTAAATCAGAATAATTCGGACGAGATAGACTTGGGGCAATTGTTCCAGATGATCCGAAATGGATTCAATAAGTTAGGAATACTTTTTTTACGTCTTTTTCTATATCTAAAAAAGAGTGCATTGATACTCATAGGTCTGGTTGTTTTGGGTGTGGCCATAGGGTTTGGGTTAAAGTTCATAACCACCGAAAAAGTACAATTAGATGTTATAGTAAGGCCCAATCTGGAAAGCAAGGATTATTTATATGATGTTATCTCTGAAATAGAGTCCAACATCAAGGACAAGAATCCAACTTTTTTGAATAGGCTCGATATCACAGAGGCGGACCTAAAGGGTTTTGAAATTTCGATTGCTGCTGTAAAAAAGGAGGAGGCAGAGGATAATGAGAAGCAATTGGAATATTTGGAAGTGCTTCAAAAATTTCAGAACACGGATTTGATCGCTGATGTGATCAGAGAGGAATTACTAAAGAAAACGGAGCTCAACCATAGGATAACATTTACCTATAAGAACTCCAACGGCGAGGAAATAGCCCGTAAGCTTTTGGACTATATCAATTCCAATGGATATTTCACGGAACTCTTATCCGTACAAAAGGAAAATTCAAGGGAGAGGATTGAAAAAAGCGAGGTGTTGATTTCTCAGATAGATACGATTATCCAGAATTACTCCAATAACCTGAACAAACAGAGCGCCTCACTTGAAACCGGGAAACTGGTATTCCAAAACGAAGAAAAGCTTAATGTTACAGGGCTTATCACCTTAAAAACAGAGCTGATAGAAGATATAGAGGAAAAGAAAATGGAGCTAAAGCAACTTAACGGCCCCATTAGTGTAATCAATTTTGGAAACCCCCATCAAGTCAGTAAGGCGTTCTTTGGAAAGAAGATAATTGTTCTACCGTTATTGTTCCTTGGGGTATTCTTTTTGTTGTCTTTCCTAAAGTACCTCAATAGGAAAGCTTCAGAAATTGAAGTTTAGAACATTTGTATGGTTAAGGTTGTTGTAACAGGATCTGATGGTCAACTCGGAAAGACTTTTGCTGAGGTTGTGTCAGGTCTGGATGCTATTTCCTTTGATTTTAAGACATCCAATGAGCTAGATATAACCTATGGTGACCAATTACGGGACACTTTTGAAAAAGAACACTATGATTTCTGTATCAATTGTGCCGCGTATACTAATGTTGAACAGGCAGAAAAATACCCGGATTTAGCGTATCAAGTCAACGCAGAAGGGGTCAAAAATCTAGCAGAAGTTTGCAAAAAACACCACACTACTTTGATTCATATATCCACTGATTATGTTTTCGATGGCAAAAAGGACGGGGGCTATACTGTGGAAGACAAAACCAATCCCATCAATGTATATGGAAAGTCCAAGTTGGCAGGAGAAAAAGTTATTCAACAAATTCAACCCAACCATTACATAATTCGCACATCTTGGTTGTACAGTAAAAAATATGGACATAATTTCTACCGTACAATTTTAAAGAAGGCACTGGCCGGAGAGGATTTGTATGTTACAGATGCCCAAAAAGGTTGTCCTACAAACACAGAGTCATTGGTCAAATTTATTTTGAACGAAATCGTATTGGGAGAAAAACCTTTTGGGATGTATCATTTTACGGATGGGAATCCCATGACATGGCACGATTTTGCCAAACAGATATTGAAAGAGAACGGGCTGACGGAGAAGGTAGATCTTGTATTGGATTCGAATTATCGTACATTAGCAAAGAGGCCAAAGAACAGTGTTCTCTTATAATCCAAACGCAAGGCCATAAAGGCGTATAAATGTGATTAGATGGATAAAAAAAATAGTCCAAAAAACATTTTAATTACGGGAGGAGCCGGTTTTATCGGCTCTCATGTGGTCCGACTGTTTGTAGCTGAATACGGGGATTATCAAATTTTTAATCTAGATGCTTTGACCTACGCGGGAAACTTGGAAAACCTGAAAGATATAGAGCAAGCCCCAAACTATTCATTTGTTAAAGGAGATATTACTGATGCGTATTTTGTTAATGACCTTTTCTCCCAAATCAATTTTGATGGGATAATTCACTTGGCCGCGGAATCCCATGTAGACCGATCTATATCTGACCCCTTATCTTTTGTGCGCACCAATGTTTTGGGCACCGTCAATTTATTGAACGCCTCATTACAGTTGGCCAAGGACAACACTGATTTTTTATTTTATCATATCAGCACCGATGAGGTTTTTGGAAGCTTGGGACGGGAAGGTTTCTTCAACGAAAGTACGGCATACGACCCCAACTCGCCTTACTCGGCATCCAAGGCAAGCTCTGACCATTTTGTAAGGGCATATGGTGAAACCTATGGTTTGCCTTACATAATCTCGAATTGCTCCAACAATTACGGCCCCAATCAATTCCCTGAGAAATTGATTCCCCTATTCATCAACAATATCATAAAAAACAAGCCATTGCCCGTTTATGGTGATGGGAACTATACCCGGGATTGGTTATATGTAAAGGACCATGCCGAGGCCATCGATTTGGTATTTCATAAAGGAAGAAAAGGAGAAACCTACAACATTGGCGGTTTCAATGAATGGCGGAATATAGAATTGACCCGCTTGCTATGCCAACTAATGGATAAAAAACTTGGAAGAAAGGAGGGAACTTCAGAAAAACTGATAACCTTTGTAAAAGACCGCCCAGGACATGATTTAAGGTATGCCATTGATGCATCCAAAATAAACAAAGAATTAGGGTGGAAACCCTCGGTCACCTTTGAAGAAGGGCTCGAAATGACCATAGATTGGTATTTTGAAAACCAGGAATGGTTGGACCATGTTACCTCAGGGGACTATTTGGAATATTATATAAAGCAATATCAAACACAATGAAGGGAATCATTTTGGCAGGAGGAACAGGAAGCAGATTGCACCCACTTACCCTTTCGGTAAGCAAGCAGCTGATGCCCATTTACGACAAGCCGATGATCTACTATCCCCTTTCTACTTTGATGTATGCAGGAATCCAGGAAATATTGATTATTTCCACCCCAAAAGACCTTCCGCTGTTTAAGGACCTTTTGGGAGACGGAAAAAAGTACGGATGCTCCTTTTCTTATGCAGCTCAAGAATCCCCAAACGGATTGGCAGAGGCATTTATCATAGGAGAGGAATTTATTGGCAAAGAAAAGGTTGCCTTGATTTTGGGAGACAACATTTTTTATGGCAGCGGTTTGTCCAAATTGTTGCAAACCAACAATGACCCAGACGGTGGCACCATATATGTATATCGAGTAAATGACCCGGAAAGATATGGTGTGGTGGAGTTTAATGATGAGGGAAAAGCCATAAGTATCGAAGAAAAGCCCAAAAAACCTAAATCCAATTATGTCGTGCCAGGCATATATTTTTATGATAATAATGTAATCTCCATAGCCAAGAGCATTAAACCTAGTGCTCGGGGAGAACTAGAGATTACCGATGTAAACAAGGAATATTTAAGAAGGGGAAAACTCAATGTGAGCATACTGGACAGGGGGACAGCATGGTTGGACACCGGAACGTTCCAGGCACTTATGCAAGCTTCACAGTTTATAGAAGTTATTGAAGACCGTCAAGGATTGGTGGTAGGGTCCATAGAAGCTGCCGCTTTTGAGATGGGCTACATCGATGAGAACAGTTTCAGGAAGCTAGCAAAACCTTTGATTAAAAGTGGTTATGGTGAGCGATTATTGGGAATTTTGAACAAGGAGGCATGATCAAAGCAACAGAGACCAAGTTAAAGGGTTGTTTCATCATTGAGCCCACCATTCATGAAGACGAAAGGGGTTATTTTTTCGAGAGCTACAACCAAAAAGATTTTTGTGAAGCGATAAACCAAGAAGTAACTTTTGTTCAGGATAACCAGTCCTTTTCAAAAAAAGGAGTGTTGAGGGGGTTGCATTTTCAAAAAGGAGAGCATGCCCAGGCAAAATTGGTTTCAGTGTTAGAGGGAAGAATTCAGGATGTAGTGGTCGATTTGCGTAAAAATTCCCCTACTTTTGGCGAGCATTTATCCATTGAATTGAAGAGTGAAAACAAAAAACAATTATTTGTTCCTAGAGGTTTTGCACATGGATTTTTGACTTTGAGCGATTCTGCAACTGTCTTTTATAAGTGTGACAACCATCATAAGAAAGAAGCTGAGGGGGGTATAGTTTATCGGGATATAGATTTAGGCATAGAATGGAAAATCAATTCTAAGAATTTGTTGCTTTCTGATAAAGACCAAAAGGCACCAACCTTGAAAAATTATTTGGAAACCGGACAGTTCTATCAAAACTATTCAAAGAAGTAGGTAGTTTAACAGTCAGCTAATAATAAATTTTTGAAGAAAAAAAACCTTATTGTTTTTGGGACTCGTCCAGAGGCCATCAAAATGGCTCCTTTAGTAAAGCAATTTGAGAATTATACGGATGAATTCGAGACCAAAGTTTGTATTACTGCGCAACATAGGGAAATGTTGGATCAGGTTCTGTCTTTTTTTGAGATAAAACCGGACTACGATCTTAACCTTATGAAACCCAATCAAAACCTCTATGGTTTAACGGCAGACATCATCTTGAATTTAAAAGAAGTTCTCGAAGAGTTTGAACCGGACTATGTTTACGTACATGGTGACACCACAACAACAATGGCTACAAGTATTGCAGCCTTTTATTCTGGGTCAAGAGTTTGCCATGTTGAAGCGGGGTTGAGAACCTTTAACAAAAAATCTCCTTTCCCAGAAGAAATGAACCGATGTGTCACGGGAGTAGTCAGTGACATTCATTTTGCGCCAACGGAAACATCTAAAGAAAATCTTTTAAAGGAAAACAAGCCTTCAGATTCGGTTGTAGTAACAGGTAATACAGTAATTGATGCGTTGAAGATAAGCGTTGCTAAAGTGAGTTCTAGTACATATGAGGATGAGGAAATCAACAGGTTGTCACAGATTTTGAACGCGAATAAAAAATTAATTTTGGTGACGGGGCACCGTCGAGAAAACCATGGAGAAGGGTTTTTGAACATTTGCGAAGCGTTAAAAGAAGTTTCCCAAAAATATAGTGATGTTCAAATAGTTTATCCAGTACACTTAAATCCTAAAGTTCAAGAACCTGTATACAAAATACTTGGTGATTTGCCGAATATAGAATTGATTGCCCCTTTATCTTACCCTTCATTTGTATGGCTCATGAACCAATCGTATTTGATAATAACCGACAGTGGAGGTGTACAGGAAGAAGCACCTAGTTTGGGGAAACCAGTTTTGGTAATGAGGGATACAACAGAAAGACCGGAAGCCGTTGATGCTGGAACAGTTATTTTGGTGGGCACAGATAAAAATCTAATCGTTTCGAAAGCATCAAAATTGTTAGAAGACGAAGATGCTTATGAAAAGATGACAAAATTGCATAATCCTTATGGTGATGGAAAAGCATCGGAACGGATTGTTCAATTTATCAATAATCATAGCTTATGATTGTTGAATTGACGAAAAATAGAATTGGAATTCTAAAACTGCTACCTATTGCCCTAATGGCAATTGGCAATTTTATGATATTGTCTGCCCAAAAAACATATTATGTTTCCTTGTCAGGAGACGATGACAACAGTGGTTTGTCCCAATCCAAACCTTGGCGCACCATTCCATATGCGGCATCTTCAAAAAGTCCAGTTAAACCAGGCGATACAGTTTTTATAAAGGCAGGTGACTACAGTAATGAGAACGTTGTTTTTGAAAGAAATGGTAGAGCTAATAAGCAGATAACTTTTGAAGGATATTCATCCATACCTGGGGATGCCCCAAAACTAAATTGGGAATATGGAGATGGTCTGAATCCGGACAAGATGCCACTATTGGATGGCAACAACAGGACTTCAGGTATAGGGATATCTTTGCACAACAGAAAATATATCAACATAAGAAACTGTGTTGCCGTGAACATGAAAATAAACGGGTATGAATTGAGGTACAGGGGGGTTAAAAACAACCTTATTGAAAATTGCAAGGCAATTAATTGTGGGTATTCGATTAGAGATGGCGCCAGCTATAATACAATCAGAAATTGCACATCTGATGGCGCAGCCTCCTCAATTTTATTTTTTGACACAACAGAAGATGAAGGCGCCCAATATGCCGGCAGATTTAACGTTTTTGAGAATTGTGTTTTCCGAAACTCCAAAGAGAATGCCATAAAATTTTTCCATTACAATCCTGCAACAATGTCGATTGTTGACAACAACACTTTTATGAACTGTGTTTTTGACGGGGGTGAATTTTTGATAAATGCCGACAGGGAAAATGTAGACAACAAGATGGTCAACTGTATTGTCACCAACGTAAAAAACTATTCTAGAAGCACCTTTTTTTCGGTAAACCCCTTTGAAGTGAATTTTGACTTTGAATTCACCAATTTTTGGAACAATGGTTTTGAGGCACCTCAAGGAGTAAGTATAACTCCATTCGACCCAAATTTTGTTGATTTGAAAAATGGGGATTATCACTTAACGGAAACATCTCCTTGTATCGGTATTGGGACCCTAAAAAATGCCCCTCAAATAGATTTTGATGGACAAAAAAGGAACAAGGAGCAGATAGATTTAGGACCATTTATGTTTAAAGGCACAAATAAAACCCAAGAAAAGTAAAAAAAATGAATCAACCAGAAGTTGTAATGATTGGGATGGGCTACATAGGCTTGCCAACAGCTGCATTGATTGCCCAGAATAAAAGATATGTCCACGGAGTAGACATTAATCCGGAGGTGGTAGAAACGATTAATGCCGGGAAAATACACATTGTAGAACCTGAACTGGATGAAGCAGTATTAAAAGCGGTGACCCATGGGTATTTGAAAGCAGCTATTACACCTGTAAAGGCAAACACTTATATCATTGTTGTTCCAACACCATTTAAGGATAAGAATCAGCCCGACATCTCTTTTGTTAAAGCTGCAACCTTGGCAATAATACCATTATTAAAGGAGGAGGATTTATATATTATTGAGTCAACCTCTCCCATTGGGACCACTGAGCGAATGTTGGAATTAATATACGAACATAGGCCCGAACTTAAAGGAAAACTTTATGTAGCCTATTGCCCAGAAAGAGTATTGCCCGGAAATGTAATGTTTGAGTTGGTAAACAATGATAGGGTAATTGGAGGGGTTGATGATGTTTCAACAGATAAAGCTGCTGAATTTTATGCGCAGTTCATAAAAGGAACACTACATAAAACCAATGCAAGAACTGCTGAAATGTGCAAGTTGGTGGAAAATTCATCAAGGGATGTTCAAATCGCTTTTGCCAATGAACTATCATTGATATGCGATAAAGCTGGAATAAATGTTTGGGAACTGATTTCGTTGGCGAATAAGCACCCACGGGTTAATATTTTAAACCCCGGATGTGGTGTTGGTGGGCACTGCATAGCAGTAGATCCATATTTTATTGTTGCTGACTATCCTATGGAGTCAAAAATTATTGGTACCGCCAGGGAGATAAACAATTATAAGTCGTTTTGGTGCGCAGAAAGGATTAAGAACACAAAATTGGAGTTCCAATTAAAACATGGTCGCAAACCCAAGATAGCTTTGATGGGGCTTGCCTTTAAGCCTAATATTGATGACTTAAGAGAATCACCTGCAAAATATATTGTACAAAAGGTATTACAGAATGCACAAGACGAGGAATATTACATTGTGGAGCCAAATATAACGTCGCATAAAGTATTTAAGCTGACAGACTATCAAAAAGCGGTAGATAAGGCAGACATTATTGCTTTTTTGGTTGCACACAAACAATTTAAGGAATTAACGATTGAAAGAGGGAAACAGGTACTTGATTTCTGTGGTATCATGAACAACTAAATCACATAAATATGTTATCAAAGGTCTCAACGAAAGAATTAATGGACACTGTGGTCAAAGGCGGATATTGTTCCGGTTGTGGCGTCTGTACCGCTTCGGAGGGAAGCGTTCTTAAAATGGGCCTAACCTCCAATGGTAATTTTGAACCCTATAAGAGCTCTTCTGCCGCTTCTGAAACACACGTGGTTTGTCCATTTGCTAATCATGATTTCAATGAAGACAATATTTCTAAAAAATTGTTTTCCAATGTAGATCAAATCATGAGGGAAAAAGAAATAGGCCATTTTAGGAGTATTTATGCGGGGTTTGTAAAGGAAGGGGACTATAGGCAAAAAGGAAGTTCAGGGGGAGGGGTCTCATGGCTATGCGCTCAATTGTTCAATGAAAGGAAGGTGGATTTTATTATTCATGTGAAACAATCCGACAATGACAAAAGCGATGTTTTTTATGAATATGACATAAGTTCCAACCTATTGGAACTACAAGAAGGTGCCAAATCGCGGTATTATCCGATAACATTGGAAAAAGTACTGGAAAGAATTAGGAACTATCCGGGAAAGTATGCAATTGTGGGCGTGCCATGTTTCATTAAAGGCATACAACTGTTGAGATTTTCAGAAGAGGTGTTCAAGGAAAGGATTGTCCATACAGTTTCCATTTTTTGTGGTCATTTGAAAACAACACACTACATGGATGTGCTTCTGAATCAATTTGGCGTTCCCAAACAGGAATTGATAAAGTTTGATTTTAGACATAAGATACCCAACAGATCGGCTTCGGATTATGGTACATCTATCCTAACCACCTCCAACGAAAAAAAAGTCAAACTCAACAAGAGTCTGTTTGGTACCAATTGGGGATTAAACCTATTTAAATTGAAAGCATGTGACTATTGTGACGATGTGATTGGAGAAACAGCGGATATCTCTTTTGGAGATGCCTGGCTTCCACAATATTTGGATGATGCCAAGGGAACCAATGTAATTGTGGTAAGAAACCAATATCTGGATGAGCTCATAAAAAAAGGGGTGGAAGAGCAAACCCTTTTTGTAGAAGAACTTTCCAAAGAAGATTTGATAAAGAGTCAGGCAGGAGGGTTTAGGCATAGGAGGGAGGGATTGAGACATCGACTTTTTCTCCAGGATAAAAATAACGAATGGAGGCCACAAAAAAGATACTCTGCTCAGAAACTTGCCGACGAGAAACGAGCTCGTATCTACGAGAATCGAATTAAAATGCAAGAGGTTTCCTTTAGCTCAAAAAACCATGAAGATTTGAGCGCCTTAAAAAAAGAGCTCGAGCCATTTATCGCTATTAATTCCAAGTTGAACAAGGTAAGTTTAACCAAGAGAATATGGAATAAAATCAAAAGGACATTCAACTGGGGACAATAAACCAGGCCTAATGCTTGTCGATTTAGAATCACATTATGAGTTCTTCCAAACTGATTTTAAAAAACACTTCTTTTCTATACCTGAAAATGGTTATTACAATGGTATTATCCTTGTTGATAACCAGAATTTTATTAATTGAATTAGGTGTTGTAGATTATGGAATCTACAATCTTATCATGGGGGTTGTTGGTCTTTTGGCCTTTTTAAATTCGGCTATGGCGCTCTCTACACAGAGATTTTTGTCTTATTTTATTGGGGCCAAACAAGAGCATAAATTAAAAAGTGTTTTTTATTCGAGTGTTTGCTTGCATTTAGGTCTTGCTATTTTGATTCTTATGGGTTTGGAGATTTCAGGGCTTTTTTTGTTTGATGGGTTTCTGACCATTCCACAGGACAGGATATCGGCTGCAAAGTTCACATTCCAATGTTTGGTGGGCACCTCTTTTTTAACCATTGTTTTTGTTCCTTTTGATGCTTCCATTATCTCACACGAAAAGTTGGCGTTCGAGTCCATTGTTAGCACAGTTGAAGTCACTTTAAAATTGGTGTCCGCATTTTGGATATCCATGTTGTCCGAAAGCAAGTTGGAAATGTATTCTTTTAGCATCTTGGTTATAACCTTAGCTACAAGGTTGATCAAAGCATTCTATTGTTATAGCAACTTCGATGAATGTCGGTCACTATCAATTAAGCTTTTTGATGTGAGAGTTTTTAAAGAAATGTCATCCTTTGCTGGTTGGAATTCTTTTGGGGCTTTATGTGGCGTTGCCAAAAACCAAGGGTTGGCTGTAATAATGAATCTGTTTTTTGGAACCGTTGTAAATGCATCATTCGGAGTTGCCGCACAAGTGGGAAGTCAAATATTTAGCTTTTCGTCCAATATGCTAAAGGCCGTAAACCCCCAAATAATGAAAAATGAGGGTAAAGGTGAACGCAAATTTATGATTTCACTTTCGTTGAGAGCAACCAAGTTCAGCTTTTTCCTCTTGTCTTTTCTGTTGATTCCCTTTGCGTTCAACATCAACTATATTTTCAAAATTTGGTTAAAGGAAATACCTGAAAATACAATTATCTTCTCGTTGCTCTATTTGGGCGGCACTTTAACCAACCAATTAACCATTGGGCTTCAAACAGCGATTCAATCAGTTGGAAATATTAAACTTTATCAGTCTATTGTAGGAACTATACTGATTCTTAACCTACCAATAGCTTACCTTATCTTTGAACTGGGTTACCCTGCCTACTATGGCTTAATTTCTTTCATTATGATAGAGCTTTTGGCATGCTTGTTTAGGTTGATTATTTCCAAAAAAATATTGGGATTGTCGTTAAAACTCTATTATCATAGTGTAATTTTCAAAATTATACCACCTTTCTTGCTTACATTGTTGGTTTGTTCAATACCCGCATATTATTTGCCAGATAATTTAGTTAAGCTTATTATAATCGGATTTATTTCAGTGTTAATATATGCTTTTACGTTTTACCAGTTTGGAATGGATACCTTTGAACGCGAACAGTTGAAAAAAATAAAGGATAAATTACCCAAACTTAAATCATGAAGAAGAGTCTTAGAGTAGGAATTTTAACGTTTCATTATTCCAACAACAATTTTGGTGCGCTATTACAAACCTATGCGATCTTAAATGCGGTAAAGGAATTGGGATTGGATGTTAAGATTATTGATTTTAAGCCGAAAACGTCCAATGGTCTCAAACAACAATTGTTCGATTTAATTCGATTTTTGCTAGGATATAATTTCACAAGATTCAGGAATAAGTATATTGATATTCTTCCCATTGGCAGCGATATCAGTGATTTGAACAAAGAGTTGGACACCTTTATTGTTGGCAGTGACCAAGTATGGCGTTACAGGGAACAACATGATAATCTGAGGCGCTATTTTTTTGATTTCGTAAACCGACAGAATAAAAAAGTATCATACGCTGCCAGTTTCGGTTTGGATGAATGGGAAGGTAATGAGGAGATTACTAATGAAATTGGCAATTTGGTACAGCGCTTTGATCATATTTCTGTGCGTGAAGCTTCTGGAGTAAAAATATGCAATGATATCTTCAACGCAGAAGCTGAATTGGTTCTTGATTCGACCTTGCTCTTGGACAAGAGCCATTATGAAAATATTGTAAAACGAGAAATAAAAGCTAAAAAAGGCAAAAACAATTTATTGTCTTATATGCTTTTGGACGATTCGAAGGAGAACAAATTATTTTTTAAGGCATTTGCCAAAAAAAACAACCTAAAATTTAAAAAAATCAAGGGGTTAAAGATTTCCAACAAGTATGACTTTTGGTTATTTAACAGTGTTGCAAAATGGCTTTATTATATTGGTAAGAGTGAAATAGTTGTAACAGATTCGTTCCACTGCACCGTATTTTCCATAATTTTCAACAAGAAGTTCATTGTGTTGTCCAATCCCAATCGAGGCATTACCAGAATAGAGAATCTTTTGGGACTTATAAACAGAAAGGACAGGTTATTCCATAATCTAAAGGACATTGACGAAAAAGTCCTGCAGGACGACTTTGATTATGAAAAAATAGATCAGATAATGCAAGATGAAAGAACTAGTTCCTTGGGGTTCCTTAAAAAATGTTTATTAGGATAATCAATAGTACTCTGGGCAGAACTACAATATAAATACGTGAAAAAGAAAATCTGTATCATAAGAGCAAGTGATATTACCTTTATTTCGAGGGTGCACAGAACTGCTCAAGCACTTCAACAAAGTGGCAAATACCAAGTAAATGTGTTGAGCATTATGCCCAGAGGAGGCAAGCCCATATCAGAATATCCGTATGAAACAACATATATTTCCATAAAATCCCGAGCGCTTAAAAGTTCACTTTTTTCCATCTTCAGAATTTTAGAAGGGATGGCCAGGTTATATTTCAGCGCAAAAAAGCAAAAGGCTGATATTTATATACCCATTGGAATTGAAGATTTGGTAATCGTATATGTTATTTCAAAGTTTTTCAAGACCAAGTTCATATATTCTGCGAATGAACTGGAAGGTGACCGAAAAAGGGTGGGCAATAAAAAATTGAATAAGTTTTTGAATCGACAGGTCATTAAAATAGAGAAATGGATGTTGAATAAATCGAACGGGGTAATAGCTGCAGATCTGGAAAGGGCAAAGTTGATGGAAAAATGGTATGGTCTGGATAAAGTTGAGGTTATTAGAAATGTTCCCTCTTATGTGGATGTGGACAATGAAAACCTGATCAGGAAGGAACTAAACTTACCAAAGGCAAGTAAAATATTATTATACCAAGGTATGTTGTCTCCTGGAAGAGGACTGGAAGTATCGATAAAAGCCTGCGCAAAATCTAAAACCCAAAATAAAATCCATTTGGTTCTTCTGGGATTTATTACAGAAGAATACAAGGACAAGTTATTAAAAACAGCTGGTGATTTTGGATTCGCCAACTTGCATATTTTGCCCCCTGTACCTTGGAAAGAACTACTTTTTTGGACCAAAAGTGCAGATATTAGTTTAGTTTTAATCGAAAATGTCTCTATTAGCTATTATCTGGCAGCACCGAACAAACTATATGAAACCATAATGGTCGGAGTACCCTACATAGCCAGTAATTTTCCGGAAATAAAACACGTGCATGAAGTTGCAAAAGCGGGGATTCTGGTGAATCCTGAAAATGTAAACGATATAACCGAGGCAATTGATAAATTAAATGAGGACAAATTATTATACAAGAGTTGTGTTAAGTCTTCAAAATTTGCCAAAACGGTCTTTAACTGGAGCATAGAACAGAAAAAACTGTTGCAAATAATGGAGAATATTGATATTCAATGAATTTATAACAACGACCAAACATGATATTGGCCTACATCATATATCTTTTATTGTTGGTATTATTGTTTACGGTTTCTTCCCATAACCAAAAATTACTTGTTGCCCGCAACAGCCTGGTTCGTATTGGAAAAAGAACGACCATTTGGAGATGGCCCCTTATGTTGGGCCTTTTTGTATTGATGCTCGTAATTGGTCTTAGGTATGATGTGGGGGTTGATTTTTTAGGATATAAACATGATTTTGATGGTATAGCGGAGGGTAATGGCCAATGGAACAGATATGAACTCGGATATTGGTTAGTTGGACGTGTACTTAGTGCTTTAGGGCTGGGCTCGTGGAGCCTTTTCATGTTTACGGCTCTTATTACTTGGTATTATTTTATTAAAAGTTATGAGGTTTTCCCATATCTTTTAAAATGGGGTTTGTTTTTTGCCTTCACTACTGGATTCTTTTTTGCGTCCATGAACGGGATGCGGCAAACCATCGCCTTGGTCATCTTCATGTACGCAATTAAATATATCGAGGAAAAATCCTTGCTAAAATATTCCTTGTACTTATTGCTGGCATCTTCCTTTCACACCAGTATTTTGATGGCATACCCATTTTATTTTTTCATTAACAAAATTTCCTTTACTGGCAAAAAGTGGGTTTTCATCTATATTGTCACCTTTATAATTGGTGATAGGATAGATGTCAGGAGCTTGGTAGTTTATGGAGCTTCAAAGATTCCGAAATACCAACATTATGTAACACGTTTTTTACAAGACTTCGACGAGCCATTGAGTATGGGTTTGGGGGGAATCTATTTTTTCTTGGTTGGCCTCCTTGTTATTATCCTTTCAAAAAGCTTTCTACAGAAAAACCCCAGGCTCAAAATCTATTACAATTTATATTTTTTTGGTGCCATACTTTATAATTTCTTTTGGAAGTATGAGATTTTAGGACGAATCTATTATTTGTTCATTTGGTTTGAAATTTTTTGTCTTGCGGCAATTGCGTATTATTTGGGCAGGTCAAAGTACAAGCTATTCCTATATTTGTTATTGATAACCCAGATTTTATTTTTTATGTACAAAATATTGAAGGGGGAAAACCAATGTGCACCATTTCAATTTATACCAATAAATAACTGATAACTATTAGTTTCGAATGATAAAATAAGGTATATGAAAAAACTCATTTATTATTGGGCTAAATTTTTTAAAAAAATAAGGGGCAGTGCAATAGCGCACTCAAAAATTCATCCTACATCAAAGGTCGAGGCAGGTACCAGTTTTGTAAACTCCTCAATGGACAAACATTCATTCTGTGGCTACAATTGCGACATAAACCATGCCGAGATAGGATCTTTTTGTTCCATAGCCAATGGAGTCATAGTTGGTGGAGGGATGCATCCAATCGATTGGGTTTCCACATCTCCTGTGTTTTATGAAGGAAGGGATAGTGTAAAAAAAAAATATGCCACACACAAGCGTAAGGAAATCCTTGAGACAAAAATCGGCCATGATGTTTGGATTGGTCAAAATGTACTTATAAAACAAGGCGTTACCATTGGGACGGGGGCAGTGGTGGGAATGGGTAGTGTTGTCACAAAAGACGTACCCCCATACACGATTGTAGGTGGAGTACCGGCCCTCGAGATAAAGAAAAGATTCTCAGAATCGATTATAGCCGAACTGTTAAAATCTGAATGGTGGAACTTTACTGATGAGAAACTTATAAGGTTGGCAGTTTATATTAGGGACCCAAAACTTTTCATCCAAAAAATGAATGAATGAAAATACTACACTGTTGTTTGGCGGCTTTTTACATAGATAATTATGGATATCAAGAAAACATTCTGCCTAAGCTGCATAAAATACAGGGGCACGATATTGAAATCGTCGCATCTACAGAAACCTATTTGGACAATAAGGCACTAGGATATGTGGAACCAAGTGTTTATGTTAACGAAAACGGAATCCCTGTTTCCAGAATTCCATATGTAAGCTGGTTGCCTCACATATTAGTAAAGAAATTAAGAATTTACAGCGGTCTTGGAGAGGTACTGTCCAGATTCGAACCAGACATTATATTTTTGCACGATTCACAATTTTTGAGCATCAATCAAATTGTACGTTATGTGAAGAAAAAAAAGGATGCCAAAGTATATGTGGATGGGCATACAGATTTCATAAACAGCGCAAGAAATTGGGTTTCCAAAAACATTCTACACAAAATAATCTATAAGTATTGTGTAAAAAAAATAGAGCCATACACCACAAAATTTTACGGCACCTTACCTTTGCGGGTCGAATTTTTCAAAAATGTATATGGAATTGATGAAAGAAAAGTTGAACTTCTCGAGTTGGGAGCTGATGATAGCTCATTTGATTTTGCTCGACGGGAAAACATTAGAAAGAGCACGAGGAAAAAATTAAAGCTGGAAGAAAATGATTTTGTCATTGTTACTGGAGGCAAGATTGATAGAAGGAAGAATATTCATTACTTGATGAGGGCAATGGAAGTCTTAAAGACAGACAACATCAAGCTTATTATATTTGGATCGCCCAACAACGAGATGAAAGCTGAAATAGAAAGGTTGTCCGCCAACAAAAACATAATATTTTTAGGGTGGCTTTCATCTCAAGATATATATTCTATTTTGTTTGCTTCCGACCTTGGCTTTTTTCCGGGTACCCATTCAGTATTATGGGAACAATCTGTGGGAGTTGGGCTGCCATGTGTTTTTAAGAAGTGGAACAACATAGATCATGTAGATGTGGGTGGAAACTGTGAATTTCTTGATGAGGTCACAGTGAAAAGCATAGCAAATAAAATATTGGACATATACAAAAACAAAGAGCTATACTCAAAAATGAAAGCAAATGCTATGGGAAGGGGAGTAGAAAGATTTACCTACTCCAAAATAGCCAAAAGAGCGATCGAACAATAATTAAGTAAAAACGTAAAGAGGAATCTATAATGGAATATCAGATATGCACAAATTGTGTAATGGATACAACAGACTCAAAAATTGTTTTTGACGAAAATGGAGTATGTGACCATTGCAATACATTCTATAATGATATTTTACCCTATTGGCACACGGATGAACGAGGGGAAAAAAGATTGAAGGAAATTGTGGCCAAAATAAAAAAGGAAGGAAAGGGGAAGGATTTCGATTGTCTAATGGGAATGAGTGGGGGAATAGACAGTTCTTACTTATTATATGCCATGAAGGAAAAATATGGTTTAAGACCTTTGGTGTTTCATGTTGATGCCGGATGGAACTCACAAATTGCCGTCAATAATATTGAGCGTTTGGTGGACGGTCTTGGTCTCGATCTTTATACAGAAGTCATAAATTGGGAAGAAATAAAAGATTTGCAGTTGGCGTTTTTTAAATCAGGAGTGCCACATATAGATACACCTCAGGATCACGCATTTTTTGCAACCATGTATAAATTTGCCTCTAAGCATAAAATCAAATATATTCTTACTGGGGGCAACTATTCAACAGAATGTGTTAGAAATCCATTGGAATGGATGTATTATCAGTCAGATTCGATTCAACTAAAGGATATTTATAAAAAACACGGTACCGGGAAACTTAAAGATTATCCCGTAACCAATATCTTGTGGCATAAAGTATATTTGCCATATTTTAAAGGAATAAAGCTGATTAGGCCATTGGACTATATTCCATACAATAAGGATGAGGCCATGCAATTTTTGGTTGACAATTATGGTTACCAAAAATACCCTCAAAAACATTTTGAATCACGCTTTACCAGATTCTATGAAGCATATTGGCTGCCAAAGAAATTTGGATATGACACAAGAAAAGTTCAGTTTTCAAGTTTGATATTAACAAACCAAATGACTAGGGAAGAAGCATTGGAAGAACTTGAAAAGCCTGCTTACAACCCAATAACTATAAAACAGGATTTTGAATTTGTGGCCAACAAATTGGGCATATCCGTAGAAGAGTTGCAAGGCTATATGGATGAGCCCAACAAAACATATAAAGACTACAAATCACAAGAAAGCATCTATAACATTGGAGCAAAGGTGATGCGGATGTTTGGACTTGAAAAAGGAGGAAAGCGATGATAAAAATCGTAAATTATGGATCTGGGAACATTCAGGCCATTTTAAATATTTATAAACAGTTGGATATAGAATGTGTAGTTGCTGAAAACCCAGAACAACTTGGCGACGCTACAAAGCTGATTTTACCTGGTGTTGGTGCTTTTGACGAAACAATGCAGGAGCTTTTGGATTCTGGGTTTCAGGCTGAATTAAACCGATTGGTACTGGAAAACAAAATACCGGTCTTGGGAGTTTGTGTTGGCATGCAGATATTGGCAAAACGCAGTGATGAGGGAAAACTGCAGGGTCTAGGTTTCATCGATGGGGAAGTAAAGAAGTTTGACAGTAACATTTTTGAGCACAAACCTCACTTGCCGCATTTGGGATGGAACAGTATCGAGCCAGTAAAAAGGCATCCTATTTTTGATAATATAGGATTTGAAGAAGGGTTTTATTTTCTTCACACCTACTATTTTTCCTGTAGTTCAAAAGATGATATCCTAGCCACAACCGAATATGGACTTGAATTTTCTTCAGCAGTGAACCACGAAAATATTTTTGGTATGCAATTCCACCCAGAAAAGAGCCATAGCAACGGGATTCAATTATTTAAAAACTTCGCAAACCTATAATCTATGCTTCGCTCAAGAATAATACCTTGTTTGTTGGTAAAGAACAAAGGACTTGTAAAGACTGTTCAATTCAAGGAAGGTAAGTATGTCGGCGACCCCATAAATGCGGTAAAAATATTTAATGAAAAGGAAGTGGACGAACTTATGGTCCTCGATATCGATGCCACAAAAGAAGGAAGGGAACCGGACTTTGTAATGATCGAAAACCTTGCCAACGAATCCCGAATGCCATTATGCTATGGAGGAGGTGTTAAAACAGTGGAACATGCCAAAAAAATTATTCATCTGGGGGCAGAAAAGGTAGCACTTAGTTCAGCTGTAATTGAAAATCCAAACTTAGTGACCGATATCGCGAACGCAGTTGGAGTGCAAAGTGTTATTGTAGTACTAGATGTAAAAAAGAAGGGGTTATTCGGCAAGTATCAGGTATACACAAACAACGGTACTAAATCCACAGGAAAGAATCCTGTAGATCTTGCTAAAAAATTTGAATCCCTTGGAGCAGGAGAAATTGTAGTCAATTCCATTGACAATGATGGTGTAATGAAAGGTTATGATATTAATTTAATCGACTTGGTAAGATCTGCAATAGATTTACCATTAACTGTGTTGGGAGGAGCCGGTAGCTTGGAAGACATTAAAAATGTTATCGCCAAATACAAGATTATTGGTGTGGCAGCCGGAAGCCTATTTGTTTTCAAGGGAAAGTTTAAGGCCGTTTTGATAAACTACCCCAATAAAGATGAAAAAAGAAAATTACTGAGCTAAATGAAGCAGATAATCCAAGATATAAAGAACGGGGAAACAATATTGGAAGAAGTGCCAGTACCCAAGGTAAAATCAGGTCATGTTCTGATCAAGACCAAAAAATCGTTGGTGTCCCTAGGTACTGAGCGTATGTTGGTCGAGTTTGGAAAGGCAAATTTTATCCAAAAAGCCAAACAACAACCAGATAAAGTAAAAATGGTTTTGGACAAAGTAAAGACCGATGGCCTAAAGCCTACAATAGATTCTGTCCGCAATAAACTGAACCAACCATTGCCTCTAGGGTATTGTAATGTGGGCGAAGTAATTGGTGTAGGTAAAGGTGTAACGGAATTTCAAATTGGTGATCGTGTTGCCTCGAATGGAAATCATGCAGAATATGTGAACATCCCCAAAAATTTGGTGGTTAAAATTCCTGATAACGTTACTGACGACGAGGCTACTTTTACTGTTATTGGCGCCATTGGGTTGCAAGGTATAAGATTATTGAACCCAACTTTTGGTGAAACTATGGTAGTGGTTGGTCTTGGTCTTATAGGTTTGGTAACAGCTGAACTGCTTATGGCAAATGGATGCAATGTTATTGGTTTTGATTTTGATCCCGATAAGGTAAGGATAGCCGCGGAAAAGGGTATTAAGGCCATAAATCCGGCTGAGGGTACCGATCAAGTAAAATTTGTTGAATCTTATACCAAGGGAATAGGTGCCGACGGAGTAATTATTACCGCATCCAATAAAAGCAATGAGATTATTTCACAAGCAGCCAAAATGTGTAGAAAAAGAGGAAGGGTTGTCTTGGTTGGGGTTATTGGTCTAAACATTAGTAGAGCAGATTTTTACGAAAAAGAAATTTCATTCCAAGTATCTTGTTCCTATGGCCCTGGAAGATATGATGAGGAATACGAACAAAAAGGTAATGATTATCCAATCGGATATGTCCGTTGGACCGAAAAAAGAAATTTTGAAGCCATATTGAACGCGATTTCAAAAGGCACTGTAGATGTAAAACCTTTAATTACTGAGCGAGTACCATTAAAGGACTTTCAAAATATTTATGGAGATATGAGCGGTTCCAAGTCAATTGCCTCAATTTTGGAGTACAATCAGGAAAGTGAACCAAGCAGTACCGTAACCATAAAGGAAACTTCCTTTGAAGGTAAAAAGGGGATTATTGGAATTATTGGAGCTGGTAACTTTACAAGCTCAACCATTTTACCCAATTTAGAAAAATTGAATGCCCATATAAAATATATTGGCAGCTCAGGGGGGTTATCCTCCACGATTATGGCTAAACGCCATTCAATCGCGAAGTCCACTTCGGATTATCATGAGATCCTGGGAGATAATGAAGTGGATTTGGTCTTAATTACAACAAAGCACAATATGCATGCACCAATGGTGCTGGAAACCTTAAAATCGGGAAAAAGTGTTTTTGTTGAGAAACCTTTGGCATTGACCTATTCCGAAATTCAGGAAATAATAGATGTATATAGAGACCAAAATGTTAGTTTAAACGTCGGCTTCAATAGAAGATTTGCCCCGATTGCAAAAAGGATGAAACAATTATTGGGCAATAATAATAGCCCAATGAATATCGTAGCAACTATGAACGCCGGATTTATACCCTCGGATGTTTGGGTACATGACATGGAAATAGGGGGGGGCAGAATAATTGGAGAAGCCTGTCATTACATCGATTTGTGTAATTATTTATCAGGGAGCAATGTTAAAGCTGTATGCATGAATGCGATGGGGATGAACCCAAAAGAAAACACGGATAATGCCAGTATTCTTCTAAAATACGAAAACGGTGCCAATGCAACAATCAACTATTTTTCAAATGGCAGTAAAGCATATTCCAAAGAGCGTGTAGAAGTGTATTCCCAAGGAAGAACCATGATCATGGACAATTGGAGAAAATTGAAGACTTATGGTTTTAAGAACGGGAAGAACATGTCCTCCAAACAGGACAAAGGGCATTTTAACCAGTTTAAAGAATTAATACATCAACAGCAAAATGGGGGGAATCCAATTATTTCATTTGATGAAATAATTAACACAAGCAAGACCTCCATTGCAGCTATAGAATCTTTACAAAGGCAACAATGGATCACAATTGAATAGATGAATGGTTAAAGATAAATATCTTGAAAAAGTAACTTTTTGGGTCACTGGCATATTTGTTTTTTTACTGCCGTTAGATGTCAAGATATTGGTGCCATTAATAGGATTGATGATATTAATGGCAATCTTTCGTGCAAAACGGTCTGGTATCACAAACAACATTCAAACATTCAAAAGCTCCTTTATATTTTTCATTCTTCTTTTTTTGTGGCAATTGATTACAATAGCATGGTCAACTGACACATCAAATGGATTAAAAGCAATTGAACACAGGTTGTTTTATCTAGCAGCCCCCCTCTTGTTTTTATTGGTCAAAAAGTGGCCATCATTCCAGATGATGCGAATTTTTGTAATAAGTAACTTTTTGATATGCCTCTACTGTTTTGCCCATTTGGCCCATTTTTTTATCACCGAAAAGTTTTATTTCATTGACCGTACGATCAATGAAGGCATAACTCTGGAAACTTTTCATTATATAGCATACCATGGTGGCGCAAACTTTGTCGTGTTCGATGTGCACAGGCTATACTTTTCCTTTTCACTGCTATCTGCCTTTTTGTTTCTTTATTTTAATAAGGATATTTTAAAAAATAGAGTTTTCAGATATATTGTTGCCTTTACATTCATATTTGTAATCTTCTTATTGGTGTCCAAAATTGCCATCATGCTCTTGGTGGCCCTATTGTGTTACATTACCTACCAAAAGCTTAGAAAGAGCAAGGCAAAAAAGCGAATGATAATCATGTCGGTTTTCATTCTTATTATGTCTTTGGGATTTTATTTGGCAAAAACCAGGTTCCGTCAGTCCATTGAACAAATGGGGGCCATTAACGAAAAGAAGGAAGGAAGCCTAATAGAACGTTTTCAATACACAAAGTGTTCCCTGGAGCTTATTGGCGAGGCACCCGTATTTGGTTATGGCATTGGCGACATCAATACTAAAATGAAAGAAAAACTGATAAAGAATGACTTTACATTTCTTCTACATAAGGGCGTATATGACCCACATAATGAGTTTTTAAAAACGTATATCGGGTCTGGGGTTATTGGATTTTTTTTATTTTTTGGAATTTTTATATCAATTTTTCGCAGGGCATATTACAATCAGAATATTTTACTCATGATCTATACAGGAATCGTTTTTATCGTTTGTATGATTGAACCGTTTTTAAGCAGACAAGCAGGGATTTTACCCGTGCTTTTTTTTATTGGACTGCTTACCTACAATGAAAAGAATACTTTGCTGGCATGAATTTTTTAAAGCTCATCAATACTATTAGATACCTGCGCCAAAAGCAGGTTTTTTATCGACTATATTATTTGGCAAGAAAAAAGTTTGGCAATACAGCTTATAACAAACCATTGATAAAGGAAATTGAGCCATTGAAATGGAATGACCCTGTATTTTTTGCTGATTCTTTTTTTTTGGAAAAAACATTTTGCTTTCTAAATGTTTCACACCAGTTTCAGGGACAGATAGATTGGAACTATAGTGGCTTTGGAAAATTGTGGACCTATAACCTTAATTATTTTGATTTCCTCAACCAAAAAAGTATAACAACAAAAAAGGGCCTTGATTTAATCAAGGATTACATGGAGACCAAAAAGCAATTGCAAGACGGGCTTGAACCCTATCCAATTTCGTTGAGAGGGATAAACTGGATAAAGTTTCTTTCAAGAAACCAGATAAAGGACCATGCTATAAACGAAACCCTTTACAAGCACTATCAGAGGCTGTACCACAATCTGGAATACCATCTATTGGGAAACCATCTCTTGGAAAATGGATTTTCGCTATTTTTTGGAGCATACTATTTCAAGGATGAACAACTTTACCAAAAGGTAGAATCTATTCTAAAAACAGAATTGGAGGAACAGGTTTTGAACGATGGTGCCCACTTTGAGCTGTCTCCCATGTACCATCAGATTTTATTGCATCGTTTACTGGACTGTATAAATCTTGCCCAATCAAATCCTTGGAGGTCTGACAGACTGTTACCATTATTAAAGGAGAAGGTTGTAAAAATGCTTTCATGGCTTCAAACGGCAACTTTTTCCAACGGCAATATTCCTATGGTAAATGATAGTGCTTATGAAATTGCCCCATCATCCCAAACTCTTTTTAATTATGCCAAAGAACTTGGTATTAATTGGAAATCCGGTAGATTGGATGATTCTGGATATCGAAAGTTCGAAAGGACCAATTTTGAAGTTTTTATGGACGTGGGAAATATTGGTCCAGATTATCAACTGGGTCATGCGCATTCCGATACTTTTAGTTTTGAACTGTATGTGGACCAGAAGCCAATACTTGTGGATACAGGAACTTCAACTTATGAAAAAAACCAATTAAGACAGAAAGAGCGAGAAACCGCCGCACACAATACTGTTAAAATAGGCAACAGAGAACAGACACAGGTTTGGGGTGGTTTTAGAGTGGGCAAAAGGGCCAAGGTCGTTGAACTTGAAGAAGGGGATAGTTATATTAAAGCCTCTCACAATGGATATTACCCTACCCTTCATGAAAGAGAGTTTAGGATTGAGGATAGTGGATTCAAAATAATTGATAGTATCAAAAACCAAAAAGAATGTGCAGTCGCACATTTTCATTTCCATCCAAGTATCATCAATATAGAACAAGAGGAGGATTCAGTCATTTTGCAAACAGAAGGAATTGTGATCTTTTTTAAAGGAGAGGGAATAAAGGTTTCCAATCAGTCATGCCATATTGCGGAAGGCTTCAATATCCGAAGAAGCGCAATTAAAATTGAGGTGAGTTTTAATCAAACTTTAGAGACAACCATAAGAAAAGTAAATAGATGAGAATTCTTTTTCTAACGGACAATTTCCCCCCCGAATTCAATGCCCCTGCTTCACGCACTTATGCGCACTGCAAGGAATGGGTAGAACAAGGGGCAGATGTAACGGTCATTACCGGAGCACCAAACTTCCCAAAAGGGAAGGTTTTTGAGGGCTATAAAAATAAACTGAGACAAGAAGAGTGGATCGACGGTATCAGGGTAATTCGGGTTTGGACCTATATTGCCGCCAACGAAGGCTTCATAAAAAGAATTGTGGACTATAACAGCTTTATGATTTCAGCAATATTCGCAGGTCTTTTTATAAAAACAGATTTGATTATAGCCACGTCTCCACAATTTTTTACCGCTATAGCAGGTAGATGGCTGTCCATTTTAAAAAGGAAAAAATGGATTATGGAGGTGAGGGACATTTGGCCAGAATCCATAAAAGCTGTAGGTGCTATGAAGAGCAACTTTATCATCAGGTATTTTGAGTATTTGGAAAGAAGAATGTATAAAACTGCCTATAAAATTGTTACTGTCACAGATAGCTTTAAAAAGCAATTGATTGAAACGCATAATATTCCATCCAGTAAAATAGGAGTGTTTAAAAATGGAATCGATGACTCGCTGTTTCAACCATCGCCAAAAAACCAAGAGATTTTAAAAAACCATGATTTAGAGGGAAAATTTATAATTGGGTACATAGGTACCCATGGGATGGCACATAAACTCGATTTTGTATTAATCGCCGCTAAGGAAATCAAGGACCCGAATATTCATTTTTTGTTTTTGGGCTCAGGAGCGGAGAAAGAAAATCTATTTAACCTAAAGGAAAAACTAGCATTAAAAAATGTTACGATGTTGGATTCGGTACCCAAAAATAAAGTTGGCATGTACATTTCAATCTTAGATGTAGGACTCGTAAACCTCAAGAAGTCGACAACCTTTAAATCTGTGATTCCATCAAAAATATTTGAGCTGGCGGCCATGCACAAACCTATACTCTTGGGTGTGGAAGGAGAATCTAAAGAATTGATTGAGAGCTATGGAATAGGTGAATCCTATGAACCTGAAAATAAAGAGGAATTTATAAATAAGGTGAAAAAGCTAAAAACTGAAAAAAACAAAGAATATCCGTTTGATACCTTTGTGGCTGATTTTAAAAGAAATAATATTGCAAAACAAATGCTATTGTTCATGAGTAAATAGCGTAAATTTTAAGTAAGATGAACTTTCTGGAAACAGCGGTCTTAGTTTTTATTGGATCCTTCCTCTTAGTGTATCTCACAATCCCCAAAATAATAGGTGTTGTGGAATACAAAAGGTTAATGGATGACCCAAACCAAAGAAGTTCACATAGTCGGAGAACACCAACATTGGGAGGGGTTTCCTTCTTTTTCACAATCATTATTGCTCTATTCTTTATTAAGAACTGGCACGAACATACCGAAGACATATTCATCATTCCCGGTCTCACCATCTTGTTCATTGTTGGTTTAAAGGATGATATGGTAGTACTGTCTCCCGGGTCAAAACTAATTGCTCAAGTGATTGCAATTGCTTTTATTTTGGTTAACGATAGCTTTGGAATAGAATCATTGAACGGCTTTCTCAATATCTATGAGATTCCATATTATTTATATCTGGCAATTGGAGGATTTTTAATGCTTACCATTATCAATTCGTATAACCTAATTGATGGAATAGATGGGTTGGCTTCAATAGTTGGTATAGTGATTATGGTTATTTACACCACAATTTTCTATTTGTCTAAAGAGTATTTTTTTGCATTGATAGCCATTACAATGAATGCCTGTTTAATGGCGTTTTTTGGATTCAATATATCATCAAGCAAAAAAATTTTTATGGGCGACACCGGCTCTTTAATCGTCGGGTTTATCATAAGCGTTTTGACATTGAAGTTTCTGGCCCTTGAACCAACAGCTTATGGAGAGCTTCCATTTTTGCTGGAAAATGCGCCATTGATAGCAATAAGCATTTTGATAGTTCCTCTTTTTGATACAGCGAGAGTGTTTGCGATCCGGTTGGCAAACAAAAGAGGGCCATTCTCTCCAGATAGGAACCATGTACACCATGTACTTATAGATTTTTGGGGGCTTTCCCACAAACAAGCAAGTTTTATCATAGGCTGTTTCAACATCATCTTTGTGGTGCTGTTTATTATTTTGGGAAGCAAGGCAAAGAATACAGGAATGGTGATAATGCTTGTCAGTGTTGTAATTTTTTTAGCCTATATATTTTTCAGGTACAACTACAACTTTACCACGTTAAAGCAGAAGATTCGGTTGAAAAGGAAAATAGAGTCCATTAAGGGAAAAAAGGAAAACCCTGCTAAAAACAAGAATGATCAAGAATGAAAAAAACACTAATAACCGGAGCTGCAGGGTTTTTAGGCTCACACCTTTGTGATCGGTTCATTGCCGAAGGCCACCATGTTATTGGCATGGATAACCTGATTACAGGGGATATCAAGAACATAGAGCACCTGTTCCACCTAAAGCGGTTTGAATTTTTTCATCACGATGTTACCAAATTTGTCCATGTTCCGGGCAAGATGGATTATATCCTTCATTTTGCATCTCCTGCAAGTCCAATCGACTATTTAAAGATTCCCATCGAAACTCTCAAAGTTGGTTCCTTGGGAACACTCAATCTTTTGGGATTGGCCAGAGATCACGGAGCACGCATTTTAGTCGCCTCCACATCCGAGGTGTATGGTGACCCGTTGGTACATCCCCAGAATGAGGAATATTACGGAAACGTGAGTCCCATTGGGCCGCGAGGAGTATATGATGAGGCCAAACGCTTTATGGAATCCATAACCATGGCCTATCACCGGCACCATGGACTGGACACCCGTATCGTTCGGATTTTTAACACCTACGGATCTCGAATGCGCCTTAATGACGGCCGAGTGGTTCCCGCTTTTATGGGTCAGGCCCTTCGTGGAGAGGATTTGACCGTGTTTGGGGACGGCTCGCAATCCCGATCCTTTACCTATATCGATGACCAAATTGAGGGAATCTATCGCCTTTTGATGAGCGATTATGTAGAACCCATCAACATCGGTAACCCGGATGAAACCACTATTTTGGAGTTTGCCGAAGAAATCATCAAACTGACGGGAACCGACCAAAAAATCGTGTTCAAACCATTGCCGCAAGACGACCCCATGCAACGTCAGCCCGATATTTCACGTGCCAAGGAAGTTTTGGATTGGGAACCCAAGGTACATCGTTCCGAAGGCCTCAAAAAAGTATTCGAATACTTTAAATCCCTTTCGGATGAAAAGTTATGGGAGGCCCACAGAGAGTTTTTACCATAAATCACTCGTCAAATGTCATTTCGAAAAGAGGGGCGAAGCGACGATTGAGGAATCTGACTTATTGTAGATTTCTCGCATTCGCTCGAAATGACAACCACGCTCCGTAATGGCTTAGTGGAAATTTGTGCAATTCGTGTCGAAAAGTAAGCCCAGATCATTTGCAAATAACCCTTAAATTAAATTTGAATTGAGTTATTTTTGCCAAAACATCGAATCATGAATATCCTGGTCTTGGGCTCTGGCGGTCGCGAACATGCCATTTCCCTAAAAATCTCTCAAAGCCCTAAAACATCCAATCTTTTTGTAGCGCCCGGCAATGCGGGCACCTCTCAAATTGCCACAAATGTTGAGGTGGGCGTGAACGATTTTGAAGCCATCAAACAATTGGTGCTCAAAGAAAGCATAGAATTGGTAGTAGTAGGACCGGAAGATCCTCTGGTAAATGGGGTACATGATTTTTTCTTGAAGGATACCGAACTGAACGCCGTTCCTGTTATCGGGCCGGAGAAAGCTGCTGCAGAGCTCGAGGGGAGCAAGGAGTTTGCCAAGGAGTTTATGATGCGGCACAATATTCCAACGGCAGCTTACGAAAGTTTTACGAGTGAGACATTGGAAAAGGGGTATACCTTTTTGGAAACCCTAAATCCACCGTACGTACTAAAAGCGGATGGACTTGCTGCAGGAAAAGGAGTTTTGATCCTTCAAGATCTGCAGGAAGCCAAGGACGAGCTTAAATCCATGTTGGTCGATTCCAAATTCGGGAACGCAAGTGCCACGGTGGTCATCGAAGAGTTCTTGGACGGTATCGAACTGAGTTGTTTTGTATTGACGGACGGAACCAATTACAAAATCCTTCCCACCGCCAAAGATTACAAAAGGATAGGTGAGGGAGACACCGGACTCAACACGGGCGGCATGGGGGCCATTTCCCCGGTTCCTTTTGCCGATTCGGTCTTAATGGGCAAGATAGAGCGCAAAATCGTAAAACCGACCGTAGACGGGCTTAAAACGGATAATTTACCTTATGTGGGCTTTATCTTTATCGGATTGATCAAAGTCGGCGATGAGCCCAAAGTAATCGAGTACAACGTTCGTATGGGAGATCCAGAGACCGAAGTTGTGATTCCGCGCCTTAAAAGTGATCTTGTGGATGTGTTATTGGCAATGGCGAACGGCACCCTTGATCAAATTGACCTTCAAATCGATGAAAGAACGGCAACCACGGTTATGGCCGTATCGGGAGGCTACCCTGAAGCCTACGAAAAAGGCAAGGAAATCACAGGGGCAGAAAACATTCAAGATTCTATTGTTTTCCATGCGGGAACTAAAATGTCCAACGGAAAAGTAGTGACCAACGGAGGGCGTGTAATAGCCGTTACTTCCTTTGGAAAAGACTTTAAGGAAGCATTGAAAACATCCTATCAAAACATGGAAAAACTCCATTTTGATGGAATGTATTACCGAAAAGATTTAGGATTCGATCTAGATGTATGAGTGGGAGCTTATGCTCTTGTCCTCTTCACCGTTCTCGTTGAAAATCTTCAACTGGCCCATCCAGTACACCATCGCCACAAAACCGATGATCATAAAAATCCAGTTAATGGAGTTGGAACCCCACCAGCTGTGCATAAACCGGAAAAAATCCAATGGTGCGAAAAGGTAGTTTACAAATAAGTCCTCTATACCGTAAAAAAACTTGCTCATCTTGGCTATATTTACTTTACAAAAGTAGCAAAAGATAGGATGATTTCAAGCTTTTTCGGAAAAACTAAACCCATAAACAATATAGTTCTCGCCAGTTTCCTGTTCCTATTCTATTTTACCAATGTTTTTTTTCAACTGGGAGATCAAAGGATCAATCAGGTTATTCCCTTGGAAATGATGCTGTTTGCGGTTTTGTTGGTCTCGGTTTTCATCACCAATCAAATTGTAAGAACGGAAAAGGCAACAGAGTCAAACTCCTATGCGATGCTCTTTTTTGTACTTCTGATTGTTACGTTTTCCGATGAATTGGTGCTTCAAAACGTACTGTTCGCCAACTTCTTTTTGCTCTTGGCCTTCTGGAGGATATTGTCCATCAAATCCACAAAAAACGTAAAGCACAAAATTTTTGATGCCTCCCTATTGATTGCCATTGCAAGTTTGTTCTACGATTGGGCCCTTGCCTTTATGCTCCTCGTTTTTTTTGTGATCGGGGTCTACGACCGTAAAACGTTCAAAAATTGGTTGGTTCCATTGTTGGGGGTAGGTACAATTTTTATACTTACGTTCACCGTTTTGAAACTAAAAGGGTCAATGAACTTTTTTGAGGACCATTATCAATTTTCCTTGGGCCTTTTTACCAGCAAATCCTTCTTTCAGGTATTGAACATAAAGACATTGATCTATCTGATTTTGACCATACTCGTTTCCATTGCCGTGTTCATTAGGTTGAGAAACGTGAGCGGAGGAAAATTACTGTTGCTTCGGATCGTGTTTTTAATCTTTGTTTTGGGCACCGGTATTATTCTCTTTACCCCTGCCGATGCATCGCCCGTTTTGCTTACCTTTTTTCCTGCCGCCGTATTTTTTACCAATTATTTTGAAGTGATGAAAAAAAGAAGGCTTCAGGAAGCTTTAATGGTAGGCTTTGTGGTATTGGCCTGTTCGCTTTTTGCCGTTCACCTCAACTAAATATGGCATAAAGCAATATCTTTGAACAAAATTTAAGCTATGTTCAGCGATTTTGCATTCAATATATTTCAAGAAAGTATTGATACCTATCACATCAAGGACGATGTGTGCCAAGAATTCAGCAACCCTTATCCAAAGGATAAAGTGGAGCATTTGCTATATAGGAAAAACTGGATAGATACCGTGCAGTGGCACTACGAAGATATTATTAGGGACCCAAAAATAGATCCTGTTGCCGCGTTGGACCTCAAACGTAAAATTGATGCCAGCAATCAAGATCGTACGGACTTGGTGGAATATATCGATAGTTACTTTTTGAATAAATACCAATCAGTACATGTAAAAGAAGAGGCCACCATCAATACCGAAAGCCCGGCCTGGGCCATAGACCGTCTTTCCATTCTCGCGTTGAAAATATATCACATGCAAGAAGAGGTAAACCGTACCGATGCATCACCAGAACACATTAATAAATGCAGTGAGAAACTAGCGGTGCTTTTGGAGCAGAAAAAAGACCTTTCCACCGCCATTGACCAGTTGTTGGCCGATATTGAGGCAGGGGAAAAGTACATGAAAGTCTATAAACAGATGAAAATGTACAACGACGACGAACTTAACCCGGTGCTTCGTGGTCAAAAAGGGTAAACATACCCATATCTTGGTCATTCGCTTATCCGCTATGGGCGATGTGGCAATGACCGTTCCTGTGCTCCGTGCACTCATCGATAAATATCCTGAAATCCGCTTGACCATCCTCACCAAAAAGAACTTCATGCCCATATTTGATGGCTTGGAGCATGTGCAGGTCAAAGAGGCCGATGTTAAAAATAGACACAAGGGTTTGATGGGGCTTTGGCGTCTCTACAAAGAATTGAAACCCCAACAGTTTGATGCCGTTGCGGACCTCCATAATGTGTTGCGCAGCCGTATACTCAAAAAGTATTTTGCCCTGGACCGTCTTCCTTTTGCCCAAATTGATAAAGGAAGGAAGGAAAAAAAAGCACTCACGCGATCTAAAAACAAAGTTTTTGAGCAGCTAAGGACAACCCACCAGCGCTATGCCGATGTTTTTGGACAATTGGGATTCCCGGTTGACCTATCAAATGCCAAGCCATTAGAGCGTATTCAGCTTTCCGAAAAAGTGTTGGGACTGGTAGGACAGGATGTGAAAAAATGGGTAGGCATTGCCCCCTTTGCGGCTCACGAAGGCAAAATGTATCCATTGGAATCCACCAAGGAAATCATCAAAAAATTGGATGATACCGAAAAGTATAAAATTTTGCTTTTTGGCGGTGGAACCAAAGAAATTGAAGTGCTGGAAGGTATGGCCCAAACCAGTGAAAATGTATTTTGCATGGCGGGTAAATTGAATCTTTCCGAAGAACTACAACTCATCTCCAATTTGGATGTAATGCTGTCCATGGACAGTGGCAATGCACACATGGCGGCCAATTACGGCATTCCCGTGGTTACTCTCTGGGGGGTTACCCATCCGTTTGCCGGGTTCTATCCATTTGGGCAGCCCTTGGAAAATGCGCTCATGGCCGACCGTGGTATCTACCCTTTGATTCCGACCTCGGTTTATGGTAACAAGGTGCCCCAAGGGTATGAGAACGCAATGGAAACCATCAAACCAGAGCGAGTATTGGATAGATTGACGGGCATCTTGGACAATTGAGCAACCAATTATCGGTTATTGCATCATTTTATATAAAATCGATTATCTTAACTTTCCGTGTCCGTTTTTGGACATTGACCGAAGTCATATAAAAACAAGCTATGAAAAAAACGAACTTGATATTTACCATGTTTCTGGGAGCTGTTCTGCTCTCTTGTTCCTCTGAAGAGCCTACAACAAATCCTGAACCGGTTCCTAGATTGAACATTACTTTTATCATGGATAACGAGGCTGAAAGGTTGGACAATTTGGGCAACCCTGTATCGGTTCCCGAAGGAAATGCAGCGCAAGACCCCGATTTTGAAGTTCTAGGGTTGCATTTTATGGGCCTGTATCCGGACAAGTTCACTCCCTATGATGAGGGTGTCACCATCACTTCGACCGCAACTACGGGAAGCGGGGGAGCCACTGCCATCGATTTTAACAGCGAAGTGTTTTTGAATGAAGAAATCAACACCTTCAGCATTCCATTGAGTTACGTAGCCTCAGGCACATATGAATATTTTAGGGCTTCTATTGGGTACCAGAAATACAAAATCGTATACAACCTTGAGGGAGCCGAAACGGAAATTCCCGACTGGCCGGATGGCGTCGACGATAATATTGATGTGGATGCCACTGTTGGATCTTTTTTGGGTTACAACACTTATATCGGCAATTATACCTTGGACAAACTTACAGTAGATGTCAATGGGAATAAGGCCCAAGGGTATTTTGGCCTGGAAACCCAAGGGAATATTAACGGGTTTGTCCTAACGCAATTAACACAAGGCAATGCTCCGCAAACCACGGTGCCCAACCCAATAGATGATACTTCCCCGGTTCCGGAGGGTTCATGTGTAGTGACGGGACAATTTCCATCGGCTTTGGTGATACCAGCAAATGCATCCGAAGACATTAATATTGAAGTGGTCATATCCATCAACCAAAGTTTTGAATGGGAAGATGGTAACGGCAACGGTAAATATGAACCTCTATTGGGTGAAAGCGTCGTGGATATGGGCACAAGGGGCGTGTTCCCTTCCGTAGTGGATTAAGCCACCGTTCCCTGGCAACTACTACCGGCCCCTGCGGTGCAGCCGTAGCAATGTTGAGAAATGATAATGTCCCGATTACTGAGCACATCATCATTGTAATCCTTGATGTGTTTTACTTTGCTCGCCACTTTTAGGTCCAACATTTGATTGAAATCGCAGTCGTATAACCAACCGTCCCAACTTACAGAGATGGTATTGGTGCACATTACGTTTTCAACTGCGGCCGGATTATAGGCCTCAACCAAGGAATACATATAATCCTCGTAATTGTCCGAAGCGATGAGGTAGTCCAAGAACCGAGAAATGGGCAGATTGGTGATGGCAAAAAGATTGTGGAAGTCGATGTCAAAATCCTCTTTAAGCGCTTTTTTGAAATCATGTTCCATAGCCGCTTGGTTAGCAGGCAAAAACGCTCCTGAGGGATTATACACCAAATCCAAGCGCAAATCGCTGTTTGGCATTCCATAACCCACTTTGTTGAGCATTTGTAATGCTTTTATGGATTTGTCAAAAACCCCTTCTCCCCGTTGCTTGTCCGTTTTACCCCGGGTGTAGTGCGGCATGGAGGATACTACGTGTACATTGTGCTTTTTGAAAAATTCCGGTAGGTCGTGGTACTTTTTATTGGCCAAAATGATGGTCAAATTGGAGCGTACGATGAAATCTTGGATGCCCGCTTTGGACGCTTCCTCCACAAACCACCTAAAATCCGGGTTCATTTCCGGAGCTCCACCGGTAAGGTCCAAAGTGTGCGCTCCGGTGTTGCGGATGACCTCCAGACATTGTTCCATGGTTTCCCGCGTCATGATTTCCTGTCGGTCGGGGCCGGCATCTACATGGCAGTGCGCACAGACTTGATTGCACATATATCCCACGTTGATTTGGAGCACTTCCAACTTTTTGGGCTTTAACGGGAATTGACCTGTTTCTGCAATTTTATCCTTAAAAAACGGAAGTTCTCCCCCGACAAAAAGGTCGCCACTCAATATTTCCAATTGTTTTTGGGTATTGGCAAGCTCATCTTCCCGTGCTTTCAACGATTTTTTAGCTGCTTTTTTTATGTCTGTGAGTATGCTTTGCGTCATATCTACTTTTTATAATCCTAGAGGAAACCTTGATGTTCCACTTGAAATATTTTTCAGTCCAACTCTTTCAAAAGAAGCGCTCCAGTACTACATGGAAAGTTTATCGTACTTGTTCATCATTTGAACACCATGTACCAATGTTGCACCGCTTTCTATAGCTGCACCGGCGTGTACTGCCTCCATCATCTCTTCCTTGGTAATGCCACGTTGCAGACCATCTTTGGTATAGGCATCTATACAGTATGGGCACTTTACCACATGAGCCACGGCCAGGGCAATCAAGGATTTTTCGCGGGCACTGAGTGCACCTTCCTCAAAAACCTTTCCGTAGTAGTCAAAAAACTTTTTGCCCAGTTCCTCGCTCCACTCTGTGATGTTGCCAAATTTTCTAAGGTCTGCTGGGTCGTAATATGAATTGGCCATGTTCTTCTATTTAATGTTTTACCTAAACATACAACAATTATCATTAATCATTTAGGTCGAAAGTATTTGTGCAAGATTACAGATCCTGAAAAATAAATATCTCGTGATACAGGAAATCTGATTATTAGATATCTAAAAAGAAAAGAGCGACAATTGTCGCTCTTCTGCTAATTCAAATTATGAAGGAAATGTTTATTTTGAAGGTAACACAACAGTATCCACCACATGGATAACCCCATTGGATTGGTTCACGTCGGCGATGGTTACAGTGGACACGTTTCCGGCACCGTCCTTGATCATGATCATACCTTTGTCCATCATGGCGGTCAAGGTATCTCCGTTCACTGTGGTAAGCTCGGCCATGCCGTCACCTTTCTTAATCCATTTTTTCAAGTCTTTGGCGTTGTATTTTCCAGCCACCACGTGATAGGTAAGTACTCCTTGCAATTTTGCCTTGTTTTCTGGTTTGAGCAATGTAGCTACCGTTCCATCAGGCAATTTTTCGAATGCACTGTTGGTAGGAGCAAATACGGTGAATGGACCTTCACCTTGTAGAGTTTCTACCAATCCAGCAGCTTTTACGGCAGCAACCAAAGTAGTATGGTCTTTAGAGTTTACGGCATTGGAAACAATATCCTTGCTTGGATACATGGGGGCTCCCCCTACCATTTTAGTTTGTGAAAAACCTGTAGTGATGGTCATAAATCCAGCACAAGCAATTAGTAATGTTAATGTTTTAATAGATTTCATGAGATTAAATTTTTAGTTTATATAATCACTTACGGAGTTTTGACTAAATGGGTTTGGTTTTTTGATTGTAGCGAGGTCTTTTAATCGAAATACAATGTTGTAGTAACCTTGGAAAACTATCATTATGTTACCTTTACACGGTATTACTTTTAAGAAATGCTTGAAGATAAATCCATAGGCTTGGTGCTTTCCGGGGGAGGTGTCCGTGGCATGGCACATATAGGACTTATAAAGGCCATGCGCGAACATGGAGTCGAGGCTAAAGTAGTGGCCGGAACAAGCATTGGTGCTCTAGTGGGTGCGCTATATGCCAACGACAATTCGGTGGAGGATATGCTCAAGTTCTTTAAAGAGACCCCATTGTTCCAGTATAGCTTTTTTGCCATCAACAAACCCGGGTTTATCGACACGGAGCGGTATTTTAGCATTTTTAAGCATTTTTTTCCCGAGAACAACTTCAAAAGTTTAAAACGCCCTCTTTTTGTGGTCGCAACAGATTTATTGAAAGGTAGCGAGAAGGTGTTTTATGAGGGGGAACTCATCAAACCTTTATTGGCATCAGCCGCCTTACCGCCCGTTTTTAGCCCCGTAACCATTGATGATGTACTGTATGCCGATGGAGGAATCATGAACAATTTTCCAAAGGAATATGTACATCATATTACAGACTATACCATTGGGAGCAATGTGTCCATAACCGTTCCCTTGGAAAAAAAGGATTTGAGAAATTCCTTTCAGTTGACAGCAAGGGTCACTAGTTTAATGATCCATGCATCGAATCATGAGAAGATGATGGAATGTGATCTATTTATCGAGCCTAGCGAATTGGAGACCATAGGCGTTCTTGATAAAAAAGGTATCGAAAACGCTTTCAATATAGGGTACGAACATGGAAGCAGGGCCTTGGAAAAATTGTTGACCAAGACCTAGTTAGGCCATTTCAATCTATACATCGTCATAATCCACCTTTATACTTGGGGTGGTAGGATGCGATTGACAGGTGAGGATAAACCCTTCTTCAATTTCGCTGTCGGTAAGGATCTGGTTTCTTACCATTTCCACCTTCCCTTCGGTAAGTCGCGCAATGCAGCTACTGCAAACACCGCCTTGGCAAGAGTACGGAGCATCTATATCTTCTTTTAGGACTGCATCCAACACCCGTTCCTTTTTGTCCATTACAAAGGTAAAGGTCTCATCGTCCAAAAGAACATCCACTCTAGTTTTGCCTTCCAGTTCTTCAGCAAGCTCGTCATCGCCATCATCATCCGTGGTAAAGAGCTCAAAATGGATTTTTTCCTTGGGAACACCATTGTCTTGTAAGGTATCCGTTACCTGATCTATCATTTCTTCTGGGCCACAAAGGTAAAAACCATCAAACTCGGTTCCCTTGAACTTGTTTTTGAGCACAAAATTCACGGTCGAACGCTCTATCCGTCCAAAAAGGGCATCTTCCTCGGTGGACCTGCTGTACACATACTGTACAAAAAAGCGGTCTCCATAACGTTCCTTAATGGATTGTATGGTCTTAAAATACATGGTCTCTTCGGGAGATTGATTTCCGAAGACCAAGACAAAATTGCTTTCTGTGTTGCTCTCCAAAACTGTTTGGGCAATGCTCATGATGGGAGTAATACCGCTTCCCGCTGCAAAAGCCGCTATCTTTTTTGGAGAAGAGGCATCAAAAATAAAGCGCCCTTCGGGGACCATTACCTCAATTTCGTCCCCAGCCTTCAACTGCTCGTTGGCAAAGACGGAAAAAGTTCCCCCTTCCATTTTTTTGATACCCACCGTCAATTTTCCAGACGAAGGTGGTGATGAAATGGAATAGGCCCTGCGAAGTTCCTTTCCATCCAAAGAGAATTTTAAGGTAATGTATTGACCAGCTTTAAAGCTGTAATCCTCTTTTAAGTTTTCCGGTATGTCAAAGGTAAGGGCCACGGCATTTGGCGTCAATCGGTCCACCGCGGCTATTTTTAGGGCATGAAAATGACTCATGTATCGAATTTTGCTGCAAAATTAAGCATTACATACTTTTTGCACGCCTATTTTTATAAAAAGCATGTCTCTTCTGTAACAAATCCGATAAATTAGACACCAACTAAAAAAACGCCAACCATGCTCAAACATTTTATTGGACTCCAATGGAAGTCTTTTTTTAGGTCAGCAACTTTTAAGACCGAGATTTGGTTTAAGATATTGATGGCCTTGGGGGCCCTATACTTTATTGTGGTTTTCCTAGGAATGGGTGTCGGAGCCTTTTTCTTGATCAAGGAAATGGAAATTGGGGATCCGCTTCGTGTTGTCAATCAGTTTATGATCTATTATTTGGCCTTTGACCTAGTGTTTAGGTACATGCTGCAAAAAATGCCCGTCACCAATATCAAACCTTTGCTCTATCTGCCCATTAGCAAGAGCAAAGTGGTCAATTTTTCATTGGGAAAAACGGTCATATCCTTCTTTAACCTTGCACATGCCTTCTTCTTTATTCCGTTTAGTATAGTTTTACTTGTGGAGGGATATCCACCTTTGCAAGTCGTAGGTTGGCATCTGGCATTAATGGCCATAATTTACTGTAACAACTTTATCAATGTAATGGTGAACAACCAGAATGTGGTTTTTTATGTCATTGCGGCATTGTTCATTGTTGCGGGTGCATCACAGTATTACCAATGGTTTGATATTACCATCTATACCGGTCCAATTTTCGATTTTTTCTACGACATCCCTTGGACGGCGATTATCCCTTGGTTGATTTTGATAGGATTGTATTATGGCGCCTTTGCCTATTTTAAAAAACATATGTATCTGGATGGCGGTTTGGCCAAGAAACAGACCGAGGCCAAGACCGAAAACCTCGAATGGTTGGATCGCTTTGGGAATTTGGGAACCTTCCTGAAGAACGACATCAAACTGATAAAACGAAACAAACGATCACGTTCTGCCGTAATTGCAGGCGCCTTCTTTATATTTTATGGACTCCTGTTTTTTACCGGGGCTTTGGAAGTTTACGATGGCCCTTTCTGGAAAATCTTTGCAGGGATATTCGTTACCGGCGGTTTCCTGTTCAGTTTTGGGCAGTACGTGCCCAGTTGGGACAGTAGTTATTACCCCTTGATGATGAGCCAAAACATCAAATATCGCGAATACCTCTCCTCAAAATGGTATTTGGTGATTATTGCGACCATTATATCCACCATTTTGGCCACTTTCTATATCTATTTTGGATGGGAAGCCTATGCTGCCGTTTTGGTAGGGGGCATTTATAATATTGGTATAAACAGCTATCTGGTGCTTTGGGGCGGAGCTTACGTCAAAACCCCGATAGATCTTACCTCCAACAAAAAGGCATTTGGAGACAAGCAGGCTTTTAACGCAAAAACGCTTCTGCTCACTTTACCAAAATTGGTATTGCCCATCGGTATTTATGCCATTGGCCACTTTTTGATCAACCCCATGGCCGGATACATTTTTGTGGCCGTTTTTGGTTTACTCGGGTTCGTTTTCAAGAACAAAGTGTTCACCATGATCGAGGGCATCTATAAAAAGGAGAAATACAAAACTTTACTAGCATACAAACAGAAATAACACACCATTAATATAAAATACATGATCACAGTTCATAATTTGACCAAGACCTACGGTGAGAACACCGTTTTGAACATTGACCGCTTGGAGATTCCCAAAGGACAGAGCTTTGGCTTGGTCGGGAACAATGGAGCGGGGAAAACAACGCTTTTCAGTTTGTTGCTCGATTTGATTCAGCCCTCATCCGGCCATATCATCAATAAAGATGTGCAAGTGGACCAGAGCGAGGATTGGAAACCCTTTACCTCTGCCTTTATCGATGAGACCTTTTTGATCGGGTACCTCACCCCCGAGGAGTACTTCTACTTTATCGGGGAGCTGCGCGGCAGGAACAAGGCCGATGTGGATGCCCTGTTGTCCAATTTTGAGGATTTCTTTCACGATGAGATCTTGGGCCAGAAAAAGTATTTGCGGGACCTTTCCAAAGGAAACCAAAAGAAAGTGGGCATTGTGGCCAGCTTTATCGGCAACCCCGAAGTGGTGATCTTGGACGAGCCTTTTGCCAATTTGGACCCGACCACCCAAATCCGATTAAAGGGAATCATCAAAGATCTGGCGGCCAAAGATGGGGTCACTGTTTTGGTTTCCAGTCACGATTTGATCCACGTAACCGAAGTTTGTGAACGGATCGTGGTGCTCAACAAGGGCGAAATTGTGAAGGATATCCATACCTCTGCGGAAACCATGAAGGAACTCGAAGCCTTCTTTGCAGGCTGATGTTTGAAAAGCGACATTAAAATTCTTGCATTTTATCGATAAGCCTTATAATAATCCGCTCATTTTTGAGTTTAAGGTTACACAAGATTATCGATAATTTTGAAGCTTCATCATACATTTTTAGGCGCCATGGTTTTGGGAGGACTTGCATTCAATGCCTGTTCCACCCAAAAGGACAAGTTCATCAATCGAAATTGGCACGCCATCAATACCGAGTTCAATACCTTGTACAACGGTAACCTGGCCTTTCAAAAAGGGCTGGAAGAAATCAATGCCAACTACCGTGACGACTATTGGGAAATCCTTCCCGTGGAGCGACTCAAGGTGACCGATGAGATAAAACTGGACTCCGAGGACAACAACCCCAACTTTCTTATTGCAGAGGAAAAGGCCACCAAGGCCATCCAAAAGCACAGCATGGACATCAAGGACGAGGAGCGCAATCCACAGATCGATGAAGCGTTTCTTTTGTTGGGGAAGTCCCGCTATTTTGACCAGCGTTATATTCCCGCGCTGGAATCTTTCAACTACATCCTTAGAAAGTACAGCAAGAGCGACAAATTGAACGAAGCCACCATTTGGCGGGAAAAAACCAACATGCGGTTGGACAACCCCGAAGTGGCCATTAAAAACTTGAAGCGACTTTTCAAATACGAAAAGCTGAAGGACCAGGAATATGCCGATGCCAATGCGGTTCTCGCCCAGTGCTATATCAACTTGAATGCGCCCGATACCGCCATTCAAAAATTAAAAATATCTCAAGCGTACACCAAAAAGAATCCCGAAAAGGGAAGATACCTGTTCATAATCGGGCAGTTGTACGACCAATTGGGGCATCAGGACAGTGCCAACTATGCCTACAACAAGGTCATAGAGCTCAACCGTAAATCACCACGGGTGTACATGATCAATGCCTATTTAAAGACAATACAGAACACCGAACTTGCTGAAGAAAACCGAGAGGGGATGTTGGAATACCTCACCGATTTGGAAGAGAACCGGGAGAACCGGCCCTTTTTGGACAAAATCTACCGTCAAGTGGCCGATTATCATTTGGCCTACGAAGAGGATAGTTTGGCCTTGGCTTATTATAACAAATCGATTCAGGCGACCCAAGGAGAACGCAAGTTGTTCGCCTTGAACTATCAAAGTTTGGCAGACTATTATTTTGATAAGGATGAATATCGATTGGCAGGTTCCTACTACGATAGTACTTTGACCAACCTGAACGAAAACACAAGAAAGCATCGCAATATCAGTAAAAAACTGGACAACCTAGAGGATGTAATCAAATATGAGGATATCGTTCAGCACGCCGATAGTGTGATTACATTGTACCAAATGCCCGTTGCAGAACGAACCGCTTATTTTGAGGACCATATTGCCGAGATGAAACGCAAGGAAGAAGCGGAGGCGGAGAAACAACTGGAACGTACCAATGCCGGTTTTGCTACGTTTGCCAACAGTAAGGGCGGTAAAGAGAATCAGGGAAAGTTCTATTTCTATAACATTACCAGTCTGGGCCACGGCAGAAACGATTTTAAGACCCGTTGGGGCACAAGGAATTTAGAGGACGATTGGCGCTGGAGCAACAAATCCAAAACCTTGGTTTCCGAAGCAACAGGAGAGGAGATTGCTGCCAACGAAGAAGTGTTGACCGAGGACCAAAAATATTCAGTCGACTATTATTTGGAACAAGTGCCCACCGATGTGGCCGTTATCGATAGTTTGAAGGGTGAACGCAATTTCGCCAATTATCAATTAGGACTGATTTATAAAGAGAAGTTCAAGGACAATATGCTGGCCGCTGCCAAATTGGAGCGCGTACTGTCCTCCAATCCCGAAGAGCGTTTGATTTTGCCATCAAAATATAATCTGTACAAGATTTACGAGGAATCCGGAAGCCCATTGGCAATGGACATGAAACAGAACATTATTACCAATCACCCGGATACACGCTACGCAGAAATTTTGTTGAACCCACAGGCTGTACTTGACGGAAATACGGATAGTCCTGATGCGAGGTATGCGGCCTTGTTCAAAAAGTATGAACAGCAGCAATTTTTGGAAGTTATTACCCAATCGGAAGAATATATCAACCAATTTACTGGAGACCCCATTGTGCCCAAGTTCGAGATGCTGAAAGCGAACGCCATTGGCCGTTTGCAAGGTTTTGAACCCTTTAAGGAAGCTTTGAACTATGTAGCACTCACCTATCCCAACAATCCCGAGGGCAAAAAGGCCGAACAGATGGTAGAGGAACAACTCCCCAAATTGGAAACCAAGGAATTTTCCCCAGAAACAGGTTCCACAGGAGCAGGAAACTGGAAAGTGGTTTTTCCGTTCAAGATCAAGAATGATGAAAATGCGACCAAGCTCAAAAACCGTTTGGTCGAGGTAGTGGACGAACTAAATTACAAGAACATTGTATCCAAGGACATCTATAATTTGGAAGATGAGTTTGTGGTGGTACATGGGTTTCCATCCCAAGATTTCGCCCTGGGCTTTGCTGAGCTTATAAAAAACAATAAGGACTACCTCATTAAAGATGAGAATTTTGTAGTTTTATCCGACAATTATAAAATTATACAGGTCCATAAGAATTTGGAATCATACAAAGCACAATTTTAATCCCCAAAACCCTAGAACACTATGTTTTCTGACAACAAAAAACCACGACCTATGAATGAATTTGGCGGGCAGCCCAACAGAATTGAAAAGAACACTAAAATAAAAGGTGATATTACTTCGGAAGCCGACTTTAGAATAGATGGCAAACTGGAGGGCAATGTGACCACGTCCGGTAAGGTCGTTATCGGAAAGGATGGCTATATCAACGGAAAAGTAGAATGTGTGAATGCTGATATCGAAGGTAAATTCAATGGTGAGCTCAATGTAAAGGACCTCCTTTCCTTAAAATCTTCTGCATATATCGAAGGCACCGTAAGCGTAGCAAAATTGGCCGTAGAACCCGGGGCAACCTTCAATGCCGCCTGTACCATGGGCAAGGGTGCTGCATCTGCATCCGCAACCAAAATGCAGTCAACCACAAAGAATGAGCCAGCAAAAGCCTCCTAAAAAGTATAAAAAGACAATCAATACAGCCGCCCGTTTGTCTGGTTCCGCCATTCAAATGGGCGTTGTCATTTATTTGGGGGTATGGGGCGGTAAATGGCTGGATGGTCATTTTCGGACGGAAAGAGTATTCTTGCCCATCTGTACTGTACTTGCGGTTGGTATTTCCATATATTTGGTAATTCAACAGGTCAAAAAAATCAACGATTGAAGTTAAGGACTTACCCTATTCGATTTGTTTTCCTTTTGTTAGTAGGATTAATAGCCTTGTTCTTTGCACAGTCATGGATTTTGGAGGGCAAGGGCCATGACCCGCACTCATTACATGTTATAAAGAGCTATGTGCTCAACCTGATAATGGCTTTGATCGTTTTTTTTGCCATTTACATTTTCAGGAACAAATACAGGGACTTGCTCGGCTTCTTTTTTTTAGGGGGGAGTCTTCTAAAGTTTGCACTTTTTTTCATTTTTCTATACCCCTCCTATATTTTGGACGGCACTCTGGAGCGTTTGGAGTTCCTTGTGTTCTTTGTACCCTATGGATTTGCGCTCGTTCTGGAAACCTACTTTTTGGTGAAACTGCTTAATACTGTGTAACAAAGGGTGGATTTTATTCAAAAAAAACAAAGAAAAAAATAATACCCGAAAAAGCTTTTTTCTTTTGAAGGAGCAATGTATTTTTGCACCAATTTTTGAGGACCCATAGTTGGATCATATGCGATATTCTTTTTTCAGTAAAAAACTAGTTGCCGTAATTTTTTTAATTGCGGGATTTGTATCGGCCCAAAATCATGAGGGAGAAGAAGTTGAAACCGGTGCGCATGATTTAAAGACCCAAATCAAGGAATATATCGATCATCACTTGTTGGATTCGTATGACTTCAATCTGTATTCCTACACTACGGATGAAGGAGAGCACAAATACATCGGATTCCCGCTTCCTGTGATTCTTTGGGATAATGGACTCAAGGTTTTTTCTTCTTCACAGTTTGAGCATGGGGAGGCCGTAGCTGAAGTGGATGGAAATCACTACGCACTTTATCACAACAAAATATACAAGACCGATGCCGAGGGAACCATTAATTTTGGTGGTCATCACGGAGACGAAACCCATACCGAGGATGCTTTTGGCGAGGATTTGGTAGTGGATGATGCCCATCCGACCAACGAAAAGCCACTGGATTTCTCCATTACCAAAAATGTTGTTTTTATAATGGCCGTTGCGCTTTTGATGTTTTTGGTTTTCCGTTCCATGGCGAAAAGATATCAGAAGAGCACCATGCCAAGAGGTGTCGGAAGGTTTTTGGAGCCTTTGGTACTTTTTGTTCGTGATGAGATTGCCATTCCAAATATTGGAGAGCACAAGTACAAAAAATACATGAGTTATTTGCTTACCGTATTCTTCTTTGTGTGGGTCATCAACCTATTGGGGCTTACCCCACTTGGTGTAAACGTAACCAACAATATCGCCGTTACTTTTGCCTTGGCGATGATCACTTACCTTATCACAACTTTTACGGGGAACAAAAACTACTGGAAGCATATCTTTTGGATGCCCGGCGTACCGGTTCCCATGAAGATTATATTGGCGCCCATCGAATTGTTGGGGACGTTCATCAAGCCATTTTCATTGATGATTCGTTTGTATGCCAACATCACCGCAGGTCACGTGGTATTAATGAGTATTATCGGGTTGATGTTCATATTTAAGAACTGGATAGGAAGCCCATTGTCCTTCTTGTTGGCATTCGCACTTTCTTTGTTGGAACTGTTGGTGGCGGCATTGCAGGCATATATTTTTACTATGTTGTCCGCCCTATATTTTGGTATGGCGGTGGAAGAAGACCATCATTAATTAAGAGTAGAACGTTTAATATTTAAATTCATATATCATGACAATTCCAAACATCGTAGGTGCTGGTTTGATCGTAATCGGAGCAGGATTGGGTATCGGTAGAATCGGTGGACAGGCAATGGAAGCCATTGCACGTCAACCTGAAGCTTCTGGTAAGATCCAAACAGCAATGTTGATTGCGGCAGCCCTTATTGAAGGTATCGGTTTCGCAGCTCTTTTTGCAGCTTAATAACCGTTAAAACATTGATGAAGGCCATAGCGGTTGGCTATGGTCCTTCATTGATTTTAAAGTGATAGAGTTTAAAGAATTCATATTTTAAGATAAATGGAAAAGTTAATCGAACAGTTTTCCTTCGGGTTGTTTTTCTGGCAATTGTTGCTTTTTGTGGCTCTTTTGTTCTTGCTTAGAAAGTATGCATGGAAACCCATCCTTGGAGCGGTAGAGAAACGTGAGGAAGGCATTAAAGGTGCACTTGAAGCTGCAGAAGCTGCAAAGAAAGAAATGCAGAACGTAACAGCCGACAGCGAAAGACTGTTGCAAGAAGCGAGAGCCGAAAGGGATGCATTGCTTAAAGAGGCAAGGGATATAAAAGCAAGCATTATCTCCGAGGCCAAAGAGCAGGCTCAGGTAGAGGGGAATAAGATGATCAAACAGGCCCAGGCAACCATAGAGAGCGAAAAGAAAGCAGCCGTAGCCGATATCAAAGCGCAGGTAGCGAGCCTATCTTTGGAAATTGCCGAAAAAGTAATCAAGGAAGAACTGTCCGAAAAAGGTAAGCAACAAAAGTTGGTCGAGGACATGTTGGGCGATATTAAACTGAACTAAGGAACATGAACCAAAACAGGGCAGCCATACGCTACGCAAAAGCAACCTTGGATTTCGCAGTCGAAAGCAAAGCGGCCGATGCCGTTGAAAAAGACATGCGGGAGATAGCTGCGACCATTTCCGAGAACGTGGAGCTTCAACATTTGTTGGAGAGCCCGATCATAAAGTCGGAAGTGAAAAAGAACAGTTTGTTGGAAATCTTCAAAGGAGCCAACGAAATTACAAAGGGGCTTCTTCAAACCTTAATAAGTAACAAACGAATTGCCATGTTACAAGAAGTGGCCTATAAATACATCATCCTTCATGAAAAATTGAAGGGCGAAGAGGTAGCTTATGTAACCACCGCCGTTCCATTGACATCCGATTTGGAGAAGAAAATCTTGGATACGGTCAACAAGGCAACAGGAAACAAGGTAACACTTGAGAGCAAAATCGATGAGAGCATCATCGGGGGATTTGTACTTAGGGTGGGCGACACCCAATACGATGCCAGCATCGCGAACAAATTGAACGGATTAAAAAGAGAATTTACAAATAGTCTATAAAAATGGCAGGAGTAAAAGCCGCTGAGGTATCAGCAATTTTGAAAAAACAGTTATCAGGTTTCGAGGCATCCGCTTCTTTGGATGAAGTAGGCACCGTATTACAGGTTGGTGATGGAATTGCCCGTGTATATGGACTTGCCAATGTACAATACGGCGAGTTGGTGGAGTTTGATGGTGGAATGCAGGGAATCGTTTTGAACCTCGAAGAGGACAACGTAGGTGTGGTACTGCTCGGGCCGACCAAAGAGATTACGGAAGGCACTACGGTAAAAAGAACTGAGCGTATTGCATCCATTAACGTTGGTGAAGGAATTGTTGGCCGTGTAATCGATACCTTGGGAAACCCTATCGATGGTAAAGGCCCGATTGCTGGCGAGACTTACGAAATGCCCTTGGAACGTAAAGCTCCAGGTGTAATTTTTAGACAGCCCGTGAACGAGCCGTTGCAAACAGGTATCAAGGCAATCGACGCCATGATTCCCGTTGGACGTGGACAAAGGGAGTTGGTGATCGGGGATAAGCAAACAGGTAAAACAACCGTTTGTATCGATACCATCCTGAACCAAAAAGAATTTTACGATGCGGGTGAACCGGTGTATTGTATCTATGTTGCCATAGGTCAGAAAGCATCAACGGTTGCCGCCATTGCCAAGACTTTGGAAGAGAAAGGTGCTTTGGCCTATACCACTATAGTTGCCGCTAACGCTTCCGACCCTGCTCCAATGCAGGTATATGCTCCCTTTGCCGGCGCGGCAATCGGCGAGTACTTTAGGGATACAGGGCGTCCAGCCTTGATCATCTATGATGACCTGTCAAAGCAGGCAGTAGCATATCGTGAGGTATCCCTTCTTTTGAGAAGGCCCCCAGGACGTGAAGCATACCCTGGTGACGTTTTCTTCTTGCACTCCAGATTATTGGAGCGCGCTGCAAAAGTGATTGCAGATGACGAAATTGCGAAGACCATGAACGATCTTCCGGAATCCTTGAAGCCTATCGTAAAAGGAGGTGGATCGTTGACAGCACTTCCAATTATCGAGACGCAGGCAGGTGATGTTTCCGCGTATATCCCCACCAACGTAATCTCGATTACCGATGGTCAGATATTCTTGGAGCAAGACTTGTTCAACCAAGGTGTTCGTCCTGCGATCAACGTTGGTATCTCCGTATCCCGTGTGGGTGGTTCTGCGCAGATTAAATCCATGAAGAAAGTGGCAGGTACCTTGAAGCTTGACCAGGCCCAGTTCCGTGAATTGGAAGCTTTCGCCAAGTTCGGTTCCGATTTGGATGCGGCTACCTTGAATGTTATCGAAAAAGGACGTAGAAACGTAGAGATTTTGAAACAAGGTCAGAACGATCCATTTACCGTGGAAGACCAGGTGGCCATCATCTTTGCTGGTTCCAAGAACTTGTTGAGAGATGTTCCTGTGGACAAGGTAAAAGAGTTTGAAAAAGATTACTTGGAGTTCTTGAACGCTAAGCATAGAGATGTGTTGGATACCCTTAAATCCGGTAAATTAACCGACGAGGTTACCGATACATTAACAGCGGTTTGTAAAGACCTTTCAAGCAAGTATAAAAATTAGTCCAAAGTATTCAGTAGTCAGTATTGAGTCGGTAAAAGTGCTCAATACTCAATACTAGAATCTCAATACTAAACAATAGTATGGCAAATCTAAAGGAAATACGTAACAGGATATCATCCATCTCATCAACGATGCAGATAACCAGCGCCATGAAAATGGTGTCTGCTGCCAAGTTGAAGAAGGCTCAGGATGCTATTACGGCGATGCGTCCGTATTCCGATAAGCTGACCGAGCTCTTGCAAGGGCTAAGCGCCAGTTTGGAAGGAGACGGTGGAAGCGAGTATGCCGACAAGAGGCCCGTAAACAAGGTTTTGGTGGTTGCCATTACCTCGAACAGGGGGCTTTGCGGTGGATTCAATTCGAATATCATCAAGCAGAGCAACAATCTGGTATCTAACAAGTACCCGGGCAAACAAGTCGATTTCTACACCATTGGTAAAAAAGGTCATGACATCCTTAGAAAAAGGCATACCATTTTGGGCGACCAGAGCCGTGTATACGATGATTTGACCTTCGAGAATGTTGCCGAGATCGCAGAACTTTTGATGCGTTTGTTCACCAAAGGAGACTACGACAAAATCGAATTGGTGTACAACAAGTTCAAGAACGCTGCCACCCAGATTGTGATGACAGAACAGTTCCTGCCCATTGTTGGTGCGGAAGGTGATGAGGCTATTGCAGCGGATTACATTTTTGAGCCATCCAAAGTGGAAATCGTGAAAGAATTGATTCCTAAATCCTTGAAAACACAATTGTTCAAGGCCATCAGGGATTCTTTTGCCAGTGAGCACGGTGCCCGTATGACCGCCATGCACAAAGCAACCGACAATGCCGCTGAGCTTAGAAACGAACTGAAGTTGACCTACAACAAGGCACGTCAGGCTGCGATTACCAACGAAATCTTGGAAATTGTTGGCGGTGCAGAGGCGTTGAACAATTAAGCCGAACCAAAGTGAGGCTAAATTTTCAATGGCAGAAACGTTGAACAATTAGAAATACAATATTTCATATAATGAAAGGCCACCCATTCGGTGGCCTTTTTGTTTTGAGCTTTTTGGCCCATTTTTCATGGATTCACCCATCAATCATGGAAAACCCCCAGTTTTTTTAAGGTTTTTGTCCAGTCCATAGTCAAAAAAAGTTGTTAGTTTAGTGGGAACACTACCCCTTACTTGTACAGCGTAGCAAAATATAGTTTAAAACCAAAGAGAGTTTACAGTCTAGAAAAGTTCCTAAAAAAAAGTTCTTTAGAGACGCTTCTACTGGAAAACTGGATGCCTATAAAATAATGAAGTATTTTGATGAATTCGTTGTGTTTTTTCTTGTGGACAACGAGTTTCTCAAGGTCAAAGTCCATACATCTTTGTCTGAATGAAAATCATAATACTATTTTGTCAAGTACTTTGTACATGGGCTATGGGCTTTATGTTCGGTAGCACAAATATCCGTAGCCCTTTCTTTCGGTCCAAATCCAACTCAAGACGAGCTCTTTAATAAATGAGATTTTTTTAATTATGAGACTTAAATTACCAACAAAGATTTTGATTCTATTTTTTTCTATTATGCTAGCAAGTTGCGATAGGGAAGAACATATTATTGATGAATCAGTATTTGAACCGACACAAGAAATTACTTCCGACAGGGAATCAATAAAATTTTCTGAACTGCCACCTTATGTCCAATCACAAATTATGGACACAGAAATTTTATTGAAGAAATCCACCACTGGAAACAAGACCGAAAAACCTTTTGGTGAGATTATCCGAACAAAAGTGAATGTGTTAAAAACAAAAGAAAAGGCCACTTCTTACACCTTGGTTATGGAACGGACTGACCAAGAGCGTCTTTATTATGATAATATGGTATTGGTAAAGGATAGTTTGGGAGGTATCCAAAAACATATTTTACGGTATGAACCTGAAGAAGACTGGTTTTTAGAACGAATGTCGGGCAAATCGGGTTATGATAGTTTTACCGGGAAGGTTTCAGTTTACGATGAAAATGGGGGTATGATAACATCTACATTTTTAAAAGAGGGCAAGATAACAAAGGATCAAGCCAAAGGCGGGATGTCCAGTAAGCGGGTTTGTGAGGTGATAGACGTAATTTATGCCGGGGTGGAAATAGATGGTGTTTTTTATGCGGACGTCACCATAAAATATTCATGTTATGAAACAGGAACCGGAGGAGGAGGTCCTTCTGACCCTGGAGGAGGCCCGATTGACGGTGGGCAAACCGTTGAAGATGTGGCAGGGCCTACAACAGTTATAGAAGTTCATATATTCAACAACCTTACTGGCAAGGCCAAGTGTGTGTATGATAAATTAGATGCTACAGGCAAAAAGTTTAGGGATGCCATACAAAAATTTGATGGGGAGTTTCCGGTGGCGCATTTGAAGTATTCAATGGATTATAATCTACCTAATACAACTAATGCCGTCACTAATAATGGTGGAACTAATATTATTGAAGTTAAGATCAATGGAAATACGTTACCTTCTCGAACAGTTTTAGGTTTGGCACGAACTTTGACTCATGAAACAATACATGCTGAACTATACAGAAAGGTTAGATCAGTGGGAGGAAATGTTTCTATAAATGATTTTCCAGGGATATATGATTATTATAGAAGATATGTAAAAAACTGGCAGCACGAACAAATGGCTGCCCATTATAGACAGACAATAGTTGATATTTTAAAGGAATTTGACAATAACCAACACTCCAATCAATTTTATAATGATCTTGCTTGGGAAGGGTTACAAGGAACAACCTCTTGGAATGAATTGCCAGGAACGGAACAAACCCGTATAAAAAATGTGATTAGCAACTTTAAAAGCACAGGCAATAAAACATGCAACTGAAAATGAAAAAGTTTTTAATTATTTTATTTATAGGATTTTCATATCCCTTTTTGTATTCACAAACCAAGGACATTGTTCATTTATCTTTTAATATAAATAAAGAAATAGGGTGTTCTGTTTCAAAAAAAGTAAATGATAATAAAAAAACACATTTTTATATTAATAAAGAACATTTTGAGTGGAATCCAAAAAGAGAATTGGAAGTAGTCCTGAACTCAAAATTGGATAACATAGATATCTTAAACATCTCATCCTTCCTAGAATTAGCAGAAACTAAAAGAAAAAGTCTGATAAAAGAAGGAGAAAAAGATAAAACAATTAAGATATTATTCAATGATGAGGTGTTTGAAAAAATTTATCTATATGAAATAGATAAGCATGGAATGATTAAAAGGTATGATGTAGTATGGATTGAAGAGATTCAATAACATGAGTCCTCCTGCATGGAATATACCAATCCTCCTGAAAACTATAATATTACAGTTGAATTTAGCAATACTCAATTAGCTAATATATCCGACTTAGGCGGTGCAGTTGCTTTTGCTCATGAAGTAATACATGCTGAAATTTACAGAAAAATGCTTTCAGCTGCTCAAAAAGGAGATTTAGATCCTGCAAATATGAGCCCTCAGGAGCAAGTTAATTATATTAACAATTTAAGAAATGATTTCCCTGGGTTATACGACTATTATTATGATAGATATAAACCTACATGGAATCACAATATGATGGCTCAACATTATAGGTCAGCGATAGCTGTAGATACCCCAAAAATTAGGGCAGGTTTTCTACAAAACATACAATCAAATAAATAGAGTTAAAATAACCATTCATTAATTTTAAAAGGCCACCCATTCGGTGGCCTTTTTGTTTTTCTTAAGGTAATAAGGTTTAGGTAATAATGGCTTTTGCGTAACTTGTAGCCACCTAATCAAGGTTTTTAAAGAAGCAACACCTATTGAATCCATTAAAAAGGCTTTTTAAACAGACATTTATCTATGGTTTGGCCACGGTAATGCCAAGGGTCATTTCTTTCTTCCTACTTCCGCTGTACACCGCAGTTTTCGAGAATGCATCAGGATATGGGCAGTACACCAATATATATGCATGGATTGCCATTTTTAATGTGTTCTTGGCCTATGGAATGGAAACGGCCTTTTTTCGTTTCTATCACAAAAGCAAGGACAAGGCAAAAGTAATTTCAACATCGCTGATATCCTTATTGGGTTCTTCTTTGTTATTTTTGATTTTGGCCCTTTCCCTAAAAGAATGGCTTTCAGGTGTTACCAACATCAATGCCGATTACCTCAAGTTTACCACCTATATTTTGGTGCTGGATGCCGTGGTGATTATCCCGTTTGCATTGCTCAGGGCCAATGAGAAACCTCTGCGTTATGCCGTGTTAAAGACCATTAATGTGGCCATAAACTTGGCTTTTAATGTATTTTTCCTGCTTGTACTGCCACAGATGGTGAAAGAGTCAGGTTCAGGCTTCATGGCATCTATTTATAAGCCCAATTGGGAAATCCATTACGTTTTGATATCGAACGTTATTGCCAGCGGAGTAACATTATTGATTTTGCTTCCCACTTATATCAAGGCGTCCTATAAATTCGACCTTGATATTTGGAAACAAATGATGAAATATGCAGGTCCCATCCTTGTGGCAGGAATAGCTTTTACCATAAACGAGGTATTGGATAAGATTTTGCTTACCGAACTACTCCCATCAGACATTGCAGAGAGCGAAGTGGGGAAATACGGAGCCTGCTATAAATTGGCACTCTTTATGACACTGTTTGGAACCGCTTTCCGCATGGGAGTGGAACCATTTTTCTTTAGTCATGCCAAAAGTGAGAAGCCCCAAAAAACATACGCACAGATTACCAATTACTTTGTAATTCTAGGTAGCATCATTCTTTTGGGGGTTATCGTTTTTATCGATGTCTTGGGAAAATTGCTTCTCAACAACCCTGTGTACTGGGAAGCCTTGGATGTGGTTCCCATTATACTTTTGGCAAGTTTCTGTTTAGGTATTTACCACAATCTGTCCGTATGGTACAAGGTAACGGACCGAACCAAGTTTGGGGCGTATATTTCATCCGTAGGGGCCATCATCACCTTGGTCATCAACATCACTTTGATTCCAAAAATGGGATATATGGCATCTGCATTAGCCACTTTGGCGGCCTACGCAAGTATGATGCTGCTATCCTATCACTATGGAAAAAAATACTATCCCATACCGTACAATATGCGGAAAATTGTATTCTACATGTCCGTATCGCTCGTATTTTCAATACTTTCGTTCTATGTTTTTAATAGAAATTTAATAGCCGGCAGCCTACTGTTTTTGTTATTTTTGGGGCTAGTGTACAAGATGGAAGCAGATAAACTAAGAAGCATTTTTATAAAACGTGAAGATTAAGATCATTAACAAATCGGGCCACAAGCTGCCACATTACGAAACCCTTGCTTCGGCGGGAATGGATTTAAGGGCGGATTTGAAGGCCCCCATTACATTGAAACCATTGGAACGGACAATTGTGCCAACAGGATTGTTTATGGAGCTTCCTGTGGGTTACGAAGCACAAGTGCGTCCTAGAAGCGGATTAGCAGCAAAAAAAGGGATAACAGTACTCAATGCTCCCGGCACCATCGATGCCGATTATCGTGGAAACGTTGGCGTTATCTTGGTCAACCTTTCCAATGAGGATTTCACTGTTGAAAACGGCGAACGCATTGCCCAAATGGTCATAGCAAAGCATGAGCGTGCGGAATGGGAAGAAGTGGAATCGCTCTCGGATACCGATAGGGGCGAAGGCGGATTCGGAAGTACTGGAACCAAGTAAAATTCCTGCGAAGGCAGGAATCCTTTAGGGAAAGGATGTGAACGTAACAAAACATTGAAATCATGAGGTTTTGGAATGTTTATATAATGAGCAACAAACCAAACGGGGTACTTTATATAGGAGTTACCGACAATCTTGATGAAAGAGTAAAAGAGCATAAATTAAAAGTTTATCCGCAATCTTTCACGGCTAAGTACAATTGTGACAAGTTGGTCTATTTTGAGAAGTTTGAAAATGGAGAAGAGGCTGTAAAGAAAGAGAAACAAATGAAAAAATGGAAAAGAGACTGGAAAATCGGATTAATAGAAGATTTTAATCCCAATTGGGTTGATATCAGTCTAAACTGGAAATTGAATTACAATAACTTAAGATGAAACTTGTTGAATCAAGTCGATAATAAACAATGTTTAACACATAAAATAAAGACACCTGCCTTCGCAGGTGTGTGACATATGAAAATAATCGTACCCATGGCGGGAAGAGGGTCCCGTCTTAGACCACACACATTAACAGTTCCTAAACCATTGATTCCCGTTGCGGGAAAGCCCATCGTACACCGATTGGTAACTGACATCGCCAAGGTCTTGGGAGAGCCCATAGAAGAAGTTGCCTTTATTTTGGGCGACCCTGCCTTTTTTGGAGACGATGTGGTTGAAAGCTTAATGGAACTGGCCGATGAACTAGGGGCCAAAGGTTCTATTTACAGGCAGGATCAACCATTGGGAACAGGTCACGCCATTATGAGTGCCAAAGAATCCTTGAGTGGCCCGGCAGTAATTGCATACGCCGACACCTTGATTCGTGCTGACTTTGATCTAGATAAATCCGCTGACAGTGTTATTTGGGTAAAACAGGTGGAGCGTCCCGAAGCCTACGGGGTGGTTCAATTGAACGATGGCAACGAAATAGTCGAATTGGTCGAAAAGCCGCAGGAGTATGTTTCTGATTTGGCCGTAATCGGCATTTACTACTTCAAGGATGTGGAAGTGCTCAAAAATGAACTTCAGCACGTTCTAGATCACGATATTACCCATGGAGGCGAATATCAAATCAACGACGGTATCAAACGCATGATGGAGAAGGGCATGAAATTTGTTCCCGGTAAAGTGGACGAATGGATGGACTGTGGTAACAAAAACGTGACCGTGGAAACAAATCAGCGTATGTTGGGCTTTTTGGAGAAGGAAGGAGAGCAAATGGTGGCCAATTCCGTAAAACAGGAAAACGCCAATATTATTGAGCCCTGTTTTATTGGGGAGAATGTTGTTTTAAAAAACACAACGGTCGGACCTTATGTGTCCATTGGGGCGAACACCGTTTTGGAAAACTCAACGGTAAAGAACAGTCTGATTCAGAGCAATAGCAAGATTAGCAATGCCAACTTGGACAATGCCATGATTGGAAACTATGTGGTGTACAATGGTAATTTTGAGACCATTAGTATTGGAGATTATTCCGTTTTGGAATAACTTTAGAATAGCTTTTAGTTTGATGGGGACTTAGGATGTTTATATGAAAAAGAAACTTCTTGTTTGGTTGGTTTTGGGAGCATCAATACTGATGCAATACGATACCTATGCCCAAGAAGAACAGGAAAGTGCTGATGTTTACCTGGAAGAATATACCGATGAGTTTCAAGAAAACTTTTTTGAAGCATTAAAGCAAAAAGGCATCCAGAACTACGATAGGGCCGTGGATTTGCTCCTGAAGTGTAAGCAATTGGAGCCTGACAACAGCGTGGTGGACTATGAACTCGCCAAAGCCTATATGTTGGATAAAAAATATGTGCAGGCACAAGATTACGCCGTTGCGGCATTGTTATCAGAACCTACCGATTATTGGTATTTGGACAATTTACTGACCATTCTGGACAAACAAGGTAGTCCCATGGAGAGCATTAAAGAACGAATACCTTATCAAAATAAAAAACTGCAGCAGAACATGGCTGTTTCCCTATTCAAAATGAAAAAGTATGGGGAAGCATCGAAAGTGCTGGATGACCTGGAGAGTTCTCAATTGAAATCGAACCTCAAGGAAAAAATAAGCGATTCCCTTCAAAAGGATAAACAACCGGATGCGGCACCTATCGTAGAAAACCGCGCAAACCCGGATGACCCATTGGCCCAACAAAAGGCCCAGATGGAGCAATTAATAGCAGCGTCAAATTTTAAAAAGTTATTGAACGATTCCCAAGAAGCGTTAGATGCCTATCCCTTGCAGCCCTATTTTTATTATGCCTACGGAACAGCTTTGAACAATACGGGAAATCCCAATAAAGGTGTAGAGGTTTTGGAAAGTGGTCTGGACTACTTATTGGACGACGATGGTTTGAAGAATAAAATCTACCGGCAGCTTTCCGAAGGGTATTCCAAAATTGGAAATACCCAAAAAGCGAACGAATATTTGAACAAGATCAATTCAGGATTATAATGAACCTATATAAAAACATATCTAGAATCGGCTTGATTACAGCCTTTCTTCTTGCACTTGGTGCCTGTAAAAGTACCAAGTCCATCACGGGAGGAGAAATCAATCCAAAGTTATCGGCGAAGAATATCATCAATGCCCATTATTCCAATGAGCCCAAGTTCAAGACTTTGAGGGGGCGGGTCAAGATTGATTATACCAACGGAGACGATTCCCAAGGGGTAAACGTAAGCCTTCGAATGGAAAAGGATAAGGTGATATGGATGAGTGCGCCCCTTGGTGTGGTCAAGGCCCATATCACCCCAGAAAAGGTGTCTTTCTACAACAAGCTCCAGAACGAATATTTTGATGGCGACTTTAGTTACTTAAGTGATATGCTCGGAACGGAATTGAATTTCGAAAAAGTGCAGAACCTACTTCTTGGAAATGCCGTTATCGATTTAAGAAAGGAGAAGTTCAACTCGGAAGTGTACAATGGCAACTATCAACTAAAGCCAAAAGCTGCGCAGGAATTCTTTAAGATACTGTTTCAATTGGAGCCCAAAAATTTCAAAATAGCCTCCCAACAAATATCCCAACCGGCAAGCTCAAGACAGTTAATGGCAAATTATACCTATCAGGATATTTCTGGAAAAATACTTCCGGAGGATATTAAGATAGTGGCAGAGGAAAAAGGGGAATTAACCACTATAGATTTAAGTTTTCGTAACTTGGAACTGGATAAATCCATGACATTTCCCTATAAAGTGCCCAATGGATACGATAAAATTACATTAAAGTAATATGAAAGGTAAATTTTCATATTGTGTTTACTGTTTGATAGTTATATTTTTTATCTCGGTAAAGTCATTTGCTCAAACCAGTGAGCAAAAGGCTTTGGAATCCAAGCGGGAACGTCTTCAGGAAGAAATTAAGGAAATCAACAGACTGCTCTTCGCCGAGCGTAAGGAAAAGGGAACTGTTTTGGATCAGATGGAAGCTTTGGACAACAAAATAAATGTCCGTCAAGAACTGATTCGTGTTACCAATCAACAGTCCAATTTGCTCAACAGGCAGATCAATGTCAATATCAGAAATATCAGTAAGCTCCGTGAAGATTTAAAAATCCTAAAGGATGATTACGCTGAGCTCATTCAAAAAACCTATCAGAACAAATCGCAGAACAACCGCTTGATGTTCCTGTTGTCTTCCGAAAATTTCTATCAAGCATTTAAAAGACTTCAATACATGCAGCAGTATGCAAAGCATCGGAAGAAGCAAGGTGAGGGGATTGTCAAAAAAACAGAGGAACTTACCCAATTGAATCAAGACTTGGTACGTCAACGAAAGGAAAAGGACCAACTTATTGCGGAGAATCAGAAAGCTAAGGCGGAACTGTCCAAAGAAATAGAGTCACAAAGAAGCCTTTTAACGAGCATAAAACAAAACGAAGCCAAATACACATCTGCAATTGCAGAAAAGCAAAAGGAGGCCCGCAAAATTGATCGAGAGATAGAGAGAATGATCAAAAGCGCAATTGCAAGTTCCAATAAAAGCTCAGGAAACTCTGCAAGCAGTGCCACATTCGCCCTAACGCCAGAAGCGAAACTATTGGCCGATAACTTCTCATCCAATAAGGGAAGGCTCATTTGGCCAGTGGAAAAAGGTATAAAAAGCCAAGGATATGGTGTGTATGCCGATAAACTCTATCCGGGAATCAAACATAGGAACAACGGAGTTACCATCACCACAGATAAAGGCAGTATAGCAAGGGCCATTTTTGAGGGTGAGGTTATTGCTATCTTATCTGTCCCAGGTGGAAACAAAGGGGTACAGATTAAACACGGAAACTACATCAGTACATACTATAACTTGTCCAATCTCTTCGTAAAAAAAGGGGATAAAGTGACCGCCAAAGAGGCATTGGGAGAAATAAATACCAATCGGTTGGACGGCACCACCAAATTGAAGTTCTATTTGTATAAGGACTCTAATCGTTTGAATCCCGAAGATTGGATCTATCAACTGTAACACTATGAAAGAAATAACAGATTTACAAGGCTCTTTTGAATTGCACAATGGGGTCCAGATGCCCTATTTTGGATTGGGTGTATATCAATCCGAGGACGGAAGCGAAGTGATCAATGCCGTAAAAGCTGCATTGAACCATGGTTATCGCCATATAGATACTGCGTCCATTTATGAAAACGAGGAGGGCGTTGGCACGGGTATCCGTGAAAGCAACGTGGACCGAAAGGATGTTTTTTTAACGAGCAAGGTCTGGAACACCGATCAGGGGTATGATGCTACTTTAAAGGCTTTTGACGCCAGTTTGGAACGTTTGGGTACCGATTATCTGGATTTGTACCTCGTGCATTGGCCCAAAGGCGAAATTTCCAAGGAAACATGGAAGGCATTGGAAAAGTTGTACAAAGAAAAAAGAGTCCGGGCCATTGGCGTGAGCAATTTTTTACAGCATCATTTGGAAGATTTATTGAGCTCTGCAGAGATTGTGCCCATGGTGAACCAAATGGAATTCCACCCCTATTTGGTGCAACAGGACTTGATTGATTTCTGCAATTCCAAAGGAATTCAATACGAAGCGTGGTCCCCGTTGATGCAGGGAAATATCTTTGATCTGGACGTTATGAAAGAACTGGCATCAAAATATGAAAAGACCATTGCCCAGGTCGTGTTACGATGGGATCTGCAAAAAGGTGTGGTCACGATTCCAAAATCATCCAAAAAAGAACGTATTGTCGCCAACTCCGACCTTTTCGATTTTGAATTATCAAAAGAGGACGTAGAACTGCTCGATGGATTGGAAAAAGGCAAACGGTTTGGCCCAGATCCGGATAATTTTGCTTTTTAAGTATTAAGAAGTAAAAAGCGCTTTGAGCTCCGTAGCATCCGCAGGTTTCATTTTACCGGCAAGCACCAAACTCAACTGTTTTCTCCTCAGGGCGGCAGCAAAACGTTCCTTTTCCAAGTCGGTTTCTGGGTCTAATGCGGGTACTTCGGTTGGTTTCCCGGTATCATCCACCGCAACAAAGGTATAAATCGCCTCATTGGCCTTGGTACGCTCTCCCGTAAAGCGATCCTCGATCCAAACATCGATAAAAATCTCCATGGAAGTATTGAATGCGCGAGAAACGGCCGCTTCAACGGTTACAACACTGCCCAAGGGCACCGCTCTGTTAAAAGCTACGTGGTTCACCGAAGCAGTCACAGTGATTCGTCGGCTGTGCCTACGGGCCGCAATACTGGCAGCTCGGTCCATACGGGCCAAGAGTTCCCCGCCAAAAAGATTGTTGAGGGGGTTGGTTTCACTGGGCAACACCAAATCGGTCATTACCGTGCGGGATTCACTGGGTTTTTTAGCGCGCATACCTTTAAATTTTGCGCAAAGATATTGAAGTGTGGAATGGTTTTAAACGAAAGCGGGATTATTTCTCGGAAAGCAACCAAGCATCCCTTGAATCTTCGGCTTTTACCTTTCTTAAAAAGGCGAGTGCCTCTTTTGGTTCGTCAAAACTATCGTAGGCCACTTGGTGAAGTCCATACTTGTTCACGCCCAAGTAAAAGGCATTGTACCCTTTATTCTTGAGTTGCGCTACTTTTTTGTCGGCATTTTGCTCCTCACGAAAAGCACCGGCAATTACATGGTGCTTGCCCAATCGCTTTTTTGTCACATTAATGTTGATGGCCGGGAGCTCCAAAGGAGCACTTTCAAAAAACGTGGCCTCTTGGATCAAACGGGAAACCTCCTGTTGGGCATCTTGCTGAGCGGCCACTTCTTTCTGTTGAAAGTCGCCATAAGTGCTATAGGAAGTTACGCCCAAAGAAACCGCCAACAAAAACACGGCAGCATATTTTAACCAAGGCCTGAAAGATGTCTGTTCCCTTTTCTCCGGAGTGATGATAAAAGGAATGCGTTCTTCCATTTCTTCCACCTCTTCTTTGATCACTTCTCTCTGGATAGGAGTCGCAGCAAAAGTGGATAGACCAAAGGAAGATGTCAAAAAGTTGATTTTTTCCTCAGGTTGGAACTGGATACGCTGCTCGCTGTTGTGCCACAACTTACCAATCCCAAAAAGTTCAATGCTTTCGCCCTGTGCCAATTTGGAGTTCCAATCTTTGGCAATGTTTTCCACTTCCTGAAGCATATCTTCATACCTCAAGTTCTTTTCTTTGGAAATATGGGATACCAACAAACCATCATTTTTGGAAAGTTGGGCGTTAAAGGAGATGGTCTTGCTTGGAGGCACCAATGTATTGGTTGCCAAATCAATTTCTGCGGATTTACCGTGGGCCAAGAAAGCCCCAAAACCAGGTACTACAACACAATTGTAATCGAACAACAATTTTTCTATGTATGAATCTATCCGCATAGGCACAAATATTGTAAAAAATGAGACAGTACAAAATAGGCCGGATAACTTTTTATTAACATTTGAAAATCTGTATTTTGTGGACAACTTTGACGCCCAAATCAAATGACTGAACCTGAAATTATTGCGGTCTTACGGCTGCAAAAAATTCCGGATTTCGGAGATGTTACCGCTAAAAAATTAATTGCCCATTGTGGAAGTCCATCGGCCATTTTTGAGGACAAGCTCTATCACCTTTTAAAAATCGATGGCATAGGAAGGATGACCTTAAAGGGTCTTTTTGATCCTGTCCATTTGGAAGAAGCCCAAAAAGAGTTTGAATTTCTGTCCAAAGAAGACATCGATATCACATATTTTATGGATGATAATTACCCTGCCCGTTTGAAGCATTGCGTGGATGGCCCGATTTTGCTTTTCCAACGGGGAAATATCAACTTGGACAATCAAAAGGTCATCAGTGTGGTAGGTACGAGGAACGTGACCAACTACGGAACATCATTTTGTAATCAATTTATTGAAGAATTGGCGCCGCTGAACCCAGTAATTGTAAGTGGGTTGGCCTACGGGGTGGATATTGCCATTCAAAAAGCAGCAATGGACCATGGATTACAGACCATTGCCTGTATGGCCCACGGCTACCATCGCGAAGTATTTGCCGTGCCGGGCAGAGCGACCGATAAATGGAGCAAGGGCTGCAACGACCTCATCAAATATCAAAAAGCACACTTATTGACCTCTGCCGCCGAGCTGGTCTACACCTTGGGATGGGAAATTGAGGAAGAAAAACAGGAAAAAGCGGTGCAAAAACAGCTGTTCATCGAGTTGGACGAAACAGAACAGTCAATCTACTCTTATTTGCAAGTAAACGGAAAACAACTGCTGGACACCGTTGCTGTGGAGTGTAATCTACCCATTTTTAAAGTTTCTTCAACTTTATTGAACATGGAAATGAAGGGGGTGATCCGACCATTGCCCGGTAAAATGTTCGAGGCGGGTAGTTGATATAGGGAGAGGGATTCAGGTAAAAGATACAGGAGTTGTATTGATAAATGTTAGGATTTTTAAAATGAAGCACCTCTTCAGCTTAAAATTGGCATTAGCATCTGCCGTTCATCTGGAAAAACAGCAACATAAACGAATTAAAGTATTTAAAAAATACAGCTCATCGATGCAAGCGACAACAGAACAGTCACTCTGTTTTTCGGCGTATTTCAACGGGAAGTTGCCACTAAAAATCGAGATTTTGCCAGGGTTTGGTCCAACTCAGCGAGTTTACTACATTCAGGCTTCTAGAAAACAAAAGGCGATTATATCAAATTGACGATGAAAGGCTAGTATCCCAATTTTTCACGAACCCTTGCCAATACCTTATCGGCGACTTTGCGGGCTTTTTCTGCTCCAAAGGCCAAGGCTTCGTCCACTTCGTTTTTGTGGTTCATGTAGTACTCGAACTTTTCGCGGGGCTCTTCAAACTTTTCCACGATGAGCTCGTACAAGGCCTGCTTGGCGTGTCCGTAGCCGTAGTTCCCCGCCAAATAGTTGGCGCTCATTTCCTCTACCTTCACTTGGGGAGCCAATAGTTTGTATAGGGCAAAAACATTATCCTTGCTTGGGTCCTTGGGGTCTTCCATGGGAGTACTGTCCGTAACAATGCCCATAATCTGTTTGCGCAACTTTTTGTCCGGCTGGAACAAATTGATGAGGTTCCCACGGCTTTTGCTCATTTTTTCTCCATCGGTCCCGGGTACGTACATGGTTTGTTCGTGAACTTTGGCTTCGGGAATTACAAAGGTTTCGCCCATTTGGGCGTGGAACCGGGAGGCCACATCGCGTGTCATTTCCAAATGTTGCAACTGATCCTTCCCTACGGGAACGATATCGGCATCATAAAGTAAAATATCGGCGGCCATCAACATGGGATAGGTAAATAACCCCGCGTTTACATCTTCCAGCCTGTCGGCCTTGTCCTTAAAGGAGTGGGCCAACGTCAACCGTTGATATGGAAAAAAGCAGCTGAGGTACCAGGCCAATTCGGCAGTTTGTGGAACATCGCTCTGTCTGTAGAAAACAGTTTTTTCAATATCTAGGCCGAATGCGAGCCAAGCTGAAGCTATGGCGTAGGTATTGTTGCGTAGTAGTTCCCCATCTTTAATCTGGGTAAGCGAGTGCATATCTGCGATAAAGAGGAAGGAATCATTCTTTGGGTCCTGTGCCATTTCAATGGCCGGTGCAATTGCACCCAAAATATTCCCCAAATGGGGTGTTCCTGTACTTTGTATGCCCGTAAGTATTCGCGCCATGCCTAGTTTTTTGCCCGTAAAAGTAAGCATCCCTAACGTATAAAAAAAGTGGCTGTTAGTCTAAAAGATGGGATGCTACTAAAGCTAAAATTTGGAAATACTTTACATTTGGAAGATGCTTGGAGCAATCAAAAATTTGGGGCATGTGTTGTATAGGGTCTGGTTCTATATTTTGGTTACCGTTCCTATTATCCTTTTTTTTCCGGTTTTGCTTCTTTTGACCATTTCTGAAAAGACGTATCACCAATTTTTTTGGCTTGCCCGAAATTTGTGGGCCAGGCCCATTTTATATGGAATGGGTTGTTTTCCAAAAATTGTGCGGCAACAGCGCATGGAGAAGGGAAAAAGTTATATGTTGGTGGCTAACCATACCAGTATGCTGGATATTATGTTGATGCTGCTCGTTAGCCGTAACCCGTTTGTGTTCGTTGGAAAAAAGGAGCTTGGGGGCATTCCTATTTTTGGATTTTTTTACAAGAGGGTCTGTATACTGGTGGACAGGGACAGTGTTAAAAGCCGGACAGGGGTATACAGGCGGGCCCAGAAGCGGCTCAACCAAGGTTTGAGCATTTGTATTTTTCCTGAAGGAGGTGTCCCAGAGGAACATATTGTACTGGACAAGTTTAAGGATGGCGCGTTTAAAATGGCCATTGCCCACAAAATTCCTGTAGTTCCCATGACGTTTTTGGATAATAAAAAGCGCTTTTCCTTTACTTTTTTTAGTGGAGGGCCAGGACGGATTCGAGCCATTGTCCATCCTTTTTTCGAGACAGGAATTCTAGCAGCTTCCGATACCTCGACTATGCGGGAAGAGGTTAGACAGGTTATCCTGGAGGATTTAGAGAAGAATTAAAGAATCTTTAAAGGTATTCGAACGATTACTTTTGTTCCCATTGGGTGGTTGTTCTCGTCATATTTGTCCACAATGGTAATAGCGTCTTTGCTTTCGCCCAATGATTGCAACCTAAGTTTGGTGACCTCGAGACCTCTTGATTTTTTTTCATTTTGATAGATGTGGAGCCCCTCATTTGCTGCTAATCGGCGTACTCCTGTATCGTCCACAATACAAATTAAATAGTTGCTGTCAGTATTAAAAATGATATCCAATTGTTTTGGCCCGGATTTTTTGGCAATAGGCCATGTATCAGGGCGTTTTCAACGAATGGTTGTAAAATCATTGAAGGTATTTCTATTTCTTCGGGATCAATAGCTTCATCTATCGTAATGTTGTACGAAAAACTATTGTCGAATCGCAACAGTTCCAGGGATAGGTAATCTTCCAGCATTTTAATTTCATCCGCTAAAAGAATGTTGATCTCCATGGAGCTTTCCAGAACATTTCGGGTAAGCCGACTGAATTTGTTCAGATACTTTAAGGCACTTTCAATTTTTTTAACGGATACCAAATGTTGTATCGCACTTAGGGAATTAAAAATAAAATGGGGGTTTATTTGGGCCCGTAGCGCTCTTGTTTTTTCAAAAAGAGCCCTTTGTTGAAGCATAAGGTTTTTACGGAACTCCAGATGGATTTTATAGAAGAGACCAAATGCGAATATGCAACGGCCTATAATTATATAATAGAGCCCATCCAACAGAAGTCCGTCTTCCTGGGTCGAAAAAATGTCCTTACCAAAGGGGCGGCAAAGTAGGCAGATGTGGCCAGGGCCATAACATAGGCTAAAGGGTCCTTGCCAACATACATTAGGTACGCTAGACCCAAAAGTGCAGTAAAATTAAGTATGGCGTAGGCATTTTGGGTGATAAAGATAAAGCCTATGGTGTCCTCAAGAACAAACAGAACACCAATGCAGATCAGGATTATGATATTGAGAACTGCGAGCACTTGGACCAGAAAATGAACAAATGGATATTCTCTTTTAGATTGAAGGAAGCTTGCAAAGAAGAAAAGATACACAATATTGTCCACGAACAAGAAACTCTGCGAGACCCAATAGGATATATAGTTGTCGTTGAAAACAAACTCATAAATCCCAAACTTAAGGCCACATACGTACACGAAGGTCACCACAATATAAATGGAATACCAAAGAAACTCCGATTTTTTGATGAAGAAGTAAAAGGACAATGTTGTAAAACACATGAAAAAACAAAGCCCGGTAAAGAAATAGTAAGGTAACTGGTCTTCAAAATGCTGTTGGGCAATAAATGGATTGGGAGAGGTGTTGCTAATGGTGAAGCACCAATTCTGAACATCTTCCTTAAAGGTAATCCAGCTTTGCTTGTATTAATAAATGCCCATCATCGAGCAAGTTGTTCACTTTCAACTTTAAAAATGAGTAGTAATATGAATGATTAACTAGGCTGCTCTCGTTGTTTTCGTCAAACCTGCCTATTTTTCTAGTAACCATTTTATTTTGGGATTCCAGATATAGGGTGGCATGATTAAATCAAGTTGCTCAATACAGCAAAAGGATACAATATTAAAAATGAAAGCACGATCCATAAAATAGGAGAAAGATGGATTGGCAACATAACACTTACTCTCCCTAACTTAAGATGGCTACATGAAATTTTATGTGAAGTTTATTTTACTCCTTTTAGCCAGGTCCCATAGGATATCTCCTTCATTTTCTTTTCCCATCAGGGGATTTGGAAAAGTATATGAGAATGTCTTCAAACTGTTCAGGGTTCACACTGTCAACAAGTTGGTTGGTATATAAATTGAAAAGCAAGAAAAATATGTGAATGTTTTTTTGCATAAAAAAAGCGCCCTGAAAATGGACGCTTAATTAATTGCTTAAAGGAGCAATCTTCCTAACCAACTTCTTCTGTGCTAAAACTTAAAGGTAAATCCACTGTACACGCCAATGGAGTAGGGCTGAAAATTACCGGAAACATTCGAAAACGTATTTAGCTGGTACTTGAAAACGGGTTCCACATTAAACCTGAATTTTGGAGTAAAGTGATAATTGAGCCCCATACCAAAGTTTGCACTAAAGTTTAATGAATTGATGTTGTTGGCCTCTCCCATTTCGGTGACCAGTTCATTGGATTCCAACAAAACCGAGTTGTTCACAAGGAACAATGAACTTACGCCCCCTATAAGGTCAACCCCGAATTTTTTGTCGAGCAGGGCATAGTTTACTTCCAACGGAACTTCGATGTAGCCCAATTGTTGGACCATTTTCCCCTCCAAGCTAGGTACTTCATTAAAAGCGACTTCTTTGGCACCCAACACAGGGGAATTGTTCTTTGCACTTTCCTTGCTCTGGACCAGTATGGTCTCGGAATTTTGGTCGTAATCTATGTTCGCGATCCTATTGCTCGCTGCTGCCTGTAGGGTAGAGGAAAAGACCACATCGTTGGTGTTGTAACCAAAGTTTACCCGGTGCACCCCGGAGCGTATCTTTACTTTTTTGCCAACCTCATAGGCAACGTTGACGCCATAACTCAAGTTGAGGTTTCCTGTTTTGGAATTAGCGGTAAAATCAGCGCCTACGGGAGACCCATCACCTGCACCATTAAAATACACGGGCGCCAACGATGGACCAACGGACCATTTTCCAGAATTGTTTTTGGCGACTGCTTCCTCCAATCCTTCCTGTTCGGCAATGGCATCATAGATGGACTGCTTTTCAGATTCATCCTTTTCTGTTATATTTTCGGCAACCTGTTCATCGTTCTTTTCGGATGACAGGGTCGATTGTTTTTCAGAAGATTCCTTCCGGTCATCGTTCATAGCAATGGCACTGTTGTTTTTTGCACCTTCGTCATCTGTAGAAATTCTTTCAGCTTCTTTTGAACGGCTATTAGTGACCTGAGCTATTGCATTTGAAGCATTTCCGTTTGATGTGGAAATAGTATTTTCAATATTTGAAGCTTTGGTTTTGCCAAAACCGTTATCCGCAGCTTGATTACTTTTTTGAATCGGGGAGTCTTCTTCAGAGGTGTCCGCCAAACTATTTTGCCCATTTGGATGGGTAGTGGGAGGGATGAAATCTCGATTTATCTCCTCTTCTGGATTTGTTCTACTTTCGGGAACGGTACTATTTTCCGTATCCGTTATAATTTGCTCCTGTTCTTGTTCCTGTCCGAACGGATTAATGGCAAGCAATGCGATGACCAAGGCCGCCGCCGCACCCCCTAGGCCCCACCAAATAGGAACGGCCCGCTTCTTTTGCTTTTTCTTGTCCAAAGAAGCTTCGATGGAAGCCCAGACCTTTTCGTCCGGAACTTCCTGAAAGTCCTGAAAGCTTTCTTTGAACAATTCCTCTAAATTCTTTTTCCCCATTGTCTTCTATTTAAGCAATGTTTATTTTGGCTTTTTCTATTTTTTCCCTCAAAATGGCCTTTGCCCTTGCCAAGTTCGATTTTGATGTTCCAGTGGACGTCCCCAACATCTCACTGATTTCTTTATGGCTGTAGCCATCGAGCACATATAGGTTGAATGTTAGCCTATACTTGTGTGGCAACTCTTGAATGTACCCCAGTAATGTAGATAGGCTTATATCCATATCCTCCGTCTCTACCTCCACCTCTCCTTCAGTGTTTTCAGAAACCACGTTAAGGTGCTGGTCTTTTCTGTACTTTTGGAGCACGGTGTTTACCGTAATTCTTTTGATCCAACCCTCAAAAGACCCTTTAAAACCATATTGGTCAACTTTGTCGAATATGGTCATAAAACTGTCGTGCAGATTGTCTTCCGCCTCCGTTTTGTTACGGGAGTACTTCAGGCACATACCGAAAAGAATACCGGAGTATCTCCGGTATAGTTCAGCCTGTGCCTGTCGGTTGCCCTTTTGACAGTTATGTATCAATTCTTCAAGATCCAAATGTTGGTCAATTTTGGATTGTTGCTATTTAATTTGTCGGTTCACTTTCTTCCGCAATCGGAACCGTGTATTCTAAAAATTTAGCATTTCCTTCTTCATCATCCCCGGCATAAAAACGGAAGGTGTAGTCCTTGGTGTAAATTACATTAAATTTTAAGGTGGCCGTTACTTCTTCAACGGCTTCGGTACAGGCTCTGTCCTCATCGGTGAGCACGGAACCGACCACTACGACATCACGACCCGTTTCGGCAGTTTGCGATACATCGAAACCTTCAAAAAATGTACAACCATTAGGTCTTAGGTAGGTTACTTCAATATCGTACGTTTTACCAAACTCGAACGATTCTGGAACTTCGGCCTCCACTGTGGTAAGGGCAGTAAAGTAAAAATTGGGGGAATCATCATCCACCTCACAGGAGATGAACCATGAGCATGCCACGATCAACATAAAGGGCATTAACATTTTTTTCATAATAAAAATCCTTTTATTCCCTAGATGTGCAGTATGCGTAGGGGTTGCGTAGGATTTTCACAACCAAAAGTTAAACTCCCCAAAAAATCGATAAAAGGGCTATTCGCTTACAGCGGCGATGGCTTCTTTTATTTTGCTCTCCAATTCTTCGGATAGTTCGGGGTTGTCCACAAGGAGAGCCTTAACAGCATCTCTTCCCTGCCCCAATTTGGTGTCGCCGTAGCTGAACCAAGAACCACTTTTCTTTACGATTTCGTAGGCAACTCCCAAGTCGAGTATTTCTCCGATCTTGGAGATTCCTTCACCGTACATAATATCGAACTCCGCGGTTTTAAAAGGAGGGGCCACTTTGTTTTTTACCACCTTCACCCTGGTCTTGTTCCCTTGGACATCGCCATCGGTACTTTTTATTTGGGTAGAGCGTCTAATGTCCAGTCTGACGGAAGCATAGAATTTAAGAGCGTTACCACCCGTTGTGGTTTCCGGGTTCCCGAACATTACGCCAATTTTTTCACGTAATTGGTTAATAAATATTACGGTACATTTTGTTTTGCTGATGGTTGAGGTCAGTTTTCTCAAAGCTTGGGACATCAATCTGGCGTGCAGACCCATTTTTGAATCCCCCATTTCTCCCTCGATTTCACTTTTTGGGGTCAATGCGGCCACGGAATCCACGATTACGATATCGATGGCTCCGGAACGTATCAGGTTTTCTGTGATTTCCAAAGCCTGTTCCCCATGATCGGGCTGGGAGATGATCAGGTTGTCGATATCAACCCCTAATTTTTTGGCATAAAAACGGTCAAACGCATGTTCTGCATCTATAAATGCTGCGATACCTCCCGCTTTTTGAGCTTCGGCAATGGCATGCAGCGTCAATGTGGTTTTACCTGAAGATTCCGGACCGTAAATCTCGATTACCCTTCCTCTCGGATATCCGCCTACACCAAGTGCAATATCCAATCCCAAAGAGCCAGAAGGAATCACTTCGACATCTTCAACAACGCTATCGCCCATTTTCATGACAGCACCTTTGCCGTAGGTCTTGTCCAACTTGTCCAACGTAAGTTTTAGTGCCTTTAATTTTGCTTCTTTCTCTTTGCTCATGGTAAAAATTGTTAGGAAGGCTAAAATACCATTTCTTTCCACATGAAAAAAAGGGCACGCAACCTTTTTAATAACAATACATCTTAAGGGCACTAACTCATCTCCATAGAGCCGTTTAGGGCTCGCAATTGCTATGAGGAAGAAAATTCAGCTATGAAAAACGGTAATGGATTAAGGGGGCCTTCGCGGCCCTTTTAATTTTACTCTCCCTTTAATTTTTATCTTTGCACAAATTTTAGAACCATTCTTTAACTTAATCAAGTATAGCATGCAACTGTACAACACATTAAGTGCAAAGGAAAGGGAAGCCCTTATCGAAGAAGCCGGGAAGGAACGGCTTACCATCTCTTTCTATCAATATGCACGAATCGGCAATCCACAAATTTTAAGGAACCATCTTTTTTTGGCCTGGGACGACATGGAAGTTCTGGGGCGGATTTATGTGGCACACGAAGGGATAAATGCCCAACTATCGGTACCAGCAGAAAACTTTAATGTATTCAAGGAACATTTGGACAGTATTTCCTTTTTGGAAAATGTACGATTGAACATTGCAATAGAGCAGGACAACAAATCTTTTTTGAAACTGAAAGTAAAGGTCAGGGACAAGATTGTGGCAGATGGATTGAACGACGACACTTTTGATGTCACCAACAAGGGCATACACGTGGGCGCGGAACAGTTCAACGAACTTATTGAAGATGAGAACACCGTTTTGGTCGATATGCGAAACCATTACGAAAGTGAGATTGGACATTTTAAAAATGCCATCACGCCCGATGTGGACACCTTTAGGGATTCTCTCGATATTATAGAACAGGATCTGGCCGAGCACAAAGAAGATAAAAAACTGGTAATGTACTGTACCGGTGGCATCCGTTGCGAGAAGGCAAGTGCTTACTACAAACATAAAGGCTTTAAGAATGTCTACCAGCTGGAAGGCGGGATTATCGAGTATACCCGACAGGTACGCGAAAAACAGCTGGAGAATAAATTTCTGGGCAAAAACTTTGTTTTTGACCATAGGAGGGGAGAGCGTATTTCGGAAGACGTGATAGCACACTGTCACCAATGTGGTAAACCTTGCGACACCCATGTAAACTGCGCCAACGAAGCTTGTCACTTGCTATTTATACAATGTGAAGAATGTGCCGAAAAAATGAACAATTGCTGTTCAGTAGACTGCATGGAAATACATGCATTGCCTTATGAGGAACAAAAACGTTTGCGTAAGGGCAAAGGAGCCAGCAATAAAATATTCAAAAAAGGCAGGTCCCCGGTTCTTAAATACAAGAAGTAGTATTTCAATGCTGCAACAATTTGTAGTATATTTACAACTAGTAATTTTTTATGAACCCTTTTTAGGGAAGCGCATTAAGTTTCCTTAAATCAAGATATTATATATGGCGTGTAGCAGTTGTTCAACCGGCAAGGATGGACAACCGCGTGGTTGCAAGAACAATGGTACTTGCGGCACTGATGGTTGTAACAAGCTGACAGTCTTTGACTGGCTTTCCAATATGTCGTTGCCCAACGGTCAAAAACCTTTTGATTGCGTTGAGGTACGTTTCAAAAACAGTAGAAAGGAATTCTATCGAAATACGGAGAATCTTACCTTGTCCATTGGCGATGTGGTGGCCACTCAGGCCAAATCGGGCCACGATGTTGGTGTGGTGACCCTGACCGGCGAATTGGTGCGTATTCAAATGAAGCGCAAAAAGGTATCCCTGGACGACAAGACCATTCCCAAGATTTACCGAAAGGCCACGCAACGGGACATCGATATTTGGCAAAAATGTAGGGATAGGGAAGAGGAAATAAAAAAACGTTCCCGGGAAATAGCCATTTCGTTAAAGCTCGAAATGAAACTCAGCGATGTAGAGTTCCAGGGAGACGGGTCCAAGGCAACGTTTTATTACACTGCAGAGGATCGTGTTGATTTTAGACAGTTGATCAAGGATATGGCCAAGGCCTTTGGAATCCGAATAGAGATGCGTCAAATCGGTTATAGACAAGAAGCACAGCGGTTGGGGGGCATCGGTTCCTGCGGACGCGAACTTTGCTGTTCTACCTGGTTGACGGATTTCAGGTCCGTGAGCACGGCATCGGCACGTTATCAGCAATTGGCCTTGAACCCCCAAAAATTGGCCGGGCAATGTGGAAAGCTCAAATGTTGCCTCAACTATGAGCTGGACATGTATCTGGAAGCATTGAAAGATTTCCCACCATCGGATTGCAAGCTTAAGACCCAAAAAGGATTGGCCTTCTGCCAAAAGGCGGATATCTTTAAAGAAACCCTTTGGTTTTCGTATAAAGATGAGCCAGCAACTTGGCACACCCTTTCCAAAGACCAAGTTTTGGAAATTCTGGAACTTAACAAAAAAGGTGATAAAGTTGCCAGTCTTGAGGAGTACGCCGCAGATAATGTAGCGGAAGAAAAGACTACTTTCGAAAATGTCGTAGGCCAGGACAGCCTTACCCGTTTTGATAGGCCGAAGAACAAGAAGAGAAGAAAGAAAAAGCGTAGAAAACCAAAATCCAAAGCATCCTCCAATGCGAAATAAATTTTTGTTTCTTTCGATTGCGATTCTTACCCTGTCGTCTTGTAACGAATTGTTGGTTTATTCAGAGTATAAACCGGTTAAGGAAGCCAAATGGGAGATGGGCCAAGATGTCGATTTTCAATTTTCGGAACTGGATTCTACCCAAACCTACAACCTGTTCATAAACATTAGGAACGATGATAATTTTGCCTTTAGCAATTTATTTTTGATAACCGAGTTAGAATATCCGAGCGGCAATACCGTTAAGGACACGTTGGAATACAGAATGGCCGAACCCAATGGGGAATGGCTTGGAAAAGGAATGGGCAGCGTCAAGGAAAATAAACTTTGGTTCAAGGAAAACATCGATTTTCCCGATTCCGGCGTATATAAGGTGAATATTTCCCATGCCATGCGTAAAAATGGCGATGTGGAAGGCCTCCATGTTTTGGAGGGAATAACGGATGTTGGTTTGGAAATAGAAAAAGCACCCAAATTATAATGGCAAAGAAACGTCACAAAAAACAGCAGCAGAATTTTTTCCCCTTTATCAAGTGGTTTTGGATCATATTCGGAGCAGGTGTCCTATCCGTAGTACTTATTTTTCTACTGGCCTCATGGGGAGTGTTTGGGGAAATGCCAACCTTTGAGCGTTTGGAAAATCCCGAGACCAACTTGGCCACCGAGTTTATCTCCTCTGATGGTGAAACTTTGGGGAAACTCTATTTGGACGACAACAGAACTTGGGTAGACTACGAAACCCTTCCGCAAAACATTGTAGATGCCTTGGTAGCTACCGAGGATGCCAGATATTACGACCATTCCGGTATTGATGCCCGCGGATTTGCAAGGGCCTTGGCCTTTTTGGGGACCAAGGGTGGGGCAAGTACCATTTCGCAGCAATTGGCACGCCAACTTTTTGTGGGAGTTAGATCCAGGAACTTGTTTGAGGCAGTAACCCAAAAAATAAAGGAGTGGGTCATTGCAACCCGTTTGGAGAGAAACTATACCAAACAGGAAATCATAGCGATGTACCTTAATATTTACGATTTTGGGTACAATGCGGACGGCATTCGTTCCGCATCCAGGATTTACTTTGGAAAAGAGCCTGCCGATCTCAAAACCGAAGAATCCGCTGTTTTAGTGGGCATGCTCAAGAACTCATCGCTCTACAATCCAATGCGCCGTGAGGAACTGGTGTTCAATCGACGCAATACCGTACTTGGACAAATGGCAAAGTATGGATATATCACAGAAAAGGAGAAAGACTCGTTGCAAAGCAGGGAAATGAAAATAAATTTTAATCCCGAATCGCATAGGGAAGGATTGGCCACCTATTTTAGGATGTACATGCAGCGCTATTTGAACCAGTGGGTCCGTGAAAACCCAAAACCGGACGGGGAGCATTACAATATATATTTGGATGGACTGAAAGTCTACACCACCATCGACTCCAGAATGCAGCGTAATGCGGAAGAAGCCGTACAGGAGCACATGAGTAATTTGCAAGCCGAATTCTTCCATCAAAACACACCAGACCGTAACCCTACCGCTCCTTTTTTGGATTTACGAAAAGGAGAAATAGATACTATTTTGCGAAATGCCATGAAGCGTTCTGCAAGATGGCGTCATTTGAAGCGAGAAGGATTGTCCGAAAAAGATATCGAGGCCACTTTCCATAAACAAACGGAAATGACCGTTTTTGATTGGAACAGCGATTCCTACGAGAAAGACACTATCATGACACCGATGGACTCCATTAGGTACTACAAGACCTTCCTACGCACCGCCATGATGTCCATGGAACCCCAGACCGGTCACGTAAAGGCATGGGTTGGCGGAATTGATTACAAACACTTTCAGTACGATAATGTTATTCAAGGTTCAAGACAAGCTGGATCATTGTTTAAGCCATTTGTATATGCAGCTGCCATTGATCAATTACGATATTCTCCCTGTTATACCCTTCCTGATAACCAATATAGTATTGAGCCAGGAAAGCATGGGAATATGTTGGCATGGACGCCAAAGAATTCCGATGGAAAATATTCAGGGGATGATATGACCTTAAAGAATGCACTGGCCAATTCGGTAAACACCATCACAGCGCAACTTATTGATAGAGTAGGCCCGGGAGCTGTAGTTTCCATGGCCAAAAATATGGGGATTACCAAGGAAATCCCTGCAGTACCATCCATTGCACTCGGTACTCCAGATGTAAGTGTGTATGAAATGGTGGGCGCCTTCGGGACTTATGCGAACCAAGGTGTATATGTGAAGCCCGTAATGGTAACACGCATCGAGGACAAAAATGGCACCGTGCTTTTTGAATACAAACCAGAAACAAAGGATGTCTTGAGTAAGGATGTTGCCTATGCGATGATCAATCTTTTGGAAGGGGTAACCCAATACGGTTCTGGGGGACGTCTAAGGCATACTTATGGAAAGAACAACACCGTATATAAGAAAATTATAACCGGCTACCCATACGAATTGACAAACCCGATAGCAGGTAAAACAGGGACCACACAGAACCAAAGTGATGGTTGGTTTATGGGAATGGTGCCCAATTTAGTGACCGGTGTTTGGGTCGGTGGAGACGATAGGTCCATACACTTTAGTGGATTAAGTTATGGTCAGGGGGCATCTATGGCATTGCCGATTTGGGCCCTTTATATGAAAAAGAACTATGCCAACGATGAAATTGGTGTTTCAAAGGAAGCTTTTGAGGTGCCAGAAGAAATGTCAATAGATTTGGATTGTTCCCAACAACAAAAAGACGAAAATATCGATACCGATGATGATTTGGACGACTTAGACTTCTAGTTCAACTCATTTTTGAAAAAATAAAGCCCCAAGCATATTCTAATTTGCTTGGGGCTTTTTTATTTAAATCGTAATTTCAGGGAATATTAATAAGAATTCTATGATCAATAAAAAAGTTGCCAATGTAGCCGATGCCTTGAAGGGAGTAGAAGATGGAATGACGTTCATGTTAGGTGGATTTGGCCTATGCGGAATACCGGAGAATGCTATTGACGAACTCGTGCAATTGGGTATTAAAGATATCACTTGCATATCCAACAATGCCGGAGTGGATGATTTTGGACTGGGACTGCTCTTGCAAAAGCATCAAATCAAAAAAATGATATCCTCCTACGTGGGCGAAAATGACGAGTTCGAACGTCAGATGCTGAGCGGCGAACTGGAAGTGGAACTGACACCCCAAGGAACGCTTGCAGAGAAATGCAGAGCGGCACAGGCAGGGTTCCCTGCCTTTTATACCCCTGCGGGATACGGAACCGAGGTGGCTGAAGGCAAGGAAACCCGTGAGTTCGATGGCAAGATGTATGTTTTGGAGCCCGCTTTTAAAGCTGATTTCGCTTTTGTCAAAGCTTGGAAAGGAGACGAGGCAGGCAATCTCATCTTTAAAGGGACTGCGCGTAATTTTAATCCATGTATGTGTGGTGCGGCTACAATTACCGTGGCCGAGGTAGAAGAACTACTTCCGGCAGGTAGTTTGGACCCCAACCAGATTCATATTCCCGGAATATTTGTACAGCGAATTTTCCAAGGGCGGAAGTATGAGAAAAGAATTGAGCAACGAACAGTTAGACAGAAAGCATAGATATGTTGGATAAAAACGGAATAGCAAAACGTATAGCGAAAGAGGTCAAGGACGGATACTACGTCAACCTCGGTATAGGAATACCCACATTGGTCGCCAATTTCGTGCGGGACGATATCAGTGTAGAATTTCAAAGTGAGAATGGCGTTCTTGGGATGGGTCCTTTCCCTTTCGAAGGGGAAGAAGATGCCGATATAATTAATGCAGGCAAACAGACCATTACCACATTGCCCGGCGCTTCATTCTTTGATTCTGCAACCAGTTTTGGCATGATACGTGGCCAACATGTCCACTTAACCATTTTAGGCGCTATGGAAGTGGCGGAGAACGGTGATATCGCCAATTGGAAGATACCCGGTAAAATGGTGAAGGGTATGGGAGGCGCCATGGATTTGGTGGCATCTGCGGAAAACATCATAGTGGCAATGATGCACACCAACAGGGACGGAGATTCAAAACTTTTAAAAAGATGTACGTTGCCGTTGACGGGCGTGGGTTGCGTTACAAAAATCGTGACCAACCTTGCGGTATTGGAGGTGACGGACCAAGGATTTAAACTGTTGGAAAGAGCACCAGGTGTTTCCGTAGAGGAAATCAAGAACGCAACCGAAGGGAGGTTGGTTGTGGATGGTGACGTTCCGGAAATGAGGATTTAATAAATATCCTTGGCATTTTTACAACATTTTAAAGCTATTACACAACAATAGTTTTAGAATGCCGTTCATCGATTATATATTTGGTTATATCGAAATTTTTACCCAAATTAACACCACCAAAACCGCTTTGACCATGGCACTAAAAACACAGACTACAATGGATGAAAACGTCCAAGTTTACCGAAACGATTTTTTCACAGGATTTATGCTTTTGATTAAAAAGCTTTTTATGCTTTAAATCAGTAATATCCCCCTGAAAAATTTGGAGCCAACACCCTTGTTCGGCTCTTTTTTTTGCTATAATTTTAAAGAAAACCATTCAGATATGTCGCTTCACTTTCGGGAATGCGAGGGTACCGATTTGGATACCTTGGTGAATATATCCAAAAGCACCTTTTCCGATGCCTTTGAAAAGGACAACGACCCCGAAGACTTCCAGAAATATATCAATGAGGCCTTCCATTATAAAAAGCTAGCCGCCGAACTCGCAAATAGGGATAGTCTTTTTCATTTTGTTTATGACGATGAAACATTGGTGGGCTATTTCAAATTGAATATTGGTGCCGCCCAAACCGATGTGCACGACCCCAATGCCCTGGAAATTGAACGCATTTATGTTATAGGAGAACATCAGGGCAAAAAAATCGGTTCTTGGATGCTCAAGAAAGTAATGGCCCAAGCTGAATCATTAAAGAAGAATTACATTTGGTTGGGAGTTTGGGAGCACAACCCAAAAGCCATTCAATTTTACCAAAGGCATGGCTTTGCCAAGTTTGGGGAACATCCGTATTATATTGGTTCAGATAGGCAGACAGACTGGTTGCTCCGGCTAAATATTAAGTAATCCGCCCAGGTAAACATTATCCCCCCCGCTTGTAATTTATGCGCTACGGAGTTTTCAAAAGCGGCATGCATCAACAGAGAGATTGCCTTTGCATTCAGCTTTGTTAGACTATTTGTTCTGTATACCACATCACGAATAGTGGAAAAGCTCACATTGCTCTTAATGGCAATATTGGCCAAATCGTTTTTGGATGTGTTTCTGCGGAGAACCTCGGAGAGCTTTTTGCTTATCGGTTTGCCGTAATTTTCATCAGTAAAGATCAGTTCGATTTTAAGGAGTGGCCCAAGGCCTTTCATGGAACCCATATATAATTCAAGTTTAAATAATTATATGTCGGGGTCAGATCCTATTTTCTATATTTGGCTTGTAACCCAATTACAGAAAAGTAGATAGATTGCTGCGTTAAGCGCATATTGCGTAACAATAGTACACAATATAGAAATAAATGTATATAATCAAGCAGTTACGAAGAAAAAATAATATAAGTCAATCGCAATTGGGCGAGGAAATTGGGGTAAGTCTTCGTACGATTCAGCTCTACGAACGCAAGGACGCCAATATCCCGATCAAAAATCTAACCAAGATAGCCGAGTATTTTGGCCTTACCATTGCCGAGCTGTACATGCACGAGGTAAACGATATGGGCGAGGCCTATACCAAACGTCAGCCATTTACCAAGCATGGAAGCGTTTTTTACCCATTGGAGCATGGTAAATATTTGGTTATGGCTCCTTTGATACTGATAGAGTGGCAAAAAGAATATATTGTAAATATACGGAAGGATAACTTCAGCAATCCATTTCAGGGAGGTTTTATTATTGATTTTTTAACCGAAGAACCCCACCGTATATTCGAAGTATCTGGCGATTCCATGAACGATTCCAGTGCTGAATCCATTCCTAACAAAGCATACGTTCTTGGTCTGGAAATCAAAAAAGAATCGTTGACCCGTAATGAGACCTTATGGCGGCAATCCTATATATTGGTTTGTGCGGATAGGATTATCTGTAAGCGGCTTACAGGATATAATAAAGAAAAAAGGACATTGGTTTGCCACAATTTGAATACTTCTCCAGAATTTCAAGATTTTGAATTGTCTTTGGAAGATGTGCTACAAGTCTTTAGGATAGTGAAAAAGCAGCTTTGACCTTGTTGAGGTGGGTCAATACCTGCTCCAAACACCCATCCAAGTCCTTTTTTATTTCAGTTTCCCAAAATCGGAAGACGGTATATCCTTTGTCCTTTAATGCCTGATTTACTTCTTGGTCCCGTTGTATGTTGCGTTCAATCTTTGGAATCCAGAACTCACGGTTGGTCTTGATTTTTTCCTTTCGTTCTTCCCAATTATGGCCATGCCAGTATTCCCCATCAATAAATATGACGGTCTTGTACTTTTTAAGGGCGATATCAGGCTTTCCGATGAGTTTTTTATAATCGATTCGATATCTATAGCCCGATTGCCATAATGCTTTTCTAAAGGCAAGTTCCGGCTTGGTGTTCTTACCTCGTATTTTTCCCATGATCTTGGAACGTTCCGGTGTCGTATAGAAACCTGATTCCTCATTGAATCGAGGCACTTTGATGCGTTCTTTTGGGTATTCTTTGCGCATACCGTAAGATAACAAAAAACCCAAACTCCTATTGGAATTTGGGTTTTGTATGTCGAAATGAGATTTGTTTACCCTTTTAAGGTAGCGGATAAGTATTCACGGTTCATTCTAGCAATGTTGGTCAATGAGATACCTTTTGGGCATTCCACTTCACAAGCTCCCGTGTTGGTACAGTTACCAAAACCTTCCAAATCCATTTGGCGGACCATGTTCTGCACACGCTCGGTAGCTTCCACCTGACCTTGGGGCAACAGGGCAAATTGAGAAACTTTGGCAGATGTGAACAACATCGCACTTGCATTTTTACAAGCGGCCACACAGGCCCCACAGCCAATGCAGGTTGCAGCATCCATAGCTTCGTCAGCAGCATGCTTATTGATGGGAATAGCGTTGGCATCTATAGTATTTCCAGAAGTGTTCACGGAAATATATCCGCCGGCTTGCTGAATACGGTCAAACGCACTACGGTCCACGATCAAATCCTTGATAACCGGGAATGCAGTGGCTCGGAAAGGTTCAATGACAATGGTATCCCCATCATTGAACTTTCTCATGTGCAATTGACAAGTGGTTACCAATCTGTCCGGTCCATGGGGCTCCCCATTGATTTGAAGCGAACATGTTCCGCAGATACCTTCCCTACAATCGTGGTCAAATTCTACGGGTTCCTCTCCTTTGGAGACCAATTCTTCATTTAGGATATCCAACATTTCCAAGAAAGACATATCTCCTTCTACACCATCAAGTGTATAATCAACTATTTTTCCTGGTGTGGATGCGTCTTTTTGACGCCATATTTTTAGATATAATTTCATGGCTTCTTATTTGTAGGATCTTGTCTTCAGTTCAATGTTCTCGTATACCAAGTCTTCTTTGTGCAATTCGGCATCTTTAGGCTCTCCCTTGTACTCCCATGCGGCGACGTATTTAAAGTTCTCGTCATCACGGAGAGCTTCACCTTCTTCGGTCTGATACTCTTCACGGAAGTGACCTCCACAAGATTCGTTTCTGTGCAGTGCATCTTTTGCGAAAAGTTCCCCCAACTCCAAGAAATCCGCAACGCGTCCGGCTTTTTCGAGCTCTTGGTTTTTGGAACCGATACTTCCCGGAATTTTTACGTTCTCCCAGAAATCCTTTCTAAGTGCAGAAATTTCCTTGATGGCTTCCTTAAGCTCTTTTTCATTTCGGGCCATACCACATTTGTTCCACATGATCTTGCCCAACTTTTTGTGGTAGTAGTCTACGGAATGGATTCCTGAACCGCTCATCAACTTTTCCATTCTCTCGCGAACTTGTTTTTCGGCTTCCTCAAACTCCTTGGAGTCTGTTGGTATTTTTCCGGTTCTGATATCTTTTGATAGATAATCTCCAATGGTGTAAGGCAACACAAAATAACCGTCAGCAAGGCCTTGCATCAACGCAGAAGCCCCCAAACGGTTTGCCCCGTGATCACTAAAATTGGCCTCGCCCGCAGCGTAGCACCCCGGAATGGTGGTCTGTAGATTATAATCCACCCAAAGACCTCCCATGGTATAATGCACGGCAGGATAAATCATCATTGGGGTCTTATACGGATTCTGATCTACGATTTTTTCGTACATCTGGAACAGGTTTCCGTATTTGGCCTCAACAACTTCTTCTCCCAATTTGATGATGGTTGCTTTGTCCGGATCTTTGAGACCAGAGGTCAAAGCTTTTTCTTTTCCATAACGCTCTATGGCAGATGCGAAGTCCAAGAATACCGCTTCTCCGGTTTTGTTTACGCCAAAACCTGCATCGCAACGTTCTTTGGCAGCCCTTGATGCCACATCACGGGGCACAAGGTTACCAAAGGCGGGATATCTTCTTTCCAAATAATAGTCCCTATCTTCTTCGGCAATTTCCGTTGGCTTCAGTTTGCCTTCGCGTACGGCAATAGCATCTTCTTTTTTCGCAGGCACCCAGATTCGTCCATCGTTCCTAAGGGATTCCGACATCAACGTCAATTTGGATTGATGGTCACCTGAAACTGGAATACAGGTCGGGTGGATTTGGGTAAAACATGGATTGGCGAAGAAAGCTCCTTTGCGGTGCGCTCTCCAAGCGGCCATCACATTGCTTCCCATGGCGTTGGTTGAAAGGAAAAATACGTTTCCATATCCTCCGGTGGCCAAAACTACTGCGTGGGCGCTATGTCTTTCAATTTCTCCACTTACCAAGTCCCTTGCGATAATTCCTCTTGCCTTACCATCGACCAAGACCAAATCCATCATTTCATGACGGTTGAAGGCTTGAATCTTACCACGGTTTATCTGACGGTTCATTGCAGAGTAGGCACCCAACAATAATTGCTGACCGGTCTGTCCTTTGGCATAAAAAGTCCTCGATACGAGAACCCCACCAAAAGAACGGTTGTCCAACATACCACCATACTCACGGGCAAAGGGAACACCTTGTGCCACACATTGGTCAATAATGTTTCCTGACACCTCGGCCAGTCGATAAACGTTGGCTTCACGGGAGCGGTAATCGCCACCTTTTATGGTATCGTAGAAAAGGCGGTAGTTGCTATCGCCATCTCCTTGGTAGTTTTTTGCCGCATTGATCCCTCCCTGGGCAGCAATGGAGTGTGCCCTACGCGGAGAATCTTGATAACAGAATGTTTTTACATTGTAACCCAACTCGGCCAAAGTAGCTGCAGCGGCACCACCTGCAAGTCCTGTACCTACAACAATGATGTCTATGTTCCTTTTGTTGGCAGGGTTAACCAGATTGATGTCGTTTTTATGCTTGGTCCATTTGTCGGCCAATGGCCCAGATGGAATTTTAGAGTCCAATATGCCCATACTTAATGTGTTATTGGGTTAAGGTGGTGATACAAGGCGATAAAAGCAAATGCCAAGGGTACCACTACCGCAAATATTTTAGCAAATTTTGTGAATCCAACGGTGTACTTGTTATTGGCACCCATGGATTGGAAAGAGGAAGCAAAGCCATGCCACAAGTGCAAGCTAAGCAACACAAAGGAAACCACGTAAAGAATGGTTCTCCAGAAAGGAGCAAATTTCTCTACCGTTTCATGATAATAACGTGTGGGGTCCTCAGGATTGGCCTCTACATATTTGTAGGCCATTTCGTGTATCCAAAAATCGTAGAAGTGCAATGCCAAGAATGCAAGGATGACCAGACCTGAATAAATCATGTTTCGGGAAACCCAGGGCGCATTGGCGCTACCATTGTACTTAACATAACCCACGTTCCTGGCCTTTCTGTTCTGGATTTCCAAAACAAAACCCATTACAAAGTGTACGATGACACCAGCAATAAGGATAGGCTGCATCAAGAACTGGACTATGGGATTGTAGCCCATAAAGTGGGATGCTTCATTAAAAAAATCAGGAGAAAATACCGAGGCCAAATTAATGGTCACGTGAAGAATCAAAAATGTGACCAAAAAAAGACCCGATAGGGCCATAACATATTTTCGGGCCAGCGAAGATTTTATCAAACTCATTAGAAGTTAGTTTTTACACAAATTTACGGCACGAATGAGTTTTTAACAAGTAATAAACAAGTAGACCCCCCTTATTTAGAAACATTATAGGGAAGGGGCAATGCTTTGAAAATGATATACTAAAAGTTCGCAATGTAGCTTGGGCGGAATTAATAATTCCGATAAAAAAGTGGGCACATCCGTACATGCCGTACAGAATGTTGGATTTGAAAAGGGATTGCGATATTTTGGGGGAGATGTTGGTTTTGAGGTTTATTTGGTTTCGAAGATCACTTGAAGGGAATAGATGTATTCCCCGACTGGACGATCGTAATATATGGAGGTTTCCACTTGCTCGTTAAGATATTGATTGTCCTCTACAGTGATTACATCACCAAGTTCCTTGCCCAGGGTGAGCGCGATTAAGGACGCTTTTTTTCTGGCGTTTTCCATTGCTTTGCCATAGAGTAGTTTAGCCACGTTTTCATCTATTTTTATAACAGCAACGCTATTCAAACGCTGAAGCCCCAACGATTTTATGGTCAAAAAGGTCCTCATTTTTTCGATGGACGAAGTTGAAAATTCATAGATGGCACCCTCTTTATCGTACCCCATGGTCTCAAAACCAAATTCATATGGTCTCTCCTTGATTTCCTTCCAAGAGATACCTTGCAACTCCAATGCCTTTTGGTAAAGGGATCTTAGTTCCTCGAAATCCATGCCGTCCGAAGCATAACTAGAGTATGCAGGACTTATTGAAACCGTAGCTTTATAGGTGGGAGAGGAATCCACATGGATGGCCCTGGCCAATACTTTAATGGTAGCGCTTTGTTCTTGGGCCGCCATTACGGAAGGCATCATTACCACCAAGAGAACGTATAATAATTGTTTCATCTTTATATAAGAGCTTAAATAATAGGTGTGTTTTGAATTAGGGGGAACTTTATAGAATCTGATTATTCAGGAATATTGAAATATTCGATGACTTGTTCGTAGCTCATTTTGGTAAAATCTATGTTTGATTTACCAGAAGTGGATACTCCACCAGGGATGAGGACATATCTGAAGTCATCAAAATAAGTAAACAAGTTGGTTCCTCCATCAGTGGCCAGTGCTTCTACATATAGTGCTATAAATCCGCTACCTTCAGATAATCTATACCTATAGATTTCATTTTGGGAAATTAGCTCAAAGGGCAATTGATAGACCTCGTTTGATATTACATTGATTTCACGTCTTCCATAGACAAGGAGAACGTCATTTGCATTGTTGAATTCCCCTAGTCCAAAGGAAACCAACAATTGATCGGATTCTTCGGCTGCAGCAAGACCTCCAAATTCGGATGCTATCCAATCCGAATAGATAACATTGGCCGTACCTGTTTCTCCTTGCTCGCCCTGTTCCCCCTGTTCCCCTTGAGGGCCTGCAGGTCCGGCGACCCCTTGCTCACCTTGAGGTCCTTGTGGGCCAACGGCACCATCCTCACCATCTTCTGGAGAGCAAGAGACAATCAACGCGACCGACATTACTGTTAAAAGAAATGCTTTAATTGATAATTCACTTGTTTTCATGTTTAAATTTTTTGGGTTTCAGAGGTCAAATTAGAATTGCTGGACCAGTTGATGAACTCGTTCCTTACCATAGGTGTATATTATTATGCTGGCTGGTTGTTTTTTATTGCCAATGGAACTTTCCTTTCTTTTTTGGAAAGATTTACCATTCGTACAGCATACATGTAGCTTACACACCATTTTGTGTTAAATATCACTATGGTTGGGTTTTGTAGCGGTTCAATTTATAATTTGGGGTAAAGAAGAAACCATCATGAGGGTAATTATTGTAGATGACGAGTTGGCCGCCATAAATAGCTTGTCTTGGGAATTAAGGAAACACTCGGACTTTATCTCGATCATTGAAACATTCACCTCTCCTGTAGAGGCCATATCGGGAATCAATTACCTAAAGCCCGATTGTGTTTTTTTGGATATTGAAATGCCCGAAATGAGCGGGTTCTCTCTTTTGGAAAAATTGGAATATCGCAACTTTGCCATAGTTATCACCACAGCATACAATCAATATGCCATTAGGGCCATTAAGGAAAGCGCGGTGGATTACCTGTTGAAACCAGTAGATCAAGACGATATTTTGGGTGTGGTGGAAAAGCTGAAAAAGCTGAATGGAGCGCAAAGTTTTAAACATCAATTCGAACAAACGTTTGAAGCCCTTTCCCGGGCAAGTTCGCCACAGATCGTCCAGATTCCGGTAAGTGGAAAGATTTTGTTCTTGCGTGTGAACGAAATTGTGTATTGCGAATCGGACGGGAATTACTCAAAAGCCTTTTTGGAATCCGGAGAACAGTTATTGGTATCAAAAAAACTGAAAGAGCTGGAGGACATGCTTCCCAATCGAATGTTCTTCAGGGTACACAATTCCTACATCGTCCATTTGCTAAAGGTAAAAGAGTATTTGCGGTCCGAAGGGTACTTGGTCTTGTTGAACCAAAAGAAAATACCTGTTTCAAGGACCAAAAAAGAGGCTTTTTTAAATAGGATGAGCTAATATGCCCTTATGCTGAAAAATTTGACAGACTTCTTCAAGGAAAGTAACCAAAATGGATTTGGTTTCTTTGTGGTTTCCGTACTGTTCTATCTTTTTGTTTTTTTTCTGATACAGTTTTTTCAGCATAAGAAAAGATTTTACCTCTTTTACTGTTTATATGCCCTGGTTACCGGCGTTACGTTGATGAAATATGTGGAAGGTGTCTTTTTTTCGGACTTTTTTCATAGTCCTTCCGGAAGAGGCTTTGTAGCCTGGGTTCATTACCCCACACAATTGTTTGCCTCGATGCTGTTCAGCTTTTTTGTCCTGGACATAATGCAGCTCAAAAACGGACATCCCAAATTCGTTAAATGGGCATACCGGGCCTATTTGGGCGTTGCCCCGATATATTTGACCTTATGGGCCGTTCAATTGATGAATCGCCGATCCTACTTGATCGATTATTTCCATGGGTTTTTCTTTTTGCCCATGAGCCTGATCGTGTTTGTGGGAGGATTCTATTTGGTACTGAAACAGGATCGCATAATCAAGTGGTACATCCTATCGGGTATGTCGGCACTTTTTGTGTCCTACCTCATCATCACTTTGTATTCGTTTAAGGATAGTAGGGCCAATGACGAAACACTGTATATTTTTTACTTGGGGGTATTGTTGGAAAGTCTCTTGTTTGCCCTCGCCATTGGTTTGGAGCAAAAAATGGTCTATAGGGATAAGGCCCAAGTACAGAAAAAATACATAGATCAGCTAGAAGAGAACCAAGTGATCAAGGAGAGTATCAACCGAACACTTTCGGATGAACTTTTGCAGACCAAGGCCGAAATAGAGGGGCTCAGTTCGGAGGCCCAAAGGGAAAGAACCGAAAAACTCACCATGAAAATGGAGAACAGGTTCGCACAGCTCAGGCTCGATGCCCTGCGCAGTCAAATGAACCCTCATTTTATTTTCAATGCGCTCAACTCCATTAAATCCTATTTGATAGAAAACAATCAAGAAAAGGCCATTTATTACTTGGGAAGGTTTTCCAAGCTTATCCGTGGAATCTTGGAAAGCTCAAGGAAGGACCTTGTCACCATAAAAGAGGAGTTGGCCATTATTGAAATGTACACTGAAATTGAAAGTGACCGCTTCAAAAACAATATTGAATACATTGCCGAAATTGATGATGGAGTATCTACGGACACTATTTTGATTCCCTCGCTCATATTACAGCCTTTTGTGGAAAACTCCATTTGGCACGGACTCACAACAAAAAGAGGTAAAAGGCGGTTGATTATTAAAGTCCAGGAAAGCGATAAAGAGGACTGTCTTAAGGTTATAGTGGAAGACAATGGTGTGGGACGACAGGCTTCCCGTCTTAAAAACCTTCAAAATCCGCTCAAAGGGCAATCGTTGGGATTATCAATAGTTCAGGATCGGTTGGATTTTTTTTCTAAAAAATACCACGAAGATTTCAGCTATACCATTTACGATATAAAAGACGAAGAAACTGGAAAGGCACTGGGAACAAGGGTAATCGTGAACCTGCCAAAAATTATGGTGTAAATCCAATTGGAATCAAAAGAAAAGCAGCCGGCAAAAGGAAAATCCAAATAATTGTCCGAATTTGGATAAAATTTAAAGAACCGATGGACGTTGCCATACTTTCCGTGAGCTTAAATGTATATTCTTCTGGGAGAATCGCCGAGGAGTTTGAAAAGGCAGGCCATTATGTAGAGCATATCGATCACACAAAGTGCTCGGTACAATTGGGAGGGGACAAGCCACAAATTTTTTACGGAACCGAGAATATTACGGATGATTTCGATGCCATTGTCCCCAGAATAGGAACCACTGTTACCAGGCATGGCGCTGCCATAGTAAAGCAGTTTGAGATGAGCCATGTATTTAGCACGGCAAAGTCTCTTGGAATCATTCGGGCAAGGAACAAGGTCTCTACCCTACAAATGATGTTCAAAAAGGGAATTCCAGTACCAAAAACGGTGTTTTCCATCAATCCAAATAATGTAGACCACCAGATTGAGCTCTTGGGCGGTGCCCCGGTAATAATCAAACTGCAGGAAGGAACCCAGGGCAAAGGGGTTATCTTGGCCGAAAGCAAAAAATCTGCAAAATCTGTCATAGATACCCTGTACAATATGAATACAAGCATTTTGTTGCAGGAGTATATCGAGGAAGCCAATGGCGAAGACCTTCGGATAATTGTTGTTGACAATAAAATTGTGGCCAGCATGAAGCGAACCAGCGGCCTGGATGATTTTAGGTCCAACGTTCATCGTGGTGCCGAGACACAAAAAGTACAATTAACGCCCAGAGAAAAGTTTATGGCGATAAATGCCACCAAACATTTGGGGCTAGGTGTGGCCGGGGTGGATTTGATTCGGTCAAAGAACGGTCCTTTGTTGATCGAGGTGAACGCCTCGCCCGGCTTAAAAGGAATTGAGGCCGCAACGGGTGTCAATGTGGCCAAAAAAATAGTTCAGTTCGTGGATAAAAATGCTAAACGTAGCAGATAAGGCAAAAGCATTTACGTATGCTGGTCAATTTCGCTATTGTTGATTTTGGCAAAGCACCATCCTACGGCATCTTCAAGGCTTGAGAACTGACGTATTTTATCTTTGAAGAATAATTTTTCTAAAATCACACTTGTCAATCCGCTATTGTTGTAGGCAACAATGGAATAGAATTCCAGTTTATGGCGATTTTTGTAAAACTTTAGCCAATCCGTGGGTACAACGGAATAATTGTTAATTCGATTGCTGATATAGGCAATTGGCCTATCCTTTCCTGAGACTTCGTAAGCTACATCTATTATTTTTTCCGCTTTGGACCAATTAAAGGTTTCACCTTCGTTCATTTCTGAGATGACCAATCCATCAAAAAAATAAAAAGTGCCAAACTCATATTCCTTGATCTGTTTTATTTTTTTAAAAAACTCCAAATCCTTAACACGCTGCATAAATCTATTCTTGAGGATATATAAAAATTACTCGGCAAAAGTAAATGTAAGCGATTGTTCCATTATGGTCGGGTTTACCAATGGGCAGTTAGGATTGGTGCAAGGCCCTTTTCAATTGACGATTGTATTTTCAGTAATAGAACGGTAACGAAGTATTCTTACATAGATTGTTTTAATGCCTGATTATTTCTCCATATTTTTTAATTGAATCCCTAGAGCTTTTGTAGATAGCTGTACTTCTAAAAGAGAGAGAATCAAGGAAATCATTAAAAAAACCAAACTTATTCCAAAAATAATGTTGGCCCATACCTCCATTTCCACATATACAAGGAACATCGTCACCGCCGCCAATAAAAAACTGATAATGGCCGACGCCTGCATGTTCTTTATAATACCCAAACGGTTTCTTAATTGATTGATTTGTTGCTTTAGGGGCTGGGCGGAAGTCTCCTCGAACTGTTTGTGGAGTTGCCTGATCAGTGCCGCAATGGCCAAATATCTTGCATTATAGGCCAGCATGGTCAAAGAAATGGCAGGAAAAAGTAGGGCGGGGATGCTTAGGTTGAGCTGCATTTTTTCAATTTGATATGGAAGGTAAGAATTTGTCTTCGGTAACGCAATTACCTAAATTTGGGCAAATCAAAATTCAACTATGAAATACTTCCAGATAGACAGCAATCTTTTTGTGAAAAACCGTAAAAAATTTATGGCCCAAATGCGGCCCAAGAGCATTGCGGTATTCAACTCCAACGATATTTATCCCATTGGGGCCGATAGTACCCTGCCCTTTGAGCAAGATCGTGATCTTTTTTACTTGTGCGGAGCGGACCAAGAGGAAACCATTTTGTTGTTGTTCCCAGAGGCCATGGACCCAAAGCACAGAGAGGTTCTTTTTGTTAGGGAAACCAACGACCATATTGCAGTTTGGGAGGGAGCAAAGCTCACCAAAGAAAAGGCGACCGAAGTATCGGGGATAGAAACCGTGTATTGGCTCACAGATTTCGATAAAATCTTTTTTGATTTGATGACGGAGGCGGACACGATTTATTTCAATACCAACGAGCATTACCGCCAAGCGGTGGAAACCCAAACACGGGAAGATCGCTTTATAGAAAAGTGCAAGAAGGAGTATCCTGCTCACCAATGGGCAAAGAGCAACCCTATTTTGCAAAATATCCGTGGAGTAAAGGAACCCGAGGAAATTGAATTGATGCAGAAAGCCTGCGATATCACAGAAAAAGGATTCAGGCGCATATTGGGGTTTGTAAAGCCCGGAGTTTGGGAACACGAAATTGAAGCTGAGTTCCTTCACGAATTTGTCCGTAACCGCTCCAAAGGTTTTGCCTACAGTCCCATTATAGCCTCTGGGGGCAATGCCAACGTACTTCACTATTTGGAGAATAACCAAGAAGTGAAGGATGGCGATATGATTCTTTTGGATCTTGCTGCTGAGTACGCCAACTATTCCAGCGATATGACGAGGACCATTCCCGCCAATGGAAGATTTACAGATAGACAGAAACAGGTTTACAGCGCAGTGCTTCGCGTTAAGAATGAGGCCACAAAGATGTTGGTGCCCGGAACCATTTGGGCCGAGTTCCACAAAGAAGTAGGCAAGCTCATGACTTCCGAGTTGATGGGTCTGGGCTTATTGGACAAGGCCGATGTTCAGAACGAAAACCCGGATTGGCCGGCATACAAAAAATACTTTATGCACGGGACCAGCCATCATATCGGGTTGAACACACACGATTACGGAGAATTAAAAACCCCTATGAAAGCCAATATGGTATTTACGGTGGAACCTGGAATCTACATTCCGGCAGAAGGAATGGGCATCCGTTTGGAAGATGATGTGGTCATTCAAGAAAAAGGAGAGCCATTTAACCTAATGCGCAATATTCCTATCGAGATTGAAGAAATCGAAGAGTTGATGAATACATAGTCACAATGAAGTTCCTGTTCTTGTTCATTCAACAATCTGACATTGAAAAAAAGATAGCGGAAGCTCCCGATAGCTCCTACGAAATAGGTGTGGTCATCGGGAGCTATCTCCCTTTTGTGATTTTGGCAGGTATTGCCTATGCCATTTATCACTATAATAAAAAGAAACGCGGCTCGGAATAGATATGTTACATGTATCTTTTGCCTTTTCCATACAAAAAAGCGAACTTCAACAAAAGCAAATTCGCATAGTTTGGAAAAGCAGCATAAACTTTACCGTACCGCATTTGTCCTAGCACTCATCACCATTTTTTATAACATTGGTGAAGGAATTATTTCTACATATCTTGGTTTTGAAGACGAAAGTCTTGCTCTTTTCGGTTTTGGCACGGACAGTTTTATCGAAGTTATTTCAGGATTGGGCATTGCCCATATGGTGTTGCGCATCCAAAGGAGCCCCGAAAGCAATCGGGACAATTTTGAGCGCACAGCTTTAAGAATTACAGGTGTTGCCTTTTATATTTTGGTCGTGGGTCTTGTAGTATCGAGCATATACAATATTTGGACCGGCCATAAACCACTGACCACTTTTTGGGGCGTCATCATTTCCTCCATATCCATACTAATTATGTGGATTTTGGTCTGGTGGAAGAGAAAAGTGGGGCGGGAACTTGATTCGGCTCCCATTTTGGCCGATGCCAATTGCACATTGGTCTGTGTGTACATGTCCATTATCCTTTTGATAAGTAGCGGTATCTACGAGCTTTTCAAAATTCCTTATATAGATAGTTTGGGGACCTTGGGCTTGGCCTATTTTGCGTTTTCTGAGGGAAAGGAATGCTTCGAGAAAGCTAAAAGTGACAAACACTGTTGTTGTGATTAAGAATGATTTACCTTTCAGCTAAAAAAACTGTGAGCCATTCATTGTCCAGGGGACACCATAGGTCAAATAGACCTTAAACATATCTGGACAGAATGGCGGGAGAATTTAGAGGAGGGGCTGCCTAAGGCCGAAGCGGACAATATTGCTGGCAGGTTTGAATATTCGACAACCTTTTAACTTTTCTCACCTAGATTTCCGACGATAAAAACAACCAATGCAGGCAAAACCCACCCCATTTGATGTTGGCTCAAGGGAATCCAATCTACATAATGCGAAATGTGTTCGTCCAACCCAATGCTTCCCAAAAAATCAGGTACACTGAAGAGGATTGTAGTGCCGACAACCCATCTGAACACTTTTTCAGAAGCGTATTTCCCAGGAGAAACGTTCAGTAAAATCAAAATAATAGTTATAGGATATATGAACATTAAGGCAGGAACGGCCACAGTAATAATGTAGCCCACATCGAACTGACCTATTAAAACACCAAGTACACAACCTATAAAAGCTGTGATTCGGTACGCCCATAAAGAATCGTTGAATCGGCCTTTTATAAAATCTGAAGTGCCCGTCACAATTCCGACAGCAGTGGTAAAACAGGCCAAGCTTACCAGTATGCTCAATAAAAGATTGGCTGTTTCGCCCAGAGTTTTTGTGCTTATTCCACGTAAGAGTGCTGTTCTGGTTATTTCGTTGTCAAAAGAGTTCCCAAACAAGGCCCCGGTGAGAATCAGTCCTCCGTAAACTAAAAATAATCCAGCACCTGCCCAAAGACCGGCCCTCCTTATGAGTCTTCGTTTTTCTTCATAAGAAGCAGATTTTTCTTTGATGTTGACCGATATAATGATCACGGCACCAACCACAACGGCACCAATGGCGTCGAAGGTTTGATAACCCTCCAAAATACCGGAACTAAAAGGTTGGATCATGTCAGAGGGGACAAAATCAAAATCCAAGGTAAATATGGCGGTCATGATGATGATCAAAAGGATGATAAGGATGCCAGGGGTCAATATTTTTCCAAGGGCATCCAAAACTTTGGTTCTGTTGATGGCAAAAACAAAAACCAACATAAAGTAGATAAGGCTGGTAAGTAATGATGATGAACCCCAAAAAGGCTGAATTGCCATTTCGTGGGTTACCGATGCTGTTCGTGGCGATGGCAAAGCAATTGCAATTGCGTAAATCAAATAACAATATGCTACACTAAATGATGGAGAGACTTTTTTTGCAAAATCGAACAGGGTGCCCTGTAGTTTCGCATGGGCCACTATCCCTAAAATAGGAACAAGCGCTCCCGAAATACAGAAGCCCAAGGCCACCAACCACCATAAATGACCCGATTTAAACCCCAGCAATGGTGGCAAAACCAGGTTGCCTGCTCCAAAAAAGAGGGAAAAAAGCGCAAATGCAGTGACGGTTAACGATTTTTTATTGATGGATTGTTGATAATTTGTTTTCAATGCGGTATCTTACAAAAGCGTTTTTTGACGGAAAAAGGCGACTTTTTATCGATTTTGAGGTATTTCATCGAAAAAAATATTATCTCGATACATTTACAAAATAAAAAGTTATCAACATCCGTTCCTATAAAAATTGAATCTCAAAAATAATTTATATAACAAAAAATTACCATTAACCAAAGTAAGCATTTTTCGAAGCCCCATTTCGTAATTATATGCTTTTCTCCAAACAACACCCGCCTATGAAAACAACTACTACGCAGCATGGCAACAAATTTTCTTCCTTCTTTTGCAGCTTGTTCGGACACCATTACACGGTATCCAAAAAAGTGACACAGCATATAAAAGAGTATAAATGTCTTCATTGCCAAAAGCAAGTCACAACAGATGTCAGCGGAAAGCTCTCCGCCTTGACACCTCAAATGCAAGAGATCAACAGTACACTGGAAGACATGTACAGAAAAAGACAAAGTAGGGTAGTGCACCAAGTGGCATAGCCCTTTTTTGTTTTAGGAAAAGGCCCAAATCTTATCCCGGAAACTTAAGTAATTGCCTACTGCTAATGGTTGCGTGCCCCAATACCATGATGTAGGGATGCCCTTGATTTTCGGGATTTTTTTATCCGTTGAACGAATTCCACCCCTGTGCCGTGATCGGTATCTTGGTCTCTGCCCTGGTAATTAAGTGAATGCCTTCATTCTTTTCCGTCATATGCCCAATTACCGTCAAGTTGGGGTTTCCTTTAATCTTGGGAAAATCTGCTTGGTCAATAGTGAACAACAACTCATAATCCTCACCGCCGCTCAAGGCAATCATGGTACTGTCCATTTTAAATTCTTCGGATGCGGAAATCACCGTGGGATCCAATGGGATTTTCTCTTCAAAAACATTACAGCCAATATCACTATGCTTGCATAAATGAATTACTTCCGAAGAAAGGCCGTCGCTGATGTCTACCATGGAAGTCGGCTTTACCTCCAATTTTTTGAGCAGCTCTACAATGTCTTTTCGTGCTTCCGGCTTTAATTGCCTTTCTACGATGTAAGAATAGGGTTCAAGATCGGGCTGACTGTTCGGATTTACCTTGAACACCTCTTTTTCGCGTTCAAGGACCTGAAGGCCAAGATAGGCACCTCCCAAATCGCCAGAAACCACCAATAAATCGTTGGGCTTGCTGCCTTTTCGGTAAACGATGTCGTTATCATCCGCAGCGCCGATGGCAGTTACGCTTACGATCATTCCCCTTGTTGAAGAGGTGGTGTCTCCACCCACCAGGTCAACATTGTACAGCTTGCATGCAAGTGCTACTCCTTCATAAAATTCTTCTAGCGCTTCCAAAGGAAACCGGTTGGAAATGGCCAAAGAAACTGTTATCTGTGTGGCCATGGCGTTCATGGCGTAGATATCGGAAAGATTCACCATCACCGATTTATAGCCCAAGTGCTTCAAGGGCATATAGCTCAGGTCAAAATGAACCCCTTCCACCAACATGTCGGTGGACACGATGATTTTTTTGCCATTATGATCCATTACGGCAGCATCATCGCCCACCCCAACTATGGAAGATGGTTGTTTGAGTTCAAAGTTTTTGGTAAGATGGTCGATCAGACCAAATTCGCCCAATTCTTCCAAAGATGTACGTTCTTGATTCTTGTCTTCTAGCATTTTGCAAAAATAATGAGGATAATCGTAAATCCTGTAGTCGGATGGAACATAAAATTTTTTCGGCAAAAACCTGTCAAAAGTCACTAAGAATACTTGCAAATTCACGACTGATGGGACTTGTGGTCAAATTGCACTAATTTTTCATAGGAAACACCTATGGAATCATTCGTTATATTAATGTTAGTTGCTATGGTAAAACCCTTTAGATACAGTATATTTGTAGGCTATTTAGATTAAATTCAAGTAAGATGATTAAGGTTTCAGAATCAGCAAGGCACAAAGTGGTGTCCCTTATGACCGAAGAAGGTTATAATGCGACCACGGACTATGTGCGCGTTGGCGTAAAGAGCGGAGGGTGCAGTGGATTGTCTTATGAATTGACCTTTGACAATTCCGCTACCGATACAGATAAGATTTTTGAAGATAACGATGTGAGAATCATCGTGGACAAAAAAAGCTTTTTGTATTTGGTGGGCACCACATTGGAATATTCCGGAGGTTTGAACGGAAAGGGTTTTGTGTTCAACAACCCCAACGCTCAACGAACCTGCGGATGTGGAGAAAGTTTTTCACTATAAACATTGACTTAAAGCCTGTAATTGGCTAACTTAAAGATATATGGCTTATACAGAAGAAGAATTAAAGAAAGAGTTGGAGACCAAAGAGTACGAGTATGGTTTCTACACGGACATTGAATCGGATACCTTTCCAAAAGGGTTGAACGAGGACATTGTTATTGCCATTTCCAAGAAGAAGGAAGAACCCGATTGGATGACGAAGTGGCGATTGGAAGCATTCCGTGCCTGGAAAGAAATGGAAGAACCCGAATGGGCGAACGTAAAATACCAAAAGCCTGACTTCCAAAATATTTCCTACTACTCGGCTCCCAACAAAAAACCGAAGTACGATAGCTTGGACGAAGTAGATCCAGAATTACTGGACACGTTCAAAAAGTTGGGAATTTCGGTAGATGAGCAGAAAAAGTTGGCAGGTGTTGCGGTGGATATCGTAATGGACTCCGTATCCGTGGCCACCACTTTCAAAAAAACATTGGCAGAAAAAGGCATTATTTTCTGTTCCATTTCCGAAGCTATCAAGGAGCACCCTGAATTGGTGAAAAAATATTTGGGAACTGTAGTTCCACAAAGGGACAATTTTTACGCGGCATTGAACTCAGCGGTATTTTCCGATGGATCTTTCTGCTACATTCCAAAAGGAGTGAGGTGTCCTATGGAACTTTCCACCTATTTCCGAATCAACCAAGCGGGAACTGGACAGTTCGAGAGAACCTTGGTCATTGCCGAAGAAGGCAGTTATGTGAGCTATTTGGAAGGATGTACCGCCCCAATGCGGGACGAGAACCAATTGCACGCAGCAGTGGTAGAGCTTATAGCTCTGGACAATGCGGAAATCAAATATTCCACAGTTCAGAACTGGTTTCCTGGCAACAAAGAGGGAAAAGGAGGCGTTTACAACTTTGTGACCAAGCGCGGTCTGTGTGAAAAGCATGCCAAAATTTCTTGGACGCAGGTCGAGACAGGTTCTGCGGTAACATGGAAATACCCATCATGTATTTTGAAAGGCGATTATTCCATTGGTGAATTTTATTCCATTGCCGTGACCAACAATTTCCAACAAGCGGATACAGGGACCAAAATGGTTCACTTGGGCAAGAATACCAAGAGTACCATCATTTCCAAAGGTATTTCAGCAGGACAGTCACAAAACAGCTACCGTGGATTGGTGCAGGTGAACAGCCGTGCTGAAAATGCAAGGAACTTCTCCCAATGCGATTCCCTATTGATGGGTAACCGTTGCGGGGCGCACACGTTCCCTTACATAGAGGTCAAGAACAAAAGCGCACAGATAGAGCACGAAGCCACGACCAGTAAGATTGGTGAGGATCAGATTTTCTACTGTAACCAAAGAGGAATTGATACCGAAAAGGCCATTGCCTTGATTGTAAACGGATTTAGCAAGGAAGTATTGAACAAACTACCAATGGAATTTGCCGTAGAGGCACAAAAATTATTGGAAATCAGTTTGGAAGGCTCCGTAGGATAACTTCGGCCATTCTCAGCTACCCAATCCAATCTGGTGATTGAGCGAAGTCCAAATCACAATTATTAAGACAGAACACAATTTTACAAAATGCTAGAAATAAAGAACTTACACGCAAGCGTAGACGGTAAAGAAATCCTTAAGGGAATCAATCTAAAGGTGAACGCAGGAGAGGTACACGCCATTATGGGCCCCAACGGCTCTGGTAAAAGTACCTTGGCCGAAGTAATCGCAGGACAGGAGGAATTTGAAGTAGGCGAAGGAAGCATCCTTCTGGAAGGGGAAGACTTGGAAGAACTTTCCCCAGAAGAAAGAGCCCACAAAGGAGTGTTCCTATCGTTCCAGTACCCAGTTGAGATTCCAGGGGTATCGGTGACCAATTTTATGAAGACCGCTATCAACGAATCCAGAAAAGCACAAGGTTTGGAAGATATGCCAGCCAACGAAATGCTCAAGAAGATTCGTGAGAAGTCCGAAATGTTGGAAATCGACCGAAAGTTCCTTTCTCGTTCCTTGAACGAAGGGTTCTCCGGAGGGGAAAAGAAACGTAACGAAATCTTTCAAATGGCTATGATGGAACCCAAATTGGCCATTTTGGACGAGACCGATTCCGGTTTGGATATCGATGCCCTGCGTATCGTTTCCAATGGTGTAAACAAATTGCGCAGCAAGGACAACGCCATCATCGTGATTACACACTACCAACGATTGTTGGAGTATATCGTTCCCGATTTTGTACACGTGTTGTACAACGGGAAAATCGTAAAATCCGGAACCAAGGAATTGGCCCTGGAACTGGAAGAAAAAGGATACGATTGGTTAAAAGAAGAAGCTGCAGTTTAAAAAACAGATGTAAGACTTCAGACATCGGGTTTCAGAATACCTAAACTGAAAGCTGACCACTGAAAACTTAAAAAGATATGGATTTAAAGGAAAAATTAGTCTCCTCTTTTATGGCATTTGAAGATGGCTTGGATTTAGATCATCCAGTACATGAGGAAAGATCCAGTGCCATAAAGAATTTTGAGACCAAGGGCTTCCCGACAAAAAAGGATGAAGCTTGGAAGTATACCTCGTTGAGGGGCTTGGAAAAAATAGATTTCAGCATCTTTCCAAAGCATGAGACCACGTTGGAATACAAGGATGTGAAAAAATACTTCCTCCACGAGATAGACACCTACAAAATTGTTTTCGTTGATGGGGTGTACAGTTCATACCTCTCCGAAACCACACATGATGGCGTAGATGTCTGTTTGATGAGCTCTGCCTTTAGTAAGCCCATGTTCAAACAGGTGATAGAAGTATATTTTAACAAAGCGGCCTCCAAAGATGAGTCGTTGACCTCTTTGAACACAGCTTTTAGCAAAGAAGGAGCGTACATCTATATTCCCAAGAACAAAATGCCCAAAAAGCCTATCCAAATTTTACATTTGGCCACGGGCAAGGAACCAGCCTTGATGTTGCAACCCCGTAACTTGATCGTTGCCGAGGACAACGCTGAGGTTCAGATCATAGAGCGCCACCAAAGTTTGACGGGGAACGAAGTGTTTACCAACTCAGTGACCGAAATTTTTGCTGGCAAGGACGCCATCGTGGACTACTACAAAGTTCAGAACGATGAGCCTACCGCCTCCTTGGTGGACAATACATATATCTCACAAAAAGATAGCAGCGTTGTAAGGGTGCATACGTTCTCCTTGGGCGGAAAGTTGATCCGTAACAACCTGAACTTTTACCAGAACGGGGAGCGTATCGACTCTACCCTGAAAGGGATTACGATTTTGGGCGATAAACAGCATGTGGACCATCATACTTTGGTGCACCACGCACAGCCCAATTGTGAGAGCCATCAAGATTATAAGGGTATTTTCGGGGATAGCTCCACAGGAGTGTTCAACGGAAAGATCATAGTGGACAAGATTGCCCAAAAGACGGATGCCTTTCAGCAGAACAACAATATTTTGTTGAGCGATAAATCGACCATCAACTCAAAACCCCAATTGGAAATCTTCGCGGACGATGTAAAATGTTCGCACGGGTGCACCATTGGTCAGTTGGACGATGAAGCGCTCTTTTATCTGAGGTCAAGAGGAATTCCAAAGAAAGAAGCCAAGGCTTTGCTGATGTACGCTTTTGCCAACAACGTTTTGGAAAGTGTCCGTATCCCAGAGTTAAAGCTGCGGATCAATAAGATCATTGCTGATAAACTGGGTGTACGCATGGGTTTTGACCTGTAAAACAAACTTTTTCACGATTACATTACAATGATAGGGACCACTTTGGACATACAAGCCATTAGAAAGGATTTTCCCATCCTCCAAAGAGAGGTCAATGGGAAGCCTTTGGTGTATTTGGACAATGCAGCTACCTCGCAGACACCGCAGCAGGTAATCGATGTCATTGTTGATTATTATCAACGGTACAACGCCAATATCCATCGAGGGGTACATACCTTGTCTCAAGAGGCCACCGATGCCTACGAAGCGGCGCGGCAGAAAATCCAAAAGCACTTTAACATTGCGCATTCCCGCGAAGTGATCTTTACTTCGGGAACTACTCATGGCATCAATTTGGTGGCAACGGGATCCACTTCCTTTTTAAAGGAGGGGGACGAGGTTTTGGTATCGGCAATGGAGCACCACTCCAATATTGTGCCTTGGCAAATGCTGTGCGAACGCACGGGGGCAACCTTAAAAGTGATTCCAATGAACCTGGAAGGGGAATTGGTGATGGAGGAATACCACAACCTATTGTCGGATAGGACAAGATTGGTGTTCTGCAACCATGTTTCCAATGCATTGGGAACCATCAACCCAATAGAAGAAATCATTGAGGCAGCCCATAAAGTGGGAGCAGCCGTATTGATAGATGGTGCACAGGCAGCAGCACACATCAAACCCGATTTACAGGCACTTGATGTTGATTTTTATACCGTTTCCGCCCATAAAATGTGTGGACCAACTGGAGTTGGGGTATTGTACGGAAAAGAAGAATGGCTCAAAAAACTGCCACCGTATCAAGGCGGAGGGGAAATGATTGCCGAAGTCACTTTTGAAAAGACGACCTATGCCGATCTGCCCCATAAGTTTGAAGCAGGAACGCCGAACATTTCTGGAGGTATTGCCTTTGGTGCCGCATTGGACTATATGAACAGTATCGGTTTTGATGCCATTGCCCAGTATGAAGATGAGCTATTGAATTACGCCACGGAGCAGTTGCTCACCATCGATGGCTTAAAGATTTACGGGACCGCAGCGCACAAAACTTCGGTAATATCCTTTAACATAGAAGGTATTCATCCTTACGATATCGGAACCATTGTGGACAAATTGGGCATTGCTGTTCGAACAGGCCACCACTGTGCACAACCAATAATGGATTTTTACCAGATTCCGGGAACGGTAAGGGCCAGTTTCAGCTTTTACAATACCAAGGAGGAAGTGGATAAACTGGTGGAAGGTGTTACACGTGCAAGGAATATGTTGCTATAGCCAGACCGTTATCATTATCATAAAGACTTGAATGGCAACCCTCCGAGTTGTACTTTTGAACAAAATCATCGCATGACCATAAAAGAGATACAGGAAGAGATAATAGATGAGTTTTCCATGTTCGACGACTGGATGCAGCGTTACGAATACATGATCGAGCTCGGAAAATCACTTCCATTGATAGCCGAACAGTACAAAACCGATGACAACCTGATCAAAGGATGCCAGAGCAAGGTGTGGGTGCATGCCGAACTCGATGGTGACAAATTGGTGTTCACGGCTGATAGTGATGCCATCATTACGAAAGGAATCATTGCCATTTTGGTCAGGACGTTCAGCAATCAAAAGCCACAGGACATTATTGATGCCGATGTGGAATTTATTGATGAAATAGGTCTTAAAGAGCATTTGTCGCCAACGCGGGCAAATGGATTGGTAAGTATGATCAAGCAATTGAAATTGTATGCGGTTGCCTATCAAACACAGTTAAAATAACACAGAATGAGCGAAGAAACTACCATAGATACACAAGAACTGGGCGAAAAAATCGTAAAGGTGCTCAAAACCATCTACGATCCAGAAATTCCTGTGGACATTTACGAACTGGGATTGATTTACGATGTGTTCGTAAACGAGGAATACGAAGTAAAGATCTTGATGACCCTTACCTCGCCCAATTGCCCTGTGGCCGAAACCTTGCCCGTGGAGGTAGAGGAGAAAGTGAAGTCCATTGATATGCTGAAGGACGTGGAGGTGGAAATCACTTTTGACCCACCATGGACCCAAGAACTGATGAGCGAGGAGGCGAAATTGGAGTTGGGCCTTTTGTAAAACCCCGGTAAACCTAAAAGACATGACCACAAGACAAATCGATAGAATTATTGAGATGGCTTGGGAGGACAGAACCCCGTTCGAAGCCATAGAGTACCAGTTTGGTTTAAAGGAAAACGACGTGAGGGAAGTGATGCGAAACAACCTCAAACGGTCCTCTTTTGAGTTGTGGAGAAAACGGGTAAAGGGAAGAAAGACCAAACACCAAAAAACGTCCCCGGCCAATAGATTTAGGTCGCAGAATCAAAAATTATAGCGGTTCCAGCCCTTGCGAAAAATACAAATATGGAAAAGGAAATTGTAAATAGAGTGGCCCAAAGCAAGTTGATCACGTTCGACCTGGAGGATTATTATCCGAAAGGGGAGCGCAAGGTCTTGGACATCAAAGATTGGTTGTACGAGGGATTTATTCTTCGTGAAAAGGAGTTCCGCGCCCATGTTGATGTGCATGATTGGTCAATGTACCAGGAAGCTTATGTGGCGCTTCAATGTTCTTCGGATGCCATTATTCCAGGCTGGGCCTTTATGTTGGTTGCCTCCAAACTGCAACCCTACGCCAAAAAAGTAGTTCAAGGAAATTTGGAAACCTTGGAAACGGCACTTTATCAAACTATTTTGGAAAAGTTGGATGTGACCGAGTTTGCAGATAAGCCTATAATCATAAAAGGTTGCTCCAAAAAACCGGTACCCGAAAATGCCTATCTAATGGCAGTGGCCAAAATCCAAGAAGTGGCCAAAAGTGTCATGTACGGGGAAGCCTGCTCTTCGGTACCCCTGTTCAAGAGAAAATAGTAGTTTTTGTAGTCAGTGGACGGTCGCTGAGCACCCGGCCTGCCGGACGGACAAGAAGTTGAAGCATATGGCCGGATATCGATATTTTACGCGGAAAGCCTGTTGGTTCTTTGATGTCAGAAGTGATATAAATCCAGCATTTTGGTATAAAAGTCCTTGTTTTCCCGATTTCTTGTGGCGAACCCTCGCTCAACTGCGGGCAAAAACAGGGTGACTGTTCTGTTATCGTCCATTTCGATGAGTGGCCATGGTTTGAGATACTTCGCTCCGCTAGGTATGATAACTCGGTCGCTGAGCGTAGTCTAAGCGACATGCATGTTATCGACATTTTATTGATTGTACATTGAATGGACACGAATTCCATGGATTATCATGAGCTTTTATGGAGTAGTCAGATTTCAGGGGTCTGATGTCTGACTACTGATATCTTGGTTCTTTGCTCTTGAATCCACCCAAGCCTGTCCCATTTTTAATTGGTAATTGTGTATTGTTGAATGAAAAAGTGGTGACATTTTTTACTTTTGCGGTTCTAAACAGTAAACTCCATACTATGAAAAAACTACTTTTTATTGCTTTGTCCTTTTTTGTTGTTTCAATGGTTTCGGCCCAGACAGAAGAGGAACTTAAAGCTCAAATTGCTCCAAAGAAGGACTCGATTGCAGCTATACAATCACGTGTAAATGCCTTACAGAAACAATTGGATGCCCTCCCCGGCTGGAAAATAGGCGCCTTCGGTACCATTGGTGGGAGTATATCCCAGTTCAACAATTGGTTTGCTCAAGGAATTCCCAACAACTCATCGGGCAACATCGGATTTACGGTAAATACCTTCGCTAATCTTCAGGAAAAGAAGTTTTTTTGGAGAAACGCTGCCAATGTTAACCTCTCATGGGTAAAATTGGACGATAAGGACGACCCAACGGACGATGATAGCTTTCGTCAAGCTACGGATGTCTTTAATATTTCATCGTTGTACGGTAGAAAACTAAGCGAGAAGTTTGCTATTTCCGGTCTTGTGGAATATAGGACCACAATACTGAGCAACTTTAACGATCCTGGGTATTTAGACCTTGGTGTTGGTGCCACTTGGACCCCGATATCAGATTTGGTCGTTGTAATGCATCCGCTCAACTACAACTTTGTGTTCAGCAACGAGGATACCATTTTTGAATCCTCAATGGGTGCCAAGATACTTGCCGACTATACCAAACAAATCGGCGCGGTAAGCTTTAAGAGCAACCTGTCCCTGTTTCAAAGTTATAAAAGCAACGACCTGAGCAACTGGACCTGGACCAACTCCTTCAGTTATAAATTATGGAAAATGATAGGGGTAGGGTTTGATTTTGGTTTGAGAAACAACAAGCAAGAGACGCTTAACTATATCGTGAACAATGCCCCGACCCCCAATCCGGATGCTACCTTCGATACCATTGATAACGAGTTGCAGACCTACTGGACTTTAGGGCTCAGCTACAAGTTCTGACATAAAATACGAAGTATAAAAAAAGCCACCGTTTCGGTGGCTTTTTTGTGGGGTGAAAATGTTTTCTATGTTTTTAAGACCATGGTCTAAGTAGGTTAAGATCGATTAAGATCTGCGTTCGACACTAAAATGACTTAAAAACAATGTGAAAGTATACCTTACGTTGCCTTTCCCTAAATTTTTGTTGTGAATTGGCACATAATTGTTGTGAAGCAAAAGATTCCTTGCTTTTCACCGAAAAAGTAGACTTCGGTGAATGGGTTTAATATTCATCCAAATGCTCTGGATACAGAAAGTTGTTGTACGGGAAACGGGTAACATGAATGTCCCGTACCGCATCGTAAACACGTTTTCGGAACTCGTCCAGGTTTTCCTTGTTGAGCGCAGAAATGAACAACGCCTTGTCCCCAAGCTTGTTGAAATAGGTTTTTTTCCATTCCTCGAGCGTAAAATGTGCCTTGGTACGTTCGGTCACCAGGTCGTCCTCATCAATGGTTTCGGGAACATACTGATCTATTTTGTTGAAAACCATGATACAGGGCTTGTCGGAACTGTCAATTTCGTCTAAAATCTGATTCACGGAATCAATATGTTCCTCAAAATTCGGATGGGAAATATCCACCACATGAAGCAGCAGGTCAGCTTCTCGCACCTCATCCAAAGTACTCTTAAAACTTTCCACCAATTGTGTAGGCAGCTTTCTGATAAATCCTACGGTATCACTCAACAAAAAAGGAAGGTTGCCCAAGACCACTTTTCTGACCGTAGTGTCCAAAGTAGCGAACAGCTTGTTCTCCGCAAATACTTCGCTCTTGCTGATCACGTTCATCAATGTGGATTTGCCCACATTGGTATAACCGACCAAGGCCACTCGTACCAAAGACCCGCGGTTGCCCCGTTGTGTCTCCATTTGGCGGTCTATTTTGGCTAGCTTCTTTTTTAGAAGGGCAATTCGGTCACGAACAATACGTCTATCCGTTTCAATTTCCGTTTCACCAGGTCCGCGCATCCCAATACCGCCACGTTGCCGCTCCAAGTGAGTCCAAAGGCCTGTAAGTCGTGGCAACAAATATTCGTATTGGGCAAGTTCCACCTGTGTACGTGCATAGCTTGTTTGGGCACGTTGGGCGAAAATGTCCAGAATAAGGCTAGTCCTGTCCAAGACTTTGCACTTCAATAACTTTTCTATATTGTTCTGTTGTGCAGGGGACAGCTCATCATCAAAAATAACGGAGCCGATTTCATTTTCCTTTACAAATTGGCGTACTTCTTCCATCTTACCGCTCCCGATGTAGGTTTTTGGGTTGGGCACATCAATCCGTTGCACAAACCTTTTTTCAACCTCGCCACCTGCAGTGTAGGTCAAAAATTCCAGCTCGTCCAGGTATTCCTTTACCTTTTCCTCATCTTGGTACTGGTTCAATACACCAATAAGTACCGCCTTTTCATATTCTATTGATTTCTTTTCTAGCATCAAATGGATTTAGACTACAAATTTACATAATGTTTTGGAAGCTATTTTGTGCTTTCTTCCTTTTAAGCACTGATGAACAGGGCGAAAGGCTATTATTTGTTTGTATTGTTCCCTATCTTGATGCCCAAAACCAACCTAACTCAAAATAATGTCTAGAATTCAACCTCTCTTGAGCTTAAAAAGCAAGTGTTTTATTGGCTCTTTTTTGATGATGCCCTTGCTTGTCTTCAACCTGAAAGCGCAAAACACTACTCTTCCCAATCCTCATGAAGTCATAGGATTTGAAGTAGGTTCGGATTTTCATTTGGCCACCTACGAACAGTCCATCGAGTATTTCAAAAAGTTGGATGCAGCCAGTGATTTGGTGCAGATGCGCGAAACCGGAAAAACCTCTGAGGGCCTTACTTGGTACTATGTTTTGATTTCTTCCGAGGAGAATCTTTCCAAAATTGACCATTACAAAGAGATTTCCCAACAATTGGCCCATCCCAAAGGGATGACCCGCGAAGAGGCTCAAAAATTGGCAGAGGAAGGTAAGGCCATTGTGGATATCAGCGGTGGACTTCATGCTTCCGAAGTTGCCGGGGCACAACATATTATCACCCTGGCCCATCAAATTGTAAGTGAGGCCAATTCCAAAAAGTTTAAACCCATTTTGGATGATGTGATTTTGGTTTTGTGGCCGTCTCTAAACCCTGACGGACAAAATATTATTGCCAATTGGTACATGTCCAATGTAGGCACGCCCTACGAAACGGCACGAACACCCTGGCTCTATCAAAAATATGTAGGCCACGATAATAATAGGGATGCGTATATGCTCAATATGCTCGAATCAAGAGTTGTGGGCAGGACATGGCGAGAATGGGAGCCCAACGTAATCCATGTACACCACCAATCCTCCCCTTTTCCAACTAGAATATGGTTGCCGCCTTTTGCAGAGCCGATTGCCCCACAAACTCCGCCCATTGTGGCAAGGGAAGTGAACATGATCGGTATGGCTATGGCCCAAGAGCTGGAAACCGAAGGGTTACCGGGGGCCGTGCATATGGGAAAGGGTTTTGATGCTTGGTACCCAGGCTATATCGATTACCTGCCTGCGATGCAAAATATCCCCTCATTTTGGACCGAGACGGCTTTATACCGGTATGCGACACCTTATTTTTATACCCTTCGGGATTTTCCTGAGTCCAGAAAGGATTTACGAGTGGAATCGTTGTACAATAGCCCTTGGAAAGGCGGATGGTGGCGATTGAGCAATGCCATGCAATACATGCAGACGGCTTCCATTGCCGTTTTGGACTATGCATCAAAATATAAGGAAACCTTGTTGTTCAATAAGTACCAAGCGGCGATGACCACTATTGAAAAATATAGGAACGAGCCGCCGTATGCTTATATCATCCCACAAAAACAACGCGACCCCGTTCGTCCCGTAGAATTGTTGAAGCGATTGGCCTTTAATGGTATCCAGATTTCACAATTTGAGCAAGCTATGGACTATGCAGGGGTAAACTATCCCAAAGGCACTTGGGTCATCCCGATGGATCAAGAGTTTGCCGAAATGGCGCGTCAGGTTTTGGATGTGCAGGTATACCCTGATTTAAGGGAGTCTCCCGATGGGCCATTGGAACAACCGTATGATGCTGCAGGGTGGACATTGCCTTTTCAAATGGAAGTAGATGTGGTTACGGCAACCGTTCCTTTGAGCGATGCATTTAGAAATGCTTTGACACCTGTGGAAGGCTCTCCACTTGAAACTACCGATGATGAGAAAAAGGATTTGAACAAATCGGATTTCGCTCCAGGTGCAGGCTTTGATACGGATAAGGTGGCGTCAGGGATAAAACCATTGCCGGGAAAACTAAGCGGAGGCGGCAGCACTTTGTGGCTGGACCCAACTCAAAACAATATTTTTCGTGTTTTGGCAGAGGCCATCAAGGAAGGATACGCCATCAATTATGATACAGATACCAAAAAATATGGAGTGCGAGGGGCATCGCGTGGTAAAATCAACCAATGGATCAATGACTACGCCATACAGGCGAATCTGGGTTCAGGTTCAGGTGATGCCAAAGTGAATTCCAAAATTGCGGTTTATCGACCATGGACCGCCAGTATGGATATGGGTTGGACACGCTGGTTGCTGGATAATTTTGGATTTTCATATTCATCTATTCGGGATGCAGACTTCAAATCCAACAATTTAAGGGAACGTTTCGATGTAATCGTTATGGCATCCGAATGGCCCGGATCTATTGAAAATGGATTGGAACCTGGTTCTGCCCCTCCAGAATATACCGGCGGATTGGGTGAACTGGGAATCCGAAATCTAAGTACTTTTGTTAAACAGGGAGGAACATTGATCACGTTGAACAAAAGCTCCGATTTTGCAATAAATGCCTTGCATCTGCCTGTTACCAACGTGGTCAATAAAGTGGATAGGGCCAGGTTTTTTACTGGTGGCTCCATCATGCAGGTAGAGACCAACCCCAACCATCCGGTAATGGCCGGTATGCAATCCAATGCCAATGTGTTTGTGTATAACAGCCCCATTTTTAATACCAAAGAGGGGTTCACTGGGGAAATATTGGCAAAATATCAGAAAAAAGGTTCGCCCCTAATGTCCGGGTTTTTGGTCGGAGAGGAATATATGAACGGAAATGCGGCGGCAATGGATGTAAAATATGGCAACGGACATGTACTGCTATTTGGTTTTCAACCGCAGTGGCGAGGACAACCCATGGGAACCTATCGAACTTTGTTCAATGCCCTGCTGTATGCCAATGAATTGTCCAATTTAGACAGAGAAACCAGTGATGAATGGCTTTCCATTGGCAGCAAACCTGTCATAGAAATATCAAACGGTCAGGAATAAATTTATAATAAGAGTTTGCCTTGAAGAAAAATCTTAACCGATACACCATAGCATTTTATAACCTTGAAAATTTCTTCGATACCGTAAACGATCCGTATTTGTTGGATGATGACTTTACGCCGAACGGGTTTAAGAAGTGGAACAAGGCCAAATTTTGGAACAAGGCCAATAAGATTTCAAGGACAATTTCCGCGATAGGTTCGAACGAAAGTGATTATCCACCGATTCTGATCGGCTTGGCGGAGGTTGAAAATAAAAATGTGCTAAAATCTTTGTTGAAATCAAAACAGCTTCGGGATATCGATTACGCATTTGTCCATTTTGATTCCCCGGATGAACGGGGTATAGATACAGCGCTTATCTATCATAAAGAACGTTTTATGGTACTGGAATCGGAGACCATCCCATTGATGGTGGAAAACACCAATGGCGAGCGCGACCTCACTCGTGATATTCTTTATGTACGCGGAAAGCTGCACCAAGAGGAGGTCCACATATTCGTGAACCATTGGCCATCTCGGAGGGAGGGTGCAGAAATAACAAGCTATAAACGGATAAAAGCAGCCAAGACCATACTCGGCAGAATCGGCCAGATCCAAGAGAATAATCCAAATATTATTATCATGGGCGATTTTAACGATGGCCCAAATTCTGAAAGTATTCAAACCCTGATGGATACCGGCCAATTGATAAATCCGATGAAAAAACTCTTGTCGCCCGTCACCGGAAGTGCCAACTACAAAAGAACATGGAGTCTTTTCGACCAAATCCTAATTTCGCACAGCTTCTTGAACTACGAAACAAACACCCACAGTTTTGTAAAGGCTAACATATTTGCGCCTCGTTTCCTAAAGGAATGGAAGGGCAGGTACAAGGGAAATCCATTTAGAACTTATGCTGGAGACAAATATTTAGGAGGGTATAGCGACCATTTTCCCGTTTACATACTCATGGATGAGAACAAAACCTGAAAGTAGGAATAAAATTACACCACAGAAAAGTTAATTTTCACAACAGTTACAGATAAAAGCGATGTATTTCATCGAATATAGTAGGAATTTTATCGATGAATCCTACATATCAAATTATATTAGTAATCCAAATCTTACCTTAACTTAACTATGGATTACAGATTTCCTTTAGGGGCCAAGGAAGTGATCTTCACCATTTTACTTTCGCTTTTAAGCGGAGCCTCTATTCTTGCTCAGTCTGAAAATGCCAAAAAGCAGATTAGCTTTTCCTACGATCAAGCTAAAATCTCTTCGTTGATTTCTGACATGGAAATGGAGCATGAGTCCAAACGTAAGAAAATAAGTGAGTTAGTCAAATCCAAAAGATTTAAGGCCACCGAGAACAAACCCAACGGTACACAGCTTGCACTAAAGGATATCGGCACCGATGGCACCCCATTATATTATACCACACTCAACGACCCGGCCTCAAAAACTTCCAGAGCATATACCCTATACGATAAAGGCCTTTTGAATCTGGGACTTACCGGTACAGATATGGAAGTTGGCGTATGGGATTCCGGCGTGGCCCTATCGTCCCATCAAGAATTTGATACCCGGGCCAAAAATGTCGATAATGCAGACGAAATTAGCCTGCACGCCACTTTGGTTACGGGAAACTTAATTTCTGCTGGTGTTGAACCCAATGCAAAAGGGGTTGCCTATGGTGCCCAAGCCCTTACTCATGATTGGAGCAGGGATAAAATCGAAGTTGCGGAAGCCGCCGCCAATGGTATGCTCTTGAGCAACCATTCCTATGGAATTTTGTCGGACAGAGTGCCCGATTGGTATTTTGGGGCCTATATTAAAGTGACCCAGGATTGGGACAAAATCATGTACAATGCACCATATTACCTGATGGTGACCGCAGCGGGCAATGCCCGGACCTCCGGTGACAACGAAGCTCCAATTTATGGTAAAACCACTGATGGCTTTGACCTTCTGTTGGGCTTTACCACTACTAAAAATGGATTGACGGTCGCAGGTGCCAATACAGAGATAGGGAGCAATGGAGAGCTAAAAAAAGCCACGGTAGCGGGATATAGTAGTTTTGGTCCTGTGGATGACGGCCGTGTAAAACCAGACCTTGCCGGTGATGGCGGAAACATACTTTCCACCAGTTCGGCCACCAATAGCAGTTATCAGGTTTCAGCAGGAACTTCGATGGCGGCACCGGGAGTGACAGGATCATTGTTGTTGTTGCAGCAGTACCACGAAGAGCTTTTTGGCAGTTATATGAAAGCGGCGACCTTAAAGGGACTTGCACTTCATACTGCTGATGATGTTGATGCCAAAGGACCGGATTACAAAATGGGCTGGGGAGTAATAAATGCCAAATCTGCGGCAGAAGTTCTTCAGCATAAAGATTATACCGCCTTAGTGAACGAAGAGAGCCTTTCAAACGGTGAAACCTATAGCATAACTGTAAATGCAATTGATGGTGCTCCATTGGTGGCTTCGATTTCTTGGACCGACCCAGAATCGGAGAATATAAACCGAGGCGGACTCAATAGTACTAACCCCGCTTTGGTGAACGATTTGGACATTAGGATCACCAAGAACGGTGAAACTTATTTCCCTTGGAAGTTGAACCCTGCAAAAGCAAACGATGTCGCCACCAAGGGCGACAATAAAGTTGACCCGTTTGAACGGGTTGAGGTAGACAATGCAAAAGGTGCCTACACCATTACAATTTCTCACAAGGGCAGCTTGAAGAACGGTTTTCAGGATTTTTCGCTGATAGTTTCAGGAGCACAGATTTCCAATTGCTCTATCGGTATTCCTTCTGATGTTGCATTGGAAAATTCAACCAACGAGGGCACCACTATTACATGGGGAGAGGCAAAAGAAACATTGTTCGAGATTCAGTACAAGAGTATTGATACCGACAATTGGTCGAACGAATTGATTTGGGACAACAATTTTGAACTTACCGCTTTGGAAGCAGGGAAAGTGTACGAGGCGCGTGTACGTTCCATCTGTACCGAAAATGCCGTTTCCGAATTTTCCGAAACCATCGAGTTTGAATTTAACGGCGAAGAAACCGTATTGATAGAGAATACGCCCATGTTTGTACCCCAAGAATTGAATATCTCCATATTCCCAAATCCTGCTGTGGATTATCTAAATGTTGAAGCAGAACTATCCAAAGATGCAGAGTTCTCCATCGTGACCACTTCTGGCAATGTGATTAAAAAAGGAAAGACCGAGGGTTCCATCAATGTATCGTCGCTTTCTTCAGGACTGTATGTGTTGGTGGTTCAGGACTATTCCGGGATTAAAAGCACCAAGTTTTACAAGAACTAGAACAAGTTTAAGTTCAAGTCTCAAGTCTCAATGCGAAGTTCAGTAGAATTACGCAACCAACCATTGAACTTTTACCTTTTCTGCCTTTGACCCAAGTTCGCGATAATTCGTGAGATTCGTGTCTGGGGTTACGGGATAAGAATCAAGAAAACAGAACCAGGGCATAGGACTTCTTGTTGGAGAGCAGGTTCTGTCATTTCGAAATGAGGTGCAGGGCACCGATCGGGAAATTTCCCTTGCCCTTCGCATCACAAGATTTCTCACATCGGTTCGAAATGACACTCGGAACCTTTTACCCTTCACTTTTTCCCTTTGGCCAATTGCCCGTGCGATTCGTGTCGCTTCTACTACCTGCCCGTCCGGTAGGCGGGCGCTCAGCGACGGGGTTGTCATTCCTAGCGGAGCGAAATCTCAACCCACAGCCACTCATCGAAACGGACGATAACAGAACAGTCACTCTATTTTGTGAGCAGTTGAACGGGAACTTGCCACAAAAAATCGGAAAACAAGGGCTTTTATACCAAAATATTGAATTTGTATCGCTTTACACAAATGTAAACCAACAGCTTTTCCACGTAAAATATCGACAACATGCGTGTCGCTGAGCGGAGTCGAAGCGACCGAGTTGTCATACAGAACGAAGCGACCATTTTCTCATTACCCAATACACACTACCGACATCCAAAATCAAACCTTTTTGATTTCATCGTCCGACAGGAGCTCCTCATTTCGTAAGCGTAAAAAAACCTGTGCGGTGGTCACTACATCCAGTTCACAATAGTTGATGATTCGGTCGATGTCCTTTTCCTTGTAGAACACATCTTTTACCATACCGCCATCCATATCCTCTTTTGGGGAAGGGATGCCCAGTATATGCGCCAATAATTTGAGCGAGGTGTAATGTTTATAATCGCCGAACTTCCAAAGTTCCATGGTGTCCAGATGGGGTATTTCCCATGGCTTTTTTCCGAACAGGTCCAGCTTGTAGGGCAGATTTATGCCGTTTATGATCATTCTGCGGGCGATATAGGGGAAATCGAAATCTTTGCCATTGTGGGCGCACAAAAGATGTTTTACGCCGCTAAAATAACCTGTCAGCAGTTGTTTGAACTCTTTCAGGATTTTAGTCTCGTCACCATAAAAGGAAGTGGTCCTAAATGTCCTTAGGTCTCCTTGTATTTTAAAATAGCCTACGGAGATGCAGACAATTTTGCCGAATTCGGCCCAAATGCCAGCCCGGTCATAAAATTCCTCGGGCGTGAACTCTTCTTTGCGCTGGTACTGTGTTTTTTGTTCCCATAATAGTTGGGCAGTTTCATCCAAATCGGTGAAATGTTGTTGTTGGGGTACGGTCTCGATATCCAAAAAAAGGATATGCTCCAGGTTAAGTTTATAAAGCATGGTAGCCAATTAAAAAAGAGTCGTCTGCTTTGCAGGACTCTCGTGTTCCAATAACCATTTTTTTCTATGCAGTCCACCTGCATAGCCTGTGAGGTCTCCGTTGGTTCCAATTACACGGTGACAGGGAACCACAATCCAAAGTGGATTTTTGCCATTGGCCGAGGCTACTGCACGAATGGCCTTTACGTCACCGAGTTGTTTGGAAAGTTCCAAATAAGAAATGGTTTTTCCAAAAGGAATCTGTAACAAGGCATCCCAAACCTTTTTCTGAAAATCGGTGCCCGTTGGATTCAATTTAAGGTCAAATACCGTTCGGTCTCCATTAAAGTATTCTTCTAATTGGCTTACGGCATCCATTAAAACCTCAGGAATTATACCATTTAGTTTTTTATCGTCCAAAACGGTAATCGAAGCAAGGCCCTTCTCATCACCTTTTAACTTTGCCGTTCCGATAGGAGTTTGTATGTAAGCTATTTGCATCACTCTAATTCATCTTCACCTTCAATAATTCCCAATCGCTTTGCTCTGGCGTGCCAGTTTTTTCTTGCCAACTTTTGGAGGTCTTCCACGTTGTCACTTTCATCCATGATCTCAAAACCGAGCAAGGTTTCGATGACATCTTCCATAGTCACGATACCACTAACCGAACCATATTCATCGACCACCAAGGAAATGTGTTCTCTTTTCTGGACAAACTTTTTAAAAAGGTCGTTGATGGATTTGCTACGGTTGGTCACCAATAATTCCCTTCGTATGGTGGCCAGGGTTTCATTTCCTTTTTTATTGATGATGGCCTCCAACAATTCGTCCTTTAAGAAGAAGCCAGTAATATTGTCCATACGATCTTTGTACAACGGTATCCTAGAAAACCGCAAGGGGCGGTTTTTTTCAAAAAATTGCTTTATCGGGGTGTCCTCGGACGCTACTTTCATAACGGTCCTGGGGGTCATCACATCGCGAGCCAAAATCTCATCAAAATAGAGCAGGTTCTTGATCATCTTGGATTCCGATTCCTTGAAAACACCTTCTTCGTGGGCGATTTCCGTCATCGCGCTAAAATCTTCACGGCTCAATACGCTTCCATGTTCCCCTTTGGCGCCCACAAGTTTGGTAAAGAGCTGCAATAGCCATAACAGTCCCGTCCATTTTAGGACGAATACCATAATGTTCAATGCTTTGCCTGTAAAGTTGGCCAATTGCTTCCAAAAAGTGGCCCCTATCGTCTTTGGTATGATCTCTGAAGCAACCAGGATCAATATCGTCATTAGGGTAGATACGATTCCGACCATAAGGTCTTCCGTTAATGTAAATCCGAATATGGTGCGCTCTGTGGCGCCATACATTTCTGCATAGGCCACTTTTGCCTGCACCCCGACCAAAATTGCTCCAACGGTATGGGCAATGGTATTTAACGTGAGAATGGCTATCAACGGCTTGTCCACATCCTTTTTAAGGGTTTCCAAGGTGGCCGCATAATCTTTCCCTTCTTGTTTTTTTACATTGATAAAGGTGGGTGTGATACTTAACAGCACCGCCTCCAATATGGAGCACAGAAACGAAAAGAATATGGAAATAAGGGCATAAAATAGTAGTAGTCCCATAGAATGGCAGAATCTTTAGTACCAAGATAGGGAATAGGAATTAATTTTGAATGTTTAATGCTTCCGCTTTGTAAAAAACATCCTGAAGGGCCTGTCGAATATCCAAACTATAGAGTTTTCTGTGGTCGCGCGAAGGATATACCCGATTGGATAGGAAAATAAACGTCAAATTTTTTACGGGGTCTGCCCAAACAAAGGTGCCTGTAAACCCAGAATGCCCAAAACTTTCGGGTGAAGCCAAAGGGGAGGGGTACGCTTCTTCCAAAGGGAGTTCCGAATTGTTCAAAAGAGGTTTGTCAAAACCTAATCCTCTATAATTTTCATTTTCAGGATATTGGACCGTTGTAAATTCCTTTACGGTTTCAGCTGAAATGAGTTGTTTGCCGTCGACGCTCCCATAATTTTGATAGAAAAGCATCAGTTTGGCCAAGTCATCTGCCGTACCGAATAATCCCGCATTGCCCGAAACACCTCCTTTGAGGGATGCATTTTCATCGTGCACCCATCCTTTGACCAAGGTTTTCCTGAAGAGTGAATCCACTTCGGTAGGGACAATGGCATTTACGTAGTTGTTTTCCTTGGGAAGATATCCGAGGGTATGGCAACCTAAAGGTTGATAGAAGTTTTCATCCAAATAGGTTTGATAATCCATTCCTGTGAGTTGCTCTATCAAACTGGGAAAAATAAGAAACGTAAGCCCTGAATATTTGTATTTCTTTTCATCCGAAACTTTGGACCGATCGATGATTCGGTTCATTTTCCTTTCAAAACGATCGTTGATGTAAAGCCCATCATACACTTGTCCTTGAAATCGTTTATCCGATGCATTGTGGACAAATCTGCTTTTGATCTTGCCGTTCTTTCGAAGTACTTTTTGTAAAAATACGATGTAGGGCACCAAACCAGCTTGATGCGCCAAAATCTCCCGAAGGGTAAGGTCTTTTTTGTCTTTTCGATGCTGCCAAGGTTCCCAATAGGTACTAAAAGGTTTGTCCAGATCAAGTTTGCCCTCGTCCACCAACTTCATCAAAGCGGGAAGCGGCCCTGATATTTTCGTTACGGAGGCCAAATCATACATATCGTTCAACGCGACGGGTTGAATGTTGTCGTAGGTGTGGAAACCGTATGCTTTATGGAAAATAACGGTATCGTTCTTGGCTACCAATAGCTGTGCTCCTGGAAATGCCAGACTATCGATGCCCATTTCCATAATGGAATCCACTTTTTGGTCGATGAAAGCTTCGTCGAACCCTAAATTGGAGGGAAGGGCATGGATGAGCTCTCGTTGGGCAAACCCCGAAGGCATCACTAAAGTGATGAAGAAAAATGAAACTGCTAGTTTTTTCATTCTGGTTTAAGGTTTATCCCAAAGTACGGATAAAATCTTTCGCAAAATAACTGGCAATAATATCAGCGCCAGCTCTCTTAATGGCGGTCAATTGTTCCAACATTACGGCATCGTGGTCCAACCAACCTTTTTCGGCAGCAGCTTTGACCATCGCATACTCGCCAGAAACTTGATATACGGCAATGGGTACTTCGACCTCATTTTTGATTTCCCGAACAATGTCCAAATAGCACAATCCAGGTTTAACCATCACAATATCGGCCCCTTCGTCAATATCCATTTGGGTTTCCTTGATGGCTTCATACCGATTGGCATAATCCATTTGATATGTTTTTTTGTCCTTGGGCACATTGGCAATATCAACAGGTGCAGAATCCAGGGCATCACGGAAGGGTCCATAAAGTGCACTGGCATACTTGGCGGAATAGGCCATAATTCCCGTGTTGATGAATCCTTCATCTTCCAAAGTTTCGCGAATGGTCAATATTCTGCCGTCCATCATATCGCTGGGCGCTACAAAATCGGCTCCTGCCTTGGCGTGGGATACGCTCATTTCTGCCAGTACTTCCGCGGTTTCATCGTTCAGGATTTGCCCTTCGGCCACAATGCCATCATGGCCATAGGAAGAAAATGGATCAAGCGCCACATCGGTCATCACCAACATCTGTGGACAGGCATTTTTTACGGTTTTTATAGCGCGCTGCATCAACCCATTGGGATTGAGTGCCTCGGTTCCCTTATTGTCCTTGAGTTTGTCATCGACCTTCACAAAAAGAAGTACGGAACACAATCCCATTTTCCATAGTTCTTTCACTTCTTTTTCTAAATGGTCCAAACTCAACCTAAAGTAGTTGGGCATCGATGGAATTTCTTCTTTGATTCCCTTTCCTTCGGTCACAAACAAGGGTACCAAAAAGTCGTCTGGGGCCAAGGTGGTTTCCCGAACCAATCTTCTGATGGATTCGGATGCGCGGAGTCTTCGGTTTCGTATGAGTGGGTACATGGTTTTAGTTTTTAGTTGTTTTCTCAGATATCAATCTCTCCAGTTAAATAAAGCACGGCCTTACCCGAAATTTTAACGCGTTCGCCCAAATATTCGCAGACCAAATCGCCTCCACGCTTGGAAAGTTGTTTGGCCGACATTTTGGTTTTGTCCAAAACCTCGGCCCAATACGGCGATAATGAGGTGTGGGCGGAACCTGTAACGGGGTCTTCGGGAATACCACAGGCCGGAGCAAAAAAACGCGAAACAAAATCCACTTCGTCCCCTGGTGCGGTAACGATAACCCCGCGAATATCCAATTGCGCCAACAAATGATGGTTGGGTTCAATGGCCTCTATTTCTTTTTGGGAGCGGTAGACCATCATATAGTCTGTTTTGCCCTTCAAGGTTTTTAGTGGAACTTGACCGATAGCGTTGTCCAACTCCTCAATATTCTGAATGGCAATGAGGTTGTCCGAAGGGAAATCCATGGTCAACCAACCATTGTTTGCTTTGTTTACGGTCAAATTTCCGCTTCGCCCTGAATAAAACTGAACGGTATTTTTTTTAAGTTCGTAAAAGTGGAACAGTACAAAAGCGGTTGCCAAAGTAGCATGTCCGCATAGGTCCACTTCCACTTCGGCGGTGAACCATCGTATCTCGTAAAGCTCGTCCTTTTTGACGGCAAAGGCGGTTTCGGCCAAGTTGTTCTCCTGTGCAATTTTTTGCATCAACTCTGGATTCAGCCATGAATCCAAAATACAGACTGCGGCAGGGTTTCCGCCAAAGGTCTGGTTGGTGAACGCGTCTATTTGATAAATTTTCTGTCTCATGGGTTCGGTTTCAGGACAAAGCTACGGATTAAACCCAATTTTTTGGGTTTTGAAGCACTGCTATCAATTTCTCTTCTTCGCTTCCTTTTTCGGGATGGTGGTCGTAACGCCATTGCACGTGAGGTGGCAGACTCATTAAAATACTCTCGATACGGCCGTTGGTTTTGAGTCCAAAAAGAGTGCCTTTGTCGTGCACCAGGTTGAATTCCACATATCGTCCCCGTCTTATTTCTTGCCAGTCGCGCTGATCTTTGGAATAGGGAAGGCCCTTTCTTTTTTCCACAATGGGTGCGTAGGCATCCAAAAAACTATCCCCTACTTCGGTCACAAAATTGTACCAATCTACCATGCTGGTTTGCTCGGTTGCTTTGCAATAATCGAAAAATAGTCCGCCTATGCCACGGGCTTCGTTTCTGTGTGAATTCCAGAAATACTCGTCGCATTTCTTTTTGTAGTTGGGGTAAAATTCTGCGTTGTGGGCATCACAAGCCTTTTTGCAAATCGTATGAAAATGGGCAGCATCCTCATCGAACAAATAATAGGGGGTAAGATCCTGTCCACCACCGAACCATTGGTCCACAATATTGCCGTTCTTGTCGTACATCTCAAAATAACGCCAATTGGCATGTACGGTGGGCACCATTGGGTTTTTGGGGTGGATGACCAAGCTCAGCCCACAGGCAAAGAAGTCGACATCTTCCACGCCAAAATAGTTTTGCATGCTTTTGGGCAATGGTCCGTGGACTCTGGAAATATTGACACCTCCTTTTTCAAAAACCGACCCGTTTTCAATCACACGTGTTCTGCCTCCTCCGCCTTCTTCGCGTTCCCAAAGGTCTTGTTGAAACTTGGCGTTTCCATCCAATTCTTCGAGTTTGGATGTAATGGTATCCTGTAATTGTTGAATGTATGCGTAAAACGTATCTTTCATTGTTATAAAATATGTACCATCCGGTTTTTATGTTCTGAAAGTGTTGATTTCTCATCAATTTTGATGGATTCCAAAGTCATTTTTCTTAATAGTTCAACGATTTCCTGTTCGGTTTTTTCTGTGTTTTTAACAAAAATGAAACGACCCACTTCATTGTTGTGCAAATCCATGGCCTTTGCCAATTGTTTGTTCGGAAATGAATCCTCGTGCCAATCGGTTACTTTTTTTGCCCAAACCAAAACAGCTTCCTCATTTCTTTGCCAGTTAAAACAACGTTTCGCAATCAAATAATTCCAAAAAGCGTGTCTAAACGCATTGGCAGGACCATTTTTATGATGCAGCTTGCCGTAGTTTTTGGTCGAAATGGCTATGCAATCCTTGGTGGCCTTAATGGTGGGCAGTATAAAGTGAGGACGACTCAAACCAAAAAATACACCTTTCAGTATATTTTTAAAATCGACCCGCTTTGCTACTGCTAAAAGGTTCACTCTTGATATTCTTTTACCGCATCAATAAATGCTTTTGCATTTTCCACAGGGATGTTCGGTAAAATCCCGTGACCCAGATTCACAATGTATTTGTCCTTGCCAAAATCACGGATCATTTGCGTGACCATTTCCTTGATTTTCTCGGGCGGCGAAAGCAAGCGCGCAGGGTCAAAATTACCCTGGAGGGTAACATTGCCACCTGTCAAGTACCTTGCATTTTGTGCCGAGCATGTCCAATCAACCCCTACGGCAGAGGCTCCCGAGTTTGCCATGTCTTTTAACGCAAACCAGCATCCTTTCCCAAAAACAATTACGGGTGCTTCGTCTTTCAATGTATCCACGATTTGCTGAATGTATTTCCAAGAAAATTCTTGATAATCTTGAGGGGATAGCATACCGCCCCAAGAATCAAAAACCTGAACGGCATTTACACCAGCCTTCACTTTGGCCTTAAGGTATGCAATGGTAGTGTCCGTTATTTTTTGAAGCAGTTCGTGCGCAGCTTTGGGCTGGGTAAAACAAAACCCTCTGGCCTTGTCAAAACTCTTGCTTCCTTGGCCTTCAACGCAGTAGCAAAGAAGCGTCCATGGCGAACCTGCAAACCCGATCAAGGGAACTTCGTTATTTAATTTTTCCTTGGTCATTGTGATGGCGTCCATCACGTAACCTAAGGTATCTTGAATATCGGGTACGATCACCTTGTCCAAATCCGCTTGCGAACGGATAGGATTGGGCAAATAGGGTCCAAAATTAGGTTTCATTTGCACCTCGATGTCCATGGCCTGAGGGATTACCAAAATATCGCTGAACAAAATGGCGGCGTCCATGCCATATCGGCGAATGGGCTGTACGGTGATTTCCGAAGCCAATTCCGGCGTCTGACAGCGGGTAAAGAAATCGTATTTTTTACGGAGCTCCATAAACTCGGGCAAATACCGCCCAGCTTGCCGCATCATCCACACGGGTGGACGTTCAACGGTTTCGCCTTTTAATGCTTTTAGGAACAAGTCGTTTTTTATCATAAATTTTAATTTGTCATTCCTGCTTAGGCAGGAGTCTTATTTAGATTGTGCGGGGGACTTCGACTACGCTCAGTCCCCCATTTTGATTGATAATTCTTTAATCGCCTGCACCAACACATTTTCCACGGTCGGTTTATTGGCTACAATAATTTGGTTTGAATGTTTTCTTGCTTCGGCAGCGGTCGTTTCCCCAATACAGAACAATGTGCTGTTCCCCAGAGTGTTTTCCAAAAGATAGCTTCGGATGCCACTTGGACTAAAAAACAGAATGCCATCAAAATCCCTTTGAAATTGCATTGGATTGAACAAAGTTCTGTAGACTTCCAATTCTTTATACTGAACGTTATTTTTTGACAAGGTATCAGGGAGTTCATCCCTTCTTTTATTGCCGCAAAGAAATAAAAATGACTCGTTTTGGTGTTTTTCGACCAAAATTTTAGCTAATTCTGATGCGTTTTCTGCCATTTCCACCACTTTTAATCCATTTTCTTTCAAAAGGGTTTTTGTCTTTTCCCCGACACAAAAGGCATTGAATTTGGACAAATCAGAATCCTTGGCCTGCTTCAAAAATGCTTTTACCGCATTTTTACTTGTAAAAATATAGTTACTGTGAGTGAATGGGATTTTTACATCCAACTGTTCAATTTTTAGGGCATCGTACTCCACCAATCCCAAACCAGAACTTAGAAAAAGCTCTTTTTGGGACGGGCTCAACATTTTAGTGGAAAGTACTGTTTTCATTTCTGATTTCTTGCATCAATTTGTCGCCTCCTTTTTGCAACACTTCTTCTGCGCTGGTCTTTCCAAGGCCTTTGGCATCCGACAGCTTTACTTCTTTTTTGATATCGATTTTCTGTTTTCCATCCAGTGAGAAAACCACGCCATCAAAATAAACCTTTTGGTCTTTTATTTGTGCCAAGGCACCTATCGGAGCGGTACAGCCACCTTCCAGTGTGCGCAAAAACTCTCGTTCTATGGTTGTGGCCAATTCGGTTTCGGGATGGTTGAGTTTGCCTGAAGCCTCTCTTGTAAATGTGTCTTCTTCTTTGGCGACGACCAGCATAGCCCCTTGGGCGGGAGCTGGGATCATCCAATCCAATTGAATGGCATCCTTGGGCAATAACTTGATACGCTCCAGTCCAGCCTGCGCAAAAATCGCACCTTGCCAATCGTTCTCAATGAGTTTTAGGAGTCGGGTGTTCACGTTTCCCCGAAGGTCCACCACTTTGTGGTTGGGGTATTTGTTCAGCCATTGGGCCTTTCGTCTCAAACTTCCCGTGGCAATGGTGGCAGGTTGATCGGTTTCCAAAAAATTGGCCCCTTTGTGCACCAAAATATCGTGAGTGATGGCGCGTTCCAAAACGGCCACCTGCACAATTCCCTTTGGTAGTTGTGTAGGTACATCTTTCATGGAATGTACCGCAATATCAATGTCTCCTTTGAGCAGGGCAACGTCCAAGGTCTTTGTGAAGATTCCTGTAACACCGAGTTCGTAAAGTGGCTTGTCCAGCACTTGATCGCCCAAAGATTTGGTCGGTACCAAAATGGTATCGTACCCAAGTGCCTCCAGCTTTTGTTGCACGGTGGTTGCTTGCCACAACGCCAATTCGCTGTCGCGTGTTCCAATGCGGATTATTTTGCTCATTTGGAGTGTAGTTCTAGCTGAAAAACTTTCTGGATAAGTTCCAGGCTATCATCGGTATCGACCTCGTTGCTCTTTAAGTGATTGGCAAACTGCTTGGTAATTTTTTGAATAATCCTGTCGGAGATGATTTCTGCCTGAATCTGGTCGAAACCTTCAATTTTTTTGGTCTGAAAATCGATTTCTTCGGTTTTCATGGTGTTCAGTTTGTCCTTAAGTGCATTGATCACAGGGGCAAACTTTCGGGTTTCCAACCATTTTAGGAAATCCTTTTTTACTTTTTCTATGATCGCTTCCGCTTTGGGAACATATTCTTTCCGTTTGGCCAAGGTCTCATCCGTAATCTGGGAAAGTTGGTCCAAATGAACCAAGGTCACATTGTCCAATTGCTTCACATCGTCCGATACATTTTTGGGAACGGACAGGTCCAATACCAACAATGGTTTTTTCGGATAGATCAACGCTTTGGAAACCGTGGGCAATTGTGCTCCCGTGGCGACAACCAAAATATCGGCCTTTCGGATTTCCGTTTGTAGATCACCGTAATCCTTTACCGTTAAATGAAATTTGCCTGCGATGTCCTCCGCCTTTTCCCGAGTTCTGTTGATCAGGGTAATATGGGAGTTGTTGGAATGCTTTACCAGGTTTTCGCAGGTATTTCTACCAATCTTACCCGTTCCGAACAACAGAATGTTCTTGTTGGAAATATCGGTTACATTGTCCAATATGTACTTCACCGAGGCGAAAGCTACGGATGTGGCACCTGAAGACAGTTCGGTTTCGTTTTTGATACGCTTGCTGGCCTGAATCACAGCATTGCACAAGCGCTCCAAGAACGGATTGGCCATATCATACTTTTTGGCACGATAAAAACCTTGCTTTATTTGGCTGATGATTTCAAAATCACCTAAAATCTGACTGTCCAGACCCGTACCTACTTTGAACATATGCGAAATGGCATCATGATTCTTGTATACATAGGCAACTTCCTGAAACTCTTCAACAGTTCCATGGGTCTCGTCGCAAAGGAGTTTGATAAGCTGGTAGGGGTGTTGTGCAAAACCGTAAAGTTCGGTTCTATTGCAGGTAGATATGGCCAAGAGCCCATCAATTCCGATTTCCTTGGCCTTGCCCAAAATATGGTCAATGGCAGGAACATCCAGACTGAACTTTCCTCTAACCTCTGCATCCGCCTTCTTGTAACTCAACCCAACGGCATAGAAGGAATTATGTTTTGAAATATGGTAGTCCCTCATAAAGGATATAAATCGCAGCACAAAAATAACAGGCTTATAGGTCAAAAAATAACGCTAGCGGTACTATAAATAACCACGGCTGTTATTTTATGATTTATTTTTGATTAAAATGACGGTACGCATTGGTATTATTGATAATTTTGATAATCAACAATACAATTTAGAGCGATTCTAAATTAAGTCAAAAGCAAAATCAGATTGAAAACCAATATGAAAAATATCGCTAGCGGTTCATATGATGAAATTTTGGTCGAAGATGGAATTTACATCCTCAAAATCCAGAACGATACCCAAGAACCAAAACTGATAGCGCGGGATATTGACAGCTCCTACATTCAATTTCACTTTTGTTTGAAGGGCAGGTCAAAGTTCAATTTTAACGAGGGCAATTACTATTTGGAGGTAAATGAAGAAAACTCCCTTTTGCTCTACAATACCCAAAAAGATTTACCGCTCGATTTAGTGGTGTCGCCAGGGTCTTGGCTGCTCTCGGTGGTCATGACCATCAGGAAATTTCACTCTTTGTTTTCCGATGAAGCGGACTACATTCCATTTTTGAGTGAGGAAAACAAGGAGAAAAAGTATTATTCCCAAGAAATAGTGTCCCCTGCCACGGCCGTTGTCCTAAGCCAATTGATGAACTATAACCTGCATCCATCCATCAAAAAACTGTATCTAAAGGGAAAGGTCTACGAGTTGATTTCCCTCTATTTCAATAAAACCGAGGACGCCGACTTGGAGCAATGCCCCTATTTGGCCGATGAGGACAATGTGCGCCGTATCAAAATGGCAAAAGAAATCATGATTTCCCGCATGGCCGAACCGCCAACCTTGGCCGAACTGTCCCAAGAAGTGGGATTGGGCCTTAAAAAATTAAAGGAAGGCTTCAAACAAATCTACGGAGACTCCGTATTTGGGTTTCTGTTCGATTACAAAATGGAATATGCCCGCAAAATGTTGGAAACCGGCAAGCACAATGTAAATGAAGTAGGATTAAAGGTTGGTTATAGCACGGCAAGTCATTTTATAGCTTCCTTTAAAAAGAAGTTCGGGACCACACCAAAAAAATACTTAACTTCAAATGTCTAAACAAACCGTATATATGAGAATTATCACACTGTCCTTACTTGCTTTTTGTTTTGTATTACAAATAGCGGCACAAGATACACCTACAACCGAAACTGAAGCTCAAAAAATGCCGGAACTGGTTTTGGTATTCACCAAAACTAAAGGTTGGCGGCATAAATCCATTGAGAAGGGAGTGCAAACCCTTAGAGAATTGGGTCGAGAGCATGGTTTTATAGTACTTCAAACAGAATCGGGAGAGGACTTCACAACCTCTGACCTTAAAAATTATAAACTCGTCGTTTTCCTGAGCACTACATTGGATGTATTGGACAATGCACAGCAAAGAGCATTTGAGTCCTATATTAAAGGCGGGGGTGCTTTTTTAGGGATTCATGCAGCGTCAGACACCGAATATGATTGGCCTTGGTACGGAAAGTTGGTAGGGGGTTATTTTGTAAGTCACCCCAGCGACCCCAACGTCCGGCAGGCAAAAATTGATGTGGTGAGCAAGGCGCATCCATCAACGGAGCACTTAAAAGATACTTGGACCAGAACCGATGAATGGTATAACTTTAAAAATCTTAACCCTGACGTTACGGTGTTGCTCAATTTGGATGAGACCACTTACGAAGGGGGCGCCAACGGATCCAATCACCCTATAGCTTGGTACCACGAGTTTGACGGCGGAAGGGCCTTTTATACTGGAGGAGGCCACACCGAGGATTCATTTGATGAACCCATGTTCCGTCAACACCTTTTGGGAGCCATTGAGTGGTGCTTAAAGCGAAAGTAGGGTTGGTCTCGCTACGATTATCCCAATATTGCTTTTGATGTTTTTGAGATAATCCGCCAAGGGCAGTTCGGATATTTCCACTTCGCCATTTTTACTAGAGGCGTGCAATAGATGCAATCGTCCGTCAGGCTGATGGATGGCAATTCCCGTGTGGGTCACATCCAATCCTTTTATAGAGGTGGCCAAAGCGATAATATCCCCCGATTTGATGAGGTGTTCCTTGCTTACGATTTGTTCCTGTGGCAAATAGCACAATTTTTCTTTGGCGATTTCTTTTTCAACCGCTACCATAGCTTCATAATTCTCGTCCCTGGCCAAAAACGGGTATAGATTTCGATGCGTACCCATAAAATTGATAGCTTTTTCAAGCTCCACTCCGCCTAGTTCGGCGGTGATATCCTTGACCAAACCCTTTCTCTCGTTGTTTCGAATCCATTCCGTAAAATAATGGAGGCGAGAGGGGTATCCTTCTAAATTACCGTTTCTATACCGAACGGTCTCTAGGTTTTCCGTGAAATTTTCAAAATCCTGCTGTTGGTTTTGGAGCATTAGGCTAAAGGCCAGTACATTTTCCACAAAAGTGGTGCAGTCCAGACCGCCAAAGTTTACCACCAAGGTTTCCGTATCGCCAACCTCAAGGGTTTTTTCCACGTAAGGCGTTCCCAAAAAGGATTGTCCAACCAAAGCTATGGTATCGCCTAGGCTCGATGCTTTTGTTTGTTCCAGCACAGATATTTTGGTCTCGAAAAGGGATTTGTCCTCTGGAGAACAGGTGATTTGTTGGGCAGAGATGGTAGATAGTATTCCCAAAGTAAGGAGTATGAAAAAACATACCTTAATGTTTAAACCTAAAATATTCATGGGACTTGTAGTACGATTTTAATTCTGGATTAATGAACTCGACCTGCAATAAATCAGGGTACGTGATGAAATCTAAATGTAATGTGGTCGCGGTCAAATTTAAATCTTCAATCTTTAAATTTGGGTAAGTTGCTTGTATTTCTTCTGGAATCTCCCCAAAAGTTCCTGAATTCCCTGGCGCAGAAATAATATTCCAATTGGTTTGAATTAAATCGACATATCTTTCACCTTCTGTAACCTCCCAGGAAACATCTTGCATTTGAAAATCCAGATTGGTTTCAAATTGATAATTGGAAATCGATTCATCTAAAACATTTATTGTCGCATCATTAGGTATGGATATTTCATTCGGCTTGTCACCAAATTTCACTAAGCTATAAGCGTAGGAGTCATTATTTAATGATAGAACACTGTGATATTTAGAATAGGCATCCAAATAGCCAAGCTTTAGTGGGTCGGTGTAACCTGAATCAACAATGTCAATAATAAAATAGAAGTGAATACCATTGGACACACTTATATTTTGATTTTCTTCAAAGGCATTTACCACAGCCAATAGATTGTGCGAAGCACCATCTTGTGGAAGGTTCACCTCAAGATAGCTATCATAGGACTGGAAATCTGAATAATTTAAAATGATTTCCTCGCCGTCAGAAATATTTTCGATTGAATAATATTTTACGTCGTTGTTGGAGTCATAGAATGAGTAGAACAGCATTTCTTCTTGATAAATAGAAATATTTTCATTGAAAATATTTTGTGTGACACCTTCAAAATCCGGGCCGTAATCCGACTGTATAAATCCTCCTCTATCTGAAAAGAACTGATATTTGGGAGATATAGCATCGTTCACCGTTATGCTTACGCTGCCAATTGTACTTCCCCTTTGAACTTCGTTGTTTGCTTTAGCATTAGGAGTATGCCTCCAATTTGATTCCGCCGATATATTTGGATAGGATTTAATTGTATGCAACATTTCTCCTTCAACTGAATTTTTGTAGTTGAATAATGTAATGGTGAAATTATCTGGTTGCGGTTCTTCTTCTGAAACCTGAAATTCAAAAATATCTCCGAATTCGAATGGCCTAAAGTCTACTAAAACCCCATTTTCATCATGGATGATAATCCAGTCATCGGTCTCACCAGTGTTGGTTAAGGCCTCAAATGTGAAATAGGTCACCATTTCTGGCTCTTGTTCGTCAGGGTTTTCAGTTGTTGGTCCTTCTCCTTCTGTAGGATTGGGATTAGGTGGTTGGGATTCGTCTTTGGAGCATCCATAACAAATAAAAAGAATGCCCAGTAACAATGGGAATAGGTTTTTCATGTGCATAGTTTAGTTGCTTTAAAGGTAAGTATCTCAATAAAATACCGTAGAAAATTCTGGCAAACAGTAAAAAACAAGGTTGAGTTTAAGCGTTGGTGTGGTTGTCATCTTTACGTTCAACCGTCAATCGGGTGGTTCTAGCAATACTTTCTGGGTAATTTTTTTGTAAAAATTCGATCAGCCTTTCTCGGACGTGTACCCGTAAATCCCATCCTGTCGGGGAATCTTTGGAACTGACCAAGCACCTGATCTCTACATAATTGGGTTTGGTGTCCGTAACCTGTACCACATCTACATTACCGTCCCACAGGTCCGTGTTGTTTAAGATACGTGTTTGTTCTTCCCTGATTTTATCAAAAGGAACATTGTAGTCCACATATAAAAATATGGTCCCCAGTAGTTCCGATGAGGTCTTGGTCCAGTTCTGGAACGGTTGGTTTATAAAGTAGGGAGTGGGAACTATCAATCGTCTTTTGTCCCAAATGCTCACCACCACATAGGTCAAAGTAATCTCCTCGATTCGCCCCCATTCGCCTTCCACGATCACTACATCATCCAGTTTTATGGGCTGGGCAATGGCAATTTGGATTCCCGCCAAAATGGTCCCTATAAATTGCTGTGCGGAAAAACCAATAATGATTCCCGCAACACCCGCAGAGGCAAAAATACTGATGCCGACTTCTCGGATTTGCTCAAAGCTCATCAACACAAACCCTGTGCCCAGCAGAATAATGATGAAAATAAAAATTCGCTCCAGAATGGTAAACTGGGTATATACCTTTCGGGCCTTAAGGTTGTCAGCCTCTCCAATATCGTAGTTTTGTATGACCGCTTTTTTTACAATTTTAAGCAAGGCGATCATGGCCCAGGCCATGGCAAAAATAAAAAGGATGGTACTCGCTTTTTTAAACCAGAATTCCGCCTCCGTCATGTTTAAGATTTCCCGTAGTGGTTTCATCCTCAGGAGGACTGAAACAAAAATGAGGAGCAGGGGCAATGCCAATCGTTTGAACGCGCTTTTTGGCAGTAGATATTTTGGGTTCTTACCGAAACGTTTCAGTATGACGGAGGTGCCCCAATAAAGAATTACGAGTACCAGCAGGGCGATGCCCAAATAGATAAGGGATTCTTTGGAAACATTGTCGTAGAAGGACTCCATATTTCAAAAATAAGACAGAAAAGCCCAAGGAAGGAAGAATGCTTCAACAAAATCGAAAATGATTATTTCATCATAAGAAAGTATTTTGATGTGGAAAAGGTGAAGTCCGCTTCGTGTTGTATTTTAGCTGCCTAAACTAAAATGTCGTGAAAAAAGGAGTTTTATTGGTCAATTTGGGATCTCCCGATAGCCCTACCGCAAAGGATGTAAAACCATATTTGGATGAATTTTTGATGGACGAACGCGTTATCGACGTCAATCCAATTTTAAGAAACATCATCGTTCGCGGAATCATTTTGAACACCCGTCCCAAAAAATCGGCAGAGGCCTATTCCAAAATTTGGTGGGAGGAAGGCTCCCCCTTGATCATCCTTTCCGAAAGATTCACGGAAAAGGTTCAAAAACATACGGGCCTTCCCGTGGCCCTTGGGATGCGTTACGGCTCTGGGTCCATTAAGGAAGGGTTACAAGAATTGAGGGAAAAAGGGGTCGATGAGGTGTTCTTGGTACCATTGTACCCGCATTATGCCATGTCGTCCTACGAAACAGTCGTTGTAAAAGCACTTGAAGTGCAACAGCAGGATTTCCCCCAGATGCACATAACTACATTGCCCGCTTTTTACAGCAATCCGGATTACATTAAAATATTATCAAAAAGTATTGCCGAAGGTTTACAGGGATTTGATTACGACCATATCCTATTTTCCTATCATGGAATTCCCGAAAGGCATATCAGAAAATCGGACCCCACCAAGTTCCATTGCCAATTGAACGGAGCTTGCTGCAAGACCAATTCTGTGGCCCATCAAACCTGCTACAGGCACCAATGTTATGATACTACCGAGCTGGTAAAAAAGGAACTTGGCCTGCCAGAGGCTAAAGTGAGCACTTCGTTCCAATCCAGATTGGGAAGCGACCCTTGGTTGCAACCCTTCACGGACAAAGAGTTTGAGCGCTTGGGGGAAGAAGGTGTCAAAAAACTGGCCGTGATCACCCCAGCATTCGTCAGTGATTGTTTGGAGACTTTGGAAGAGATCGCCATGGAGGGAAAGGAGCAGTTTCAAGAAGCAGGAGGTGGTGATTACATCCACATCCCCTGTTTGAACGACCGTGATGATTGGGCCGAATTGATGGCCAAATGGATCAAGGAATGGGAGGAAAAGGATGTTTTGCCCGAAACCAACATCCGATAAATTCCGTAAAGAAGGAGAGAACAAAATAATTGCCATGAAAATTGAGAACTTGGAGCAAGAGCTTCAACCCCTTCGGGAAAAATTAAAGAACCACCCACTGTATGCTCAATTGGAATCCGTTGAGGACATTACAACCTTTATGGAGAGCCATGTCTATGCCGTTTGGGATTTTATGTCGCTCTTAAAAGCCCTGCAGCAACATCTGACCTGTGTGAGCTTGCCTTGGCACCCCGCCGACGATACTTCGGTGGTACGGTTCATCAATGAGATTGTGCTGGAGGAGGAGAGCGATTTCAACGAGGAGGGAGAACCCAAAAGTCATTTTGAAATGTACCTCGATGCCATGCAAGAGGTGCAGGCGGACACCCAGAAGGCTGAAGCTATCATTTCGTCTTTCACTGATTTAAAAACGATTTCAAACCAAATTGAAACGGCAGAACTCAATCGGGCCGAAAAGAATTTTCTTCAATTCACTTTCGAGGTCATCAACAGTCAACGACCGCATCGTATTGCGGCTGCCTTTACCTTTGGTCGCGAAGACTTGATTCCAGATATGTTCTTGGGCATCATTGAGCAATCTGGGGAAAAAGGTGCGAGCAACTACAAAAAACTGGAATATTACCTCAAAAGACATATCGAATTGGACGGGGACGAGCACGGCCCTTTGGCATTGCGCATGATCAAGGCACTTTGCGGTACCGACGACCAAAAGTGGAACGATGTTTTACAATACAGCAAGCAAGCGCTCCAATTCCGAATTGAGCTTTGGGACAGTATTGCCGAAAAACTTAAAGAGAACAAAGGGAATTTGGTGAATGCGTTGTAGTTTTGAACCAGGATTGCCTTCATTTTAAATAAAGAATACCCGCTGGCATGGCCAAAATAACCTCCGAGGAACTTGGGCAGGAACCCATTGGAAAATTACTGATCAAACAGGCCGTACCCGCTTCTATCGGTATTTTGGTGATGTCCCTGAACGTGCTGGTGGATTCCATTTTTGTGGGCAACTGGATAGGTTCCATCGCCATTGCCGCCATCAATGTGGTATTGCCCGTATCTTTCTTTATTGCCGCTTTGGGCATGGCGATCGGTATCGGTGGTTCCAGTATCATATCAAGGGCGCTTGGGGCAAATAATCGCGATAAGGCCCTAAAAACCTTTGGCAACCAGATTACTTTGACCTTGTTGGTTACCGTCACCATGGTGGCTCTTGGCCTTTATTATGTGGATGGTTTGATTCCAGCCTTTGGCGGCAAGGGAGACATTTTTGAACCCGCCAAGGTTTACTATACCATCATTTTGTACGGAGTTCCTTTCTTGGCCCTCTGTATGATGGGAAATACCGTGATCCGTGCAGAAGGCAAGCCTCGGTTTGCTATGATCGCCATGATCATTCCGTCCGTTGGCAACCTGCTCATGGACTATATCTTTATTTATGTGTTCGATTGGGGGATGCACGGAGCCGCTTGGGCCACCACGGTGGGCTATTTGCTCTGCTTTTTTTATGTGTTTTACTTTTTTCTATCGGACAACTCCGAATTAAAAATCGATATCTCCCATTTTGGATTAGATCGACCCATTCTTCGGGAAATTGGTTCTTTGGGTTTTGTGACCTTGGCCCGACAGGCGGTTACCAGCATCACATATTTATTGATGAACAATATATTGTTCAATTTGGGTGGCGAGGCCATGGTGGCGGTATATGCCATAATCGGTAGAATGCTGATGTTCGCCCTGTTCCCCGTTTTTGGTGTCACCCAAGGATTTTTGCCCATCGCAGGCTATAATTATGGGGCTTTGAAATACGATCGGGTAAAGGAATCCATTTACACTGCCATTAAATACGCAGCTTTGGTGGCAACCCTTGTTTTTGTGGTGTTGATGGTTTTTCCTTCGGAGATAGCCTCCCTGTTTTTGAGCAATCGCCCTGAGCTGTCCCCAGAGGAAATAGAGACCAATAATTTTGTGCTCCAACATACGCCCTTGGCCATGCGATTGGTTTTTGCCGCAACGCCGATCATTGCCATACAGTTGATAGGTGCCGCTTATTTTCAGGCCATTGGCAAGGCCATTCCTGCTTTGTTGCTGACTTTGACGCGTCAAGGCTTCTTTTTTATCCCGTTGATTTTGATTCTTCCCAATTTCATGGGAGAAATAGGGGTGTGGCTATCCTTTTGTATTGCCGATGTGCTTTCAACGGTCGTCACAGGATTTTTTCTTCAGAAAGAAATCAGGTCCGAACTATCCTAAATACTTCCAGTTTGATCTAGAATGTTTAATTTGTATCGTTTAACTAAACATCCATGAAAAAATTTGTTCTTGCGGGCGCAGCTCTAATTTTAGCATTGGCCTGCTCCGAGAAACCTGAAGAAAAACCCATGTACACCTTATTTGTTGGAACCTATACCGATGGCGATAGTGAAGGAATCTATACCTATACTTTTGATACAAATACAGGGGAGCTTTCCAATCAAAAACTGGCAGCTAAATTGACAAACCCATCCTACTTGGCTATTTCAGAAGATAAAAGCAACCTCTATGCCGTGCAGGAAACCGATGATTTCGATAGCTTGGGCGGAGCAGTAACTGCCTTTCGTTTGAACAAGGATCTTCTGGAACTTCAAAATAGCATGGGAACCCAAGGAGCACATCCCTGTCATGTATCACTTTCTGGTGATGGACTTTTGGCCGCTGCCAATTATACGGGCGGTAATGTTTCCATTTTTTCTCTGAATGATGATGGTTCCTTGGCCGAAAATCCGCAGGTAATCGATCATAAACCTTTGGATTCCGTAAAAACTTCGCATGCTCACATGGCACAGTTCAATATCGATGGGCTTATGGTAACCGATTTGGGATTGGATGCTGTAAAAAGATACAGGAAAGAAGAGGGTAAGTTCGTCCCGGCCGAACAAAATTCAATACCATTTGAAGATGGGGCAGGGCCACGCCATTTTACCTTTGGTAATGATGGTCGATTACTTTACGTCATCAATGAACTGAACAGTACCATTTCAGTTTTTGAAAGGGTTGAGAACGCAAATTACCAAGAAGTTCAAGTGGTTCCAACCTTGGCTCCCGATTTTGATGGGGAAAGCTTTTGTGCCGACCTTCACCTATCACCCGATGGAAAGTTTTTGTACGGTTCCAACCGTGGGGAAAACACCATCGTAATTTTTGCTGTGGATCGTACTTCAGGAAAATTGGAATTGGTCGGAAGGGAATCGGTTCGCGGGGATTGGCCCCGAAACTTCTCCATGGACCCTACGGGAGAGTTCTTGTTGGTCGCCAACAAAAAGACCAGTAACATCGTGGTTTTCAAAAGAGATAAGGAAAACGGAACCCTGACTTTTTTGAATGAGACGGAACACCCTAGCCCTGTTTGTTTGGTGTTTTTGGATTGATTATTTCTTGGACAGAAAAACAATCACTCCGATAACCGCCAACACAGCCAGAACAGTAAAGAATATTTTCCAGAAACTATAAGGTCGTGTACCCGAAATTTGCCCGTTTTCCCCATTGATAAAAAAGTTGTACTCCTTGCCATTGTATCGGTAGGCGCTCACATAAACGGGCAATAAAATGTGTTTGAAAGTCTCTTCGGTCAATTTCATGTCCATACTGGTTACACGCTGGGTATCTCCACCAATATCGCGTCGGCACCAGGTATCAGCAATACCACGTGCCACTTCTTTGGAGTGAAGGTGTCCATCTTTTAATGGAATGGTATATTTTTCCGTGACAAATCCGGATAAAAAACCGCTGTTGAAGGGTTGAAGTTTTTTTAAGTCCCAAAAGGCGATCTTTCCAGGGATTCTTCCAGCCTTTTGGTGTGATGCCTTGATCAAGGTATCGTCCACAAAACCTGAAACTTCTCCAGCTGCTGGGTACCATCTGGTTTTCCTGACCCGTTGGGTCACCATTTTACCATTGGAGTTGCGAACCCTTTTGGTCTCGTAATAATATTCGCCCCGTTGGCCCGTGTAGGAAGCATACAGTTGTGCATCAAAAGTCCAATAGGGCAGATAAAGCCCTTTGGTAAATTGAGGGTCGAGAGACGCTTTTTTTAGGTTGTTCGGGGCAAACCACAAACGTTTTACCCAGTTCTTAAAAATTAGAAACGACTTTTTTTTATCAATTTGAAAGGGCAAGACCGCGCCCGGCAAAATCCACTTTTCTTTATAAGCGTCCTCTATAACCAAGGGCTGACCGCAATACACACAATGGAGCGATTTATAGTTTTCTTCCACATGCTGGTCGGCACCGCAATTTTTGCAGTGCATCATGGAAATTTCCTCGCTGTGCTTTTGTGCGCCCATTTCCTTTAGGAAAGGGTACAGCTCCAGTTCCTCGAACCCACTTTCATCCAAAGCAATGGTCTCCTGGTGCCCGCAATATTCGCAACTAATATTGGTGGTACCAGGCTTGTATTTAAGCTCCGCCCCGCAATTGGTGCAGGCTTTTTTGAGTTCGGTCTTTTGGATTTTTTGTTCTCCCATATCTTCATTCCCGTGAAGACGGGAATCTTGATGGTTTAAGAATCCCTGCTTTCACAGGAATGATAGTATAATTAATGTTCCGTTTGTCATTTCGAAGGAGTTTACGACCGAGAAATCTAAATGGCAACGCTGAGATTTCTCAATCGTTGCCGAGCAACTCATTTCGAAATGGCATTGAAATGATTATTCCGATGGTAATGGAGGTGGCGTATTGCCTCCCAAGAACGATTTCAATTCTTCCACTTCTTTCAAGGCCGTCCATGCCGACATGCCCTGTTTCCATACCAAACTATCACGATTGATGGTTCGCGAAGCGAACAAAGATTGCATTTGCTCAAAGGTTACTGGGCCATGCTGCGCCCCGTTGGATGCATAATAGTACATGGTCTGTGTTGGCATTGGTGGCGGCACGGCTCCTCCCGTAGGCTGTGCTGCTTGTTGCGGGGCTGCTTGCGTATTTCCGCCCATCATGCCGCCCATTTGTTGGGCCAAAACAAATCCCATTCCCATGCCCATTCCAGCACCTGCGGTCCCACCTTCGTTTTGGGCAGCGGCCTCGATTGCCTTCGCGGTTTTGAATTTGGTCAATTTGTCCAAATCAAGCTTATCAATACGGCTGTATTCGAAGATTTCCTTTTTGAGGTCTTCTGGCATGGATACGTTCTCGATGTAGAATTTCTCCAAGGAAATGCCTACACTTTCAAACTCGGGCGACATGACCTCGCGACACGTATCCGAAAGTTCGGTGGTATTGGCCGCATAAAGTTCAATGGGCAGATTGGCCTGTCCAACAGTATTGGTGAACCGTGTAGCAATTAAACTTTTTAAGTGCTCATTGATCTCAAAATTGGTAAAGTTGCTATCCGTACCAACGATATCTTTTATGAATTTTCCCGCATCGGAAATTTTAAAGGCATAGGTTCCGAAAGCCCGTATCTCTACAAGACCAAAACGGTCATCACTTAACGTAATCGGACTTTTGGTTCCCCATTTCTCGTCAGTGAACAAATGGGTGTTTACAAAATATACCTCAGCTTTAAAAGGCGAGTTGAACCCATATTTCCAACCTTTCAAGGTGGCCAAAATAGGCAAGTTTTTCGTAGTGAGGTCGTAGGTGCCTGGGCCAAATACATCGGCCAGCTGCCCTTCGTTGATGAAAACCGCGGTCTGCCCTTCGCGCACAATCAGTTTGGCGCCATTTTTTATTTCATTCTGATACCGCTCAAAACGGTGGGCAATGGTATCGTCCGTGTAGTCCAGCCACTCAACAATGTCAATGAACTCGTTGCTGAGTTTTTCCTTTATTTTTCCAAAAATATCCATGGTCGTGTTTTTAGTTTAATTGATGCTTAATTTATAAAAAAAGAAGATCGTTTCCGTTAGATTAGTATGAAATGACGTAGGATTGTTACAGTTGGCGAATCATCTGTCAAGTTTTCCTGCATCCTTCAACATTGCCAACACTTTTTCCTTTGGAAGTGCCTCAATTTTATGCCCATCTCTACCGATCATGGTCTCTCCTGCAAAAAGGGAATTCAAAATAGCTTCCTCGGTCGCTTCGATGGTGGCAAGGAACAGTGGGGTCATGGCCTCATTTCTCAAGGTCGGAACATTCTGAATCGGATTTTCACTCTCATAAGGAATTCGGCATGCCTCTGCCGTAGAAACGGCAATCACGTAATCACCGCTACCATTGCTTGCAATGCCGCCTGTGCGCGAAAGCCCCAACATGGCCCGTTTGGCCAAACGCTCCAAATTTCTGGAGTCCAACGGTGCATCGGTGAGTACGACCATCATACAGGAACCATCGGGGGAATATTTAAAACTATCGGAATAATGCCCCAGTTTTTTACCCACTTCCACTCCAGCTACTTGCAAAACACCTCCAAAATTGGTCTGTACCAATACGCCCACGGTATACCCTCCTGATTCCTTTGGCAATACCCTGGATGATGTTCCGATACCGCCTTTGAAACCAAAACAAATGGTTCCCGTTCCTGCTCCGACACTTCCTTCTGCCACAGGGCCCGTTGATGCATTTTCAATGGCTTTAAGCACATGCTCTTCTGTGATGTGACGGCCTCGAATATCATTGAGGTAGCCATCGTTGGTTTCGCCGACCACGGCATTTACGGAACGGACATTTTGGTTTTCAGGTTGATTGAGCGTATAACCGATGACGGCATTTACAGCCGTGGGAACACTCAAGGTATTGGTCAATATGATGGGTGTTTCCAGATTGCCCAGCTCTTTTACTTGGGTATATCCTGCCAACTTGCCAAACCCATTGCCCACGTAGATGGCAGCAGGCACTTTTTCCTGAAAGATATTTCCTGAGTGGGGTAGAATTGCGGTGACGCCCGTTCGAATATCATCTCCTTGGTTTAAGGTAAATTGACCCACTTTTACCCCTGGAACATCGGTGATGGCATTTAAAGTCCCTGGACGCAACACGCCTACTTCAACACCATGATCTCTAAGTCTGCTTTGTGCTAGCATCAATACTGGCAATATGAAAAATAAAAAACAAAAACGCTGGTGTAGTCCATTCATAACTGACTTATTGATTTTTCAATGCGCTAACCGTCACCAACAATTGTCCCACATGGCGTTGACTGTGCTCGGCGGCATGGAACAGCAATCCAGTAACCGTTGATGGCAATTTTTTACGCCCCACAAAACGTTCTTCGGTTAGTATGGACTCGGATGTGTTTTTAAAATATTCCAAGGCTTTATTGACCTTTGCTTCAAAACTGTTGATCAACTCTTGAGACGATGTCGCATGATTTCCATTACCTTCATTCTTTAAAAAATCAAATTGTTCCTCGGTCAACGTGTTACTGTCTGCATAGGTGAGCATGCGGTCCAAAACCCCAGTAATGTGACGTAAATGAAACCCGACCGAAGCGCGACCAAAAGGATTTTCCCAAAGCTTTTCTTCTGGAAAATCCTCCAAATACGCTTTTACCTCCCGTACCGATTGCAACAAGGCATGGGCCGCAGGTTGCAATAATACAGGAACATCAGGTATAGGACCACTCAACCAATATTCTTGGGTCGTTGGCATTATCTGTTCATTGTCTTTTTAAAAATCTCTGTAGTCTCCGGACAGATATTTGTTTGCCTTTTCTTCTTGGAACTGTGCCGTTTCGGCGTCCCAGTGCAAGGTTTCCCCTGGGAATCGTCCTGCAATGGTCCCCAAGAGAATGGTCTCGGTCAATCTGGCGGCATAATCAAATGGCGCTGTTGTTTCTCCCTTGCCCAAACAGGCATCCACGAATTGGTGGTAGTGCTTGGGCCCTTCGGTGCCATAATTTCTTATTGGCTCGCCCAGATTATGCTCTTCGGATACCTTGGCTATTTCTTTGGAGATATCCACATATTTGCCACGAACGATCTTTTTGGGCAATTGCATAAAGTGGGGCAACAATAAACGTCCTTTGGTTCCGACGAACATGGCTCCTTGTTCTGGCAGTTCGTTCTCGCCCGCAACACCAGCATCCAATGAAATGCTGTTTTCATCACTCTTACCGGAGGTATCTTTGTCCTTTTTCATTTCCATGCCCGGCAACAAAAGGTCTTCGTGCATCTCGGGGGCCCCTGGGCCATCATACCAAACCCATTTCAGGGATTTTCCGGTGTATTCGGTTCCTGGAAACTCGTAGGTTACGGTATTCTTTTCCGGAAAACCGAATCCGTTGGTCGGTCTACATTCCGTTTTAATGGTTCTGGGCACATCCAGATTAAGGGCATTGTACGGCGTGTCAAAAATATGAACCCCCATATCGCCCAAGGTACCGCAACCGTAGTCCATTAACTTTCTCCAGTTGCCCGGGTGGTACATATCATCTTTATAGGGACGTTGTTTTGATGTTCCCAACCAAAGGTTCCAATCCAACTGGTCCGGAACGGGGTCTTCACCCTCTGGTAATGGGCCATCATAACCCCAGTTTTTAGGGGACCATGCGTGTACGGTATGTACTTTACCAATAATGCCGGACTGTATCAAAAGCGTGGCCAGTTTATAGTCGTAAAAGGAGTGCACCTGTATGCCCATTTGAGTGACCAGTCCTTTCTCGGCGGCCACCTTTTTCATTTCCCTGGATTCGGAAACGTAGTGGGTCAACGGTTTTTGACAGTACACGGGCTTGTCCATGTTCATGGCCATCAATGAAGCAGGTGCGTGGGTGTGGTCGGGTGTTGATACGATAACGGCATCGATTTCGTCCCCCATTTCTTCCAACATGGCACGGTAATCAAAAAAGATACGTGCCCCAGGGTGCATTTTGTGCGCTGCTGATAGATTTAAGGCATCCACATCGCATAGTGCTATCACTTCAACAGCACTATGGGAAGAGACCGCTTTTAAATCCTCCATTCCCATGTTACCGACCCCAATATGGGCGGTGCGAAGTTTGTCTTTTGGGAATCCTGCCTTTAAAATTGAAGGTGCCAGCATAATACCGAGCGCCCCAACACTACTTTTTTTTAAAAATTCTCTTTTGTTCATGGTCTGGAGGTTATAGTTTTTTAATTTTTATGTTTCTGAACCAAATTGGACTTGAATGGTCCTGCAGGGCAATGTACCCAGTTTTGTATTTTCCATAATCAGGGGCGTTGTCCCATTTTCCCGATGCTTTTTTGGCGTTCCATTCTTGTGACCAAGGGACAAATTCCAATAGTTTTTTGCCATTGAGCCAGTGTTCCACCTTTTCGGGGGTGAACACAATTTTGGAGGAGTTCCATTCGCCCACGGGATTCAACTGCTTTTGTGATTCATCAGCGGTGTGCATGGCATAGTCGGCGCCCGTTTTTTGCCAATCCTGCAGGAGTTCGGGATGCTCTGCGCCAAACTGTGAGTTGTAACCGGTCAAGTCGTGTATATTGGCATAGTTTTCATCATCTATAATTTGATATTCCGGTGCAACCACGGGAGGGCCATCATACCCTTCTTTCACATGATAAAAAATTCCGCTATTGGCTCCCTCAGGTATTCTCCACTCAAGATATAGTTCAAAATTATCGAACTCCTCGGCACCATAAACAATATCCTTTCCGCCGGTATAGTCCTGCTCCAGTCCCAGTTCGGTATCAAAAGTGAGGATACTGTCCCGTATGGTCCATCCCGGGGGCAGGGAGTCCATCCCATAACCACGCCAGCCTTCCAGACTGGAGCCATCAAAAAGATATTTCCATTCGGATGCTTCCTTTTCGGGCTCTGGGATTGCTGTTTCTTCCTTTTTGTTGGTTTGATTTTTGCAGGCGGTTATCGCCAGAATCAAAATGGCGACCTTTAAAAATTTAAGCATTGTTTAGTTTTAGGTTTAAATAAGCTGGGTTAAAGTACAAAATATTGAACAACTTTTTTTGTGTCTTTTTCACTACATTTAAAGCCGACTAACTCAACACTTTAAAAATGAAGACTTGCTTTTTCAAAATTGGTATGCTTTTGCTTGCCACAACATTAGTTATTTCCCCTGCTCATTCCCAGCGTAGGAACAAGAAACAAAGTTCACTCGAATATCCTCAAGAACTTTACTCCAGTTTGGAATACCGATTGATCGGCCCATTTCGTGGAGGACGCTCTGGCACAGTTGCCGGTGTGCCAGGAGAACCTAACCTATATTATTTTGGCGCCACAGGAGGCGGAGTTTGGAGAACCAAAGATGGAGGCCGTACTTGGGAAAATATTTCCGACGGTTATTTTGGAGGAAGTATCGGTGCCGTTGAGGTAGCGCAAAGCGACCATAATGTAATTTATGTTGGTGGAGGCGAGCAGACCGTTCGCGGTAATGTTTCCTCAGGTTACGGTGTTTGGAAGACCGAGGATGCCGGGAAAACTTGGAAATCTTTGGGATTGGACAAAAGCCGTCATATTTCCCGAATGAGAATTCATCCCCAAGACCACAACATCGTGTACGCTGCCGTGATGGGCAATCTATACAAACCTACGGAAGAGCGCGGTGTTTACAAGAGTACCGATGGTGGAGAGACTTGGAAAAAAGTGCTTTATGCCAATGATATGGCAGGAGCTGTTGATCTTACTTTTGACCCCAACAACCCAAGAATTTTATATGCATCTACTTGGAGAATTGAACGTACACCCTACAGCTTGAATAGTGGAGGGGAAGGTTCCGCACTTTGGAAAAGTACGGATAGTGGTGAAACGTGGACCGAAATTTCCAATAACGAAGGCTTTGCAACCGATACTTTAGGAATTATCGGGGTGGCCGTTTCGCCTCAAAACAGCAACAGGGTTTGGGCAATGGTAGAGAACAAGGAAAAAGGAGGGCTCTACCGTTCGGAAGATGCAGGTAAAACTTGGTCCTTGGTCAATAGTGATAGAAGTTTAAGACAGCGTGCTTGGTACTATACCAGGGTTTATGCGGATACCAATGATGAGGATGTAGTATATGTGCTCAATGTAAGCTATCATAAAAGTACCGACGGAGGAAAAACCTTTGAATCTAACAATGCTCCCCACGGTGACCATCATGATTTATGGATAGCTCCGGAAGATTCCGACCGTATGATTATGGCAGATGACGGGGGTGCCCAAGTGAGTTACGATGGTGGAGAAACATGGAGTACCTATCACAACCAACCTACGGCACAATTTTATAGGGTCACTACGGACAATGCCTTTCCATACCGTATTTATGTGGCGCAACAGGACAACTCTACCCTTAGAATCAACTACAGGAGTGATGATGGTTCCATAGGTGAGGATGACTGGGAGGAAACAGCTGGTGGTGAATCCGCCCATATTGCAGTGGATCCCGAGAATAACGACATTGTTTATGGTGGTAGTTACGGTGGCTTGTTGACCCGTGTCAATCATGGGAAGAATACGGCAAGGGCCGTCAACGTATGGCCAGATAACCCCATGGGCCATGGTGCCGAGGGAATGAAGTACCGTTTTCAGTGGAACTTCCCCATCATGTTCAGTAAGCACGATCCTAATAAACTCTATACCTTCTCCAACTATGTGCATATGACCACTAACGAAGGCCAAAGTTGGGAACTCTTGAGTGGTGACCTCACTAGGAACGACCCCACAAAATTGGTGTCCAGTGGCGGACCCATTACACAGGATAATACGAGTGTGGAATATTATTGTACCATTTTCGCGGCCAACGAAAGCCCCTTAAAAGAAGGATTGCTTTGGGTGGGTAGTGATGATGGACTTATCCATGTGACCAAGGATGGAGGCCAAACATGGGAAAACGTGACTCCTCCGAGTATGCCAGAATGGAACATGATCAATAGTATCGAGCCTTCCGCTTTTGATGAAGGTACTTGCTACGTCGCCGCAACGCGGTATAAGCTGGGCGATTTTGCTCCGTACCTTTACAAGACCACCGATTATGGTAAAACTTGGACCAAAATCACCAACGGAATAGAGGACGAGCACTTTACCCGTGTGGTCCGCGAGGACCCGAAAAGAAAAGGCTTGTTGTATGCAGGAACCGAAACGGGAATGTACATCTCTTTCAACGATGGTGCCAATTGGGAAAAATTCCAGTTGAACTTGCCCATAGTGCCCATCACCGATTTGGCCATTAAGGACAACAATTTGATCGTAGCGACCCAAGGTAGAAGTGTTTGGGTAATAGATGACCTTACCGTGCTTCATCAATTGGATGATGTGAAAAAATCGGCCGATGCCATTTTGTACAAACCAAGGGACAGCTATAGAACCAAAGGAAGAGCTTCAAGTAGACCATCAAAAACAGAAGGGGAAAACCTTCCCAATGGTGTAATCACCCATTTTTATTTAAAGGATTTCTCGGAAAAGGACAGTATTGCCCTGACCTACTCCAAAATGAATGGCGATACGTTGGAAACCTACAGTACTTACGCCAAGGAAAAGAACAAAAAACTGGAAGCCAAAAAAGGTGGAAACACCTATGTGTGGGATACCCGTGGCAAAGGTGCTGAAAGATTGGACGGCATGATCCTGTGGTGGGCCAACTTAAATGGACCGAAAGCAGTGCCTGGAACATACAAGGTCACGCTGAACGTAAACGGTGAGACCCAGACCGAAAACTTTACCATTCTTCCCGATCCAAGGGCAGAGGTCACCGCGGCCGATATGCAGAAACAGTACGATTTCATCACCGAGGTGAACGAGACTGTGGACAGGGCGCACCAATCCATTAAAAAGATCAGGACGATCAACGGCAAACTGGACGACTTCATCAAAAAGTATAAAGATGATGAAGCTACGAAGGCCTTGGTAGAGAAAGCCAAAAAGATGAAGGAAGAATTCGGGTCCATTGAGAAGGAGCTCTATCAGACCAAGAACAGAAGTAACCAAGACCCATTGAACTTCCCTATCAAATTGACCAACAAATTGGCGCATTTGAACAGCTTGGTTTCGATTGACGATTTCCCTCCAACAGAGCAGGACATTGCCGTAAAAAATGAAATTGGTGGTCAAATCAAAGAACAATTGGAAGCCTTTGATGCTTTGGTCGACAAGGAGATTTCAGCCTTCAACGAAGAATTCAATCAACTCAAATTAGATTATTTGAGTATCGAGGAATAATAATACGGCCCCTATGTTTTTGCATGGGGGCTTTTAGATTGTACACCACCTACCAATAATACAAATCAACCATCACCATGAAAAGAGGATTTCTTTTTTTGCTGAGTGCAGCTTTTGGAACGCTCACTTTTGCACAGACCGCCAACGATTATTTGGAACCCATGAAATTCAGGAACATTGGTCCTTTTAGGGGCGGACGTTCCGTAACAGGTAGTGGCGTAGTGGGAGACCCTTTGACCTATTACATGGGTACGACGGGAGGTGGCCTTTGGAAGACCACCAATGCTGGAGGCCTTTGGGAAAACATTTCGGACGGTTTTTTTGAAATGGGCTCTGTGGGTGCGGTTGCCGTATCACAATCCAGTCCCAATATTGTGTACTGTGGCATGGGCGAGCATGCCCCGAGGGGAGTAATGACCTCTTATGGAGATGGCATGTACAGATCCAACGATGCAGGAAAAACATGGATCAAGTTGGGCCTTGAAAAGACACAGCATATTTCGCGGATCATTATCCACCCGACCAATCCTGATATTGTCTACGTAGCTGCTCAAGGGGCACTGTACGCCCCAAATGAAGAACGAGGGGTATACCGTTCCATGGATGCTGGAAAAACGTGGGAGAAGATTCTTTATGTAGACCAAGGTACGGGAGCAGCCGAACTTTCTATGGATGCCAATAATCCATTAGTGTTGTACGCGGCCATGTGGGAGCATCAGCGGAAACCAAATAAAGTAATCAGTGGCGGTCCTGGAAGCGGATTGTACAAAAGTACCGATGGCGGTAACACTTGGAAAGAAATGACCAAAGGACTGCCCGAAGAAAAAGGGAAAATGGCCATCGCAGTGAGCGCCGCCAATTCCAATAAGGTGTACGCATTGGTAGAAAGTGATTCCAATCAAGATAAAGGCGGCTTGTTCGTTTCCAATGATGCAGGGGATAGCTGGTACATGGTAAGTGGCGACAACCGTTTGGTGCAGCGTGCGTGGTATTATATCGAAGTATTTGCCGACCCCAATGATGAAAATACCGTGTATGTACTAAGTGCTTCCATGTTCCGCTCCGAAGATGGTGGTAAAACATGGGAAACCATTTCCGTTCCGCATGGCGATACCCACGACTTGTGGATCAATCCAAACAATTCCAAAAACATTCTTTTGGCAGATGATGGCGGAGCAACCATTTCGTTTGATTATGGAGAGAATTGGACGCTTCAGGACAATATGCCTACCGCCCAGTTTTACCGTATCAATACGGACAATATGTTTCCCTATAACATTTACGGTGGACAGCAGGACAACACCTCGGTAAAGATTGCAAGTCTTTCCGTGGGCCGATGGAGTATCAACCAAGAAGATTGGCATTATTCGGCAGGGGGCGAGAGCGCATTTTTGGGCTTTGACCCCGATGATCCACGCTACGTTATGGGTGGAAGTTATTTGGGAACCATCGAACTGTTGGATATGGAATCCAAAATGTCCAGCAACGTGATGGCGGCACCCATTCAATACTTGGGACGCGATGCCCGCGATATGAAATATCTCTACAATTGGAATGCACCCATTATTTGGTCCAAGCATGAACCTGGAACATTTTATCATGGGGCACAACTGGTACTCAGAACCAGAGACAATGGAGTTACATGGGAGGAAATATCCCCTGACCTCACCAGAGATCAAGACGAACTGCAAGGAAAAGGCGGTGGTCCCTATACCAACGAAGCGGTTGGAGCCGAGAACTACGGTACCTTGGCCTACCTGATTGAATCACCGCATGAAGCGGGCGTTTTGATTACGGGAAGTGATGACGGTTTGGTACACATCACTAAAAATGGAGGGGAATCATGGGAAGAGATTACCCCGAAGGGCTTAAAGGAGTGTTTGGTGAACGCCATTGAAGTATCGCCTCATGACCCAGGCACTATCTACATTGCCACCACCCGATACAAATTCAACGACTATACACCTGGATTGTACAAAAGTACCGACTATGGAAAAAGTTGGACCCATATCAGCGAAGGAATCCCTTACGGAGCCTTTACCCGGGTGGTTCGTGAAGACCAGGAACAGAAAGGATTGTTATATGCAGGTACCGAGAAGGGTCTTTATGTATCGTGGAACGATGGCAAAACATGGGAAGCCCTGCAATTGAATTTGCCCAAGACACCCATCACCGATTTAAAAGTACATGAGGGTGACTTGATCGTGGCAACATCGGGAAGGAGTTTTTGGATTTTGGACAACATCACCCTGCTTTCCCAATACAAGGGAAATACAGGGGAGTTGAAAATGTATAAGCCAGAAGAAGCCATTCATGGGTACTGGGGAAGTCCGCTCAGCAGTAATTCCAAAAGTGTGACAGGCACCAATCCATATGAAGGGGTTAACCCGGCCAATGGTATGGTGATGTATTACAATCTTCCAAAGGAAATGGATTCGACCGAAGTGACCATGGAAATTCTGGACCGGTCGGGTAAATTGGTCCGTAGCTTTACCTCCAAGAAAGATGATAGTTATATTCCGCACAACGGAGGGGGTGCCCCGCCCAAACCAGTTCTGGGGACGGATAAGGGACTGAACCGTTTTGTTTGGGATTTAAAGACTCCCATCGTTCCAGGCGTTCCAGGCGTCTATATCGAGGCCGATTTTTCAGGACATAAAGTGCCGCCGGGCACATACACTATTAATTTAAAAGCAGGAGATAAAATGGTTTCCACAGTAGGCGATATTGTCCCTACGCCGAACACCAACATGACCGAGGAGCGTTTTGAAGAGTATCATACCATAATGACGGATTTTGAGAATAAGTTGACGGATATGCACAACAAAGTGAACAAGTTGAAAGAAGTGCAAGGTCAGTTGGAGGCCCTTTTGAAGGATTTGGACAATGAGGAGCTTAAAAAGGAAGGCCAAGCACTGCTGGATAAATTAAAGGAATGGGATGGCGAAATGGTACAGCGTAAATCACAAGCATATGATGATGTGGAGAACTTTCCCAATAAGTATACCGCTGAATATTTATTTGTAATGAACCATAGCAATAGCGCTTTGCCACATATCAATCAACCATCAAAGGATAGAAAAGCAGAGTTGGATGCACAATGGGTGGGATTAAAACGGCGTGCAGAAGCACTGATGAATTCAGAAATACCTAATTTTAACGCCAAACTTTGGGAGAATGGCATCGGCGCCATTCGAATGTAACATCTAAAAACAGGTCAATTGCTCTATCCCTATATAAAATCGTTGCACCTCATATTTGTGGTGACCTGGTTCGCGGGTCTGTTCTACATTCCCAGACTCTTTATTTATCATATTGAGGCTTGGCAAAAACCATCGCCCGACAAGGAAATATTGTCGGAGCAACTCAAGTTGATGACAAAGCGGCTTTGGTACATCATCACTTGGCCATCGGCAATTTTATGCACGCTTACGGCCATTTGGTTGTTGATTTTAATGCCAGCATGGTTGCAACAACCTTGGATGCACGTAAAATTGGCGTTTGTGCTCCTGCTTTTTGTATATCATTTTAAATGCCATCAAATTTTTAAGCAGTTGCAGCGCGATGAGGTCAAATACACCTCAAAATTTATGCGGATATGGAACGAGGTGGCAACCATTATTCTTTTTGCCGTGGTCTTTTTGGTGGTACTAAAAAGTGCCTTCAATTGGATTTATGGGATAGTGGGCATGTTTGTACTTATGATTCTGTTGATGCTTGGCATTCGATGGTACAAAAAGGTAAGGGACCGTAATCCCAATGCATAGCAAATCCAACGGATTTGAACTTGGCTCCTGAATTTGCGCTTTGTTTGGCTCGATAATTGCTTAAATTTAATACCAAAATCAAGCGGGCTTGCTAAAAAAACTTTCCTTACGGTCAAGAATATTTATTTCCATGATCACCTTGGTGGTGCTGGCCTCCGTTCTTATTGCAGGGGTCACCGTTTATCAATATAAGGAGCAGGGAAACGATTATCACCAAGAAAGGTTGGAGCGAAAAGAAGAGCAGCTCATCAAGAGTATCAATTATACGCTAAAGGAAACCACTTATCCTGTTACCACCGAAAATTTGCACTTGATTTTTAGCGAGGAGATCTATGAAATCGCGAACATTCAGAATGTGAATTTTAACATTTATGATCTTGAGGGCAATTTGATCAAAAATTCAAGGCCCAGTTTTGATTCGAATACCATTGCCACTTGTTTGGACGCCGAAGTGCTCAATTTTTTAAGGGAAAGTGGCGAAACACGATTTGTTGAAGCACAAAGGGCGGCAGGCGATAATTACCAGGCAATCTATACGTATATCTACGACCTTAAGTTCAAGCCCATTGGAATCTTGAACCTTCCGTATTTTGAGGACAATACCTTCAATAATATGGAGTTGAAGGAATTTCTTTTCAGGTTGGGGATGGTATATCTGCTCATGTTGGTCATTGCCATCATTCTGGCATATTTCATTTCAAAATACATTACGAGGTCCCTACAGACCATTTCGGACAAGATCAACCGGACCAACTTGACCCGTCAAAACGAAAAAATCTATTTGGAAAGCCCAGGTGAAGAAATAGGCAAATTGGTGGACTCCTATAACCGAATGATCGATGAGCTCGAGGAGAGCGCGGTGAAATTGGCACGTAGCGAACGTGAACAGGCTTGGCGCGAGATGGCCAAGCAAGTGGCGCACGAAATCAAAAACCCATTGACCCCCTTGCGTCTTACCGTACAGAGTTTTGAACGTAAATTCGACCCCAACGATCCAGAAATACAGAAAAAGGTAAAGGAGTTCTCGAAGACCTTGATTCAGCAAATCGATACCATGAGCAACATTGCCACGGCTTTTTCCAGCTTTGCGGACATGCCCGCCCAGCAAAACGAGACCTTGAATGTGGTTAAGGTGGTAAAATTGGCATTGGAGATCTTCAATGAGGATTACATTCACTTCATCACAGACGAAGAGGAGGTGGTTGCTAAACTGGACCGTACCCAATTGATACGGGTGATAACCAATTTGGTCAAAAATGCCATTCAGGCCATTCCCGAGGTGGAATCTCCACGGATTTTGGTTACTGTGGCAACGGTGGGCGATCGGGTAAAGATTTCTGTTGCCGATAACGGGCTGGGCATTCCAGATGAGAACAAGCACAGGATTTTTGAGCCCAAGTTTACTACCAAGTCCAGTGGAACTGGCTTAGGGTTGGGCATGGTAAAGAACATTGTGGAAAACTATGGAGGAACCATTACCTTTACTTCAAAAGTTGGAAAAGGCACCGTATTTACCATAGATTTTCCAAAGGAACAGAAGAAATAACGGCAAAACGTATAATTGCCGCCCCAAATAGCAATCGATATGGATTACGAAAACATTTACATTGAAGAGGAGAACAATTTGGCCACCATTACCATAAATAGGCCCAAAAAGCTCAATGCACTCAACAAAAGGACCATAGAAGAGCTACATGTGGCTTTCAAGGAATTGGATGAGGACCCGGAAATCAAGGTGATCATAATTACCGGAAGTGGCGACAAGGCATTTGTGGCGGGCGCAGATATTTCAGAGTTCGCAGATTTTTCGGTAAAGGAGGGACGACAATTGGCGGCAACTGGACAACGGACCCTTTTCGATTTCGTTGAAAACCTGTCCACCCCCGTTATCGCTGCAATCAATGGATTTGCATTGGGCGGCGGACTGGAACTGGCCATGGCGTGCCACTTTAGGGTGGCCAGCAGCAATGCCAGAATGGGACTTCCCGAAGTATCTTTGGGTGTAATCCCCGGATATGGCGGCACACAGCGCTTACCACAGTTGGTAGGTAAGGGCCGGGCCATGGAAATGATCATGACGGCCGGGATGATAGATTCCGATAAGGCCTTTGGCTATGGACTGGTAAACCACGTGGTGGCCAGCGAGGAACTTCTGCCTTTTTGCATCAAGATAGCGAGCAGGATATCGAATAATTCTTCTATGGCCATAAAACATGCAATAAAAGCGGTAAATGCAGGTTTTAGGTATGACGCTGATGGCTATTCGGCGGAAATTGATGCTTTTGGAACTTGCTTTGGAACCGATGATTTTAAAGAAGGGACCTCTGCATTTTTGGAAAAACGCAAAGCCGATTTCCCTGGATCATGACCATTGGCCTAACGAAGCCTAATCATGAAAAAACAGTTACTCCTATTAATCAGTTTTGTGCTGACCGGTATGGCCGTCACCGCACAAAAAATGCCCGTTTCTTACGATTTTGGTGAAAAATACAGGGACCGTTACCGGTATTCCAATCTAGTGGCCATGGACGAGGACGATTCCGGGGGCTACATTTTGGTGCGCGCCTATTATCAAGGACTTATTCTTAAGCCAAAAGGATATCTCATCGAAAAATACAATAGCGATCTAAAGCTCGTGGAAGAGTACAATTATAAGCTCAAGGACCTTGATTTTGTAGATGGATTCCTTAAAAACGGCCAGTTGAACCTTTTGTTTCTAAACTATAACTCAAACAGAGGTGAATACGAATATTGGGTGCACAGTAGCCCGATTATCGATTTCAATTTTCAAGAGAAAAAGTTGCTCTCCATCGCTTCGGAAAAAGTGGATGATCCGGTCGGGAAGAATTATTATAACCGTGATTTCTCGCGCGGATTTACCACGGCCATCCTTTTTAATGAGGAAAAAACAGGTTTTGTGATCAGTACGCATCACAAAAGGGGCAAAAGCAACAAACATATGATCTATATGTACGATACGGCGCTCAATAAAAAGTTCGAGTTCGATTTTTCGGATGAAATAGAGGAAAAGAACTATGCTTTTGAGAACGTTGCATTTTCAAAGGATCTTCAAACTGCTTACATAGTAGGCAAGGCTTACTTTAAAAAACGAAGGTTTAGGGTCGATGAGAGAAAGTTTCAATATGAACTGATAAAAGTGTCCCAAAGTGAGAGCAGGACACAGTCGTTTGTAGACCCCGGAAAATACCCCGAAGCATTATACCCCGTTTTGATGGGAAACAAACTGGTCTGTACGGGCTTTTATGCCGATAGAAAGGACAACAGGTATAATGGGATCGTTTATTTTGATGTAAATCCGAACACTTTGGACATTCGTTCTCAGAAATACAACCCTTTTTCACAGCAATTTATGGACGATAAGTTCGGTAGGGAAGAGGATAAGGACATTAAAAATCTTGTTTTTAAAAATGTGGAGGTAAATGACAAGAACGAAATGTTCTTCAATGCAGAAGAATACTTCGTAACCTCGGGCTTGGAAACCACTGGTGCAGGGCAACGAGTAAAAATTGAACGGTACCACCATAACGATATCGTCAGTGTCAAACTCGACCCCTATGGAAATATGGAGTGGGCGAGGAACATCAACAAAACAGAAGTGACCCAAGGAGATGGTGCTTATGCTTCCTACAGTTCGTATTGTAAGGACGGCAATACCTACTTCTTTATCTGTACTGCGGCAGAAAACCCCCAATTGATCAACAACGAGCGTTTGATCTTTAAACAGGGCTTTAGCCGTAACAGGAATGTCTTTATGATCTCTTTGGACAAAAATGGGGTCATGGACTATGAAAAAATCATTGATCAGCAAGAAGCGAGGTTACCACTTATGGTTTCCAAACCCTTAAAGGATGAGACAGAGGATAAAATGTTGTTCTATGCCAAAAGAGGAGGCAGAAAGCAACTCGTAAAAGTTGACTTTAAATAGTTGAGCAATACATAGTTTGATAGTAATGGCCTCCAATGGAGGCTTTTTTTATGACTACCATTTAAATTAAACAAGGATATAATCCATATATTTGGAATAAATCCAAAATATGTCATCCAATGAATTCTTGAAGGGAAGGGGAGCTCAAAAGAATACCGACAATCGGTTTTTGCAGCATGTATTCGAAATGCGGGACGACTTTTTGGAGTTCTGTCGATTGGAAGGTGAAGAGTACGAAAGCAATAAAACCCAGTACATACCCATTTTCCCAAAGACAATCGTTAACAAAGTGAACAGCCCCGATGTGGGCATGGGATATTCCATGAACCCCTACCAAGGTTGCGAGCATGGTTGTATTTATTGCTATGCCAGGAATACACACGAGTATTGGGGCTATAGCGCGGGACTCGATTTTGAGCGAAGGATTTTGGTGAAAAAAGCTGCACCACAACTTTTGGAGGCCAAGATCAAGCACAAAAACTGGAAAGCGCACACGATTGTTTTATCGGGTAACACCGATTGTTACCAACCCGCCGAGCGGAAGTTCGAGATTACCAGAAAATGTTTGGACGTTTTTTTAAAGTATCGCCATCCGGTGGGCATCATCACAAAAAATGCCTTGGTGTTGCGCGACCTCGATATTTTAAGGGAACTCAATGAACATCAACTCATTGGTGTCAATGTGTCCGTAACATCATTATCAGAAAAAACAAGACGCAAGCTCGAACCTAGAACGGCATCTATTCAAAAAAGACTCAAGACCATACAAGTGTTATCCGAGAATAAAATTCCGGTAAATGCTATGTTGGCTCCCATGATTCCGGGAATCAATTCACATGAATTATTGCCGTTGGCCAAAGCAGTGGCAGACCATGGAGCCCTTTCATTTGGGTTGACCGTAGTAAGGCTCAATGGGGCGATCGGCCAAATATTTTCGGATTGGATTAAAATGGCCATGCCTGACAGGGCTGAAAAAGTATTGCACCAAATTCAGGATTGCCATGGAGGAACAGTCAACGATAGCAGGTTTGGTACCCGGACAAAAGGGGAGGGCAAAATTGCGGAACAAGTTCATGAAATGGCCTATATAGCCAAAAAGCGCTATTTCAAGGACAGAAATTTTCCGGTTTTGAACACAGCGCTTCATGAACAATACAAGGACGGACAAATGAGATTGTTTTAGTCTTCAAATAGTTTGGAAACAAAAAATGGCCCGGATTGGGCCATCTTAATATAATTGTTGAAAGTTTATTTCAATTCCCAGCCATCACGGTAATCACGGGTTACCCATTCGTTGGCTTTATCGTAGTTGGTAATCTTCATATTGTCGCCGTCCCAGAAAAGTTTTCTTCGACCTGGGAAACCATAAGGATCCCAATCCCCTAATTTTTTACCTTCCTTCAGTTCTTTGTATTGGTAGGCCTTTACTGCCAAGTTGCCCATCAATACGGTCTCTGTAAGCCTTCCCGCCTTTTCAAAATTGGAAGAAGTTGGCGTACCGTTCTGGCAACCATCCACAAAATTGGCAAAGTGGCCATCTATTCCCCCTGGTACCCTATCATATTTTGGGGTTGGGGATTTGTATAGGTCCATCATTTCGGAAGGGAGCAATCTAGCGTTTCGGGAATAGGTGTCGCAAATCAAAATGCCTTTATCACCATAAAAAATACTTCCTCCACCAGAATCACCAATGGTCTCGCCATCCTTAAGTTCGTCCGGTAGGTCTGGCTTAAGGCCACCATCATACCAGTTCAATGCAATATCACCGTGCTCTTCGTGTTCAAACTTCAAATGTATCTTGGACGAAGGCGGACAGGAGTGACTGTAATCCGCTTCCACAAAATCATCCACCCAAACCGTAGTGCAACTGGCCTCTGCTTCGGTAGGATAGCCTAGATCAAGTACGCTAAAGGGTGTTTCCATGATATGACAGCCCATGTCCCCCAATGCGCCGGTACCAAAGTCCCAGAAACCTCTCCACTTAAATGGAAGATAAGCATCGTTGTAGTCTCTCATCTTGGCTGGGCCCAACCATAAGTCCCAATCCAATCCTTTGGGAATCCTGTCTTTTTTTGTTGGTAGAGGAACACCTTGCGGCCATACAGGTCGGTTGGTCCAACAATCTATGGTGTGTACCTTTCCAATAACACCCGACTCTACCCATTCGCGGGCAATCCTGCTTCCATCACTGGATGCACCCTGGTTGCCCATCTGGGTCACGATTCCCTGTTCCTTGGCGACCTGGGTCATTAAACGGGCCTCGTAAATATTGTGGGTCAACGGTTTTTCCACGTAGGCATGTTTTTTCTCGCGCATAAACGGCAAGGAAATGGTCGCGTGCGTGTGGTCCGGACTTGCCACGGCAATGGCATCGATATCACCTAAATGTGCATCAAAAACCTTTCTAAAATCTTTATATCGTTTTACATCGGGAAACTGCTCGTAGGTTTGTTGGGCACGGCGGTCGTCAACGTCGCAAAAGGCAACAAATTTTACTCTTCCGGTATCGTTGAGGCCGTTTATTACTGAATTTCCCCTTCCGCCGACCCCAAATCCGGCTACATACAGGGTATCACTTGGAGCAATGTGGGTTTTTCCCAGAACATGACTGGGTACAATCGAAAATGCGGCCGATGCAGCAGCTGCATTTTTGATGAATTTTCTTCTTTGCATTATGTTTAGTTTGATATTATGTGAGTCCCCAAGATACAAAAAAGGTAAAAAAGAAATTCTAGGGCTTATTTAGTTCCGTTCCACTCTTTATAAAACTGATCAAGGTAGTCCAGCATAAACTTATGGCGCTCTTCCGCCAACTTTTTTCCGGTTTCCGTATTCATTTTATCCTTGAGCAATAATAGCTTCTCGTAAAAATGATTAATGGTGGGAGCCGTGGATTTTTTGTATTTTTCCTTGCTCATGTTAAGGTTGGGCGGGACATCCGGATTGTGCAACTCCCTATTTTTAAAACCTCCGTAGTTGAAGGCCCTGGCAATGCCTATGGCCCCAATGGCGTCCAAACGGTCTGCATCCTGTACAATTTGAAGCTCTTTAGAGGTAAATGATTCTCCGGTTTTGTCCAGGCTATTTTTAAAGGACATATGCTTGATGATGTTCACTACGTGGTCAATGGTCCGCTCATCAACGGAAAGGGATTCCAGAAAGTTTTTTGCTGTTTGTGGCCCAATGCTCTCATCTCCACCATGGAATTTTGGGTCTGCAATATCGTGAAGCAAAGCAGCCAACTTCACGACCGTAGCATTTCCTTCTTCATGTTTCAATAGTAGATTGGAGATATTGAAAACACGCTCAATATGGAACCAATCGTGCCCACCTTCGGCATCTTGGAGCTCTGCCTTTACAAAAGCGATGGTGTGTTGTATAAGTTGTGTTTCCTTCATTAGTTGGTATTGACCCCTCCCACGATGGTGCTTTCTATTTGGGCGATAAGTTCATCGGCTTTACCTTCATTTTCAATGGGAGGATGTACCTCGAACGTAACCTGGGAACCCAATCCCATGGGAAACTTTCCGTAACGCAGCAACTTCCATGAGTTATTGATGCTGATGGGTATGATCAATGCCTCGGGTGCATTTTTAAGCATCACTTTGAGTCCGGTGGTTCTGAATGGTTTGGGTACTCCGTTCCTGCTTCGGGTACCCTCGGGGAAAATTACGGCACTTCGGTTGTTCTCATTAATGTACTTGGCCAATTTCTGAAGCTCGGAAATGGACTGTTTAGGGTCTTTTCTATCGATCAAGGCCGAGCCACCATGTCTTAAGTTATAAGAAACACTGGGAATCCCTTTTCCTAGCTCTATTTTACTTACAAACTTGGGGTGGTACTTTCGCATGTACCAAATAATTGGGGGAATGTCGTACATGCTTTGGTGATTGGTAACAATGATCAGTGGCCTATCGGTGGGAATGTTTTGTTCGTTTATAAAACGGTATCCGGTACCCAGAACATTGGTGCACCGCATAATGAACCAATTTAATATGGAAACACTTTTTTTGTGCGCATTGTACCCGAACACTTTTAGGCAAAACCATTGTATGGGATGGAATATGACCAGAACCAGACCAAAAAGCAAAAAGAATAGAGCGGTAAGTGGGTATGATAACAGTTTTAGCACGTAAACAGATTTAAATTAAGGTAAAAATAAAAAAACCACCCATTAGGGTGGCGTGTTCAATATCTTATTTTACTTGGGTTTAGCAATGCTCGTTGTATGCTTCCATCAAGTTTTCTGCGATCAGCTCTGCCGGCCTACCTTCAATGTGGTGCCTTTCGATCATGTGCACCAACTCTCCATCTTTGAACAAGGCCATGCTTGGTGAAGAAGGAGGGAATGGGACCATGTGATTTCTTGCGGTTGCAACGGCCTCCATGTCCACACCGGCAAAAACGGTAACCAAGTTGTCTGGAGTTTTGCTGTTTTGCAAGCTCAATTTAGCGGCAGGTCTTGCGTTGGCCGCGGCGCATCCACAAACCGAGTTCACCACTACCAAGGTGGTTCCATCCTTTTTTAGTGCATCGTTCACGGCTTCACTTGTATGTAGTTCTTCAAACCCGGCACTTGCCAAGTCTTCGCGCATAGGTTTTACCAATTCTTCTGGATACATAGACTTCTTTTTGATTATGTTACAAAGATACGGTATTGTTAGGATTTTTTCATCACCGTTAACATTGCATAAAGCTTTGTTTGTTAATCAAACCCCTATCTTTGCGCTTTAAATTTTGAAACATGATCAAGTGGATAGCCGCCTTGCTCGGTTATTTTATGTTTAGATTTCCAGGTGCGGTATTAGGGTTTATCGTAGGGACCTTTCTGGATAATTTTGGAGGTTCCGGAAAAAGGGCTGGCTCTATTTTCGAAAATGTGACCAGGCAATCGGTCTCCCCGGCCGATTTTGAACTAAATCTGTTGTCATTGTGTTCGATCATAATTAAGGCGGATGGACAGATAAACCAACGGGAGCTCGATTATGTACGACAATATTTTTTGAGCACCTACGGAAAAGAAAAGGCGAATGCCATCTTCCGGACCTTCAACGAGGTCATTAAAAAGAGGGAGATATCGGCGCAGCGCATATGTACTTTTATGGTACAGCGTACCCGGTACGAGGTTCGCTTGCAAATGCTTCACTTTTTGTTCGGTATTGCGCAATCCGACGGGCAGGTAAGCAAAGCCGAAATTGAAAAATTAAGGGAGATTGCAGGCTACTTTCGGGTAAATCAGCATGATTTTGAAAGTATCATGGCTATGTTCATCAAATCTACGGACAACTCGTACAAAATTTTGGAAATCGAGAAGACCGCTACCGATGATGAAGTGAAAAAGGCGTATCGAAACATGGCCAAAAAGTACCATCCCGATCGTGTGGTGACGGAAAATGAGGCCATCCGTAAAGGTGCCGAGGAAAAATTCAAGGAAGTTCAGAAAGCCTACGAGACCATTCAAAAAGAAAGGGGAATGTCCTAGGCCGTGGCCAAACTCCTTTTGCGCTTACTCTTCTTTTTAAGTTTATTGATGTAAATAATGGTACCTGTTATCGGCAAACTGGTCGCTATCAAGCAGGCCAAGAAATATATCCATTTGCTAAAGGCGCCGTAAATAGTTCCTGTATGGATTGGCTTAATAGCAGAGGCAATCTTTACGTTCAGTGGTTTGTCCGCATAGATCTCTTTGCCCACCACTTTGCCCGATTTGTGAATTTGTAATCTATCTTGAGCAACAGTAGACCAGGAATCGTCTGCCAGTTTTCTAAAACTGTACATGGGGTTCTCATCACTTGGCAGACCAATGGATAGGAATCCTTTGTAATCCAGTTCTCTGTTTGCAAGGGCGATGGCTTCTTCCAAGCTGATTGATTTTTCGTTGTCGAAACTTTCCAAATCAATTTCCGGACCTCCGCCGCGGTTCCCGAACACCCTTGTGCCCATAATGGCACTTAAACCGTCCCTGTAACCTTCGAACGACCAACAGAGGCCCGTAATGCCCATAATCAGGATCAAGATACAGGCATAAAAGCCCAAAGTATTGTGCAAATCGTGATTGATGCGCTTCCAGTTGGCATTGGTCCTTATCTTAAAGCCAGCTTTCACGGTTTTCCATTTTATCTTTTTAGGGAACCATAGCACAATTCCGGAAATGGCCAATATCATAAAAATAATGGTGGCAATGCCCACAATAGGTCTTCCCCATTTAATGTCCATCATTAACCATCTGTGCATACGGAACATACTGAACATAAACTTGTCTATTCCCGTATCTTCAGGGGCTAAAAATTCCGCGGTGTAAGGGTTTATCTCATATGTTTTTCCCCTTCGCTGTTTGGGGTCTTCTTTAATGGAAAATTCATACGGAGAGGTTTCATCGGCTGGAATGGTGATGGATGTGAGAACTCCTTTTTCCTGGATTGCAGGGTAATTTATCAAATTGGAAATCGACTTTTTGGTTCCTACGGCCTCAACCTTCATGTCCTCTTTGAACCAACCCTCGATTTCCTCCTCAAAGGTCAGAATGGTTCCGCTAAGGCAGACCAAGAACAAAACAATACCGCTAACGAGCCCCAACCATAGGTGAACGTCGTTGATAAAGTCTCTGATTCCGTATTTCTTATTTTTTCCCATAACGATTATTAAGCGCTCATGTTATTTCAACTGGATTAAATGAATCAAATTCCGGTATACGACTGCACATCTGTTCAATCGTTTAATTGATTTAATGTTGAAATCCAATTTTCGCAAATATAATGGCTGGTCCCTAAAACAGAATCATTATTTGGATTAATTTAAAATAAATTCAAGGGTGTTTATCGGCTTTTAGAGGAGGAAATGTTTTTTATTGGTAAATTTGAAAACAAAACTTCATGCAAGAATTTCTGTTCTACATAGAATTGGGACTTACCCATGTTTTGGATTTTGGAGCCTACGATCATATCTTATTCTTGTCGGCCCTTGCAGTTCCGTTCACTTTTAAAAGTTGGAAAAAGGTACTGGTCTTGGCCACTATTTTCACTATTGCCCATTGCACATCGTTGGCATTGTCCGTGTATGAAGTGGCCGCGGCAGATGCTGGTCTTATTGAGTTTTTGATACCGGTCACCATTTTGCTTACAGCCTTGTTCAACTTTGCATATGTGTTCAAGGAATCCCTGGATATTGGTCTTTTTCTGCATATTTTGTCCACAGCTTTTTTTGGTTTGATACACGGTTTTGGATTTTCCAACTATTTTAAGATGTTGATGGCCGAAGAAGAGGACAAGATTACCCCCCTATTGGGTTTTGCGACCGGCATAGAGTTATCGCAAGTGACCATCATACTGGTTGTATTGGCCATTGCCTATGTTGTTTTGGGCCTGTTGAAGGTAAAACGGCCTATTTATATTGCGGTCGCTTCAATTTTGATCATAGCCATTACAATACCCTTGCTTATAGCTACGTTCCCCATGTAGGCCCTTAGTTAAAATTTATTGAAGAAGGTTGTGAGGGTCTATCAAAGCAGGTATATTTATTTAATTATCAGCGTTTTTTTGATTTATGAAGGCGAGCAAACAAGAAAAGTACGATAAAGCCTATTTGAGGATGGCCCAAGAATGGGGGAAATTATCGTATTGTAAAAGAAGGCAGGTCGGAGCTATTATAGTTAAGGACAGGATGATCATTTCCGATGGGTACAATGGTACCCCAACAGGATTTGAAAATTATTGTGAAGATGAGGAAGGGTACACCAAATGGTATGTCCTTCACGCTGAGGCCAATGCAATTCTCAAAGTCGCCTCTTCAACGCAGTCTTGCGAGGGTGCCACATTATATATCACATTGTCCCCATGCAGGGAGTGCAGCAAGCTAGTGCACCAAGCTGGCATAAAACGTGTGGTATACCAGAGTGCATATAAAGACGACTCTGGAATAAAATTTCTGGAAAGGGCAGGTGTGGAGATTGTTCATTTGCCAGTTCTGGAAGAAATGGTTTAAGACCATATTGCTATATGAAAAAGATTAAAGGATATATTTGGCCCACCCTACTTGCTTTGGCAGTTGCCATAGGCATATTTATAGGTGGCAAGCTTCATTTTAACGATTCCCCGGAGAAGCTCTTCTCCACCAATTCAAAAAAGGACAAGCTCAACCGGCTTATCGATTATATTGACTACGAGTATGTGGATGATGTAGATACCGATAGTATCGTAGATGTAACGGTCAATAATATTTTGGGCAAGTTGGATCCTCATTCTGTATATATTCCAAAGGATGAAATGAAGGATGTCGCCGAAAGCATGAAGGGCGATTTTGCGGGAATAGGAGTTAGCTTTTATATGTACCGGGACACTATTACCGTGATAAGAACCATCAAGAACGGCCCCAGTTACATCAGCGGTATAAAACCCGGTGATCGTATTCTTATGGCCGACACCGATACACTGTACGGTAAAAGAATAGTTAACGATGATGTGGTCTCGACCCTAAAGGGCAAAATAGGTACCAAGGTCAATCTGAAAGTTTATAGAAAAACGGAAAACAAGATGATCAATATGTCCGTGGTCCGTGATCGGGTTCCCATCAGAAGTGTGGAGGCCTATTATATGCTGACCAAGGATATGGGCTATATTAAAATAAACCGTTTTGCCGAATCCACGTTTGATGAGTTCAAAGATGCTTTGCGCAAATTGAAACTAAGGGGTGCTGAAAAACTGACCTTGGACCTTAGGGACAACCCTGGGGGCTATTTGGGCATAGCCGAAAAATTGGCGGACGAGTTTTTGGGGGACGATAAGCTTATTCTCTTTACAAAAAACAAAAAGGGAAGAGTCAAAAAAGCTTACGCTACCAAGAAAGGTGATTTTGAAGATAGGGAGGTATACGTTCTTATCAACGAACGCTCGGCATCTGCCAGTGAGATTATTGCAGGAGCTTTACAGGACAACGATATAGGCACCATTGTGGGACGCCGTTCGTTCGGAAAAGGATTGGTACAGCGAGAAATGGATTTGGGCGACGGGTCTGCCGTTCGTTTGACCGTTTCACGCTATTATACCCCAACGGGGCGATCCATCCAAAAATCCTATAAAGACGGGAACCATGACTATTACCAAAGGTTTATGGAGCGCTATGCAAGTGGCGAACTTCAGTCGGCGGACAGTATCAAGGTGGCGGACTCATTAAAGTTTGTTACACCCAAAGGCAAAGTAGTTTATGGAGGTGGAGGAATCATCCCCGATGTTTTTGTTCCGATCGGGAACAATCAGGAGGAGGCCATCGAGAGCATGGACGATACCTATCAGTTTTTCGCACGTTTTGTGTTCGAGCATTTAGAAGAGGACAGAACCATGTACGATAGCTATGAACAAAACCAATTTTTGGACGAATTCCAAGTGGACGACATCCTTTTTGATAACTTTATCCAATTTGTGCTGGACCGTAAGATTAAGCTGGATTTTTACGCCTATGAGGACAAGATCAAGGCATTCATAAAGGCCAATATCGCGGAACAATTGTTTTCGCCAAACCTGTCGGCCCAAATAAAAGGAGAGTTCGACCCAATGCTCAAAAAGGTAAAGGCTTTGGACAAGGCCAAGATTGATGAATCCCAACTAGGGGCAATAGACATCAAGCCTTAACTTACTTCTTCAGTTTTTTGTCAATCTTTTTGGAAGTCATAAAAATCAACATCAATACAATGGCACATAAAGAAGCTACGATTCCTATTAGGGCAATCGTACTGTCACCTTGTATTGGATTTTCAAAATCTACCAAAGTCACGTTGTAGGCGATAAGACCCAACGCCAGTAGTATCAAAATTAAAGCAAATGTCCTGTTCATATCAATGTTTTAAGCACCGTGCGATAGTAGCCCGTTTACATTGGTCACAAAAAGCTTTACGGCAATAGCCATAAGAATCACTCCAAATACTTTGCGGATAATGTTCAGTCCGTTTTTTCCCAATATACGTTCAATCCGGGCACTGGATTTAAGCACGATGTACACAAAGATAACGTTTATAATAATGGCCACTATAATGTTCTCCACATGGTATTCCGCCCGCAAGGACAAAATGGAAGTAAGCGTCCCCGCACCCGCGATCAACGGGAAGGCAATGGGCACAATGGAAGCAGTTTCCGGTTCATCGTCTTTATAAATCGAGATTCCCAAGATCATTTCAATGGCAAGAAAAAAGATAATAAAGGCCCCTGCGACAGCAAAGGAGTTTACATCGATACCAATTAGGGAGAGAATACTTTCTCCAACGAAAAGAAAAGCAATCATGATCGAAATGGCCACGATGGAGGCCTTTTCCGATTGTACATGACCCACCTTGCTTCTGAGCGATAAAATAATAGGGATACTTCCTAAAATATCGATTACGGCAAACAATACCATTCCAGCGGTCGCTATTTCCTTAAAATTGAAATTCATGGCGTCTTTTTTTTTGGACGGCAAATTTACGGGTAAAAAATACTTTTGGATCATATAAAGTGTTTATAAATCATCAATTTTTTGGTTTTGATTTACCTTTGCCCAAAAAGTAAGGGCAGATTATGTTCCAGATAGGAAAGACCATAGTATCCGAAGAGATACTGGAAAATGATTTTGTTTGCAACCTGAATGCATGCAAAGGGGCTTGTTGTGTGGGTGGCGAGTATGGTGCGCCGTTGGAGGATTCCGAGACCGACAAGCTACTCAATATTTATGATGAGGTGAAGCCCTTTTTGCGCCCGGAAGGTATTGCTGCCATTGAAGAGCATGGGGTTTTTGTAAAAGGAGAGGATGGCGAATGGGAAACCCCTTTGGTGAACAACAATGAATGCGCTTATGTGGTTTTTTCCAATGATGGCATTGCTAAATGTGGACTGGAAGCTGCTTATGAGGCCGGTGCCACCAAATGGAAAAAACCTATTTCGTGCTATTTGTACCCGGTTCGTACAAGGGAGTATTCGGAATTTACCGCGGTCAACTACCATAAATGGGAAATCTGTGACCCGGCCTGCTCGTTGGGCAAGGAATTGAAAGTGCCGATTTACAAGTTTGTAAAGGACGCTTTGATCAAAAAGTTCGGAAAGGCTTGGTACAAGGAATTAGAGGAAGTGGCTGCGGAAAAGACTAGATCGTAGGGATGTCCAAGACCACTTTGGTTCCAATGGGGTCGCCGTTCTCATCGAACAGGTCCAAGATATCCACATCAAATTTGTTTTGATAGTCCTTGGCAAAATTGGCCAATCGTTCCTTGGTAATGCGAATACCCAAGGATTTCCTTTTTAGCACACGGTTTTCTTTGTTTACCTCGGCCATGGTTCGGCCGACACCATTGTCCACAATTTCTATCGTAACGTGTCCTCGGTCCTTGTGCTTCACGTTAATTTGAATTTTCTTTTCTCCTTCTTTGGGAGATAGGCCATGCCAAAGGGAGTTTTCCAAAAAAGGCTGAAGTGTCAAAGATGGAATTTTGATATTATCTATATTGATGTTCTTTTCTACTTCGATTTTAAAATCTATTTCGTTGGAGAACCGGATATTTTCGATATTCATGTATAGCTCCATGGTTCCCAGTTCTTCGGATAGCGGGATTTCCTTTTGGGAAGATGCTTCTAGAATTTTTCGGACAAGTTTGGAGAACTTGTTCAGATAATGAACGGCATTTTTTTGTTCGTTGTTTATAATATAAAGCTTGATCGAGTTCAAGGAGTTGAACAAGAAATGGGGGTTCATTTGGCTGCGCAGCATTTGTTGCTCCAAAGTGAGTACCCTCTTCTCGTTCTTACTCTGGTATTGTCGGTAAAGAATGTAGAGTATGGATGAAATAAGCCCAACGATCAATGCACTTACCAGAAGAGTTGTCTGATTTTTTTTAAGCCTTAGCCGAACGATTTCGTTTTCTTTCGCTAAAACCGCGATCTGGCTGTTCTTTTTGTCATTTTCGTACCTAACGATAATATCGTTCATGTACCTTAGGTTGGTAGCGCTGGAAATCTCCTTTTCGTGTTCACTGGCCTTTTTATAGAACTCGTAGGCTTTTTTAAAATCACCTTTGGCGTTTTCTAGATCGGACATCTTTTCGTACGCGTACAAAATATTGCTGGGCATATTTCGGTTTTGTGCCATTGTAAGACCTTTTTGTATAAAGGTCTCGGCTTCCTCATAGTTGCCCAATTTGGTATGTGCCCATCCCGTATTGATATACACCAGGCCCGTTACGGAGAAATCGCCTATTTTTTCGGATTCTGAATGTAGGGGCTCTAAAAGTACCAACGCCAAATAGGGCATGTTCTGTTTTAAATAGATTTGGGCCAGACTGTTCTTGCATATAACACGGCCTACTTCCGAATCGATTTCCTCGTTATAGGCCAAGGATTTCCTGTAATTTTCCAAAGCCTCCTCCAAATCGCCCTTTTCTTCTAGGCAATGCCCAATATTTTGATGGTTTATGGCCAACCCCAATTTGTTGCCCAGTTCCTCTTCCAGTTTCAATGCCCTTCTAAACTGTAATATGGCCAAATCGTACTGCTCCAAAGTTTGGTAAAGGTTTCCAATACCATTCAGGGCAACATTTATACTTCTTTTGATATGGTTGGATGGGTTCTCGATTTGTTCTGCCAGTTCAAGCGCCTTTTGGTGATAATCCAATGCGGTCTTTATCCCATCGGTACGTCTATAGACCACACCTAGCATATTTAAACTGAGTACTTTAAAATCAATGTTGTTCGCTTTTTCAGAGGCGGCCAAGGCTTGTTCGTGCAATGCAACGGCCTGTTCATATTGGGAAAAGTTCCGATACTTCATGCCCAATTGGTTCAAGGCATAGGATTGTCCTTCTAAATAGTCGTTTTTTTTGCTAAAGTTGGCAAAGTATCTTAATAAGGAGGTGTCCCGTTTTTCGGAAGATAGCTCTTCATCCAGTGCCTCGTAGGTCTTGGGTTTAAGTTTTACCAGTATTTCCGTTTTGTCAATAAACTCGTCAGAGAGATCTTGAGCGTGTAAAGTATATAAAAAGGAGAACAGCAAAAAGGTGACCAGAGACCCGGTTCGCGCTCGATGCAGGTTTTTGATAAGGAGGAACTTTACTATAGGCACGGGAACATTTTGAGATTATAGCATATCCAAAAAGTCGGATTTTTTTTGCCGGGAAACAGGGATTTTATGATTGGATTCCAGAACCACATAGCCGTCGGTTTTGAGGAATTCTTTTATTTTGTTGAGATTGATTATATAAGAGTTGTGTATTCTAAAAAAGCTGCTTTCTGGCAACAAAGCATTGACTTCCTTCAATTTTTTCGTGAGAAGGATTTTTTGTCCGTCCTTTAAAAAAATAGTACTGTAATTACCATCCGATTCTGCATACAGGATTTCATCGCTGTTCAAAAAGACCAATTTACCGTCCGTATTGATGGTTATTTTTTTGCTCTGCGATTCCGAATTAAAGTTAAGAAGAATTCTTTCCAAGCGTTCAACGGTCAAATTTTTAGCGTTGAACTTTTTTATTTTGGCTATGGTTTCCTCCAGATCATCCGAGTCTATGGGCTTTAGGAGATAGTCGATGGCCTCATTTTTCAAGGCCTGCAGGGCATATTGGTTATAGGCTGTAGTAATGACTACCGGAAAATCCTTGTTTTTCAAGTTTTTTATAAACTGGAACCCGTCCATTGCTGGCATTTCAATATCCAAAAATAGACAATCGGGAGTGTTCTTTTCCAAATAGTCCAAAGCTTCCCTGGCATCTGTAAAAGATGCAATAATATCCACTTCATCGCTCAAGTTGGTAAGTTCCCAGCTTAGGCTTTGAAGGGCTTTTATCTCGTCATCAACTATTACTGCTTCTAGCATAATCTAATATAGGTTATACCAAATTTAGAATTATTCTCTACATGGCAATAAAATAATGTGTTAATGGATATTTAGCACGTATAACTGGTATAAAAAGGGGAATCAGGTGAAAAATCACTTGTTTTTTCTGTTTGGGACTATAGTTTACAGGAAAGCTAAAGCTAGTTTCCCATACCCAAAAACCAATTATACATAAAACAGAACAGTTTATACATACGCATTATATGTGTGAAATTTAGTTGTCTATATTCGGCATGTCAAAAATGAGAGGACAATTTTGAAATAGCCAGAAAATGAAAAAATGTGCAATATTGTTTTTGATTTTGATAGTGGCCCTGTTTTTCGCCGCAGTATCAGAAAAGAACAACGCTCAATTGGGCAGCGATTGGGATAAGGTTGTTGCAAGGAAATAATCTTGTAACACGATAGCTCTTAAAAATTTTGTATTACCAAATAATTGTACGGCCACGGCAACCAATCTTTTGATTGTATAAACCGCTTGCACAATTAACTTCTGTTTGGCCATAATCTGGATTTGGTTTTAGGTTTCGGGGGAACTACCTAGGACAAAAAAAGATTTAGTAAGGCTCGATTGAAGAGGCCGTACTCTTTGGTAATATTTGACTGTTTAACCGGTTCATCATAGAAGCAAGACCAAGTAAGCATACTGATATGTCACTTGGTCTTTTTGTTTTTACAGATTTTGTAAAGTATTGCTTACAAATTAAGCCAGTGCCTAGATTTCAACATTTTATGTTAAAAACTTTACGGGTGTTTTTAGCGTTGAATCTTTAAAAACTCAAGGTATTTTTAAATCTTTGTCGGCGTTGACCCAAGAACTAAATTAGGTAGATTCCACACGCTGAAAAGCGTAGTATCCTAAAACCGTTTTAGGAAATCTTCAACAAATTGCTGTGCCGATACAACAGATATTCCTGTATTGTGTATACAGTTATTTTGTGCCTAGAATGGCACAGGTGATAGTGTTTATTGATTTAATACCTCGGAAATGTTCACCCCACAACAGAACATCCGGGGTATTTTTTTAGAAACCGACATAAAAAAACCTCCAATAATTTGGAGGTTTTTTAATTTCATGGATGTTATCCAAGCCTTAGATTGACCAAGCTTTTCCACCTGTCAAGGTTTCAAGGTCACCACAACCGATGTATTCACCAGGAATTGGCAAATAAGCTAATACCTCTTCACCTACATACTCAGAAGATTTGTAGGCCCAGGTGGCCAGGTCTCTTAGGTCGTTTGCAAAAGAGAATCGTGCAATATCTTCGTCCAGACTAGCCTCACCTCCTTGCATAATGGCCTGCATATAGTTCATGATGGCTTCGGAATGTGCTTCTTCCTCTTCGTCCGAACGCTTTCTAAGATAAGCTTGTAATACAGGCTCTATATCCATGGCTTCTATATCCATTAAGGATTCTTTACCGGAATCTGCCAAGACCTTGTCGTAGAACTTGTTCATTTTCATGACCACAAATTCTCTTTGGTCCAATGGCATTACTTCGTCCAAGTAGGCATCTATAAACGTATGCACGTTTACCTCGGTGGCAGAAGGCGTGTCTGTTTTGGGAAGAATCACGTCTACTGTTTGCGCCAAGGCATACCCTTGTTCCTTGCTCAGAAAGCTGGGCACCCATTCAGCATACGCTGGTTTGTCCTTACAGCTCTGCAGTAGCGATAACAAAGTTGGTGTGGCCACGGCATAACCGAAGGCCAATCCCATATTTTTAAGTGCTGATCTTCTTTCCATTATATATTTCCTTTTTTAAGTTCTTGGGCTGCATGGTTGGCGGCCCTTGCTGTAAATGCCATATACGTCAACGATGGGTTTACACAACTTGCAGATGCCATAAAGGCGCCATCGGTAACATATACGTTCTCACATCCGTGCACTTGGTTGTTGCCATTTACAACGGAAGTCTTTGGATCTCGGCCCATTCTTGCGGTACCCATTTCGTGTATACCAAGTCCTAAGGCATATGGCGCATCGTAAGGGGTAATGTCTTTTGCACCTGCTTTTTCAAGCATTTGAACCGCTTGGTCTTGCATGTCTTTTCTCATGTTCAGCTCATTCTCACGAATTTCCGCATCAAAAGTAACCGTGGGAAGTCCCCATTTGTCTTTCTTGTCGTAATCCAAGGTCATTTTATTGTCATGGTAAGGCAAAGTTTCACCGAACGCGAGCATGTTCATTGTCCAGCCTCCTGGGGTAAGAATAGCATCCTTATAATCTTTACCGAACGAAGCTTCCGCAATCAATTCTTCATAATTTCCCCTGCCGGCACCTCCTTGGTAACCATAACCACGTTTAAAGTTTTTCATATCGGAATCACCGCCAAGGTTTCTAAATCTTGGGATGTAGATTCCGTTTGGTTTTCTACCCTTGTAGTATTTGTCTTCGTAACCATCAAATTTACCTGATGCACCAACCAAGAAATGGTGGTCCATAACATTATGGCCCAATTCTCCGGAGTCGTTTCCTAAACCATTAGGGAACCTATCTGATTTGGATTGCATCAAAATAGAAGTAGATGCTATGGCTGAGGCACAAAGGAAGATAACTTTTGCCTTGAACTCAAACTCTTCTTTGGTTTCCCTGTCGATGACTTTTACTCCTGTGGCTTTTTTGGTGTTAGGGTCGTAAATGACCTCGTGTACAATGGAATCAGGCCTAAGAGTCATATTTCCAGTAGCTTCGGCGGCTGGCAATGTAGAAGAAACACTGCTAAAATATGCTCCGAAAGGACATCCTCTGATACAACGGTTCCTAAATTGACAACGAACACGGCCGTCACCATCAAATTGCTTGTCACTGTTAATGTGGGCTACCCTACCTGCGGTGATCACACGGCCACCAAAGTGTTCGGCAACCTTGCCCCTTACATGGTCCTCTACGCAGTTGAGTTCCATCATGGGTTCAAACTGTCCGTCGGGAAGTTGAGGCAGGCCTAAATTTTCACCGGATACACCGATATAACTTTCAACTTTATCGTACCAAGGAGCTATATCCTTATAACGTACTGGCCAATCAACGGCGATTCCTTCGTTTTTGTTTGCAGTAAAATCAATGTCGCTCCACCTGTAGCTGTGTCGTCCCCACATAATAGAACGTCCACCTACGTGGTAACCTCTCATCCAATCGAAACGTTTGGTCTCGTTGTAAGGATGGTCCAAGTCGTTTACAAACCAATGCTTTGAAGCTGCACCGGTGGTGTAACCGGTTCTGGATTGTTTCTCTTGTTGCTTAACGTCTTCTCGGGTTGCTCTGCCCGCATGCTTAAAATCCCAATCGTCCATATTGGCCGTAGGGTAATCTTCACGGTGTTTTACCATGGGGCCACGCTCCAAGACCAAAGTCTTGAGACCGTTTTCGCACAACTCTTTTGCAGCCCAACCACCGCTGATACCCGTACCTACCACTATGGCATCATAGGATTCCTGCTCCTGATTGTAATAAAATTTACTCATTTATTCGGATTGTTTATTTGCTAAATGTATTAATTATTAAATTAATTTTCTACATTTAATCCCTATGTTTATTGAGAATTCAGCACTATAACGTTGTAGTTTTTGGATTCCGCACGAAATTAACTAACGTAAAAATATGAACAGAAGTAGTTTAGCACAGAAAAGTATTGTCACACTTATTGCCGTGGCTTTTTTAGGATTTTATTCCTGTAAAGAGAATTCAAAGAAGGAAACAGCAGAGGAATCCGCTACGGAGGCAGTAGCAGAAGAGCAACCCAAACCGGACATTAAGCTTTCTTTGGCACAATGGTCCATACACAAAATGATCTTTGAAGAGGGAGTTGACCCTTATACTTTTGCCGCCAAAGCAAGTGAATGGGGTTTTGAGGGCTTGGAATATGTGAGTGCACTATACTATAAAGAATTGCAAGCTGCCAATTTTTCCGAAGAGGCCATGGCCAAATGGGTGGAAAAAAGTAAGGCAGAAAGTGAAAAATATGGCTTAAAAAACCTTTTGATCATGGTGGACGGCCAAGGAGACATCGCTGTTCCAGATGAAGCAGAAAGAACAAAAGCCGTGGAAAACCATTATAAATGGGTGGATGCAGCGGCAGCTTTGGGTTGCCACTCCATCCGGGTTAACCTTAACGGAAGCATGGAACCCGAAGTTTGGATGCCTGCCTCCGTTGCAGGACTTACCCAATTGGCCACTTATGCAAAGGACAAGAACATCAATATTATTGTAGAGAACCACGGAGGGCCATCTTCCAATGCCCAAATGCTGGCCGAAGTTATGGAAAAGGTGGGCATGGACAATTGCGGTACGCTTCCAGATTTTGGAAACTTCTGCATCAAAAGAGAAGCAGGCGACTACTATTCATCAGAATGTTTGGAAGAGTACGACAAATATAAAGGGGTAAAAGAATTGATGCCCTATGCCAAAGGTGTTAGCGCGAAGTCCTACAATTTTGATGAGAACGGTAATGAAACCGTCATTGATTTTGAAAGACTCATGGATATTGTTATCGAGGCTGGATACGAAGGTTATGTGGGAGTGGAGTACGAAGGTTCTGAACTTAGCGAAGAAGAGGGAATATTGGCAACCAAGAAACTTTTGGAAAAAGTACTGGAATAGTACTACTAAATATAAATGGGTAGATGAAGGGATTTTTACAACAGCTCTTCGATTACAATTTTTATTGTAACAAAAAAATAATTGAACAATGCAGTGGTCCGGGCCAGGTTCCGGACAACTGCATTAGACTTTTTAGTCATATACTCAATGCCCATCATATTTGGAACCAAAGGATACTGGAATCCCCAACTGAATTTGGAGTCTGGGACCTGCATGAGGTAGATACATGGGAAGACATTCATTACGAAAATCAACGAACTTCCTTTGAAATTGTATCCAGCACGGATACTTTTGATAAACGAGTGGAATATACCAACAGTACAGGAAAGAATTTTTCAAATAAACTGGAGGACATCCTTTTTCATATCATCAATCATTCCACGCACCATAGAGGGCAAATTATGATGGAGTTGAGAAATGCGGGGATAGTGCCCGAGCCTTTGGACTATGTGCATTACAAACGATAATTACTAATTTTTGAATACCAACAATGAATATTAAGACCAAATTCCAACTATCCTTTATGATGTTCCTCGAGTTTTTTATCTGGGGAGGTTGGTTTGTTACCTTGGGAACATTCCTAGGGAATAATCTAGAAGCAACTGCAGGGCAGTCATCAATGGCTTTTTCCACACAATCTTGGGGCGCTATCATAGCCCCGTTCATTATAGGACTGATTGCCGACAGATATTTTAATGCCGAACGAATTTTAGGAGTACTGCACCTTATTGGTGCTTTTTTAATGTACCAGATGTATCAGTCAGAGGATTTTGTTGCTTTCTACCCCTATGTGTTGGGATACATGATTTTGTATATGCCAACATTGGCTTTGGTGAATTCCATTTCCTTTAACCAAATGAAAGACCCGGCAAAGGAGTTTTCGAACATCCGTGTGTTTGGAACCATTGGATGGATTGTTGCGGGATTGGTCATCAGCTATCTTTTTGTTTGGGACTCTCCCGAAGCCTTGGAAGCGGGAATGCTTAAAAATACATTTTTGATGGCAGGAATCGCTTCGGCAATTTTGGGGCTTTTCAGTTTTACACTTCCCAAAACACCACCAAAGGTGGACAAAGGCGAAAAAGTGACCATTTCTGATGTGTTGGGACTTGAAGCATTGAAACTCTTGAAGAACAAAAATTTTTTGGTGTTCTTTATCTCATCGGTATTGATTTGTATCCCATTGGCTTTCTATTATCAAAACGCCAATCCGTTCTTGGCAGAAATAGGGTTGCCAAATCCAACCGGTAAAATGGCCATAGGCCAAATTTCCGAAGCACTTTTTATCCTCGCACTACCTTTCTTTTTTACCAGATTTGGATTTAAGAAGACCATATTGGTTGGTATGTTGGCCTGGACGGTTCGTTACCTGCTTTTTGCCTATGGTAATGCGGATGAATTGTCGTTTATGCTGATTCTTGGAATTGCACTGCACGGAATTTGTTATGATTTTTTCTTTGTATCCGGACAGATTTACACGGATACCAAAGCAGGGGAAAAGTACAAGAGTGCCGCTCAAGGGTTGATTACATTGGCCACTTATGGAGTGGGAATGCTCATAGGTTTCTGGATTGCAGGACAAATTACAGATTCACTTACCATGGAAGATGGTGCCCATGCTTGGGAGAGTATCTGGATTTATCCAGCAGCGTTCGCAGCAGTCGTATTTATCCTATTTGCACTAATATTCAAGAACGAGAAAGTCGAATATAAATCGTAGGCAACCGAGAATGCACATGCTCGGACATCCTTTGATTCAATATGATAAAAACAAGAAGAGACATAAGATTTATAGATTAAACCACAATTAACCGAAACAAACATGAAAAACGTAAACAAGAATCAGCTATTTGTAGCGGCCTGTATATCACTGGTGGTTACATCCATGACCTTTGCCATCAGGGCGGGTATATTGACCCAGCTAGGAGAGGAATTTATGCTTTCCAACCAACAGTTGGGCTGGATAAACAGTATGGGTTTCTTCGGGTTCCCGATTGCCATGATCTTTGGTGGGTTGCTCTACAATAAAATTGGAGCTCGCAAACTCATGGTAACGGCATTTGTATGCCACCTTATTGGCTTGGTCATGACGATGATGGCAGGAGGTTTTTGGACCCTGATCATATCCACATTCTTTATAGGTTTTGCAAATGGTTCTGTAGAGGCGGCCTGTAATCCTATGATTGCCGATATGTTCACTAAAAACCGTACGGCCATGTTGAACAGGTTCCATGTATGGTTTCCGGGCGGTATCGTGATTGGATCACTTATTTCCAAGTTCATGACAGATTTCGGAATGGGATGGCAATTGCAGATTGCGGTAATGTTGATCCCTACACTTATTTACGGATATATGTTCTTTAAGCAACAGTTTCCAGAAAGCGAACATATCGAAACGGATACCACCAAGAACATCAAAGGTCTTGCCGACCCTTTGTTCATTTTTATAATGGTATGTATGACCCTTACCGCAATTTCAGAATTTGGCCCTCAACAATGGGTGGAACGAATTTTGGGTAATTCCGGGGCTAGTCCAATGCTGGTCTTGGCCATGGTCACGGGCATTATGGCAATAGGAAGATATTTTGCCGGGCCCATTGTACATAGGCTCAATCCCATTGGGGTTTTAGTGATGTCCGCATTGATAACGACTGCAGCAGTGTATAGCATGAGTGTTGCCGAAGGTTCAATGATTTATTTGGCAGCCGTTCTTTTTGCGTTGGGAGTTTGTTATTTTTGGCCTACCATGATAGGGTTTACCTCGGAATATCTTCCGAAAACAGGGGCATTGGGGATGTCCTTGGTAGGGGGTGCGGGAATGTTCTCCACGGCCATTTGGCAACCAGTGATTGGTGGGTGGTTGGACACTGCAAAAGAAACGGCAGTTTCATCTGGACTTGCAGATGAGGTGGCGGAATTGGCAGCGGGAAAGGCAACCTTGGGGAAAATGATGTTTTTTCCGTTGGCAGTGTTGATTCTGTTTTCCATATTGTTCGTATTCCGTAAGAAATTGGAAGAAAGAAGAGTGCCGCAGGGCCATACAGAAGAAGTAGTATAATTAGAAAATAAAACAATAAAAATGCCTAAAAAGATTAGACTTGGAATTCTCGGAGGAGGAGGGGATTCGCTTATTGGTGTGCTGCACAGGGTGGCAGCCTTCATTAATGATAATTACGAGATTGTTGGTGCTGTGTTTAACCCAGACCATAGTGAAAGTATAGCCTTTGCCAAGGAAATTGATATTCCAACCAATCGTATCTATAAAGATTTTGATACATTGATAGAAGAAGAAATGAAGCTTCCAGAAGACGAACGTATTCAAGTTTGCTCCATTCTTACGCCTAACTTCTTGCACTTTCCAATGGCAAAAAAACTTTTGGACAATGGTTTCCATGTCATCTGTGAAAAGCCGATGACCACGACATACGAAGAGGCCAAAATCCTTCAAGAGACCCTTAAAGAAGTCAAAAAGGTATTTGCCGTAACACATACGTATACAGGTTATCCGATGGTGCGTCAAATGCGCGAGATGATCAAAGATGGTGTTATTGGGAAAGTGCACAAAGTTGATGCACAATACTACCAAGGTTGGATGAATCCCATCATCCACGATAAGGAAAAGCGTGGAACCGTGTGGAGACTCGACCCCAAAAAAGCTGGAATCAGTTCTTGTATGGGAGATATCGGCGTACATGCCTTTAACATGATAGAATATACCACTGGTCTTAAGGTGCAATCCTTGCTTTGCGACTTCAACTACATGTACGATGACAATGTGATGGACATGGATGGTACCGCCCTTATCCGTATGGACAAAAACGTAAAAGGGGTAATCAGGGCAAGTCAAGTGGCCACAGGAGAAGAAAATAATCTGACCATTGCCATTTATGGCCAAAAAGGAGGTTTGAAATGGGAACAGGAAAACCCTAATTATCTATACAAATTGAACGACCCCGAACCGTTGCAGGTCTACAAACCGGGACATGAATACAATTCCAAACTGTCTTTGGACGGAACCAAGTTGCCTCCAGGACACCCAGAAGGTATTTTTGACTCTATGGCCAATATCTACCTAGGTGTTGCAAGAGCCATTCGTGGTGAAGAATACAATGATGGTGAATTCCCTACAATGATGGACGGTGTACGTGGTCTAAATTTTATAGAGAACACGGTAGCATCCCATAAACAAGGAAACATTTGGGTGGATATGGATTAAATCCCGACCCATTCAAAAAACATAGATAATGGCTGCCAATTGGCAGCCATTATTTTTTGTACAACATCTCAAACTGCTCAAACACCACAATCATACTTTCGGTAGGTTTGGTTCCTAATTCAGATAGTTCCCGGGTGTAATACTCCCAATGGACTTTTTTCCAATGGTCGAGGCTTTTATCGCCTTCACCCTCCAAACGGGCATGCTCTTCCCTGATGCTGAAGTAGGGAAGAAGCTTAACCGCGGTGGTCCGAATAATACATCTGGCATTGCCGCCCCAATCCGTTACCACATAAAAATCTCCGATTTTGGGCAAAGCTTCATTGCGGAGCTGTATCCCTTTTAGGGAATGTGTTGTTGCCCTTTTGGTTTCTTTGCAGATTAAATCAGCACACAAATTGGCATCTTTTTCATTATCACAAAAATGAATCACCTTTGGTGCGTCCTCGGAAGCAAACTCCAAATGGGCATCCAAAAAATCGCCCCAAAGATTTCGGGCTGAAGCATTTTCCATAAGTAGGTTTTAAGCAAATTTATTTTGTTTGAACTGTTCTGCGGCATGGTTGGCGGCCCTTGCCGTAAATGCCATATAGGTCAAAGACGGGTTTACGCAACTGGATGAGGTCATAAAGGCACCATCGGTAACATAAACATTGGGTACTGCATGCAATTGGTTATGTTTGTTCAGCACGGAGGTTTTTGGGTCGTGGCCCATGCGGGCACCTCCCATTTCGTGAATGCCCAGACCGGGACCAGTTTCCCTGTCGTACGTGGAAATGTTCTTAAAGCCCGCCGCTTTCAACATTGCCACGCCCTCCTCTTTGATGGCCTCCCGTATCTTATATTCGTTCTCCTTGAATTCAACATCAAAATCCAGTTGGGGCAGTCCCCATTGATCTTTTTTGTCCTTGCTCAATGTTACCCGATTGTCATGGTAGGGTAGCATTTCTCCAAAGCCGCTTAATCCAATTTCCCAGCCTCCAGGTTGTAATATAGCCTCCTTAAGTGCCTTGCCATATCCCATTTCCGCTACCATTTCCGACCAATCGCCCCTGTTGGCGCCACCTTGATACCCAAAACCCCGAAGGAAATCGGGGCGTTTGGTTTTCTCGTCCAAATTAACAAACCTCGGGATATAGACCCCGTTGGGTCTTCTGCCCTTGTAGTATTTATCCAAATGTCCATCGACCTTGGCAGATGCGCCCAATTGGTAGTGATGGTCCATGATGTTTCTCCCTAGCTGGTCATGCTCGTTCCCCATTCCATTGGGAAACCTGTTGGATTTAGATTGTAGTAGAATACCCACCGATGCCATGGAAGAGGCACAAAGAAAGACAATCTTACTATTGAATTCCAATTTTTCATGCGTTTCCGCATCTATGATTTTAACGCCGGTCGCCCTGTTCCTGTTTTCATCATATACCACTTCATGTACAATGGAATTTGGTCTCAAGGTCAAGTTTCCGGTTCTTTCCGCAGCGGGCAATGTTGATGAGTTACTACTGAAATAACCGCCAAAAGGGCATCCTCTCCAACAACGACTTCGGTATTGGCAGGGTCCTCGACCTTTAAAGTCAGTTGTGTTTTCTGTAATATGGGCGGCGCGCCCAATAGTGAGTAGGCGACCATCATCAAACTCTTTGCTCAGCGACTCCTGGAGCTCCTTTTCAACACAATTAAGTTCCATGGGGGGCTGAAAAATTCCATCGGGCAGTTGTTTGAGACCCAAAGCCTGTCCGCTAACGCCTATGTAGGACTCAACTTTATCATACCAAGGAGCAATGTCTTTATAACGCACCGGCCAATCCACGGCAATACCCTCCTTCTCGTTTGCTTCAAAATCTATGTCGCTCCACCTGTAGCTCTGTCTGCCCCAGGTAAGGGACCTTCCCCCGACTTGGTAGCCCCGAATCCAATCAAAACGTTTGGTCTCTTGGTAAGGGTGTTCCAAATCGTTCACAAAAAAGTGTTTTACGTCTTCTTTGGGCGCCCACCCGACCCTAAGTTGTTTATGATATTTTTCTTTGTCCTCACGGGAAAGCTCCCCTTTAAAGTTATAATCCCACGAATCATCGTTCATGGTTTTATAATCTTCGATGTGCTTTACCATGGGCCCTCGTTCCAACACCAATACGTTGAGTCCGTTTTCGCATAATTCCTTTGCGGCCCAACCGCCACTTATGCCCGTTCCTACAACAATGGCATCATAAACTTTGTTTTCAATCACTTTAATGTTGTTTTAATTGTTAGCTAATCCCTATATTTATGTTTTTCTACATGAGACCTAAAAATAGCATAGTTTTTTTCTTAAATATAAAAGATAAATCCCAATTAATTTGGGATTTCCTAATTCCTTAAATTTTAACTAAATGAAGACAATTAAAGGACCGGCCGTATTCCTAGCGCAATTTGTGGACAATCAACCTCCGTTCAATACTTTGGACGGTATGTGCAAATGGGCCTCAGATTTAGGCTACAAAGGGATTCAGATACCAACGTGGGAATCCTTCCTGATAGATTTGGACAAAGCGGCCGAAAGCCAAGATTACTGTGATGAGCTCAAAGGAAAAGTAAATTCTTATGGTTTGGAGATTACCGAGCTCTCCACTCATTTGCAAGGGCAATTGGTAGCGGTGCATCCTGCCTATGATATCATGTTCGATAACTTCGCTCCCGAAGCATTGCACGGAAAGCCAAAAGAGCGCACAAAATGGGCGATAGAGACCGTTAAAAAAGCTGCTACGGCAAGCCGAAGACTTGGACTTAAGGCCCATGCCACATTTTCAGGTTCCTTGCTTTGGCACACCGCTCACCCATGGCCGCAAAGACCGGCTGGATTGGTAGAGATGGGTTTTGAAGAGCTGGCCAATAGGTGGATGCCCATCCTTAATCATTTTGATGAAGAAGGCGTGGATGTATGTTATGAAATCCACCCAGGAGAAGACCTGCATGATGGTGATACTTTTGAACGCTTTTTGGAAGCTACCGGCAACCACAAAAGAGTGAATATTTTGTACGACCCGAGTCACTTCGTACTTCAGCAGTTGGATTATATTACCTACATTGACCACTATCATGAGTTTATAAAATCTTTCCACGTGAAGGATTCCGAATTTAATCCAACTGGGAAAAAAGGAGCCTTTGGCGGTTACAATGATTGGGGCGATAGGGCAGGCAGATACCGTTCTTTGGGGGATGGACAAATAGATTTTAAGACAATCTTCTCCAAACTGACCCAGTACGGATGCGATGTATGGGCCGTAATGGAATGGGAATGCTGTATCAAAAGTCCGGAGCAGGGAGCTCGCGAAGGCGCTAAATTTATTCAAGACCATATTATAGAAGCAACCACAAAAACATTTGATGATTTCGCTGGAGCGGATATCGATGAACAAAAACTTAAAAACATATTAGGATTATGAAAAAACCATTGTTGTTTATAGCTCTTGCAGCAGTATTTGCCTGTAAGGACAAACCAAAGGAAAACAAAGAAGAGGTTCAAGAAGAAATGACGGAAATTGTTGAAGAAAAAGAATCTGAATGGATTACCCTATTTGATGGGACCAACTTTGATGGCTGGCACATGTACAATGGGGGCGAGGTTACCGAACCTTGGAAACTGGAAGATGGGGCCATGGTGCTCTATCCGCCAGAGGAACGCCCCGAAGGTGCCAACTACAACTTGGTTACCGATGAGGAGTTTACCGATTTTGTACTGACCCTGGATTGGAAGATTGCCGAAGGGGGCAACAGTGGATTCTTTTGGGGAGTAAAGGAAGGTGAGGAATATGGCCAGCCGTACGTTACCGGGCCGGAAATTCAAGTTTTGGATGATGAAAGACATCCTGATGCAAAAAATGGCGAAGATCGTTTGGCGGGATCTTTGTACGACATTGTTCCACCATCCGAAAAGGTGGTAAAGCCGGCAGGCGAATGGAACTCAGTGGAATTGATGATCAATCATAAGACCAACCAGGGTCATGTGATTCAAAACGGCACCAAGATTGTTGAATTCCCGGTGGAAGGTCCAGAGTGGGATGAATTGATAGCCAACTCCAAATTTACGGACTGGGAAGATTTTGCCGCCTTTAAAACAGGTAAAATCGGACTGCAGGACCATGGGAATGTAGTAGCATTCAGAAATATCAAGATTAAAGAGTTGTAGCATGAAAAGATTGAGATATACTTTGGGTGTAGTTGCCATGATGACAGGTTTCTATATCAATGCTCAGGAAGTGGAACCCACAAAACCCGAAGCGACCGAATTGTATAAACCTGTTCCGCCAAAAGTGACCCCTGGTGAGAATGGTGCACCGCCAAGCGATGCCATTGTCTTGTTTGACGGGACTTCTTTGGATAAGTGGATGAGTGCTGCGGACAGCACTGATGCCAAATGGGTTTTGAACAAGGATGGCAGTATGACCGTGAAGGATAAAACGGGCGATATTGTGACCAAGCAGAATTTTGGGAGCATTCAGTTACATATTGAATGGAAATCACCTGCCGAAGTACAGCGGGATGGTCAGAATAGAGGAAATAGTGGAATCTTTCTGAACGGGCTCTACGAGGTCCAGGTGTTGGACAATAATGATAACGATACCTATGTAAATGGGCAAGTTGCCTCCATTTATAAACAGCATACACCCCTGGCTATGGCTTCCGTGCCCACTGGGGAATGGAATACCTACGATATTATTTACCACGCACCCGAGTTTGAAAAAGGTCAAAAAGTAAAATCCGGAACCCTTACGGTGATACATAATGGTGTTTTGGTACAAGATCATGTAGAGATCAAAGGAACTACCCCTTACATTGGTTGGCCCAAAAACCCACCACATGGAAAGGGGCCGCTTAGGCTTCAGGATCATGGGGACAACAGTAGGGTGAGCTTTAGAAATATTTGGGTAAGGGAGTTGAATTAACTCCCTTTCACCATTTGCCAGGTAGAATCTTTAAAGTGCCAGTAACCTATTTTGGTTACCTTTGGCAAAATTTATCATACATCTATGATTCAATCCATGACAGGCTTCGGGAAGCACATTGTACAGCTTCCTTCCAAAAAAATCACTATAGAGCTCAAGTCGCTTAATAGCAAGAGTTTGGACATCAATGCCAGACTCCCTCAATTCTATCGCGAAAAAGAACTGGAACTGCGCAAAATGATAGCTGGAGCTTTGGTGAGGGGCAAGGTGGATTTTAACCTTTATGTTGAAATAACCGGGGAGGAGACCACGGCAGAAGTCAATCAAGGAGTAGTTAGAAATTACATGGACCAATTGGCAAATATTGTCAATGGGGATGATATTAAACTATTGGAGATGGCCCTGCGGATGCCGGATACGTTAAAAACGGATAAGGATGATATTGATGAGGAGGAGTACAAGTCCATAATCGAAGCAATGAACGAAGCGCTTTCCAAAATAGTTGAGTTTAGGAATGAAGAAGGAAAAGTTTTGGAAGAAGACTTTGTAGCAAGGCTCAACAACTTGAACGATTTATTGGAAAAGGTGAACACCATGGATCCCGAGCGACTTGGGACAGTGCGCGAACGATTGGAGAAAGCGGTTGCCGACCTAAAAGTGGAGCTCGATGCCAATAGGTTCGAGCAGGAACTCATCTATTATTTGGAAAAATACGACATCACAGAAGAGAAGGTCCGGTTGGCCAACCACCTGAAATATTTTGAATCGACCTTAAACTCCGATGATTCCAATGGAAAAAAACTAGGATTCATTTCCCAAGAAATCGGAAGGGAAATCAATACCATTGGTTCCAAGGCAAACTATGCACCCATGCAACAATTGGTAGTGCAAATGAAAGACGAATTGGAAAAAATCAAAGAACAAATGCTGAATGTGTTATGACGGAAGGCGGTAAACTCATTATTTTCTCGGCACCATCGGGTAGTGGAAAAACGACCATTGTGAAACATTTGTTGGATCAACCCGAACTCAACTTGGCATTTTCCATTTCTGCCACTTCACGCCCACGGAGGGGCAAGGAAAAGAATGGTGTCAATTACTATTTTATGTCCGTTTCCCAATTTAAGCGGCACATCAAGGACGGTGACTTTTTGGAATGGGAGGAAGTGTACAGGGACAATTTTTATGGCACCCTTAAAAGCGAAGTGGAAAGACTCTGGGCAGAGGGAAAAAATGTAATTTTTGATATTGATGTGTCCGGTGGACTCAGAATCAAAAAGAAATTTCCCGAGAAGACCTTGGCGGTATTTGTAAAGCCGCCTAGCGTGGATGAATTGAAAATAAGGCTCAAGAAGAGAAGCACCGAGAGCGACGATAAGATCAACATGAGAATTGCGAAAGCTTCAGTGGAACTTGCCACGGCTCCTCAGTTTGATAAGATCATCAAGAACTATGATCTAAATGTTGCTCTGGATGAAGCCCATAAATTGGTGGCCGAATTCCTCGGTGTCGAGATACCTCCAAAAGAAAACTAGACCATGAAAAAGGTAGGGCTCTTTTTTGGGACCTTCAACCCCATACATATTGGTCATTTGATCATTGCCAACCATATGGTGGAGTTTTCCGATCTGGATGAGGTTTGGTTCGTTATTACCCCACAAAGTCCATTTAAGGTCAAGCAATCGCTTCTGGACAATAATCATCGGTATCAAATGGTTTTTGAGGCAGTACAGGAGTATCCCAAACTAAAGCCCAGTAAAATAGAGTTCGACCTCCCGCAGCCAAACTATACGACAGATACATTGGCCCATTTGGATGACAACTACGGCAAGGACCATCGTTTTTCACTGATCATGGGAGAAGATAATTTGAAGAATTTCCATAAATGGAAGAATTATGAAACCATTTTGGAGCACTATTCCATTCATGTCTATCCTAGAGTTTCAGAAGGCGTTGTGGAACATGAATTTAAAGACCATCCCAAGATCACTCGGGTCGATGCCCCGATTATGGAAATTTCCTCCACTTTTATTCGTAAGGCACATAAGGCAGGAAAAAATATCCGTCCGTTATTGCCATATACGGTTTGGAAGTATATGGATGAAATGAATTTTTATAGGTAGGCTATTGTGCCTCTTTTGACAAGGTATCGGTGCCCAAATATTTATCGTCCTTGTTCATGTACCACGCTCTTGTTTTTGGCATTTTTATCCCCTCAATGGTTTCCAGTCCCTTTAAAATGATGTACTCTCCATCATTTTTGTTTTCATCATGGTAAAACTGGTATACCTCCATGGCATAGGTGGTAGGGTCAAAGTAAAAATACCAGGTATCCTTTCCTATTTCTGCATCATAAGTCACCTTTAGAACAAGATAATCTTTGCCTTCGAATGTTTTCTTTTCAGTTTTTGGATCCAAGTTGGTTCCTGGATCGTTCAGCTTCATGGGGAGTCCGTAGAGATACGTGTAGTAATCCTTCATAAAATTACCGCGCTCACAGCTCAGTTTGAACTGCTCGGCTTCCTTTTGGGTGTATTCTTTACTTCCGTTCAAGGTAATCTCACAGGATGTATCCTGGATTTGGTAGGAATACGTATGATCTCCTTGGGATACATCCAGATTAAATTCCTGTTTTGGAAAATCAACCTGAATTACACTAATCCTTTCTGGGCTGTTAGGGGTTTCCATCACAACTTTAAAGGTGGCCTGCAAGCTTTGCCAATTTCCATTCGGATCGTGAAAAGCAATGGCTTTTTCCAAAACCTCCTCCGCTGAAACTGATTGTGAATACCCGGAGGCAGCGGATAACAGGCCAAAAACAAATAGAGTAAAACAATATCTTTTCATCCTATTAAAATTAATGAGGACGAAAAGATACCGTTTTTATTTTTTTTCGATAGTGGCTGGTTGAACCGTACTATCGTGTTCGCGATAGTATTGTTCCAAAAGGTTCATCATAGCGGTTATCAAGTCCCTTGTTTCGAGCAATAGGGAGAAGTAAAGAGTGGTGTTCTTTGGGCTCGATTCCTCTGTTCTTGTTCGGGATACTTGGATGTCTATCTTTTGGGAAACAAGATCATAAAGCTCTTGCTTGGAATCCAATATTGCACCTATCTGCTCAAAGGATTTTTCTTCGAACGCCTTTTGGGTACTGTTGAAGATTTCCTCCAATTTATGGTCGATTTCCTTGAGCTCCTTTATTTGATTGTACTTTAGCTTTTTATGATTGTTTTGAACGTGGTTGTAACTCACCTTTCCAATGTATTCCAAGGATTGGGACATATCTGTCAGGTACCCCATTATGTTTATGTAGAAGTTACTGGCTCCAATATGGGCCTCTTCCAAGTTCTTGATGAAATAAAAGGTGTGTTCCCTGAGGTCTTCTATTTCCAAGGCCAGTTTATTTCCTTGTTTTTTGTTCTTTTTCAGGGAATCCAAAGCCTGCTTGGCAAGACCATTAATGGAGTTGGAGTAAATTTTGTTGCTACGCTTTACCACATTGGCAATGTTGGTCGCGGTTTCTTCGATAACGCCTTGTATGGAACTACTTTCTGCTCTTCTTAAACGATCTTCGACCTTGATTTCCTTGGATTTTTTGTTATAGGAGATATAATTTCTTACCAAAAGAAGCACCGCTGCGAACAACAACATGGCTATGGCGGCACCTTTCCCAAAATTAATGAGGGACAAGACCACTCCTGAAGCAATAAAAGCGATTATGGCCGTGCTGAACCATCCGGCGATTACGTTCAAAACCCCAGCGACTCGGTAAACCGCACTTTCAGCACCCCAGGCCCTATCGGCCAAGGAAGTACCCATGGCCACCATAAAGGTGACATAGGTGGTTGATAGGGGGAGTTTGTAAGATGTAGCTATGGAAATCAAGATACCGGCAACCATTAAATTGACCGAAGCCCTGATCATATCAAAAGCGGGTAATTGAAGCACCTTTTCCTTTGAAAGGTTCACAGTGGGCTTTTCAAACCGTTTATTGATTTTGTTTTGTAGGGAGTTGGGAACTATAGAAGATGCCCATGTTGACAAGTTTATGGAAAATCTTACCAGACCTCTTGATAGAAAGTTTGGCTGAAATTTTTCCTTGGCCTCACCTTCTCTGGATAAGTTTATTTCTGTATCGGCAACATATCTAGCTTTTTTGGACATCCATAAGGTGGCTACCATGATCATCCCTGATAGGAACAACAAAAGGGTAGGGGTTTCAACTGTGTTGGCCAAGATTCCCATGCTAAATTCAGAAGCATCCACTCCTGATCCCGACCATGCTATGTAGGATTGCCAAGCAGCAATGGGCACACCAATAAAGTTGACCAGATCATTGCCTGCAAAAGCAAGTGCCAAAGCGAACGTACCCACCCCAATGATAACTTTGTAAATATTGACTTTGGCGAACTGTATAAGTACAAAGGACAAAATGGCCCAAAAAGCAAAATTGATAAAGCCCACCTTGTAGACCTCTGTCTCCAAATAATCTTTAATGGTGACACCTCCTATAAAACCATAAGTCTGGTCGGCAAAAGGAGTTCCCTTTATTCCTTTTAAAAGGATAAAATAAGAAATGGCAGACAGCGCGATTCCCGCAAAAACGGCGCCGACCCAATTTGCCTTTCTTTGAAATTGATACGAGAGCAATACCCTGGATACCCATTGCACAAAGGCACCAATGGAAAAAGCAATCACAACTGACGAAAGTATACCTATGATTATTTCAATGGCCTTGTCCGTATTGATGTAATGAAGAATATCCGAAAAACTACCATTTACATTTGCTATTTTTAAAATTGCCATAGCAACAGCGGCACCCAAAAGATTGAAAACTATGGAAACAGTGGTTGATGTGGGCATTCCTATGGTATTGAAAAAGTCCAATAGCAGTATGTCAGTGATCATTACGGCCATAAAAATGAACATGATCTCATCAAAATAAAATTCACCGGGGTTAAAAATACCTTTCCTTGCAACTTCCATAAGACCGCTGGAGAAAATGGCTCCACAGGCTATTCCCACACTTGCCACGATCATGATGGTCTTGAACGATATTGCCTTGGAACCAATAGCAGAATTCAGAAAATTTACAGCATCGTTACTGACGCCAACAACAAGATCTGCAATGGCCAGAATGCCCAAGGCTACAAGGATTAAAAAGTAAATGTTGTCCATAATTAGAATTCAAAAAAATTTTTCAAATATCAAGAGAATACACTTTTGATAAGTTATGTTAAGGTTATTTTTTAGAAATGTACATCTACCTGTAGGCGGTACATCAGCTCATCCAAACCATTGTCAATATTTAAATAGCTAAGGTCTGTTTGAACCTTTAGTTTATGTCCTACAATATATTTTGATAGCCCTAATGTATATTGTTTTTGCGGATTTTTACCTGTGATTTCCATATCCAATTCAATGTTAGTGAATCGGGCCGATACCTCCCAATTATTTTTGAACAAGTAACCCGATTGCAGGTTAAGTCCATTTCCTACCTGCACAACGTCTCCCGTAGGAGTGTTATCTGGGTTCAATGCCACTGGTTCACTGGCATCGCGATGCGCAAACTCCCCCATAAGTGAAAAGCCCCTGTATTTGAACATAAGGTCAAGGAACAGGGTATAGATGTTGGTTTCGTGGAACCCAATATCATTGGACATATAACTTCCCATATTGCTCCTAGTTTTAACCGCGTTGTTGTTTATGTCATAAGTAGTTCCGAACATTAGCTTTGGGGTTTGCTCACGGTTGAGGTCGGCGGCCCTATAGTCTCCTTTTTTAATGAAATTCCCAAAGGGAAGCAGTTCAATTCTTGAGGTGTATTGGTGCCCTCCTAGATTACCTTGTGTAACGTTTCTTCCCTCACCTTGTGAGAATGCGAATTTTTCACGGACCAAAAACCTATTGCCCAAATAGAAATGATGTCTGAGCTGAAAGCCCATATCCCTGTCTATATTGAACCTGCTATTCAACAATGAGCGATCTACCTGTTGAAGATTTCCGGAAGAGATGACCCTTTCAATGTTACCGGGCAATTTGGTCTGTCCAAACCAAAGTTCAAAGTTCTGGTAGAAATTCCATATGACCACGGCATCAAGAATGTACCTTGGCGTATTGCCCGTAAACTCTGAGGACCCCGACATATCCCTGTTGGAAAGACCAAGCTCTATCTTATATTTAAGTTTTGGGGAATAGGCAAAGCCGTTAAACTTAAGCCGCGCACGTCTTACCAAAAAATCCTGCTCAGGATTGGCAAATTTATTTTGCCCTTCATCAGTCCAGCTAAAATTGGACAATAATTGCATTCTTGCTCCCACTTTCATGGACCAAGTGCTGTCTTTGCCCATAATGTTGAGCAATCCGTCGCCAAAACGCGTTGAGCTAATTTCTTGGGAATAAGAAAAATGCGTGCAAGTGAATATAAAGATAATCCCAATTAGGGTTAACTTTTTGGTATTCATTACGGTACTAGTTTTTGTCGCTGCAAATAACCGCACCCAATGTTAAGTTAACATTTCCTGTATGTTATTTTATGTATGTCATTTTAATAAAAAAGGCTACCTCTTGAAAGGTAGCCATCAGATTTCGAAGAATAGTCGACAAAAACTAATATCCATAAAGAAATCCAATTCAAAATTGAACTTTGGAAATTTCTTTACTGTAATTTTAAGTTTAAGTAATCATTAAGCATTGTAAAGCAATGTAAAGCCCCTATGTTGGTCTATGATTTAGGTTAAACGTATATTGCACCAATAAATCATTATGAACTGGGAACAGCTACTCTCTTTAAAAAGATACGGGGACACCGGAAAACGCCTGCGGAAGGAACAGAACGAAACCCGGCTAGGGTTCGAGGTGGACTACGACCGAATCATTTTTTCATCGGCATTTAGGAGTTTACAGGACAAAACACAGGTGTTTCCAATGCCGATTGCCGTAGGCTCGCAGAAGAATTTTGTGCATACCCGCCTTACGCACAGTATGGAAGTGTCCGTAGTGGGAAGAAGTTTGGGGCGTATTGCCGGACAACAGGTTTTAGCGAAGTATCCGTTCTTGTCCGAAGTTCATGGCCATCACTTTAACGATTTTGGAGCTATTGTAGCCGCCGCAGCCTTGGCCCATGATATTGGCAACCCTCCGTTTGGGCACAGTGGGGAAAAAGCCATCGGCAATTACTTTAAACAGGGCAAAGGAAAATTCTACGAAGATGTTCTCGCAGCAGAAGAGTATCAAGATTTGATTGATTTTGAAGGTAATGCCAACGGGTTTAAGTTGTTGACAGAATCCCGTGAAGGAGTGCCAGGGGGATTGCGGTTGAGCTACGCTACTCTGGGAGCATTCATAAAGTACCCCAAAGCTTCTTTGCCAAAAAAACCGTCGAGGAACATTGCCGATAAGAAGTTTGGTTTTTTCCAGTCCGAAAAAGAGTTTTTTAATGAATTAGTGGGGGAAATAGGTCTTTTGCCCAATCCTGCCCACCCGAAAACAGGATTTTTAAGACATCCATTGACCTATTTGGTAGAGGCAGCGGACGATATTTGCTATACCATTATCGATTTTGAGGACGGCATCAATTTGGGATTGATACCCGAGGAATATGCCTTGGAGTACCTTATCAATTTGGTAAAGGACAACATCAATACCAAAAAGTATAATGCCATGACTACCTCCAGTGATAGATTGAGCTATTTGAGGGCGCTTGCCATCAGTACCTTGATAGGAGATGCAGTAGACGTTTTTGTAAATAACGAGGAGAAGATTCTCAATGGTGAGTTTGATGCATCTTTACTGGACAAAGGAAAGTACACAGCGCAGGTCGATGACATCATCAAATTGAGCGTGGAAAAGATATATCAATCCACCGAGGTAGTGGATAAGGAATTGGCGGGATATCGAATTATTTCGGACTTATTGGATATGTACACTACGGCCCTTATCAATGTAAAGGAGGGAGAGGATACCAATTATGACCGATTGCTCATCAAAAGTTTACCTGAAAACTATAGGAATACGGATGTGCCCATCTATAAGATATTATTGGACACCAGTTGTTTTGTGGCCAGTCTGTCCGATAGTGCCGCCGTTCATATCCATGATAAACTGACAGGGCGAAAGGTCTAAAACGAATAGAGCAGCCCTACCCCCAGTAACTGCTTAAACTGGACTTTGGCCACGCCCGGGCTTATTATGGTTCCATCCTCAGCAACTTCCTCATCAAATTTGATGTCATCATCAAAGATGATGTGCGTTCCAATATTGGCATTTAGAAAGTCGTTCACCTTGAGATTGAAGTTAAGCTCCCAATCCACATCTATGTTCCCAAAACTCCGAACATAATCTGTATATAGATTGAGGCGATGGCTCATAAGAACGTTGTTGGTAATTTCGGTTTCCCAAGTATTCGTCACCAAAAAACCAAGTTCCAAAAACACTCTATCCCCTTCTTCCACACCAAAGGCCCCTTGGTTGGAGAGATTCTCATCCAATACAAAAGTTGATTTCATGGTAGCGGGTGAAATGTAAAGGTTGAACTGATCTTTTGGGGGTATATATGATGTACCGACACCGACAAACAAATATCCAGGGGCCATAAATCTTGAAATTGGCGTCTCTCTATCAGGATATTTATAACCATTGGAAAATTGCGTCCGAATATTGGCCTTTACCGAATAGTACCAATTGGTGATGGTGTCCTTCCTAAAACTGAGAGTCGTGGAGAGTCGGATCTGGTCGTCGGTTTTTCGTAGCTTCCTTCCTTCTTGGGCATTGAGGCCGTATCGAAACTGGGCTTCGTTGTTCCAATTTAGATACCGGAATTTATAGTTACGGGCAAAATCTGCGCTCGCAAGAGCCGAAACAGAGTTGTCTCCCCCTGCGTTCCAGTTTACAAAAGAAACTTCACTGACGTTGAGACCAAATTTGTTGACCTTTTTCCAGAAAGATGTTGGTTTGAAACGATTGTACCATATACTCAAAGGCTTTACCCGGTTCAATACCGTACGCGGGTCGGTCAGTTTTGCGTTTCGGGTGAGGTACTTGAGTTTTACATCCTTAATGCGAATTATCTTAAAACTGCCATTAGTGCTATCAATTTCAAACGCCTTTAATTGGGTAACTTGGGAATGTGCAGATAGAAAAACGGCTAGGAATAGAATTAAAAAACAGTTTAATCGCATTGGTTCAAGGTTGATTGTATGTATGAGTGTATCGTATCAAAATCTATACCAGCCATTTGGTGGGTTTCCAAGACATCGCCATGATCCACAAATTGGTCTGGGATTCCAAATATTTTAACAGGTTTTGATAAGTCTTCCTCGTTGATAAATTCGAGTATAGCAGAACCAAGACCACCCAGCTTTGTGCCATCTTCCACGGTAATAACATGCTCGTATGTATTGAAAACACTTCGGAGAAGATTCTTGTCCAGAGGTTTTACGAAGCGCATATCATAGTGCCCCACTTCTTCAGGCCTATCCAATTTTTGAATGAGTTCGGCAACCGTATTGCCAATATGTCCAATGGTCAAAACAGCAATTTTGGAACCATTTTTAAGACTGCGGCCAGCACCTATTTCTATGGATTCAAAATCATTTTTCCAGTCTATGGTTGCGCCACGACCTCGAGGGTATCTTATTGCAATCGGTCCATCCAATCCGAATTGTGCTGTGTACATTATGTTTCGTAACTCCATCTCGTTCATTGGGGAGAATATGATCAAGTTGGGAATACAGCGCAAGAAGGCCATATCAAAAACACCATGGTGCGTAGGACCGTCCTGTCCCACCAAACCAGCCCTGTCCAAACAGAAAATTACAGGAAGTTTTTGTAGCGCAACATCGTGTATGACTTGATCATAGGCTCTCTGCAAAAAAGTAGAATAAATATTGCAAAACGGGACCAATCCCTGAGTGGCCATACCTGCGGCTAAGGTTACGGCATGTTGCTCGGCGATGCCTACATCAAAGGCCCGCTCTGGAATTTCTTCCATCATAAATTTAAGGGAGCTTCCACTGGGCATAGCCGGGGTAATCCCAACAATTTTTTGGTTTATTTTGGCCAATTCCACAATGGTATGTCCAAACACATCTTGATATTTGGGAGGCTGTACCTCCCCCGATTTTTTAAACCGCTCCCCAGTAATCTTATCAAATTTTCCAGGGGCATGGTAAACCACTTGGTCTTCCTCGGCCTGTTTTAGCCCTTTCCCTTTTGTGGTGATAATATGAAGCAGTTTTGGACCATCAACATGCTTTAAACGTTCCAGTTCCGTCACCAAAGCCTTTAGGTCATGACCATCGATTGGTCCTGTGTAGTCAAGGTTTAGGCATTCAAAAATGTTCTCGTCCTTGGCGGTGCCGGCCTTAACATTGGTAAGGTATTTTTTTAACGCACCTACGCTTGGGTCTATTCCGATAGCGTTATCGTTCAAGACAATTAATGCGTTAACATCTGTCACTCCCAAATGGTTAAGCCCCTCAAAGGCCATTCCACTTGCAATTGATGCATCGCCCACTACGGCGATATGTTGCCTGTTAATGTTGCCCTTTAATTTAGAGGCCATGGCCATGCCAAGAATAGCAGATATAGCGGTGGAGCTGTGTCCGGTCCCAAAATCGTCGTATTCACTTTCACTTCGTTTTGGAAAACCACTGATGCCACCCAATTGTCGGTTGGTATCGAAAATTTCTTTGCGTCCCGTTAAGATTTTGTGTCCGTAGGCTTGGTGACCTACATCCCAAATAAGTTTGTCATATGGTGCATTGAACACATAATGAAGGGCAATGGTAAGTTCCACAACCCCCAAACTGGCACCTAAATGCCCTTCCTTGGTAGAAACAATGTCAATAATGAATTCCCTCAATTCCTGAGCGAGCTTGGGCAGCTCGTCCAAGTTCAATTTTTTGAGGTCCTTAGGGGATTCGATATGTTTTAGCAGTCTTTCCAATGAATAAAAAACAAAAGTATCGATTCTCCTCAAAATTATTTTATGTGTAGCTTAGCAATCTGTTGAAAAGTGACATAAAAATCGTGGAGAACCCATTTGACGACAATTATTTTATGAAAAGAGCCATGCAAGAGGCGGAAATCGCTTTTGAAAATGGGGAAGTACCCGTTGGTGCGGTCATAGTGGTGAACAACCGGATCATTGGAAGGGCCCACAACTTAACCGAGCGTTTAAAAGATGTTACCGCACATGCCGAAATGCAGGCCATTACGGCTGCATCGAACTTTTTAGGCGGGAAATACCTGCAGGGGTGTACGTTGTACGTGACCTTGGAGCCTTGCCAAATGTGCGCAGGGGCATTGTATTGGAGCCAAATCTCCAAAGTGGTTTATGGCGCTTCAGATCTGGAGCGCGGATTTAGTGTTATGGGAGGGCACCTCCATCCCAAAACCGAGGTCGTAGGTGGTGTTATGGAAAGGGAAGCTTCAGAAATGCTCAAGCGATTCTTTATTCAACGAAGAAACCTTAACTAAAGAAAAAACCCCGGCATTGCCGAGGTTTTAAATCAAATCAAAATAAAATATTTTTATCCGATTACTTGCACGCGTGCAGCAACCACTCCTTTTCTTCCTTCTTCTTCGATGTATTCTACTTTGTCGCCTTCGTTCAATTCCACTCCGTTCAATGCTGTAACATGAACAAAGATGTCTTTTCCTGTGTCGTCGTTCGTAATGAAACCATAACCTTTGGAATCATTGAAAAATTTTACTGTACCAGTCATTAAAAAATAAATAAAATGTTAAAATACGAATGTAACTTTTTTTATGACTGATTGGATGAAATGAAGTTTAAATCTTATGAAAATTATTGATTTTCAGTCTTTTTTCGTTCTTTTTCTTGCATTTTCTTAATATTTTCCTTGGTAAGCATGTAATCTTTCATGTTTTTGACCTTGCTTTCTTTCCACAGGAAAAGCGGCATGGCCACCAAAAATAGACCAATTGTGCCTCCTCCAATGTATTTGGGTGCCTGTGGATGCCCTTCTTCCAAGGAAAGACCGTAGAATATGGAGCCAAGGGAAGCGAGCATGATCAGAAAAACGATATGTTTGAGTTTTATCTTCATTGAGAGTAATTGATTAATTTTCTGCGATATGCGGTCAACATTTTTGATTTACTGATAAAGCCTTCGTACTTGCCATCTTTAATGACAGGTAAATTCCAAGCACCGCTATCCTGAAACTTTTTCATTACCTGTTTCATATTGTCCGTTTCGTAGAATATAATCTCTGGCGGGGCATGCATCAAATTTTTCACAAAAACCGTGTCATAGAGTTCGGTATCGAACATCATGGGCCTGATATCGTCCAAGACGATTATGCCTATCAGTTTCTTTTCATCATCCAACACGGGAAATAGGTTCCTTTTGGACTTGGATACGGATTGATGGAGCATTTCGCCTAATGACATTTTAGGGTGAACGGGCTTAAAGTTCTTTTCGACAACATCGTCCATTTCCATGAGTCCAAGTACCATCTGGTCCTTATTGTGCGATAAGAGCGCTCCGATCTTGGCCAGTTCCTTGGTGTAAATGGTGTAGTCCAGGGCGTTTTTGGTTATCAAATAAGAGATTGCCGCTGTAATCATTAGAGGGACAAAGAGTTGATATCCACCTGTAATTTCTGCAATCAAGAAAATTGCGGTCAAGGGTGCGTGGATTACCCCTGCAATGAGACCTGCCATACCGATCAATGTAAAGTTGCTTTCCGAAACCGATAACCCCAACCCCAAATTGTTGATGACCTTGGCGACAACGTTGCCCAATGCACTGCCCATCACCATGGTTGGAATGAAAACCCCTCCTGCTCCTCCCGCACCTATGGTGGTCGTCATGGCAATTGCCTTAAAAATGGTGATTCCGAACAGAAGCGCTATTACTACCCAAATATTATCGGTAAAGGCATCGAAAGGGGTGGTGCCCAGAGCTTTTAAATGGTCGCCATCCAACAGATTGTTAATGAATCCGAAACCTTCACCATAGAGTGGGGGAATGGCGTACAACATGATTCCAATAGCAACACCACCTACCAAAAGTTTGTATTTGGGACTTTTTAATTTTTTGAAAAGCGATAAAATCGCAAAGTACATTTTGGTAAAATAAATGGATGCAAAACCTGTGCCCACACCCAAGAGAACGTAGAAGGCCGTATCTTCCAGTTTAAAACCTTCGGACAGGGAAAAACTGAACAATACTTCGTTTCCCAAAAAGAAATAAGAGGTCAACACGCCCGAAATCGATGCCAAAAGCAAAGGGAGCATGGACATCATAGTCAAATCCAACGTAAAAACTTCCACCGCAAAAATGATGGCGGCAATGGGTGACTGGAAAATGGAGGCTATGGCCCCGGCGGATGCGCAAGCGACCAAGAGCGTCCTTGTCTTTGCATCTATATGGAAAAATCGGCTCAAATTCGAACTGACCGCCGAACCGGATTTTACGGCTGGTCCCAACAAACCGACAGAACCACCGAAACCTACGGTGAGGGGAGCGGTGATCAAAGGGGTGTAAATGTCCTTTAGTTTGAGCAGGCCCCGTTTTTTCGATAGGGAGAATATAATGGAGGAGACGGCATGTTGTAAGGGCTCTTTATGTATGAATTTTACGTAGAGGTAGACTAAGGTTAGACCTATGGTGGGCAGTATGAAGTATAATTGGTTTTCCGAGAAAACGATTCCTTTTTTTAGGAGTGACTCGATAAAATAGGTGGAGTTCTTCACGGTAACCGCGACCAATCCTGCCAAAAAACCTACGATTAGGCTCATTATCTGAATAAAGGTCCTGTTGGAGATATTTCTATATCGCCATTTTAGGAATCGGGTGAGCACTTTTTTGTTGCTGTAGGGCATGGAGGTCCGTAATACCGATTAAAAGTATTAAAAAATCCCGCTTACAAAACGGGATTTTCTTATATCACAAGTCCAATTTTAAATGGAGCTCTTTTAGTTGCTCGTCGTCAATGTTGGCTGGGGCATCGATCATTACATCGCGTCCGCTATTGTTCTTTGGGAATGCAATGTAGTCCCGAATGGTCTCCTGTCCGCCCAAAATCGCCACCAATCTGTCCAGACCAAAAGCAATCCCACCATGTGGAGGTGCACCATATTGGAAAGCATCCATCAAAAATCCGAATTGTGCTTTGGCCTCTTCCGGGGTAAAGCCCAAATGTTTGAACATGGTCGCTTGGGTCTCCTTGTCATAGATCCGTATGGAGCCACCGCCAATTTCGTTTCCGTTCAGCACCAAATCATAGGCGTTGGCCTTTACTTCACCCGGTTTAGTGTTCAGTAATTCCAACTGACCAGGTTTTGGAGAGGTAAAGGGGTGGTGCATTGCGTGGTACTTTCCAGTTTCCTCATCCAGTTCCAACAATGGAAAGTCCACGACCCATAATGGCGCGAACTCATCTGCTTTTCTAAGGCCCAAGCGTGTTGCCAATTCCATTCGCAATGCGCTTAATTGGCCGTGTGTTTCGTTGGTGTTGCCTGAAAGTACGCAGATAAGGTCACCAGGTTTTGCCCCGGTGGTCTCTGCCCATTTGTCCAAATCTTCTTGGTCGTAGAACTTGTCCACAGATGATTTATAGGTTCCGTCTTCGTTGCATTTTACATACACCATTCCCTTGGCACCTACCTGAGGTCTCTTGACCCAATCGATTAGACCATCTATTTCTTTTCGAGTGTAAGAAGCTGCTCCCGGTACTGCTATTCCGACAACCAATTCGGCGGAATTGAACACATTGAAATCTTTGTGCTGTGCTACTGTGTTAAGCTCTCCGAATTCCATCCCAAATCGGATGTCGGGCTTATCGTTTCCATAAAGTCGCATGGCGTCATCGTAGGTCATGCGAGGGAATTTGTCCACTTCCACACCTTTGATTTCTTTTAGAAGATGCTTGGTCAGACCTTCAAAAGTGTTCAAAATATCCTCTTGCTCTACAAACGCCATCTCACAGTCAATCTGGGTGAATTCGGGCTGGCGGTCGGCACGAAGGTCTTCGTCCCTAAAACATTTCACAATTTGGAAATATTTGTCCATTCCTCCGACCATCAACAGTTGTTTGAAGGTCTGGGGAGATTGGGGAAGGGCATAAAACTGTCCTTCGTTCATGCGGCTCGGAACCAAAAAGTCCCTCGCGCCCTCAGGAGTGGATTTTATCAAATAAGGTGTTTCAATATCAATAAAACCTTGGTCGGACAGATATTTTCTGACCTCCATGGTCACCTTGTGCCTAAAAATGAGTTTGTTCTTTACGGGATTTCTGCGAATGTCCAGATAACGGTACTTCATTCGTATGTCCTCTCCGCCATCGGTTTCATCTTCAATGGTGAATGGGGGCAGGAGGGATTCATTCAAGATCGTAAGCTCGGTTACGAGCACCTCGATTTCTCCCGTAGGAATATTCGGGTTTTTGGAAGCCCGCTCTATAACCTGCCCCTTGGCTTGGATAACGGTTTCACGTCCCAGTTCGCGAGCTTGTTCCAATAGTTCTTTGGAAGTGCGTTCTTGGTCGAACACCAATTGGGTGATGCCGTAGCGGTCACGAAGGTCTACCCATGCCACGAAACCTTTGTCGCGTAGCTTGTGGACCCATCCACTTAATATTACCTCTGAACCTATGTCCGATGCCCTCAGGGCACCGCAAGTATTGCTTCTGTACATGATGTTTGTTATGAGAGCGCAAATTTAATAGGAATGTGGATATTTTATAGGAGATATACTGTTTTTCTCTTGGACTTGTGTTTTGAAATTCCAAAATGGTCGTTAAACTTCATATTTCTTAACGTTAAATTAACATTAGAAATGAAAGTTGAGTAACTTTTGGTGGGCTATAAGGCAAAATTCTCCGACAAAACGATTCAATTTTAATACTTATGAGTTAAGTAACTGATTGATATAGTGTATATTGCTTTTTTAAGGTTAATTTAATGTAAACTAAATGTTATGTGAATGTGTGATTAATGTAAAATTTAAGTAACTTTGATTCGTTATCATATTGATACTAACAATATTAAATCCCATATAAATATGAAAAAAGCAGTATTTTTTTTGGCGGTGATGTTTGCGGTTGGTGTATCTGCACAAGATACCAAGCCGACCTTTGAAAAAATGGGAAATATGGTGAAAGCCACTTATTTTCATGACAATGGTGAAATTGCCCAAACAGGTTATATGTTGAACGGAAAGTTACATGGAGATTGGGTAATGTTCAATGTTGAAGGAAAAAAAATTGCCACCGGCCAATACGACAACGGAGAAAAGACCGGTAAATGGTTCTTTTGGAAAAATGATGAATTAAATGAAGTTGACTTTACTGATAACCGTATTGTTCAAGTAAAAAGTTGGAGCCAAGGCGATGCCGTAACGGTAAACAAATAAGCGAATAAACCAATGTTTAAAAAAAAGCCCCGACCATTTGGTCGGGGCTTTTTTTTATTGCTTTGCACTATATTATGTAGTTGCAGTTTCAATTTGTTCTTGTTTGCGTTCTTGCCTTGCCAACTTTCTTTTTCTAATCCTTAGCTTTAGTTTGTATACCAAAGTGAATAGGATGGGCACAACAATCAATGTAAGGAAGGTCGCCACCAACAATCCGTAGATTACGGTCCAAGCCAATGGTCCCCAGAATATTACGTTGTCACCTCCAAAATAAATACCAGGGTCAAACTCGCTCATTAGGGTAAAGAAGTTGATATTGAATCCTGTTGCCAACGGAATCAAACCTAAAATGGTGGTAATGGCAGTTAGCAATACGGGACGCAATCTCGATTTTCCTCCTTTTACAACGGATTCCAAGAAATCATCAGGCTCCAAAAGCCCATCTTCATCAAGGTCTAATTTCACCTTTTTCCTATCAATAAGCAATTGGGTGTAATCCAATAGTACCACACCATTGTTCACCACAATACCTGCCAGGGATATAATTCCCATCATGGTCATCATGATAACAAATGCACTTCCCGTAGCAACGATACCGCCAAATACGCCTATCAAACTCAAGAAAATTGCAAGCATGATAATGCCCGGTTTACTGATCGAGTTGAATTGGAATATCAGAATAAAGAATATCAGTCCTAGACCGGTGAAAAAAGCACCCATCAAAAAGGCCATTTGCTTATTTTGTTCCTCTATCTGACCTGTATAATCTATTTTGATATCATCCGGAAGATTTTCGAAATCGTTCATTTCTTCCTGAATTTTGCCCACAATGGCACCGGCATCCGTATAGCCCGAAGCCAACGCGGAATAAACGGTTACCACCCGTTTTACATCCCGGTGTTTTATGGCGCTGAACCCAGTGCTATTGGTCTGTTTGGTGACCGCGGAAATAGGAACTTCCTTGATCTGTCCACTGGATGGGTCCCTAAATGTGATGCGCTGGTTGAAAAGTGCACTGGTATTGTACCGGTCCTCTTCGTTGAACCTCACATAAATATCGTAATCTTCACCACCTTCTTTGTAAATACCGGCTTTGGAACCGAAGATGGAACTACGTAGCTGCTGACCAATTTGGCCAGTCGCAATACCCAGTTCACCTGCTTTTTTACGGTCCACCTGTACCAACATGGATGGCTTGGATTTGTTTACATCTATCTTGAGCTCATCAATTCCGGGAATGTTCCTTGAATTGATAAAATTTCGCATTCTTTCCGCGGTATTGATCAATTCGGTATAATCCTCTCCCTCCAATTCTATATTGATAGGGTAACCGACGGGAGGCCCAACGGCGTCTTTTTCAACGGAAATGGCAACACCAGGATACACATCTTTCAATGCTTCCTGAACTTTTCTCAAAAGTTCTTGGCTATCCGCACCTTCACGGTATTTGAATTCCCGTAAGGTGGCCGTGATTTTACCCCTGTTCGGCATTTCCGCACTGGAACCACCATCGGTCTGGGGGTTACCGGCACCTTCTCCTACTTGGGATACGGCACTTTCGGTCATAAAATTGTAGTCACCGTTCATGTAAGCGTCCGAATTGATGATGTCGTATACCCGCTCTTCAATGTCCTTGGTGATTCGATTTGTCTTTTCTATATCGGTCCCTTCAGGATATTCGATATAGACAATGATCTGGTTGGGCTTGTTATCTGGGAAAAACTCCACCTTGGTTCTTTGGCTGCCTACGGAAGCACCAAAACCAATAAAAGCGATCACAAGTAGGACAAAAGTGGTAATGGCAATAAAAATGGGCCTTCTTCCAGCAAGGGAATAGCGAAGAGTCTTTTCGTAAAAGCTTTCCCATTTGGGAAGGATCCTATTTTGGAATATCCCAGCCCAGTTTCTAAGGAACAAACGGTAAATCCATAACATGATTGCCGTAAGTACCATTAGGGATCCCAATGACCTATATGCTCCACCGAAGATAACGATGAGAATACCGATTGCGGAAATAATGGATGTAATGCGCACAATCTGTTTTAGGGGCATCTCTTTGTCCTCAGTGGTCATATATCTAGATACCAGAACCGAGTTAAAGAAGATCGCCACAAATAGGGATGACCCCAAAACCACCGACAGGGTAATAGGGAAGTACTTCATAAACTGCCCCATGATTCCCGGCCAAAGTCCCAAGGGCACAAAGGCTGCAACTGTAGTCAGCGTGGATATGATAATGGGGAACGCAATTTCGCCGATACCTTTTTTCGCGGCTTCGATACGGGGCATTTTTTCCTCGTCCATAAGGCGATAAATGTTCTCCACGACCACAATACCGTTGTCCACCAACATTCCCAATCCCATAATAAGACCAAAAAGGATCATAGTGTTCATGGTGTAGCCCAAAACGTTCAATATCATCAGGGACATAAACATGGACATTGGGATAGCGAAACCTACGAACAATGCATTTTTGAAACCTAAAAAGAACATCAGGACGGTCACCACCAAGATGATACCGAAGATGATATTGTTTACCAGATCATCTACTTGACCAATGGTCTTGGAAGATTGGTCGTTGGCTATGGTTACCGTAAGATCTTGAGGAAATTCATTCTCAATGGCATCGTCAACGATTACTTTGATCTGGTCCACTGCGTCGACCATGTTTTTACCGGAACGTTTTTTTACATCGAGCATTACCACGGGGTGTCCAAACTCCCGTGCATATGTGGTCTTTTCCTCTTCCTTAAAGGTAACCTTGGCGATATCCTTTAGGTAGATGGGGTTTCCGTTTTCGGATTTCACCACAAAGTTCTCCAGTTCGTTTGGCTCATCGATTTCTCCAACTATCCTAATGGTTCTACGTTGCCCGCTGGCCACAAGATTTCCGGCCGAAGTGGTCAGGTTTTCGTTGCTAATACTGTTGATGACATCGTTGAAACTGACTTTGGCAGCCATCATCTTGTAAATGTCCACGGCAACTTCCACTTCTTTTTCTTGGGCACCGCGAATGTCCACTTGTTTGATTTCTTGAAGGCCTTCTATTTCGTCTTCCAAGTATTCACCGAACTCTTTGAGTCTTTCAATAGGGTAATCCCCGGAAATATTGATGTTGAGTATGGGTATTTCCTCGGAAAGGCTCAAGTCAAAAACATTGGGTTCTACTTTGGCCCCGTTAAAGGTGGGCCAATCCTCCCCGGCTGTTTTGGAGTCGACTTCGTCCTTTACTTTTTGAAGGGCTGCCTCGACCGAAATGTTTTCATCAAACTCCACAATGATCATGGAGTAATCCTCTTGTGATGTAGAGGTGATCTCTACCAGATTGCTTACGGTCTTGAGTTCGTCTTCAAGTGGGTCTGTAATGAGTTTTTCAATGTCCTCCGCGGTGTTTCCCGGATAGATTGAACTTATGTATATCTTGGTCTCCTTTACCTCTGGGAAGCTTTCCCTGGGCATACTGAAATAAGCCATGCCACCAAGGATAAGGATAACCAGGATCAGCACATACATTGTGGTCTGGTTATCGATGGCCCAAGAGGACAGCCGAAACTCCTTGTCTACACTTTTCTTTTGTTTGCTCATAATTTATTTGCTTTGGCTGTCTAGCTATTTTTTATGTTGACTTTTTGTCCTTCTTTCACACTTCGGGCACCTTCATCGATAATGGCATCCCCTTCATTTATTCCGGAAAGTACTTCAACGTAATCGCCTTGTGTTTTTCCTGTTTTGATCACTACTTTTTTGGCTACTGGATCATTCTGAATGGAATCGGCATCCACCAAATACACATATTGCTCGCCATCGGCGTTTTCTGACAGTACACTTTGCGGGATAAGTATGGCCTTTTCACTGGTATAATCATTGATCATTACTCTTGCGGTAAGATTTGGTTTTACCTTGCCATCTAGGCTTGGTACTGGAATTTCAGCTGTAAAAGATCTATTACTGGGGTTGATGAAATTTCCGGTTTGCCTGATTGTGGTGGCAACACTATCGCCAAGAACAGGGAAGTACACTTTAACGTCTTTACCAGGGGTAACATTTGGTAAGTGGCTCTCGGGAACTTCCACGTTGATGTACATATTGGAAAGGTTCACAATTCGGAACACTTCGGAACCTGGACCTGGACTAACCACGGTACCTTCATCTTTTATGACATCGTCGATGATACCGGTAAACGGGGCACGTATGCTCGATTTTCCTACTTGGCTTTCCATCTGTTTTACGGCACTTTGTTGTGCTTCGTAATTGGTCTTGGCTTGCAAATACTGTATTTCAGACCCAATATTTTGTTCCCAAAGTCTTTTTTGACGTTCAAAAGTAGTCTTGCTCAATTCAGCCTGTGTTTTGAGCTGTGCCAACTGACTGGACAGTCCACCATCATCGATTGTGGCCAGTAATTGTCCTTTGGAAACATTTTGACCTTCTTTTACGTAAACGCGATTCAAGGTCCCGGACATTTCGGGATATATGAGCACGTTTTGTTTGGTTTTAACATCTCCTTGAAGTTCCAAGTAGTGGTCAAATTTCTCTGGATGCACTTCAATTGTAGTAACCAAGGGCAGTTTTTCGGATTTATCTAGCAGCGCAATGGCAGAATCCAAGGATTTCAACTGTTTTTCCAATGCTTTCTTTTGGCTGGAAACCTCTGCATGTTTGGAACGGATTGTCTCAATGTCCTTGCTAGCCAACGCTTTGTCCAAAGACTTGTTGCTGTTGCCTCCGCAAGAAGCCAGAACTACTGCGGTTAGTGTTATATATATTGCTTTTCTCATGATGGAATGGTTTTCTCTTTTGTTATTTGTTTAAAATATTTTCCAGTGCTGTCTTTTTGTTGATGACATCTACCATGGATTGTAAATATTCCTGTTGGCTTGTATACAATTGGGTTTGGGCCTGTCTCAGTTCAAAACTGGTCGCCAATCCTTCCTCGTATTTAACCTGGTTTTTGTTTTCTATGCGTTCGGCCAGTTCCAAGTTTTCTTTGGAAGTTCCATACTGCTCTATAGCAAGGATATAATCACTTTTGGCACTTTCCAATTGGAGGCGGATCTGTGCTTGGGCCTCGGTGAACTGTGTCTTGGCCTTTTCCAAAGCTATCTTGGCGCGCTGTGTGCTTGCACTTCTGCCGAGAGAACTGAAGATGGGTATGTTAAGGTCTACTCCTAAAATGGATGACCCGAACCATTGCTGACCGCTGTCCAAAAAGTTAAAATCATTGCTGAAGGAGTTTCCTCCGTAGTTGATAAAGGCATTCAATGTGGGAAGCGCACGACTCTTGGCCAATTTTAATTCCAAAAACCGTTGTTCGTTGAGGTTGGCGGCCATTTTATAGTCCACATTGTTCTCAATATTAAATTCGGAATCAATCAACCCAAGATCAATTTCCTTTTGGGTAAGGTCATCCAGATTTTCGGTCAAAATCGTCGGTGTCTCAATGGGAAGACCCAGTACCAAGTTCAACATTTGAAGGGTTATCTCCTCCATTCGGCGGGCATTTTTCAGCTGGTTGTCCACCGTTGAGAGTGTTATCTGTAATTGATCCACGCTTTCCTCATCACCAAGGCCATTTTCATAGATTCGCTTGGTTTCGTAGAGGTTTTCTTCCAGTGTGGATTTGTTCTTTTCCGAAATCTGAACACTTTCTCGAGCTAAAAGCACATTTCCATAGGCTTCCACCACAGATTTTCGGACTTCCAGTTCCGTTTTTTCTTTATTGTTCTGGCTGTATTCCAAAAAAGTTTTGGTGGCCTGAACACCAACAATGTAGGACCCGTCAAATATCTGTTGCCTTAGGGTTGCTGTTGCTGACATGGATTGTGCTTGACCAAATACAACTTCTTGATACGTTCCAGGCTCCCCACCAAAAAACTCGGCAGGAATCTGTGAAACAGGTTGTTTTAACTGGTTTTGATAGCTAACGGCACCATTGATCTGCGGAAGTCCGGTTGCAATGGTCTCCCATTTTTGCTTTTGGGCATCTACAATGTCTCGCTCAGCGTTTATGGAGCTATAGTTGTGCTCCAATGCATAGGCAATGGCCTGGTCCAAACTAAGGCTTGGTATGGTATCCTGAGCGGATGCCAGCCATGGTAATATAAGTAATAGACTGATTAACGTTTTTTGCATTTATTGATTATTTGAATTGATGATTGAGTTGAGTATTTTTCTTCCTTCTGGAGTTACAATGCCCCTTAAATGATATTCCAGATAATAATCCATTAGTTCCGCCTTACTGAAAATTTCCGTGGGAAACAGGCCATTGTCCTTTAAACTGGTTATCCCCGTAAAATAAATTCGAGATACAAATTCCACGTTTAAGTTGTCCCTGTAAATTCCCATTTGCATACCACGCTTAACATTTTTGGCTACGCAACGATGGGTGCATTCAAATTGTACTTCCTTGAGGGACGTATAGATTTTTGGGTAATATTTCTGTAGTTGGTACAGCGGTGATGATTTTTCATCTTTTAAATGAAGCATCACAAACCTTTTGATCTCATAAAGTTCCTCAATAGGATTTTTTTGCAATGCCACGATATCATCTATGCCGCATACGATAAAATCGGTCATCGACATTGCCGTTTGCTCAACCAGATCCGTTTTGTTTTTGAAATGGGAGTAGATCGTTTTCTTGGATATCCCCAGTTCGTTTGCCAAATCGTCCATGGTAATGCTCTTAAAACCTAGGTTTAAGAACATTTCGCCCGCTTTTTGAATAATCTTTTCCCTCATAATCAGGGGCAAATGTAAAGATGGAAACTTTAAAAACAAAAAAAGTTTCCATGGTTTTACAATTTTTTAACGAAGGGTTTTTATCATTTGTTTCAACTGGACTCTTTTGTATTGGCAAATACAGGGCTAAGTTGTGCATCTTTGTCGATGGTATCGCCATCAATGTTTCCCAATCGCCATAAAAAGGGACTGAACTGAAGTAAGTATTTCTTCTTGCTGTTAGTTTTCTTCTGATGTATCATGATTTTCGTTTTTGATTTTTCTCACATATGTTTTAAAAGCTTCTTCGCCTTCCTCTTTCCAAAATTGGTCGTAGTGCTTCCATTCATCAAAATCCCTTCTCCAAGACCGACATTTATTGGACGATTTAATCTTCTTTTTGTGACTGGAGCCTCCTTTGCTTTTTCCTCCGCCTCCGCCAAAGCCGAACAACAGTTTAGCTAAAATAAAGACGCCCAAAGCTTGCCAGTAGGTAACGGTTCCCACACCAAAAAGGTCTGGCATCAACCAGTTCCAAAGCCGCATCAGGAGATAATTGGCCAGCAGGAATATCACGACCCCCAATATGACCATGGCAATAACCTTAACCACCTTTTTCACGGTTCTCTCCACCTTCTTTTCTACCGCTTTCTCGAATTCTTTTTTATGTTCCATAACTCAGTTCTTTTAAATTCTCTAATGTTTTTGATAGTTCCGACATGGCCCTGTGCCTTCTGGACACTAAAGTGCCTTGCGGTATTCCTGTTCTTTCTGTTATTTGTTTGTAATTGTATCCTTCAAAATCAATGGCGATAATGATATCCCTGTACGCAGGTTTTAAATCTTCTACGGCTCTTTTGAGTGCTTGTTCCATTTCCGGAGAGTAGCGGTTGTCCGCATCCCCATAAAAAAACTCGGCAAATTCCCGCCATTGTTGGTCTATATCTTCGCTGGGAAGTTTCCGCTCTTTTTTGCCGCGCATAATATCTATGATCCTGTTTCTAATGGCATTGTAAACGAATCCCCCTACGTTGGTTATGGGCAAGGCATCATCTGACCGTGAAAACATCCGCAGGGCAACATCCTGTACAATATCTTCCGCATCCCTTTCCGATGTATCCCTGATCTTGGACTGCACATAGGAGCGCAGCGAGCCATACTCCTCGGTAAAGAAGTCGGTCAGGTTGTTGCGATTATCGGTTTTGGCTGCCATTCGGTCGAATCAGGTTGCTTTTCACTTATAGAGACGAACAAAAACTATTTCATTGCAATTTTTCTGAATTTTTTTTTCAAAAGATTCCTTTTTTGGAAGGGAGGATACTTTGTATCCGGCTTTTAAGACGCTAAGTCCATCACAAATTGAATATTTGAATGTATTTTTGGCTCTATGTCAGATATCGATATCATTAGTCAGTATAGGGAGCAGTTTGTTACGTACCTCAATGAAAGGAACCAGTTAGGGGAGCCGAAGAATCTCTACGATCCCGTGAAATATATTTTGGGATTGGGGGGTAAAAGAATGCGGCCCATCCTCACTTTAATGACCGCCGAGGCCTTTGGAGGTAAGGTAGAGTATGCTATGGACGCTGCATTGGCAGTGGAGATGTTCCACAACTTTTCCTTGGTCCACGATGATATTATGGATGATGCCCCATTGAGGCGGGGAAAGGTCACTGTCCATGAAAAATGGGATGTCAATACAGGGATTTTGTCGGGCGATGCCATGTTGATTTTGTCCTATCAGTTCTTTGAAAGTTATCCGGCAGAAACTTATGTTGAACTCACCAAATTGTTCAGTAAAACTGCACTTGAGGTATGTGAAGGGCAACAGTACGATGTGGATTTTGAGACCCGGGACGATGTAACCATTCTCGAATACCTCAAAATGATTGAATATAAGACCTCTGTTTTGGTCGCTGCCGCTATGAAGATGGGGGCCATCGTGGCCAAAGCGTCCCAAAAAGATGCCGATGCCATTTACGAATTTGGACGTAATCTGGGTATTGCCTTCCAATTACAGGATGATTATTTGGATGCCTTTGGAGACCCTAAAACCTTTGGTAAGCAGGTCGGGGGCGATATCATGGAAAACAAAAAGACCTATTTGTACTTAAAATCCTTGGAAAAAGCCTCCAAAGATGACCAAGAAGGGCTGTTGCACCTTTATTCCATTAAACCTGATGATTCTACCGATAAAGTCGAGGCGGTAAAAACTATTTTTAAGGAAAGTGGTGCAGTGGAAGAAACCAAGTACGCGATAAAGAGTTTTACGCAAAAAGCATTTGATGCCCTGTCCGAAACAGGCTTGCTTGAGAAAAACAAGGCTTTGCTAAAGCAATTTGGTGAAAGTTTAATGGAACGGACCGTTTAGAACATTCGCTTAAACAAAGCTCTGATGAAGGGCATGGGTTTAGGAGCTGTTACTATTTTAAGCTCTTCCCACAAATTTGTCTCGTTCTCGAGAAATTTTAAGATTAATGAAGCCTTTCTTCGTTTGAACATGGACTCGAAAATTTCATGTCCCAAGTGATTGTTCTCGCACAGAATATCCAACAAGAGCATATCGTAGAAGAGAAACCTATTTTTTTGATTGAATTCTGTCAACAGCTTGCCCGTTTTTAGGTGGTTCACCAATTTAGGCACTATTCTACTAGTGTTGTAAAAGGTATAGCCCGTACTTGGTTTGGCCCATCCTCCTGCAATTCCTATATTAAAAATCCGATTGGTATTATGTTGATGAAACGGATAGCAGGTCATTGGAATGCTGCCAAATTCGGTTTCTTTAATAGTGTAGGGAGTATTCCCAAGATTAGTGGCAATATATGTTTTGATGGCCTCCTCATAGTCATTTTTGTCCAAAAGATGCTCGGAGAACAGAGTGTATTCTACCAACGCTTCGTTATCTGAAAAGGGAAGCACATACATAAAGCGTGTGTTGCCTTTCTGCTCCACCGAAAAGTCCATAAAAGTAGCTTCTTTTGAATCAAATACCGACTGTTCGGTTTTAATTTGCCAACCAACAAAGTGTTGTTGTAAAACGGGAAATTTACTTTGTTTTAAAGGAAGGGAAGGATCATAGAGGCTGGAAAATACCGTTCGTCCCAAATATTTTTGAGAGGAAGTCGTAACCAAAACTTCGTTTTCCTGTTCGTCAATGTGTTGCACTTCTTCCTGCACCCAAGTAATGTTCGGATATGCCCTTACTTTTGGTAAAAAGTGGTTGTAAAAGTCAATGCCACGGAGCATTTTATAGGTGTAGGGAGCAATCGAAGTTGACTTTTGAAGCTGCTTTCCACCCACGTAAATGGAGTCCCAAGTTTTATAAAGCAACTTATCGAATTCGCCTAAGCCACGTTCCCAAAAGCACCAAGTTCGGTCGTTCTTGGATTTATCGTCTTTGTCCAACACCAAAATGGTTTTGGATGCAAAGAATTCATCCTTGCCCAAGGCATCTGCCAGTAACAGTCCAGCGGCACCTGCGCCAATAATTATATAATCGTAGTGGGACATGGAGTAAAAATAAGCAAAGGAAGTGTAGAATGAACTCAACTTGCTACGGTAAATTTACTCCTGCCCTCAAACACTAATTCTACTTGCCGGGAATGGACTCCGGCCAAGTTTTACGGTATTCATCCATTGTGGCCTCATAGCTTTTGGCTAGTGATTCTGCCTCATCTTCGGCATACAGGTCTTTTGCCTTATCAAAAAAATCTTCCTCTTCATCCTCAAGGTGATGCTCCACTTTCTCGATTAATTTTTTTAAGGTTGCCAACCAATGCGGAGAACTCATGTCCGTATCATTGAGTTCATCAATCAACTCATCCATTTCATGATGCTCCGCCATTCCATGCCTGGCATCTTCTTGCATCTCATCGCTATCCACCAAGGGTGAATAAAAGTAACGTTCTTCGGCTACGGCATGTACCTCAAGTTCTCTTTGTAGTTGTTCCCATAGCTCCTTTCGTTCTTCGGTATCGCCAGATGTGTTACGGATTTTATGGCATAATTCCCTTTGGATATCATGGTCTTTTTTAATGGCTTTATAAATCTTCATATACTTTTTGTTTTAAGATAAAGGTAAACCTCACCTTTTTGGAAGATTAGCTCATTCAGACAAATTATTGATAGAATTGGTTTTTTTATATTCAGGATGGTAGAGTATGAGAAACGATTTAGAAAACCGTGTACCGTAGCCCAAAGAAACCCCGAATCCCTTGATTGGGTCCGTACACATAACTTGGGTCAAAAGTTAAGGCATAAGGATTGTTTGGTGTAGCTACGGCATTGCCATTATTGTCAAAAGTTACTTCCTTATCAAAAGGGTCGCTAGCACGGGCGATGATAAATGGATTGCCACGGTTCGGGGTCCAGTCCAATAAGTTTTTAATGCCTCCGTACACTTCAAAATTATTTAACCCCTTGTAGGTAAATTGGATATTCTGGATGCTCCAAGTAGGGGAGTATTCGCTTCGTGGATCCAAATCGCCCAATAGCGGCAAGCGCATCGGGCCATATAAATTTCCCGTATAATCGGCCGTTAGGTGGAGCGACCTAAAAGTGTACGATAGATTCCACGTAGCGGTAATACTTTCGGTAAGGATTTGCTGTTGGGTGACCCCATTTTCGGTGTTGCTTACATCCTGCCAAGTAGCTCCCACCATAATTTTAAAACTGCTCGGAAAAGCAATATCCACGTTGGCACTTATCCCTTGAGAAACGGATTTGCCATCCAGATTATCATAAATGATCTGGTTGGGATTGGTCTCATAATCGGGCAAGATTACGTTCGAGAATCGGGTATAAAAAGCTGAAGCATCCAATCCGATGAAGGTACCGTTATCGCTATATATTTTCTTTAAATAATTGATATTGACATTGACAGACCGTTCTGGTTTCAATTCCTCGGCAATAACCACTTCTCTAGACCCCGTCAGTGCTGCGTGATCTTCCGTAAATAAATTAACTACGCGAAACCCTGTCCCAGCATTTACACGGAAAATATCATTGTCGGAAATCTTCCATTTGTACGCGGCCCTCGGGGTTAGAATATTGCCGTGCCTTTGATCATAATCATACCGCAGGCCTGCCAAAAAAGAATGTTTGGGAGCAAAGGAGTATTCATCCTGTGCAAATACACTGGGAATCCAAATCTTGTCCGCCTCGGTGGTCGCTGGCGTATTGTCATCATAGTAATTATAACGAACCGCGCTCCCAAATAGCAAATCATGGTTCCCAGCAGTCCTGTCCCAGGTCAGTTGGGCAAAACCAATACGCTGGTCGGCCAAGTACTCTGTGTCGCCATATACCGAGTTTTGGTTGTGGTCGTTATAGGAGAAGGAGAGGAGAAACTTTTCCTCAAACGGCAACTGATACTTGCCCAACAGCTCCCAACGTCTTGTATAGATGCTTTCCCCATAAATCTCATCCCCGCCACGATACTCTGGGGTCCATTGCATTTCTCCGCCCCAGCGATCTTCATAAAAAAAGCGCCCAGCCAACGAGAGCAAACGGTTATGCTCTCGTTCAAAATCCCATTTTTGAAATAGCGAAATACGATCTTGCAGGGTAAGATCTGTAAAATTGTCGCCATTGTTGTCCACAGGAACATCGTAATTAAAGTAGTTGATGCCCAAAAGCAGGTTTGTTTTATCACTGACGGATATTTTGCTGCCCACATCCAAATTGTATTCGCCCCAGCCTGTAGCAAAGCCATCAGCAAAGAACTCCGGAGCACTAATGGCTTTTTTTGTGATGATGTTAATCAATCCGCCCACAGCTTCGCTGCCATAAAGTGAAGACGCAGGCCCTTTCACGATTTCAATCTGCGCGATCAGCGAGTTTGGGATGCCAGTGAGTCCGTAGACCGTACCCAAACCACTCACAATGGGCATTCCATCAATAAGAACCAAGGTATAAGGCCCTTCCAATCCGTTGATGTGGATATCGCCCGTGTTGCACACATTGCAATTGATCTGTGGTCGAACCCCGTTCACATTTTGGAGCGCATCAAAAACGCTGGCTGTGGGATTCTTTTTCAAAAAAGCAGGGGAGTAAACCTCTACGGGTACTGGACTTTCCAATCGGCTAACAGGTTTAAGGGTGCCCGTCACCACAGTTTCTTCCAAACTTTGTGCAGAAGCTTCGAGCTGTATGTTGATGGTTTTATGGGCTCCCGCCCCCAAATTGATTTTGGTTTGATAGGGCTGATACCCCAATGATGTCACCAATACCATATAGTCTCCTGCTGGAATGTCGGTCAACTCAAATGCACCATCAATATCCGTAGCGGTACCAATTTCCGTGCCTTTCAATAATACGTTGGCCAAGGGTAAGGGTTCCCCGTTGTCGGTCACCTTTCCGCTCAGGGATGTAGTCTGTGCGAAACAATAACTGCTAGTTAAGGCTATCCATAAAAGGATGCTATGTTTATGAAATGATTTCAATTAGTATAAAATTAAATTTAGACAAATCTAAAAATAGATTTTGTCAAATAAAAATGTATTTTTGAAAAAATATTTTTTGATGACTCGATCAGAGGAGAATTATTTAAAGACAATTTTTCATTTGGGAGGTGGTGACTCCAAGTCCATTACCACCAATGCCATTGCGGAGCAGATGGAGACAAAACCATCTTCGGTAACGGACATGGCCAAGAAATTGTCAGAAAAAGGATTGGTGGACTATGTGCGCTATCAAGGGGTGTCGTTGACAGCTGTGGGAGTGAAAACGGCCTTGTCCATTATCAGAAAACACCGTCTATGGGAAGTTTTTTTGGTAAAGAAGCTAGATTTTACCTGGGATGAGGTGCACGAAGTAGCGGAACAGTTGGAACACATCAAAAGTGAAAAATTGGTTGATAAAATCGATGAGCTTCTGGATTTTCCCAAGTATGATCCGCATGGGGACCCCATTCCCACCAAAGATGGAAAGTTCCAAGAGCGGGATGAAAAATTACTCAGTGAAATGCCCATCAATTCTCAAGGAGTTTGCGTGGGGGTGAAAGACTCCTCCGTACCTTTTTTAAAGTTTTTGGACAAGAACAGAATCGCTTTGGGAAATACCATCAAAGTATTGGACAAGGAAGATTTTGACAATTCTCTTCGTATTCAAATGGATGGAAAGGAAATGCGGATATCACATCAAATTGCAGCTAACCTCTATGTAAAAAAGAACGACTGATGGAACAAGTAATTCAATATTTTCAAGAAATAGACCCCGTATTGGCGGCATTGTACGCAACTCTTTTTACTTGGGGATTGACTGCGGCGGGAGCAGCTCTAGTCTTCTTTTTTAAAGGCATGAACCGTGCATTGCTGGATGGAATGCTCGGATTTACGGGAGGGGTTATGGTAGCCGCAAGTTTTTGGAGTTTGTTGGCTCCTGGAATAGAAATGAGCCCGGGCGATGGTTTTGTAAAGGTAATTCCAGCTGCGGTTGGTTTTTTGCTTGGAGCAGGTTTTATTTTTGGATTGGACAAGATTTTGCCCCACTTACATATCAACTTTAAAATGAGTGAAGCCGAAGGGGTAAAAACCCCTTGGCACCGAACCACTTTGCTCACTTTGGCGATTACCTTGCACAATATTCCCGAAGGATTGGCAGTAGGAGTCTTGTTCGGCGGTGTCGCAGCTGGTTTTGAGGGAGCCTCTATCGGTGGTGCTGTGGCATTGGCCTTGGGTATCGGGCTACAGAATTTCCCCGAAGGGTTTGCAGTGGCCATGCCCTTAAGAAGACAGGGGCTTAGCCGAACAAAAAGCTTTATGTATGGACAGGCGTCCGCACTGGTGGAACCTATCGCTGGAGTATTGGGTGCTTGGGCCGTGTTGACTTTTGAGCCTATTTTACCCTACGCACTTTCTTTTGCTGCGGGTGCGATGATCTTTGTGGTGGTCGAAGAAGTGATTCCAGAAACGCAACAGGACAAATACACCGATATCGCTACAATGGGCTTTATCGGTGGATTTATTATTATGATGACCTTGGACGTGGGACTGGGATAGATTACCCCCCAATCATATCAAAGACACCCTTGGTCAAAAACTGGTCTGTTTCGTTCAGTTCGTTAGATATGATCTCGGTATACCCGTCAAAGGTGCCTCCTTGTTTTACAGCTAGCCTGTCAAAGGTGTAGCTTCCGTCTTTTTTTGCTATCAATTTAAGCACGTAGTGGTTGCCTTCTGATTCGATTATGGCCTCTTCGGGTAAGGACCAAGTTTTGATGGTATCCGTAATGATCATGGCATCCACGAACATTCCTGGCAGAAAATTACCGTCTTCTTGCTCCAAGTGTCCGTGGACTTTTATGGTTCGTTTGGCGTTGTCAATGGAAGTGCCCACCAAATGCACCTCTGCATTAAAGGCCTCTTCGGATGCCTCTGGAATCCTAAACTGAATCTTTTGTCCCTTCTTCACTTTTAGAATGTCCTTTTCAAAGACCGTGAGTTCCAAGTGCACATGTTCGTTGTCGACGATTTCCAATATTTCGGTGGCAGGTGAGACATAGCTTCCCTTGGCCACGTTCATTTTTGTGACGCTGCCCGAAATCGGTGCGTAAATTGAAGCTTGGGATGTGATAATTCCTTTTTCCACATTGCTGGGCGAGATGTTGAGCATTCGCAGCTGCTCCCCTAAACCTTGATAGCGGGCTTGGGCCGTTTGGTAATTGCTCTTGGCCTGAAGAAGATTCTTTTGGGAAGCGATCTGTTCATCAAAAAGGGTCTGGTTCCTTTCAAACTCCGCTTTCAAAAAGTCCAGTTGGTTGAATACCTCGAGATATTCCTGTTGCATTTGCACAAATTCCTGGTTTTCCAAGACCACCAAAAGCTGTCCTTTTTTTACTTTGTCCCCGATCAGAAGCGATGTCTTTTTCACAAAACCGCCCATAAAGGCCGAGACACTGGCTCGGTTTTCTGGCGGAACATCTATCATACCAGAGGTTTCCACCATTTTAGGGAAGGTTCTTTTCTCCATCGTACCCATTGTTAGGTCGTTGGTATCGAATTGATCTTGCGAGACCACGATCCCTGTTTCTTCCCCTTGTTCTTCGGAAGCCGATGCTTCACTGTTCTTATTGCCGCAGCCCATCAATAGAAGGAAAACAGCGGCGAATTGAAGTATATGTTTCATGTTTATAATGTTATTGTCAAGTAATTAATGGCGATTACGGTTTGATTGTATTGGTTGAGCACATCCAGATAATTGAGTTGGATGTCATAGGCATTTTCCAAACTTTGGATGTACTGGAAAAAGTCGATTTCCCCATTTTGAAAATTCCCCGAGGCCGCTTTCAAAATTTGATCGGAAAGTTGACCGCCTTCGTCCTCGTAATAGGAAAGTTCCTTGGCCTGTTGCTCCAGTTGTCCCAACAGCGTTTTATAGCGCTGGTTCATGGCCACGGAAATCTCGGTGTTCTCCATCTCTGTGATCTTGGTCTGGATTTTGGACGATTTTACTTTACTGCTATGTCCAAAGAAGAAAATCGGGATGCGTACCCCCAATTGAATGCCGTAAAGTGAAGTCCCTAGCCCACTGTTTGTCCCTTGGAAATATTCAAGGTTCAGGTCGGGCAACAATTTGTTTTCCTCTAAACTTTTTTGGGCATTGCTCAACTCTTGGCGATGGTCCAAAAAGGAGGTTTCCTCCTCCAACATTCCTTGGGAATTCAGTACCGTCAACTTTTCTGGTTTTTCATTCACGATTTGCAAGCTGTCCTCACTTTGCACCAAACTAACGATCTGACCATAAGTGGTCAACATCTGTTGCTTTATCTTGGAGTAGGTGTTGGCAATCTGCCGTTGCTTGGCCGTGGCCGTTACCTTTTCCAGATAGTTGGTCTCGCCAAGCTCAAAACGCCTGTTGGCCGCATGGGCAAAATTGCTGTAAATACTGTCCAGCGTACTGTAGAGCTTTGCTTTTTGACTCAATGTCTGGTATTGATAGTATGCATTGCTCAGCGATTGGTACAGTTGCTTCTTTTGAATCTCAAACGATGATTTTTGTAGCTCATAATTCGATTTTTGAAGCCTGTTCTTGGCCCCGTACACTGTCGGGAACTCAAATTGTTGCTGTGCACCAAAAACCTTTAATGGTTCCCCATTTAGCGCCAAGTTGTTTTCATCATACTGGTAGTAGATATCTGTTTTGTCAAATTCAAAAGCGGTTCCCTTTAGGGTTTCCGCCTGATCTACCAATAAAGATCCTGCTTGGATTCCCTTATTGTTTTCCAAGGAAAGGGCCATCAAATCTTCCAGATCCAATTTGGTTTGAGAGAATCCCGAAGCAGTCACTAAAAGCAACAGCACAGTCAGTGCATTTTTGTTCATTTTGCGTTCTCTTCTTTTTCTCATTCCACGGAATTTAATGTTATGGGTATATGCATATAAAACGGGCAAAACCACCAAGGTGAGCATGGTGGCCGTTACCAATCCGCCAATAACTACCGTGGCAAGGGGGCGTTGCACCTCGGCGCCTGCATTGGTGGATACGGCCATGGGCAAGAAACCTAAAGCAGCTGCGGAAGCCGTCAACAATACGGCACGGAGTCTATCTTTGGTTCCTTGTTTGATTAGATCCTCCATGGAATCAAAATCTTTTCCCTTGAGTTCCTTGAAATGCTCTATCAATACGATTCCGTTCAAAACGGCGATACCGAACAGGGCAATGAACCCGACACCCGCCGATATGCTAAAAGGCATATCTCTCAGCCAAAGCAAGAGGACACCTCCCACTGCGGAAAGTGGAATTGCGGAAAAAATGAGCAAAGCTTCCTTTACTGAGCCGAAGGCAAAATAAAGCATGATGAAGATGAGCAGCAATGCAATGGGCACGGCAATCATCAATCGGGCTTTGGCATTTTGTAGGTTTTCAAACTGCCCACCGTAGGTAATCGTGTAGCCTGGCGGCAACGAGATGTTCTCGTTGACCAATAGTTGCACATCGTCAACAACGGATTGAAGGTCACGATTTCTTACGTTGATACCCACAACAATCCGTCGTTTGGTATCATCCCGAGAAATTTTTGCAGCTCCTTTTTGATAGGTGATCTCGGCAAGTTCGCTCATCGGGATTTTTCCGCCATTGGGAATATCCACATAAAGGTTTCTGAGGTTGGAAATATCCTGACGGTTCTCGGCATCCAACCGAACGGCAAGGTCAAATTGACGCTCGCCCTCAAATATGCTTCCAACGACCTTACCTGCAAAGCCCATCGAGATCATTTCATTGAGGTCGGCAATGTTGAGCCCGTGACGTGCAATTTTGGCACGGTCGAAGGATACGTTCATCTGTGGAAGCCCTTCTACTTTTTCAACGATGATGTCCGAGGCCCCTTCCACATCTTGGATAAGGTCTTTGATCTCGTTGGCCTTTTTATTCAATGTTTCCAAATTCTCCCCAAAAATTTTGATGGCAATATCGGCCCGTACTCCCGTGATCAATTCATTGAAGCGCATTTCAATGGGCTGGGTAAATTCTACCTCCATTCCTGGAATCACGGCTAGAGCTTCCTTGAACTTGTCGGCCAGTTCATCCTTGGTTTCCGCAGAGACCCATTCATCTTTAGGTTTTAGGGAAATGATCACATCGCTCTCCTCCATGGACATGGGGTCGGTGGGCACTTCTGCGGCACCGATACGGCTTACCACTTGTTTCACCTCAGGAAATTGATCTAGGAGGATTTTTTCGATTTTGGTGGTCGTCTCCACGGTCTTTGCCAAGGATGTCCCCGTTTTTAATACAGGTTGAATCACAAAATCACCCTCGTCCAGAGTCGGCACAAATTCCCCACCCATGGAAGAGAACAGCAAAATGGCTCCGACCAATAAAGCCGCAGCGATGGTGAGTACCAATTTTTTGCTTTTCATGGCCCATTCGATAACAGGTTCGTATTGCTTGTTGATCCAGTTGACCAAACGAACGGATATGTTCTTTGAAGATTCTTTGGATGGTTTCAAAAATAGGGCAGATGCAACGGGCACATAGGTAAAGCACAACAAAACGGCGCCCAAAAGAGCAAAACTGAAGGTAAGTGCCATGGGCTTGAACATTTTACCTTCCACACCGCTGAGTGATAGGATAGGGATGAAAACAATCAAAATAATGAGCTGTCCGAATACGGCGGAGTTCATCATTTTGGTAGCTCCCTCCACAGTTATTTTATCCTTTATGGATTGTGTGGCTTCCTTACCCAGATTGACAAGTTCGGTTTGCCGTCGTGTAATCTGAAACGCAATGTACTCGACAATGATGACCGCTCCGTCTATAATGATACCAAAGTCGATGGCTCCAAGGCTCAACAAATTGGCATCGACCCCAAAAATGTTCATCAAGGTGAGGGCAAACAGCAGGCAAAGTGGAATAACTGAAGCTACAACAAGTCCTGAACGCCAATTGCCCAGGAGCAACACCACTACAAAAATCACGATCAAGCAGCCCAACACCAAGTTTTCGGTAACGGTGAAGGTCGTTCTTCCGATAAGTTCGCTACGGTCCAAAAATGGGTTGATATAAACCCCTTCGGGGAGTGATTCCGAGATGGCTGCCACTCGTTCTTTTACCGCTTCGATAACGCGTTTGGAATCGGCATCCTTGAGCATCATAATCTGGCCGAGCACTTTTTCGCCCTCTCCATTCCCAGTGATGGCTCCAAAACGGGGAGCGCTACCAAAACCAACTTGGGCCACATCCTTGATATAAATGGGGATGCTGTTCCTTGTGGTCACCACAATATCCTCGATGTCCTTAAGGCTGCTCACTAAACCTTCCCCGCGAATAAAATAGGCTTGGTTCACTTTTTCGATATAACCTCCACCAGTGACACTGTTGTTTTTTTCCAATGCAGTGAAAATTTCCCTTGCAGTTATATTGAAAGCGTTGAGCTTTTGGGTCTGGATGGCCACCTCGTACTGCTTTAGATGTCCTCCCCAAGTATTTACCTCGACCACACCTGGAATACCCGAAAGCTGACGTTTTACGATCCAATCTTGGATGGTGCGCAGCTCGGTGGAAGAGTACTGGTCTTTATACTTGGGTTCAACATCCAATATGTATTGATAAATCTCTCCCAATCCTGTGGTGATAGGGCCCATTTCGGGGGTTCCGAAACCTTCGGGGATTCGGCTGGATGCTGATTTTATTTTTTCGGCAATGAGCTGTCTTGGCAGATAGGTACCCATGTCGTCCTCAAAGACAATGGTAACTACCGATAGGCCGAATTTGGAAACCGACCTTATTTCCTTTACACCGGGAAGGTTCGCCATTTCCAACTCAACGGGATAGGTGACGAACTTTTCCATATCCTGTGTGGAAAGTCGATTTGATGTGGTTAAAACCTGTACTTGGTTATTGGTGACATCGGGTACAGCTCCGATAGGTATTTGTGATAGCGAATAGAGGCCGACAAAGGCGATAAACGCGGTGAACAAAAGAACAATAAACTTGTTCTTTATGCTAAAGTTTATAATTTTTGAAAACATGATTCATAGAGAATGATAGCATTATTAAATAGAATAAAGCTTGAGAAAAGTGTCCAGCTAGGCTGAAATACTATGAATTATGCTTGTTTTGGCGGTTGAAAAGGACCATCTCCCCATACCAGGGAATAAGAAAATTGATAATGGAAATTTCCTTTGGCGACCAAAGGGATTTCAGAATAGGAATTGATCAGGCTTTCTGATTCCAGAACAAATACCAAGTGCTGTGCACAAGGCGCCTGCTGGTGTTGAAAAGGAAGTTTTTCATGCTCTTTTTGTTCCTCTTGGTGCTTTTCGCTGTGAGAAGCTTTTAGTTCACCGTAGTGTTTGGAAACAAAAAGCATAAAATCGTCACCATATTCCTCATTGTGGAATTGGTAGTGCTCGACCAATTGTCCCATTTCGACCAAATCCTTTAAATGGATATTGGCTCCTTGAAGCAAAATGAGCAGGGATATCCCTATGATAACTATTTTATTCATCCTGAAGTATCAAAATTACGAATTAAACAGGCTTTACGACAATAGGCATCATAATTTGTAATGAATTTAAATTCTCCTTAAAAATTTTTCGTGATAAATAAAAACATGCCCTTTTTGAGGACATGTTTTTATCGAACTTGATTGTTGAAATCCTTTTATTTGGAACTTATAGGTTCCATTCCTTCTTTTTGAAGGACCGAATTTATTTTGGGCAGTTTGTTTTTCAATGCGCTGTTCAGTTTGGCCATGTGAGTCTCCAATTCGGCAACAAGTTCATCATATACCACATAAGCGGCATCCGTTGGTCTGGCGTCCCCGTTTTCAATACTTCTTTGCAGGGCATTGAACCTATTGTTCAATTTGATGGGGAAGTTCAAAGGATCTTGTCCTGATTGGTTTTTGGTCTGATAAAGATCATTCTCGATTTCGGTCAGCGTTTCCATAAGATCTTCTGATGCTTTTTGGAAAGATCTGCTGCTAATATCAGTTCCCAAGCTATCTATTTGCTTACGTATTTCCCGTATTTGAATAACTGCTTCGTTGGCGATGGTCGCTTTCTTGGTGATTTTGGAAGCCAATTCAAATTGCTTTTGAAGGTCTTCCGTTGTAATCCCTTTCAAGTTGGGGTCCATTTCAATTTTAAACGGATAGCTTTTGATGACCTCTTCACCGACTTTCATTTGTACGGTGTAGTTTCCTAAAGGAGCTTTAGGTCCTGTTGTAGCCGAAGCCCCCCAAATAATGATGCCATCAAAAGTAGTGGGCCCTGGATATCTCAAGTTCCAAGTAAAAGTGTTGATGCCTTTTGCCGTAGTGGGCTTGGTACTGCTAAAACGGCTCCACCAGGAAGATTCGCCAGAATCTTCATATTTTGGTTTGTTGCCGCCAAACGATTCGATGAGGTTATTATTCGCATCGAAAATAGAAAAGGTTACTGTATCCACCTCTTTTTCCAAATAGTACTGGAAATTGGCGTTGTAAATACCTCTAATGGCATCGGAGGGTTTGAACAAGACATTTTTTTCACTTTTTAAATCTTCTGAATACTCCCTAAAAGGCTGAATGTCGTCCAAGATCCAAAATCCTCTGCCATGGGAGCCCAAAACCACATCGTTGTCCTTGATCACCAAATCCCTGATCGGGGTATCGGGCAAGTTCAATTGTAGTGATTGCCATTCGGCACCATCGTTTATGGAGAAATATACTCCGTGTTCGGTCGCCAAAAACAGTAGTCCTTCTCTTTTATGGTCTTCACGGATTGCCCTGGCAAAGTGACCATCTTTAATTCCTGTAATAATCTTCGTCCAGGTTTTGCCATAATCATGTGTTTTAAAAACGTAGGGAGCCCTGTCATCCACTTGGTATCTGTTGGCGGCCACGTACAAAGTTCCAGGATTATGGATGGATTCCTCGATAATGCTGACCCTTGAATATTGCGGTAAGTCTTCGGGTGTAATATCTTCCCAGTTTTCACCACCATCCCTCGTAATGTGAATCTTTCCATCATCGGATCCTGCCCAAATGGTATTGATATCGTGATTGGAAGGAGCCAAAGCAAACACCGTAGCATAAATCTCAGGTCCGTTCATGTCCATTGTCAAAATACCCCCCGTTTTGCCCAAGGTTTCTGGGTCGGCATAGGTAAGGTCTGGACTTATTTTTTCCCATGTCTGGCCGTCGTTTGTTGTTTTCCAAACATGTTGGGAGCAGGTGTACATTACATTGGGGTCCTTGGGAGCGAACATAATGGGGAACGTCCATTGCCATCTTTCTGGAAGAGCGCTGGCAGGTTCTCCAGAGAAGAACCTTGGATATACCTGAATGTCCCGCGTTTGGCCATTGCTTCGGTCATACCTTGTCAAAAGTGCTCCTTGGCTTCCTGCATAAAAAATATCGGGATTGGTCGGACTTTGTGTGATCCAACCACTTTCCCCGCCACCGACTGCGTAGTACCATTCGGAACTTGGCCCCCTAGCTTGCATAAAGTCCCACCCTTCACTGGGCATGGCCAAGGTGGAGTTGTCCTGCTGGGCACCTGCAACGTGATACGGAACATCGCTAGTGGCCATTACATGATAAAACTGTGAGGTTGGATAGTCCTGTTCGGTCCAGGTTTTTCCTCCGTTGATGCTTACCACGCCACCTCCGTCATTGGAACTGATCATCCTATCGGGATTGTTTGGGTCGATCCACAGATCATGGTTGTCGCTATGTGGGGTGTTAATTTTTTCGTCAAATGTTTTTCCTCCATCGCTAGATTTAAAGAAACCGACATTCAAACCATATACTACGTCTTTGTCTTTGGGGTCAGCATAAATTCTGGAATAGTAAAAGGCACGTTGTCTCAGTTTACGTTCGTTGTTGGTGAGTTCCCACGTCTTGCCAGCGTCATCGGAACGGAAAACCCCACCTTCATTGGCCTCTACAATGGCCCAAACCCTGTCAGAATCTGCAGGGGAAACGGTTACCCCAATTTTACCGATCGGGCCTTCGGGCATCCCTGGATTTTCGGTGAGGTCTGTCCAAGTTTCTCCACCATCTGTAGACTTCCAAAGTTTACTATCTGGACCACCGCCCCACATTTTCCATGCTTTACGGTACACTTGCCATGTGCTGGCATACAATACATCGGGATTATTTCGGTCTATGATCAAATCGGCAGCACCAGCTTTATCGCTGACATAGAGTACTTTTTTCCAAGTTTCGCCTCCATCTACGGATTTAAAAACACCGCGTTCCTCGTTTTCGCCGTAGGGGTGTCCCAACGCGGCCACGTAGACAATATCTTCGTTCGTCGGGTCCACTCGAACCCTGGAAATGGCTTGGGTTTCTTCCAAGCCTAGATGTTTCCAAGTTTTTCCGCCATCTGTTGTTTTGTAAACACCGTCACCCTGGGTGATGCTTCCGCGCAGCTGGGTTTCTCCCATTCCGATATAAACCACATCTGGGTTGGTTTCGGCCACCGCTACGGCGCCTACGGATGAACTGGTAATTTGGCCATCGGTTACACATTTCCATGTGTTTCCTCCATCGATGGTCTTCCACAGACCGCCTCCAGTGGCTCCAAAATAATATTCATTGGGTCGGGAAGGGCTTCCTGAAGCCCCTAAGCTTCTACCGCCACGGTTCGGGCCAATGTTCCGCCATTCAAAACCGCTGTAAAAGCTGGTGTCAATGGTAATAGGGGGTTCATTTTGTGCGTAAATAAATAAGGTTGAAAAAAACATGAAAAGTAATGTCCATGTCTTCAGGGAGGTTGTTGGCATTCTCATGATGTCAAGGTTGGTTATGAGTAGTTAGAATAAAGTCACAATTTACTCAATATGGATGAGAAAATTTAACCAAATCATCCAAACTCTTGAATATTTTGAGTTTTTTTAGGGAATTTGATGTGTTTTTTTGTGCAATCAAAAATGGAGCTCCTCAAGAATTACCCCATAATCGTATTGCAAGTCTTCATGCAGTAATGGGATTTTCTTTTTGATGTACTCCAATTGACGGTTATACAAATTCATCAATGTGGTATTTCTGTTGATGGAAGGACGGAATGATTTCAACTTTTCACAGAAATACAGCAACAGTTCCACTTCGGTAGCCTTATTCCCCGAATACCGAATATATTTTTTGATGGTCCGAAGTATTTTCCGAACACTTTTTTTGATGTAGAAATAACTGTTCACGTTGATGTCGGAGAACATGGAATCGACCTCCTCTTTTACGGTTTCTATGTATCCTTCCTCGCTATCTGATTCGAACAGCAAATAGGTGAGGAGTTCCTTGTTTTCTTTTTTGAAACGTGCCAAACGAAGGCAAAGCTCAAGGACTTCGTCCTGCGACTTGAATTTGAGTTCTTTTTTGAGTTGTGCTACGGTGGCGGCCTTCATATAATCAACTTCTTAGGTATGATGCCCCGTTAACATCGATGATGGTTCCAGAGGAGTAAGCGGCCTCGGAGGATGCCAGGAACAATATCGCATGGGCCACCTCTTCGGGCTGTGCCATACGTTTAAAAGGGGATTCGCGCAACAGGTTTTCCCGCTCGGCAGGGGTAAGGGTCTCTTTGGCCATTTCGGTTTCGGTGAATCCAGGGGCGACCACTCCGACATAAATGTGGTGAGGCGCCAATTTTTTGGCCAGGGACTGACTCATGGAATTCAATGCAGCTTTGCTTGCCCCATAAGCTGGTTTGGTGGGTTCGCCACGAAATGCACCCCTAGAGGATACGCTTACGATATGTCCGCCACCGGTTTTCATCATGGCCTTGGCTCCCCAATAGCATAAATTGGCCACGGCAAATAAGTTGGTTTCAAAGGTTTTTTCCCAGGCGTTCGTCCAATGGTCAAAATCAACTTCGTCTATTTCATGAAAAATGGAAATGCCTGCATTGTTCACTAAAACGTCCAGTTGGCCATAGGCTTTTACAAAATCAGTAATAAGAGCTTCCGTTTCAGATTTTTGGGAAATGTCTCTTTTAAAAAGTTGATGCCCTTCCCCAGGTAATTCTGATAAAGTTTGATGGGCCACTTCATCATTACTGCGATAATTGATGCCCACTTTGGCTCCTTTTTTGGTGAATGCCATGGCGGTTGCCTTCCCGATACCTCGCGAGGCACCTGTGACCAATACGTTTTTGTTGTTGAAATTCATAGGCTTACTTGGGTGATGAAAACAATTCGAGTTTTGATTTTTTAAAGATAAAAAGATAGGGCACAATATTGGATGGATTTCAATGTTGTTCTATTAATTATGTTTCTTTGTGGTCGACACTCTTTTTGAACACAAGGAATTTCGAGAAATACTATGAAATCAAAAAAAAGACATTGGTTGTGGAATGTTCTCATCATTCTGACCGTGGCGCTATGTGTTTTCGCCTTTGTGGAACACTATAAAAACTGGCACAAAATTGAGGAGGGAAACCTAAAGATCTACTCGGGGATCTACTATCAAAAAATACCTTTAGCGGAACTGGACAGCGTGGTTTGGGTGGAGAAATTGCCCGAAATGGAGCGATCCAACGGTTTTTCTTGGATGGAAAAGGAAAAAGGGGTTTTCAAGGACTCCATTACCAATACCAAAGTCTATGTTTTTGTGGACGACCTCTATCAACAAAAAATAAAAGTGGTGCACCACGATTCCCTTAAATTGTATGTAAATCTTCAGGACAGTCTTAAAACAGAGGAATTATTTGCAATTTTACGGACTGAATTGATGAACAATCAAGAAACCGCCAGAGGAACCAATAAATAGATATGAAAGCTTTTATTTTTTTATTGTTGTTGCCCGTGATAGGCCTTTCTCAGAATACACTTTCCATACAGGTCAACAACGTGGAGTCCGCAAAGGGCAAGGTAAGTGTGGCCGTTTATGATTCCGACGAAGCTTTTTTGTCCTTTGATCATGTATTGAAGACGAACAGTGTAGTGGCCCACCAAGGAAGTGTGATGATGCATATTACCGATCTTCCTGCGGGCGAGTATGCATTGGCCATTTTCCATGATGAGAACAATAATGGAAAACTGGATACCAATTGGTTGGGGATTCCAAAGGAAAAGGTGGCTTTTTCAAAGGCAAAGATGAAAACCTTCGGTCCGCCCAAGTTCAAGGAATGTGCCTTTAAGATGAGCTCCGATCACGAAATTCATATAGATCTTTAAAAATATGGGAACACTATTTATGGCCCAGTTCATGGGAGCGTTGTACGGGCTTTTATCCGTAATTTTTGGTGCATTTGGTGCCCACGCCCTAAAAAAGAGATTGACCCCCGAACTACTGCAAAGTTTTGAGACAGGGGTCAAATATCAGATGTATCACGCTATTGTGCTATTGGTCCTAGGATTTAATTTAAGCTTTGATCAACCACTGGATTCTTGGATAGTCAACTGTTTTATTTTCGGGACCCTATTGTTTTCCTTCAGCATTTACGCCCTTTGTTTGGGCGCGGCAAAAGGCAACAAACCAAAGTTTCTGGGCCCAGTGACCCCGCTTGGTGGATTGCTTTTGACAGCAGGATGGGCTTTGTTGCTCTATTCCTTTGTTTCCAATTTGGTTTAAAGCCTTAGGTACATGTTACCGTTTATGGTATTCAGTTTTAGTCGGTGCGTGGCATTGTCGAAACTACCTTCCACCTTTTGGCCCACATATCGGTCACTTACGGTCAGTTCCATACCCTCATCGGCATAAATGTTGCCATGGATGGTTTCTGCGACCAATCTGGAATTCTTCATTACCAAATCTATTTCTCCGTTGATGGTCTGTAGGTCCATGTCACCATCATATTTGGCAATATCAATGTCCCCGTTGATCAAATCCGCGGTTAAATCCCCTTCAATAATTTCAGATTTGAGGTCACCGTTTATACTGCTGACTTTAAAGGTTGTGCCTTTGGGCACATACAGCACATAATTGAACTCATAGGTGTCATGCGTAAAATAGTAACGCTTCTCCTTATTGGGGTTGTTTTTGTTCCATTCATCGTGGAATGCTTCAAAAACGGGTTTTGCATCTGATTCGATATGCAGTGAACTGCTTCTCTCATCAATATCCAATTTATAGAGGTCAATAAATTTACCGTCCTCTGTTTTTATGTCGGCCTTAAAATAAACGGTGGATTTATCCCAAGTTTTCACCTCGATGTTATTGGCGAATTTTACATCCAGGTCAATGGATTGCCCAGAATAATTGAAGCTTTTTTCAATGACTTTTTGTGCGGCCAAGGATAGTATGGCCAACCCCATAAATACGGTGGTGATGAATTTTTTCATGACTGTTCGATTTTTTGATTTTAATATGTAATTGATGTTTTGCCATCTTGAGCATTTCGACTGCGCTCGATGTGACAGTTTGATTTATTTTTTTCTTAGGTACATGTTCCCGTTGGTGGACTTCATGGATATTTTAACCCCACCTCCGTTAATGGATGCTTTAATGTTCCTTCCTAATACAGATTTCAACCCATTTTTATCCTCGGATTTTACCTCAAAATCGGTGTAGACATTTCCGTTTAAGGTGCTCAGGGCCAAATTGGCGGGTGTATTCGATGGAAGGCTGACATCTACGGCCCCGTTGGTGGAATAGAGGGAAATAGGGGAATCCTGCGTCACTTTTCCGAAAACCACTTCCAGCTCACCGTTCAATGAGTTCGCCGTAACAGGTCCGTTTACGTTCAATAGTTTTACACCTCCGTTGAGTTGTGCATCCGCTTCTATTTCTCCCGAAAAACCATCGATTTCAATATCGCCGTTCCAGGTACTCTTTACGGCAATGTTCTGTGAGGCGGGGAGGTAGATTTCGGCACCTTTGCTCTTGCGGAGGTTGTAAACGATCAGGGTATTCCCGTCCTGTACCACGGAAAAACCTACGTTGGTATTGTCCGTACCGCCTTCGCCGACCAATTTAAGGCCTTTGGCGCGTTCGGGTGTTTTTACTTCGGGCCCCGATTTGATCAACAGTTCATTGGAGCTGTGGGTTTTGACCACAATATCGGTTTTGGACTCGATTTTTACCCATTGGATTCCATTGAGGGATTTGGTGTAGTCGCTTTGTGCTCTGGCAATGGTGCCCACAAAAAGGGCCATTAAAATAAATGTGAATTTTCTCATGATTTTCGCTTTTTGATGTTTATGTTATGCTTGGCAATACTGCCCTGATTTGATCTTTGATAAAAGGTTGTGTGTCTTCTTTTTCCAGTAACTTTTTCATGGGTTCGGCCGCTTTTTTCTCCTGTATTTGCACCAAAGCCTGAATAATCGCCACTTGGATACTTGGGTTTTTTTCTTGCTCCAAGGCGTTTATAAAAGTGGTTTTAACGGTTTCGGAGGAAGTGAACTTGACCAGTGCCTCAAAGGCGGTCATCCGAACATTATCATTTTCATCATAGAGCAATCGGTTGGCAAGGGCTTGGATGATGGCTTCATCGGGCTGTTCAAATTCCTCGATATAGTTCACTCCTTGAATACGCTTACTGGCAGATTGGTTCTCCATCAACGATAACATGGCCGTTTGCTTCATCTGATTGGTCTCGTCCTGAAGCTGCGCAATGTCTTCGTTCACTTTTCGCTGCTGGAACAGACTTCCCATTTGGAAGGCGGCAACCAACAGTGCAATACTCGCTGCGATTTTCAAAATATTTCCTATCCAGTTTGATGATGGTTTGGCTTCAAGTTGAACTACTTTCCCCTGATTTATTTTTTCCTGTTCAAGTGTAGATTCAAACTTTGCTTTAAGCCTATCCGAGGGTGTTGGAACCTCTTCTTCAAACACATTGAAAAAGGTCTTCATCTCCTCCAGTTCCTTTTGGCAATCGGCACATTGTTCAAGGTGCTTTTCAAATTCAGCCTCGGCAGATTTGTTCAAATTGCCATCCAGATAATCGGGTATTTGGTCAAAAACATGATTCTTTTCCATGGCTATATGCTTTCTAAATAGATATTCTTCAATTTTTTTAAGATTCTGCACACTCTGGTCTTTACGGCTCCAGGGGTACTCCCCATTATTTCCGCAAGGTCATCGTACTTGATTTCCCTGTATCGGTTCAAAATCACAAGTTCCCTATCGTACGGATCAAGTTGGCTCAGGGCATATTGCAGGTGGGCATTGTTCTCGCTTGTATCATTTTCTTCTTCCACTGCTTGGTATGCCAATACCTCGATATCATCATGCGACTTATGGTTTCTTGTGTAATATGTTTTTAGGCTGTTGCGCGCTATAGTAAACATCCACGACAAGAAGGATCCATTGTTGTATGAGTTCCGATACTTGATCAGTTTGTAAAAAACATCTTGTGTAAGATCTTCGGCCAACATGCGATCGCCCGACATTTTGTACAGAAAATTGTACACATGTTTGTGGTGTCGGTCAAAAAGTATCTTGAGCAGATCCAAGTTGCCTTCGGATACTTTTTGCATGATCATTTCATCTGAAAGTGTTTCCAAATGCTGTTTTTTAGTTGGTGTTTAACTTATATAGTCAGGAAATTAAGAAAGGTTACAGAAAGGGAGGAAAAAAATTGAAAAATTGTGATTTGTGAAGATAAGTTGTTGGAAATAGGATGTGAGAACGTAGTCGCGAGGTCATGAAACTGAACTTTTGTATTTCTTTCTAAAATCTGTTGGTGTGGTTCCTGTTTTAGCTTTAAAAACTTTAGAGAAATGGGCATAATCCTTAAACCCCAGAAAGTCAGAGATATTTACCAAGGAATTTTCTGAATGTACCAAGAGTCGCTTGGCTTCCAATAATAAACGTTCTTGGATTAGTTCTGAGGGTGACTTGCCAATGGATTCCATGGTAACTCTGTTCAAATGCTTTGTAGTGATGTTTAGTTTTTCCGCGTAATACCGTACCCTTTTTTCCTTGCTATAATTTTTTTGGATCAAGGTTTCCAAGTTCCTTAGAGTGTTGAGATAGGTTGTTGAAGCTATAATTTTGTGCGATTCATATGAGGAATATAATCGGGACAGGTCAATATAGGTTAGTCTTATCAAACTCTGTAACTTTTGTTCTTTAAAGGGTAGATTTTTATGGTATTCGGAATTCAATTCGGCAAACCGCGTCTTGATTTGTTCAAGATTATCCAAATTTATGTGAAGGTTTGGTGGGTTTTCATTAGAAAAGTAGAAAGGGAATTGTTCAAGTTTGGTATCCGAAAAGCCAATTTCAAAGAAATCCCTGGCATGAAAAAATATGAAACCATCAGGCTCGCTGTCAAATTTCCATAAATGGGTTTGGCCCGGTTTTAAGAAAAACACACTCCCTGGGCCAAGGTCATAATTGTTGAAATCAATTTCATGTGTACCTCTTCCCTTGGTAAAAAGGACGCATAGGAAAAAATCATGTTTATGAGCCGTGTGGACTATGTCACTGTTGTTCATCAGGTGCTTTCCCAGTTCATTGCTGTATACCTCATTTGTGCTTATCTTTTTTTCAAACTCCGATATGTTTAAAATTGGAATCATGGATTTATTGTATGTAAATGTCCTAAATGTACAAATAATGGAGAGTATTGTATAAGACTAAGAATGGTTTCGTTTTTACCTTTGTCATTTAAATTAAAAAGGTTAGCGTTTTTAAAAATTGATCATGGAAATTTTTGAAGGTACAAAGGTCTATAGTGTTTTTACTGGTAAATGTCCTGTTTGTCAAAATGAAAGTATGTATGAGGAACCAAATCCCTATAAATTGCACAGTACTTTGAAAATGAAAGAAAGATGCAGCCACTGTAAAACGAAGTATAAGATAGAACCTTCCTTTTTTTACGGTGCTATGTATGTAAGCTATCCTGTGGGCCTGGTTTTTGCCATTGCAACCTTTGTGTTGGCATTTCTCATTTTTGATTTAAGCTTAATTACGACCTATTGTGCAATAGTGGTAGTAATGATTTTGTCACTACCCTTGATTTTAAGGATTTCAAGGAACATTTGGATCAATTTCTTTATGTCTTTTGACAAGAACAATAAGATTGCAGATTGAATATATCTGGATGCTGATCTGGATTGATCAAGTTAAAGTACGCACACTTATCTTCAAACAAACAGTTAACTCTTGCCTATACCATTTAATATGAGATATTTTATTGTTCTAGGGGTCATTTTATGGAATACTTTGTCTGTAAATGCCCAAAATCAAGGAAAGGTTTATGAAGCCAAGACTCTTGAAAGCTCCATTCTAAAGAAAGAGCGACACTATTCCATTTATTTGCCACAGGGTTATGATACTTCCGATAGGACCTACCCGGTTCTTTATCTGTTGCATCCCGCTGGACCTCGAAACACGGTTCCAGATCATCGGTCTTGGCTCTATTATGGGGAATTGAAGCATTACTTGGACAATGCCATCGCAAATGGAGATATAGTTCCTATGATAGTGGTGACACCGGATGCCAACTATGGGTCAAAAAGAATCAGTTATTTTAATGATCCCGAAGGCGATTTTGATTTTGAGGATTTCTTTTTCAAGGAATTCATTCCACATATCGAACAAAACTATCGATGCCGTAAAGATAGGGATAGCAAGGCCATTGCCGGGGCTTCCCTGGGGGGTGCGGCCGTGATCCAATATGCCGTTCATCAACCGGAAGAATTCTCGGTGGCCTGCGCTTTGAGCGGAGCAGTAAGAAAATATGATTCCCAATTCCTGAAAGGAAAGTATCCGAATGTCAGTGAAAAGATATTGATGGATTGGTACAAACCTTATGATGTGATATCATTTTTTGAAAACCAACCTAAGGATGCGGAACAAAACATAAAATGGTACATAAGCTGTGGCGATGATGATCATTTGTCGCCCAACAATGTGATGTTGCATACAGTGCTGAAGGCCAAGGGTGTGGCGCATGAGTTCAGAATTCAAAATGGTGCCCATGACTGGGCCTATTGGCGTGGGATATTGCCCGACTTTATGACCTTTATATCAGACTCTTTCAGGAAATAATTTATTTTTTATGGATAATTGGAATTACGTACGCAAAATATGGACTTAACCTTATGACAATGAAAAAGATAAGCTCCCTTACACTGTTGCTATTGATGGTATGCCTTACCTACGGGCAGTCGAAGGATGAAATGGAAATTCGAAAATTGGAAAAAAAATGGACGAAATTGCTGGACGAAGGGGATACAGCCGCATTGTTGGATATTTGGTCCCCTGATTATGTTGTGAACAATACCAAAGGAAAAATAGTGACTCCCAAGGAGATAGTTGCACTAATGGAAAATGGACATACCTTTCCCAAGGTAAAACGAATCATCGAGAGAATAACCTTTAATGACAATGTAGCCGTGGTTATGGGAAAGGAGTTGCAGCAACCACCGAGTATGACCACAGATGAGAATCAATGGATACCAAGGCGATTCACGAATATTTGGATATCGAGCAATAAGGGTTGGCTTTTGGCGGCAAGGCAATCGTCAACCATAGTTTTGGAATAGGGCTTGACTATGAACAGGCCTATGAATTGAGGGATAATTTTAAATATAGAACAGAATACTTCTAGATTATTTCTATTCTTATCGAAGTTTAATCAAACAAGATTTGTGTTCAAAAGTTGTTTTTTGCTTACCGTGTTCTTAACGGTAATATCCTATGGACTAAAGTAGTAAAACAATGATATTCAGTGTAATAATATTTAGTCGATGATTCAATCATCATTTACTATTCTAAAGACCTCGACTGCGCACGACCTGACAACTGCATTAAAAAGAAGTTAACTGCAACCGCAGTTGTCGCTTCCGCAGGAATTGGAATCTTTGCCTCCTTTGCTGAAGAGTGATTTGGGAAGCAAGAATTTCCACACCAAATAGCCTGCTGCAATAATCAATGTTCCGTATGCTAAAATTTGTTGAACCATTTTTGGATTAACTTAATATTTGATAGGCCATCAATGCCATAATATATGCAAAAACGCTCATAAAGCCCAATTGAATCATGGGCCATTTCCATGAATTGGTTTCTCTTTTTACAATGGCGAGCGTGCTCATGCATTGCATGGCAAAGGCATAGAACAACATTAAAGAGATGCCGGAAGCCAAATTGAACAGTGGTTCGCCATCTTCATCCAGTTCCGCGGCCATACGGTTCTGTATGGTTTCTTCTTCATCGCTTCCCACACTGTAAATGGTAGCCAAGGTCCCTACGAACACTTCGCGTGCGGCAAAGGAGGTCAAAACGGCTATTCCGATTTTCCAATCGTAGCCCAAAGGCTCGACAAGTGGTTCAAAAGCTTTTCCTGCTTGACCAATGTACGAGTGCTCTAATTTGTAGCTGGCAATTTCCTGGGCAACGGCTCTTTCGGAAAGTTCTTCCCTGAGCATTTGGATGGAATCCTGTATTGCACCAGCGGCCATACCTTTGGCTTCTGCGTTGGTGCGATAGGCATCTATATTGTTCTGGACATAATTTTTGCTGTAGGTGCTCAATCCTTCGTTCTCGATACGTTCGGCTACAATACTTTCGGCATTCTGGAAATCATCAGAATAACCGTTGGAGCCCAAAAACCATAATACAATTGATATAGCCAAAATAATCTTACCTGCACCGAGCACAAAGCTCTTGGTCTTTTCAATCACGGTATAGCCAACATTTTTCAGCAAGGGCAAGCGATAGGTCGGCATCTCGATCATAAAAATGGCCCTACTCTTTATTTTAAGGATCTTATTTAGGACCATAGCAGATAAAAGAGCCATTCCAAAGCCAATGAGATATAGGAGCATCAAAGTCAATGCTTGGAAACTTAATCCTAAAAAGCTTCCTTCCGGAATTACGAGCGCTATCAGAATTAAGTAAACGGGCAATCTTGCGGAGCATGTGGTAAAGGGCGTCACCAAAATGGTAATAAGGCGTTCCTTCCAATTCTCTATGGTACGTGTGGCCATAATGGCCGGAATTGCGCAGGCATTTCCTGAAATCAATGGGACGACGCTCTTCCCGCTCAATCCAAAGGGACGCATCAGCCTATCCATCAAGAATACTACGCGGCTCATATATCCGGATTCTTCCAATAATGAAATGAAGAGGAACAAGAAAGCGATTTGGGGAATAAAAATGACGATTCCGCCAATACCGGCCACTATCCCTTCCGCAAGTAAATCGGTGAAAACCCCGGGAGGTAAGGTATTTTTGATCCATTCCGCAGCCAAGGCAAAGTTTTCATCAATAAAATCCATGGGGTAGGAGCTCCACTCAAAAATGGCTTGGAAAATAAGCAATAGGATGGCAAAGAAAATAAGGTAACCAAAGACTTTGTGGGTCAAAATCTTATCCAATGATGCCCGAAGACCTTTGGCGGCCATAAAATCGACCTTGTAGGTTTCCTTTAAAATATTGTTGATGAGTTGGTATCTGAGTACAGTCTCCTTATGCTGTAATTTTTTGAGTTCGTCCTTGGACTTGGTGGAGAAATCGGTCGCATCCTGAATGCGTTTTTTCTCGATGGGCATAAAGTTGACATCCTGCGTGATCACCAACCACAATTTGTAGAGGTCTTCTTGTGGAAAGGTGCTTTTTAGACGCTCAAAATATTCCGGGGAAATTCTGGAGGTATCCAAGATAGGTTTTGAGGAGATGCTCTTGTAGTCGGCAATAAGTTCCTTGATTCTATCTATTCCGGTATTTTTTCTGGTACTCACGAGGGCAATCTTGGTGTCCAGCTTTTTTTCCATGGCCTCCACATCCAACGAAATGCCCTTACGGTCCATACGATCCGCCATATTGATGACCAGAATGCTTGGAATCTTTAGGTCTTTTATCTGGGTGAAAAGCAGTAGGTTCCTTTTTAGGTTTTCCACATCGCTGATCACTACGGCAACATCTGGATAGTCCTTGTCGTTTTTATTGAGCAAAAGCTCTACGACCAGACTTTCATCCAACGAAGTAGTGTTAAGGCTATAGGTGCCGGGCAGATCCAGGATATGGGCCTTTACGCCCCTTGGAAGTTTACAGATTCCTTCTTTTTTCTCAACCGTTATGCCTGGATAGTTCCCTACTTTCTGCTTGAGACCGGTAAGTTGATTGAAAACTGAGGTTTTTCCAGTATTGGGATTGCCGATCAGGGCTACATTGATGTTCTTGCTCATTTGGCCTGCGTTTCTTCAATAATTTCCAGCTCAATAAGTGCAGCCAAGGATCTTCTGATTGCCAAATGGCTTCCGCTGAGGTTGATATAGATGGGGTCGTTCAACGGTGCAATTTGCAAAAGCTCCACACTATTTCCGGGCAAGCACCCCAATTCCAACAACTTTATAGGAAGTATATGTTCGGTGAAATCTTTGATTATCCCCTTTTGTCCATATTGTAAATCTGCAACGGTCACCACTGTTCTTATTTAGAATAAATTTAAGTAAGGCCAAAAATAAGTAAAAAAGGATAATTTAATGGTCTAATTATAGAGAAAGGTGCAGGGAATCATTCTTTATAGCTGGCTTCAAGTATTTTAATGTCGCCAAGTAGTCGGTCTATTTCTTCCCGATCGGTACCATCATAAAAGCCTCGAATCCGTTTTTCCTTGTCCACCAAAATAAAATTTTCGGTATGGATCATATCGAACGGCCCTCCGTCCCCATCGTTTTTAACTGCTAAATAAGATTTTCTGGCGAGCTCATAAATCTGTTTTTTATCACCGGTCACCAAGTTCCATTTGCTATCGATCACCCCTTTTTCCAGGGCGTACCGTTTTAATTGGGCAACCGTATCGATTTGCGGCGTGACCGAATGGGAGAGGAGCATAATGTTTGGGTCGTCCTTTATGGCTTCTTGGACTTCGCCCATATTCTTGGTCATAATGGGGCAAATGGTGAGGCAGGTGGTGAAAAAGAAATCGGCCACGTAAATTTTGTCCCTGTAATCTTCCTGTGTGATAGTTTCCCCATTTTGGTTCACCAGAGAAAAATCTGCCACTTTGTGGTATTTTTTGGTGTAGTGCAAGGTGCTGTCCACTAGAGATTTATCCACCATGGAAGGCTGATAGACCGGGAGCATTTTTTTGGGTTGCAGTGCATTGTAAAAGAGATAGACAATGATGCCGGAGAGTACCAGCATTACGATTCCGAACATTTTGTACTTGGCGAAGAATGATCCCATAGTTGCAAAATTACGCTCCAAATAGCTATTCTTCAAGGAGAAAGAGGCTTATTGTTGCTAAATCTTTCTTAAATGATACCAGGATTAAAATTGCGGTTTTTTTATCAATCCCTAAAAGGTTACTTTTGTGCGTTTTAACAAAAGACGACGGATGACCCCTATAGTTATAAAGACCATACAATTCTTTCTAAGTTTATCGCTCTTGATCGTACTTCACGAGTTTGGACACTTTATCCCGGCAAAGCTTTTTAAGACAAGGGTGGAGAAGTTTTATCTCTTTTTTGATGTGAAGTTCTCTCTTTTCAAAAAGAAAATAGGGGAGACCGTTTATGGTATTGGGTGGTTGCCCTTGGGCGGATATGTAAAAATATCCGGGATGATCGATGAGAGCATGGACAAGGAGCAGATGAAGGAGGAGCCAAAACCATGGGAGTTCCGTAGCAAACCAGCTTGGCAACGTTTGATTATTATGCTCGGTGGAGTAACCGTTAACTTTGTTTTGGCGGTGGTCATCTTTATCGGTCTTGTTTTTACCTATGGCGAGCAGTACATTGCCAACGATAGCCTTAAGGATGGGATTTGGGTTACCGAGAAAAGCTTGGGAGATGAGTTGGGTGTCCAGACAGGGGATAAAGTTTTATCCATTGATGGTAAAAAGGTGGAGGCTTTACAGCAAATACTTCCTGAAATGATAGTAGGAGAAACCTATACCATTGAGAGAGATGGAAAGGTTATTGAAAAAGCAATCCCGGTTGATTTTATAGAAACCTTATCGGAGGATAAAGAAAAAGCACGTTTTATTTACTACAGGGTTCCGTTTGTTATTAGTGGAATTCCTAAGAAATCGCCCAATTTGGGCAGTGGCCTGCAAGAAGGAGATGCTGTAGTTGAAATGGCAGGAAAACCAGTGGAATACAAAGATCAGGTTATTCCTATATTGGAAGCCAACAAGGGAGGTACCGTTCCTGTAAAGGTTAATCGCAATGGAGATATTGTGGACTTGACATTAAATGTTTCTGAAGACGCAGCTTTGGGAGTTGCTTTAGGGATGACCCCAGAGGAATACAAAGAAAAAGGCTATTTGGAGCAAAGAACATTGACTTATTCATTCTGGGAATCCATTCCTGCTGGATGGAACAAGGGTGTAAAAACGCTTTCTGACTACATCAAGGGAATGAAAAAGATATTTAATCCGGATACTGGAGCCTATAAAGAGGTTGGTGGTTTTGCAGCTATTGGAGGTATGTTTCCCGATACTTGGAACTGGCCGGCATTTTGGGCCACAACGGCATTTATATCCATTATTTTGGCCTTTATGAACATTTTACCCATCCCTGCATTGGATGGAGGACATGTAATGTTCCTGCTCTACGAAATGGTAACGGGACGCAAGCCGAGCGATAAATTTTTGGAATACGCCCAAATGATAGGATTCTTTATATTGATCGCTTTGTTGTTGTTTGCCAATGGTAACGATTTATACAAATGGCTTTTTAAATAGAAAAGCAATTTTTTTGTTTGTGGTGTAAAAAAGAATCCATTATATTTGCACCCGCTTAAGGTAAAATATTCCTCCTTAGCTCAGTTGGTTAGAGCATCTGACTGTTAATCAGAGGGTCCTTGGTTCGAGTCCAAGAGGGGGAGCAGAGATAGCAAGGCTTCAGAGAAATTCATACTCTGGAGCCTTTTTCATTTGCACGCAATTTGCACGCGCATTGAAAAAAATAAGGTTTGGGGCCAAACTTTAACATTTAAGGTCAAAATTTTCCAGAATAATTTGAGGTTTATCCCAAATGCTTAATCTTTTTGAACCTCTTCCCGTTTTTATTTAGGTACTGGTAATATCTGTAGACATAGATTAACAGAAAAGAATTACTAACTCCCTAATCTTTTTCTTTTTTTCTGATCTGAGATTTCCTGTTGGATTAAACCCCTGTCCGTTGTTTTATTAATTTTTAGTCTTTGGTTTTGAATGGCTTTCCCTAGCATCCTTTCCAACTCTTTATCTTCATTTGTTTTGAAAACCAAATACTCGTTTAACTTTAATAATATTGCAAAACGTAAAACGGGAATGGTTATTAGTTCGGATGCCTCCTTTATAAATTTGTTATTTCCTTTTATGTTTAAATCTACCAGCATAAAAAGAAGAACGAATAATTCAAATTGATTTTCTTTTCCAAAGTGGTCTTTTTTAAGTAACTCAATCCTATCAAGAATGATTCCTTCAAGATTCCTATGTAAAATATGATTAGATGCACTAGTTTGAACAACATAGGGAATTATCTTTTGTGTTAAATCGTATAATAGGTCAATTTCATCTTCCGTTTCCACTTTAGTTTGAAAATCAATTGCTTTTGAAGTATCTATAATTCTTAATCCCCACTGACAAACTGATTTTATGTAATAATTAAAAATATCCTTTACTTTTTTTTCGGAATTGATTTCATCAATATTTCTAAAAACTCTACCTAGAATAAACAGAGCATTATCTAATACACCAATATCTTCTTGGTTCAATTCGATAGCCTGTTTTTGTTTTACTCCTTCAATTGTCTGAGTATCAATGTCAAGTTCATTTGCCAATTCGTCCAATTCATCAAGTTCCTCAAAAGTCAATGACCTTGTTTTTCTTGATAGTTCCATCATCTTTCTTTCATAATTGGGTAGGATCCTAGCTCGAACATTGAGTGATTTATCTAATGATAGTGTATCAAATTCAGTATTCAAGGACTCAAAAATCACTTTGGATTTTTCAAAAATAGCATCCAGAAAGGCTTCATCGCTTCGCGAAAGACCAGCGTAAATCTCAAATTCATTTTTAAAAGTAATGTATAATTGATCACTTTCTAATACATGTTCCTTGAATTTGGGGTCCACTTTCATGTGATATCCAAGGAAATATTCAAAAACACCATTCAATCTAAAACTATAATTATCATCATCTACTTTTTTAAAGATTCCTCTTTCTTTCAAATATTCCCAGACATCTACTGGACTTACTTTTTTGTTCCTAGGGTTCTGTCTCAAATAATCACCAATAAAATTTAGGATTTCAAGTTCGGGTGCACTGTATGTGCTTTTGTGATAATTTACAAGCAAATGGTAGGCTAAATGACTTAATAGTTTTAGATACTTATCATAATCAAAGTTTGCATTTGATTTAATTAAGTTTTCTCTTTCAAGTAATGATTCAATATACAGGTTTACTAAGCCAACATTGTTTTGAATACTCTTTTCTCCACTTTTTTTAAACACCCAAAGGAAAAGAGATACTGTCCAAAAATTAAATGGAATTGAAAGTTGTTTGAAAATTGAACTTATTTTAGTTACTACCTCTTCAGTTTTATGGGTATCTAGTGGTGTCCATTTCTTAGTTAATGCGCGTACTTGCTTCTTTCTTAAATTCTCAAATTTCAGGGGAATAAATTCATTGCCATCAAGGCCAGGTGATTTTATTAGAAACTCGGTGCCTTTCTCGCTCGTTCCAACTATTTTGCTTAATGGATAATTATCAATCAAATACCTGACGAAATTTTCATGAGTTTGATTAGTAAGATCAAAATTATCTAATAATAAAATCAAATTTTTGCTACCCAATAATTCTCTAGTAGTATTTGTGTTTAAATCATAGTAATTTCTAAATTTTTTTTCGAACTCCTCTTTTGTGCCAATAAACTGCGTTACACGAAAATCAACAAAAAAGGGAATCGACTGTAGATACTCATAGTTTTCGAGTAATTCGATTTGAATTTTTTTAAGTAAAGACGTTTTTCCACATTTGTCATCACCAAAAATGAGATAACTATTATCATCTTTGATAATGTCATCTAAATTATAGGATTTAAGCTTTGACTTGCTTTCTCCAAAATTGTGTTTCTTAAGAATTGGAGAAACAAAAACATCAATGAAACTCTTATTTTTTTCACTAAAGGAAACAAACAAGTCCTGAGCTAATTCTTTTTCTTTTCTTAAAACCTTACGAAGAGTTCTTCTAAAAGAATTTTGCTTTTTTGTTATCTCATCCTCAGGTATTTCGTACCATATTTGATTAGGACTTTTGTAAAAAAAATTATTTCTTTCATCATAAAGTAATGTATCTACCATAAACCTAGATTCGTCAAAATCAAAATTTATTAATGAAAAACCTATCTCTCCACCTTGATGATATTTTAAAGAAGCTGGGGAAATAATTTTTATCAAACCTGTTTTTGGAGTATAATCTAGAGATGTAATTGATTTGTGAATGTGGCCAAAAAATGTTAAATCAAATTTGTTATGGATTATATCTTCAATAACGTATTGGTTGTTAGACTCCAAAAAGCTTAATGGGTGGTGATGAACTAGGATTTTCCTATCAACCCCTTCGATTTTTTCTATGGATTCATAAATGAACTTAGTAGGAAATAACAATTTATTTTCATCATTACCAGTGGATCTCCATGAAGTATTAATTGAAACTATCCCTAACTTCAGTCCATTTACGGATCTTTTGTGCACAGTGTACATCTCACTCAGGTAATCTTCTTTTGGAAAATTAAGACCAGATATAAAATCAAAATAGTTTTTGGATGATTCTAAGGTATCGGTAAAATCATTTTTGGAATAATCTGAAAAATCGTTTAAATCATCTTCTGTAGTTATTTCTTCATCTAGATATTTTATAAAGGGTTCTCTTATTTTCGTTCTATCGACATCATGATTACCTTGACAAAAAAACACATCAGAAATACTTTTTTGTTTTAATTCTAAGATTGGTTTGATTAATGAGTCAAAAGCTTCTCGAAACCAAATAGATTCAGAACCGGTATGAACTAAGTCTCCTGAAAAAATGATGAAATCAAATTCTAAATCCTTTATAGCTTTTAATAAGGCTAGAACTAAGTCCTTCTGTTTTTGAATTGATTTTGGTCCTGATTTAGCAAAATGATAATCTGTTAAATGTAGAATTTTCATTAAAAGGTTGGTTTTATGTAAAACATTGAAAGTGAGAAGTATTATAGCGAAATTTAATAAGAAAATTCTGTTTTCCCTTTGAACAAAGCAAAATTCTCCAAAAACCTAATATACTTTTAGTCCACGATTACAACTCCACAATATTGTAATAAAATATGTGTTTCTTTTTTTAAATTGTACCTAACGGTTTGTGTATGATTGGTTAAGAACTCCCTCATGTACGGCATGTCCGCCTATAATAAAGATAATTGATTGCAGGAAATTCCCTTTTTGAATTTCCGACGGCAATTAATAATACAACGTGTTATATGCAGCTATTTTATTTTGTGATAATTGTATCTTTTTTCTTTGATGTCTTTAAGGTTGTAGAGCCCAAAAAAGTAGACTGATTTAAAGCTAGTGTCGTTAAACGCTTTTTTCAATTCTAAGATAATATGAGGTGTTGTATTATAAAAATGTAATTCATCTCCCCATATTATTAGAATTTCTGAGTTGCCTCCATTCTTACTTTGATATATCTTTTCAGCAGTTTCTTTTATGTCCTCTTCATGAATTAATACATAGTCAAACCCATAGTCAATAAAGATATTATTCCTCCCAAAATAATTTGATTTGTACCGTTCCGGTACTGGATATAGGTTATAGCTTTCAGCTATATTTTTAAAATCATTCTTATCCAAATCAAAATTTAAATATTCGTTCTTCGTTTTTAAATGCTTAATATTTTTTTGAATGCTTTCTGCAATAACTTTTGCTAGTTTTTTATAAGTTTTAATTTTTCCTTGTGGAATTGCATCACTGTCCCAAGGTGTACATATTTGGATATTAACTATTATTGGAGGGTTGTAAATTTCTGTTATGAAGTCGGATAGCTTTTCACAAATATTCTTTGCTTGATTAAATCTGGCTAGATAATCCCGTATCACAAATTGTGTAACCTGAACTCCAATATGTTTTCCCTCAGTACTTAGGAATAAGTCAGGATTTTTATGTCCATCATTGTCGTTTGGGAAGAAATGTGAAATCTGTCTTTTTTCAATTTGACGGAGGTAACCTATAAAAATATGTCCAATTAAGTGTTCAACCTTTTTAGTGTCATTTTCGTCAACTAATTTTGGTCGATTGTATGAATGGCCATTGAGCGAATATGGTAGTTTGAATTGTCCAAAAAGTTGATTCTTTCCCTGATTTAGCTTGTGATTAAGTTTAAGCACTTTTCTTTTTAATAATTACACACACCTTTTTATATGCTGAATTTTGTTAGGTATCTTCATATTTAACTTCCAGAAGGGCAGGCTATGCCCTAGTTTTATGTTTTAATGTAAAACATAAATTTCCTTTTATTCAACTAAGGTTTGGGGTAGGGTAGATTGATTATAAATATAAGAATTTTCTAGGAAAGGAAAATGTGTGCAATTCTGCAAGTGTTGTAATTATTTTATCTTATAGATTTTTAATGTTTTATTTGGATTCCAAACTTGATTGCTTTCTTTTTTGTTTTGCTCTGCAAAAGAAAAATGTAAAGCAAGAGGGCAACACGGCAGACCGGTGTTGCAAGGGTGGATATACAAATAACCTGCTATATAACAGCATCTTAACTTAAAATGACTTTGAAAAAGGTGCGTTTAGCTAGTCAAATTTGCGGCAAATACCCTTGAATCCCTTATAAACAGCCCTGAATTTGCGGCAAATCCATAAAATGAACCGGATTTACAAATAGAACTAGAGCTTGAATATGGAAATTAGGCGTTAATGCTAATTTTATTAAAATTAGTAAGTGAGTCTACAAAGTCCGAATAAAAGTCTTACTTCCTAGTGAGTTCAATTGCTGCCTCCAAATATTCATCTTTTCCCTCTTTCACACCTTCAATTGTACGATGAACATATATATCAGGAAGAAAGCCAATCCCGTGCAATGTTGAACCATCATGTTTGACAACTTTCATGCCTGTCCACCTAATATTATATCCCCCTGGCAGTTCAAAGCGATTGATATTGCCATTCGTTCCAGCAGTGGGCTCGCCTATTATCGTAGCCAATTTATATCCTTTTATGAATCCCATATAACTCTCAGCATAACTAATGGCGGAACCTTTGATCATGAAAATTATTTGCTTGTCCCCCAAATAAGGTTGTTTGTTCGGTAACAGCCAATTTGCATTTTGAAAGGTGGTTTCATTCCTATCAGGGTAGATGTTTTGAGGGATTTGCATCCACGAGTCCGATGTATCTTTTTCTTTCAGCAAATAGGAAATGAAACCATGGTTGCCTCTTGGATATACCCTCAAATCACAGATAATTGATTTTGATTTGGCCAGTTCTGGAAGAAGCTTTTCAATATCTTCCATTGCTATACTGTTTAAATTCAGATAAAAAACACTGTCATTGATTTTTTCATAATCTGACATCCGGGTGGCAGAGCTGAACGGGTATTGACTCCTGATAAGCTTTATGTTCTCATTGCCAACCTTAATATTCAATTCTGAACCTTTCTCTCCCATTAAGCTTTGCTGTTCTGCCCTATGGTTCAGCCACCCTTTTGTTCCAGCTGAGATTCTTGAATTTATCTCTTCAAAATATTCAACAACGCTCTCACCATTTATTTCCGTGACAACATCACCAACCCTTAAAGGAATTTTGCTGTCCAAAACGTTGGTGATTACAAGTTTTTCTTCAACCCAGGTCCAAGTAATCGGAGGAGTCAGCCATCCAGTATTCTCTTTGTATGAGACCACAATATGGCCATCTTTTAATGGAGCAGTGAATTTTTGTAGCGTTGTCAAGTGGTCCATTCCCGTTGAGTCTTTGAAACTGTTCGTTAAGGCTTTTTTTAGCTCGTCTAGCCAATTCAAATCCACGACATCAAAGTAAGGGTAGAAGTGCTGAAAGACATTATATGTATTAATCACATTGCCCAGTCTAACCTTTAAATAGGCCGGATTTCTAGGTGTTTCTTCAAGTGTAAGCTTTAATCTCTCCAATCCTTCTTGGTTTGTTTTGGGATACGTTCCTTCATCGTTTGAATATAAAACCAATGGCATTTGAATATAGATCTCACTACCAACCTCCTTGGTCAATGTTTCTCCAAACTTTGGTTGTGAAGGGAACAAGGACTGACCTTTTTCCTTTTCAACAACTCCAGAGTATTCTAACAAGACCGATTTGGACCCGCTGTAATGATCCAAATCTGTTACAGAGCATAAATACCCAACACCCTCAAAATACCATTTATTAGGTTGATTTTCATTGAATGTAACATCCGTTTCAAAATCATTGTTTGATAACGGAACTTGGACCCAATTGTCATTTTCCTCATAATACAACATAGGCAAATCATACAGTATCGAACCCTTGCCCTTAATGGCAGAACCGAGATGAATCAAAGTAGTGATGGAATCAACCTGGGTAATTATCTCGTATTGCTTCCATTTATCGCTCGTGATGTTTTCCATTTTCAAATCAGAAGTGCCATCTGATTTCTCCAATGCTAACCTTAGATATGCTTTCTCCAAAGGAACATCCCCTTTTTTTGCCCAAGCAACATACTTTATCTTTTTCCCGAGGTATTTGGAAGCATCGATTCCTATGGAAAGTTTACCGACCATATGGGAATAGTCTTTTTTTATAAGCCCATTTACCCTTGAACTTTGGTACGGTGTTCTAAGTTGGGGATCCATGCCATATCCAACACCTCTGTGCTGCCAATATGTTGGTTCCATACCTCCTATGTCCTCAGGCGTTATAGATTTCAGATTATATTGGCCTGGTTGGTTTTTTGAAAAGATTACTGTGGGGGCAATGGGCTTAAAGAGTGCTTTAAGTGTATCAATCAACTCATCCTTATTTTTGCAGCTCTCTACACGGTCGGCTCCATAGATGGCAAACGAAGCCCAATCAATTTCCGAAGCCATATCACTTGGATGAAAATATTTTACATATCCATAAACTTTTGAAAAGGTTTTTAGATTTTCAACTTTTCGGTCAAACTCCTTATCATATGCTTCATTATTACAGCTTGATAAAAGAATGACATATATGGAAATAGATGCAATAAATGTCAAGCCTGAAATTTTTGCCACTTTTCTCATATATTTAACTTGATATTATAAATTACTATTTAAAAACAAGCTTTTCGGGAGAGCTTACAATTTAAGGATATTTTCCTACAATGAATCCGGAATGGAATCTTCAAGCTTTCTTTTTTGTTTTGCTTCGCAAAAGAAAAATGTAAAGCAAGAGGATAGCGCGCAAGCGCGACGCTATTGATTCATTTTCCTTCGGAAAAACCCATTTTCAGTGTGTTTTTCGAAAATAATGAAGAATGAAGTTTAGGGCATTTTTGACTAAAAAAGGCATTCAGCCCAGTAAAATCAATAGATTTTTGACTAAAAAACGATTTTTTGAAGTCTCTATAAATTGAAAAAGTAGACAATTATTTGAACAATTAATTTTGTAGATTGATTTTCGTTTTTGATGAAAAAATGCTCTGAGCCCACTAAAATCAGGGAATCTTTGATGAAAAAATGATTGCGCAGTATTCAAATTAAGTGAGATTAGTTTTTAGAATTTTGGCCATCTGTGATTTAAGGATTAACATTTAGAGCGCAATTAAAAAGTCAGTATCTCATTTCGAAAAAAAATCGCTTATCCACTCCAAATCATTCCTCATCTTTCGATTTCTTTTCTTCCCTGTAAAATAGGTTCAAATGGTCCATCAAAGCTTCCTCCCCAACAGGCATCAATCGGTTGGCAATGGTCATCGCCTGATGGATGAATTCCTCTTCGTTCCTGTCCATTACATCATCCGAACCCAATTCGGGTTTTATTGCCCTCATGGATAGGTATGTCAATGCGCGAACGGTCAACAATAGATCGGCATAACCATCAAGGTAAAAGAAGGTGGGTTGGAATTTTTCCTTGAACCAAGGATGGGGAACCAAGGTAGGGGAGTGGTCGTTCGAGTGGTGTCTCAAATCCTTTAGGAGCTTTTCTTCGTTTGGGTTCATGATATGATGTATATGAATTGATTTATGAGATTAACTGTTTTCAAGTTTCGATAGCACTTCATCTATTTTATCCATATAATACATTTGGCTATCTGGAAGGATGCAAAGTACCAGTTCCAGTACTTGGGTAATACTATCTTCCTTTGATGCATTTTTGTTTTTAGGGGCCAACATCATCCCATCACCGTCAAGAGCGAATACACAGAGGTGCAATAGGCTTCTGATCTGCATCAAAAGGTGGTTGTTGTTCCTTACTTCAAAGGACACATGGTTTCCTTTTGGATCAATGGTCTTTTTGTTTCCAAGCAGCCCGGTAAGATTTTTTCTAAGGTCTTGGATTTCCTTTAAGGTTTTGAGTTGCTCCTTTTTGTGTTTCATTGTTATGTTTTTAGTTTGGTTATCATTCTTCTTCCTTCAAAAGGAGTTTTTCTATACGGTCATAGCTGTCCAACTGGTCATCAGGAAGAATGTCAATGACCATCTCCAGTATGGTGATCACCGCATCATCCTTGGATAGAAAGGGAAGTCTTGGAGAGTCGAGTTCGTTTTCATTGTCAATGGTGGACATACATAATCTCAGTAGGCATGAGATGACATAACGCAGTTCTGAATTGTTTTCCACCTTGAACACTACTTCTTGGACTTGCGGTTCATCCTTCCCATGATACCTTCGCTTTCTAGGGTTCAACAAACCAATCACTTTGTCCAAAAGTTCTTTTTCGTTGATTTGGCTTTCCTCGTTCTTTTCCATGGCTACTTTGTTAAGTTGTGGTTTCTTTATCGGAAAGCATGAGTTCCCGCATTTCATCCAGATAGTTGCCCTCTTCCAAGGGTATGAGGTTCTTTGCAAACTCCAGCACGGTCTTTACATCCTCCTTTATGTTTTTAATGTCCAAGGTCATATCACATTGCTCATCCAAGGCCAGGACACATACATTGAGGGTCGATTTTAAGGTATAGAAAAGTGAAAAGTGACTGTGGATATAGACATGGTTGAGATAAAATCCTTTTTTGGTCCTTCGATTTGTAGGTCTCATCATTTCAAAATTCTCCTTGCTCAATTGCCTGATCGTGTCCAATAGGTTCGGGTCTTCTATATTTTGGGTTTCGAGCAAAGCCTTTTTTCCTCTGGTAATAAGGGTCTGTAAAAGTTGAATTTCCTCTTCAAATAATTGCCTGATGTCATCCAAAAAGAGTTCAAGCTTATGTTCCAAAATGTCCAACTGACCCCTTTCAATATGGAAGGAGTTTTCATACCTTGAACTGGAATAGGCCCTGTCCAATAATTGCAACAACTCCATTTCTGTGGGGTCATCAAGGTTGAACATTCCCTTTGTTCGGTGTATAATCCTTTCCAAGAACTTTTGATGTACCTCTATCTTATGGCAAATTTTGACTTTCCCGCAAAGAAAGCCTTCCAAGACCCGGTATCCTAGTTCAAAGCCTTGATGGGCCATAAAGGCGGCTTGGGAAAGGTTGCCCTCCGACTTGAAGTATTTGAACCCTTTTTGAAAGGCCAAACAGCCTTTCAAGGATGTTCGAAAGACCTCTTCAATGATTGTCAGAAAGTCTTCGTTTGTTATATCTTCAAAATGGTTCCAAGGAAAGCCAATATCCTGATCTCCAAAGATGAGATATTCGGTCCGACAATGGTTGATGAAATAAAGATTGCCATTTGCCAGTTCCGTTTTGGCGTAAACTAGCGAAAAGATATTGTGGAAATGATTTTGATGGTCAAAAAACAACCCTTGGACAATGGGAAGTAACTTGTTGTTGATGTCATTTTTGGGTGCATCAATAATGATGTTCCACCTGAATTTAAAGGTGTTCTTTTTTTCGTGGCCCTTGTTCAGATAGACCTGTGAAACATTCGGAATTACTTTGATAATATCCGATAAAACCCCCTGTATCTCGGGGTCTAGCTGTTTCTTTCTTTGTGCTAAGGAATCCATATGTCGAAGTTTTAAGGTGAATTTCAATCCATTCGTGTAGATTTTCTATACCAATGTATAAAATAAATACTCATTTTCTACACGAATCAGATAAAATTTTATATAAGTGTATCTAAAATCTATCTTTATGTATCAAAATTTTACATACACTCCATAATGACAGACCTAGGATTATATTTGGCCAAAAAGTCCATCAACAAAGCGGAAGTGGCGAGAAGGACAGGCATAAGTAAATCAAGGATAAGTCAATTGAGTTCCAACCCGACCACGAAACTAAGGGCGGAGGAACTCTACCTGATTTCATTGGCCATTGATATAGACCCCTGTGAAGTAATGAAGGAATTATACGGAAATGTAAAGCTTCCTAATTGAGGTTTTACCTCGCTCAGTAGTATTAGTTTGTGTAAGATTTGGGCTTGCAGCACTTCGCTTTGCTTCGTTCGCTTTTATTTCAGTTGCCAAAAAAGATAGCTTTTTTAAAAAGTCGCCATCTGAATAGTAGTAATATTAAATTGTGCAATGCGTTGAAATTCTTTTCAACCCCTGAAACCAAAGGAATATACTTCTCTTGCATTTCCTGTAAGCTTTATGTTTTTAATTGACCCTGTCCCCTCGAAGAAAATACAGACTCCTATTATTTTACTTTTGGGATTGGGAACGTTAAAGGAATAAGCTGGTTCTTCATTTACAAAAATGACCAATTCTTGGTCTTTTGATACACATTTTAACTGAACATAATCAGTATAGTCAACACCAAAATTTTCTAGGTCATTTTTCTTTCCGTCTACTCTTTCTCCAAAAGCAAACAAAGAAATATCTGAAATACATCCCTTATTGCAAATTGGAACCACAATTGGCCCTACTTCACTCACAATCGTCACTTGGGCACCTTGGCATGGAGTGTTACCGGATTTAAAATTGTTTTTTAATAAAGCGGTTAATTCAAAATCATCCGTGTATACTCCACCAAAGTCCCTTATTTGATAAAACCCTACAAGAGTTTTTGACTCAAATGGGTCTTTTCCATATTTTTTTAGTGATTCGGTTCTTACAGAAAGTTCTCCATCTATTCGGAAATCCTCATTGTTCAAATATATGGGCAATGAATCAGTTTCAATAGTAGCCATCCAGTCATTTGAAGGAATGAAAACATTCTTTTCCTTGATGATTGAATCATTGACCACCAATTTTGACTTGAAGAACCCGGGATGATAATATATACTGGTTGAAATGCTGTCATTTTTATCAACAATCACCCGTTTACGTTCATCCCAATCCTGTTGGATTTCAACCTTATCTTTTTCGCCTATCATCGAAGCGTCATATTTAAAGATTACGGAATTTGGCAATCCAGTGGTGACCGATTTTACCGAAAATTTAAAATCACTTGGGTCATAGATAGTAGTGCTGTTTTCAAAAAAATGAAAGATTGAAATTGCTAGGATGACCAGCAAAATAGGAATCACATAAATGAACCACTTCCATGATTTTTCCTTTCTCTGAGTTTCTATATAATTGACAGGTTCCATCTCAAGCAAAAACATACGCCAATTGTCATAGCCTATATATTTTGCCAAAGTGTCGAGAGATGACCTGTTGGGTTTGGAACGATAATTAACCCTGCCGCTCAAACGCTTCAATGTGGATATACTCAATAAAGTACCAGTTTCTTTATATACAGAATCACTTAAAATTTGAAAATCTTTCGTGTCCCAATTATCTATAGAGCCAATGGACAGTTTTCTTTCTATCCGTTCAAAGCAAAGAGAGATATGTTTTTTGAAATTTTCCACAATTTATTTCTCGTGATGGAAACGCCGGACATAGTATACCACCCTCGCTGGGTTAAAGTGACCATAGCTGGCCGGACGAAAGTGACCCACCTTCGCCGGGTCAAAGTGGACCACCTTTAGATTAGATCTATCTGTAA
>NZ_JAFLNL010000020.1 GCF_017313785.1 Flagellimonas aurea
ATGAGAAGAAAATTGAAAAATAAAAACTAAGTTTAACCCAAGGATAGATCAAATCTAGGCAGTTCGTTTACCCTGGTCAGTTTCATCCGGCGAAGGTGGGTCACTTTACCCGGCTTATCCATTTTACGGCTATTGTCCCATAAATTGGATTTGATTTCCCGATTTATGCTAAATTCGGTGCGCTCACAGTCGATGGTAATCCTACAATAGACAATCCGGTTCTCGGATTGCACCTTGTGCTTTCTTGTAAAGAAATTGATTGTTAAACGATTGTTTTTCTGCATGTTGTAACCTTTTAGAGTGTGAATACTGTGAAAGTCAAAACACAAGAAAAATGGTTCTAAAAGTCATTTAAAGTTACAACAAGAACTGTAAGTGTTTGCTCCCGATGGGAACACGCTTGATATGATTTTAGATGGTTTTAAATGAATTCAAATGATATGCCTAAAAACACAAAACACTGAAAATCATAAGATTAACAGTGTTTTGATTGTACTTAAATAAGTTAAGTCGGGGTGGCAGTTTTAACCAATTCTTTGAAACCCCTTATGTTTCCAGAGATTTTTCTTGACCATCCAAAAAAGGACACCCTATAGGACACCCTCGTGTGATTTTTGGACTTTCAATAATAAATATAGTGATCTACGGGTTAATCGACTCAAATCTCATTTTAATTGAAAACAAAAGATAAAAAATCAACCATATACTTGGTTCAATATTAGAAGAAAAACATCGCTTTATTGAACTTTTAAAATTATGTTATGGTTTTTTGATAAGCACGAGTGTAAACCATTGAACAAAGTTTGAACCTTAAATTGAATGACCTCTGAAAGGGAAGAATTTCACATAAGAATATCTATCTGGATAAAGTTTCGAATACCAAAGAAGTACGGAAGAGCTAAGGCCTGCTTTTAAAATATGTGAGGAAGGAGATACTATTGTTGTCTATAAGCTAGACCGAATAGACAGAAGTCTTTCGCATTTGACCAAACTTATTGAGTATTTTGAAATGAAGGAAAACCCATTCAATTCACAAACCCCTTCTGATAGTTCCTATAGTCTCCAAAGTGGTTTTTACCTTGTTTTCCAATGCAGCATAATCCCCGTTGACCAAGATATCTTTGGAAATCAATTTTGAACCCATGCCCACACAGCTTACCCCTGCCTCGAACCAAGCCCGTAGGTTTGTCTCTTCCGTACTGACCCCTCCTGTGGGCATAACACTTGTCCATGGCTGGGGTCCTTTGATTGCTTTCACAAAACCCGGACCATAGGTGGACCCAGGAAAAAGTTTAATGACCTCACATCCCAATTCTTCCGCCCTGTTGATTTCGGTTAACGTACCGCAGCCTGGCGACCAAAGTACTTTTTTGCGATTACAGACTATCGCGATATCCTCCCTCAATGATGGGGTGACAATAAAATTAGCCCCCATTTGCATGTACAGTGAGGCCGAGGCTGCATCGGTAATGGATCCAACCCCCATAATCATACCCGGAAGTTCCTCCAATGCATATTTGTTCAACTCCGAGAACACTTCAAAGGCAAAATCGCCACGCGCGGTAAATTCCATCAACCGGGCCCCACCATCATAGCATGCCATGAGCACCTTCTTACCCACTGCTATATCGGAATGATAAAACAAAGGAACCATTCCCGTTTCTTGCATCATCAGTACTACTTCCAATCTTGTATACCTTGCCATAACCTTTTGTTTTTAACCATGGGGCCGAATCATCCGGCCCCATGTGATTAAAAAAACTAAACCAACCCGACCATCTATCGGGACACTCTTCCAGAAGCATCACCCCCCATTAACTTTTCAACTTCCGCAACGGTGGCCAAGTTGGCATCCCCTTTTATGGTATGCTTCAAACAGGAGGCCGCCACGGCAAAGTCCAAGCCTTTTTGGTCCTCCCCTGACCAGTTTATTAAACCATAGATAAGTCCTCCCATAAAGGAGTCTCCCCCACCGACACGGTCTACGATGTGCGTGATCTGGTATTCTCGGGAGGTGTACATGGTACTTCCATCGTACAATACACCCGCCCATGTGTTGTGCGAGGCTGACAAGGAGCCACGTAGGGTCGTGATGACCTTTTTGGCATTCGGAAATCTTTTCATCATCTGTTGGCACACCGATAGAAAAGCATCGGCCTTAACATGTTCTCCCTGCGTGGTAATATCCAGTCCCTCTGGTTTGATACCAAAGTGTTTTTCCGCGTCCTCTTCGTTACCCAAAACAATATCACAATAGGAAGTAAGTTCTGACATAATCTCCTCTCGCTTGGCATCATCGCAGTATTTCCAAAGCTTGGCACGGTAGTTCAGGTCCGTGGATACAGTAACACCGTGTTCTTTTGCGCTTTTTACCGCTTCGATACAGGCATCTGCCGCTCCTTGGGAGATGGCCGGCGTAATCCCCGTCCAGTGGAACCATTCCACATCCTTGAAGACACTGTCCCAATCCACCATCCCGGGACCTATTTCTGCCATGGCGGAGTGTGCCCGATCGTAGACCACTTTGCTCCCACGGCTGACCGCACCGGTCTCCAAAAAATAGATACCCAAGCGGTCCCCGCCATAAATGATATTGTCAGTGCCGACACCACGCTTTCGCATTTCCATCAGGGCACATTCCCCGATATCGTTCTTTGGCAAACGTGTCACAAAGTCCACAGGCACCCCGTAATTGGCAAGGGATACCGCCACGTTGGACTCTCCTCCCCCATAGACCACATCAAAACTGTTGGCCTGTGAGAACCGCAGGAAACCCGGAGGCGCCAACCGCAACATAATCTCACCGAAGGTCACTACTTTTTTCATTTCTGATTTTTATTTTTAAAGTTTCGTAATAATTATTTTTCAAAAACATTCCTTGTACCTACTACAGCGTAGTGGGACTCATAAAGCCATTAAAACTTGTCATGAAATTAAATCATGAAGGTTTAGTTTAATGTTACAATCCCTGCTCATCTAAAAACTTATGGATTTCCACCATTATCCTTTCTTTATCCTTTTCTTTGAATTTTCCATGTCCTCCTTCAGGTATTGTTATAAACTTTGAATTTACCCCATGAGCTTGTAACTTTTCAAATAGTTTTTGGGACTGGATGTATGGAACAATTGGATCTGCATCCCCATGAACGATAAAAATCGGAGGGCTTTTTGCGTCCACCAAAGTAATGGGAGACAACGATTCTGCAAAAGCAACATTTTCCGATTCAGAACCAAGCCATTTTTTTACGGAAGAGGCAAACATAACCGGCCTTAAATCCGATACACCATACTTGTCTATAATAGCCCTGATTTTGACTGCCTCCCTTTCTCCACAATGGTCATCAAACAAAGAATTATTTTCAGATAAGCCTCCCATTAAGGCCAAATGTCCTCCTGCTGATGCTCCCATAAGAACAATTTTATCAGTATCGATATTCAGTTCTTCCGCATTGCTTATCAAATAGGACATTGCACAGCGAATATCCTCCACAGCTGCTGGTGCCTTGGCTTCGGACTCCAAACGATATTCCACATTTGCCACAGCCATTCCCTTTTTAAAGAAAGAACCAAACCCACGTTGGGATTCCTTTTTGCCATGGTTCCATCCTCCACCGTGTATATTGATGATCACAGGAGTTGGTTCGTCGTTGTTCGTTGGATAGTAAAAATCCAGTTTTCCATTCCACGAAGCAGTTTCGGCATATATGATATCTAATTTTGCTTGATAATTCCGGGGCAGTTCCACTTTCTTAAACTCTTGCCCCTTGCAAGCAAAGGTTACTGTCAGTACTCCCATTAAAATAAGTCGGATACAGTTACAATTTTTAACACTAATGTTTAAAGTCATCATAGAATTGAATATTTACCAGATAGTAGTAGGTTTTTAAAATTAGCTAAAAGCCAACCCTCCATTGATGTCCACATTGTTTCCAGTTATGAATGATGCTTCGGAGGAAGCCAAATAAGCTACCAAATCCGCTACCTCAGACGCATTCCCTTCTCTTTTCAGAGGTGTAGATCCTGCAACTTTTGCACGAACTTCATCCTTAGTAAAATCATCATGAAACTTCGTGGCAATCATTCCGGGGCACAGTGCATTTACCCGTATGCCCTGGGGACCAAATTCTTTGGCCATGGCCCTGGTAAATGTCATAACAGCACCTTTGGATGCGGCATATAAGGATGCTCCAGGACCTCCCCCATCCCGTCCAGCTTGAGAAGCAAAATTGACTATACTACCTCCTTCTACCATCATGGTTTTAAAGGTTTGTGTTACGAAAACGCAAGATTTAAAATTGACATCCATCAAAAGATCATAGAATTTCTCATCGATTTGATCAATGGTTTTCCGTGCAAACAATCCACCTGCTACATTTACCAAAATGTCCACTTTGTCCCCAAAGGCTTCTTTTGTTTTTGATGCCAGATTTTCCAAATCCGACAAACTTGTTGCATCGGCATATACGGCAATGGCATCCCCACCGTTGTTTTTTATCATTTTTACAGTGTCGTTGGCATCGCCCCTGTTTTCAAAATAGTTTACCACCACTTTGGCTCCATTCTTTGCCAGCTTCAACGATACTGCACGGCCGATATCTCTGGCACCTCCAGTAACAACAGCTACTTTTCCTTTTAAATCACTCATTATTGAAATTTTATTTTTATTGATTCTTTATTTCTACAGGTCCTATTTCTTTACATAGCTTAAAGACAGCAAACACTCCTAATGGAACAAATGCAGCTATGATTACAAAAGCTGGTGTATACGATGTTTTTGTTATGATAGGTATCAAAAAATTCATGATGATAACCGATAAAACCCCAACTGTACCACCAAGCCCAGCCAGTGTTCCAACAGATTTTCCACTAAATAGATCACTGGGCATGGTTTGGATATTGGATATGGCAAATTGAAACCCAAACAATACCACCGCAACAATAATCACAAATTTGGTAGGGCCATCTGCGAAGAGAATGGTAGAGACCAATCCCAAGAACATCAAAAGGCCTCCCATCCAAATGGTTCTTTTTCTAGCTTTGTCAACCGATTGTCCCATGGCCACCCACCTTTCGGTAAGGACACCACCAGAAATACTGCCCACAGCAGCACCAACAAAGGGAACCCATGCAAACATTCCTATTTCCTTTACATTAAAACCATAAGTGTTCTGTAAGTAAATGGGCATCCAGCCCACAAAAAGCCACCAAATGGGCTCAAGAAAAAAGCGCGATGCCAGTATTGCCCAAGATTCCTTGTATGAAAGGATTTGCAATATTCCCAAACCTTTTCCCTCTTGGTCCTTATGTCTGCCCAAATGTCGTCCAGAGATAATGTATTTCTTTTCCTTTTGAGTAATCCATGGATGGTCCTTGGGTCTCTTTTTATTGAAAACAATCCATGGAATAATCCATAAAATACCTGCCGAACCTATGATTATAAATGTAGTACGCCATCCAAACCCCAAATACAAAAACGCTATTAATGGAGGCGCCACTACGGAACCCAATGAGGCTCCTGCATTGAAGATACCTTGACCTATGGCCCTGTCCTTTACAGGAAACCACTCAGCATTGCTTTTTACGGCTCCCGGCCAATTACCTGCCTCTGAAACACCCAATAGTATCCTAAAAAAACTGATGGACATCACTCCCCTACCAAAGGCATGCATCAAGGATGCCAACGACCACACAAAAATGGATATGACATAGCCCAGTTTCGTACCCACCTTATCATACATCTTTCCCGAAACCGACTGTCCAAGGGCATAGGCCACCATGAATACATTGAGAATTATGGCATAATCGGATTCACTCATTCCCAACTCTTCGGAAATGCCCGGCCACATGATCGCGAGCGCAGACCTATCTATGTAGTTGATTATTGTGGCCAAGGCGATTAAACCAATGATCCACCATCTAAGACCTTTAACTTTCATTGTCTTGTTTTAAAGCTAAAGGGATTTCAGAAGATTTTCTTGCCCATTCATGGCAATATTGTGCCATCTTGCCAAGATATTTGCATCTTGTGCAATTGGTAAAATCCCTCTCGCTTGATTCTTATTTTTAACAGAACTGTGACAACCCGTGCAGATTGCCCCGATCCTTAAATACTTTTATTGTAACAGAACTGATATAAGTCCTTAAAATGCTCTTTCATTTTTTCTTTGGCCAATTGTGGGTTTTGCTCTTTGATGGCCTCATAAATGGCCCTGTGTTCTTGGATTCCCAAAAATGCCCTGTTCTTATCACAGACATGATACTTTTCGAAATTGTTGATGATTCCGGGAGTTATTACCAGCATCAGCGTGTTTATGGTACTGTTACCACTGGCCCTGGCAATGGCTAGATGAAAAAGTAAATCCTCTTCTACTGCACTTTTCCCATCAACCACCTTGGATTCGTATGCATTTAAGGCTTCTTTTATTTCCTCCAAATTTTCATCTGTTCGCCTAAGAGCAGCAAGCCTACAGGTTTTTAACTCCAGTAAAATCCGAGTTTCCACCAATGATTTGAAATCGGGCTCCTGAAGTCTCAATATATCCTCCATCATCCCGTTCATGGCCACTTGGCCAATATCTGCGACAAAAGTGCCGCTTTGTGGCTTTGACTTTAACAAACCATAAAACTCCAGTGTTTGGATCGCTTCCCGAACATTGCTTCTACTCACACCGAACTTATCAGACAACATACGTTCGGAAGGCAACTTATCACCTGGTTCCAAATTTTTGTAATTAATCAAATCCCGAATCTTTGATATGATCTCATTTTGAATTTTTTGATTCTCGTTCTTTGCTATAACATCTAATTTCATTGGGCTCTTAAAGTTTAAAAAACTGGTTAACCAGATTGGTATGTCAAATTTAATAAATTATATTATTTCTTTTCCAAATAGTCTGGTCCGTTTTTCGGGTTTTGCCATTGCCCTTTTATTGATGGACAATGACCCCTCTTTAAATTAACCAACTCAGAATACTTTCAAAGTTCTGAAACTGTAATTATTTATCCTCCAATTACCTTTGGTTCCATTCATACCATCAACAATCATTTTCTGCTCTTTGTGACTTATTCCACATGTTCTATCATTATATCGTCCACCCTGCCTTCTGCAATATTGTTACTATCCAACCATAATGCCACTGTATCCGATGCTCCGGGATTAAAGAGTAGCGTGAGTTTGGTATAATCAAACGTACTGGTTTGATCGTCTCCCAAAACGGATGCAATGATGGCATCCTCTGCTTCGGAAGCATCTTCAATGGTGTTACCAAGCACGGCCAAGCGTATGTGCCCGCCTGCAGGAGCTGACGCCAGTGTATAATAGAGCGTTATCCTATAATCGGCATTTGGGGTCACCGTAAGCTCTTGATAAGCTACACTTTCAGCTCCCATATAAATCCTTGCGGCTTGATCGCCTGTTCGCACTACACTTGTACTTAGTCCAATGTTGTTGGCACCGGCTATTGCCCATGCATCATTTCCATCTCCTGCTCCCCCTTCCAAGGTCCCTGCCTCGAATCCAGCTTCCAGAATCTCAGGAATGAAAATAACAGGTCCTTCCGGTTCCTTTACGCTTATGTTCTTGGTTTGTACACTTTCCACGCCCAATTTGTCAGAAGCGGTAAGGCTTACCTCAAAATCCCCTTCTTGCGAGAATGTATGTTCCGGTTCGTTTTCAGTGGAAGTGTTCCCATCTCCAAAATCCCAGATAAAATCTGTGGCACTGGATGATAGATTCGAAAAGGAATACGTTAAGTAATCATTGTTGCTCTCACTAAAATCAAAATTAGCCTCGGGAAGTGTAAGGTCTTCTATAGAACCTTCCTCGGGCAATATGTTTTCCTCACAAGAGTAGACCATGGCCACCAAAAACAATGGCATTAGATTTGCCCAATGGTTCACGAATATTTTTTTATATAACATCTTTCTTCTTTTTTTAAATTTCATCAATACCCTGGATTCTGTTCCAAAAGTCCTTTGCTTAGGTTAATCTCACTACTTGGAATTGGAAGCAGGAGAGTGGTAGAGGTAAAATTGTAGCCATTCTCGGTTGCATAGGCCGATAGTACATTTTGTGCCTCTCCCAGACGCAGCAAGTCAAAAAAGCGCTGGTTCTCAAAAGCCAGTTCTACCCTTCTTTCATTTAATAGGTCTTCTTTGGTTATGGTCGCTACCGTTGTTGTGATGCCTGCCCTATTCCTAACTTCCTGAAAAGAGGCAATGGCATTAGAGCTTGTTGTGGCCTCGGCACCGGCCAAAATGGCTTCCACGTGCATTAGCAGTACATCCGCGTAGCGCAATACGACCCAATCATTTCCTGCCAATCTAGGATCACTGGCAATTGGGGCTATCCCCAAGTTTTCGTCCCCGTTTGGAATATATTTGGCGACCTGATATTCAGAAGGTTGGATAACGTCTTGACGAATTGAATATAGCGTCCTATCCCCTCCATATTGATCAAATGCATCACGCATTTCTTTCGTAACATAATTTACTCCAGCAGTATACCCAACAGCATTTAACCATTCCGAAGAAAACCCTTGACTATCTTTGATAAGATCTGGTTCATAGCCTACTGCGAAAATCACTTCATCATTGCCTTCATTATAAAAAACATCTTTGAAATTGCTTTCCAGTGAAAATCCTCTTGCCGGTTTCATTATTGATTCACACAAGGTCTGTGCTTGGCTGTATTCACCAATGGTAAGGTAAACTTTTGCCAACAATGCTTCAGCAGCGGCTTTGGAAGCTCTATTCTTATAGCCATCTCCAAGATTGGCCACTGCAGACAAAAGATCTTCCTCAATGAAATCATATATGATCGAGGATTCGATTCTTGTATAGGAAATCTCGGTATCCAATGGAGCGATCACTTTATCCACCAAGGGTACATCCCCATAAAGTCGAACCAAATTAAAATAGGCATACGCCCGTACAAACTTAGCCTCACCTTCGAACCTTGCCCTGTTGGCATCCGATGCCACCCCTAAATTGTCGAGAACAACATTGGCCCTGTAGATTATATTGTACATGCTCCTGTAATAATCCGCTACTATACCATTGGTTGCCCTAATGTTATAGTTAACGAACTGTGCTTGATCGGCGTCGGAATCGACAGCTCCTTTGCCCCTGGTATTATCGGTGCGCATTTCCGTTACATAGAACTCATATTGAATGGAATGGTTAGAAGAAGTGCTCCTATCGTTCGTTCCCTGAATTCCATCGTACATGTTCAAAATTCCCGACTCCAATTCTTCATCTGTCTTAAAATATCCTTCCTCACTGACCGCAGAAGTGGGTTGCGGCTCCAAAAAATCCTTACTACAAGAAATTGCAGTAAAAATGAAAACCATTGGTATTATTATTTTTAAAAACTTCATGATTGTGCTGTTTATTTAAAATTCCAAGTTAAGCCCTAGGGATATGGTGCTAAATATGGGCGACCCTCCCAATTGATAACCATAGGTCGTTGCACTGGTCCTTCTTATTGATTCTGGATTGAACCCCGTGTAGTCATCTTCCGTCAAATACATGAGGTTCTGTCCAGATGCGTAAATTCTTGCCCTTGTAAAGACCTTGGTCCTCTTCAAAAAATCCCTTGGAAAATTGTACCCGATGTTTACATTCCGCAAAGCGACATACGAGGCATCTTGGATGATGCTATTGGTAAATATTTTTTCCCTGATAAAACCTTGATTTGGAGTTGTAGCAGGGTCATATTGCTGAGTACTGTTAAAATGATTGAACAAATATTGATCTGCCATATTCCTGACCTGGGCTCCGTGACTACCTTGAAACATAAAGGAGAAATCAAAATTCCCAATTTTGACATCGTTGATGACGCTCCATAACAAATCCGGATATGGGTTGCCCAATATGGTCCTGTCATCATTATCTATCAACCCATCACCGTTCAAATCTTTGACGTATACTCCACTTGCCTGAGCGCCAACGGGGTGATATGGATATAGGATGTGTTCTGGAGAAATCTCTTCATCGACCACCCAGCCATAAAACGATGATATGGGTTCTCCTTCCAGATTGATCCATTCTGCAGCTCTTTTTGAATCCACCGACAAAATTTGACCATCTGAATCCGCAAAATCCACCAAGGTATTCTTGTTCTTAGATCCAATAATGGTTGTGGACCAGCTAAAATCCGAGCTTATTATATTTCTTGTAGTGAGTTCAAGTTCATACCCCTCGTTTCTAACTTCCCCCAGATTGACAAGGGCATTGCTAAAACCAGTTGTCGTTGAGACTGGATTGTATAGAATCAGCTTATCACTCTCTTTATTATAATACTCGAACGAACCCGCAATTCTATTTCCGAAGAAACCAAAATCCACCCCAGGATTAATCTCCTTGGTTCGTTCCCATTGCAAATCCGGATTGGCAATGTTGACAGGGTTAAAGGCGGACACCAAACTTCCGCCAACCACAGCAGTGGAAGGCTCCAATAGAGCCAAATAAGGATAATTATCGATAAGACTACTCCCGGTATTGAAGGATTCATTGCCGGTAATACCATAACTGAACCTAAATTTTAGGTTACTTATGACATCGCTGTTTCTCAAAAAGTTTTCCCTAGCCACATTCCATCCTACGGACGCTGCTGGAAAGAACCCATATTTATTGTTTGGTCCCAAGGCTGAATTACCATCACGCCTTAAGCTCAGGGATAGCAAATACTTATCCTTATATGCATAGTTCAATCGGCCAAAAAGGGAAAACAATCTTTTTTCATATTCTTCCGATTGTGCCAACGAAATCGTGGTTGCTGCCGTAATGGTTTGAAGCAGATCTGAATCATATCCAGTTCCCCGTACAGATTCATATTCGGTGTCCCATGTCTCTGAAGAAACCCCAGCAACAGCGGTTACTTCATGATTATTGAACATTTTGTTGAAGGTAAGATAGTTCTGTGTCGTCAAATGAAGGACATTTTGCGAGCTGATGTCCAATTGAGCGGCCGCAGCTCCATTTCTACTGGCCTGAACACCCTGCCATCTTCTATTTTTTGCATTTTGAAAGTCTCCGGAAAAGACCGTTTTAAAACTCAGGCCCTTGGTGATATTGAACTGTCCATATACAGTTCCATATACCTTGAACCTATCCTCGGTTCTATCCCTTTCCAGGATTTTTGCTGCGGGATTTGTATTTGAGGTACTACTGATACTTACTGAACTTCCATTACCATAAAGATCATAATCATCAAAATGGCGCTGCACCGCATAATCCCCTATTTGCACATCAGGGTAAACATCCCTGTTCACGTACTGGATTGTATTGGCATCATGATATATGGGCAGCCATGGAGCCTGTCTTAAAATATCGTGTGTAGAACCATCAAACCTATCCTTATATGTGAATGTCGGTGTAATGTTGGCACCAAAGGAAAATAGGTCACTGACTTTTGTATCAATTTTCAGGGTAAGGTTATATTTTTTAAAATCATCCTTCAGCAATACCCCCTCATCATGGGTATAATTGCCTGAAATACTAAATTTGGTGTTCTTGCTCCCACCTCTGGCCCCTATGGAATGGCTCGTGATTATCCCTCCTGTAAAAATGATGTCCTGCCAATCCTCATCTATGCCAATTTGTTGTTTGTACTTTGTTCTATCCGATAGGGAACCGGTCGCCACAAGCTCGGCTTGGGCCGATTCATTTACAGAAAAGTAATAGGCATCACTTTGCCTGGCCCTTTTGTACCCTGTATAGGTATTGTAGGTAAAGCGTGTTTTTCCTTCTTTTCCCATTTTTGTGGTAATCATAATAACCCCTCTACTTCCCCTGGAACCGTAAATAGCGGTTGAAGCGGCATCTTTCAATACCTCAAAGGACTCAATGCTGTTCATGTCCAAAGCCCCGAGGTAATCATTGCCCACCACTTGACCGTCCACTACGATCAATGGAGACAGGGCTCCGGATATCGATGCGGTACCCCTTACCCGAATAGTGGGGGCTGAACCGGCTTCTCCTTCGGTTGCCTGTATGTTCACCCCGGATACCTGGCCGACCAAAGCATCGTCCACCCGGGACACTGCGATTTGATCAAGATCTTCGTTGACCACTTTTGAAATGGCTCCTGTAAGGTGGCTTTTCTTTTGGGTTCCATACCCTATGATAACCACTTCATCCAATTCACTTGCGCTTTCTTCAAGAACAATGGAGTAAGTTGTGTTATCGGAGATGGTAATGTTCTTCGTCTGGTATCCCACATAGGAAAATTGTAGTACCTCGCCCTTAACGGCATTTATGGTGAACTTTCCATCAAAATTGGTATATACACCTCTGTTGGTCCCCACAACGATGACGTTGGCCCCTGGAATGGGAACATTGGAACCATCAGACACCGTACCTGATACTACAGGCTGTTCCTGTGCATAGGAAAACAGTTGCAAAGAAAATAGAGCGAACAATGTCAATTTAATTCGTAATTTCATTAGTTTGTTTAAGTTAGGTTTCTGTAGTTTGCTTATTATACCCCTTGAGCAAAATATGCTTCGGGCCCTGCGTATTCAATACCCAATCAGAACAGGATACGTTCCATTGTTTTCTATTTTTAATATCTTTACAACAGACGTGCTGTCTGACCGGCAGACATGTTTACATATTACTTCCCTCTTACTTGAAGTAATTTCATAAAAAAGGATAGGCGTGCACCTATCCTTTTTCTTTATGTTTCATTTTGTACCATAATTCTGTTTTAGATTTATTTATTTTGGTAAACCAATCTGGTAAACCAATTTAGTCAACCAAATATAATTTATTAAGTCCTTATAAAAAAGAAGGTTATGTTAAAATTTTATAGTTATCTCGAAATTAAATCAATTTGAAAGAGCAAATCATAAAAATTGAATGCGCCTTTTGTGTTATTTGTCAAAATAACAACCTATTTTTTCATGAAAAACTTGTTTATTCTATGAAATCTTCCCTTATGGGGCTAAACACATCCAACAACTCACCATCTTCGAGACAAATGGCTCCGTGTAATACATTGGGAGGAATATAAAATCCATCTCCTTTTTTTAAAATAGTTGTTTTGTCTCCTATCGTTACCTCAAACTTGCCCTTCTGTACATATGTGACCTGGGAGTGAACGTGCTTATGCATAGGTCCTACACCTCCTTTATCAAAAGCAACATGTACTAGCATTATGTTATCATCATAGCCCATTATTTTTCTATAGACCCCCACTCCGGCTTTTTCCCAATTGATCTTATCCCCAAATAAAAATTCTTTGCTTTTCCCTAATGATTTCATCTGTCTATTTTTTATTTTGATATGTATAGGGACCGACCCATTCATACAGTTTGCCGTTTATGGTCAGCCTGTGTTTTTTTGATTTGTCATTTTCGGTATTGGCAAGAATAAAAATTTTGTCCAACCAATTCTTTCCTTTGATTTGTACCCCTATGTAATCCTTATTGTTGTATATGATCTCAATATGCTCAATATTACTTTTGGCATTCTTTGCCATTTCGGTTACCGGACTATAGCTACCATGAGGTTCCATTATGGAAACAAAGAGCGCGTCTTTTGTTTTTTCCTTTCGATGTATTATCACTGGGTCTCTTCTTAAATTGTATTGAGGGTCATTAGCCCCCAACCTTCCCAATAAGAATTGTTCGTTTTGGGATACTATGGTGGTAAGAGTATAAAAATGGTTTTGATGCATCCAACTGAATGTGGCATTACTTTTTTTGCGGAATTGCCCCTTACCCTCCAGAAAAATATGCTGGTATCCGTTTGCTGTGCCCAATGGCTCCAAGGTCGCTGTAGCTTGATAGTCAAAACCGAATTGAATGGGCTGACCGAGATAATGTAAGGGTAAATCATATTTAGCGGGTTTTTGGGAATTCACCCTCAAAATGTCGAACACAAATGGTTTCCCATAGGTTTCTTCTTCAATCATCGCCATGGTTCTGTGCATCTGTGTATCGGTATATGCATTTGACTCCACTGCACTGATTATTTGAACTTTAGAATTGGAAGCATCAAAAAAGTAAAGATTGGAATGATACTTACTTCCAATCTCATAGGTTCCCTGAAAGTGGGAGGTTTCATCCTTGACCAAAGTGTTATGGGCTATGGTTTGCTTGGCCCAAGTGTTATTTTCTTTAAGATAGTTACCTCCACCCTTTTGTTCTATGTTTACATAACGGACCATTCCATAGTCCTGCACTACTTCATTCCCCTGTTCATAAAGGGAGTAGGAAAGTTTATCATAATGACCATGACTGAGTCCTTGGGCCGTGTATTTAAATACAAGTGTCAACGATTCGTCTTTGCTCCTCAATACACTCAACCCTCCTTGTTTACCATTGGCCCCATCAGAAAATTGCATAGATTTTCTCTTGAATGGTCTACTTGTATTTTGATTTACCCCTTTGGCCACTTCCATGCCCGCATCACTTAAAATTACTTTTCCTTGCTGTTCCGCTATATGCAACAAGGAAGTATCTTTTCCTCCATAATAATAAGACAAATCAACCGCTGTCACCAAGGAACTGGTTTGATAGGACATTCCTTTCTGGGCATCGTTCAATGCAAAAAAATCTCCATTTTTGTCGGTAAGTTGCAATAAGGTATTTACGGATTTGAGCAATACACTGTCCTTAAATTCAAATATCCCCAACTCTGGTCTTGCATTGTGGAGCGATTGGGCAAATATTAAGAAAGGATACATGGCATACCTTTGATAATAAGGGCCTTCTGTATAATATCCATCTGGACTAAAGGGTTCGTCCAAATTGGCCAAAAAACCTGATTTTCCATTTTCCGTTTTGATAAATCCGCCATCGTTATCCTTGGCATTGGGCTCGATATTATCATCGGGCAAACCATATAATGCCTTTTGTACCAATTCATCATCATCCATTACCAGACCTATCATCCCTACCGCTGCATTTCCCCAAGTACTGTGATTATGTATCCTGTTAAAGAACTTCGGGTTCCCTGTTGATAGAAAATCAGCAAATGGTCGAAATAAATTAATCTCTAAATCTTGTCTTTGCTTTTTGGAAAGCCATTCATAAATACAGTCATATGCTTGACTGGTATAGACCAACCAATTGGCATCATTGAGACATTGCCAAAAAAGTTTACCTCGGGCATAGGACCTTTCTTTGGGGTGCAAGGATAACGTAGGGTACATATCAGCATATTGCATGAGCATGTCCCTAACATAAATAGCATACTTTTCATCATCCAAAACCTGATATAATAGTCCGGCCTTTTGCATGGTCAGGTAGTTGAGTTTATGCCTTTCGTGGGTATATCCCCCGGAATAATCCTTTGGGATGGGCACATCGATTCCAGATGAGATTTCCGCGTCTACCTGGACCTTTACTTGTTCTAAGGAAACATCAAAAAGTGGAAGTTCTCCTAGCTCCCTCTGTATATTCACTACACCTTCTTTGGTTATGGTCAAGGATGGATGCTCTTGTGAACTGGCATGGCCTGGGATAAGAACCAATAAGTAAAGAACATGTAAAGCTTGAACTATACGGTTCATACACATACAGATTTTACATTATCATTATAGTATTTTGAAAAAGCGTTTTTACAATTTTGCTTTATTGGTATTGAACTGTGATTGTTTTGTTGTTTAGGTACATCAAACAGGAATAATGTGATCAAATATAGAAATATCATCGATTAATTGGTTTACCAATTTGGTTTACCAAAAATATACATATTTATCACACTGGCAAATTTTACGCTCAAAAAATTATAATATCTAAAAATGTAAAGTGAAAAAATAAATTCATCGTATTTAATAGCTGTAATATTTCGTGTTAAAACCAAAAAAGGCAATGAAAAACAGTTATTTGCCCTTCATTGCCCTATATGTCAGATAAAGTTATAATCTAATTGTGCTGGGTTATCACTTGGTATAATGTAACCTCTGCATAATCGGTATAATTACCGTTCCACCTAAAATAATTGCCAGTTTTAAAATAATTGTCATATTCATATCCATTGGATTTGTAATCATAAAACGTTTGATAGGATTGATCGATTCCTTTTGCAGGGCAAACAATGGCGCATTTTAGGACACCATTTTCCACTTTGAGCTTCACGGTAAACTTTTCATTGTCGACCTGGGCCAAAATCGGTTTTTGAATATTGGCACTCGTCCATTCTTCTCCAGAGGTAGATGGACTGGTGTAGTACTCCAAAATTAACTGCCCATCGGACCACAATACTTTTACCGTTGCCGGGGAACCTGAAAATGAACCTCCTGGATATCCATGAATTTGAGCCACATAGGTTTGTGCATTACCTTCACACTTTACAACTTGAAGGGTGGATTCCATGAGATGGGTTCCTGAATCCATGGCCCAGTTGTCCGAATTTGTCTGGTTGCCCTGCCAACGCTCCCGAAACTCAGTTCTACAGTATTTACCTGAGTTCAATTCCTCATAACCTGAGGTGGTATATCCTGTATATTTGGTGTACATTCTATAAGATCCATCGCAGTTCCATGAAAAGTAATCTTTTTCTTGTGATGATAAGTTATAGTTCTCCAAATCATCCCACTCTATTGAAGTAGCCTTGTTATTTCCCCCGTCAATGGGAACGGACAGGTACCAATGGCTCCAATTGATATTCTGCCCAAGGACAGGGTTATCCGAGTCTCCAACAACTTGAAGCTCCAAAATGCTGTTCCATTGGTTAAGCGAATTACCATTACCTTCAAACTTAAGTGAAGACACCTCATCATTGGGAAGGTCATAGCTTTCAAACTGATTTGTTAATCCGCTACTACTATGGTCCAACATTTGATACCAAGGGGAATTATCAGAGGAACGTCCATACACCTTAAAGTCAGCAATACGTTCATCTCCCATATGCCATGCTATTTTTAATGAGTCAACCACTGGGCTATCATGGCCAAAATTCAAAATAAGTTCTGTCCCCAATCCTTCCCCTGACCATCTTGAGGTCAAATCCCCATCTGCTATATTGATAGCGATGTGACCACCGTCTTCATCAGTTGCATACATATTGGAAAAGCATAGTTTATTACTAGAGGCTTGTTGCTCCGACGTTCCCCAGACCTCAACTTCGGAAATGCTGTTCCAAAGATTTTCTGAATTACCATTACATTCAATTTTAACATAGCGCGCTGGTGCATTAATGGCATATTCTTGAAATTGATCCGTGGATCCACTACTAGTCAATGTATTTATTAACTGCCAATTTTCTGATGGTGCTGATTTTACCCAAAGTTTAAAATCCTGTGTTCTTTCATCACCTTTGTACCAAGCTATTTTTATGTTGTCTACCATAGTTGAATCAGTACCGAGATCCACACCTATCTCTTGTACAGAACCTTCGGCTGACCATCTGGTATTTAAATCATCGTCATATATATTATCTGCTACATTTGGGCTCTGCTCCCCTGTTGCGGCAGCTGCTTGAATCTCTAGCTCCACTAAAGTTGAACTCAACAATAGCGAGTTAAACTCCAATTTTGTCCTATCCTCGATTGATTCCTTTTCGCATCCATTTATCAGAACAACCCCCGCAATCATTCCTACTATCAAAATCAATTTCTTATTAAGCCTAATGACTTTATCAATGTTCAATGAAAATATTGTGTTTATCATAATATCTTTTTTTGGTTGTCCAATTTGGTTTACCAATTTGGTTTACCAAAAATACAAATATATTCGACAAATGCAACTTTTCACATATTGGTGGATGAAACAGATTCAATTGCCTGATTCAGGTCAGGTTATTTAAATGAATAATTATCAATAGTGCTCAATGACCATCAAGTCGATGACTAAATGAAATATTTGAGTTAATGTTTAAGTCCTCTGTTGGAAACGCCGGACATAGTATACCACCCTCGCTGGGTTAAAGTGACCATAGCTGGCCGGACGAAAGTGACCCACCTTCGCCGGGTCAAAGTGGACCACCTTTAGATTAGATCTATCTGTAA
>NZ_JAFLNL010000021.1 GCF_017313785.1 Flagellimonas aurea
TACAGATAGATCTAATCTAAAGGTGGTCCACTTTGACCCGGCGAAGGTGGGTCACTTTCGTCCGGCCAGCTATGGTCACTTTAACCCAGCGAGGGTGGTATACTATGTCCGGCGTTTCCACTGAGGTTTCTGAGTTTTTTGAGTTTTTTGAAAAAATGGTTAAGGTGCAGGCCCTTAAAATTTCCGTTCCCCAAAATATAATGGTAGGTGATGTGCAGAAAAAGCGCATAAATCACCATGATCAAAGAGATTCCGATGGCCAATGTTCCCATATCCAAACATTTTAAGGTTTTTCTATTCAGTTTTTATTTTGCTAAGGTGACAAATTCATTGTAGCCATTCATCCAGCTTCCTGTTGGCGTGATCATAACCAAGGACAAAGGCCTTGTCGATTCCCTTTTTGTCCAGGACCTCGATGTTCCCCAGTTTCTCTGGTACGATCAGCAGATCGGGTATGTGAAGCTTGTCCATGGCATTGGCGTGCAGCATCAAAAGATTGGCCCTTTCTGATATTTGAAGGCCACTCTTGATGTGGCCCTTTCCCACTGCCTTCATGGACGAGGCGTAACACCCTATGATCACATCACAAGCACCGGTCAAGGGCTCGACCGGAAAATTGTTCATGATGCCCCCATCGGCAAAAAGCTCCCCATCGATGGACACTGGGCTGAACACAGGAGGCAGTGCCGCAGAGGCCAATAAGGGCCTGAACAGTTCCCCCTTTTCGAAATACACCGGTTCACCTTTCAATAGATTGGTGGCAACCACCACAAGCCGTTTGTCTAGTTCCTCGAACCGATGGGCCGTAAAAAAGTCATCAAAGAAGGGAAGATACTTGTCCGTATCGAACAGCCCCGGCTTGTTCACGGTCACGAAGTTGTATCTGAGCAAGGGGGTTTCCTTGAAGAAGACGAGCATATCCTCAATAGAGGTCCCGTCCACATATAGTCCACTTATGAGGGCCCCGGCACTTACGCCCGATATCTGGCTTGGATAGATACCGCGCTGTTCCAAGGCCTTGAGCAGCCCAATATGGGCCATTCCCTTTACCCCGCCACCGGAGAGCACCAATCCAAGGGTGGTATTTATCAATGTTTCCGTTTTCATCTATAAAAGTTTACATTAAAGGGAGGAAATTGCATCCCTTCTTCAACTATTCATTTTAAAGAAGCTGGATTTGATCGAAAGACTGGCCTGTAGATATTTGCTATAGGCTGTCCTTTTCCTGCATCCCTAAGTCGGAGCCGTACTTTTCCAAGAACCTCTTTTGTCTTTCCATCATCCGTTTTCTGATGTTGTCCAGCTCCATAAAGTCCTCCCCGAAATCGCTTTCAAAAAAGCCGTCATTGAAGAACCTTTTGCTGAAAAGTGAGTCCGGTTCGAAAAGGTCCCCGAACCCTTGGTTCTTGAATTGCGAAAAGTGGTTGTAGAACTTGGATTCAAAGTTGCTCAAAAGGCTATCCTTGTCCAGACCAGCGAGATTGTCCGACGAATCAGTGGACCAAGTATAGATACTGTCATAACGGATGAGGTTTCCGTTCTCGTCGAATTCCCGGTCGACCTTCCAACTGCCCTTGGGTTGGGCAATCTCTTTCTGGTCACCTTCTTTGGTCAATTCACCTTTCTTTTTCTCTTGGCCCTGACAACTGTTCAGTGCTACTAATAGGGTTGTACAAAATAGGATTTGAATTTTCATTTTTGTTCGTTTCTTGGTTCAACATTGTTTTGATCATCGATTGTCCGCGAGGTCTTGTAGATTCCTTTGGTGTCCAATACTTTAGACAGTCGGTTCTGGTGGAACACGCGGGATCTTCGCTCCCCATTGCGGTACCATATACATTCCACATAGGTGTCCCTGTCCATGAATCCAAATATCGGTTCCTTCTTTGCGCTATATTTGGACACCTCCATCTTGGGGCCGCTGGACGTTCCCTTGACCTTGACCCAATCCCCTGGCTTGAACTTTCGTGCCATGTCGTATAAATCTAATGGATTTCGGCTCAGGCCACCTTAAGGAGCCGCTTGTACATCGTTTCTCTTTTGGAAAAACGGACCTGCAACAACCCATTTTTCAGGCTTGCATGTATACTTTCAGGGTTGACATCCCGTGGGAGGTCCAAGGTCTTGCGGAAGGAGGAACGCACAAACGCCCTGCGAACCCTAAAGCTTTTCTTGATTTCACATGATTGTTCATTTCTGCCGCTTATGATAAGGGTGTTGCCCTGAAGTTCCATCTTCACGTTGTTCTTATCGAATCCGGGCATGGGAATGGAAAGTCCAAAATCGGTTTCCTCAATAGGGCTGTCGGCCGATGATATGGTCAATGATTTAAGCTTGCCCATGTTTCGTACACGCTTTGCCCAGTTTTTCATCCTTTTTATGATAGGTGGGATCTGGATTGCCTTGCCCACCTTTTTGCCAAAGATTTTCATGTTGCAAAAATTTAGGTTCAACAATTGGTGGTTTAATGGAAGGGACCGGTCAGTCGGCCCCTGTCCATTTTCACCGTTAAAAAAATAGGTGCTATTATGATATCTTGATGGTCCTGGTCGGCTTTTGCCTTGCCTCTTCCTTCTTCGGAAGATGGATGCCTAGGATACCATCGTTGTACGAAGCTTTGATCTTGCTATCGTCAACGGAATCGGGAAGTGTGAAAGACCTTTTGAAAGATGCATACCCAAACTCCCTACGGGTGTAGTTGTCCTCCTTGCGCTCCTCTTCCTGTTTCACCTCGCTCGAAATGGAAAGCTGTTGGTTGTCCAGATCGATCTGGAAATCGGACTTTTTCATTCCGGGCACGGCCATCTCTACCCAATAGGCATCCGCCGTTTCCTTGATATTGACCTTGGGCACTGTGATTCCAGTGCTGAAGTTGGAGGTGAACACTGAAGGTAGGTCCGATTCGAAAAAGCTGTCGATCCAATTGGACCAGGTTGGGAAGTCCAGGTTTGATTTTGCCAAACTACCATTTTTTGGTACAGAAACTAAATTGCTCATGGTTTTAAAAAATTTAAGTTTAACATTATTTTTATCGTATGGGATTCTTACAAACCCCTGTGTGCTAAGGACAAAGGACATGCCAAAACGCATCTTTGTCATTTTTCTGTTAAAGACTTCTAAAGCTTCCTGTCAAATTTTCGGATTGACCGGAATACGGAAATGTCACTTTAATAAAATTTTTACAATATATGTGTCATATTGACATTACAAATGGCATTTTACCAAGAATAGGTAATGGAATTTCAAATCTGGAACGACCTTTGCCCAAATTGAAACGGTATTTTTTTATGGTTTAACTTTTTTAAAATTTAGGTTATGAAAAAAAAACCGATCAAGGTAAGGCTCATTGGAAAAAAAGGAGATTCGTATCAGATCCAATTCCCCGATCTAGCGATACCCGTCAACGTGGACGAGACGGTGTACCAGAAAATGCTCCACAGTAAAGAGTATGAGTTTGGGCATTCCTTCACCAAGGCGAAGCGACCTACCTATTCTGCCTAGAGGCGCTTGGTTATTTGTTTCGGTGGTTAAACAGGCCACCTTTGAATACAGGAAATACCAGAGGCCCTTTGGAACCAAAACGATGAAGGTGTTCCTTTAACTTTAAGAGCTGATTTTGTCCAGAAGGATACTATGGATAGGACTTCCTCGTTAGTTTATTATGATGTTCAAAAAAAAATCGTTATTGCGACTGATTGGCTTCCCCTTAACATTGGGAATACTGGTTATTGGATGTTCCACTGATGGGGAATCTGGATCCATGGATAAGAATCTTCCTGACGGAACGGATGTTTCACAAAACCGAAAATCGGTGGGGGATTCTGCCTCCGACCTTTTGGACGACACAAATTTCACCGAGCTTTTCCTTGAAATATTCTATGTTTCCGGATTCAAACCAAGTGAGACCACGTTGGATAATTTTGAAGACTTTTTGTCACAAAGGCTGAACAAACCAAATGGTATCTCCATGGAGCTCAAAGAAATTCCATCCCCAGGCCAAGATGTATATTCAATTACAGATATCAGAAACCTTGAGGATGAGATCCGTACTGCCTATAACCTAGGTGGTACTATAAAGGCCTTTGGACTTTTTCTTGATGGGGAATACTCAGAGAACACCGAGAATGGTTCTGTTTTGGGTGTGGCCTACCGCAATACTTCTTTTGTACTTTTCGAAGAGACCATTAAGGGGTTCAGTGGGCAACCTTTGGCTCCGAGTACCACAGTTCTGGAGACCACGGTTCTTGACCATGAGTTTGGACATTTATTGGGATTGGTCAATGCAGGTACCCCAGTGCAAAGCGCACATCAGGATGAGCCACATGGAAGACATTGTACCACTGAGGATTGTTTGATGTATTGGACAGCAGAGACAGGAGAGGGGCTTGTCAACATGATCAGTGGTGGCACTATTCCAGAATTGGATGCGGCCTGTTTGGCAGATTTGCAGGCCAATGGGGGTAAATAAGAACCTTTGATATTTATAATTGAAAAGCCCCATAGCGGGGCTTTTCTGATTATATGGTAATTCTCTTCTTATAGAGAAGTAGTCCCGGTTACGGTGACATTGGCACTCAACTGTAGGGCCGATGTGATATTGATGGCTCCAAGATCAAGACCAGTGGTGGACTCCACTTCCAGTTGAGAGTTGAAATAGAATTCTGCACCATCCTGGGTGTAGGATACAAAGATCAGTTCATATTCCCCTTCGGCCAAAAAGTTAAGGCTGTAGGCGTTGTTGATCCCACTTACTTCCGCGCTGGTCACGGCATTGGCAAACCTGATATTGCTCTCGCCCTGCCCCTGGGTCTCCACCTCAGCGCTGTAGGTGCCCTTTTCATAGGCATAGACCACGATTTTGTCGGAGGTGTCCTGGGAATCGTTGACCGTACCCGAAATCTCTCCTGTCGCTTCCTTGTTTACGGTCCGGATACCTGCGGAAAGTTCTGAGAGTGTCACGAAATCAAAGTCCGACTCCAACGTACCCTGTTCTTCCTTTATGGTTTTGCGTAGGTCAAAATCAATGATGATTTCATTGGTATTGGTCGCAAAGACCTCAAAGGAATCCGTGATGTTCACGGTACTGGAGGAAGCTTCTATCTTGTCCTTAGTACCATCCACCATTTCGACATAACATCCAGGACTGTTGCCATCCATGTCATTCGCATAGTCAAGGACCAATTCGATGTTGGAATAGGTTCCCGCTTCCATTGGGAGATTGCCCAAGGTCTTGGTCTGCCCGTTGACCAAAGCGGATAGGTTAAAAGTGGTTTTGGTGAAACCTTCGATGGAGTTTCCATCCACCTTTACATCGGAAACGGTAATGAACACCGCTTCCACATTCGCATTGTCTATGGGGGCATCCGTGATTTTAATGGTTGTTTGATAAGATTCCTTCTCTACATTGTCATTTTCATTGTCGTCACTACAGGATACTATCAAAAGCATTGTTCCAAAGATAATTCCCAAGTTTTTCAAAAAGGTCTTCATAAAAATTAAGATTTAAGGGTTTACTATTTGCTTCAATAGTATAACAATTGAGACGTAACAAACCCTACTTAGACCTTGAAAATATTGAGGGGACCCCAAACTGTACGACATCACTTCCTTTAAGAGATTTTCCTGTATAGATGGCCCAACACTCGCGGCTATTATCCACTAAAGTTAAAGCCCTGAAACGGTTCCCGTTGTACAACTGGTCCGAGACAAAATCCATGCTCCAACATTCGTTCAAACTAGAGACGTTCCCCTCTGCGGGTTGTCTGTGTGCGGCGGAACGGTTCCTTTTGGGCCACTTGCTCCTCAAGTTCAGACCTTCCTCGCAAAAGTCCCGGTACATGCGTTTGTGATTGTCCATGAAACTCTTCCGTCTCAAAAGGATATGCCAGAACCCATAACGTACCCTGACAGCGGCAATCTCGTTCATTCTCATGCGCAACAGTTCATCGCTACGGCCCTTGGCCCTTGAATAGCAAACGCTCTTGTGCAGCAGTATGAGCTTGCAGCAACGTTGGATGATAATATTGTACTCCATCCTTATATTATCGACCATCCCACGCTTTCGGAACGGCCTCAGAACTTTTTCAGCACGTCCTGCAGGATCTGTTTGTCCAAACTTTGGTCGGCGACCAGTTCCTTCAATTGTGCGTTCTCCTCCTCCAGGTTCTTCAGCCTCCGGAGTTCGGAGACATCCAGGCCGCCCTATTTCTTCTTCCAGCTGTAGAACGTTGCCTCTGATATCTACATCTTGCGGCGCACCTCTTGGATACGAATCCCCCGTCTCCACCTGTTTGATCGCAAATACAATCTGTGATTCCTGGTACTTCTATCGTCTCATAAGCAAATACCTGTTTAAAGTTAAACATTTATTCGCCCCGATTTTCTGGTTTTAAACTGTCCGGTTTAACGGGAGGAGATCATTTTTAGGGAAGGCTATAAAAGGGGGTAAGGCTATTAACTAAAATAGGTTAAAATGATTTTGGATGTACATTTTAGAACCAAAAAGTTAAAGAAATTCTTAATTTATGTATGGGGATTTAGGTGGATGGGATGGATTGTGGGAACCACTAAGAACGGCAAATCTAAACCACCAAACATTTTGTTGTAGCAGTTTGTACGTCAGTTCTTTGTTAGCTGTTTTGCTATGCTCACTCTTTTTCTGCGAGGGAGTTATTCTGTCCGTTTTTAACAACATGAATGTAAATTGAAGATATACCCCTTATTAAAATTAACCTTTTGTTAAACGGCTTATGTTACAGTATGAAGCGGCAAATTATAAACTTTACCATCTAAATTTCGGGTATTGGATAGTTTGGAATCGACCTCCGATAAATTTCTTTTTCAAGAAATCAAAAAGGGCAACATAAAAGCGTTCAATAGGCTTTTTGAGACACATTGGGACGGATTGTACCAAGCTGCTTATAAAGTCTTATTGAGTGAGGATATGGCCAAGGATGCAGTTCAAGAGGTTTTTTTTGATCTTTGGTTACGCAAACTTCAACTTGAGGTTGAAAATATACCGGGATTCCTTTATAAGGCTGTACGAAATCAATCACTGAAACAGTTGAAGAAAAACGCTCCTTTGCAAATTCACGAAGATAAATTTAAGGGGCTGTTGGTCAACAACACAGAAGAACAGTTGGATCTTATTGACCTTAAAACAAAATTGGACGAAAAGCTGGGTGCCCTTTCCCCAAGGGAAAGAGAAATATTTGAAATGAGTAGGTATCAAAACCTGTCCAATAAAGAAATTGCAAACCACCTTAATCTTTCACAAAGAACCGTTGAATGGTATTTGTATCAAGTTGTTAAGGAGCTCAAAACCGCGTTGACCGTCTCTGTTCTTGTTATCCTATCCTATCTTTTTTATTGATTTACCGCTGATGATAACATCTTTTAAAATCAGTGATATGAGTCCATCATTCGTCAAGGTTACCTTAAGGTTAGCTGTGTTATCTATGAGTTAAATCCAAGTATTGGCTCCAGTAAATGTCCTTTGTTGGGGTACTTATAGGTAAAAGCACAGCCATGGATAAATCAAAATTGATTGATTTACTTTCAAAATATGATAAGGGTACCTGCACCAAGGAGGAACTTGTACTGCTGTATCGCTTCTTCGATGCTTTTCAAGACGACAACAATATTTGGGATACGAAAGGAATTGTTGAGAAAGAGCGAATACGAAAGGAATTATCAAAAAAAATAAAACAAAGAATTGATTTTCAGGAAAGGAATCGAAAATCCATCTCTCCCTTTTGGAAGGTGGCCGCCGCAATACTTTTTCTCATTGGGTTGGGAGCAATGACCAAAATCCTTCTTTTCCAAAAAGAGCAGCCCATGGAATATGAACGGATCGTTTCAAATGATATGGGAATCAAGCAGGTTGCATTGATGGATGGTTCTACCGTCTGGTTAAATCGGAACAGCGAACTGGTCGTTGCCAAAAAGTTCATGGAATCCGAATTCAGGGAGGTCACCTTGCACGGGGAGGCATTCTTTGAGGTGGCAAAAAACAAAAACAGGCCATTTATCGTCCATTCCAGTGGCTTTCAGACCAAGGTGTTGGGCACCAAATTCAATGTAAAGGAATCCAATGAAAGAACGGAGGTCGCATTGATTGAAGGAAGCGTCGAGGTCAATGCAAATACCGAGCAGGTATTGTTGAAACCCATGAAAAAGGCAGTGTTCGGCTATGGAAATGACAGTATCGCAATCGTTGAAATGGATATGGAACTGGAACTCGCTTGGATGACCAACGATTTCGATTTTAAAAACACCAAACTATCCCGCGTCGCCACCATACTGGAACGACGGTTTCATAAAAAGATAATATTTGAACAATCCGAGTTGCCTGAAAAAAAGGTGACTGGACATTATAAGAATGAAAGTCTCAATGCCATTTTACTTTCCGTGACCCGGGCCGGCAACTTGGATTACAAATACGAAGACAAACAGAACATACTGATTTTTGAACCCCTAAAAAACAATTCCATGTAAAAAGAGAGCTATAAAAAAGGGAAGCGTTGGAGCGCTTCCCTATGAAATTAATTCGTACGACAAAAAATGATAATGTAGTGAAAATACATTTGAACCACTTTTTTAATGAAAAATTCCAACTAAAACTATGAAAAAAAATGAACATGATTTTAGAAAACTTCTAATGAAACTTACTTCAGTTTATATATTGCTGGCATTGGGTCTTCAAGGGGTTTTGGCCAATGGGGCCAATGCGCAATCTTTGCGCAGCACAAAAATCTCCCTTGAACACGGTTCCTATACGGTACGCAATGTTCTCAAAAAGGTAGAGGACCAGACCGATTTCAACTTTACCTATTATGAAAGTGAAGTTGATTTGGGCGCTGCATATTCAATTGACAGGACCTACGATTCATTATTTGACCTATTATATGACCTGTCCTTGGAGAAACATTTTCGTTTCAACAGAATCAACAAATCCATTGCTATATCCAAAATACAGCAGCAAAAAAAGGAACCGGAAATTGTGGAACAATTGCAGGTAAGTGGTGTGGTGCTGGATGAAAACGGACAGCCTTTGCCCGGTGCGACAATCGTTGCAAAGGGAAGCAGCATCGGTACCACTACCGATTTTGATGGAAATTTTGCGGTCGTGGTAAATTCAGATGCCACGCTGTTGGTATCGTACATTGGTTATTTTACCAAGGAGGTCCCTGTCAATGGACAGACATCGCTGACCATCAGTCTTCAATTGGATACCCAGAAACTGCATGAGGTCATTGTGATAGGATATGGCACCAGCTCAAAAGAAAAAATATCCGGAGCAGTGACCAGCATAGATCAAGAGGAGATCCAGCAGTATTCCAATGCCAATTTCGATCAGGCCATCGTGGGAAAACTTGCGGGTGTAAATATTCTGACCAATGCGCGGAACCCTGGTGATGGCAACACGATTACCATCAGAGGAGCGGGATCCATTACACGGGATGCCAATCCATTGGTGGTGGTTGACGGTTTTCCATTGGCAGAGGGCAGCTCGCTAAACGTAATCAACCCCAACGATATTGCATCCATAGATGTGATCAAGGATGCTGCCTCCGCTGCTATCTATGGATCTCGTGCAGCCAATGGGGTCATCATGATCACCACAAAAAAGGGCAAGGGGAAAAAGTTGACCGTTGAACTTCGTTCTGTTATGGGGCTTCAAGAAAAAACAGGAAGCTACGATTTGTTGAATGCCTACGATGCGGCCAAATTTTTCAGGGATGGTCGTAACAATGCCTATTTAAAAAACCATGAAAACGTGAGTGTCAACGATTCAGAGGAACAACGAATTACCAATGGGGCGAATGTCCGAGAGCTTATTTTGGATTACACGGTGCCCTATTTGAACAATGAACTTGGGTTGACCGATTTCGATTGGGAAGACGCGGTATATAGGACAGGCCTGGTACAGAACCACTATGTGAACGTTTCCGGATCCACCGAGGCCACCAATTATGCAGCTTCGTTGGGTTATACCAATGAGGAAGGCATCGTGATTACGGCAGATCAGAAACGCTATACCACCAATTTAAAACTGAATACAAAACTTGGAAAATATTTTAAGTTCGGTATAAACCTAAATGGTTACTATGCAGAAAGGGGGCTGACCAATGGCGGGAATGGATACCGTTTCCCAATTGACCCCGCGGGAAGGGCGATGGTGTACATGTTCCCATTTTTTTCAGCCTATGATGACAACAACCCTACGGGCTACAACATTGAGGCGCAGATATTGGCCAATAGGCCCTATAATGCTAATATGCAGGAAAACCCTGTGGCAATGTCCGAATTGTCCAAATACGATAGAAGGGAGTTCAGGACTTTTGGCAACACCTACCTTTCTTTTGAACCAATCGATAAATTGGTGCTGAAAACATCCCTGGGATATTTGTTAGAGTCAAAGTTTACCGATCAATACGCACCCATGCTTACCGGTTCGTATAGACGATTGATCAGTGAAAGGGATTCCAACCAAGGTTCGGAAAGCAGAAGCGACCAAGGGGATATCCTTGTGGAAAATACGGCGAACTATACCTTCGATATCGGAAAGCATTCCTTCAATGCCCTATTGGGACAGAGTTTCCAGAAAAGTTCATACACATCCCTGTCAGTGAACGGATATGATTTTCCAAACGATATCATTCAGAATATAGATGGATCCACGGAACAGACCGCATCAGCCTCTCGCAGCAGGTGGGCACAGATTTCCTATTTTGGGAGGATATTGTATGATTATGATGACCGTTATTTTCTCTCTGGGTCCATTCGTACCGATGGGTCGTCAAGATTTGGAAAGGACAATAGATATGGAACTTTTAGTTCTTTTTCTGCCGGATGGGTGTTGAGCAATGAATCTTTTTTTCCTGAAAATGACATTTTAACCTATGCAAAGCTACGATATAGCTGGGGGCAGACAGGGAATAACCAAATAGGGAACTATGCCCAATATGCCTCCATCAGTACAGGAAGGGATTATCCCTATGACGGTGCCCTTTCCCCGGGAGCCGCGCCTTCCAGTGCGCCTTCATATTCGTTGGGTTGGGAGACCAATACATCGAACAACTTCGGTGTTGATCTTGGTTTTTTCAACAAAATAAATTTAGGGGTCGATTATTATTTAGCGGATATTTCGGACCTGCTATTGGATAGGCCGGTTCCCAAGCATACAGGTTTTAACAGTTCACTTCAGAACATCGGCGAAATGCGGAACAAAGGATGGGAATTTGAGCTCAATGGATCCAATTTCAATATTGGCGGTCTTTCTTTGGGGTTCAATGCAAACCTGACCACCAATGAAAATGAGATCATTTCTTTGGGCGGTGCAGATGAACTGTACGAAGGAGGTAATCAAAGGTTTATAACCAGGGTAGGGGAGTCATTGGCCAATCTATACGGTTATAAAATCATTGGACTTCTAAAATCCGAGGAAGAAGTGGCCGAATATAAGAGCAGGAAGAACACCACATTGTCCGCTGAAGTTGGGGATTATATTTTCCAAGATACCGATGGCAATGACATTATTGATGCTGATGACAGGGTGCTCCTTGGGGATTATAACCCCGAAGTGACCTATGGATTTGGAATTGACCTTGGTTATGAGGGATTTGATCTGAACCTGAACTTTAATGGAACGATGGGGCGGGTAGCCTATGATTTGATGACCTCGAATTATTTAGAATATGGGGAAGCCTTTACCAATACAAACTATAATTATTTCAACAACTATTGGGACCCCGCAAGCAATCCCGAGGGCTATTTGGCGCCGCCGGATGCCTACGGGAACACCGCTACCCGTAAGGCCAGCAGAAATCCCACAAGCTATAATGTTTTGGACGCGGATTACCTCAGGTTGCGAAGTGTGCAGTTGGGATACAATTTGCCTTCCGGTCTTTTGGACCAATTTCACTTGCAGGCCATGCGCGTTTATGTTTCAGCGAACAATCTCCATACCTGGACAAAGTACAGGGGCATGAACCCTGATGGCGGGTATACGGGCAATCCGCTCGATAGGGGATATATACAAGGAACCACATCGGTGCCACGGCTTGTTTCCGTAGGCATCAATCTAACACTTCAATAAAAAAACATTATGAAATTCAATAGAATCGTTTTATACTCTTTTACATTGCTTATTGGCATTGCTTGTGAGAATGAGCTCGAACAACTTCCTGAAACGGGGATATTGGCAGAAAATTATTACTCCACCCAGGAAAATGTGGAGTCGACCGTGACTGCAACCTATAATGAACTCCAAGCCTTATATGATTACTATATGATACTGTGGGGCGAAATTCCATCCGATAATGCCTATATCCAAGCACCGAACTCCAACGGGGGTGCCAGGCCTTTGGAGGATTTTTCATGGACCAGTACTTCTGGGTTTGTGGGCAGTATTTGGGAAAATTCCTATGAAGGGATTTTTTATGCAAATACTGTGTTGTCTGTTATTGATGATGTGTTATATGACAGCGAGTCGCTTAAAAATATCAGGATTGGCGAAATGAAGTTCATCAGGGGTTTTTTATATGACAACCTTACCACGATTTATGGTGATGTCCCCTTGGTGTTGACCATTGATGACCCCACCTATGCATTTGATGATGCAAGGACCCCGAAAACGGAGATATATGCCCAAATCGAGGCAGATCTGCTGGATGCGATCGAACTCTTGCCATCATCCAACAGTGCCGGTAGGCCCAATACATATGCGGCCCGCGCCATCCTTGCCAAACATTATATGAAAACAAGGGATTTTGATAAGGCAGAAGCCCAATTGCAGATCATTGTTTCCTCCGGAAAGTATTCCCTTGTGGACATTGATGCACTTTTTGGTGTTGAAAATGAAGGCAACGATGAAGATGTTTTCAGTATCCAGTATGCATCAAATCTGGATGGAATGAGCGAGGGAAGTGAATACTACTATATGTTCACACAGCCTGATGACCAAGGAGGCCTTGGGGCCATGGCCATGGAAAGTAGCCTGTATGAACTTTATGCTGTAGGCGACCTAAGGAAAGGGTTGGTCACCGAATCCAGTAATGTCTACTACATCAACAAATGGACCCCTTCCCCCAACAATAGTACTGACGATGGTGGGGACAATCATTTTGTGGTTAGATATGCGGACGTACTATTGCTCTATGCGGAATGTCTTAATGAGAATAACAAGACCGCAGCAGCGGCAACATACCTTAATATGGTCAGAAACCGGGCAAATTTGGATGATACAACTGCTTCCAGCCAATCGGATATGCGAAGTGCCATTGCAAAGGAAAGACGTTTGGAGCTCGCTGGAGAAGGCCATAGATGGTTTGATTTACTGCGCACCGGAAAGGCATTGGAGACCATGAATGCTTTCTTTCAAAATGACGGAAGTAAAATTACCGTTGAAGCCTATCGATTGTTGTCACCTCTGCCACAGGCGGAAGTCGACATCACCAAAATGGAGCAAAATCCCGGGTATTAAACTAAAATCAAAAAACCAAATGAAACGTTTTTACAATATATTTTTATGGGTCGCTTGCATAGTGCCGATCCTACATGCATGCAATGTGGATAATACTGATTATTCTTTGGATACAAGGGATGTCTATATCGATTCCATAGTTATTGAAGCTTCCAAGAACGACTGTGTCGGGGAAGATGTCGAGGTGTCGGTGTCCAATTCCTCCAGAACCATTGCCGCGACCTTGCCCACGGAATGTGATGCTAGTGAAATTATCCTGACCATTTATACAAAGGAAGGTATCTCTGTGTCCCCTGCCTCAGGGTCGGGTTTCACTACAGGGGATTCCTCACTTTTGGTCTCAGGTTTTGGCCTTGAAGAGGAGTTTACGGTAAAATTGAATGTATTGGAACCATTTCAATCCGATGAGGAATTTGTGTCGGTTTGGAGAGTTGCTTCGGGCGAGGCCATTACCCTGCCCTTGACCGAAAATGGAACATATAATTTTAAAGTGTTTTGGGGGGATGGTGAAGACAGCATCGTGGCCGGATATGATCTGGAATCGGCCACCCACACGTACACCGAAACAGGGGATTATACGGTAACCATATGGGGGGATATTGATGGATTCAATTTTTATCAAACGGACCAAAGTGCCGATAATATATTGGATATTACCCGTTGGGGGCAAGTAAAACTCGGCAATGATGAGGCTTATTTTAGGGGGTGTTCCAACCTTCAGATAAGTGCAGTGGACGCACCGGACCTTACCGGAACCACCACATTGAAGGCCATCTTCAGGGAGGCCACATCATTTAACAGCAACATCAACCACTGGGATGTGAGTGGTGTGTCCAATATGCAAGATGTTTTTTACAAGGCCACCAACTTTAACCAGCCCTTGGATCAATGGAACGTAAGCAATGTCAATACCTTCGAAACCATGTTCAGGGAATCCGCATTTGACCAAGATATATCCAGTTGGGATGTGAGCAATGCCGTTACGTTGAAAAATATGTTCCGGGATACTCCTTTTGATCAACCCATAGGCAATTGGGACGTTTCCAAGGTCACAAGTTTCCAATCCACTTTTAGGGGCAATGATGCGTTCAGCCAAGATTTGTCAGGTTGGGGGGACAAACTCCATAATGTTGTTACTATGCGGGAGATGTTCAGGGACTCCGATTACGATGGTGATTTGAGTGCATGGGATGTCAGTCAGGTCGTTAGCATGTGGGACATGTTCAAGGACAGTGGTTTTAACAATCCCTCAATTGCCAATTGGGATGTGAGCGGTCTGGACAATATGGAAACTATGTTTGGCGGCAATGATTGCGCGTTTAATCAAGATATTTCCGGATGGGATGTCAGCAATGTGGTGAACATGCAGAACCTGTTCAAGGAGAACCTTGCCTTTAATCAGGATATTTCTGGTTGGGACGTTGGCAATGTACAGTGTAACTATGATTTTGATAAAGATGCACCACAATGGGAAGATGCGCATAAACCAAAGTTCAACGCTGATAAAACAGATAACAACGAATTCTGTAATAGGGATAATTAATGACCATAACTGATAAAGAAGGGACTCCGAAAGAGTCCCTTCTAAATATAACTTCGGGTAGTATGAAAATGTGGATTACGTTCAGTATCGCTTTTTTGAGTTTTTTTATTAACTATGGATGTTCATCCGATGGAGGGTTCCCATCGATCACAACACCAACGGATGACAGCGTTGATCCAGGTCCGGAACCAGTGGTGTTGGATTCCTCAACGGCCATTTACAGACAATTTTTCTTTAAGGGCACCCATAACTCCTATTCTGGGAACTTGGCGGGGATGAAAAGGGAGGGTATAGAGACTCAATTGGAAGCGGGACTTCGTTTTTTTGAGTTTGACCTTTTTTCCTTCCATACACAAAAGGAACTTCAGGCGACATGGACCGAGGATGTAGATGCCTTTTCCGTTTTTGATTCTATGGGAGATACGTATATGCTCACCTATATGAATGCAACGGGAAAAACCACGGTATATAAAGTATTGGACGGTGAAACCGAAATAACATCGGAAAAGACGGAGGTAAAATGGGAAGGGGTGGAACGAAAATTTTCAATAGTGTCCCGATCCACGGGTGAATATATATTTGGCTATGCCCCGGGAAATGGTGATTTGACGATTTACAGCTTCAACGGCAGCGGTTTGGAAGAAATCCATTCAGAGAATATCGGTGTTGCCAACATAGGGCTTTCCGCATTTGTTTTTAATGACAACGTCTACTTGGGGGTACATGCAAAGGATGGTCGCAGATACGATATTCTTAAAGTATCCTTTGATGAAGGAGCTGTATCCATTGGAGCATCCATATATGAACTGGCCTCGGTCTCTTCGGACGAGAACTTGTACCCATTTGAGCAGGACAATAGACTATACCTATTTCGGCACAATGTGAACACCGTGACCAATTTCTCCGTGGAATCTGTCGATACCAATGGCAATAAGTGGTCTAGAAGTGTCAGCACAACCGGTACATCCGGATTGCTCAAGGGAACGGTGCAGGCAGTTCAAGCTGACGGGAAACTATTTGTAAACTCTTATGCGGCCAATGGCAACGTGGTGGGCTCACAATTGGTGATGGATAGCGGAACTCCCGTATTGGTATACGAATACAATAACGAAGATGATATGTTGTCGGGTGCCGATGCAGGGGTGTACCCATCCAGGGGTGGATACTTCCTGCTTTTGGACAAGGGGGTATCCGTTCAATTGTCGAAAATGGATATCGGTGTCCTTTCATTGGGCCATGATGCTCCTGGAGATGAGGTTGATCTTGCCGTTGACAATCCACAATCGATATTTCTGGCGGATTGGATCGAATATTTAGCTCAATGGAGCAATGCGCATCCTGACCATGAACCCCTTTTCATCATGACGGAGCTAAAAGAATATGAACAATGGCTGGCAGATGCCAAATGGCAAAATATCATCAATCTGATGCAGGACAAGTTTGGAGAGAAATTAAGGTATCACAGTTCAAGTGGGTTCCGCAATGAGCCCCTAGTGGATTATGACAAGATTGTTGACGGTAGAACCCTTTATTTTATGGATGAAAAGGGATCTAAGGAAGGTGGGCTGTTGGGCAAAGTCATTCTCTACATTCAGCCCAACAACAAGATTACCAAAAGGGAATACACCAATGATTTTGAGCCATTCAAAACCTCGGATGGAATACTTCAAGAAAACTTTCTTCAGCTCAAGCGCTATAGGGAAAATAATAAATTGGTGTCTCCAGATTGGAGGTATCCCAATAAGTATGGCAATGATATAGGTGCTCATATCGATGCAAAGGATGACAGTTATATTAGCCGTATATTCCATATGGAAAGTACAGATGGTAATGGGCAATATGACAACATCCACTGTACTGATGTGATGTTTGGGGTATCTGATAGGCCCTATGAAGGATTGTATATGGATTATGCGAAAGAACAGCGTTTGAAGAACAGGCTCGAAAAGGTAGTGGGCTGTGATTGAATGGTTTTTAAGATTCAGGATTTTCAAGTCGCTGGATAAAAACTTATAGAAATCAAAGCGTCAAACCGTATGGTATTGTAGATACCCCGATCTTTAGGACAGGTTTTCTACAAAACTAATATAATTATCAAGCTGCTCTTTTAAATAGATCAATGGGTCTTTCATAGTCGATGGACTGATGTCTTCTTTCGTGGTTG
>NZ_JAFLNL010000022.1 GCF_017313785.1 Flagellimonas aurea
AATGGGAGTATTCCGGGACCGGTCTTGGAATTCAACGAGGGTGACTTCGCCCTGATCAACGTGACCAATAAGATGGATGTGGAAACCTCCGTACACTGGCATGGATTGATCTTGCCCAATTTTTATGACGGGGTTCCCTATTTGACCACACCGCCCATAGAACCTGGCACAACTTTCCAATATCGGATTCCGATCAACCAATCAGGTACCTATTGGTACCATTCCCACACCATGCTGCAAGAGCAAAAGGGGGTGTATGGCTCGATACTGATCCATCCCAAGGAAAAGACGTTGGACTACGATAAGGATTTGGTCGTGGTGCTCTCCGATTGGACGAACGAAAAGGCCATGAACGTGCTCCGAAACCTTAAACGGGGAAACGAGTGGTACCAGGTCAAAAAAGGGACCGCGGTGCCCTTGAGCAGGGTCATCAAGGAAGGTGCACTAGGTGCACAACTCAAATTTTGGCGAGATCGTATGGAAGGAGCGGATATTGCGGATATCTACTACCCCGCATTTTTGACCAATGGGAAAACATTGGCCGAATACCCTGATTTCAAACCAGGGGAAAAAGTGCGGCTCCGGTTCGTCAATGCCTCTGCCTCCACCTATTATTGGATGGATTTCGGTGGCGGTAACCCCATGGTGGTTTCCGGGGATGGTGTCGATGTGGAGCCTGTTTCCAAAAGTCGTTTTCTTTTTGGCATTGCCGAGACCTATGATGTCATCGTGACCGTTCCTGAAGGCACTTTGGAGGTAACGGCCACGGCACAGGACGGCTCCGGGCATACCTCGTTGCATTTAGGGCAGGGAACGCTTTTTCCCGCAACGACCATCGATAGGCCCGACAAAGTGGCGATGATGAAACAAATGGCCCAAATGGACATGAAAATGGGAGCTCCGGCAATGGCCGGCAACAAGAAGAAAAATACACCCGAATATTTGATGCAAAAGTATGGGATGCAGATGGACATGAAGGATGGCAGCATGGATATGGGTATGCACAATGGGATGTCGATGGATAAGACCGAAATGAGCGGTCAAAAGGATAAACCCATTGCGAAGATGGATGATAAAAGGCCTATGAATGCGAATGAAGATCATAGGCACATGGAGATGGATAAAAAGATGGGGGATATGGCAGGAATGGAAAAGGATTCAACGTCAATGAAATCCACCGGACATAAGGACAAGATGGAAAACCCTATGGTTCAGACTATGCCAATGATGCAGAAAGACACTTCAGCTTTTGATTACGATACCCGTAAAACGTATTTCAACTATGACTTCTTAAAAGCAAAGGAAAGTACTACCTATAATGCCGATCTGCCCGTCAATGACATTCTGTTGAACCTGACGGGAAATATGCAACGGTATATCTGGAGTATGAACGGTGTGCCACTTTCAGAAACCGATAAGATCAAGATCAAAGGTGGGGAAGTAACCCGGATCACCCTCAACAACCTGACCATGATGCACCATCCGATGCACCTCCATGGGCATTATTTCAGGGTCATCAATGAGAATGGTGAAAAGTCACCCTTGAAACATACGGTCAATGTGCCGCCCATGCAGAAAGTGGTCATCGAATTTTATAATGAAGAGTACGGGGATTGGTTTTTCCACTGTCATATCCTCTACCACATGATGGGGGGCATGGCCAGGGTTTTCAGTTATGATACCCCAAGGGATCTGAGGATGAAGGATTTTCCTGTTCAAAAGTTGGTAGATGAAACTGACCATTATTATGCTTGGGGTGCTGCCAGATTGGGTTCCAATTTTAATGAACTCTTCCTTGTTTCAAGTAATATCAGGAATGAATTTGGGGTACGGGCAGAATTTGACTACGACCAAAATGCCGAGGTGGAAGTCAATTATAACAGGTATCTCAATGACTGGGTACGGGTCTATGCAGGGGTAAACACGGAAACCTCCATCCCTGATTCCTATGACCGTTTCAATACAGTGGGACTGATAGGGGTCAAGTATTTTACCCCATACCGCTTTAATATGGATGTGAGTATGGACCACCAGCTGCGTCCAAGAATAAGGTTGGATAGGGAACTATTGCTTTTTCCCAGGATTTTCCTCGAGGGGGAATATGAATTTCGGGCCGATTTTGGATGGGTCAACGATTTGGGGAATTCATCCTATGAAAGTGAGACCCAATGGCTGGTAGGGGCCTCCTATATCCTTTCACGTAATTTTTCAATCCAGGCCAATTACAACAACCGATATGGTTGGGGCGGAGGCCTGCTAGCCCGTTTTTAAATGGCAGAATACAAAAAAAATAGCCTGAGTCTGACCAATACCATTGCTTTGGGAACCGGTGTGATGATCGGTGCGGGAATTTTTGCGCTCTTGGGTCAGGTTGCCGAACTCTCCGGCCAATGGTTTCCCTTTGCTTTTTTAATCGGGGCAGTCATCTCAGGTTTCAGTTCCTACACCTATGTCAAAATGTCCAATACCTACCCCTCTGCCGGGGGCATTGGCATGTACCTCAAAAAGGTTTACGGTAAAACGGCCTGGACCGCTACCGGTGCACTGCTGATGGCCCTTTCCATGGTCATCAATGAGAGTTTGGTGGCCCGGACGTTCGGGACCTACGTATTGGAGCTTTTTGATGTGGAGTCGAAAGGATTCTGGCCCCCGATCCTTGGGGTATTGTTGTTGATCACAGCCTTTATTGTCAATGTGATGGGAAACAAAGCTATCGGGGGATCGTCCTTGGTCATGGCCATACTAAAAATCGGCGGGATAGCGGTTTTTGCCATTGGTGGCCTTTGGGCAGCTGGATTTACCTTTGATCAGGTCGTTCCTTCCCAGTCCTTGACCGAGCATTCCCTGGTGGATTATTTGGGGGCATTGGCACTGTCGATATTGGCCTATAAGGGTTTTACCACCATTACCAATAGTGGGGATGAGATCGTCGATCCCAAACGTAACGTGGGACGGGCCATTGTCATTTCTTTGGTGATATGTACCCTGGTCTATCTCATGGTGGCATTTGCGGTCTCTTCCAATCTTTCCATCCAGGAAATCATTGCGGCCAAGGACTATTCGCTGGCCGAGGCATCCAGACCCGCTTTTGGAAAATATGGGGTCTGGTTCACCGTTGGTCTGGCGATCATATCCACCGTTTCCGGGGTCGTTGCCAGCATTTTTGCCGTTTCCCGGATGACCACCATGCTCACTGAAAAGGAATTGATACCACATCGACATTTTGGGATTCCCGGGGACATACAGAAACATATGTTGGTGTATACCGTGGTGATTGCCATAGGGCTCACCATGTTGTTCGATCTGAGCCGGATCGCTGCATTGGGGGCCATCTTTTATTTGATCATGGATATCGGGATCCATTGGGGGGTCCTAAACAATCTACGAAAGGAAATCGGTGCAAATCCCATTATCCTCATTACGGCCCTTGTGCTGGATGTACTGGTGTTGGGCGCCTTTATTTGGTCAAAGGCCGGTAGTGATCTTTTGGTGGTCATTGTTGCCCTGGTATTGATGGTGCTTATTTTTTTCGGGGAACGATTGTTTTTGGGGAAAAAGCGTACGGTCGAGGAAGAATAAGGGTAGAGTGCCTGCGTGGGAGAAATGGAAAATTAGATGAAAAAATTAAAATAGCAACAATAATGGGGGATAATACAAATATGCCGACCCTGGGCAATCAAAATGAGGAATTAATCTTAAAATCAATTACAATGAAAAGAACAACAGTTACATTAAGTACAATTGCCATTGCGCTTTTGACCATTACCGTGATTTCCTGTAAGGACGGTAAGAAGGAAACAAATGACAAGGAAGGAGCCCATATGGAGATGGGAACGGAAGAGGGCCATCACCATGAGAGCACTGCAGGGGAAATGGACCACGGGACCATGGACCATGATATGGGTTCGTCCGATGCACAGGGCACATCCGTGATCGATAGCTACCTCCAACTGAAGAATGCCCTGGTGGCGGACAATAAGGATGAAGCGGCCAAATCGGGCCAAGCCTTGGCCAGTGCCTTGGGCAGCTTTGATATCAGCGGATACGATGAACAGCAACAGAAGGAGCTGTCCGATATCATTGAAGTGGCCAAGGAACATGGGGAGCATATCGCCAAAAGTGATATCGGTCACCAACGGGAACACTTTGAGGGACTGGGCAAGGATATGGTCGATTTTATTGCCATAACCGGGACTTCCAAAACCTTGTACCAACAATTCTGCCCCATGTACAACAACAACCAAGGAGGAACGTGGCTCAGCGCAAGTAGCGAAATCCAGAATCCATTTTTTGGAAGTAAGATGTTGACCTGTGGTAAGGTGCAAAAGGAAATCAATTAAATGAAAGTACTGAAAATCATAGTATTGGTAGTGCTGTTGGGATTTGTGGGCATCCAGTTTGTGCCCACAGATCCCAACTTGAGCGATGTGGTTCCCGATACGGACTTCATGTCGGTGAACCAGGTTGCCAAGGATATCGAACACGATTTGCGGGTATCTTGCTATGATTGCCACAGTAACAACACCCAATACCCGTGGTACAATAAGGTCCAACCCATCGCCTGGTTTTTGGAAGAACACATAAAAGAGGGAAAGGAAGAACTCAATTTCAATGAATGGGGCGACTATTCGGATCGAAGAAAAAGGAGCAAACTAAAGTCCATCGCAAGTCAGATCGAAGACGATAAGATGCCCCTATCTTCCTATACCCTGATCCATAAGGATGCAAAATTATCGGTGGAAGAGAAAGAACGGATATTGACCTTGGTAAATGATCTAATGGAAGAATTGGATAATTGAAAATGACATGGAAATTACCCTAAAACCGGGACAAACGATATTGCTATTGTTGTTGGTCATGTCCGGTTACTATGAATGAGGAAATAAAGTCCTGAAAGGGAGGGGAACACCCAAAGTTGATTGGTTGGTGAGTTAGTTAGTTAATCGTTCCCTTCCCTTGTCAGGCACTAATGGAAAAAAAGGATGAAAGATTGTTGTCGTGACAATGGACCTGTGCAGCCGAAAAAGGCCATTTTAAAAAAATGGTTGGCCCATATCCTGTATGGGATCGTCATTTCGATTGTCCTGGGAGCCTTTATCATACAATATATACTAACCTAAACAATGTTAAAACAAACCAATGAAACGTATTACTTTACAGATTTTTCTAATGGCCGTATTTCTCACAGGGACAAGCTTTGGCCAAACAAACCCTAACAAGGAAAACCTAGACCAGGACAGGGCCGCTGTGCTGAGGATATTGGAAAGCTATAAAGAAGCACTGCAAAACTTGACCACGGAAGGTACCTTGGAGCTTTTTGCGGAAGATTCCGAAGTTTTTGAATCCGGGGGCGTGGAAGGCACCTATCAACATTATCACGACCATCATATAGGTCCAGAACTTGGACATTTCAACAGTTTTAAGTTCTCGGATTATACCATTGAAGTGAAGGTGGAGCTACCCTTTGCCTTTACTACGGAAAGCTATGTCTATACCATTGGCCTAAAATCGGAAAATGGAGGTGAGGGCAAAACGATCAGCAGAAAAGGGGTTGCCACCACCATCCTTAAAAAAACGGATGGGGATTGGAAAATTGTAAAGATGCATAACTCCTCACGGAACAACGGGAAGAACTAATGGTCGGAAGAAAAACATCGATGAAGGTCAGAAAGATACATAGATATCTTGGCCTATTTATTGGGATCCAGTTCCTAATGTGGACCATCAGTGGACTATATTTTAGTTGGACGGACATTGACGAGATCCATGGAGATCAATTCATCAAGGAGCATCCGGACCAGTCAGAATTTGGGAATTTAATTGCTCCCAATGGACACGGGAACGTTAAAATCAAATCTTTGGAAATGAGAAATATAGGGGGAAGTCCCTATTATTGGATCAATGGTGAGGTTTTGATGGATGCACAAACGGGGGAGATCAAAAAGGGTATCGATGAACAACAGGCCTTGGCCGTTGCTTCACAGTATATGTTGCCCGAACTTAAGGTCAAAAGTGTTGAAAGACTCACCCAAACAGGTGGGCAGCACGAGTATCGTGGACGTCCATTACCGGCCTATGTGATCACCTATGAAACGGATGAAAACCTTAAAGCGTATGTCTCAGAGACCGATGGGTCGTTTCAACGTGTAAGGCATCGGTCCTGGAGATGGTTCGATTTTTTGTGGATGACCCATACCATGGACTATGAGGGACGGGACGATTTTAACACCATGGTTTTACGGATTTTTTCCCTGATGGGATTGATTACCGTTTTGAGTGGATTCTTGTTGTGGTATGTCAGCTCACCAACGATCAGAAAATTATGGAAAAGGCGATAGTTCAAACACATTGACATACTTATTTGGCAAAGGACTCCTGTTAGGAGCAAATAGTTGACTATTGTGCCAGTTGAACCATTTTGGGAAAAATGAGCGAACTTAGGAGGCAAAGACGAAAGAAAAAAAGGGGGCTGGCGAAAAGGAAACGGGACCCGGCCAAGAATAGAAAGGAAAAAAGAATGAAAATCCTTGGCATATTGGCCTTGATATTGATCGTTATATTGGCAGTGGTCGTCATTTTTTTGAAGGCCCTGTGGAAATTCACTGCATGATATGGAAGTTGGGTCCAGTAAATCGAAAGATGTGTTGTACATCAAAAACATGGTCTGTCCGAGATGCATCATGGCCGTCAAAGGTATTTTGGACGATGAGGGCATTCCCTATATGAATGTGTCGTTGGGTGAAATAACCCTCAATGGGAAAATCACGCCTGAAAAACGGGAAGGTCTCAACGAACGACTTGAGAAAATTGGATTTACGATCATCAACGATCGTAAAGGTCAGTTGATAGAACAGATCAAAAACCTAGTGATTGAGGCGATACACTACACCGGACCCATGGAAAAGGTCAAATGGCCCGAATACCTTTCCGATGGATTGCATCTTGACTATAAGTATCTTAGTTCGCTGTTTTCCGCGGTGGAAAGCATTACCTTGGAGCAATATATCATCAACCAAAAGATTGAAAAGATCAAAGAGTTTCTTGTTTATGACGAATTGGGCTTAAAGGAAATAGCGTTTCAATTGGACTATAGCAGCGTTGCCTATTTAAGCAACCAATTTAAAAAAGTTACTGGAATGACACCTACACAATTTAAGAAAAGTGCCATACAAAATAGAATATCGCTTGATGATATTTAACCTCTACCATTAAGGGCGCAATACCTTTCCAAGGAACCATCCTCCTAAACGCTATTTAAAAAACATCTTTCTTCGCAAATGGGTCAAGGTTTGTTTTTTTTCAAACAATGCCCTTATACAGAAAGTGTTACTTTTCCCATACGTGTTGGAACCAACATTGTTGATTCTATGTGTAAAATTGTTAAAATATAAAATCATCACAACATGAAAAGAAGATACCAAATAGAAGGAATGACTTGTGATGGCTGTAGGGGGCACGTTGAAGAAGCTCTTTTCAATGTGGCCGGTGTAGCCGATGTAGCGGTCAATCTAAAAAACGCAGAAGCTACAGTGGAGTCGCAATTTGAGGTCCCCCTTGAAAATCTACAAAAGGCATTGGAAAATAACGGAGGTCAATATAAAATACAAGCGATGAGCAAAGCCAATTGAACCAATATATGATAACTGGGACAGGTAAATTGTCAGGCCTACAATTGGAATGGAACAATACAATAATCGAAAGTCAAGGAATAATCACAATAACCAGATAAAATTTGCACAATGGAAGATAGTCAAAGGAAATCCAATAATTATTTAAAGTTTTTTGCGATGATTGGCACCTCAATGGTCGCCATGTTTTTTTTAATGTACACCCACTCATATCAAATCATTGATCATTTTTGGTATAGTGAGACTAGATTTTTCATGACTTTGATAATGGGGGGATCGATGATCATTATTATGCTGCTATATATGCTACAGATGTATAAAGACCGACGCAAGAACATGTCAATTTTAGCCTTGGGTGTTTTGTTGATTGCAGGTGGGATATGGCTGGTCAGGAGTCAGGTTACCGTTTCAGGAGTCGACTACATGGAAGGAATGATACCCCATCATTCCATTGCTATTTTGACCAGTGAACGTTCTCAAATAAAAGATGTCAGGGTACGTGAGCTTGCCAATGAAATTATCAAGGCGCAACGCAGGGAGATAATGGAAATGCAATGGTTGATAAACGACATCAAGGAAAATGGAATAGTGGAAACCGAAGCTGGGAAAGAAAAGCGGCCTATTCCTAAATTCGAGGGATCGCTTAGCGAAGAAACAAAGAATCTGGCCGAATGAGAGGCGATTACTTACTACCAATGCTTTCGTTTTGCCCCAAGTTCACTACAATGGTTTGTCCTATCGAATATATTCTAAACTGATCGGGGCAAATTCTCCAAAAAAGATTGACGTGGGCGAACCTGATCTCATAGATGTTGCCGAATTCTAAAAACCACTCACCAATTAAGGTTAAGTACTTGACGAAGAAAGGTAAAGGTTGATTTTTCGGAAAATTCTACAACTCTTTCAGTAAATAACGTAACAGTGCATTTTAGGTCTATTCTGAAATTTGTACCATACAAATCGGAGTAGAAAATGGATGCAATCGATATTATTGAGGACACCGAAAGGAAACCGAAGATGGTGTCAAAAAAATCTTTCCCGGTCACTGGAATGACCTGTGCTGCCTGTGCATCCAGCGTGGAATCCATGCTGGGCCATACCGAAGGGGTCTACAATGCCAGTGTCAACTTTGCCAACAGTATGGTCCTTGTGGAGTATGACAGTGCTATGGACCTAAGCGATCTTCAAAATGCGGTACGTCAAATCGGTTATGATATAATTGTGGATGCCGAGGATCCTACCGAAGTACAGGAAGAGCTTTCGAAAAAGCATTATGTATCCATAAAAAAGCGAACCCTTTGGTCCGCTATTTTGACACTTCCCATTTTCCTTCTGGGGATGTTTTTTATGGATTGGGTCCTGGGTAGGTGGATTTCGTTGGTACTTGCCGTTCCTATCCTGTTCTGGTTTGGCCGAAGTTTTTTCATAAATGCCCTCAAACAGGCCAGATTCGGTAAGGCCAATATGGATACCTTGGTCGCACTCAGTACGGGCATTGCCTTTTTGTTCAGTGCATTCAATACCTTTTTTCCTGAATTTTGGCTCAGTAAAGGCATGGAACCCCATGTATATTATGAGGCGGCCACAGTGATCATCACCTTTATTTCATTGGGGAAATTATTGGAAGAAAAGGCGAAATCAAATACATCCTCCGCCATAAAGAAATTGATAGGGTTGCAGCCCAAGACCTTAAAGGTGATAGCAGATGGGGAGGAAGGGGAAATCCCTATTTCTTCGGTCAAGGTAGGTCAAACGAT
>NZ_JAFLNL010000023.1 GCF_017313785.1 Flagellimonas aurea
CTTCTAGTGCGTTCAACTTAAATTTCATAGTTATGTGTGACCAATTTACTACAATTGGCGTTAAACGCCAACGCCGTTTAAAGAAAATCGTTAAAAAGCATGAGCGCAAAGAACTCTTAACGTTTAAGACGGCCTATCAAATGAGGGATACATCTCTCGACCTAAACACTTTTCAAAGGAATGCTAGGCGTTATTACGCTACACAGCTACTTGGTACCAGATTGGTACTGTCACATCCATTTACTGACGTTCATGGACGCTATTTGAAATCCGTTGTACTTGACTTTTCATTTTACGAAAAGGACAATTATATCCATGTACAGCCATTTGTACCATCCAAAGAAGCTAATTACGGTACAACTACGGTAAACTATAGCATTTGGTTACACGCTAAATCTCACAGGGATTTGTATTTGAAGCTTTTGAAGCACGATATACTGTAACGACCACAAACATTTATGGAGAATCTTGGAGCAGCATGCAGAAAATGCATGCATGGGCAAACCATGTCCAAAACGAAATGGATTTTTTGTACGTATTGGGTTGAGGTTGAGCATTGTATGCATTCCTGTATTTACTACGAAAATAAAGAGGATTCATTCTTTCAATCCCTTAAGCCCTACGATCAAAACAAGTATTTGAGGATGGTCAATACCAACCTAACGGAAACCCATAAGGAGATTTTTGGGGATTCCGAAATAATCAAGGCTATGGAAAGCCATAACAGGAATTTAGAACGGATTGGAAATGTCTTTTGAATATGAGGATTAAACAGGGAATTGCATTTGTAGCATTTGGCACAAAGGAAACTGGTAGAACTGGCTATGATTGGTTTAGGCTTTCAAGGCGTAAAGTTGATGACTTGGCTCGTTCCCTCTCCCGTCTCCCCAATTTCTACTATGCAAAGATTTACCTGTACAAGAGATTGGGCAAAGGAAAAGGATACCCGATAAAACCTCATGTTGCCTATATCTATTGGGATAAAGACGGCTTTCTGACCACAAAGTATAATTAAAATTTTTTCTACTACTCATCCCCGCGGTTCAATAGCGTAGCGAATCCGCTTTAGCGGTGTGATTGCGTAGCAAACACTAAAACAACTTTCTAATGAGATTACGATTAAGATTCTGGAAAACCAATCCACAAACCAAAAGCGATTTCAAAATCGCTTTCACTTGGTCATTTCTAATGACCGTGTGCATCAGCTCTACATTTTACTTCTTTTTTAACCTTTTAACATACTTCGGAATATGCTAGCACCAGTAAAAACAGGCGTTCACGTCCCCGATAGGTATAACGGGGACTTACTCGACGGGTACGGTCTGAACATGGATTTTTTGATATTGAACCTTGAAGGAAACCCGTTAACGGAAAGTATCGACGGCCTTACCATTGAATTGGCTGAATACGGCACCAAGGTTTACGAACATCGGGCAAACCTTACCTATGATGGCGAAAAATTTGGAACAATCGTGTTCAAACCTCGTTCCTCTGTGGTTCCAAAGAACTTGGTACAAATGCAACTCGAAAACCACCTTTATTATACAACGGATGGCAATGAGTTAAAGGAAATGGTAAAAACCGTAGTTGAAATGCTGGGTTTGACCTATCAGGGCGTGAACCGTATCGATGTGGCTCTCGATTATATGCGGGAACAAGTCGAAATGCAACAACTTTTCCAAGGCATTTTTGAGGGTAAATTCTTGATAAAGGGAAGGCAAAAAGATGTGAACTACTACACCACTACCCAAAAAGGAAAAACCATCCTTAATGGTGTACAGGTTGGAAAACGTGGTACTTCTCGATTTTGCAGGATTTATAACAAGTCCGTTGAAATGCAAAAGGGAGATTTAAAACCATACATAGCGGATTACTGGAAAAACCTCGGTTTAAACGGTACTGTTTGGCGTTTTGAATACCAGTTAAGCAACAAATTCATGCGGGAACTGGAGAATGTTTCCCTAGATACGCTATTCAGTAAAAACTTTCTTTTCAATCTATTTCAAAAGGCTCGTGAAAATCATTTTGAATTGAAGCACAACACAGGAAAATCTGAGGTTAACAAGGAAAAGGATTATAATATTATTGACTTCGCTAAGGTCAAAAAGTTCCTTGGTATGATTGGGGGCGTTATCGGTAAACTCAAACGGACTATCAAGGAAACCTTTATAGGCCAACAACGTATGATTAAGGGACTTTTGCGCTCTTACTTTTCATCGGGTCACGATATTCGTTTCCTCCTCCCCGTCCGTGGTATTCTCGATACGTTTGATTTATGGGAGTGGTACAATATGAAAGTACCGCAATACATACAGGAATTTCGGGAACGGGAAAAAATCAAGATTATAGACTTGAAACAATACGAACAGGATTTTAAATTATATGCCTAATGAAAGTATCTAAGAAAATGTTTGCTAACTATTTGGGAATCCATCCTACCAATATTAAGCCTTATTATGATAGCTATTTACAAGATTTGGGGTTAAAAAGAAATTATTTGATACTATCTGATATTGCTCGTTTGGATGGTGTCACAATTGACTACGTAGCAGAATTGATGGGTATCACGGTAAATGTTAAGTGTGATTTTATCCCTGAAAAAATAAAAATAAATTAATTCAGAAATTAATCGGGGTATATTTTTAAAAATTCCTGATATAATTGTTGACTTACATTTTTTAAGCCCCTTATAACGGTTTTGTCATCGGCAATAATTAATCGCATTGTACCCCCTTCCGCTTTGACTTTTTCAAATACACCTACAGGTAGGAGGATTTGGTTTCGTCTTGCAATTTCAAAAATTTCTGGGGAATTATATATTTCATTTCCTGTATAGGATTTACCATTTACGACTATTTCGAGATGTTTTATTATATCATTGTCCATATTCTGCTACATATAATGAGCGAAATATAGTGATTCTTAGTGATACATAGCGATTCTTAGTGTTATTAAATCCTGTACTCCCCTACTCTATATGTTTGTGTTGTAATTGATTATAAGAATTAAAACAATACAAATATGAAACTACACAGCGTACAAGCTGCTCAAACGTCTACGTTTGAAATCGATACTCCAAGTATGGGGCTTATTTTTGAGGAGATTCCTGCGGGGGCAAAAATCAAGGTTGACTTGGTAACTTCAAATGCCAATGATGTCAACCGTATTCCAGAAATCACGATTGAGGAGTTACTTGACATTTATTGCTATTTGGGTCTTGACCATGTACGCAATTATGATATGGGTAATGATGCATGGACTGAAAACCCTTTGGTTTTATTCTCTGCTGATGGTGTTCTTCCTTTTGATGATGATACCAAGTACAAAGTAACATTGTCAAACTTAGGCGGTGCAAGTTTTGATATTTTCAATTTGGACAGTGCCAAACTTGGCACGCCAATGGTCATCAAAAAAGGAGAGGTGCGAAGTACCGTTTCTGAGCGTACTGAAAATTACCTTAATGTTGACTTCCTATTGTTCTCAGGCGATACAAACCCTGAAAAACTGACCTTCTTGGTCAATGATTTGATTGCCGACGGTTCCACACAGGCAAGAAAAGTTGAGGTTTCATTTGAGCAAATGAGGGCTTATCAAAGAAGTTTTGAAGCAAGTATGTACAATCTTGGAAATCAAACCTATTCCAATGGCGTGTACAACATTGGTTATCCAATTGACCAATTGGATGCCGTCACAATCCACCATGATACAGGTGCAAGCGAGGATTTGAATTACCTAACCGTGGATTATAAAGCTACTCAAACAAGGCTTTTAAAATAAATTTTGGTCGTTTATCGGATTCCCCTGCCATAAGGAGTTTTGTGAGATTTAATCTTATAGCGGGGGTTTTCATTAATCAAAAGAGTGTTTAAATGAATTTAGTATATAATGGTGGTTCAACTATTCAAAGTACTGGTAATAGTGGTGGGAATGTTGCGGGCGGTGGTGTTTCTACTGTCTTTGCGACTGTTTCAAAGCTTTCCAGTATCACATCGGTATTTAGTGGGTTGATTTCTTCCAAGACCATTGCAAAAACCATCGGTCAGGCACTTTCTGACGGTTGGGATTGTTGGGGTTCAACTTGGACTCCTAGCCGTGCTGAAAATGAAATGGGTTATTGGTGTTCTCTGATTGCTCAGGAATTTAAGGAAAGCTTGGACGTTACCCGAAATAATTTAGAGGATTCTCTAAACAATTTCTTTCAAAACTTTTGGGGAGATATTGCAAGTGATTATGATTCCCGTAAAACTTTGGAAAGTTGGATAGGTTGGCGATATGATTCTGCTAAGGATTGTACGCTCAGGGGGCTTGTTGCCCTTGAAAAAGGTGTTGATGATTATATCTCAACAACTATTGTAAACGCAATCAAAGAAGTCTGTAAAGAGATTAATGCGGTTCCTACGATTACTACTAGGGAAATCACTTTGTACCGTACCGAGGACAATAAAAAGCCTTACAAAAAGACTGTTCCCAAAGTCAAGCTTGAATTAAAGGTTGATGTTGTTGAGGATGTGAAGGACTTGGCAGGTAATAAGTCTGTGCAGTTGTTTGGCGGTGTTGCTTTGGTTGTGGCTGCTTTGTTTGCTGCGTTCGCCAAAAATCCCGATGGCAAAAAGCGTAAAAAGGGTAAAAAGCTATTTAGGTAATGGCAAAGGGTAGTGATGCATTAGACGGCATAAATATCATTGGTTGGGTCTTATTGGGCTTCGCTGCTCTCTGTCTGTTCCTAATAATCGAATTGATAATCAAATATTTCAAGAAATAACAATTTAAAACTATGGAAAAAGTAAAGGAATTTTTTATGAAACCTCTGTTTTGGGGTCTTACGGTTGGGCATTTAACCCTAACTGTTCTGGGCGTTCTTGCGTCAATCATCTATGTAAGGAAATTTTCAAAATAGTAGATAATGGCATACAGAAACAACAATTATAACAACGGAAATAACTATAACAATCGAGGTTATAGGAACAACAATTATAATGGTGGTAACAGGGGTTACAATAACCGCAATAACTACCAAAACAATCAGCCCGCACCTAAAAGAAGTGGTGCAAAATACTCCGTTATATCCAAAGGGGATTTTAAGGGTTTCTTGATTGTAAACGCTTGGAACAAATCCCGTTCCAAGGGAATGATTACCGCCAAAGTGGCACCGTACAAGGATTCACAGGAATACACGGCAAAAACATCAGGTAAAACCTATATCACTATGATAGCAGAGGTATTTTATCGTGATACAGGTCAAAAAATGATTGTGCCATGTTCCATGAACAAACAAACAAGGGTTATCGTCCTATCTGATTTGGGTATGGTCATTACTCCTAACGGTTCTGGTCAAACCTCTGGCGGTGTTAAAGTAACTGGTTACTTCGGGAAATTCTCTAGATAATGTTGAAAGGTGTTTTAAAGGTTCTGAGTTATGGAAAGAGTATAGAAAAATATGCTCTTTCTGCTCAGGCCATTGCTAGGGCTTTTAAAAGTCTTGATGCCGATTTGCAGGACATTTGGGGAAATTCAGAAACGGTTAAAACTGAGCCAGTAAAGACGGTCAAAGAGGTTGTAAAAAAGGCACTTAAAAAGGAAAAGGACATAGAAACTACGGAGAATGAAAAAGGATAATTTAGGTTTTTGGGTGTTGATGGGTATTCTCATTATTCCCTTGATGATTGTGTTTATATGGCCAGATATATTGGAAAAAAAGACGGCTTAATAATTGGCTGTCTTGTATTGTCAATTTTGATGTTAAGTAGGTTTATGAGGTTTACATTATTGAATTACAAAAAAGCATTTCGTGGGTGTGATGCTTGGGGCTGTGGCTCCTTTGGTTCTTCCCGTGGTTCTCACTCTCATAGAGGGTTGGATTTTGCCGTTGAACCAAACGAAAATATTTACGCTCCTTTCCCTTGTAAGGTTGTTAGGCATGGTTACCCCTATGCAGGGGATTATGAATACAGGTTAATAGAAATCCAAGGTACTGGTGGGTATTCCGATTACAAAGCAAAGATTATGTATGTAAAGGATTTTCCTGCTGTTGGTTCTGTGTTCAATGAAAAAGAAGTTTTGTGCAAAGCGGATGATATAACCAAAAAGTATAGTTCATCAATGACCAATCATGTTCATTTTGAATTGTATGCAAAGGGTTCACTTATCAATCCCGAAATATTTTTTTAAATGAAAAAGAAAACAAAAAAGGCTAAGCAAATATATATCGCTTTGGGTGTTGCTTCCGTTGTGGCGATCATTTGGCTCCTTTGGAAAAATGGTGCTGGATTTTTAAAGGGCGGTTCGTCAAATAAGGCTGGTACTGGCTCAGAAACTGGAAAGGGTGGTACTGGTGGCGGTTCTACTGATAGTGGCTCTGGCAGTTCGGACAAAGATATTATTGTGGATAACTCGGAGGTTGTGAATTCCTTGGACGCCATTAAAGAAGCACTCGTTTCAAAGGGTACTGAAAATTGTGGTTGCGGATGTTAGAAAAGGCTAAACTAATGTGGAAAACGAATCCCATTTTGATATTGGTGTTTGTGGCCTTTGCCTTGGCTCTTGTGGTTGCCTTGTGGTCAATTCTAAGGAAATCTTTTGCCTACATATCAAATACAGTTAGGGGCTTGGGGTCTTCTTTGACCTCGGATGAGGCCAAAGCGATTGCCTCAAGTATTTATGCAGAGGTTAACGCCATGCAAACGGATGAGGATAAAATAGTTGAATATCTGTTACCGTTGAGCCTACCCGATTACTATAAGGTACAGGCAGCTTTCGGCATTGTTCCGTACAACTCAACATTTGATGAGTTTAGTGAAATTGGTGGGGATGATTCAAATTTAACAGAGGTATTAAATAAAACATTGTATGAAAGTCAAAAAGAAGAAATCAGGGAAAAAAACCCGTTTTTACCTATTCATTAAGTGGGGGCTTTTCGTTCCTACGTTCATCTCCGGTATCATTTACATATTGGCGTTCTTAATTGAATTGCTGACGTTTAAAAAGCTTACTGAGCAACATACTTCCAAGGATGTAAAAAACGCTCGTATGTGGTTTATATATTGCTCTTTGCCATTCTTTAATGAGAATCATCTTTTTGATTTGTGGTACAAGATGGAATATTTGGAAAGTAGGTTAATGGTCCAGATTTATAAGAAAAGGAGTTTTAATAAGACATTAAAAATGTTCGTTCCATTTGCTCGGTCTTATAACGCTTTGGAAGCCTATAATTTAAAAACAGGAAATACTTTAGAGTTTGTTGATGATTAAGTTGTGGGAATGCAATGTTTTTAGCCTTGTAGGTGTTGCAAGCTATTTGGGCAATTTGGAAAGTGGGTTAACCATTCTTCTATTGGTTACCGCTATTGTTTTGAACATTAGAAAATTATTTGATAAAAATGATAAAAGAGATACTTAGCATTTTTGGGGGGCTTGTTGGTAGTTCTGAGTTTCTGAGCCTTTTTAAGGGCAAGGAAAGGAAACTACAGGAATTTCAATTAGCACTTATTAAAGAATTGGAAAAAGCCAATTTCCAACAAATTGAATTGAACAAAGTTGAAGCCAGGCACAAAAGTATTTTTGTTAGTGGTTGGCGTCCTTTCATTGGTTGGGTCTGTGGTTCTGCCCTACTCTACCATTTTATTTTGCGTGATTTGGCGATGTGGTTTTTAACTGTTATTGGTTTGAGTCTTGAACCATTGCCCGCATTGGAACTAGGGCAACTTTTAAGCATCATCTTTGGTATGCTTGGTATGTCGGGATATAGAACCTATGAAAAAGTGAAAAAGATAGTATAATGATTGATTTTAGTTGTTGCGAAGTTGGTAAAGCTGTTAGGGCTTTATATTCAGAGAATGAGGTTTTAAGCATAAACCCGATTATTAAATCAAAGGATGATCCCTTTTATAATGATGGGAAAACGGTTTATTATGGTTCATTCCATAATCCTAGGAATGATATCGGCTTGCAATATCGGGATTTGCCAATTCTTGAAACTGGTGTAGATATTCTATTTGATAATGTTCCTAACCCTATTTATGATACATTTTCGGGCTATGAGATTAGTTTAAAAAATGCTTTGACTTCGTTAGATGATAGAACTTTAAAAATTGTTTTTAACACAGATAATTTGGGCTCTTATTCATTTGATTATATTGACCAAATAAAGTACGGCGATACTAATCAAGCACTTGATGCTGAGCCTTTGACTGATGGTCAAATAGTGGATAAAAAGTTTTTGAGTGAATCACTTTTTGTATTTGCTCCCACGGAAATAAGTTTAATGATTATGGGGGGTAGTCAAACTAGAAATTTAGAGGTTACTCCTGCTGAAATGGCTTTAATCGTTGACAAAACAGGGAAAGAGCATGTATTGACTATTTGGTTATTTGATGGTGTTAGCTAACAATTAAATTTGTTTTTGCCATACATCGAAAAAGTTAAAATAGGCAACATAATTTTTGTTTGGAATACTTATATTAGCATAGTCTTACCTGTCACTCGGTTGTACCCTTTGTAAATTATAG
>NZ_JAFLNL010000024.1:0-3122 GCF_017313785.1 Flagellimonas aurea
AAAAAAGGCCCATCACTAATGTGAAGGGCCTTGAGGAAGGCGGCGACCTACTCTCCCACCTGGTGTGGCAGTACCATCGGCGCAAACGGGCTTAACTTCCCTGTTCGGAATGGAAAGGGGTGGGCCCCGTCGCCATGGCCACCTAGATCTTCAATATCTTAATGTTCATGATATGACATATTATGGGACGGCGCGCTGTGCACCGGTCAAAAAAGAGTCAACGAAGTATGTTTTCCTACAAGGAACCACCGATCGGGCGGTGCGCAAGCTTACGGGCAATTAGTACCGCTCGGCTACATGCATCGCTGCACTTCCACCTACGGCCTATCGACGTGGTCATCTCCCACGGCCCTTTAAAGAGATCTCATCTTGTGGCGGGTTTCGCGCTTATATGCTTTCAGCGCTTATCCCATCCCGACTTAGCTACCCGGCGATGCCCCTGGCGGGACAACCGGCGCACCAGTGGTCGGTCCAACCCGGTCCTCTCGTACTAGGGTCAGGTCCACTCAAATCTCTAACGCCCGCAGTAGATAGAGACCGAACTGTCTCACGACGTTCTGAACCCAGCTCGCGTGCCACTTTAATGGGCGAACAGCCCAACCCTTGGGACCTTCTCCAGCCCCAGGATGTGACGAGCCGACATCGAGGTGCCAAACCCCCCCGTCGATATGAGCTCTTGGGGGAGATCAGCCTGTTATCCCCGGCGTACCTTTTATCCTTTGAGCGATGGCCCTTCCATGCGGAACCACCGGATCACTATGCTCTAGTTTCCTACCTGTTCGACCTGTATGTCTCACAGTCAAGCGCCCTTGTGCCATTGCACTCTGCACACGATTGCCAACCGTGTTGAGGGCACCTTTAGAAGCCTCCGTTACTCTTTTGGAGGCGACCACCCCAGTCAAACTACCCACCACGCACTGTCCCCCGTTAGGGGTTAGGCCCCGATCAAACAAAGGCTGGTATTTCAACAACGGCTCCCCCACGCCTGGCGACGCAGGTTCAAAGCCTCCCAGCTATCCTACACATTGTTTGACCAAGGTCAATACGAAGCTATAGTAAAGGTGCACGGGGTCTTTTCGTCCCACTGCGGGTAACCGGCATCTTCACCGATACTACAATTTCACCGAGATCATGGTTGAGACAGTGCCCAGATCGTTGCACCATTCGTGCAGGTCGGAACTTACCCGACAAGGAATTTCGCTACCTTAGGACCGTTATAGTTACGGCCGCCGTTTACCGGGGCTTCAGTTCAACGCTTCACCACAAGTGGCTGACGTCTCCCTTTAACCTTCCGGCACCGGGCAGGTGTCAGGCCCTATACGTCATCTTTCGATTTGGCAGAGCCCTGTGTTTTTGATAAACAGTCGCCTGGGCCTATTCACTGCGGCTCCCCCGGAGGGGAGCGACGCTTCTCCCGAAGTTACGCGTCCATTTTGCCTAGTTCCTTAACCATGAATCTCTCGAGCGCCTTAGAATTCTCATCCCGACCACCTGTGTCGGTTTACGGTACGGGCCGCAATGCTCGCTTTTCTTGGAGGCAGCGCCGCTGGATTATCGACGCGGCCGTGGCCTTGTCGTACTATCGCTTGCGCTTCAACGTGCTATTCCGTCAGCACGCACCAACTAAGCTGCCCCGTCACTTTTGTCGCATTGCGGGTAGCGGAATATTAACCGCTTGTCCATCCACTGCCCCTTCCGGGTTCGTGTTAGGTCCCGACTGACCCCCGGCTGATTAGCATGGCCGGGGAAACCTTGGTCTTTCGGCGTGCGGGTTTCTCGCCCGCATTATCGTTACTTATGCCTACATTTTCGTTTCTGTACGCTCCAGCACACCTCGCAGTGCACCTTCAGCGCCGAACAGAATGCTCCCCTACCCATCTTTCGATGCCATAGCTTCGGTAATGTGCTTATGCCCGATCATTATCCATGCGGGACCGCTCGACCAGTGAGCTGTTACGCACTCTTTAAATGAATGGCTGCTTCCAAGCCAACATCCTGGCTGTCTGTGCAGTCCCACCGCGTTTTGTCAACTTAGCACATATTTGGGGACCTTAGCTGATGGTCCGGGTTCTTTCCCTCTCGGACATGGACCTTAGCACCCATGCCCTCACTGCCCTGAAACATTATATAGCATTCGGAGTTTGTCAGGAATTGGTAGGCGGTGAAGCCCCCGCATCCAATCAGTAGCTCTACCTCTATATAACTATCAGAACGCTGCACCTAAATGCATTTCGGGGAGTACGAGCTATTTCCGAGCTTGATTGGCCTTTCACCCCTACCCACAGGTCATCCCAAGACTTTTCAACGTCAACGGGTTCGGTCCTCCACTATGTGTTACCACAGCTTCAACCTGCCCATGGGTAGATCGCACGGTTTCGCGTCTACTACTACCGACTATAGCGCCCTGTTCAGACTCGCTTTCGCTACGGCTGCGCACCATAAGTGCTTAACCTTGCCGGTAAAAGTAACTCGTAGGCTCATTATGCAAAAGGCACGCCGTCACCAGTAAACTGGCTCCGACCGCTTGTAGGCGTATGGTTTCAGGGTCTATTTCACTCCGTTGTTCACGGTTCTTTTCACCTTTCCCTCACGGTACTGGTACACTATCGGTCTCCCAGGAGTATTTAGCCTTGGCGGATGGTCCCGCCGGATTCACACAGGGTTTCACGTGCCCCGCGCTACTCAGGATACCACTATCTTTAACGCTCCTTGCCCGTACGGGACTGTCACCCATATCGTGCAGCTTTCCAACTGCTTCCGGTTCGTCGCGCAAAGAACATTGTGGTCCTACAACCCCGTCATTGCCTAAACAACAACGGTTTGGGCTGTTCCGATTTCGCTCGCCACTACTCTCGGAATCACTCTTGTTTTCTCTTCCTCCGCCTACTTAGATGTTTCAGTTCGGCGGGTTCGCCCCCATTGCTGGGTGACAGGCCTTCAACCTGCCGGGTTGCCCCATTCGGACACCCACGGATCAATGCTCATGTGCAGCTCCCCGTGGATTTTCGCAGCTTATCGCGTCCTTCGTCGCCTCTGAGAGCCTAGGCATCCCCCATACGCCCTTCTTTTGCTTGTCGCACCTGTACCCTAAGGTACAAATGCCCTCTCGTAATCCTTATATA
>NZ_JAFLNL010000024.1:3218-5232 GCF_017313785.1 Flagellimonas aurea
CGTGGAGAATATCGGAGTCGAACCGATGACCTCCTGCGTGCAAGGCAGGCGCTCTAGCCAGCTGAGCTAATCCCCCATTTTTCAGTTATGAGTTATTAGTTGGGAGTTATGAGTGATAACCCTGTAACTCAACTTCTAAAATTTCCTTTTTCAATACCCAATGAACTTCGCACTCCGCACTTCCGTGCTTTGTACTTTTCGTAGTCTCAGGCAGACTCGAACTGCCGACCTCTACATTATCAGTGTAGCGCTCTAACCAGCTGAGCTATGAGACTGTCTTGGCCTTATTGCCAGTATTTGTAACATATCATAAACGACAGCGCAGAGGATAAAGACCACCTCGTGCGGGACAAGGCCTTCCGGACATCTCTTTCTCTAGAAAGGAGGTGTTCCAGCCGCACCTTCCGGTACGGCTACCTTGTTACGACTTAGCCCTAGTTACCGATTTTGCCCTAGGCCGCTCCTCTCGGTGACGGACTTCAGGCACTCCCGGCTTCCATGGCTTGACGGGCGGTGTGTACAAGGCCCGGGAACGTATTCACCGGATCATGGCTGATATCCGATTACTAGCGATTCCAGCTTCACGGGGTCGAGTTGCAGACCCCGATCCGAACTGTGACCGGTTTTGTAGATCCGCGCCCCCTTGCGGGGTGGCTTCCCTCTGTACCGGCCATTGTAGCACGTGTGTAGCCCAGGACGTAAGGGCCGTGATGATTTGACGTCGTCCCCACCTTCCTCACGGTTTGCACCGGCAGTCCCGTTAGAGTCCCCATCTTGACATGCTGGCAACTAACGGTAGGGGTTGCGCTCGTTATAGGACTTAACCTGACACCTCACGGCACGAGCTGACGACAACCATGCAGCACCTTGCAGGCGGTCCGAAGAAAGGGGTATCTCTACCCCATGCAGCCTGCATTTAAGCCCTGGTAAGGTTCCTCGCGTATCATCGAATTAAACCACATGCTCCACCGCTTGTGCGGGCCCCCGTCAATTCCTTTGAGTTTCATTCTTGCGAACGTACTCCCCAGGTGGGATACTTATCACTTTCGCTTGGCCACGGAGACCGAAGTCCCCACAGCTAGTATCCATCGTTTACGGCGTGGACTACCGGGGTATCTAATCCCGTTCGCTACCCACGCTTTCGTCCATCAGCGTCAGTACATGGTTGGCCACCTGCCTTCGCGATCGGTGTTCTATGTGATATCTATGCATTTCACCGCTACACCACATGTTCCGGCGACCCCACCATGACTCAAGACCTGCAGTATCAAAGGCAATTTTATGGTTGAGCCACAAACTTTCACCCCTGACTTACAGGCCCGCCTACGGACCCTTTAAACCCAATGATTCCGGATAACGCTCGGACCCTCCGTATTACCGCGGCTGCTGGCACGGAGTTAGCCGGTCCTTATTCTTACGGTACCGTCAGACGCCCACACGTGGGCGCATTTCTTCCCGTATAAAAGCAGTTTACAACCCATAGGGCCGTCATCCTGCACGCGGCATGGCTGGATCAGGCTCCCGCCCATTGTCCAATATTCCTCACTGCTGCCTCCCGTAGGAGTCTGGTCCGTGTCTCAGTACCAGTGTGGGGGATCCCCCTCTCAGGGCCCCTAACCATCGCTGCCTTGGTGGGCCGTTACCCCACCAACTAACTAATGGTACGCATGGCCATCCCTGTCCGATAAATCTTTAACCGCAATATCATGCGATATCGCGGTACCATGGGGCATTAATCCAAGTTTCCCTGGGCTATTCCCCTGACAGGGGCAGGTTCCATACGCGTTCCGCACCCGTGCGCCGGTCGCCACCAGAAAAGCAAGCTTTTCCGTGATGCCCCTCGACTTGCATGTGTTAGGCCTGCCGCTAGCGTTCATCCTGAGCCAGGATCAAACTCTTCATTGTATTTCCTTGAATGTCTGTCCGACACCCGGAATACCGAGTCCCTGCATCAAAATGGTTCATTTCTTAATTCTACGCTGTCGTTACAATATGTATATGAACTTCTTTGTTT
>NZ_JAFLNL010000025.1 GCF_017313785.1 Flagellimonas aurea
TGGAAACGCCGGACATAGTATACCACCCTCGCTGGGTTAAAGTGACCATAGCTGGCCGGACGAAAGTGACCCACCTTCGCCGGGTCAAAGTGGACCACCTTTAGATTAGATCTATCTGTAAAAAGTCTAAGTGCTTTTTTTGTTAAAAAGCACCATGGCGAACAAGCAGATAGACATGCGAAAGACAAAACTGATTTACAAACTTTACACCTCCGGCATGAGCAAACGGGGGATAAGCCAACAATTGGGCATATCCCGTGTCACGGTCAGGAAGTACATAGAATTCTTCAAGCGGTACCGTTTTACGGCCTACGAAGTGGAGAAGATGACCTTGGAGGAACTCCACGGCCTTTTTAAGGACGGGCAAAAGCGCAAGAGCCAACGGTTGCTGACCTTAAGGCAGTACTTTCCCTATTTTGATAAGGAAATAAGAAAGACCGGGGTTACCCGACAGTTGCTCTGGGAGGAATATTATGCCAAGCATCCCGATGGCTTCAAGCTCTCACAGTTCAAGTACTGGTACGCCGAATGGCGCAAGGAGACCTCGCCGGTAATGCACATGGAGCACAAGGCCGGCGACAAGCTCTTTATAGACTTCACGGGGAAGAAACTCCACATTGTTGACAGGGACACCGGTGAACTGAAGGAACTGGAGGTGTTCGTTTGCATACTGGGCAGCAGCCAATATACTTATGTAGAGGCCTGTGCGAGCCAAAAACTGGAGGACTTCATCCGCTGCACCGAAAACGCACTATGGTTCTACGGCGGCGTACCAAAGGCCCTGGTACCCGACAACCTGAAGTCGGCGGTCACCAAGAGCAGCCGTTACGAGCCCAAGGTCAACGAGGTCTTCGCCGACTTTGCCGAACACTATGAAACGGCGGTACTGCCCACACGTACCTATAGGCCAAGGGACAAGGCCATAGTGGAGAACGCCGTGAAGATAATCTACACCAGGGTGTTCGCCCCTTTACGGAACCAGGTCTTCCATAGCATGGCCGATATCAACATGGCGATAAGGGAACTGTTGGAAAAACACAACACAATGCCGTTCAGGGGAAGGGAATATTCCAGGCGTTCACTTTTCATGGAAATCGAGAAGGGCGAACTGATGCCGTTACCGGCGAAACGCTATGAGGTAAAACGATATGCCCAGGCCACCGTGCACAAGAACAGCCATATCTATTTTGGGAAGGACAAGCATTATTACAGCGTGCCCTACAGGCATATAGGCAAACAGGTCAAGCTGGTCTATACCGACAGTATCGTCGAAATCTACCATAAGCACGAAAGGTTCGCCGTACATACAAGGGACAGGAAAAAATACGGCTATACCACCTTGGCCGACCATATGCCCTCGCACCACAGGTTCGTAAGCGAATGGAGCAGTGAAAGGTTCATCGATTGGGCGGGCAATATCGGTGGACACTGTAAAGGGTACATCATTGCCATCCTGGAGAAGAAGCAACACCCGGAACAATCCTATAAGTCCTGTCTGGGCGTGCTCCACCTTGCCAAAAAGTACGGAAGGGGACGTCTTGAGAATGCGTGCAAACGTGCCTCGGAATATGGTGCGTACAATTACAATATGGTCGAGCGCATCCTGAAAAAGGGATGGGACCAGATCGATGAACGTATGGACGGGGATATGGAAATGCCCGAGCACAACAACATAAGGGGAGGAAAATACTACGAATAGGAACAATACTTAAAAACAGAACATATGAACGAAAAAACAATGCAATTGATGAAAGAAATGAGGCTCTATGGAATGCACAGGGCCTTCACCACAACAATGGAAACCGGCGGTCCGTCCACCGGTTACACCAACGATGAACTGATCGCCTATCTCGTCCAGAGCGAATGGGACGACCGGCACAACCGTAGGATAGAGCGATTGACCAAGTCCGCAAGGTTCAGGTATACGGCCGTCATGGAGGCCATCGATTACCGACCGTCACGCCAACTGGACAAGAACCTGGTCCGGAGGCTCGGTTCCTGCGGGTTCATCCCTAAAAGGGAAAACATACTTATTACCGGTAGTACCGGTGTGGGGAAAAGTTATCTGGCCTCGGCCATCGGCCACCAGGCCTGCTCCTTGGGGCGAAAGGTCATGTACTTCAACACCGCCAAGCTCTTTACCCTGCTCAAGACATCAAAGGCCGACGGTTCCTATCCAAAACAGATAAGCAAACTTGAAAAACAGGACTTGCTCATCTTGGACGACTTCGGCCTTAAACCATTGGACAACATCAACAGGCATGCGCTTATGGAGATCATCGAGGACCGTCACGGCAAAAGGTCCACTATTATAGCATCACAACTACCAGTCGAAGTATGGCATGACATCATAGGTGAAAAAACACTGGCCGATGCCATTCTCGACCGTTTGGTGCACACGGCACACAGAATCGACATAAAAGGAGAATCAATGAGAAGAAAATTGAAAAATAAAAACTAAGTTTAACCCAAGGATAGATCAAATCTAGGCAGTTCGTTTACCCTGGTCAGTTTCATCCGGCGAAGGTGGGTCACTTTACCCGGCTTATCCA
>NZ_JAFLNL010000026.1 GCF_017313785.1 Flagellimonas aurea
TAGCATCTATGTAAAAGCAGTCTGTCGAGTATCTTTAAGATTCACCAAAATCAAAAGATATGAAAACACAACAAACTGCCCCACCCAAGTTATTCATTGGCATCGACATACACAAGCGCAGTTGGAAGGTGCACTGTGCCACGAATCTGTCCATGGGCAGGACCTTTTCCATGTCTCCGGACCCTAAGGGTTTGTGGGAATATGTGGAGAGGCACTTTCCGGGGCATGATGTCTCCACGGCCTATGAAGCGGGCTGTTGCGGTTATCGGGCCCATCGCTGTTTCGAGGGTTATGGTTGGCATTCCCTGGTGGTAAATCCTGCGGACATATTCAGGAGGGGCAAGGAACGCCACACGAAGACCGACCGCATAGACGCCCAGTTGATCGCCCGTGAACTCAAGGACGGACGTTTGGAGTGCATAGAGGTTCCCGATCGGTGCAGAGAACAGTTACGCAGCCTGTTCCGTCGCCGTAACGATCTGGTCAAGGACATGCGCCAGACCAAGAGCTACATCAAGATGCAGTTGCTGTATTATGGCATAGAGGTTCCGGAAGTGTACGACAACGACCATTGGAGCCATGGTTTCAGGGACTGGCTCGATGGGCTGGAGTTTGAATACGAGTCGGGCAAAGAGGTCTTGCGCAGTCGTATGCGCACATTCCGGTTCATCGACCGGGAGTTCAGGGATGTGTCCACCCTGTTGAGGCGACATACCAAGGCACACTATAAGAGGGATTATATGCTTTTGCGCAGCATACCGGGAATCGGTCCCATCGTGGCCAGTGGCATCTTGAGCGAGCTGGGTAATCTTCGCAGGTTCAACAACATCAAGCAACTTGCCGGCTATGTGGGCCTTGCCCCGGGCATATACCAAAGTGGCGATACCGTTCGCCACACGGGGGTGAGCATGCGAGCACATCGATTGATAAGGAGCTATTTCATCGAGGCCTCCTGGCAGGCGATCAGGACGGACCCGGTGATGCAGGGATACTATCGCAAGCATCAGGGCAAGAACGTAAAATCGGTGATCGTCAAAGTGGCCCGTAAGCTATTGAGCCGCACCTTGGCCGTTATAAAAACGGGTGTGCCCTATGAGATAGGGGTAGTGGAATAAGGAAATTTAAAAGGATTGAAGGAACATAACAAAGCTCACAATAGAGGTAGAGAAGTTCGGATCACAGAACAATGTAGGTGGCCTTGCCCATGGCAAGGACCACATCGGTTAGCAAGTGACCGGACTTATTATAGCTTATGATCATACAGATGCTGGTGAACACAGAAAAGAGTGTATCACATATAGGATGCCGAGCAAGTTATACTAAAAGAAAAAAGTGGTTTAAGACAAAAAGAACATATTGACTATCTTTGAGAAACTGGACTATGGCTTTTCATAGGA
>NZ_JAFLNL010000027.1 GCF_017313785.1 Flagellimonas aurea
CAAACGGAAGACAAAATTTTGGAGCGGAAAGGAAACGGAATCGTTACTTAGCCGATAGAAATAATATTGTTGGAACAGATAGAGTTCTAACCTTAAATCAACAGTTCCACTTACTGCATTAGCTTTAGAAACGGAATAGAGGGAATCTAATGTTTATATTAAGTACGGTAAGTTATTTGAGCCTAAGCCAGAGAGTATTAAGGGCATAACCCACTAACGATTTAAGCCGCTCAAAGGGAACATCAAAAAGACTTTTAATGAGAATATATGGAATCGACCTGTCCAAAGATAAATTTGACGTAAGCTATGTTCTTGCAGGTGAAGAGAAAAAGAGGTTTGTCAGAAATGACTTTAAAGGTATCTGCAACTTTTTGAAACAAGTGGAAGATAGTTGCATCCTGGTAGCTGAACATACTGGAAGCTATGGTGACCTGTTGGTTCATCTCTGTTACCAGTTCCAAATTAAAATAGCATTGGTCCCTGGCTACAACATAAAGCACAGCTTGGGATTGCAACGGGGAAAGAGCGATTCAAAAGACGCATACCGTATCAGGAAATATGGTGAGAGGTTTGTGGAAGAATTACGCTTTATGGAACCAAGGTCGGAATCGGTCAAAGAACTTAAGGAACTTTACAGTTTGCGGGAACAGTTGTCAAAGAGCAGGACATCACTTTTGTTGGGACAGAAAACAAGAAAGCTCAGTCCTTCCCAGAGCATTGTGGCCCATAGAGGCTATCAGAGAGCGATAGCCAATCTGGAAAATGAAATTGATGCCATCGAAAAGGAAATTGAAAAAATCGTTCAGAGCGATTCCGATTTAAATGATAACTACAAGCTTATTACCAGTATCAAAGGTATTGGTCCGGTAATAGCAAACAATCTGATCATCAAAACGGAAAATTTCAAACGTATCAATACAGCCAAAAAGGCTGCTGCCTTTGCCGGGGTATGCCCGTATCCCAATTCGTCCGGGAAAATGTCTATGAAGTCCAAGACCAGCCATATGGCCGACAAAAAGCTGAAATCTTTGTTGTTCCTTGCAGCCAAGACAGCCGTGACACACAATAAAGAGTATAGTCTATATGCAGAACGAAAAAAACTGGAGGGAAAACCCTATTTCTTGATCATGAACAATGTATCCAATAAAATGCTCAGAACTGTCTATGGTGTAATCCAGAGTCGAAAACCATATGATATGAACCATATTTGTAATGACCCAAGACAATTGAATTGAAATACTCAGGATTTTATTTGGTTTTTAATAGAGTATATAAACGGCA
>NZ_JAFLNL010000028.1 GCF_017313785.1 Flagellimonas aurea
TGTAGATACCCCGATCTTTAGGACAGGTTTTCTACAAAACTAATATAATTATCAAGCTGCTCTTTTAAATAGATCAATGGGTCTTTCATAGTCGATGGACTGATGTCTTCTTTCGTGGTTGTAATAATCAAAGTACTCTGCCAATAACAGATAAAGGTCCATACCGTCCCTTGGAGGGTTCAGGTATATCTTCTCGTATTTCACGTTTCTCCATAGCCTTTCGATGAAGGCATTGTCCGTGGCCCTTCCCTTGCCGTCCATGCTCAGGCGTATTCCCTGACCCAAAACATAATTGGCGAACTCCTCGGCAGTGAACTGGCTCCCCTGGTCCGTATTGAGGATCTCAGGTGTCCCGTGCTCACCTATGGCCTCTTCCAATGTTTCCCTGCACCATTGGGCATCCATGGAATTGGACACGCTCCAGTTCAGGACATAGCGGCTGTGCAGGTCGATGATGGCCACCAGGTAGAGATATCCCTGTTGCATGGGGATATAGGTGATATCTGTGGCCCAGACCTGATTGGGCCTGTCAACTGTCAGGTTGCGTAGCAGGTACGGATACGTTCTGTGGTCCCTGCACCTTCGGGAGGTATGTTTTCCCGGAAGGACGGCCCTGAGGCCCATTACCTTGTAATAGAGCCGCTCGATCCGGTTCCTGCTCACTTTATAGCCTTTGTCCCTGGTCAGCCAGATGTGCATGCGCCTTGCCCCTTTGAAGGGATGGTGGAGATAGTGCTCGTCCATCTCCCGCATGAGCTTCAGGTTCAGTTCGGTCTCGCCCTTGGGCTTATAGTACAGCCCGGAACGATGGACCGACAATGTTTCGCATTGTTTTACAATGCTCATCTTGGAATGACCCTTGCGTATCATTTTTCTGCGTTCGGAGAGTGGTCTCAGCGCAAGGCGTCCTTTAAAAAATCGTTCTCGACCTTCAACTGGCCTATGGCCTTTAGAAGTTTGTCCTTCTCCCTTTCGGTCTCGCTGCGGGCATCCTTCTTGCCCGATTCGAACACCTGCTCGGCCCCGTCGAGGAAATCACGCTTCCATGCGCTTATCTGGGTCGGGTGTATCTCGTACTTCTGGGCAAGTTCGGCAAGGCTATGCCGCTCTTTCAAGGCTTCCAATACCACTTTGGTCTTGAACTTCGGGGTAAACTTTCTTCGTGTCATATTCAGTAAATTTAATGATTAAACTTACTGCCCTAATTTTTGGGGTATCTACATA
>NZ_JAFLNL010000029.1 GCF_017313785.1 Flagellimonas aurea
ATGGTCATTGCATCGGCAGTGACCCCACCGAGGGTCAATTTGTTCTGTTCCAGTACAAGATTGTATTCCCGAACGGGTCTACCTTCCTCTTTTCTGTCCTCACCATTTGTCCCCACTTGCCCAAAAACATGGGTCGTCAAGGCAGTTAGGACAAAAAACAAGATTTTAGATTTCAATATTTTCATCATTCATTCATTTACATTTGTTCAATTACATTTCATCGGTGATTTCACCGCAGGTCAACATAGCCTCTCCGAAATAGGGATTTTTGATCTCTTTGGTCGTACTCAACCAATAGGCACCTTTGTTGTTATCGGCCATCGGGCAAAACTGTTCGTATATCTTTTGATCGACCCCAAAAAGCTTGACACCTTTGGATAGATGGGCGGACAGATGTTTAAAATGATCGCGTTGGGCTTTGATATCCGATATCTTTGAAATGGAATTCGCCGAATTGGAGATTTCCTTCGATATCGTCATCCAATGGCCGTGCGCCTTTTTGTCCGTCAATTGTTTCATATCCACATGTTCCAAGGCCGACAACACTTTTTTTGCAGCGGCATTGGACTTGGCGGCATTATCATTGACAAGCGCATCCTTTAACTCCAAGTAGGCGCTCAACACCTGTTTTAATTGGTTTTTAAAAGTCGCTGTCGCCGTCATTCGCTGGTTCATATCAGAATGGTCTGTTTTGTTTTCCAAGCCGGGATCCCCCATATCCATTTCCGAATGATCGCTACCGCCTGTACCCTTGTCATCCCCCATCTTCATGCCTCCGTGGTTATGTCCCGTCATGGCGGGCCCACCTTCAGGATTCATCATGCTCGGTTTCCCGGCCAATTGGGCCGCCGCGTCGATACTAAAGGTCCCGTTTACCGCGATCTCATCCCCTTCTTGCAGCCCCTCCTTGACAATGAAACCATTTCCCAACGATGGTCCCAAGGTGACATCGCGCAACACAAAATTCACCCCATTGGACGTGGTATTCTTGATGTATACCACAGAACGTTCCCCGGTCCACATCACTGCCGACTTAGGAATGGTTATCGCTTCTGATGCAATGGGCTGTTTTGCTTT
>NZ_JAFLNL010000002.1 GCF_017313785.1 Flagellimonas aurea
CAATTAAATTTGTTTTTGCCATACATCGAAAAAGTTAAAATAGGCAACATAATTTTTGTTTGGAATACTTATATTAGCATAGTCTTACCTGTCACTCGGTTGTACCCTTTGTAAATTATAGAACAAATGTCGTCCTGTTGTATTTTAAGGGTTTTGCTACGCTCTTAATAGGCTATTATTTGAAGTATTAAATTTTTATATCGTTATTTACTTTATTTCGTCGATAAATTTTAAATTACACTTTAAAGCTAATTTTCTTAATTAGCTTTAAAGAAAATAATTAATAATGTACCAGCCCTATTCCCTTTTAATTAGAAGAATTCATTTAATTTTTATTATAATCATATTTTCTTTTTCGGCTTGTTCAAAAGATGAAAAATCAATGGACCAGCTATTTCCTGATGATAATGTTAAAGTAACATCCATTGAAATATTGAGTTCTGAGGCTCAGGTTATAAAAAATAACAACTTACAATTATCAGTTGAACTAAAACCTGAATCAGCTTTAAACAAAAACATTATTTGGAGCAGTTCCAATGAAAGCACTGCAACTGTAAACAATAATGGATTAGTTTTCGCAAAGTCAGTTGGAACTTCTACCATTACAGTTAAATCTGAAGAAAATCAGTCAATATCAGACACTATTGAAATAACTGTAGTTGAAGATAGTAGTTTGGCATTTGTTACAGTCTGGAAGACGGATGTTGAAACTTCAGACAACAAGGATGAAATCACAATTCCAACCCACCCTGATTATACGTATGATTATCAAGTCGATTGGGGAGATGGAACGATTGATTCACATTTAAGTGGAGATGCTACACATACTTATGCAGAACCTGGAATTTATATTGTAAAGATTGCTGGAAAATTTCCGTCAATTTATTTTGGCAATTATGGTCCTCCAGGTGTTACATCAATTCCTAATAAAGATAAATTACTATCCATAGAACAATGGGGCAACATTATGTGGGAGACCATGGAAGTTGCGTTTTTTGGATGTAGAAATATGGATGTGAAAGCAACAGACATTCCTGATTTGACATTAGTAAATTCTACCAGCTACATGTTCGGTGACTGTCCATCATTAATAGCCAACCCTTCAATCAATGATTGGGATACTTCTACAATAACAAATATGAGTAGAATGTTTGGATATTCAACCAATTTTAATCAATATATTGGAGATTGGGATGTGTCCAATGTAGTCGATTTGAATGCCATGTTTATTGAGGCCTCAACATTTAACCAAGACATAGGAACTTGGGATGTAAGTTCGGTAACAAATATGGAAGATATGTTTACACGTGCGTTGGCATTTAATCAAGATATTGGTGATTGGAATGTTAGCTCAGTTACAGATATGCGAGCAATGTTTGCAGAAGCAAGTAGTTTCAATCAAAACATTGGAAATTGGGATGTTGGAATGGTCGAAGATATGGGAGCCATGTTTGCTGAATCCGGATTTAACCAAGATATTGGGTCTTGGAATGTTGAAAATGTAAAAAATTTATCTAATATGTTTCGTGGAGCGAGTCTATTTAATCAAAATATTGGAAATTGGGACGTAAAGAATGTATATAGCATGGAAAAAATGTTTTTGGATGCTATCTCTTTTAACCAAGACCTTGGAAATTGGGATATAAGTAATGTTAACTTTTTTGGCGAAATGTTCAAAGGAGCAAAATTGAGTACAGAAAACTATGATAATCTACTTATTGGTTGGAGTAATTTACCTGAGGTAAGTGGATATAATACAAAATTTCATGCAGGTGAAAGTCAATATTGTTTAGGAGAAGATGCTCGTATAAAGTTAGTCTTAAAAGGTTGGCAAATCCAAGATGGAGGCTATAATTGTAATTAGTTTTTTTAACTCCTGAAAGGAATAATTGAACCCAAAACCCGCTCTGCAAATTTTCAACTCCCCCACTCCTTGACGACCAAACTCAAGACAGGCTGCGGGTTCGGCAAAATAGTATTCATTACATTATTTAAAAGGAAATTTTAGAAGAAATTTTTCGGGAAGTTCAGCACAAACTTTCACTTTTATCCAAAGCTCAAGTTACATAACGCAAGAACATTATATTACATATGTTCTCGTGTAGCAAATTGCGTATTGCTGCACTATTTGATAAAAAATCAGTTCTAACCCTTTAGCGTTAAAAAACAACACCGATTTTATGTCAGAGCAAATTGTGATACAATGTTGGTTTCATTCGTAAGCTATAGAATAAATAATGTTGCTTTAAATTAATTGCAAATTCTTGTCAATTACAAAGTTCAAGGTCTACATTATAACATAACCTAGTTAGACAATATATCATTTATTTACAAATTCAATAAATACGGGGGTAGTAATTGTTCCTCTACACCACCTTTCATTATTGGGGAATGGTGTTCTTCCGCTGGTTATACGGGCTGTATTATATTTCCAACCATAACTAATCCATCTAAGATTTTTATATTCGAACATTTTTCGCTCAACCCATCTTTTGGCTTCTCTATCCACAATGCCTCTAACCCGACTTATTCTTCCGCAACTAGTTACCCCTCCCCAACTATCATACAAATTGGTTTCTATCCGTAAAATCTTATCTTTATGAATTGACGAATAGTCTTCAACTTTCACTTCTATACCATTTTCTTCGGTATTCAACGTCTCCTCGGTCCATTCTTTTAAATTTTCCGATAAATTAATTTCTTGAGATTCTTCCATTCCTTGGAAAAACTCATTCTTATTAAATGTGATTGATTCCATCTTATATAATTAAAATCTTTAAAGGTTATAAATACAACTATATTATTAAGTTTATCGGGGGAAAGTAACTCGTAGGAAGTCAATAACTTGGAGACCAACAAGATAGTTCATATCTCCGAAAAACAATTGCGCGAAATCCTTAAAAATTCTGGGGTTTTTACCCAACAAGATACATTATACCCCTACTCCACTTGGCTTTGCTCAGTACATGTGCAGGTTCCACAAAACTGTATTTTTTTACATTTTTAAGGATTTTTAATGATGTCTTTGCCAAGAAAATGGGATAAACGCTACATTTTCCATACAAAAAGTATAAAAATCCCCTCTTTTATGGGGTATTTTCAAAGAAATCTCATTTTTACTAGGATTTTTGCAAAAAACGGTTATCTTCTAAGTTAGAAATTGTTACACTAAAAAATATATATGAGGCAACTAAAGATTACGAAACAGATTACCAACAGGGATATCAAATCGTTGGAAAAGTATTTTCAGGAAATTTCCAAAATTGATTTGATAACAGCAGAAGAAGAAGTAGAACTGGCCAGAAGAATTCGAGAAGGTGATCAAGTTGCCCTTAACAAATTAGTAAATGCCAACCTTCGTTTTGTGGTGTCCACCGCAAAACAATACCAAGGTAGTGGCCTACGCCTTTCCGACCTGATCAATGAAGGGAACATAGGTCTGGTGAAAGCTGCCAAACGTTTTGACGAAACCAGGGGATTTAAGTTTATCTCCTATGCGGTTTGGTGGATCAGGCAGTCCATACTGCAGGCCATTTCACAAAACTCGCGTATGGTGCGGTTGCCCCTTAATAAAATCGGGGAAATCAGTAAAATAAAGAAAGTCTATTCCGCATTGGAACAAACACACCAAAGACCTCCGAGCGCGGCCGAAATAGCCAACGAACTTGATATGAGTTCCGCAAAGGTAAAATTGGCCATGAAAAATTCAGGAAAACACTTGTCCATGGATGCGCCATTTCAAGAAGGTGAATCCTCCAACCTATATAATGTCGTAGCATCAAAAGACTCCTCGAGTCCCGATGATAAAATGATCAAAGATTCCCTAAGCTCCGATATCAATCAAGCGTTAAAAACCCTTCCCAATCGTGAGAGCGAAATTATACGTCTCTATTACGGTCTTGGAGAACGGACCCCAAAAAGTCTGGGCGAAATAGGTGAACTATTTGACATTACCAGGGAACGCGTACGACAAATCAGGGAAAAAGCCATTAGAATGCTGAGAAAACGTTCGCACAACCAAGTGTTACAAGCTTATTTGTAAGGAGCGGTAAGTAATTTACAACAAAGAAGCCGTCCAAAAAGCAACAATATTTTGATTTTGTCCGGTTGAGCGCAGTCGAAACCCATTGATTATCAATATACTTTTGGTTCTCGACTCCGCTCGAACTGACAGATGACAAGCTTTTTGGACGGCTTCCTTTTATTCTTGATAAATAGGTATTTTCTTTAGGACAACTCCTCTGCTACCATTTGATCTTTGGAAATACCTAGACTTTCCAGATCTTTTTGAACGGACTTCATCATCGGTGGCGGTCCACAGAGGTAAAACTTGGCGTCCTTGTCCGTGATGTGCTCTTTTAAAAAGTCGGTGTCTATATGACCATGCGGGAACTTGCTGCTCTGCTCATCGGAAAGGATGTTGATAAAATCCTTGCCCAACCATTTTTCAAATTCCGCTTGCATAATAATGTCTCGCTCTCGCTTATTGGCGAACAACAAACGGTTTCCTTCCAATTGGTTCTTTTGGGCCAAATACCTAAAGATGGCAATAAACGGGGTTACCCCTGCCCCACCAGCCAAAAATACACCTGGGCCTTGGTAGGAGATGGCGCCCCAAGCATCGTCCAGCAATAAATGGTCGCCTTGTTCCAGTGTTTGCAACATATCGGTTACGCCGTTGTGATCGGGATAGACCTTTATGGTAAACTGTAAAAAGCCATCATCGGGAAGTCCTGTAAAGGTAAATGGGCGCTTTTCTTCGCGCCAACCCTCCTTGTCCAGGGCAACTTCGGTAGCCTGACCTGGCTCAAAATTATAATCAGCAGGTCGTTGCGTCTGTATGCGTAGTACGTTGTGGGTTATAAAACCTATTTCTTGAATCTTAACTTTGTGTGGCATGATATGTTTTTAACTGTTAAACAAAATGTTTCCGTCACTCCTCAATAAGTCTTTCCTAAAAAATAAGGCCAACCTATAACGGCTGGCCCTGTATTGTTTTTCAACTAAAATTTGAGGTTACTTTTTTAAAGAGACCTTTAGTTGAATATCCGCTTTTAGCAGTTTTGAGATAGGACAAACCTCCTTGGCTTTATGCGCAATTTGCTGAAATTGCTCGGCGTCTATATCGGGAATGTCACCTTCTAAATCCAAATTTATCACGGTCACCTCCCCATCTTCGAATGTTACGGTAGCATCAATATCTAAACTTTTTGGGGTAAATCCGTCCTCTCCCAATAAAAAGCTTAACTGCATCGCAAAACAACCTGCGTGTGCCGCTCCTACCAATTCTTCCGGGTTGGTGCCTTTTTCTCCATCTTCAAATCGCGTGTGGAACGAATGGGGCGTTTTGTCCAACACCCCACTTGCCGTGCTCAAAGTTCCTTTTCCTTCTTTGCCCGATCCTTTCCACTGGGCCTGTGCTTTTCTTGTAAATTTCATGTGTTATGTTTTTAAAATTATTTATTCGTTGTGCATTTTGAAAGATTCATTTTCCAAAACCGTCAATTCGAGTGAAATTCCAAAGGAATTTTTTATCGAGAATCGATTTTGGGCTTGAAATTCTGGTTCTCGCTACAATTTTTCTTTCGAAAAACCACTCGAACTGACAAACTTCAATCAAAATGACAACAGATTTGTATTCAATTTTTTATGCTTCCTGTTTGACATTTGCCTTGGGGTAATCGGTATAGCCTTCCTTGCCTGGGGTATAGAAGGTGTCCTTGTCCCACTCGGCCAGTTCTATATCGTTCTCAAAGCGCTCCACCAAGTCTGGATTGGAGACATATGGTTTCCCGAAGGCCACCAAATCCGCATTTCCCGAAGCTATGACGGCATTGCCCGATTCTTGGTCAAATCCGCCATTGATCATTAACGTACCATTGTACAACGGTCTAAAATGTTTGGCAATCTCCGTTACCGCGTAGGGTATATCGGAAACGTCCGTAAAGGGCTCCGATAAATGGATGTAGGCCAAATTGTAATCGTTTAATTTTTTGATTATATATTCAAAGGTGGGAATGGTGTCTTCGTCCATCGTCATTCCAAAAACCCCGTTTAATGAGGGATTGAAGCGGGCACCGATTTTTTCCTCTGGAATAACCTCTTTCACGGCATCCAACACTTCAAAAAAGAAGCGGGCTTTGTTTTCATGGCTGCCACCGTATTCATCGGTCCTTTTATTGGAGGTACCATTAAAAAATTGATGGAAAAGGTAGCCGTTGGAGGAGTGAATCTCTACGCCATCAAACCCTGCTTCTACCGCATTTTTGGCGGCATTCTTAAAATCTTCCACCGTGGTTTTGATATCCTCCTTGGTCATTTCCTTCGGGGTTACGGTGTCTTTGAAGCCCTCCGGTGTGTACGATTGCTCTTCGGGGTTTATCGCCGATGGTGCCAAAGGCAGTTCCCCACCATGAAAATCAGGGTGAGACATTCTACCCACGTGCCACAACTGTATAAAGATTTTCCCTCCTTTGTCGTGGACGCGTTTGGTCACCTTTTTCCATCCCTCCACTTGAGCTTGGGTATGTATTCCAGGCGTATTTATATAGCCTACCGCCCGTTCCGATACTTGGGAGCCTTCGGTTATGATCAAACCTGCCGAAGCACGTTGCTCATAATAAATGCCCTGAAGCTCATCGGTCGGCTTTTTTTCGTCGTTATCGGCCCTACTGCGGGTCATTGGTGCCATTACGACACGGTTTTTCAACTTGATGTTCTTATTGTACGGTGTAAGTAAACTTTGCATATATCTGATTTTATTTATCAGAAAGATACAATCGGTATAGCCTAAATTGATTGACCTAAATCAATTAGCTTTTTTTTAACTCGCGTAGTTTTTTTCGGGCGCGGCTAAGGCCCTCCGCGGTAACTCCCAAATAATTGGCTACTTGATAATTGGGAACACGTCCATTGATATTCGGGTACTTATCACAGAATTCCAGATAACGTTCTTTAACACTTTTTCCCAAAGATGACAGGATACGTTTACGTTGCGATATAAAAGCACTGGTGACCAATAACCTGAAATAGCGTTCGAATATGGGGGCTTCTTGAAATAGATTTTGAAGGTCATCGTAATTGATGGCCAATAAGGTGGAATCTTCCAAGGCTTCAATATATAATTTAGAGGGCACTCCGTTATAGAATGCATCAAAATCCCCGAGCCACCAATTTTCTATGGCAAACTGTACGATATTCTTATTTCCTTTTTGGTCCAAATAATATGCGCTTAAACAACCATCAATCACAAAATATTCATGTTTGACAAAGGTATCTGGCTGCAATAAAAATTTCCCTTTGGCAACGGCTACCTCTCTTAGTTTTGTGGTGAACAATAGCAAATCTTCTGAGCTTGCGTTTACTTGTTTCTTTACATGTTCGATTAACGGTTGATGTATCATTCAGGTTTGAAAAGTATATGTGATGCTGATGTTTAAAGGACATTGTTTATATCAATCCGATATTTCTTCTAAAAATAGGGATAGTAGATAGAACTCAGTTGTTTAATCGTAAAATTGATTAGTCGTAAAAGTTGATTTGGAAATTAGAGGGCACTCTTGATTATTCACATCCTATTTTATCAACTACATTATTCCCTAAACAATAACCCATAAAAAAACCACCCAAAGGGTGGCTTTTCCAATCTAGTATAAAAATCGTGCTTTTATAGTATCTCAACCACTTCAAGGTCGAACACCAAATCTTGGCCAGCCAACGGGTGGTTGGCATCTATAATAATATCTTCTTCTTCTACCTTGGCCACTCTAAACTGTTGCTCTTGTCCTTGGGCATTGGAGCCAACCAAACCCATGCCCACTTCTGGTTTTAGGTCTTCCGGCAATTGTGTTTTAGAGATTTTTTGAAAAAGGGCGTCGTTTACCTCTCCATAGGCGTCTTGCTTATCTATGGTGATGGTTTTCTTTTCGTTAACGGCCATATCAATAAGACCTTTTTCAAAACCTGGTATAAGCTGACCCTGTCCTAATGCAATTTCCATAGGTTCGCGCTCCAAAGAACTGTCAAAAACCTGTCCGTTGGTCAATTTACCTGTGTAGTGCACCTTTACAGTGTCATTCTCTTTTACTGTACTCATAATTTTTGTTTATAGTTTTAAAATCAAAACGTTGCAAATATACAGGGTATAAAATGGTTCAACGAAAGAGTTGGCGGATACCTTTGGAAAAATTCGGTTTTTATCCAAGTTTGCTTGAATTTGTGCTAGAATTCTGCATAAACACGATGAAATTGCATAAAAAAAGCCCACAATGTAAACCAATGTGGGCCATAGTTTTTAAAACGATCTATGCTTTACTTTTTACCTGTATTCACGAAACCTACCGGCATTAAAAGTATTTCTTTGGAGGCAATGTTGAGCCCTTCGGAAGTATCACCCTCCTCAATAGTACTCAAATCAACACCTGGTGTTCCTCGTGGTAGATCGTACTGCTCTCCTACGCTTGCTGCACCGTAGCCCAGATCTTTCATGGAACCGGCGGTAATCCTGCTCAATGGATTTTCTCCCAAGTTTAAGAATCCGGTCATAAGTTCGTTGTTCAAAGTGGACTCTTGCCAGTGCCCGAATGCCGTTCCGGGTCCATATAGGCTTTCTATGGGCAGTTCGCCTGTTCCTCCTTCAGCATTCCAGAATACATTTGCTTTATGTCCTGCAAAATATGGGGTGGTCTCTCCACCGAGCATCAAAGTTCTGTCAAATCCAAAATCAGCAGTGTTCCAAAGTGTTCCAATGCCCAAAACGTGCCCCATTTCGTGTACAATCACATCTTCGAACAAGTCCAAGCTTTCCAAAAAGTCCAGGTCTTCCACGTCAAAGTACATAACGCCCGAAATTGGCAAGAAATCACTTGTGCGGACAAAATTGGGCCCGGCCTGTCCCAATATACCACCTGGACCGTCGATTGGTGCCAATGCCACCTCGATCACAATATCGTCAAGAGTTCCATCTACCGCGGGAGGAAAACCGGTAAATGCAGATGGAATGGTTCCTGTTATGGACGGAACGTCCTTTATAATGATTCGCTCCCATCGGGCTGCGGCTTGATCAAATACTTCTTGCTGACGTTCGGTTGGCGGCAATAAAAACTTTAAGCTGATATTAAAACGTCCGTTATCGGCACCCGCGGCACCTGTTGCCCTTGCGGTCGAAATATCCGTGGTAATCAAATCATCCAAAATAATGGGATCTCCTGTGCGTGCTGCAAGTGTAACCAACGTAGGTTCGGACTTTTGGATGGAGTTTACATCTTCGTCCATACCAACATCGTTGGAGCAAGAGGAAAAAATCAGCATTCCCGCAGCTGCTGTAAATGATAAAGAATAGCGGAAAGTTTTTGTGAGGTTTCTCGTAATCATGTTCTCAATTTTTAAGTTAATCCAGTAAACCAAAGTTTTGATTTTAACTAAATTTAACAAAAAAATGGAGATTACTCTAACCTTGTAACAAAACAGCAATGATTATGTATAGAATGAGGTTATCTATGTAAGAATGGTTCTTTTTTGATGATACTTGAATCCAAGAATCACTTTTTATTGACCTCTACCAATTTATCATCGTTCCATTCACCACCTGCGACCACATCGCCCTCGGCATCGTAGAACCTACCAGCTCCGTTTCGCTTGTCGTTTTTCCACTCACCGGTGTACTTTTCTCCATTGGGCCAGTAGTAGGTACCATATCCATTACGCTTGTCATCTTCATAACTTCCTACGTAATATTCGCCATCGGCCCAGTAAAAAGTGCCTTCGCCGTGGCGTTGGTTGTTTTTCCAATCACCTTCGTACCTACTTCCAGTCTCTAAAAGCGCAACGCCAAAACCGTGGGCCTTGCCATCTTTCACCTGACCGATATAGTGTAGTTGGTTGCCTTTCTTGCTTTTGAACGTAAGATATTCCCCAAATGATTTTTGCTGCAACTGTTTTTTAAGACGGGCCAATTGCACTTTGGCTTTTTCCAAGGAAAAGTTAATTGAATCATACTTTCTAACGGCCTCTTCTTCGGCCCAGTTTGATTCTTGGAGGGTATCCTGTTTTGCAGTTACGCTGTCGGGCATGGGGCTGACAACTATTCTGTTTTGCTTTAACTTTTCCGCCAAGGCTATGCGCAAAGGAATCACCATATTGTTTTCCTTACTGGAGTTCATGGACGCATGGTATGATGAAATTGCGGTATCATACTCTTCTTGGAGCAACAAAGAATCAATTTTATTCAGTTGCTCATAGGTATTTATTTTTTCCGAAATAACCTTGTTTTCTTCTTTGATCTGTGCAAGATCTTTTTGAAGTTGAACCGATCGGGAGGCAAAGAAAAACATTGCCACGGCAAAAAGAGCTAAAAGTATGTAGGGAGCGTATTTTTTTAATTTCATGCGTTAATTGCTTGGTTCACTATTACATACGTGATTAATCGGTCAAATGGACGTCCGGTAACTTTTTTTTAACTCTTCTAAAGTCAGGGGAATAATACATATGGAATCGCAATGTCCAACCTTGTTGATAATAGCCTCCATTGTACCTTTCCTGTCCTTGATTGTACAGAACACCAGCGGCGAATGTGAGCCTAGGGGTAACAATATACCCAATGGTGGTCGTTAAGCGTAGGTCTTCCATCGGGCTTGCGACCACCTCCTTGCCACTCTGCATGATCAACTCTGCCTCCGGTGCCACATAAATGGTTTTGGGGCTCAGTTTATTATTGTTCAATGGAATTTTGGCCCTGAACATGTATCGCCAACGGTTTCTAAAAATATAGTCACTATTCTCTGTGAAGCCTTTGCTCCAACGGTGCTCTATTCGAATTCGATGATAGAACATGGCCGAATAAAACGGCATGGCAAACTGATATTGGTGCCAGATACGCCATTCGGGAACCACATTTTTATCTTCCGAATCTTCATCGGTATTAAAATTGATACGCACTACCCCACCCAATCTAAAATTGGTCTTTTTGTTGAAAATATAACCAATGGCATGTCGGTTATAAATTTGACCGATCTGTCCAATAAACGGGGTGCTTTTGGTTTCCTGAAACCTAAAATGTGTCTGGGCATCCCAGAAGAATCGTTTGCCTATTCTTATGTTTCCATAGGTGTTGACCCAAACTTTCGTCTTTGGGTCTTTGTACTGTGACGTTTCGGGAAGCACTTCGGATTCTGACTCTTGTGCAAAAACCGCACATCCAAATAATAAGACAACAACCGCCAAAAAGCTATTTCTACAATTCCTCATGCTTATTGGTTTTGGGTGGTTGATTGTTCGAGTATCAGTGCCAAAACCTCTGTTGGTCGTTTTTCACGACGGAGTTTGCGCTCCAATTTGCGGGTGTCCTTATTTCTCAAATCCAATATACTTTGGTGAGTTTTCATCATCTGGTCGTTCAATGTCCCCGTATTGTCACATGTTAATTCTTCTGTTGCCGTGTTCAAGAAATAAGGAATCAGGATATCCCTGTAGGCCGATACAATTCGTTTTTTTACCTCCTCTTCCATCACATTGGCCATAAAAGGATTCCAGACGGCATCGGTATATTCCTTTTCCACAACTTCGATACGATTTGGAAGTTCTTTAATGCCTGTTGCCAATTCGCTGAGTTGCACAAGACATGCTTTTGCTCCTTTTCCATATTCCAGTTTTTCCTGGGGATTTTTGACATCCGCATAATGGGTCAAAGAGCTATCGGCCAAATGTTTTAGCTGTTTTAATGCATTCGTATATTCTGATGAAAGTCCTGAAACGGAATCCAATTTCTGCTCTAGATCATTGTTAAGCTCAATAAGTTCTTCTTCCAGTCCATTCAACATTTGAAGCTGTTCCTCGTTGCTCAACCGTGATGCAAGAGAACCCTTTATGTATTCCAAACTCATTTTTGCGTACGTGGCCAAAGCCTCGACCGCCAACAGGTCGTTGCTTTCATATTCAAACTCTTCAGAACTTGGAAGCCTAAATGTTCTTGTATTGCCTTCTTCGTCGGCCACCGCTAAAATATCCGTACTGGGTTTGCCATTGGGCCAAAGTCTTTCCAATAGCAATGGAATCTCTTGGTACTGGACAATTTCCAATTTCTTATGTGCCACTAATGTGGATAAAGGAATCAAGAAGGCGTTTTTTATTTTTTGGGCCGCATTGTAGTAAAAAAGTGCTTCTGGGTCCGTACGTTTTACGATATTCAAATGGCTGTTTTCCAGTATTGTGGAGCTCATTTTTGAGGCATCCTTATATTCCGAAACAATTTTGTCCAAGGTTTTGTTTTGAAGGGAATCCAAAGGAAAGTAAGGTACCCTGACTTTCATGTTGGGCTTAAAATCAGAGGTTCCCAAATGGTTTAGCACAGTGTTGACCTTTTGATAGTAATCCATGTTCTGGTCCAACAAACGTACTGTTTGGCTTTCCCTGCTTTGCAAATGGATAAGCGATTGAAGCAAAGCAATATAGCCCTCGTTCAACTGAACGGTTTTATAGGATGCAACGCTCTTGGTAAATACGTTTATATCCTGTGATTTGCCCTCGGACTTTATTTTTATGGTTCTCAGCAATCCATCCTCGAAGAACCAATCCTCGATATCCTCAACGGCCTCTGTTCCATAGTACGACCATTCATCGTGCGCAAGACCGTCCCTTAAGAATCGACCCACCAGCACGCTGCTATCGTTCTCTATCTGAAAATTTTGACGCGGTACTCCCTTGTCAAAAGAAATGGTGCTTTTAAATATGATTTTTTCAACCTCGGAGTCCTTTATCTGGTTAATGGTGTAGTTCCAATTACCATCCGGTTTACCATCTATTAGGTTTCCCTCACCTATTTCTTGCACGCCACTGACCAAAACCCGGTATTCGTAGCCCACCACCTGACTCTGGCTATTGGTTTTGTATTCGCCAAATTCAAATTCCCATGGTCCGTTGGCAATACCTTTATCAAACTTGCCCGAAAAACGAAAGGATGTGTCCTCGTTTTCCACCAAGGTCTCCAAATTGGATTGTTGTAATTGAAAATCACCGTCAAAAATGGTATCGAGGTCTGAAATAACGAATTGATAAACTGCTTTTCCCGAATAAGGCCCCACTTTAAGCGGACCCTCGTATGTTTTTCGTTCTTGCCCAAAGGTCTGAAGCGAAAGCATCAAAAATAGAAATACAGGAAAAAGCCGTTTTTTGGAAGGCTGTATCATGGAGTAATCTAGTGTTAGTCGAATCGTCCATTTAAATACGTTCCCAAAGGGATATATGGACGACAAGGCCAATGATTTTACGATATTTATGGATATACCCGTTATTTATTGAACGGTTATTAAAGCTCAAAGGAAAATTCTATCAAACTGCTTATCCAGTCTACTTTTGCAAACACTGCAACTGCTTTAAAAATAAATAAATCCTTTCTTTTTTTTCATACCTTGTTCTCTTGATTCATCAATAAACTAACTCAATGAGAAAAAATTATTACCTGTTGGCATGTGCCATAGTATTTATGAGTACTTCTTCTTTTGCTCAGGATAAAGAGCAGGTTGCGGACAGCACAAAAAAGGCAACCGAAGAACTGCCCTTAGAACCGGAGAGAACCATTTCTTTTACCACCAAAGAGGGTACCTGGATTTCTTTGGATGTAAGCCCTGATGGCAAAACCATCATTTTTGATTTGATGGGCGACCTATACACGATTCCCATCCAAGGGGGCAAAGCAACTCAGATTACAGAAGGAATAGCCTATGATGTCCACCCGAGGTTCAGCCCCGATGGAAAATCCATTGTTTTTATTTCCGATAAAAACGGGTCCGATAATATCTGGACCATGGAATTGGAGTCAGAAGAAACCAAACAAATTACCAAGGACAGTGATCAGAATTTCTTTTCGGCCGACTGGAGCCCGGATGGAGACTATATTGTTGGTGCCAAGGGCCGCAGGAACATCAAGCTGCACATGTACCACAAAGATGGTGGAGGCGGTGCACAACTTATCTCCGAACCGGAAAAACTGAAAGCCATTGACCCAGAATTCTCGCCAGATGGAAAACTCATTTATTTTTCGAGACGTACAGGAGCATGGAACTATAACGCTCAATTACCCCAATATCAATTAGGGACGTACGATACCGGGGATGGTGGGGTTTCCCTGGTTACCTCCCGATATGGTTCCGCATTTACCCCTACGCTTTCGCCCAATGGTAAATGGTTGGTATATGGTAGCCGTTTTGAGACCGAGACGGGACTTGTATTGCGCAATTTGGAAAATGGTGACGAGCGTTGGTTGGCCTATCCTGTACAACGGGATGAGCAAGAATCCATTGCACCGCTTGGCGTACTGCCCGGAATGGCCTTTACTCCGGATAGCAAAAACTTGGTGGCAAGCTATGGAGGGAAAATATACAGTATAAATATCGACTCGAATTCATCGGTTGAGATACCTTTTGAAGTGGATGTTACCCTTGAATTGGGCCCGCAGCTATCTTTTAAATATCCCATTGAGGACACCAAGGAGGCTTTTGTAACCCAAATTCGTGACGGGGTTCCGTCCCCCGATGGTAGTAAGCTTGCCTTTACGGCCCTAAACAGGCTTTATGTGATGGATTTGCCCAATGGCACACCAAAACGATTGACAAAAAACGACTTTACCGAAGCTCAACCTGCTTGGTCCCCAGATGGCGAGAGCATTGTTTTCACTTCTTGGGAAACCGATGGTGGCTATCTGTACAAGGTAAGTGCAAACGGACGTGGAGGCTCTAAAAAACTAACGGAGGAGTCGGGCATCTATAGCAATCCGGCCTGGTCTTACAAAAGCAATAGAATTGCCTTTACCAAGGGTTCTGCGCAAGTATATCGCGATGCAATTGGCCCTCGTGCCAGTGGTGCGCAGGAAGATTTGGCATGGATTCCATCCGAAGGCGGAAAAATTACGGTGATAGATAAATCCGAAGGTCGTTCCAACCCACATTTTACCAAGGTGGACGACCGAATTTACTTGAGCAAGGACAAAGATTTACTTTCCATTCGATGGGACGGCACCGACCAAAAGGAACACCTTACGCTTAGCGGTATTACTACCTTCGGTTCCTCTTCCTTTGGGTTCCATGATGAAAACGGAGGGCATAGTATTTTACCGGGCTCTGAACAAAATCAAGCTCCAGAGGATAAATCATCTGCTCCTTCGGAAATCAAGATTTCACCGGATGGCACTACGGCCTTGGCCAAAATCAACAATGATATTTACACGGTGACTGTTCCTAAATACGGAAAAACGCCAAAAGTATCCGTAGCAGATGCCGATAAAGCGGCCTTCCCCGCAATGAAATTGACACTGTTGGGAGGTGAATTCCCTGCTTGGTCAGGTGATAGCAAAGATGTGCATTGGTCTTTGGGCGCCAGTCATTTTATTTATAACCTTCCGGCCGCCAAAGCATATGCCGACAGTGTGGCAATTGCTAAAAAGGAAGCCGAAAAACTAAAAAAGGAGAGCGAAGATGATGAGGAAGAAGATGAAAAGGATGAGGACAAAGAGGAAGACAAAGGATATCAAGCTAAAGAAATCAAGGTAAAGGTTAGTTATACCAAAGATATTCCCGAGGGTACGGTGCTGATAAAAGGAGCACGTATCATCACAATGAAGGATGACACCGTAATTGAGAACGGTGATATTCTTATCGAGAACAACAGAATAAAAGCCATCGGAAGCTCAGGCACCCTAGATGTTCCCAACGGTACCGTTGAGATTGATGCAACAGGCAAGACGGTCACCCCCGGTTTTGTGGACACCCACGCACACATGTGGCCCAACTGGGGTATCCATAAGAATCAGATTTGGATATATTCCGCCAATTTGGCCTATGGTGTTACCACAACCAGAGACCCGCAGACAGCTACTACCGATGTGTTGACCTATTCCGATATGGTGGATGCGGGGATGATGCACGGACCCCGTGTGTATAGCACTGGGCCTGGTGTAGGCTATTGGTCGTACAAAATCAAATCGTTGGAACATGCCAAGGAAGTGCTGAAGCAATACAGCGAGTACTATGATACCAAAAGCATAAAAATGTATTTGGTGGGGAACCGACAGATGCGCCAATGGATCATTATGGCGGCCAAGGAACTGAAATTGATGCCCACCACCGAAGGCGGATTAGATTTTAAATTGAACATGACCCAATTGTTAGATGGATATCCCGGACATGAGCATTCGTTCCCGATTTATCCAATTTATGATGACGTTGTACAATCCGTTGCAGAATCCAAAATGGCGGTCACTCCTACCCTTTTGGTATCCTACGGCGGACCATGGGCGGAGAACTATTATTATGCCACCGAAGACGTGTACCATAACAAAAAGCTACAATACTTTACTCCTTATGAAGAATTGGCTCAAAAATCAAGACGAAGAGGAGCTTGGTTTATGCCCGAGGAGCATGTTTTTCAAAAACATGCCGAGTTTATGAAAGATCTTGTCGAAGCTGATGGTCTCGGAGGCATTGGTAGCCACGGTCAGTTACAGGGGTTGGGTTACCATTGGGAACTCTGGTCCGTGGCCAGTGGCGGTATGAAAAGCATGGATGCACTGAAAGTTGCCACTATTTTGGGTGCAGAATCCCTTGGTTTGGACGGTGATTTGGGAAGTATCGAGGAAGGTAAATTGGCGGATATTTTGATCTTGGATAAAAATCCGTTGGAAGATATTCGAAACACCAACACAATTACCCACGTTATCAAAAACGGTAAGGTATACGATGCCGATACGTTAGATGAGGTGGCTCCTGTTAAAAAAGAAGCAGAGACATTCCATTGGCAAACGAAAAAACCAGAGGGCATTCCTGGAATGAGGAAATAAATAAATTTTCAATAACAAAAAAGGCGCACTGATCAGTGCGCCTTTTTATTTTTATTTCGGCCTTTCCTTAATTATTGTTGAATGTCCAATCGTAATCTAGTCCTAATTCATTGATTTTAGCAAGGGTGGTTTGGTCTATCAAATTTGTACCTGGATTGTTTTGGAAATCGATATAACCGAAAGTAGTTGAATTTAGCACGGCTTGATCGTAAATGAAAGAAATCATTTGGTCCAGCTCTGGTCCCAGAAACTGATTGCCGCCAACTTCAAAAACAAAAATATTGGGATTTTGGGTAATATCGATTTGACTAATGTTGTTATTCTCTATATTCAAACTTACCAATTCTGTATTTTGTGACAAATCCAAATCAGTCAACAAATTATTCTCCATGAACAACTGTCTTAGCTTTAGGTTAGCCGTTAAATCAATCGTGGTTATTTGATTTCCATACAATTCTAGACTTCCCAATTCGGAATTCTTGGACAGGTCAATCCCCGTAAGGTTATTTCTGCCCACTCTGATTTGACTTAAGTTTAAATTTTGTGAAACATCAATGTTGGTCAATGAATTATCACTTAAATCAATTGATTCAAGAACTGAATTATTGGTAAAATCAAAAGTTGTAAAATTATTTTCACTCGCTAGAATGGCTTTTAACATAGGATTGTTGGAAACATCCAAACTTGAAATTTGATTTCCGGACACAAATAAGGACTCTAGATCAGCATTTTCAGTGACATCTATTTGGGTCAACTGGTTATGTCTCGCCCAAAGCGTTTTTAAATTCACATTATTCGAAAGATTCAAATTTGTTATCTGATTATAACCAACACTCAATTTTTCCAGCGCAATATTATTGGAAGTGTCCAATGATGTCAGTGCTCCTGCATAAAATTCGCATGTTTTCAGCAAAATCAGTTTATCGATTTCTGCGGATGTGATATTGCTTTCAAAGTTTTGTTCTTGATCACTGTTGTTAAAACTTAAATATTCTATGACCTCAACAGCTCCAGTTACTTTTATTTCATAAATGCCGTTCTCCTGGTATTGATGAACTAGCTCATTCTCAATATTAATTGTGTTTAGGGTAGACACATACTCTTCAATGGTTCCATCTCCCCAATCAATGGTATATTTTGAACCGGTCAATGACTTTAAAACAATTGTTTTGGAGGTAAGAACCGCTGAATCATCAACAGTCATTGTAAAAAAGTCTTCGGAATCAGGAAAGGGCAGTCCCGCTTCATCGTAACCAAATTCGACAAATGAGTAACCATCCGCCCCAATATTTTCAACAGTTGTGGTTTCGGAATCCGCTGACTGAACCGTAAAACTATAGGGCAACGATGTTCCCGAGAACCGAGATAAGGCAGAGGTCGCAGTGGGAACCAAAGCAACCACTACGTCATCAGAATCCACCAGGACAAACTCTGTAAGGTTATAAGTGCCGGGGTCCAACATAACTTCTTCGGTCACATAACCATCTCCTAGGGCAAGAACATCCAGCTTTTCAAAATCGAGTACTTGAACACCATTGTCGGTTTCAATGCTTATAAAGGCATATACCGGTACGTATACCTTTCCCACACTGGAAGCAGTTTTGGCCGTTATTTCTTTATTGAAAATACTAAAGGATTGTCCTCCTTGTTCCACTGCTTGTGGCTCTTCCGGTCCATCGGGGCCGATAGGGCCTTCACTCTCTGAACAGGAAACCATAAAAATGATCAACAATAGTAAATAGAAAGTTTGTTTCATGATAAAGGAAGGTTACTTAACCTAACATGCAACTTGAATAGCAGGGCAAGATTGTCGTACAGAAAGAATCTTCTGAAGGGGTTCATGGTCAGGGTTAAGGTTGATTTTAATTTAATGTGCGTTCTAAAAGTAGGATTTTTCTTTGAAATATGGATTGGTTAGTCGCGAGACACTGTATTTTTCAGATGAAATACCGATGTATCCATCTAGATGCATACTATACCTGAATAAAAAAGCGCACCCAATGGTGCGCTTTAATGTTTTAATCAAGATATGATTTCTTACCAGATCTTTATTCTTTCCTCTTCTGGTTTATAGTTTTCTTCTCCCTCCTTTACATCAAAAGCCTCGTAGAACGGAGTAAAATTCATCAAAGGACCGTTTACCCTCCAAATTGCAGGAGAGTGCGAATTGGTATTCACATAGTTCCTCATAAACTCATCACGTACTTTTACGCGCCAAATACGGGCAATGGACAAAAAGAATCGCTGATCGGGTGTATACCCTCCAATTTTTACGGTATCCTGTCCTTGCTCCGTCATTTTAAAGGCATCGTAAGCAATTGCGATTCCTCCATTGTCGGCTGTGTTTTCACCAATGGTCATGGCGCCCTTAAGGTGCACTGTGTCCAATACGGTGAAAGAGCTGTATCTATCAATCAATTGTTGGGTCTTGCCCTTGAATTTTTCCAAATCTGATTTGGTCCACCAGTTTTTCAGGTTTCCTTCGCCATCGTATTGCGAACCATTATCATCGAACGCATGGGTAAGTTCATGACCGATTACCATTCCGATACCGCCATAATTAACGGCGTCATCAGCGGCCATGTCAAAATAAGGGAACTGTAGAATCCCAGCAGGGAAAACAATCTCATTTAAAGAAGCATTGTAATACGCGGTTACGGTTGATGGCGTTGTGCCCCAAGCATCTTTATTGGGTGGCTTGTTAAGGTATTGGACGTTATACTGGTAATTGTTTTCCTGTAGGGCAACCACATTTTCAAAGTATTGGTCTCTTGCAATTTCAACATCATATTCCCTCCAAACATCTGGATATCCAATTTTCTTGGTGATGGCATACAATTTTTCCTTGGCCTTTGTTTTGGTGCTATCGCTCATCCAGTCCAGTTCGGACATTCTGTTTTCAAAGGCTTTTTGAAGATTATTTACCAAATCCAATACCCGTTGCTTCGCGGCTTCATCAAAATATCGTTTCACGTACAATTGTCCCAAGGCAAAGCCTAGATTCCTATCAACCTGTTGGGCCATGATCTGTGCCCTTGGTTGTTGTTCGGACTGCCCCAACAAGACCTTGTTATATTCAAAGAGGGCATCTTCGAACGGCACGCTCAAAAATCTGGAATAATTTTCCAAGGTATGCGCCTTTAGGTAGGTTTTCCAATCATTCACAGAAAGGCTTCCAAGCAAATTGTCCAACTTATCATAATACGCGGGCTGTCTCACATTGATGGAATCTGCCTCTAATTCCAATTTTGTAAGCATAGATGCCCAATCAATATTAGGGTTTGATGCAGTAATAGAAGAAACCGCCAATTTATGATAGTTGGCCTGTGGGTCTCTTCTTTCGATACGGGTCTTATGCGATTCTGCCAGTTGTTTTTCTATTTCGTACACTGTTTCTGCTTTTTCGGCACCATCTTCAATATCCGTTAAATCGAATAAGGTTGCCAAATAAGTTTTGTAAGCTTCCTGAATGCCAACTGTTGATTCATCTATCTTAAAATAATAATCCCTGTCCGGCAGTCCCAAACCTGATTGTCCGGCATGTAAAATATTGATTTGACTGTTTTTGTTATCGGGTGCCACACGCAGTCCCATGATGGAATTATTTCCCTTGGAAATTTGTTCAGTGACAAAATCGACCAACTCCTTTTTGGTGGTAATTGCATCGATTTCTTCCAAAATAGGCTTTATGGGTTCATATCCACGTTGGTTAAGGGTAGCCGTGTCCATCCCTGATGCAAAGAAATCACCCACTTTTTGTTCCACGGTGCCTTTTTCGTGCTCGGAGGATGAAACTTCTTCCAAAATATTCTGCAGCAATTGGCGCTGTGGTATGTTTAAGAAACTATAGGAGCCTACACCGACCTGATCATCGGCAATTTGGATGGTATCGTACCATGTTTTGTTCACATGGTCGAAAAAATTGTCGCCCGGTTTTATGGACTCCGTGATTACTGTAAACGCAATTTTGGACGGTTCTTTTTCTTGCTTTTTTTCCTGTTGACAAGATAGCAACAGCATGCCCGCGAGGGCCATTGTTATTGAGTATTTCATAGGGTTGGTATATTTACTCAAATATACCTATTTATCAAAAGTTGTTCTTTGGCAAGCATGCCAAAAATTAGTTAAGGAATTTATAAAAACTTAAGGGTAGAATATTTGATTATGGACCATTTGAGCCAAGAAATTTCTGACTAATTAGATTTGTTTGCTATTTTAGGGTAACATAACCATTATCAAACTAACCAAATGTATAAGCCAATTACCCTAATCATACTATTTTTATCTTTTTATCTCCCCTACTGTCAAGTTTCAATTACCAAAGAGCCTTCTTGGATAATTAACGAAGAATACAACCCTAATGCAGTAGCGCCTGAAAATGGCCTTTATGGAGGCACTCATGTTCTGTTGTATACCGAACAAGTACATGTTGACCGTGAGGAAGCTTACATTAAAAATGTAGCAAAGGCCGTAGAGTACAGTGGTATACAAACTATCTCTAGTGTTGTTGCAGATTACGACCCCAGCTACCAAGAATTAAGGTTCCATCATATCGATGTAATCAGAAATGGGAAAAGGATTAATAGATTAAATCAACAGGATATTCAAACCGCCCGACGTGAAACCAATGCTGAAAGTTATATTTATGATGGTTCCATTTCTGCTTTTGTGAATATACCAGATGTGAGAATTGGAGATATTGTTGTTTATAGTTATAGTGTGAAGGGGTTTAACCCTATTCAAAAGAATAAGTTCTCCACTAGTTTCGTTTTGAATTCTACCCAACCTATAGACCGAATTTCAGCACATGTTTTTTCCAAAAATCCGTTACATTATAAAATGCTCAATTCGGATTTGGTGGCTGACCTTGAGAAAAAAGGGGGCATTAACCATTATAAATGGTTCCAAAAAAGCGTTCCCGCAATACTAATGGAGGAACAAACACCGTCTTGGTATATCCAAAATGAAACTGTTTTGGTTACCGAATATGATTCTTGGGACCAAGTCATCGATTGGGGTGAAAATATTTTCACTTTTGAAGAACCTTTGAGCCAAGAGCTTCAACAAGCCATTTCTAAAATTGAGATCAACAATAAAACGGAAGGGGAGCGTATTAAATCTGCTTTATCATTCGTTCAAAATGAGGTGAGATATCTTGCCATTTCTTCAGGTATAGGAGGATATAAACCTAACCCTCCGAACAAGGTCATGGAACAGCGTTTCGGTGACTGTAAGGACAAAAGTGTTCTTTTCGCCACTATGCTCAACCAAATGGGTATTGAGGCCCACCCTACATTGGTAAATACTACCCTAAAACGGGAGTTGCCAAATCTTTCTCCATCATCCAAAATATTTGATCATTGTATTGTAAAAGTGGTGGACAAAAATGGTTCAACTTTATGGTACGACCCAACACTTACCGACCAAGGTGGCACCTATGCCAATACTTATATACCAGATTATAGATATGGTTTGGTCCTGGACCAAAATATGTCAGACTTGGACACCATAACTGATTTTCGAAGTAATATGATTGAAACTTTTAGCACCTTCACCTTGGAAGAAGGAGGTTTGGGTGCTGACCTAGAGGTTCGTACGCAATACTACGAAGGTGAAGCCGATTTTATGCGTTCCATATTTCGAAATAATAGTAAAGACCTTATTCAACAGGAGTTGATGTCCTATTACTCAGATAATTATGGGAAGGTTTCATCTTTGGCTCCTCCAACCATTGAAGATGATACCATCAAAAATGAATTCCTGTTGTTGGAGCGTTATCATTTGGACTCCATTTGGAGCCCATCCGTAGAAAAGACAAACACTATGAATTTATCAATCTTTCCCAACGGATTAATCTCCAATTTAAGCATGCCAACCCAGTTGCAGCGATTAACACCATATGCACTTACCTATCCTTTCGTTCGAAAGGAACATATTAAAGTTAAATTAGCTGAGGCCATAAGGGTTAAACCTGAAAATGTGACTATTAATTCAGATTATTTTTATTATGATTTTAATTCCAAGTATGACGCAAAGGAAAAGATTATTGATTTGGATTATTACTATAAACATCAAAATGACCATGTCCCTGTTTCAGGATTTGACACCTATTACAACGATATGGTCAAATTAGATCAAAACATCGGATACCTTATTTTCACCAGCAATGATACTCTTTCCTCTTCAACCTACTCCTTGGGCTACTCCTTGGGAACCATTATTGGTATTGGAATCATAATTGCCATCCCTGTTGGATTGATAGCATTGATAATCATTCTTGTTGTCCGGTATAATAAACGTAAAACAGCCAATCCGTCTTAATATAGGATGGTCGACAAGTTAAAATTGTAACTCTGAAAATCCTTTCGGTCACGCATGTGGAACCATGTAAATTGAGGTTGAAACCTCAATTTACATAATGTCCAAATTTTTAATCTATTGGTAGCTAAGCTAGTTCTTTGACAAGACTCAAAGCCCTATCGATTTCTTCCTTGGAGTTATAAATATGAACGGAATGCCGTATCATTTCGTTGCCTACCGAACGGGGCTGTAAACGTTCCTTGTCCCACATATATTTTTGCAGGTCAGGGCCGCTCATGCCTGTAACCCCGTAGGTGGTGATTCCTGCCGCCATATCCTCGTTGGTAGATGAATAAAACGTGACGTTTTTTATTTCCTTAAGGCCATCCCTGAGATATTTGCCGAGTTCCTTCACACGGGCCAACCATACATCATGACCAATGGTATTGAAGAAATCCACAGCGGCATCATACCCCGCCATCAGTCCTGCATTTCCCGTTCCGTTCTGCATCAAACGGAAACCATGATCCTCTTGATTGTCCCAATTATAGCTGGCAATGGTGGTCCAAATATCGCCCACTACATCTTTATTGATATAGAGCAATCCACTGCCCGAAGGAGCTAACAACCATTTGTGCAGGCTGGAGTAATACGCATCGCAACCGATGTCCTTAACATCCACGGGTATCTGCCCCACGCATTGAGCACCATCCAAAACGGTGAAAATGCCACGTTTTTTCGCTTCCGCACAGATTTCCTTCACAGGCATTACGGTTCCGAAGCCTGAAATTATATGGGGTACGGCTATTACTTTGGTCTTGGGTGTGACTTCCTTAAAAATGGCATCCACGATTTCTTGGGGGTCGTTCGCAAGTTCGGGCATGGTGGCCTGTTTGTACACACAGCCTTTACGTTTGGCCAACAATTGCCAGGCTCCGAATCCGCCCCCGTGTTCCTGATTGGTATTGAGCAGTTCGTCGCCTTCCTGTAAATTGAGGCCCATCCCCACGTAGTTCATACCGAACGTAGCGTTTTGTGTCAGGGAAATTTCCTTGAAATCACAGTTGATGATCTTGCCCAGCTTGGTACGCAGGTCTTCGTAGGGAAAATAGCCCGTCAACAATTCGGGTCCCGAACCATTTTTATAGTCCACCGTAGCCGCTTCTACGTTCCAGTGCATCATGTGGTCGAACATTTTGTCGAGTACATAGCCTGGGGGCGGTCCCATGGTGCCGTTGTTAAAGTAGGTCTGGCCTTCTTTTAAGGGAAACTGTTTGCGGACCATTTTCCAATACGCCTCATCTTTGGGTGCATTGGTTTTTAGAGATGAGATGGACCAATCTTTTTGGGGGTCAAAAGAGATCAACGGTAACGACATCATGGCCGCTGCTCCCTGCTTCAGAAATTTTCTACGTTGTGACATATGGGTTGATTGTTGATTGAACATTGACATTGTTCGTCAGTCATGAAAACCGAGTCCTTTCAATATCTTGGGAATATACTTCTCCACACGAGATGCGCGGGTCTTTGACTGTTTCGCCCCTGCAAAATAGAGCAAATAGCCTTTTTGTCTGCCTGGAGTCAATGCTTCGAACGCTTCTTTCAAATCGGCATCGGTATCCAAACGTTCTTGAAACTCTTCGGGAACATCATATTCCGAAATATTTTTAAAGTTCACCTTCAAACCCTTTTCATCGGCTTCAATGGCCTCAAAAATATAGGCCTTCAACACATCTTCAAGTGCAGCGATTTCTTCCACTTGAGTGAACCGCACCACTCGCCCTGCTTGGGAATTCTTTCCAGGCTTTTCCAAAATCCCATGTTCATCTTTTAAAAGTGCCCCCTTAAAAAAACTCAGCGTCGCACTTTCTTTAAAGGCCACGACCATAACTATGGTATGGCCGTTATGGGTATAGCAGGGCACTTTCCATTTTAATTCCTCCGTTAATCCACAACTCAAAACGAGTTGCCTTAGGTATCTGAGTTCCTCTTGCCAAGTATGCACCTTACAATTCGGTGTGCCGACCAGCGAACATCTACCGCATCCTTCCTGCAAATACGAGTCAATTTCGGGATTCATAGGTGTGACAAAAGATTAATTGTGGCCCCATTGGGGTCTTTTACAAAGAATCGGCGTACACCCCAACTCTCGTTCCTTAATTCGTAAACTATACTGAACTTATTTTCTTGGGCCTGCTTGTACAATTGGTCCACGTTGGACACCTCGATGGATATAAAGGATGCGTCAACTATGGGCTTATCATTCTTAAAGATATTGATTTGCGCCGTTGGATTTTCTTTCGAGGCAAATGTTATGACCCATCCAATATCCATCACCAATTCCATCCCTAGGAAATCCATATAAAACAATTTGCTTGCTTCGAGGTCATTGGAATGGATGTTGGGAACAATTCTACGCATTGCTACAAGGATTTATTTAAAAACTACTGTTCGTTATGTCCTTTCCCTTCAAAAATTTTGGGGATGGATTTTTCAATTCTGGTTATTCTGGTCTTGGATTGTTTGGCTTGGGAAATATGGAGCATATACCCGCGTTGTCGACCCGGCGTCAATGCCTCAAATGCTGATTTGAACTCTGTATCCGAATCCATTTTCTTCTGAAGCTCTTCGGGCATATCAAACTCGGAAGTCTTTTTTAGCTTTACTTCCAAACCTGCTTTTTCCACTTCAATAGCTTCATAGATATAAGCTTTTAGAATTTTTTCTTGTTCTATAATTTCTTCAACATCAGTAAATCTAATCTGGCGTGCGGACTGCACATTCTCGGTCTGTTGCACTAAAATATGTTCTGTATCCTTCAACAAAACGCCTTTATGAAACAACAAAGCGCAATATTCCTTAAAGCCATGAATCAAAAAAATATTGTTGTCATTCAAGGTATAGCAGGGCTTGCCCCATTTAAGCTCTTCGGTCAAACCTGTGTCGAGCGCAATTCTTCGTAATTCCCTGAATGCATTTTGCCATTGGGATGGCTTTTCAAAAAAGAAATCAACTTTTGGGTTCATGATATTTATTTTTGAGGGTTCCTTTCAAAGGAAATGCAAATTCTTTGAAAATTTGGCATCACTTCTCTCCTTTTTGCTTCATTACCTTTAAACAATCCCTTAAATTTAAGTGCTAATTCAAAACAATGAAAAATAAATTACTTTCCCTACTCCTACTTTTTGGAGTAATCAGCGTCTCGGCCCAGGACAAAATCATTGGGTTCAGTGAATCAGCTTCGGAGGCACAAAAAGAGCTCGAAGCCAAATACGAAAAACAACTTTCCGCCGACAACCTCGACCAATGGATGAAGCGCATGGCCGCCGAACCCCACTGGGTAGGCACCGAATATGGCGAAGAGAACGTAAAATGGATGGAAAAACAGTTTAAATCTTGGGGCTACAAAACCAAGATAGATACCTACCACGTGCTGTTTCCCTATCCCAAGGTTCGTTTGCTGGAATTAACGGCACCCACCACCTACACAGCATCTCTGGAAGCCATTCCCGTGGAGGGCGACCCATACACCGCGCAGGGCGACAAATTACTGCCCAGCTACAATGCCTTCTCCACCGATGGCGACGTAGAGGCTGAACTTGTCTTTGTGAACTACGGAATCCCCAGCGACTACGAAGAGCTCGAAAAACTGGGTATCGATGTAAAAGGAAAGATCGTGATCGCGAAATACTACGGTTCTTGGCGAGGGATCAAGCCTAAACTTGCCGCCGAAAAAGGTGCGATTGGCTGTATCATTTATTCCGATCCCGAGGATGATGGCTACGCCCAAGGGGATGTTTATCCGAAAGGCGCATTTAAGAACAAAACAGGCGTACAGCGCGGTTCCGTAATGGATATGCCGTTGTATCCTGGTGATGTGTTGACCCCTGGTTATGCCGCCACCAAGGATGCCAAGCGTTTGGACCGCGAAGAGGCGCCCACCATTACCAAGATTCCCGTATTGCCCATCTCCTACGAGGATGCACAACCGCTTTTGGAAGCATTGGAAGGCCCTGTGGCCCCCGCTTCTTGGAGAGGCGCTTTGCCCATTACCTATCATATCGGGCCTGGACCCGCCAAGGTGCACTTAAAATTAGAGTTCGATTGGCAATTGAAGCCAGCCCATAACTTGATTGCCACTTTGGAAGGTGACGAGTTCCCAGACGAGTGGGTGATCCGTGGCAACCACCATGATGCCTGGGTACATGGTGCCAGTGACCCCATCAGTGGTATGGTCGCTTTAATGGAAGAGGCCCGCGTAGTGGCCCAATTGGCCAAGACAGGCAATAAACCAAAACGTACACTGGTCTACTGTGCCTGGGATGCCGAAGAACCTGGACTGATCGGGTCCACCGAATGGGTGGAGGACCATATTCCCGAATTAAAAGAAAAGGCCGTGGCCTACATCAATACAGATGGCAATAGCCGCGGTTATTTGGGTGCTGGAGGATCACATTCCCTACAGGCCATGGTAAGCCAAGTGGCCCATGCGGTGACCGACCCACAAAAAGGCGTGTCCGTAGCGGAGCGTCGCAAGGCTGCCAATGTTATGCGCGGTGGCGACAACTCCTTTAAACTGTCCGCTTTGGGCTCTGGGTCCGATTACACCCCGTTTATACAGCATACGGGCATCCCCTCGTTGAACCTGGGCTTCGGCGGTGAAGGTTCTGGTGGGGAATACCACACCATTTACGATACCTATACCCACTACACCCGTTTTAAAGATCCTGGTTTTGACTACGGTGTGGCCTTGGCCAACACAGCGGGGCGTATTTCGTTGCGTTTGGCAAATGCCGAGGTGTTGCCGTTTGAACTCACCCAATGGCACAGCACCATCGAAGGCTATTTGGGCGAAGTGATGAAAACCTTGGAGGGCATGCGTGCCGAAGTGGAAAAACACAACAAACTGGTCGCATCAGATGCCTACCAACTGACCATGGACCCCAAAAAACCAGTAGCACCCGCAAAAATGAAGGAAGAAGTACCCTATTTGGACTTCTCGCCCATACAAAATGTGGTTGCCGAACTAGAAAAAAGTATCGAGGCCTTTTCCAAGGCCGATGTACTTGCTTTGTCCAGCGCCAAAAAGGCTCAACTGAACGAAAAGTTGATGGGCTTGGAGCAGGTATTGCTACAGGACAAGGGTCTGCCCCGTAGGGACTGGTTCAAGCACCAGATCTATGCCCCTGGATTTTACACAGGGTATGGGGTAAAAACACTTCCAGGCGTGCGCGAGGCCATCGAACAGAAGGAATGGAAAGAAGCACAGGAACAAATTGGGGTATTGGCCACTACCCTTAAGAATTTTAATGCCGAAGTACAGAAACTGAATAGCATTGTGCAGTAGCTAGTTTCTCCTGAAAAACCTAGACCTGACCCTATTGTGCAAACTCCTGTTGTATTTATACCGTATTTCTTGAGTTAAAAATTAGTTGCCTGACCTTTAGCGTCAATAATTTCTTGGTATGAATTAATTCAAAAACAACTCGCATTCTACTTTCGTGATGGATTAGAAACCCCAAAATATTTTTATCATGAAAAAGAATTTGATTTTATTAGGTGTCCTGTTTATAGGATTTACCTCTTTCGCCCAGAATACGAACAATGTACAGCTAGGAGTACGTGGTGGTGCCAATTTTGCTACCGTTGCAGGTGATGATTTTGATAGTCCAGACTCAAGAACATCATTTTACTTAGGTTTGTTGGCCGAAGCGCCATTGTCCGACCATGTGTCATTGCAGCCAGAGGTGTTCTACTCAGCACAAGGTTTTGATATTACCGATGAACCGGATACACCAGATGCACAATTTCAGGTTGACTATATACAGGTTCCTGTACTTTTAAAGTTTTACATTGCTGATGGACTTAACATTCATGGTGGACCACAGTTTGGTTTTAAAGTGAACGAAGAGCTTGATTTTGATCCAGGAGAGGATTCTGGTGATTTTGATTCGGATTCCATCAACAGCTTTGATTTTCAGGGAACAGCTGGTGTAGAATATAAATTCCCATCAGGATTCTTTATTCAGGGAAGATACTCTTATGGTTTTTCCGAGATGATCGAGGATGTGGACGTACATAACTCCGTATGGTCCGCAGGTCTTGGATTTATGTTCTAATAGAACTGTAAAAAAAAATTGAAAAAGGAAATGAGAAACTCCATCTATTAACTTAGATGGAGTTTTTTTTGCTTAAAATGCTTTAATGATTCATTTGTTGGGTAATTTTAGTCTTTCAGGTAATTCATCTACAAAACTCAACTGTATTCAAAATAATGCTCAAGAGGTACTGTTTTTATAGGGTATGACACTAAGGTGACATCTAAATGTCGTGGCGCTGTCATGTACGCTCCGATAACTTTGTTCCCGAACTAAAAATCATATATCATGAACAATTCATCAATTGGGGAACGATTAAAATATCAAAGAAAAATTAAAGGTTACTCGCAAGAAGAACTAGCAGACAGAACCAATGTAACCGTCCGAACCATTCAACGAATAGAAAAGGAAGAGGTCTCCCCTCATCTAAATACCATCAAACTTTTGGCCATTGCGCTGGATATTGAAGTGGATGAGCTTGTTGCTTTGGATGATCCAAAAGAAGAAACCGTAAAAAAGAAATGGTTACTCTTGATGCATGCAACGCCCTTGGCCGGGTTGATCTTACCACTATTAAATGTACTGATTCCACTTTTTCTGTGGATTCACAAGCGGGAAGATAATCCTGTGTACAATGAACATGGCATCAAGGTCATTAATTTTCAGATTACAGTACTGATTCTGGCCATTTTGTCCTTTGTAAGCTTGCTGACTATTGAAAAGTGGGGGTTTTTCATTTTTATTTCAGTGGTACCGATTTGCATTGGGATAATGTTGTTCAACATCGTGTATGTAGTACAAAAAAATAAATGTTATTATCCGTTCTCCATTCCATTTCTCAGATTGAAGAAAAGCAGAACATTTGTTTTGATGGCTTTGATAGGTATGACGCTACTGGGCAGTTGTGCTGTTCAAAAGCAAGAAACCATCGAACGTTTGGACGGTTCTGTGGTAACCAAGGACTCTGTAACCGCCAAAATCCACCAATTGATGGATGATGCCAAAATATATGGTACTGCCATATCAGTTTTTAACGATAACCAACCCGTCTATCAAAAAGTTTTTGGTTATAAAGATTATCCAAACCGTATTCCATTGACCGATTCCACCAACATTTATGGGGCTTCCTTTAGTAAAGCTGTATTTGGTGTTTTGGTGATGAAGCTGGTGGAGCAGGGTATTATTGATCTGGATACGCCACTTGAATCTTACTTGCCACAAAAAATATATGACTACGAACCCCAAACAAGTTGGCACGATGATTTTTCCAGCTTAAAGGAAGATTCGCTCTACACTAAAATAACAGCTAGAATGTGCCTGGCCCACACTACTGGGTTTAAAAATTACAGATGGTTCGAAGAGGATTATAAATTACGAACGCATTGGGAACCGGGTACCAAGTTTGGTTACAGTGGTGAAGGCTTTATTTATTTACAAGTAGTACTGGAAAAATTAACAGGAAAAGGTCTGGAGCAGTTGGCCCAGGAAAATATATTTGAGCCTCTGGGCATGAAAAATTCCGCCTACGAGTGGAAAACCAGATTTGACAAGGATTTTGCATTGGGCCACGATGAAGATGCGAAAGCACTTAAAAAGGACAAGGACAATGAACCCCGTGGTGGAGGTACTCTGGAGACGACTTCCAAGGATTACACCAAATTTCTCACCGCTGTGCTCAACCAAGAATTGATCAGTAAGGAATCCTACGAAGAAATTTTCACTCCACATATTCGTATCAGAACAGAAAAACAATTTTATGAGGGTGAAGGCAAAATCACGGATAAATATGATGATATCAACCTAGGTTATGGATTGGGTTGGGGCTATTTTGAAACACCTTATGGCAAAGCAGTTTTTAAGGAAGGTCATGGCAGTGGATTTGTACACCATTCCGTTTTATTTCCAGAAACTGGAAAAGGAATAATGATTATGACCAATTTTGAGAACGGGAACAGTATCTTCAAGGAATTACTAGAGGTTGTTTTGATGGATACTTATACCCCTTGGGAGTGGGAAAATTATATTCCGTACGATAAAAAATGACCCATTTTTATAACATTACAAGTATCTTTACTGGAACATAATAGAATTTTTCAGAAGAGCATGGCAAAGAAAAAGTACATCATATCAGTAATACAATTAAACCTGAACAATACTCCGGCGAACAATTTGGTCAAATGTACCGAGTGGGTAAAAAAGGCAGCGAGTAAAGGGGCCGAGGTCATTTTGTTGCCCGAGCTGTACAGCAGCCATTATTTTTGCCAGAGCGAGGACACGGAGAACTTTGCGTTAGCGGAACCACTTTATGGCACTTCTTTCAAGGCGTTCAGTGCGTTGGCAAAAGAACTCGGCGTGGTCATAATTGTTCCGTTTTTTGAAAAGCGAATGGCCGGGGTGTACCATAATAGTGCGTACATAATTGATACGGATGGAACAGAGGCCGGATTATATCGTAAAATGCATATTCCGGACGACCCACATTTCTATGAAAAATTCTATTTTACTCCAGGAGATCTCGGGTTCAAGAACATTCCTACCAAAAAAGGAAATATCGGCACCTTGATCTGTTGGGACCAGTGGTATCCGGAGGCAGCAAGGTTAACGGCTTTGCAAGGAGCGGAAGTACTCTTTTACCCTACTGCCATTGGTTGGCATCCCCAGGAAAAAGAGGAATTTGGTGAAAAACAGCACGGTGCTTGGATGAACGTAATGAAAGGGCATGCCGTTGCGAATGGGGTCTATGTGGCCGCCGCCAACCGAATCGGGCTTGAAAAATATCTTCCAGACACTAATGGCATCGAGTTTTGGGGGTCTTCATTTATCTGTGGACCACAGGGAGAGATTTTGGCGCAAGCATCCAATGATCAGGAAGAAATATTAATGGCCGAAGTAGATCTGGACCTTCAGGAAAATGTAAGGCAAAATTGGCCGTTCCTTAGGGACAGGCGTATAGATATGTACGGTTCCATTACCAAACGCGCCATCGACTAATATGGAGAAGGAAAATTGGGTATTTCCAGCAGAATGGGAAAAGCAAGAGGGTATTTTGCTTTGTTTCCCTCATAATGGTAACGATTGGCCAGGTAAGTACGGAGCCATTCAATGGGCCTTTGTGGAATTCATCAAAAAAGTTTCGCAATTTGAAAAGGTGATTCTTGTAGTATCATCAGAAAAACTTCGGGATAAAGTGCATGGTATGTTGAGCACGGCGCACGTTAACATGGAGAAAGTTTCCTTTATCGTGCACAAGACCAACCGGAGTTGGATGAGGGATTCTGGCCCCATCATCGTCAAAAATGGAAAGAAACGGAAAGCCATCAACTTTAACTTTAATGGTTGGGCAAAATATACCAATTACAAACTGGATAAACACGTGCCCAAAAAGGTCTCGGATTTTTTAAATATTCCTGTTGAAAGGGCAGTGTATAAAGGCAAGCCCATTGTTTTGGAAGGCGGAGCCATCGATGTGAACGGTAAGGGCACCTTGATCACTACCGAAGAATGCCTTTTGGACCCTAATGTTCAGGTAAGAAACAAAGGCTTTACCAAAGAAGATTATGAGGCCATTTTTAAGGAGTATTTTGGGGTTACCCATACCATATGGTTGAAAGACGGCATCAAAGGCGATGATACACACGGACACATTGATGATTTAGCACGATTTGTAAATGAAGACACTATTGTCACCGTGGTCGAAAATGACCCCAAAGCATCCAACTATGCTCCGTTACAAGAAAATTTGAAGCGTTTGAAACGGTCAAAATTGGAAAATGGAAAATCACCAAAGATTATCGAGCTGCCAATGCCCCATCGTTTGGAATTCGATGGTCTGGAATTACCAGCCAGCTATGCCAATTTCTTGATTTTGAACAAAGCTGTTTTGGTGCCAACCTTTAATGATAGCCGTGATCGCGAAGCTTTAAATATCTTGTCAGAGGTATTTAAGGATAGAGAAGTAATCCCAATAAATGCCATTGATTTAATATGGGGGTTCGGAACTTTGCACTGTCTAAGCCAGCAAATACCCGTTTAGGTACAACTTTTATTCTTTGCCTCAATCCATTTTGCCATATACTTGGTGCTCATCATGGTTTGATGTTGCAGCAACTTTCCAATGAAATTTTGTTCACGGTGAGTTTCCAACGCTCTGCGTATTTGGTTCACACGCTCTTCCAGGCGGTCTTGTAAAAATGCTCTGTTATAAATAGTTTGAAGAAGTTCAAGCCCTTGCTCTTGAGCTGTCTCCCACAAATCTTTGCTTTGATGAAGTTTTACGGAAATTTGGGCGAACGCTTTCCAGTTATTAGTGATCGCGCCGTTCCAGGGAAGGTCTTTGTGCATACCTTCCGCACCTACCGTGGTAGTTACGCTGGGTGTTCCGGTTCGCATGGCATCCATTAGTTTCCCCTTTATACCGGCTCCAAACTGTAAGGGTGCCAATAGAACTTTTGCGCTATTGAGTACGACATCCACATTTTCGGTCCATCCTTTCACATAAAATCCTGATTTTGGATGGTGCATTTGACTCACTTGTTGAGGTAAGTACGCGCCATAAATGTGAATCTCTGCATCGGGCAATTCTTTTCGTATGCTAGGCCATATCTCTTGCTTTAGAACTTTAATGGCATCAACATTTGGTGCATGCTTGCCGTTACCAATGCTTATGAAGCCTTTTCTATCATCAAAAGGGATAAACTTTTCTTTGGATATGGTCGAAACATCAACCATGAAAGGTAAATGCATGAGCAACTCCGATGGAATATGAAGTTCTTTTTGTAAAATTTCCATTTCATAAGTGGAAATTATTAGGCTAAGGTCACAACGATAGATACTGGCTGTTTCCCGCAGGGTCATTGGATGGTTTTTCCAATGATCGGTCACAAAGGGACTTTGTTTTCTAGAAGCTTCTTCCCTAGCCTTTCGTAAAGCATGTAAATCTTCTGTATTGAGAATACGCAACGCTTTTGGGGCAAATTCAGCAACTCGCCATCCAAATTGCTCTTCGATCATAAAGCGGTCAAAAATGACAATGGTGGGCAACAGTTTTTTAATAAAATCATCAAAACTGGAATGGTTGAGTTGAATGGTGACTTCGGCGACTCCGACTTTTTCCAAATCCAGACTATACTCTGTTCTGCTTGCCGTACTCGCAAAGGTGATTTTGTAACCAAATCTTAAAAATGCTCCCAATAATTGTTGCATACGGCAGCCCGCAGCAGTAGTGCTAGGCTCTGGCCATACAGACCCAATGACAAGGAGTTTTTTTGACATGTTAAATTACAGATACATAGGTAAAGCGTAAAAGCACTAAGTGCAAATCCAAAAATTCAGATTTACATTTTGGCAGCGAACATTTTAGAGATGCTGGAGCGTAATTTACGCTCATAATCCTCTTCCAACCACTCTTTATAGTTTTTAGTATTGTTCATAATACAATAGGAATATTGCTTGACCCGGTACTGGATTTCATCTTTTAGCTCTTTGGCCAAAATACGGGCATCGAATACATCCTCACTATTTTCAACGCATATTTGAGCGTGCTGTTCAATACTTTTTTCGAGGACCAATTTTGATTTTTTTCCCTGCGCAAAAATCTTTTTGTATTCCTCTTTTACATCAAATGTGATGTTATCGGAGTTACTGAATTTGGCACGGAGCTCATCTGGCATCTCATAAACAAAATCACGCTCGATTTCCTCATCATTTTTAATGTTCTCCAAATAAAAGTCAGGAAAAAGAAAAATTTCCTGCCAATCCACCGGGGCATCCCATGGGCCAAAACGGGCAATGTTGTTACCCATATCGATTACGTTGAACTCATTCTTGTTCGGAAGAACCCTAGAACCTCTACCGATCATTTGGAAATACAGGGTAAGTGACCTTGTGGCCCTGTTCAAAATAATGCTCTCGACCGTAGGTTCATCAAAACCAGTGGTGAGAATACTAACAGAGGTCAATATGGCATCGGGAGTTTCCGCGAACCACTCCAAAATTTCCTTTCGTTCGGTTGCCGTGTTTTTGTTGTCCAAGTGCCTAACATTATAGCCCGCCTTTTTAAAGGTCTCGTAAACGTAGAGGGACGTGTTGATACCGTTGTTGAAAATCAATGTTTTTGTACCCTTCGCAATCTCTTCGTAAGCTGTAAGCAGTTTGCCGAGCATACTGTGGGCACTGTAGAATTCATCGGAAGATTTTACGGTATAGTCCCCATTAATGCCCAGTTTTAAGGTGCGTAGGCTGACATCGTAATTGTAAAGATTGGCCTTGGCCAAGAAATTTTTATCGATCAACGATTGTATGGACTCCCCAATGATCAAATGCTTGTAGTTGTCTTTCATCGGGAGTTTGATGTTGGAACTCAACGGGGTTGCCGTTACGCCCAAAATGGTGGACTTATCAAAATATTTAAAGAGTTTCCTAAAGGAATTGTAGTGGGCTTCATCGATAATGACCAAGCCAATATTATTGATTTTGACTTTTTCTTCCTGTAAACGGTTGTTCAAGGTTTCCACCATGGCAACAAAGCACATATAGTCGTCCTGATCATAAAGCTCTTTAACCTCACTGTTGATGACTTTGTTGGCTACTCCAAATCCCTTGAGCATTTTGGAAGTTTGTTTGCTAAGCTCTATCCGGTGTGTAAGTACCATTACCTTTTTTCCGGTCTGCTCAATAAACCTGCGGGTGATCTCAGAAAATACTACTGTTTTTCCGCCTCCTGTTGGTAGTTGGTACAAAATATTGGTACCCTCCGGAAGCTCGTCCAGTTGGGTGAAGATTTTGTTCAGGTCTTCTTCCTGATAACCGTATAATGTTTTCTTCTTGACTTTTTTGTTTACCTCCAAAGGGAATGCGTTATGGATTGTTAAATAAAAAACCCTACAAAATTAGGGGTTTTTTGCGCTTGAGACCAATCCTTCTTGGCTTTTCTATCAAAATTGTATTAACAATTAAAATACCACTCCTTTTTTTGTGAATCGCTTATCTGCTCATAACATTTTGATAACAATAACATTTTGGACTTGGAAAAATGCATATTATAATGTATAATGATAGTTTATAACATTAGTAAACCAGATACAAGAATGAGGCAGCTAAAAATCATCAAACAGGTCACGAACCGGGAATCCAAATCACTTGACAAATACTTGCAGGATATCAGTAAAATCGATTTGATCACCGCGCAGGAAGAAGTTGAGCTAGCACAGAAGATCAGGGCCGGTGACCAAGCTGCTTTGGAAAAATTGACCAATGCAAACCTAAGGTTTGTGGTGTCCGTTGCAAAACAGTACCAAAACCAAGGGCTAAAGCTCCCGGATTTGATAAACGAAGGAAACGTTGGATTGGTAAAAGCAGCCAAACGTTTTGATGAAACCCGCGGGTTTAAATTTATTTCCTATGCTGTTTGGTGGATTCGCCAGTCCATTCTACAAGCTTTGGCGGAGCAGTCCCGTGTTGTACGTTTGCCATTGAACAAAATCGGGTCAATAAATAAAATAAAAAAGACATTTTCCTATCTAGAGCAAGCCCATGAACGTCCGCCGTCACCAGAGGAGATTGCCAAAGAATTGGACATGACGGTTTCCGAGGTGAAGCAATCATTGAAAAATACAGGTAGACATGTATCTATGGATGCGCCATTAAAGGAAGGTGAAACTTCCAATCTATACGATGTTCTTAATGCCGGAGATTCCCCAAAACCTGACAAAGGGCTGATGCATCAGTCTCTGAATACAGAAATAAACAGGGCTTTGGATACATTGTCGCCAAGAGAGGCCGATGTGGTACGCCTGTATTACGGTATAGGTGACCAACCATCCATGACCTTGGAGGAAATTGGAAGCACTTTCGATTTGACCAGGGAACGTGTACGCCAGATTCGGGAGAAGGCCATTCGAAAATTACGGCATACATCAAAAAGTAAAATTTTGAAGTCCTATCTTGGATAAGTCAAGACAGTCAATAAATAAAAAAGGGGATGTTTTTTTGAAACACCCCCTTTTCCATGATATACACTTAAACATCATTGCTTGCTCAAAAGACTAATATCAAAGTCGGTGAGCATGTCTTTCAAATCTTGAATAAAATTCAAGTAAGCGGCGTTTTCTTTGTTAGGGTTTTTCATGGTAACAAGTTTTGGGTTGTTGGCTAACTATAGGTAATCAAGTTCGGCAAGTTCGTTTACCGTCAAAATTTCGTTGAGTTCTTGTAAAAAGGCTAAGTACTCTTCTCCGTAGGTATCGTATAACATGGTAATCTTTGGTTTTGGTTCGGGGGTTTTTAGGTATAACGCAGTTTCACACATAACATTATGTTGCTTTCACAAATTGTGGTGAACATATCAAATTATGAAGTGAAATGTTTTTATTTCATATTTAAAATGTCGAGTTCAACTTCAAAATCAAGTTCGTTGTCTATTTTGCTCGGCCTAATATTGAACTCGTCATAAATAAAACAAAGGTTCATGGGCAATCTTCTTCGTTCCGCATCGGACAACACGCCCAATTTTGACTGCAGTTCGTTTTTAACGGCAAAAGCCTTGTTACTGATTTTCGGATTGTGATGGGATTCCAGTTCAGAAAGGAAGGGAATCTCTTTCCTATCCCCTACCTTCAACATTTCATCCAATAACATTAATTGGCACTCCAAGTCTTCCGTATGCTGGAACAAAGGATAAAATATGCTTTGAAGGTATTCGGGCAGTTGGTTGGTTTCCATTTTGATTGTGTATTAGATTGCGCGGAATATTTCCATTTCAAAATCTATTTGCTCTTGAATGCGTGGATACTCTTGAAGAAATTGATCGTACAAAAAGTCAAGGTGCTTTTTATCCCTATCCGTTTTGCACAACCTTGAAATTTGTTGGGTCACTTCCAAAAGCCCTGATGTCTTCATCATACGCAACGAAGGCATTATTTTTTGACAGGAAAGCTCGAGCTCTGTATAATTTTCGTTCATTAGATTGACTTTGGCACTTCCGACAAACTCAAAAATGTTTTGTTTGAACATGCGCACCAACTCTTCCAATAGTTCAATTTGCCCCATGCAATCCTCCAAAACGGGTTGGAGATCAATCTTTTGGGAAGAAAAACCAGCTTGAAGGCTCTTCTCAATAAATTCAAAATCGGTCGACATACGTTCTCTATTTTTATTCTGATCTTGAGGCTTCTCTTGTATGTTCTGTATCCTTTTCTTAATCTCTTCCACAATACTTTTTTGTGGTTCAGAAAGAATTGTATCCTCCAAGGACTTTATAAGCATCAAAATTTCGCTGTCATTCGGGGCAGTAAATGATTTACTATCAGAACCTTGGATGCCTACATTTCTATATAGGTCTTCGAGCTGCTTCATTTCGGAAATCCCAAAAACTTTGCTTTCAAGTCCAAACTTGAACATTTCAAAAGTCTTTTTAAGTTCTCCAGCCTCAACTACTCCCAATTCTTCATAAGAAAAAGAACTCAAACCTATTTCAAGCTTCTCCAGATACGTTAACAATTCGCGTGTTCCCAATTTTTTGCGTTAATGGTTATTAATCACATTAAAAATGTCGATTAAACTGAGGGATTACAATTTATTGTTCCGTAGCATTCGGATATTGTTGTCAAATTGCGTTATTTGTATGTGTAAAAAACCAACCATGAAATATTTTTATCTATTCCTTAGTATTACCTTATTGATTTCTTGCGGGAAGAAAAAACAAGAAAAGACTGAAGAAACCTTGGAAGAGAAAGCGCAACGGATTCACGATTCCGTGATTACCATTGATACGCATGACGATATCAATGTCCAAAACTTTACGGACAGTATCAACTACACCCAGAATTTGGACACACAGGTAAACATACCCAAAATGAAAGAGGGAGGTCTCGATGTGGCATGGTTAGTTGTGTACACAGGTCAAGATACCTTAACAACAGAGGGTTATGCCAAAGCATCTGAAAATGCAATCTCAAAATTCGAGGCTATCCACAAGCTCTGTGAGGAAATTGCTCCTGACGAGATTGAGTTGGCCCTGACCTCTGATGATGTGAGAAGAATTGTGGCCGCAGGCAAAAAGGTGGCCATGATCGGTGTGGAAAATGCCTACCCAATTGGCGAAGACCTTTCTAAAATTGAAGAATACCAAAAGCGTGGCGCCCGATATATGTCCTTGGCGCACAATGGCCATAGCCAATTGAGCGATTCCAATACAGGCGAACAAGATAGTGTTTGGCTTCATAATGGTTTGAGCGACCTTGGCAAAGAAGCGGTTGCAGAAATGAACCGTGTTGGAATGATGATCGATGTTTCCCACCCATCAAAAGAAGCGATGAAACAAATGATCGAGCTTACCAAAGCTCCGATAATCGCATCGCACTCATCGGCAAGAGCACTTTGTGGCCATAGCCGTAATCTTGACGATGAACAATTAATGTTGATGAAGGAAAACGGAGGTGTCGTACAAACCGTAGCTTTTAGTTCTTACTTGAATACCGAGAAACATGAAGCACGTTCCGCCTACATGGCTGAGGTGTACAAAAAAGTGGCAGATTCCTTGGGTCTTGTTTGGTACGATCGCTCCCAGTTTGGTTCGTTGACCGATGAACAGCGCGAAGAGTTCTTTGCCAATTACGGAAAAATCAGAAATATCGCCGAAGAATTGGCCGGAACCGACCCCAACGTGCCACCTGCGGTGAACGTATCCGATTTTGTGGACCATATCGACTATATGGTGAAATTGATAGGTATTGACCACGTGGGCATCAGCTCCGATTTTGATGGCGGAGGCGGTATTGAAGGATGGTCGGATGCATCCGAAACCTTCAACGTAACCTTGGAACTCGTAAAAAGAGGCTATACCGAAGAAGAAATTGCCAAATTATGGGGCGAAAATCTATTAAGGGTATTGGATGAAGTTCAAGCGGTCGCCAAAACAATGAACTAAGAAGTTGCTTTCTGCTCTTCTTTTTCTTTTTTGGCAAGTCGGTCCTTAACGTATTCTATTTTCGTTTTACCATGAGCTTTCGGATTACCGTTCTCGTCTAAGTTTACCATAATAATATTGTCCACGGTAACAATACTTTCGTGGGTCATCTTGTTTCTAACTTCACAATTGAGCGAAATTGAGGTGACCCCGAATTTTATGACTTCGATACCAATTTCTATGATGTCCCCCTCGTGGGCGGTGCTCATAAAATTGATTTCGGACATATATTTGGTTACGATTTTTTTGTTTTCAAGCTGTATAATGCTGTACAATGCAGCCTCCTCGTCTATCCAAGCTAGGACCTTGCCTCCAAAAAGAGTTCCATTGGCATTCAAATCTTCTGGCTTTACCCATTTTCGTGAATGAAATCGCATAATTGAAACTTTTATAATTCAAGTACAAAGTTAGCGGAATCCTTTGAAGATTTTCTTGATAAAACCTTTAATTTATGCGAATTACGAATTTGAAATATTTCGTAGAGGGTAAATATTGAGTAAATAATTTTGAATGCCCAAGATTTTAAACTTGATCAATTTGTGCCATTTTAATCGAATAAACCTTTTTGGGCAGGTAAAGTAGTCTTGGGTATATGCAAATTACAATTCATTTTGGCATTTAGTTGCTCAATAAAATAAGCGGATAACAAAGGAGACTCAAGTTCAAGATTTTGATGCACAAAAAAGTGAATATGCTCCAACCCTATGGATTTCCAAGAATTTAAACGTTCTATCCAATCATCCAAACGGGGATAATCCGATTTATGGTTCGCTCCAACATATCTAATAAAGGCTTCATTCGTGGTCAATCGCATGTGCATAAGGTCCCTCCTGCCAGCGGTATCTACCAAAACGTTGGAGATATTGTTCTCTTCAAGTAGGTGATAAAGCTCCTGTGCCACCTTATCATCATTGAACCAATCCGTATGTCGAAACTCCATGGCCAAGGGGAATTCCTTCGGCCAATATTCCACAAAGCGCACTACCCTGTCCCAATTTTTGGGACCAAAATTGTTGTGCATCTGCAAAAAGATGGTCCCTAGCTTGTCGCCTAGTAAGGAGGTTACTTCCAAATACCTATCGGCGATTTCATAAACTTTGTCGTTCATGCGACGAAGATGGCTTACTTCGTTGGTCATTTTTGGAAAAAACTTAAAACCTTCTGGTGTCTTGTCCCGCCACTTTTCATACTGTTCCGCCGGAAAGATTCGATAAAACGTAGCATTGAGCTCAATACAATTAAATTGGGACGAGTAGTATTCCAATTCATCCTTTGTACCCCTTGGATAAAAATTCTTCAAATCTTGCCGGTTCCATTTTGCGCAGCCCACATATATTTTGGTCTCAGCACCAGTTTTGGTTTTGGATAGAACCACCGGAGTATCGGGATGGTCGGATGGAATGGTGAAATCAATATGTTCTGGGTGGTCTACTTTTCCGAATTTCATTTTGAATTCAATTTGAGATAAAAATAAGGCTTTTGGTCCGTAAAACGATTTAATACATTTTATCTGTTTTTTCGTTATATTCAGTATTGAAACATTTTCCCAGACCTTCTAGAATACCTAAACTATTCAGATATTGGGTTCTGACCGAATTTTCAATCTGTTTGATATGCCTTATAATGTATTGGGTATCCAAGTTGTTTTAAAGTTTTACCCAGCTTACAATAGATACAGTTGTTCATAACCTAGTTGACAACTATTGTCACAATTAAAAATGTGCAGTGCATCATTCTGTAATTTTAGTAAAAATCACAGCCATGGACTCACAATCCGACCGTAGATTGGACATTCGTCCCACAATTTCAGCGTCACATTTTAACAACCAAATGGGTTTTGATGAGCATTTTCAGAACAAGACCCTTCGTCCTGTGATCAAACTCCAAAATGATTTGTTGGTAGAGGCTTTTAAAAATTATGCCAACAAGCATAAGGGAGCTTTTTACGGACTTTCTCTGGAGAAAAAGATGGAGTATATAGAAAGGGCAATCCAAAAGGACATCAAATTCAGAAACTCTTTAAAAGGAATGATCATCGGTCAATTCACCGTAGAAGAGTACCGCGATTACATTACCAACTCTTCGGCTCTCAATAAGCGAATGATGAATATGGTGGTGGAACGGTTAAAGGACCAAATACAGCTGTTGGAGGAAGAAGCCTTATTCCAGAATTGATTCTCCGTTCAAGTTCGTAGTAAGGATATCGCTCATCATGTCAAAATATGGCCGTATGGCCCTGTAGGACCTGTCCACTTCTTCCAAAAAGGAAGGTGATAAAACCTCTTTGTCCGTAAGGTTACGCACAAAAACAAACTGTTTTTTCTTGATCAAATCAATATCCGGGTGTTCTTTGTCGAATCCTTTTGGTGCGGTTTTGACTTCATCTCCGCTGAGTTCTCCCCAAATGGTTTTCAATTCTTTCTTATTGATGACATTCCGGAATTCGGAGGCATCCATTTCCAGTTCTTTTCGAATACGAAAAAGATCACCCTTGTTCGGGTTCCAAAATCCGGTGGCCAGCAATGACCCTCCAGGTTTTAAATGAATATAATATCCTCCCCGTAAATGGGCGCCAAGTCTAGAAAAGGATCCTGCTAAATGGCTTTTATATGGAGTTTTATCATTGGAAAAACGGACATCGCGATAAATACGGAACATCTTCATCTTCTCAATCTCATCATGGTGGTTCAAGTTGTCCTTTACGGCTTCAAAAAAGGACTTGACCTTGGCCTGGTGGTTCTTGAATGTGGGTTTATGGGCCTCGAACCACTCTCTATTGTTGTTGTTTTGGAGTTCTGTCAAAAAATCAAAGACTTCTTGGGAAATTGTAATATCACGCACCATATAACGATAATATGTTATTTTTAAACTAAAGTTACTCTTTTATGGGTGGGTATGGTAAGGATTTCTATAATTTTAAGACAATATAGCGCAGCATGGACAAGGAAAAAATCATAGCCGAACTTAACAGGCACAAAAAACTGCCCTATCTTGACTTTAGATTGAAGCAGGAAACGGAGGACTTTACCGATACTCTTTTTTATACCCTATTTGATGCCAACACCCCAGTTGCCGTAAACTTGGAGCTATTGGAGAATAAATTCAATCAGCTAATGGATATGGCTTGTTGGGATTTGGAGAAGCCCAATGAAGAACTTTGGGGCAATTATGTGGCCCATCTGCCACAGATTCTGGAGAATCTAAATTTAGACGCAGAGGCCATATTGAATTGTGATCCGGCATCCCTCTCCATGCAGGAAATTTATATGGCCTATCCTGGTTTTTACGCCATTGCCATTTATAGGTTGGCGCATGAACTCTATGAAGAGGGTGTGCCCTTAATTCCTCGGATGATGACCGAATACGCTCATAGACAGACCGGTGTGGACATTAACCCAGGGGCCAAAATTGGCAAGTCCTTCTTTATTGATCATGCCACCGGTGTAGTTATCGGTGAAACTGCTGTAATCCATGACAACGTAAAAATTTATCAAGGGGTGACCTTAGGTGCCCTGTATGTCGCCAAGAACTTGCAGAAAACAAAGCGGCATCCCACCATAGAAAACAATGTGACCATTTATGCCAATGCCACTATTTTAGGAGGCGATACCGTTGTAGGTGCCAACTCCGTAATCGGAGGTAATGCATGGATCACGTCCTCTGTGCCCCCCAACTCCACTGTTTATCACAAACCAGAAATTAAAATAAAGACAACCCCAAATGTCTAACAGCATACTAGATCTTATCGGAAACACACCTTTGGTTGAATCCAAAGTTTTGAACACCAATCCAAATGTAAAAATCCTGTTTAAGCTAGAGGGAAACAACCCTGGTGGTAGTGTAAAGGACCGCCCAGCATACAATATGATAAAAAGCGGGCTGGAACGTGGTGATTTTACCAAGGAAACCAAATTGATCGAGGCCACTAGCGGAAACACTGGTATTGGTTTGGCCATGATTGCAGGAATCTTTGGGCTTGATATTGAATTGGTAATGCCCGAAAACTCTACAAAAGAAAGGGTACAGACCATGAAAGCCTATGGTGCTAAGGTTACCTTGACCCCTGCCGATGTAGGTATTGAGGGTGCCAGGGACTATGCTGAGGACAAAGTCAAAAAAGAAGGGTTCCAAATGTTGAACCAGTTCTCCAATGATGATAACTGGAAGGCCCACTACAAAACTACAGGACCAGAAATCTGGAGAGATACGAATGGTGAGATCACTCATTTTGTATCCAGCATGGGGACCACGGGAACTATCATGGGCACTTCCACCTATTTAAAGGAACAGAATCCAAATGTACAGATTGTGGGCGTGCAGCCTACGGATGATTCCAAAATCCCCGGTATACGTAAATGGCCAAAGGAATATCTTCCCAAAATTTTTAATCCTGACAAAGTGGATACCGTAATGGAGGTTAGCGAGCAAGAAGCTACCGAAATGGCAAAGCGCCTTGCCAAAGAAGAGGGTATATTTTCCGGAATGAGCAGCGGTGGCGCTGCAACCGTCGCACTTCGCTTGGCCGAAACCTTGGAGAGCGGTACCATTGTATCCATTGTTTGTGACCGGGGCGATCGTTATCTATCCTCCGACCTTTTCGATTAGATTTCTACAAGAAATTTCATGTTGATTTTTTATACTTTGATGTCGGATTTTTCGGATTATCCAACATTGTTTGCCGATTGTCGATTTCTTTGAAATAGGAGTTCTGAATCTCCGTTCTTTGTACTGTCAAAGTCCTTAAATATCAACATAGTATGGATGCACTGTCAAAAATAATCACTTGGAAACGAAACATACTAGCCAGCATAGCTGTCTTGTTAACTTTGATAGTGTTAAGCTTTTACGGGGTTTATACGAATCAATTCTACTTTTTAAAACCCGACAATTATATATTCCCTATTTTGAGTTCGGTTCATTTTTTATACTTATACGTAGTTTGGTTCAAAATTTCCGAGGATGAACTACCCGACCCCAAAATGCGCAACATTGAATATGTGCTCTACGCCATCATGATTGTTTACGTTTTCAAAATTTACGACAGCATTACCGTTCTCAATTCCATTAAAACGTATGGAGAACACGTGATACCTGCAACCTTTAAACCAATGGCAACATTATCCGTAGTACTCTTCAGCATTTTGCCGATTCTAACGCTGTATACCTTTTGGCTGAGAAAACGTTATGTTGGAGTCTACAATTTTGAAAACTATAACGACAACCTAAATATTTGGCAATAGTTTATAGTCCTCGGATATAACTACCGTACAGATCTTTAAACTGATACCCTTGCTGAAAGCGGTGCTTGCTCAATTTTTTATGGGCAACCAAGCCCCAAAGCACTAATTCTTTCAAGAAATATGACTCTTCTTTCGGAATTTCTGGCTGATATTCTTTCATTAGATTGTTCAATGGGCCAATAGCGTCGAGTTTGGATTTGTAATCGGCTTCTTTTTCATCGTCCAGAAGGTCAAAACCCTCCCCCTCAAAAAACCAGCTGACCAATTCATCGTATTCATTTTCTTCCTCTTTGCGCTGAAGCTTTTCGATTTTTGGAAAATAAATAGGGAACAAAGATTTAACGGCATCTTCTATCAAATTTTCGGCAACAGAGCCTGCTCCCTCCTGCTCTCCTTCGTAAACCAACTCTATTTTTCCTGTGATGGATGGCACCACACCCATAAAATCACTTAAACGGACAGTAGTCTTTTTATCGCCTGCAACTATGGCCCTACGTTCCGCAGTGCTCAATAAATTTTCGAAAGCAGTGATACTCATACGGGCACTTACCCCGCTCTTGGCGTCTACATACTCACTTTTTCTGGCCTCAAAACTGATCTGTTCCAACAAATCCATCGCGATTTCGGGTACTTGGACGAAATCGGATTGGCGCTTATCGAGCCGTGCTTCTTGCTTGGTGATTTTCTTTGCAATCTCGATACTCTCAGGATAATGGGTCAAAATTTGAGAACCTATCCTATCCTTCAATGGTGTTACAATGCTTCCCCTATTGGTGTAATCTTCAGGGTTTGCGGTAAACACAAACTGAATGTCCAAGTGCAAACGAAGCTTGAACCCACGAATTTGTATATCCCCTTCTTGCAGAATATTAAACAAGGCTACCTGAATCCTTGCTTGAAGATCGGGAAGTTCGTTTATCACAAAAATACAACGGTTGGCCCGCGGTATCATTCCAAAATGAATCACACGGTCATCTGCATATGACAGTTTAAGATTGGCCGCTTTAATGGGGTCCACATCTCCTATCAAATCCGCTACCGTAACATCTGGCGTGGCCAATTTTTCATAGAAACGCTCGCTTCGGTGTATCCAACTCACAGGAGTGTCGTCCCCTTTTTCCTTGATCAGCTCGGTGGCGTATCTGGAAATAGGATTCAGTGGGTCATCGTGAATTTCAGAACCTTCCACAATGGGCATCCATTCATCAAGCAGTTGTACCATCAAACGGGCCAAACGTGTTTTTGCTTGCCCTCTCAATCCTAATAAATTGATGTTGTGTCGGGATAAAATGGCTCTTTCCAATTCTGGAATTACTGAGTTTTCATAACCCCAAACACCTTCGAACACCTGTTCTCCCTTCGATATTTTTTCCAAAAGGTTTTCCCTGAGTTCGTCTTTGATGCTTTTACTTGTATAGCCAGCTGATTTAAGTTCGCCCAGCGTTGTAATGTTGGTGTGATCCAATTTCATATGTTGCGTTATCCTTTTATTCTTCTTTTTCTGTTCTGTTCGTAATCTTCAAAAATCATTTCGCCCAAACCTTTTAGACCCGTGTAGAAGGCTTTTCCTTTGTTTGCCTTGGTAAATTCGCGCACAAACTGCATCAGATAAGGGTCCTCTGCAATCATAAAGGTGGTTATAGGGATATGAAGTTTTCGGGCCTGTTGTGCCATTGCGTAGCATTTTTCAACAATATACTCGTCCAGTCCTACGCTATTTTTGTAATAATCACCATTCGGAAGCCGTAAACATGAAGGTTTTCCGTCGGTGATCATAAAAATCTGCTTGTTGGTATTCCGCTTTCTGCGGAGCATGTCCATGGCGAGTTGCAATCCCGCAACGGTATTGGTGTGATAAGGCCCCACACGTAGATAAGGTAAATCCTTAATCGGAATAGGCCAGGCATCGTTTCCGAACACCAAAATGTCCAAGGTATCCTTTGGATAACGGGTCGTAATGAGTTCAGCAAGTGCCATTGCCACTTTTTTGGCGGGTGTGATTCTGTCCTCACCGTACAAAATCATACTATGGCTGATGTCGATCATCAACACCGTGCTCATCTGGGCTTTGTGCATGGTATCTTCCACCACCAAATCCTCTTCGCTCAACGAAAAGTTATCCAATCCGTGGTTGACTTGTGCGTTTTTTAGACTTTCCGTCATACTGATATGCTCCAACGAATCCCCAAATCGGTATTCACGGAACTCACCAGTGTGCTCGTCGCCCTTGCCTGATTTCCCTGTTTTGTGGTTACCAGAACCACTACGTTTGATTTTTCCGAAAATCTGGTCCAAGGCCCGTTGGCGCAGCATTCGCTCGAGCTTGGCTGTTACGGAAAGACTTCCGCCCCCTCCATTCTCATCGCCTTCTTCACCTTCGCCGCCCTGAGGGCCATCCATGTCAAATTCCTCACGGATGTATCCTTTGGACTTGAGGTCTTCGATAAAATCATCAATTGTGTAATCGTCGTCGGTAAGTCCGTATTCTTTGTCCAATTCACGGAGCCAGTCCAGAGCCTCCTCTACATCACCCGAAGTGTGGGTTACTAGTTCTTGAAAAATCTCAAAGAGTTTTTCGAACGGAGTTTGGTCGGGTGCCTCGTAATTGGTAAAACGAAACCCTTTTCTTGTATTCATAGCCATCACATAAATTTACGGTATTTCGCTGTAATGGCTACGGCTTTAGAAAAAACTTAACGCTATAAACCAAAAAAGCGCCGAGCCCTAGAAACCCGACGCTTGGCATCCAACCAACTTAAACTAGTCTTCGACAAAAGTGTAACTCGTTTTTACCACCTGTGATAACCTGAAATACCCAAAGGCATAGTTTTCAGGATTTGTAGTATTGATACAGTTGCCTTTCACATCCACTGGTGTCGACTCAAAAAGACCAACACCGCCCAATTGGGAGATGAGTATCTTGATATAATCATAATAGGACTTGGAAATTCCGTACATTCCTATGTTCACTACATCGCCAGGTTTAAAGGGTTCTATTTCAGTATTATCGTCCTCCTCAATTTCGTACCACCAATCAATCTCGTTGCCATTCAAGAATTCATCTTTCCCTTCTTCCAAATCAGGCAACAAATCACCATCTCGTTGAAATTTGAAAAGATAATGGTTCCCTTCTTCCTCTGGATCGGTAAATACCACATGTACTTCCAATACTTCATCATCAAAACCATCTTTACGGTCCTGAAAAACATTGGTGATATCCGTCACAGGGGTCATGGTCTCCTTTGCGGTATATACCTCGCCATTATATTCAATTCTCAGGGAATAGGTCTGCCCTAGAACGGGTTCAAAATTCGTGGTCAGGTATTCTCCGTTGCCCTGATCTTCAAAATTATAGGTTGCTCCATTGTCATCATTGGTCACCACAACGGAGGCACCTGTTACCTCTGTGTTGGCATTGGTATTAAAAAACGGAGTGGATTCTCTCAATCGGATGGTCTGTACATTTCCGTCCGTTCCCTTTTCCCAATCCAGGGATGCTTCTACCACCAATCGTTTTGGTCCTTCCTGGACTTCCACATCCACGACGTCCTCACAGGCGGCAAAAATGATAACGGTAATCGCCAATATGATTTTTTTCAATGTTTTCATGATTTAAAATTTAAAGTTGTAGGTCAATGAGGGTACTATACCAAAAATGGCTGTTCGGGTAGCTTCGTTGGCCCCAGTTTCCAAATTTTGCCCAAAGGAGATAGAAGCGGCATTTTTTCTACTGTACAGATTATAGACACTGAACACCCATTCGCCCTTAAACCGTTTATTCTGATATTTTCTGGGTTTGTAATTGATGGAAACATCCATCCGATGGTAGGCTGGTAAACGGTCCGAATTTCGGGGGGCATAGCTTGCTATGGACAAATCCTCGTACACATATTGCCCATTGGGATAAGTTACAGGTCTACCCGTTTGAAAAACCAGATTGGTCCCAAAGCTCCATTGGTCGTTCAATTGGTACGCTCCCGATAAGGAGATGTCATGTGTTCTATCAAAAGAGGCATTATACCAATTTCCATTATTGATTCCTGGCCCTCCAGCCGTTCCTCCCAAGGTTCGTTGCTCCGACTTGGAAAGGGTGTAGGCAATCCATCCCGTAAAATCACCCTCGTTCTTTCTAAGCAGGAGTTCCAATCCATAGGCCCGCATTTCGCCGTTCAAAATTTCGGTCTCAATGGTATTTTGACCAATCAGATCGGAACCGTCTATGTAATCGATTCGGTTATCAACGGTTTTGTAGTAGGTCTCTACTTCGAGCGAATACACCATGTCCTTAAAGTTGTGAAAGTATCCCAAAGCATACTGATTGGACAACTGTGGTTTTATGAAAGGTCCACTGGGTGTCCACACATCCAAAGGGGTTACGGATGAAGTGTTGGACAACAAATGAATGTATTGGGCGGTACGTGAATATCCTGCTTTTATGGATGATTCCTCGTTGAGCAGGTAAGCCAATGAAACCCTAGGTTCAATATTGCCGAAAGTTTCAATAACATCACCTTTGTCAAAATTGGTCTCCCCCGTTGCTTCACCCCGCTCATAAATGCCCAGTTCAGGATTGTACACTACGGGCCGATTGTTTGCATAAGTGCTGATGGGCTGCCCTCCAAACCGTGAGAATGCACTGTAACGCAAGCCATACTGTGCTGTAAGCTTGGGGCTTAGTTTATGTTCCGCACTGACATACAATCCGCTTTCCAAGGCTTTTTTCTGATCTAACTTTAATGGATTTACGGGCGATGTTTCGGCAGTAGGGTTTACTTCTCCAGGGTTGAAATCATAATAAATACCATTGGCACCAAAATCCAATTTAAAGGCGTCACTCAAATAATACTTAAAGTCGTATTTGAGGTTGTAGTTGGTGATGGACGACAGCCATTCAAATTCATCCTGTGCAAACTCCAGATCGTAGTCATATCGGCTTAAAATGGCCGAAAGATTGGAAAACAACCTGTCGTTAAAAATGTGGTTCCAACGTAGATTTCCTGTGGAATTTCCATAACTACTGTCAAAACTGCTGCCCAATTTAAAGGCATCACGACCAAAATAACCGCTCAAGAAAAGCTTGTTGTTACGATTGATGCTATAATTGGTCTTTAGGTTCAGGTCATAAAAACTTACACTATTTTCATCGCCTGCGGCTTTGAGCAACAGATCTACATAGGAACGGCGGCCAGCAATTAAAAAGGATCCTTTGTCTCCAAATACAGGGCCTTCTGCCGTTAACCTACTCGAAATGACCCCGATTCCTCCGTTCAGTTCAAAATTTTTACTGTTTCCATCCTTCTGTCGAATATCCAGTACGGAAGATACCCTGCCACCAAAGCTAGCAGGAATACCGCCTTTGTAGAGTTTTACATCCTTGATGGCATCCGCATTGAATACAGAGAAGAACCTGAACATGTGCGAAGTGTTGTATATAATGGCCTCATCCAAGAGCACGAGGTTCTGGTCCTGTGCACCGCCCCTCACATGAAATCCACCCGTACCTTCTCCATTATTGGTGACCCCTGGCAACATTTGAAGGGATTTCAATACATCCAGTTCCCCTAATACCACGGGCATTTGTTTCACGGTGCCTATGTTCATCTTTACCACGCTCATTTCAGGTTTTCGCAATATGGCCCGTTCTGGCTCGTCTGCCATTACGACCACTTCCTCCAATGCGGTCGAGAATTCTGAAATTTCCACATCGTGTACCATGTCATGATTCAAATCAATCTCAATGTTGACCTCATTATAGCCCATGTATGAAATGCTCAATACATATTTTCCTTCGGGAGCGGTAACGGAGTAAAATCCGTATTCATTGGTGACCCCGCCAATGGTGGTCCCGCTCAAGAATACAGAGGCACCGAACAAGGTCTCCCCATTGCTTTTGTCGGTAATGGTACCGCTAATGGTGTGGCTGGTCTGCCCTATGGCAGACATACAGCCCAAAAATAAAGACCACAATAACCAAACGGTACATTTGCTTATTGGGTTTAATTGTGACTTACTGTTCATTTTTTGATGTTTTGATGGTTGTACACTAAATTTTCAACATCATAGACAGGACAAAAAAGGAAGGGTTGCATGTATAAAATTTTTTAAAAGTTTTTTCCTTCATAGTGCAACCCTTTCTTTTTTCTTTTGTCTTTAGCTACAGATAAGGCATCAACCTAAACCATTGGAAACCGAAATCCGTTTTACGCATAAGGCCATAGTAGAGCAGTGCAAAGCAGGCAATAGCAACTCACAATACGAGCTGTATTCCCGCTATGTGGATGCCATGTACAATGTGGGGTTCCGCTTTTTGGGCAATGCGGAAGATGCAGAGGATATAGTACAGGACAGTTTTGTGGATGCCTTTAAAAACCTAAACAACTTTAAGTACGAAAGTAGTTTTGGTGCATGGCTGAAGCGAATTGTCATCAATAAGAGCATTAACCACCTAAAGGCTAAGCGTATACCTGTGGTTCCCATGGAGGCACATGAGTTCCATCTAACGGATGAAGAGCCCATAGAGGCAGAGGCAACGGATTTGAACAAAGTAAAGAAGGGCATTGCCCTGTTACCCGATGGATACAGGGAAATCATCAATCTATATTTGATTGAAGGGTACGACCATGTGGAAATTGGGGAGATTTTGGGTATTTCTACAAGTACTTCAAAATCCCAGTACCACAGAGCAAAGAAAAAATTATTGGAAATCATCAATGAACTGTAATGGATAATTTTGAAAAACATATTAGGGACCATGCAGCCCAATTCAACGAGCGAAGGGCGGACAAGGACAAAATGTGGGCGAAGATTTCAGAAGAACTGAATCAAGAGCCATCCAAGGTTATCCCACTATGGAAAAGGCCTCTTTTTCGTGTGGCTGCCTCAGTGCTATTACTACTGGGTGTGGCTTCGTTTTTTGGACTGGCGGTCTTGAACAATAATGCCAACAAAACACAATATGCTTCCAAGGAACTGATGGAAATAGACATGTATTACAAAGACCTGGTCTCCTACCAAGTGCAATTGGTAAGGAACAATCAGAATCTTTCAGAAGAGAACAAAGCGGAATTCCTATCCTTTATGGATGAACTTGATGCTGAATATGAAGTACTCAAAAAAGAGATGCAGAAAAACCTTGACAATGAGCAAGTGCTGGAAGCTATAGTAAGCAATTACAAAAAGCGCATTGAACTCATTGAGAATTTGTTGCACCAGATAAACGAATCTAAAAAATTGGATGAAGATGATTATGGATACACATTATAAAACGATCCTAGGGATGGCATTTTTACTGATTTCAGTGAATTGTGCCATGGCACAGGAAAAGGTTCATAAAACCATTGAAAAAAGCTTCCCGTTCACGAATTCGGGAGAGTTTCAAATAGAAAATAAATATGGTAACGTAACACTTAAAGGTTGGGAACAGAACAAAGTTCAGGTAAACATTTCTGTTACCGTGAACCATCGTAAAAAAGAGAACGCCAAGGACATGTTGGGACGTATCAGCCCAAATATCAAGGCGAGCAACAGCTATATTTCCATTGTTTCTGAAATCTCCAATAAAAATACGGGGTGGTTGGCCGATATATTGAATCGTGCCAATCCCATTGACTTTGACCGCAGTCATGTTCAGATAGATTATGAGGTCTATCTTCCCAAAAAGGCAGGCCTTAGGATTACCAATCGTTTTGGGGATGTGGTCATTGAAAACTGTACGGGTATACTAAATACCTTGATCGAGCATGGTGATTTATGGATCGGGGAGAATTTGAACAAGGCGGATATTATTTTGAAGTATGGTAAAATCCGAGCAAAGGATTTGAACTATGCAGACCTTGATTTGAAAATAGGGGAATTGAACATGGAAAATTCAAAAAACCTACGATTAAAAAGTGATGGTTCGGAAGTCCATATCAATTCGGTCAATTCGTTGGAGGTGTATTCCAACAAGGACAATATTTCCATTAACGAAGCAGGATCCCTGTTTGGTAACCTGGAATTCACCACGTTTAAAATAGAACGATTGGCAGGCGATATAGATGCTACAATGAAGATTACCGATTTTCAGGTGTACAATATTATAGATCCGTCGGCTGATATATCCATACAACAGGAATCCGCGGATATCACTTTGAATATTGACCATTTTCCTCATGACTTCACGGCAACCTTGGAACAAGGTGTGGTCCGCTTGCCAAAATCATTTGAGAATGTAGGTTCCGAAATGTTGGACAAGGGCCGTAGGCTCCGAAAAATAGATGCCACTTATGGCAAGGAGAGAAAAGGAAAGATTTCCATACAAGGCGAAAAAGGAATTGTGACCATAAACGATTAAGAAATGCAACCTTTTAACAAATGCCTTGTCCTTAAAACAAAATCAATCATAAATCCAATTAAAATGAACAATCAAAAAACAACAACTTTATTACTCTTTTTGCTCATGTGCACTATGGGGTTCGCCCAGAACGATGATAACGAATACATCACCTTTAACGACCGTAAAAATGTGGTGCACGGGGTCTACCTGGGTTTATCTACCTACTTTGGTGAAATCGAGGGAGAGGATACTTACATCGGCGGACTAAAAGTGGCCTATGTGGCCAACAGACAGTTTGAAGTGGGTTTTATGGGCAATGTGCTTTATTCCCGACAGAATATCTTTAATCCAAGAACCAATAACGACGATGATATTGTGGCCATATATGGAGGAATTCATTTGGAGCCCATATTGTTTGGCAAAAAAAGAGTAAGTCTTTCCTTTCCAGTGTTGATAGGCGGCGGCGGTGTAGGCTACGTGGATCATAATGCCGTGGTGAACGATGAGAACGTTGATCTTAACGATGACGATATAGACGCCGTATTTGTGCTTGAGCCAGGAATGAATGTATTGTTCAATATTTCCAGATTCGTGCAATTGGAGGCTGGTTTCCGATATAGAATGTCCAGCAAAATAGAATTGCCGCAAAGCCCAGTGGACCGTCTCAATGGTTTTTCTGGTGGTATTGGGGTGAAATTAGGAGTGTTCAATATGGGGCGTAACCGCTACAAAAAGCAGTTGAACTAATGGAAAATTACAGCAACCGTCTTCACCATCCGATAAAAACACTACGGGTCTACACAAAAAACGAGCAAGTATTCGCCCAATATGGAAATAGAGCATGGGCCGTTATTCCATTTCAATGGGTGCCTGTTCCACTTTTCAACCCTTAGCATTTCTTGCACACATTATTACATCAATCAAAAATCAAAACAAATGAAAACACAAATCAGTTTTATACTGCTTTCCGTACTGTTTATCTTTTCTTCCTGTGATTATGAGAAGATTTACGCCGAAGGCGAAGTGACCTCTATCAAATATGACATAAATGATTATAATGGACTTAGGGTTTCCGATGCATTCCATGTTTATGTACTTTTTTCCGAATCTGAAGAAGAAATCCGAATTGCGGCCAACAACAATCTGCACGAAAAAATTGTCGTCAAAAAAGACGGTGACGAATTGATTATCCGATTAAAAGATCGCACTTCGGTAAATGGTAAGGCTGTGATGAACGCATACATCACCACCAAAAACCTTTCCAAGTTCAATATTGATGGTGCGAGCAGGTTGATTTTGGAAAATCAATGGGAAGTACAGGATGGAAAGATTACAATCTCGGGGGCCTCTGATTTTAAGGGGGAATTGCTCGCTGATCGATTACAAATGAATCTCGAAGGAGCCTCTTCCGTTGATCTTTTTGGTAGTATCTCATCCTTGGAAGCGGAGATTTCAGGGAGCAGCGACCTGTTGGATTATGATCTTAATATTTCCAATCTGGACATAAACCTGTATGGGGCGAGCACGGCCTTTCTTTCTGTAAATGAAAGTATTTCCATAAAAGCTTCAGGTGCCAGTGTATTAAACTATAAGGGAGACGCGACGATACAGGAAAGTGAACTTTCTGGCTCCTCCAGTATTATAAAAAAGGATTGAATACCTCATGTGGTCAATGTCTCTGCTCTAGAATATTGACCACAGCATTGAGGTCAAAGTTCTTTGCCTTCAATAATATCAAATAATGGAACAGCAGGTCGGCACTTTCGTTCAAGAAAAGATCATCGTTATCATCTTTGGCTTCGATGACTGTTTCCACAGCCTCCTCACCTACTTTTTGGGCAACTTTGTTGATGCCCTTTCGGAACAGGGAAGCCACATAACTATCAGCATTCTCTTGGTCGTTCTTTCTGGATTCAATGATGTTTTCCAAGGTGGATAAAAAACCATATCCTTGAACATTTTCCTCGGCCCAGCACGTATCGGTTCCCTTGTGACAGGTTGGTCCAACGGGGTTTACTTTCACCAAAAGCGTATCATTGTCGCAATCCACTTGCATATCCACAAGATTTAAAAAATTGCCACTTTCCTCACCTTTGGTCCATAACCGCTGCTTGGAACGGCTGAAAAAAGTGACTTTTTGATTTTTTTTGGTTTTTTCAAACGCTTCTTGGTTCATATAGCCCAACATCAACACATTTTTGGTGGTTGCATCTTGAATTATAGCTGGTACAAGTCCGTCTGAATTTTTATTGAAGTCTATTTGCATTGTTATATTCTTACAGGAATTCCTTCTTCCTTTAATTCTTGTTTAAGTGTGTTTATTTCAATTTCCTTAAAGTGAAAAACACTGGCAGCCAAGGCCGCATCAGCTTTTCCATCTTTAAATGTATCGGTAAAATGAGAAATATTTCCCGCCCCACCTGAGGCAATCACTGGAATGTTCACCAGGGCGGACAATTTTGCTAAAGCTTTATTGGCAAAACCATTTTTGGTGCCATCATGGTCCATCGAGGTAAATAAAATCTCACCTGCTCCGCGTTCTTCCACTTCCTTTGCCCAATCAAAAAGATCCAGTTCCGTAGGTACCTTCCCTCCTACCAAATGGACTTTCCATTTTCCGTCTAGCTGTTTGGCATCAATAGCAACCACAATACATTGCGAACCGAATTTGGCCACCAATTCATTGATCAATTCAGGTCTTTTCACCGCTGATGAGTTAATGGAAACCTTATCGGCCCCGTTTTTGAGGAGAATATCCACATCTTCCACGGAAGAAATTCCTCCGCCAACGGTAAAAGGTATGTTGATGGTCTCAGCCACGTGATATACCAATTCCGCCAAGGTCTTCCGTTTTTCCTCCGTAGCCGAGATATCCAGGAAAACCAATTCATCCGCTCCTTCTTTGGCATAAATGGACGCGAGTTCCACAGGGTCTCCTGCATCACGTAGATCAACAAAGTTGACTCCTTTCACGGTGCGTCCGTTTTTAATATCGAGACAGGGTATGATTCTTTTTGTAAGCATTTATTCTTCTTTGGCAGCACTTTTTATTAGTACTTTATTAATGTGAGACTACCTTCAAACCAACAATTGAAGCAATCAATGTTGTTATGAAAAATAATCTCCAAAACGTTGCGGGTTCCTTAAAAACAAAAATTCCAAACAGGACCGTCCCCACGGCACCGATACCGGTCCAAACCGCATATGCTGTACCTATCGGCAATTCTTGTGTTGCTTTGACCAACAAAAACATGCTGATTGTAAGGCAAACTACAAATCCTATGTACCAATACGTCATTTCCGTTCCCGTTGTTTCCTTGGCCTTTCCAAGACAGGCTGCAAATGCAATTTCAAAGAGTCCTGCAATTATCAATAGTATCCAGTTCATAGGTTGTATTGTAATGCTAGCTTTCGTTTTTTGCATTCAGGTTGATCCCACCATAAAACCCAAGGTCCCTGTTTTCTAAAATTTTTGTCCAAAGTGCTATTTGGCCCGTGTGGTAGGACAAATGCTCGGTAACATGGATAATGTTGCCCACACCTGAAAAATTGAAGCCCTGCACGTTTCGTTTCCGCAACAATTCATTGAGCGGGGCATCATAAAATGCCCTTTTGGCATCGGAAATGGTGTCTTCAAGCTTTTTGATGAGCTCTGCTTTGGTAAAACCTGAATCGGTGGAAAACTCCTCATCCCGCTTACGCTCATCTTCCAAATTTTGGATGGAAGCTATCCCGTATTGGGTAATGTTTCCGCATAAATGAAGGATGAGATTGGCGATACTATTGCTCGATTCATTGGGTTTTTCCCATACCTGTTCTTCCGATAACTGATCTAAACAAATTTTGATCATCCGCAGGCTTTCGTTCATACGGTACCCTGCGTTCCATACCAATTCTTCTTGGAGTTCTCTTTCTTTATCCATTTTCAAGAATATAATGTTCCAATTGCTTTAAACTGATCTTGCCTTCATAAATGGCTTTTCCAATGATTGTACCTTCACAACCAAGTTTAGCAAGTCTGGGGAGTTCGTCAAAAGTGGAAATACCACCACTGGCAATTAAATTTAAGCCTTTTTTGGTTTGGGCCAACATTTTTTGATACAAGTCGAATGCAGGCCCTTGCAGCATGCCATCCTTGCTTATATCCGTACAAATCACATATTCGATACCTTCGGATTGATACTGCTGCACAAATGGAATCAGCTCCAAATCCGATTCTTCTTGCCAGCCCGAAACCGCCACTTTCTCGTTGTTGGCATCGGCACCTAGAATGATTTTTCTAGCCCCGTAGGTCGACAACCAGCTCAAAAAAGTTTCCCTGTCTTTAACAGCAATACTTCCGCCCGTAATTTGATGTGCTCCGCTTTGAAAAGCAACATGCAGGTCATCACCCGATTTTAATCCACCGCCAAAGTCAATTTGCAAACTGGTTTTTAAGGCAATGGTCTCCAACACTTTGTAGTTGACAATATGTTGGGATTTAGCCCCGTCCAAATCAACCAAATGTAGGTACTGGATACCGTGTGCCTCAAACTCCTTGGCCACTTCCAACGGATTTTCATTATAGACTTTTTTGGTGCTATAATCACCTTTTGATAGACGAACACATTTTCCATCGATAATGTCTATGGCTGGAATCAATCTCATTTTCTAGTCATATTTTACTCGTTCTATGGACATCCACATTTTTGAATCCCCAACTTTTTTAAAGCCCAGGTTTTCATAAAAACTATGGGCGTCCAATGTTTTTAGTGCTACTGTGTTGACTTTCTTCACATCAGGTTGGTCCAAAATATATTGCACCAATTTTTTTCCAAGTCCTTTGCCCTTGTTGGGATCAAAGACAACTACATCCATAATGTAGGCAAACACCAAACCGTCTGTCATCATTCTGGCGTAAGCAACCTGCTCACCGTTCTTATTGAACATTCCAAAGCAGATACTTTTTTCAATGGTCATCAAGGTTTCCTCCCAGGTTCTTTCCTTTCCCCAGTATGTCGAGGTTACCTCTTTATGAATTCTTGGGATATCCAGTTTCTCTTTGTCCGTCAAAATATGGAACTCCATATCAGGTAATATTTAGAAAATTTTTTAATATTTCACTACCTACATCGCTGCTTTTTTCAGGGTGGAACTGTACCCCATAAAAGTTTTCTTTCTGCAGAGCCGCACTATATTCTACATCGTACTCGGATTTGGCAATAGTTTCCGAGCCAATCGGAGCATAAAAACTATGCACCAAATAGATATAGGCTTTCTCAGGAATATTTTTGAACAGCTCACTTTTTAAATCCGAAATCTGGTTCCATCCAATTTGAGGGACTTTGACCTTATTGGAAAATTTAACCACATCCAAATCAAAAATGCCCAAGCCTTCCGTGTTACCTTCTTCTGATGAGTGGCACATGAGCTGCATGCCCAAACAGATGCCCAAAACAGGTTGTTTTAAGGTAGGAATTACCTTGTCCAATCCTGTAGCTTTTAATTTGGCCATAGCGGAACTGGCTTCTCCCACTCCAGGAAAAATCACTTTATCGGCATTTCGGATTTCTTCTGCATCATGGCTCAAAACAGCTTCATATCCTAGCCGTTTTATCGCAAATATGATACTTTGAATATTACCTGCTCCGTAATCGATTATTACAATCTTCATTTATTCTTTAATCTTTTGTCATTTCGAGCAAAGCGAGAAATCTAGATTTCTCAGTCGCAAGCTCCTTCGAAATGACAGTTTTTATAGCATACCCTTGGTAGAGGGCAGCACCATTTTTTCAGCATCCCGTTTTACCGCCATTTTAATGGACTTGGCAAAAGCTTTGAATATGGCCTCGATTTTATGGTGTTCGTTGGTTCCTTCGGCCTTGATGTTCAAATTGGCTTTGGCGCCATCGGTAAACGATTTAAAAAAGTGCATGAACATTTCAGTTGGCATATCGCCCACTTTTTCACGTTTGAATTCGGTGTCCCAGACCAACCAATTCCGTCCGCCAAAATCAATGGCAACTTGTGCAAGGCAATCGTCCATGGGCAACGCAAAACCATAGCGTTCAATGCCCAATTTGTTGCCCAAAGCTTTGGAAAACAGCTCACCCAAGGCAATCGCGGTATCCTCAATGGTATGGTGTTCGTCCACTTCCAGGTCTCCATCCACTTTGATTTCCAAATCCATTTGTCCGTGCCTAGCTAGCTGGTCCAACATATGGTCAAAAAACGCCAGACCTGTATTGATGTCACTTTTTCCTGTGCCGTCAAGGTTGATTTTGATATAGATTTCGGTCTCGTTGGTTTTTCGGGTTATTTCCGCAACACGATTCTCCAATTTTAAGAATTCATAAATTTTCTCCCAATCGTTGCTTTCCAAAGCGATGTACTCATCCAATTCTTCACGTTTTACTGTGATTTCCCCTGTTCCCAAATGTGTTTCATCATTGATAAAGATTCCTTTGGCTCCCAGATTTTTGGCCAATTCAACATCTGTCAAGCGGTCACCGATCACAAATGAATTGGCTAAATCATAGTCATCGGAAAAATAGGAGGTCAACATACCCGTACCTGGTTTTCGGGTATTGGCGTTGTCTTTTGGAAAGGTTCTGTCAATAAAAACATTATCGAAAATCACACCTTCGTTCTCAAAAGCTTTGATGATGAAATTATGCACGGGCCAAAACGTAGCTTCAGGAAAAATATCGGTACCAAGGCCATCTTGATTGGTGATCATGACCAGTTCATAGTCCAACTCTTTGGCTATTTTACCTAAATAAGTGAATACCTTGGGGTAAAAAACCATCTTTTCAAAAGCATCTATCTGCTCATCCACAGTTTCCTTGATGATGGTTCCATCACGATCAATAAACAATACTTTTTTGCCCATTAGTTCAATTCTTTTAAAATGGCTATCAATTTTTTGTTCTCCTCTGGTGTGCCTACGGTAAATCGCAATGTATTCTCACAGAGCGGCTGCGTGCTTCGGTTGCGCACCACCACTTGTTTATCCAATAGTTGTTGGTAGCGTTTGTTGGCATCGTCAACTTTGGCCAATACAAAATTAGCGTCGGTTGGATATAATTCCTTTACAAATTCCAAACCGTTCAAAGCATTAATCAATTCATCTCTTTCATCAAGAATCTGTTGCACCTCTTTATTGACTAAGTCTTGGTTCAACACCCGTTGTAAGGCACGCTGCTGTGTCAATTGGTTGACATTGTAGGGTGGTTTGATTTTGTTCAAAACACCGATAATTTCTTCTGATGCATAGCATATGCCCAATCGGATACCAGCCAGTCCATAGGCTTTGGACAGCGTTTGGGTCACAATCAAATTGGGATAGTTATCCAATTTCGACAACCAACTTTCATCCTTTGAAAAATCGATATAAGCTTCGTCAATCACCACCAAACCCTGAAAGGACTTCAGCAATTTTTCGACGGCTTCTTCTTTGAAAGCGTTGCCCGTAGGATTATTTGGCGAACAAATGAATAACAACTTGGTTTTGATATCCACCGCCATTAAAATTTCATCCACATTGGGTTCGAAATCATTGGTTAGCAGCACCTCCTTGTTTTTAACTGCATTGATGCCTGCCAGCACTTTATACATTCCGTAAGTTGGTGGCAGCGTGATAATATTATCCTGATTCGGTTCACAAAACGCCCTGTAGATCAAATCCAAGACCTCGTCGCTCCCATTCCCGAGTAAAACTTGATTTTCCGATACTCCTTTCTGCTTCGCCAGCAAAGATTTTAAACTTCGCTGGTAAGGGTCTGGGTAGCGGTTGACCCCATTATCGAAGGGATTTTCGTTGGCGTCCAAAAATATCATCTCCGAACCATCCGAGACATACTCGTCGCGTGCGGAAGAGTACGGTTGTAGCTTAAGAACCGATTCCCTTACCAATTTATTTAAATCAAACCCTTCCATTATTTCAAACTTTTTAATCTAAGGGTCACCGCATTTTTATGTGCCTGCAATCCTTCCGCTTCGGCCATCAGTTCAATGGCAGTTCCAATACCTTTGATGCCTTTTTTGGATATTTTCTGAAAGGTCATACTCTTCATAAAGCTATCCAGATTCACACCGCTATATTGCTTGGCATAGCCGTTTGTGGGCAGGGTATGATTGGTGCCCGAAGCATAATCCCCTGCACTTTCTGGCGTATAGTTTCCAATAAAGACCGAACCCGCATTCTGAATGTTCTCGAGATAAAAACCCTCGTTCTCCACACAAACAATAAAGTGTTCTGGACCATATTCATTAATCAAATCCAAAGCTTCTTGGTCATTTTTGACTAGAATGAGCTTGCTGTTACCGATGGATTTACCGGCGATTTCTTCTCTGGACAGAAGTTGTATCTGATTCTCGATTTCCTTTTCAACGGCCTTAACCAACTTTTCCGAAGTGGAGACCAAAATCACTTGACTGTCCACCCCGTGCTCGGCCTGACTCAACAAATCCGAAGCAACAAAGGCTGCATTGGCAGAATCGTCAGCAACCACCAACAATTCACTTGGACCTGCGGGCATATCGATAGCCACGTTGTATTGTGTGGCCAGTTGTTTTGCGACGGTCACATATTGATTCCCAGGGCCAAAGATTTTGTACACTTTCGGAATGCTCTCCGTTCCAAAGGTCATCCCTGCAATGGCTTGAATCCCACCTACTTTAAATATTTGCGTTACACCGCACAATTGGGCCGTATATAAAATCGCTGGATTGATTTCCCCATTTTTATCTGGTGGGCTACAGAGCACAATTTCTTTGCATCCCGCCAATGTAGCAGGAATAGCCAACATTAAAATTGTAGAAAAAAGTGGCGCTGTTCCCCCAGGAATGTACAATCCTACTTTCTGGATGGGGCGCTTTTCTTGCCAGCACTCCACACCAGGCATGGTTTCAACTTCTACTTTTGAGGTTTTCTGTGCCGCATGGAATTTCTCAATGTTGGATTTGGCCAGCGTGATGGCTTGTTTCAACGCATCAGAAACAGAATTACTGGCGTTATCAATCTCAGCATCGTTCACTAAAAGTGATTCCAAACTCACTTTATCAAATTGGGCCGTATATTTTTTGATGACGGTATCGCCCTCGGCCTGAACCTCCTTAAAAATACTGTTGACAATTTCCTCAATATCGGAAACGGTCTGGGTAGGTCGCTTTAAGATTTCTTCCCACTCCGTAGGCTGTGGATAGTTGATACGTTGCATTACAATACCATTTTTTCAATTGGACAAACCAAAATACCTTCTGCACCAGCTGCTTTCAGCTCATCGATAACCTCCCAAAAGGTCTCCCGATTGATTACGGTGTGCACGGAGCTCCATCCTTCTTCTGCCAAAGGTAAAACCGTAGGGCTGCGCATTCCAGGAAGAATGGAAATGATTTTATCCAATTTATCGTTGGGGGCATTCATCAAAACATACTTGTTGTTCCGCGCCTGCAATACCGATTTAATCCTGAATTGGATTTTCTTCAACAGCTCCTTGCGTTCTTCGGAAATGGTGGGTGATACTGCCAATACGGCCTCACTTTTTAGCATCACTTCCACTTCCTTTAAATTGTTTTTGAAGAGCGTACTGCCACTGGAAACAATGTCACAAATTCCATAGGCCAAGCCAATATTTGGTGCGATTTCCACCGAACCATTGATGATGTGTAAATCTGCTGTTACACCTTTGGACTCCAAATACTCCCTTACGGTGTTCGGGTACGAAGTGGCAATTTTTTTACCTTCAAAATCCTTGATGGAATTGTAGGTTACGCCCTTGGGTACGGCCAAGGAAACGCGACATTTGGAAAAATTAAGACGCTCCGCGATGGAAATGTCCTTTCCTTTTTCAATCAAAACATTTTCCCCGATAATGGCAATGTCCACTACCCCATCTCTCAGGTATTGTGGAATATCCCCGTTCCGTAAATAAAAAACTTCCAAAGGAAAATTTCTTGAGGTGGCCTTCAACTGGTCCTTTCCATTATCGATGGAAATGCCACAATCTTTTAAAATAGCGAGGGAATCCTCGTTCAATCGGCCACTTTTTTGGACTGCAATTCTAATTTTTGTCATTTTTTAATCGTTTTGTCCGAAAAATCAAATGGGTACAAAAAATAAACCCGTTTGATTTCTCAAACGGGTTAGAATATATTTTAAAAACAACAATACATTTCTATCTCGCTTGAGGGCAAGTATAAAAATGATGATGTGTGTTTTTGTTTCTCATTATGCTCCAAAAATAGGATATATTTTTATATCAAAAAAGGAGAATTTAGTTATTTCCCAAAATTAATGGCAATCCGTCATCGCCCGAACCTACCACAACCACTTTGGCATTTGGGGATTCCGCCAACTTAAGCGTTGCATCTATACCCTTGTCCTGTAATATCTTATCTGTTAAAGATGCACTCAAAATACGGTTGGCATCGGCCTTACCCTGCGCTTCTATTCTAACTTTTTCAGCTTCCTTTTCGGCAGTCACCAATCTAAATTCATATTCCAATGACTCCTGTTCCTGCTTCAATTTGCGCTCAATGGCATCCTTGATGGTTGGCGGTAAGGTAACATCTCTCACCAGTACCTCATTGAGTTGAATATACTGGTCTTCCACAATTTTCTGGGTCTCCTCAAAAATCTCTTGTTGGATTGCATCACGTTTACTGGAGTATAATTGTTCGGGGGTATAACGCCCAACAACGCTACGTGCGGCAGACCTGATGGCAGGAAGTAGAACACGCTCTATGTACTGTTCACTTTTTTCCTGATGTAACTTTCCGAGTTGCTCATATTTGGGCTGGAACCACACGGATGCCTCCAATTTAATGTCCAGACCGTTGGATGAGAGTACGTTCATTTTTTCGAGCTGTTCTTGCTGCCGTACTTCGTAAACAAAGACTTTGTTCCAAGGTGCTACAAGATGAAAGCCTTCTCCCAAAGGTGGTTCGTCGGTAACAACCCCTCCACCGAAATATTTGTACAAAACTCCAGCTTCACCGGAACCAATGGTCACTGTTGACCTAGATGCAAAAATGATTAAAAAAATAATCGCTGCCAAAGCCGGCAACGCAATCTTTGGTAATTTATCCATGTTTAGTTTGATTTATATTAATCCGTTATATTTTCTGATAAACCATTCCGCTGCAAGCGAAAGGATGATGAGTCCGAGTAAAATACGGAAATCTATTAAAGATACAACATTATCCCTGCTTTTTTGAACAGGTAAAAACTGTTGTGATGATGATAAATTGGTCTGTAGTTCTTCCAGTTTGTCCAAATAATATGCTTGCCCCCTATTTTTGGAAGCTAAACGTTCCATTTTTTTATAGTTTGAGGAAACCAGTTGCTTTTCTGGGTTAAAATCCAATATTTTAAAAGTGGCCGAGCGGCTCAAATTTTCATCCTGAACAGTTACTGTAAACTCATATTCCCTTGATCCCAGATCACTCAGATCCACTTCATAAAAAGAGCCCTTCAACAACATTGGCGAAGTCCGTGAAAAATCGTTCTCCCTTCCTTTGATAGAAATGGAAATGTTGGCATTGGAATCAAACTGATAGCTTTCATCAAAATAGGAAGCCCTGATCTTGGCCATACTCGCATTGTCAAACACCAATTCATAGTCCAGTTCCAAACGATTGCGCTGTTTGTTGGAGCCCAGATACACCATCAAATTCCCGATAAATTCATCGAAGGTGTCAAAACTCTGCTCATTTCGATAGACTTGAGCGCGCCAGCGCCAAATATCCTCTCCAAAAAGAACGGCTTCCTTTGTGTTGGATTCGGTCAAAATTGAAAATAAAGGCTTTTCAAGGTTGATGCCCTGCAATTGCTGGAACATCAATGTTTCACTTTCTTTGTTCAACTGAATATCTGCCAAGGTTCCCTTTAAGGGTGGAAATCCGTCAACAGCAAAATTGCCAAGACCAAATAACCCGAAGGCGTTGTTCAAAACAGGTAAAATATCCTCTGCTTGTCTGCTACCCGAAACGGTGAAGCTCTCTTGAATACCGTTCAAAAAGTTCCAATCCGTTTTGCTTCCAGTGATGGTAAAATGGTTGGCACCTGAATTATTGATAAACTCGTAAATACTTCTAAAATTTCGATTGGGCTGATACAAAATGATCAATCCCATGTCTTTCAATTCGGATTGACTGACGTTGGGTTTTAAAAGGGTAACTGAGCGCTGTTCGTTGGATTCGATGGATTTTTTCAATGCCCCGATATCAGGGTGCAACATATCCGAAACGATGGCGACATTGGTTTTTTCGTCGATTACTTCAATGGCGGTTTCCTTGGAATTGTTGGCGGTATTACGTTCGTTGTCCAAGGTCCCTACTTCAATTTTAATGGTTTTGACGCCCACACTTTGCGCCTCGACCAAGGTGTTCAAGGTTTGACTATTCTTGGTAGCACTAAAGTTTATGCGTTCTTGGTGCACCCTGCTTCCATTGATGGAAATAGTTACCGTACTGGATACCGCTCGGCTACCTTGGTAACGAATTGTAGATTCTATAGGAAAGCTATTGCGTAAAAAAGCGTATTTGTTTACATTGATAAGCCCAACTGAAATATCTTCATACTGGGTTGTATCCCCAACGACAACTGGGTTTACGGTTGAATTTTCATTGAGCGTGATGTACTCATAATCTCTTCCTAAAGTTTGATTGCCATCGGAAAACAACACAATGGCATTGTTTCCGTTGACAAATACTTCGTTTAAGGTATTGAGTGCATTGGAAATATCGGTATTGCTCCGATCAAATTGAATAGAATCGCTAGCAGAAATGGTATTGCCAAACCCGTATTGATGGATGCTGAATCTTTCGTTTATAGCATTATTCTGACTAATTTGTTGGATAGCTTGGGAAATATCAGTCTGGGATGAAGCATCTTGCATAGAAGTGGAATTATCCACTACCAGAATCAAATTGGCTTTTTCAACAAAATAATCCTTACTGACAAACTTTGGGTTTATTAAAAGTAAAAGGCCGCAAAACAAGGTGATAAACCTTAATGCGGCCAATAGTATCTTAAGTGAACCCTTTCTTGGGTTTTTATAGAAGTATTGAAAATAGACAAGGATAAGCGCGGCAGCAACTGCTAAAACAATAAGAAGTACCGTGCTCAACTCCATTCATTTATGTTAACATTCCACCATCAACATTCAATACCTGTCCTGTTACGTAGTCGGATAGGTCCGATGCCAAGAATACACATGCATTGGCAACATCTTCTGGACTTCCACCTCGTTTTAACGGAATGCCTTCTCTCCAACCTTGAACTGTTTTTTCGTCCAGTTTTTCGGTCATCTCAGTTTCGATGAAACCGGGAGCAATGGCGTTGCAACGGATATTTCTAGACCCTAGTTCCAATGCAACGGATTTGGTAAAACCAATCATACCGGCTTTAGAGGCTGCATAATTGGTTTGTCCTGCATTACCTTTTACCCCTACTACACTGCTCATATTAATAATAGAACCTTTGCGCTGCTTCAACATAGTACGTTGCACCGCTTTGGTCATATTAAACACTGATTTCAAGTTAATTTCAATTACGGTATCAAAATCTGCTTCGCCCATACGCATCAACAAATTGTCCTTGGTGATACCTGCGTTATTGATCAATACATCAATTCTTCCGTCAAAATCCTCCAAAACCTTGGCAACAAGTGCTTCGGATTCTTCAAAACTGGCGGCATTACTTTTATAGGCCTTGGCCTTTACGCCTATTTCGGACAGTTCTTTTTCCAATTCCAAGGCTGGGGCTTCACTGGAACTGTAAGTGAAAGCCACATTTGCCCCATGTTTTGCAAATACTTCGGCAATGCCTTTTCCAATTCCTCTACTGGCTCCAGTTATAATTACATTTTTCCCTTCCAAAAGTTTCATACAATGATTGTGTTTGAATGGTTAATAACCAAATATAGTTGTTGTTTTATGTTTAGACGAAAAAAAATCCCGCATAAAACGGGATTTAGTATGGTTTTAACGGTTGGTTACCCAACCACTTCTTTTACTTTTACGCCGATTTCAGCTGGAGAATCGACCACGTGGATTCCACATTCCTTCATGATTCTCTTCTTGGCTTGGGCCGTATCATCACTTCCACCTACAATGGCACCGGCATGTCCCATAGTACGACCGGCAGGAGCAGTTTCACCAGCAATAAATCCAACAATCGGCTTTTTGCTTCCACTCTCTTTATACCACCTAGCGGCTTCAGCTTCCAATTGACCTCCGATTTCACCGATCATAACAACACATTCGGTTTCTGGGTCATTGATCAATAGCTCAACGGCTTGTTTTGTTGTAGTGCCGATAATTGGGTCACCACCAATTCCGATGGCAGTTGTGATTCCCAATCCTTGGCGAACTACTTGGTCAGCAGCTTCGTAAGTCAATGTTCCGGATTTTGAAACGATGCCCACTTTTCCTTTTTTGAAAACGAATCCTGGCATAATACCAACTTTCGCTTCACCGGGAGTAATCACACCAGGGCAGTTTGGACCAATCAATGTGCAATCCTTGTTTTTTATGTAATCGTTGGCCTTCACCATATCCGCTACGGGAATACCTTCGGTAATGGTAATGATTACCTTGATTCCTGCATCGGCAGCTTCCATAATGGCGTCAGCAGCAAATGCGGGCGGAACAAAAATAATTGTGGTGTCGGCACCAACCTCTTTTACAGCATCTTCCACTGTATTGAAAACTGGTTTTCCCAAATGTTCCTGTCCTCCTTTTCCGGGAGTCACACCACCAACCACGTTGGTTCCGTATTCAATCATTTGTTCGGCATGAAATGTTCCTTCACTACCGGTAAATCCTTGTACAATTATGTTTGAATCCTTGTTTACTAAGACGCTCATATATTTAACTTAATGTAGAGATACAAAAATATGGTTTACTAAAGTTTTTATCTATTGATTTCTTAAATCTTTTTCAGTTTTTTCAAGATTTCGGGAATCTTTTTAATGTATGCGATTTGTTTAAGTTTTTCCCGTGCTTCCTCTGCCGGGTACCCAAAATATGTTTTTCCTCCCTCTAAGGATTTTGAAATACCTGACTGCGCCAGAATCACTGCTTTTTTTCCAATGGTGGCGCCACTTGTTATACCAACTTGTCCCCAAAGTGTCACTTCATCTTCAATAATACAACAGCCTGCAATACCCACGTGGGATGCAATCAAACATTTTTTTCCAATGATAGTATCGTGCCCTACTTGAATCTGATTATCCAGTTTGGAACCTTCTTTAATTGTTGTTGAAGCTGTTACACCTCGGTCAATCGTGCACCCGGCACCAATATCTACGTTGTTCTCGATAACGACATTTCCTCCGGTAAGCAGTTTATCGAAGCCTTCGGGTCTGTTTTTGTAGTAGAACGCATCGGCACCCAACACAGTTCCTGCGTGAATGGTTACGTTGTCGCCAAGAATACATCTATCGTAAATCGTTACGTTTGGATGGATCACGCAGTTTTTACCGATTTTCACATGGTTGCCAATAAATACGTTGGGCTGAATAATGGTACCTTCCCCTATTTCCGCCGATTCAGCTATTGATGCAGCTGCAGTTTCAAAGGGTTTAAAATGACGCGTAAGTTTGTTGAAATCCCTGAAAGGGTCATCGGAAACGAGCAATGCCTTCCCTTCCGGGCATTCAACTTCTTTGTTGATGAGCACCACCGTTGCCTTTGATTGAAGGGCTTTATCATAATATTTGGGATGATCCACAAATACGATGTCCCCTTCTTCCACCACATGGATTTCATTCATACCGAGTACAGGAAAATTTTCATCCCCGACAAAATCGCAGGCAATGATTTCCGAAATTTCTTTTAAAGTATGCGTTTTAGCGAATTTCATTCAAAGTTATTCTTTCGCACGTTCCAGGTAAGCTCCTTTTTCGGTGTCAATTTTAATCTTGTCACCCTCATTGATGAAAAGAGGCACATTGATACTCGCCCCTGTTTCAACGGTAGCGGGCTTGGTAGCATTGGTCGCCGTGTTTCCTTTTACCCCAGGTTCTGTATGGGTGACTTCCAAAACAACACTTGCTGGCATTTCAACCGAAAGCGGCATATTGTCCTCGGCATTGAAAATGATTGTAACGACTTCGCTTTCTTTTAGCAAATCGTATGCATCAAGAGCATCCCTTTGCAAAGCAATCTGTGTGTAATCGTCCGTGTTCATGAAGTGATAGGTCTCACCTTCACTGTACAAAAATTGATAACTACGTGTTTCTACACGGACATCTTCAATTTTGTGTCCTGCGGAAAACGTATTGTCAATCACCTTTCCAGTGGTGACACTTTTCAATTTGGTTCGGACAAATGCGGGTCCTTTGCCAGGTTTCACATGAAGAAATTCTACGATCTTGTAGATATCGTGATTGTACTTGATGCACAATCCTTTTCTTATATCAGAAGTACTTGCCATAAATTTAATTTGAACTGAAATAACCTTTCATAATTCCACGTTGCGAATCTCTTATAAATTGAAGGATCTCATCTCGCTCTGGAGTCGCCTCCATTTCAGCTTCAATAATGGATGCCGCTTGGGAATTGTTATAATTTTGTTGATAGAGTAGTCTATAAATGTTTTGGATTTCACGAATCTTATCCGATTCGAATCCCCTTCTTCGTAATCCAATGGAATTGATACCTACGTAAGATAGTGGTTCCCTTGCCGCTTTCACGTATGGAGGTACATCTTTACGTACCAAAGAACCACCTGTTACAAAAGCATGGTTTCCAATGGAAACAAACTGGTGAACGGCTACCATACCTGCCAAAACCACATTCTGACCGATGGTGACATGTCCCGCCAAAGTAGAGTTGTTACTGAAAATACAGCCATCACCCACAAAACAATCGTGTGCAACATGGCAATAGGCCATAATCAAACAATTATTTCCAATCACCGTTTTCATACGGTCGGAAGTACCTTTGTTAATCGTGGCACATTCCCTGATCGTTGTATTGTCACCAATTACAACTGTGGTCTCCTCACCTTGATATTTAAGGTCTTGAGGCATTGCGGAAATTACGGCTCCAGGGAAAATACTACAGTTTTTTCCAATTCGAGCTCCTTCCATTATGGTTACGTTGGAACCAATCCAAGTTCCCTCACCTATCGTTACATTATTGTGTATCGTGGTAAAGGGTTCGATCACCACATTTTTGGCGATTTTGGCTCCTGGGTGTACATATGCTAGAGGTTGGTTCATTTACGAATCTGTATTTTTTGTTTTTACGATCTGTGCCATCAACTCCGCCTCGGAAACCAATTTTCCGTTGGCGTACGCATAGGCCTGCATGTGGCAAATTCCCCTACGTATGGGAGATATCAAATCGCATTTAAATATTAAAGTGTCTCCCGGAACTACCTGTTGTTTAAATTTCACCTTATCAATCTTCATAAAAAAGGTAAGGTAGTTCTCCGGGTCGGGAACCGTGCTCAACACAAGAATTCCTCCAGTTTGAGCCATAGCTTCAACCTGCAAAACGCCAGGCATTACGGGTGCTCCAGGAAAATGACCAACAAAAAATGGCTCGTTCATGGTCACATTTTTGACTCCGACCACATGTGAATCGGAAAGCTCCAAGATTTTATCGACCAATAAGAATGGTGGACGATGCGGTAACCGAGCCATGATTTCGTTCACGTCCATCAAAGGCTCTTGATTGAGGTCATAGCTAGGAACCTTGTTCCTTTTTTCTATTTTAATAATTTTGGACAGTTTTTTTGCAAACTGGGTGTTCACGAAGTGCCCGGGTTTGTTTGCAATGACTTTTCCACGAATCCGTGTTCCGGACAATGCCAAGTCCCCGATAACATCCAATAATTTATGTCTTGCCGCTTCGTTAGGATGATGAAGGGTAAGGTTGTCCAAAATCCCATTGGGTTTTACGGAAAGTTTCTCTTTGCCGAAAGCTTTCTCCAATTTCTTCATAGTAGACTCCGAAATTTCTTTGTCTACATAAACAATGGCGTTATTAAGGTCACCACCTTTAATCAGGCCGTTCTCCAACAACATTTCTAATTCATGAAGAAAACTGAACGTACGAGAATCGGCTATTTCTTCCTTAAAATCGGACATTTTTTCCAAAGTGGCATTCTGAGTGCCCAAAACCTTGGTCCCAAAATCCACCATGGTAGTAATCTGATACTCATCAGAAGGAATAATGGTGATTTCACTGCCCGTGGCTTCATCTTTGTAAGAAATCACGTCCTTTACAATGTATTCTTCCCTTTCTTCCTCTTGTTCAACTATACCGGCTTCCTCCAACGCTTTCACAAAAAATTTGGAGGAACCATCCATAATTGGTGGTTCCGGGGCATCGAGTTCAATTAGGACATTGTCGATATCCAGACCCACTAGTGCAGCAAGCACATGTTCGGAGGTATGAATTTTAACACCGTTCTTTTCTAGATTGGTGCCCCTTTGGGTATTCACCACATAATTGGCATCGGCTTCAATAATGGGTTCCCCTTCCAAATCAATTCTTTGAAATGCAAAACCGTGGTTTTCGTCCGCAGGTAAAAAGCTCATGGTTACATTTTCGCCTGTATGTAGTCCTACACCTTGTAGCGTTACTTTTTTGCCAATGGTGCGTTGTTTATTGCTTGGTTTGCTCACCTTCAACTCTTTTTTCTATGTTAGAGATTTGACTTGCCAATTTTGGCAAATTCTTAAAGTGTACATATGATTTATTGAAGTCTCCATAGTTTAGTGCTGGCGACCCTTGGAGAGCTTCATCATCTTTTACGTTTCTTCCGATTCCGGATTGGGCTTGGATTCGGACCCTATCACCTATGGTGATGTGTCCAACGATTCCTACCTGACCTCCTATCAAACAGTTTTTTCCTATTTTGGTGGAACCTGCCACCCCTGTCTGGGCTGCAATGGCAGTATGTTCTCCAATTTCAACGTTGTGCGCAATCTGGATCTGGTTGTCCAGTTTTACGCCCTTTCTCAATATGGTGGAACCTAATGTGGCACGGTCAATTGTAGTGCCCGCACCAACATCCACATTGTCTTCTATGATCACGTTCCCCGTCTGGGGCACTTTACTGTATTCGCCGTTGGAGTTTGGGGTAAAACCAAATCCGTCCGCCCCAATGATCGCTCCACCATGGATTACACAATTGTTTCCGATAATGGTTTCCGAGTATATTTTTGCTCCGGCAAAAACAATAACGTTGTTGCCAATGCTCACATTATCGCCAATGTATGCGTTTGGGTATATTTTTACATTGTCCCCTATTTTTACATTATCCCCTAAATAAGCGAACGCACCCAGGTAAAATCCTTCACCGTATTTAGCAGTTTCGGATATATAACAAGGGTTTTCCACTCCTATCTTGTTGTTTTTCACCTGATTGTAATATTCCAATAATTTGGAGAAGGATTTGTACGCGTCTTCCACTTTAATAAGTGTTGTGGAAACGGATTGCTCCGGCACAAAATCCTTGTTCACAATGGTGATGGATGCTTTGGTGGAATAAATGTAAGAGGTGTATTTTGGATTGGCCAAAAAGGTCAGTGAACCTTTTTCACCTTCTTCGATCTTGGACAATTTATGGACAGCGATTTGAGGATTTCCCTCAACTTCCCCTTCTAAGATTCCGGCAATTTGGGTAGCTGTAAATTTCATTGGTGCAAAAGTAACAAAATTTGTTAAACGGCTTTCTTCGGATAACAGCTGTAATATTTGGTCACAGTTTCGGCCAACGCTTTCAGGCTTAGCTGGTCCGATTCTTTAAGTACATCTGAAATTTTACCGTTCTTTTTTAATATTTGAATGGCCTCGTCCTTACTGTATGCTTTGTTGGATATTTCCCCCTTAAATACGAAATTGGATGCTTCTTCAACGGAAAGATCATGCTTTTTGATGATCCATTCCAACTTTTCATTTAATTTTTCTTGAGTTATGGGCCGCTTTTTTACTTTAATATGCAAAAGACGCCTGTTCAATAACATTTCACAAAGTTTGGAAAGCACAAAATCATCATGGAACTGCCAATTCTTCAGAGCTCCCAAAATATCGATATCATCAAGTTTGGCAAAAGTTTTTAAAACGTCGGTAGTAAAGGTCAAGGTTCCATTGTTCTTCAAAAAAAACAATAAGGATTCACTTGCGGCAAGCGGTTCTCCATTACTGAGTAGAAATCTTGCTCGTTGCATTACACGAACCAATAGTTGCTCCGCCACCAATCCTGTTTTGTGCAGATACACCTGCCAGTACATAAACCTGCGGGCCATTAAAAACTTTTCTACCGCATAAATGGCCTTCTCTTCCACAACTAGATTGCCTTCCACAACATTCAACATGGAAATTAATCTCTCCGAATTTATGTTGCCCTCGGTAACACCAGAGTAAAAACTGTCTCGTTTTAAGTAATCCAAACGGTCCATATCCAATTGACTGGAGACCAATTGATTTAAAAATGTCTTTGGGTAATCACCTTTGAATATGGCGATGGCAGTATCCAACTTTCCGTTGAACTCTTCGTTCAATTCCATCATAAATTTCAAGGAAATCTGCTCATGGCTGATTTCTTTGGCCACAAAGCCTTCCAAAGCATGGGAAAATGGGCCATGACCAATATCATGAAGCAAAATAGCACACAATAATCCTTCTTCTTCTACTTCGGTTATCTCTACATTTTTTAATTTTAAAACCTGAATGGCCTTAGTCATTAAATGCATGCTGCCCAATGCGTGATGGAATCGTGTATGATGCGCACCTGGATACACCAAATATGAAAGCCCCATTTGGGATATCCGTCTCAACCTTTGAAAGTAAGGATGTGATATCAGACTAAAAATTAGTTCGTTTGGAGTTCCAATAAAACCGTAAATTGGGTCGTTGAAAACATTAAGTTTATTGGTTTTTACCAAGGATTTTTGTTTTAATTCCCACAAAGATAAACACTATATGAACAAGATAACAATTCTTTGGGTCGATGATGAAATAGACCTATTAAAACCCCATATATTATTTCTTGAAAGCAAAGGCTACAAGGTAGTGACCAGCCAAAGTGGACAGGACGCCATCGAAGAAGTGACGGGTACTTTTTTTGATATTGTTTTTTTGGACGAGAACATGCCAGGCCTGTCCGGTCTGGAAACCTTGACCGAAATTAAAAAATATGATGGCTCCATTCCTGTGGTAATGATCACCAAAAGTGAAGAAGAGTATATTATGGACGAGGCCATTGGTTCCAAAATAGCAGATTATTTGATCAAGCCCGTAAATCCCAATCAAATTTTACTTTCCTTAAAAAAGAGTTTGGACAATTCCCGTTTGGTCTCAGAAAAGACCACGGCCAATTACCAACAGGAGTTCCGTAAAATAGCCATGGATCTATCCATGATCAACACACAAGAGGAATGGGTGGAACTCTACAAGAAATTGATTTATTGGGAACTGGAGCTGGAACAAATCGAAGATTCGGGCATGTTCGAGATATTGGAATCCCAAAAGGTAGAAGCCAATTCGCAGTTCGGGAAGTTTGTAGATAAGAACTACAAGAATTGGTTCAAGGAAGGTGAAGCTCCCGTAATGTCCCACACTCTATTTAAAAACAAAGTAGTGCCCGAGCTGGATGATAGCAAAACTCTTATGGTTGTCATAGATAATTTAAGGTATGACCAATGGTTGGCTTTTGAAAAAACATTGTCCGTTCATTATAAGAAGAAACAAGAATGCGCCTATTTCAGTATCCTTCCAACGGCAACACAGTATGCTCGTAATGCACTTTTTTCCGGTTTGATGCCCTCCGAAATGGAAAGGCGTTATCCAGATTGGTGGAAAAACGATACGGACGAAGGCGGCAAAAATCTGCATGAATCCGATTTTTTGGGAGAACAGCTTAAAAGATTGGGATTGGACCTTAAATGGGAATACCACAAAATAAGCAATCTAAAACAGGGGAAACAACTCGCCCAAAACTTTAAGACCCAAAAGAATAATGATCTAACCGTGGTGGTCTACAACTTTGTGGACATGTTATCCCATTCCAAAACCGAAATGGAAGTGGTGAAGGAACTGGCATCGAATGATAAGGCTTATCGATCATTAACCCTGAGCTGGTTCAAAAACTCCCCGCTGTTGGAAATTATCCAGCAAGCCCAAACATTGGGCATGAAACTGATTTTGACTACCGATCACGGGACCATCAATGTAAATCAGCCCTCCAAGGTCATAGGTGATCGTGAGACCAGTTTAAATCTTCGCTATAAAACGGGACGAAGTCTCACGTACCAGGAAAAGGACGTGTTAGCTACCAAGAATCCACAGGAAATCCATTTGCCCAACATTAATTTGAGCAGTAGTTTCATTTTTGCCAAGAACGACCTGTTCTTTGCCTACCCTAACAATTACAATCACTATGTGAGTTATTACAGAAATACCTATCAGCATGGCGGTGTCTCGTTGGAAGAAATGATTGTCCCTTTTGTAGTTTTGGACCCTAAATAATACTCAAGTGAAGAGAACTTTTCAATTGAATGAAATCCACGATGTAGCCAAAGAGTTATTGGAAAAAGCACCGAACAAAGTTGTGTGCCTATATGGCGAAATGGGTATGGGCAAGACCACTTTGGTAAAAGCTTTGATAAAAGAACTTGGAGCGGTGGATGTCGCCAGCAGCCCCACTTTTGGTTTGGTAAACGAATATTCCGATGCAAATGACACACCCCTTGCCTATCATTTTGATTTTTATCGACTCAATGATGAAATGGAGGCGTTGGACATGGGTTTTGAAGATTATTTAAACTCTGATGCTTGGTTGTTTATTGAGTGGCCAGAAAAAATCCCTTCATTGATTCCCAATGATGCCGTAAGCGTATTCCTGCACTTTATCGAGGAAAGCACACGTTCAATCGAGTTAAATATTTCCTAAAATAGGATTGGTATATCTTCCAACAAATTATTGCACAGAGCAAGTCTTTTTCGATAAAACGTATGTTTTTTGCGTTTAAAAACAAATTTTATCGATAAAATGTACTGTGGGTTGAAATATTTTCCTACATTTGCAATGTGAATTAATTCATTTATTAACCAAAAACTCTTTTACGATGAACACTAAAAAAGTTTTTTTTGGATTGCTAGCTGTTGCGTTTTTGGCAATGACCGCTGTTTCAACAAGCGTTGTTTCTATTGACAAAGATCAAACTGTAAGCATTAGAAAAGATCAGCTAAAGAAGCTTTAGTAATCTTTAATCCAAATCGATTAGATAATCCCTTTTTTTTAGAAGGGATTATTTTTTTTTTACAATAATCTATCATTTTTCTAGTTATCTACAACAATGAAGGATAAAACTAGAATCAGGAAAAAGTTTGTTATTGAAGGATTGGTGGCTTTATTTATTGCTATCTCTCCCCTACTTTTTTATGGATATAAGTACCTGCCTGTTGGCACCAATACGTGGACTTTTTTAGGAATTGAGTTTACCGACAATGGGTTTGATAATGATGTTAGTCTAGCTTTCTATTATTATTTGAACAAATTAGTCCCGTTACTTCTTTTGGTTATTTGGTTTGTTACCTCCAAAAATTGGTGGTACCATGCTATATTGATACCAATTGCTATGTATAGCTTTCAGCTATACACGGTATTGAACTATACCAATAGCGAACGAATAGATGAAAACGAAATCCTATATGTCATAGCCGTTACCATGGTAATAGTTCCTGTTGTTTACTTTATTAGGGTAAAACTCGTGGATAAACACGTACATGGCATCGACCTTGAAGCTATGGACACCGAACTTCAAATCTTAAAAGAGAAAGAAGAATTGCGCAAGGAACGCGAGAAATTGGAACAGCGTCAAAAGAGCGTTTCAAAAAAAATGTAAATTTGCTCAAATGTCAAATCGGCATCTTGAATAGATTTACTCCTTATGAGCCACGCTTCCTCCCCATTTAGCAAACAACAATTGCTTCCCCAAGAAGAAACCTTGGAGGTCACCAAACAAAAGGGCGAACTTTTTATTGGGATACCCAAAGAAAACCAGTACCAAGAAAAGCGGGTTTGTCTTACGCCAGATGCCGTAAATGCCATTACTGCGAACGGACATCGGGTGTTGTTGGAATCCGGGGCTGGCGAAGGAGCCAATTTTTCCGATATCGATTATACCAATGCCGGGGCGGAAATAACCAGGGATACCAAAAAGGTGTTTTCCTGTCCGATAATTCTAAAAGTGGAGCCCCCTACCCTTTCCGAGATTGAGATGTTGAATCCGCAGACCATTGTTATTTCTGCGCTTCAAATTAAGACCCAGAACAAAGAATATTTTGAAACCATGGCCAAACGAAGATTAACGGCCATAGCGTTTGAATACATACGGGATGAAGACGGAAACTATCCGGCCGTCCGCTCCCTTAGTGAAATTGCTGGTATTTCTTCAATCCTAATTGCTTCCGAATTGATGTCAAATCCTAATACGGGCAACGGCCTAATGTTCGGAAATATTAGTGGTGTTCCACCCGTAGAGGTTGTCATTATTGGAGCTGGGACAGTAGGTGAATTTGCCGCTAGGTCTGCGATTGGGCTTGGTGCCAACGTAAAGGTTTTTGATAACTCCATCAGTAAGCTGAGAACATTACAGGCCAATTTGAAGCAAACCGTATATACCTCTACAGTACAGCCCAAAAATTTATTGAAATCCCTAAAACGTTGCGATGTGGCCATTGGCGCAACACGCGGAAAGGACCGTTCGCCCGTTGTTGTTTCCAAATCCATGGTGGAAAATATGAAGAAAGGGGCCGTGATCATCGATGTTAGCATTGATATGGGAGGTTGTTTTGAAACTTCCGAAGTAACTACACATAGAAAACCCACTTTTGAAAAATACGGGGTCATTCATTACGGGGTACCAAATATTCCTTCTCGATACCCAAGGACTTCATCCATTTCCATCAGTAATATCTTCACTCCATATTTATTAAAAATCGGGGAAGAAGGTGGTTTGGAACACTCAATTAGATTTGATAAAGGCTTGCGGAATGGACTTTATATGTACCACGGAATTTTAACGAACAAATCGGTTGGTGATTGGTTCGGCATGAGCTACAACGATATTAACTTTCTTATTTTTTAATATAGATGGCATTTTTGAAACGATTGGGATGGTACTTGGTTGGACTATCCATAGGATTGATTTTTTTAGTTTTTTTCTTGAAGAAAAAATCAGGTGAGGAAGGGTTTGATTTTTGCTATTTGCCCAATTGCAGGGTACTCAAGGACATGCGCTCAAAACCTTTGGTTTTTTCTGAATCGCTTCCAGAGCAATACCAAGACACCCTGATGGTTCAGTCCTTTTTAAAGGATGGAAATGTTGATTTTGGCAAAAGCGACACCAAATCCGAACCATGCAAAACGTATTACATTTCTCATGAATACAAGGGTCGGGAACTGGAATTAAAAGCCAAGAATTGTGAGGATGTGGTTACATTGCAAAACATGGAGGAAATAGATTGACGTTATCTACAGGGCATTTGTCAACTCATACGGACCATACATCAATTAACAGGTGAATTTTTATTTTCAAAAGCATATATTTCCTACTTTTTAACTCTAATCTAGTATGAAGTTTGTTTTGGTCAAAGAATTTAAATTAACTCTATGCCTTCTTCTTAGCAGTGTGGTTTTCTGCTGGGCTCAAAATAAGGACACCTATTCGGGAGATTTATCCAACCTTACCTATGATGAACTCTATGACATTATGGTTTCCGATGGAGATTCTCTATATATAGAAAATGCATTCTCCGCTTATGTAAAAAAAGCCAAAAATAATTATGATACTTTAGAAGTGGCTCGGGCATTAAGACTAAATGCTTATAACTTAAAACTCATTGAAGGAATAAAAAGTGTAGATTCCTCAATTACAATAGCAAATAGTATTATGGGGATTAAGAAATTGGATTTAGATGAATTCATGGCTTATGCACATTATACCAAAGGAGCCCTATTTTATGATAATGATAAGAATTATTTAGCAGCCAATGAATATATAAAAAGTTATAATCTGGCAAGACGATGCAATAATTATGATTTATCAATAATTGTTTTAATATTCATAGCGGATATCAAAGCTGTATTTGGTCAAGAAGATGAAGCTATTCTACTTCAAAGAAAAACAAGGGATTATCTTGACCTAAATAAAACCAATATTGAACAATTTGAGAATCTTGAATTGTTTTGGGTAGAACAAATGTCTAGGAGTTTTCTATTTGCAATGGAGTTAGATTCTGCAAACAAGTATATCAGAAAAGGGTTGGATTTATCTAAAAAATATAATGATAAAAACTTTCTCAATCAATTTAAAACACAAAGTGCAAAACTGGATTTTTATTTGAACAATTTTAGGAGGGCAAAGGATACTCTGGAGAGGTATAATAAAAAAAGTAATAACCTTCAATCTGCTGACGACCTATTTTATTTGGGAATGATTGAAGGCGAATTGGGAAATCAAGACAGAAAAAGAGATTACTTTTTGACCATTGACAGTCTTTTAAGGCTAAGAAACTATCCATTGCGTGATAATTGCAGCGAGATTTACCAGTTTCTCTTAAAGGATGCAGTAAACGATGGAAATACCGGTTTGGCCGATCACTATTTAAAAAGGGTTGTTTATTATGACAGTTTACTCTTGATCACTCAAAAAAACCTACGTGAGATAACCCTAAAAAAGTTTGACCTCCCTATGCAAGAGGAAGAAAAAGAATCGCTGGGAAACATTATCTCGTCGAAATCCAAGTGGCTGACATGGTTATATATAATGTGCGGATGTATGCTGATAGGTTTGACGGCCTATTTTATAAAATACAAAAGGACGAAAAATCGGCTGGCTCGTTTAATGGGTGGCAGTCTAACACTTGAAAAAACCGATGTCTCAAAGGAAACTAAGGAGCAACTGGATGAAGAAACAGTTGCCAAAGTATTGCAAAACCTAGAAATTTGGGAACAGAGAAAGGGTTTTTTAGAAAATTCCTTGACGCAACAATCCTTAGCCAAGGAACTGAATACCAATAGTTCTTATCTGTCCAAGGTAATCAATGTACATAAAAGCAAAAATTTCGCGAGTTATCTAAAGGATATCCGAATTACCTATGCGATAAACGATTTGAAGGAAAATCCTAAAATCGTAAAAACCAAGTCCATGATCCAGATTGCCGAAATGTATGGGTTTAATTCCATAAGCGTTTTTACCAAATGCTTTAAAGATAAAACCGGGGTGACACCAGGGGTCTTTTTCAAAAGAATTTTGGATGATCAGTGGAAGAAATCCTCATAACCAATCTTTAAATCCCAATGCTCAACTTTTCTTTTTTCTTGTTGTTGAATACTGCGTAGAGGGCAACTATCAAAATTATTTGAAACAAAATTGCTAAAACAGAGCCTTCAAAACCGAAATCCCCTCCGCTGACCCAGGTGTCCTGTGTGGTTCTAAACTCGATGAGAGAATAGGAGTCAAGACCACTTACATTAAACCCAAATAGGGATTGAAAGAAATTCCAGCTAAAATGGAAAGCAATGGGAAACATGAGGTTTTTGGTATAGATGTAGGGCAAGCCCAATAAAACCCCTGCAAGAAAAAGGTTGATGTTTCCAATCAGGGAGAGATTTGGATTGGCCGCATGCATAAGCGCAAAAAATAGCGCAGATACAAATAAAGCCACATACTTGTTCATGGACTCCATAAAGTTTCGTAGAACATATCCGCGAAAAAATATCTCCTCGGATATAGAAACTATGAGAAATAAAAAGATGGCCATTAAAAACTCACCACCCAAGAATATGGTCTTTGCATACTCTATTTGATTTAAAGCATCGAGAACTAAATATCCAGCAACCATAATGAACAAACCCGCAATTAGCCCTAATAAGATGCCTTTTTTATGATTTTTAAAATGCAGGCCAACGTCAGCAAAGCGTTCATCATCGACCAACTCGACAAACAGATAAATTACGAATAATGTACCCAATAAACCGAAGAATGAAGTGATGAGATGCTGTTCGGTTGTTTCTTGTACGTATTCAGGTGAAATTTCTTTACCTGATACATATGCCCCAGCAAACTGGAAAAGACCAACAATAAAAAAGTATGGGACTATAATTAGAAGTATACGAACCCAGCCTTTGTTTTTTGATTTCATTTCATACCTATATTGATAACCTGTAAGACACTAAAACTAAATGTATGTCCGCAAATATTTTAAAATATACTCAATAATAATTAGAGATGTAATTTATAGTTGGTAGGATGTAAAAAATCATATTTAATCCAAACGAATAATAGACCCCATTTTCTCTGGCAATTTTTGCCAAGTAGAAAGCTTTTATTGACATGACTGTAAAGAACATGAGGTATAAAGGCCAATTCTCATTCTCAAAAATTAAAACAAATCTTATTTGTGATAAACATGAAAAAAATACGACAATCCAAAAAAGATAGGAAAGAAATTTACTTTTCAAATTTGTTTTTTTTACATAAAGAATTCCTATTATGGATAGATAAACTATTATGATTACGCTTAGAAATTTGTCACCTGAAAAAAAGGAGTACGCCAAAAATAAAACTCCCGCAAATGCAGAAACATTTATATTACTTTTCTTTTTATCTAATTGCAGTCTAAATGTCAATTCTTCAATTAATGGCATCAATATCAGACTGAAAATCAGAAGTGAAAAAAGGCTATGCTTAATCAAGGAAATATTTTTGAAAATGATATTAACATTTTCATATGGTATTTTCACACCAATAAAATAACATACTAATGCTACGAAGCCATTTATGATGCCAGAATAAATTAATATGTAAAGTAAATACAAAAAAACATACCCTAAACTATGCTTTAGAGTATGTTTGTTTTTTTTTGAATCAGTCATAACGAAAGTTACAATATAATTTCAAAAAATGTCAAATATTGATTTTAATTGCCGGACAGTATTTCCTATTGCTCTACCAATTGCACAACCAATATTCATTCCAGCTTGGACATCTGGGTCATTACTTGTTGCACAACCACCGTTGATGTCTCTTAATTCATTAACTTTTAAATATATTATCATAATTATTATTTTAAGATTTAACACCCTCATCAAATCCTTCACTAATACCAGTTAACACGCCTAGGCCAAAAAGAAATGCGCCTGCAGCAAGAACACCAGTTTTATAGAAGAATCCCTTGTGGCCACCGTTAATATTCAATAACTCTTGATTTGAAATTTCTGTGATTCCTTTATATTCCATGATATATAATTATTTTGTGTTAGCTGTAAACCTGTCTATAAAACCATTTGCAAAATCAAAGGCAGCATGCGCCCCAGCTAAGCTTAATGATAGACTGCCTCTAAATAAAGAACCCATTCCAGTTGATAAGCTACCCCCAGAAATAGATTTGGAACTATCAACTGATAGTTCAATTAATACTAAATCTTTCATTTTTTAAGTTTTAAATTAAACAATAATTTTCGTAACCAAAGCCAGAAATTTCTGTTGCGCGCTGCTTTGTGTTACATTTCAAATATGAGACATGTCACTCTCAAATTTTGAGAGTGAGCAGGTGAAAAATGTTAAAATTCCAATAGTTGAACCATATTTTTGAAACTATATCCACCCGAAAGGTTCCGCTCAGATGTTTCATCTAATTCTTCCATATAAAAACCACATTTAAAATTGGTGGTTTCCGTATACACATAACTTTGCCGTGCCAGATCATAACAAATGGGGGCATTAAGTTCTTTCATCGTCTCTATCATTCTAAACACGGTTGCCTCCGAAACCTCTAGCCGATCAGCTAATTGTTTGGGCCTTCCTGTAGCTTTTAATCGTATCAATTGGTCAATTCGTTCTAAAACTGCTATTTGTTGTGTAAGCTTTGCCATAAACGTAAAATTTATCAGTTAACAGGTTTAAGTATGGATAGGAATGAAGGCACTTGTTGTTGCCACAACTTAAAATAAGCCCCTTTTTGATCATATAATTGGTAATGCGAGCCCTCTTCCAAAACTTGGCCTTTGTCCAATACCACTATTTTATCCGCATTGATAACAGTACTCAACCTATGGGCTATAATGATTACGGTTTTGCCCTCAGAGCGTAAATTATCAATGGTTTTTTGCACATAATTCTCCGAGTTACTATCTAAAGAGGAGGTGGCTTCGTCCAATACCAAAATTTCTGGATTTTTATACAATGCCCTTGCAATGGCTATCCGCTGCTTTTGACCACCTGACAAGGATGCACCATTCTCACCTAAATAAGTGCTAAAGTCGTTGGGAAGGCTCTCAATAAAATCCAAAATACCAATGTCCTTGCATATTTTGTGAATCTTTTCAAAATCAGGTTGGAGTTCCCCTACCGCAATATTCTCAATAACATTCCCAGCAAACAGGTCAATTTTCTGAGGCACTACACTTATCAAATTACGGAGACTATGGTTTTCTATATGGTTAATATCTATGTCCCCGATTCGGATTTTGCCTTTATTAATGGGATAGATGTTCTGTATGAGGGATACAAGGGTCGATTTTCCTGAGCCACTTTCCCCCACAAAGGCAGTTATGCTGCCTTTCTGAATGGTCAGGTTTAAATTTTTAAAGACTTCGACCCTTGTTCCATACTGAAAACATACCTCCGAGAAGGTAATGTCATCAACCTTATCCCTACTGAACACTAAATTTTTATCTTTCTCCTCTCGCTCCAAATCCATAATTTCAAAAAGCCGGTCAGCTGCTATAAGGGCATTTTGAATTTCTTTATTTGCTCCTATCAAACTGCTCAATGGCCCAGTAAAATATCCAATAATGGCATAGAACGATAATAGCTCGCCAGGGCTAATCTGTCTTTCAATAACAAATCCGGAACCTGCCCAAAGCAATACTATAATGAATACTTGGGAAATAGCTTTTGATGATGTTTGGGAAAAAATGGTGTTCAATGCGGAAGTGTATCCCGTTCTCAAAAGTGTAATAAAACGAGTCTCGGTTTTGATATTGGCAAAATCTTCCAATCCAAATCGTTTAATGGTACCTACCGAATTCAAGGACTCCACCAATTGACTTTCCAGATCGGCAGCATTTTCCATGACCCTACGTGCTACTTTCCTGTTGAGTTTGTTTACAATCCAATAAATTAGAGAGTAAACCGGAATTATGATCAACATGATCAGGGCCAGCTTCCAATAATACGTGAACATCAAAGCAAACGAGAAAATCACGATAAGAATATTCACCGTCAGATTAAGGGACACTCCATTGATAAAGTTTCTAATCTTGACCGCATCATTGATTCGGGATATGATCTCCCCTACTCTCATGGTGTCAAAAAATTGTTGGGGCAACTTTAATAAGTGTTTGTAATAGCCCAAAATCAAACGAGCATCAATCTGCTGACCTGTCTTTAAAAGGAAGGTGTCCTTATAATACCCAATAGCGAGTTGGACTACTAATAGGACAATCATTACGACACTCAACAAGTTCAATAGTTGCGCATTTCCATCTACCAAGACGTGGTCCGTTATTTTTTGAATATAAATAGATGTGGAAAAACCCAATAGCGTGTATACCAAAGCACCAACAAAAGCTTGAATAAGTACCGCTCTATGTGGTTTCAGTAAGAACCAAAACCTCTTGAATACAGATACCTTTTCATTTCCTTTTTCAAAAGTCTCGTTGGGCAGCATCAGTACCAAAACACCGGTCCACTCCTTTTTAAAATCCTCATGGCTTCGCTTTTCCAGTTTCCCCGTGCCAGGATCCATGACCTTTATGTATGTTTTGGTCACTTTGTAAATCACCACATAATGATGTAATCGTTCACGAACTATTACATGTGCAATGGTTGGTTTGGGTATCTTAAATAGACTTTCAAAATCACCACGGACCCCTTTTGCTTCAAACCCCAACTTCTCGGCCGCTTTAATAAGACCATAAACATTTGTTCCTTTTTTATCGGTGCCTGCATATTGCCGTATGCGTGAAATAGGTATTTGAAAATTGTAGTGTGCTGAAATGGAAGCCAGGCAAGCAGCCCCACAATCTGTAATATCGTGTTGTTTGATTGTTGTTTTTGTCATGAATATTATTTTACATGACAAATTACAGGTGCTTAGTGCAAAAAAAGTGCGGAGAAAGAAAAATCAAAAAAATAAATCAAGCTGATTATCTGCTTGTGCTGTAAAAGCATTTGGCTTAAGTATATATGACACACCTAAAAAATTTATACAAATTATTCAATGTTTGTCTTTTTAAAGCTGCTTTTCTCTTTGTCGGCTCGTCCATCCAAATAACCTACCAAAGTGAATATAACAATAACAAAAGTTATTGCCCAAAGGATGATATTTTTAATACTACTCTCTTTCATAATTGAAATATTTTTAAAACCTATGTCAAAAATAAGATTTAAGGTTCCTTTCTTCAAAAAAAAGGAACCTTAAATAATACTATTGTTTGTCACGTCTTCCATCAGCATAACCGATAGACATGCTAAAAACTATTATTCCTACAATAATAGGCAAAATGCCTCCATTGATACTTTTAAGACTTTTCTTTTCTAAAGGAATAACATTATACTTTTCTAATTTAAGATTATTGAGCATAGCATTGATTTTTAAATTAAACACGGCCTAAGAGATATCCTATCGTATAAAAAGGAAAGAAAATTACAGCTGCAACTTCATTGTAATTTTCAGGCATTCCCCCTCCATCAATAGAAAGCATTTCATTTGAGTCCAGTCTTTGAACATCTAATTTCTCTAAATTCATCATAATGATATTGATTTGATTAATAAATGATTTTCACAAAGCTTTTGTTATGCGCATATTCTTACTTTGTTGAGACCACAGTACTTTTGTCCACCGCACGAACCTTGCAGGAAAGATTTTTTCTTTAAAAAATAACTTCCCCCATAAATTTCGGTCACCTCGTTGTTGCTCAACACGGTAACAGAAATGTTTATCATTAATTTGAAATCATCACAATAGTAATATGTTTTTCTACTCCTGCTATAACATATAGCAGCATTTAAATGTTTTAGCTCCTCTACAAGCTGGTACACTTTACGTTCGCTGATGCCCATAAGGGCTGCCAGTTCTTTGGGAGTGCCCGTATTTTCACCTTCAATGAGCAAGTGTAGACGTTGCAGACGTTCAAGGTTCTTAATGTTGTTCATATAATTTGAGGATTTTATACTAATTATTTTCCAGTAAATCAAGTTTGCACTTATGTCAATAATCTTTTTTCTCTTTTGAAGAAGGATTCATCCAATCGTCAACCTTGTCATATAAGAGCTGGTACAGGGTCCTTTCGGTGAGTTCAAAGCGAGCATTAAAAGTCATCCCCTTTTTTATGGTTCCCTTTGCTCCATTTTTAAGTTCCAAAAACTCCTCGTTTATCTGACATCTCATCTTAAAAATTGGTTGCTCATTGATCAATTCTATATCTTCCGAAATCTCCAAGATTCTTCCCGTTGCCAAGCCCCATTGGTTGTAGTTAAAGGCGTCTATCTGAAAATTAACTGGTTTTGACTTGTCGATAAGTCCTATATCCAGTGGGCTCACATAACATTCGGCCAACAACCTTGTATCGGGGGATATCTCAGCCAACAAGGCTCCAGATGTTACAATACTGCCCCTTTCAATCCCCATTGGATTCACTATGGAACCCGTTACAGGGGCGGTAACTATATGTTCATTTTTACTCTGTAAATATTGGGAGTTTTTGTTTTGGGTAATTTCCAATTCATTCTTCAACGCTGTCAAACTGGACTCCCATGTGTTGAATTGTTGCTTTTTGAACTGATTAAAAGCATTTAAGGCTAAATCATATTCCAATTTGATGTTTTCAAACTCAGCTTTTGCAATCACCCCTTTGTCCAAAAGTTTGTGATTACGGTCAAAATCAATTTTTAATTTCTTTATTCGAGTTTTATGTTCAAAGGAGACTTCTATAAACTGAAAATACTCCTTTTGGTATTTTGCCGATTGAATGCTATCGCTTAATACTGGCCTTTGGGTCAAAAGATATTGTAGGTCCCCTATTTCTTCCGATAACCTTTTTGTATCATATGTGGTAAGGGCAATTTGTTCATTGAGCACGTTGTTCTGAATGATTAGCAATACATCCCCTTTGTTTACATATGTATTACTTTGGATGTTGGAAAACAATACTTTTCCCGAATTAAGACTTGTTATGGCAATACGTTCCTTAGAAGGTTTGACCAAGCCTTGTGCATTTTTATAGATTTTCACCTTTAAAAAAGGCATAGCGCAGATAGCCAACAGGGTAGTAGTTAATATTATTCCATAAACCACCCTGCTCTTCACCCCATTTTTAGGAATGTAAGATTGAATTGTATTATCAATAATTTCTTTAGGAAAAATTTGCATGGACTAAATATCCAAGCAAAAAAGACAGTGCACAAACAGAGCTGTTTGTAATTTGTAAAAGCTAATTCAGATTTATAAATCACCCAAAATTCACAGGTTGATTTGTTTTTTTTGAACTAAGAATTGACCAAGTAGACCACTACCCTTCCATCTTCCTGCGCTTCCGCTCTTTTGTAATCAAGGTAAGTTCCCTGGAAGTTTGTCCGGCCACGGAGGTATTCTCCTCTGCCCTTCTAATCAAATAAGGCATTACGTCACGAACAGGGCCATAGGGTATATACTTAACCGAGCTGTATCCATGGGCCGCTAAGTTGTAGGTTATATGGTCGCTCATTCCAAACAATTGTCCGAACCAAATTCGGGAATCGTCGGGAGATACCTGCTTCTCCTCCATCAAATCCACTAGTTTTAAGGTGCTTTGCTCGTTGTGGGTTCCAGCGAAAATGGTAAAATACTCCAAGTGCTCCATCATATAATCGATGGCTGCATCAAAATTTTCATCGGTCAATCGTTTGCTTTTACAGATAGGACTTTCATAACCTTTATCGTCTGCCCTGTCGTTCTCTTTCTCCATATAGGCACCACGCACCACTTTAGCGCCAATCTTGAAACCTTCTTCTTTGGCAGTTTCGTGTAATTTTATGATGTAGCCCATTCGGTCCCAACGGTACATCTGAAAGGTGTTGAAGACAACTGCTTTTTCTTTATTGTACTTGCGCATCATGTTCAAAACCAAATCATCGGCTGCATCCTGCATCCAACTTTCCTCGGCATCAATCAAAAGGGAAACATCAAGGTTGTGGGCTTTTTGACAGACTTTTTCGAACCTGTTTACGATTCTTCCCCACTCTGCTTGTTCCTCTTCGGTCAACTTGGTACCGGCAGTAACCTTTTCGAACAATTTAAACCTTCCAAAACCGGTAGGTTTAAAAACAGCAAAGGGCAAGGCGTCTTTTTCTTTGACAAAATCCAAGATTTCCAATGTTTTTTCCATGGCAAAATCAAACTGATTGTCCACTGATTTCCCCTCGGCCGAATAATCGAGTACAGAATAAACTCCGTTACCATACATATTATCTATAATGGGCAAACAGTCCTTTTCGTTCACGCCACCACAAAAATGGTCGAATACGGTGGTCCTGATCAATCCCTCTACAGGCAAATGGGCCTTTATGGCAACATTGGTCAAGGCGGTTCCTATCTTAACCAAGGGTTCTATGGAAATCATTTTAAAAAGAAAGTAAGCTCGCTCCAGTTGGGAGTCGGATTTAAGCTCAAAAGCTATTGCAGTGTTCTCGAAATTCGGTCGCATTCAAAATTAGGCATTAAGACCCGCGGTCTTGGTTTCTATATTTTCTGATTTTTAATGCTTGGGGCTCGGGATTGATAAGCTTTAAGATGTATTCTTCTACATAATTCCTCAACTCAAAACATTGAAAACCAGAACAGTATTTCTTATTTTGAAAATGCCTTGTTATTGAACAAAAAGTCTATTCAAAACCTGTGCATTTACGCTTCCAAATATAGTCACGGAGATTCTATATTTTTGCACTGGAAAAGATAAAAATTAACTTAAAACATGTAGATTTTTCCAATATGGATTCACAAGGAACTAGGTGGCCATCAGCAGAAAAAACAAATTAGTTCAGTGGGTATGGACTTCAGCCAAACAGGGATTGCTATAAAAGTGACGAATTCTTTTTGTTAAGCAGCTTGTTCCGAATATAACATAATCAGCAAAAAAAGAATCAACCCTTTAAGATATTGATATAAGTTAACCAACAAAGGGCTTAAATATAAAAATAGTCTTTATTTAGTGGTGTAATTAAAATTATGGAGTCGGTAAAATCACAATCCTACGAAGTTCACATAAATGAATTGGCAAAAGCGGCGCTCAACCAACATATTGCCAATAAAAGTTATTCGAAAATATTCCTGTTGGTGGATGAAAACACCAAGGAGCATTGTTTACCCATTTTTAAGGAAATCGTTGACCATACCATTGATTCCCTACTTGAAATAAAATCTGGTGAAGAAAATAAGCACATTCACACTTGTTTGCAACTTTGGGAAGATCTTTCCAATTTTGATGGCGACCGCAAAAGCCTCCTGATCAATCTTGGAGGTGGCGTACTGACCGATATGGGAGGTTTTGTCGCCTCCACCTTTAAACGTGGAATTGATTTTATCAATATCCCCACTACCCTGCTTTCTATGGTGGATGCTTCCATTGGTGGCAAGACGGGGGTTGATTTGGGTTCATTAAAAAATCAAATAGGGGTCATCAATCAACCACAGATGGTTTTGATTTTTCCTGAATTCCTGAAAACGCTCGATGCACGCCAAACGAAAAGCGGATATGCGGAAATGCTGAAACATGGTCTCATCCGGGACAAGGCGTATTGGGAAGATATCGTAGCTAAAGGAGATTTTACGGATGCTGCTAGAATTCAACAATCCATTTCCATAAAAAATGAAGTGGTTCTACAAGACCCTACAGAACAAGGTCTGCGAAAGATCCTCAATTTTGGGCACACCTTGGGCCACGCTATCGAGTCGTACTGCTTGGATAATCCAGATAAGAAAACATTGTTGCACGGGGAAGCAATTGCTGCCGGGATGATATTGGAAGGTTATTTATCGCATGAGCTTAGAGGGCTTTCAAAATTGGCGTTGGACGAAATCAAGAAGGCGTTCCTAACCTATTTTGACAAAGTCGAGTTTACCGAAGATGATATTGATGCAATTCTACAATTGCTCAAATACGATAAGAAGAATTCGCACGGCAATGTAAATTTTGTATTGCTCCAGGACATCGGGAATGCTGTTACGGACATAAAAATCCCTGAAGAATTATTTTCCAAAGCCTTCGCTTACTACAAGGAATAAACTTTTTATATACTTCTTTTTTACGTTTACAACTCTTTGAGTTCATCGGATTCGAAAATTCCTAGTTTAGGGACACTTTTAATAACTGACCATTATGAAACGAATTTTGATAGACTACAAAAAGTTGAGCCATGATGTGGCTGCAAAATTAATTGACTCCTATCCTGATGGTTACGGGGACGATGATATTATTACCATTAAAAAACCCACTGGGGAAGTAATCGATGCCGTGGAAGTTAGGACAGAAGACACTATCTACTTGGTAAAAATCAGTAAGAGTCTTTCTAATTTTATGGCCAATTTCGAGGAAACTATAGACAAGGAACTAGATAAGGAATTGATAGCCTCTGAATTTGAGGGGGACTCTTTTGAAAATCTTGAAACCGCCTCAGAAGATCTGAATGAGGAGGAGGACTATTGATCAATCAAGATAGCGTTCCTGAATTACACGAACATGATGTGCCTGATGCCCACATATAATAAAACCAAGGGCTCTAACACTCATTTTGGAACCACTGGTTGTCCCCAGTCTCACCAACGCCTCATCATCAAATGAAGCAAATAGCGATATCGTAGCATCTCTTACCGTTTTATATTCGGTAATCAAATCTGTTTTTGAACGCTTTGCCGCATTGGAGAACGGAACATAGTCATCTTGATCAAAACCAGGTAAGGGAGTCTTGTCGTTTCGCGCAATACAAAGTGCCCTGTATTGGAAAATGCGTTCCGTATCTATTATATGCAACAATGCCTCAGCCAAGGACCATTTGCCCTCGGCATAGGCATAATTTAATCTGTCTTCTGGTATTTCTTCAAAAACGGACACAAGTGCTTTTTTTCCGTTTATTAACTCTTCAAGCAATTCCACATTGCCCAGCGCCATAATATAGGTCTGGTAAAATGGATTGTATTCAGAAGATGGAAGTTCCGATAGTACCATAAATATTATGAGGTGCTACAGCTCGTTGAAGATGGTGTGCATCAAACGTCTCTTATCGTTGATGCTCTCTTCCAAGGAAATCATTGTTTCCGTTCTGCTGATACCTTCAATATCATCTATCTTAAAAATGATGTTTTTGGCATGTGTAGTGTCCCGTGCACGGATTTTACAGAAAATATTGAACTTTCCTGTTGTAATGTGCGCTACGGTAACGTATGGTATTTGGCTCAACCTTTCCAAAACAAATTTGGTTTGGTGTGTTTTTTCCAAGAAAATACCCACGTAGGCGATGAATGAATACCCTAGTTTTACGTAATCTAAGGTTAGGGAAGAACCTTTAATGATTCCGGACTCTTCCATTTTTTTGACTCGGACATGAACCGTACCTGCAGAAATCAGCAATTTCTTTGCGATGTCCGTAAAGGGTGTACGGGTGTTATCGATTAACATATCCAAAATCTGATGATCTATCTCGTCTAGTTTAACTTTGTTCATTACGTTGAATTTTGCAGCAAAAGTAGTTAAAAAAGGAAATTTACGTAATAAAAATGGTTCTTTTTTAAATAATATGCAAGAACCTCCGATAAACTCCTTTTATTTATTGATTTTCAGTAGCAAATCGAGAATTTCTTTCTGGGAAGATCTAAGCCCAAAATCCTTGGAATCAACACATTCTATGGTCCGGTGCCCATAAAAACCTTCTAACGGCCCAATTTCAGTAATCTCAGGCTGAAAAATGATTTTTTTATCCTGCAACACTTCTTTATATCGAATTCCTACCCAATGCCCCTTCTCAAACTCGGCATTCACTACTTCGGGATGCTTCACTAAAACATCAAAAAATAGTTTGTCATTATTTGGAATGGAGAAATAATCCCCAGTTTTAAAGTCATTGATTCGGTCTTCCGAAATTATTCCGATAGCTTCTACAAGTGAGAAAAAAATAAGTTCCCGTGTTTTCTCTCGTTCATAATCCTTCGGATAATGGCCCGCTTCAAATAGAATGGTGGGCACACCCAACATTTGGAGGGTATCCCCTATGCAATTGTCGTTGAAACCATCATCATATCGCCCCACCTGCCCAGGAATACGGGTCTGAAGCATATGGTTCATGGCAGCAATCAATTTCATGGCCATTTCGCGGTTTGTGGTTATGTGCCGTTCCTTATTGCTAGCAGGCGATAAAAACGATACTGTAGCTGGTTTGTTCGTTTTTCCTGCACTGAACAAGGTACGTTGGTCATGCAGGTTAAAGCAGAAATCGGGTTGGAATGATTCGAACAATTTTCGAAAAGCAATACTTTCAGGTTGCGTTAAATTTTTGGCATCGCGGTTAAGGTCAATATCATTGCTATTAACACGTGTGTATGCATTGGCGCCATCCGGATTCAGTATGGGTACTATCATAATGGTGCACGCTTTTAGTATATCAATTGCAGAAGGCTCATCAGACTGTAAAAAATTTACTAGGTCCCAGACCGCTTTTGTGGTTGTGGATTCATTGCCGTGCATTTGGGACCACATCAGAATCTTTTTGTCCCCCTTTCCCAATTGAAAAGCACTAATATCAACCCCATTGACGGATTTACCAATACAGTTCACAACCGATGAAATCTTGGCAAAACAGGGCCGTATGGATTCCATATTTATGTAGCGTCCTTGAATGGAGTTCTCTTTAAATAACGAATAATCGAGCATAAGGTTTTGCAATTGAAGTTTACAAAAGTAACCATAGTTGAATTTACAAATGTAAATAGACTTAATTATCAATTAATATACAATTGTAATCAGTCAAATAGTGTGGGGCGCCCTGAAATTGCATAATGTAAACAATAAAAATAATTTAGAATTCAAATAATTGTTAATCAATGCCATAAAGATTTTTATATCAACTTATACATCAAATAAAATCACTGATAATTCCTTTGTTTTTTACAGTATGAGATGTAATTTGGTATCTTTGATCTGTAAAATTTACGTTTGTGAATAAAGAAATTGTCTCACGTATTGAAATGGTGATCGAACACCTAGAACTGTCGGTTTCTGCCTTTGCTGATGAGATTGGGGTGCAACGTTCAAGTATGTCTCATTTGCTTAATGGGAGAAATAAACCAAGTCTTGATTTTATCATGAAATTGGTGGACACCTACCCCGAAATCAAACTAGATTGGTTATTAAAAGGAAAAGGAAATTTTCCTGAAACAGATAATATTGAAGAAGAGCCTGTTGCTAAGAAGACTAATCTTGAAATTGAAAATTTCAAGATTGAACCAACCAAAAGAGAATCTGTCATAGCACAAAAGCAATCCAAAGAACCCTATAAAATAGTTATGTTTTATTCGGATGGTACTTTTGATACATTCAACACAAAAAAGGATTGACCCTTTCCGCTACATTCCGTTTCTTTGTGGTTATGATAAAACATTTCTATTTTGGTTTAATTGCGCTATTTTTCATAGCCTGCGGTCAACCCCCACAGCGCAACTGTACGGATTTTAAAACGGGCAACTTTACTTTTACCGCAATGGTGAATGGTGAAGAGAAAGAAACGACTTTTAGCCGAACATTGGATTTGGAAGTTGATGAATATGAAGGCAAGGTGGACTCCTCTTCCATTCGGTGGATAAATGATTGCGAATACGTTCTTAAAAATTTAAATCCCAAGAACAAGGCCGAAGAAAAACCAATTCATATCAAAATATTGACCACAACAGAATCTTCATATACTTTTGAGTACAACGTTGTTGGGGATAATCGAAAGTTTAAAGGAACGGCCCACAAAATAGATTGATAATCTTTCAGGCTTTTGGGCTAAAACTCTAGTTAGGTCGTTGATAAGCCAGTTCAGGACTAGCTTCCTTGTGTTTTTTGAACAATCGTTGCTGCTGTTTCACGGTAAGTGTGCTTCCGTCATGGCTCCACCCCGGAGGGCCAAAAATGTACATGAGTTTATGTGAAAGCTTTTTGGATTTCTTTACATCCTTCCAGATATCTTTGAATTCATGGGTGAGAATCACTACCGGATTATATGATTCCGGAGCGTGAATCACGCCGTATTTTACATCAATATCATCGTCCAGTTCCTTCCAGGTGCCGAACATCTTATCAAAGATATTCAAGAATCCTCCGTGGTTCTTGTCCAAATACTCCACATTTTGGGCGTGATGTACCTGGTGCATGGTATGTGTGTTGAATATTTTCTCTAAAAACCCAAGTTTTGGAACATAAACGGTATGGAGTTGAAATTGCCATAAGGCTTCAATACCTAAACAAACTACCACCATTTCTGGAGGGAAACCAATTGCTGGCAACCACATATAAAAGAAGGGCTTGTACAAAATGGTGAACCATCCATTTCGGATTGCGGTGCCTAAATTAAAGTTGTCGGATGAGTGGTGAACAATATGAGCCGCCCATAAAATGCGTACCTCGTGATTGGCCCTGTGGAACCAGTAATACGTAAAATCATCACCTAATTGACACAAAATCCAAACGTACCAAGCGTATCCAAAAGATTCATAGCCTATAATATTTGTTCTGACCCCATCCACTACTGGATTGAACAACTCATAAGTACCTTCAAAAAGAAGAATGGCAAAAGCTACTTTGAAAAGAGGTCCAAGGATTGCAGACCCAATCCCCATAAAACCACTTGCCGCTAAATCCTTCCAGTTGTAGAGCTCATGATGGTGCTCGTGATCATGGGTTTTGCTATACGTAAGTTCAAGTAAAATAAAGGCAATAAAAACTGGTACGCCATATACCAGCGGGTTTGTAAAATCCATATAGATGTATTAAGCAATCTGTTTGGTGTGTAACTCAATTGGGAAAATTAGCTATAAAAAGCGTTAAAACAAAGTAGTTTGATCAGAACTATCATTCTTTGTCCCTATATCAGTATCATCATTGTTTATTTGCTCTTCGTCGATTACCTCTATATCCTCGGGCTCTTGTTCTTCTGGTTCTTCGTAAGGAAGTGAATCCAAAACATTGATGTTCTTCACCTTGTCCGGTGTCAGTTGATTGCCCAGCGCTTTGATTCCTTTTACCGCAATAAACTCCTCAATATTTACTTCAAGGTTCGGTTTTTGGTCTTTGCCCCTTGGTTTGACAAATTCAATTTCCAACATAGGTTTCCAATCGGTGGAGACCAGTTCCAAATAGGATTTAGGGTCCTCGTCAATCACCAATTCTTCTTTATTCGGGTTTTCGACCAAAAATCGTTTCAGGTAAAAGCGCTCCTTGTCACCTACATAGTGAACGACAGAAATTGGTTTGTCGGGATTCCATTTTTCCAGAACCACCATATCGTCGTTGAAACGGGTAAGCAAATCAGGCGGGATGGTTTTTACGATACCTTTCTGGTCTATTACCAACAACAGGTCGTCACCTCTGAATTCTCCAAGTAGCTCCCCTCTTCCATCAACATTGAGTCGGCTCACTACATCATCGAACCAAATTTTTCGAGGTTTTAGTGTGGACACCCCTTTTTCTTTAAGTTCGATGCGCTTTACAGGGTATTTGGTGACCAAATTTCCTTTCGATGTTCTTCCTTTGATAAGAACGTCCGAGAAATCGATGTCCCATTTTAATTTTTTGATGCTACCCGATTGTCGCAACATAACGGTGACTACTTCTGCCTCCCCGTTCGGATTGGCCGAGAAATACAATACCTCGGAGGTGGGCTTATCGCCCGCAAGATCATATATCTTGTCACGGGTAATACTGGTGACATTGAACCTTTTTATGTAGCTGGGTCCGCCCTTCATGCTCTTGTAGATCATGTTATAAATGGTTCGCTTGTCCTTCTTTTTAAAGACTGCTACGTGGATAATGTTTTTCCCGACAAACACTTTCGAATCCACTTTGGTCACCATCATCTCCCCTTTTTGGGTAAAAACTATGATGTCATCGATGTCGCTACAGTCTGTAACATATTCATCACGTTTTAAGGAAGTTCCGATAAATCCTTCTTCGCGATTTACGTAAAGTTTGGTGTTTCTTATAACTACTTTGGTGGCTTCGATTTCATCAAAAACCCTTATTTCGGATTGACGTTCACGACCGGCTCCGTATTTCTTTTTGAGCTCCTTGAAATAGTCGATGGCATATTCGACCAAATGTTCCAAGTGATGCTTGGTCTGCGCAATTTTATCCTCTAAACTCTCAATGAGTTGTTGGGCCTTGTCCAAATCGAACTTTGAAATACGTTTGATGCGGATTTCGGTCAACCTGACAATATCGTCCTTCGTCACCTCTCTTTTTAGATGGGTAATATGGGGCTTCAGTCCTTTATCGATAGCCTCGATAACACCCTCCCATGTTTCCTCTTCTTCTATTTCGCGATAAATCCTATTCTCGATAAAGATTCGCTCCAAAGATGAGAAGTGCCATTGCTCTTCAAGCTCGTCCAACTGAATTTGAAGTTCTGCTTTAAGTAACTCCACGGTATTGTCTGTGGACCTTTCCAGCATTTCCTTCACGCCGATGAACAAAGGCTTGTTGTCCTCTATGACACACCCTAACGGGGAGATGGACGATTCACAAGCCGTGAATGCATAAAGGGCGTCAATAGTTTTGTCCGGTGAAATACCATTTGGCAAATGCACCAGGATTTCTACATCGGCTGCTGTATTGTCTTCAATCTTCTTTATTTTGATTTTCCCCTTGTCATTAGCCTTTAAGATGGAGTCAATTAAAGAGGAAGTATTGGTGCCATAAGGTATTTCGTTGATCACCAAGGTATTCTTGTCCAAGGTCGATATTTTGGCGCGCACACGAATCTTTCCGCCGCGCATACCATCGTTATAATTGGTCACATCAATGATGCCCGCTGTGGGAAAGTCCGGAACTATGGTGAATCTTTTGCCCTGCAGGTGTTTTATTGACGCGTCAATCAATTCGTTAAAGTTGTGCGGAAGTATTTTTGTGGAAAGACCCACTGCGATCCCCTCGGCGCCTTGAGCTAACAACAAAGGAAACTTTACGGGTAAATTGACAGGTTCCTTTTTTCTACCGTCATAGGATAACTGCCACTCGGTAATTTTAGGACTATAAACTACTTCTAGGGCAAATTTGGATAATCGGGCCTCTATATACCGAGGTGCGGCTGCGCCATCACCTGTCAAAATATTTCCCCAGTTACCCTGGGTATCAATAAGAAGGTCCTTTTGGCCAATTTGAACCATGGCATCGGCAATACTGGCATCACCGTGCGGATGGTACTGCATCGTATGTCCCACCACATTTGCTACTTTGTTGTAACGGCCATCGTCCAATTCTTTGAGCGAGTGCATGATTCTCCGTTGCACAGGCTTGAATCCATCTTCGATGGCAGGTACGGCGCGCTCCAGAATAACATAGGAAGCGTAATCCAAAAACCAATCCTTATACATCCCGGTCACCTTGACCAGGCTGTCTTGGGATTCGTCTTGGTTTTCTAAACTTTCATCGTTCAGTTCTTCGTTCTCTTCCATTTAGAAAGGTGGCATTTATTTGGGTTGTAGTTGGTTTTCTTCGACAAGGTCAAGTTCCACTTTAAGGTTGTTGATAATGAATTCTTGTCTGTCAGGTGTGTTTTTTCCCATATAGAACTTCAAAAGGGCGTCAATGCTCATAGCTTTGTCCAGCATTACGGGTTCCAAACGAATATCGTCACCGATGAAATTTTTGAACTCATCCGGAGAGATTTCACCCAATCCTTTAAATCGTGTTATTTCTGGCTTTCCGGAGAGTTTTTCAATGGCCTGTTTTCTTTCCTCGTCGCTGTAGCAATAAATGGTCTCCTTTTTATTGCGTACCCTGAACAATGGGGTTTGAAGAATATATAAGTGATTTTCTTTGATCAATTCCGGGAAAAATTGCAGAAAGAAGGTAATCAACAATAAGCGAATGTGCATTCCATCCACATCGGCATCGGTTGCGATCACAATATTATTGTACCTCAGGTCCTCCATGGAATCCTCAATATTGAGTGCCGCCTGAAGGAGATTAAACTCTTCGTTCTCGTAAACTATTTTCTTGGACATGCCGTAAGAGTTCAAAGGTTTTCCCCGTAAACTGAATACGGCCTGTGTGTTCACGTCCCTTGACTTTGTAATGGACCCGGAAGCAGAATCTCCCTCTGTAATAAAAAGTGTGGATTCCAATCTTCGGTCCTTTTTCATATCCTGAAGGTGAACCCGGCAATCACGTAATTTTTTATTGTGAAGGCTTGCCTTTTTAGCACGGTCCCTTGCCAGTTTTCGGATTCCCGAAAGTTCTTTTCGCTCTTTCTCCGCCTGAACAATCTTTTTTTGAAGTGCTTCGGCCGTTTTAGGATTTTTGTGTAGATAATTATCTAGCTGTGTGCCAATAAAATCGTTGATGTAGGTACGCACCGTGGGCAAATCGCCTCCCATATCCGTAGAACCGAGCTTGGTCTTGGTCTGACTTTCAAAAACGGGCTCCATCACTTTAATGGAAACAGCCGATATGATGGACTTGCGAACATCCGAGGCGTCATAGTTTTTTCCGTAGAAATCACGGATGGTCTTTACCACGGCTTCCCTAAATGCAGATTGGTGCGTTCCACCCTGTGTGGTATGCTGCCCATTAACAAAGGAATGGTACTCCTCGCTATATTGTGTTCTGCTGTGGGTCATCGCGACCTCTATATCATCACCCTTCAAATGTATGATCGGGTAAAGGAAATCCTCATCGTTATTATTGTCCTCCAATAAATCCTTCAGACCATTTTCCGAATGGAATTTTTCGCCATTGAACACAATGGTCAATCCCGGATTTAGGTAAACATAATTTTTGAGCATGCGTTCCACATACTCGTTACGATATTTATATTTTTTGAAAATGGTCTCGTCCGGGGTAAAACTGACCTTGGTTCCTTTTCTTCGGGAAGAATCTTCCAAAAGCTCTTCGTTCACCAAATTCCCTGCTTCAAACTCTGCAGATTTTGATTGTCCGTCCCTGTTGGACTCTACCCTAAAATAGTTTGAAAGGGCATTCACCGCCTTGGTACCTACTCCATTCAGCCCCACTGATTTTTTAAAGGCTCGGGTATCATACTTTCCTCCCGTGTTCATTTTGGAAACAACATCCACCACCTTTCCGATTGGTATTCCACGACCATAATCACGAACATGGACCGTATTTTCCTTAATGCTGATTTCAATGGTCTTTCCCGCTCCCATCACAAATTCGTCGATGGAGTTGTCGAGCACTTCTTTTAAAAGAATGTAAATGCCGTCATCTGCGGAGGAACCGTCGCCCAATTTTCCGATGTACATCCCCGGACGCATACGAATATGCTCTTTCCAGTCCAGCGAACGGATATTATCCTCAGTATATTGGGTATCTGCCATGAGTCAAGGGTTAATCATTGCAATATAAAATTTAGGAGCAAAAATAAAAGGGTGAACGGTAGAAAGTAATCAACAATGAAAAACAATAATTGTTAATATATATCAGCCTTTAGCCCTCTTTTTGCCTTGGATTGACAGGTATGTCACCCCAAAAATAACAACCAACATTCCAATCAACTGCCAATATGTGAGTTTTTCGTCCAAAAACACAAAGGCGAGTAAAATAGTGGAAATAGGTCCCAAGCTTCCCAAAATGGAAAAGTTATTGGCTCCCAACCTTTCGATGGCAGCGGAGACCAAAAATGACGGAATCAATGTTGCAAAAACTGCCATGGCCAAACCGTAGGCATAAACCTGCCAAGAGTAGTCCATAAACTCCCAACTACCTGCTAATAAATAATGTATGGCAATGCAAAGGGTTGATATGATCATTGCGTAGCAAGTAAATCGTAGCACTCCAAACTTGGGAATCAACCAGCCACTGCCCACTAAATACGATGCATAAGTGATGGCACTCAACAACACCAAAAAGCCCCCCAATAGGACTTCGTTACCAGAGACGTCCAATTCATCCCAAAAGGTAATAAGGACACCCACGTAGGTAATCAAGATGGCAATACCTTGCACTTTGGTTATCTTCTGTCTGAAAATCAACCAACTAAGAAAAACAACTATTGTCGGATATACAAAAAGAATGATACGCTCCAAGCCAGCTTTGATGTAATTCAACCCCTCAAAATCAAAATAACTGGCCAAATAGTAACCCACAAAGCCAAACAAGGCAAGCCATGCATAATCTTTGGGTGAGATTTTTGCCTTTGATGACTTTTTTCGAATCAAGAACAATATCAAAATGTAGAAAGGGAGTGAAAAAAGCATCCGGAACAATAGCAAATCCAATGTGTCGACATCGTAGCGGTATGCCAATTTGACCATCACGGCCTTAGAGGAGAATAACACTACTCCCAAGACTCCGTACAAAATCCCTAAACTTTTACTGGACATATAGCAAAGCTATTTTATGTCCATGAATAGAGGGTTCACAAATTTTATGGATTACAATGCCCAGCGTTTACACGTTGAACCTAAAGTGCATTACATCACCATCTTTAACGATGTATTCTTTACCCTCTACACGCATGCGTCCAGCTTCTTTTACCTTGGTCTCGCTTCCATATTTCACGTAATCATCGTAAGCGATGACCTCGGCACGTATAAAGCCCTTTTCAAAATCGGTATGGATTACGCCGGCAGCCTGGGGAGCGGTCGCCCCAACGGGAATGGTCCAGGCGCGGACTTCCTTTACCCCTGCGGTGAAATAGGTTTCCAAATCAAGTAGTTTGTATGCGCCACGAATCAATTTGGCTGAACCTGGCTCGGAAAGCCCCAAGTCTTCCAAGAACATTTGGCGTTCTTCGTAGGTCTCCAATTCAGTGATATCTGCCTCTGTTCCAACGGCCAAAAAGATGACTTCGGCATTTTCGTCGGCAACGGCCTGTTTTACTTTTTCAACATAGGCATTTCCGTCAACAGCAGCACCTTCGTCCACATTGCAAACATACATTACGGGCTTATCTGTAATTAGCTGCATAGGACGGACAAACTCTTCACGCTCATCTTCGCTCAACGAAATGGCTCGCACAGATTTCCCAGCTTCCAGTCCTTCTTTCAACGCGGTAAGTACAGCTTCTTCTTTTTGTGCCTCTTTATTTCCGGTTTTGGCAGCTCGCTTTACTTTGTCGAGCTTCTTTTCCACACTGTCCAAATCCTTCAACTGTAATTCCATATCAATGGTTTCCTTATCCCTAATAGGGTTTACGGAACCATCCACATGCACCACATTGTCATTGTCAAAACAACGGAGCACGTGGAGAATGGCATCGGTTTCCCTGATGTTGCCCAAAAATTGGTTTCCAAGTCCCTCACCCTTACTGGCGCCCTTTACAAGCCCGGCAATGTCCACGATTTCAACGGTGGCAGGCACCACACGTTCCGGATTCACCAATTCTTCCAATTTTTCCAAACGTTGGTCGGGCACATTTACCACGCCAATATTGGGTTCAATAGTACAAAAAGGGAAGTTGGCACTTTGTGCCTTTGCATTGGACAAACAGTTGAAAAGTGTTGATTTTCCTACGTTTGGTAATCCTACAATACCTGCTTTCATCTAATTACTTTGTGTTTTGAGGGTGCAAATATAAGTTGAAGTTTTGGTACTAGAGGTCAATAACCTTGAATGAGCAAATAAAGCCCCATGATCATCAATCCGATGATACCAAAGATGGCAATCAAGGACAAAATGCATCCTGCCTGTTTCCAAATACCATTGTATGCTTTTTCTTCTTTTTGCATAAAAAAACCCCGAACATTGGTCCGGGGCTAAATTAAATGTTTTTTATTGCTTAACCATCGGGGTGCATAAACTTTTGCTTGCCCAATAGCTCTTCCTCTGTTTCTACATGGTCTTCATCGGGAACACAGCAATCCACGGGACAAACCGCCGCACATTGTGGCTCTTCGTGAAATCCCTTGCATTCGGTACACTTATCGGGGACTATATAGTAAAGCTCGTCACTTACCGGCTCCTGTGCTTCATCGGCATTTACCTCTTTTCCATTGGGCAACACCACATCACCGGTAAGGGAAGTACCCTCGTTATATCTCCATTCGTCAGCACCTTCATAAATTGCTGTGTTGGGGCATTCCGGCTCGCAAGCACCACAATTTATGCACTCATCTGTTATAATAATTGCCATAATTTTCTTTTCCTTTTGGGCTGATTCTTGTCAGCATGCTTACTTTTGACAAAAATAAACCCTAGTAAATTAGTGTACAAATTTAATGGCACCAGATAGAAATACCATAGAAGCTTTTGTTAAACTTGGAAAATACTTAACGGATTTTTGTGATAAATGTTATTCCAACGTCCTAGAAGTTGACCAAAATTTGAAGGAAGTCGTTGCACGGGCAGGTCATCACAATGGATGGTTTACCGAAGATAACATTCTGTTTTCTTTAAGGCAATGGGGAGAATTGCTCACCACAGAAAACTTGAACAATTGGTTGTCCGGTTACACTTTTCTTGAAAAAGGAGAAGCAAAAACTGTAGGTATAGTCATGGCGGGGAACATACCTTTAGTGGGCTTTCACGATTTTCTGTGCGTATTGTTGTCCGGAAACAAGGTTTTGGTAAAACTATCATCCAATGATAAAGTACTCCTTCCCTATTTGTGCTCTTATTTGATTCAACAAGAGCCTTCTCTTGCAGATAAAATAGAGTTTGTGGACGGAAAACTCGAAAATTTTGATGCCGTAATCGCCACAGGCAGCAACAATACCAGTCGCTATTTTGAGTACTACTTTGGTAAAAAACCGAATATCATCAGAAAAAACAGAAGTTCCGTAGCCGTGCTTACTGGAAACGAGAGTGAAGAAGAGCTAAAAGCCTTGGGCGAGGATATTTTTAGGTATTACGGACTGGGTTGCCGCAATGTGTCAAAAATCTACGTACCCAAGGATTATGATTTTGATGGCCTCTTCAATGCACTCTTCCATTATAAGGATATCATCAACCAACATAAATACGCCAATAATTACGATTATAACAAGGCCGTGTATTTGATGAGCGAGTTTAAGATTCTGGATAATGGATTTTTGATTTTAAAAGAGGACGAATCCCTCACCTCCCCTATTTCTGCACTATTCTACTCATATTATGATGATGAATCAACCTTGAGAAAGAAATTGCAAGAGATGGAAGAGCAAATACAATGCGTGGTTTCAAGTGATGCAAAGGAGAACGAGGTCAATTTTGGCGACACTCAAAAACCGAGTTTAAACGACTATGCCGACGGAATCGACACCATGGAATTCTTATTGAAACTTTAAGATAATCCTAACCACAGGAAACGTTTTAAGATCCAACTATTTTTTAGACCTTTACTCCTTAAACCTAGTCAATGAAAAAGCACAATTTTAGCGCAGGCCCCTGCATTCTACCGGCGGAGGTTATGCAAAAAGCATCCCAAGCTGTACTGGAACTGGACGGCATTGGACTTTCACTTATCGAGATATCGCACCGCAGCAAAGAGTTTGTGGCCATTATGGAAAATGCCCGTTCCTTGGCCCTTGAACTTTTGGGACTGGAGGGCAAGGGGTACCAGGCCCTTTTCTTGCAAGGAGGAGCGAGCATGCAGTTTTTAATGACCGCTTTTAATCTTTTGGATAAAAAGGCAGGATACGTAAATACAGGAACTTGGAGTCAAAAAGCGATTAAAGAGGCCCGTTTGTTCGGAGAAATTGTAGAGGTAGCTTCATCTCAAGAAGATAATTTCAAGTATATCCCGAAGGGCTACGCCATCCCATCAGACCTTGATTATTTGCACCTTACGTCAAATAATACCATTTATGGAACACAGATTAAGGAATTTCCAAAAACGGATGTTCCCCTAGTCTGTGATATGAGCTCGGATATCTTTTCACGTCAATTGGATTTTTCACAATTTGATTTGATCTATGCTGGTGCACAAAAAAATATGGGACCTGCAGGAGCCACCCTTGTAGTAGTAAAAGAAGATATTTTGGGTAAAGTTTCCCGAAAGATTCCTTCAATGATGGATTATTCGGTCCATATAGCAAAGGAAAGCATGTTCAATACACCTCCCGTTTTTGCCGTGTATGTCTCCATGCTCACTATGCAATGGTTGAAAGATTTGGGCGGTATTGCCGCCATCGAAGAAATCAACGAGCGTAAAGCCAACTTGATCTATTCAGAAATTGAACTGAATCCAGTATTTTATGGGGTTGCCGCAAAAGAGGACCGTTCCATTATGAACGCCACTTTCAACATCACCGATGATGAACTAAAAGATGTGTTTGATGACATGTGCAAAGAAGCTGGAATAAGTGGTATTAATGGACACCGCTCCGTTGGCGGCTACCGTGCCTCAATGTACAACGCCCTTCCCATGGAAAGTGTAGGTGTATTGGTCGATATAATGAGCGAATTGGAAAAGAAAGGATAGTTTTAATGGTGAAGATTTTAGCCAACGACGGAATTGCCCAAGAAGGTATTGACTTGCTTGAGAAGGAAGGTTTCGAAGTTAAAAATACCCGTGTTGCTGAAGAACAATTGGCAAACTATATCAACAAAAACAAAATTGAAGGATTATTGGTGCGCAGCGCAACCAAAGTCAACAAAAAACTGATAGATGATTGCCCTGGCTTAAAGTTGATAGGTCGTGGCGGTGTAGGTCTGGACAATATTGATGTAAAATATGCCGAATCCAAAGGAATTCAGGTTTTCAACACTCCGGAAGCATCCTCAGGATCCGTAGCAGAATTGGTTTTTGCCCATTTGCTCAATGGGGTTCGTTATTTGCACGATTCCAATCGTAACATGCCTTTGGATGGCGATAGTCAATTTAAGCAGCTTAAGAAAAGTTATGCCGCTGGAGTTGAACTTAGAGGGAAAACCTTGGGTATTGTTGGTTTCGGTAGAATTGGGCAAGCCACGGCAAAAATCGCCCTTGCTCTGGGAATGGAAGTCCTCTTCACTGATCACGAAACCAAAGAAGCAACCCTGTCCCTTTCATTTTTTGATGGACAGTCCATTGATTTTACCTTAAAAAGCAGTGAGTTGAAGGAAGTGTTGGCCAATTCGGATTTTGTGAGTCTGCACGTTCCAGCACAGGATAAATATTTGATCGGTAAAAAAGAACTTGGACTAATGAAACCTGGTTCAGGAATCATCAATACCTCCCGTGGGGGCGTTTTGGATGAAGTTGCCTTGGTAGAGGCTTTGGATTCCGAACACTTGGCTTTTGCAGGATTGGATGTGTATGAATCTGAGCCAAATCCGGAAATCAAAATACTAATGAATCCCAAGATTTCCCTGAGCCCACATATAGGAGGTTCTACCCTAGAAGCACAGGAACGCATCGGTATTGAATTGGCGGACAAGGTTATCAAATTGCTAAAGAAATAGGTTTTTTCTGAAGGGAACGATCTTGTAAAACTCACTTTTTCGTACATTGTTACTTCAAACCTTAACACTAACACAATGTCAGGATTATTAGATTTGATCAATAGCCCAGTGGGCAAACAGTTGATCAGCGGAGTTGCAGGACAAACCGGGCAGCCCGAAAATAAAACAGCAGAAGTTTTGAGCATGGCAATGCCCCTATTGATGGGTGCCATGAAAAAGAATGCTTCTACCCCCGGTGGAGCGCAAGGACTTATGGATGCGCTTTCTTCCAAGCATGATGGCGGAATTTTGGACGACCTGGGCGGTCTTTTTGGTGGCGGTGTGGACCAAAATGTGATGAACGACGGTGCTGGAATTTTAGGCCATGTATTGGGTTCCAAACAATCACAGGTAGAAAATGCGCTCAGCGCCAAGTCTGGTATTGATGCCAGCTCAATTGAACAAATCCTTAAAATTGCGGCACCAATTCTGTTGGGATATTTGGGAAAACAAACAAGACAGCAGAATGTAAGCAGTCCAGAAGGACTTAATGGTCTTTTGGGGGGCCTAATGGGTGGAACCAAAACTGCCAATAAACAACAATCCTTAATTGAGACTTTTCTGGATAGCGACGGCGACGGCAGCGTTATTGATGATTTGGCTGGAATGGTTTTAAACGGTGGCAATCAGAAGAAAAGTGGTCTTGGCGGAGTCCTGGGCGGACTTTTTGGAAAGTAGAATAATCCAATTAACGATATTTAACTAAGCCGCTTGAATTTCCAAGCGGCTTTTTTTGTACATTATGTATATGAAAAAGAAAACCACACACCTTATTTTAATCGGCTTGATGTTTGGCATGGCCCTCACCTCTTGTACCTCACAAAAATCAACATTAGATGTATCAAGTGAAGAAAAGGCTCTGTTTGACTCCAATGATGAAGAACCAGTTGAAATTGCAAATGATGAAACTGAATATGAAATCATAATCATAGAACCTGGTTTTAACACATGGCTCAATTCCATAGCCCGTCCAGAAGGCTACTATTCCCAATCATTTTTGGAAAATAGAAATGCCATAATGGTAATCAATTGGAACCAAAGAGTGCTCAACCCTATGCGATGGAATCCTAATCTGTACGAAATGCAAATTAACTATGACCCAAGCATAGATTACGGTTACGAAGTGAATTACAAACTCTACAATTATTTCATTTATTTCCAAAGGAAGTACAATCAAAGGTTAGGGCCTTTCATTCCAAGGATTTAAAGTATTATTTTTGCATTGATTATAGCTTTAGCCTTCAATGCAAAAAATAAAACAACGTTGGGAAATCCAGAAGAACTGGCAAATCCTTTTTCCCATTCTGGGTACAATTCTCAACCTACTCGCCTCTTATCTTGTTTCTAGGAGTTTATTACATGCTTTTGGCCTTAATAATACAGTGTTCGAATGGCCTTTTGCCATTGGTGTTATGCTTATTATTCATGTAATGTTGATCAAGTTCTTTCTTTGGTGCTTCAAAAAGTTGGAAAACAAATGGAAAGTGGACTATAAGTGGGAAATGATAGCCATTTTTATTGTTTTTGCCATTACAGGAAGTTTATCTGGAAAACTGGCCGCCCCTTTGGTCCATTTGATTGGTTTTGATAACGAAAACATACATGGGGCCATCTATTGGACTCTTCGCATTCTTTTGATATTTCCTATTTACCAAGTTCTTTTGGTTGGGATTGGCTGGTTGTTCGGACAGTATCAATTTTTCTGGAATTTTGAGAAAAAAATGCTAAAACGGATGGGATTGGGTTTTCTCCTTTCATAGTTTATGTTTTTTTTAACATAAAAACAAATATGGGCTTGGTTACTTTGCGAACGTATGATTACCAACCTCCACAAACGCATACTCATATTAAGTTCCCTACTGATGGTGGTAGCAATTCTAGCTCCCTCCGTTATAAAGTTAGGGCATACGTTGTACGAGCACAATCAAGAAAAACATTGTGTGGCGTTTGGAACAAACCATATACACGATGGCAATCTGGACTGTGATTTCAATGATTTCACCCTCGCCAACAAAGTACTGTTCAACATTACCTTCACATATACACCGGTCGACATACCAGAAATAAAGTATGAGACCATAAATTATTCTTTTTTTTACGAGCCACGAGAAGCGTCTTTTCAGGCTTTAAGGGCTCCCCCATCAGTTTCATAGTAAGATTTTTCTAGATTCGTCAACTTTTTATCTTTTACAATGAAACAATTTTGTACCACAATGCTATTGGCATTGTTCCCCCTTTTAACATATACCCAAAACTCATTATCAGGAAACGTGGCCGACGCCGAAACAGGCGCACCATTGGAACAAGTTTCCGTTTATATTCCTCAATTGGAAAACGGAACGGTAACCGATGAAAACGGAGACTTCCTATTAAAGAACTTACCGGAAGGAAATTACAAACTAGTGATTTCCTATATTGGGTTTGAAACGTATTCAACTTCCATTGAAATAAATACAGGAAGTAATCAATTTGACTACCAAATGACTCCATCCGCCATAGAAATGGATGAAGTGGTCCTATCCACTCCTTTCCATAAGCTCCAACGTGAAAATGTGATGAAGGTGGAGCAAAAATCCATGGAGGAACTCAAACAACAAGGAGGAATAACCTTATCTGAAGGAATTACCAATATACCTGGTGTATCTTCGGTCTCTACTGGGGTGGGCATCGGAAAGCCCGTAATTCGTGGTCTGAGCTTTAACCGTGTACTTGTTTATACTCAAGGCGTGAGGTTGGAGAACCAGCAATATGGTGGTGAGCACGGATTGGGAATAAATGATGCCGGAATCTCTAGTGTAGAGGTAATCAAAGGCCCAGCGTCCTTATTATATGGTTCGGATGCTTTGGGAGGTGTGCTTTACCTTAATCCCGAAAAATTTGAGACAGCTGGCGAGACCTCTGGTGATGTGAATATGAGATACTTCTCCAATACCCTGGGCTACAATGCCAATGCAGGGTTCAAAACTTCTGGGGAAAAACTTAAATTTTTGGTCAGAGGTGCGTATGCATCAAACGCCGATTACGAGACAGGAGATGGAACCAGTATAACCAACTCAAGGTTCAACGAAGCAGATTTAAAAACAGGTCTTGCCTATCAGGCTTCCAAGTTTAAGACAGAGCTTAGATACAATTACAATGGTTCGGAATTGGGAATTCCGGAAGAAATCGGGGCACAGAACAATGATCGCGATCCATTGATGCCCTATCAAGAGCTATCGACCCACATTATTAGTTCCAAGAACAACTTCTTTTTCAAAAAATCGAGCCTTGAAGCCACTTTTGGCTATACCGTGAACAATAGAAAGGAGTTCGAGGAGCACCACCACGAAGAGGAACACGAGCATGAGGAGGGTGAGGAACACGCCGAAGAGGAAGAGCACGAAGGCGAGGAACACGAGGAAGAAGGACACGAGGGTGCAGCACTTGATATGCGCTTGAGTACCTTCAACTACAATATTCAGTTTAACACGCAATGGGGCAAAATGACCACGATCTTTGGAGTGCAGGGTATGCATCAAACCAATGAGAACTTCGGCGAAGAGGTTTTGGTTCCCAATGCCACAACCAACGATTTCGGAATCCTGGCAACTTCACATATCCATTTTGATAAAAGTGACCTTCAGATTGGATTACGTTACGACCTTAGATCTATCAACGGAGAAGCTAGTGGTGTAGAGGGAGACGAAGAGTACATCCCATCGTTGGACAAAAACTTCAATAGTTTCAATGCTGCTGTGGGTTATCGAATGGATTTGACCCAAAATATTTTGGGCCGTTTAAATCTCGCCACAGGATTTAGGGCTCCCAACTTATCCGAATTGGCTTCCAATGGCTTGCACAGTGGTGCAAATAGAGTAGAAATTGGTAATCCCGATTTGGACAGTGAACAAAATTTTCAAGTTGACTTGGCACTGGAATATGGCAACAAACACCTTGAGGCCTATATCAATTCATTCTACAATATCGTGAACGATTATATTTATTTGGAACCTACTGGAGAATTCCGAGAACTAGATCCTGTATATGACTTTCAACAGCAAAATGCCATTTTGTATGGTGGAGAGTTTGGGTTCCATTTGCACCCACATCCTATTGATTGGTTGCATTTAGAGAGTAGCTACGACATAGTTTACGGGCAATTGGAAGATAAGTCCAATCTACCCTTGATTCCTGCCAACCGCTGGACCAATACGTTCCGGGTTGAGTGGAAAAAACGAAATCAAGATTATAAATGTTATGCCTTCGTAACCCTTCAAACAAATTTTGATCAAAACAAGGTAGCCGATTTTGAAACCACTACGGGAAGGTACAATCTATTTAACGTAGGCTTGGGAGGAGATATGAGAATTTTTGACCAAAAGGTGGGGTATTCCATCACGGCCAACAACCTTTTTGATGAAAATTACATTTCCCACCTATCAAGATTAAAAGCAGATGGCATAGCAAACATTGGAAGAAATATATCGTTTAGTTTGAACGTGCCACTTTAACAAGCAAAGGTATTTACAGAGAATATAGGTCAATCTATTTGTTTAGGTTGGCCTTTTTTCTTGCTGAGAACATAGGTATATATCCAAGTTAACGTGAATGTCGGAATTACATCCAACCCTGGAACAATTTCCTCTACAAAAGTCACAACACCAGCAGCTTGACCTATTCTTCCTTTATACAAGCGGGTCATGAGCCAACCCGCTACGGGCGCCCAGATTACATCGGAAAACTCTCCTATGCCTGGAATAACAAAGGAAAGCATCCCAATGGCATCGAACAATAACCCTAAAAATAGGTTACGGTACTTATTGTCTTTTTCTTCTGTCATGTGGGAAAAATAGCAATTCCCATCTAATTGGAAAAGTGGATTATGACAAATCGGCGCTGATGAGCTTCAAAAACTCGTTTCGGGTCTCTATTTTTTCGAACTGTCCCCGGAATCCAGAGGTAGTTGTGACCGAGTTTTGTTTTTGCACCCCGCGCATCATCATGCACATGTGGGACGCTTCGATGACCACGGCGACCCCTTTGGGTTTGAGGGTTTTATTGATACACTCCAAAATATCGTGTGTTAACCGCTCCTGAACCTGCAGCCTTCTTGCAAAAACATCGATCACTCTTGGGATTTTGCTCAACCCAACAATGTGGCCGTTGGGGATGTAAGCAACGTGCGCCTTTCCAAAAAACGGAAGCATATGGTGCTCACAAAGGGAATATAGTTCAATATCCTTAATAATTACCATGTCATCATATTCCTCGGCGAACATGGCACCTTTTAGGATTTTCTCGGCATCCTGTTTGTAGCCCTGGGTCAAGAAAAGCATCGCTTTGGCGGCCCGCTCTGGAGTTTTGATCAATCCTTCACGAGTTACGTCTTCCCCTATATCGTCCATAATTTTGGAGAAATGATCTTTTACCTCATTGGTAATTTCGATGTTGTACTCTTCAAGGTTTCTATATGGTGCCATTCTTTAGCTTTTTTGAAAAATAATTGTTCAATTTTTTGATCTTAGGATCAATTATGATTTGACAATACGGTTGTTGCCTGTTATCGTTGTAGTAATTATGATGCTCCTCTTCGGCCAAATAGAATGGCTTTTCTTCTGATACTACAGTAACTATCGGGGCATCAAAAACCTTTTCTCTTTCCAATAATTGGACAAAATCTTCAGCCAGTTTTTTTTGTTCAGAAGAAGTATAAAAAATTTCACTTCTATATTGTGTGCCCACATCATTACCTTGTCGATTAAGGGTTGTTGGATCGTGCGTAGCGAAAAAAACTTCCAATAGTTCCGAATAGGATATTTTTGAAGAATCAAAAGTAATCCTTACCCCTTCGGCATGTCCGGTTCGACCTGTGCAGATTTCGCGGTATGCAGGATTCTTAATGTTCCCGCCCGTGTATCCAGAAACCACTTCCTCTACTCCATCAAGTCTTTGAAAGACAGCCTCGGTACACCAAAAACAGCCTCCTGCAAAAATTGCTATTTCTAAATTTGAATTATTTTGTTTATTCATTTTGATTCAAAGTTAAACAATATTTGTTCTTACAACTGATTTCTAACAAATATTTATGTATCCCTTGGTCGAAGTTATAACCATAAACTTAATCCAGTGGCTCTTATAAAAAAAGACTTTTGCCCAAACCGTCATGTCTCCCCTATTACGCTTAAAACTTTAAAAGTTATGGAAATCGAGTTAAAACGATCATCTTTGCGATACAACGGTAATGATTATCTTCGACCAGCGAAGTTGTACTTATGATAAAGGCCACAAATATTCAAAAAAGTTACGGAGACCTCAAAGTTCTGCAAGGCGTTGATCTCGAAATCAAGAAAGGTGAAGTAGTATCGATTGTCGGTGCTTCGGGTGCGGGAAAAACAACCTTACTACAAATTTTGGGCACTTTGGATACTCCGACCAATAAGGGGGAAAGCACATTGTTGATCAATAATACGGACGTAAACCAACTCAACGAGAAGAATTTGGCCAAGTTCAGAAATGAGCATATAGGGTTCATCTTTCAGTTTCATCAGTTGCTGCCCGAGTTTACCGCTTTGGAGAATGTGTGTATACCTGCCTTCATCAAAAAAACTCCGAAAGCCGAAGCGGAAAAACGTGCCAAGGAACTATTGGACTTTTTGGGATTAAAGGATCGCTACGACCATAAACCGAATGCGCTATCGGGCGGTGAGCAACAGCGCGTAGCAGTGGCCCGTTCCTTAATGAACAATCCTTCCGTAGTTTTTGCCGATGAGCCCAGTGGCAATTTGGACTCAGAGAGCGCCGAGAATCTTCATAAATTGTTTTTTAAATTACGTGATGAGTTTGGACAAACCTTTGTTTTGGTGACCCACAACTTGGATTTGGCCGATATGGCGGACCGTAAACTCACCATGGTGGATGGTTTGATCGTTTCCAAAGATTGATATGACCAAAGCGGAACTCAAAGAATTTTTGGATGCCAAGGTATTGGAATACAACCATCCCAAGTTTTTGGAGGATGATCCTTTGCAAATCCCGCACAAATTCACGCAAAAGGAGGATATTGAGATCAGCGCATTTTTAACGGCCACCATTGCGTGGGGCAATCGCAAGAGTATCATCAACAACGCCACAAGACTCATGGAATTGATGGGCAACACACCCCATGATTTTGTAATGAACCATACCCAGCGTGATTTGGAACTCCTCTCCCCTTTTGTACATCGTACCTTTAATGGTATTGACCTTGGTTACTTTGTAACCAGCCTTCAAAATATTTACAAAAACCACGATGGTTTGGAAGCGGTTTTCACCGCACATCAGACCAAAGATTCCATGCAGCCTGCCATTTCCAAGTTCAAGGAACTGTTTTTTGAGCTGCCACACCAGAGCCGAACGCAAAAACACGTTTCCGACCCCAATAAAGGCTCTGCGGCCAAACGCATCAATATGTTTTTACGGTGGATGGTGAGAGACAACAGTACTGGGGTTGATTTTGGCTTGTGGAAAGACATCGACCCTGCCAAACTTTCCTGCCCATTGGATGTGCACTCAGGTAACGTGGCCCGTAAACTCAAACTGCTCAAACGCAAACAGAACGATGCCAAAGCATTACTGGAGTTGGACAAAAATCTAAGAAAACTGGATGCCACCGACCCTGTAAAATACGATTTCGCACTGTTTGGATTGGGGGTTTTTGAAAAATTTTAAATTAAATGGCCGTATCAAAATTATAAAATAGTTTGGGATGATTCGATTTTGGTGTATTTTTACACCATATCAAATAATCAGAAATTATGGCTCGTCAAAGTATTTCCTTTACCAAACCTAACGATCAATGGCTTAAAGAACAAGTGGATAAGGAAGAGTATTCCAGCAAAAGTGAACTTGTCAATGATTTGATACGTCAGGCAAGAAAACAACAAGTACAAATTGATTGGGTTAAAGCTAAGTTGGAAAAAGCCGAAAATAGCGGGTTTACCAGTGATAGCAAAGAAGAAATTCTGGCCCAGTCCAAGTCAATGCTCAATGGCTAAATATAGACTGAGCAACACAGCAAAAGAAGATTTAATTAGAATCCATCAATATGGCGTTCAAAGGTTTGGGATGGCTCAAGCTGACAAATATTTTGAAACTTTTTTTGAATATTTCCAAATTATTGCCGAACAACCATATTCTTTTGAATCAGTGGACCATATCAAAAAAGGATATAAACGTTGTGTTTGTGGCTCAGATAGTATCTATTATAAACTGAATAATGATTTAGTTGAAATTATTGCTATTATTGGGAGTCAGGATTTCAATAATGTTTTATAGTAAACTTTAAATCACCCCCCAAACCCATAACCAGGCTCAAAATCCAATGCAATAGTCTCTCCCCCATTGGCGATGGATCTATAAATAGCCTCCACGATCATCATATCGCGTTTGCCCATTTCGCCAGGCGCTTTGTTGGGCTCATCGAATAAAACATGTCGAGCAAAATCATCCATTTGCAATTTTTGTTGGCTTTCGTGCGGGAATTTAATGGTATCCCCATTGGAGGTCTCCCCGCTCAACGGTCCATAATTATTGGCGGGCTGTAACCGAAACCATCCCGATGTTCCCGAAGCATACATGGCATTTGCATTAAAATTGTGCGAAGTCGTAATATTCCCTACTGCCCCACTTGGAAATTTGAATTGTGCCGTAATAGTCTCGTCGGTATCCTTAAAATAGTCAGGTCTCGTACTAAATTCCTGAGCGGCCACCGAAATCGGATTTTCACCTGTACCATAAATGGTACTTTGCACGGCATAAACGCCCATGTTCATTAAAGCACCACCTCCTGACATTTCTTTGTTCAATCGCCACTGGTCTGGATTGCCCGTTGAGCGGTAGGCCGCATCAGCAGAAACGAAGAGAATATCCCCAAAGGTTTTTTCTTTTACATATTCCTTTACCTGCTGGGTGTAGGGTTCGGAATGTAAGCGATAGCCCATCCCCAATTTTACCCCGGCTTCATTGCACGCTTCGATTATGGCTGTACACTCCTCAACACTTATTCCCATAGGTTTTTCGCAGATCACATGCTTGCCCGCTTTTGCGGCACGAATACTGAATTCGGCATGCATACTATTGGGAAGCACCACGTACACTACATCGATATCCTCATTATTGGCGATATCATCAAAATTTTGATAATTGTAGATATTCTTCTCCGGGATTCCGTATTTATCAGCCCATATCTTCTCCTTTTCAGGCGTTCCGGTCACAATTCCGGCCAAATAGCAATATTGGGTATCCTGCAAGGCTGGCGCCAACTGGTAGGTGCTATAACTCCCCAATCCCACTAAGGCTATCCCAAGTTTCTTTTTATCCTGATTTGCTCCCATGGCACAGGCGAAAGGAGCAGATGACAATAAAGCTGCTCCGCCAAGTCCTTTTGCGGTGAGACTATTAAAATTTCTTCGAGAAATGATTTTCATAGCTTATGGATTTAGTATTGGAACTAAATTTAATAAATATAGCTCAAATACAGGTTTTACGATTGTTTTAACAAGGCAGGAACTTTCAAATTCCCTATTTTTATGCACTAGACTAATTCAACCAAATAATAATGAAAAAACTCTTCCTTTTAGGTATGGCGTTGTGTGCGTCATTGACCTTTGCCCAAGAACGAAAAATTCCTGTTGACACAACTGTTGCCACGCAACATGCAGTGACTATCGGCGGAAATCGTATCAACTACACTGCTACCACAGGCACACAGCCCGTTTGGGACGAAATGGGTGAGCCCATTGCAACCCTTCACTACACGTATTACACCAAGAACGATGTAAAAGATAGAGCCTCTAGGCCCCTTTTGATTTCATTTAACGGAGGTCCAGGTTCTGGTTCTGTATGGATGCACTTGGCCTACACAGGTCCACGTATCCTTAAAATTGATGATGAAGGATATCCTGTCCAGCCCTATGGTGTTAAGGAGAATCCATACTCTGTATTGGATGTGACCGATATTGTTTACGTAAACCCTGTGAATACTGGTTATTCCCGAACTATTCCTGAAACAGGAAAAGATGTAGATCGTGATAAGTTCTTCGGAATCAATGCGGACACCAAGTATTTGGCCGAATGGTTGAACACCTTCGTATCCCGAAACAATCGTTGGAACTCACCAAAATATATTGTGGGTGAAAGCTATGGAGGAACCCGCGTTATGGGCCTTTCGTTAGCGTTACAAAATCAACAATGGATGTATTTGAACGGCGTGATCATGGTTTCCCCTGCCGATTATAAGGTATTCCGAGACAACGACCCTGTTTCAAGTGCACTCAATATGCCATATTTTGCCGCAACTGCTTGGCATCACAAAGCATTGCCTTCGGACTTACAAAGCAAAGACTTATTGGACGTATTGCCAGAGGTAGAGGAATTTACCATTAACGAACTATTGCCTGCCATTGCAAAAGGTGGTTTTATTGCTGATTCCGAACGTAAATCAATTGCCGATAAAATGGCACGTTACTCAGGTTTGGATGTTCAGGATATTTTAGACCATAATTTAGATGTACCTACGCAGTTCTTTTGGAAAGCTTTGCTAAGAGAAAAAGGAGGATACACTATCGGGCGTTTGGATAGTCGTTATTTGGGAATCGATAAAATGTTGGCCGGAACCCGACCAGATTATTCTCCAGAGCTGACCTCGTGGTTGCACAGCTTCACCCCTGCCATAAATTATTACTTGCAGGAAGAGTTGGATTTCAAAACCGACATCAAATACAACATGTTTGGACCGGTTCACCCTTGGAACAACGACGACGACAGTGTTCGTGACGACTTGCGCCAAGCCATGGCACAGAACCCTTACCTGAATGTTTTGGTTCAATCTGGGTATTATGATGGTGCTTGTACTTATTTTGCAGCCAAATACACCATGTCACAAGTTGACCCTAGTGGTAAAATGAAAGACCGGTTCGATTGGAAAGGTTACCGCTCTGGACACATGATGTACCTGAGAAAAGAAGACCTAAAAACAGCCAACGATGACATTAGGGATTTTATCATTAGGACTCAGGCCAATGGAAAAAGTGCGAAATACTAATTCACAGCACATAAAATAATTAAAGCGGTATGACTTTATAAGTTGTACCGCTTTTTTATTCAACTAGGTTTGGTTGAATTTTTATACTTTTAACAAAAACCGCACATAGTGAAAAAACAAACTGTACTTTGGTTCATGATATCGTTTCTAGGATTATCTATCACCTCAAAAGTAAACGCCCAAGATTGGCCTAATTTGGAAAAGTATAAAATGGCAAATGCAGAACTGGAAGCTCCCGCAGACGGTGAAAACCGTGTAGTGTTCATGGGGAATTCCATCACCGAAATGTGGATTGGGACCCATCCCGAGTTCTTCTCCGAAAATCCTTATGTAAATCGTGGAATCGGTGGACAGACCACACCACAAATGCTGCTGCGTTTTCGTCAGGATGTGATTGACCTCGACCCCAAAGTTGTTGTTATTTTGGCAGGAACCAACGATATAGCTGGAAACACAGGCCCAGTGACATTAGAACAGATTCATGATAATATTTTATCAATGGTCGAATTGGCAAAAGCAAACGGAATCAAACCTATTGTTTGTTCGGTTCTTCCCGCTTATGATTACCCATGGCGTCCCGGATTGAACCCAAATATTAAAATCCCGAAGCTCAACAAAATGCTCAAAGATATGGCCAAAGCCCAGAACGTAATGTACTTGGACTATTTCTCCGAAATGGCCGATGACAGAAATGGAATGCAGTCCAAATTAACCACGGACGAGGTGCACGTCACCAAAGCCGGATACGATGTTATGGAAAAAATGGTCACGGAAGCCATTGCAAAAGCATTAAAAAGTTAAGTTATCTCCCTATCCCGGTACCAAATCATCCGCCTGAACCTGAATAATTAATGGTATGCAAAACGACAAGGTTAGCATCATCATTCCCTTCAAGGATACGGCAGATTTTTTACCAGAATGCCTGGATTCCATTGTAAACCAAACTTATATCGATTGGGAAGTATTGGCTGTAAACGACCACTCTACCGATACAAGCCTTGAGCTCCTCTCCTCCTATTCCCAGAGAGATAAACGCATTAAGGTATTTCAAAATAACGGAAATGGAATAATTCCTGCGCTTCAAACAGCATTTGCACAAAGTAGTGGAGGATTTGTGACGCGAATGGATTCGGATGACATTATGGAACCAAATCGTTTGGAAGTCATGGTCAATTCTTTGATAAAATATGGAAAAGAACATGTTGCCGTAGGAAAGGTGAAATATTTTTCGAACAGAGGCATCAGCAATGGTTATCAACGTTATGAAGAATGGCTGAATCAATTAACATCCACCGGAAACAATTTTGAAGAGATTTATAAAGAATGCGTCATCCCCTCACCCTGTTGGATGGTCTATCGAAGCGATTTTGAACAATCCAAAGGGTTTGAACCAAAACGATACCCCGAAGATTACGATCTAACATTTCGATTTTACGAACATGGCTTCAAAATTATTCCCTGCGACCAAGTATTGCATCTCTGGCGTGATTACGACACCCGAACTTCACGCACCCACGAGCACTACGCCCAAAACTATTTTTTGGACATCAAACTGCACTATTTTCTAAAACTAGATTATGATAAAAACCGCCCTTTAGTGGTTTGGGGCGCAGGATTCAAAGGGAAAAAGATTGCCAAAGGATTAAAAAAACAGGGGTTGGATTTTATCTGGTTGTGCGACAACACAAAAAAAATAGGCAAAAAAATCTACGGAAAAGAACTTGTCCATTTTGAAGCTTTGCAGAGTTTGAAGAACCCGCAGAGCATCATAACGGTGGCCAACGAGAATGCACAGCACGAAATCCGCAGTTATTTTTCAGAATTGGGCCAACTCCCAATGCAAGATTACTTCTTCTTTTGTTAGACTTTGCGTGTCCAATGATTGCTGAAGTTTGAAATCAGAATGTTTTAATGCCTATCTTTGACCAAGAAATGTTGGGAATGCAGTTTAAACATCCAGAAATTCTTTGGGCACTTTTTCTTCTAGTCATACCCATTTTAATCCATTTATTTCAGTTACGGCGCTTTACCAAAACCCCGTTTACCAATGTGGCCATGTTGCAAAAGGTGGTTTCGGAATCCAGAAAAAGTAATACCCTGAAAAAGTGGTTGTTGCTGATTACCAGATTGTTGTTGTTTGCTGCCATCATTATAGCATTTGCCCAACCTTTTATCGCCACAAACACTGCGCTTCAGAAAAAGGAGACCGTAGTGTATCTCGACGATTCCTTTAGTATGCAGGCCAAAAACAATGGTATTTCACTTTTGGAAAAAGCTGTACAGGACTTCATTAAAAATATTGGAGCAGATACAGAATTCAGTCTGTTTACCAACGAAAAAACCTTTAGCAATGTAAGGGTTTCCGATATCCAGAACTCATTGTTATCATTGACTTTCTCGCACAAGCAATTGAATCTGAACGAAATTGGTCTTAAGGCCAATACTTTATTTTCACAAAATCAGGGTACGGTAAAAAACCTGATTGTAATCTCCGATTTTCAAGAAAGAATATCCGTAGCAAACCCCGAATTGGATTCTAGGCTGCAAGTTCATTTTGTTCCTCTGCAAGCGCGGGAGCTCCAAAATATATCCATTGATTCCGTTTTTGTTGATGATGCCCTGAACGACCAATCCACATTAAAGGTATTTTTAACGGGTGGTAACGAGGATGAGGCCCTGCCCATTTCTCTTTATAATGACGATGAACTGATTGCTAAAACGGCAGCAAAATTTAAATCGAACGGGGACGGTGAAGTCGAATTTACCATTCCAACCAATGAGGCGCTGAACGGACGCTTGAGTATTATTGATAATTCTTTGGGGTACGACAATCGTTTTTATTTTAATATCAATTCCAAAGAGAAAATAAAAGTGCTGGCCATCAGCGCATCGGATAGTGATTATTTGAACCGCTTATTCCGTGGCAATGAGTTCGATTTCCAGAAATATCGACTGAATCAATTGGACTATAGTAGTTTGGGAGATCAGAATGTAGTGATTTTAGATGCTCAATTGTCAATCCCGACCAGTCTTCAGAATATACTGCGTACATTTAAAAATGATGGGGGTACTTTGATTATTGTTCCATCAAAAAACAGTGACATTTCATCGTACAACAGTTTATTGTCAAGTTTATCCAGCACGCAATTTCAAGAAAAAGTAGTGGCCGATGTGCAATTGACCTCGATAACCTTTGAACATCCATTGTACCGCAATGTTTTTGAGAAGGAAGTTACCAATTTTCAATACCCATCGGTAAAGGAATATTTCAAAATACAGACCAGTCTACCTACTGCGTTGTCCTTGAGCGGTGGAGATTCATTTTTGGTCGGGAACAATGGATTGTATGTGTTTACAGTGCCGTTGGAGTTAGAAAATTCAAATTTTATCAACTCACCATTGATTGTGCCCACCTTTTACAATATGGCACAATCCAGTTTGCAAATGCCACAGACATATCAAACCCTTGGCAAACCCAACACAGTGGATATTTCGGCGGAAATCGGAAACGATGACATCTTGAAGGTAGCTAAAGATGGTTATGAGTTTATCCCTCTGCAGCAGACATTCCCACATCGGGTCCGTGTTTCTTTTGATCAAAACCCTACGGAAGATGGAATTTACTCCGTACTCCAAAATCAACAAGTTTTACAAAATATAAGTTTTAATTATCCACGGACGGAAAGCCAGCTCAAATATCTGGATATCGGTTCGTTGGAAAATATGAATTCCATGGATTCCATTCCGGAGCTGTTCGAATATCTAGAAGCGGAGAACAACATTACAGCTTATTGGAAATGGTTTGTTATTTTAGCGTTGCTTCTGGCGCTGATAGAGGTACTCATTCAAAAAATTGTTACATGAACATTCTGCTGAAGTCTGCAAAAATTGTATGCCCAGAGAACAAGGACCTACACTTAAAAAAACGCGATATCCTTATAAAAAAAGGAGTAATCGATAAAATTGGTGCTACTATTGAAGCCCCTGGCAGTGTAAAAGTGTTGGAAAAGGAGAACCTTCACGTCTCATTGGGTTGGTTCGATAGCAGTGTGGCGTTCGGTGAGCCGGGTTTTGAAGAAAGGGAGACCATTACCAACGGATTGTTTACAGCGGGCAAAAGTGGTTTTACAGATATTGTGCTCAACCCCAATACGCATCCCGTCCCCGATACAAGCTCTGACGTTGTGTTTTTTAAAGAACGTGGACAGGGTAAGGCAACCAAAATCCACCCATTGGGAACTCTGACCAAAAATGCAGAGGGGATTGATTTGGCCGAGCTTTTTGATATGAGAAACGCTGGTGCAGTTGCTTTCTTTGATTTCAAAAAACAAATCTCGAATCCCAATTTGCTCAAAATAGCTTTGCTATATGCCCAAAACTTTGATGGGTTGGTCTATTCGTTCCCACAAGATGGTGACATCAAAGGAAAAGGTGTGGCCAATGAAGGGGAAGTGTCCACAAAACTTGGCTTAAAGGGAATTCCTGCATTAGCGGAGGAATTACAGATTGCACGTGACCTTTTTATCCTAGAATATACTGGGGGAAAACTGCATATCCCTACAATTTCGTCGGCAGGTTCGGTAAAACTTATTGCCGAAGCCAAGAAAAAAGGGCTGGACGTTTCTTGTAGTGTAGCGGTACACAATCTATTTTTTTCAGATGAAACTTTAGTGGAGTTTGATACGCATTTTAAGGTTTCCCCCCCCCTGCGCACAAAATCAGATTGCAAAGCTTTGATCAAAGGGGTGAAGAATGGAACTATAGATTTTGTGACTTCGGACCACACACCTATTGATGTAGAGCACAAACGCGTAGAATTTGACAACGCAAAAAATGGTAGCCTAGGTCTGGAGTCTGCATTTGGTTGTTTGAATACCATTTTTGAACTGGACGAAACCATCACATTGTTGACCAAGGGAAGGTCTCGATATCAAATAGAGTCTCCAAAACTGGAAGAAGGCGCCAAGGCTTGCTTAACACTCTTCAATCCGGAGGGAGAACATCTTTTTGGAACAGGGGACATTCTTTCTACATCAAAAAACAGTATGTTCGTAGGTGCTACCTTAAAGGGTAAGGTTTACGGAATCATCAATAACGACCTAAGTACTTTGTAATGAGCGACCCATCTGCCCCAGGGAAAACTGCTGCCGTAGTAGCTTATATTACCATTGTTGGCTGCTTGATTGCCATCACCATGAACATTGAAGAAAAAAATGAATATGCCCGTTTCCATATTCGGCAAGCATTTGGCATACATGTCCTTTTTCATGCCCTGGCCATTTTAATGACCTATGCGGGCTATGCATATTTGGCCATACCGGTTTATCTTTTTTATTTTGTGATTTGGATTTTTGGCTTTTTACAAGCCCTTAACGATAAACTTAAACCATTGCCAATAGTGGGTAAGTATTTTCAAAAGTGGTTCACATTCATATCCTAAACTAACATCATGTCCCTTAAAACCCTATCACTAGAATATCTGCTAAGACCTTCGGCCAAAGTTTCTGGTAAAATTCCGGCACTTTTTATGTTCCATGGTTACGGCAGCAACGAAGAGGACCTATTCTCTTTCGCCTCTGAACTTCCAGAGGAATTAATGGTGATTTCGGTTAGGGCACCATATAACCTTGAACCTTTTGGACACGCGTGGTATGCCATCAATTTTGATGCTGAACAGGGTAAGTGGAGCGATGATGAGCAGGCCAAGGAATCTAGGGGAAAAATTGTTCAATTTATAGATGAGGCCATTGAAGCTTACAACCTTGATAAAGAAAATATAACCCTTTTAGGATTCAGCCAAGGAACCATTTTGAGTTATTCCGTAGCATTGTCCTACCCTGAAAAGGTGAAAAATGTTATCGCGTTGAGCGGATACATCAATGAAAATATTTTGGTTGATGATTATGCCAAAAAAGACCATAGCAAGTTGAATTTTTATGCTTCACACGGTCAGGTGGACCAAGTAATTCCTTTGGAATGGGCCCAAAAATCACCAGATTTCTTGAAAAAATTGAATATTTCAACAACTTATGAGGAGTTTCCTGTGGGACATGGTGTTTCCCAGCAGAATTTTTTCTCGTTCAAAAAATGGTTGGAGGGACATATTTAAAAGTGAATCCTCTAAATCTAATATTCCTGCGGGGCGTAGAGCAAATGCTCTGCCAACGTAAAGTCTACGCTCAAATCATCCTTTAGTTCATACTTAATAATAAGGTCTCCCCAATATTTACCATCGGAAAAATCGGCCAGAATCCATTTGTGGTTCAATACTTTGATTTTGTTGATTTTAAAATCACTTTCCATGCCTTCGTAAGGAATCAAAGGATTGTCGCCTTTTCGTTCGTTGGTTTCCAATAACTTATCCTGGATATAGAGTGAAGGGTTTTCCAGGTTCAGGTGGTCATAATACGCCAAAGCATCGTCATTGTTCTCCAAGGTAAAGTATTGCATGTCCAATACCTTTAAATGCATGGTCTGCAAAGAATCCTCTAGCTTCACCACCTCTTGTTCTAGTTGTTTTACATCTGATATCAATGCTTTTTGCATATTATTTCCCGTCACAAACTGGAAAAGTGCCAATAATGCGGCGAAAACGAATAGGTATAGGAATATATTTCTCTTCATCAAATCTAAATTTTGATCTTTAGGTTATCGTAGGCCAAATGTATGTTTTTGGGGAGACTTTTTTCTACTTCTTCATGAAATCCCAACAAAGCGCTTATGTGCGTAAAATAGGTCTGCTCCGCCCCTACTTTTTTGGCAAAATCCAAAGCTTCTTCCAAATTAAAATGAGAATGATGTGGCTCGATACGCAGTGCGTTTATTACCAATACTTTGGCTCCCTTCATTTTTTTTATCTCCTCCTCTTCTACCCGTTTCACATCCGTCATATAGATAAATTCTCCAAAACGGTAACCAAAAACCTGTAGTCTGTTGTGAAAGGCTTCAATGGGCACCACATCCAAATTCCCTAATGGGATTTTCATATTTTTATCGACTTCATTTACCTGAACAGCTGGAGCACCGGGATATCGGTCTTCGTCCGCAAAAATATAGTCGAACCGTTTTTTTAAGGATTGAATTACCCTAGGATGGGCATAAATTGGAATATCTCCCTGTCTAAAGAAAAAAGGACGTATATCATCCATACCTGCCGTATGGTCCGCATGTTCATGGGTGAACAGAATGCCATCCAACTGATCTATGGGATTGGCAAGCATTTGTTGTCTAAAATCCGGCCCGCAATCAATTACATAATTGTAGTTGTTCCATGAAATCAATACAGAAACACGTAGTCTTTTATCCCTCGGGTCCTTGCTCAGGCATACGGGATGATTGCTCCCGATTACAGGAATCCCCTGCGAAGTTCCCGTACCCAAAAAAGTAATGGTCATCTGATCATCCATTAATTTCAAAATTATAACTTATTTATTTAATAGATTGATTGAAGAGTGTAACTTTGTTTCATCTTAAAATTTGGATATGCCTACCGTACCAAGCAAAGAAAATGCTTTTGAAAATATTCCTTCCATAAAGGCCAAAACCCTTAGGATAAACTTAAATCGTGATATTTACGGAACCTTTGCCGAAATTGGTGCAGGACAGGAAACCGCTAGGCATTTTTTTAGGGCCGGTGGAGCCTCTGGGACCATTGCAAAAGCGATGAGTGCTTACGACAAATCCTTTAGTGATGCTATTTACGGTATTGAGGAAGACGGGCGCTACGTGACCCAATCCCGATTAAAGAAAATGCTGGACCACGAAATGCGTTTGGTCGAGGAACGGATAAGCAGGGACAGCAATCCGGATTATCTATTTTTTAGCTACGCCAATACGGTAGCCACCATAGATTTTTCCAAGAGATATAAAGGACATGGATGGGTTGGACTACGTTTTCAATTAGACCCCGACCAAAAGGAGTATGATGAGATTGTACTCCATATCCGTTTTAAGCAAAATGAAGCAAGATTACAGCAAGAAACACTTGGAATACTTGGTGTTAACCTGATTTATGGGGCATTTTTCAAATTCCACAAACCAAGAAAACTTTTAAAATACCTATATGATCATATTGACCAAGATACGTTGGAAATTGATATGATCAACTTTACCGGGCCCAATTTTGCCGATGTCGATAACCGTTTGATGAGCCTTCAGCTTATTAAAAACGATATGACGGATGCTGTAATGTTTGGACCTGATGGCAACAACTTGTTGCCAGCTGCCGTCCTTTACAAGAAAAATATCTTGGCCCTTCGCGGTAGTTTCAGGCCTGTTACCAAGGTGAATATGGATATGTTCCAGAAATCGTACGATATTTTCATCAGGGAACAAACGGTGGACATGGAAAATGCCATCGTTGTGTTTGAGATAACATTATCCAACCTCAAGGCCTCGGGCGAAATTGACGAACAAGATTTTATGGATCGGGCCGAACTGCTCTGCTCCCTTGGCCATACCGTATTGATATCCAAGTTCCAGGAATACTATAAACTTGTAGAATACTTTAATAACTACACCAAGGCTAAAATTGGTTTAACAATGGGCGTCAATAACTTGGTGGATGTATTCGATGAAAAATATTACCGTCACTTGAGTGGTGGTATTTTGGAGGCATTCGGTAAATTGTTCTTCAAGGATTTGAAGGTTTACCTATACCCAATGAAGGATCCCGAAACTGGACAAGTGTTGACCAGTAACAACGTAAAGGTCCACCCAAGGATGAAGGAATTATACAAGTTCTTCAAGTACAACGGTAAGGTGATGGATATTATCGACTACGATCCTGATGTGTTGCATATTTTCTCAAGGGATGTTCTCAAGAAAATCATCAATAAAGATGAAGGCTGGGAAAAGGAATTACCGGAGGGTATTGCTGAAATAATAAAAGAAAAGAACCTATTCACTAGAAAAGTTCTGGAAGAGAAAGAATAAGAAAAGGCGCTAATGTAGCGCCTTTTTAGTTTTTAAAATATGAATTCGAGCGCAGTCGAAAATTTTAAATTTTCTGTTTCAAGACATCTCGACTGCGCTCGATGTGACAGATGGTTCGTTTTTTAGGCCAATATCTGTGCTGCGTGATCTTTGGTCTTCACTTTTTCGATAACATTTTCCACCACACCCTCTCCATCAATAACAAAAGTGGTTCGGTGAATGCCATCATATTCCCTACCCATAAATTTTTTGGGACCCCAAACACCAAAGGTGTTGATCACGGTATGGTCCTCATCGGCCAATAACGGGAAGGGAAATTCGTACTTGTTCTTAAAATTGGATTGTTTCTTTTCCGAATCTGCGCTTACACCCAAGAGTTCATAGCCTTGTGCTTGTAATTCCTTATAATTGTCACGGAGATTACAGGCTTCTGCCGTACAACCAGGAGTGTTTGCTTTGGGGTAGAAAAAAACGACCAATTTTTTTCCTTTGTAATCACTTAGATTAATTGTGTTGCCATCTTGGTCTTTTGCTGAAAAATCAGGTACTTTATCTCCTACTTTTAACATATTCATGTGCGTTGCTCTTGAATTAATTGTTTAATATTTACACAATCAAAGTTAAACAAATATGACCAAACAAGAAAAGGTTGATTTTACCATTAAAACCTTGGATGATTTATATCCTACCATTCCCATTCCCTTAGATCATAAAGACCCTTATACTCTATTGATTGCTGTATTGTTATCTGCCCAAAGCACTGATGTTCGGGTCAATCAAATCACACCCTTATTGTTTGAAAGAGCGGATAACCCCTTTGACATGGTAAAACTTTCAGAGGAGGAAATCAGGGAAATCATCAAGCCAGTAGGCCTGTCCCCTATGAAATCAAAGGGAATTTATGGACTTTCCAAAATTTTGATAGAAAAGTATAATGGTGAAGTTCCAAGGAATATTTCCCTATTGGAAGAATTGCCTGCCGTGGGACATAAGACCGCCAGTGTTGTGGTATCCCAAGCCTTTGGAATTCCTGCCTTTCCTGTAGACACCCATATTCATAGGTTGATGTACCGTTGGGGGTTCAGTAATGGAAAAAATGTGGTCCAAACAGAGCGCGATGCCAAGCGATTGTTCCCGGAGGAAATCTGGAACAGATTGCACCTTCAAATAATTTGGTACGGCCGTGAATACTCGCCTGCCAGGGGTTGGGATTTGGAAAAGGACATTATCACCAAGACGATTGGGAGAAAAACCGTGATCAACGAATATTACAAAAACAAAAAGAGCCGCTAATTGCGGCTCTTTTCGTCAGTTTGATCCTTAAATTAATTCAATGTTACTTCAAACTGGTGTTTTTTGTAGTCAACTACATGAATCGATTTTGAAAAGCTAAGCAAGAAATCAACAGTTTTCTGGCTCGCTTTTACCGTTTTTACGGATTTTTGTTCTTCAGAGTAAATGTTTTCCATATTCTAGCGTAAGTAATTGTTTCCATTATATAACGGCGCTAGATTGGAATTATTGCGGACTTCGACGTAATGCTCGATTAATTCGTTAAAACGATATTCTTGCGCTCAACAATCTTTCTTAGGTTGATAAGGGCATATCGCATTCTTCCCAAAGCTGTATTGATGCTTACGTTGGTGTTCTCGGATATTTCCTTAAAGCTCATATCCTTGTAAATACGCATGATCAATACCTCTCTTTGGTCATCTGGCAACTCATCTATCAAAAGGGTAAGATCGCTTTCTATTTGATCTTTGATGATTTGCTTTTCGGCGTTCAACTTCTCATCGTGTATAACCGAAAAGATATTGAAATCGTCGCTGCCCTCGAATTTGGGCATTCTTTTGTTTTTACGGAAGTGGTCTATCACCAAATTGTGTGCAATACGCATCACCCAAGGTAAAAATTTACCTTCCTCGCTATATCTTCCTTTCTTCAAGGTTTTGATAACCTTTATAAAGGTGTCCTGGAAGATGTCCTCTGCGACATCTCTGTCCAAAACTTTGCTATAAATAAAGCTGGTGATTCTTTGGTTGTGCCTGTTGATAAGAATTTCAAGAGCCTTCTCGTCTCCGTCAATGTAGTTCTTTACTAAAATCGAGTCATTAATCTGTAGCTGTTCCATACAAATTACTTTTTTTGGGTTAAAATCACAGTCCTCCCTTTACCAAGAAAGACATTAGTTATTCAGTTTTTAATCTTTAAAAAAGTAATTATTCTGTATAGGCCTATCAGGATTTTAATTACACTTCAAATATAGATAAATAGCTAGGCGATCTAAAAATCTATGTTGTGAGTTGACGATTTTTATATGTTAACTGATGCAATATACGTATTAAGTGTGGCGTATCGTATCTTTGAGACCCTAATTTTAACGAATGGCAATCAATATAAACGTAGATCCCAAGCAGAATATTATCATAAAGGGTGCCAAACTGCATAACCTTAAAAACATAGATGTGGTCATCCCAAGGAATAAATTGGTGGTTATCACAGGTTTATCAGGTTCAGGGAAGTCCAGTTTAGCTTTTGATACTTTGTATGCCGAAGGCCAGCGTAGGTACGTGGAGAGTCTTTCCTCCTATGCTCGCCAGTTTTTGGGCAAACTGGATAAACCGAAGGTAGACTATATTAAAGGTATAGCCCCCGCCATTGCCATTGAACAAAAAGTAAACTCCACCAATCCAAGGTCTACTGTTGGGACGACTACCGAAATATACGACTACTTAAAGTTGTTGTATGCAAGAATCGGGAAGACCATATCCCCTATTTCTGGCAAGGAAGTAAAAAAACATACCGTTACCGATGTCATTAATTATATAAAGGAACTTAACGAAAGGGACAAACTCCTATTGTTGGCGCCTATCGTTATTACTGAAGAACGGGAACCTTTGAAATCGTTGGAGCTGTTCTCCAAGCAAGGATATGCGCGTATCAAATACAACGGAGAAGTTATTAGAATCGACCAAGTTCCCGAAGATATCGGTAGGGAATTCGACCTTGTTGTGGATCGTATTATTGTAAAGGATGATGAAGACTTTTACAACCGTTTGGCCAATGCAGTTGACAATGCCTTTTTTGAAGGAAAGGGCCAGTGCGCCATTGAAAACCTTCAAACGGGTGAAATAAAAACGTTCAGTAACCAATTTGAGCTGGATGGAATGAAGTTTTTGGAGCCGAACGTTCATTTGTTCAGTTTCAACAATCCATACGGAGCTTGCCCCAAGTGTGAAGGATACGGTGATGTTATCGGTATTGATGAAGATTTGGTGATTCCTAACACGGCCCTATCCGTTTATGAAAATGCAATTTTTCCATGGCGTGGCGAAAGTATGGCCTGGTACCGAGATCAGTTGGTGAATGCTGCTTATAAATTTGATTTTCCAATTCACAAGCCTTGGTTTGAACTTTCCGAAGAGCAAAAACAATTGGTCTGGGACGGGAACGAACATTTTATAGGAATCACTAAATTTTTTGAGCAGCTAGAAGAAAAAAGCTATAAGATACAGAACAGGGTGATGCTTTCCCGTTACCGAGGCAAAACAAAATGTACTGTCTGTAAAGGAAAACGACTGCGCAAAGAAGCTGATTATGTTAAAGTAGGTGGCAAATCCATTTCAGATTTGATCGAACTGCCCATCAACCAGATAATGCCGTTTTTTGAAGCATTGCAGCTTTCCGAACACGATACCTCTATTGCCAAAAGATTATTGACCGAAATCACAACGCGGTTGGACTTTTTGGAGAAGGTAGGCCTCAGTTACCTTACTCTAAACAGAAAATCCAACACACTTTCAGGAGGGGAAAGCCAACGTATCAATTTGGCGACTTCTTTAGGTAGTAGCTTGGTAGGTTCCATGTATATTTTGGACGAACCCAGTATTGGATTGCACCCACGCGACACCGAAAATTTGATTGAGGTCTTAAAATCGCTTCGGGACTTGGGCAACACCGTTATTGTGGTAGAGCATGACGAGGATATAATGAAGGCTGCTGATGAAATCATCGATATTGGACCAGAAGCAGGAACCTTGGGCGGAAACGTAGTGGCCACGGGAAATTGGGAAACTATCCTTCAATCGGATTCATTAACGGCTTCCTATCTTAATGGAACCATGGAGATTCCAGTCCCTAAAGAGCGTAGGAATTCCAAACATTATATTCAGATTAAGGGTGCACGCGAAAACAACCTAAAAAATATAGATGTTACCTTTCCATTGAATGTGCTTACGGTAATCACCGGAGTATCAGGAAGCGGAAAAAGTACCTTGGTCAGAAAAATACTTTATCCTTCTATATTGAAGGAAACAGGCGGATACGGAGAAAAAGCAGGTCAATTCTCTGCAATGGAAGGCAAGTTTTCCCATATTAAACACGTGGAGTTTGTGGACCAGAATCCTATTGGCCGTTCCTCACGGTCCAACCCTGTCACCTATATCAAGGCCTACGATGACATCCGAAGTCTGTTCGCTTCACAAAAGCTAAGTAAACTACGAGGCTATCAAGCCAAACATTTCTCGTTTAATGTTGATGGTGGCCGCTGCGAAAAATGCAAGGGCGAAGGCGAGATTACAGTAGAGATGCAATTTATGGCCGATGTACACTTGGAGTGTGATGCTTGTGATGGAAAACGTTTCAAAAAGGATATCCTAGAAGTACAGTTTGAAGGAAAGAACATTGACGACATCCTTAACATGACCATTGATGATGCCGTTGAGCATTTTTCAATCCACCAACAAGACAAAATCGTAAACAAGTTAAAACCTTTGCAAGATGTCGGATTAGGTTATGTTGCTTTGGGGCAGTCCTCCTCTACCCTTTCTGGTGGTGAGGCACAGCGGATAAAACTTGCTTCGTTTTTGGTAAAAGGACACACTAAGGAAAAGGCATTGTTCATTTTTGATGAGCCAACGACCGGACTTCACTTCCACGACATTAAAAAACTACTTAAATCCTTTGATGAACTGATAGACAAAGGACATTCTGTAATTGTGATCGAACATAATATGGAACTCGTAAAATGTGCCGATTACATCATCGACCTTGGTCTTGAAGGAGGCGATAAAGGTGGAACTTTAGTGGTTGAAGGAACTCCCGAGGAAATTATAAAAAATAAAGAATCGTACACAGCTAAATATGTAAAGGAAAAGTTATAGGGATAGTTCTATTTTTTCAAAAAACATACAATCAATTCCTATCCAAAAATTGGTGTTTTATACCAAGGTGTATAAAAATCGATTAGTTCATAACGTGCATATATCAATTCATTTGGGGCATCCGTCAATTGACCTAGTAAATAATTAGGTCGATTCCTTAATATTGTGGGTTAGAACTCAACTCATATAGCCATGCTCTTTTCCAAATCATCCCCCGTAAAGAAACACGACTTCCTACTTGTGTTTTTTATTCTAGTTGGTATTATCTCGGTTTTGTTTGATAATGCAGCCAAAAAATACCAATTTCAAGAATCCACGGATTTTAAAGCAGGTATTTCGGATGAAGAATCTCTGAATACCATAACAAGGTCTTTGGGGGCTGAAAACGCCTTTGTTCCGAGAATTGCTATAACATTGGGAAGCAGCACCTTGACGCCCTACAACGATTCTCCAGGTTGTACCACCATACGATATGCGATATGAGTGTTCAATACAAGTACAAATAATGAATCCTTTGATGGAAACAATATTGTAATAGACATGGGGCCGGATATTGTTTACACGGAACAATTATATCAATGGTAAAAAGAAAAGAGGGGAAAAGAGATTGGTGAGCTTAAAAATTTACAAGGCCACCAAAAAGGATGATGGTACATAGGGCAATGTCGTGGTACTTCCCTTTAACGATGATTCTTATTCAACAGCACAACCAGCACTGAACAATGAAGAAACAAAGCTCTACTTTTCTTCCAACATGGAAGGTACTTTGGGCGGATCGGATATCTGGTATGTGGATATTCTAGAGAATGGAAGCTTATGGCAAACCAGTGAACATAGGGCCGGAAATAAATACACAAGAGCGTGAAACGTTTCCTTTTATAAGCGATAAAAATAAACTCTTCTTTTCCAGTGATGGTCATATTGAACTTAGGGGCTTGGATATTTTCATGGCATCTTTTAATGATGGGATGGGCTATTGGAACATTCAAAACCTAGGTCAATCGATAAACTCCAATTAGAATGATTTTGGATTTATTGTTCACGAAGAAGAAAAAACAGGTTACTTTTCCTCCAACAGAGGAGGTAGTGGCAGCAGTAGTTTTGATGATATAAAACTGTAAACCTGTTGTATATGGTGCCGTTACGGATGCCAAAACAGGAAAGCCTTTGGAAGGTCCAATAGTATATTTAATAGACAAGGGCAATAAAATCGTATCACAACAAATCACCGAACAGAATGGCAATTATGCATTTGAAGAAAGCATAGCTTGCGAAAATCAATATGTAGTAAGGGCTTCCAATGATGAAAAGGAATATCAACCCTTGGAAAAAGTGATAAGCACACCCTCAGGTTCAATGTCTTTACAAGTTGATCTAACCCTTGTTCCGCCCGATTGTCCTGTGAATGATCTAGGATGCAGATTGGATCTACAACCTATTTATTTTGACTTTGACAAACACAATATAGGTTCAGATGCTGAGGTAGAATTGGCCAAAATACTGCAGGCCATGAAACAATATACTCAATTAAAGATGCACATAGAATCACATACTGATTCGAGGGGCGATGACAGTTACAACATGCAACTGTCGGAAAGAAGGGCAAAATCTACTCTTGAATGGTATGTAGAAAAGGGTATTGACCGAAATAGATTGACTTCAAAGGGATATGGGTAAAACACAACTGATCAATGAATGCGACAATGACGCAAATTGTACGCAAGAGGCACACCAATTAAACCGAAGGTCAATGTTTATTATTCAGAAATAAGTCTTAATACACTAATTTTTTACTGATAATCAGCATGTTACATTTTTTGGCACGCTGATTGCTTTATACAGGGTGGATGTAAATAGTTGCATCTAGAACTTAAAACCTTGTAGTATGAAAAAGTTAGTACTCATTATAGCAGCAGTGGTTTTCGGAATACCAAGTATTCAAGCAGAAACAACCAATTCAATGGTTGATGCCACAAATTACAATTATGGAAACTCCTTCATTTTTGTGGAAGATGGTGTTACATTTTCCGTATACCCAGATGGTGAGTTTGATTTTTATATCGACAACAGGGTTAATGTAGGGGTTGGAGCCCAGATTGGAAATGTTGGAATCACCTTCAATTCAGGATACAACTATAACCCATTTGTACAGTACGATGATTATGGGGCCGTAATCCAAGTAGAGAACACACCTATTTTTTATGATTATTATGGACGTGTATCTCAAATCGGAAACGTAGATATCTGGTATAACAATGGTAGGGTTCGCAGAATCGGTGGATTGCATGTTTACTACAATGGTGGCGTTTTTAGTCACTATACAGGATATATCAACATTTACAACAGAGGATATGTGTACAGACCGTTCCATAGATATTTTGCAAGACCTTCAATAGGGTTCTGTAATGTATATGCAAGGCCCTATAGAAGATATTATAGACCTGTTAGATATACCTATTATGCTCCGTACAGACATAACACAAGACGTGCTTATGCCAGATTGGGTAAGGTTTACAGAAAGAATAATACCTATAGAAGGGAAAATATCTATAGAAATGACAGAAGAGTTGCTGTTAGGGACAACAGCGTTAGAAGAGCTGATTACGGTAGAAGCAATGCTACGGTTTCCAATAATTCTTCTTGGAGAGGAAATAGCAATGTGAATCGCTCCAGTAATTCTGTGCAGAGACAAAAAGTTGCCACTAGAGATTCTAGGAGCAATGCAAATAGAAAGTCGAATAATGTAACAAGATCATCTGGAAGAACAACGGCTTCCAATAATAAAGCTACAAGAGCGTCCAATAATAGGAGCTCAAGTGCAAGAAAGGTAACCTCTGGTACAAGCAGTAGAACCGTGAATCGTTCTGCCCAGAGTACTTATAGAAAGCCTCAGACCACATCGAGAACACCAAATAGGTCTGAGATTAGCAGAGGGAACTCTTCTTCAAGGAAAGCCGTTTCCAGAAGTTCCAGCCCTAGTGTTAGAAAAAGCTCTGTAAGTAGAAAGAGCAGCTCTAGGCCCAGTGTGAGCAGAAGTTCAAGTGCAAGGAAAAGTAGTGCGAGAACAAGTAGCTCCAGAGGTTCTTCCAGAAGAAACAATTAAAAATAAGTTTTTAGGTTGGTTAGTTGTTTACCCCGTAGTTGAATTTATTCGCTACGGGGTATTTTTTTTGAGCCATTTGGATAGGAAGCCCGTCACATCTTCAGAAATATTGAAGCGATACAAAATACCTACGTACATAACCACCACAAGTAGTGATTTTAAACCGATATTGATAACGGGGTGAAATTGAAACTGCACCAAATCGAACAACACCGCCAAAAGCACCAAGGTTGCAAAAACTTTGAACGTAGCCGATGTAAACGGCATTATACCAAACTTCATTTTCACAAAAACCAGCTTTACCAGATTGAATATGAAAATGGAGACAAAACTTGCCAAGGCCGCTCCTTCCAAACCTAACTTTGGAATCAGCAAATAATTCAGAAGAATGGTTAAAGCTGCCAAACACACTCCAAATACGAGTACCGTTTTGTAATAATCGGAATTGTACAGAATAGAATTAATGTTTCCCAAAATGGAATCCATCACTTTGGCCAAACCAATCAAAAACACAATGGTAAAACCGTTTCTGTAATTCTCCGGCAACATTAAATAGAGGTCGTTCAGGTTAAGAATAATGAGCACAAACAATATCCCAGAAGCAATAAAGAGTGTCAGCGAACTTTTCTGATATAACTTCTCCAATTCCGATTGATTCCCAAGGTTCATGAGTTCGGCGGTGAGTGGATATGTAATCTGGTGCATCGCACGGGAGGGCACAATGATCACCGTTGCAATATAAACCGACACCCCATAATACGCTACATTTTCAATACTGATGAATTGGTTCAGCATCACCTTGTCAATTTCCAAAAGAATGAGCGCAGCGGAACCACCTAGAATAATCAAAAAGGAATAGGATAAAATTTCTTTGGTAAAGGGTGGAAGATTAAAATCCAGTTTGGGCATCCGAAGGGTAAACGCATAAATTTTGATGATGATGGTTCGCAAAAGATACAGCCCCACCAAACACTTAAAGAAAACGTCCAATGAAATTACATCAAAATAAAAAAGGAGAAGTAAAATAGATACCCCTATCCTTGCGAAAACCTCTTTCATAAAGTTTCCAAAAACCGATTTAAGGTATACCCGGCACCACGAATAGAACACCTCAAAATATGCCATGGCCAATCCCACAAAAAACACGTACCAAAGATAATCCTTCACCATAGGGTTTACTTGTGAAACCCAATTACCTATTGGCTCGTACCAAATCAAACCCACCAAAGTAACGGGAAGTATTCCCAACAAAGGAATCAACAACATCAAAGTGAAAAAACCATCCTTTTCACCCTCTTGATGGTTACTGTAGAACTTTACCAAGGTATTATGCACCCCAAAAGCCATCAATGGCATCAAAATGGCGCCCGAAGCCAAAATAAAAGTCACAAGACCGTAGTATTCATCAGGGAGAATCTTGGTATACAAAAACAACGTATTGATGGCCCCAAAAAAGAACCCCAAATACGTAACCACAGTATTTTGTATGGATTGTTTTAGAACAACGCCCATTAGATAAATTTAGCCAAAGATTCCGTTAATGCCTTTCTGTGGTACTGCTCCACTCCTTCTGAATCACAGGACAAAGTACCATTTTGATATTCTTGAAATGCATTCAAAAGTACATTTTTTAAGGTCGCAACATCGGTATGCAAGCACATATTTCCAGCGTGGTGCCGTTCCACCATTTCACCTGCCTCCCATCCTTCGGGGCCGATGGCCAGAATAGGCCTCCTGGCGTTCAAATACTCAAACAGTTTTCCTGGGATGATGCCTTGGGTCTCTTTGGAATCAATTTCCAATAAGAGAAGTATCTGTGATTTCTGCTGGGTTTCCAAGACCTTATCGTGCGAGAGATAGCCTAATTGCTCCACATAATCCGAAAGTCCAAATTCTTTGATGGATTGCAGTACTTCCTCCCCTACTACACCCGCCAATTGTATTTTTAACGCCTGCTTGAGATCTTCGCTCTCTGATATCAATTGCTGTAGCGCTTCCCATAAACCCAAAGGGTTTCTTCCTGTCAATAGCGAACCTATATGCGACATGGTAAATTTGGAATCTAGGGCTATGGGTTGCAATTCATCATCAAAACCATTGGTGACTACCTTTATGGGTTTTGGAGTAATGGCTTCAAATTCCGTTTTAGTAGTGTGGCTGGTAACCACAATCTTATCCGCTTTCACCAAAACTCCTTTTTCCAAAGCTTTGTGTTTTGCTTTTGATGATTCCGTCAATCTTAAGTTTTTATGGTAGCCTATCGAAGTCCAAGGGTCACGAAAATCAGCAATCCATTGAATGTTGTATTTCTTTTTAAGACCAAGTCCTATCAAATGCAAACTATGTGGTGGTCCCGTAGTAACAATCGTTTCAATTCCCTCGTCCGCAATTACTTTTGCCAAAAAGGAAATAGATGGTTTCACCCAAAATTTCCTCGCATCCGGAATAAAAAGATTACCACGAATCCATAGCAACACCTTCTCGATTATCGACGGGTCTTTTTCTTTGATGATTCCCGAACTAATGGTCTTCGTCTTTTTTTTGGAAAGCAATGAAGCCCAACCATATGGCTCCTTAATGGGCTGTTTTAGGATTTTGATGGATGATGGAACTTCATCAATCAATTTTTCGTCCATTAAAGGATAGCTGGGGTTTTCGGGAACATACACAATAGGTTCAATACCAAAATCGGGCAAATATTTAACGAACTTCAGCCAGCGCTGTACCCCTGGTCCCCCGGCAGGAGGCCAATAGTACGCTATGACCAAAATTTTTCGCATTAGGATTCTTCCTTTTTACCACGGAATAGCGTGAAGCCCAATCCCCCAACAATGATCAATCCCAATAAAATATTGGCTGCCAAGGTAATCTGGCTTCCTGTTTCCACCACTTCGGGCTCGAACTTGAACTCGATTTCGTGCTGACCGGCAGGCACTTTCATACCACGAAGTGCATAATCCACTTTGTAATGGTCCTGTGGTTTCCCATCGATAAAGGCATTCCAACCCGATGGGTAATGCATCTCGGAGAATACGGCAAAACCGTCATTGGAATTGTTGGAGCTGTATTTTAGATAATCGGGGCGGTAATCCACCAAATCGATACTTGCAGTAGAATCGACCATATATCGAAGTTTGGTCAATTCCGGATATTCCTTGGTATTCACCACTGCCTGCGTTTTGGAATTGAAGTCCTTGAGCTTTAAAATTTCTTCATTGGCAGACGAAACAGGCACTAATTGATCTACAAACCACGCGTTTCCATTGGCATCGGGGTTAACGGCAGGGTAACTGTTTCCTTCATCATCTTGCTGAATTACATATTTAACATTCAACATATTCATTACCTGAAGATTGTTCTGGTACAAATGGTATTCGAACAGGTTCTGAAGCGCTCTAGGTTTTGCCGCATGATACCCTCCAACGGATTTATGGAAATAGGAAGTCCTTGCTCCATTGAGTCCTTCTTGCGGGTCAAAAACCCGGTAGATGGAGTCATCCTGCTGAATCATCTGGTCCAGTTGACTGGCTTGGAAAGGTTCGTTCACCTGACGCTGGCGTACAAAATCATCCTCGTTCACATACCTGAGGTCCACTCCTACCAAATCAAACAGGATCAGTGCGCCCAAGGCGAACACCAATATATTTTTATTGATTTTATCTTTGATAAAGAACCAAAGCGCCGCGGCTGCCAAAGCCACATAAATCAAAGAGCGGATAGTGTCGTTGATATAGACAGCTTCACGATCGCGCTGAATCATTGTCATTACTTCATCGCCAAAATATCCACGATACGTTTCGTCCCTCATCCCTTCAAAATCGAAGAAACCTTTTAATAAGAAAATCACAATGCCCAATCCCAAAGAGATAAAGAAGCTCAGCTTTAAAGCCTTTAGTTTTTCTTTTTGTTCCACGGATGATTTGAACAATTCCCTAATTCCCAAAACTCCCAGTAAAGGCAAACAAAGTTCCAATACCACTTGAATAGAAGAAACTGCCCTGAATTTGTTGTACATCGGGAAGTAATCAATCATAAAGTTGGTGAGCAGCGGAAAATTACGTCCCCATGAAAGTAGAAGTGACAAAATAGCACCTGACAACAACCACCATTTCTTTTTGCCATCCACCAGAAATACACCCAATAAAAACAAGAAGAACACAATGGCCCCTACGTAGGCAGGTGCAGCCACAATGGGCTGATTTCCCCAATATAAAGGTAAGCTGCTAGAAAATTCCATGGCCCTGGTTGGAGAAAGACCTTGATTGGTCAAATATTCGTAAGCTTTTGAATCCTTACCTAAATCCTCCCCTCCTGAACCTCCGAACAATCGAGGAGCAAATAGATTGAGTGATTCTGCAATTCCGTAGCTGTATTGTGTGATGTATTCCCTGTCCAGCCCAGTGGAGATTTCCTTTTCGCTTCCATCCGGGTTTATGGTCAATTCGGATTTGCCCCGGGTACTCCAATCGGCATACTCCTTGGTGGCCATTAGGCTCGTAGCATTGGTGAAAATGGAAAGTGCCACGGCCAATATCAAAATACCGACAGAGGCAAAAAAATGTTTAAGTTCCTTTTCTTTGATGGCATAAATAAGATAGACCAACCCCATCACCAGTACCAAAAGCATAAAATAATAGGTCATCTGGTAGTGGTTGGCATTTATCTCCAAGGCCATGGCCAATGCCGTGAGGATAAACCCTAGAATGTATTTTTTTCGAAAAACGAGAACGATTCCACCCAAGACCATGGGAATATATCCCAGCGCATGGGCTTTGGCATTGTGCCCCACCCCAAGAATAATGATCATGTAGGTAGAGAACCCGAAAGCTACCGCTCCCAGGGCTGCCAACCTAAAATCAACCTTTAAACATAACAGCAGAATGTAAAAACCTATCAAATAGAGAAAAAGATAATCGGCAGGTCTTGGTAAAAACCGAATCAAACGGTCCAGTTCCTTTACATAGTTGTGTGGATAGTTCGCCCCCAATTGGTAGGTGGGCATGCCGCCAAAAGCACTATTGGTCCAATACGATTCTTCGCCCGTTGCTTCTTTGTACGCGTCCCGTTCTTGTGCCATTCCCTTGTACTGGGCTATGTCCGACTGATAAATGGCCTTTCCCTGCAAAACCGGGTAAAAATAGACCAGCGAAGCAAGAATGAATAAAGCAATAACACAAATATGGGTGATAATGGCTTTTGGAGAAAAGTTCATGGATAGGTTTTGATAGCGCAAATATTAATCAATTTCCTCAAAATCTATGTATTCTCCAACTTTTTTTGAGGGATTGGATCTGCGCGGCGGTTTTCTGGAAATGGTGGTCTCCCCTTCATGGTGTTGTCGACCATCAAAATCTTGATGGTTTCCGAATTGTTGTCCAAATCGCTCGCTTGTCTTTTTAACCGCATAATTCAACAGCTTCGGGGCTAGCCACTTCAAAAGTAATTTGAACCCGTAATATACTAATATGACAATTAAAATCGTTTGTAGTAAAACCATATAACCTTAGTTATTGTATCAAATTTACACTGTTAGTCCCGTAAAGCCATCAAACGTATCTTAAAATAGTATTAAAAACCCAGTTATATGGATAATTCCATGATCAAAAAGTTATTATTTCTTTTCGTTCTGTTCCCAACTTTTACTTTCGCCCAATATACCGACGTGATCAATTCCAACCGACCGGGAAGGGCTGCCAGTGCCTACGCTGTTGGAAAAAATGTGGTACAGGCCGAGATAGGAATGTTGTACGAACAGCAGGATAATGCAGATTTAAATTCGGACTCCAACATTTTCGGGGCCGATTATGCTTTTAGGTACGGTCTACTTTTTGAAGAACTGGAAGTGATTGCCGAGGGCTCCTTTATTACGCAGAGCATCACTTATCCAGATTTGGGGATTGAAGGTAATTTGACCAATTTTTCCAGGAACCGGGTCGGGCTAAAATATTTGGTCTTCGACCCTTTTAAAAATCCCGAACACAACAAGCCCAACTTGTACAGTTGGCGGGCCAATAATTTGTTCCAATGGAAAAACTTGATTCCTGCGGTATCGGTGTACGGCGGTGCCAATTTTGTGGTGGGAGATAATCCCTTTCACCCTGGGGAACCTACGGTTTCTTATCGTGGGGGCATACAGACACAGAGCAGGCTTTCCCCTAGGTTTGTATTGATTTCCAATATTGCCTATGATCGCATTACCACCGATTTCCCTGAATGGCGCTATGCACTTTCTGTAACGCATGCTTTTCGTGACCCTAGATGGAGCGTATTTTTTGAAGGCCAGGGAATTTCTGGGGACCGCTATTCCGATATTATTCTTAGAACAGGTGTTGCTCGCTTGATCAATCCGAATTTTCAGGCCGATTTTCATTTAGGTTCTAATTTTCAGAGCGATCCTTCGCGTATTTTCGTGGTACTCGGCTTTTCTTACCGTTTGGATTTTCACAAGGATGAACTCATTCCTATCAACGAACAACAATCGGGCATGAACGGAAAAATCAAGAAGAACTCCAATAAAAAATCAAAAAGGCGTAACAAAAAGAATGGTGGGGTTATAGATTTTTAAGTTTTCCGTCAACTTCATTTTTCTACTGCAAGTAATATTCCTAATATTGGGCATTAATTTGTATATATGGTTTCCGTTAAGCAGGTTCAGTCCAAGTCCGACCTTAAGCGTTTTGTAAAATTTCCTTTTTCGCTATATAAGGACTCCCCTTATTGGGTTCCGCCTATCATTAAAGATGAAATGGCTTCTTTTGATAAAGATGAAAACCCTGTTTTTAAGACGGCGGAGGCGCAGTTCTTTTTGGCGTACAGGGACAACAAAATCGTGGGGCGCATAGCGGCTATCATCAATTGGTTGGAAGTAAAGGAACAAGGGCTCAAAAAAATGCGGTTCGGTTGGTTCGATTTTGTGGACGACCTTGAGGTTTCCAAAGCTTTGTTGGACAAAGTCCAAGAGATTGGCAACAAAAACCAGCTCGAGTATATGGAAGGTCCCGTAGGGTTTTCCAATCTGGATAAGGTGGGCGTTCTTACCGAAGGTTTTGACCACATCGGGAACATGATTACGTGGTACAATCATCCATATTACCAATCGCACTACGAAAAACACGGCTTTTCCGTTGAAAAAAAATATAGTGAGAGCAAATTTTTGGCCGCAAATGCGGACCCCAAACTGTTTTATAAAGCCAATTTGTTGATCAAAAAGCGTTACGGTCTTCGGGAATTGAACTTTGAAAAAAGCGCGGACATTATGCCGTGGGTGGACAAGATGTTCGACCTTTTTAACGACTCCTACGCCAAACTATCTTCTTTTGTGAAGATTACGGACATTCAAAAAGAATATTTCAAGAAAAAATATATCAGCTTCATCAATCCCGAATACATCAAGTTTGTGATTGATGAGAATGATAACCTAGTCGCTTTCGCCATTGTAATGCCTTCTTTTTCGGAAGCTTTGCAGAAGGCGAACGGGAAGCTGTTCCCTTTTGGTGTTTTTCACCTACTGAGTGCAAGAAAAAACAGCAAGGATGCCATATTCTACTTGATCGGTATTCATCCCAAATACCAGAACAAGGGGGTGACTTCCATTATTTTTAATGAGTACTACCATACTTTTAAAAAACGTGGCGTAGTGAACTGCATCCGTACACCGGAATTGGAAGATAACATTGCCATACACCAAATGTGGAAGCATTTCGACCCGAAGGTCATCAAACGTAGGCGCACCTATGTGAGGAATCTGTAGGTCTCCCAGGCCATTTGAACCGCCGAACAAGACCAAACGGCTATCTTTGCCCCCTGCTGACCCGTTTCACCAAGAAGAATTAATAAGGTTCCGGCGTTGGCTCGAAGAAAAAAGGATTAGTCCCCATACGGTAAACACCTATGTGGAAGTGACCCGTTTTTTTATGCGGTATTCCATCCTTAAAAAATCGAAAAGCTATACAAAGCGCGAGTATTACCTAAGCATAGCCTTCCATTTTTGAGGTATATGAGGAAGAAAGTTCGGTATATAAACAAGTTGTGATGCATTTTAAAATGAGCATATTCAAAAAACATAGAACCCTTGATTTTTCGGATGAAAACATCAAATCTCTTTCGGAAAGCATAGTGAATTTAAAGAGTATATTAAGTAAAGTTGGAACAAGTATTGGCTCACAACAATTGAATAATGTGCTCGCTTCTGCGATGAGAAAAGACTCTGAATCTTTTAAAAAAAATACACTGACAAATGCATTATTTGGTGGAGCGGGTGCTCTTTGGGAATTATATTGTGGAGATGATGATTTACAAAACGAGTTTGATAAAGAATTTAAAAAATTCTGCTTGGAGTTGAAAAAAATTGGAATAAATAATGGTCGTGTAAATCAAGTTCTGGACGGACTAAAATAAAAAACGACACCACAACACTGGCTATAATTCATTGTTCCCTCCTACCCTGAACTAAATTCCCTACTTTTAAGAAAACTAATAATAACTGGAATGCTTTCGTTACGCGGCTATGGCTCGCTGGAAAATCGCACCGGCCCACGCCGTCGCTCACCAGCCGCCAACCACAACGAAATCGAGCCGAGACGTTGGCGGTCATTTAAAATAACATCACGAAACTGATGGAATACATAGAAACAAAACCATATAAAGAATTAGAACCCTTTATTCATTCCTATTGGGAACTTAAAGGAGAAGACTCGGACAGACAATGGGAGCGAAATTTTCCAGATGGCTGTGCCGGTTTAGTAATGAACATAGGAGAAACCTGTTTGACCAATAATGGTTCTTTATCTATGGAATTCGGAAAAACCTATGTAGTTGGTGCAATGACTTCATTTAAAGACAGTTTTATCAACAGTAACACACATCTATTAGGAGTTTGCCTTAAACCTGCAACTTTTACGAATTTTTATAATTATGTAGCCCAGGATGAACTGACCGATAACACCATCGAATTTGAAAAACCCAATTCATTTAATATTGATAAAATTCTTGCGAACAGTTCCAATTATCTAAACCAATATTTTTTAGACAGAATTAAAAGCAAAGAGAACCAGCTACAATCTATAATCAGCGATATTCATTCTTCAAATGGAAAATTGAGCATTTCAGAGCTTTCAAAGCGAAATCATATAACTGTGCGGCAATTAGAAAGAAAGTTTAAATCACAAATAGGGCTTTCACCAAAAGAATATTCAAACATTATTCGCTTTCAAAATGCTTTGAACATAATTAAAAACTCAAATGAAAATCGCAGCTTATTAGATATTGCATTTGAGTGCGGTTATTATGACCATTCACATCTTAATAATGATATCAAGCGAAATACAGGACTTTCACCAACACTACTTTAAAATGTCGCATTTATACAAAGCGTATGTGGTTGTCGAAAATTAATTTTGCAAAAACATTAAAATTTAACCCAGATGCGAAAAATATCACTTTTCATTGCCACAAGCTTAGACGGTTACATTGCAAAATCTAATGACGACTTGAGTTTCTTAAAACTCGTAGATAAAGAAGGTGAAGACTATGGTTATAAAGAATTTACGGATTCCATAGATACATTTATTATTGGTAGAAAAACCTATGATTACGTTCTTAAGGAAATTGGCTCGTCATTTTACGACAATGGACAAAGAGACATATATGTGATAACAAGAACCCAAAGACCAAGTGTTGGTAGAACAACTTTTTACACAGGTAAAATGACTGATTTGGTAGAACAACTCAAATCTGAAAACGGGAAAAACATCTATTGCGACGGTGGTGCAGAAGTAATTAATGAACTATTAAAAAATGATTTAATTGATGAATTTATTATTTCAATAGTTCCTATTTTGTTAGGGAATGGTACAAGATTATTTAAAGAAGGGCGACCTGAACAAATACTCGAATTTGTAAAAGCAAAAACATTTGAAACAGGCTTGACGCAGCTCCATTACAAACGGAAAAAGTAAAAAACGAACCGCCAACATTGTGTATAAGCAATAGCAGATTAAGTGCTAATTTGAAACATACAATTATAAATCGAAGGTCGGTGCTATCTGCAGTTTAGTGGCTTAAAATCCGCTACTGCCCATACACTTGACCTTTGGCAATCATTTAAAATCACTATCAACAAAAAATAATTATGGATGCAGAGTTTGAAGCAGGAATTAACATTGCAATAAAGATTCCCAAAAATAAATATGAGAAAACCGTTGCTTTTTACAGAGATATATTGAAGTTGGATGTGGAAGAAAAACCAATTACCAATCCAACCGTTTCAAGAACCCATGAAGTTAAATTTGGAAAAAATGTAATTTGGTTGGACTGCGTGGATAATTATACACATTCAGAAACTTGGCTACAACTTACAGTCCCCAATGTAGAACAAGCCACAAGCTATTTGGAATCGAAAGGAGTGGAAACCTGTGATGAGCTTGAAGAACTTCCAGAAAATATGCACTGGATTCAAGACCCTGCAGGAACAGTATTCAATCTACAAAAGAGAGAAAAATAACAGTTTTGACCAAAAACAATCCATTGGCGGTAATGTGAACAAGATGACATTCTATCAAAAAGAAATAAATCGGATAAAAGGGATTTGCTACTCAAATAAAGATCAAATTCAAATCGCAATCGGAACGAGAAACTATATGGAGAACAACTTCGATAGAAAATTGAATCTGGATTTGCTCTCACACATCAGATTTACTTCAAAATTCCATCTTTTGCGCCTTTTTAAAAAGTACTACGGACAAACACCAAAACAGTACCTAATCGACAAAAGGATTGGGCAATCAAAAAGCTATTTAAAAAAGGGAATGTCTGTATCAGAAACTTGTTACACTGTGGGATTTGAAAGTCCAAGTTCATTCAGTACACTTTTCAAAAAAAAGATTGGACGAACGCCAACTGATTTTCAAATTGAGCAATTTTCACAAAGTCAATCGAAAAACGATTTTTGAAATTTGGGTGTTAAATTTAAAAATCAAAACAATGAAAGTAAAAGTATTAAGTATTCCTGTCCAAGACCAAGAAAAAGCATTGAAATTTTATACTGAAACATTGGGTTTTGTGAAAAAAATGGACGTTCCATTGAGTGAACAAAATAGATGGCTAACCGTGGTAAACAAGGAAGAACAAGACGGAACGGAAATTTTATTGGAGCCTTCGCCCAACCATTTTGAACCTGCAAAAGTTTATCAAAAAGCGCTCATGGACGCAGGTATACCATACACCCAATTTAATGTTGAAAACACACAAACAGAATATGACAGACTTAAAAGCCTTGGGGTTGAATTTAGTGTAAACCCAACTGAAATGGGAACTGTAAAAATTGCCGTGTTTAACGACACTTGCGGCAACAACATACAAATAGTAGAAATGTTATGAAAATGAAAAGCGGCTTTGTGCATTGACTCATTTAACTACTGTAAAAAACAGCTAATGGCAACTTTTGGGACATTGGAAAAAATAATACTGGACTTTCCGGAAATTACGGTAGAACCCCATTTTGAAAAAATATCGTTTCGGGTTAAAAATAAAATTTTTGCAACGTATGACGAAAAAAACAATCGCGTTACGGTTAAACTATCTGAATGCGAACAAGATAACTTTTCATCATTAGATTCCCAAATTTACCCAGTAGACAACAAATGGGGAAAACAAGGCTGGACATTCATAGATTTGAGTGAAGTCAATCAAGATTTGCTGACCAAGATATTGATAGTGGCATATTGTGAAGTTGCACCCAGAAGCTTTGGGAACAGATAAGAAATAACTAAAAATAAAAACGAACCGCCAAAATGGGGGATAGTTAATAAAAATAACTACAACTAATACTGGCTATTTCATTGTTCCCTCCAGCCTTAAACTAAATTTCCTACATTTAAGACAACAAATACGTGGAGAAATATGAATAGAATAACTGTCAAAGTTTCTGTTAAAGCTGACATTGACAAAGTTTGGAATTGTTGGACAGATCCAGAGCATATTACGAATTGGAATTTTGCAACGGACGAATGGTGTTGCCCAAAAGCTGAAAACAATCTTCGACCGAATGAAAAATTTTCGTGGAGAATGGAAGCTAAAGATGGTAGTGTGGGGTTTGATTTTGAGGGAACATATAATGAAATTGCTGAAAAAGAATGGATTTCGTATAAGATGTCAGACGGACGAAAAGTTGACATTGAATTCACTCAAAACGGAAATGAAATTCAAGTTAGCGAAACCTTTGATGCAGAGGGAACGAATTCCGACGAACTGCAACGTGCAGGCTGGCAAGCTATACTAGGGAATTTTAAAAAATACGTTGAATCATAATAAGAAAAGGTACTATAGTTCATTGCTGCCTCCTACCCTAAACTAAACAACATGAACGATTTAGTGCTGCAATAGCCCACCAACCACAACTTTATCAAAACCAAATCCGTTGTATTCAATTAAAAATAGACGATAATGGGATATCAAATACACATATTTAGACCTAAAGAGGCTAATGTAATCTCATATGAGGAACTGAAAAAATTGATTGATTCGGACGATAGCTTACTACTATCTGAAAGCAATATAAACGAAATTTTATGGGTCAATCATCCATTGGGTGGAATAGATGGACATACTCCAGTATTATATTTTGAAGAAAAACGAATTTCAAGTAGACATCCAGACGAGTTTGTAACAAAGAAAATGTTTGATATGGCGCAACAAATAAATGCTGCGTTGGGGGATGATGAAGAGGCGTTCGATGACAATTATCGACTAGAAATAGATAAAAGTTGTGAGAATATTTTGCGTAGAAATAATAGAAAATCAAATAAGCCAAAATGGAAATTTTGGTAGCAAGCCTTTCTGTAAAAAGTAAAATGCCGCGAAACTATCGCAAGCCATAGGGAGAAAATCCTTCTCTATTGCTTTTTCCTATCTTTAAACTCTAAACATTAGTGCGTAAAATCCGCTATGACCAATAAGCGATACGTTGCCCATGATTATGAAAAAAAAGAGAATACAACTAACATTTCTTATGCTGCTCACAGTAACAATTAACGGATCTGCTCAAGAAACAACCTTCTTTAATGCAGATGGATTCTTTTCAATAGGAACGCAATCAAACCGAACCGCATCAATAACCTTGTTTGACATTGACAAAGACGGGGATTTGGATGCACTCGTTGCAAATGGTAGACATTGGGCAGAACAGAACTATATTTATTACAATGACGGAAAAGGAGGCTTTAAGGTGGCTCAACCCCTCGGAAAATTTCTTGATGCTTCCTATGCCATCAAAAGTGCCGACTTCAACAATGATGGATTTATGGACATTGCTGTCGCCAATGACAACGTTCCCAATAAAATTTATTTTGGTTCGGACAATCAAAACTTTGATTATGCAACCTCTTTTGGTTCCATATCGCCTTCAAGAAATCTTGAAATAGCAGATATTGACAACGATGGAGACTTTGACTTAATCCTATCGAATAGAAAGGCTGAAAACGAAATTTGTTTAAATGATGGAAAGGGAAATTTTGGAAATACAATCGCTTTCGGCCATAAATCCGACCAGACAATACAAACTAAAGTGGTAGACATTAATAAAGATGGTTTTTTGGACCTGATAACGGCAGAAAGACAGAACAAAAATCGAGTTTATATTAATGACGGGAAACAGAATTTTATAAAAATCATAGAATTTGGCAATGAAGAAGATGAAACTCGTTCAATCGATATTGGGGATTTTGATAAAGATGGATTCTTGGACATTGCAACTGGAAATTTAGGTTCTAAAAACAGTATTTACTTCGGTGATAAAAGCTTGGCTTTCAATCGCGTTTTTGATTTTAAATCAGAACGTAATACTTCCTCGATTAAGATATCTGATTTAAATCAAGATGGATATTTGGACATCGTTGAGGGAAATTCGGAAGAAAGAAACTATGTTCATTTGGGACAAAAAAATGGAACGTTTAATGAAATTGGGTTGAGGGAAGATTTAATGGACGATACCTATAACATAGAAATAGGAGATTTGAACGGCGATGGCTTTCCAGACATTGTAGAATCGAATTCCGGAACTTGGAACTTATACTATAGAACACAAAAAAAATAGCTTTGGGCACAATGGTTCGAAACAAAATAAAGAAAAGGACTGTACTGAAATGAAAAAAATAGGATTGGTAGGCGGATTAAGTTGGACTTCCACTTTGGACTATTATAAATATATAAACCAAAGCATCAACGAAAAATTAGGAGGACTAAACTCCGCCGAATGCATACTATATTCCCTGAATTTTTCTGATATCCAAAATAGAGGATGGACAAACTCTTACGATTTGATCCTTAATGCTTGCAAGAGTTTAAAGTCAAACAATGTGGATTTTATTGCCCTTTGTGCCAATACGGCTCATTTATTTGCTGACGAAATTCAATCAACACTTGGAATTCCCATCATTCATATAGCATCTGCCACAGCAGAGGAAATACAACGACAAAAACTATTTAAGGTTGGATTATTAGGCACAAAATTTACAATGGAGATGGATTTTTATCGAAATAAACTGAAGGAATATAAAATTGAAGCTATAGTTCCATCAGAAAAAAAAGATATTGAAGAAATACAGGATATTGTAAAAAACGAACTTGGAAAAGGAATTATAAATCAAGCATCTAAACAAAAATTTATACGGTATACCAATGAATTGAGAGAAAGAGGAGTTGAAGGACTTATTTTGGGATGTACAGAGATCCCTTTGTTAATTGGACAAATCGATTTTGAATTTCCTGTATTCGACACAACAAGAATTCATGTTGAAAGTATTGTAAATTTTGCACTGGATAAATAAAAGCTTCAAGGCTGAAAACATCGGTTATAATTCATTGCTACTTTCTTATTAACTTTAATCCAACAACTTATGAGGCCCCAAACCTCCGTGAAAAGCTCAAACCGATAGTATGACAAAAATTGTATCGACCCCCAATTGTGGAAATTCCCCAAAAATGGAGTTTTTAAAAAATTTCAATATTGCATTTGCCAAAGGAGATCTAGCGTTTCTTGAGCAGAGTGTAACGGAGGATATTGTTTGGAACATAATTGGAGATAAAAAAATTGAAGGTCAACAACAGTTTATCGTTGAACTGGAAAAAATGAAAGAAGAGAAAACTTCTGAATTAATTCTTCATCAAATAATGTCCCACGGTAAAGAAGGGGCAGTAAATGGAATCATTACCACAGAAAGCAACCACAAGTATGCCTTCTCGGATTTTTATATGTTCAAAGGGGCCAAAGGAGCCAAAATAAAATCCATAACTTCATACGTTATACAGGTTTAATTATACAACCATGCTCATAAAAGAAGAAATCCAAGCATATAACAATGGGCTAAACCCTTCGGAAAAAGAGACTTGTGACCTACTCGAAGCCATTATTGACAGTGAGCTTCCCCATGCTGAAAACAAAATTTGGCATGGCCATCCTGTATGGTTTTTAGATGGCAATCCCATTGTCGGTTACAGCAAGCAAAAAAAAGGAGTGCGTTTAATGTTTTGGAGCGGGGCTGACTTTAACGAAGATGAATTGTCTGTTCGGGGGGAAAAATTTAAGGATGCATCCATATTCTATAATTCGGTTGTCGAGATCAACACAGAGAACCTTAAACGTTGGTTAAAGAAATCCGAGGAAATACAATGGGATTATAAAAACATTGTGAAACGGAAAGGAAAATTGGAAAGACTTAAGTAATATGAAGACCACACCGGAACATGATCAGCGAGTGGCAAAACTAACTTTTGCATCGGTATATCCGCACTATGTTACCAAGATTATAAAGAAAGGGAGAACCGTGGAAGAGCTCCATGAAGTGATAACATGGTTGACAGGTTTTGACAAGAAAAAAATGGAAGAACTGATCGCCGAAAAGGCCACGTTTGAAACCTTTTTTAATTTAGCGGAATTGAACCCTAATGCAGAACAGATAAAAGGCGTAATTTGCGGCTATCGCATTGAGAAAATTGAAAATCCCATCACTAGGCAAATCAGATATTTGGATAAATTGGTAGATGAACTGGCCAAGGGTAAAAAGATGGAGAAAATTCTTAGGACAGGTAATTAATTGACGCATAAATTCTACAGCAAAACCAAAAAAGAGCAAAGCCGGATTCTGATTTGGATTCTTCTGTTGGCCCTGCTTGTCATAATTCTATCCTGTTGGTTGGCTTGGGTAATCCAATTTTATTTTTTCGGCATCATCATGTTTTTGGCGGTAATTACCCTAGTGGCCCCCTTCATTGATGTCCCTTCCATGAAAAAAAGTGGCAAACTTCATTATCATTCATTATTGATGCTCTCTGAAAAACCCAAGGACGGTGTTATCAAAATTCATGGAGGCACATTGTTCGACTATGTTTTTGTGATAGATAAAGAAATGACCGGGAATCAGCGGAAAACCTTTATCATTCAGCAATATGTGGAGGGATTGTTGAATCTACTTAAAAATACTGACTTGGAATCAAGTACCACGATACAGGGAACAAGCTATATCATCAATAAAAGAACAGCACAGCGAATAGGTTTTGAAGTGGTGCCTACAGACCATCTCCAAAAATTTATTCTCGCCTACAATTATTTAAATGTACTGGTCACCTACTCTATCGCCAAAGGAAAACTATCGTTCCCCAAAATAAACAAGACCATAACGTTCGAGGCAAACCTTAAAGATATTGGGCAAAAAAAAGATTTTTTAGTTACCTTGAATAAAAAGTTGAAAAGTGAACAAGTTTTTTAAAAAGCCCTACATTTCTTTTTGGGTTACGATACCTGTATTGCTTTTAATTGGATTTTTAAAGCGTTCCGAGGTTGTTTCACTAAATATTCATGATATTTATTTGATAATCAACTTCTTTCACTTTACTGTTTTGATTTCCATATTCTTTGGATTGGTGGGTTTAGGCTACTGGATGATGTATTTAAGAAGAAAAAGACTTTCCATTTGGCTAAATTTTTCACACATGGTCATAACAATCCTTGGACTTGGTATCATTTGGTTGCTTTCTCACCTTATTAAGGATGAGGCAACTCATACTTCAATGGAAACTTTTAATTATAATAGAGCCCTGCAAACCATTATACAACCCATGGTGTTGTTAGTTATTATTGGGCAATTCGTTTATTTTTTTAACTTAATTCGTGGACTTGTACTAAATCAAAGAAAACGACCTTAAATTTTTCATAGAACCAACCCTATTCAATCCTTGGAAAAATCCCATCAACAATACCTCGAAGCCTACCTCCAATTATTTGCATATTTATCATCCGAAGAAAGGACGCTCTTTCGCTCACAATTATCCATAAAAGAATATACTAAAAAGAATTTCTTTTTTAAGAGCGGGGAAATTCAAAAAAAAATGGGGTTTGTTTGCAAGGGATTGTTAAGGCGATACTACATCAACGAAAAAGGGAAAACCATTACCACAGGGTTTGTGAAAGAAAATGAATATACCACGGACTATCCGGCCTTTATACAGCAACGTCCGAGCAAATATTATATGGAATGTCTGGAGCCCTGCACCATTATAGAACTTGCCTATGACGATATCCAAGAGGGGTATACCAACTTTAAGAGTCACGAAAGGTATGGCCGTCTTATTGCCGAAAAGGTACTGACAATTCAAACTGACCGGGTGGAAAGCTTCCTTTTTGATACTGCTGAACAGCGCTATTTAAACTTTATAAAAGACAACCCTGGGTTGATAAATCGTATAAGTCTGACACATTTGTCGTCGTTTTTGGGTATCGAAAGACAATCCTTGAGCAGAATACGAAGTAAAATCGCCAAAAAATAAGATTGTCACATATGTGTCAGGTAGCACCGAATATTAGTTTTCATCTTTGTTGCATCAAACAAAATAAAATTATAATCATGCTGAAGACACCATCTAACACATTAACTATATTTTTCTTCCTTTTGGTAACCATTTCATCGTTTGGTCAAAATGGTATTACACCTATCCACACAGAAATTCAACAACATACCGAACAAATTTTTGATAGTTTGGTCAAAATAAGAAGGGACTTCCACATGTACCCTGAAGTAGGTGGAGAGGAAAAAAGGACATCGACAAAAATTGCCGCATACTTAACAGAACTTGGACTGGAGGTAAAAACAGGAATTGGCGGTTATGGCGTTGTTGGCATTCTAAAAGGTGCAAAACCTGGTAAAAAGATTGCTTGGCGGGCCGATATTGATGCAATGCCATCCAAAGCTCCCGACGTAGTGGACTTTCCATCAAAACATGAAGGGGTTAGGCACATTTGTGGGCACGATGTACACACAGCGGTCGCCCTTGGCATTGCAAATGTTTTAGTACAGCAAAAAGAAGATTTAGAGGGAACTATATATTTTGTATTTCAGCCATCCGAAGAAAATATAAAAGGTGCTCTGGCCATGATGGACGATGGCCTTTTCGATATGATTCAGCCTGAGGAAATGTACGCCATGCACGTTACGCCATTCCCCGCAGGCACTATAGCCGCTAAACCTGAAGAAATGTTTTCAGATTACAAAAAAGTGGACCTTCTTTTTAAGAAAGGTAATAATAAGGATGCGTTGTTCGAATTTGCAAAGCAAGCAATGCTATCCCTTGAAAATGTCTCTCCCGAAAGCAAATTCTGGAACATGCAGAACATGGGCGACCCAGAAATAGGAATCGCTGGAACAAAGTCTATCTACAAAAATTATACTACGGTAGACAAGAATAATTTTTCAATTAGGGACACCGATGATGGTGTAAAAATCAGTGGTTTTATAAGTTTTAGTGACAAAAGACAACGCGATGCTGCCATACCATCTCTAAAAAAGAAGATAGCCGATTCAGAATTTGCGGAAGATTTTAGCACCGCCGAACTTGTAAACGTCTTCCCTACCCTTGACAACAATGAAAGATTGATCAATGAAAGTTTGGACCAATTATCGGATATCTATGGGGAGAACAGAGTGCTTCGCCTACATGGGGTTGTTGCAGATGGCCGTAGTGATGATTTTGCGTTTTTCCTGCCCAAAGTGCCAAGTGTATACTTTTTTATGGGAGGTTCCAATTATGAAAAGGGGATTATAGCCCAGACTCACTCACCTAATTTTGCCGTTGACGAAAGTTGTATCAAGACCGGTGTCAATCTTTTTTCGTCCTTGATTGTCGAAAGATTGAACCCATAACCATAAATATTGCCTCAAATAGCGCTGGACATCTAATAATATTGTAGGTCAGCCCTCTTTTTGATAGATTTATTGTAGCAACCCACTAACTATGAAAAAGTTTACGCTGACCTTGACTGTTACAATGCTATCGATATTTAGTTGTTTTGGACAAAGTTCAGACTTTGTCGGGACTTTTGTTAATGGGTCAAATAGCATTTCAATCCAGTTTAAACGTGTTGGTGATGAATATCATGGTTTGCTCGCTGCAGTAGGTGCAAGCTTTGCCATTAGGGCCACAGGGTCGTTCAATAAATTAAATGGTGAAATATATGGATTAGAGGGGCCCGTGGGCTTCGAGGCCACATTGACCGGTACCAAAATGAAAGTGCGCGCAACCGGATATAACGGGCCATTTTATAAATACTCGGACCTACATAATCTAGGTGGTTTTGATTTGACATCTTACATGAAGGACAACAGTGGACCAGCGAATAATGTCAACACTCAATTAACCGAAATATCCCCTACCCAGATTGTAAATGACCAATATCCAGAATTGGACAATCAAGGTTTACTGAACATAATTTCTGGAAGTCAGTTAGTGTTTTATCAGCGAACTTCCAATGTAAACGATAGCATGGCCAGTTCTATTACCTATGTAAATTTTTGTGACAATGGCACTTTTTCCTTGAACACGGATGGTTCGTTCATTGTAGAAAGTGATTATGGCGCAAATGCCCAAGGAGCTTCCTACGGAAACAGTTCAGGAACTTGGCAACTGGTATCGTACCAAGGATCCCCCGCAGTTTATCTACAATATTATAATGGTGATACCAGCTTAAATCCTTTTAATGAAAACGAGGTCCGGCAAGGAAGATGGCGACGTGGTAACACCCAATACGCATTGCAGCGGAACAAAGTCCGCTGCAATTAATATTTTATCGTAAAATTGAGTTTTTGGATTATTCACCCATTGCCGCAGCTACAGCTGCAGAAAGTCTTTTGTAAGTTCCGTTCTGTAAACGCTCCCTAATAGAAGAGAATGCATCAAGGGTCTCCTCGATATCCTTCATTGTGTGGGTTGCCGTTGGAATCAAACGAAGCAAAATCAAACCTTTAGGAATCACCGGGTATACCACTATGGAACAGAAAATCCCATGATTTTCGCGCAAATCCTTCACCAAGGCCATTGCTTCTGGAATACTACCGTTCAGATAAACAGGAGTTACACAACTGGTAGTGGTTCCTATGTCAAAACCTCTCTCTTTCAATCCATTTTGAAGCGCATTCACGTTTTCCCAAAGCTTGGCCTTAAGCTCTGGCATGGTACGCAACATATCAAGTCTTTTCAAAGCACCTTTAACATATACCATTGGCAACGATTTGGCGAACATTTGAGACCTTAGGTTATATTTTAAATACTCGATAATTTCTTTGTCCGCAGCAACAAAAGCCCCTATACTGGCCATAGATTTGGCGAATGTGGCCAAATATACATCAATCTCGTCCTGGACGCCTTGCTCCTCTCCTGCTCCTGCCCCTGTTTTACCAAGGGTTCCGAATCCGTGGGCATCGTCTACCAAAAGTCTAAATTGAAACTTTTTCTTGAGGGCAACAATTTCTTTTAAAATTCCTTGCTCACCACGCATACCAAAAACACCTTCGGAAATCACTAAGATTCCCCCACCTGTTTCATTGGCCAATTTAGTGGCACGCTCCAAGTTTTTTTCCAGACTGTCGGGGTCGTTATGCTTGAAGGTAAAACGTTTGCCCATGTGCAGGCGAACACCATCTATAATACAAGCGTGGCAATCCACATCGTACACAATAATATCATCTTTGGAGACCAAAGCATCGATTACCGACATAAAGCCTTGATATCCAAAATTTAATAGGTAAGAAGCCTCCTTTTTTACGAATTCTGCCAATTCGTTCTGTAGTTGTTCGTGGAAATCGGTGTGGCCGCTCATCATACGGGCGCCCATTGGGTAAGCAGCTCCATGTTCCATGGCTGCTTCTCCATCCACTTTTTTGATTTCGGGCAAGTTAGCGAGACCCAGATAGTCATTGATACTCCACGTTATTACGTCCTTTCCTTGGAATTTCATTCTGTTGGAAATAGGTCCTTCCAATTTCGGAAAAACAAAATAGCCTTCTGCCTGTGAAGCCCATTTTCCCAAAGGTCCTTTGTTCTCAATGATTCTATCAAATAAATCTCTCATCTACCTTAATATTAATTCATCTGCAAAAGTATATATTTTTATGAACCTTCCATAAAGAATTATGAACATAAAAAAACGGCAATGTTTTTCATTGCCGTTCATGAGGTATTATAGGGTACTGGTTTATTTAATGTACTTGATTTCTTCGGGAACCTCGGCATTTTGAATATCAAAAAAGCCTTGGTTTTCCATCCATTCGTTGCTATATACCTTGCTCATATATCTTGAGCCATGGTCTGGAAACACAACAACTACGTTGCTGTCCTCGGTAAATTCCCCTTCTGTATTCAATTGATATAATGCCTGAGTGGCGGCACCACTGGTATAACCTGCAAAAATACCTTCGGTATGGGCCAATTTACGGGCCATGTGAGCACTTTCGCCATCGGTTACCTTTACATATCTATCAATTGCATTGAAATCTGTAGCTGCTGGAATCAAGTTCTTGCCCAAACCTTCAATTCGGTAGGGATATACTTCATTATGATCAAACTCACCAGTTTCATGATATTTTTTCAAAACGGAACCATAGGCATCAACCCCTAAAATCTTTATGTTAGGATTCTGCTCCTTAAGATAGCGAGCAATTCCGGAAATTGTTCCACCTGTTCCGCTACAAGCCACTAAATGGGTAATCTGACCATTGGTCTGTTCCCAAATTTCCGGTCCTGTACTGGAATAATGTGCATCTATGTTCAACTCGTTAAAATACTGGTTGATATAGATGGAATTTGGTGTTTCGCTATGCAAGCGTTTGGCCACTTCGTAGTATGAACGCGGGTCGTCTGCACTAACATGCGCTGGACAAACATATACATTTGCTCCCATGGAACGCAACATATCTATTTTATCCGGTGATGATTTTGAACTTACGGCCAAAATACATTTGTATCCTTTGACAATACTCACCATAGCTATGCTAAAGCCAGTATTACCGGATGTGGTCTCGATAATCGTACTACCCGGCTTAAGAATACCTTTACGCTCGGCTTCTTCTATAATATGAATCGCGATTCTATCTTTTGAAGAGTGTCCAGGGTTAAAGCATTCCAGTTTAGCATAAAAATTTCCTGTAAGTGGGGCGGTAATTTTGTTAAGCTTGACTAAGGGGGTACTTCCAATTAGGTCTAGAATATTGCTGTGCGCATTTATCTGTTTCTTCATAACTGGTATTAGGTAGGGAACAATACTTATTTATTTAATAGAGTTATTGTTCTGTGCAAATGTAACAATTTTTTTTAAAGGGCTTTTCCTTCGAGGTCTAAAATGAAGGCATATTCCTTTGCTGTTTCCTTTAAGGCTTCAAATCTTCCCGAAGCTCCACCGTGCCCTGCTTCCATATTGGTGTCCAAGAACAAAAGGTTATCACCTGTTTTATAATCTCTTAATTTGGCCACCCACTTGGCTGGCTCCCAATATTGCACCTGGGAATCGTGTAAACCTGTCGACACATATAAATGTGGATAATTTTTGGCCTCTACATTGTCATATGGGGAGTAAGACTTAATGTAATCGTAATATTCCTTTTCGTTCGGATTGCCCCATTCATCATACTCACCTGTTGTCAACGGAATGGTATCATCCAGCATCGTTGTAACCACATCCACAAAGGGCACAGAGGCAATTACACCATGGTAGAGTTCAGGTTCCATATTAATGATAGCCCCCATCAGCAATCCACCCGCGGAGCCTCCCATAGCGTATAAGTGTTCCGAACTGGTATATTTTTGGTCTATCAAGAACTTGGAAACATCAATAAAATCGGTAAAGGTGTTCTTTTTGTGCAACAATTTGCCATCTTCATACCAAGGCCTTCCCAAATACTCACCCCCTCGTATATGTGCTATGGCATAGATAAAGCCTCTATCCAACAAGCTCAATCGAATCGAAGAAAAATAAGGGTCTATGGTAGCACCATAGGATCCATAGCCATATTGCAACAACGGACTGGTGCCATCCAACGGCGTATCTTTATGATAGATTATAGAAATGGGCACTTTTTTTCCGTCCCTTGCGGTCGCCCACAAACGTTCTGTTTTGTAGTTGCCCTTATCAAACTTTCCTCCCAAAACCTCTTGCTGCTTCATAACGGTTTTGGTTTGGGTTTCCATGTCAAAATCGATAATGGCATAAGGCTCCCCCATTTCATTGTAATAATAACGTAGTACTTTGGTGTCAAAATCCAAGTTGACGGAAGGGCCTGCCACATAGGTCTCACTGTCAAAGGGAAGGTAATAACTATCGGAACCATCCCATTTGGCAATTTTCATTTGGTTGAGGCCATTGTTACGCTCGGTTACCACGTAATAGTCACGGAAAATTTCTACATCTTCCAACAAAACGTCTTCTTGATGGGGTATAAATTCAGTCCAATGCTCTGATGATGTGCTCTCCTCGCTTGTTTTCATCAACTTAAAGTTAGTGGCACCGTCCTTGTTGGTCAACACATAAAAATCTCCTTCAAAATGAGAGATAGAATACTCCACTCCTTTTTCTCGCGGTGAAAATATTTTAAATTCCCCTTCGGGATCATCAGCATTCAAAATCCTGTATTCGGAAGTCAATGTGCTCCCTGAACCGATTACAATATATTTTCGAGACTTGGTCTTGTATACAAACGTGTTGTAGGTTGAATCCTTTTCGTGAAAAACCAATTCGTCTTCCTCGGAAGAAGTCCCCAAAACATGCTTAAAAATTTTATCTGAACGCAAGGTTACCGGGTCTTTCTTGGTGTAAAAAAGCGTCTTGTTATCGTTGGTCCATACAGAGCTTCCCGTTGTATTTTCAATAATATCCGGATATATTTCCCCCGATTCAAGATTTTTAATCTGGATATTGTACTGTCTTCTAGAAATGGTATCCGTACCAAAAGCAGCCATGGTATTATCGGGGCTGATGGAAACACCTCTTAAGTTGAAAAACTCGTGCCCCTCTGCCATGTGGTTACAATCGAACAACAATTCTTCAGCTGCATCCAAGCTTTCCTTTTTTCTAGAGTAAATCGGGTACTCTTTGCCTTCTTCGTATCGGGTAATGTACCAGTAACCATCCAGTTTATAAGGAACCGAAGAATCATCTTCTTTGATCCTGCCCTTCATTTCCTTAAAAAGTTCCTCTTGAAATTTCTCGGTATGGGCGGTCATTTTATGGAAATACTCGTTCTCAGCGTTCAGGTAATCAAGAACCTGCTGGTCTTCCCTATTGTTCATCCAATAGTAATCATCGATTCGCACATCGCCGTGCTTTTCAAGTTGCGTTGGATGTTTGGGGGCCACAGGGGGTGTTATGTTCATGGATTCGTCTTTGTTGTTTTTGCAAGCGGTCGCAAAAATAAGGCATAAAACCAGAATAGAAATTCTTGAATTGATTAGTTTCATGGGATAGTGTTTTAGCCAATTTACTACTTTTGAGCTTACCTTTTGCAATCTTTAATGTTTTGAGTCATCCTGAGCGCAGTCGAAGGGTGAATGTCTCAACTTCGGTCGACATGACAGCTGCATTGAAAAAAATATGAAAACTAAAAATTGAAACTATGTTTGGAGATTTAATGGGAATGATGGGTAAGATAAAAGAAACCCAAAAGAAGGTTGAAGCAACCAAGGAACGATTGAACACCGTGATGATCGATGAGACATCATCGGACGGACTCCTTAAAGTGACCTTGACTGCAAATCGTGAAATAAAATCCATCTCAATAGATGATTCCCTCTTGGAAGATAAAGAGCAGTTGGAAGATTATTTGGTGCTCACACTAAATAAAGCCATTGAAAAAGCTACCAAAGTAAACGAAGCGGAATTGGCAGCCGTCGCAAAAGAGGGTATGCCGAATATTCCCGGTATGGATGCTTTTATGAAGTAATTTGTCAGACCGAGCACAGTCGAGGCCTTTTTGACTTCCCGACTGCGTTTGAAGTGACACATTTTTACCCTATATTTTTCAAAACGTTTAGGAAATGTTGGTGCATGGCATCGGTATAGTCCAAATGGGTAACGATGCGCAATTTACCCTGTCCCATTCCGATAATGGAGACTTGATTGTTGTTCAATTGATCCAAAAATGCTTCGGACGACATTTTAGCCTCATTTATTTCAAATATGATGATGTTGGTCTCGATGGGTTCCACTTTTTTGATGAAATCCAACGATTGGAGCACTTCACCTATTTCAGCGGCCTTTTTGTGATCTTCTGCCAATCGTCCTACATTGTTTTCCAGGGCATAAATGCCCGCCGCAGCCAAATACCCTGATTGACGCATTCCTCCACCAAACACTTTTCGAATACGCAAAGCTTTATCTATATCTGATTTGCTTCCCACCAAAACAGAGCCTACCGGACATCCCATGCCCTTGCTCAAACATACGCTGATGGTATCGAACAACTTGCCGTATGCCTTTGGAGCCTCACCTTTTTTTACCAAAGCATTCCAAAGTCGTGCGCCATCCAGGTGATATTTTAGATTGTGCTCATCGCAGACTCTTCTGATTTTTTTTAGTTCCTCAAAATCCCAACAGGCTCCACCTCCTTTGTTCGTTGTGTTTTCGATACAGACCAAAGTTGTTAACGGACTGTGGTAAAAATCGGGCGGGTTTATAGAGGCCTCCACCTGCTCGGCGGTCATCATCCCTCGGTCTCCATCTACCAATCTACAGGAAACTCCGCTATTGAAGCTCACTCCCCCACCTTCGTAATTGTAAACATGGGCGTATTTATCACATATCAGTTGATCCCCGGGTTGGGTGTGTATCTTTATTGCCGTTTGATTGGTCATGGTGCCGCTTGGAAAAAATAGGGCCGCTTCCATACCAAAGTACTCGGCAACTTTGGCTTCCAATTCATTTACCGTAGGATCGTTTTTGAATACATCGTCCCCTACTTTTGCATTCATCATGGCCTCCAACATCCCGGCTGAAGGTCTAGTGACCGTGTCACTTATCAAATTTATCTCCATATAATTATTTAGTCCATGCAATCCATTCCAATGGGTGAACCATCTGGAATTGTAGAAACTGGAATAAGTTTGAATTCCGATGGCTTTTCCATAAACGCATCAATTCTTTTCACCATTTCCGCAGAGATCGTGTTTTTACCATCTGTCAACAATTGGGTTTTTAAATTATTGAGCACCTCATTGGCGATAGCGTTCACTTGTGGATGCACGTCATTATGCGCGGCAAGGTTCATGATATGGTATAGCACCCTAAAATTGATGGTGTTCTGTACCTCTTCCTCATAATCATCACGATGAGAAAGGTCGAATGTACCATTTATGGTTTCGTCCAGAACCTCTTTAAGCCCCATTTGATTTTTATCCAAACTTTTTTGCTGAATCAAACGGGAGGCTCGCTCAGGATGAAGCAATAGTTCCAAGGTCATATCAGCAGCGGTTTCGGCAACGGAGAGCGCATCAAAACTTACGCCGGTCCTACCTTTGAAGGATTCCCTGGAGCGACCAAAACCAATGGCTCTTGGAGGAAAAAGGTCCAGCTTTTCCTTGGGAACTGAAATCACTTCGGCATCCAATGTCTTTAAAATGGATTCCATTGCCTTTTCTTGTACTGTTGCATTAACGGGCTTCACCGGTATTTGTCCGCCATCTTTTACAGCATAATTGTAGTCCAGTCCCCCGATAACTTTAGAGACTGCCTCGGTCTGATATCTATGGAAGAAATATATTGGTACAAAAACATCTTCCAAAACGGAATAGGCTTCACCTGTTCTTATATTGTCCACTGAAAAGTTCTTGATGGCCTTTTCACGGATCTCCAACATACTTTCCAATTCCTGGCTGGCACTTTTACCGTTGTCCCATAAATGTGCCAGTGCATGTGCTCCTCCCTTTGGGCGTGCATCACTATCTGATATGTAGCGAAGACCATCGTCTTGTGCTTTCTTTAAAATGGCATTCAATGCTTCTTGTTCGTTGGTTCCGCTTGGAAAATCCGAGTAGGCATAGGCCACAATAACCTTGTCCCACTCTCCTATTCCTGTATCGTAAGCATTTTTAAAACTGATTTCCCCACCTTCCAACACAAATTGTGGGTGCGGATAGTCCATAACCGAGGCCCTGTCATTGGTGCTGGCCGCAAAGTTGTGTGTAAACCCTAACGTATGTCCGATTTCGTGCGCGGAAAGTTGGCGTATTCTTGCCAAGGCCAGTTCTAACATGGGCTGATAGTTATCGTCCCTTTCTTCGAAAGGTTTGTTCATCAAGGCTTGTGCTATCATAAAATCTTGACGAATCCTCAAACTTCCCAAACTCACATGCCCTTTTAATATTTCTCCTGTCCGTGGGTCCACAACACTGGCCCCGTAACTCCATCCCCGGGTTGAGCGATGCACCCATTGCACCACGTTATATCTGATGTCCAGTGGGTCTGCATCATCGGGCAGAATTTTCATTTGAAAGGCATTTTTGTAACCTGCTGCTTCAAAAGCCTGGTTCCACCATTTGCCGCCGTCCATCAATGCAGAACGGATAGGTTCCGGGGTCCCATTGTCTAAATAATAGATGATTGGCTCTACTGCTTCGCTTACTTCGGCATTAGGGTCTTTCTTTTGCAAACGATGTCTTCTGATAAACCGCTTTACCAATGATTCCTGTACAGGGGTGGCATAGTCATAATAAGAGAATGGGTATCCGCCGCTTCGGGGATCGTACAATCTCTTTTCATAATTTTCATCAGGTAGTTCAATCAGCGAATGATGCTGAGCCACGGTAACCAGACTTGGCGTGGGGGTCACGGAACGAATCCAAGCTCCTTCCGGTTCTCCCTTAAAAGTTAAGGCGACATCAAACTCGACATTTTTAGGGAACGCCTTGGTACGATCAAAGGCCCAAGCGCTTTTGCCCTTATCCAAAGTATACGAGCCTTGCTTGGAGCGTTTCAGGCGATTGGAAACTCCGTGGGCGTCTCGCATTAAAAAATCGGTAATATCTATCAAATAACTGCCTTTGGACTCCTCAACTATCTCAAAACCTTCCAAAATGGATTTTGCAAAGGCTTGCTCCACCGATTTACGTTCCAATTCGTTATCGGTTATGGCCCGATACTCCAAATTGGGCTGAACCAATAACAGTTTTTTGCCCGCTTTGCGGAAGAACACCACTTGTTCGTTTCCCAACTGTCCACGATCCAGACCAATATCGTTGCTGCCTATACCACTGCTCAACGAATAGACGTATAAAAAATCCTTTTCCAGATTATCTACTTGCAGATAGATTTTATCAGTAGAATCATCATAGAAAAAATTGAAATATCCACTGAATTTTTGAAAATCCTTTGCCTTTTCGAACGTCTGTGCTCCCAAAGAAAGGCAAGCAAAGTAAAATAATGCGATCAGAGTAGTTGTGTTCTTCATAATTTGGTTGAAATATTGCTTAAAAATATGGAAATCATTTTTAAAAAACGTTACCCTAAATCTTTAACTGACCGTAAAATAGAAATTGATAAAATTGAGTACAGAATTTTACATATTTCCATTTTTGTATCCATTGTTTGCTGTTGAGATTTTAATTACAGTATTCCATATTCGGTAAGGTCATGTGAAGAAAGAAACTTATTTTTACCCCAAAATATATTAGATGGTAACTACAGATCAACAAAAAGATCTTATTGAGCGCCTTGGTGCGTTAAGGAGGTATCTTTGACATCGATGCTAAACTTATTGAAATAGAGAACGAGGAAGAAAAAACCCTTGCTCCGGGCTTTTGGGACAATCCACAAGAGGCCCAATTACAAATGCAGTCGATAAAATCCAAAAAGAAATGGGTAGAGGATTTTGAGGAAGCCAAAACATTGGTAGGCGACCTTGAGGTTCTTATGGAATTTCAGCAAGCGGGTGAGGTATCCGAAGACGAGGTTACCCAGCAGTTTGAAAAAGCCATCTCGGCCATTGAAAAATTGGAGTTCCGTAATATGCTCTCAGATGAGGGCGATGAACTTACCGCCGTTCTCCAAATAACAGCAGGTGCAGGAGGTACAGAAAGTTGTGATTGGGCATCCATGCTGATGCGCATGTATATGATGTGGGCCGAAAAGAACGGTTACAAGATCAAAGAGCTCAACTACCAAGATGGCGATGTGGCCGGTATTAAGACGGTAACCTTGGAGATTGAAGGAGAATATGCCTTTGGTTGGCTCAAGGGCGAGAATGGTGTACACCGTTTGGTGCGCATCTCCCCTTTCGACAGCAATGCAAAAAGGCATACTTCGTTTGCATCGGTTTATGTGTACCCTTTGGTTGATGATACCATTGAAATCGAAGTGAATCCTTCGGATATTGAGATTACAACAGCACGTTCCAGCGGTGCAGGAGGACAAAATGTGAACAAGGTGGAAACCAAGGTTCAATTGGTTCATAAACCTACGGGAATCCAAATATCATGTTCAGATTCCCGCTCACAGCACGACAACAGGGCCACGGCAATGAAAATGTTGAAATCCCAACTGTACGAAATCGAGCTTCGAAAAAAGCAAGAGGCCCGCGCCGAAATCGAATCATCCAAAATGAAGATTGAATGGGGTTCACAGATCCGAAACTATGTGATGCACCCATACAAATTGATAAAGGATGTACGGACAGGTGAGGAAACAGGAAATGTGGATGCCGTAATGGACGGTGACCTGGATGCATTTTTAAAAGCCTACCTAATGATGATGGGGCAAAAAGAAGAACAAGATTAAATAGCTATTCATGATCAAAATATATCATAACCCTAGATGCAGAAAATCTCGAGAGGGATTGGCCATTTTGGAAAAATCGGGAAAGGATTTCGAAGTTGTAAAATACTTGGACGATGTCCCCAGCAAGAAAGAAATAAAAACGCTGGTGAAATTTTTGGGCATTGCCCCGATTGATTTGGTCCGGAAGACCGAAGCCATCTGGAAAGAAAAATTCAAAGGTAGGACCTTAAGTGATGATGAGGTTATTACGGCACTCTCGGAGAACCCAAAATTGATTGAGCGACCCGTCGTTGTAAATGGTGAAAAAGCAGTCGTGGGGAGACCTCCAGAGAACATAATGGGTCTGCTATAATTCTGATAACCAATTATATTTAACACAGGTTGCACGGATAAATACAACCTAAATAGTATCTTTACCTCCATGAAAAGTAAACAAACACTCTTCCTAATAACCTTATTTATTGGCCTACTGGCCATGAACGATGTTGTTGCCCAATACGGCTATGGCTCTCCATACGGCTATGGCAGATATGGCAGAGGACGAAGTTATGTTCCCCAGGCGGGCCCTGTTGAAAGTCAAAAAGAGGAGACACCACCTACAGCCGAAGAACTTGTGGACGAACAAATGCCATCCATCACCGAGGCCATTGATTTAGATCCTTTTGAGCAGGCGGTCGTACGTACTTCATTGGTGACCTCTGTTCAACAACGAATAGAGCTTCAAATTCTTGGGTTGGAACCTCTAAAAATGAAAGAAGAGGTCGAAAAAATCAAAAGACGGCAAGATGCCGAGTTAAAGGCCGGTCTACCAGAGGATAAGTACGAAGCCTTTATGGAACTTCAAGAAAACCAGTTCAAGGCCAAGAAGAAAAAGAAAAAGAAGAAAAAGAACAAGGGTTAACAATTCTTTAAGGTCATTCGCAGGTTCAATTACGTTGTTGGGGGATTTATATTTCGCATCCACTTTTTTTACTTCAATTTTTGCAGCGTAAAAATCAAACTATGCAAAGGATATTTATCCCATTGCTACTAATCTTATTGACCACATTTCAAGGATTAGCCCAGCAAAACCAAAAACCCATTACAATTTCAGGAAAGGTAACCGATTCAGAATCAGGTCAACCTTTGGAATATGCGACCTTCGTGCTGCAAAAAACAGATAGTCCAGATCAAGTAACCGGAGGAATTACGGACCTCGATGGTAACTTTGAAATAGAGACTGCTCCAGGAACTTACAACATCAGGGTCGAATTTATCTCTTATAAAACGTATTCCAAACAAGGACAAACCTTTAATTCCGACACCAATCTGGGTTCAATTACCTTATCCCCGGATGTTGCCCAGTTAGCCGAAGTTGAAGTAGTAGGAGAAAAGACCACCGTGGAGGTTAGGCTGGACAAGAAAATCTATAATATCGGAAAAGATCTTACTACAAGTGGTGCAACCATTAGTGATGCCTTGAGCAATGTACCTTCCGTAAATGTTGATATTGATGGTGCCATCAGTCTTCGTGGAAACGAAAATGTTCGTATTCTAATCAATGGCAAACCCTCTGCATTGGCAGGTTTTGGTTCTACCGAAGCGCTTCAGCAGTTGCCAGCAGATGCCATAGAAAAAGTGGAGGTTATCACCAGTCCCTCCGCTAGGTATGATGCCGAAGGCACTGCTGGTATTTTAAATATTGTTCTAAAAAGAGAAAAAACACTCGGGTTCAATGGATCCGTCAATTTGTATGGAGGCCATCCGACCAATGGTGGCATCACGGCCAATGCGAACCTTAGGACCAACAAGTTTAATTTTTTCACTACAGTTGGTTACCGCTATAGAGAAGGGCCTGGCAACGGATTTTTTGATACCAGATATTTCGACCCAAGACAGGATGCATTTTTGGACAGTATCGCTTACGACAGAAATATAGAGGATAGGGATATCAGCAGGATCAATCGTGGAGTCAATGCAAATTTTGGCATGGAGTATTTCTTCAATGAACAATCCTCCATTACAGGTTCTTATTTCTACAGAACAGGGAGCGATGAAGATCTTACCACAAACATAAACGATTACTTTTTAAACAATGATCCACAGGTAGGTACCACAAGAAGCGAACTGGAAACAGAAAAAGACAATACCCACCAAGTTTCGCTTAATTACATCAATAGATTTGATAAGGATGGACATGTATTGACGGCAGATTTGCAATATTCTGTGGATGAAGAAGTACAAAATGGGTTTATAGCCGAACCTGTTCGTTATAACAATACAAACAATAACGATATAGCTATTCCAATGGAAGAGACCTCTACCCTAGAGGACCAAACAGAATACTTGGTACAGAGTGATTATGTGCTCCCATTTGGTGAAGATTCACAATTTGAAGCAGGATATCGTGGGACTTTTGAAAACGAGGTAACAGATTACCGACTACTACAAGAAAATGCAGGGGGAGTTCTTGAAGTCAACGTGAATCAAACCAATGTTTTTGATTTTACCCAGAATGTCCATGCACTATATTCCCAATATGGTTCAAAATTTGGGGACTTTAATTTTCTCTTGGGACTTAGAATGGAGAGTACCCAATTAAAGGGTAAAATTGAATCCGAACTTACCGAAGAGGAACTACAGGAAGAATTTTCGTTCCCAATAGATACAGATTTTGATAATAACTATACAGGTCTCTTTCCTACGGTAAACTTGATTTACGAATTCACCGAAAGAGAGAATGTTTCTTTGGGATACAATAGAAGAATCAATCGTCCATGGAGCTGGTTTTTGAATCCATTCCCATCAAGAAGCAGTAGAACCAATATTTTTCAGGGTAACCCTAACCTTCGACCAGCATTTTCAAATGCATTTGACCTTGGGTACTTAAAACGATGGGATAAACTGACCTTGACTTCATCTGTTTATTATCAAAGAGAGACCGATGCATTTCAGAGAGTTCAGGAACAGGTGTTTATTACCGGACCAGGTGGTTCGCAAGTTGAGGTAATCAGGAACATTCCTTTTAACTTGGCAACAAACGATAGAACAGGTGCAGAAGTGGGAATGTTATATAATCCTACAAAGTGGCTGCGACTAAATGGTAGTGTCAACTTCTTTAGATTCAGTCTTGATGGAGAATTCAATGGAGTCGATTATAGCCAATCCAACAATAGCTGGTTTGGTCGCTTTAGTTCCAAAGTTACATTGCCTTGGAAAATTGACTGGCAAACCAATGCATTCTACCGAGGTGCATCCGATGATATACAAGGGCGGTCTGATGGTATTTTATCAATTGACCTAGCGTTTAGTAAAGATCTCTTAAATGATAATGCCACTATTTCTTTGAACGTACAAGATCTTTTGAACTCAAGAAAACGAAGCTCTTTCACTACAACGGATTTTTTCGAGCAAGACAGTGACTTTCAATGGAGGCAGCGGCAGTTAAGGGTTTCGTTCATTTATCGTATCAACGAACAGAAAAAACGTGGACGACCCGAAAGGCAAGATGATTTTGAAGAAGGACAGTTTTAGAAAAAATAGTTTCCCCGAAACTCAAACCTAAAAGCAGCCGTTTGGCTGCTTTTTTTATACTCTTCTTATAAGGAAACATCCTTAAAACAATTGCAAAAAAAAAATAGTCTTCAAAAACAATGAAAACTATTTTAGGAAACAGCTTAAACAAAAAAAGAAGCCAAAAGGCTTCTTTTCATATACATTATTCTTCCACTTGGGCGCGCTTGGCCTCTTTTCTTTCTTTATACATTTCCCTTAGGTTGCCAATCAACCAGTAAGGTACTACAAAGGTCAACAAGAATATCATCAACCAAAAACCGATTGTCAAAATTGTTAGAAAAGCTAGAAAACCTAAATATTGGTCAAAATCAAACATCTTTATTCCTTTTGTTTTAACAAAGATACTTTCTTCTTATCAAAAAATGCAAATAGATGTACAAAAAAAGTGTATTTATCTAGATCAATTACCATATAAATCCCCTATATCCTACCTTTGTGCGACAAAATTTTAAACTATGAGTTTCAGGATTGAAAAAGACACCATGGGCGAGGTAAAAGTACCCGCCGATAAGTATTGGGGCGCCCAAACCGAACGTTCCCGAAACAACTTTAAAATTGGTGCACCGGCATCTATGCCCTTGGATGTGGTATACGGATTTGCATATTTAAAAAAGGCTGCTGCCTACACGAACCACGAACTTGGGGTGCTCAGCCAAGAAAAAAGAGATTTGATCGCACAGGTTTGCGATGAAATTCTCGAGGGCAAGCACGATGACCAATTTCCTTTGGTCATTTGGCAAACAGGCTCAGGAACCCAAAGCAACATGAACGTGAACGAAGTGATCGCCAACAGGGCTCACGAAATCGCGGGCAAAAAAATAGGGGAAGGCGAGAAAACCATCCAGCCCAACGACGATGTGAACAAGAGCCAATCCTCCAACGATACTTTCCCCACGGGAATGCACATTGCTGCCTATAAAAAGATTGTGGAGGTTACCATTCCCGGTGTTGAACAATTACGAGATACTTTGGAGAAAAAATCCAAAGAATTCAAGGATGTTGTGAAGATAGGTAGGACGCACCTTATGGATGCCACTCCCCTAACCTTGGGCCAAGAATTTTCCGGCTACGTTTCGCAATTGAACCATGGTTTAAAAGCATTGAAGAATACGTTGCCACACCTTAGCGAGCTTGCCTTGGGTGGAACGGCCGTAGGTACCGGCTTGAATACTCCAAAGGGTTACGATGTTCTTGTGGCCAAATATATTGCCGAGTTTACCGGGAAACCTTTTGTTACTGCAGAAAACAAGTTCGAGGCACTTGCCTCCCACGATGCCATTGTTGAAAGCCATGGAGCTTTGAAACAATTGGCGGTTTCTTTGAACAAGATTGCGAACGATATCCGTATGATGGCCTCCGGTCCACGTTCTGGTATCGGGGAGATTATAATCCCTGCCAACGAACCGGGAAGTTCCATAATGCCCGGCAAGGTAAACCCTACCCAGTGTGAGGCCATAACCATGGTATGTGCCCAAGTTATGGGGAATGATGTGACCATTAGCGTCGGTGGAACGCAAGGCCATTATGAACTAAACGTTTTTAAACCGGTTATGGCGGCCAATATTCTACAATCTGCCCAACTTATTGGGGATGCATGTGTTAGTTTTGATGAAAACTGTGCTGTTGGAATTGAGCCAAACCACGCTACCATAAAGACGTTGTTGAACAATTCGTTGATGCTGGTTACCGCTTTGAACACCAAAATTGGTTATTACAAGGCTGCAGAAATTGCCAATACAGCTCATAAAAATGGCACCACATTGAAAGAAGAGGCCATTAATCTTGGGTATGTTACCGCTGAAGAATATGATGAGTGGGTAAAACCTGAAGATATGGTGGGAAGCTTAAAATAAGTTTCTTTTCACTGAAGATATAAAAAATGCCCGTCCAAAAGTGGACGGGCATTTTTAGTTATGGTGATAGTGTGTGTTTATTATTTCAGCTCAAAGCTGGAAGTACCCAACAATTTCAATTTGTTATCGTAAACATTTACCATGTAGTTTCCGTCTTGGAAATCACCACTAGGCTTGTTTATATAATCACAAACATCCAAAGCATCGTTCTCGTAGTAGAAGTTGGTTCCTTTACTATAAGTTAGGGAATTACCTTCTTCGGTAGTTTTTGTCAAACCTTCACCCAACACATTACCTTGTGGCCCAAGAACTTCGATATAGAATTCTCTGTCACCAGCTTCGGCGATTACGTTATCGGCAATGGTAAAACAAACTTTGAATTTATCAGTGGCTCTAGCTCTGGAAGTAGATACCAATTTACCACTGTTTCTCTCCTTAATGGCATCAACGCTTATAGTACTAAGGTTAAGTGCAGATCCTTTTTCAACGGCGTCTGCCAATTGAGTGTTCTGGATGATCAAAGAATCGTTGAATACGGTTTGTTGTTCCAATTCAGCAAAAGTGCTGTCTCTTTGCATAGCCAACAAGCTGTTGGATTGCGTCAAGGAATCAACTTGTTTCAATAATTCTTCTCTTTCTGCTTTAAGTACGCTTACTTGTCTTCTATAACGGGAAAGTGTAGCGATATCAGCTTTCATGTTGCTTACAGAATCAATGTATTTTGCGATGTTGTCCCTAGCAGCAACCAACTCTTCGTTAGTGGCGTTGCTTTCCAAAATAGCTTTATCGTACTCGGACTTTAAATTGTTCAAATCCTCTACGACCAATTCTTTCTCTTGAGTAAGTGCATCTGTTGTAGCTTTTTTATCTTGATAAAGACTAACCGTGTAAATAATGGTTCCCAAAAGAACTACCCCTAACAGACCTGCTATTACTTTCAATCCGTTATTGTTATTTTTTATTTCAGTCATAACTTTTTGTTTTAATTGATTCTACGTTTAAGGTTTTTTAATCAATCGTGTTTGGTTTATATACGCACCAGATTTACATTTGGATTATTTGGATGAAAATAATCTTCACAAAAAATTACAATTCTGCCTATAATCCCTTATTTTTAGGAGGATAAAAAAGAATCCATTATGAAAAAAAATATATTTGTAACCATTGGTGCGCTAGCACTTTTTATGGTTTCCTGTAAGCAAAAAGAGCAAAAACAAGAAGAAACAGCGGATGTAGAAGAAACCGCAATCGAGGTTGAAGCACCTGCTGCTGCCAAAATAACCCCTATTGAACATGCTACCGCCGTAATCGAATGGGATGACAATACCATATATATAGATCCTGTTGGTGGGAAAGCTGCTTTTGAAGGCCAAAAATCACCTGATATCATTTTTATTACGGATATACATGGAGACCATTTTAATCCGGAAACTTTAAACGAATTGGATTTGGAAGGGGTCCAAATAATTGCTCCCGATGCCGTGGTTTTACAAATGGAAGAAAACCTTTCCTCCAAAACAACCACTATGAAAAATGGGGAAAGCAAAGAGATTGCCGGTTTTCAAGTAAAAGCCATACCCATGTACAACTTACGGGAAGAAGCTAAAGACTTTCATGTAAAAGGAAGAGGAAATGGCTATGTGTTCACCTTTGGTGATGAACGTATCTATTTCTCCGGAGATACTGAAGACATTCCTGAAATGCGTGCTTTGGAAAATATAGATAAAGCATTCATTTGTATGAACCTTCCGTATACCATGACAGTGGAAAGTGCAGCCGATGCCGTTTTGGAATTTAAACCTGCCCAAGTTTATCCATACCACTTTAGAGGCAGACCCGACGTAAGTGATGTGGACAAGTTCAAAACCTTGGTGAACAAGGGTGATTCTGACATTGAAGTTGTACAATTGGATTGGTATCCAACAGAAGATTACTAAAAAATGAAATAATATTGTAGTTTAGCCGTTAGAAAACAAACTTAGTAACCTAAATCAAATACTCGAATATGGCTCCCAAATCCCATGTTTTTGTAGTGTTGGCACTTCTTTTTGCCATACAAACTACCTACTCCAATCAATGTGATAATTTTTATGCTAAAGTTACCTATGCGCTGAGTCATGGCAAAAAAGCTATGGAAGCCACCAACTTTGAGCACCAAATGTACTACGCCGAAAGAGCCCTTACCGCTTTGGAAAGCGGGCAAAGTTTTATGGAAGAATGCAGTTGTAATAAGGCCAAGAACAAGACCTTGGATGCAATGGAAACCTTGGACAAGGCCATAGAGCCAGCTGACTGGGAAGCTGGAAGGTTCTTTACCAAAAAAGCTATCGGCGAAATCAACGAACTTATCACCATTATAGATGAGTGCACTCTTGGAACGTCCCCATCGGTCGTTTCTGAAGAAATTTACACTGATGACGGAACCTCCGTTGCAGAAAGTACTGAAACCGCTTCCGTACAGTCCATGGAATTGGAAATGATAAAAGTTTTTGAAAAACATGCAGGTGATAAACTCCATTCCGCGGAACAGGCCATTCAACAATTGGTGGAACTTTCAAATTCCATCGGTTCCACTTCTGGAAACAGTCAAGATGCCAATAGCTTGGCTGCCCACCAAAAAGCTTATTTGGAAAAAGCGAAAAGATTGTTGGAGGAAGGAATCAAAAATCTCGGTGGAGAAGAATAATTCCTCCCCTTTTATTAACGAATCAATTTTTTGTACTTGATACGCTTGGGCATGATATCCGTTCCCAAGCGTTTCTTTTTGTTCTCCTCATAATCCGAGAAAGAACCTTCAAAAAAGTATACTTGTGAATCACCTTCGAATGCCAAAATGTGTGTACAAATCCTATCCAAGAACCATCTGTCGTGAGATATGATCACGGCACAACCCGCAAAGTTCTCCAAACCTTCTTCCAACGCACGTAGCGTGTTTACGTCCAAATCGTTCGTGGGCTCATCCAATAGCAGCACGTTGCCCTCTTCCTTTAAGGTCATGGCCAAATGCAGACGGTTCCGCTCACCTCCGGAAAGCATGTTCACCTTTTTGTTCTGTTCGCTTCCCGAAAAGTTAAATCGACTCAAATAGGCACGGGAATTTACTTGCTTCCCTCCCATCATAATCAACTCTTGGCTATCGCTGAAGTTTTCCCAAATAGATTTCTCAGGGTCAATATTTGAGTGTGATTGATCCACATAGGCCAACTTGGCGGTATCCCCAACAATAAATTCTCCTTTGTCGGGTGTTTCCTCGCCCATGATCATTTTGAATATGGTAGTCTTACCGGCACCGTTCGGCCCAATTATACCGACTATACCAGCCTGAGGTAGATTAAAATTAAGTTCTTCGTACAACAATTTATCCCCAAAGGCCTTACTGACACCCTTTGCCTCGATTACATTGGTTCCCAATCGAGGTCCATTTGGGATATAAATCTCCAACTTCTCCTCTATTTGCTTTTGGTCTTGGCTCAAGAGTTTGTCATAATTTTTCAAACGCGCCTTTTGTTTGGCCTGTCTTCCCTTTGCACCTTGGCGAACCCAATCCAGCTCCCGCTCCAATGTTTTTTGACGTTTGGAGGCCTGCTTGCTCTCTTGTTCCAATCGTTTTGCCTTTTGATCCAACCAGCTAGAATAGTTCCCTTTCCAAGGAATTCCCTCGCCGCGATCTAGTTCCAAAATCCAACCGGCAACGTTATCCAAGAAATAACGGTCGTGTGTTACGGCAATTACTGTACCTTTATATTGGGCCAAATGGTGCTCCAACCAGTGCACGGATTCGGCATCCAAGTGGTTGGTAGGCTCATCCAACAATAAAACATCAGGTTCCTTCAACAATAGTCGGCACAGGGCCACCCTTCTTCGTTCCCCACCGGAGAGCACTCCTATTTTCTTATCGCTTTCAGGCGTACGGAGCGCATCCATCGCAATCTCCAATTTTGTATCCAGCTCCCAAGCATTGGATGCATCGATCTGATCTTGAAGCGCTGCTTGCTTGTCCATCAACTTTTGCATCTTGTCCGCATCTTCATATACTTCTGGAAGACCGAACATATCGTTGATTTTATTATACTCATCCAAAATGGCAACGGTTTCGGCAACACCCTCTTTCACTACTTCAAGAACGGTCTTGTTCTCATCCAGCTGTGGTTCCTGCTCCAAATAACCCACGGAATACCCAGGTGAAAAAACCACATCTCCCTGATAATTTTTATCGACCCCTGCAATAATTTTGAGCAAAGTGGATTTACCTGATCCGTTTAGACCCAAAATTCCAATTTTGGCTCCGTAGAAAAAGCTTAAATATATATTTTTAAGCACTGGGGTATTTGCCGTTTTATAGGTCTTGGTAACCCCAGACATTGAAAAAATGACTTTCTTATCGTCTGACATCTATTACTAAATTAAATTGTTAAGAAAAAGAGCCTACACCCTACCTTTTAGGGCATTGAACACCCAAGCTACGGCAAAAAAACCGATTCCGACAGCAGCAAAGCCCCAGCCCGCCACTTCATCATATTTAAAAGCTCCTAGTGCGATCATACCGACCCCCACAAAAATCATAATCCATGTGGCCCAAGCTAGCACCGTGTTTTTATTCATTCCCATTCTGTTAGTTTCTGAAGAATTTCAAATATCGTAAAAATAGGAATAATGTAAAGCCATTATCAAGGATTATGTTTCAAAAGGAAAGCTTACACCACACTTTTTTCGGACAGTGTCCAATAACTCTGACAAATCAAGGCTATTTTGATGTGACCATAGATCACTCTCAATTTTATTGCTTCTTAAACATTCATGAACCTCTAGGATTTCATAATAGTAACCAATACCTTTCAAGGGTAGGCTGAACTTTTTGGTTTCGTCTTCCTTCACCATCGTATATTCGTCCGCTTCGTGCCATCTCGATTTTAAAAATAATTGCCCTTTGTTGCCAGAAATCTCGGCTTCCATTCGCGAGCGGCTTGTAAAACCACTGTACAACATGGCCTGTGCCTTGGGATAATCAAAAATCATGCTGGTCTGGAGCTCCGTACCATTATTGTGAAATTTGGAAGTAGCCAGAATATTTTCGGGCATGCCCAATAATAGGTACGATAGAAAAATGGGGTAAATACCGATATCCAAAATTGTTCCTGAAGCCAAGTCTGGATTCAATAATCGGGAGTCCTCATCCCTGTCCAGCGCGTAGAATGCAAAATCCGCATAAAGATATTTTAGCGCCCCTATCTCACCTGTATCGACCAATTCTTTCACTTTTTTGATGGATGGATTGAACCTGGACCACATGGCCTCCATTAAAAATGCATTATGCTTCTTTGATGCATTTACCTGCTCTACCACTTCGTCCCTGTTGACCCCCATTGGTTTTTCGCACAAAACCCCTAGGCCATTTTCAAGTGCCTTAATGGATAAATCTCTATGAAAATTATGTGGTGTGGCAATGTAAACAACATCTACAGTTCCTGATCGGAACAATTCATCATAACTACCAAATGTGTGTTCCACATCATATTCTTCGGCAAATTCCTTGGCCCTTTCCATTGACCTTGATGCCACGGCCGTGACTTCCGCATCCTCTACCAACAAAAGGTCCGAAACAAATTTTCTAGCTATTTTTCCTGGGCCAACTATGCCCCATCTTATTTTGGTTTCCATATCTTCAAAAGTAATAATTATAACTCCTTATCTTTAACCAGCTAAATGAATTTGTAGTAGAATGGATTTAAACTTCAATAAGAACGAAGACCATAATAAATTAAAACTGTCCAACCTGAAGCGCAGATTGACGAAAGTGAAGCTCGGTGGCGGCAAGAGCCGTATCGAGAAGCACCATGCCAAAGGTAAACTGACAGCACGGGAACGAATCGATTATCTTCTCGATGAAGAAGCCCCATCCATTGAAATTGGAGCCTTTGCAGGAGAGGATATGTATGAGGAACACGGAGGATGTCCTTCTGGTGGCGTGGTCGTTAAAGTTGGTTACGTCAAAGGCAAGCAGTGTGTGGTTGTTGCAAACGATGCCACGGTAAAAGCCGGTGCTTGGTTCCCTATTACCGGAAAGAAAAATTTACGGGCCCAAGAAATTTCAATTGAGAACAAATTGCCCATTATTTATTTGGTGGACAGTGCGGGGGTATACCTCCCCATGCAAGATGAAATATTTCCGGATAAAGAGCATTTTGGGCGCATTTTCAGGAACAATGCTGTAATGAGCAGCATGGGAATTACCCAAATAGCCGCAGTTATGGGAAGCTGTGTTGCCGGCGGTGCCTATTTACCGATTATGAGCGACGAAGCCCTGATCGTGGACAAAACAGGAAGCATTTTTTTGGCGGGAAGTTATTTGGTAAAAGCAGCAATTGGTGAAAGTATTGACAATGAAACTCTTGGTGGTGCTACAACCCACTCCGAAATCAGTGGGGTAACCGATTACAAGGCCAAGGATGATAAAGATGCTTTGGACAAGATTAAAAATATTGTGGACAAGATAGGTGATTTTGACAAAGCCGGTTTCAATAGGGTTGAATCGAAAAAGCCTGCTGAAAATCCAGATGACATTTTTGGCATATTGCCAGCTTCCCGAAGCGACCAATACGATATGGTAGAGATCATCAAGCGATTGGTGGACGACTCCGAGTTTGAACAATATAAGGAAGGCTACGGACAGACCATTTTAACGGGTTATGCTCGTATCGATGGTTGGGCCGTGGGCATAGTCGCCAATCAACGGAAGGTGGTAAAGACCAAGAAGGGCGAAATGCAGTTTGGAGGTGTTATCTATTCCGACTCTGCGGACAAGGCCACCCGTTTTATCGCCAACTGTAACCAAAAGAAAATTCCTTTGGTGTTTTTACAAGACGTGACCGGATTTATGGTGGGCAGCAAAAGTGAGCATGGTGGAATTATAAAAGATGGTGCCAAAATGGTAAATGCTGTGAGCAATTCAGTAGTGCCAAAATTTACTATTGTTATCGGAAATAGCTATGGAGCAGGAAACTACGCCATGTGCGGAAAGGCTTACGACCCTCGGTTGATTGTGGCCTGGCCAAGCGCTGAGCTTGCCGTGATGAGCGGAAACTCAGCCGCCAAGGTACTTTTGCAGATTGAAAAAGCCAGTTTGGAGAAAAGTGGTAAACCAGTAGATGCAGAAAAGGAAAAACAGCTTTTTGATGAAATAAAGCAACGTTACGATGATCAAATATCACCGTATTACGCTGCTGCTAGACTTTGGACGGATGCCATCATCGATCCCTTGGATACCCGCAAATGGATTTCCATGGGAATAGAAGCGGCGAACCACGCACCCATTGAGAAAAAGTTCAATATGGGAGTGCTACAGGTTTAAATTTCTAGTTGCCCAAGTGCGATTTTGGTCTTGGAATAAGCAGTAATTCCGTTTGTCTACCATTAATGTAACGGAAGCCATCCTCACCAAAAAAACCGGGCTCCTCCAGCATAATTCGGATATCCCTGTTCCATTCCGGGATGTTGACAGTTGCATTCAACTCAATGGCATATGCGGTGTTAGGGTTCAATGGATAATTTTCGCCATCGTCCTTCATGACTCCACCTTGAGAATCCCACATACCTATGGTTGTACCGGCAGAATGGCCATACATGCCCATTGGATGGGTATAAATGGATGGTTGCAGACCTGCGGCCTTGGCATCTTTAAGAGCTTTCGCCAAAATCTCGTTCCCCACTTTGCCCTTGACCATATTCTGGGTCAAAAAATCCTGTACACGATTCCCATCATATAGGGCATTCACCAAAAACGACGGTGCTTCGGTTTCCTCTGGTTTTAGAACATAGGCCAATTCTTGACAATCTGTGTTCAAACGCAAATAGGTGATACCAAAATCGCAATGCAACAAATCTCCACGTTGAATTACTTCATCGTCCGGTCTTCCTGAAAATGAATACAGATGCCCTACCAATTCCTCACTGGTACGTTGCACATCAACAGTAGGGTGAAACCATGTTTCCAATCCCAAATCGGTAACTTTTTGACGCATCCACCATTCTACCTCAGTGGTTGTAGTAATCCCCGGAGTGATTACTTTTTCCGAAAAGGCCTCGGCAATAATATCATGGGTAATGTCCGTCAACTGGTTGAAAATAGTCATTTCCCGTGGTGTCCTGGTTTCTATCCAGCGTACAGCCAACTGTTCTGCGGAAACTACCTTAGATTGGTATTTTTTGGGCAAATTAGCCATGAATTCATCATAATCGGTTTTATCCAACCCATCCGCAATATTATGGTCCTCAGAAAAATTAAGTCCGATTTTCTCCGGGTTCCGTTCAACGATCAATTCCATCAAACGTTTCCACTGATTGGGCTCTTTGTCCTTATCCCAAGCGGAAATAATGCTTTTTCCGATATTATAACGGGCGACGGCCAATTTGTCAATGGTATTCTTTTCTTTATCCCTGTAAAATAGAATAATTGTCCTTCTCCTTGCATTGAGCCAAGTTGCGGGCAACATGGTTCGCAACACAGGGTCTTCGTTGTACTCTCGGGAGATCAATACCCACATATCCAAACCTGCATCGTCCATTAGTTTAGGAAGGAGATTGTTGAACCGCTCATCAAGTATTTCGTCAACGACCCTTGCCCGTTCCACTTCGGGAAGGATTTGTTGGGAAATAACAATAAAAGGTAAAAGCAGCAGTACTAGGTTGATGGTTTTTCGCATGGTTGATTTTTAAAGTTTTGAATGTACAAAACTTAGCCTATTTGTTCCAAGGTTTTTTTTCTATCCACCTTTCTTGTTGAGGTCTCTACAAAGGATCTAACAAAGTATACCTGCTTAGGAACCTCATATTTTGATATCCCCTCCAAAGCTTTAATGGTCTTTAGTAGTCCTTCTTCATCCATTGGTCCACATTCCATCACAAGAACCAATTTTTTACCTAATCGATTGTCTGGTAAACCAGCTACAAAGAAGCGTGGCTCGATTAAGGTTGAAAGCTTTTGCTCTATTCTTTCAGGAATGAGTTTGATTCCTCCTGAATTGATTATGGAATCATGGCGCCCCAACCAATGAAATTGATTTTTGCTGATAAGCTCAACCACATCATTAGTGATGATATTACTATCTGAAATTTTCGGCGCATCAATCACAAGGCATCCTCTGTCATCTTGTGAGACAGAAACATCTGGAAGCGTTTCAAATGGATTCACATTCTTCCCATCTATTTTTTTTACCGCAATATGGGTAATGGTTTCCGTCATACCATAGGTTTCATAAGCACGAACGGGCAATTTGGATAGCTCGTTCCTTAAATTCGAATCCACAGGAGCACCGCCGATTATAATTTGGCCTACCCTATCCAATTGATGTATCGAATTTTGGACCTGTAACGGTACCATGGCCACAAAATCATAGATGTTATCAGTATCTTTTAGTGGGCTTGAAGAAGGTTCTGCCATATCTAAATGCAGCCCGAGAACCATGGCACGGACCAACATCATTTTGCCGGCAATACCTGTGCAAGGAAGGCATAAAAGTGCTCTCTGTTCTGGCTTTAACCGAAAATATTCACCTGTGGCCAAGGCCGAATTGACCATGTGCTCTTTTTTAAGGACTATGGTCTTTGGTTTTCCTGTAGATCCCGATGTTTGAACTTGTACAGTAGATTTTTGGGAAGTCCAATCCAACAAAAACTCACCGATAGATTTTTGAAAAGGTTGGCCTTCCTCCACTAATTCTTCAGCGAACTTTTCAAGTCCTCCGACCGAATAGGAGGCTTTATTTAATTGAAAGGCAGGATGAATTTTATGCCAAGTCGGATTCTCCATCATTTAGTGCCATATATTCTTCTCTGGACAAAACTCTTCCAAAAAGTTTCTCCTTCCAGTTTTTCCAACCATACTTTTTAGAGAAAATAAACAGTAAAATTGGATAAATTACAAACACCGGAATTAATACATCCCATCCTAAAACCGGTTCGGAAACATCCCTGTAAATGGAATGGGTCCGGAATGCGGTCCAATCAGCGGTGACAAGGAGCGCCGTAAAGAAGTTGTTGGCCGCATGAAAACCCAAGGGCAATTCCAATCCTTCGTCCATCAATGTCAAAATGCCCAAGAAAAAACCTGTTCCTATGTAATAGATCAAGATGCCATACCCCAATTTATCAACCTCTGGATTGAGAATATGTAGCAATCCAAACAAGGACGAACTCACCACAAAGGGCAACCATTTATTTTTTGATGCGATACCGATAGACTGCATAAGATAGCCTCTTGTAAAATATTCCTCGAAACTGGTCTGGATAGGTATAAAGATGATGGAAATCAACAATAGCACTAAAAATGGACCTGCTTCAAAGGAAAACTCATAGTTCTCCGGTGAAAAATAAATATCCAAAAACACCAGTGCCGACGACACCACTCCCCATAAAACGAATGAAAACGTGATTCTTTTCCAATCGATTCGTTTTCTTGATGTGGTAAAGTCCTTAAATGAAAGTCTGTGTATGAATTTAACAGCTACCCATAAACTTACCATGGCCGCAAAAAAGGTAAGCAGCACCAATAAAAAGAAAAAATTGAGGCCCAAGGTATCGGCCATAGCTCCATAATCCGTGGATATTGAATTGATTGAGTCCGACTTTAAGATCATTGCTGCAATTAAGGGTATGCCTCCCAAAAATTGCCACCCAACGATGACAATCAGAAATCCAACAAAATATCTCCAACGTTCGGTAAATCCTTTGTATGCTTGTTCTATGTACATATTTCCTGTATTAAATCCATGTTCCAGGTCCTCGTTCGCCTATAAAAAAGTTTGCCTTCGAAAACTTTCAAAGGGCTATCAATATTATTGGTGAACAGACTTCCTGTTCCAAGCCCTTGTGGCATTTTAGTGTTCAAAGAATATGTGAACTGTGCTATTGCGTTCAATCCAATATTACTTTCCAATGCACTGGTTATCCACCAATCTATGTTATTATTTTCGGCCAAAGTTATCCATTCTTTACTGCCGCCAATACCCCCCACTAAACTTGGTTTTAGAATAATGTATTGAGGTTGTATGGTTTGTAGTAGTTTCTTCTTTTCCGTTACATCAAAAACACCGATTAATTCCTCGTCCAAGGCAATAGGAAGTGGAGTGCTTTCACAAAGATTTGCCATTTCTTCCCATTGGCCCGCTTTAATGGGCTGTTCAATGGAATGTATCTTGAACTGTGCCAGCCTTTCCAACTTTTCCTGTGCCTCTTTGGGTTCAAAAGCGCCATTGGCATCCACTCTTAATTCGATGTCCTCAGGGGAAAATCTTTCTCGGATGGATTTTAGTATGGATATTTCCTTTTCAAAATCTATGGCCCCTATTTTCATTTTGATGCACCCGAAACCATCCTTTAGTTTTTGTTCCAATTGTTTGAGCATATAGTCTGTATCCCCCATCCAAATGAGACCATTGATTGGAATCGGTGATTCCTTTTGGGTGAAATCTGAAGCGAATAATTCAAATGGATCGGTGGATTGTAAGGACAACAATGCTTGTTCAAGTCCAAACTGGATGGAGGGAAACTCTTTAAGTTGATTCAACAACTCTTCCTTATCCAAATGTATGTTGGCACAGGTCCACTGCAATTTTTCTTGGAAATCAGGTCGGTCATCCACGCTTAATCCACGTAAAATACCACATTCCCCTATACCAAATCCTCTTTCACTTTTTATGATGATGAACCAAGTTTCCTTTTGCGTCATAACCCCGCGCGAAGTACCGCTGGGAACTTTAAAATTGAGGGTATACTTTTTATAGGTTGCTTTCATGGGGTGTGGATTCAAATTTAAGTTTTTTTTGAATCCTACAAGACCGGATATGGCCAAATCAACTAAAGTTGAACCAAAAACGAACGCCCTCGACCTGTCTGTCCACATTCAATTTGGACTGAAGCTGATTGACCAACCTATTGATCAAACGAATACCCATAGAGGAGTTTGACCGTTCATCGGTATCATCTGGAAGTCCCACACCATTGTCGGTATATTCAAAATAGCCCTGGTCCCCATTTTTTCGTAGATGAATGTAGATTTTTCCGTTTTCGTCGTTTTCGGGAAAAGCATATTTAAATGAGTTGGAAACGAGTTCGTTCAAGATCAACCCGAACGGAATTGCACGGTCAATGTCCAGTTCGGTACCTTCCGCATCAATGGTGATACTGATATTGTGTCCGCCCTTTTTGTAAACGGATTGCACGCTATTGATCAAACTTTCAATATATCCCTGCATCTCAATCACGGAGAGGTCATCGTTTTGATACAATTTTTGATGAATCAATGCCATGGCCTTCACCCTACTCTTTCCTTCTTCCAGAGCTACTATTGCTGCTTTGCTTCGCGTGTTCTTCGTCTGCAAGCTCAATAGGCTGCTCACCATCTGAAGATTGTTCTTGACCCTATGGTGGATTTCTTTCAACAGTGAATCTTTTTCAACCAGCGAGTTTTCTATAATATGTTTTTGTTCCGCGATCAATCGCTGGTTTTTGATACTTTTTAGATAGGCATAAACCAGTCCAGCAAAACCCAATAAGGTAAATATCAATGAAATAAACACTAGGTTGATTCGCTCATCCTTGGCTTTCATTTCGCTGCGGGCCAGCTCATTGATACGTTTTTGCTCGTCGATAAGCCTTTGGGAATTCTCTAAATCCTCGTTGGCCACAATGGTCACCAACTGTTGTTTGATCAATGCCGACTGTTTTTTGGCCAACGAATCTTTTATTCTTTCGTTGCGCTTGTAATAGATGGAAGCATTCTTATAATTTTCCACTTTGTCATAAAAAGCAGCTAAAAGACTGTTCTTTTTAATGATCTGAAGAACGGTAATATTGTCAAATTCGGTATCCAAATGTTTTTTTGCTTCGGTAAATCGTTCCAATTGCAGATTGGCCTCGGCCAAGTACATAGTATTCTCCACCACCTCACTCTGATCGTTATTGTTCGGTGATTTCTTTAAAGTTTCAATGCTCGTTTCCAAAAGAGGTATGGCTTCCTCATATTCTCCCAGCATTACATGGCATTTAGCAATATTCCCCTCTATTTCCGCTTTTAGAAGTTCGCTTTCGAATATGTCCGATTCACTTTTATGGGTGGAAATATCGTTCATGTAAACCCCAAGGTAGGAATTCGCTTTTTTTAGCTCGCTCAAGGCGGTAGGAGCGGAATCATCAAGACGTAAATAGTTTCCAACCTTGCTGTGGTATTGGGCCAGCTTAAAGCTTTCGTTATCGGCAATGGTGGGCTTTACCTCCATTATGTACTGATTCCTGGCCTTTCTATATAAACCAAGATTGCTGTAGATATCGTAAAAGGAAACGTTGTTTGTGATGCCCAACTCCCGTTTTTGCTTCCTTATTTCAATCTGTTTGTCGAACAATTGAAGATTTGCATAGTTATCGTCGAGCACCTCCAAAACAATTTTCTGTGACTCTGGATCCAAGGAACCCTTGATATCATAAAGCTCCTTGGCCAAAGCAGTGCTCTTGTCATATTCGCCCAGATCATTGTATATCTGTGCCTGCATCACCTTATATAGCTGCACCGCAGTGGAATCTGAGGTTTTTTCGGCGTTGGCCATGTAAATTTTAATGGTATCCAACCAATCGTATGCCGAGTTCACATTGTAACGGTCCAAGGAATTGAAGAATACCTCAAAACGAGCCGATGGTAGATCGGTGTCCTCGAACTCCTTTAGTACACTTTGCTCATTATCATCAATATTCTGAGCGGTAGAGGTAAAAAGAAAAACAAAGTATACTGCGGTAAATAAAAATCTTACGTAACGTCCCATTAATTAAATTGATACAGTGACCCGGAATCTTCCAACAGCCCTATATTATTATCGTGCCCTTTTTTCCTTTATTGTACCCGATATCCTAAATCAATGCCAAAATTGAACATTATGTGAAATTAAAAGGTATGGGGTATATAAAGAACGTTAGTTTGACCACAAAATTAAATGCCAAGCTATAGACTTGACCGTTATTGTTGTGAAAGTGTTGTTTTGTGTTGTGAAACTACCCAAGCAGTATGTGAAGTTGTATTTTATCGATGTTTTCTGCTTTTTATGGAATCTCACAGTAAGATAGGATACTTGTAAAATTGAAAAAGGCCCTGCTTTTTACAACAAGACCCTTTTACGAGAACACTATATGAAAATGAAAAAATTACTTTCTGAATTATTAACACGGCTAAAATATGACCGATTCACCCATCAAGAAAAATATTGTTGCGAACTCCTTAAAAGTTGTGGTCTTTCTCTTTTAAAAGTGTGGTAGCACAAAAAAAGCGCCCTTATGGAGCGCTTATATCTTTTGTTAAATCACTTGGACGTTAGCTGTTCATCGAAGAAAGGATGAACTCCTTAAAGTCTTTTGAAATAGGTATCAAGTTATTATTGATCATAATATCCTTTGAGTTAATGGCATCAATATGATCTACGTTAACGATATATGACTTATGCGCCCTATAAAATTTATTCTTTGGTAATTTCTCCAAATAATCCTTTAAGGGGGAACGTACCAAAAACTTTTTATCGGCCGTGTTTACTTCCAAATAAACGTTATCGGCCTTAATAAACTGAATATCACTAAACTGGATTCTATAATAGAGATGCTGCTTCTTGACAAAAATAGAATCTTTCAATATGGAATTCGATGTTATCTCATCTGCTGCATCGTCATCCGCTACCTTCTGGTTCCCTTTTTTCTCGTAGTTAAAATTGGAAAGGGCAATTTCAATAGAGGTATAAAGATCTTGTTGTTCAAAAGGTTTTACCAAATAGCCATCTGGTTTTACTGTCTTGGCATTCTCTACCGTGGCGCGGTCTGAGTTGGAGGTAACAAATATGAACGGAATGTTATAGGTATCGCGAATATGCTTTCCAAGGTCGATACCTGTTTTGTCCGAGGCCAAAATAATATCGATAAGCACAAGGTCCACGTGATTATTCTTCAATACGTCCACGGCCTGCTCATAAACAATGACATTGTCCACAATCTCATAGCCGATTTCCTCCAACATGGATTGCATGTCATCTGCGATGATGACATTATCCTCTACGATCAAAATTTTTATCGGATGTTCCAAGTTCCTCTAAGTTTATTTGGTTGTATTCAAATTTACAAAAAAATATTAACAGATATTAAGAATAAAATAGCTAAAAGAAAGGTACTCAGGGCTACTTTTTTTAATTCCGTGTCCAAATCTCCAGGGTTTTGTGTCAGCCCTACTTTGCGTAAATGTATCAAAAGGGGAACAAATGCCAACATAAAAAAAGACGTTTTCCAATTTAAGTCTTCTATCCAAATAAATAATGCGAAACAGAACAAAGCCATCAATATCAAGAAAAAGTGATAACGCTTCCCATTATCGAACCCCATTTTTACGACCATTGTGATCTTACCATGTTTTTTGTCAGATACCGCATCACGAAGATTGTTCAGGTTCAATACCGCTACGCATAAAAAACCAATGGCAACAGCTGGCAAAACATCGTTCCAACCCAAGGATTTTGTATAGAGAAACTTGCTGCCCAACACTCCGAGCAAGCCAAAAAATAGGAACACAAACAAATCCCCCATCCCTCGATAACCATAAGCATTGGAACCAACAGTATACTTTATAGCGGCCCAGACGCTTAAAAGACCAAGTACAAAAAAAATAAGTATGTAAAAGAAGTTCTCCAAGCCAAAAGCCAAATAAATCAGTGCTATAGCGATTAGCATACTTATAACAATGGAGATAATTATCCCTTTTTTGAGAGATCCTCTGGTTATGGAACCACTTTGGATGGCCCTAGCAGGCCCTATCCTATCTTCGTTATCGGTTCCCTTTACCCCATCTCCATAATCATTGGCAAAATTTGAGGTGACCTGAAAGCCAACAGTGGTCAAGAGGGCCAAAATAAATATAGTACCATCAAACTGGCCTTCCATTACGGCCAATCCAGTACCTACAATGATTCCCGAAAAAGAAAGAGGGAGTGTGCGCAGTCTAGCAGCTTGTACCCAAGCCTTAGTGTTTCCCAAGATTAATACGGATCTTCTATTTTAACTCTTTGGCCATCCTTATAAGATGCCACAAATGCATCTTGGAAACCCATTTGCACCAATTGTTTTCTAAATTTCTGAGCTTCTTCCAAAGTCTCAAAATTACCCAGTGAATAGGCATAAAAAGGGTTGGTCTTCACAAAAAGTGTATTTGTCAACGCCTCGGAGGCCAAGGTCACATTGTTTTCGACAAAGGATTTTACCTGAACAGAATAGATTTTCTCTTTGTTCAAAAACTCCTTTGCCAAGTAAAACTCCTTTACCAAGCTCAATTCTTCATTCTGGGATTTCAGATTGTTTATTCTTGCCTTTATCACGTCCAAACTATCCAATGATACCAAAACATTGCTTTGGTTTTCAAAGGACTGCTTACTGCTCAGTCCGGCCGTAAACGATGTGATGGCCAACGTTCCAATTACAAAGAGACCTACAAAACCCAACAAGATGTTTCGTTGTAGTTTAATCTTTTTTAGATCTTTATTTTTGAATTTTATTTGATCGAGCAGTCTCTCGTTGATAATCTGGGCCTTGTCTATATCCTTATGAAGGTCCAACAAATCGCTTTCTTCAATAAAAGGCATATTGTATAGGGAGTTATAATTATGCGCTACGCTAAAAGCATAACAACCAATAAGTTAATCTGAATTGTTACAAAAATAAAATATTTGTTCAAAGAAAAAAACTTTATGGCTCTAAAGCTTGCAATAATCTGCTCTTCAAGACTTTTATTATAATAAATAGATGCCATCTTCTTGAATGTTTATTTTTCGCTGTCGATATAAAATGCCCGCTCCTTTTTTGAAAGCTTTTTTGCTCATGTGAAGCGTACTCATAATTTCATCAGGTGATGATTTATCGTGCAATGGTAAAAACCCATCGTTTTGCACAAGCTTGTCCAAAATCGTTTTGGCCGTGGGCTCCAGCATTTTAGAACCAATGGGCTGCAGGGAAATATCCAATTTTTTATCGTCCCTTACGTTCTTGATAAATCCTTTAAGGTAATCACCAACATTGACCGGCTTAAAAATATCACTATCAAATATGAGTCCTTTGTAACGATTATCCACGATTACTTCCCAGCCCAAAGGAGTCTTTCGGTGCACCAAAAGGTCGACTTCATCATTCTGTTCGTACGCTACATTTTCATTGGATAAAAACTTATCTACCCTACTCGAACCGGTCAACCGCATACTCTCCTCGTCCATATAACAATGAACTATGTATGTATTGCCTTCCTCCATGCGTTGGGACTGCTCCCTAAAGGGAACAAGTAAATGTTTCTCCAACCCCCAGTCCATAAAGGCTCCGTATGCCCCCACTTCTACCACTCTTAAATAGGCAAATCCGTTTCGAATGACCTTGGGCTTCAAAGTGGTCGAAATCGGACGTTCCGCATTGTCCAGATAACAGAACACCTCCATTTCTTGGTCAATTTCAAAATCCTCGGGCACATATTTGTTGGGCAAAAGTATTTCCGTGCCCTCATCATCTCCCAAAAAAAGTCCTATGCTGGTGCTCCTGAGCACCTTAAGGGTGTTGTAGTTTCCCAATTCTATCATAAGGCAAAGGTAGCTGTAAATTATGGGTATAAAAAAAGCTGCCCTAATTTGGACAGCTTCTTTACATGGTTCGTAATCTTAATTATAAACCGATTCCTTTCCAAAGTGTTTTGTCAACATATAATAGATGACAGCACGATGTTTATTTTTTTCCGACTTTCCATACGCATCAATAACGCTGTTAACAGATTCCATTAAAGCCGGTGTCTCCGCCAATCCCAATTTCTTGATCAAGAAATTGTTCTTTACCGTTTCCAGTTCCTTTTCGTCAGACCCAGAAACTTTGGAAGCATCCAAATTATAAATGGCTGGCCCCAAACCTATGGCAACTTTTGTCAACAAATCCATATCTGGAGTTTGTCCAAATTTACTTTTAATGTCCTCGGCGTACTTTTCAATTAATTCGTCTCTTTTACTCATAGTGTGTTAGTGTTCTTAATGGATTTTATAGCTAGGCTTCTAAGATATAAAATCGAAGTACCCAAGCAAAATTTTATTGTTCAAAACCCTTGGTGTTGCGACTTCTAGGATTTTTGGCCTTTCCGAGCTTGAATAAAATTCCTCCAATCCAACCTCTAATTCATTCTCGTTCTTTGCTGTGATATGGTCAAAACCATACATTTTGGCTAGATGCTTTGCAGATAGTTGGTGGCTGGTCTCAAAAAAGGTCTCAAACTCTTCGGTATCCTCCTTGCCCGGTAAGATCCTAAAAATGCCACCTCCTGAATTGTTGATGAGTACGATTCTGAAATCAGGTCTCAAATACTTGTTCCACAGCGCATTACTATCATAAAAAAAACTAAGGTCGCCTGTGAGTAAGACGGTTGGCATGTTGCTGTAAATGGAACTGCCTATAGCTGTGGATGTTGTGCCATCGATTCCACTTGTCCCACGATTGCAGAACACTTGCAAGGAAGGGTCCATGGCAAAAAGTTGTGCATACCTTACCGTGGAGCTATTGGCCAAATGTACCTGATACCCTTTGGGTATGTTTTTGATGATACGGTCAAAAGCCATAAAATCAGAAAATGGAATTTCCTTCAAATAGTCCTTGCGCTTTCTCTCGTAGTTATCTTTTCTTTTTTCCCAAAACGTTTTAAAATCGCTCTCATCAGAATCATTTGCCCCCATTCTTTTAAAAAACTGATTGGGATTGGTTTTGATGTGTTTTGTCAAACAATAAAAAGTGTCATTGGCTTTCTTGGTATCGATATGCCAATGCTGCTTGGGCTTGTACTCCCTCAAAAAAGCCTTTATTTTTTTGGACACGATCAAACCTCCAAAGGTTACCAAGAGTTCAGGTTGCAACTTTTGGAAAAGCTCTTGCCTGTTTTGAGATTTTTCAATCGGCGCTATAATGCTGTCTATACTCTCAAAAAAATCTGGGTGATGCAGGTTAGATGTAGTCTCGGTGAACAAGACCGTATTCGGGTCGTTGGCCAATATCTCCAAAACATCTTTATCAATGGCATTGGGACGATTAACACCGACCAAAACCATTTTTCTAGAACTGTTGTTCCAAATTTTGGCCAATTCATGCCAATTTTCTTCAGTCGGGGTGCCTAAGCCTGTCTCAATCTCAACGTTTTGTATCCGGACAGAAGGCTCCTCTTCCCTTCCATACAAAGGCTCCTCGAATGGAATGTTGATGTGAACGGGGTACTTTTCATCAAAAGCAACTGCCAGTGCTTTGGCAATCTCTTTCTCGTTATGCACCTGTACTTCTTGCTGACTATTTCCCAACAAGGATTCTCCATATTTTGAAATGGTCTTGGTTGCATGGGAAACGTCCTGCTTCAAATTAGCAGAATAGCCAATATGTTTTTCCAGCACATTTTCCTGTCGTATGGTCTGTCCATCGCCAATATCTATTCGATAGCTGGGTCTATCCGCAGATACCACGATCAATGGGATATCGCTATAATATGCCTCCGCTACGGCTGGGTAAAAATTCAACATGGCACTACCGGAAGAGCAAAGTACGGCAACGGGTTCTTGTAAGTGCTGCGCCATTCCCATCGCAAAAAAAGCGGCACAGCGTTCATCAACAATGCTGAAACAGTTAAAAAATGAATTTTTGGTAAAACTAATGGTCAATGGGGCATTTCGGGACCCCGGAGAGATAACTATATTTTTAACACCCTTTGATTTAAAATACAAAACCAAGGTCTGCGCAGCGGGTATATCTGAGTACATCATGGACTACAAAAATACATTATCTGGATGGTAAAAAGCCTAAATAACCAGCATCAATTTACAGGACACCCAGCATAGTCTTGCTCTTGTTCTGGGTTTCTATCCATTCGCTTTCAGGATCAGATGCTTCCGTGATTCCGCCTCCTACAAAAATAGAAGCGACATCTGTCTCCAATTGCATACACCTAAGGTTAACATATAGGGACAGCTCTCCTTGAGCCCGCAAATTCAACTCGCCCAAAAAGCCCGTATAAAAGGTTCTTTGGTAATTTTCGTTGGCCTGTATGAATTGTTGTGCCTCCTTGGTTGGAATTCCGCATACGGCAGGGGTTGGATGCAAGGCTCTGATTACTTCCTTAACCTTTAGGTTAGGTAGCATGGTGCCGCGTACCTCCGAACGCAAATGCCATAAGTTACCGGCTCGTACGGACTCTGCTTCATCTATTTCCAAGCGTTCCATGGTATGGGCCAATTTATCGCCAATATACTCGGATACCATTTGTTGTTCCTCGATTTCTTTTTCTCCCCAATCGGGCTTTTTGTTCTCCACATAGGGTAAGGTGGCAGCCAAGGACATGGTCTGTAATTTCTTATCTTTTATCTTCACCAATGTTTCTGGAGTTGCCCCGCACCACGTTCCAACTTTGGGGTGGTAAAAAAGATATCCAAAGGCATTCTGATATCTGTTCAGAAGGGTCTTGAATATGTTGATGGGCGATTTGGTCAAAGGAACCTCAATTTTTCTGGAAAGCACCACTTTTTGAAGTCTCCCCTTTTGAATTTCCCTTATGCCATTTTTCACCAGTTTGATATGACTTTCCTTTCCCGAATCATCGAGGGAAATATCCGAAGTATTTTCTGCTTCTTCGCGCGTGTAAATGCTTTTCCAGAATGTATTGGGCGTCACCAAAACTGTTTGTTCCCCCTCCTTAAAAGGGGCAAAAACAAAACCTTTTTCCGTAAAATCCAAGGGTTGATGGTGTTCCGCGTCGGTTTGAAAAACACCAAAAATATCGTTCTCTCGGGGCTTACGATAGATTACAAAGGGCAGATGATCTTTAAAACTGGCCTCTACCCTATTCCAAATTTCTTGAAGCTCCTTACTTTCTGGGTAACGCAATGGTGGTCAATTTACAGTTGGAAATCAAACGGTCCTCCTCGTCAGTGATTCTTATCTCCCACAGTTGAGTGGTTCGACCTTTGTGAAGAATGGAGGCCTTAGCATATACAAAGCCTTCCTTAATGGAACGTACATGGTTTGCCGCAATTTCGATACCGCGAACAAAAAACTTTTGACCATCCAAAAAAATATAGGATGCGGCGCTTCCCACGCTTTCGGCCAAAGCCACCGATGCTCCTCCATGTAGAACGCCATCGGGTTGGTGAACTTTGGGCGTGACGGGCATTTTGGCCAAGAGAAAGTTTTCGCCTACATCAATATAGGTAATATCCAATGTTTCCATTAATGTGCCCTTGCAAATTTCGTTGCAAACGGACAGAATCTTCTCTTTATGCTCGTTCATCCTTCTACTTTTTTGTAAAATTACATAAAGCTTTGCCAATATCTAAATCAGCAATTTTAAACATGTCCAATACCGAAAAGACTGTTACCTACACTACCGAAAATACATACTTGACCCAGAACGATTTAACCTCCAAAACCAAGAATGTATGGTTGGTTTTTCATGGAATAGGCTATTTGAGCCGCTATTTTGTGAAGTATTTTAAAGGGTTAAATACTGATGAAAATTACATTATAGTTCCCCAAGCACCTTCCAAGTATTATCTGAAAAATGAGTACAAATATGTTGGTGCCAGTTGGTTGACCAAAGAAAATACGGAAGCTGAAGTAAATAACGTCCTTAATTATATTGATGCAGTGCTTGAAGCCGAGAGCATACCAAAAGATGTAAACCTTATTCTCTTTGGATTTTCGCAAGGAGTTTCCGTAGCTACGCGATGGCTGGCCAGCAAAAAGGCGAGTTGTAAACTAGTTACATTATATGCCGGGGGCATTCCCAATGAATTAAAACCCGAGGATTTTGATTTTATGGACTTCGACTCCACAAAGATTAAAATAGTTTATGGCGATCAAGATGAGTTTTTGACACCGGATAGATTAAAAGGCGAAAAAGTGAAAATTGACAGACTGTTTCAAAACAAAGCAGAAACCTTGGTTTTTGAAGGTGGCCACGAAGTGAAGCCTGAAATTATTGAAGGTCTGCTGAAATAGGTTTAATTATTTGTCTCTTCCTTTACTGTTTCTTCTTGATAATATTCGATGTTCCTTGTAATATAGGTATTATTGGGTGTTACAATTTGTTTTACCCAATTGCTGGGCGTGTGATTATCGAACTGAAAAATATATTTATCGGTAGATTCTGTGTTCACCGTTTTCTTTACCATTCTGCTCAACTTACCATCGGTGTAATAGTAAAATCTCTTTTTCTGTGATACAAATTCCTTCCCTGCCATGTCATATAAAAAGTCTTCGCTGGTCACCACTTTTCCGTCTGCATTAAAAACTTCTTCCAAGGCAGTATTGGGCTCGCCGTCAATATATTCTTTGGTCAACACAACCTTTTGGTTGCCATTTGGTCCCTTTTTGGTAGAGGTTCTAACAGTTTTTTGTAAAATTCCATTGGTGAAGGTGCTCACTGTTTGCTCGTTCTTTACCTGGGAATATTCAAAAGTAGTATCATCAACCCCTTCATCGTTTGAGGAAATCATTTTTATCAATTTCCCTTCGTCATCATAATGGTATTGTTGCTGCTCCAAGAACTGTTTATCGTATGAGATGATTTTTTCGATAACCTTTCTGTTGGGAACTGTATCGATCTCATAGAAATTGGCCATGGAAGTAGACTCGTCCAAAACCTTGCCCTTATAACTTTCCATTCGCTTCTCCACCAACTCACCATTATCATATTTATAATAAGTAATATCCTGGTCGGTGTCGTTGTACTGTGTTACGGTCCTTGTCAATGTGCCATCTCGGTTAAACTCGAACAGTTCCTTACCGTAGTCCGTGGTTACCAAACATGACTTTACAGGGCCTTTAAGGTCAAAATCCTCTACTTTGAAAATCTGGATTTCTTGGGACCAAAGTCCAAGAACCTGTATCAATGAAAAAAAGGAAAAGATGGTGTAGTGTTTTTTCATGCTGTAAAATTACTTGTAAAAAAATCAACTGAAAAATCTGAACCGCATATATCCTGCCAGAATAGACAAGAAATCACTTAAAATTTACGTAGGGGATCAATTGGGGAAATATCCATAGAAGTTTTGGCCCCAGATATAATTTCGGTAACCAATTTTCCCGTGGCAGGTCCAAGGCTCCATCCCATCATGGCATGACCTGTGGCAATGGTTAGGTTACTTACATTCTTTGGCTTTCCTATGTAGGGAAGACCATCGGGTGATACGGGACGAAGCCCACATTTTGCATTCTGTTTTGCCTCTTCCGGAATTTGAAGTCCCCTATAATAATGTTCAACGCCCTTAGCAATGGCCTCTACCCTCTCTTTTCGGATAGTATGATTGATACCGGAAAACTCCATGGTCCCCGCAAAACGGGTAAAGCCCTCCATTGGTGTAACGGCAATCTTTTTCTCCATTAAAATGGCCGGCATGGTAATGTTTGTGGGTTCTTCCACATTGATTCGATATCCCTTCCCCGCCTGCAATGGCAATTTCAGGTTTAATTTTTTGGAAAGTTCTGATGTCCAAGACCCCGCGGCAAAGACCACTTCGTCAGCTTTATAGGATGTGTTTGCGGTCTTTACTTCTGAAATTCTTCCCTCTGAAAAAGAAAGATCGGTAACCACTTCGTTTTTATGGATGGCCACACCGGACCTTTGCAAATATTCCACCATTCTTTTCATGATTAGCGGTGGTGTGGTATGCCTGTCACATTCCCAAAGTATGGCACCCTCTGCATTAAAATCAACCCCTGGCTCCAGCTTTTTAAGCTCCTCTTTTGAAAGATGCTTTCCAACCAAACCCATTTCAGCTCCTTTTTTTACAACTTCCATTTCATGATCGAACGCCTCATTGGTCTGGTAGACCATCATCAAACCTTGATCTCCAATATTAAAATCCCCTAGATCACCGGAAGCCCGAATGCCCTCATATAACTCCCTGCTCAAAAGGTTGATATCCCTAATAACGGGCATTGCCTTTTCTACCTTGGCCCTGGTTGACGATTTTTTGAAATATAATGTCCATCGCAAAAAATCCAAGTCCAATCGCGGCTTCATATAAAATGGACTGGAAGAATTGAACATATATTTCAACCCTTGGGTAATCATCCCCGGTGAGGCCAAGGAAACGATATGGCTCGGGGTAAGGTACCCTGCATTTACGAAGGAAGCCCCGGAAGTAATATCCGATTTGTCCAGAACGGTAACCGTATGCCCTGCCTTATGTAAATAGTATGCCGTGGATAGCCCCACGATTCCTCCACCGACCACTACAACACTTTTGTTCTTGCCCATTGTCACAACTTTAAGGTATTCATCAAAAGAGCAGCCAAGATACATAAAGGCCCTGAAAATGTTAATCGGAACAAAGGGATTTCTTTATCAAACTTTTGACTATTTTTGGAAGATTTTGAAAAATACAGACGAATGAAAAAATTATCCTTACTGGTCTTGGGCTTGGCCTTTGCCTGCAATTCTTCACAAAAAACAGTTTCAGAGGCTCCGAAACCGGTTGTTGATCCTGTTCCCTATGCGGAAACAATAACTCAGGATGACCTAAAAGAACACTTATACACTTATGCTTCGGATGAGTTCGAAGGCAGGGAAACCGGTACTCCCGGCCAAAAGAAAGCGGTGGAATACATTAAGGCACACTACCAGTCCTTAAATGTACCGGCTGCACAATCCAACGGCGACTATTTTCAAAAAGTTCCTTTGGAGGTGTCCAAAGTTCCCGAAGGCAGTTTAAGCATCAACGGTACGTCCTTTGAGGTTGGTGAAGATGTATTGACCTTCGCACAAGCCAAGGGAAACTATAATACGATACTTTATGCCGGATATGGAATAGAAGATGGTGACTATTCAGACTATAGTGGAATTGATGTGAAAGGAAAGTTTGTTTTGATCAAAGCTGGCGAACCTGTAGATGATAGCGGAAACTATTTGATCACAGGAAATATGGAAAAATCAGTTTGGAGCAACGCATCCGAAGCGATTGGAAAAAAACGTGACATCGCAAAAGAAAAAGGGGCCATCGGTGTACTTTATTACGATATGTTGAGCTTTCCTCGATTCCAAGGCTATTTTCAGTTTATGAAGAACAATGACAGCGGCAGAATGCAATTGGCCGCAGATAGCAGCGATGACATCCTTATTTATTTAAATGATGAAGCTGCTAAAGCCTTGAAAAGTGATATTGAAGAGGACAATGTTCCCAAATCCATTTCTGCCGATATAAAAATGGATATCACCAGCGGAAATGAGCAAGTCGGTTCAGAAAATGTGGTGGCATTCATCGAAGGAACAGAAAAACCTGATGAATACGTGATTATCTCTTCACACTTGGACCATATAGGAATAACAGGTGATGGACAAATCAATAATGGTGCCGATGATGACGGTTCTGGAACCGTGGCATTGCTTGAGATTGCACAAGCTTTCAAAAAAGCTGCCGATGAGGGCAATGGTCCTAAGCGTTCTTTAGTGTTTTTACATGTTACCGGCGAGGAAAAAGGACTATTGGGCTCTAGATATTATACCGATGTTGAACCCGTTTTTCCATTGGAAAATACGGTGGCAGACCTAAATATTGATATGATAGGTAGAATAGACCCAAATTATGATGGAGCCAGAAACTACTTGTATTTGATAGGTTCGGATAAATTGAGCACAGAATTGCACAAGCTGTCCGAAGAGGTCAATAAAAAATACAGCAATATTGAATTTGATTACACCTATAATGATGAGAACGACCCCAATCGTTTTTATTACCGAAGCGATCACTACAATTTTGCTAAGAACAATATTCCGATCATTTTCTATTTTAATGGTACACACGCGGATTATCACCGACCCAGCGATACTCCCGATAAAATAAACTATGATCTTTTGGAAAACCGAACCCGTCTTATTTTCCATACGGCATGGGAAATTGCTAATAGGCCAGGAAAATTGGTAGTGGACAAAGCTGCTGATTAAAAGCTTGATTGACAAAATAATAAAGCCCTCTTGATGAGGGCTTTTTTTATACTCTAAAGATTTAAAACAAAAAATCCCAAACCATTTTGGCTTGGGATTTTACAAACTCAAGGGTGGAAGACCGGGTTCGAACCGGCGACCTCTGGAACCACAATCCAGCGCTCTAACCAACTGAGCTACAACCACCATTTAAAGCGGATGCAAAAATACTTTTTTGTAATGATTCAACCAAAATATTTTTAAAATTCCAGTGATTTATTATTTCAATCCATATCCATTGCCATTCCAACCTTCTGAAAATGTGATGGTCAATTATAACAACCCTGACGTATAATTTTCCGACAAAAAGCACGTTTTTAAGACCAAACACACATTTTTGAACATTTCACAACAATTAATTTCCAAAGTCGTGTTGCCAAATTATTTTTGTCACATATATTTTTAACTGGGTGTTGTCAGAAAAAAACCTCATAATCAACTGTAAAAAAACACTATATCCTATAGTGCTTTGCACCCTTTTGCTCTGTACCTCGTCCTCAGTTCTAGCGCAATCCTCCAACGAAAGAGATAGCTTGGCCTACAAGCTACAAAGTCTCAAATCGACCAATAGGTTCAACCCTAAGGATACAACCCATATCAAGCTTGTGGCCGACCTTGCTTTCTCTTATCAATATTTGGACAGTGATAGTTTATATTCCATCGCCAACAAAGCACTGGAATACAGTAGGGAAATCAACTACCCCCACGGCATTATCAGAGGGCTCGACGCATTGGGGTCCTACCATTATAATAAAGGGAACAGAGAAAAGGCCATTCCAATGTTCAAAGAGGCACTTGAACTTGCCAAGTACATTGGTGACGTAGATTCCGAATTGTCCATCATTAATACCATGGCCCAAAACTATAGCTTTGAAGGGAACTATGCGGAAGCTTTGAACCTTAACCTCAAGGGAATAGATTTGGCCAGGGAAATCAACGATCAGTCAACACTATCTGTACTCAACGAAAATATTGCCGGCTTATATGCTGACCAAAAAGATTTTAAAAATGCACTGATGTTTTATGACACCGTGCAAAAATTCAATAGAAACCTGGGCAATGAGGTCGTGGATGCAGAAACACAGAGTAACATGGCTTCACTTTATAAAGATGCCAAGGACTATAAAAATGCAATGTTCAATATCAACAGAAGCATCGTTACGTTTGAAAAGCATAAAGTTTACGACTGGCTTGCTTATGCCTATCAAGTGAAAGGAGATATTTATCTAGATCAAAAAAAATACAAATGGGCCCTCTATTGGTATGATCAAAGTGATATGCTCTTTAAACACCATATTGAGGACGACCGTATTCAAATTCAGTTGATGAATGGTATGGCAAAAGTATATTTTGGATTGGAAAACGATAGTCTATCCTTGATATATGCCAAAAAAGGATTGGCCATGTCCAACAAGATCAAGTCCTTGCAAGGTCAAATAGATTGCTCTGAAACCTTGTACAAAGTCCACAAGAAAAAGGGTGACAACACAGAAGCCCTAGCCTATCTTGAATCTTTTAAGACCTTGTCCGATTCATTGTTTATGGACAAGAACAAGCAGAGTTTATCTCTGTTGGAAACCAAGTTAGGCTACGAACAAGAGAAAAAGGAATTAATCGAGGCAAACGAAGAAGCTCTTGCCAAGCAACGGAATTACATCTATTTTTCCATTATCATACTTTTGATTTTGAGCATCATCACTTTTGTGATCAGAAGGAGTGAGAATATCCAGAAAAAACTGAACAGAGAGCTTAAGGACAAATCAAAGGCCGTGACACAGCGTGAAGCCCAGTTGCATGAAATCAATAAAACCAACACCAAGCTTTTCTCTATAATTGGTCATGACCTACGTGGCCCCATCGGTGGTCTACAGAGTATTTTGAAAATGTTTACGGAAGGAGATATCTCCACAAAGGAACTGGTCTCCTTCATTCCTAAACTAAAAACGGATGTGGACAATATTTCCTTCACATTGAACAACCTTCTTTCGTGGGGGCTTAACCAGCTTAATGGTGTGGTAACCAAACCAAAAAGATTTTCTCTGTCCTATTTGGTAAACAATAATATTAAATTGCTTTCGGAGATTTCCCAGAGCAAATCCATTAAAATCATAAACCAGCTACCAGAAAACCCACGAATTTGGGCCGATAACAACCAAATAGATATTGTAATAAGAAATATTTTAAGCAACGCAATAAAATTCACCCCAGAGAATGGGCTGATTACCATTGAAGCTGAGGAGAAGGGCGATATGTGGCAAATTTCCATTAGGGATACCGGAGTTGGAATGACCGCTGAAGTGCAAAGAAACATTTTCCGGGATTCTTCCAACATTACCACTTACGGTACCAATAATGAAAAAGGGACAGGACTTGGTCTTTCCCTATGTAAGGAGATGGTACACAAAAACAATGGTGAAATTTGGGTGGAAAGTATACCCCGCAAAGGCACAACCTTCTATTTCACCCTCCCAAAGGCTCAAAATAGATATCAAAAGGCCTCTTAGATCAAATCCCCAAGGCTGTCCACCCCAATGAATCGTTCCACAGTAAAGCCTTCCGCATATTCCACACCTATAATTCTTCCTAGGTCTCTAGCACGGTAATTTACACTATCGGTAAAGTTTTTGCTACTGATCGGTGTTTCCGGTTCTTCACTGTCTGGATCATAAAATTGAGAACTATATGCCATAATGGCCTCGGTCTTTGTTTCAATAAATCCGGATACGTCAACAACAAAATCTGGCTCCAAATTCTTCCATTGGATAAAATGATAGACCAACTTCGGTCTCCAAGCCTCTTGCCATTGGTCGTCTCCGTCCATTTTGGTCTCAATTTTCATCAAACCGCTCAAAAAGCAGGCATCACTCACCAATTTACTGCCCTTAGCGTGATCAATATGACGGTCCTCGACAGCATTGCACAATACTATTTCCGGCCTATATTTTCTAATAATCTTAATCAATTCCAGTTGATGCTGCTTATCATTTACAAAAAATCCATCGGCAAATTCCATGTTTTCCCGTACGGCCACACCTAAAATTTCTGCAGCCTTGGCAGCTTCCCTGTCCCTGATTTCCGCAGAACCACGGGTTCCAAGTTCGCCACGGGTCAAATCAACAATTCCAACCTTTTTTCCTTTGGAAACTTCTTTTGCAATGGTGGCCCCAGCCCCCAATTCGGCATCATCAGGATGCGCACCGAATACTAAAATGTCTAATTTCATATCATCTTAAGCGGTAACGCTCATGGATTTTACCTTGGCGATTGCCTGTTCAATATCCGCTATTAAATCTTCTGTTTCCTCGATTCCAAGGGAAAAACGAATCAACGAATCCTTTATCCCCTGTTTTGCCCTGTCTTCCGCGCTCATTAGTGCATGTGATGTTTGTGTCGGCGAAAGCACCGTACTTTCAATTCCTGCCAAGCTCATGGATGGTTTTATCAATTTTAGTTCCTTAAAAAATTGCGAAGCATCTATTTCTGGATTCAATTCAAAAGATAGCATACCACCAAAACCTTTCATCTGCGATTTGGCCAGTTCATGACCTGGGTGGTCCTTAAGTCCGGGATAGTACACATGGTCCACATCCTTGCTTTGGCTCAAATAGGTGGCCATTTGCATCGCATTCTCATTTTGGGCCTTTACTCTAATCGCCATTGTTTTTAAACTTCGTTCCAAAAGCCAGACCGTGTAATCGCTCAAGCTTCCTCCAAAACAAATTCCAGTTTGCCACAACTTGTCCATGTGCTCCTGTGATGCGGCTACCACACCAGCACAGATATCGGAATGTCCTCCCATATATTTTGTTGCACTGTGCACCACCACATCAATACCAAAGTCAACTGGATTTTGGTTGATAGGGCTGGCAAAGGTATTGTCGATCATGGTCAGGATTCCTTTCTGTTTTGCCAAATCGGCCACTCCCTTTACATCGGTAATGGTCAACAAGGGGTTGGATGGCGTTTCCAAATACAGCACTTTGGTATTGGGTTTGATTTCTTTTTCAAAATCTTCGACTTCCCAACCTGTGGTAAATGAATATTCAATACCAAATCGTTCAAATTGGCTTACGGCAAAATGATAGGTACCTCCATAAATGGTCTGCTGAAGCACAACATGGTCACCAGCTTGAAGAAAAGTCATCAGAGCAGTACTGATAGCGGCCATGCCGCTACCAAAAATCAAAGCAGCCTCGGTATGCTCCAAGGCTGCCAGTTTTTTGCACAATGCCTCTTGATTGGGCGTGTTGTAATATCTTGGGTATCTTTTGATGTCCACATCCTCAAATTGATAGGATGTACTCATATATAAAGGGGAAACAGCTCCCTTGAACTCCTTGTCCTCCAACTCCCCTACATGGGTACAGATGGTATTGAGTCCTTTTTTATCGTTTTTCATGTTGGTTTTCTTTAGGATAAAGATACGAAACCCATCATACTTGGACTTTCTTCCACTTTCCTTTTTTAAACCAGACCATGGCCAAAACCGCTATAAGTATTTCCGCCGAGGTGATGGCCACAAAAACGCCGGTTGCGCCCCAACCCAAAACCAAGGCCGATATATAGGCCAATGGCAATTGGAACAACCAAAAAGATATGAAATTGATTTTTGTCGGCGTTCGGGTATCCCCTGCCCCATTAAAGGCTTGGGTCATCACCATACCATAGGCATAAAAAATGTACCCCAACGCAATGATCTGAAGGCAAAGTGCCCCGCTCTTTACCACTTCTGGAGTTGTATTGAACCAAGAAACAATGGTTTTTGCAAAAATGAGGTATCCCAAAGAGACCGTGCCCATAAAATAGGCATTGTACTTCCCTGTTTTCCAAACGGACCGCTCGGCCCTATCGGGTTGTTTCGCCCCAAGATTTTGACCCACCAAAGTGGCAGCTGCATTGCTCATGCCCCAAGATGGCATCAAGGTGAACATCATTACACGAATGGCTATGGTATATCCTGCCAACACTTCGCTTCCAAACTCCGACATAATGCGCATCAAGAAAATCCAACTTGAAGTTCCTATCAAGAATTGGGCAATACCGCCCAAGGAAACTTTGATCAAATTGAGCATCACCTTAAAGTTCAAAACCAAGTCCTTGACCATTAGTTTGATTTTGCCCCAACCAAAAAACAGAATCCCCAATTGAAACAGAACTGCCGTTCCCCTACCAATGTTCGTAGCTACGGCCGCACCCTTAACGCCCATTTCTGGAATTGGACCAAAACCAAAAATGAACATGGGATCCAAAATAATATTGAGTCCGTTCGAAAGTACCAAGGCCCACATGGCTATGGAAGCATTGCCTGCACCACGGAAAATGGCGTTGATCAAGAACAAAAGTACCACGGTGATGTTTCCTCCGATCAAAAATTGGGTATACCCATATCCTTGTTCGATCAAGTCGGGTTCACCGCCCATCAGCGCCAAAATATCTTTGGCATAAATGATTCCGATGATCCCGATTATAATGGAAATCACCACTCCCAAACTAATGGCCTGTACTGCGGCAATCCGAGCTCCGTCAACATCCTTTTCGCCTATCCTGCGTGCAACAACAGCAGTGGCGGCCATACTCAACCCAATGGCCAACGCATACACCAAAGTAATCACGGATTCAGTGAGGCCGATGGTGGCCACGGCATTGACGCTTACTTTGGAAACATAAGCAATATCCACTAGCGCAAATATGGATTCCATGAGCATTTCCAAGATCATGGGAATGGAAAGCATAAAAATGGCCTTTCGGATGCTTCCAGAGGTGAATTCTGTTTCCTTTCCAGAAATGGCTATCCAGAAATACCGTATAAATTTTTTAAATGAAATTGTATGTTGACGTGTCATTATCAAAGAATTATGTGTGAAAAAAGAAGTAAAATGTCAAGTTTCCGAAAAGTGTTCGGTTACATAAATCGGGTTTCCCCAATGGTGACATCTATCGCGTACATAATTCTTATAGCTTCATGATGATGCAAATATGCAAAAAAATCCGATATATTATTAAAAAATTTTTATTTACAACTCCGACTCATGTCGTTACCTTCGTAACCAAACCAACTCAAATAATTCAAAACCATGCGTATTAAAAGTTTGATTGCCATCGGAATATTGTCCTCCATGGTGCTTTCATCTTGTAAAAAGAAACCAGAAACTGCCGAAACAGAAGAAAAAACGGGATACCAAGGTCAGGGCAAAAGCCCTGTTGTGCCCACGGTGGACAAACCCGTTCAAAAACAATGGAGAGGTGTTTGGGCCTTTAACGATAGTACTACTTTCTTTTCCAATACATTTGACGGTGCCCGTTTGAACGGTGTCGCCTACGACGGTGACGATCATTATACCATTTGGGTGACGGCAGAAAACACCCCCATAAACGTGAGCCCTTGGTATGCTTTCCAAGTATGGTCGGAGAAGCCTCGCAAAATTACAGTTCAGTTAAACTATCAGGATTCCAGAAGCAGGTATTATCCAAAAATCAGTACGAACGGAAGAGACTTTGCTCCGCTGGACAGTACAAAATTTAAGGCCATCAACCCTGGTGAGGGTGAATTTGGCATACAAGCGGCCCCAGAATCCGCAGAACTCACCATTAGTGTGACCGAAGAACCAACTTGGATTACCGCACAAGAACTATACACATCATCCGTGGTAAAGGAATGGGTGGATTCCCTGAGCCAAAAACCATTTATCGAGAATTATCCCATTGGTCTTTCCAAAGAGAAACGTACCATGTACTTGATGGAAATAAATGAAAGTACAGATTCCAAAAAGGCAATTATGATTATTTCCAGACAACATCCGCCCGAAGTAACTGGTTTTTTAGCGATGAAATCCTTTATCGAAACCATTTCTGGTGATTCTGAACTGGCCAAAGCATTTAGAAAAGAGCACACGGTTTTTGTGGTGCCATTGATGAATCCTGATGGAGCCGACAACGGACATTGGAGACATAACATGGGTGGTATTGACCTGAACAGGGATTGGCAAAACTTCAATCAGCCTGAAACCAGAAACGTCCGAGATTTTCTTGTGGAAAAGGATAAAGAGTATGATTTTGTTTTCGGAGCAGATTTTCATTCCACTTGGGACGACATCTACTACCCTATTGATACGACCGTGACCGGTGAAAAAGGAAAAATCATTTTTGATTGGATCAAGAACATCAGTGAAAGATTACCGCAAAAGAAAACCAATGTGAGCGCCTCCGACGAAATTGACCCTACCATGGTATCGAGCAAATACTTTTACGTAAATCACGGAATGCCCGCCATTGTGTTTGAGCTTGGTGACAACACCTCCAGATCTTTCTTAAAGGAAAAAGGCAAGGTGGCAGCAGAGGAAATCATGAAACTTTTAAAGGAGCAATAACCTATTTTTTGGCGTAATGCACTTTGTAGCGCCAAAAACTGATTCCACCCAGAATAAAGACCCCTAGTACTGTGTACCACACAAAGCTTGGGGTTATTACTTGGTCTCCACTAGCATAACTGTGCAGTCCTACCAAATAGAAGTTTACGCCAAAATACGTCATCATAATGCTGGCATAAGCCACAATGCTGGCAAAATTATAGACCCATTTGCCACGAAGACCGGGAACCAATCGCATGTGTAGAACAAATGCATAGATCATAATCGAAACCAACGCCCAAGTCTCCTTGGGGTCCCAGCCCCAATAACGGCCCCAGCTTTCATTGGCCCATTGGCCTCCCAGAAAGTTACCTATGGTCAGCATCACCAAACCTGCCGTTAGTGCCAGTTCGTTGATAACGGTCAGCTCCTTTATATTGATGTCCATTCGTTTTTTGTTCTTTTTGGTGGTAAGCACCATCAACAACAAGGCGACCACACCCAAGATCATTCCTACGGTCAACGGCCCATAGCTACCCACAATTACGGCTACGTGAATCATCAACCAATAACTATCGAGAACGGGTTGTAGATTGGCAATAGCGGGATCAACCCAGCTTTGGTGTGCGACCCACAATAACATACAGGTAACAAATGCGCTGGAAGCTATGGTCAACTCACTCTTTCTACCAAGTGCCAATCCAATTCCCATGGTTGCCCATGCCACATAGAGTATACTTTCATAAGCATCGCTCCATGGAGCGTGCCCGGATATGTACCAACGCAAAATCAAACCAATGGTATGCCATATAAAAAATATGATGATGGTACCTTTTAATGCATAGGCGGTAGCGTCAAGAAATTTACGTTCCTTAAAAATTTTGGCTATCAAAACAAAGAACAACAACAAACCAACTATTGCGTAGTACTTGTACAACCGGTTAAAGAGATCTAACTTATTATAAATGATCTCGATTTTTATCTTGTTATCCGATGGCAATATTTCCTCCCCATGATTGGTTTGGTTCTGCTTGAATGCCTCCAACAATTTATCCGGTTGGGAATAGTCACCTGTTACTATGGACTGTTGCAATGAATTCAAATAGTAGGGCATTGCATTCTTGATGAAATTGGCATAGAGCGAATCCTGAACCTGGTATTCGCCTCCACGATACTCCACGGCAGAGATCCATTTGTTATTTTCATCGTTCAGCAAGGGGAATATCTTCACCATTTGACCGCTCAGGGCAACGTCCAATAAACTTAACCGCTCCCCTACTTTCTTAAAATCCTTTTCGAATTTGTTAGGGTTTGCCTTGGAGGTCGCCTTCTCCAAAAAAGGCCTGAGTTTATAACTTCCTTTGGCATCAAAGAAATCTGTTGCCTTAACAAATTTTGTTTCTTCAGGAACACCGATAACCTTACGAATACTGTCATTTCCCTTATCTCCCAAGGCAATAATGTCGGTAGTGTACCAAACGCCAGGGTTCAGCATCATGGAAAGGAAAACTTGATTGGCTGAAAGGTCTTGATATTTGTCGTTCCCGCTTAATTTTCGCAAAAGTTCGGAAGCGAAAGTGTTCACGGGCTTCATTCGTCCATTTTCATCCTGTATGATCAATGCGCCAAATTTTTCGGCATGCTCTTCGGCCACAGTAGTAGCTTGGATCACAGAATCAATTTGTTTTTGGGTGGGTACCGACGAATGCTCGTGTGCATCCTGCGCATTTGCATTGATCGCAGCAAATAAAAGAGCTATCGTGGTCAACGCAGCCTTCTTTTCCTTTATTTTTTTGAGCATGACCTGTAAATCCCTGAAACGTGTTTTACCAAAAAACATAATGCCCATCAACCCGATGTAAAGCAGAAAATATCCAATATAGGTTATCCAGGTACCCCACCAATCATGGTTTACGGAAAGACCGGTACCTTTTTCATCTGGATCAAAATTCGCCTGAAAAAAACGGTATCCCTTATGGTCCAAAACGTGGTTCATATAAATATCGTAATCAAAAGGGCGATCGTCGTGTACTGTAACCTTGCTCATAAAAGAAGCATAGCCCGCTTCTGTTCCGGGATATTTTTCCGCTATAAAATCGTTCAATTCAATGGAGAAAGGAAGTTCGTATACTTTTGATCCATAGCTCAATGAAAAATCCAAGCCACCAACGTTGATCTTATCGGAGAAGTTGGCACTCCCCTTGCCTCCCAATAATTTTACCTCTTGGGTATCCCCATTTGCAGAGATGGATACCACCAATGCGTCTTGTGTTGCAGGGGTAATTTCTTCCTCGGGAACTTCGACGACCCCGTACCTACCTTTGATCAAGGGCTCGGGCACCACAAACTGCATCCCCCCCATGTTGTAGAGCGAACGTAGTTGGAGCGGCTGAATGCTGTCACTGGTTACTGTTCCCCTAAACTGGTCGGCCATACGCATAAAATCCCCTTCAAAAGGTGATTTGATACGGTAACCGTTCTCCTCATCATAAAAAATGTTGATGGCACCGTCGGTTTCGTTGTTCAGGGCAAAAAGAATATTATGGACACTGGCTATTTTCCCATTTTCCAAATAATGTTCATGTCGTTGTCCATCGCCCGCTTCCACAATTTGTAAATATTCAGCTCCATTTTCATCTGGCACCAACCCTTCTTCCGCTCCCTGGATAAAATCAACATAGGAGATGGAAAATGGTTGCCCATTAAAATCGGATTTCCATGGCAGACTGGTACGTTTCCCTTCAGGCGTTACCAAGATATCGTCCTCCAGCACCCTTCTTTTGGTTTCTCCATTGATCTCCCCATCAACAAACGCCGTTAAAAAGGTCTTGTCCGAATAAAAAACTTTTTCAGTAGCACCTTCCCTAATGGGCATCATACCCTCGTAACTGATGTAACGGGTCACAAAAGCACCAATAATGATCAAAATCCACGAAAGGTGAAGAACAAGTACTGGCCATTTTTTCCACTGCAATAACCGATATCTGTAAATATTTCCGAAAAAATTGATTACAAAAAATACCATGATGGCCTCGAACCAAGTAGCATTATAGATGTAAATTCGTGCGGTTTCGGTACTGTACCAAGTTTCCACAAAAGTTCCCATGGCCAATGCCGCAGCAAAAACCAAAAATAGAACAGCCATAAGTCTTGTGGAAAAAAGCGTTTTTTTAAGAATATCTATCATGGAAATTCGGTCTACTTTCGGCTTGCAAAAATACGGCCTTTTTAGAACTTCCTTACTGCCCAGAAGGATAAAAATCGTACATATTTGTTAATTCTCAGTATAATCCATAAACCCTAAATTTGTAGTTTTGGACATGCTAAAGATTGTGATTCTGGGTACCGGAAACCTCGCCAAACACCTGTACACTGCTTTTTTAAAAGCCGATGATGTCGATGTGGTGCAGGTTATAGGCCGTAATGTGAAAGAATTACAGCAGTTTTCCAAACATTCAACTATCACCACTGATTTTGATGCCATTGCCGATGCTGACGTATATTTGATTTCTGTAAAAGATGATGCCATTGGCGAAGTCTCTAAATATCTATCAAACAAAAAGGGAATCGTGGCCCACACTTCGGGGGCCATCGATATGAATACTTTACAGTCCGGGAAAAAAGCGGTTTTTTATCCCTTACAGACTTTTACCAAGGATAAAGAAGTGGATTTTTCAAACATTCCGATCTGTATCGAAGCTGATCATGAAAAATCCTTGAATACCTTGAAGAGTTTGGCGATGTCCATTTCCAAAAACGTGTGTCAGATTGACTCAGAACAGCGAAAAAAATTGCATCTTGCGGCCGTTTTTGTGAACAACTTCACCAATTACCTGTACAGCATTGGCGAAGAACTTTGTTTGGAAGAAGGCCTTTCTTTTGATTTATTGAAACCTTTGATCATGGAAACGGCCCATAAAATTCAGACCATGTCACCCCAGAAGGCGCAGACTGGTCCAGCTCGCCGAAATGATATCAAGAGTATGGAAGGCCACCTAGAACTCCTGAACAAGAAAGAACACATTACACTCTATAAATTATTGAGCCAAGCCATAAAACAAGCCCATGAAAAAGAATTATAAAGAGCTATTGAGCAACATTACCACCTTTGTATTTGACGTTGACGGTGTTTTTACCGATGGAACGGTTTTAATCACCTCCGATGGAGAGTTGCTTCGCAAAATGAGTGTTAAAGATGGGTATGCCCTAAAAACTGCGATACAAAAGGGATACAATGTCTGTATAATTACCGGCGGGACCAATAAAGGGGTAAAAGAGCGCTTGAAAGGTCTTGGGGTAACCGATTTTTATATGGGTGCCCACCACAAACAAGAACCTTTGGAAGAATATTTGGAGATTCATGGTATTGACCCACAAACCGTTGTTTACATGGGAGATGACATGCCGGATATTCCTCCTATGAAAATGGTCGCCCTTGCTACTTCTCCGCAAAATGCGGTGCCGGAGGTAAAGGCAATTTCCGATTATGTTTCGCATAAAAATGGTGGCGATGGCTGCGTTCGAGACATTATTGAACAGGTTTTAAAGGTTCGTGGGGACTGGAACGATAATTTTAGCGCAGAGAATGACTAAAAATCCACTTAAAGAAAAACTCAAGGACAAAAAAATCATTCTGGGCTCCGGTTCACCAAGACGGAAAATGTTTTTGGAAGAATTGGGAATCGACTTTGAGGTGCAGCCCAAATCCGTGGAAGAAATCTACCCCGATGAACTGAGAGGGGGAGAAATATCCGAATATCTGGCCAAACTAAAGGCCACACCATTTATGGATGATGTGGAAGACAATCAAATCGTGATTACTTCGGATACCGTGGTGTGGCACAACGGTGTATCTTTAGCGAAAGCGGCCAACCATGACGAAGCATTTAAAATGCTGCGCACCCTCTCGGGTGATTGGCACGAGGTAATCTCATCCGTATGTTTTACCTCAAAACATTTCCAAAAAACCGTTAGTGGCGTCACCAAGGTGAAGTTGAAAGACTTTTCGGATGACGAAATCAATTACTACATTGAAACTTGCCAACCGTTCGATAAAGCTGGAGCCTATGGGATTCAAGAATGGATAGGGATGATCGGAATCTCCGAAATTCAAGGTTCGTACAATAATGTGGTAGGACTTCCTACCGATTTGGTCTATGAAACCTTGATAAATCTGGTTTCTTGAGTTTGGATGCGTAACTTTACGTAAACCCTGTTCTATGAAACCTTCAGATTTAGCCAAGATATTAGTCAGTTTAATGGCTTTTTCCCTATTGGGAGCATGCAATGACAACCGTCAAAAAACTGATGGTTCCACATCTTCTACCCCACCAAAAGAAGACACTCCAAAACCAAAGACACCACTTTCTGATGAGTTCAAAGCATATTGGTATGCCGGTGAAGCAGAAATCACATCCTATAAACTGGAACAAGCAAGATATGGTGAGCTCAGGGATGGAAATGCAGTTTTAATTTATGTGACCGAGCCATTTTTGCCCAAGGAACAGGTAAAAGCGAACAACAACAATCCAGAAAACATATCGGTCTTAAAATTGAATGCCACTAAAAAGTTTTTGACAGGTATTTACCCCTACTCTATCATGAGCGGCACCTTTTATCCCGTTCATGACAATCAACATGCGCTTAAAACAAGTTTATCCGTACAGGAGTGGTGCGGGCACGTGTATTCCCAGTTGAACAATAGGAATCAATTTGAGTTTACTTCGCATTCTTATTTTGAAGGGGAGGCAGACCAAAATTTCTCCATGGAAAAAGCAATCCTCGAAAATGAAATTTGGACCAAAATCAGAATAAATCCAGAAAATCTTCCTACCGGTGAAATTTCAATAATACCTTCTCTGGAGTATTTAAGGTTAAGGCATCAAGAAATGAGACCATATAATGCCATTGCCCAAATTTCATCAAAAGAGGGGATTACAACCTACACTATTTCCTATCCAAATTTGGAACGAAATTTGATGATAAATTTCACGACAAACTTCCCATATTCCATCGTAAGTTGGGAGGAAAAATTTAAAAGTGGATTTGGTTCAAACGCAAAAACATTGACCACCTCCGCATCCAAAATCAAAACATTGAAAACGGCCTATTGGAAACAAAATGAAAATAAAAATCTAGTTTTAAGGGATAGTTTAGAGCTATAAGTCCTTTTAACAACCCTCGGGGAGCGTTAAAACTCTTCTAAACAAACCAATAACTGAATACAAACTACCTATATTTGATTTAACCGCTAAACGACCAACTATGAAGCATTTTTGGGTACTCCTTTCCTTAACCATATTACTAGTCACGAACACTTTTGCCCAAAAGCCCGATAAGCCTACCTCTGCTGAGCTTTTTCATGAAGTCCAAAAATTGAATTTTCTGGGAACGGCTCTCTATGTTGCCGCGCATCCGGATGATGAAAATACTAGCCTTATTTCTTATATGGCCAACCATAAAAAGGCAAGGACCGTATATCTGTCCATGACGCGTGGAGATGGCGGGCAAAACTTGATAGGCCCCGAGTTGCGTGAACTTTTAGGAGTGTTGCGAACCCAAGAACTTTTGGCGGCAAGACATATGGATGGCGGAGAACAACGCTTTACACGCGCCAACGACTTTGGTTTTTCCAAACATCCAAAAGAAACATTGAAAATTTGGGACAAAGATAAAGTCTTGGCCGATGTGGTCTGGACGATCAGACAAATTAAACCTGATGTCATCATCAATCGTTTTGACCATAGGACCCCGGGCTCGACCCATGGACATCATACCTCCTCTGCCATTTTAAGCATGGAGGCATTTGATTTGGCAAATGACCCCAATGTTTATTCCGAGCAATTGGAACAGACAACCACATGGCAGCCAAAGCGTATTTTCTACAACACATCTTGGTGGCAATATGGAAGTCAAGAAGCATTTGAAAAGGTGGATAAATCAGGTATGGTAAGTTTGGATGTTGGCACCTACTATCCCGAACTAGGGCTTTCCAATAACGAAATCGCTTCAATGGCGAGAAGTCAACACCTTTGTCAAGGGTTTGGTAGGTTGACCGATAGGGGTTCCGATATGGAATACATTGAACTTCTGAAAGGTGATATGCCTAAAAGCAATGATGTTTTTGAGGGTATCAACACGACCTGGTCCCGAGTAAAAGGAGGCGAGGCCATAGGGGATATTTTATACAAGGTAGAGGCTAATTTTGATTTCCAGAACCCATCCAAGCACATTCCCGAACTTGTCAGGGCCTATCAATTACTTCAAAAAGTGGAGGATAAGCACTGGAGGACCCTTAAATCTGAAGAGTTAAAAAATATAATTTCGGCCGCTTCAGGATTATATTTGGAGGCCAGTTCAGCAAGTGCTTCCACAACTCCGGGCAGCAAAGCAACAATCAATATTGAAACTATCAATAGGTCATCACAAAATGTAACTTTAAAAGATATTCAAATTGTTGGGGCCGGTGCCAAACTAACACCGAATAAGGTTTTGGGAGACAATCAAAAGGAGAATTTCGAGGTCAACTTTACTGTACCCGCAAACACACCATACACCAGTCCATATTGGTTGAACGAACCTGGAACCTTGGGGACCTATACGGTAAATGACCAAAGCCTAATTGGCAAACCCGAAACCCCAAGTGCCTTTAAGGCCATTTTCAATCTGGAAATCGATGGTGTGGAAATTCCATTCGAGAAATCAGTTGTCCACCGCTACTCTAAGCCAGATAGAGGCGAACTTTACGAGCCATTTGCTATTTTGCCCGAGGTTACCTCCAAAATTGATGAAAAGGTCTTGATATTCGCCGATTCCGACACAAAAAGTGTACAGGTAAAAATCAGAGCCGGGAAAAATGATGTGTCAGGTACAGTCGAATTGGACCATCCAATGGGCTGGAAAGTTTCCCCAAACAGCATTCCATTCTCCATAGCCCAGAAAGGAGAGGAAATTTCAGTAATATTTGAGGTTACCCCTCCAAGTACTGAAAGCGAAGGAAAAATTGAACCTAAAGTAAGTGTCGGCAATAAAATTTACAGAGATGAACTTGTAGAAATTGATTACAATCATATTCCAAAGCAATCCATTCTACTCCCATCAGAAGCCAAAGTGGTTCGTATGGATATAAGAAAATCTGGTGAGCACATTGCCTACATCATGGGTGCGGGAGACAATGTTCCCGAAAGTTTGGAGCAAATCGGTTACCAAGTGCATGTGGTGGACCCAAATGATATTCAACATGGAGATTTGGACAAGTATGATGCTGTAGTGGTGGGCATCAGGGCCTACAATGTTGTGGATGCCCTGAAATTCAAGCAACCCGTTTTGTTCGACTATGTCAAGAATGGTGGCACCATGATCGTGCAATATAACACAGCAGGAAGATGGGCAGGTCAATTTGAAAATATTGCACCTTACGAGGTCACCCTTTCCCGCGACAGGGTTACTGACGAGAATGCAGAAGTCAAAATATTGGCGCCCAACAATTCATTGGTAAACTTTCCAAACACCATCACGGAAAAAGATTTTGATGGATGGGTACAGGAACGGGGATTATACTATCCAAGCCAGTGGAGCTCGGAATTTACACCTATCCTCTCCATGCAAGATGAAGGCGAGACCGAGAAACAAGGCAGCCTCATAGTAGCACCCTATGGAGAAGGTCACTATATTTACACAGGACTGAGCTTTTTCAGGGAATTGCCTGTTGGGGTTTCGGGAGCATATAAACTGTTTGCAAATATGCTTTCCATTGGAAAAGATGAAGTAAAAAGAGACAATAATGTCAAAGGATAATATGGATACCAAATTCGAATGGAAGAAAGAGTACAGCATTGTTATTCTTTTGAATGCCATATATATTTTAGTGTTTTACCTCATAATGATTTTAAACAATTAAACCCTGAATGGCATTACTCGACTGGATTATTCTTGGTAGCACCCTGATTTTCATCGTTGCTTACGGTGTTTGGAAAACCCGTGGCAACAATAGTGTAGACGATTATGTTCGCGGAGGTGACGATGTAAAATGGTGGACCATTGGCTTATCGGTAATGGCAACACAGGCAAGTGCCATCACATTTTTGTCCACTCCCGGCCAGGCATTCCACGACGGTATGGGGTTTGTTCAGTTCTATTTTGGACTTCCCTTGGCCATGATCGTCATTTGTTTGGTATTTATTCCTATTTATAAAAAGCTAAAGGTATTCACCGCTTACGAGATGCTCGAAGGACGTTTTGACCTTAAGACCCGTACACTGACCGCCCTACTGTTTTTGGTACAACGCGGTTTGGCAGCAGGGATTACCATTTTTGCTCCTTCAATAATCCTCTCCGCCGTTTTGGGGTGGGACTTGAGGACTTTGAACATAATCATAGGGATTTCGGTTATTATCTATACCGTTTCGGGTGGCACCAAAGCGGTAAGTGTTACACAAAAGCAACAGATGTTCATCATAATGCTGGGGATGTTTTTTGCATTTTTCTTTATTTTGGGAGCTCTTCCAACCGATATTTCCTTTGATAAAGCCTTAAAAATAGCGGGGGCGAACAACAAACTCAACATTCTTGATTTTTCTTTTGACACCAACAACAGATACACGTTTTGGAGTGGAATCACAGGTGGTTTCTTTTTGGCCTTGGCCTATTTTGGGACAGATCAAAGCCAAGTACAACGCTATCTGTCCGGTAGGAGCGTAAAAGAAAGTCAATGGGCATTGATTTTTAATGGAATTTTTAAAATACCCATGCAGTTCTTTATTCTTTTGGTAGGTGCAATGGTGTTTGTCTTTTATCAGTATAATTCCTCCCCCTTGAACTTTAACCCCGCTGCCACCGAAGCTATCATGCAGTCAGATTACGCCAATGATTATCAAGCCCTGGAGAACGACCATAAAGAATTGGAAAAGGAAAAACGCATGGCACAACATTCTTTCTCCGCGGCCCTAGAATTAAAGGAGTACAATGCTATTGAACAGGCCAAGCAGGATATCATAAAAATCAATGAGAAAGAAACAGCAAACAGAGAAACTGCCAAGGATCTGATTGCAAAAGCGGATGCTACAGTTGAGACCAACGATAAAGATTATGTCTTTATCCATTTTATACTGAATAATCTGCCTATGGGACTAATTGGTCTTCTTTTGGCCGTTATACTCTCAGCAGCCATGTCATCAACAGCTTCTGAGTTGAATGCGCTTGGCACCATTACCGCATTGGACCTATACAAAAGGAACGTAAAAAAAGAGCATGGCCAAGAACATTATTTAAAGGCAACCAAAGCTTTTACCCTACTATGGGGCATAATTGCTATCATAATCGCAAACGTTGCCAGTCTCTTTGATAATTTGATTCAGCTGGTCAATATCATAGGTTCCATTTTCTATGGAAATGTGCTGGGTATCTTTTTACTGGCTTTCTTCTTTAAGTTTGTGAAGGGAAATGCGGTTTTTGTAGCGGCTATTGTAACCCAAATTATTGTGATCATTGGCTGGTATTTGGACTGGATGTCCTATCTATGGTTGAATGCTTTCGGGTGTGTCTTGGTAATTCTGTTGGCAATAATCACACAATTGTTCGATAACTTCTTGGGCAATTCTCCCATTGAACAATAAAAAAACCCACTAAAAAGTGGGCTTCTTTATTATTATATGGGAATAAAGCCTATTTACATTTCGGCCCATTCCTTTAAGGAATCCTTGTTCATTTTTACATAATCTTGGTTTCCGGCGGCCTGAGCAGCAGCCATGGATTTTTTAGCAGCTTCGATAGCAGCCTTTTTATCGCCCATTTTTGCGTAAATCAACGATTGTGTGCGCATCATCCAAAAAGCTTTGCCATCACCCATCTCAACAGCCTTATCAACCCATTCTTTGGCCTGTTCCATATTCATGCCCTCGGCAAAATAATAGGAACCTGCGGCAAAATAGTCATTAGCGGTCAGGTCTTTTTTGTTCGCCATGGTCGCCTCGATACTTTTGATCGCTTTCTCCACAGTTGGAACAACAAATTTTACACCCACATAGGTGTTCTCCCACATGATGCCAAGAGTTCCTCCATTATTGTGAAGGTCATCAAAAGTAATCGTGAAAGTTTCAATGGGCATCGGAATGTCAAATGTTTCAACCTTTACTGTAGCAGCAACTTTAGAGGCATCCCACTCCTGCGGAGTTCCCCAGTTGTCAGTTGCAGTGTAAAAGAATACTTCCCAAACCGCCTCAGCGGGTCTAGTGTAGATAGCGTAAGTGCCTGCTTTCAGTTCCTTCCCTTCCACAATAACATCGTCACTAAAGGAAATTGTGGTGTTTTCATTGGCACCTGTTCTCCAAATAGCTCCAAAAGGAACCAAATCGCCAAATATTTTTCTTCCCTTCATGGCGGGACGGGAATATTTAACGGTAACATCGGTCAATCCCACCTTCTGCTCCAAAGTTGAAGCCGGACTGGGCGCTGGTGTCTGTATTTGTGCCTGTAGCGAAAAACACATGGACACCGCAAACAATAAGAGTGTAAAATTTTTCATAGTTGTTGTATATATTAAATGTTCAGCAGATCAAAATTAAGATAAAGCGATGCCCTATTTGTTAATTAAATCTTAAAACAAAAATAAGCAATAATTCTTCTGATTTAATTTTTGTTTAACTATTTATTATTTTTATTAAACATTTAACTGCTATCTTTGTATAAACCACTTAGGATGCAACTGTATCAATTGAAATCTAGGCAAGTATTCCCCATAAGTAAAAAGGAGGCCTGGGACTTTTTATCAGACCCGAAAAATCTGGCAGTGATAACTCCACAACACATGGGTTTCCATATTTTGGCCGGAGCGGATAGACCCATGTTCCAAGGGCAGGTGATTCAATATATAGTAAAACCGTTTCCTTTTGTTTCCACAAAATGGGTAACTGAGATAACCCATGTTAAAGAAGGCGAATATTTTGTGGACGAGCAGCGTTTTGGCCCCTACTCCCTTTGGCACCACAAACATTTTTTAAAAGAAGTTCCCGAAGGTGTGGAAATGGAAGACATCATTGATTACAAATTGCCCTTTGGTTTTTTGGGGCAACTCACTCACCCCTTGTTGGTAAAGAAACAACTGCAGAAGATTTTTGAGTTTCGGGAGCAAAAACTTGCCGATTTATTTGGCCAAGTGGATGGAAAAGAGAACTATTTAAGCATCAGAAAAGTATAACATGAAAAAGAATATATTATTGATCGGTGGCTCTTATGGTATAGGTTTGGAAATGGCAAAAATGCTTTCCAAAGAGAATGAAGTATTCATTGCCAGTAGAAGTAACGAACATCTTTCAAACATTGACGCTACTCACATCCCTTTTGATGCCCTAAATGAGGACATTAACGATAAAGCCATTCCTGAAACATTGGACGGTTTTGTGTACTGTCCTGGAAGCATCAACCTGAAACCTTTTAAAACAATGGGAATCGACACCATTCAAAATGATATGGAAATCAATTTTATTGCTTTGGCCAGAACGGTCAAATCCATCATCAATAGAATGAACGAAGGTTCTAGCATGGTTTTTTTCAGTACTGTGGCCGTGGGGACAGGAATGCCCTTCCACACCAGTGTATCGGCGGCTAAAGGAGCTATTGAAGGTTTTGCCCGAGCCTTGGCGGCGGAATATGCTCCTAAAATTAGAGTGAATGTTATTGCCCCATCTTTAGTGGACACTCCCCTATCGGAACGACTGCTGAGCAACGATAAGAAAAAAGAGATGATGTCCGAAAGACACCCCATGAAAAGGGTTGGCAACGCAGCGGATATAGCTAATATGGCCACCTTTTTGTTGAGTTCCGATAACTCATGGATTACAGGGCAGGTTATTGGGGTCGACGGTGGAATGTCCAGCTTAAACGTGAATTCATGAAAGATAAAATCAATATTTTTTGGTTTAGGCGTGATTTGCGGCTGGATGATAACGTTGGACTATATCAAGCACTTCAAGATGATGTTCCCGTCTTGCCAATATTCATTTTTGATACCGAAATACTGGAAAATATCCCAAAAAATGATGCTAGGGTAACCTTTATCCACGAACAACTGCAAAAATTAAATAATCAGTTAGGTGCCAACCATGATAGTGGAATTGCCCAGTTTTACGATACCCCAAAAAAGGTCTTCAAGCAATTATTGAAAGACTATAAGGTGGAAGCCGTCTACACAAACCATGATTACGAGCCATATGCCAAAAAACGTGATGGTGAGATAAAATCATTTTTGGAAGAAAATAAAGTGGAGTTCAAGACTTTCAAGGACCAAGTGATTTTTGAAAAAGATGAAGTGGTGAAGGACGATGGAGATCCTTACGTGGTGTATACACCATTCATGAAAAAATGGAAGGAAAATTTTAATCCGTCTATTCATCTTGTCGAGTATGATACATTGAGTGACCTTGGTAAAAACTTGTATCCATCCAAAAATCTACCAAAACTTTCGCTGAAAGATATGGGGTTTGAGGAGTCTTCCATAAAAGTTCCCGATTTTACCGTCACTTCCGATTTGATTCAGAAATATGAAGACACACGGGACTACCCCGCCAAAGAAAAAGGAACTTCTCGTTTAGGTCCGCACTTGCGATTTGGTACCGTTTCCATCAGAAAAATGGTAAAAAAAGCCATTGATGAAAAAAACGAGACGTTTTGGAACGAACTGATTTGGAGAGAGTTTTTTATGCAGATTCTGTGGCATTTTCCACATACCGTTAATGAGGCTTTTAGAGCCAAATACGATAGAATTGAATGGCGAAACAACGAGGATGAATTCGAAAAATGGAAAAATGGAAAAACAGGCTATCCTTTGGTAGATGCAGGAATGCGCGAGCTGAATGAAACCGGTTATATGCACAATCGGGTACGTATGCTGGTGGCAAGTTTTCTCTGCAAACATCTTTTAATCGATTGGCGTTGGGGCGAAGCCTATTTTGCCGAAAAACTGCTCGATTATGAAATGGCCAGCAATGTGGGCAACTGGCAATGGGCCGCTGGCAGTGGCGTAGATGCTGCCCCCTATTTCCGGATTTTCAACCCCACTACACAGATAAAGAAATTCGATAAGGACAAAAAATACATCAATAAGTGGGTGCCAGACCTTCAAGAAATGAATTATCCCGACCCTATTGTTGATCATAAAACAGCCCGCGAGCGATGTTTAAAAACATATAAAGAAGCGGTAAGTTGAAGCTTTTTCGTTAATTTTAGTTCTCTGTTGGGACGATTTTGTTTTATCTCAAAAAAACTAAATCAAATCAACGGAACATAACTAACTCAAAACCTTTAAAATGAAGAAACTTTCAACCTTACTCCTTTTGGGATTGATGTCGCTCAACCTAGCGGCCCAAAAGATGTCCAAGGACAAAAAAGCCGTTGTTGCTTCCGTAGAAAAACACAAAGAAAACCTTATCAAAATCAGCGATTCCATTTGGGCTTTGGCCGAAACTGCTTTTGAAGAATCCATTTCTGCCGAATTGCTGGCCGATTATGCCGAAGAAAATGGGATGACCGTTACCCGTGGTGTGGCAGATATCCCAACGGCTTTTATAGCAACTTATGGTTCGGGGTCTCCCGTAATCAGTGTCTTGGGCGAGTTTGATGCACTTCCAGGCCTTTCACAAAATACCGTCCCCACCAAAGACCCAAGAATCGAAGGTGAACCAGGTCATGGCTGTGGACATAACATGTTCGGTGCCGCAAGTTTGGGAGCGGCCATCGCCATTAAAGAACAAATTGAAGCGGGGACAATCAAAGGAACTGTAAAATTCTTTGGAACACCTGCCGAGGAAAAATTCTTTGGAAAAGTTTGGATGGTAGAAGCCGGTCTTTGGGACGATGTAGATGTTAATGTAAGCTGGCACCCATCAGCTGAAATCGAAGCCGACGTACAGAGTGGATTGGCCTTGGTTGATTTTATGGTAGAATTCTACGGACAGGCTGCCCATGCTTCCGCAGACCCATGGAATGGTCGTAGTGCCTCCGATGCCCTAGAATTATATACGACAGGAATCAATTACTACAGAGAGCACATTAAACCCACATCCCGCATCCACTACCACATCCAAGATGGCGGGCAAGTGGTTAACGTGGTTCCGGATTATTCAAGACTGTGGGTGCGGGTACGTGATCCAAAGAGAGATGTAATGCTTCCCACTTTTGAGCGGGTAAAGGCCATGGCCGAAGGTGCAGCCATTATGGCCAATGTAGAGTACAAATATTCTTTGATTTCTGGTATCTACGAAACTTTGGTCAATCGTGAAGGCGGTAAGATCATGCAGAACAATCTGGAGCTTTTAGGCCCGATCACTTACACCGACGAAGAGATTAGCTATGGTAAAGCCATTCAAGAAGCGACCGGAAAGCCACAAGTGGGCATGGACGGAGAAGTCCATCCCCTGAAAGAAACACAGGAACTGCCCGGTGGTGGCTCTACTGATGTGGGCGATGTAAGCTGGAATGTACCGAACATTAACCTCGGGGTTACTGTGGCTCCAAAAGATACGCCGTGGCACTCTTGGGCCGTAGTAGCCTGCGGTGGAATGAGCATTGGGCACAAAGGAATGATCTATGCTTCCAAAGCCATGGGGATGACCATGCTGGACCTTTTTGATGACCCGAAATTGGTGGAAAAAGTAAAAGAAGAATATAAGACCAGAAAAGGTGATGTAAAATATGAGGCCATGATCGATGGTCCGCCACCTATCCCTGGCAAATAACTTAAATTACAATTTGATTGAAAAGCCTGCCCTTCGCAGGCTTTTTAATCTTGAAAAATTAAACATTACGCTATGAAAAATCCTATTATTCAAACCTTTCCGTTAAGCTCCCCTTGGCAAACCCTTGACCCTTTTTTGTTCAGTGTGTACCATTTGGACCGTTTTCCAAAAGGAAACGGAGATATGGGGCCAGATGAATCTTTGCTGAAAGGGCGAAATCTAGGTAGTGATTTTAACCCCAATGCCGAATGGCGTATGTACCACGGTCAGACGATTTCTGGGTTCCCCTTCCATCCACACTGCGGTTTTGAAACGATTACCATCGTCAACAAGGGGTTTTGTGACCATTCCGATTCCCTTGGTGCGGCCGGTAGATTTGGCAAGGGCGATGTACAATGGATGACAGCAGGAAGAGGCGTACAACATTCAGAAATGTTTCCATTGCTAAAAGATGATGAGGAAAACACGTTGGAACTTTTTCAAATCTGGTTGAACCTTCCCAAAGCCGGAAAGTTTGTTGATCCACACTTTAAAATGCTATGGAACGAGGATATTCCGATTATTGAAGAAGAAAACGCGAAAATCAAAGTAGTTGCAGGTACCTACAAAAATGTGAACCCTATTGACCCTGCTCCGGATTCATGGGCAGCCAATCCCGAAAACGAAGTAGCGGTTTGGAACATTCATGTGGATGCAGATTCAGAATATACGCTGCCAAAGGCGAATTCTTCTGAAGTAAACCGTGTGCTCTATTTTTATGAAGGTGATGAAATTTATATCGAGGACAAAAAAATCAATCCAAATTTTGGAATTGTTCTGGACCCAACGCAAGATGTCAACATCAAAATAGGTTCTGAAACAGCTCATTTTATGATTCTGCAAGGAAAACCTATCGGAGAACCCGTTGCCAAATACGGTCCTTTCGTGATGAACACACAAGAAGAAATCCAAAAAGTAATGGAGGAATACCGCCTTACACAATTTGGTGGATGGCCATGGCCACATCCTGATAATGTGCACGATAAAGACCGTGGCCGGTTCGCACTTTATCCTGATGGGAAATTGGTCGAGAAGTAATAAGAATTAAACCCTAACAATATTGGCCCCGATGGCACGCAAGCGCTCATCGATGTTTTCGTAACCACGGTCTATCTGTTCGATATTATGGATAGTGGAAGTCCCTTTGGCGGACAATGCCGCAATCAAAAGGGAAACCCCTGCCCTAATATCGGGAGATACCATGGTGGTGGACTTTAATGTGGATTTGAAATCATGCCCAATGACCGTGGCGCGATGTGGGTCGCAAAGAATGATTTTTGCTCCCATATCGATTAATTTATCCACAAAGAACAAACGGCTCTCGAACATTTTTTGATGGATAAGCACTTCTCCTTTGGCCTGTGTTGCCACAACCAAAATGATGCTCAACAAATCTGGGGTAAGTCCAGGCCAAGGAGCATCTGCAATGGTCAGAATGGACCCATCAATAAAATTCTGTATCTCGTAACCGTCTTCATGCTTTGGGATAAATATGTCATCACCCTTTCTTTCCACGGTTATTCCCAACTTACGGAACACGTTTGGAATCACTCCTAAATCGTCCCAACTCACATTCTTAATGGTGAGTTCACTTTGGGTCATTGCCGCTAGACCGATCCAGCTACCAATTTCGATCATATCGGGCAACATGGTATGCTCGGTACCTCCTAAGGCATCCACACCTTCAATGGTCAACAAGTTGGAACCGATACCAGAGATCTTTGCTCCCATGCGGTTAAGCATTTTGCACAATTGCTGTAGATAAGGCTCGCAAGCAGCATTGTAGATAGTAGTTGTGCCTTCGGCCAAAACTGCGGCCATTACAATATTTGCCGTTCCAGTAACCGATGCTTCGTCCAAAAGCATATAAGTCCCTTTCAGCTTATCGGCCTCAACTCCGTAGAAATGGTCTTCCTTATTGTATCGGAACTGTGCTCCCAATTTTATAAAACCTTCAAAATGGGTATCCAACCTCCTTCTACCTATCTTATCTCCCCCGGGTTTTGGAATATATCCTTTTCCAAATCTTGCCAATAGTGGGCCCACCAACATAATGGAACCACGAAGCCCTCTCCCATCTTCTTTGAATTTGGCGGATTGCAGATAATCAAGGTTTACATCATCTGCCTTAAAGGTGTAAGACCCCTTGCCTTTCTTCTGGATTTTTACTCCCAAATCCTCTAGAAGGGCAATCAACTTATTGACATCTACGATGTCGGGTATGTTATTAATGGTAATTTTTTCTTCTGAAAGCAATACAGCGCAAAGAATCTGTAGTGCCTCGTTCTTTGCCCCTTGGGGTGTAATTTCACCGTGCAATTGGTGTCCACCCTCTATTCGAAATGTACCCATGTATTCCTTTGGAGTTTAATATCTTTTTTTGCGGCCCCTCTGTCCTTTTTTTCCTCGGTTATTGCTGTTATTGTTGGACCTGCTTGGCTTATTTTTAAGAAACTGCCCACTTTCTGTAAGGCTTTCGTCACTTTTTGCCAAATCTATTTGTCCATCACTAAGTTCCTTAAGGTGATTAAAGATTACACTATCCTCGACCGTGTCCTTGTTCCAAACCAAATAACACTTTTTCATGTGGTTGGCTATGGCATATTCCAATCCAGATCGCATATCACCTTTGTCCCAGCTTACGGCAACATCTATCATTCTTTTGATATTGTTCCCGTAAAAACGGTACTTTGGGTGGTTCTGTGGGTAATCCAACGGTTCTGGGCGTTGTTGCAAAACCTCTTTTGACGTAATCGGAAACGGGGAATCGACATCCAATTTAAAATCGGCCATAATGAACAATTGGTCCCAAAGTTTATGCTGGAAATCAGGAACATCCCTAAAGTGGGGTTGTAAATTTCCCATTACACTGATAACGGATTTGGCCACTCTGTTACGTTCGTCGCGGTCTTCGATCGACACAGCATGATCTACCATTTTTTGGAAATGACGACCGTACTCCGGGATAAAAAGGTGTGGACGTTCCGTGTTGTATTCTAAATTAAATATTTCGTTCAAAGTAATGTGTTTAGAGATTTGATACTTGGAAAGTAATCCGATAATGTCCGCAAAGTAATAAAATTATAGCAAATAAAGGGTCTACAAAGAAATAACCCCTTCAACAACGGAAACTTCCTTATATTTTTGGATTACTGCATCCGGATCTTCCAGATCCACAGTAATGGATAAACTGGTATATGTTCCTTTTTTAGATTTTTTTGATTCGATTACGGCACCGGTATTGTCAAAAATATCTTGAATCTGCGAAATACGTTGCTCATCCGTCGGAACTATGAATTTATAGAGATATGTGGATGGCCAAGTGGTACTTTCCTGTAACTTTTCTTTCAGCTTTGCGTAAAACTCTTCTGTATCCTTATTATCCATACCTCAATTTTATACAAATATATGGCTTACCCATCAATTTTTTTTCCTTAAGTCGATTTCATTACTTTGTAATATAAATTCAAGGTCTTTGGGAAAGAAGAAAATAGTTGTCACGGGAGCACCGGGAACCGGTAAAACTTCCATCGTAAATGGACTGGAAAGCATGGGTTACCATTGCTTTCATGAAATTATCCGTGATATGACCTCAAAAGCGAAAGAAGAGGGACAAACGGAACATTATATTTCCAATCCCTTGGTTTTTGTGGATGATGCGTTGCAGTTCAACAAGGATTTATTGGAAGGAAGAACGTTCCACTACAAGGAGTCCCTTAAAATAGATGTTCCCATCAGTTTTTTTGACCGTGGTATCCCTGATGTACTGGCATATATGGATTTTTTTGGACAGGAGTACGATGATTTTTTCACTTCCCATTGCGAAAATCACAGGTACGATTCCATTTTTATTGTTCCACCTTGGAGAGAAATCTATGTTTCCGACTATGAACGAATGGAAACCTTTGAAGAAGCAGAGAGCATTCACCATTCTTTGATGAAAACATATACACAATTTGGCTATAACCCCATCGAAGTGCCAAAAGATGACGTCCCAAATCGGATTGATTTTATTTTGAAGACACTTAAAAATTTATAGTGGATAAGGATACCACAAGCATTTTAAAACAATTTTGGGGGTATGATGATTTCAGGGGATCCCAAAAACAAATCATCAGCACCGTTCTGTCCGGGCAAGATGTTCTCGCATTGATGCCTACTGGAGGAGGAAAATCTATTTGTTATCAGGTACCTGCACTGGCCAAAGACGGTATTTGTATTGTAGTCTCTCCGTTGGTAGCATTAATCCAAGATCAAGTATCCCAATTAAAAAAAAGGGGCATTAAGGCCATTGCGTTAACAGGAGGCATCCCCCCCAACGACTTGAACGACCTTTTGGATAATTGTGTCTACGGCAACTATAAGTTTTTGTATCTATCTCCCGAACGCTTGCAGCAGTCTATCGTCCAGGAACGTATCCAGCAAATGAACATCAACCTCATTGCTATTGACGAGGCCCATTGTATTTCGCAATGGGGCAACGATTTTAGGCCCGCCTACCTTGAATGCTCCATTTTAAAAGAACTGGTTCCCGGAACCCCTATGATAGCCCTAACGGCAACTGCAACTCCGCGCGTAGTAGCGGACATTGTAGAGAATTTGGAATTGGAAAATGTTGAGATTTTCAAAGATTCCTTTTCCCGTTCCAACATTAACTTTAAGGTAAAACGTTCGGAGGACAAACTGTACCAGCTCAAAAAGTATATGGAGAAAATTAGCGGGAGCTCCATTGTGTATGTGCGTTCCAGAAAAATGTCCATATCGTTGGCCAACTTTTTGATAAAAAACGGCATTTCCGCATCATTTTTTCATGGTGGGATTCCCAAATCCGATAAAGAAGAAAAACTTAACCTTTGGTTAAGTGGCAAAGTTAGGGTGATGGTGGCCACCAATGCTTTTGGTATGGGAGTGGACAAACCGGATGTGCGGTTGGTTATACATTATCAAATACCCGACAGTTTGGAAAGTTATTTCCAAGAAGCCGGTAGGGCCGGACGTGACGGGGAATCATCAACAGCAATCATCATCACTTCCAACGAAGATGAAGATAAGGCCAAAAAGCAATTTCTATCCACTCTGCCCGATGTGGCTTTCGTGAAACAGGTCTATTCCAAGCTCAACAATTATTTTCAGATATCCTACGGCGAGCTTGTTTCCGATTCTTTGTCCTTTAAGTTCAATGAGTTTTGTAAGCGATACGAGTTCAACCCGAACATGACCTTTAATGCCATTCGCATTCTTGACCAGAATTCCGTGCTATTGCTTGCTGAGAATTTTAAGGAGAAAACCACGCTTCAGTTTGTAGCTTCCAAAAATGAGATATTCAATTATTTGGACAAAAACAGGAAAACGGCCCCCATCATCCAAACCATTCTTCGCACATATGGGGGCATTACGGAATATGAGACAAAAATCGACCTATACATGTTGTCCCGAAAAACAGATGTGAACGAGGGGCGTTTAAAAAAGATATTACAGCAACTTGCAGACGATAGGATTGCGGAATACGTGAACAATACATCTGACCTGGAAATTACTTTTTTGGTACCCCGTGAAGACGACCATACCATAAACCTGTTCGCCAAGAAAATCAAAGATTTTAATCAGGTAAAACAGAACAACATGGCGGCGATGTTGGGATACGTTTCCAATAAAAAGCTGTGCCGTAGCATATACCTATTGAATTATTTTGGAGAAAAGACTGCGGAAAAGTGTGGCACATGCGATATTTGCACCAAGAAAAAAGTAGTGGCTTCTCCCCATGATTTGGAGAAAAGGGTCATGGAACTCCTGGAAATCCGCCCCCATACGTCACGACAGCTCGAAAAGGCCATTGGGGCAAAAGAAAAAGAACTTTTAAAAACGTTGGAGCGGCTGCTGGAAGATGAGCAGGTCTCCCTAAATTTTAAGAATGAGTACATCAAAAAATAATCCACTTCGCATTGTATTTATGGGCACCCCCGACTTTGCTGTGGGAACTCTAAAGAATTTATTGGAAGCCGATTTTAATGTGGTCGGCGTAGTGACTGCACCCGACAGGCCCGCTGGCCGTGGGCGTAAGGTCCAAGAATCGGCCGTAAAGCAATTTGCGGTACAACATGGCTTAACAGTCTTACAGCCTACCAATTTAAAGGATGAGGATTTTCTCGAGGAACTAAAGGCGCTAAATGCCAACTTGCAGGTAGTGGTCGCCTTTAGGATGCTGCCCAAAGCCGTTTGGCAAATGCCTCAGTACGGTACTTTTAATCTTCATGCTTCCCTCCTTCCCCAGTATCGTGGTGCGGCACCCATCAATTGGGCGATAATCAATGGCGAAACCGAAACGGGTGTCTCTACCTTTTTTATTGATGAAAAAATTGATACGGGAAACATTATCCTTCAAAAAACAGAAAGAATATTACCAGCGGACAGTGTAGGTGACCTGCACGACAGATTGATGGAGCTTGGAGCTAACCTTGTTGTAGAAACCTGCAAACAGATTGAAGCAGGTACAGTTTCCCGACAACCACAAAATGAAAACATGGTACTCAAACCCGCACCAAAAATACATAAAGACACCTGCCGGATTGATTGGAACGCACCCTTGGAAAGTATTTATAACCATATTAGGGGATTGAGTCCATACCCCGGCGCTTGGACCATGTTGGTGAACGATGGCAAAGAGGACCAAATGAAAATCTTTAAAACTGAAAAGCTTCAGGCAGAGCACAATCACAGTATTGGAAAAATATTGATAGAGAAAAAATCATTGAAAATAGCGGTGAAAGAGGGTTATATTTCGCTTTTGGAGTTACAACTTCCAGGGAAACGCCGAATGCAGGTCAACGAGGTTTTAAATGGCCTAAATCTGGAAAATGACGCCTATCTTCGCTAAAGCCTTGCTGTGATTGGGCTAGGAAATGTTGTCATTTTTTTCCCACTTTATCAACAAACGTTTCAAGTTATCAACAAAAACCCTTATTTCCCTTGGTTTTACTTGCGTGAGACGCAAATCCATATAAATTTGTTCAGCATTAAAATTATATTAACAACAATTAATTTAATTCCATTATGAACAAAACAGAATTAATCGATGCTATGGCAGCTGATGCTGGCATCACTAAAGCAGCAGCAAAAAAAGCATTGGAATCTTTCTTGGGAAATGTAGAAGGAACGCTTAAAAAAGGAGACAGAGTTTCCTTGGTAGGTTTTGGTTCTTGGTCAGTTTCCAAAAGAAGCGCTAGAGAAGGTAGAAATCCACAAACTGGAGCTACTATTAAGATTGCCGCTAAGAACGTTGTAAAGTTCAAAGCAGGTGCTGAATTGAGCGGTGCAGTTAACTAATCAATTATTTATTTAATATATGAAAGCACTCCTTTAGGGGTGCTTTTTTAGTTTATATGCGTTGTGTTTTTTGCATATGTAGAATAATATGTTAAATTTAAGTACAAGAAAAAATGTAAATGGTAAGTCAAAAGCCTAAAAAAGGGAATTTACTTGTTGCAGAACCATCACTTACCGGTGACGTTTCTTTCAACAGGTCTGTTGTACTTATTGCCGAACACAACCACGAGGGTTCGGTTGGCTTTATTCTGAACAAACCTTTGGACTACACCATTTGCGACCTTGTTTCTGATATCACCATTCCTTTTCAAGTTTTTAATGGCGGACCTGTGGAACAGGACAATCTTTATTTTATCCATAAGGTTCCTGAGCTCATTGAAAACAGTATCGAAATTTCCGATGGTATTTTTTGGGGCGGTAATTTTGAAATGACAGTGGAACTCATCAATAGTGGAACCATAACCGAACAGGACATCAGGTTCTTTTTGGGATACTCTGGTTGGGGTATCAGCCAACTGGACCAAGAACTGTCATCAAAATCTTGGGTAGTGTTGCCCAATGAATACGAAAGCAGCATTCTGGAAAAAGCTGCGAACGCTTTTTGGAAAGAAAAGATGATGGAACTTGGCGGAGATTATGTTCTATGGTCCAATGCCCCCGAAAATCCTTCGCTCAATTAACCGATACGCGCCTTAGCATTCAATTTTCCCACGAGGCTTTTTGCAACCTTGGCCTCAAATTCTTTCTTCCTGTATTTGCTGATGGGTTGAATGCCCACAATGGAATTGGTAATAAAAAGTTCGTCCACTTTTTGAAGTTCGAAGGGAGAGATGGAATCCTCGACCAAATCGTACTCTTCGGAACCTGCAATGATTTTCATCAAATTTTTACGGATGATACCATCCAAACAACCATCACTTAAGGGCGGGGTCTTGATTTCATTTCCCTTCACCAAAAATAGGTTTCCGTTAATGGCCTCTACCACCTTTTTATCGGTATTGACCAATAAACAATTGGCATAGCCATTTTCTTCCGCATACACTCCTGCCACAACATTCAATATTTTGTTGGTGGATTTTAGGTTGGAGAGCATATCTTTGTTCACATAGTAATCTTTGAACAATTCCACTTCGTACTCGCCTTCTTCAATAATAAAGAAAGGGGATTCCATGGCACTAGTCTCTATAACGTAGGATACCTCATTTGTGGATGGGGTATACAATCCTCCTTCATTTCTAAAGACGGTTAAACGGACGCGAACCGCTCCACTATACAATTTATTTGAGGTAATGGTCTTTTTAATTTCCTCTTCCAAAAACTCCAGTGTGAATTCCATTGGAATTTCCATACGCAAGATGCGCATAGAGGCCATTAACCTAAAATAATGATCTTCCCAAAAAAAGAGGGTTCCATTTACGTATCTAACCGACTCAAAAAGGGCATCTCCATATTTAAAGGCCCTGTTATTGTTCGTAAAAATTGGCTTATCCTCTGTTAAAAGTTCTCCGTTGTAATTGACCATAAAAAAGTCCCGATTTAAATCGGGACCAAAGATACGGTTTACTTGAGAATAGGACTAGGTGGAACCAAGAACCTGTTTAAGGTCGGAAACCTGGTTTTCCCAAAGCATTTTTGCCTCATCCACCTCGTCATCCTCAGCAAAGTCTGTTATAAATAGTGAAACATCCTTTGTTATTTCATCAACTATTATTCTCATTTCAAAAAATGAACCATCCTCATTTTCTTCCCATGCCAGCTTTACGAATTCCTCACTTTTTCGCTTAAGCAGTTTTGCGCGCTCTTCTGCACCATCCCAAATAAAGGTGAAAATTTCTCCACGGGAATTTACATTATCGGCATACCATTCAGACAGTCCCGAGGGAGTGGAAATATATTGGTAAAGCAACTGAGGTGAAGCTTGAATAACAAACTCCAGTTCAAATTTGACCTTATCACTCATTGTCGTGTTCTTTAAATCGTTATTTCAACTTTTGTATAATTTGGGAAGATATAAAAATAAATATCAAATAATAAATTAATAATGAATTTTGATTCAGCGAAAATTTAAACATATATTTGCACCCGCTTAGCAAAATGACGGCGAGGTAGCTCAGCTGGTTAGAGCGTCGGATTCATAACCCGGAGGCCGGGGGTTCAAGTCCCCCTCTCGCTACTAAAAAGACCACTTTAAAAGTGGTCTTTTTTTGTTTTGTCATTTCCATATTTAAAGTCAAACACTAATTTTTGGGTGCATTTTAAGCCTTTATATTTTCTTCCTGATCAACAACTTATTCACATCTTTTTAAGACAATAGAAGTATTGTTATATTCGAAAACAGGCAAATAGGCCAAATATAAAAAGACCGCCTAAAACTTTTTAGACGGCCTCTTTCTGTGTCCTCTCTTTATTGTTATTTTTTGACCATCCACTCCTTTTTAGGATGACCCTTTAAGTAATGGTCTATCCACTCCTTCATCCGCATTACAAGGTCTCTTTTGTTTTCCTCATTCAAAATGGTATGCCCTTCTCCTGGATACACCAAGAGTACATGTTCCCTTTGGAGCCGTCTCAACGCCAAGAACAGTTCCACGCTTTGATACCAGGACACATTAGGGTCTTCCTTACCGACCCAGGCCAACAAGGGTGTCTTGATCCCATGCACGTTATGAACCGGCGAATTGCGGACAAAGCCCTCAAAGTCCTCCTTAAAACTGTTGCCCATCCGAAATTGATGGTGTTCATAACGCCAAGCTTCGCCCTGTCCGCTCTTTTCATTTATAGAGAGGTACCGGCTCACTATATCGGTTATGGCAGCTCCCGCAATTGCTGTTGCAAACATATCGGTTTGGGAAATGATATAGGTCGTTTCAAAACCCCCGAAGGATGCCCCGTAAAGTCCGATCCTTTCAGGGTCGGCCAAACCCATGTCAATTACCTTGTTGACCGCCGATACCACACAGTCCAACGCACTCTCACCGGTCTTGCCCAATTCATATTTGATATCGGGATAAAGTACCGAGTATCCCTCGGAAGCCAGGACCGATGGATTCAAGTAGTCGGTATTAATGGACTCTGTGGGCACAACTGACCTATATAATCTGCCCTGTTGTTCCTCATAAATACGTACCACCAAGGGGTATTTTTGGCCGGGGTCGTAATTGGCCGGATGTACCAATACACCTTTTAACAGTTCTCCATTCTTGTTTTGATAACCGATCAACGAGGATCTGCCCCATGCATATTCTGATTGAAAGGCATTGGGGACGGCCAAGGTCTTGGGATCCTTTCCCTTTTTGAGGTGGACCAGTCGCGTCGGTTCTTCAAAGGTCTCCTCCAGATACATATAATCCTGGGTGTCCTTTGCCTTTCTTAATCCATATATCCGTTTCGGTCTATACACCAATGTCTGCAGGCCCTTTTTCTTGCTCCAAAAAAAATAACCGGAACCCTGGTCATCCCCGGACCCCTGAAGTACCAATCCCTTACCCAAATCAAATCTACCCCCCATAAAAGCGGGAAATGTGTGGGTATAGGGTTCCATAAGACTGCTTGCATGGATTCTGTATCGAATCCCCTTTTCCCTTCCCTTGGTCAACCGCTTGCGGTTCCTCCCATCGACCGTAACCTTCCAAATGTCATAACGGTCATAAACAAGGACCTCCTTCCCTGTTTTGTCCCAACCTGGGCTCCCATAGGCCATAATATTGTCCCTGTTGTCCCTTTCCATATAGGACCAATCCATGTCCAGACCCTGGGTCAAGTTGATGTGCCGCTCCGCTTTTACATCATATAGCCACCAATTTCCCTTTTTGAAATATTTCAGGTATTTACCGTCGATTGACATGGTCAAATATTTTACCTGATAGGTCAATTCATCAACAACCAGTTGTTTGTTCCCCGTTTCCAGGTCGGTGATATAAAAATCCAGATCTGCATTGCGCTTGTACTGGGGTTCATTATCCCAAAGGTTAAAGGACAAAACCCGAGAGAAATCGGGAGTGGGAACCACGTTGGGGTGCAAGGGACTCCCTATTCGTTGGACCTGGCCGGCCCCCGGTCCCCAGATGTAGTCATATAGTCGATTTGATTCCATGCCCAATGCCCTCCTCCTGGGATAAATCAATTTGTCCTTTGAATGCCATATTTCCACAACCGGTTCCTCCTCTTTGCTTTTCTCCCCCATCTTACCAGCCTTGAACATCACCTTGGAACCATCAGGGGAAATCAGTAACCGATGGTCCGCGACCATCAGCGTATCACAATCCCCGGACCCCAAGCGGGACCATTGCCCCATGGAACCTATCTTGTGGAAATAAAGGACGAGGCCTCCCGATTCACTTTCCTTCTGAAGGAATGCAAAACTGTTCCCCGAAGGACCCCAGACCAAATGTTGGAAAGGGTATTTGGATGTCATCAACAAAGTGGGCTTCGGTTTCCCTGAACCCAAATCCAGGAGATTGAGGGTATACCCATCACCTTCCTTTCTCGCAAAGAGAAGCTTTTCACCCTTTGGGGAGGCCAAATGGGACTCCACTGCGGCCAAACGGCATACTTTTCCGGTTTCCCAAAAGCGTATTTCAAGACTTTGTCCCTTATTTTCCCCTCTTGGCCTTTTTATTAGGGCCCAAGTCCCTTTTTGGCCCATTTCAATACCCAGAACAGGTTCCAATTCCTCTATCCTTCCATTGTCCAGCTCCTGTACGCGCAAAGTCCCATCTTTTTTGATCAACACCCTACTTCCATCAGGACTGAAATCCGAACGTCCCCCACCAGGGTGGACATATCGGTCCTTCCCATCTGTGGAGCGTATAAAAAGGGTGTCCTGGCCATAATCATATTGCTTGATATAGGAGACCCATTTGCCATCATCGGAAATTTCGGGCATCAAAAGAGTACTCCAACGATGGTAATCCTTTGGGGTCAGGGACTTTTTCGAGGTTACCTGCCCCCATAAGGGGCAGGTGGCCAACATCAATAAAATAAATGAGAACAAAACCTCGCGGTTTGTCTTTGGTTCCCTTTCTCCCTTTCCTGGAACAAGAGCCGGTATCCCCTTGTTTTGATGTGTTCTAATAACCATCGTTCTGGGGCCTTAGATCAGGGTTTGCCAATAGTTCCGATTGCGGTATGGGAAAAAGTAGGTGGCTCTCCTGCCAGTTCGGCTTTAACGGTCCAAGTACCTCACCGGCCTTTTGAAAACGTTTCAGATCGAACCAGCGATGGCCGAACTCGGTAAAGAGCTCGTACCTTCTCTCCCGCAACAGGGCGGTTTCCAGTTCTTCCCCATTCAGTCCGGCGAGATCTGGAAGACCTGCGCGGCCACGGATCTTGTTCAGGTCCGCCATCGCTCCCTCAAGATCTCCCAATTGCATACGGGCCTCCGCCCTGATCAAATAAAGCTCGCCCAATCGTAGAACTACGGAATGTTCCACCGAACTTCCAGAAGGCCCCCTAGCCCTGTATTTGTAAGGGTGGTACCAAATATCGGTTCCATCGGTAACGCTCTTTGTCCATTGAACGGCGCGCTGATCATTAATGGCAAAACCATCCATAAGGGATTGGGAGAGGGCTCCCATTGTGGGGGGGCCTTGCTCAAATATAAATGTCAACGCCTCCAATGTATTGTTCCCCGGCGTTCCCGGACTCAATTGCCATAGAATCCCCTTGCTCCCCTTCAAAAACACATTGCCCAGATCTTCTTCCCAGACATATTGGCCCGTGGCCCCCAAAACGACATCCGTAGCGGAAAGTGCATCCTCCCAATACCCAAAATAGAGTTGTATCCTGGCCAAAAGGGCCATGGCGACAAATCGGTTTGCCCTTACCCTATCAGCTGCCACATATTCAATGGGAAGCAATTCCATGGACTCTTCCAGATCATGGACCAGATGTTCATGTATCCCCGAAGCCCCCAATTTCCCTATGGTAGCATTTACCATATGGTCTGTTCGGGTCACATAGGGTATATCGCCAAATAGCTGGGAGAGATAAAAATGGATGAACCCCCTAAGGAAAAGGGCTTCTCCCTTTATCTGTGCCCGATGGCCCCCTGGCAGGGACATACGCTCATCCAACCCTTCCAAAATGGAGTTACAGGCATAGATCAGGTTGTAACTGTCGTTCCACAATGTGGCCACTTCGGAATTGGTCGCCAACACGGAATGGACTGTAAAATCATGGAGGGACGCGGTCTCCGAACCATAATAATCCAGTTCATCCGCATAGTGGGCCAAAATATTGCCGATACCGCGGGAACCGCCGGTGATCAGGGTGCGGTCCCGAAGGGAGGCATAGATATTGGCCAAAGCGGCGGTGGCCGTGGCGGGATCGTTAAAAACCGCCTCGCCCGTCAATTGGGAGGGTGGAAGTTCCATCTCAACAAAGTCCGTGCACCCCACTGTTATTGGGAGCCAAAGTGTCATATAAAGTTTGAACAGTAATCGTTGTTTTATCATTGCTAAGAGGTTTTACGTTAAAATGTAAGTTTAGTGCCCAGGGTGATCTGTCTCAATGGGGGCAACCGACCACCTCCCGTGAACTCGGGGTCGCCCCAACGGTATCCCGAAATTGTCAGTAGGTTATGGCCCTGTAGATAAAGGGTACAATCCATGCCGCTATCGTTCGAATTGGGTAGGTCGTACATCAGGGATATGGTCTTTAATCTCACAAATGAGGCGTCCGATATAGCCATATTGCTACTTCCGTAACGGTTAAAACCTTGGACGGCAAGTGTATTTCGGCCAGTCGTATATTGCTGTATTGGGCCGTTGTCCCCTGCTTCCCGCCAACGGTCCAATACATCGACCGGTTTGTTCGACATCAATCCAGGGTAGCTTCCGTTGAAAATATAGTTCCAGTTCTGTTGCTTCTTGAACTGAAAAAGAAAATCCAGCGCAAAAGGGCCAATGCCGAAACTGTTCACTATGCCCCCAAAGTAATCAGGGCCCACATCCCCGATCCATTGCTGGTCGTTGGGTGCCGAAATAACACCGTCCCCGTCATAGTCCCTGAATCGGTAGACCCCGGTAGCAGGGTCCACACCGGTACTTAAATACAGTTTACGTATGCCCAATGGCGCTCCCACCACTAGGCGGTCGGCATACGTAGAGGTCTCCAGTCCGGGAAAGGAGAGCAGTTCGTTCTTGGGTATGCTCAGGTTCATGCCCAGTTCCCATTTGAATTTAGGGGAATCCCATAATCGGGAAGTAATCTCCAGTTCAACCCCCCTGTTCTGGACCACAGCATCCAAATTGGCCTGGAGGCCGGTGAAGCCCGTCGTGCCCGGCATGGGAATGCCCACCAGTTGATTGGATGACCGGTTGCGGTAATAATTGCCCGCCAGCAGGATACGGTCCCGCCAGAGACCAAGCTCCAGCCCAACCTCCAATTTATCATTGCGTTCCCATCCAAAATCGGGATTGAACAGACGGGAGGGCACCAATGTTTCGACCCCATCATAATTGACCCCTCCCAAGCCATAACTCTCAAAAAATTGATAGTCCCCTATCTGGTCGTTCCCCGTGGTCCCGTAGCTGCCCCTTAATTTTCCAAAGCTCAAAAAAGGAAACGCTCCCTTGATCATGCTTTCTTCCGAAAACAGCCATGCGGCCCCAATGGCGCCAAAATTGGCGAACTGCCTACCGGGACCAAAACGGGAGGAACCATCGCGCCTGCCGGTAAGGTTCAGGATGTACTTCTTTTGATAGGCCACGTTGACCCTTCCAAAAACAGCTTGGTACCTATATGAATCATGCGTGTTCCGATTCACATCAATATAATTGGCGGCAGAGATATCGTCCAAGAGATGGTTGCTTGAAAAGCCTTCCCCATAAAGTCCCAATTGCTCTTTCCCCTCTTGTTGGAAGGTACTTCCCACCAAAACATCAATCTTGAGCCCTTTTGCTCGGCCTTGCCATTGCAACTGGGGCTCCAAGATCCAAGATGCCCGCGATGCAATTCCCTTATAAACGACTGAATATCGGCTATCGGCCCCGTAATAGGGATTGTACCTGGTCGAGGGCAGGATCCTGCTATCCTTCATCCGTGTATCGGTATAGCCCATGTTCAACTTGGCCATGAGCCCTTTAACAACTTCATATGTGGCGACACCATTTGTGGTCAGGGTCTTGGTGATCGAAGAAAAACGGCTCTCAAGATCTGCTAAGGGGTTGTTCCATGTATTGTCGGCCCAGTTCAGTTCCCCATGATCGTCATAAAGGGCGGGGGCGTTGGGGGCCAAGGTACGGGAGGTAAGGGTAAGGTCCGCTGCGGGCAGGTCGTTGTCATCGACAACATAGTTTCCGGAGAAATGGAGCTTGAAACGTCCATCGTCAGAACTATGGTCCAGATTCAACAGGACACTTCCCTTTTGATAACCGGACTCCCCGGGAAAAACCGTGTTCTCCCTTTGGTAGGTCCCGCTCATCAGGTAACGGGTGCCGTTGCTGCCACCGGATACGGATGCCTGTGCCATGGTCCGGTGCACCGTTCCCCCGATCAGTTCCTTTTGCCAGTCGGTGTACCGGCCCTGGTCCCAATTACCGTTCACATCGTGGGCGTTGGCGGGGTACTCTTCGATGCCATCATTGGCAAAGGCCTCCCTTCTCATCTCCAAGTACTGTGGTGTGCTCAACAGGTCCATGGACCGGGTGGCCCTGCCCAGGGTGGTATTGAGGTGGATGTTGACCTCTGCCTTGCCCGACCGCCCTTTTTTTGTGGTGATCAAAACCACCCCATTGGCGCCACGGGACCCATAGATGGCCGTGGCATCGGCATCCTTCAGCACCTCGATCTTTTCTATATCCGCGGGGTTGATCCCATTGAGCGGACTGATGCTCCCTCCCAGGATGCCCGAGGTCTGGGTATTGTTGATCGGGTCGGAGGCAAAGGGTACCCCATCCACAATATAGAGCGGATCGTTGCCTGCGGCGATACTGTTCCGTCCCCTGATCTGGATGTTGAAACCTGCGCCCGGTAGGCCCGAGGTCTGGGTGATGTTCACCCCGGCCATCCGTCCCTGTAGGGCCGCCAACGGATTGGAGACGGGCTGTTTTTCGATTTCGGAAGCTGTCACCTTGCTGATGTTCCCCGTACGCTCCCTTTCGGTAACGGTATAGTAGCCCGCATTGAGCACCACTTCCCCCAATTGGGTCACGTCCTCCTCCAGCATGACAGCAATTTTGTCCCTACCCGAAATGGGCACGGTAAGGGGTTTAAAACCGACCATGGAAAAGACCAGCACATCGGACGGAGAGGCTTGAATGGAAAAGGATCCGTCCAAACCGGAAATGGTCCCGATACGCTTGGACTCCACCACAAGGTTCACCCCGGCCAGGGGGTTCCCCGAAGTATCGGTCACGGTGCCGGAAACGGTGGCCTGTGGCGGTTCCAAGACTGTGCCCGCCTGCATATATAAGGCACAAGAGGGCATTAAAAAGATATAAAGGAGCATGAGTAGGGAGACCCTTCGCATACATATTGATAATTGTTTCATTTTGTTGAGTTCGTTTGATTAAAATGTCGGTTGTCATTACAATACCAAAGGACAATGGACTATCCATAGGTCATCATGTACACGGCCCCAAAAGTCACGGCAAAGACGTAACTCCCAAAAAGGCATCAAGGTTCGGGCATAGGCCACCCTGTCCAAGCAGTAATCGTACCTGGAACTAGGGTTCCTTAACTAAAAAAGACTATGGTTTCGTGATAGGGCCGGTTGCCCAAAAGGTGTATCTGTTCAATATGGGACAAAAAGATAGTTTGAACCGGAAAAAAGTGTAGCGTGCATCCCATATATAGCCTTAAGGATTAAATGGGGTTTCTAGGTTTTTTCCTAAATAGTAAATGAAATGTAGATATTAGAACATTCCTTAAATAGTAAAGCATTATTTTTGGGTTTTAGTTGGTCATAAATCGTTTAAGCAAATCTGTTTTCAAAAGTCCCCGGCCATGTCCATTTGCCGTTAAAGGATAAAGAAGCTACTTTTATGGTCATTGTAATTGATGTTGAAAAAATAAAACCGCCTTTAGCTCGGTAAACCCATATTTTCTGTGGGCAAGGGGTTTGTATTGTCGGACAGTGGTCAAAGGGTTTGCCCCCTTGGCCTGCATGGAGCCACGTCCTTGCTTTTAGTGCTAGAATTTTTGGGTGCTCATTTGAGGCGCATTTGATGTTTTTTGAAATAGGTTGAAGGGATTGTAAATGACGGATACTGGCATAGGTAATATCACTGCTGCCAGTGAACTTCGGACTGTGACTAATGGTGATTTTACAAACTTCGTTTTCATAATGATTATGTAAACGATGTGTACTCGGGAAGCCGGAGAAAAGCCTTAATGGGCAAAACCAATAAAGCGAGCCTCAATGCTTTGAACGTGGTACCGTCAAGAACCGCCACAACCAAAGTTGTGGTTCCCCAAAGACTGACATGAGACCCGCCCTATTGGTTTATATCGCGAAGATACAAATTCCAATAGATAGCGAGCTCACAGTCGGCTCATAGGGAAAATTGACGGTTTTCGTTTATGAGTGACATCGTGTTAAGAAAGTATCAAAAACTCTTTCTTTTAATTGTCGCTTAAATAACTAAAACAAATATAAAAACAAAAATTAAACGCTCCAAATAATCGGAGCATATTTATGAAAACTTTTTCAATTAAAATATCCAAGCTTGACTACGAAATAATAAATCAAGTTAGAAAATTACGTGAGAAAAAAGGCGTCTCCCAACGAGATTTAAGTGAACTTATGAATTTAAGTAAAAGTTTCGTGGGAAAAGTTGAGGCCTTAGGACAGCCCGACAAGTACAGTATTAGACATTTAGCTTTAATAGCAAAAGCTTTAAAACTGAAATCTCTCTATGAACTTTTACCAAAGTCCATTCCAGATGAGGATATTATTGAAATAGTATATACTAAAGTTCCCAAAATAAACAAGGACGGGAGTGAAAGTAAACAATTAGAAGAAAGAATAATAGAAATATGGTCAATTTAAGAGACAATACTCTTTCCACGGTCAAAAAAATTTTTGGGCAACTATATATCTGTTTACACATGTTAGTGGAAACGCCGGATATAATATACCACACTCGCCGGATTAAATCGAGTACCCTTCAAGCCAACACAAAAACCTGACTTTCATATGACTAAAATCAAATAGTGGGCACCAAATCATCATAACTGGGTGGAAGAAGGCTCAACTGATCCTGGTCATTGGTCTTCCATACTACTTTTCGGCTCATAACTAAAGTTATGAGCCCTTACAGTTTTAAACAAAAAAAGAGACTGCCTTTTTAGACCTCTTTTTATATCCATATTGCAACATATAGTTACGTTAAAAACTTACGCCATTATGAATTAAGTATTTCAATGCCCATTAAAATATCCATACATCTGGTAGACAAACAAACAGATACCTGCAATAATCAAATAAACGTTGGATGCTTTATAAAATGCTTCATAGCTGGCTTTATCTCTCCATAGGTTAATCAGTAGAATAATTGGAATCAAAGCGACGATTTGTCCCAACTCTACACCAACGTTAAAACTAATAATCTTCAGTAAAAATTGGTCTTGCCCCATATCAAAGGTTTGCAAACGTGTGGAAAGTCCCAAACCATGGATAAGTCCAAATAAAAATACCATCATCAATAAATTTGGAGCTCTGGTTCCAAGTTTTTTAAAGCCTTCCAAGTTTTCAAACCCCTTATAAAGTACGCTTAATGCTATGATGGCATCAATTAGGTATTCATTGACCTGAACCCCTAGGTACGTCCCTCCTAAAAGCGTAATGCTGTGTCCTATGGTAAAAACGGTGATAAACTTTAAAATGTCCCGAAACCCTTTCAGGAAAAAGATAACCCCTGCCAAAAACAGCAAGTGGTCATAACCTGTAAGCATATGCTTGGCCCCTACCCAAATATAGGATAACAACCCACCGCTATCCAATATCTGCTGGTCACCTGAGCTAACATCATGAGCCAGTAACAGCATTGGAAAAAGTAACATTACCAAAAGAGAGAAGCTGGCTCCTACTGGTTTTATGTACATTATTTCTTCTTGCTTTTAAAGTAAAAGAAAAGGCCGGCAACAATTACCAAACTTACAAGGAGAAAAATGTAGGATGGAAAACTTTCTTCTTCATGTGCATGATGATCTTCATCTTTATCCGTCCCATGCGCTGCACTATGACCAGAACCTACGGCGAAGGTCAGCGTGGCCCAGTTTGACTCGTGGGTGAGACCCTCTTCCTCCGACTGTACCATATAAATGGTTCTCATATGCCATACTCCTGCATTGGTTATTTCAAACTCTAAAGTACCGGCATCATCAGTACGAAGTTGCAAACCAGAATTATGGTCATGGTCCGGGGTTTCTCCACTTTTATGCGTATGCGGTTCCCCTCCATCATGGCTATGCTCAACCATACTGCTTTCACCAGATACATCCGAGCCAATAATAACCAATTGGTTGGCCAAAGGCTTCCCTTTGTACAGCAATTGTACTTTTAAGGAATGCCCGGCATGAATATCATAGGGGTTTTCTTGTGGAATAAATTCAATAGGATACCCCAATGCAGTTTTCCAGTCATCAGACAATTCCTCTCCTACTTGAAAAATAGTTTTAACGTGCTTGGAGTATTTCTCAACCGCATCCTGGTCCAGAGCATTGTTCTCTTTTCTCCATTCCAACATGTCTACCACTCCATCATGTTCCAAATAATCGTTGAACGATTTTGCATCCAATGCAATATTCTTTGCTGCAGTTGAAACACCTGCTACCCAAGTACCGGGGCCACCGGTCTTAAAATTCAAAAATGTAATACTGTCCTTTTCGGTCCATTGAGCTGAATCTACTTGGATACGCTGACCATTACCCACCAAGCTCATATCGAGCATACGGTTCCTGTCTATTACATTTTCACTTTTCTCAAAAGTGCCATTAAATAGTTGAATTGCTGCATTTGTGTTCGGGTCAAGGAAATAATTGTCCATTTTCAAGAACATATCGTGGCTACATAATAGCACGATGGCCAAAAGGCCAAAAAAAACTTTCTTCATTATGTTTTTGTTTATTAAAGATCAGGTGGTGAAATCAATTACCGACCTTGTGGTACAAATATCCACAAATCATCTATTTTGTCCATACCCAAAATTTCAAAAACATAAAAATATCGTCCGTTTTGAAGTCTGGATAGTCGGCTACATATTTACAAATCGATAGAGATCATCGGAAGCTTGCAAGAGTTTTCCCTTTAATGAAGGTTCAAGGCCTGGGTGATTTTTCAAATATTCCTCCACTATTTGATAAGCTTCTTTGGACTGATATTGCCCCACTGTAGCTGACAACCATCTTTTAGGAAAGAAAATGTCACCTGTCCTTTGAATCTCCTCCAATAAGTCCAATGCCAACGGAAGTTGTTGTATTGCGGTTTTTTGTCGTAAAGGATGGTGCAGATATCCACAAGCGGTTCCCACCCAAGATTCTTTTTCCCTGTTTTTGGTATCTCGGAACGATTTAAAAAAGGTTTCCCTCACCGCAGCATCAGATGAAAGTCCGGGCTGTAAGAATTCAAATCGTTTTATCTTGTCTGCATTATCCAATTCGGATTTGGCTGTTTCCAGAATTTCACCAGCTTTTTTATGATTGTATAGGGCCAAATCCATTGCCATATCGGTATAATCGTCCTGATTAAGCTTTAGACCTGGTATTTTCATGTTTTTGCTCCAAACGGCATACAGCCTCTCCTTGGCCCTTTCAGAATATGCTAAACCTTTCCAGAGTCCAAAAATATTTTTCTTGATATTGGGCTCATATGTATCCTCGAACAGTTCGTTCCAAAGCAAGTTTTCGACCAATGGCTGTTTTTCCGCTCTCTGTTCTTCGGTAAAGTAACTCCAAAACAATTGTGAAGCCTCCCCACTGACCATTCCATGAACAAATTCGTTTTCCTCTTGTAGGATGACATCCATATATAAATCAAAGACCTCGAGAGCAGGGATTTGCCCAGATAGAACGTTCTCATAGGCATTGAGATAGGTATATCCACGGGCGACTTCATCTTTTAGCGTTGGGATTACATTCAACTTGGACGAATCCAAAGGAAAAATACCATAGCCAAAGGCATTTGAATTATAAATTATCGTCTCGGGTCGTGGGAGTCCCTCCGCTAACTTCACATTTACAACACTATCTGATATCGTCACTGGGATGACTCTGGTGCTATCCGGATATACCAAGGTTATCTCAAAGGATTGCGGCCATAATTTATCGCTTCCGTCTTCTGCTTTTTGAGAAAGCGTGAAACTTGCTATTTTCCCATTTTCATAATCAATCCCCTCGGTTATGATAGGTCTACCAGATTGATTCACCCATACTTCACTCCAATCTTTTAGGTTTATTGACGTCCTTTCATCCAAAATCTCTACCAAATCGTTCCATGTGGCATTTCCATAGGCATAGGTCTGTATGTATCGGCGTATACCATCTCGGAAGGCCTTCTCCCCTATTGCAACCTCTAGTTGCCGCATCATAATTGGTGCCTTGTTATATATGATGCCCCCATAAAGACTGCCGGCATTTTTTAGGTTATCCAAATGTTGCCGTATAGGATTGGTGCCACGCGTTCTATCCTCACCGTAGGCACCACGGTAATGGGAAATCATAAACTGGAGCTTATGGTTGATTTCGGGAAAGGTCGGGTTCATGATCTTATCGGCCATAAAATTGGCAAACACCTCTTTCATCCACACATCGTTGAACCAACCCATGGTGACCATATCCCCAAACCACATATGGGATGTTTCATGTGCTATAAGTTTGGCACTGCCCATAAGACGGCGTTCGGTAGCACTTTCATCCAAGAAGATAGAGGATTGACGGTATTGAATGGCTCCGACATGCTCCATTCCTCCGTATTGAAATCCTGGAATGGCGGCAAAATCCAATTTCTTGAAAGGAAATTCATATTGGGTGTAATCTTTTAAAAAATCGATTGATCGCTGATGCAGGTCGAAAATCTTGGGAACACTGTAAGCAATTTTTGCTGAATCTGTTTCACGGTAAAGCATTGTCATATCAAACACACCTGGGTTTTCGGTAACCGATTCAAACTTCCCTGCAACCAAAGAAAACAGATAAGTGCTCATAAAATCGCTTTCCTCAAATGAGTAATGTACCGTTTCGCCTTTTGGCTTTGCTTCCTTTAGTGGCGCTCCGCAAAGAACTTTCCAGTCGGCAGGTGCCATAACATCCACCACATAACGTCCCTTGATGTTGGGCTGATCAAAACAAGGGAACAATGTACTGGCACGATCAGGTACCAAAAGGGTATATAAATAATTTTCATTCCGATTCAAGGACAGTTCTCCCGCATTAAAGGTAATTTCAATCGTATTAGGCCCTTCCTCAAGGTTTTTCGAAATGATAATGTGTTCTTGTTGATGAACAACCTCTTGCTCTTGACCATTTACCCGAATAGTTTTTAACAATGAAGCGGCTGCATTAAAATCCAGATATAGGGGTTGCGAAAGGTCTTGAAGGTCCACATCCAATTTTAATTTTGAAGCTATTGGACGATTTATATCAGCTGGGATATCAAAAGAAAGTCCATAGACCACATTGGACACTTGGTCAACTCGATACTCTGCCAGTTGCTGCGGAATACCCTCTGCCAATAAATCTTCTTTTTTTGTTGACTCACAGGAGGTTGAAATTATCAATACACCCACACAGGCCAGAATGCTTGTTTTCATAAAAACTTGGTTGATTCGGTTCCCTTTTGCTCATCAAGGTAGCTAAAATCATCTTGATAAAGCATTAAAAAACAAATACTTAATCCCTTACCACATAGTTGACGATATCCACTCCTGTATTCCCGGTTTTTGGGTTGTAGGCATAAACGGTGATTTGATAATATCCAGCTTCCTTGATTCCAAAGTGGCCTTGAAAGCTGTTTTGTGCTGGATTGTCCAATTCGACCTCCCCTACACTCTCTCCGTCCTTTTTGACCATGGCTTTCACTTCAATTAATTTGGAATCCCAAATTCCATCTACTTCTATTGGGCAACCGCACATCATAACGATATGGGCCTCTATCGGTAACCCTGAATCGGGTATAGATTCCAGATTAATATATTGATGGGTATTGGGCTTTAAAATATCTACCACAAAACCAGGTATTTCCAATACTATACCATCTCCTAAAATGTGTTTGCCGGGAATCAGCCAAAGTTCCGTACTGGCCTGTACACGAGCATTTTTTTTATGGATTGGCGATAGCACTTCCACCTGCACAAAAACGGGCTCGTTGATATCCAAAATGGCCAAAAAACCTGCGGTCTTATCATCGCTGAGTTCCGTATAACGTTCATGGGCACTCTTCATGATCAGGTCAGTGTTTCCCGTTGCACCAGTGGTATTACCCTCGGCCATGATCTCACCGTTCAAACTGTTACGGACGATTACGTGGGCTCCTCCAATGGAACTTCCAACGAACTTGGCATCCTTTGCCTTGGCACGTACCATGAGTTTTGTCTCGGTGGCAAAACCATGTAAACAGATAAGAAGTAATGTTAGGGATAGAATTGATTTCTTCATTTTGTTTGATTTTTCAATCCTAAAATTAAGGCTTTTAAAAAGTTCTCAGCGACGAAATCCGTTTTTTATCCCAATTCAATTACTACGAACCAACTTGTGAACGTAATTGCTTAAGTTCATCTCTGGCCGCCTGAATAAGCTGTTTTAATTGATTGGAATCCTTTTTGGGGCAAGATTGCCCCAAATGATATTCGGAGCTTTCTATAACTCTTTGACAATAGGAAATTTGTTCTTGCAGTGGACACTTGCAAATGGTCTGGCCGTATAAATTGTCCAATTGGCGCAAGGAAGGGGTCGGGGCACTATTTTTAAAAATCTTCAACATAAATCAAACAGATAATCTCGTCACACAATACTGTCACAAAAATCAAGCCACAGTATTTTGCTACTCTCCCTCCACCCTCAGCATAAACCCACGACGGCTTACATTTACTATGCTCAGTTTGGGGTCGTGCGCCAGATGTTTACGTAAATGTGATATAAAAACATTGAGACTTTTTTTGTTGAAATAGTCATTCTTGTCCCAAACCGTGGTCAAGATTTCTTTATGAGTACACAATTGATTTTTGTTCTTGGCCAATAATGCCAGAAGGTCAAATTCCTTTCCTGTTAATTTGATAGGCTTACCGTTGTGTTTGAGTTCAAAATTATCCATGTTGAGAACGTAGTCGCCAATCTCATATTCGGACACTTGAACTTCTTGTTCCTCATCCTTTACCAACCTGGCCAATAATGCATTGATACGCACAACGAGCTCTTCTTCATCTATGGGCTTTTTAAGATAGTCAACAGCACCCATTGAAAACCCTTTAAGAACATCTATCTTGAGCGACCTTGCTGTCAAAAAAATAAAGGGCAGCTCGGGATTGATTCCTTTTATCTTTTGTGACAGTTCAAATCCATCCAAATCGGGGAGCATCACATCTAAAATGGCCAAGTCAAAAACATTGGTCTTGGTTTTTAGCACAGCCTCCGAAGCATCTTTGGCCCATGTCACCACAAAACCTTTCATTCCTAAATATTCCGATAATAGATACCCTAGGGAATTATCATCCTCAACCAATATCAACTTATATTTTTTATCCATTTTTGGTCAATTTAAAGGACATGGTAAATGTGGTTCCTTGTCCTGGTTCGCTTTGCACCGTAATTTTTCCACGGTGCATTTTGATTATTTTTTGCACATAATACAATCCTAAGCCGTATCCTTTTACCTTGTGGACATCTCCATTTTTAACCCTATAATATTTTTTGAAGATTTTGGCCATATCCTCCTTGGCAATACCTTGTCCATTATCGGTAATCCTGATGAACAATCGTCCCTTTTGTTTGCTTGCGGTCAATTTTATTTGGGGATTGTCCGAATACTTTTTTGCATTTTCCAATAGGTTGCCCACCACATTTTCCAGATGGAACCTTTCGGCCCTAATAATGTATGGACCTTCTTCGAGTTCGAACTCAAACTGAATTTCTTCATGCTTGGCCAATAAACTAAAACCTTCGCAAATTCGCTCCAGTTCTGGTTTGAAATCAATCTCCTGAAACTGCAATAGTTTGTTTCCGGACTCCATGCTGGCCAACTCCAACACTTTATCGATATGCTTTTTGAGCCTGTTCGATTCGGCACGAATCAATTCCACCACGGCTTTTTTATTCTCAGGCACATCTTCTTCCAAGATTTTGCTTGCCAATCCTATGGAGAATACGGGTGTTTTTAATTCATGTGTCAGGTTATTGATAAAATCGTTTGTGGTAGTATTGATGCTTCGCTGTAAATAAAATGATCTAAGGACCCAGATTACCACTATGATTATCATCAACAAGAATAATAGTCCAGGAACGATGAGCCCCCGTAATTGTCCCAAAAAGTACTTGTTCAAATCTTCAAAACCAATCTCCAGAATAATTTCTTTTTGGAGCAATTCTGGCAAATATCCCTTCACTTTAATTGGGTAAGTAAGGTCTTCTTGCGCTTTTATGTGAGGGCGGACGGAACTCAAATATGTTATGGAATCGCGGGAATATAGTTTATAGGTGAAAGGGGCATCAATTCCGGAAAGGTTTAATTGGTAGGAGATATAGTCGTTTAAATAATATTGGGATGCCTTCTCTAGGCTATCCAGCCCGATCCTGACCTCTGATGTATCTTTTCTGATAGTATTGCCCAGTGTGTAGGTCAATGAGTTTACCGCTGAGAGCTCACTGTTTATATTATCTCTGGCCCGATCCATTTTATCAGAAAATTGGACACGGGCCAAACCTAGTCCCACTCTCAGATATTGGTATTGCACCACCAACAAACCGACAACTGCGATTATAAAAAAAATAACATAGAGGTTCCTTTTGGTCAGCATACCGCTAAATAAACAAAAATATACCAGCTAATTACCCAATGGTTAACCCTATTAGTCTTTCATTAACCTTTTTGATCTTTCATTAGTCCCTGTGCTCAAACACAAGGTTTATATTAGCATTGAGTTTAGTTAAAACATATAAAGTAGTAAATCTTCAAACCGACCTGTTCTAGGTCGGTTTTTTTATTTTAATGCAACGGAAGCCCTAATTTAATTTTTCGGCTATGGATTAAGGTTTTATATACTTTATCTTTGGATTCCAAATTTTATGCATGATAAGTATTTTTCAGAAGAAAATTTACTTGGTCGATTATTTGAGCGGCCTTGTGGATATCCACAACCACATTTTACCTGGTATTGACGATGGCGCCAAAACTATTGGGGATTCGTTGGAGTTGTTCAAAGGGTTTTCCGATTTTGGGGTGACTAATTTTATATGCACGCCACACATCATGCACAATTACTATGACAACACTCCTAGTACAATCAAAAAGGCACATGGTCAACTTTATAATGAATTGCAAAAAAATGATGGTTTGCAAGTCAATTTGGAGTATGCCGCTGAACACATGATCGATGATAATTTTGAAAACATACTCCATGGCAAACAAGTAATGCCTTTGGGAAAGGATTATTTGCTAGTTGAAATGTCGTATTTACAGCCATCCTTCAATTTTGATGTGGCCGTTGACCAAATCGCCAAGCACAAATATTTTCCAATACTGGCACACCCGGAAAGGTATATGTACTATCATGGCAAATATGGGAAGTATGCGTCCTTAAAATCTGAAGGAGTCTTGTTTCAGCTCAATCTATTGTCGTTGAGTCCCAAATCCTATGGAAAGGCTGTGCATAAAACAGCTGAGAAACTATTGAACGACGGTATGATCGATTTTGTAGGAAGCGATGTCCACAACATCAGGCAATTGATGTTGTTGAAAGAAATCAAAATATCAAAAAAGACATTGGATCATCTCTTCCCTATCATCGAAAATACAATTCAGACCTTTTATTGATCTTTAGGAGAAGTTCCACCATTTTTTAACGGACTTTCCGTAACCGTAGCCGTATTTTCCACCATAGCCCAATTCGGATTGCTTTACATTGTTGACCACAAAGGACAGTCCTTTTAATTTGCCTTCCTCTTTCAGCTTTAATGGAAAATCGATGACTTTAAGTTCAGTTGCACCCGCCTTGACCACATATAGAATTTGGCTGGCATACTCACTGATCAACAACGTGTCGGTCACTACCATTAATGGTGCGGTGTCCACGATAACATAATCGTACATTTTGGATACCTTCTCAAATAATTCGCCCATTCTAGGGTTCATCAGTAGCTCTGTTGGGTTTGGCGGTATTTTTCCAGAAAATATAAGGTCTATTTCGTTTTCATTGATGTGAGCCGGAACGGTGATGTCCTGTACCTTCAAATCAGAATTGACGAGAAACTCTGTCAGTCCTGCCTTTGTACTCCTTCTGGTTTGAATACCCTTTCCCATCTCAACATTTTCGTCACTGGAAAAGAAATCATACAGTTTAGGGTTTCGGATATCCGCTCCCAACAATAAGACCTTCTTCCCTGTATCAGCATAGATCTTGGCCAGATTGGATGAAATGAATGTTTTACCCTCTCCAGGAACGCTGGAAGTTATAAATATAAGATTGTCCGGTTTCGATTTCTGGCTCTTTTGAATATAGTTAAGGTTTGTCCTTAAGATTCGTAAGGACTCCGCCAATACTGAACGATCGTCCTTTTTTACAATCTTTCGATCCTTTTTTCCAATCTTTGGAAGTTCGGCAATAACAGGGATATTGTTCCCTATGACACCTTCCAAATCCTGTTTGCTATTTAACGTGTTGTCCAATAATCCCGATACATAAATAAACATGAACGGAAGTACAAACCCAAGGAACAAGGCCGCCACATAATTGATCATTTTGTTGGGGGCCACTGGGGCAGAACTGGTGCTATATGCAGCATCCACAATGGATGATGGCGGGGAAGCTGAGGCAAAGGCTATTTGAGCCTCCTCCCGCTTTTCCAAAAGGTATAGGTACAGAGACTCCGTGGTCTCCAATTTCCGTGTAATATCACGTAGTTCGCGTTCATTTCCGGGTGCTGAATAAATCTTACTGTTGATTCGGGATTGTTGTCGGGCCAAACTATTTATTTGCAATTCCAGGTTTCCCGTGGTATTGTTCAAACTCGAAAGTAAACTACTTTTTAAGGTATTAAGCTCCTTGTCCAAATTTTGAACCACAGGATTCAGATTACTGGAACTTTCCAACAACCTGTTTCTTTCTGCAACCAATTGATTGTACCGCGCGGTAGTTCCTGTAATCGTTTGGTCGGAGAGCCCAAGGTTTGATGGCAAAATCTCATAACCGTCTTGGTTTTCGACCATGTCCTTCATGGAAGATGCCATATTCAATTGCAAAGAAGCACTTTCCAACTGTTGTCTGTTCTCCATACCCACACTTAAGTTGATATTGGACTCGGATGATATATCCGTAATTCCACGATTGGTCTTGAACTCTTCCGCGGATTGGTCGACATTGTAAAGGTTAGAGTAAATCTCGGTAATACGGGCATCAATAAAATTAGAAGTCTTGTCCGCGGCAATCTTTTTGTCCTCAATAGCATTTTCATTATAGACTGCTATAAGTTCATTGATAATGTCCTGTGCCCTGTGCTGAATCCTGTCCTGAAGATAAAGGGACAAAATATTCGAAGACCGTTCCAATGGAGTAATTTGAACACGGCCTCGATAACTATCAGCAACCACAGTAGCGGGTCTGATTACAATTCTAAATTCATTATCCTTGTAAATCTTTATGTTTTCAACACTTGGCGTTATGATCATATCTCCCAATGGAGTTGAAATATTGGAGCCAAAAGTGTTTTGTTTATAGGGCTCATCTTCCTGTCTCTTGTAACCAAATGTTGCATCGGACATTACATTCAAATAAAAGCTGAAGCCAGATTGGCTTACTATGGAATCCGATTCTTTAAAATTTAAATTGAAAGGAGAGTCTCTGTATATCTCAGAATCTAGAATATTACCCAATCTAAAAATTTGTGTGTTCAGCTGAAGCTTTTTTACAACTTCTACAAAGTTAGACCGAGATTTGATGATTTCAATCTCATCGATAATTGGATTCATCTGTCCCTGAAAAGCACCCAAATCCTGAAAAACCGCAAGTTCGGGGTTATTGTTCCCCTCCATCTCTATTTTGATTCGAGCCTGGGCATCATAGAGCGGTGCTGTATAGCGATTGTAAAGGAAAGCTATACCTAAACAAAACATAATAGCGAGTAAAAACAAATACCACTTACTCGTATATTGTCTAATTATTTCCTTGAAATCAATACTTTTAAATGAAAACTTGTTTTCCAAAGATTACTATTTAAGAATTTGAAATGGTATTGTAAATTAATTGCGCGTCAAGAATAACGTAGTTGTTACTATCAAAGAAAGTATGGAAAGTGCTATCGTAGTTCTATTGTCCAATGAAGAAGAGACAGCAGCCGATTTGTTTGGTTCTACATAAACCACATCATTTTGTGTGAGGTAATATGCTGGAGAGTTCATTACATTCTTGGAAGTCAAGTCCAACCTATTATAAACCTTTACGCCATCAAAGTCCCTGATTACCATTACATTTTCCCTTCTACCTTTAATGGTCAGGTCTCCTGCCAATCCAAGCGCTTCCAATATTGTCACTTGTTCCCCAATAATTGGATAGGTTCCCGGGCTACGTACCTCTCCCAATACAGTTACGGTGAAGTTTCTCAATCTTACATTAATAATTGGATCTTTTAAGTAAGATGAAAGCCTTTCCTTAAGATCAACCTTAAGTTCCTCCGGGGACAACCCCAATACATTTACTTTTCCAATCACAGGGAACTCAATATCCCCGTTTTTATCGACGATATAGTCCAATGATTCCGATTGTCCGTTGGCCGCAACCCCTATGGTCAAGTTAAAAGGAGCACTAGCTTCTGGGTTCAAGGTCGCCACATAAATACTGATCACATCATCCACCTTAAACTTGGGTTCAAATCTGTTTTCGGTAACAATTGTTTCAAAATCCTGTGAATCTTGAAAATACACAACTTTTTTTGATGATGTGCATGAGACCACAACACAGGATATGGCAAGCAGTATTATGGCATGTTTAATTTTTTGATGCATCGGGAAAGTGTTTAGTTATTGAATTGAGGATATCCAATCTTAGAGGTTTTCGGTGTTTCCTTTATTGGTGTTTTCTTGTCCAATTTACAAAAATCTGAATTGTTGGATATATATTCCGGAACTATGTCCTTCATTAATTTTACCACATTGTCCTTAAAGAACAAATTGGAAATACAAAGTTCGTCTATCATGGTTCGAGTTCCCACATAATCGATTTCACGCACCTTACTGATCATAATCTTGTCATGATAGGTAGGAAGCGTATTCTCACCATTTGCCAAAAGCTCTTCATACAGTTTTTCACCTGGCCTTAGCCCGGTTACCTTGATATCGATATCATCCGGATAGTGAAGACCTGAGAGTCGTATCATATTCTTGGCCAAATCCATAATCTTAACGGATTCTCCCATATCAAAAATAAAGATTTCACCACCTTTGCCCATGGCCCCGGCTTCCAATACCAATTGTGAAGCTTCTGGAATGGTCATAAAATATCTGGTAATGTCTTTGTGCGTTACAGTCAATGGGCCTCCCTTTTCGATTTGCTTTCTGAACAAAGGAATCACGGATCCATTTGATCCCAGTACATTCCCGAACCTTGTCGTTATAAATTTTGTTTTTCCCTCTTGCTGTCTACAGCTAATGTACATTTCTGCAATTCGCTTGGTCGCACCCATAATGTTGGTCGGGTTTACCGCCTTATCCGTCGATACGAACACAAACTTTTCAACTTCATATTCGCAAGCGAGATCGACAATGGTCTTGGTACCGGCAACATTGATCTTGATCGCCTCATATGGATTTTGCTCCATAAGGGGTACGTGCTTATAGGCTGCCGCATGAAAAATCCGATCGGGTTTATATTGCTCAAAAAGCACACGCATCTTGTTCTTGTCCCTAATGTCGCTCACAATGGGCACGTAATTGAAAAAGCCGGCCTGTTTCAACTCCTGCTGTAGATCATAAAGAGCTGATTCTGCTTGGTCTATCACAATCAAAGAGCGATAGTTGTATTTGCAAATCTGCCTTACCAATTCACTTCCTATAGAACCAGCGCCCCCGGTCACCATAATGACTTTGTCATCAAAATCCTTCATCACCTTACTATTCTTGATCTCAATAGGTGGACGGTCCAATAAATCCTCAATTTGAACTCGCTTGATCTGCGAAACCTTGAGCTCTCCATTGATCCAGTCCTCGACAGGAGGGACAATCTTTACCTTTACTGGAAGATCTACAATCTCATTGACAAGGATCCTCAATTGTTTGGGATTGATGCTCTGTATAGAAAAAATTACTTCTGAGATATTGTGGAACTTGACAAAATCCTCGGTCAAAATCGACTTGTCATATACCTTGACCCCATTGATCTGTTTTCCTACTTTCTGCAAGTTATTGTCTACAAAACCAATGACCTTTGCTCCCATCTTAGAGTGATTGGTCAATGTATTATATGTAATGATTCCTGATTCCCCGGCACCATAGATAATCAAGTTCTTAGTTGGTACCTGATTACCGTTCATCAAGCTTTCAAAAGCAATCTTAAATACCATCCGAGATGCGGACAATGCTATGAAGGTAAGCAAGCTATTGATTATTATTATGGACAAAGGGATGGTGAATTTTTCAAAGAACACCATATACCTATTGAACATTACAACGCCAATGGCACCTATACTTGCCAAACATACAGCATTAAAAATGGCATAAACATCCTTTATACCGGTGTGTCTTACCACACCCTTATAACTACCTGATATAAGGAAGGCCAAAAAGAACAATACAACTACAACTGGCAATTGCATCCACAACTGCTCCACATCAAAATCGAAGCTCAGGTTAAACCTGATAAAGTATGCAAGAATAAAGGAAAATGAAACTATACAAAGGTCTATCAAAAGTACGGTCCACTTTGATGCGTATCGCTGGCCGGTCCTAAAAAAGAATTCTTTTATCATTTTAATTCACTTTTGATAATTCCACAAATTCTTTCCAGATCACTGGTTTCCAAACTGGACCCACTTGGCAAACATAGTCCACGATTAAACAGGTCTTCACTGACACCGTTTACATACGAACTATTATTTTTGAATACTGGCTGTAAATGCATTGGCTTCCACAAGGGCCTTGATTCTATGTTCTCGTGTTCAAGGGCAATTCGTATTCCCTCCCTGTCCTCAAAAGAAGGGGTTAAAATACATGTGAGCCAACGGTTGGATATACTACCCTTAGGTTCTTCCAGAAATGTGATTTTGGACTGGTCCGACAGGTGCTCCCTGTAGTATTCATAATTTTTTCTTCTTGCGGCCACTCTATCTCCCAAAACCTCCATTTGCCCTCGTCCAATACCCGCTAGCACATTGCTCATTCTGTAATTGTAACCTATATGGGAGTGTTCGTAATGGGGAGCATTATCTCTCGCCTGTGTGGCCAAGAAAACAGCCTTCTCCTTTGTCTTTTGGTCTTTGCAAAGTAGGGCACCTCCACCTGATGTAGTAATAATTTTGTTTCCATTGAAGGATAGGATTCCAATCTCACCAAAACTTCCGCAATTAAATCCTTGATACGAACTTCCCAGTGCCTCGGCACTGTCCTCTATCACAGGAATGTCATATTCCTTTGCTATGGCGTGGATTTCATCCACCTTATAGGGCATACCATATAAATGCACTGCTACAATGGCTTTGGGTTTTTCACCATTTGCCAATCTATCCTCAATGGCCTCCTTTAATAATGCAGGGGAAATATTCCAGGTTTCTTCTTCACTGTCCACAAATATGGGCGTGGCACCCAAATAAGTAATTGGATTTGTGGAGGCGGCAAAAGTAAAGCTCTGGCAAATCACCTCATCACCATGGCCTACACCTAAAAGTTCAAGACCTAAATGTATAGCTGCCGTTCCAGAGCTCAAGCCAGCTGAATGAACATTGTTGCCTATAAAATCCTCAATTGATTTTTCAAATTGTTGTACGTTGGGGCCCAAAGGGGCTATCCAATTGGTTTCAAAGGCTTCCTTTACATAGGCTTCCTCATTTCCGCCCATATGGGGTGGCGACAACCAAATTTTTTTTAATACTGTGGTTTCCATTATCAGTTTTGGGTTGATATAAGTAGGACAAGAATTTCTTCTCGAAAGTAAATGTAATAGTAAAATTGGGGCTGGAAACCATTTCGCTTTACTATTCGCCAAACACAAAAAATAATCGATTAAGTGTTGGAATGATGGTAAGTTGAAAGAATTGCAATCAGGTGAAAGTTGAAAATTTACGTTTACGGCACTGTACTTTTTAAAGTGTATACAAAACCCTCCATACTGTCTAAAATAACGACACAAATTAGTTTTACTAAAAAGTAGTCCGCGAATTCCATTAATTCCCCATTTTTGTATAAACTTTTCAACTATGAGAATTCTGGTAACCGGGTGTGCAGGATTTATAGGGTATCACTTAACCCAAAAATTGATTGAAAATGGCCATAATGTGATGGGTATCGACAATCTCAACGATTATTATGATGTCCGGTTAAAATTGGACCGTTTAAAAGAGCTTGGTATCGATTCGGATAATGCGCTTCATCAAAATAAGGCAGTGGCAAGTGATTCTTTTAAAAGTTTCAAATTTGTTAGAATGTCGATTGAAGACCGCGAAAATTTGCCACAATTGTTCAGTCACAATCATTTTGATGTCGTTTGCAATTTGGCCGCGCAAGCTGGGGTACGTTACAGTCTTGAAAACCCAGAAGCTTATGTGGACAGCAATATTGTAGGTTTTTTGAATATTTTGGAATGTTGTAAGAACCATAAGATAGAACATTTGGTGTATGCCAGCAGTTCCAGTGTGTATGGAATGAACAAAAAAATACCCTTTACTACCACCGATTCTGTAGACCATCCCATAAGCCTGTACGCTGCCTCCAAAAAGAGCAACGAGTTAATGGCCCACACATACAGTCACCTTTATGGTATAAGAACCACCGGGCTGCGTTTTTTTACCGTGTATGGTCCTTGGGGACGACCTGACATGGCCATGTTTTTGTTTACGGACGCCATCCTAAAGCATAAACCGATAAAAGTCTTCAATCACGGAAAGCTTGAAAGGGACTTTACCTATATAGATGATATCGTACAAGGAATTACCCAAATAGTTGAAAACAGGCATACGGCTGCCTATAATTCTGACAACCTTTATCATCTGTACAACATCGGAAACAGTAAAAGTGTCAAATTGCTAGACTTTATCGAAGCAATAGAAGATGAGATTGGCTTAAAAGCATCTAAAGAAATGATGCCCATGCAACCAGGGGATGTGGAAAAAACTTGGGCCGATGTATCAGGACTGGAAAGAGATTATAACTACCGGCCGAACACTCCCATCAAATCCGGTATTCGAAAATTCATTACTTGGTACAAAACCTATTATAGCAGTAGAAACGAAGTACATGGAAACGGAAGCACATCAGCATAAAGTTTGTTCAATCACGGAGACACCATTTTTCTTAATTAAACAGCCATTTTGACACTAAACATGTATTTTGTCCGTTTTATCAAAAGTTCACCTAAAACCAGCGTGGTTCTAATTACTTTTCTTCATATTTGCTCGAAATTTTCTTAAACACCCATGGATATATCACACCTTGACCTAAACAAAGAACATTCTATTTTAGTTACGGGAGGAGCTGGATTTATTGGCTCCAACCTATGTGAAGCATTGTTGGACAATGGAAATAAAGTAACCTGTTTGGACAACTTTTCCACAGGTAAAAGAGAAAATATCGCCCACTTACAATCCAATCCCAATTTTAAATTGATAGAAGGTGATATTAGAAATCTGGATGATTGCCAAAAAGCCTGTGAGGGCGTTGATTACATTTTACATGAAGCCGCTTTGGGGTCGGTCCCTAGATCTATAAACGACCCTATTACAAGTAATGAGGTGAATGTTTCCGGATTTTTGAACATGTTGGTTGCAGCGCGCGATGCCAAGGTGAAGCGTTTTGTATATGCTGCCAGTTCTTCAACTTACGGGGATTCCGAGTCACTACCAAAGGTTGAGGACAAGATAGGGAAGCCTCTATCCCCCTACGCAATCACTAAATATGTGAATGAGCTTTATGCCGAAATATTTTCCAAAACTTATGGGCTTCAAACCATAGGACTGCGTTATTTCAATGTTTTTGGAAGAAAGCAAGACCCAAATGGGGCCTATGCCGCGGTAATCCCAAAGTTTGTTATGCATTTAATGCAGCACGAATCACCGGTCATTAATGGAGATGGTTCTTTTTCCAGGGATTTCACCTATATTGATAATGTCATCGAAATGAATGTAAGGGCACTGACCAGCACCAACAAAGAAGCCGTGAACACAGTATACAATGTAGCCTTTGGAGAGCGGACCGACCTAAACGAACTTGTTGGGCTACTAAAGGAGTTTTTAGGTGAGTTTGATGCCGAAATAAAACGAATCGAACCAAAATATGGCCCTAATCGACAAGGAGATGTCCCCCACTCCCTAGCCTCTATTGAAAAAGCAAAAACCCTACTCAACTACAGTCCCAAATACGATATGAGATCAGGGCTCAAAGAAGCCGTGAATTGGTACTGGAAGAATCTTAAATAAAATACGAGAACAAAATGAACTTAACGATAATAGGAACTGGATACGTTGGATTGGTGACAGGAACTTGTTTTGCCGAAATGGGGAACAAAGTGACCTGCGTTGATATTGATGAAAAGAAAATAGAAAACCTAAAAAAAGGGATTATTCCCATATACGAACCTGGTCTTGAGGCTATGGTACAACGTAATGTTGACAATAAAACCTTATTCTTCAACACCCAGCTGAAGGATTGTTTGGCAGATTGCGACATGGCCTTTATTGCCGTGGGCACTCCGATGGGGGAAGATGGTTCTGCGGATTTGAAATACGTACTCAATGTTGCTTCCGAAATTGGAAAGCACATGAGCCAACCTCTCATCATTGTAGACAAATCCACAGTTCCAGTTGGGACGGCCGACAAAGTAAAGGAGGTTATCCAAGAAGAGTTGATCAAAAGAAATACCAACATCGATTTTCATGTGGTTTCAAACCCTGAATTCCTAAAAGAAGGGGACGCCATTGGTGACTTTATGAAACCGGACAGGGTTGTTGTTGGTACCGAGGATAAAGCTACTGCAGAGAAAATGCGCCAGCTCTACGCTCCATTCTTTAGAAGTAGCATGGACCGTATGTTGGTGATGGATGTGCGTTCTGCAGAAATGACCAAATATGTTGCCAACGCCATGCTTGCCACAAAAATTTCGTTCATGAATGAGGTGGCGAACATTTGTGAACTGGTGGGCGCTGATGTAAACAAGGTAAGAATTGGAATTGGGTCCGACAGCCGAATTGGTTACAGCTTCATCTATCCCGGTAGCGGCTACGGAGGGTCATGTTTTCCAAAAGATGTTAAGGCACTTAAGAAGACAGCTCAACAACATGGCTATCAAGCACAATTGCTCAATGCCGTAGAGGATGTTAACGATAGACAGAAATTGGTCATCGCTGACAAGGTTATCGAACATTTTGGGAAAGACCTATCTGGTAAAACATTTGCCGTATGGGGTCTATCCTTTAAACCAGGAACGGACGACATGCGGGAAGCCCCCTCAATTTATATCATAAACAAACTTACAGAACTCGGGGCCAAGATACAGGCCTATGATCCCAAAGCGGTTCACGAAGCCAAAGAATTTTATTTAAAGGATAACAAAAAAATTGAGTACGCCGACTCTAGGTACGAAGCACTGGAAAATGCCGATGCGTTGTTGCTTTTGACAGAATGGAAGGAGTTTAGGTCACCAGATTTTATGGCAATCAAGAATAACCTTAAGAACCCTTTGATTTTTGATGGTCGTAATCAGTATGATGGGGAACGAATGGAAAGTATTGGTATCAGGTATTATCAAATCGGAAAAAAATAGGATTCTAAGAACAACAAAACACGCTATCCAAAAGCAAAACGGTACAACAAAAACACTAACATGAACAACAACAAAATAGCTGTAATAGGATTGGGGTATGTAGGCCTGCCCTTGGCACGATTGTTTGCCACAAAGTATCCTGTTGTCGGTTTCGATATCAACGAAGCTCGAATTAAAGAACTACAGACCGGAGTGGACTCCACACTGGAAGTGGAAAACGATGTGCTTCAATCGGTGCTTGTAGATAAACCATTGGACTCCAATGGACTTTACTGCAGCAATAAAATCGATGATATTGCCCATGCCAATATATACGTAATTACCGTCCCTACCCCTGTCGATAAAAACAATAGACCCGATTTGACCCCATTGAAAAAATCCAGTGAAACAGTGGGCAAGGTGTTGAAAAAGGGTGATATTGTTATTTATGAATCTACTGTATATCCCGGGGCTACCGAAGAAGAATGCATCCCGGTACTCGAAAGTGTAAGCGGATTAAAGTTCAATGAGGATTTTTATGCAGGATATTCGCCTGAACGTATCAATCCGGGGGATAAATTACATACGGTTGAAAAAATATTAAAGGTAACCTCTGGCTCCACTCCAGAAATCGGAAAGGTTGTGGATGAGCTTTATTCCTCAGTAATTACAGCTGGCACGCATTTGGCGCCAACCATAAAAGTTGCCGAAGCAGCTAAGGTTATTGAAAATTCCCAAAGGGACATCAATATTGCCTTCGTGAACGAGCTTGCCAAGATTTTCAATCTCATGGACATTGATACTCATGCTGTTTTAGAGGCGGCTGGGACCAAATGGAACTTTCTGCCTTTTAAACCAGGGTTGGTCGGTGGACATTGTATAGGTGTCGACCCCTATTACTTGGCACAGCGTGCCCAGGAGTTCGGCTACCATCCGGAAATTATATTGGCGGGTAGACGCTTGAACGATAGTATGGGAGGCTACGTTGCCTCTGAAATTATCAAATTGATGGTGAAAAAAGACCTGCGCATCAAAGGGGCAAAGGTTTTGGTATTAGGGATTACTTTTAAAGAGAACTGCCCAGATGTGAGGAATACGCGCGCGGTGGATGTGATCAAGCAATTGATGGATTATGGCACCGATGTCACTGTATATGACCCTTGGGCCAACCCTGCCGAGGTGGAACATGAGTATGGTTTATCCATCACTAAAAACCTTCCTAATGAAAAGTTTGATGCCGTTGTGCTCACCGTCGCCCATCAAAAGTTTTTGGAAATGGAGTTAAGGCCATTGCTCAAACAAGATGGTGTACTTTATGACGTGAAGGGCATTATTAAGGAAGCTGTTGAAGCTAGGTTGTAATAGTTAAGCCCAACCAAATAATTATAATCATATGAGCCAAATCAAGAAGGGGGCTGCTCTTAACTATGTTAGTATTCTGCTCACCAATTTAATTGGACTTATTCTAACACCATACATAATAAGTTCTTTGGGTGATTCGGAATATGGTATTTATACCACTGTAGGAGCTTTGATTGGAACCTTCTCGGTTCTTGATTTTGGTTTGAACAATACAATTATTCGATTTGTTGCTAAATATCAAGCTGAGAAAAAAACAGAGGAAGAAGAGAATTTTTTAGCCATCACCATGATTCTTTATTTAATAATCTCCTCTATTGTATTATTAGTGGGGTTTGGTATTTATTTTAATTTAGATCACTATTTCTCGGAAATGAATCTAGAGGAAATCAAATTGGCCAAAACTATATTTTTAATTTTAATCTTTAACATTGCCATTGGACTTCCTGGGGGCGCATTTACTGGAATATCACTTGGGTATGAGCGTTTTATTTTTCCAAAGTCAATTAGTATTATAAGATATATATTAAGGTCGCTATTGGTGTTTTTCTTGCTTTACTTTGGAGGAAAGTCAATGTCCATAGTGATATTGGATACTATTTTCAATGTAATCGTTATTCTTACAATGTTTTATTTTGTAAACAAAAAGCTGAAGGTAAAATTTAAACTTCACACTTTTAATAAAAACTACGTAAAACAAATTTTTGCTTATTCTGTTTGGATATTTATTTACAGTATTGTTGCTCAATTTCAATGGAAAGCCGGACACATTGCTCTAGGTAATATTTCCACACCAGAAGTACTGGGTATCTATGCTGTCGGATTAATGCTTGGTGGTTACTATGGCGCGTTTTCAAGCGCCATTACAAGTGTTTTTGTTCCTAGGGCCACACAAATGATAGTTCTTGGCGCTAGTCCTGAAAGTTTAACTTCCGAAATGATAAAAATAGGTAGAGTCTCGTTATTTGTTCTAATGTTTATTCTTGGAGCTTTTGTTCTTTATGGCAAACAATTTGTCACCCTATGGGTCGGAGATAACTATCATATCTCATGGACAATAGCCCTTTTGATCATGCTCGCTTATACAATACCATTGGTTCAAGGATTTACTGGTCCCCTAATCGAGGCAAAAAACAAAGTCGCCTTTAAATCAATTACATACTTAATCTGTCTGTTATTAGGTACTTTGTTGGGATATATTCTCGCGATGTATTATGGTTCACTAGGTATGATATCTGGGACCATCATTGGATGGATGGTAGCCCAAAATATTATGAACGTCTTTTATCATAAGGCTTTGAAATTGAATATTTTTAGATTCTTTAGAGAAACATTTAATAAAATTTTACCGTCGCAAATATTAATTACTTTGATTGGAGGGGCAATTATGTTCATACCGGGAGTTGGCTGGTTAAATTTTATATTAAAGATTGGCCTTTATGGTATAGTTTACTTCCTCGTGATGTATTTTATAGCTGTCAATGATTATGAAAAAGGATTAATAAGGCAGGTAACCAAAAAACTTTCTAAATAGAATAGATATGATGTTTTTTATCCGAAGCTTAATTTGGAGGGTTTTAGGATTAAACTTTAAAAATGTTCTCAGAATTCATGACTACATTTTCCTTAAAGATGACCCCTACACCACCTTAGGTCATCGTACATATGAAAATGGCGCTCTAGTATGGAGATGGACTAAAAGTGAAATAATAATTGGAAAATATTGTAGCATCGCAAATAATGTAAGATTTATTGCTGATGAGGGTCACCATACAACCTCCAAAATCACATCCTTTCCCCTAGCCATTAATTTGTATAAAAATGTAAATGAATCTGAATTTAATAAAAAATGGAATGTTGAACAAAAAGAGGGGATAACCATTGGTAATGATGTTTGGATAGGAATGAACAGTATCATCCTTCCAGGTGTTCATATTGGAGATGGCGTCACCATAGCTGCCAATTCAATTGTAACTAAAGATGTACCTGACTACTCAGTGGTCGGTGGTAATCCTGCCAAAATCTTAAAATTTAAATTCAATAAAAGTCAGATTGATATTCTAAAGAAAATAAGTTGGTGGGATTGGGACGAAGATTTAATCAAGGAAAGAATAGATGATTTCTATACTAATCCAGAAAGTTTTATTGAAAAGTATCAACTATGAAAAAGATATTATTTTTAATTGAATCCTTGCATTTGGGAGGGGCTGAGAAGAGTCTGATAAGTTTGTTGAATAATCTAGACCTTGATAAATATGAGATAGAAATCCTTCAATATAAAAAAGGCGGAGAATTTGAGAAGTTCATTCCAGCGGAGATTAAATTATCATCTATAGACTACAAACCTAGCTTACTAGAAAGAATTAAATTTAGAATTTTTAAGTTTTTAAACTACAATAAAAAATATCACAATGCACAACTGCTTTGGAAATCAATTAAGACCTCAATTCCAAAACATGAAGGGCACTATGATATAGCTATTGGTTGGGGGCAAGGTTTTGCGTCCTATTTCATATCCCAAAAAGTTAATGCTTTAAAAAAAATTGCTTGGGTAAACATTGATTATGAAAAGGCTGGTTATTATGCCCCTCAAGATAAATCTATATATAAAGAGTTTGATAAAATAATTGGGGTTTCTCCATTTGTCCAACAGGAAATGAAAAAAACCTATCCAGAATATGACGTTATATTTATTAGAGATATCATCGACGAAGTAGAAATAAATTCTTGGAGTCTTCAACAAAAGAAAATTGAATTTAATAAAAATAAGGTTAACATCGTAAGTGTAGGCAGACTTGCAAAACAAAAATCTTTTCAATTTGCAATTGAGGCCGTTAATATACTCACTAATAAAGGCCACAACATACATCTTTATATAATTGGAGAAGGCTCTGAAAGGGAATATTTAGAAAATCTGATTTCAGAAAAAGGATTGAAAAACTGTATTAGTCTGGTAGGGTATGAGGAAAATCCTTTTCCTTACATCAAAGATTGTGACATCTACTTGCAATCTTCAATTTTTGAAGGATTAGGCCGTACTATCATTGAGGCTGGAATTTTAAATAAGCCCATTGTTACCACAAATTTCCCAACAGCATCACAGATTCTTACAAATAACGAAACAGGACTAATTGTTGGCATGGAACCAATGGAAATAGCAAATGCTATCGACAAATTAATTAATGATGAAGATCTTACGCAAAAGCTTACCATGAACCTTAAGTCACAATCTCAAAAAGAGACCCAAAAATCGCTGGCTTTAATGTATAAATTGTTTAATGAAGATTAAGCTCCTTAAATTATTTTAAAATATATGAAAGTACTAACCATCACCTGCCACGATGTTTATAATTATGGTGCTAGCCTTCAAGAATACGCCCTTTTGGAATTTTTGAAAGAAGAAGGCCACACATCTGAAACAATAAACTACAAACCACCATACCTTAGCAATCACTTTAACCTTTGGCAGGTTTCGCATCCCTTCTTTAGTCGAAATATTTTAACCCGTTTAATCTATCTAGTTTTAAAACTTCCCAAAAGGCTTTATAACAGGAAAAGGAAAAGGAATTTTGATGAGTTTACAAAAAACTATATTCCTTCTACCCATACCCTTTATAAAAACAATGAGGAATTAAAAAATTACCTTCCAATTGCCGAAGCATATATCTGTGGAAGTGATCAAATTTGGAACTCATTTTTTGAGAACGGTAAAGACCCTGCATTTTACTTGGACTTTGTTCCTTCCAATAAATTAAAAATTTCCTATGCTGCGAGTTTTGCCATTGATAGTTTGGAAGAAAATTTAAAACCGTTCGTAAAAGAAAAGGTTTCCCGTTTAAACCACATAGCGGTTCGGGAAACATCTGGTGTAAAAATCCTTAATGACCTAGGGATTGATAATGTCGTCCAAGTTTTGGACCCTGTGTTTTTATTGAATAAAGATCATTGGGCAAGCATTGCAAAACCAAAAAAAGTTCATGAAGACTACATTTTCATCTATGATTTTGATTATAACCCTGCAATACAAGAATTCGCTCAGAAGGTTCGAAAAAACACAGGCTACAAAATAATCAGCATGAACGAGTTGAACACCTATTCGGACTACAATTATTATCTAGAAGGTCCAGAAGTCTTCTTAGATCTTGTTAGAAACGCAAAACTGGTAGTTGCAAATTCCTTTCATGCAGTTGCCTTCTCTATTATTTTCCAAAAAGAGATGGTTGTTTTCAACAGAAAAGAGGCCATAAATACGAGAATGAGGGACCTATTGAACCTTTTCAATATACATGGTCGTCTTTTTGGCAAAAATGATAATGTTTCTTGGGATAACTTAGGTACTATCAATTACGATGAAATTCAGGGTAGTATTCATCAACACATTGAATATTCCAAAAATTATTTGAGAAAGGCCTTAAACAATTTGGAATTGAATTAAAATAAGTCATTATGAGACTGTTGTATATTACAAATCAAATAAGCGGTCCGGGCGGGTTGGAAAGGGTTCTATCCATAAAAGCAAGTTATTTTGCCGATGAACTTGGACATGATGTACACATTTTGACTTTAAATGACACAACAGACTCCCTTTTCTTCGATTTTAGTTCTGCGATCCAAACACATAATATTGAACTAAAACGCTCCCCTATCCATTATATTAAAGGTTATTTAAAAGGTATCAAGAATACAATTTCCAAGGTTGACCCCGATATTATTTTGGTTTGCGATGATGGGTTAAAGGGCATGCTCCTTCCCCTTTTTATAGGGAAATCAAGGCCAATGATCTATGAAAGGCATGTTTCGAAAAACATAGCTTTTAAAAATGAAAATCCATCACTAGTGCAAAGAATAAAAAATAGCATACAATTTAAATTGATGTCTTGGGGTGCATCTAAATATGATGCTTTTGTAGTATTGACAAATGGAAATCTTAATGAGTGGAACCTTTCTAATCTTACGGTTATTCCCAACCCCCTATCCTTTTCTCCACAAATTAATTTTTTGGAAAAAAGTAAATCGGTAATAGCTGTGGGTAAACATTGCTTCCAAAAGGGATATGATCTTTTGGTTGAATCATGGAAGTCTGTCAACCAAAAGCATCCTGACTGGAAACTTGAAATTTATGGTACAAAAAATCCGCATTTCTCTGTTACTCCCCTGATTGACAGATACAATTTGAACAGTTCCATACTTCTTCACAATCCTACCAAAGACATTGCCTCCGAATTCCAAAGAACAGCCATTCATGTGCTTTCCAGTAGATTCGAAGGTTTTGGAATGGTTATTACGGAAGCTATGGCATGTGGATTACCCTCTATTTCTTTTGACTGCCCATATGGTCCATCAGATATCATAATCGACGGAGAAAATGGGCTATTGGTAAAAAATGGAGATACCGAAGCTTTATCCAACGCAATTTGTCAACTTATTGACGATAAAGAATTGCGGGAAAGATTGGGAAAGAACGCCATCGAATCCATAAATCGTTATAAGATCGAGAAAATCGCAAAGCAATGGAACAGTTTATTTAAAAGCTTAACCACCTAAAGGTTACAATTCAACTAAAGATTAGGTCTTTTAAAGAAATCCGTTTTAAATGCGCCTTATATCTTATACTTTAGAAGATAAATTTTAAAACCCCACTAACCGTAGAATGAAGACCATTGTTATTTTAACAGACCAGCTCCATAAAATTGGAGGCATCAATAGTCTCATTCAATTGAAAGCGAATCATTGGGTCAACAGCAACTATGTTGTCCATATCATAACCACAGAACAAGGCGCAAACACTCCATTTTATGAATTTGACCCTAAAATTGGAATACTTGATTTAGGTATTGATTACGACAGAAACCAAAGTTATTTCGGAAAAAAAAATCTTCCTAAAGTCATCAAGAATTTTTGGTTGTTGAAGAAGTCGCTAAAAAAAATCAGTCCCGATTTGTTGATTATAGCCAATCATATTCCGGTGACCTATTTTTTTCCATTTTTAAAGTCCAAATCCAAGGTTTTAAAGGAATATCATTTTACTCAATTTTTTCGGTCACAAAAAAAAGTTACGCTATTTAACAGATTTGAAAACTATATTGAATCCAGGTTGGACTTTCAAGTGGTTTTGAACAAAGAAGAAACAACCTTTTACAACTCGGATAAAGTCCAGTATATTCCCAACCCTATTCCATTTACTCAATTAAGAACTCTCAATAGTCATGAAAGGGAACCCATAGCCATTGCTGCGGGTCGTATATCTCCCGTGAAACGTTTTGATGTTCTTCTTGAAATTTGGGCAAAATTCAAAGAATGGGATGATTCTTGGTGTTTGGAAATTTATGGGGATGGTCCTAAAAATGAAGTTGAGCAGCTCAACGACCTAATCATTAAACTTGGTTTGGAGGATTCTGTTACAATTCTAAAACCGGTCAACAATCTTTCCGAGATTATGGGGACAAGGGGGATGTACCTTATGACTTCAGAACAAGAATGTTTTCCTATGGTATTATTGGAAGCACAGGCCTCAGGACTTCCAATTGTATCTTTCGACTGCCCCACAGGCCCACGAAACATAATTAAATCAGGGGAAGATGGTATCTTGGTGGAATTGGACAATCAGGAAGCATTTGCAGAAACAGTATTAAGACTAAGCTCGGATGAGAGCCTGAGGCAAAAACTAGCCTTAAACGGGCTGGAATCCGTTCAACAATATCTTTTAAGTAATGTAATGCAACAATGGGAAGATAAAATACTAAGTAAGATATAATGAGAAGGTTATTTATTAAGATATACAGATTTGCCTTTATACTCCATGGTATCGGGTTTTTACGATCTCCCAATAAAGAGACCATTATAGAGGACATCTATTCGCAAAAAAAGAAACCTTCCAATAGGTCTAGAATATTTTTTGACCTCCTTGAAAAGCTTGCATCCGACAAGTATTTTAGAACATTGTTTTATTTTAGAACCCGCGGGTTCCTAAGTAATTTTTTACGCATATTTTTCCCCCGGGACCAGCGGTTTACAATAGACATCAACACAAAGTTGGGAGGTGGCGTAATACTGGCACATCCCTATAGCAGTATTATCAATGCGGAATCTGTTGGTAAGAATTTATATATGAACCAACTGGTTACCATAGGTGAAAACAATGGGAACAGACCAAAAATCGGAAACAACGTAAAGCTGTACACCAATGCCACTATTATTGGAGGTATAACCATTGGTGATAATGTAGTTGTCGGCGCAGGATCAGTAGTAGTAAAGGACGTTCCTTCCAATTGTATAATAGCTGGTAATCCGGCAAAAATTATTAGATACATAAAGTAAATTACATGTTTTCATTTGTACCATTAGAGTCATATTATCCACTTTATATAAACATCTGTCTTTTATTGGTAATCTTCACCTTGTTCCACACTTGGGTTCTAAAAATGGATAATCATGTAAATTTGGTTTTTACTAATATAGCGGGAGGGGGGTTATTACTTTTTATCACTCTATATATTGGCCAAAGAGAGATTAGTGGTATTTACTTTGGTGATACCATAAATTATGCAAGAGCCTATCAGAAATATGCCTTAGGCGGAGAATTAAATGAAGAAGGAGATTTAGGGTGGAATATCTTTATGAAGTTTATAGCATCTTACGCTTCTATTTCTACATTTTTCACAATAATAGCCTTTCTATACATCTTCCCGCTTTACAAAATATCGGTAACTTATTTTAATCAATATTGGTATTATGCTTTTATTATGTTTTTGGTTTCCTTTTCCTTTTGGACCTATGGAGTGAACGGTATAAGAAATGGCACAGCCTGTTCCCTATTTTTGTGGGGTTTATGTTACGAACGTAAAAAAGTTGTGATGGCATTATTTTTTTTCTTGGCGATTTCATTTCACAAAACACTTTTGCTCCCTATAATTGCTTATCTAGTCACCTATATTTATAATAATCCTAAGTTTTTCTTTTACGGATGGGTATTATGCATTCCGCTTTCCCTCGTTGCTGGAGGTTTTTGGATAAATTTATTTTCCAGTTTGGGTTTTGGGGATGATCGACTTTCTGGCTATTTAACCTCAGCACCAGCAGACGGAACTTTTTCGAACACAGGTTTTCGATGGGATTTTCTTTTTCATTCCGCTTTCGCGGTCTTTGCAGGTTGGTACTTTGTGCTAAAAAGAAAATTTCAGGATACTACTTATAATAAACTATTGATTACTTATCTAATATGTAATGGATTTTGGATTTTGGTGATTACTGCTAATTTTTCCAATCGTTTTGCTTATTTATCTTGGTTTATGATGGCTATTGTAATTATATATCCTTTATTAAAAAAGCAATTCTTCGCAAATCAGCATTTTATTATCGGTAAAATTTTGTCAATCTACTTTTCGTTTACGTATTTAATGTTCTATTTATATTATAACTAGTTAATTATGGTAACTTTAACTGTATTTACTCCAACATATAATCGAGCCTACTGTCTTGACCAGCTATACGATAGCCTTGTTAGGCAATCAAATAAAGACTTTTGTTGGCTTGTCATTGATGATGGGTCATCTGACAACACAAAGGAATTGGTACAATCGTGGATTGATGAGAAGAAAATCTCAATACAATATTACTACCAGAAAAATCAAGGAATGCATGGAGCTCACAATACTGCATATAGTTTAATTCAAACCGATTTAAATGTATGTATAGATTCTGATGATTATATGCCTTATAATGCTGTTGAATTGATTCTTTCTAAATGGTTTGACATTAAACATAAAGAAAACCTTTCGGGAATGATTGCGCTAGATGGCGATAAAAGTGGAAAAATCATTGGAACCCCTTTACCTTCAAAATTGAAAACCTCCACTCTATCTAGTTTATATCAAAAACATAATGTTAACGGTGATAAAAAAGTTATTTATCGGACAGATGTGGTTAAACAATACCCTAAATATCCCCTATTTAAAGGTGAAAGGTTTGTACCCCTTGGAACACTTTATTTAATGATTGATCAAGATTATGAATTAGCACTAATAAATGAAATTGTTTGTATTGTCGAATATCTACCTGATGGTTCATCATTAAATATATTCAAACAATATATTAATAATCCAAGAGGGTTTAAATACTCGAGACTAGTTGCAATAAAATATGGGGTGACCTTTAAACAAAGGTTTAAAAATGCTATTCACCTTGTCGCAACAAACATACAATTGAAAAATATTAATCCAATTCAAGGCAGTCCACGCGTTATGATGTCAATTCTAGCTATCCCCATGGGAATTTTACTTTACTTGTACATTAAGATTAAAATATCTAACATAAGTATAAAAACAAGAAAATGAGCACCAAAATATTTATAACCGGAGATTTTTGTCCTATAAATAGAAATGAAATAATTCTAAAAAATGAAAGGTATAATGATTTGTTCGGAGAATATGTCGAATATTCTCGTATGGCTGATTTATCGATTACCAATTTGGAATGCCCACTAACCCAGTGCAATAAAGGAATAGATAAAACTGGGCCCCATATTAAATCATTAAAATCTGCCACAAAGGCATTAAAATATGCAAATTTTCAACTGGTAACTTTAGCCAACAACCACATAATGGACTATGGTTCAAAAGGATTAAAAGACACAATCGAAGCTTTAAATTCGAGTGATATAAATTTCATAGGAGCAGGTAAAGATATTAATGAAGCTAAAAAAGCTTTCTACTTTATAAGAGAAAGTCTGAAAATTGGAATATTGAACTTTTCAGAAAATGAATTCTGTACTACCCAAGGAAACAACTATGGTGCAAATCCTCTGGACACCATATCTAATTTTTATGATATCCAAAGTTTAAAAAAAGAAGTAGATTTTGTTATAGCAATTGTTCATGGGGGAAGAGAGCATTATCAACTACCAACTCCAAGGGTTAGGAAAACATTTAGATTTTTTGTAGATGCGGGTTGTGACGTTGTTCTTAGTCATCATACACATTGTTTCAGCGGTTATGAAAATTATAAAGGAAAACTAATTTTTTATGGCTTAGGAAATTATATTTTTGATTATAAGAAGAAGTATCAGGTTGGAAACTGGACAAAAGGTTATGGGGTAATGCTAAATTTTCAATCAAAAAATGTGACCTTCAGTCTTCATCCTTTTAAGCAAGGTTTAAAAGAAAATCCATCTATTCAAAAACTTTCTGAGCATGAATTACAAAAGTTTGAAATAGATATCAGCGAATTAAATAGGGCTATTGTAAACGATTCTATATTCCATAAGAAATGGTCTGAATATTTATTAACTCAGAAAAATACTTACAAAGATCTACTTTACATTCAAAATAAGTATTTAAGAAAGTTAATATCAATGAATCTCTTCCCTCGAATCTATCTTAAATCCAGAGCCCATGAAACATTACTTTTAAATCTATTGAAGTGTGAGACGCATCACGAAATAATCACAGAAACATTAGATAAACCAATACCATAATGAAAATCTTGACCATTATAAATTCCTTAGGCACTGGTGGTGCCGAGAAATTAATTGTTGATATGCTGCCACATTTTGAACAAAATGGACATACAATAGATTTATTGTTACTATTAAAAGATGATAATAGTATATTTACGTCTCAAGTTGAAAATAAAGGTATAAACATTATTTATTCTCCCCATTCTTTATATTCTTTTAAAAATATTCTATTTATCCGACGTTTATTAAAAAACTATGACATTGCCCACGTGCATTTATTCCCAGCTCAATATTGGACTGCATTGACTTTTAGCCCCACTCCCATTGTTGTAACTGAACATTGTACCACTAATAGGAGAAGAAAGTATAAATTTCTATGGCCAATAGAACGAATTACCTATGGAAGGTATAGAAAAATTGTGGCAATTAGTGAAAAAGCACAAAACACTCTGAAATCTTGGCTCAAGCTATCAAAAAGTAAATTTCTAGTCATAAATAATGGAATCGATTTAGATACATTTTATAACGCTAAATCCAAATCGATTGTAGGCATACCAAATGATTCAATAAAAATAATTATGATAGGTAGGTTTAATCCTACCAAAGATCAACCTACCGCAATTAAAGCAATGTCTCTTCTACCAGATAATTATCACTTAATACTAGTGGGTGACGGAAGTTTAAAAAATGATTGTATAAGATTATCAGAAAAAATAAAGGTATCCGAAAGAGTTCATTTTTTGGGAAAACGAAGCGATATTGCCGAATTATTAAAATCTTGTGATTTAAATCTTATTTCATCTCACTCAGAAGGATTATCCATATCTTCTCTTGAAGCACTTGCCAGTGGAAAGCCTCTAATATGTAGTGATGTTCCTGGGTTAAGGGAAATAAATACTAATATTGGTCTTCTTTTTGAGGATAATAATTTTAAAGAATTAGCTAAACAAATACTTCGCATAATCAATGATAATGAACTATATAATAAAGTTGTGGAAAATAGTTTAAAAAAGGTAGCTTCTTATAGTATTAAACAAACTGCCGAACAGCATATCAATCTTTACCACAAAATATTAAACAAATAAACTTATGGCTTCATTAGCTGACAAAATATACCTTAATAGCCCGCACTTCTTTCAGGGAATTTTGATTAGTTTTTATAACTATAGAGCTTATAAAGCTAGATATGGTAAATTTTATAAAGATTATTTGAATGAATATAAGCAAAGTGAAAAAATAAAATTAAATGAATTATTAGAAATTCAGGACAAGAAATTGGTTGACCTTTTCAACCATGCAAAAAATAATTCTCAATTTTATTATGATTTATATAAAGATATCCATTTAAAAGAGGGTAGTAGCCTGAACGATATAGAAAAACTTCCGATTATAAATAAAGAATTGCTCAGAAAAAACATTTCTAATATTAGTACAATCCCTAAGAACCAAGGGGTTATAAGTAAAACAGGTGGTACTACTGGTAAATCTCTTGAAGTAATTTATACAAAAAAAAATTTACAGGAGAGATTCGCAATTTTAGATTTATTTAGAAATTCTCATGGGTATGAATTAGGAAAAAAAACAGCTTGGTTTAGCGGCAAAAATCTATTGAGCAAAAAGGACATTAAGAAAAATAGATTTTGGAAAACTGATAGTTTTCACAATGTACGCTATTATTCAACCTTTCATATCCATCAAAAGTATTTAAAGTTTTATATCGAAAACTTAATTCGCTATAAACCTGAATTTATGGTTGGGTTTCCATCTACAATGTATGAATTAGCCAAATATGGTATAGATAATAAAATAAGTTTCCCTTCTGGTACTATTAAGGCGATTTTTCCAACTGCAGAGACAATAACTCAAGAATTAAGGTTTGTAATTGAATCATTTTTTAAAACTAGATTATATAATCAATATGCCTCTTCAGAAGGAGCCCCTTTTATTATTGAATGTAATCACGGCCGTCTACATCAAGATTTAAGAAGTGGGGTTTTCGAAGTATTGGATGAAAATAACAAGCCTACCAACAAAGGTAGATTAGTTGTTACTTCTTTTACAAGTTACGGTACTCCATTAATAAGGTATGATATTGGAGATGTGATTGAATTAACTAATGAAAAGTGTACATGTGGCAATTCTAATCCCATAGTGAAATCTATTTTAGGTAGAATATCAGATTATATCTACTCTGAAGAAATGGGAAAGATTAATCTTGGAAATGTATCCAATTGTTTAAAAGGTGTTACCGGAGTTATTAAATTTCAAGTAATTCAAAATGTTTTACATGAAATAGATATCATTATCCAAACTGATGAATCTTTTAAGAAAAAGGACGAGCTAGTCTTATTACGTAACTTTCGTTATAGGTTGGGAAATAAGTTAAAGATTAATCTAATAAAATCTAAAAATATCCATGTTGAGAAAAGTGGGAAATTTAGAATAGTTAAGAATAATTTAAATCTTTAGAAGTGTAGTGTAGATACCCCAAAAATTAGGGCAGTAAGTTTAATCATTAAATTTACTGAATATGACACGAAGAAAGTTTACCCCGAAGTTCAAGACCAAAGTGGTCTTGGAAGCCTTGAAAGAGCGGCATAGCCTTGCCGAACTTGCCCAGAAGTACGAGATACAAAAGGGGTAAGGCTACAATTCCATGGATGCCCAATGGTGCAGGGAAACATTGGAAGAGGCCATAGGTGAGCACGGGACACCTGAGATCCTAAATACGGACCAGGGGAGCCAGTTTACTGCCGAGGAGTTCACCAACTATGTTTTGGGTCAGGGTATACGCCTGAGCATGGACGGTAAGGGAAGGGCCACGGACAATGCCTTTATCGAAAGGCTCTGGAGGAATGTAAAGTATGAGAAAATCTATCTGAACCCTCCAAGGGACGGTATGGACCTTTATCTTTTATTGGCAGAGTACTTTGATTATTACAACCATGAAAGAAGACATCAGTCCATCGACTATGAAAGACCCATTGATCTATTTAAAAGAGCGGCTTGATAATTATATTAGTTTTGTAGGGAAACTGTCCTAAAGATCGGGGTATCTACATAGCAACAAGGGAGGCCACCAAAAAGTGGTCCATGCCCATCAGGAACTGGGGTATCATTTTAAACCAGTTCCTTACGATTTATGAAAAAAGGGTCAGACTCCAATAAAGTCCAACCCCCGTTATTTTTAACTTACACACTTATTGGGATAGTGTCATTGTTTAATTCATTATCCTCTTTCCAATTTTATTAAAGTTTGCTAAGACCTAAATTTAAATATCTCAAATTAAAAATCCTAAATGAGAAGGCTATAATTTTTCATTATTACCTCTCAATACAATCATTATTTGTAATCTCAACATTAGTTAAAACAACACCGTCATTAACAAAGATACACTCTCGTTGTAGTGGTGTACCAGAAGAATAAAAAATAATATCATTATTAGTAACTACGGAATTAGGAGCGTCTTTCATAAACTTCATCCCGTGAGAACCGACACTACCTTCAATAGTATTTCCTTCAAAAATCATTTTAAATCCTCCATTTATTTGTATTTCTCCCATCGAGTTATCCCGAATTTGGACATCATTTGCTCCAAACAAACTAGCCGGCGCACCTGAATCGGTACCTGATTTTGTCCCTTTAATTCTATTAGATAAAATTTTAAAGTTTGAAGAAGAAGAATTACTCCAAGTATTTGTTACCACCATTGCAAAAGTACTGCCTGACAACATATTAATATCATTATTTTGAATTATCACGTCGCTTATTGCATTATATGAAACTATTCCCCTATTACGTCCTCGAATAATATTGTTCTCTATTACAGAGCTTGAAAGTCCTAAACTCGAATTTGTAGAACCTGCACCCAAAGTTATACCTACCTCGCCTTCAACCTCATTATCTCTAAAAACTACGCCATTACCAGCAATATTAACAGCAACCCCTTCATTATTTTTTATAACGTTATTATAAATTTCATTATTGAAAACAACATCATTTCTATATGTGTTAGTTGCTGCTCCTGCTGCTATAGTACCATTATCAATCACATTGTTTCTTATAATTAAACCATCTACCGTTGTAAAAGAAACACCCGTATTAATCATTTCATTGTTCTCAACCACGATAGGACCATTACCGTGGGAAATTTGAAATGATCCTGCTTTAGGGTTTACGTTTGGATTATTTACAATTTGCTTATTATTCCTTATGTATATGTCACTTACTCTTTCATACTCCAATAACTCTCCTGTACTTTGATTCCTTCCTCTAAATGGCTCAATATTCAAATTTGATGATGGAGCAACTCCTTTGGATATAGGCATGTCTATGCCTCCATCAACCAACTCATTTCCTTCAATGAAAATATTTTTACCATTAGTAATAACTAAATTAGTTTGTCTAGCACGTAAAAATTTATTGTTTTTTAAATAAATATTTTCAGACGAAATATGTCTTGTTTCGTAATAAAAGTATATTCCTCCAATCGTTAATCCTACTCCTGCTTCGATAAAACTAGCATCCTCAATAACAATGTTTTTACCTCCCTTTATAGCCATAGTTTTGACCCATTCATGTGTGTTACTTGTTGTACCATCTGAATCAACAAAACCAGAATTATAGTTATGAGTTTCCCTATCGCCATAAAAATTACCTCCAGTTATTGTAACATTATTTTCATCATAAATTGCAATAAGGACAGGTCTGAAATGACCATTAGGTTGCATTCTTATATGTACATTATCATTCATCTCTAGGTGAAAATTCGATGGTAAGTTAATTGCATGTTCTTCTGGAACACCATCACTTAGTAAACCATCTACCTTAAAAAAAGCATCAAAATCATCAATCATAAATTTATTGCCACCTAAATTATGTACCGTATAAAATAACCCTTCAAGGGAATCCCGATTATTAGTGGCTACTTCATCACCAACTGTGCCCTCGATAATCCCCCACCTTTCAGGATAAAATAAAAAAACCTGACTTTTTAAACGCACATCTCCTTCTATATTCAAATCTTTATTAAGCAAATTACCATCAATGGTACCCTGAGCGGAAAAGTTCAACGTTCCGTTTATAATTTCACCACCTGCAAAAACAAAAGTGACTCCGGAAGGTACCGTTATGGTTTGTCCTCCCAAGTCCATGCGACAGGCTATTTCCAAGGTCGAGTTGCTTTCAATACCATCCAATGTATAATCACATGGGGTATTATCTATCTTGAGTCCCTCTGAGGAATCAAAATCAGGGCCATTGTCCGTTTCTCCCAAATCTGGAGTATCTTGGTCATCGGAACCATCGGAATTTCCATCATTATCTCCATCCGAACCATCAACGGTTTCATCATCAGGGTCTTCCAAACCAACTAGGTCTATAAGGTCTTCATCTTGCGAACAAGAGATAAATGAGGCTTGAATTAGGCAAAGAAAAATTACCGAAAAGAAAAGTAATTTTGGGGTGTTCTTTTGCATCAGTTTCTTTTTAATTTACAAATTTGTTCTTTTAAGTTCAAAAAACGACAAAATGTGTCTTTTTTTCGACGAAATACATCAACACTTACGTTCAATACCAAACAATTAGACGTTGAACCTATCGATTTTAACAAAAAAATCGATGAAATGCATCTTTCCTATGCTTTTTCCAGTTAACCCTCAAATCCACTTTATCTATAATTTATCACACTAAATCTAAAAGTAATTTTTATTTAACCCATTTCAACATATATGGAATTATATTTGACATCCTGAAAAGTCCCCATATTTTTAAATCAAATTGCTACCTAACCCATCACCTATTCCATGAAGCAAAAGTTAATAAGGATAACCACAGTGCCAATTTCACTCGGGGGACTGTTGCAGGGACAATCTAAATTTATGAGTCAGTTCTATGAGGTTGTCGGTATCTCATCGGATAAGGAAAACTTGGAAAAAGTGGGGGCCAAGGAAGAAATAAGGGTGATTCCCGTAAACCTTACAAGAAAGATAACCCCTATTCAGGATCTTAAGGCGTTAATAACTCTTTATAAAATCCTAAGAAAAGAAAAACCGTTCATTGTCCACTCCCATACACCAAAGGCAGGAACAATCGGCATGATGGCCGCGCGCATGGCCGGTGTTCCCCATAGACTACATACCATTGCGGGATTGCCGCTTGTGGAGGCTACCGGACTAAAAAGAGTTTTGCTGAACGCCGTAGAAAAATTGACCTATTCCTGCGCAACTAAAGTATATCCAAACTCTGTGGGATTACAGGAAATCGTATTGGACCACAAGTTCACGAATACAAAAAAATTAAAGGTGATTGGCCATGGCAGCTCAAACGGTATAGACACCTCCTATTTTGATCCAAGCTTATATTCCACACCAACAAAACTTGAACTTCGCAAGAAACTAAAGCTTACCGATGACGACTTTGTATTTGTATTTGTCGGCCGATTGGTAGGGGACAAAGGAATCAATGAACTTATTGCCGCATTTAAAAAAATCTTGGAGGAGCATACCAATGTACAACTTTTGCTGGTGGGCAATCCTGAAGAAGAGCTTGATCCGATGTTGCCCGAAACAGAGGAGTTCATCTTCAAGTCCGATAAAGTAATTGCCACGGGATGGGCAGATGATGTGCGCCCTTATTTTGCCATCAGCGATTGTTTGACGTTTCCCAGTTATCGTGAGGGCTTTCCCAATGTAGTAATGCAATCTGGGGCAATGGGACTTTATAGTATTGTTAGCGATATTAATGGTTGCAATGAGATTGTGAAAGAGGGGGTCAACGGAACCATTATACCTACAAAAAATACCGAGGCGCTCTTCAACGCGATGAAACACGTGTTGGATAACAAAGAGAAGTTTGCCACAGAAAAAGGTGTTTATCGGGAAATGATCAAAAAGAGATATGAAAGGTCCTTTATTTGGAACGAACTCTTAAAAGAATATCAAGAGCTGGAAGGCACCAAAGATTGATTCAAAACATACAGTTTACCCAAAGCTACATTTCAATATCTGAAGGATTCTGTAAAGTTCAATACTAAATGGAATTGAGGCCAAACCCTCCTTTTAATCTAGAACTTTTACAATTCGTCTAAAATATCATTTCCTTAAACCATTAATCAATGCATTTTGCCATTGTTGACCTAATTTTAAAGAGCCGTAGTGTTTTTTGTTTTTACTAAATAGAATATAATCCCTAAATCCCTGTTTAACCTCATATATGTACAGCGCTTTTATTAAACCGGTCATGGATTTTCTAATTGCATTAGTTTTACTAGTGCTCCTGTCGCCATTATTGTTGGTCCTAATACTTCTATTATCGGTCGTTAACCATGGTAAACCCTTCTTTTTACAACCACGTCCTGGAAAAGGCGGAAAAATCTTTAAGATTATTAAGTTCAAGACCATGCGCGATTTTAAACCTGGTTCTTCAATCGATATCCATAGCCCCAAGCGAGTAACACCTATAGGTGGATTCGTTCGCAAATACTCTCTGGACGAGCTCCTGCAATTAGTAAATGTGCTTAAAGGTGATATGTCCCTTGTAGGCCCAAGGCCCTTGTTGGTTGAATACTTGCCGCTTTATAATGAAGAGCAGAGCAAACGGCACAATGTAAGGCCGGGAATAACAGGGTGGGCCCAAGTAAATGGTAGAAATACAATCGATTGGAATCAAAAATTCAAATTGGACGTTTGGTATGTTGAAAATATTTCAGCTATGTTGGACCTAAAAATCATCTATAAGACATTTATAAAAGTGGTCAAGAAAAGTGACATCAATCAAAATGAAAACAAAACAATGCCCCAATGGGCAGGAAATTGACCCATCTATATAAATTAATCTCCCTGAACACTATAACATGAAAAAAGTAAGAATCTATGGCGCTGGCGGACATTCTCAGGTCATTCGAAAAGTTCTCGAATTAAACGACATCGTAGTTACCGACACTTATGATGACAAGCCCTCGGCTGTTCACAGTGCTTATCAAAATACCAATATTGAAAGTGGGGCGAGGGATGGAAAGGATGCATTCCCCCACGAAGGAGACCCAGTAATCATAGCGGTTGGCAATAACCTACAACGAGCGGAAATTGCCGAATTTTTGAAAAGTACATTTGAGAAAGCCATTCACCCTTCATCAATAATCGCTGAAAGCGCAATAGTTGGCGAGGGAACAGTAGTTTTTGCAGGCGCAATCATACAACCGAACACTACGGTCGGCAAACATGTGATTGTAAACACGGCAGCAAGTATTGATCATGATAATTGTATTGGCGACTATGCCCATATTTCCCCAAAAGCGGCCTTATGCGGACATGTGGAGGTAGGAGAAGGTTCACATGTGGGAGTTGGAGCAGTTGTGATACCAAAAATAAAGATAGGAAAATGGTGTACCATCGGAGCCGGAACAGTGGTTATTAAAGATGTGCCGGACTACGCAACGGTAGTGGGCAATCCCGGTAGGGTCATTAAGATCAATAATCCATTTGTATCTCAATAATTTTTAATGGTAGTTCAGATTTAAACGTAGTGGAAGGTCAAAATAAAAATATAAGATTATATGGTGCTGGGGGACATTCCGGGGTTATTAGGGATGTGGCTGAACTTACCGGTTACAAGATCATTGACATTTTTGATGACCATCCATCCGATAGTGTGCATTGGGATTCCGATATGGTCAAAATTGGTCTTATATCTTCCAAGGACTTTCCGCATGAGGGACCTCCTTTTGTAATTGCGATTGGTGACAATAAAACAAGGGCGGAACTGTCCCATAAAATAAAAGCTGCTTTTAAAACATTGGTACATCCCTCTGCGGTCATAAGTAAAGAGAGCAGTATTGGTGAAGGAACAGTAGTATATGCAGGAGTGGTAATTCAACCTAATACAACCATTGGAAAACATGTAATAGTAAATACTTCGGCAAGTATTGATCACGACAATTATATAGCTGACTTTGTACACGTAGCTCCCAAAGTAGCCCTTACAGGTCATGTGGAGGTCGGGGAAGGTTCATTTATAGGGGCTGGAGCTGTTGTAATACCAAAAATAAAAATCGGTAAGTGGTGCACCATAGGTGCCGGAAGTGTCGTTATAAAGGATGTCCCGGACAATGCGGTCGTGGTTGGAAATCCTGCGAAAATTATCAGATATCAAAATTTAAACGAAAGTAATGGAGAATAAAATTCCTTTCAATCTAGTATTCATTGGTTCGGGAATTTCGTCAACCTTCACCTTGTATCATACCCTCAAAAAACTGGAGAAAAAAGAACATGGTGACACAACTCGAATTGCTGTTGTGGAAAAGTTTGAAACCTTCCATAGTGGAATTCCCTATGGTGAAAGGTCGGGAAGCACAACCTTGTTGATCACTTCACTCAAAAACTTTTTGCCGGAACCCGAATTGTCCGAGTTTATAGAATGGCTCAACGAAAACAAACAACGGCTTTTGGATGAGCTTAAAGAACAAGGAGGACCATTATCCTTGGATTGGATACAAAAGCACCATCATGAACTAGAGAACAACCAATGGGAAGACCTCTTTATCCCAAGAAGATTCTTTGGTTATTACATGAACGAAAGAATAGGGACAATTGTACAGGCCCTAGAAAGGCAAAAAAGAGTATCGGTTTCATATATCAGAGGTAAGGTAATCGACTTGACACGAAATGATGTGGCATGGGAAATCCATTTTAAGGAGCAATCTCCCATTTTTGCAGAAAAGGCCATCTTGGCCATTGGGTCTTTGCCTTCCAATTACATATGGAAAAGAAAAAAAAGATTTCAAAAAGACAACTTTCTCTTGATCAACGACCCTTATAAACCAAGGCTATCAGAAACCATCGAGAGCATCAGGGAATTTGCATTTCAATCCAAAGAGGCCATAAATGTTTCCATTATCGGAGCCAATGCCAGTGGTCTAGAGATGCTTTACCAACTCAACGACCATCCAGACATCAAGGAAAGGATCAATCATTTTTATATGATTTCCACTCAAGGGCTCCTCCCCGATTCAAAAATAGACCATACTAAGCTAAAGCAGTTCAAAACAGTCCATTTGGATGGTTTAAATAAAAAAGAATCCTTAACAGCATCTGAAATTGCCGAAGCCGTATATCAAGATCTGGATTTAGCGGACAATATACAATTGGGTGCTTCCAGTACCGTCGGTATTGTATCCCAAAAATTCGGGGCGCTCCTGGAAAAGCTCGACCGGGATGAGTTGGAAATATTCGCCTGTCATTATGGAAACCAGATAGGCAGAAGACAGCGCTGTGCAGGGGAACATTATGCCAACGTGGCAAAGATTCTAAAAAAGAAAAAACAGTTTACCCACATTGCCGGTAGATTCTCGGATATAATTCCAAACCCTTCAGGATATGAGCTTGCATATACGGACAAGGACAATTTGCATCAAACTGTTGGGGAACCAATACATATTGTTATCAATTGTATTAGTGGGATTACGTTTTCGCATCCCAATATTCCAAAATTGATCGCTAGTCTGGTTTCCAAAAATATGATTCGGGCAAATGAATCCGAGATAGGCATACGAGTGAACAACGAGTTTGAGGCCGCTGAGGACCTTCATGTCATAGGCCCTTTGTTGGCTGGGAATATCATTGAGGGCAAAGCAGTTTGGCACGTGGAGCATTGTGGAAGAATCATTGCTTTTTCGAAAATGCTCTCTGATTTTTTAGTGGATGATTCCCCATATGATTTTAATCTCGACATCATTGAGCTGGACCAGCAAGAAGGCATAGACTCCTACAAGCATCTGATAAAAACAGAATGGAACAACAATCCATATTATTTATACGAGTACTTGTCCCATCACCAATCGGATAATAACAAAATCATAGCGTTCAACTTTAAGGTAAACGGTGCATCAACCATAATAATGCCCATGATACTGCGAGAAATTGAAGCCTCAAAAGAACCATTTTATGATATTATTTCACCTTATGGCTACAATGGGCCACTCTATGAAGAGGGGGTAAATGAGCAAATAATCAAAACGTTTTGGGAGCTTGTTGATGAGTGGTACACTAAAAACAATGTGATTTCAGAGTTCGTTCGGTTTCATTTAAATGGGAACCATCAAAATTACACGGGCGAAACCGTGTCAACACTGAACAATGTCTTCGGACCATTAATGGACACGTTTGGGGAACAATGGGATTCCTTTGTTTCCAAAGTGAGGAACAACTATCGCAAGGCAGAAAAGGAAAACCTAACCATTAAGTTTTATGAAGGAAAAGCCATTGAACCCCACCACCTAACTTCCTTTTATGACATCTATGTAAGTACCATGAAAAGGAACGGAGCTTCCAAGATGCTGTACTTTTCTTTGGAACATTTTGAAAACATGATCCTTAACAATAAGGAAAATTTCACCATAGTACTTGTATATAAGGATGATATTGCCATATCCACGGAACTTATTATTCACCTCAACGATTGCCTCTACGCATATTTGGGCGGTACCTTGTCCGACTATTTTGCTTGTAGACCAAATGATTTTCTAAGAGTGGAGGTCATACGTTGGGGAATTCAAAAAGGAAAGAGCCATTATATTCTTGGTGGGGGCATCACCAATGGCGACGGACTGTACAAATTCAAGAAATCCCTGTTTCCAAATTCCACTGACCGTGTTTTTTATACGGGGAGAAAAATCATAAACAAAACTAAATACGATGAACTTTGTGAGTTGGTCTGTGGACCTGTGAACGAAAAAGAGACAGGGTCCTTTTTTCCACTTTACCGGATGAACCCTTCATCATAGAGATGAACCAAACTATTGTATGTTTAGAGTTATTACAGAGGAAAATGAATGGAACAGGGCAATAAGTTCTTTTGAAAAAAAGGACTTTTACCACTCCTATGATTACCATCAGGTCTGCATAAAGGACAATGAAGTGGCCAAACTTCTTTTGTACAAATCTGGCAATACTTCCATCGCATTCCCTCTTGTAATAAGACCTATAAATGGTAGCGGTTTTTTTGATGCCACCTCGGTATATGGATATGCTGGACCATTGATTTCCGGGCTTACCTCCCACTTCGATTTTCAAGATTGGAAAGAACAAATGCTCGGGTATTTCTTGGATGATAAGATCATCAGCATTTTTTCAAGTACAAACCCTTTTATAGATAACCAAGAACAGCTTCTTTCCCACATGGGCGAAATCGAGTCCCTTGGCGACATTGTTTATTTTGACTTGAAGCAATCCAAAGCACATCTAAAACAGTATTCAAAGACTACAAAGAGATACATAAAGCGAAACAAAGAGCTTTTTGATATTAGGGAAGGAAATTCTGAAGATGATGCTCGTCAGTTTTTGGAAATATATTATCAAAGTATGGAACGCGTAGGCGCCAATAGTCAATACTATTTTAAACTTCCATATTTCATCAAACTTTTACGGAACCATAGCTTTTTTGATTCAAGCTTTGTATTCGCCACCTCAAAAGAGAACGGAGATGTAGCCTCTGGGGCCTTTATCATCCGTACCAAAGACCACATCGTTCAATATCACTTGTCCGGGACGGTAGATGCTTACAGGCACCTGTCCCCTATCCGTGGGGTTATTGATTATGTGAGGTGCCAAGGTAAGTTGGACAGTTATAACTTTTTTAACCTTGGTGGAGGTGTTGGAAGCAAAAACGATTCTTTATATGATTTTAAGGCATCCTTCTCCAAAAAGACAGCTCCTTTCAAGGTCTGGAAATATATTTCCAATATCGAAGTTTACGACCAACTGTGCACAATTGCACGAGAGAAGGAAGGGGAAGAAAATTCAAATACCAACTACTTCCCGGCTTACCGAACCAATTCCTATTTTGGTACTCCATAACTTTCAGGTGTGAAGAATAACGGAACAGGGCCTTCTAAACAGGAGTCTGGCTGTTTTCAAGCTGCTTCTTGCGATGTACATCAAAACCCTCGATAAAAGCATTGGGGTCTTCGGCAACATCTTTGCCAAGTAAGGCCTTTTTAAAAGTCTGAACCAATATTTTAACATCCATGAAAAGTCCAATATTATCTACATATTCCACATCTAGAGCAAACCTTTCTTCCCATGTCAAAAAATTTCTTCCGGATATTTGTGCCAGTCCCGTAATACCGGGGCGTACCAAATGTCTTTTTTTCTCCACCTCGTTATAAAAAGGTAGATAGTATGTTCTCAACGGCCTGGGGCCAACCAAACTCATATCTCCTTTTACTATATTGATAAGTTGTGGGATCTCGTCCAAGGAGGTCTTTCTTACAAAGGCCCCTACTTTGGTAATCCGTTGATTGTCGGGCAGCAATTTTCCGGAATCATCGGTTTTGTCGTTCATAGTCTTAAACTTTAGAATATGAAAGACCTTTTCATTTTTACCTGGCCGTTCTTGCGTAAAAAAAGGAGTTCCCCTAAAATCGATCCAAAGTAAAATGGTGACTAAAATAAAGATTGGAGAAAGCAAAATCAATCCAATAAATGATGCCGTAAAGTCAAAACATCTTTTAAAAAAATTACTGTACACCTGAATATAAGTTTAGTTATTTTTCAATTTGAAAATGTATTAATTCTGATTTTCCATCAGCTTCATACTTTCAATGATCAACGGAAGTCCCTTACTTGAAAACTTCGGATATAACGTATCAAAAGTATCTCCCTCATCTATTCTAACAGGTTCTTGGCACAAGATGGTTCCACGATCGAACCTGTCATCGATAATATGTGTCGTAATACCTGTTACCTTCACCCCGTAATCAAGGGCATCCTGTATGGCTGTCTTGGTTGCCAAAAAACTAGGAAACAAGGAGGGATGTATATTCGCTATTTTATTTGGGAACGCATCCAACATTTGCTTTCGGATAAGGTGTTCGAACCCAAGAAGGAAAATGTGCGTTATCCCGTTTTCCAATAAAATATCGACCATTTTAGCTTGATGGTCCCGCTTATTGTCAAAATCTTTCAAGGGCATACGAACATGCTTTATCCCATTTAGCTTTGCCTCATCGGCCGCGCCACAGTTCTCCTGTTCATAAATGACCATCCCTATTCTATCAATTTGACCATTTTCGGCATGCCATGCAATGGCATCTTTGGCATTTTTGCCCCAAAAACTACATAAAAAGGCCCATTTGATGTTTCTATCCATATAAAGTGTTCGTTAATAACTTCCGCAAATAGGAAAGGTAAAACCATACTGATTGACCACTTCCCGATTCGGTAAAAATAAATGATGCTGTTGCAATAGCATCTGCTCCAACAATTGCTAAGATAATCCGGGGCATGGCAATACACCAAGAATTTCTGCCGAACGTCTTTATTTTACCCATGACATGGCGAACATCCTTAAATAGTGTGTTCATCGATGAAACTTGTGAGATTAACTCGGTCCTGTGTTGAAATATCCAATTAATCTTACTTTTACAATGAACCGACCAATAGTTTCCCAAACACAAGGATTATCCATGCTTTTTAATTCTTTTGAGTTCCTACTTTTTTTCCCCGTAGTACTTTTTGTGTACTATGTGCTCCCTCATAAACTGCGGTGGCTGTTCTTATTGGCCTCAAGCTATTATTTCTATGCCGCCTCTGAACCCTACCTGATTATTCTATTGCTCATATCCACTCTGGTGGATTACTATTGTGGCCTAAAAATCGGTGACGTAGTTTCCAGAAGGAAAAAATATTACCTATGGCTCAGCATAGTGGTCAACATAGGTATTCTTGTTGCTTTCAAATATTTGTTTTTCTTCATTGATTCCACAAACAACATCTTGGAATATTTTGGGGTAGAGATCTCCGCTTCCGAACAGATACAGTCGTACAGAATTGATCAAATCTTGTTACCGGTAGGTATCAGCTTTTATACGTTCCAGACCATGAGCTATACCATAGAGGTTTACCGGGGCAATATGAAGCCCGAGAAACACCTTGGTAGATTCGCCCTTTTTGTAGCTTTCTTTCCGCAATTGGTTGCTGGTCCTATTGAAAAGGCCACTAGGCTGTTGCCTCAGTTAAAAAAAACGATTTCTCCCGATATATCCCAAATCAAAAGAGGAATGATTATCATGGCATGGGGGTTCTTTTTAAAAATTGTCGTGGCCGATCGTTTGGGCATTTACGTGGATGCTGTTTATGCTGATCCAGACGGTCATCAGGGACTTCCCTCTTTGTTGGCAGCTTTCTTTTTTGTATTCCAGATATACTTTGATTTTGCTGCCTATACTTATATAGCTATCGGAGCTGCTAAGACTATGGGGATTTCATTGATCAATAATTTTAACAGACCCTTGTTCTCGATCAGTATTACGCAGTTCTGGCAACGTTGGCATATATCCCTAACCCAATGGATAAGGGATTATCTCTATAGTCCCTTGAGAAGAAAAGCCCATTTAAACCGGGTGGTCTCCGTACTATTGGTCTTCTTTATCATGGGCCTTTGGCACGGGGCAAATTGGACCTTTGTGGTCTGGGGATTGATCAATGCCCTGTTTTTGATAATAGAAGTGGCTACCAACAAATGGCGGAAAAATAGTTTTGACCGTTTACATGTCCCTTTAAAACTTAGGGCTCTATTAGGTTGGGCAACCTCTTTTACCTTAATGATGGTATCCCTGATTTTCTTTAGGTCGGCATCAATGCAAGAAGCTTTCAACTTTATTGGTAATCTCTTTGTTGTACCAAACTTGCACATCAATGTACTCAATAACTATTTGGAGCTCTTTTTGAGCATCCTTTTGATTTTTGGTGTACAATGGGTTCACTTTGTTAAGGGGAACAATAAGATATATGAATTGGTGGAAGGGCGACCGGTCTGGGCTCGGTGGTCCATGTACTTGGCATATATCGCCATTATTGTGATGCTCGGCATCAACAGGCAAGAGAGTTTTATTTATTTTCAATTCTGATCACAATGAGATTTTTTATCCTAAAGCTCCTCCTTTTTTTAGCGCTGTTGGCCTCGGCATATGCCTTTTTGGTCAATAGACTTTCCGAAGGCTATGTGGATATGTATTATCCTAAATATACCCAAGGTGCCAGTAGTTTGGTCATTGGACTCTCGAGGGCAGATCAAGGAATTGACCCCAAAACGGTCACCGAAAATATCAATCAGGAAATAGATCTGCCATTGATAAATTTCGCCGCTAACCAATACTATTATGGAGAGGTATATCTGGAGGCCATCAAAAAAAAACTCATAAGGGCCAATGGCAAAGGAGTGTTCATACTAAGTGCATCTCCGGGTAGCTTTACCGCCCCTATTGGCTTTGGAGCCGAAGGAATCAAAAAAATGGACGAGAAAGCGGCCATAGGAAAAACCGAGGACTTCAACTCGAACCCCAACTATAGTTACATCATAAACTGTTATGGAGAGGGGCTTTACCATGCCCTGCTTGCCCAAAGGGAACCAGGAAATGTAATTACGCATGACAATGGATGGAACGAGGTCTTGGTATCTGGAAGCGACTTTACCCTTAGCGATGCTTTGAAAATGGACTGGAAAAGGCAAAATCTTGCCTATTTTCAACGTAGACTACCGAAGGAAGAAACAAAAAGCTATAGATGGGAATGGTTTGGAAAGACCATTGAATACCTTATGGACAAGGGACAGGTAATTTTGGTAAGAATGCCGGCCGACAAAGAAATTATTGATTTCGAAAACGAGAATTCCCCAAATTTTAGAAAGTCAATGGACAGCATTACAAAAGTTCACCAAATTCCTTACCTCGACTATTCCAAAAATGCCCCTGGTTACAAAACCTACGATGGATCGCATCTACACTCTGAAAGTGCCATTCAATTTTCTACACAATTGGCCAAGGATATGGCCGTTCATATAAAAAGATGAAATCTGCTTGACAAGTGAAAAAAAACATATAATTCCCCCACCACCTGATGGTCCGTATACCTCGGATACCTTCACATCCATTTGGTCACAGCACTTTGCAAGAGGTTTGGACACCATGAATTGTGATAGTTTTGAAGGCATATCATTTTATAAAAAGGGAAGACTTCCCGTATATAACAATGTAGGGGCCACAAACACTAAAGGGATCCATTATTGTGTCAATCCCTCAACCATGCCCATTGCAAATGACAATAAGGTCTATCTTATTTATGATGTTCCGGATTTTGGATTCCGCAGGGAACAAATACCAAATGGACTCCGATTGATTTCTATACCACAATACGAAGGTTATATTTGTGATTTGGCCAATGAAGGGTCCGCCGAAGGATACCTCACAAGCAACCTAAGCTCACGGAGCCGGTCCAAGTTGAGGAATTACGGAAATAAGTTGAAGAAAAAGTATTCAGTGGAATACCAGATGATATGGGGCGATGTACCAGAAAAAGAATATGACGACCTTTTTGAAAAATTCCATGACCTTCTTGTACGCAGGTTCGATGAAAAACAGATAGTGAACAACAATCTGGACCCAAAAGAATGGTCGTTTTTCAAGGATGTTACCTTGCCAATGATGCGCAACAATGAAGCAGGTTTATTTGTTGGCTCTGTTCAGGGCAATCCAATAGCCATTACACTACTCAATTTTTCAAAGGACCATGCCTATGACGTCATACGGGTTTTTGACATCGATTTTTCAGAGTATAGGATAGGCAGTCTCAGTATAGTTGAACAAATAGATTGGTGCATTAAAAACAATTTTAAGGTTTTAGACTTTTCCAAAGGTCATTTTGATTATAAGGAGAGGTGGAGCAATCGTTCCTATTTCCTGAATTATCATATTTGGTACAATCCCAAGAGCTTGATAAGCTGGGGGCTTGCCCAACTATTGGCTACAAAGTTCAAACTTAAGTATTGGGCCCGTAGACAAGGAATTCATAAAGGCTTACATAAAATACGCTATAAATTGGGACACAAACCTAAGTGAAAAGTTGAGCAATGACTGGCCTTCCCAAGCACTATACCGACCATTGCCTGTTTCAGTTATATCTGAACAAAACCCTGCATGCCGTACACCAAGGGAATGTTCGGAACCTGCTTGTGAACCGCTATTTATCGTTTGCCCCTTCAATCTATCAAGAACAAGGGAGGCATTTTTATATGATCAAGGATATACCTGACTATCTTGATTTTCAGAAACATGTTCCCATGGATTGGGGTATCATCGGTGTGCCACAATATAATGGACATTTGGTCAACTTGTTTCCTTTCCAGAACCTTTCGGAGTATTTGAACAACCAACTCAGTAAACGCAATATCAAAAATCTTAGGAGTAAAAAAAAGAAATTAGAATCCTTGGGGGGGATTGAATACAAGGTATTGTCCGGTGATTTGGCAGAATCAGAATATGAAAAAATATTCGACCATTTTAAAGAACTATTGTCCAAAAGGTTTGATCAAAAAGGAATCCTGAACAGGGACCTTTCCCAATGGCAGCAATTGTATGGTTTTACACTACCCAAGTTACGTGCTGACGAGGCCAAATTGTTTGTTATATATAAGGATGAACTGCCCCTATGCATTGCCTTGAACTACATTGTGGACCATGTAATGTTCAGTCATATCCAAACCTACGACATTGATTATGCAACATACAATTTGGGAGATATCCATATGCAGTTCCAGCTGGAATGGTGTTTCTCCAATAATATCTACATCTATGACGTTTCCAAGGGTACGAACCCTTACAAGGAAAAATGGTGCAATCATCGTTATCGTTTGTTCCACGAAATCGTATATTCCAAAAAATCCGTGGCGGGCATCATAAGGGCCAAGTCAAAAAAAATAGAACTGAACATCTTGCAATGGTTCAGAAATATGGGGGTTTTGGGAAATCTAATACAAGTGGACAAATGGTTATATGCCATAAATAAATGGCGCAAATAGGTTATTTTCAATGACAGGTGAGGGTCACTAATTATGCCGAGAATTCTTAACATACTATCCAATCACATCGATTTTCATGAACTCGTCCTTCTTGAAAAAAAGACGGACAAATTGTATCGTTCAATAAGAAATTCATTTACCGGTAACTTCGCATATCAAAAAGCCTTGCCCCTAAAAACCCTTTCCAATAATGGACAAAGGCCCATGGTACTGACCAGTGTTCCAAGTTATATAAATACCGAACTGGACCTAGGGTCAGATATTGTCATCAAAAAGGTAAAGACATTCCCTGGTTCCTTGATAAAACTATCGGCCTATGAAAGTTACGAGGAGTACTTAAAAAAGAACTTTGCTCAAAAGGGACGGTCTCATTTTATCAAAAGTCAAAATCTCTTGGATGAATGTTTTACCGTTCGCTACAAAATCTATTACGGCTCCATTGAAGAAGAAGAATACCAGATAATCTTCAATGCTTTTGAGCAAATGCAGGCCAAGCGATTTGAAGAAAGGGGCATGCGGTACCATACCGATCCAATGCTGTCGGAATACCGAGCAAAAACCTTGGGACTTGTTCGTAGTAAAGAAGCTTGCATTTCGGTCATCTATAATGGGGATAGACCCATCGCCATAAGTCTGAACTATATACTGGGAAAAATTGTTCATGGATTCACCAAAACCTTTGATTCGGCCTATTCCAAATTTAGTCTAGGCAATATTGAACTTCTCAATGTCATAAAGTGGTGCTTTGATGAAGGGTTTGAAGTGTTCGATTTTATGAAAGGAGAGTATAGCTACAAAAGTAGGTTTGCAGATACCTCCTACCCTTTTTTGATAGAAACCATCTACTCCAAAAAAGAAGCTTTATCAAGGGTTTGGGGTCATTCCGTTTTCTTTGGATTGAAACTTTTCTATTTTGTCTATCACGCTACAAAATCCATTAGATCGATCAATACCCAAAAATCAACGGACAGCTCCAAGAATAACATCAAGGTTCAGAAAACACTTTTGGACAGCACCACCGTAGGGATTGATGAAAAGAGAGTTCATTTCAATGAAATACAAAGCCAATATATCCAAAGAGCAATTTGTGATTATTGCTATCGAAGGCGGGAACAGATGGATTCCTTGAAGTTTTATAAAAAAAGGGACCAAATAAAAATGATCTCCCAAAAAGAAGTTTTGATATTTCAGGTCAATGGCCCAATGGATACAAAAGAAAACAGACAATGAAGAACGTTTCCTTTTTAGCAGAGCTGCTCGAAAAAGACACTATTGCAGAGCATGTAACATCTATCTCGCTGAAGGACGACCCTAGCAGGGTCTATCTGAATACCGACGATGAGCCGGAATCCAGTGGAGAAAATGTCCTCTATACCGATGTGCCGGGATACTTGAACGTTTCTTTTGCTCAAAACGGTCAAAAAAAATTGGAAAAATCAGTGGCTACTTTTGAGGGTTCTTATATTGATTTAAAGAAATACAATAACCTTGACCATTTCTTAAAAAGTAAATTGAGCCCCAAAAGAGTGTCGAGGTTAAAAGCCTACAAAAGAACATTGGAAAAGGTGTTCCCGATAGACTATCAATATTATTATGGTGAGATACAGGATCGCACTTATGAAAAATTGATGAACAACTTGAAACGGATGATCACCACCCGTTTCAATGAAAAACAAATGCACCATATGGCGCTCACGGAATGGGACCAATTCAAGGAACTCGGAAAAGGGCTTATTCGAGAAAAAAAAGCATCCTTGATCGTTATTTATCATGGTGATGAGCCTATACATATTTCCTTCAACTATATCTGGAAACGATTGGTTTTTGGCTATGTCAGGGGCTTCAATATTGATTACTCCAAGTTTTACCTGGGGTATATCGATATCATGATCCAACTACAATGGTGTTTTGAGATGGGTTTCGAAATCTATGACCTTTTGCGTGAAAATATGGAGTACAAACTTCGTTTTGCGGATCATACCTATCTCTATGCCTGCCATATAGTGGTTGCCAAACCAAGATCTTTTTCTATGGTAAGCCCCTTGATAACTTGGCTCTCGCTCTCCCTAAAATTTGACATGTATTATCCCTTCATGTCAAGATTAAGAGCCATTTACCACCGAATTCCATTCTTGCCCAAAAGAAAGGAAAAAAGAATTCAGCCCTTATACCTATTGGAAAAGCTGGACAAGGAACAATGGGCAAAAATGGACAAGGAAAAATTCTCCCGAATTCAAATAGCTTCTTTGAAACAGCCCTATGGTAAAAGAGCCGTATATCACTTTTTGTACCTTTCCAAAGAGCAGCTGGAGCATCTCAAACTTTACATCAGTTTGGATGATGAACGTACAATTATTTTGGAATGCCCCAACAGTTTAGGAAAAATCATTTTCAAAAATAGAGCGGAAAAGCATGGGAAATAAACCATCCAACAAGATCATCTTTTTAAGATCACTATTGGCGGAAGAAAAATTTCCTGATGTCATTGAACGTGTGTTGGATTCCAGAAACGGCCTTCCTCTCTATGAAAAACCTTCAGCCAAACCACTATTGATAGAAAATAGGTCCTTTGTCCTTCAAGATGTGCCCGGTTACGTAGATTTGATATTGGATCAACATCAGAAAAAGTTTTCAACCCATACCATTATTACTCAACATACGCATGTAATCGAGCTTGAGCGATATTTGGATGGGAACCAATACATGGAGCAACATTTTGGTCCAAAAACCCGGTCTTCACTTAGAAGGTATAAAAAACGCTTGGAGGAATGTTTTGATATCCGATATGAAGTATTTCAAGGCAGCATCGACAAGAAATGGTACAATGAAATCTTTGAGCAACTTAGAACACTTATGATTCGAAGGTTCAAAGAAAAGAACGAAGAGAACTATGAACTGCCGCATCTTGACCAAATCAAGGCTGATCTGTACCCGATGCTATTGCAAAATCGGGCAACATTATTCGTCATATATGCAAATGGAGAACCGGTAAGCATTCGTATCAACATGATGAAGGATAAACTGGCCTTTTACATACTCAGTGCGTACAATCCGGATTATGATGTTTTTCGATTGGGAAAGTTGGATATGTGGCAGAACATTTCTTGGTTCATAAATCAAGGCTATACCACATACGACTTGCTAAAAGGATATGCCTACATCAAAGAAAAATGGGCTGACAGAACGTATGCCAACAACCTGGTTTTTGTAAATGAAGCTTCAAATTTATGGGACCGGCTAAAGTTCTTCGTTAGACTAACGAGTGTACGATTTAGGCATACCATGGTAAAAAAATTAAAATATATGGGGTTGGACAAAATCATACACCGAATAAAAAGGAGAAAGGTAAATCATCTTGACAAAGCCAACTACGTGGTTTTGCCTTTTAAAGAAACGGAAGCTATCAAAACAATCCATAAAAATGCCCTGATAAACCTTAAAGAAAACAAATCACTGATTGCACCGATTATTGAACTTGCATATAAGCACCGTTCCCGTTTCGACCAGATACAAGTGTTCCTAAAAAACGGAAAATCCAAGGAATACTATATCCATATCAAGGACCGTTACTATGTACTAACGTTATGTTGATTCCTTCCAAAACCACAGACCAATGAGAGCAAGGTTTCTTCTTGATATACTTTTGGGGCCTTCCCATATCGAAACACCGGTTCTTACGGTCAAGGTCGATGAAAATGGCTCATATCAGGTTTCATTGGCCGAAAACCAAGATAAGCATGGGGCTTACACCTTAATCGATGTACCCGACTATCAACCCGTAAGGTTTTTGGAATCCCTAGAATCCCGGAACAGATTTACTTCCCCCCTATACCAAGGCTATCTTATTCAATTAAACAGATACAATAATTTCGAGGATTATTTCAGGTCGCGTTTTAATGCAAAAGGGGCCAGAAATCTGAAGAGGCAAGGTAAAAAGCTTTTCAAGGAAATTCCTGCCCGCATGGTCACTTACTATGGAAAAACCGAAAGAGGAACGTTGGACATGCTGTTTGAAAGCTTGGGAGAGTTCCTTGAAAAACGGTTTGAGCAAAAGGAGGTATCCAATTATGAAATACCCTTGTTGCCCCTGTACAAAAAAATGTTCCGAAAATTGCTTCCAGAAAAAAAGGCCGTGATATTTTCCTTGTTCGATGCGGATGATCCAATAGCTTTGGGCATCGGTTTTGTTTATGGAGACACCCTTTATCTTTTCAATATCGCTTATGATGTTGACTACTCCCAATATGGGCCGGGAAACCAAATTATGATGGGGGCCGTGGCTTGGTGCTTTGATAAAGGAATCACCCGTGTGGATATGGGCCGGGGCGACTTTTTACACAAAAGAAAATGGGTAAATACTTCGTACACTTATACACAAATAGACTTGTACGACCCTAAAAATGTTGGAAGCAGATTGCAGGCATTACTTTCTTGGACCTTGAACACCTCTCGTTTTTATGGAATCCGATTCCTAAAAAAACTCCAAGTGCACCAATTGGCCAAAAGATGGTTTATCTGGAAATACAGGACCAAACAATTCCTGAGCAATAAAAACGACCATTACACAAAAAATATATCGGAGTCCTGACCATGAGCAAAGTAAAACACATAAATATCTTTCAATCCCTTTACGAACGGGGGAGTTTGCCCATGGAATTTGCCCATTCAAAAATAATGGACATTTCTTTGCAGTTTGATGCATATTCATGGGCAAAACAGGAAAAATATGCTTTTTCGTGTCGTTTAATTCCGTCCTATTTTATCATTGATCAAGCGAAATCTTCATACAATATCAAGACCGTCGACCAACATAATTGGGGGTACTCCATTGATCTCTCCAATTGCTCCTCCATTGATGACTACCTATCTTCCCAGTTCAAGTCGAAACCAAGGAGTATCATTCGACGCTATGTCAACAGATTGGAAGCCTGTTTTCCCATATCATACAAACTGTACCATGGAGAACTTGAAAAGGAGGTTTATTATGACGTTTTTGATGCTCTACGAGATATGATCAAGAAACGGTTCCAAGAACGCGAGGAGACCCATAAAGAAATGTGGAGATGGGAGGCGCTAAAACAAAACACCTATCAACAAATCTTAAACAAACAGGCCTCGTTGTTTGTTATTTATGATGGAACCAAACCCATAGAGATATCCTTGAACTATCATTTGGGCCCGGTTCTTTTCAGTTCGGTATCCTCATACGACCTTGACTATGGCAAATTTGGCCTAGGACATGTAGAAATCTATAAACAGTTGGAATGGTGCCTATCCAATGGATATAGATTATTTGAAATGGGTGTCGGTGGAATGGATTACAAAAGAAAATGGAGCAACCATATCTACCAGTTTTCTCATTGGATAATCACCCCAAAACGAAGTTTGCTCCTAGGGTTGGTAGGAAAGATTGAACTCTGGAAGGTTCGTTTAAAAGAATATCTAAAATCAAAAAAAGTGAATGAGTTCAGGGACAAGCTCATGGAAAGCTTTAATTTTGGTAAGGCAAAAAAAATAGTTTTGGATGAAGTTGATTTTTCAACTGAAGCGGTCAATGGTCATACCAACCTTCAAATGCTAACGCTGTTAACTCCCAAGGAGGTGGAACAGATAGAAGGGCTTAGAAAAGCTATTAACGATTATCTCTATACCAATACACTGGCCTATTGGGAAATCAAGGTGTATAAACCAAAAAATGAGACAGACACCTATGTAGTCCAACATGGGAATTCCAAAAAGTCTTTCTTTATTTTCAAAAACCAAGGTTAGCCAAATAAAAAAAATACCTATCAAAAAAGACAAATAAAAATCAGGTTATGGTTCGCCCAAAACTTTATGTAAATCCGATTCGATTATTTCTGCAATAATAGACCTCCCATAATTGTTCCAGTGTTTGTCATAAACCAGGGTTGTTTTTCTATGTGAATTATTGATTTCAGTACCAAAATCAATGTGCTGGAAACCATTATTGTCTAAATAGTCCAAAAATAGTTTTGAAGTAGTCGACTCGTCCATTAATAAAACTGTCTTGTTCTTATCGTAGCCATAAAGAGACACCAAACTCTTGAAATTTTCCAAATAGATCTCATCCTTATTAATATTAGAAATGGTTTTATCTGGTTTATCCTCTCGGTTTTGAATTATATCCTTCTTCTCCCTTACCCAAGTTCTGACCGAACTTAAGACTCCTATTTCGGAAAAATAAACCAATAATTTACTTTTCTTGAAAATCTTGTTTAAAGGAGATTCTAATTTAAGCCTTTCATTCTGCACATTGTATTCGCCCCGATTTAAATCGTTGGAAAATTTCATCTTGATATAAATACGATCAATCATTCTAAAATCCTCTTTGTATGCGTCTATCAAATGTAACTGATCGGCCATATCATATCCAGAGTAGCCATATTCGAATACCTTAATCCTATCTTTAAATTTCTGTTCCACCTTTCTCCCTATAGACATTTTATATGGTTGGTGGAACCCTTCAATAAATGAATCCCCAACTAAAGCGACTTCAAATCCATCTTTGGTGGGTTCAAATTCTTGATAGGAATTGAAACCTGAACTGTTTATGTTATATCTTATAAAATTTTGGTTTCTGTTGCCTGTAATGGAATAACCTACTTGGCCTGGAATCCACTTTTCAACCTTTTTATCATCCACGAAACGTGATGGTTTATCTTCTCCTAGATAAAATATTCTGACCAATACCTCTAGAGAGATTACAATAAGAAATGAATAAACGCCTAATTTGAGTATTAATTTTTTCATGGTTAAAACTGGAAATAAATGAACGATCTATCAAAACCACTGTCATAGAACAATAGCATGGTAAAAATCACCAAGGTATACGCCAAAAAACGAACAGCCTTGGACTTGAACTGGAACGGGTTCCGTTCATCCCTTCGAATCCGATACTCATAAAGCACAAATACGGCCAAAAGGATAAAGTAGTCCAACATACGATACCCATTGGGATGCTCATAGGGAGCATAACTAAAATCACTGAATATCCTCCCAATAAAATTAAAGGAATCTGTCAAGGATTCGGATCTAAAAAAGATACGGGAAAAGGTGACGATTCCAAAAGTAAGTACCAATTGGCCCAATTCTGTCAAAGAAGGAAAAAGGGAGTTATCCCCTACTACATTATCCTTGTAAATGGTATTCCTTCCCATCAAAAAAACCGGGATGTAAGCCAAGGCATGGAAACCTCCCCAAAATATAAAGGTCCAATTGGCCCCGTGCCAAAATCCGCTCACCAAAAATATGATACAGATATTTCGTATTGCCCTTCCCTGACTCACGCGCGACCCTCCCAACGGGATATAAACATAGTGCCTAAACCAAGTGGATAGCGATATGTGCCACCTTTGCCAATACTCGGCCACATTTCTTGAAAAGTTAGGGAACTTGAAATTGGACATCAATTCCACGCCGAACAATTTGGCCGTACCAATGGCTATATCGGAATATCCGCTAAAATCCCCGTAGACCTGAAAACTGAACAGTGTTACACCCAGAATCAATGTGGAGGCCGGGTATGTTTCATGGTTCAAGAAAATATCGTCCACAATAGGTGCTATACCATCCGCTATCACCAACTTTTTAAAAAGTCCCCAAAGAATGAGTTTGAGCCCGCTTACTATTTGATCGTAGTTAAACGTTCTTTTATTCGTAATTTGATGTAATAAATTGGAAGCCCGCTCGATGGGACCGGCCACCAACTGCGGAAAAAACGCTACAAAGGTTGCGAAGGACAGAAAATCGTGGCAAGGCTTTATTCTTTTGTAATAAATATCCATGGAGTAGGACATCGTTTGGAAGGTATAGAAGGAAATCCCCACTGGCAATATAATCTTGAGTGTCCAAGTACTTTTGATGGAATATCCCATAACCTCAAATAGATCTATAAAGGAATCCACAAAAAAGTTATAGTACTTAAAGAAACCGAGCAAGGATAAGTTGAAAATAACGCTTATCCATAACCATATTTTTTGTCTTTGCTTATCATTTTCACTTTTGTGAATCATTATACCCACAAAATAGTCTACCATGGTGCTGGCAACAATTAAAAACAAAAACCTCCAATCCCATAATCCATAGAAGAAATAGCTACCCGCCAAAACAAGGAAATTCTGGAATTTTAAACTCTTATTGAGGACAAACCAATAAAGTGCAAACATTATTGGCAAAAAGATGAAATACTCGAGTGAGTTGAATAACATGGCTAATGTTTATTTATGGTTTTTCTTTTCTTTAAAATTCAATGATCAAAAACTCGGACCTCCTATTTTTTGAATGCTTTTCCTCGGTACAATAAACCCCATCAGCACACTCGTTGGCCAATTGTGTTTCCCCAAAGGCCTCATATACAATCCTGTCCTTTGAGATTCCTTTGGACACCACATAATCGACTGTTCTTTGCGCCCTACGCTCGGATAGCCATTGATTATATTTTTCCGTACCCCTGGAGTCCGTATGGGCGGTAACTTTAATGTTCAAATTAGGTTCTTCTTCCATAATATTGACCAATTTGTCCAACAGCTCCTTATCCTCTGTGGTCAAATATGATGAATTGAATTTGAAATATACGTTCCCCAATTGGTGCAATCTTGTCTGTAACGCATTTCTCTCGGCCTCTTTTGCTTCCTTCTTCGCCTTTTCGGCAGCTGCCAGTTCGGCCGCTTCTTTTTCTTTTTGCAATTGCTCTGCAAGCAAACGAGCTTTTTCATCAGCTCTTGCAATGGAATCTTGTACTCGCTTTTGCTCCTTTTCCATTTCCTGTAAAAGCGCCAGTTTTTCTTGACCTTTTCGGGAAAGCGCTTTCTCCACTTTGAACCTGTAAGCAACAGCAATGGCATGTTGGATATGGTTGGTAACATTTTCCGTATTCATGGCCCATTTTCCCGTAGTATTAAAATCCAATCCCCAATGATCCGAAAACCAAGTTTTAAAACCGAGCACGCCATTATAGGTTCCCCTACCCTGATTATTCGCGTCGGTATATCCTGCACCGATACCAATATAGGGATCAAAAAAACCGGTATGTCCCAATATTTTGTTCAGGTCATAGCTTACCCTAAAGTCAAAGCCCCAATAATCTATATCCTCCGTTAAGGTGAGTTCGTCAACAACCTTACCTTCTCTGTATCGGTTATGAGATCCGATAGCCTCCAACCCAACACCATTCTTGAAATAACGCCCTATACTAACCCTCGATGGATAAGGAGCAATATTCCAACCAGAGCGGACATCAAAAAGTTCACGGAATTCGTCTCCGGAGTCATCAACGGCATTGGTTCCAAGCGAAACCATCCAATAACTCTGAACAATACTGTCCTTTTTTGTGAGTTCCATATCTTGAGCAACTCCAAGAGTAAAACAAGCCAATGCCATCACTATAATGGTAGGACGTAGAATATGCATTCTTAGTGATTTGAGGTTTATGCTTTCAAAGCTATGCCAAGCGTTCCAATCTGGGAACTTTGCCCTTTCAAGTGCGTTATTTATCGATAAGAAGTAGGAATAATTTTGAAAAGACTATTCCTCAATCTTTTGGAATACCACGGTTTTATCGACCAATGGCATTTTGTAGAGATAAAATGGGAAGTATATGGGTTGTATAGACATTTCTTCTTTGGAAACGTTATGCACCTCTATGGCTATCAACATTTCTTGGTCCGTTTCCTTTAATTTGGATAAAACCGTTGTTTTTTCCCCGTGCTGTTCACCTAAACAAACCAAAATCAACATTTCCTTGGAAAAGTCGACCACCGGCACCGGCAATCCAGGTTTACGTGTTTTGTTGATTTGCTTATAAAATTTGCCCAATGTTTTCGTATCCCTGATTACACGGGTTTCAAAAGAATCAATATTGGTAAAGTTTTGATGCTCGATCAATGTCAAACCATCAATCTGCTCGCCAACGGTGGAGCTTTCAGGCTTTTGAGCCTTGCAGGAAAGTAAGCAAATCGACGCTATGAGGAGAAAGTATTTGATATTAAAATGTGTTTTTAAAACGTGATTTAAATGCCTTTTCATAAAGGTCTTCATATAAGGGAAGAATGTGTACAATGTCGAATTTAGAAGCTACATTGAAAGCGTTTTCCTTGAACCTTTCGAGGGTTTCATCGTCCTTCAAAATCTCAATGGCCTTTGTTGCCATGGTCTCTACATCGCCAACATCCGCCAGATAACCAGATACACCATCGATATTAACTTCTGGTATACCTCCCGTATTGCTGGAAACTATCGCTACCTTATTGATCATGGCTTCCAATGCCGCCAAACCAAAACTTTCAGTTTCCGAGGGCAACAGAAACAAATCGGAAAAGCAAAGAATACGGTCAATCTCATTGCTGTTACCTAAAAACAGGACCTTATCCTTAATTCCCAATGAATCACACAAATCTTCTGCTTTTTCCTTTTCCGGGCCTTCACCCACCATGATAAGTTTAGCTGGCATTTCCTTTTGGATGCGATGGAATATTTTGATGACGTCCGGAATACGCTTTACCTTTCTAAAATTACTTATGTGTGTTATGATGCGTTCATTTTCCTTCGCCATCATACTACGTTGGCAATCGGTGTAGGTCTTTTTGTACTTTGTTGTTTCTATAAAATTAGGAATCACCTCGATTTCCTTCTCTAAATCAAAAAGTTTTAAAGTCTCACTTTTAAGGGCTTCGGAAACAGAGGTCACCACATCGGATTTGTTTATACTGAACGTTACCGCTGGTTTGTAAAAAGGGTGCTTGCCCACCAAGGTAATGTCCGTTCCATGGAGCGTTGTGATCATAGGGATAAAAATCCCATATTCCTGAAGCATTTTTTTTGCCATATATCCAGCATAGGCATGTGGAATGGCATAGTGCACGTGCAACAGTTCAATATCATATAGTTTAATGGTGTCCACCAACTTACTTGACAGGGCCAGCTCATAGGGTTGGTAATGGAACAACGGATATTCCGGCACATGCACCTCATGAAAATGGATATTGTTTCCCAAAAGTTCCAATCGAACAGGCTGACGGTACGTGATAAAGTGTACTTCGTGCCCCCGTTCTGCAAGGGCAATACCCAATTCCGTGGCAACAACGCCACTACCGCCAAAGGTCGGGTAACATACAATCGCTATTTTCATAAGAACAAATCTACGGCAATATTTTATACCTAATTAATAATGGAATCATAAATGGCCTGCTGTATACGGGTCCTCAGCCCCGATTTTATCAGCAAGGTGTTTGTTGCGGACGGATAGGTCCTGTTGGACAAAAACACATAAACGATTTCCTCATCAGGGTCTGCCCAAGTATAGGTGCCTGTAAAACCACTGTGTCCAAAACTCTTTTGGGAGACACATCCACAAGTTGGGCCACTTTCATTCAACTGTGGCTTATCAAAACCGACACCTCTCCGTACGTTCTTATTACAGAAATAGCAAGTATTGAAACGTTTTACCGTTCGTGCATTAAAAAACTGTTCCCCACCATAATAACCTCCCTGTAAATACATCTGCATAATTTTGGCTACCTCATTGGCTGTACTAAAAAGACCTGCATGGCCTCCTACTCCGCCCTGCATGGCCGCACCCATATCATGGACATAGCCCTGCACAGTTTGATATCTGTAATAGTCGTCCTCTTCCGAAGGAACTATCTCTTCCTTGGAAAATTTTTTTAAAGGGTTAAACGTTGTTCGCTGTAAACCCATGGGCCTGTACAGAAATTCATTGACCAATTCATCAATGGGCCTACCGTAGGTTTTTTCTATATATTCCTTAAAAACATAGTAGCCCACATCACTATATCTATATCGATTGGATTTGAGGCTTTGTCTTCCAATTCTATTGTAAATGGAATCTTTGTATGATCTGGTCAAATATAAATGTTCGGCCACTTTATAGGGAAATGCCTCGGATGGATTAGGACTATAAAATTCTGATGATGGTTTCCTGTCCTTGTCCAAAGTGTCCAAATAAAAAGCTATCCAGGAAGGTAGGCGCCCATAATGCGACAGTGCCTTGAGCACTGAAACATCTTTGAGCTCGGTATCCGCATACGCTGGGATTAGGTCTTTAAATGTATCGTTCAAAGCTATTTTTCCTTCCTCTTCCATTTTCATGATCATGGGCAAAGTAGAAAGTATCTTTGTCAGTGAAGCTAGGTCGTAAATGGATTCTTCAGATATTCCTTCTTCAGAATCATAAGTAGGGTGACCAAAATTCTTATTGTAAATAACCTTTCCTTTTCTGGCAATCAATACCTGTGCACCTGGAAACATTAAGGAGTCCAATCCCTGCTGTACCAATGTGTCCACCTCGGCCAATAATTCCGAACTCATACCGACCCTTTCCGGTATACTGTAGCCCAAACGTTGAATGGGTTCCACAGCAACTCCTGTTCCTACGGGGAACTCATCATGGGCCGAGACTGGAAGTTTTCCCGTGGCTCCTATAGCACCAAATATCACCTCTGCCACCTTTTCTTGAGCTATCTTACTGTTCTGATACCCTACCACTACGCCATCCATGGTATCAAAGTTGAGAACGTCCAACAAAGCATAGGGTCTTGCAAAAAGGGCCAAGATGGTATTACTGGTTCGCAAGCGGGAGATTTCCTCCATCCAAAAAAGTTCGTTCTTGGAAAATTTATATCCTTTCCAAGGACTTGAATTGTCTTTATGAAAACCGATAATGACCAAGTTGTAATTGGCGAGGTCTTTTTTATATTGTGCAATATCCTTGGCTTTGATGTGGGTTACCTTATAGTATTTGTTAAGTGATTCATGGAAAGTGCTCCCGGAATCATCGCCAAAATGTACGTATGCAATTTTCTTGTTGTCCAATTTTTTGATGGGCATCAAGGAAAAGTTGTTTTTCGCTACCGTTATGGCCGCTTCAATGGCCTGTTCATAGATTACATCGTTCTCAACTCCGTTTAAATCCTCGTACAAATTCTCCAAGTTCACGGGTTGATAATTATACAGACCAGCTTTGTATTTGGCCATTAATATCTTTTTGACGGATTCTGCCAGTCTTTCCTCTGTAATCAATCCCTCACCATATGCCTGGATGAAAGTTTCTTTTGCCTTGAGCACATTCTCGGGCATCAATAGCAAATCGTTACCTGCCAAAAAAGCTTCCAGTTCCACTTTGCCCACTGGAGCAAATTCGGATACCGCCTTCATATTCAAAGCATCGGTGATAACCAAACCTTCAAAACCTAACCGGTTCTTTAAAACTCCGGTAACGATACTTTTGGACAGGGTCGAGGGATGCCCTTCCCTACTCTCCAAGCTGGGAACATCCAAATGTGCTACCATGGTAGAGCTAAGTCCAGCCTCCATTGTTTTTTTGAAGGGATAAAGTTCTATGGAATCCAACCGTTCCACGGAAGAGGTGATGATAGGTAAGGATTTATGGGAATCCGTGGCGGTATCTCCATGACCTGGAAAGTGCTTGCCACTTGAAAGCACGCCGGCCTTTTCCATTCCCCGGACAAAAGCACGTCCTTTTTGGGCCACATTTTTAGGGTCTTCCCCAAAAGAGCGATTTCCGATAATAGGGTTCTGTGGGTTGTTGTTCACATCCAAGTCCGGAGCAAAATTAATGTGTACGCCCAAACGCTTGGCATGTTTTCCAATCTGATAACCTACCTTTTCTACAATGGTACTATCCCGAATGGCTCCCAAGGTCATGTTCCACGGAAATGCATAAGTAGAGTCCAAACGCATGGCCAGTCCCCACTCTGCATCGGAACCGATTAGCAACGGTACTTTGGAAACGGATTGATATTCGTTGGCCAATTTAGCTTGTTGTAGCGGTCCGCCCACCAAAAAGATGACGCCTCCTATACCTTGTTCCTCAACAAGGTCCTTGACCTTATCGGTCGCAGCTTTGCTTTGATTCGATGCAACGCTTACCATGAACAACTGTCCTACTTTTTCCTGCAGGGACATGTTCGCGTATTGATTTTCGACCCATGCCATTTGAGCCACCGAGTCTTTGACAATCAAGGGATTTGACTGTCCAAAGGTTTGAATACATATGAGTAGGAAAAAGGGGAATTGGAGTATTATCCGCATAAATATCTTGTCTTGAACCTCAACTTAATGCCAATAAAAATATTGCATTTCGTCGAGGAAAGTATGGAAATTAAGATAAATTAAGGGTTTTGCTATACAAATCTGGAGTGCCAACTTTCGCTGGCCGGGACTTCCCAGTTTTCCAAGTATTCCTGTTTGGTAGCCACCAAGTTATTGAATACGATGGTACTTGGGGAAACTGATTTCGCCTTGGCCAGTTTCTTAAAATCGATCAATGGCTTATAGGCTATAAACTCCCCTTGTTTAAAAGAAACGTTCATTCTATCCAGTAGCTCCACATTATATTTTTGCTCCAAACTTTGGATAAAGTGCACAGAGGCGTCAATGGAACATCCCGAAGCACTGACATTGGTCTGGTCCAATCCAATGACGATAAACCGTTTGTATTTTATCTCAAAACCTGCATGCAGGTCACTTCCATGGGCCGTCCATTCCTTTAAAAAAGCGGTCAGGCTTTCCTCCAGTTCTTCCTGTTCTTCCTCCGTAAAGCTCCTGTTGGCTTGGTATATCCAAACTCTGGAGTGGTCTGGCAATTCATTAAAATCTGCTAGCATATTTTTTTTTCAATAAGGTCTCGACTATGCTCGACCTGAAATTTAAACCTTCATTTTACAATCCTTGGGAATTCGCCAATACTTCGGCTACATCCAAAACCGTGACGCTGTCCTCCTTCTCATGTGCCTTGATACCATCCGTCATCATAGTGTTACAATAAGGACATCCAGTGGCTATAATATCGGGGTTGGTCTCCAAAGCGCCTTTTGTACGCAGCACGTTGACGTCCATATCTCCCTTTTCGGGCTCTTTGAACATTTGTGCACCACCAGCCCCACAGCACAGTGCCGTTTTTTTATGGCGCTTCATTTCCACCAATTCTGCATTGGTTTTGGCTAGAAGTTCCCTTGGAGCATCAAAAACGGAATTGGCCCTGCCCAAATAACATGGATCATGAAAAGTGATTCGTTTTCCTTTGTATCCGTCCCCAGTTAGGGTCAACCTACCCTTATCGATAAGTTCTTTTAGGTATTGCGTATGGTGCAGAACATCATAGTTCCCTCCCAAACTTGGATACTCATTTTTTAACGTATTGAAAGAATGTGGGTCACAGGTTACAATTCTCTTAATTTCATAGCCATTCAACAACTCTATGTTCATCATGGCCTGCATCTGGAACAAAAATTCATTTCCTGCCCGTTTTGCCACATCCCCTGTTGAACTTTCCTCTGTTCCCAAGACCGCAAAATCAACATTGGCCTTGTTCAGCAACTTTACAAAAGCTCTTGATATCTTCTTGGCACGATCATCAAAACTACCGGCAGAACCCACCCAGAACAATATCTCTGGCTGTTTTCCTTCTGCCATAAACTCCTGCATGGTCTTGACCTTCAATTGTTCGCTCATAGATTTAGATTTATTCGTTTACCCAGTTTAGACGGTCCATTTGGTTGTACGGCCAAGGGGCTCCGTTGTTTTCGATATTGGACATCATATTGTTCAATTCGGTAGGCGCCGCGGACTGCTCCATCACTAAGTACCTACGCATTTCCACGATAATGGATAATGGGTCGATGCTTACGGGACAGGCTTGCACACACGCATTGCACGTAGTACATGCCCAAAGTTCCTCGGGTGTAATATAATCGTTCAATAATTGTTTGCCATCGGAAACAAACTCTCCTTTATTGGCGTCCATGATTTTGCCCACTTCCTCCAATCGGTCACGGGTGTCCATCATTATTTTTCGAGGCGATAGTTTTTTACCTGTTTGGTTCGCCGGACATTCTGATGTACATCGCCCACACTCGGTACAGGTATACGCATTGAGCAATTGCACCCAATTCAGGTCCATGACATCGGATGCCCCAAATTTCTCAGGCTCGGCGGCATCTTCTTCGGCTGGAGCCGCATAAGGGTCTGCATCAGGGTCCATCATCAATTTGACCTCCTTGGTGACCGATTCCAGATTATTGAACTGCCCCTGTGGCTTTACCTTACCGTAATAGGTATTGGGGAACGCCAACAGAATGTGTAAATGTTTGGAGTAATAGAGGTAGTTCAAAAAGGCCAAAATTCCTAAAATGTGTAACCACCATGCTGTTCTTTCGATCCATATTACTGATGATTCCGAAAGGCCATCAAACAATGGAACAATAAATTGGCTTACTGGAAATGCTCCTGCTTCGTGATAATGCTCGGCACCCAGTTGCTGCAACTGAAAATCGGCCGCATTCATGGTAAGGAACAATACCATCAGTACAAACTCAATATACAGGATCATATTTCCATCGGTCTTGGGCCACCCTTTCATTTCGGGTTTTATGAACCGTTGAATCCTAATAATGTTTCTTCGTATCCAAAAAACCACTACGGCCACGATGACCAGCAGCGCCAATATTTCAAAAGAGCCTATCAAAAAATCATAAATAGAACCTAATGGTGAAAACAACCTGTGCGTTCCCAAAAGCCCATCGAGGATGATTTCCAATACCTCGATATTTATGATGATAAAGCCCACATAAACAATAACGTGCATAATGCCCGCTACAGGTCTTACCACCATTTTCGTCTGGCCCAAGGCTATCCTTGCCATGTTCTTCCAGCGTTGCGATTTGTTGTCGCTTACATCAACATCTTTTCCCAGCTTAATGTTCCGGGTCAACTTTTTTACATTACGTGCAAAAAAGCCAATGCCCGCTATCAGGGCCAAGGCAAATATGATATTGGGCAAATATTCCATCTACTGGTTATTTTCTTTTTGTTCGGTAGGATTTTCCTCTTGTTCGGCAGGGTCATCCTCTGGAAGTGTGTACTCTTTTTGCTTTTTACCGAATACCGAAACGTTCACGTATCGTTTTGGGTTTAACCTAAAGTCCTGAAGCAACAGATCGAGTTCCCGGGATGCTTCGGCCAAGTTATTGTAAAGGGCATCATCCTTGTGCAATTTTCCTAAAGAACCTTCGCCCTGCTCTATCTTGGCCAGAATACTGTTCAACTTACCAACCGTGCCTTGGAACTGCTCCAGAGTTCCGCCCAAATCGGCATTGACCAAGGAATCGGAGAGTTTTGAAAAGTTTGAGGTAATATGGCTCACATTTTTTAAAGAGCTGTCCAGTTGCATTTTGTTATTTTCCAATAAAACATTCAAATTGTCCGCACTTGTCTTAAACGATTTTACCAACTGGTTCAAAGAGGCTATGGTTTGCTGAAGTTGCTTTTTGGTAGGGTCGTCCAATATCTGGTTTACGTTCATCAAAAGTGAATCTGCATTGGAAACCGCTCCTTCTACCTTCATTTGCAACGGCGTGAGTTTCTGCTGTACTAATTCGGTAAGCCCCGGTTTTATTTTGGATTGTAGCGTATCTCCCGATTTTGCCGGAGGCGCATTATCCAATACTGGTACAATTTGCACTCCCTTACCCCCAATAATACCTGTATCGAACAATTCTGCTATACTATTACTAGAGAACTCAAATTCGTTGGTAACGGTCAAGGTTACCAATAGTTTTCCAGACCCGTCCCTGAACCTGATATCTGTGACATTACCGACATTAAAGCCGTTGATCGTCACCTTTGTTCCCGGTTGCAAACCTCCTACATCATCATAAACGGCGTAAAAAGTCTTACTTTTTTCAAAAAGAGCGGAGGATTTTAAGTAGCTAAGTCCAAAGATCAAGGCCACTATTCCAGCGACTACAATGATCCCAGTTTTTATTTCCCTGGATAGTTTCAAAAGATTCGGTTTATGTTTTAAACAAAATTAGGAATAATTTTCACAAGAGGGTATTTGAAGGATTGCTACTTCAATGCGTCCGTTATCGGAACCCTTACCCCATTTTTGTATGCAACAATATACGATGTGGTATAACCCTTTGCATCCGCATCATTTTTCAACCGCTTCGCCGCTTCATAATTGTTGGCATTGCCATACATATATCTATACATGTTCTTATATGGCTCTTTGGACAATTGATCCAGCCCGTTAAAATTATCCGGTCTTAAAGGTATCGTTTTTCCACTTGCCATTAGCTGTACTTTAAAAACTACTCCTGTATCCTTGGATTCCACAACAGTTTCTTTTTCTGATTCGGATGAAGCGACGGTATTTGTTTCTTGTTTTACCGGTTCCTTTTCAACTGCTGTTTCTTTGATTGTTTGTTTAAGCGTTTCTTCTTTGACATTATCAACAACTTCGACATCTTCAATCTTTTCATCAGGAACGGAAATTGAAGTAGTAAGTCCCATTTCTTCTTTATACGCCAAAACCGCTTTGGCAATGGCATTTCCCATTTCTTCCTGTCCTTTTTTTGAATTAAGGTAGCTTCCTTCATTCTTGTTGGTCAAAAATCCAGCCTCGACCAAAACACTTGGCATAAAGGTCTGGTGCAGTACAATGAATCCCGCTTGCTTGACTTTTCGGTCCTTACGCTTTAACTGTTTTGTAAAATTGTCCTGAAGCTTTTTGCCCAATTGTATGCTCTGGTCCAAAAACTCTTCCTGCATAATGGTAAGACCAATTACCGATTCAGGGGAATTAATGTCATACTCGGCATACCGCTGTTCGTAATTATCCTCCAAATAGATTACAGAGTTCTCTTTCTTGGCCACCTCAAAGTTTTGACGGTTGGCATGCAATCCCAACACATAGGTCTCGGTACCATAAGCATCGGAACTATGGGCATTGCAATGTACGGATACAAATAAATCCGCATTGGCCTTGTTGGCAATCTCCCCGCGCTCGAACAAATCTACAAATGTATCGTCATCACGTGTATAGACGACCTTAATGTCTTGATGCTTCTCCAGCTGTTTTCCTACATTGAGTACAATGGCCAAGGCAATTTTTTTCTCCAAATAACCGTTTCCAATGTTTCCGGGGTCATGTCCACCATGCCCTGCATCCAAAACAACAACAAATTTATCCTTCGATTGAACCTCGGTATCATTTTTGTTGAATGAGGTCAAAGGAAGGGCCAGAAGTATAACAACTAAAAATGCCAACCGACTTTTATTCATAAGATTTGAGTAATTATAGTGTCCAGTAATGGTTAAAAATATTGTAATCCCCAATTAGTAGAACAAAAAATATATGTAAGTTTGATCCCTGAACTGGGCCAACTAGCACAAAAATAGGATTTATCACGTTGCAACCAAATAAACATCTTTTACTTTTCCTATTTGTTCTTCTTTGTGGCATCGCTACCTTAAGTGCTCAGGAAGATCCAATTAAACCCTTGCCCATCAAGGCCATCAAGGACACAATTTATGCTCCTTTGCTTCCTCCGAACATCCTTAGCGGTTCCAGCGAAACTGATTCTGTTGAAACAGATACCGTGCCAAAAAAGCAACCTTTGCTATTGGATAAAATAAAATATAAGGCTAAGGATTATGTAAAGTTAAGTCAAAAGGACAATAAAATTTACCTGTACGACGAAGCGGAAATCTATTACCAGGACACCGAACTCAAAGCTGGTGTAATTGTAATGGATTATGTCAAAAATGAGGTATATGCTGGCCGTATGAAGGATTCGTTGGGGAATTACTCCCAATTGCCTTTTTTTAAGCAGGGAAGCCAAGAGGTACGGCCCGATTCGATACGGTTCAATTTTGATACGCAAAAAGCATTGATCTGGAATTCGAGGACGGAACAAGAAGCAGGTCTTGGACAATTGGGAAGTGATGCGATGAAAGTATATGCCGAAAAGACCAAAAAAGAGAACGATTCCGTCTATTTCTTGAACGAAGGTAAGTTGACCACCTCCAACGATACTGTTAACCCGGACTATTACATTAGGGTGCGAAAGGCAAAGTTTGTCCCCAAAAAGAAAATTATCGCAGGGTACAGTAACATGTACATCATGGATGTGCCCACGCCTATAGCGCTTCCCTTTGCCTATTTCCCTTTGACCACCGGAAGGGTGGCCGGTATCCTCTTCCCTACCTTCGGTAACGACCCAAGAAGAGGGTATTTTATACAAAATGGTGGGTATTACCTGCCCATAAGCGACTACGTTGATCTTAGTATTACGGGTGATTATTATACCAATGGCAGTTATGGGTTACAGGGTAGGTCCATTTACTCCAAAAGATATAAGTTCAATGGAAACGTAAATATAAGCTACGAGAACCTGGTGACCAGCCAAAGGGGATTTGATGATTACAGTCGAACGAGCAATTATAATATTCGGATTTCCCACTCTCAAGACCCAAAGGCCAGTCCAAATTCCCGATTTTCGGCTTCCGTTAACTTAGGTTCCAGTCAATATTATTCGAACTCCCTGAACCAATTTAACCGGAACAATTCACAAACGAACACCTTTGCATCCTCCATAAGCTACTCCAAAACATTTCCAGAATACCCGTCCGTAAATACCAGCCTTACGTTGAGCCACACACAGAACAACCGTTCGGAAGAAAGGACGATAAACATGTCATTGCCGACCTTTCAGGCAAGCATGGAGCGTATCTATCCATTTGTAAAAAGGGATGCGGTGAAAAAAGGTGTTTTTGAGAACATCAATTTTCAGTATGATGTGAATGCGCAGAACAGCATCACCACTACGGAGGAAAACTTTTTTAAAAGTGGAATGTTCGATGATGCCCGTATCGGGGCCCGCCATAGAATACCAGTTGCTACCAACTTTAAACTGGCAAAGTACCTTAGTGTGAGCTTGAACGGTAACTACGAGGACGTATGGACCATGGAAACCATAAGACGCCGGTATGATGCCGAAATAGAGGAGGTAGTGACGGACACCATTTCCGGATTCGATAGGTTCAACAGGTACAGTTTTGGTACCAGTATCGGAACAACGGTCTATGGGACATGGAACCGTGGGGAGGATAAAAAAATACAGGCCCTGCGCCACGTAATGCGTCCCTCTATAAGCTACAGCTACACACCTTCCTTTGAGCAATTTTACGATAGCTATATTGATGAAGATGGCGATCAAGTGGAATACACCCCCTACGAAACCAGTTTATATGGGAGGCCTTCATTGAACAAAGGGAGCTCCTTGAGTTTTTCCCTTCAAAACTCCTTGGAAGCCAAGGTGAGGGACAAAGATTCAACGGCAACAGAGCCAAAAAAGGTCAAGATTCTTAGCAACCTGAGTTTCAATGCCAGTTATAACCTTGAAGCAGATTCATTAAAGCTCAGTCCAATAAATATGAGCGGTGCAACGGAAATCATAAAAAATGTGCCCATCAACTTTGCTGCTACGTTCGACCCCTACGCCATCGACAACAGCGGTAGGCGGATAAATACCCTTAACATCAACAATGGAGGCGGTATCGCCCGTTTAACCTCGGCCCGAGTCAACACCAGTTTCTCCCTGAACAGTGAAATGTTCCAGAAGGGAGGGGCCAAAGACAAAAGCGATGAAGAGGTGCAATCCAACTTTAGTGACAACCCTTTTGCCATGGATGATGTTCGAGGGGAACAGTCGCGTTTTAACAGAGGAAGGACTAATGAGAAGGACAGTAATAAGGGCGAAGAGCAACAATTGTACAACAACAAATTGCCATGGGATGCAAGGTTCACCTACGTTGCCTCTTACAACAATAGTAACAGGCAAAGTGAGATAACCAACCACTCCCTGATGTTTTCGGGCAACATTCAGCTAACGCCCAAATGGGAAGTAGGGTTCAACTCCGGTTATGATTTAAAGAACAAGGGCTTTGCCGATACCCGCTTTGCATTTAAACGCGACCTTGGTAGTTTTAGGCTCAGTTTTGACTGGACACCTTTTGGAAGATACGAGCGCTGGTACTTCTTTATTGGGATAAAGAGTTCCATTTTAAGCGATATTAAATGGGAAAATAGAAGCCAGCGTTAATGCATTCTATTTTATCTTTACCCTAGATTCAATAAAAATATTCTCATGAAAAAAATAATCAACACCTCAAAAGCACCAGCTCCAATCGGGCCATACAATCAAGCAGTACTCGTAAAAGACACCCTTTACATTTCTGGACAGATTCCCATAGACCCAGCTACGGGAAAATTGGTCGAGGGCGACATCAAGAAGGAAACAAAACAGTCCATGGAAAACCTAAAGGCCATTCTGGAAGAAGCGGGAATGACTTTTGAGCACGTCATCAAGTCCTCTATTTTTATAAAGGATATGAACCAGTTTGCCCAAATAAATGAGGTGTATGGAACTTATTTTGATGCTGATACTGCCCCCGCCAGAGAAACAGTAGAGGTTGCAAACCTTCCCAAGTTTGTTAATGTAGAAATATCGATGATAGCGATTAAATAGTTTCCTTGTGAAACTCTACCAAGCCTTCTATAGGTCTTCTTCTGATAACACCAAGAATCAGGTCGTTTCGTTCAATACAAGCTTTTAATTCATCTTGCAAGAAATGTGCAATACTGCCCACGAAGCTTACGGGAACCTTTGTTGCCAGTTCATATTGCATGATATAGTTGTTAACGAACTGCTGTAGACCTTTCTCAATGACCCCCTTGCAGTAGGGATGTTCCTTGTTCTCTATAATGAATCGGGCAAAAGTGGCCAAATAGGTATTGGGGTTGGGCTGTTTGTAGAGATGTTCTTTGATTACATCGGCATCGAGATCGTATTCCTTGGCAAACTTCATTCCCAAATCCTGTGGCATTTTGTGAAAATAATAATCCCTGATCAGTTTACGGCCAAAGAAATTACCACTACCATCATCCATTAGGATATATCCCAAAGATGTTACCTTTTGTATCAACTGGTGACCATCATAATAACTACAATTGGACCCTGTACCCAAAATACATACAATGCCCTGCCTTCCAATTTTTGTAGTGGCGTAGATGGCCGCATAGGTATCTTCCCGTACTTCTGCCTTGGCATTGGGAAAGAAATCCTTAAATATGGCCTTTAAAAAATTCTTCATTCTATCGGTTCCGCAACCGGCACCGTAGAAATAAAGCTGACGTACTTTTTCTTTGTTCTTGGACAGTTCAAAATTGTTGGCCAACCTATCCTCTATCACTTCTTTGGTAAGCACTTCCGGGCTAAGTCCCAGGGTTTGGGTAACAAAAAGCTGTTCCCCTTTTTCATCAAGGGCAATCCAATCGGATTTAGTGGCGCCACTATCCACGATCAAAATCATACGTCGAGATTTTTTATATTAAAATCCTGAAGAGGGTGAAAAAATCCCTCTTCAGGAAAAAAATTATTTGAGATAAATATTTACAGGCTAGCTGCGTGCAGTGCCAATTCTACCAATTTATTGGAGTACCCTGTTTCGTTATCGTACCAAGATACTACCTTGAAGAATTTGGAATTCAATTCGATTCCTGCATCTGCATCAAATATGGATGTTCTAACATCGCCCACAAAATCTTGAGAGACCACCAACTCCTCAGTGTAGCCCAAAACGCCGGCCAATTCACCTTCAGAAGCGGCCTTCATTGCAGCTTTGATACCTTCGTAAGAAGTTTCCTTTTCCAATTTAACGGTCAAATCCACTACAGAAACGTCAGCAGTAGGTACCCTAAAGGCCATACCTGTCAATTTACCTTCCAATGAAGGAATAACTTTGGTTACGGCTTTGGCCGCACCTGTAGCTGCTGGAATAATGTTCAAAAGGGCACTTCTACCTCCTCTATAATCCTTTTTTGAAGGACCATCAACCGTCAATTGGGTAGCTGTGGTAGCGTGTACCGTTGTCATCAAGGCCTCTGCTATACCGAACTCATCGTTAAGTACTTTGGCAATTGGCGCCAAACAGTTGGTAGTACAAGAAGCATTGGAGATAATGGTATCCGTTGCTTTTACATCTTTGTGGTTAACGCCCATTACGAACATAGGAGCATCTTTGGATGGAGCAGAAATAACTACTTTCTTGGCACCACCATCAATATGTGATTGGGCCATATCCAATGTGGTAAATATACCGGTACATTCTGCAACGATTTCAGCACCAACAGCGTCCCATTTCAAGTTCTTTGGGTCGCGCTCTGCAGTAATCCTGATAGTGTTACCGTTTACTACTAGATTTCCATCCTTAACTTCTACGGTACCGTCAAAGTTTCCGTGAACGGAGTCGTACTTTAACAAGTAGGCTAGATGCTCAACATCCAACAAATCGTTGATTGCCACAACATCCACATCACCTCTTTTTACGGTTGCTCTAAATACCAACCTTCCTATTCTACCGAATCCGTTGATTCCTATTTTCAAATTTGACATGTTTACTTTTTTTGTGTTTAAATTTAAGTTGTCATTATATCGGAAACTCTAATGAGTTCTTCGTCTATTTCTGTATGGGCCTTAATGGCTTCCGCCAGTGGGGTAAGCACCAATTTAGTATCCCGGATACCGACCATAAGATTGGTCTTACCCTCCAATATACTTTCTACTGCCTTTACTCCCATTCTACTGGCCAACACGCGATCAAAACAAGTTGGGTTGCCTCCTCTTTGCATGTGCCCGAGTACGGAAACCCTAACATCATAGATGGGCAGATGTTCCTCTACATATTCCTTGAGCTCAAATACGTTTTTACCGATTTTATCACCTTCTGCAACAATGACAATACTGGACGATTTTCCAGAAGCCTTACTTCGTTTCAGTGAATCCAACAAACGCTCCAAACCAAGATTCTGCTCCGGAATCAATATCTCTTCCGCTCCTGCTCCAACACCCGCATTAAGTGCAATATGACCAACATCGCGCCCCATTACCTCAACAAAAAAGAGCCTGTTATGGGAGCTAGCTGTATCACGTATCTTATCAATGGCATCCACCACTGTGTTTATAGCGGTATCAAAACCTATGGTAAACGATGACCCCAGGATATCGTTGTCAATGGTACCGGGAATTCCGATTACCGGAAAATCATATTCTTCTGTAAACAAAAGTGCTCCTGTAAAGCTTCCATTTCCTCCAATTACAACAAAGGCATTGATACCTTCCTTGGTTAATTGGTCGTATGCTTTCTTCCTTCCTTCCTTGGTTCTAAATTCTTCGCATCGGGCAGATTTTAATATAGTCCCTCCCTTGTTGATAATATTGTTTACACTACGTGCATCCAAGGTTTTAAAATCTCCTTCGATCATCCCCTGATATCCACGGTAGATTCCAACACACTCAATATTCAAATATGCACAAGTACGGACTACGGAACGAATTGCGGCATTCATTCCAGGAGAGTCTCCGCCAGACGTAAAAACTCCTATTTTTTTGATTTCTGAAGCCATTCAAATTTTTAAGAGATCAAAACTAGGAAACTTTATTCAAATTTTAAATGTCTTAATAATTTATTTGTTTTTAAGGCCTCTCTCAAACGTTTTCGTAATAAATTAGTACAAAAACATTTAAAAATATAAAATATATCAGATTGATTATGGCCGATTTATAGGCTTTTCCGAAAAACGAATCAGGCTATCCTTCCCCATGACCTGAACCTGTCGTTCTTTAGGTAACGAATCCTCCGCTTTTGATGGCTCTTCCCGCTTATTGAACACCTTTCTCATCAACTCTCTAAAACTATCAAAATCCACCTGATAGGACAATCCCAGTCCTTGGGTATAGCCCTGCCGTTCGGCCAAGAATTGTTGTATTTGATTTTCCCGGTTAAATATCTTGGCGCTCAATGTACCTTCATCGTTCAACAGCACTTGTACTTCCACATCTCCTGCTACCACGGTCTCTGAAACTCCCCCTACCGGCACCCCTACTCTTCCGTTCACCAAGATTCGGTCGGATAATTGGGTGGATACCGTTACCCCTATCCTGTCCTCTGTGGCAATATCTGCATTAGGATCGTTATAGCCCTGTTCGTAGGATACACCAAAATTTAGTTTATCATTATTGCCCGATAGGATTTGATTGAAAAGTCCGGAAGCAGTCTGAATCAGGTTGCCGGTTACGGCCTGTTGATTGATTCCACCTGATTGCGGGTTTACAAAGGTACCTTGGGCCAGCAAGAAAAACGCATTCCTTTCCTTAATTGTAGGGTCTTGCAATCGATACTCAAGTTCTGATTGCACAACGGATGTGGTGCCCGGAAAGTCGATATCGAACGTAATATTGGGGCTTTCAAGTTCACCATCCAATCGCACCACGACCTCGGTAGGGATTCTACCCGTGTATCCAGCGTTGTCCAAAAGTGGGGCGGGGTTGGCATTCAGGGAATATACGGCTTCCAGACCCAATTGGGCCGCCAATGGATCTTGCTCCCATAAAATGGTACCACCAGGGCGTACTTGAAACTTTTTATCGATGACACCGCCATATTTAAAGTTATATTCTCCTGTGACCACTACAAAATCCCCATACATATTGAACTTTCCATTGGTATTGATCTCTATCAACAAGATACCTTCACCAGTTCCCTTCAGAGAACTCCCTGTGGTCTGATCGACCACTATCTCCACTTCAGCCTCAGGGGTTACGGCAAGATCAAATGCCATTTCCAGTCCTTGGTATTCTTCCAGGATCCGTTCTTCTTCCAAGGCACCTTCCCCTCCCCGCTCTATAAAGTTGATAAAGGAATAATCACCTACGCTAGTTACATCGCTCAATGGAATCTTTAGCGAGGTTCCCCTTGCTGTGCTGGCATCCACCGATATGGTCAAAGCATCTACGGAACCATAAATACTTCCCGTTCCATTGATAAATCCTTGTCCGTAGTACAGTGATTCCTCATCGTACTCGGTATTCAATATCATAAAACGATCGTTTTTGGTATCAACATCCAATCCAAGATACCAATCATCAAAACCTGTATGGCTAATGGTCCCGTCCAAGGTTGCAGTGGTTCCCTCTTCCACATCCGACAATAGCACATTTTCAAAATAAAAGGTCTGATCAAAGAGCCGTACCTGAGAGCGCGGAGCAAAATCATAGTCTACGTTAAGGTATGGAATTCCAATACCAGCTTCGTCCAAGGTCAACAAACCGTTGATCGATGGATTTTTGACATCTCCTGTAATCACTGCATCCCCGCTTATAAAGCCCCGAATATTCGAGATAATATCCTGTCCCAATGGCTTAAAGGGTTCCATGGCAAAATCCTTAAAATTGGCCGTTAGGTCAAGTTCCTGTTTGTTATTGATATTGGTTACCCTACCATTTACGCTCATACGTTCCTTTCCATCATCATTGAGCCAAGTACTGACACCAAATTCGGTAAGATCGTTGTTCCCATAGATTCCGACCTCCAAATCACCCATTCGCATGTCGTTTACGCTAAAGTTCTTGATGTTCAGGCTGGAGGTGGGCAAATAGTTACCATCTTTCTGTAAAATGTTGAGAAACCCCTCCACTTCTCCATTGAGCTTTAAACTATCTATGGTCGGAGTGATCTTGTTGAGAGATACCAATTTGAACTGAAGATCCAAATCTTTATACGTTGAATCGGCCAACTCGCCCCTTAACCGGATTTGTTCCTCGTTATTGTTGTCCATCACCACATCCTCTATCCGGATGCTGTCCAAGGAACTATTGAAGATGACCTTGTTCTTGTCGTTTCCATTTTTGTTGAGTACCCACGTATTGCCCTTGAAACTGACATCAGATTTTTTTAGACCGATCACGGAACGGTTATTCTCGTTGAACGTATGATAAAAATTGAGGTTGTAACTGTCATTGAACTCGCTCCCTCCCTTGAACTCCGTTCTAAAGAAAAGCGTATCCTTCAAGGTGGTATTGATCAAACTAAAATCCTTGATATCATAATACACTGTGGACATGTCCTCAACGGATACGAAGGTGTTGAACAACGGGTTTTTATTATCGATCTTTAATTCAATATTATCGAACTTATTGCCGAACGCTTCAATACTGGGAGATCTAAAGGTGAGCTTAAAATCACTTTGGTCGGCCCGAATGGCCCCTCGGATAAACGTGTTTGCATCAAAAGCAATTTCTGGTACGAACACATCAACGATTTTATTGTAAATTTTAAAATTGAAATCAAGGTATTGCCCATCGGAAATCTTGAAGGGCTGGTAATTGGTATAAATGCTTCCTACTGAGTTCTGAACCAATTGGCCCAGCTCATTTATTTTGAAGCTGCCCCTCATATACCCAGTAATAATATCCGGAGAGTTGATCTCTATGGTACGGATAGTATCGCTATCAAAAGAGGATACCACACTAAAATCCTCAAAATAATAAGTGTCATTTTTATTTTGATATGTGGTGTTGGAAAATCGCAGTTGTCCGGCCATATCGTCCAGGTTGTTACCTTCGATATCCATGTTGACATGCCCCTTGAAAATTGAAATGCTATCATTGATGAATTTCAAAGCTTTTAAATCCGCGTAATCGACGGCTGCAACAAAGTTGAATTTGTTCTCGCGCTCACCAAAGTTGGCCAACCCTTGAAAATCGAACCTGAAGTTTTCGTCGTTACAGAGAAGAACCCCATCGAACAATTGATTCCTTAGGATACCTGATACTTTTATTTTGTTGTATTCGTAGCCATTGAATTCAAATTTGTAAACATCACCGGAAATCTCCGTGTTCAAACTCTCTGCAACAAAGCCCTTTCCTTCCACATTCATATCCATCGACGCCAGCCCCAATTGGCCATTGTCTATAAACTCTCCGAGATTAAAATCGATCAAGGATATAAAACCAATGTAAGAAGCATCCTCAATTGTCTGCACATTGGTCATTTGCAAATCAACATAACTATCCCCTACTGCTGTATTCAGGTTTACGGTAACGTCTATTGATGTTTCTGTAATTTCCGTATCGCCACGTACGGTAAATTGCCCTAGTTTTTGGACCGAAGCTGGAATGTTGTCCCCCAAGATTTTGGGCAATATGCTCCGTAGTTGGTAATAGCTGGAGGTCAGGTTATCTATATCGCCCCGCAGTACGAAAGGAGCCTGCTCGCTGAACATGTTGTCGAACCTAAAATCTCCACGTATACCTGTATTGTCCGTAAAAAGAAACAGATCATCTACTTGAAGCTGATTAAGTTTACCGCTAAAATCCCCAGTGAAGTTCACAATCTTATCTTGCCCAAACTCATCAAAAAAAGCATTCACTTCGTTGAGGGCAACAGTGGATTCTGTAAAATTCGCCTCTATTTCCACCAAGTCCACAAAGTTTGCCAAATCCTCACGTTCGTACTTAAACATGAGGTTCCCTTTGAGCTCGGACTGTTCGGTATCTATCAATAGGGAATCAAAACGCATGTATTCCGTGGTATATTGAAAATCCGCAGCAAGTTTCTCTAACCGGATTCCCCTTTTGGCCAACGTGGACAAGTTTTCAATTTTTAAAGAAACATCTGGCCCAAGGATTTGAAAGTCATGTGCCAGAATGTCTATTTCGGAAAAGTTCAACACTTCGGCAGCTTCCAAGTTTTCATCTACCAACCTGAACTTTCCATTATGGATCTCTACCTCTCCCGAGGACAAGAAAAATGGAGGAGTGCCTGGGTCACGAGGTTTTCCATCATCCAACTTATCCACAAAAACATCCAAATTAGTCTGAGATTCGTCTTTGTAAGTCTTTAAATTGAAGGTGAGACCGTCCAATTCCATATCGCCAAACTCCATTTTATTATTGGCCATGTTCCGAAGGTTTAGAACCGAGGTAGTGAGTTTGCGTATATAAAAAAGAGTGTCCTGTTTGTAGTCTTCCACATAAACGCCCTTTAAGCCCGCATTTAAATTAAAGAGCGATATACTTACCCTATCAACTTGGATATTGGTCCCAAACTCCTCGTTCAACCTATCCGTTGCATATTTTCCCAGTCTGGTCTGGACCGATGGCATGGAAAGGACCAATGACCCCAAAACCAGAATAAGGATGATGGCCATTAGGATACGCAACAGTATTTTACGAAGTTTTTTGATAGGGCTTTTATGTTTTACCTTTGATGACCAATTTTTGTTCCAAAACCTGTGGAAAATTCAAAAAAATATATTCTAGCAATCGAATCATCCTGCGATGATACTTCGGCGGCCGTACTTTGCAATACAAAAGTACTGAGCAATGTTGTAGCCACACAAGAAATTCACAAGCAATATGGAGGTGTTGTCCCAGAATTGGCATCCAGGGCACATCAACAAAATATTGTTCCCGTAGTGCACCAAGCCTTGGCCAAAGCAAATATCGATAAAAAACAACTATCTGCCATAGCCTTTACCAGAGGGCCCGGACTTATGGGGTCATTGTTGGTCGGGACTTCATTTGCCAAGTCGTTGGCCCTGGGACTGAACATTCCCTTGATCGAGGTCAACCATATGGAAGCCCATATCCTGGCCCATTTTATCGAGGATGACGCCCAACGCTCCCCCACATTTCCTTTTTTGGCCATGACCATTAGTGGTGGTCATACACAAATTGTGAAGGTTACCGACCACTTTACCATGGAAGTTTTGGGTGAGACCTTGGACGATGCCGTTGGCGAAGCGTTCGATAAAAGTGCTAAATTGATGGGACTGCCCTACCCTGGCGGACCACTCATAGACAAATATGCCAAACTGGGAGATCCTACCGCCTTTACTTTTCCCAAACCAAAGGTTGATGGTCTAAATTTCAGTTTTAGCGGATTAAAGACCAGTATTCTTTATTTTTTGCAACGCGAGACCCAAAAAAACCCTGATTTTGTTGACCAAAACATAAACGACATCTGCGCTTCGGTACAATATACTATTTTAGAAATTCTAATGGAAAAACTTCAAATGGCTGTTGAGCAGACCCATATAACCCAAATTGCCATTGGTGGCGGAGTGGCCGCCAATTCGGGAATCCGTGGTAGATTAAGAGATGCCGAGGAAAAGTTGGGCTGGCAAACCTTTATTCCTAAATTTGAGTATTGCACGGACAATGCCGCCATGATCGGTATTGTGGGCTATCTCAAATTCAACAAAGGGGAGTTTTCCCATCAAAATATTGCTGCCAAGGCACGATATGCCATCGGCAGCTAACTATTTAAACCTTCGCTATGCAACTTTTTTACAACGCCAAATTGGACAATAGCGCCAAGCAATTTGTTTTTCCTCCGGACGAAAGCAAACACATCGTAAAGGTGCTCAGAAAATCCGAAGGGGATACCGTCCAAATTACAAATGGCAAGGGCTACCTGTTCGAAGCAGAGATTTTGGAGGCGGACCAAAAAAGATGCAAAGTGCGCATTATTTCGGAAAGTAGGACCATTCCCAAAAGGTACAAACTGCACATGGCAGTGGCACCTACCAAAATGAACGATCGTTATGAATGGTTTTTGGAAAAGGCCACGGAAATCGGCGTGGATGAGATCACCCCTATTATTTGTGACCATTCCGAAAGAAAGACCATCAAGCTGGAACGGATGGAAAGAGTGCTGCAATCGGCCATGAAACAATCTTTGCAAACCATTTTACCCAAGATCAACCCGCCCATTTCTTATAAAGAGTTCATTGAAACGAATATTTCTGTGGGCTTCAAGTTCATAGCACATTGCCAGAACGGGGAAAAGATGGAATTAAAACGAAGAGTAATCGCAGATAACGATGTTACCATACTTATCGGTCCAGAAGGTGACTTCTCCAAGGATGAAATCGACCTGTCCAAAGAAAAGGGGTATATCCCCATTTCCTTGGGTCAAAATAGGCTTCGTACCGAGACTGCTGCCATTGTGGCTTGCACAACAGTTGCCATTATCAACAACTAAACACCGGCACTTCATTTTTTTACAAATGATTATCCTATTTTTAGGGCCGGTTAACCGTTTCTCATGAAAAAGAATATGTTTTTGATGGGTTTGCTACTTTTATTTATAACAAATCCAACAACCGCCCAACAAATAGCCATACTCAAATACGGGGGTGGCGGTGATTGGTATTCAAACCCCACCGCACTGCCTAATTTGATACAGTTCTGCAATACCAACATAGATACCAAAATAGATGTGCAACCCGAAACTGTTGAGGCCGGGAGCGTTTCTATATTCAAATATCCATTTTTGCACATGACCGGACATGGAAATGTATTTTTTAATGATGAAGAAGTCCAAAATTTACGGACCTATCTTTTATCCGGCGGGTTTCTGCATATTGATGACAACTACGGTATGGAACCCTACTTAAAAAGGGAACTGGAAAAGCTGTTCCCGGACAGACAGTTGGAAGAGCTTGGGGCGGACCATCCTATTTTTTCCCAAAAGTTCACTTTTCCGGATGGGTTGCCCAAAATCCATGAACATGATGGTAAGCGTCCTCAGGCGTTCGGAATATTTGAAAAGGGACGGCTTGTTTTGCTGTATACCTACGAATCCGATCTAGGTGATGGCTGGGAAGATCCTACCGTACATAACGACCCTGAAGAAGTTAGGACAAAGGCTCTTCAAATGGGGTCAAATATAATTGAGTATGTTTTTAAAGGTTGATCAATGAACTCCAGAACAATAGCCAACGGAATATTGAGGGCAGCGGCCATAATGGTAGGTGTGGTACTCATCTGCTGGTTCTTTTACAAAATACAGTCCGTACTGGCCTATTTGGCCATAGCCGCCGTAATAGCGTTGCTGGGACGTCCCATTGTCAGATTTTTGAGGGATAGGCTAAGATTTCCGAACACATTGGCAGTAGTGGTCACCATGATATTTATGTTGTCCTTTTTCTTGGGGATACTTGCGTTATTTATCCCGCTTGTTGCCGAACAGAGCAAAAATCTTTCCCTGTTGGATATGGAAACGCTCAAGAGCGACCTTAATGTGCTCTACCTTCAGGCATTGGATTATTTTGGAGCATCCACACGGAGCGTGAACAATATGCTGGACGAATCTAAAATCGAAGAAAACGTGCTCAAGGGACTGGACCTAAAATTCATTCCCAACTTCATCAATTCGATTGTCAATGTTTTGAGCAATTTTAGCATTGGTCTATTTTCAGTACTCTTCATCTCCTTCTTTTTTTTAAAGGACAGTAAATTGATGCAAAACGGTATCCTGACCTTTGTTCCCGATAACAAGGAAAGTAATCTGGTTAAATCCGTTGAAAAGATCAATAATTTACTTTCAAGATATTTTGCCGGCATACTACTACAATTGTTTATTCTCTTTGTAATTTACACTATATCCCTCTTGATTGTAGGAGTTGAAAACGCCATCGTGATCGCATTCCTCTGTGCCCTTTTCAACATCATTCCATACATAGGTCCGATCATAGGTGGGGTAACTATGGTTCTTTTAACAATGACCACTTTTATCGATGCCGATTTCAGCACCGTAATTCTCCCAAAAGCGATCTATGTTTTAATAGGTCTGACGGTGGGACAATTGATAGATAATTTCTTTTCCCAGCCCTTTATTTTTTCCACAAGCGTTAAATCGCATCCGTTGGAAATCTTCTTGATCATTATCATCGCCGGACTTCTTTTTGGCGTGGTGGGAATGGTTGTTGCGGTACCTGGATACACGGCGATAAAGGTGATTTTGAAGGAGTTTTTAGCCGAAAACTCCTTTGTTAAAAAGCTAACTAAAAATCTATAGCTTTAGTTTGAATAAACTAATTTTAAATACTGGTCCACAGGATTTTATATTAAAAAACATTTCAACTGACATCATGTCAGTTCTGTTGACGAAACCTCCTTTTGAGGGAATTCACCAAAAAGAGTTGGCGGAACAGATAGAAGCGAAAAACAAGTGTAAGGAAAAACTCCCAACCTGGTTCCACACACCGCACATTTATTACCCCAATAAGCTAAACATTGAGCAAACCAGCTCAGAGACAACGGCAGCATATAAAGCCAGGTTAACAGATGGAAAATCACTCTTGGATGTTACAGGAGGGTTTGGTGTTGACAGCTACTTTTTTTCCAAAAGAATCACCACCATTTTTCACTGTGAAATCAATAAGGATTTGAGTGAAATTGCATGCCATAATTTTAAAGTTTTAGGGCAAAAAAATATTGAATGCCTTCCTGAGGACGGCATTGAATTCTTAAAAAATTCCTCCTATAATTTTGATTGGATATATGTAGATCCTTCTCGAAGAAATGATGCAAAAGGAAAAGTATTTTTGCTGGAAGATTGTCTGCCCAACCTACCCGAACATCTCCCCATACTTTTTCAAAAAACCCAAAATATCCTGGTAAAGACTTCCCCGCTTTTGGATATAAAATTGGGTATTGAAGCGTTGAATTTTGTGAAGGAAGTACATGTAGTTGCCGTTCAAAATGAAGTAAAGGAACTTTTGTTTGTTTTGGAAAAGGAGTACCATGGAAGTATCAAAATAAGAACCATTAACATTACTCAGGTACGGGAAGAAACCTTCGATTTTGAACTGGAACAAGAGCAAGCTTGCCAAGTTTATTTTAGGGAACCGTCATCCTACTTGTATGAGCCCAATGCCGCTGTTTTAAAGTCAGGAGGGTTCAAATCCGTTGGAAAGAGCTACAACCTTGCCAAATTACATCCTCATTCCCATTTGTATACTTCGGATAATATCATTGACTTTTCTGGAAGAAGATTTAAAGTTATACAAGCATTGCCCTATTCAAAAAAATCAATTAAATCAATGGGTTTGACCAAGGCAAATATTACTACACGCAATTTCCCCATATCAGTGGCCGAGCTCCGCAAGAAACATAAAATAAAGGATGGTGGAAATAGGTACCTTTTCTTCACCAAATCCATCGATGATTCATTGCTAGTATTGGATTGCGAAAAAATACAGAACTAGTCCAGATTGGCCATCCAATCAAAAAAGAGGTCTATCCAACCTTTCAATTTTTTATCCTTCAAAGCCAGCGAAAATCCGTGACCACCTGTTGGGTACACATGCATGGTGGTCGGAACATTATGCTCCCTCAAAGCATCAAAAAACATGATAGAATTTTCCACCGGAACAGCATCATCATCCATAGCATGCAACAAAAAAGTTGGTGGCGTATCCTTGTTCACATGTTTTTCGTTGGATAAATAATCCACTTCATCATTCGTTGGTTTTTCTCCTAATAATGACGTTCTGGAACCTGTATGGGTACTTGGCGCCCCCAACGTAATAACGGGGTAAATCAATGCCATAAAATCTGGACGGGCGGATAGATCATCAGCTTCATCCTGTTTTTCATATACACTTTCACTGTAGTGTGTCCCCAATGTTGAAGCCAAATGTCCGCCTGCTGAAAACCCTATGATCCCTATTTTATTGGACGCAATGTTCCATTCTTCTGACTTGGCCCTGACCAATCTAATGGCGCGTTGTGCATCTTGCAGGGGCACTACATTTTTACCTTCGGTAATGGATGTTGATCTTGGCAATCGATATTTTACCACAATTCCAGCTATTCCATTGGCTGTCAAAGTCTTGGCTATATCGGTTCCTTCCCAATCATACGCAAGACCATAGTATCCACCTCCCGGGAAAATAACAACTGCCTGTCCGGTCATGTTTCTTTTTGAAGGAAGGTACACTTCCAATGTCGGTTTTTGAACGTTTGTCACCCAAAGAATACCATCATCAGATTTACTTATTACCTCTTCTTCATTAGATTGATGTTGATTAGGTATGGATTTTGGCCAAAGTGGCAATATGGTATCTTGTGCCGACATTCCAACTGAAATTAGCACCAAAAATATGGTCGATTTTTTACGTGTTTTCATAAGGCTGATAAATCAATCGTTACATTCCCATTTAAAATTGGCCACCCGGTCATTGGAGGCTGCGGATAGATTGTAATGCCACCACTCGGTTCTTATGGACCAGAAACCATGTGCTTCCATGGTTTCTTTTAGTAATTTTCGGTTGTCCAATATCTTTTGTGGCAAATCCACATTGTCGTGATAGGCCCTTTTTCCAAAGTAATCAAAGTCAGTCCCCATATCCAGTTCATTGCCTTCCATGTCCACTAACGTAATGTCCACGGCTCCACCTTTGTTGTGAATAGAGCCCTTATCAGGATTGGCAACATATTGGGGGTTAGGAACAATTTCCCACATTTTATATTGGACGGAATTAGGACGATAACAATCATAAAATTTGATTTTGACGCCCTTTTCCATAAAGTCCTTGTTGGCTTCTATTAATGCTTTTGCTGTTTTTACGCGGGTGTAACACTCGGCACAATCGTAAACTTTGGCCTTTAGGAAATTATTCTCAGTCGCATAACGCATATCATAGGCAAAATCCTCGCTAAAGTCGGCAAGCCTTACGAAAGTAGTGTCGGCCAAACCCTCGAAGGATTTTAAGGCAGGTTTGGCAACCTTATCCGTCGAATCTTTTGATACAGAATCCAAAACCATTTTAGTTTCAACATCTGCAGTATTATTTTGATCAGTCTTTTTCCTTTGATTACAACTTATTGTAAGAAGAAGTGAGAGTACAACAACTGAATATTTCATAGGGTTTATTTAATTCGTTTTTTACTGGCCAACCAGGTGTACAATGAATCCGTGGTGTATGCTCTATCCCACGCATTATGACCAACGCCCTTATATCTCGTATAGCGAACATCGTATCCCATTTCCCGCAACTTATCGACCATCTTATCAGACTCCTCAACATTGATCACATCGTCTTTATCTCCATGGAAAACCCATATGGACATTTCTTTGTCTATCCAATGGGCATAGGGCAAGGGAGCCATGCCACAGACCACGGCCATGGCGGCAAACTTTTCGGGATATTGTGTTGCCAATTCCCAAGAGGCACTTCCTCCTCTGCTCAATCCGGTTAAATAGATCCTGTTCATATCCACCCGATTAGTTTGGACAACGGAGTCCAACAATTGGACGACCGCATCGGTATTCCACCATTTTTTTTCGTGTGGATTTTGTGGGGCAAGTATTAAAAATGGAAATTGCTTACCCTCAACCAACATTTTGGGCGGGCCTGTATCTTTGATTTCCTCCACATCCCTACCTGACTCTCCGCCACCATGAAGAAAAAGCAACAAGCCAAATTCCTTGTTCGTGGATTCAAAATAATCCTCAGGATAGTAGAGGTAGTATTTTAAATGTTCTTTGGTAACGGTTTCCAGCTCATCTTGAACCAAATGGGATTGTCCGGCACAGGCCTGAAGCATCAATAGACCGAAAAAAATAAAAACCCGGGATAGTTTGTTTTGCATTGTAGTTGCAAGTTACAAAAGTTTCTTCGCTATATCCTTCCAAGTATCTGCCCTCTCAAATTCGGTTACATTGGTGTTATGTGGCGAAGTAAACATAATGGACCTACCATCAAATGGTCTTAAGTTTTTGCTCCGGTCATCAATCAACACATCACCCTTTAAAATATGTTTGTTACCGCAAAGTATCCGGTTTTGCCATGGAATAAATGGAAAATGTGCATCCAGCCAATCTGACTTTTCCCGTAAAGATTGTGGAAACTCCATAGCTGCGGAGGCAATGTAGACCTCATGTTTTTTGCTCAAATCCTCGAGTACTTCTTGACTATCGGGCATCACCTTTAAACCGCCAAAAAATCCATCGCGTCTTGTATGGCCCTTTATGGATTCTTGATGTATTTCGGGGACAATTTGCCAAAATTCCTTACCCATACAGTCCTGGATTTTTACTTGGGCATTAAATTCCTGATTGTAGATTTCCAGATGTGCGGTGTAAGCATCTGCAATAACTTCGTCCATATCGACAAAAATGACCATAGAAATATATTTAAGTTGTGAAGTACGCAAAAACTGAAGGAAAAATCAAAGTTTTCAACAATTCAAAATACAAGATTTACATTTTAGTCATAAGGGTACGCTACATCGACCAAATACGTATTTAAGAATTACTTAACGTGATTAAACGTCAATAAAAAGCCGTTCAAAAAACACTTTAAAAACCGCAAGGTCAAACATCTATCCCACAATACTTTTGCAGCCGAATTTGAAAGATATGAAAGGGTTTAGCTGCATATTGGGTTTGATGTTTTTTTTGGTTTTGAATACCTCATGTACATCCACTTCTGTAGAAGAGGTTGAGAGTTTTCATTATGAAGCTCAAGTATCACCTATGGAGATGCAGATTCTAGAACTCGTTAACCAACATAGGGATTCAATTGGTTTGAACACACTTGAATTTGACAAAATTGCCTACGATTTTGCCATTGAGCACACCAAAGATATGATCGATAAAAATGAAATCAGTCATGATAATTTTGATCGAAGGTCTTCTGACTTGACCATAGCAGCCAAGGCCAACTACGTATCAGAAATTGTGGGACGGAATTATATTACCGCCGAAGGTATTGTGAATGCATGGCTAGAAAGTGAAACGCACCGAAAAGCCATTGAAGGAGATTATATGTATACTGCCGTCAGTGCAAAGGCAGATTCTGAAGGTGTTTTCTACTTCACTCAGTTGTTTTACAGATAGTTAAAAAATCATTGCTTTTCATCGATTAAATTTAATTTTCCTACAAAACAAAAAAATATTTTTTTTATCAGGAGGCAATCTTCGCTATCCCCTGATTTTGCTGGTATTCATACAAATATCTAAAGATCAATACTTTATTCTATTGTCCTATTTTCAATGTAGTATTTTCTTACTTCGTAAGAAATTTGACATTTAATTGCGTTTTCAATAATAATGAAAACATTTTTTTATGAATAAAGTATTACTTTGCTGTAAAAAGTGCTTATTAGCTATTTTGATGCTGTCTATGAATTGGACTGTAGGAGCACAAACCTTCGCGACAACCATCAATAGCGAAGATGAAGTTGACAATTCTGCTAATGCAATCGACGGGAACCTTTCCACCCAAGCCACTATCAGGGCAAATTCAGGTATTGCTGTAGGAATTGGTGCCTATGATGGGCATTTGGAATTAGAATTCCCATCTACATTACTATCGAACACTCAATCTTTTGTAAAAATTGATACAGAAGAAAACTTATTACCTTCTCTATTGGGGGGTAGTTTAGGGGGACTATTGGCGGATGTTCTAGGAACGGTGCTTATAGGCAATCAAGAATTTACGGTAACCATAAGTAATAATGGTGCCATGGTACTACAGCAATCATCAAGCGATGCCAATGCATTTTCCTCTGATCAACTTAGGGTGGTCACGGACGCCAACAATGAATTTTTTCTAGCCATATCTCCAAATGCGGATTATAACCGTATCAGAATCGATAACCAAATAGGTGCCGTCCTTGGGTTGTTCAATACTCGTACTTTAGATGTATTCGGAGCGTTTTCTGGTAGTGATCCCAATGCATGCGGAACTCCAAGCTACACTTCCTTTGACGGAAGCGGCATTTCCTTGGATCTACTGGGACTAGGAGGGGCTGGTGTTACAGATCCACACTTGGCCATTGATAGTGATCCAAACACTGCTTCTGAGATAGGTCTTGGTGTTTTAGGGGTGGCCGCAAGTATCGAACAGACTGTTTATTTTGATTCTCTATCACAATCCGGGGATAATTTCTACGTTCAACTTGCCATTGACCCATCACTACTAAGTTTGGGATTGGCAGACAACATCCAGGTAATCGCACAAAATGGTTCTAACTCACCTACCTTTAACGGAAGCCTTTCCTCATTACTGGGTTTGGACCTTTTAGGGCTTTTGGAAGCAGGTCAAGTCGCTACCATACCCATAGATCCTACTGGTCAGGCCAATAGAATAACGCTACGTCTATCCTCGCTATTAAATGTTGACATTGCACAATCCATCAATCTATATGAGGTGTTCCGTGCTCCTGCATTGCCCGATTTGGATGCCGATTCCCAAGATGTAAGCATCTGTTCGGGGGAATCTGTTGATTTGGTCGCCACAACGGTTGGTGGGGCCGAGCTGAGATGGTACGATGCACAGACTGGTGGTACACTTTTGGCAACGGTAAATTCAGGAGCCCCATACACAACCCCTGTTTTAACATCCAGCACTACCTATTTTGTGGCTTCCGCAGATCCAGCGTGTCCAGAAGAGTCACCAAGAATTCCAGTAGAGGTAAATGTCGTGGATATTCCTACAGCCGCCGATATAGACATTTCTGGAGATGAATCACCTATATGTTCATCCAACGATGTGGTACTGATCCCATCAAGCGATATTGATGGAACCTACACTTGGTTTTTTGATGCCAATGCGACCAGTGAAATTACTGATGGACTTACCGTTGGTTCGGTGACCTATTCCATAGACCCCCAAGATGGATCACTTACCATTACCGGATTGGACGAAGCTGGTAGTCCCTATACCTATTTTGTAAGAGTGACCGAATCATCTGCAGGTTGTGAAAACCCTGCTGGAGACTTGCAATCTGCAACAGTGGAAATTGTGGACTCGGGAGCAAGTATCTCTATAGATGCCACACCAGAGATCACTCTGGGTATACTGGCGGATATTTTTCAACTGGACCCTACATTTAATGTCTCAGGAAGTATAAGTGGAGATGCCAGTCCTGGCGATGCCATTATCCTGAACGTAAATGGTCAAAGTTTCAATGGCGTCTTGGATACAAATCTGGATTTCAGTGTAGACGTGAATGGCATAGACCTATCCTTGGATGCCAACAGCACCATTGATGTATTTGTGGATGCCGGCCTATGTACGTTGACCGGGGGCATCGAAATCGACATCCCTGATTTGATCATCGATGATTTGGTTCAGACATTCTGCGCATCGGATGACCCTACCCTTCTGGATTTAGTGGTCAATGTGGACGATGTCGTCTTCTTTGACAGTCTTGATGCAGCCCTTGCCCTAGACCTTGGCACACCCATGGTTGACGGCGAAGTATACTTTGCCGGGATCTTGGACGTTCCCATTGAGGTACTGGTACGTGTAGGCATTTCAGTAAACCTTATTGATCCCCCGGCTCCAACCACTAGCGAAACTGAGCAAACTTTTTGTGCAAGTGAGAATGCAACCTTGGCCGACCTTCAAGTCAACGAATCCAGTGTTCTGTTCTATTCGGATGCCGAAGGAAATGATCTTCTTGACCCTTCCACACCACTTGTAGACCAAGACTCCTATTTCGTTTCCAATGTAAGTCCAGAAGGCTGCGAAAGTACATCGTTATTGGAAATATCCGTAGTGGTGGAAGAAGGAGAGCCCATTACCCTCAGCGGCCAATCCGAAGATACATGTCTGAATGAAGAATACACCTATACTACCGAAAGTGGTAAACAAAATTACTCCTGGACAGTTACCGGAGGAGCAGTTGTTGACGGTGGCGGCACATCCGATGACTTTGTTTCTGTTACTTGGAACAGCCTTGAGAACAATTCTGTAAGTGTAGCATATGACGACCCTATTTCTTGTACATCCACAGATTCATTTCAATTGGGTGTTGAAACCATAGAATGTGGGGAGGTATTGGATGAGGAGTTTTGCCTACGGGTCTACAATGAATTTTCTCCCAACAATGACGGCTTCAACGATTTCTTTGAAATTGAATGCATTGAAGACTACTCCAATACTATTGAAGTTTTTAACAGGAATGGGAATACTGTGTTCAAAGCGGTCGATTATCGTAACACGTGGAACGGTATAGCAAATGTGAACGGAATCCTGAACAAAGGAGACCATCTTCCTTCTGGAACATATTATTATGTGATCAACATTCCAGAACTGGACCGGAACCTCGTAGGCTGGTTACAACTCGCCCGATAGTCCAAATATTAAAAATCAATTCCATCAATTATGATAAAGAACATTCAATATAAAATGGTTGCTTCTCTGTGCATAGTCTTGGTTCACCTTGGCACAAAAGCGCAACAAGCTCCACAGTACACTCAGTATATGTACAATACCACTGTACTCAATTCCGGATATACCGGTACATCTGCCAACTTTGAGGCAAATGTACTGTACCGTTCACAATGGGTAGGTTTGGATGGGGCTCCGGAAACCCAATCCTTTACCGTTCAGGGAAGGACTGGTGAAAAAATAGGGCTCGGATTAACAGCGATCAACGATAATATCGGAGCGTCCAACAATGTTCGCGTCAACGGCCATTTTGCTTATGAACTTACCACCGGGGCAACCACAAAACTATCCCTTGGAATCAATGCAGGGGCCGATATTCTAAGCATTGACTGGTCCAAAGGAGTCTTTAATGACGATTTGGACCCTGTTTTTAGCGAAAACCTGAACAAAACAAGGCCCATCGTTGGGTTTGGGGCATTCTTTTATAGCGACCATTGGTATTTGGGAGCTTCGACAGATAATTTTCTGAATTCAGAAATATATAATGATGATGACCGGGAGGTAACCGATAGAAAAAGTCAATATTATTTTATGGGAGGATATGTATTTGACCTATCCCCATCCTTAAAGTTCAAGCCTGCACTGCTTACAAAACATATAGCAGGTGCACCCTTAACGGTAGACATCTCGGCCAACTTCTTGATTCAGGAAAAAGTGAACCTTGGTCTGGCCTACAGATACGACGATGCACTAAGTGCATTGGCCGGTTTTCATTTAAGCAGCAAGTTCTTTATCGGCTATGCTTACGATTACTCTTTGACCGGACTGGAGAACTATAATGATGGTTCCCATGAAATCATTCTAAAGTTTACTGTTTTTGATAGGAGCAAAAGAGCATTATCACCCCGATTCTTTTAAAAAACCGCATCATGAAAAAAATAATACTACTCCTAGTCCTCGGATACTCAATTGCAGGTATCGCACAGAGCAAATTGGAAAGGGCTGACAAATACTTTGATGAGTTCAAGTTCGAAAAAGCAATTGCACTTTACCATGATCTTGCGCCGGAAAGCAGAAAAACTTCCGTTCACGTAATACAGCGTTTGGCGGATGCCCATTTTAATATGAGCGAATACCAGAATGCGAAGGATTGGTACGTGAAACTCTATGCCATGCAAGGACAAAATGTTGGCGAAAGCAACATTATAAAACTTGTGCAATGTTTAAAAGCCAGTATGGAACCCGAAAAAGCGGATCAGTTGCTCAAGGACTTTTATTCTTCCGATCAAGATAGGTTGAACATGATTCTGGCACAAAAGGAACAGTTGGAAAGTCTTAAGGAAGAAAATCCAAAGTTCGAAATCCAAAAATTGGCATTTAACAGTAAAAAATCCGATTTCGCACCGGCAATGTTCAACGATATGCTCGTTTTTGCTTCGGCAAGGGATACCCTTAGGTCCAGCGGTAAAATTTATCCTTGGAACAATCAACCTTATCTGGATGTGTACCTGACCAACCCGAACGTTGCTGATTATGTTCCAGAAAAGTTCTTGGACAATATGGACTCGGATTTCCACGACTCCAATGTAGCCTTTGCCCCAGGGTCACAGACCGTATATTTTACCCGAAACTACATTAAAAAGAACAAGTTGAACGCCAACAGCGATGGCCTATCCAATATGCAGATCTTAAAAGGTAGTATTTATCAGAACAAGCTTATAGAGGTTACATCACTTTCGTTCAATAGTAAAAATTATTCCTGCGGCCATCCTGCGATAAGCCCGGACGGTAAATTCTTATACTTTACCTCCAATATGCCCGGAGGATATGGGCACAGTGATATTTATATGGTAGAACTCGGAATGGACGGGGATGCCATATCACCACCAAAAAATTTGGGAAAACAGATAAACACCAAGGGACGTGAAATGTTCCCCTTTGTTGATGGTGACACCCTCTATTTTTCTTCCGATGGGCATTATGGCCTTGGTGGATTGGATGTTTTCGGCTCCGCCATATTATCTGAAAACAAGTTTGAATTGCCCACTAATTTAGGGGAACCCATCAATGGAAATATGGATGACTTTTCCCTGATCTACAATGCTAAAAAAGACCTTGGTTTTTTTGCATCCAACCGATTTGGGGGTGCTGGGGATGACGATATTTACCAGATAAATAAGGCCAAACCAGTGGACTGCTTGGTATATTCCGGCTATGTCTTGAACAAAAATACAGGGAATCCCATTCCTATGTCCAAAATTGAACTTTACGATGGCGCAACAGGATTTGTAAGTGCGCTTCAAACAGATGAGAATGGCTATTTTAACATCACCCTGCCTTGTAACAAGGAGAATAAACTTGTATTCTCCAAACCCCGTTTCACCAAGGAGGAAGTAAACATCATTACCGGAGAAAACCCTCAAGAACCCTCCGAGGAAAATATGATCTACCTCACTCCTTTTGAAAGCCTGGTCGTAAAGGAAGGAGACGTTGAAAAAATTAAGGTCAATCCCATTTATTTTGAATATGACAAATCCGATATCACCCCTAGAGCGGAAATAGAGCTGGAAAAAGTGCTCTACGCCATGAGGGAATTTCCTGGTATCAAAATAAAAATCGAATCCCATACCGATTCTAGAGGTAGTGACCAATATAATTTTAAACTATCGGACGATAGGGCAAAATCCACCATGCGATATCTTATATCCAAGGGTATAGATCATGACAGAATTGTAAGTGCCGACGGTTATGGGGAATATCGATTGAAAAATAGATGCTCCAACGGTGTCAAGTGCAGTGAGCAAGAACATTTACTCAATAGACGTTCGGATTTTATCATCGTTGAAAAAAATGAAAGTCTGGAGAACGTCCAAAGATAATGTAAGCGGTAATCCTATTGTGGCCATGGATATGATTTTGAAATTTTAAATCCAAAGGTCAACCCCCTTAATTCCCCAAGACAAAACCAAGTATCCATAGTTTGCGGGTACTTGGTTTTACTTTTGGCAAATATCCACTACCTTCACATATTACAATTACGCAAAGAGATACCCATATTTCTTTACGTTAAAAACCAACCTTGCATGCTGCCAAAAGGAAATTTCCCCGAAAAAGTCTTTTTGAATGGAGAAATCGTATCTGCCGAAGATGCCAAAATATCAGTTTTTGATCGAGGTTTTTTGTTCGGAGACGGCATTTACGAAGTTATGGTACAATTGGAGAACGGCATATTTTACAAAAAGGCCCACTTGGACCGATTACAGGACAATTTGAACAAAATCGGTATCCCCTACGATGTCAAAAATATTGATGACGCATTGGAACCACTGCTCAAAGCCTCGGGTCTCACGGAAAAATCTTGTTTGATCTATATGCAAGTAACCCGTGGAACGGCTCCAAGAAAACATTCCTGCCCAAAAGATGTTCCTGCAAGCGTGATGATGTATGCGCTGCCCTATGCGCTTCCCCTGATCAACCCAAAACATATGAAAGCCATTTTAGCTCCTGATTTTAGATGGCATCGATGTGATATCAAATCCATCTCCCTGCTGGGAAATATTATGGCCAATGAAGCTGCAATGAACGATTTGGCCGATGAAGCTGCGTTGGTACGTGATGGTATGATTTCGGAGGGCTCGCACACCAACATCTTTTTTGTAAAAAATGGAACCGTGATCACTCACCCTGCTGACAATCATATTTTGAACGGTATTACTAGGATGATTGTACTGGCACTTTGTCAAAATCTTGATATTTCAGTAATCGAAAGACCTATTGGCGAAGACGAAATTGAACACATGGACGAAGCATTTTTTACAGGTACAACGACCCAAATTGCATCCATTGCCATATTAGGTGAGCATCAATTTTATGAAAACGACAATATTGGCAAAACAACAAAAAGACTCCAAGAGACATTTGCCAAACTAAGAACCATGGACACATCTCAATCAAAACTCTAAAGTTTACTCTTTGAAACGAACCACTAAAACTTCAATTATGAAACAAATCACCTTAGGCCTAGTTTTGACGTTTGCTTTATTTGGCAATACAATGATGGCTCAAGAAATCGAAAAAAAGTATTCCAAAGAAGTAGAACGCTTGACCAAGAAAAAAGAGGTCGGGCAAGCTTTTGATATCATAAGGTCACAAAAAGACCAGACCACTCATGACCTGATTACCTTGACAGAGGTCTTGGCCCCTCCATTTATGGAAGATGAAAGAGGCAAAGTATTTGCCAAGATGCTGGAAGAAGCGGGGGTAGACAGCTTATGGACAGATAAAGTTGGAAATGTTATCGGATTACGGAAAGGAACTTCTGGTGAGCCTGGCTACGTGGGTGTTGACGCTCACTTGGACGTTGTTTTCCCCGAAGGAACGGATGTTACCGTGAAAAAGGTCGGAGATACCCTTAAAGCACCTGGAATTGGTGATGATACCCGAGGGCTGGCCATGCTTATAAGTATGCTTAAGGCCATGAACAAATCTGGAATAAAAACCGAAAAAGACCTGCTTATCGTTGGTTCTGTTGGGGAAGAAGGTCTCGGTGACCTCCGTGGCATGAAATATATGTTCAATGAATCCGGATTGGATATTGATTCATGGATAGCTATTGATGGGGGCAGCCTCGGCAGGATAAGTAATGCTGGATTGGGCTCCAAAAGGTATAAATTGCTCATTAAAGGAAAAGGAGGGCATTCTTGGGGGGCTTTTGGACTCGCCAATCCTCATCATGCTTTGGGAAAAGCCATCGATATCTTTTCAAAAAATGCTTGGGAATATACCTCTGGCGACATTACAAAAACAAGCTTCAATGTGGGCAGGATCGGTGGAGGAACTTCGGTCAATTCCATTCCATTTGAATCGTGGATGGAAGTCGATATGCGAGCCATTGACCCTAAAAATCTTGATGAAATCGAAATCATTTTTAAGGAATCCGTCAAAAAAGCAATTACAGCGTATAATGCCAGCGGTGTGCGAGGGAGGGTTACTTACGAACTTATTAAAATTGGCGACAGGCCATCGGGGGAATTGCCAGCTTCCCTGCCCTTGGTCCAGAGAACCATGGCCGCCACCAAGTTCTTCGGGGAAACCCCTAGACTGGGGCGTGGTTCCACCAACATCAACATCCCTGTTGCCAAAGGAATACCTGCGGTCTGCATTGGCCGAGGCGGACAAGGTGGTGGGGCCCACTCCCTTCACGAATGGTACTTGAATGATGAGGAAGGAGATGAGTCCATTCAACTTGCCTTATTGATTACATTGGCCCAAGCAGGCCTTAGCAAATAGCATATAAATAAACATGGTTTGCCCTTTTGAGTGAGCAAACCATGTTTATCTAGTTTCGACCAAAAAGTTATTTTGTTTTGGTAAAAACCAAAGCTTTGCCCCTATTTTGCGTTACCACAATGTAAGGGTCTCCCCCTCCAGCTCTTTCCACCCGTACCATATCCTTAGCATCTCCGGTAACCTTAAAACCACTTTCCTCGGCATTTTTAAATTCAAAACCTCCTTTGTTATCGCCAAGCAATATTCCTCCATTGAAAGCATCATACCTTCCAATAAAAGCCTCATTGCCAAAATCGTTCCCTATCATTAGAATGTCGGTCGTGGTGTTCCCTCCATTGGTGGTTATCATGCATTTGATTGGTGCCGATTGTGTCTCCCAAGGAAGTTTTCGCATTTTAAATTGTCCAGTTCCATCATTTTCAAAATAGGTGGTTTGGTCATGGTTTGCCATGAGCTCATCTGCTCCTTCAAGCTGTTCTGGAGTGAACAGGTTATCTTTGGTAGTTTTGGCGTACTCCCTAAAATAATTGAACTTTTTCCTGAACAGGGGGCTTTGCCCTATTAGGTCTCCCCAAAAATTGACTGGATAGGGGTTGTAAACAGTATCACCAAAATTGCCCTTAAAGTAAGCGAACATTACAGGGTCAATGGCCCCATTGTTATCAAAATCTTTGGCCAACATGGTAACCGGCCTTTCCTGTGATGGCTGGTACAAATTGTTTTTTCCTAAGTTTCCGGCGATCAAATCCACATCTCCATCATTATCAAAATCTTGGGCCAACACGCATTCCCACCATCCGGAGAGTTGTTGCATCCCGGTTTGATCCATCCTTTGAAAAGAGTCTTTTTTATTTATAAAAACGGTCACGGGCATAAACTCTCCTACCAAAATCAAATCCTTTAAATCATCATTGTTTAAATCGGCCCATTTGGCATCGGTGACCATCCCTGGTTTTCTAAGTTCTTTACTGTAGGCATCGGTGACATCGACCAATTTTCCCTTTTCGTTTTTCAACAGATAGCAATCATCTGGCTTGGGATACTGGGAAAATGGTGTGCGTCCTCCAACAAATAGGTCAACATAGCCGTCGCCATCAAAATCCTCCGCTTCCACCACTGAACCACTTGAATTTATTTTTGGCAATTTATCCGTTGATCTTTCGAACTTTCCATTTCCTTGATTGATCATAAGATAATCTTGATAGTACGGTGAGTCAAAATCAAATTCGTTACTGCCTGCTACCATGTAAATATCCAGGTCTCCATCGTTGTCCAGATCAAAAAGGGAAATACTTGTTTCCTCTCTTTTTTTACTGGCCTCATCTTCAAATAGCGCCGTACCTTTAAAGGTCCCATCTGAATTTTGGGTAAAGATCATTGGTGAGTAGCCAGATGAGCTTCCAATGATAAAATCTTCGAAACCATCTCCATTGATATCGCCCTTTGCTAAACTTGGGCCATTCTGGGTTAGTTTGTGCGGAAGGGTAGGCTGCACATAAAAATCGGCCTTATCCGTCTCCTTGTGAACGTAGTCGACGCCAACTAGGTCAGAAACTTCCTGATATATCGGCTTGGTTTGTTTAGGAGCCAAAGGAAATGCCAGCTCTTGTTGGTCCAAGGGTTTGGCCTCGCTATGATTAACGGTCAACTTTTGATTGACTTCTAAATTTTTCATAGTTTGAAATCTTCCATCGGGCCACAAAACCTCAAGGGATTGTATTGTTTTTTGCGCTCCAAGACCGAAATGTGCCATGCTCTCCACTGTGGAAAGGTATCCCCTGTTCAATTGATGTTCGTAATATTGAAAAGTACCATCATTGAACCGTATAGCTACCTTGGTTCCAAGCCCTGCAGTATTGGATTTTGGTCCTTTTAAATTTAGTTGTAGGTAATTATTGGTCCCTGTTTCCTTGCTTTCTAAGTTATTTTTGAAGAGAAACGCCTCATCATTTATATTACTTACCACATAATCCAGATCACCGTCACCATCCAAATCAGCGAAAGCAGCTCCGTTTGAGAACGAAGGAATGTTGAGTCCCCATTCTTTGCCTACATCCTTAAATTTCCCGTCACCCTCATTACGATAAGCATAGTTTGGTATTTTTACAACAGGAATGGAGTCCAAGATTTGAGCTGTGCTCAAATATTTTTGAACATTAAAATTGAACTCACCAAAATCGAGATCGGTTATATCCCTTGGGAAGCCATTGGTGATCAATAAGTCTTTGCGACCATCGTTATCGGCATCAACAAAAAGTGGCGACCAACTCCAATCTGTTTTGGCAACGCCTGCCATAAGTCCAATTTCACTGTATGGCATGTTGGGGCCTTGTCCCATTTGAAGCATGTTACGCATATACTGATAGTCGTAACCATACCTATCGTTCATGTAGTAATCGTTATAATTTGTTGCCTTGATGGTAGTTTTTAATCTATAATTTGTTTCCCCGAGCATATCCAAGGTAAGAATATCCAAGTAACCATCGTTGTTAAAGTCGGCAACATCGGAACCCATGGAAAATTTGCTTTGGTGTTTTACATATTCCCCAATTTTATCTGTAAATGTTCCATCTCCATTGTTTATATAAAGGATATCGTTGCTCAGATAATCATTGCTTACGTAAATATCGGGCCATCCATCATAATTTAGGTCGGAAATGGCCACACCAAGTCCATATCCTTCAATGGTAATGCCTGCATCCAATGTTACATCGGTAAAGGTATTGTCGCCATTGTTACGATATAGACGGTCGTTACTTAAAGACGAACCGTCGGTTATTTTTTCTCTGTAATTGGCAGGCAAAATATGTATGTCTACATTATTGAGCACATAAAGATCCAAGAGGCCATCTTTGTTGTAATCAATAAATGCAGCGTTCATGCTGTTACCTGTATCAGCCACGCCATACTCTTTTGCCATTTCCTTGAAAATAGGAACGCCATTATCATCCACACCTTGGTTAATGTACAACATATTCGCCTTTTCTTCCGGGCTTTCATACATCGCCGCGCAGACATAAATGTCAAGAAGTGAATCATTATTGATATCGATTACCGCTGCTCCTGTCTTCCACTTATCCAATGCCTCGACACCTGATGCAGCAGAAACATCCTTGAACTTGAAATCTCCTTGGTTAAGGTAGAGTTTATTGGCGACCTGATTTCCTGTGAAAAAAAGATCGGGCTTGCCATCATTATTAAAATCCCCAACTGCTACGCCTCCCCCATTGAAGATATACTCACTGGTAAGGATATTAAAGCTGTCGGTCTCGACTATCTTATTATTGAATGATATACCGGAGTGATTCGAGGAAACCTTTGAAAACAACGTGTCCTCTTTTTTCTTTGAGCAAGAAGCAATCAGTAATAACGAAAGTGCAATTAAAATATAACTTTTATTCACTGTGCTGAAGTTTTTAATTTTGATGAAATTTAAACGGTCTTAAAGCTGTTGTCTCCGTTCCATGAAAAAATTGGATATGTTTATGTTGATGGATATACCCAATTACTAAAAATACAAATTCGATTTTTCCAACTTGCCTATCTATGATTAATATTGATTAAAAACGAATTAATTTTTAATTAATAGGATTTGTCCCTAATTAAAATAGGTTGCCAATAAAATTGACAACCTATCTCTCTACTCGAATTAAATTAAACTAACTCAGATCTACTTATCATTATTGCCATAGAGGGCTCTGTTCCAATACATTTCCACTTTGGTCAATAGCATTGATAGGAATAGGGAACAAATCGTGTTTTGGTTGATATTCATTGAATTTTGAATCATAACCAGCCTGATCTAAATCCTCTGCTTCGTTTTCTATATAGGTATTGATTGTTTCCATGGCATTGCCCCACCTTCTTAGGTCGAACAATCTGTGTCCTTCCATACCAAATTCCAAACGACGCTCAAAACGAATTGCTTTTCTAGCAAAGGCTTGGTCCGGAAAAGATGCGTAAAGCTCTATTTGATAGTTGGCCGCATCTGTATCTGGAATAGGATCATCGTTTTCATCCAAGGCCTGTACATATGTCATGTTCTTTGCCCTGTCTCGTACCCTGTTTACATACTGCAGTGCCAAAGGTAGGTTTGGGGAGGTTTGTTCCACAGCAGCTTCTGCCGCCATTAGCAATACATCTGCAAAGCGCATAACGTTATAGTTGATACCGGACCAGTCCGATCCCCAACCACCTGTTCCGCGGTTGGCACCAACTTCATCTGCTTGGTATACGTTCTTCTTGGGCAAATAAGGTCCTGAAATATCACTAAATGTTGCTCTGATCCAGGCCTTCCCTGGATTACGCCCAAAACCGTTATAATCGATTCCTCTACGGGAAACTGTATAATCCAACCTTGGATCTAATGGTCCTGTATGAGGTGTAAAATCTGTTGGGATTTCTGGTGTCTCTTCATTGTCATCATGATCAAAAGTGGAGTTGATTCCATAATCACTGACTACATCGGTAGCGGCATAAGTATCCAATAGTGGCAATCCAGAACCATCTGTCTGATATGCATTTACCAAATCTTGAGTTGGCTGATAAAAACCACAACATGTACCCAAAGGTCCACCACCTGGGAAATTTAATGTACCGGCACCGTTACCATTAAAAGAACGTCCATCATCTGATGCAAACTGAATGGCAAACATTGATTCAAGACTATTCTCTCCTGCAGCATTAAAATTGTCTACAAACTCCGTGTTTAATGTATACGGTCCATTATTGATAACATCATTGAACAATGGCAAGGCCTCGTCATACTTTCCTTGGTACAAGTATGCCTTTCCTAAAAACGCCTTGGCCACCCAAGCATTTGCCCTACCAACAATTATCTCATCGTCCAACCTTTCTATAGCAGCTTGAAAATCAGCTTCTATTTCGGCCCAGATAGGTCCAGGATTGGGTTGATTGAATTCTTCATTCACCAAATTCTCTACGGAAATAAAAGATGGATATCCATAGAACTTTTGAAGTTCAAAATTAAAATACCCTCTTAAAAAATAAGCTTCACCAGCTTGTCTTGTAAAGTCTTGGTCTGTGATCTGATCAATCAACGCCAAAACTGCGTTACTCCGGTTTACACCGCCATAAAGCGCACTCCATCTTCCTAAAAACCAACTGTTACCGGTTTGCCAGTCCAGGGTCTCTACTTGGAACAAGGCCGTGTTGTCACCGTCAGTACTTCCACGATGCGCATCATCGGAAACCACATCGGTCCACCAGTTGTCACCTCCAGCAGCAACGCCCTCTCCTTGTCTGTTTACACGCTCACCATCCATGGCCGAGTATGCTGCGGTCAACTTTAGCTCTACACCGGTAGCTGTCTGTAAATCTTGATCAGGTATGTTCCCGGTGGCCGCTTTCTCTGTAAAATCATCTGCACAGGCCCATAGCAATAGACCTACCAGCATTGTTGAAAATATTATCTTCTTTTTCATTTTTTAAAATTTAAGATTAACTCCAAAGGAATAAATTGCAGCCAAAGGGTAGTTATTGTCCGAAACCCCTATAGTAAGGTTGTCTATAGCTCCCCCATCAAGTCTAGGCTGTAGTTCTGGGTCTACTCCATCGTAACCTGTAATGGTAAACAAATTGGTTCCCTGAAGATACAAACGAACACTGTCCATTCCTAAATAGCTTGAAACCTCTTCGTCGAAAGTATAACCTATCTGTAGGTTTTTCAATCGCATATAGGAACCATCCTCTACAAAAAATGAGTTTGCCGTACCCTCGTTGTTTGTGATACTCTGGCTAAGTGCCGGTAATTCGGCATCCAAGTTGTCAGGAGTCCAAGAATCCAATACCCTCACACTTCTATTCGCGTTAAAGAACGTAGGGAAATCGGTGTATACCTTATCATTATTGAATATATCGTTTCCTTGTGAACCTTGGAAGAATGCAGACATATCAAATCCTTTGTATGCCATTCTCAAGTTAACACCATAAGTGAAATCAGGGTGAGGAGAACCGATAAAAGTTCTGTCATCATCATTGATAGTCCCGTCCCCATTAATATCTCGGTATCTAAATCTACCAACACCATCAGCATTGGTTGCAAACCCTTGGCTTGGTGCATTGGCCACTTCGGCCTCAGAAGCAAAGATGCCATCCACAATTCTACCATAGAAAGAGGAAATGGGTTGACCTTCTTGTGTTCTGGTTACAGTTCCTGTAGTTCTAAAACCACCAAATCCTGTTTGGAAAGCACTGATTAAATCAAGTACTTCGTTCTTGTAATGTGAAAAATTAACGTCGATACCATAATTAAAGCCGGAATCGGTTTGATCTGAAAAGCTTAAAGTGGCATCCACACCTTTATTTCTAAATGAACCCAAGTTTACATAAGGAGGGGCTGCATCCAAAGCTGTAGAACTATATAAGCTACCATCTTGATTGATCAAATCTTTGGTCGTAATGGTAAAATATTCTGCAGAAAAGTTCAGTTTATTGTCAAAGAAGCCCATTTCAATACCAAAGTTGGTGGTCTCTGAAGTTTCCCATTTTAAATTTGGATTCCCAGCTGCTGACAATATTGCCCCCTGAGTTATACCTGCAGCACTTCCATTATAGGCGTAATTTGCATACTGCTCACTTAATATAGAGAAGTTTACTGTTGGGTTGTCCACTGGTAAGCTTTGGTTACCCAACTGTCCCCAAGAGCCTTTCAACTTTAATCTGCTCATAAAGGAATCAGTCGGCCAGAAGTTTTCGTTGCTCACGACCCAACCTCCACTAAACGAAGGGAATATATCGCTCTTATTGTCTCCAATAAATCTTGAAGATTCATCACGACGAACCGTAGCGGTCAAAAGATATTTGCCATCGTAGTCATAGTTGACCGTACCAAACACTGAGAACAAAGATGATGCATTGTCATAGGCATAAGCCACGTTAGGTGCACCACCACCATTGCTCAATAAATAATAATCAGGTCTTTCGTAGAAATAGTCGGTTCTGGAAATCTCCTTCCCTTTACCATGGTTGTCCAATGCTTCAATACCAATAAGGGCATTGATACTATGATCTCCAAAAGATTTGTTGTAGTTCAACGTGTTTGTCCAAACCCATTCGTAAGTATCCTGGTCCGCTTCGGTCAAGGTATTCGTAGCAATTGGTTCGGAAGATTCTGGAATCAACGCTCTGAAACGTCTATCGTTATAAGCCCTGATAGACCCACCAAATGAGGTTTTGAACTGCAATCCGTCCAAAATATCAACTGTTGCATAAATATCACCGAAAACCCTGAAAGTCTTAGCAAAATTGTCTTTCTGTCGTGTGGCCTCCGCAACAGGGTTGTTGGGATTGGAAAGACCTGTATCGTTACTGTAGTTACCACCAAAATTACCATCAGTATCATATACAGGCACCAATGGTGACATTCTTTGTGCAAAATTGAACCAAGATTGCCCTCCACTTCTGTTATCAAAAGAAATGTTGGCGTGTTCCCCTATTCGGATTCTATCTCCGACTTTAAACTCCGAGTTCAACCTTACGTTTCCTCTTTTAAATCCTGTGTGAATCTGGATACCTTGACGGTTCAAATAACCCGCAGAGAAAAGAAATTTGGATTTTTCATTACCATTCTCCAATGTAATGGAAGCATTTTGGGTAATGGCACTTCTATAAATTTCATCTACCCAATCAGTTCCATTTGGAGCAACATTCATTGTCACTGGCACCCCTTGGATAGTTTCTGGCACAACAGGAGTTGGGCCATTTCCATACTGTGGATGGGAAGGTGTACCGCCATCATTCAGTATACTCTGCCATAGCATTTGTCCATGCTGGGCAGGTGTCAACATTTCTGGTAAGTTGGTAGCCACGGAAAATCCGGTGTACATATCCAAAGATACTCTTGCTCTATCCAAATTATATCCACCACTCTTGGTAGTTACGATAATAACCCCGTTTGATGCCCGAGCACCATAAATAGCTGCGGCACCATCCTTAAGTACGTTCATCTGTTGGATGTCAGCTGGGTTTATTGAGTTCAATATACCAGGGTCATCCGTTTGGACACCATCAATAATGTAAAGCGGATCGTTACTGTTGCCAGAACCGAAACCCCTAATACGAACAACAGGAGCAGATCCTGGCTGTCCGTTGTTGGTTATGGTAACACCCGAAACCCTACCTTGTAAGGCCTCTGCTGCGTTGACCACAGGCGTTTTGGTAGCCTCGGCAACATCAACCGTTCCTACGGAACCTGTCAATTCACCTCTGGTCTGCGTACCATAACCCGTTACAACTACCTCATCCAAGGCAGCGGCATCTTCCTGCATGGTCACATCCATAGTAGAATTACCGTTTACCGGAATTTCTATGGTTTTAAACCCTACATAGGAAAATATCAAAGTTGCATCGGAAGCTGCAGTAATGGAGTAGTTTCCATCAAAATCTGTCTGTGTTCCATTAGTGGTACCTTTTACAATAACATTGGTACCTGGCAAAGGTGTTCCAAAATTATCCACAACCGTACCCGTTATGGTTAATTGGTAAGGGGGCGAAGTAGCATCACCCGAGTCCGGGGCCGCTGCAAACGCAGATCCACCCACCAACATCATTGTCATTGACAAAAAGAATGTCTGAAAAGCCTTTAGGGCACCAGACAACCTTGTCAAAACTTGAATTCTGTTTTGATTCATAGATAGTCTATTTAGTTTAGTTATTTCTAATGATCTCGACCGTGCATATTGTCTCAATCAGGAACAATAATAGTTATTTTTTTATAATTGGCAATATTTTAACAGTAAATATTGAATATGACAAAATCCATACTTTCAAAATATAAATCTGGCAATCCTAAAAAAACGTTAATAATACTGGGCGTAGAGCGGGATGTCAATTATAGCAATGACATATTTACTTGTTCAGAAAACAAAAAACAAACAAATTAGTCCATCCGTGTTACAATTATAATAAGTCTCTTCTCCAGTCTTGAAAATGGCAGCAACCATTTAAAAAGGATCATCCCAAAAACTAAATTATAGTTTTTCTACAGCAATTATAGCCAGCATCTCCTGTTTTTATTGTATCAATTTGATACAATAATGCCTCTGTTTTTTTATTTTTATATTTTTTTAGTGTAAATTTTGCGATGTTTACAATATGTTGCCTTCAGAAAACAAATACCTAACCAACGTTTCTTTTGATACCGTAATCTTTGGTTTCACAGGGGAAGAACTAAAAATTTTGGTGCTCGAATACCAGAACACAGGTTTATTTGCATTACCTGGAGGCTACATTAGAAGAGATGAAAATTTATTGGATGCCGCTAAAAAGGGCATTATGAGGCGTACGGGCCTCAAAACAATTCACTTGGAGCAGTTCCATACGTTTGGAAAGTTGAACAGGTCCAATCCTGAACCATCAAAAAGGATTGCCAAGGGCCTGGGCTATGAAATGCCAGATGACCACTGGGTATTGGATAGGTTCATTACCGTAGGGTATTACTCTTTGATCAACTACAATCAGGTTCGCCCAACACCTAATAAGTTCTCCGATTCTATAAATTGGTACAGCATCAACAACCTCCCTCCTTTAATGATGGACCATGAGGAAATTGTAAAAAAAGCACTGGAAGCCATCAGAACCGACCTCGGTAAAAAGCCCATAGGAACCAATCTGTTGCCCGAAAAATTCACTATGAAGGAATTACGAAAGGTATACGAGGCTATTTTGGACAAAAAACTTCGACGGACTACTTTTCAACGTAAAATTCTAAGTATGGACATCCTCATAAGGCATGAAAAACTCTACACCGGAGCGGCAAACAAGGCGCCTTACCTTTATAGCTTTAATAAAGAAAAAATAGAAAAATTATAAACCATTGAACAACGTCCATTAGAATTGAGCAAAAAATTATAACCTTTAGAACCTAAACTAAATACCAAAATGCCAAATTTTAATATTGATGCAGACCCAAAACATACGTATGATGCCATTGTAATAGGCTCAGGGATAAGTGGAGGTTGGGCTGCCAAAGAACTCTGTGAAAAAGGGTTAAAAACCTTAGTTCTTGAGCGGGGCCCTGTGGTAGAACATCCTATCGACTATACTACTGCTAATTTGGATCCATGGGATATGGAACTCCGTGGTGGGCTTACCCCAGAACAAAAGGAAAAACATTATAAAGCAATAAGGTCTGGGTTTATAGGGCAGGACACCGAACATTTTTTTGCCAACGACAAAGAAAACCCGTACACAGAGGTTAAGCCATTTCTTTGGATACGTGGACACCAAATGGGCGGTCGCTCCCTACTTTGGGGAAAACAGACCTATCGTTGGAGCGAGATGGACTTTGAGGCAAATGCAAAAGATGGTCATGGTGTGGATTGGCCCATTCGCTATAAAGACCTAGAGCCATGGTACACCTATGTGGAAAAGTTTGCAGGTATCAGTGGAGAGGCTCTTGGATTATCACAACTGCCGGATAGTCACTTCCTCCCGCCCATGGAATTGAACTGTGTGGAAAAAGACATCAAAAAACGTATCGAAAGAGACTTTCCCGGAAGACATATGATTATTGGTAGGGTTGCTCACTTGACACAGCCCCTTAACGGAAGAGGGCAATGTCAATATCGAAACCGATGCAGTCGAGGGTGCCCCTACGGTGCCTATTTTAGCAGTAATGCCGTAACGCTACCAGCTGCCAACGCCACAGGAAACCTTACTTTCAGGCCTTATTCCATTGTACAATCCATAATGTACGATGACAGTACAGGAAAAGCATCCGGTGTGCGCATCATTGATGCCGAGACCAATGAGGACGTTGAGTTCAAGGCCAAAATCATTTTCTGCAATGCCTCAACGTTGAGTACTACGCAAATTTTACTGAATTCCACTTCTAACCGTTTTCCGAACGGAATGGGGAACGATAGTGGTGAACTGGGCCACAACCTTATGGACCATACTTATCGTGTTGGGGCCCTGGGAAGGGTTGAAGGCTATGAAGATAACTATTATAGTGGGCGTAGACCCAATGGCATTTATATTCCGCGCTACTGGAACATTGATGAAAAATCAAAAACCGACAAGTTCCTTCGAGGTTTTGGTTTTCAAGGCGGAGGATACCGAATGGGCAACAGTGAAGCTGCCAACCGTAAGGAATTCGGCGGCGATTATAAGGACAGTATCATGAAACCGGGACCTTGGGAATTCTTTATTACTGGATTTGCCGAATGTTTGCCATATCATGATAATAAGGTTTTCCTCAACAAAGAAGTGACCGATAAATGGGGGCAACCTACCCTATCCATTGATGCCGAATACAAGGAAAACGAACTGGCCCAAAACAAACAAATTCAGGAAGATGCTGTGGAAATGTTGGAAAAAGCTGGTGTAAAGGATATCATTGGTTTTGATAACGAGCACGAACCTGGATATGGAGTTCATGAAATGGGAACGGCACGAATGGGACGTGACCCAAAATCTTCCGTTTTGAACGGCACCAACCAGATTCATTCGGTGAAAAACGTATTTGTTACCGATGGAGCCTGTATGACCTCCAACTCCTGCGTAAACCCATCATTGACTTATATGGCACTCACGGTACGAGCCGCTAATCATGCCGTAGAAGAACTTAAAAAACTCAATATTTAACCTCATGGACCGTAGAAAAGCTTTAAAATTTACAGGAAGTATGGCCGCATTGGCCGTTTCAGGCCCGTCCTTGCTATCATTGTTACAATCATGTAAAAATGAAACCAGAATCAATTGGCAGCCCATATTTTTGACCATGGATGAAGCCGCATTCATATCCAAAATCGTGGATATGATATTGCCCCGGACAAAAACCCCGGGAGCTCTCGATGTAAAAACGGACATATTCATTGATAAGGTCTACGCCAATCTTTACGACGCCGATGCTCAGGAAGGGGTGAGAAAAGAAATAGAAAAATTCAATCAAGATTGCATTGCGGATTTTGGTGACAGTTTTGTAAACCTCTCCGAATCGGACCAAATCAAGGTTTTGCAAAAAGCGGAAGAGAATTCAGGACAATTCGGAAGCGGCGTGTGGGGAACCACCGTGGGTAAACCTGAACCCGTAGGTTTCTATCGTTCCTTAAAATCAACGGCGCTCTGGGGCTATTTCACTTCGCAAGAAATCGGTGAAAATGTTTTGAATTATGATCCCATACCAGGGGGATATAACGGTTGCATCCCTTTAAGTGAGGTAGGCAACAAATGGAGTCTGTAATATGGACTCCAAACCCTTTTATATCAACCGAAGAAAGTTTTTGGCCAGTTCCACGGCAGCTCTGGCACTCTCAACATTTGGTGCCTACGGCCTTGATTTGATCTATGCTCAAAAAAAATGGAGAGTCGGGCTTATTGGTTGTGGCTGGTACGGTAAAAGCGACCTCTTCAAACTCATTCAAGTGGCCAATGTAGAAGTGGTATCACTTTGTGATGTGGACAAAAAACATCTCGAGGAGGCTGCCATTTTGGTGGCACAAAGGCAATCATCCGGAAAAAGACCTCGTTTGTACCACGACTATCGTAAAATGCTGGCTGAAAAGGATTTGGACATAGTTTTGATTGGCAGTCCAGATCATTGGCATGCCCTACAGGCGATTGAAGCGATGGAATCCGGAGCACACCTCTATCTACAAAAACCTATTAGTTTAGATGTTTTGGAAGGCGAAGCTATTTTGAGCACTGCCCGGAAACTTGGAAGAAAAGTACAAATAGGTACCCAACGCAGAAGTACACCACATTTGATAGAGGGCAAGAAAAATATCATCGATGCCGGACTATTGGGAAAAATATCCCATGTAGAAATGTGCTGTTATTATCACATGCGATGGAACGCCAACCCTCCCGTACAAGAAGTCCCAGATTATTTTGATTATGATTTTTGGTCGGGACCTGCCCCACTCCGCCCCTACATTGGGCTGCCTCACCGAAGTTGGCGTGCCTTTATGGAATATGGTAATGGCATTGTGGGTGATATGTGTGTTCATATGTTGGATGCGGTACGTTGGATGCTTGACCTTGGTTGGCCCAAAAAAGTAAGCTCTACTGGGGGAATCTATGTTCAAAAGGATTCCATCGCCAATATTTCCGACACCCAAACAGCCATTTTCGAATTTGATGAACTAAACTGTGTATGGCAGCATCGTAGCTGGGGCAATCCGACGGACCCAGATTATCCATGGGCATTTTTCATTTATGGTGAAAAAGGTACGTTTAAAGGAAGTGTTCATCAGTATGAATTCATTCCCAACGGAGATGGAAAAACCATAAAAAAAGAAGTGGTGTACGAACGTGAAAAGTATCCCGAAGATTTAAAAGAGAAGGATATTGAACTACATACCGCACCTGCTACCCGAGGACACATGTTGGACCTATTGGACTCCATAGAAAATGACAGACTACCTGTGGCAGATGTACAACAGGGCCATATTTCAACGGCTAGTTGCATCATGGCCAATCTTGCCATGAAATTGGAACGACCCTTGGCGTACAATCCTCAAGAAAAGGTGATAATCAATGATGCCGAAGCTTCTAGTTTACTGAAGAATACGTATAGAGGGCCATGGAAGCACCCTTTCGAATCCATTTGAAAAACTTTAATAAGTTGTGTCAAACGGTGGCACCTGAATATATTATGAAAAATATCAGCCTCCTACTCTTCTGTATTTGTTTATGCACCATATGCCCGGCCCAGCAAAACAATAAACGAACCATTGTGACCACAGATGGTGAAATCGACGATGTGGATACCTTTATCCGCTTTTTGATGTACACCAACGAATTTGATACAGAGGGACTTATATATTCCAGTTCCATGTGGCATTGGAAGGGAGATGGCAAGGGCACCACCATGGTATCGGAAATGGAAATGACCCGAAACATGTATGGGGAGCGGAGCGAATTGCGATGGCCCGGTACCACTTGGATGGAAGAATTATTGGCTGAATATGCCAAGGTTCACCCAAATCTTCTTTTGCACGACAAGAATTATCCTTCAGCAGAAGCACTTTTGGCATTGGTGAAGGTGGGCAACATCGATTTTGAAGGTGAAATGGACAAGCGTACCGAAGGTTCTGAATGGATCGCCCAAAAATTGATGGACGATGATCCACGGGAAATATTTCTTCAAGCATGGGGAGGAACTAACACCATTGCCCGTGCCCTAAAATCTATTGAGGAAGATTATTCAAACCATAAGAATTGGGAAGAAATCAAAGAGACAGTATCCAAAAAAGCCATTATCTACACCATAATGGACCAAGATGCCACTTATAAAAACTATATAGGACCCAACTGGCCCAAAATCCGTGTTTTCTACAATGCCAACCAATTTTGGTGCTTTGCCTATCCATGGAAAAGAGTGGTTCCAAAAAGCCAACAACCTTTTTTGGAAGGTAGTTTTATGGGCCCCAACATCATAAATGACCATGGTCCGCTTTTTAAAAAATACTATTCCTACGGGGATGGACAAAAACAAGAAGGAGATCCCAATCATTTTGAAGGTGACATTTCCAAAATTACAAATACCGAACGGGGCAGCTTTTCCAAATATGATTTTATATCCGAAGGAGACTCGCCGGCATTCCTGCATTTGGTAGATGTGGGATTGGACAACTACGAAGACCCGTCCAGAGGTGGTTGGAGCGGTCGTTTTGTACAATCAACAGAAAATCCATACCGATATGAAGACGGGGAAGCTGCTTCCGACCTAAATCCAGAGACAGGAGAAATGGACAAAAGCTATCCACAGACCCGATGGATAAAGCCTATGCAATTGGATTTCGCGGCTAGGGCGGATTGGTGCGTTAAACCATTTTCCGAAGCAAATCACCCACCCAAAGTTACTGTAATGGAGGGGAACACAATAGTCTCAGCAGCAGGGGAAACAGTTACGCTGAACATATCCGGAAAGGATGTAGACGGACATCCTGTTTATTTTAAAGTTTGGCCCTATGCGGAGGCAGGAGATGGTACGGTACAGATTGAATTGAATATGGATAAAGCCAAAGTAGACGTTCCAAAAACAGCAAAGGCTGGTGAAAAATACCATGTGATAATAGAAGGTACGGATACCGGATTTCCTGCTTTGACAAGATACCAGCGGGTAATCATTGAAATTAATTAACTTTCAATTTTCTGATTGAGCACATAAAACTAAATAACAATATGCATACTTTAAAACAAAACCTCAAACTGGGCAGCTTGTTCCTAGCAACAATTTTTGTGGGTTGCAGTCCCAAATTTACAAAAGAAACCAAAGAAGGTTTCAACCTTGTAAAAAATGAAAATGGGGCAACCCTCGGATATAGTCAAGATTCTGGTGTCTCAATCTTGACCGTTGACCAGATGGCATTTAAAGACCTGAACAAAAATGGCACGCTTGATCCTTATGAAGACTGGAGGCTCACGGCAGATGAAAGAGCCAAAGACCTTGCTTCAAAAATGAGTGTGGAGCAAATAGCTGGATTAATGTTGTACAGCGCGCACCAATCCATTCCCGGGGGAGGTAACAGTTTTTTTGGTGCAGTCACGTACAATGGAAAACCCTATAAAGAAAGTGGCGCTAAACCTAGTGACCTCTCTGATGCACAGAAGAAATTTTTGCTCGAAGATAATTTACGTCATGTACTGATTACCAGCGTTGAATCACCAGGAGTGTCTGCACAATGGAACAATAATGCACAAGCGATGGTTGAAGGTATCGGGTTGGGTATTCCAATAAACACAAGCTCAGACCCAAGACATGGCAGTGATTCCTATGCAGAATTCAATGCGGGTGCGGGCGGAAAAATTTCCATGTGGCCCAGTACATTGGGACTGGCAGCTAGTTTTGACCCATCTTTAATGCAACTGTTCGGGAAAATCGCTTCCCAAGAATACCGGGCATTGGGAATTGCAACTGCGCTTTCCCCTCAAATCGACCTTGCCACAGAGCCACGTTGGTCCCGTTTTGATGGCACCATGGGAGAAGACCCAAAGCTAGCGGCAGATATGGCCCGTGCCTATGTGGAAGGTTTTCAAGCATCGGAAAATGGCGATTGGGGCATGCAAAGTGTCAATGCCATGGTAAAACACTGGCCAGGTGGCGGACCGGAAGAAGGTGGTCGTGACGGACACTTTGGCTATGGGTCCTATGCCGTTTATCCCGGAAAAAATCTGGAAGATCACTTAAAGCCCTTTACAGAAGGTGCATTTGCCCTGGAAGGGCCAACCAAAATGGCAACTGCCGTAATGCCCTATTATACCATATCATACGAGCAGGATACCAAAAATGGGGAAAACGTTGGAAATGCCTACAACAAATATTTGATTACTGACCTTCTGCGTGGAAAGTATGGTTATGATGGCGTAGTCTGTACAGATTGGGGCATCACAGGCGATGCGCCCAACGTATATGAGTTCAGGGGCAAGCCATGGGGTGTAGAAAATTTGAGCGTTGCTGAAAGACATTATAAAATTATCGAAGCTGGTTGTGACCAATTTGGGGGCAACAACGATATGGGTCCAGTTATAGAGGCCTATCAAATGGGGGTTGAGGAACATGGAGAAGAATACATGCGGAAGCGTTTTGAAACTTCTGCTGTTCGCTTGCTGAAGAACATATTTAGAACCGGGCTTTTTGAAAATCCTTATTTGGATGTTGCACAAACAGAAAAAATCGTTGGCAATTCAGAATTCATGGAGGCAGGGTACAATGCGCAGCTCAAATCCATAGTGATGCTGAAAAACAATGAAAAAACACTTCCAGTGGAGAACAAGAAAAAAGTCTATGTGCCCCAGCGTTATGTAGCTCCCACAGTAAATTGGTTCGGGGTAGCTACCCAAGCACGCACGGAACACCCCTTTAACATGGAAGTTGTCGCCAAGTATTTTGAGGTAGTGGACAATCCCGATGAAGCTGATTTTGCCCTTGTTGGTATTGAAAACCCAAATGGCGGAGTCGGTTATGATGTCACTGACACCGAAAATGGTGGCAATGGTTACGTTCCCATAAGCTTGCAATACGGCACTTACACCGCAACCAATGCAAGAGAGCAAAGCATAGCGGCTGGAAGTCCGCTGGAAGAAGGTGTGGACAACCGTTCCTACAATGGTAAAACGACCACATCCATAAACATTTCCGATATGAGCTTGGTGACCGATACAAAAAGAAAGATGGGAGACAAGCCTGTTGTGGTCATTGTAAGAGTAGCTAAACCTTTGGTATTTGCGGAAATTGAATCGTCGGCTGATGCCATATTGGTGCATATGGGCGTTCAGGACCAAGCCCTAATGGACATAGTTTCGGGCAAAGTAGAACCTTCAGCTTTGCTACCATTTCAAATGCCCAAAGATATGTTGACCGTTGAGCAACAATTTGAAGATGTGCCACGGGATATGGATCCTTACACCGACACTAATGGCAACTCCTACGATTTTTCCTTCGGGCTGAATTGGAGTGGAGTAATTGATGATGAAAGAACCCAAGCATATAAATAGATAGTCGAGCAAGATACTTTAAGGTCCTCAATTATTTGGGGACCTTTTTTAATTAAAATTTTACATCAAAAACGTTTTATCGTGTATCTGTGATTTTAACCCCAAGAAAAAAATAATTAAAGTACTATACATTAGTTTTGCGCCACTTAAAATCACTGAAAACCAAACCAATTTTTTGAATGCCCACCAAAGAAAATCCCGAGAAAAACCTTTACATCCTTTCCTTTCTCAATTCCATTCGCCCTTTGAGCCCAGAGTTAAGGAATTACCTTGCTCAAAAAATCAAAAGTTGTTCTTTCGAAAAAAATGAACTCATCAATAAAGCTGGTGAAGTCTGTGATTGTCTGTATCTGATCAAAAAAGGAATGGTACGTGGTTATTTTATAAGTGATGCGTCGGAAATCACCACTTGGATTGATTCTGAAAATGAAGTATTTACTTCCATAACTGGCTTCTTTAGAAATCAAAAAAGCGAAGAGTACATACAAAGCCTTGAAAACACGTATTGCGATTACTTGAAATATGAGGATTACAAATATTGCCTAAACCATTTTCCGGAAATGAGGCACATCAATCGTATTTTGCTCGAAGAATATTACATATTGGCAGAGCAAAGGGTATACTTGGCAAGAATTCCAAATGCTCGCAAAAGGCTTGAATTTTTTATGGCGAACATGAAACCCCAAATTATGGACAGGATTCCGAGAAAACACCTTGCCTCCTACCTAGCCATAAGACCGGAAACCTTATCCAGACTTATGAAGGACAAAAATTGAATTGACACTTTTTTTGAGCAAGGTTATTTTTCAAATTATCAATACAGGGTTTTCTTACAAAAATCCATTTCCTCTTTTATAATATTCTGAAAACCCACGTAAAACCCCACTTCACCGCCTACAGTTCCACAGATTCAAAAGCCATCTTTTCTGAACCACACACGGAGCAAGTGTACTCCTCGGGTACGTCCTTAAATTTTGTATTGGGTTCGATACCAAATTTTGAATCTCCCACTTCATTATCATATACCGTCAAACATTTTTGGCATTGATAGACCTTCTTGGGTTCTCGCTCATTTATATCCTTCTTTTTTATTGATGTCTTCTCCTTTTGTCCGAGTTGCTGGAAGTACGCTTTGCTCAATTCAATCAAAAGATTGGGCAATTCCTTTTTATCCACATCTTGTGCATAGATCAAATACTGCCTTGTGTTGGGGTCAAAATCTTTAAAATAGCGTACATTATAGGTAGGTTTTACTTCAAAATCCAACCCTATTTGAGTGGTGGGATTCTTCTCAATGACTATGGATGAAAAATGGGATTGTTTACCTACATCTTTACTAATACCAAAGGTGAGTCCGTATGTACTGATGTCGTTCTGATCAAAATTATTGACCAAATATTGTTTGAGTTCCAAGGCTTCTTGATCATCCACGGGCAAGTGCCAGTTCATTTCCAATTGGGAATGCCGTACATTGATTCCCCTTTGACCGAGAAACCTCTCCAATTCAGGCCTACTTTCCTTGGAAATTCCCTTCACAATAAACGATTTCCAAGGGGTGATGCATATTTTTCCGATACTGTTGTCCAAACAAAATCCACAGAATTCCTTTAAGAATCCAAGGTCATAGCGGTTATTGCGCCAATAAAGCCCCAACCAGTATTGGTCTAAGCCCATCCGGTTCATCCCTTCGTAGTATGGAAAAGTAACAAATGGTATTTGGAGTTCTTTCTTTATGGTCCTGTTGTTGTTGGCCTGCAGTTTTTGATTCAATAGGGTAAAGAGCTGATCTACATTGTCCATGGCATGGTACACTTCTTCTACGGCCCTACACACTGAAACAATGTCCCAACTGTAAATCAGCACTGGGTAATAGGCACTTTTCTTCCAATGGGGCAATACTATGTTCAAATACCAGTAATCTTCATCTTCGGATGCCACAAAATTGAGGTTTCCACTAAAAATAGGCACCAAGCGTTGTTTGGGATCGGTAATATTGATTTTCAATCTTGGCATAAAATCAAACTGCTCCAAGAGGTACAGGTAAGTGGAACCTTTGAGCCAATGGGTGCCATCAAAAATATCTGACGACACGTAAGAACAAACAATATTTTGGTAAGATCTGTCAGCTACGATATCCGTTTTATATTTTGATGTATTTTCCAACTGTCCCTTATACTTATTGTCCAGCGGAAAGAGCAGGTCCTGCCTTGAGCCAAAGTAAACTTCCGACAATCCGGCCGCCTCGAGCATGGCAACACTGTCCTTGAGCTCGCCTGGAGAGGTAATGCCCCCGCTTATCAATATCCTGTGCAAATCGTCGTTCATGATTTTAAACCAGTGTTGCTTTCAATTGTCCGTTCAATATCGCTTGCACCTCGGGCTTACAACTTCCGCAGCCCAATCCGGCCCCAGTTTGAGAACATAGTTGTGAAAAATCCGTACATCCGCCCGTTATGGCTTCCTTAATGTTCCCATCCCCCACTTGACTACAAGAACAGACCAAACTTCCTTTAAGCGGCTCCATTGTTGATGTACCCCGTAGCAATTCCTCCCTTTTTTCAGAGAGTTCTATTTCTTCTTCAATGAGTCGCTTAAACTCTGCGAACTCATTTTTATCACCCATCAAAATAGCTCCTTTCAGGGTATCATCTTTAACAATACATTTTTTGTAGAACCGCTTGCTCACATCCATTAATAAAATCTCTTCATAGGAAGGATCGTCCTTTGGGGCATTGACCATTCCAATGCTGCAGAGGTCAAGATTTTCAAACTTTAAAATGTTCATCAATACGGAACCTCCATAAATGCTCCCTAAATCCCCTAGAATGTAATTTGCTGCTACATCGGCCTGTTGTTCCGCTGCCGAAGTGATGCCGTACAGCGCATTCTCAAACTCAGTGATTTCGCCCAATGCAAAAATGGACGGATCGCTCGTTTTGAGATAAGGGTCCACCAAAACCCCTCTTCGGGTCTCCAACCCGGCACTTGTTGCCAAAGATATGTTGGGTCTGGTTCCGATAGCATAAACAATGGCATTACAACGTAGAGTCCTGCCTGTTTTTAGATTGACCATCAAAGTATATTGAGATTCCTCTTCCTCAAAAATGGTGCTTACCTCGTTGTCAAAAAACAATTGAATTCCCCTTTCTGAAACATCTTCGGCCAATAATTTACTGGAAACTGGATCTAACTGGCGTTCCATTAACCTGGGGGCACGCTGTATTATGCTGATATTGATATTGATTTTTTTAAGTGCTGCTGCGAGTTCTAGACCGAGCAAACCTCCTCCGACGATGACCACGTGCTGTTCGTTTGTTGGGAGTCCCGTTTTGGACAAATAGTCTTTGAGTCGGTCCGCATCGCCCCTTTCCCGCATTGTGAATCTTCCCGGTAGGTCCATCCGTACTTCATTTGGCACAAAAGCGCGACTCCCAGTTGCCATTACCAAAAGATCGTAATTGTGTGTGCCTCCCAAATCATCGGTCACCGTTTTTTCTTTGGCATTGATGTCTTTGACTCCATTGTTAGGATACAATGTGACCTTGAGCTTTTCCAGTTCTCCTTGCTTCAATTTTTGAAGGGCTTCCCAAGACAGTTCTTCATTCACATATTCCGGGAGCAAGACACGGTTGTAAAAGGGATGCTCCTCTTTGGAAAACACATGGATTTCATCCATTTTGTTCTTTTCCCGATAGGTTTGGATAAAACGGTAAGCTGCCGCACCAGCTCCAACAACAACTATTTTTTGCGAGGGCTTCTTATATTTTTCAACCTGAACGGCACAGTATTTAAAATCGGGTTCTTTGGATACGGGGTCTACAATATCATTGGTAAGATTGTTGGCCCTACTAAAATCATTGTTCAGGATTTTGCCCCAGTGCATAGGAAGAAAAACCACCCTTTCGCGAATATCATAATTGATTTTTACCTTGACCCTAACATTGCCCCGCCTACTCTTTACCACTGCAATATCACCTTCCTTAAGGTTTCGCACATAGGCATCTACCTTGTTCATTTCAAGGAAAGGGGATGGGATATGGGTCAATAATCTTTTTACTTTTCCCGTTTTTGTTCGAGTATGCCATTGATCCCTGACCCTTCCGGTATTGAGCACCAATGGAAAGTCCGTTGTTGTGATTTCTGATTTGTTGTACAGGTTTCTTGGTGCATTGAAATGTACTTTCCCATTTGCAGTGAAATATTTTTGATCTTGGAAAAGCCTCGGTGTTCCCTTGTGTTCGGGCGAAGGTACAGGCCATTGAAAGCTTCCTTCTTTTTGAAGACGTTCGTGGGACAGTCCAGAAATGTCAATGTTGGTCCCCTTGGTCATTAGGCAATATTCATCATAAACTTCCGAGACATTGTTGTAGTCAAAACCGCCATATCCCATTTTTTGGGCAAATCTCCACAAGATTTCTGCATCTGGCAATGCCTCACCGGGAGCATCAATGACTTTGGGCAAATAACTTATCCGACGCTCGGAATTGGTCATGGTGCCTTCTTTTTCCAACCAACCTGCTGCCGGCAACAACAAATCCGCATATTTTGTGGTCTCTGAATTATGGGAAATATCCTGAACAATCACAAAATTGGCCTTTTCGAGAGCTTTTTCAATTTTTTTGGCATTGGGCAAACTCACAATGGGATTGGTGCAAATGATCCATATGGCCTTCATTTTTCCGGATTCCAGTGCATCAAACATTTCCGTTGCCGTGAGACCGGGCTCGCCATTGATTTCCTTGCCTCCCCAAAATTGTCGGACTTCTTCTCTGTGTCTGGGGTTTCCCAAATCGCGATGGGCCGCCAACAAACTGGCCATCCCTCCTACTTCACGACCTCCCATGGCATTGGGCTGACCTGTTAACGAAAAGGGTCCGGAACCGGGCTTGCCAATCTGTCCCGTCAACAAAGAAAGGTTCAATAGCGAAACATTTTTATCCACTCCAATAACGCTTTGGTTCAATCCCATGGTCCACATACTAATGAATCCCTTGGCATCTGAAATCATCTTGGCGGCCTTACGGATTTCCTCGGTGGTTATCCCACATTTTTCTGCAGCCTTGCGAATGGAAAGTTCAAAAGCCATTTGTTTGCATGCTTCAAAATTAGAGGTGTGCTTTTGTATGAATGATTTGTCAATCTTTTTCTTTTCTATCAACCATCTGGCCATGGCATTGAAAAGAATCACATCGGTGCCCGGCAAAATTTGTAAGTGCAGGTCTGCCAAGGCACACGTCTGTGTCTTACGTGGATCCACTACGATCAATTTAACCTTGGGGTTTTGTTCTTTGTGCTTTTCAATTCTTCGAAACAAAATTGGGTGACACCACGCAGGATTGGCGCCGGCGATCAAAAAACAATCTGCCAACTCTATATCGGCATAAGCAATGGGAACAGCATCGTTGCCCACGGTTTTCTTGTAGCCCACCACGGCAGAACTCATGCAAAGCCTGGAGTTGGTATCAATATTATTGGTTCCCAAAAAGCCCTTGGTCAGCTTATTGGCCAAATAATATTCCTCGGTAAGGCATTGCCCAGACACATACAGCCCAACACTGTCCGGGCCATATTTTTCCATGATACTTCCAAAAACGGCAGCTGCCCTTTTAAATGCAATATCCCAAGTAACCTGCTGCATGGGATGATTTCTACTCCATCGCATTTCTGGATAAAGTATTCTATCCTTGGTATCCTGGGCGACGTAATTCAAAGTTTTTCCTTTGGTGCAGAGCATTCCCTTGTTCACAGGGTAATCCTCATCCCCTTTAACGGACAATATGCCCTTGGCATCTTTGGAAACCTCGATGCCGCACCCCACTCCACAATACGAGCAAATAGTTTTATGTGTGTCTTTTTTCTGCATTCTGGCAACACCGTATTTTTTCGATGTTGAAAATTAAAAATTTACGTATAAATACGTAGTGATAATTTAATAAAAGTGATGCCCTAAATCGAGAGAATGATAAAAATTGTGGCAAAAGGTTGAAAAAATGAAACCTAGACTAAATTGTATTTGTTTGCCTTTTTGGAAAGATCTATCAAATTTTTCACTTCCATCTTCTTCATCAGATTGAAACGATGTGTCTCGATGGTACGTTTACTATTCTGTAGTTTCTCTGAAATCTCTTTGTTCGTATATCCTGCCAAGACCAATTCCAATACTTGAAGCTCCTTGTTGGTCAAATCAAAAGGAGTGCTTTTATTGGCTTTGGACGATGATTGATTTGTCTTTTTATCAGAACTGAACAAGTTGTTCACCAATACGTTGGAAATATCCCCACTAAAATATTTACCGCCTTCTTGAACCATGTGGATTGCCTTTACAAACTCCGCTTTGCCCGTATCCTTTAAAAGGTAACCGTTGGCGCCTGCCTGTACGGATTTTAGAATATACTCCTCGGAATCGTGCATGGAAAGAATGATGCACTTGGTATTGGATTTGCCTTTGGCATTAAGACGCTCCACGGTCTCGATACCTCCCAATTCAGGCATTCGGATATCGATTATCAAAATGTCCGGAGACTTTTCATCAACCATTTTAAGTGCATCCAAACCATTGGACACTTCTCCAATCACATCCAAACCTGGCTCTTCTTCCAACAAGGCACGTATGCCGTCTCTGACCAAGGAATGGTCGTCGGCCAAAACAATGGTAATGATCGCTTTTTGTTCCGAATTTTGCATTGCACAAAAATAATCGAATTATTGAAATACGTAGAACATAAAAAAGGCCGCCCCATTTAAAAAATGGAACAGCCTTGACTCCAACTAACTCTACTCATTAATTTTCTTTATTCGTTGAGAACAACTTTGGTTTGATGATCAACATGGCCCATGCCCAATTTTGGGTACTGGCGGCATCTGTCTCGGCCACCGCCTTAAGTTCATACATACCATCTGCAGGGAACAATTGGGAATATCCCACTTTTAGTGCATAACCATTGAATTTTTGGGTAAACACCAAATCGACTTCGGTTCCCAAAGAGTTTTCCCCAGTTGGTAGGTCTTGCTCTCCCCTAAAATTTAAAACCTTGGCCAAGAGGCTAGATTTTTCTCCTAATTTTATATTGGTGCTGATATGAACATCAAACAATCCAATGGAATTGGCATGATTGCCCACATAGAAATAATCCATAAAACCATTGAATTTATGATTGGTGCCATATAAAGGGAAAAAAGCACTTGTCTCGCCTTCAACTTGGCCGTCATTTCCACTTATGATTTCAAATCCAGCTCCTAGACCGATAGTGTTCGATGCCTTATAACTGGCATCGAACCCCAACAAGTACGCCCCCTTTACATCCAACTCCCCTTGCCTCTCCCCTGTTTGTAGAAATGCATTCGCGGCCAGTCTAAAATCTCCTTTTTTATACGCAAGGTGCGCACCCAATGTCTGCAAATTACTTACTCCATTTGCGGTATCGTTACCATCAAAATTTTGAAAGCCGTTATTGAGCATCAACAAACTTGCTGCAAAACTTTCCCATTCTTGTTTTAGGTAGAGCATCTGCATGGTCTTATAACTGAAAAAGCCCATGGTATTATAGGTATTTCCAATGGATTGAAACCCACTTGGATTATCAAAGTCCTGATTAAAGGCAAAGGCAGCATCAATAACAAAACTATCTTTGGAATACTGTATGAGGGCTGCATCATGGTTTCTGGCCTGTTGGGTCCAGTCCACTTCGCCCAAGATACGTTGGTCATCATAGGAAAGTACCTGTCTACCCAATTTGGCGGACCAGCCAGAACCGAGCTCAAGTTGGGCCCAGGCTTCGAAAACAGCAAATGAATTGTTTTCATCCTCAGGCTGTAATTGACGGTTTTCACCCCATACAAAAACATCCTGAAGACTCAGGTAGAACCTATACTTTTCGGTTTGGTAATCCGTATTTAAGCGGATCCGCGTAGCGGTTGCAAAACCAGGGTCGGAGGCATCAGACATCAAACTGCCAAAACCATTTCTATACTCTGTTCTTGGTCTAAACTGCCCATCCACTACGAATTGGGCAAAGGAAAAATGTACTCCCATGAGGCATAGGCACACCAAGAGCCTTTTCTTATTGAAAAACTTCATATTGCTTACTATTTGGTTGAATTATTAGGGAAACTAAAAGTGCTAACTTTCCACGGTGGATATGGCCATTTTACCTTCCGTTTCTTGAAGTACGGCTTCTTCATCTGCGGTAGAGAATTTAATGGCAAATGCACTGATAGCCGCTACGACCACGAAAATTCCAATGATAAAATATCCGCTCGACACGGCACTCGAGGCCGCTGCCGCTTGTGCAGCTTTTACAGCTTCTTCACCTAAGCCCTCATTGGTCTTTATGGCAATGCGTTCGGCCATTGCCGATTTGGATTTTAAAAAAAGTGCGGCCAAAAATGCACCAACATTTCCCCCTGCCCCAACGATTCCCGAGATGGAACCAATAGCTTTTTTGTTGATAAAGGGAACTACGGAAAATGTTGCGCCTTCGGCCATTTGAACTGTAAGACTAAAAGCCACCAAAAAGATGATTCCCACTGCAAGACTTGTGGTCAATGAGAATACGGAGAGCATAACGCCTTCGGCCATCAAAATAAAAGTCAGGAACAAAACCCTTCCACGCAGACCTTTTAACTTTCCGAAACGATCACCGAAAAAGCCGCCCAAGGTACGGGCAAAAATATTCATCAGGGCAAAGGACAAAACAATGTTCCCTGCCGTAATCCTCTCCAAGCCAAAGGTGTTTTGCAAATAATCGTCCATGGTTCCATAAACGGTAAGCTCCATACCAAAACAAGCAGCATACACCAAGAACAATATCCAAACACGGTAGTCTTTCAAGGTGCTCACAAAAGATACTTTATCCTTCTTCAAAACCGGCATGTTTCCTGTTTTCCGCAATTCTGCAAAATTGCCCTCTGGAGTATCTTGGGTAAAGAAGTAGTATACAAGCCCCATTAAAAAACATACTATTCCAGCAATAACCATGGAGTAACGCCATGCAACTTCATCGGCAACACCAAAACTTACCACAGCTGCAGCAATTAAGGGCATTCCCAATCTGTTGGCACCACCACCAAGATTTCCCCAACCGGCCGATGTGGCATTTGCAGTACCCACAATGTTGGGAGCGAACATAATGGAAGTATGGAATTGGGTAATAACAAAGGAAGCCCCTATGAATCCGATAAGAAATCTACAAAGTAAGAACTGTAAGGGTGTTTGTACCAAACCTATCAAGATCACAGGAATAGAACCAATAATCAACAACCACGTGTAGCACAGTCTCGGCCCAAACCTATCGCACAACTTACCGATGAGCAATCGGGCAAAAACAGTACCTGTGACCGCTAAAATTATAGAATTCCATTTTTGCGATGGGGACAATCCCAAATCCTTAACAACATCCGGCATAAAAGGAACAATGCCAAACCATGCAAAAAAACAAATGAAGAAAGCAATGGCAGAAATCCAAAACGTTCTAATGGGGATACTTTTAAGATTCAAAAGGTTTAATCGTGTGGCTTTCATAATACTTAGATTAATTGATTAGATAATCAAATCTAAGTATTTATACGTATTAATTAAATTATATGACGATTTTATACGTATTTTTACGAGATAACACAAAGGACCACTGTCATATTGTGACATTTTAAAATTGAGCCTTGTGTTACTGATAATTTGAAAATAAACATTGAAAACAATGTAAGCCATACTATATTAAGGTATGGGTTTAGAGCTCCATACCTACCACTCTTTGGATGGCATCTTCAAAAAATGAAGGATGGTCAGCCACCACATCGCCCACAATAATGATTCCAGGGCATGATAAATCCAATTCGCTGGACATATGGACAGCATCATTTAAGGTGCCCGTAATACAATTCTCGTTTGGCAAAGTTCCATTTTGAACAATGGCAAGCGGCGTGTAACCTTCTCTATACCTCCCTATTTCCAAAGCTATATCTACCAATTTACGGACTCCCATCAAAATGACCAGTGTTGCGGAAGATTGAGCGGCCCATTGAAAGTCCCTGGAGAGCCCCCCTTCTTTTGTTGTTGCGGTAAGGACCCAAAAACTGTTGCTCACCCCTCTTTTGGTAATGGATATTCCTTGACTTGCAGGTACCGATATAGCACTGGAAACACCTGGTACCACCTCCACTGGGATTCCAAAAGATTCCACATATTCAACCTCCTCCATTCCTCTACCAAATACAAAAGGATCACCTCCTTTTAGCCGGACCACATGACCATACCTAAATGCATTTTCCACAATAAGGGCATTGATTTCATCTTGACCAAAGCTATGTTTTCTACACCGTTTTCCTACGTATATTTTCGGAATATGCCTTGGAGCTTCGGTTAGTAAATCAGCATCCGTTAATGCATCGTACAGAACAACATCGGCCCGTTTCAAAGCGCGCAACCCCCTAACAGTAACAAGGTCTGAAGAGCCTGGGCCTGCACCGACCAAAGTTACTCTTGCCTGTTTCTTATATTGCTTCATTATAAATATTTGTTTTGATTTTTATGAATTCCACAACAAGAATACGTATTTATTTTTAAATAATCATCAATTATATACGTAATTATACTTAGTTTTGATTTATATTTCAAAATCATATGTATATGAAAACTGTAATTGTAGTGGGCAACGGAATGGTGGGATATAAGTTTTGTGAAAAATTTGTATCCAAATCCTCCAGCGATGAATATAAGCTTATTGTCTTCGGCGAAGAACCTAGACCTGCGTATGATAGAGTCCACCTCAGTGAATATTTTGAGAATCAAGATGCAAATGCCTTGGAGCTCGCACCTGCCTCTTGGTATAAAGAGAATAACATTGAACTTATTACAGGACAGCGGGTCACAGATATCAAAAAAGAGAATAAGGAGATCCATACCGCTTCGGGCAAATCTTATACCTATGATTATTTGATTTTGGCCACAGGCTCTGTTCCCTTTGTACCCCCTATTTCCGGTGTTGAAAAAGAAGGTGTTTTTGTCTACCGAACCATAGAGGATTTAGAGGAGATGATGGCCTATGCCTCACAAATTAAAGCCATTAAACCCAACGGGAAAGCAGCTATTTTAGGAGGAGGCCTCTTGGGGCTCGAAGCAGGAAAGGCTGTTTTGGACATGGGCCTGGAAGCCCACGTTGTGGAATTTGCACCAAAACTGATGCCCCGACAATTGGACACCCGAAGTAGTAATGTGCTCCAGTTAAAACTGGAGGATATGGGAATACAGGTACATTTGAGCAAGGCAACCAATAAAATCTTGGGCGACAAGGTAATCGAAGGAATGGAGTTTGGAGAAGATGATAGGTTGGACGTGGATATGCTCATCATTTCGGCAGGGATACGCCCCCGGGACGAGCTTGGTAAAACATGCGGACTGGAAATGGGAACACGAGGTGGAATCATCGTTGACAATAGAATGCGAACATCCGCTAAAGATATATTCGCCATTGGCGAGGTGGCCTTGTACAACCAAATGATATACGGCCTTGTCGCTCCTGGCTATGAAATGGCCGATGTTGCGGTGAATCAGATATTGGGCAATCAAGAAGTAATTATGCCAGAGGATATGGATATGTCCACAAAACTTAAATTAATGGGTGTGGACGTAGCCAGTTTTGGTGTTCCATACATGCCTGCAGAAAAGGGGTTGTCCATCATCTTTGAAAACAAGACAAAATACCTCTACAAGAGAATCAATGTAAGCCATGACGGAAAAACGCTCTTGGGAGGGATTCTCGTTGGGGATGCCGCAGACTATAATATTCTGCACCAGATGTACCTGAACGGTATCGCTTTGCCCGATAATGCCGAAGAATTGATCGTAGGGGCACGCGGCGAAGGAGGCTCTGCTTTTGGTAGTGCCATGGATTTGCCCGATACCGCCCAAATCTGTTCCTGTGAAAGTGTTTCCAAAGGAAACATCTGCTCCTCTCTTTTGAATGGCAAGTCCAATTCTCTAAAAGAAGTTATAAATTGTACCAAAGCCACAACGGGTTGTGGCGGATGTAAGCCCATGGTGGTGGAGCTGGTCAATGAGACGCTAAAATCCATGGGAAAAGAAGTGAAAGATGTTATCTGCGAACATTTCGAATATACGCGACAAGAACTCTACGGCATCATCAAGGTAAAAGGTATCACAAGTTATGATGAGGCTCTTGACAAATGCGGACATGGTGATGGTTGCGAAGTGTGCAAGCCTGCACTAGCCTCCATTTTCGCCACCATCTATAACCATACCGCCAACAAAGAAGACGTAATACAAGACTCTAATGATCGTTTTTTGGCCAATATCCAACGAAATGGTTCCTACTCGGTAGTGCCACGAATACCCGGGGGTGAAATAACTCCCGACAAACTGATCGTTCTTGGAGATGTGGCCAAACAATACGGTTTGTACACCAAAATTACGGGAGGCCAGCGCATTGATTTATTTGGAGCTGAACTGAACGATCTTCCCAACATCTGGAAAAAACTTATTGATGCTGGTTTTGAGAGTGGCCATGCCTACGGTAAATCCTTACGTACCGTAAAAAGTTGCGTAGGCTCCACATGGTGCCGATACGGTATGGACGAGAGTGTAAGCTTTGCCATTGCCCTCGAAGAACGCTATAAAGGAATTCGGTCTCCTCACAAACTAAAAGGAGGGGTATCGGGATGTATTCGTGAATGTGCCGAGGCACGCGGAAAGGATTTTGGGGTGATCGCCGTAGAAGGCGGTTGGAACCTTTATGTATGTGGAAACGGTGGTGCCACACCAAAGCACGCTCAATTATTGGCGGAGCAAATAGACAATGAAACGGTCATCAAATATCTGGACCGCTTTTTAATGTATTACATCCGGACTGCTGCGCCACTAATGCGTACTGCCGCTTGGCTGGAAAAACTGGAAGGTGGCATGGAGCAACTCAAAAAGATTGTGATCGAAGACAGTTTGAACATTGCCGAAGAACTCGAAACTGACATGCAGGGCCTTGTGGAAAAGTATGAATGTGAATGGAAGCAAGCTGTGGAAAATGAAGAAATCGGCAGGCGCTTCAAGCATTTTGTGAATACCGATGAAAGGGACGATAATTTGGTCTTTGTTCCCATGAGGGAACAGAAAATGCCAGAACCATGGACCAACTAAATTACAAATACTATGGAAGCATTATTTCAACAATACAGCCCGGTTGCTTTGGACAAGGTAACGGTTTGGTTCAAAGCTTGCCAAGAGCATGACATACCAGAAAACGGGGGCGCATGTGTAAAATACAAGAACAAACAGATTGCGCTATATCATTTTAAACGGAAACAAAAATGGTATGCCTGTCAAAACCTATGCCCCCATAAAATGGAAATGGTATTATCGCGGGGCATGATAGGGGATTCCGAAGGTATTGCCAAAGTGGCCTGCCCCATGCACAAAAAAACATTCTCTTTGGAAACTGGGGAAAATCTCAACGGAGACCTGCCCTCGATCGCTACTTTTCCCGTAAAAGTGGAAAATGGCTTTGTGTATATTGGTTTTTCTGAATAGCTTTAAGAAAAACCAATGAATATGGGCAGGTCCGAAAAACTTTTGGAAGCATTCAAATTGTTTGATGACGCCAATGCACAAGACCCCAACAAGGAAAGCTTTGAAGGAAAATTGTATCCAAAAGAGTTATTGTATGCACAGCGTATGACCGATATTCTGAATGAATTTGAACCGGATGCTTCGGAAGCATTGCAATTAACGGCACGTTGCCAGCACATTTGCAGGTGGGAAATATCTAGGGAATCCTATGAAATGAATCGGGTGGGCTACCTAAAATGGAGGCAAGAACTCAAGAAATTCCACGCAGAAAAAGCAAGCAATATACTAAAGAAAGTAGGCTACGATGAAGATATTATTGATAGGGTATCGTTTCTATTGCTCAAAAAACAATTAAAAAAAGATGAGGAGACCCAAACATTGGAAGATGTTATTTGCTTGGTCTTCTTAAAATATTATTATGAGCCGTTCCTCATAAAGCACGATGACGATAAAATTATCTCCATTTTGCAAAAAACTTGGAAAAAAATGTCAGAAAAAGGTCATAAAGCGGCCTTGGACTTGGCTTTTTCGGAAAGAGGAATGGAACTGGTCTCCAAGGCCCTATCCAACTAATGCCTAAAATGGGCGCCGATAAACAAATGAAAAGGAGCAATCAGCAGCAAACATTGGAGGTCTCAACCTTCTTGAGAATCCGAAAGTGGTATCTATTGGCACTATCGGCCATTGCCCTTACCATTATCATAGCCCAAATCCTTATCCAACAGCACCTCAACTCCCAACTGAACGACTCCCGAGTAATCAACGTGGCGGGTCGACAACGTGCCTACAGCCAAAAATTGGTCAAGGAGGCTTTGTTGCTCAACCAAGAAAATCTTGAGGAAAACGAGCGACAGGAGCTTTTAAAAGAACTGAACAGTACGCTTTATATCTGGAAGACATCCCACGAAGGGCTTCAAATGGGGAACGACAGTATTGGGCTTCCCAAAGAGGACAATGTGTCCATTCTAGAGCATTTTGATGAGCTTTCCATACACCATAGTGCTATGGTCGACGCTGTAAAAACAATGCTTTCCCAAAAAGATGCTTCTGGGCAAGCATTGGATGTTCTGTTGGCCAATGAAGGTCCCTTTTTAGAAAAAATGGACGCCATTGTCAATGAATATGATACCATCAGTAAGGAGCGATTGCAAAAACTTAAGGTGAAGGAATACCTTTTGTTGTGTTTTTCTCTATTGATTTTGATTTTGGAGGTCCTGTTTATCTTCAGGCCATTGTCAATTCAAATCAAGGAAACCATACGTAATCTGGTTAAAAGTCAGTTACAATCGGAGCAAGACGCCGAGGAAATCAAAAAAATATTCGAAGAAAAGGAACGTTCGCTACAAGAGTTGAAAGAACTGAACTTTGTTATTGACAATGCCGCACTCTTTGCAAGTGCCCGTAGTGATGGCACCGTTGTTTTCATCAGTAAAAAATTCTTGACCCTTCTGGAGGAATCCAACATTCCCCCCAACACACATCTTTCCGAAATATTGACCACCGATGAAGGACAACAGCAATATCTTGGAGAGATTTTGACGAAACCCCGAAAGAGCATCAGAACGGAGGAAATTGAAATCAAGACCAAAGCGGGCAACAAATTGTGGTTGGACATGTCCATTATTCCCATGCACCAAACAAGCCTAAAGCAAAGTGTTTTGCTGTTATGTTCTGATATAACTGAGCGCAAGAACAATCAAGAAAAGGTAGAACAACTTACGCTTCAAAATTATGAGGATCGTATGCGCCAGAAACAATTACAGGCCAGTCTTATCGTGGAAGGTCAGGAAGAGGAACGGAAACGTATCGCCAAGGACATCCATGATGGCATTGGGCAAATGCTTACGGCGTTACGGTTCAATATCGAATCCATCAACTTGGACCAAAAGGAGCGCACAAAAGAAAAAATAGCTTACCTAAAAGAGCTTACTTCCGATTTGATCAAAGGGGTGCGCACCGCCACCTTTAATCTTACTCCTCCCGAATTGGGCGACCACGGTATTTTTCCCGCGTTGCAAAAAATGACTTCGGAATTGAGTAAATTAACGGGAAAGAACATTTTGTTCGAGAACAAGGCAGAACAGAACATCCGTTTTGATTCGTTGGCGGAAACCAATATTTACAGGGTTACACAAGAAGCCGTGAACAATGCCATTAAATATGCGGATGCCAACTATATTTTGGTTTCCATAAACCATACGGACAATTTGTTGAGCGTGGTGATAGATGATGACGGCAAAGGTTTTGACCCGACCGTTTTGGACCGTCCTCCAAAAAACAACAGTGAAGGCGGAATGGGCGTATTTTTTATGAGGGAGCGCATCAGTTACATAAACGGTAGATTGTTCATCAATTCCAACCCCGGTGAAGGAACACGTGTTACCATCAATTACAATTTGAACGAGACCCAAAAGCCAAAAAAAGAAACGTATGAAGATTAGGATAAAAGGAAATTCGATACGGTACAGATTGACGAAGACCGAAGTGGAAACCTTTTGCAAAACAGGAATGTTCAAGGAAAACACAGATTTTGGCCATAGTGTATTCAGTTATGTGCTAAAAGCTAAGAAAGGCATTGATAGCCTAGAGGCCTCTTATGAGGAAAATACCATTACCCTGTACCTGGACGATAAGAAACAATCGGGATGGGACATTTCGGATAAGGTTGGTTTTAGCGGCACAATGGATTTACCCAACGGAAAACAGCTTTCGTTATTGGTTGAAAAGGACTTTGCTTGCTTGGATAACACCGCCGAAGACCAATCGGACAATTATCCCAATCCAAAAAGTGACAGCAACATATGCTAGACTTGCAAACATAACTGGCATTGTTTTATAAATACAAATAGGTGCAAATGCCTTTTATTGATATCTATGAAAAAAGTAGCACCGCCTGTTTTTACAGAAAATATTGAACCTGAACATCATATTTTATTCTGCCCTGTATTTACAACCTTGTTCAGATGGTAAACAAAAACATAATAGGTAAGCAGCAAAACCAATATCCAACCGCAGCTTATAACTACTATACCAGTAACCGAGGTATGATAACGACAAACCAATTGCACATACATACTGACCATCATAAAAATATATATACCCCAGTTTATAAATTTCCATTTGCCCAAAATGGGTTTGTGCTGTTTCTTCCTTTGAATTGCTCTTCGCTTTAGGGTAATCCATATACCTGATAGCACTAACGATGATATCCCCAAGCCCATAAAAAACCATATAATCTTGGTCACCAATCCTCCCCAATATCCAAAATGCAGCGGGTCGGCGATATCATTGACCCACATAGTTTTACTTATTGTTTGAGCATTTTGAACTCCGATCACTTCATAATTATATGGATTTACATAAACCCTATTGGCACGCTGCCGAACCAATGGCACATCTGATTTGCCCCTTAGATAAACAGGGCTTTCATAATCAGTAGGTATGTTCATGTCTTCTACCCTGAAATGCGGAATTGCTTTTTGTGCTACATTGACAACTTTATCATAATCAATATCATAAGCGAGGTCCATACTATCCGTAACTGTATAGTTTTCCAGTTTGGGGAGTTTGGGATTGACTTTTATACGCACATCGGTGATGTTTGCTCGTTCTATAAAATACCATATTCCCGTAATCGAAAACAATATGGAGAACGGAATCGACCATAACCCGATCAATCTATGGAGGCTTCTGAAAAACACTAGCGGTCCTTTTTTTACTTCAAGTACAAACAGTTTTCGCCACCATTTTTTATAGAAGAACAAAGCCGTTAAAAAGGAGATCAGCAGCAGAAAGGCAAAGCTCAATACTATAAAATATCCAAACTGATAAAAAGGCATGAATAAAAAATAGTGCAGGTCCCTAAAAAAGCGTTGAAAAGTGAGGTTGGCATTCCCCTGAATTTTTCCTGTATATGGATTTGCAAAGACATAGGTCTGTCTGCCGTTGTCCTTCATGTAAATAATATCGCACAAGTAGGGTTCCTCCGTACGCATCCAATAAGAAACCTGACCTTCTGGATATTGCTTTTCAAGGTTGGCGAGAATTGTATTTCTCGAAGCAAACTCCTTTTGTGGCTTTGCCCTTATTTCTGAAATAAAAAGCCAGTCCAACTCATGGCTAAGGGTCGCAATAGTACCAGAAAAGCATACTATAAAAAATAGTATGCTCAACTTGGTTCCGATCCAACTGTGGATTTTAAAAAGTTTCTTTTTTGATAATTTCAATTCTAAAATGTATATGAGACTGTTGCCATAATATTTCGGGGCCTCCCAGGGAAGGCTCTCAAGAAATCATATCCTCCTACCCAATGCGTCTTGTCGAACACATTATTAAAGTTCAATTGTATCTGAAATTTATCAACCTGATAATAAACCGCTGTATTGACCAATCCATAGCTTGGAAAAATAGGAATCAACTCTGGGTCTCTTACAATGGAACCGTTTCGTTCCCCTACGTAATCGTAACCAAGTCCAAAGCCCAAACCATTAAAATCGCCTCTATCAATGATATATTTTGTCCAAAAATTGAAGGTATTTCTGGGTGCATTTGGTTTTTGATTGCCAAAAATAGCGATTGTGGATTCATCCGCTTCGGTAAAATATGCATGATTGTAGGCGTAGTTCATAATAACACTCCAATTGGGCATAATCTGTCCATAAACATCAACCTCCACACCTTCCGATTTTTCTTCACCAACCTGTTGTAATAAATCGGAGTTGCTGGAATCATTGGCGTTGTACAAAGCTCCTTTTTGGTTTAGGCTGTAAACTGCCAAAGTAGCACTCAGCCTTTTGTTGAACCACTCGGATTTTACTCCTGCTTCGAACAATTCACTGGTCAAAGGATCAAAAGGTCCTCCAGCTTCGGGATTATTTATTTCGGTCGCTGTTTGGGGTTGATATCCCTTAACCCAAGTACCGTAGAAGTTTATGTTAGGCGTAGCCTTATAGACCATACCTATTCTTGGTAAAAAAGCATCCTGTCTTACTTTTTCTTCCGCATCGGTATTGTAATTTAAGTAATCGGTAAAATCATCGTACCGAAGGCCCACCAAAAGATTGAACTTTTTGTAGGTGAACTGGTTTTGTAGATAAATACCATTACCGGTTTGTTTGTATCTATCGTAGTTTCTAATAGAATAAACGTAATTGCTCATGTCCCGCATGGCATTCCCGTTCGTAGAGGTCAAATCAAAAGGAGCTACATTGGCAACAGGGTTTCCATCCTCGTCAAGCACATAATTATCAATATTGGCGACATTGAAGGAATTGGTTGCGGTTCCATTTTGTAGAAGATAGGCGTTTGCTTCCAATTGCGAACCTCCGGGTTCAAGCTCTTGCTGAAAATAATCGTAACCCACCAAAAGCTTATTCTTTATGTCACCAAGGTCATAATCAAAATTGAGGTAGTTCGTAAAGTTCTGATTGTTCCAAGATCGCTTACGAATAAACACCCTCATGGCCACTTGGGTAATATCAAAAGAACCATCACCTAACGCTAAAAAGTTATTGGCGGTCCTATGCTCCAATAAGTCTTCATCATAAGAGGAATTCAGATAGGTACTGTTAAAACTTATGTTTTCATTGAACTTATGCTGGAACGATAATGTAACATTTAAGTTTTGTTCGTTCAAATAGTCATTTTCTGCACTTAAAGATGTTGTTATTGGTGTTGAGTAAAGATCCCCGTCCCCAAAAACTGCCTGTCCACGATCCAAGCGCCCTTTGTTGTCCTGATAGACCACATCGAAGTTCAAACGAGTCTTTTCGTTTGGAATAAATGAAAATGAGGGAGCAACAACAATATTCTTGTTGAATTGCAAATCCCTAAAACCATCCGTGTTTTGATACCCGATATTTAAACGGTACAGCAGTTTGTTGTCTTTGGTCATCGGTCCTGTGAAGTCGGACAATAATCTAAAAGTGTTGAAGCTGCCCATACTGGCACTGATGGATTGTTTGGTTGTTTCCAAAGGTTTTTTGGTAACTGTATTTATGGTTCCCCCGGGTGACGCATTTCCAAACAAAGCAGATGCTGGGCCTTTTATAACTTCAACTCGTTCAACATGCGGAATAATCTGTTGGCTCCAGAAACTGGTCATCATTCGAGAACCATTTAAAAGTATGCTACTATTACGTTGTCCTTGAACACGAAATCCTCTCATGGTCAAATCATTATAAAATGAAAACTGGTTAACACCACTAACATTCTTAACTACATCATTGACCGTAAACGCTGCTTGGTCCAAAATGACTTCTTTTGTCACATAACTCACTGCCTGTGGCACATCAACCAGTTTGGTGGCTGATTTTGTAGCAACAAATGATGTTGTGTTTTTGTAATTTCTTTCCTTTCTGCCGATTATCTCAACTCCTTGCAATTGTGTAGCTGATTCGCTTAAGATAAAATTCAACTCTAAGAAGGTTCCTTCCTTTAAGGTGATTGGGTTTTCAATAGTTTCATAGCCAATATAGGAAGCTTGTGCAATATAGTTGCCCGGTGCAATACCCTCTATTCTATAAACACCATTATCGTCGGTAACCGTACCAATATTAGAGTTTAAAATAATAACATTGGCATTTGCAATTGGCACTCCTGCATCGGAGATAACTTTTCCTTGAACGGAAGAATTTTGGCCAAAAGTTATGCTGAACGCTCCCAACAAAAAGAAATATAACAAGTAAATTTTATTCATTCTGAATTTATTTATATCTATTCTAAATAATTGGCTGCGAATTTAAAGCGAACCATTTTTTGTCGCAAATTTTAATTAGATTAATTTTAAATAAATCTTAAAAGAATGATTTAAACAACTGATTACAAAACCTTTAATAACGTTAAATTTTAGAGTGTATTGGAGCTGCAAATGAGCATTTTCTCTGGTCGAGGTAGCCTTGTTGGCTACAGAAGTACACAAATCAGGATACTAGGAACCTATAATATAAATACCTTTTTTAATCATTATAAATTAGGTCTTGGAACTTGTTCCTGATCAGACCATCAAACAGATGAGTGATGAAATTCATTTTCTTGCGAATAGACAGAAATCAATGACTTCCTATAGGTATGGTTATTTTAACAGTAGTGCCCTTGTTCTCTTCCGATTGAATTGTTAACATCCCTTTGATACTGTCCACCATTTCAATGACAAGTTGAAGTCCCAGGCCATATCCTTTTTCATCATTGGTGCCACGCTCACTCAAAACACCTGTCTTCCTTAAATTTTGCAGCTTTTCTTTTGGGATACCCTTACCATTATCCTTCACTTCTATCAGCAGGGATACGTTATCTTTTGCATCGATTATATCAAGGTTTACAGCTATTCTTCCTTCTGGTTCCGTAAACTTGATGGCATTGGCGATAATGTTCCCTGCAATGGGAAGAAGTTTTTTTCTTGGAAAACTGTAGTGGTTTTTTTCTTTGTTGAAGACCACTGCAAAATCAATCTTTTTGTTCAAGGCCGGTAAGGCATAAAGGTCTTCCAAATGTTTTTTGAATTCTGAAAGAGTGAAATAATTTTCTTTAAGCTGCTCTTTTTGTCTTTCCAGAATATCATCGGTCAAGTCGAGTAGCTTGGCTGCAGAGCTTTTTATCATTTCTAAGTACAAATCGAACTCACTCTGTTCTAGCGTTTCATTTTCGGCACTTAATGCAAGCCCAAGGATACCTCCAATCGGACCTCTAACATCGTGCGCTATTTGATTACGTTGGACGATAGCCCTGTCCAACTGATCTTGCAATACGTCCAATTTCATTTTGTTCTCCAGCTTCTTTACGATTTCGTCCGCAACAAGCCGCAGGAGTTTTTTCTTTTCTTCCGATATGTTCTTTTCCTGATAGTCGATTACACAAAGAGCTCCAATGCTTTCCCCCGTTTCCACCATGAGTGGGAAACCCAGATAATACTTGAATCCATCTTCCTTAACATAGGGTTTGTCCTTGAAGCGAGTGTCTTTACCAAGATGTTGGACTTCCATTGCGTTCTCAGATTGTATGGTATATTGACATATGGATTCTTCACGATCTATCTCGAACAATTCGAAATTATAAGATGATACCGTCCACTGCGAATGGTTATCGATCAAATTGATAAGGGAAATGTTCGTACCTGCAATATGGGCCGCCAATTCGACCAAGCTTTGGAACTCCTCTTGAAGGTTTCTATAGTCAAGATCTAACTCGCTTAGTTTTTTGATTCGTTGATATTCGATATTGTTTCTCTCACCTTTGTCCATGGGCTTAATTTTTAATAAATGAAAAAATGGGGCTATCCAAATATGGATTTGATATTTTCAATAGATAACATTTTTTTGATCTCCTACCAAAATTAAGTGCCGGTCATAACTAGAGAATCCGGGCCGTTTTCATTCATTTCGATGTGCTCATTGGAAGACATGTCTCCCAACGAGCGAGCTATGCAGTATATAATTGTTATGGGCCTCTTTACAAATATCGAACTTTTCCTGGGCATCCTCCAAAGAGAAGAACCAATTAGCGTTCAGGCACTCATCCCTAAATAATCCATTGAAACTTTCGATAAAAGATTCTCCGTTGATTTTCCTGGCCTTGAGAAGTCCAGTTCGACCTTATTTTTATAGGTCCACTTGTCCAATACCTTACTGATGAATGTACTTCCATTATCCACCTTGATACGCGCAGGCAGCAGTTTGTTCCCAAAAGTAATGGCTTCCATTACCTGTACCACATCACCTCTTTTGAGAGACTTTCCTCCATGGATGGCCAAACACTTACAGCTCTAGTTATCCATACTAAAACAGTATTGAATAGTAGTTGCTATTCTGTAAAATTGGCAATATCTGATATTAAATCGATATGTAATACCCCATATTTAACCAAAATTTGAGTGCAAATTGAGTGCAAATAAAAAAGGCCTTAAAGAATTCAATCTTTAAAGCCTTGATTTTCCAGTGATTGCGGAAGAATTTGAACTCCATTCGCTACCCCCCTATTTTTACTGGCTTTTATCTTGCTCATGTTTTGTTACTAACTGAATTACAGACCAATAATAGTCTTCTGTCTCCGTAGACTCCAAAATAAACTATAAAATATTAAACCTGTCCTAAAAATAGCTTGAATCAAATTTTAATCCAGGGTATCTTTGATAATATCTTACGGTAAAGTAATAGTAACATATGAGAATCTTGGAATGAATTAGGCAAAAAAATAAATCAAGTGGGCCATACAAAAAACTAACAATTATTTGTTTTAAGCAATGTTCAGTGCTTCAACTGACTGTATCTTAATTTTCTCTTTCAATGAGTCCGCTTCTTCATCCATTCTTGTTTGCAAAATCTGATTCTTGTTCCAAAGCACATCAATATTATCTTGTGGGTCCATAATGATCAGATAGATCCATTCATTCTCCAATAACGATTTTATATTTTTATTTCGGTCAACGATGGCGTTGACTCTTTCCTTCGGAGCTTGAATGACAACGGTTAGTCTGAACGGTGTATGATGCGCCTTATCCTCCGATTCGTAAAGCGACTCCCAAGGCAGACCCATTTTAAGATCTCCACCGTTGCCTTGAACAACGCCGTACTGTCCGGTTATGTTGTGGGTCGTTTTGGTTCCTGCCCCAAATTTTTCATTGTCCACAGTGGCAAAATAGTAGTGGTTGTTTATCCATTGTGTGACCACCATAGGCCCTTGCATAATTGCTTCCAATGCCCTCCCTTCCTTATCCATTTTCCAATCGTAGGAGTGGAGAAAGCAACGGCCATCAAGGTTATGGTGCATTGTGGTTTTCCTTGGTCCGATAACAAAGCTTGCGTTTTTGGCAAGCCCCCATTCGGGCCTGGTCTCCCCCCAATTGGTTGCGTTTATTCTTGCAAGGCCAACACTGTTTTTAATGGCGCCAAGCCTATCCTGGGTGGCAGAAGCCCGCGCTTTTACAAGATTCTTTTTTATGTTGACCATGTGATTTTGATGTGATTCTGGTACTTGGGAATCAAACAGTTCTATCTCATCCGTTGTGGTATTGTGTTCCGCCCCAACAAATATGGTGGAGCTTGGAATATCAATACCATGTTCCGAAGAGAGGAATTCCCTGACCTGAAGGTTATTTGTCATTTTGGCCAGCATCCGCGCATTGTGCCTTCCGGGGCTTGCTGCGCAGGCTCCGCAATCCAAACTTGATGCAAATGGATTATTGGCCGAATGACTTCCGTGTCCTACAAAAATCACGACCGGAGCAAAGGATTTCCAGCCCATCAGCTCAAATCCAGATTTTACAATTGCCGCCTGATCCGCAATCGATATGGACGCATTGGAATGGGCGTTCCGAAGTTCCGGTTCACAAATGTTCTCGTAACCGGGCTTTTTTCGTTTCCTCCCTGCCGGAGCAATCGTCCTCGCAACAAGGTTCAACCCATAATATAGGCCCGATCCTTCAACAAAACCAAAGGTTGATGGGAGCATGTTCTTCATCCGCTTTAAGAAGTAGTTCCAAAATTTGGTGTTTTCCACCTTTTGGTCCATACTTTTCTTTTTGGTTTGATTTTCATCCGTGGCCACCTCGAAGACTTTATAACTAGAATCCACGATGGGGGGACAGGATTTTTGCACCACATCATCTTTGGTATTTTCATAATCCATCGCTATTCCAAAGAATCCTGCGTAGCCAAATGTCTCATAATTACCAGCGGACTCCACATGCCTTCGGATCAACTCAGATCTCGTATCGATACAAAAGACCAATTGCGCATCGGGCATGTCAGGTTCAGTGCCATAGGACTCTTCTTCCTTCGGTGCGTCCTTCAGCATCCGGACCAATTCCATTTGCCAACTTTTCTCCCAAGCTTTTAACCAGATATGCTGAAGTTCCATCATCTCATGGTCGGTTTCCGTAGCCTTTGTTTCGGGCAAAAGTTCCATGCCCAACTGTTTGGCGGACCACAGGCGCACGGCGAGGTACTGTTCCAAATCAATGGGATACTTCTTCTGCCATAGGGATTGGTTTGCGCCGCGGTGTTTGATGTAACCCGTCCAGCCGGGCAACGCTGCCAAATGAAACTTTACAATATCGTGAATCTCTTCATCGGAAAAACGGGCCAATAGACTTTCCAAGGTTTCTATCGGAGTTTTTGGGATCTCGCTCATATTTATCGAGCCAAGGTGTTCGTCATAGGATGCCAACTTCCTCCATGCGTTATAAAACCCAAGCTCTTTAAAGGGCATTTCCCATTCGGCCAAGCCCTCGTCCAAAAAAGCCGAAAGCCATTTTACCATCCGTCTATCCAAAACATGGTGGGGATTTTTTATATCAGAACTCTGTTGACGTTCCATTAATTGCAAATAGTGTCCGGGCGATTTTTTATAACCGCTTTTTTGCAGCAGATCTTTGAGTTCCGATATCTCGATGTCTCCATTGTCCAAAGCATTCCTGTACAAAGTACCTTTTGGATACACCGACGCCCCCAACATTTTTTGCACCTCTTTAACGGCTGTGGGAAAAGATACCTTTTCGTACCCGCTCAGAGGATTGGATGTTACAAAAGAATACAAGGGCCAAGTATTGCCCACATAATTGGAAGCCTTTTCGATAACTAATTCAAATGAGTTTGGATTCATTGGATTTTCGTTTTATACATTAAGATTGTGTTTTTGTTAGCTTGGGACATATTCATTAATTTGACGTAGAGCCATGGTATTTGACGATACACGCCCAACTTCATAAGGAAAAAACCAACCAGGAATATGAGTCCAAAGCCAATTTGCAATGGTGATAGGGGCGATGGAGCAGCCACTACCTCCATACCTGTCATAAATGTGGTTACCCAGTTGTACATCAAGGCATAGGCCCCGATTCCCGCAACAAAAAGGATTGGTGGCAAAATCAGCTTCTGGATTCCTGTGAAAATATGTTGCTTTACGATATTATAGGTTGCCTGTCCGACAGCAATGGAGGCTATCAATGTTAGAAAGATTCCACTGTCCCATTCCATGCCCTTACCTGTCAATCTAGTAAAAATGAAGGCCCCAACAACACTGTAGATAAGGACAATCAAGGCCTCAAACCATTTAATGCGGATAACAGGCGGCTGCGCGGGGGTTGATTGTTTTACTCCCTCTCCAGAAGACAGGAACAAATACGCCTTATAAAATCCGTGCAAAATCAAGTGGGCTATGGCCGCATTGAAAAAACCAAGACCACACTGCATGATCATAAAACCCATTTGGGCCATGGTGGAGCATGCCAAACGTTGTTTTACGTTGACCTGAATCAATTTTGCGAATTGGGCCGCAATTGCTGCCATTCCCCCTATGATGAACAAAAGGTTCATGGTGTGCGACTCAAGAATGATATAGGCCAAAAGGGTCAATAAAATTCCCGATCCATTGACAAACCCGGCATGCATGAGTGCCGATGCAGGTGTTGGCGCCGTCATGGATGAAAGCAACCATTTATGGAATGGAAATATGGCAGATTGTATCAGTGCCGCGATAATGATGCATAAAGCGGAGGCTACAATTAAGGGATAGGGCGTTTGTTTCACTGATACCATCAGACCGCTCAATGTAATGACGTTATGGTAAGCCGCTAAAAAAAGAAGTCCACAGCTTAAAAACACTCCACTGGCCAAAAAATATTGCTGGGCCAAGCGCCTGGCTTCCCGTGCTTCGCCCCATCCAGCGTCCAGCCCGATCAATGAGGACATAACAACACCCATCAAGAACCAACCCAGTAGCAATGGGACCATGTGGTCGGATATCAAAAACAATATCACCGAAGCGGTAAAGCCGATACACAACCACATAAACTTGGCCTTTTGCCCACTGTGTTTAAAATAGGAGTTAGCATAGGTGCTGATTATGGCACAAAAAAAGGTTACAATGGTGGATAACAGTACAGTAAATCCATTGATTCTAAACAGATTTCCCCATTTCCATTCCGGTATGTCCGGGTAATTTATTATTCCAAAAATCAATAGTCCCATAAAAAACAGCCAAAATAAAACCGGGGTCAACCCGGTCGCTTTGTACTTTTCGGAACGTGATGGGAGTATGTTCGTTATTTGAGTCATTCTTGTTCGATTCAGATTAAAAAAATGGTTATTGTGCTTTCTCTTCTGTGACAATCCGGTTGACCCCTCCCCGTATTCTTGCAAACATGATTACGCTCAGTATAAAGCAACAGGGTAGAATTCGATCCATAAAAATGGATTCGTTCAAATAGGACACCACAATCAATGCTATCATAGTGGCTAGGGCCAAGAAGGTTTGAATGGTGTTGGATATTTTTTTCATGTGTTTGGATTTTGAATTTGTTTGCATTTGCAAAAACTGAAACGATTGTTCTAGTCCACGTACTTTATTTCCAATGTTCCGTTGATGACGATTTGCTTTCCCTTGGCCCGGGCATGATCGATGATGTTGCGAGCGGTCAATTTTTCTTGTTCCAACTCCCCGATTCGGCTATCCAGCAAATTGGTCTTTCCCAAATGATTGCCTTCCCAAATTTTCAACCTTTGGATTTTGTGAAAGTTTATTTTTTCATCGATCAGGGCAGTGATTACATCCGATGCTTCCGTTGGGGTAAATGTTCCATCCACCAACTGGATTTTTCTTTGATCTTTGACAACTTCCGATACTACTTTTGCTTCCATGAGTTTTTGATTTTTAAAATTTTTCCGGTGCAAAGTTTAGATATAGAATTCATTAATTTTTATTTATATTTATAATATTATACATTAATAATATTTATGTATTACACTTTGCACCAACTCCAAATATTTTTAAAAATATCTGAATTACAGAGCATTACAAGAGCTTCCGAGGAGCTGCATTTGACCCAGCCTGCGGTATCGATACAGCTTAAAAATTTTCAAGATCAGTTCCCGATTCCACTTACCGAAGTGGTGGGGCGACAATTGTTTATCACCGATTTTGGAAAAGAAATAGCACGGGCTGCCGAAAAAATCATCAATCAGGTCGAAGAAATCAATTACAAGACCATGGCCTATCAGGGAAACCTATCGGGTCGGCTCAAAATATCGGTCGTATCCACGGGAAAATATGTGATGCCCTATTTTATGGCCGATTTTATGACAGAGAACAAGGGAGTGGACCTTATTATGGATGTGACCAACAAATCCAAAGTAGTAAGAAGCCTGGAACTGAATGAAGTTGATTTTGCCCTGGTTTCCGTGCTGCCGGAAAAGTTAAAAGTGGACACCGTGGAGCTTATGCCCAACAAATTGTTCTACGTGAGCAATTATGACAGGAAATTTCCAAAAGCGGTATCCAAAAAATATCTGTTTGAAAAAATTCCGTTGATTTACAGGGAACCGGGCTCGGCCACACGGAACGCCATGGAGAGCTTTATTGAAAAAAACAATTATTCGGTGCACAAAAAGATCGAACTTACCTCAAATGAAGCTGTAAAACAAGCTGTTATTTCAGGGCTGGGATGCTCGATCATGCCCCTTATCGGAAACAAAAATGCCCTTAAAAACAATGAGCTGAAAATAATTCCCGTAAGAGGTCTGCCCATCACCACAACATGGAATCTCATTTGGCTGAAATCCAAAAACCTATCTCCCGTAGCCGTGGCATTTTTGAATTATTTAAAGGATAGAAAGGAAGGTATCATTCAGAAAAAATTTAGTTGGATCGAAGACTTTATCAATGTTTGATCTAACTACAATAATAGCTTAAAGGAGGCCCAGAAAAAATCGAACTATTTCCGCGGATCCCATGTTTCAGCAGAGGTTTCCATAGTTTGAATATAAAATATTGACTATTTGTCAATTCCTATAATTTAACCCTTCATGCCCATGAATAAGTTCAAAGGTTTGTATGAGTATATTATATAAGGCTTTGTCTTCTAGCCTTTTGAACAGCCTCTAACTTGTTGTGGACCTGAAGCTTCTTATAAATATTCTCGATATGCTTCCTTACCGTACTTGGCGATAGGAAGAGATTATTGGCAATCACGGTATAGCTTAACCCTTCCGCCAGTTGTTCCAATACTTCTTTTTCACGTGAACTTAACGAAACGTCGTCTTCCTGTACGGACAGTGACTCTTGTTTTTCGGGATATCGTAATAATTTAAGGGTCTTTACCGCAATGGAAGGACTCATTGCCGCGCCTCCTTCAATGGTCTCGGTAATGGCGTTGTACAGCTTATGTCCTTCAATCTCTTTCAGCAAATACCCATCGGCACCGGCCTGAATGGCGTTGAAAATATTCTCATCATTATCAAAAACGGTAAGCATGAGCACCTTAATGTGGGGATATTTCTGTTTTACGATACGAACGGTTTCTATACCATCCAGCACGGGCATTTCTATGTCCATAAGCACCAGATCAAGGTTGTGGTTCTTTTCCAATTTGGACAGCAACTCACTACCGTTGTAGACCATGTACTTAATGTCCAAATCCTCAAAATCTGACAACTTCTCTTTAATGGCACGAGCCAAGAAGGTATTGTCGTCCACTATGGCCAGCTTGATTTTGTTCATAATCTATACTTTTTATGGTGAAAGAATTATGCTTTTACCTGCAATGTTACCTTGGTGCCTTTATCGATTATACTTTCTTGATTGAAATAAATGCTGGCTTTTTCGGCCCTGTTCCTCATTATATGAAGTCCGTTTCCTGTCGACTCCTTTGATGTATCAAAACCCTTTCCAAAGTCCTCTATTTCAATCTGCACCATTTTATCAAAATCAGTAAACCGGACTTCAATATGTTCACTCCCTGAATATTTTACGGCATTGTTCACGGATTCTTGAATAATTCTAAAAAGATTCATTCCCACAAAGGCATTGAGCACCTTATTGTTCGGGGTTCCCTCAATTTTCACATTGATCTTATCATCTGTTGCCTCATGAACAGTTGCCGCCAATTGCTGGATCCGTTCCTTGATGTCCTCCAAACTGATCTCATCCTTGTTCATGGCCCAAATGGTGTCCCGAAGTTCCGAGATGGTCACCAAGGAAAATTGTTTCATTTGGGTGAGCTTTTCCATAAGGAAAACCTCGCCTTTATCGATTCCCCGTTTGGCCGAATCGGTGATGGAGGTCAAATAGGTAAGCTGCGAACCGATATTATCGTGCAGGTCTCGAGCAATTCGTATACGCTGTTCCTTAAGATTTTCCTGTGCCTTGGCTTCGGCCATGGCCTTTTCCAGAGCAGTCTCCCTTGCCATGTTCCTTGCTTTTATTTTTTGCTCCCGGAACACCACAAAACCTACGATCAACAGTATTGCCAAAAGAGCTCCGCTGCCCATCAGCATATTGTTGCGCTTTTTTATGGACAGTTCACTTTCGACCAGTTCGTTCTGTTGGCGAAGGATTTCGTTCTCTTTTTGTTCGGTCTCATACTTTTCCTTCAGATTGAGCACTTCCTTGGTCCTTTCCAAACCTTGCAGACTGTCGAGCACCTCCTTATGTATTTGTAGGTAACCATACGCATCCTTGTACTTTCCCATACTTTCACTTACGGATGACAGGGTCTTCGACAATTCCACCTGCGCCAAAACAATTTCATGCTCCAATGCTTCGTCATAGGCTTCCAATGCCAAGTTTTCTGCTTCTTGGAACTTCCCTTGCATCAGGAGTGTTTTGGCTATGTCATTTTTAAGATGGACGGCCACATACCAATCGCCCTTTTCTTGCTGTATTTGCAGGGCCTGGGTAAAATATTCCTTCGCTTTGTCCAATTCGTTCATACCTTGATAACCATATCCCAAATTATAAAGTGGCGATGCTGATTCGAATGGCGCACCCAATGCATTAAAACTACGGTACGACTTATCGGAGTATTCTATGACTTTTTCGTAATCCTTAAAGTGTAGATAAACACTGGCCAGATTATTATAGGTCAATGCTACGTAATACTCTTGCCCCAATTGCTGGTAAAGTTCCAAGGCCTTCTGAAAATAGTCCCCTGAGAGTTCCCATTCATGGACAGCTTGATATCTACTGCCCAAATTATTGAGGCTTCCGGCAATCCAGATGGAATCTTGGGAAGCCTCAAACTCTTTCAGTGCATTTAATTGGTAGGCAACCGATTTGTCCACTTCGCCTGTTTTTTCGTAAGCATTGGACATATTGGTATAAAGTGCCCCTATGGCAAAATGGTCTTCTGAATTTTCAATGGCCGGCAAAGCGTCTTGATAATATTTTAGCGCTTGGCCAGAATTGCCTTTCCCGTTCTCAAGTATCCCGAACGATACCAAAATCCTTGCCACGAGATAATCATTTTGCTGCCTTTCGGCTTCGGTATGGGCCAATTTGATATAATACCAGGCACTGTCATAATCTATGGAACGAAACTTCATCCCTATGTCTTTCAATGCCATTACCTTGTCCTCGCCCGATTTTTGCTCTAGTTCAGCTTTTAAATCCCGTATTTGCTCTTCCAAGCTTTGTGCCGAAAGCGGTGCGCAACAGATCAACATCAATACCAGTACAAGCGGTAGCGTATAAAAGTTTTTTATGGAGGACATTTTCTAAAAATAGCATAATTTTTCAGGCGGGACGTACTTATTTTTCAAATTTAATCGGCCTTGTCCGCCAGTTTTTGCACCACGGCACCCAAGTAAGCATTCAACCCTTTTTCGGCACCTTCCAAATATTTTTTGGGATCACACTTTATAATGGAATAATTGGCCTTTTCCTGATGGTCCACACTCCACACGCGAAGCACGCCCATGTCGGTTCCCAATTTGTCCCGGTCCGGGGTTTGGGCCACATCGAATTTTTGCCGTTCCATGACCCCAGAGACTTCGACCCCTCCCCGAGGCACAAAGTGGCCCATATCGAACATGATGCTGCTTTCCTCACTTATCACAAAGGTGGTCTCCGCTTTTACCCTCGCATTTCCTGCATGACGGTTCAGCGTTCTTGACACCTCGCTTTGACCGTCCTCAAAAACATTCACCACCAGAACGACCTTGTTGAAGATGAAATCGGTTTTTTGGTTCACTACCCTGCTTTCCGTGTTCCCTGCATAATCGGCAAAGCCTGCAAGGGGTATTGCATCTTTGCCCATGGTCCTGAACGGAACCACAAATTTCTGGGTGGTGGGCCTGGTGAGGATGGTACCGAATTCCTTCCCCTTTTCAGGTCCTTGGCCGGCTGTGAGTTCCCATCTTTTTTCACGGTTCTTTTCATACGCCTTGTTGTTCCAGAGTTCTTCAATTGGGGCAATCTCAAAACCCTTGGATTTCAAATTCGCCACATAGTCCTGAAATAATCGATCCGTCAATTTTTGGAGGTCATCAGGATCAAGGCCATCCAGCACCAAGGTCAGCGATGCCTTTGCATCTCCCTTGAGTCCTCCTCTCCAAAGCTTGCCCCCTTTTTTGGAATCTTCGAGACTAAGGGCCGTTTGGTAATTGACCTGAAAATCGGAGATCATCACCTTTTTGGGGCTTTTTCTATAGCTGAGATTGGCTGGGCCAAGGGTTTTGATCTTTACTTCGCCCACAGTTTGGGCGGAAATGGCAAGGATGGCAAACAGGAACAGTACCATCGAAAAAGCTATTTTCTTCATTTGTTTTTAAAGTTTGGATTGATACTTCTTAGTGAAGCAAACATAGACCCGAACCCTTTGGCAATCAATACGGCAATTGCCGTATTGATTGCCCCCATCTACCTCTGATCAGACATCAAAATAAAAATAGCCGAGGAGACCAATACCGCATGCGGCACAGATCAATATGGCATTGATACGACGTAGCTTCGGGTTCAGGTCCTTGGACTTGGCATATCCCTGCATACCGATGGCCAACAACAATACCGGCAAACTGACATACAGGTTAAAGAGATAGAACCACAACCAGCCGGTGCAAAACGCCCAAATGGCCAAAGCAGAGGTCAGCGGGGGAATATAACGATCCATACGCCCCACCGATTCGTCCGGAAAACGGAAATACAGAAAAGTGGAAAGCAACACCATTGGCCCGATCAATGCAATCAACAAAAGAACAATCCCCATCATGAGTCATCGGTTTGGTCAATATTGCACTATACCAAGTAAAATTCTTCTTGGTCCATGGTCAATAAGCTAATGGGCGTGTTTCCATATTGTGTGAAGTAAATGGTGATACCGTCTCCCGCGGAAAGTTTGTCGTACAACATTGTGTTCACTGTGATTGTTCCTTGGCTAGTCCGTATGCTGTTCGAGTTGGACCTTCGGTTGGAGGTGATGCTTATTTTGTCCTCCACCAATGCGGCCACCCCTTTTTTATGGGCACTGAATGTATTTCTTCGGTAATTTCTATGGACCCTATAAAGTTGAAAAGCCTGGTATAAGGGAACCGCCCAAAGTGGAAAAAGAAACACTGCAAAACCCCAAAGCCCGCTGACCAGCAATAAAATACCTATGGAAACAAACGGAGCGGCCAAGAATAAACGTCTTTTCAACGCTGCGTACCAAATTCTTTTAAGGGCCTCAAAATCTTTTTGGGTATAGCGGGTATGTGGAATCCGTTTTTCAAGGAACCTATCCGACTCCGTACGGGGAAGGGAATCATTTGCTGCATCGGACAGGGAAAGAATATCGAGCTTGAGCGTACTTTTGGATTTGGGTGCCCGGTCCATCACCACATCCATCCCCACCTTTACTTTGGCATATTCCCTGTAGTCCACCGAAAACTCCTCATCATCCAGATACAGATAATACTGCCTGGTGGTCCTCGTTTTCCCTCCCGTTCCCGATCCTCCGCCCGTGGTCTGTATGTTGAGTCTTTTGTCCGTTACCTTCCCTGAGATGCGATGTTTTATCCCGCGCCGCAGATCGATGGTGGTGGTGCCGATCATATAGGCGATGACGCCAAAAAAGAACAGGCAAAAACCGATGAACACATACATCACAACGGTATCCCCTACAAAACTGTTCTTGAAATCCTTGAACACAAAGGAAATGAACAGCAGGAACATCCCGATCACGACCACGGGGAATATCAGCATGGCAAACAGTTGTCGCCTGAGCTTTTTGATATCAGCGGGCTCTAGCGGTAATTTTTCCTTTAGTGGCATGAAATAGGTCTTTGCAGGATGTTATCAATATCCAGTATAGATGAACGGTGCCCAAAAATAAGGGTGGGTCTGGTCGCCGTACACCCCTTTGATAAAGTTTCGTTTCACTTCGGCCAAGGCCTTGGGTGTTGCCATGATCTTGTTGAACATCCTATCATAGAGTTCCACGCTCAAAAACATGGTTCCCGAATCGCTCACGCTCCAAAGGGAGGTCAAGGTGCTGTTCACCCCCGCATTGAAAAGAGCCTGGTTGAGCCCCTTGATGCCATCACCTGGCGACTCAATGCCCAAGGCGGTCTGGCAGGCGCTCAGCATCACAAAATCGATGGGAAGGTCCAGTTTTTCCACTTCACCCACGACCAACATGCCATCTTCCCCATCCACAGGTGTGGGTTTGACCGTCATGGCAAAGGAACTCAAATCGAACACATAGGGGTGCACGCTGGCATGACTGGAAAGATGGAGCGCCCTATACTTGCCCAGTTCATTGGCTTTACTCATACGTTTGAGTTCATTCTCCGTCATCATATCATCGAGTCGGGTGTCCGTAAGCGGTACTTGTTTCTGAATTAATACCACCTCGTTTCTTCCTCCCTGCAAAAAGCTCATGGGTTCTTTTCCTTGAAAGGTAGCAAAGGCATAGTCCAAGGGCAGACCTTTTTCCAGGTCTTCGCGAACCCGGTATCGCAACTTCTCAAGGTCGGCGATGGAACTTAAAGGTGCCTTGGGAGCCGAATGTAGCTCATAGGTGGCCCCTCCAAAGGCCAAAACATTCTTTTCAAACTTCTTTTTGGGTTGTTTTCTGAGGCTGAACAGCAAGGAGGCACTCGGGATGTAACCCATCTCGAACCGCTCGGCCAGATAGCGGCCCTGACCATCCATCAACGCATCAAAAGGAATGGTTGCTGTCAATCCCTCCGGACTGATGGTGAGCTTGGTGATGCCCTGCAATTTCTCCTCCAATCCATCTACAAACGTGATATAAAATCTGCGGAGCAGGTCCGGCATCTTCTCTTTTTGATAGAACACATATTGCCCATCCACCACTTTGGCCTCCATGTGTTTGCGAAGGTATTGGGTCATCAGTTTGAATTCCCCAGGTGCAAACATCCCATCCTTTCTTGTCTTCGTCCCGTTCAGGTAGTCCAGATTGGGCTGGCGAAATTCGTTTTTGGCCATTTCCTTTTCCAGTTCGATGAGTTCTTTGTCGTCCGACAACAAATCGGTAAAGGCCCCAGCAGATCTATTGTATTTAACGGTGACATCATTCTTGCGCACCAAACACATCAAATAGGTACCTTCATAGGTACTTCCTTTGGAGACATCGATGAAGGATAGATAGGCCTCATTGGTTCCCAGAACGGCCTGAAGCTCTTTCCAAGGAAGTTGCTTTATCGTGCTCCTTTTATCGTTCAAAAGGGAATAGGATCGGTTGGATTCGATGACGTCATAAATTTTATCGAACTGTCGGGTCTCATAATAGGAGGCTGCCAACATTCCATTGATCCGTTGGAACTTATCCAGATAGCCCCTTTGTGCCAAAGTGGACAAACCTTCCAATACCTTGATTTCTTCTTCCTTGGCTTTTTCAAATTGTTTGGCGGCTTCTACATATTTTTTCAGTCCCACCAATGTTACGCCGTCATTATAGGCATTGCCCGTTAAGACCACAGCCCCTTCGCCAAGAATATTTTCTGTACCAGACAGCCCGTCCGTCACAAAAGCAGCGTATGGCTGGTTTTCCATCCCGGGAATTTTTAGGAACTCCTGGGCCTTTTTGCGTACGGACTTGCCTTTTTCCACATCCTTGTTGAAAGCGTAGGCACGTAATAACACATAATAGGCCTCGGCGACATATTCGGGTGATTTCAGCTTGGGCAATAGATTGATGTAGCCATCCGCAATTTGGGAAGCCTCATCGTGTTTTTGCTGCTCGGTCAGGGCCATGACCGTATAGAAATAGGTTTTTGCCAACACCGCAGTGGAGGACGCCTTTCCTTTGAGCTGATCGATCATGAAGCTACTGGATGACAACACCTTATCCCACCGTTTTAATGCCGCTTGCACCCGTACCAGTCTTAAAAAAGCCCTATACCTTGAGGGCAAAGAATAGTTTTTCTGATCAAAAACGATCTTTTCGAGATGGGGTTCCAATATTTGCCCAAAGGAAAAATTGACTTTTTCCGATAACTGGGCCATATAGGCCAAGGCATCCACATAGAGTGCCCTGGAGATCAGTCCCTCCTCCACTGCTTTTTCAGCATTTACCCAATCGGCCAGTATTTTTTCGGCAGTGGCATTATGGGCAATGTTTTCATACGTGGCCCCTAGACTTGAGCCCAGGTTTTCAAAAGTTGCCTTTGCCCGAGTTATGCTCCGGTTGTTGTAGTCCGATAGAAATCCGTTCGCCATCTGCACTGTTGTGGACAATTGGGGGTATTTGGCCAAGGAATTCACATAATCGCTTAAAGCCCGGTGGTCCCGTTGCATGGTTGCCTGATCTTGGCCCACGGACTGCATGTTTTCCAAAAAAAGTTTGGCCTCGGTTGGCCTATTGGCAAATACGGAATAGGTGAACCCATAAAAGCCCGTTTCGGGGTTATAACTGTCAAAGGCCATAGCCCATTGTGAGAACATCACGGCATCATCGGATCTATTGTTTCCATAGAGGGCACTTGCCATCCAACCAAAGGTTCTGGAATTTTCAGGATATACCTCCAAAAGTTCCCCTGCGGATACCAATCGGGCATTAAGATTATTTAGTCTTCCTGCTTCCAGATAGGCGGCATAGCTGGGATGTGATGTGGGATCGTTCGGAGGAATGGTCAGTTGTGACCAACCACATAGATGGGCGCAAAGGAACGCCACTAACATAAAATTTCGCATGGTACGCTTTTAAAATGAAGTTTGGAAAGACTATAAAGATGTTGTCAACTGACCGTACTTGTACATGGCGGCCTCGTGGGTGTTGTTCTGATTCCTTTTGAGGTATTGCCCGCTTATGGCTCCATTTTGCATTTGCATGATTTCCTTGCTTCCATCAAAATGCCATATCATTTGTAGGCCATCAACAATACCTTCGACGAACTCTGAAAAAATGATTTTTTTCTCCGACATCAAGAATTCCATGGTCATACCATTCTTTTGCCCATTTTTCCAATTGCTGTAAACGGCATCGTTGTCGTAGACCTTGACTCCCTTGCCGTTTTCACAGTTGCCCATCACGCATGGTGAAACACCTGTGGTCACCAACGGGCTGTTGCTGATATGTCTGCCATTTTGGTAATCCCTGAATTCGTATCCTGCTTTGTTCCTGATCACATGCAGTCCTTCCCGTTTTCCATCCACAAACCCCCCAAAGGCATACATATTTCCTTCGCTTTCGTAGCTGAAGAAACCTTCCTTCTTTCCATTTTTGAACATGCCCCAATACCTGCCAAATTCGCCGGTCTGGTTGCCTATTCCCTGCAAAAGCTGATTTTCATGGAAACCGACCTGATAGCCAATTTCCTTGTTGCCTTCCGAAAGTGTTGCAAACCCATATCCGTTTTGGCAATCGCCTTTGACACATTTGATGCTTTGTTGGGCAAATGTAGCCAAGGTTGAAAGTACCGCAAGAGCCAAGGTCAATCTAAATTTTCCCATGGTAGTTGGTTGTTAAACAGTTATGACACAAACCTAAGGGGAAATAAAAACCACCTCAATACGGCAATTGACGTATAATGTTGCATAGGAAAAATTCATTTGGGATTATTGGAGTTTCCATCAATTTACCTAAAAAGACATTTGGCTTTTAAATGCAAATTCTGTTCAAACATTTTTACTTTAACCCATTCTGTACCTAGACTTTACCGTGAGCATATCCTCCCTCAGTTTAGTATCCACTACCTTGGCATAGATATGTGTTGTCTTCAAATTGGAATGACCCAACATTTTGCTGACTGATTCTATGGGCACCCCGTTGGCCAAGGTAACGGTAGTGACAAAAGTGTGCCGGGAAAGATGAAAGGTTACTTTTCTATTGATTCCACAAAGCTCAGTAACGTCCTTTAAATATTCGTTCAATTTTTGATTGCTCATTACCGGTAATATCCGGCCATCCTTTGATTCTTCATTGAAATGTTGGTATTTTTCCATTATCTGCACGGGAATGGGCAACAAAGGTACACAGGTTTTGGTATTGGTCTTTGTCCTTCTGGTCCTGATCCATTTTTGGCCATGTATGTCCATTACAATGTCATCATTGGATAGTTTCTTTACATCCACATAGGAAAGGCCGGTAAAACAACAGAACAGGAAAACGTCCCATGTCCTGTCCAATTTCTTGTTTTGGAATTTACCTTCCATTAAGAGATTCAATTCGTGGTCGGTCAATACTTCCTTTTCAGTAGGCTTCCAGGAGGCTTTCCAATGGAAGAAAGGATCTTTTTTTATCCAACCATAGGCATGGGCTATTCGCATGATCTTTTTGAAATCGTCACATACTTTGAAACCGTATTCCTACCTCCGGCCCTGAACACCAATAAATGATGTTCAAACCTTTGAATGAACTGTAGATCCACTTTTTTGATGGGAAAATCATCTTCATCAAATTCTTTTTGTTTAAACTTCCTTAAATGCTTCAAGGTCCTATTATGTTGGTAATATCTTCCAATAGAATACTCCCTGCCTACCAGTTCCCGGATCCCTTCATTGTGCTCTTGGAAAAGGACAATCAACATTCTTTCATTTTTTTCGGTCGTAAATAACCTATCCACGATGTCCTGTGCCGTATAGGACTTTCCTTTGGCGACCAACTTTCCATGGATGGTAAAGAGCTTGTGCCTCATTTCATCCAGATATGTATTAATCTCATAAGCTTCCTGCCCTGGTCTCCTGACCCTACCGGCCGCTTGGATCCAGTCGTCCGCCCTTACTCTCCGCTGAAGCCTTATTTCCTTGCGTTGGGGACCAACTGAAACGCGGAGATGGATAGTGGCCCAATCATCTAATTTTGTCCGGCTTTTCTTATGTAGAGTAAAATGGAAAAGGAATCTTTCATGGACTCTTGGTTTGATTAGATTTCAATTTTATTGGTTAATGGGCCTAAAATGCCTGTATATCGGTTTTTAACAGCTTTTTAGAAGGTCTTTTAAGGATTTGGCAATACTAAAATTGTCAACCCAATTGTCCACTGAGCCCAGTGTTTCCGTTTGAAATCAAATAGAGGCAATGAAAATGAAAAAGCCTGTAAATAATTGATTTACAGGCTTTTCTAATGACTTTGAAATGTATTAGTAATCGCGTAAGGATTTGAACTCCATTCGCAATCCCTTGATTTTATTAGCTTTTACCTTGCTGATGTTTTGTTACTAACCGAATTACAGACTACTAAGGGTAATCTCCTTTCGTATGAACCAAAACTAATCAATATTTATTAAATAGATTTAGAACTAGCTCGAGTTAAAAACTTGGCGCATTAATTAATCTATTTTCTGTTTAGATTTATCCATAAAATATCCAATGGCCCCGCCAATCAATGTAAAGACCACTACTCCAATCAATGCATCCCAAATAATATCCATCCCACTGCCCACAAATCTGTCCACATCATCCACAATTGTCACAAAATTTTTCACATACCCTGTGATGCCACCTGCCATACGTTGAACCATCTCGGATTGAAAATAGTAGCTAAAAGGAATTCCTAATAATGCTCCTATAAGGGCAAAGGTCACCATCTTACCTGCCATTTTGTTCAGCACCAGATACACTCCCAAATAGGCCAATAATCCTAACGGAATAAACAACAAAGTAAGGACAACAAATACAACCCTCATGATGATAGGTTGTAGGTTCAATTTTAACGCGAGCTTGCTATTTACTCCCAATAAAATCTTTTCGGGACGAGTTATGAATTGGATTATTTTCTGTGTATCCATTTGTTTTAGGTAATGATTGTTGGTTTAAAATTAAGATTGACATCTCTAATCTAAAATCGCTAATGATTTTCTGCCCTTTCCCACTTATTTTGTGTAGCATATCCTTTATTCTTTGCGAAAATGTGTATTTTCATTTTGACTTCAAATTGATTAATCGGTTGCCATATGAAATACACCTTTACCTTGTTGTTATTCTCCATTGTAGTGCATTCTTCCGCACAACAATTTCAAATGGAACTAGATTCCCTGATCAAGAAAATTGACTCAAGTCCGGTTGCCAATCAAGAAACCATCGACTTAAGAAACCAATACATCAAACAGGCCCTTTTTGCCAATCCTTCCGATACTACCCTCTTGACATTTTCAAAAAAAACGGTAGACTTGGCAAGGGACTTGAGATATTGGAAAGGACTTTTGGTGGGATATGAACGTGTGGCCTTAGTGTATCAATATTCCTTCTCCAACCCATACAAGGCCCTGGAATATTATCACAAAGCCTTGGGTCTCATGGAAAAGGACAAGGACTTGCAATCGCTTGGATGGGGTATTTATGGAGGTATCGGCACTTTGTACTATGAGCAGGAAGAATACGGCAAGGCCTTGGAGCAGTTTAAAAAGGTCTTACATAACGATAAAAACCTTGAGCTGACCGCCACTGCTAACATTGCCAATATTTTCGGATCATTGAACCAATTGGATTCTGCCATTTATTATTACAAAAAGGCATTGAACTTGGAACAGGTAACAAACAATCCAACATACAAGGCCAACCTGTATAGCAATCTATCATTGATTTACAGTCAGGCAGATCAATTGGACGCCGCATTGGCATCTGCAGAAAACAGTATCGGCCTTATTGAGCAATATGGAATTGAATTTGTAAGACCCACGGCCTACGCCAATGCCTCAATGGCCTACTTGGGCAATAAGGATTATGTTAATGCTGAGCTATACGCCAACAAAGCATTACAACTGAGTGAAGCACAGGGAAATGTTTTTCTTCAAAAGTCCGCTTGGGGCACGCTGGCCGATGTGTACTCGGCCAAAGGAGAATTTTCCAAGGCGTTGGAAGCCTACACTAAATTTTCAGTATTGAAGGATAGCCTCAACAACCAGAACCGGAGGGTAGAAATCAACCGCAGTCAATTGGAGTTTGAATTTGAAAAGGAAAGGACCATTGCTCAAGCGGAAATCGATAGGCAGTCTACCATCAAAACGGCTTCGCTCTTGGGGGGTGGAGGTCTTTTAGCAGCATCGGTATTAGGATTTGTGCTGTACAAAAGACGAAGGGATGTCTTGGAACAGAAAAAAGATGCAGAATTCAGGGCATTGGTTGCCGATACGGAATTAAAGGCCTTGAGAGCGCAAATGAATCCACATTTTATATTCAACGCTCTCAACTCCATAGGTGATTATATCCTTAAAAACAACAATGAAACGGCATTGGAATACCTTACCAAGTTTGCCAAATTGATGCGAATGGTGCTTGAAAATTCAGAAAATAAATCCATTCCTTTGGAAGAGGACCTAAAGTTTCTTGAACTCTATCTTCAGGTTGAGGCCAAAAGACAACCTGGTAAATTTTCATATCATATTCAGGTTGATGAAGCACTCGAAGTTGAAAATACATTGGTACCCCCATTGCTGTTACAGCCTTTTATTGAGAACAGTATCTGGCATGGATTCCGGGATAGAGATGGAATGGGACAAATTCAAATAACCATAAATGAAAATCAAGACATGCTCATTTGCTCCATCGAGGATAATGGACGGGGAATAGAGCATACAGCAAATGGAAATGAATCCAAAAAGTCTTTCGGGGTGGCAATTACTGAAAATCGACTCAAGATTTTGAACAAACAAAAAAACAAAGAAGGTAGATTGCAAGTTATCGACCTTGGAGAACAAAAGGGTACGCGGGTAGAAATCAGCTTACCACTTGAACACCTTTTTTAAATTGGAACAAAAGCCCATATGAAAATAGCTATAGTAGATGATGAACAGCATTGCATAAATCACCTAGCCAACTTATTGAAACCGCATAGCGCTGATATGCAATTGTTCATTTTTGAAAATGCAGATAATGCCATTATCGGGTTGGAAAAAATACGCCCCGATATCGTTTTTTTGGATGTGCAGCTCCATGACAAAACGGGTTTCGATGTATTGTCGTCCGTTTCAAAACGAGATTTCAGCCTAATTTTTACCACGGCATATGAAACCTATGCCATAGAGGCCTTCAAATTTTCTGCCATTGACTATCTTTTAAAACCAGTGGACAAGGATGATTTTGAAATGGCCCTCCAAAAAGCCACGGATAAGATAGAACAAACACAACTACATGACCGGGTCAAGGTACTGCTCTCCCATATTTCTACCAATAACAGCCCTAAACGCATCAGTGTTCCCTCCAATGATGGATATGTTTTTCTATTAATGGAAGATATTGTTCGTTGCCAGGCCGATGTAAACTATACCCATATTTTTACAACCGATGGTAAAAAATATACAGTTTCCAAAACCCTAAAACATTTTGAAAGACTTCTGGAGGGAGACCATTTCTTTAGAATCCATAATTCCCATCTTATTAACCTGTTATATGTAAACTCCTATCATAAAGATGGCTTTACTATCCTCAAGGATGGTATGAAATTAGAAGTATCCACCCGTAGAAAAGAGGCATTCATCAAATTATGCGGGAAATTATGAGTCAGAAGATTATCGTTTATTTGAACTTTGAAATACTTGACCTAGGATTTTCTTAGGTTGCATGTTGTGTCCGGTTTTTTTATTTCTTTATCTGTTCATTTAATTCCTTTGTTAGCCTTTCTACCATTTCAGGTCTGCCATGAAATTGTGCAGGAGTATTCTGAAAAAGTGCAATCTTCCATACATCATTCTGTCTTATTGCGGTTATAGTCTGGATGGCATTCGCTGCCGGATTAATATCCTTTTGTCCGGGTGGTATCATCCCAACAATAGCACTAAGAGTGGCGACTTCTGAATGTAATAAGCGGACATCCTTAATTTTCCATACGTAATCCGCTGTTTGATGGTGCTTAAATATTATCCCAATTTCAGTTTCAATTTCGTTTTTACCATTATATTGACTCCCATCAAAACCTATTGATATTCCATTATCTGTAAACAATGATCCCATTTTGGTTGCATCTTGTTTGTTCCAAGCGGTTAGTAAATCAGTGTGCAACCTTTCTATTTTTGCTTTGTCCATCTTCTTTTCGTTTAGAAGTCAACTTAACCATTTACTTTCGCATGTCCAAATCGTTCTACAATGACCGCCAATGATACGTTTGGTCGCATGTACGGGACCTAAGTTAGCAAACAAACATCCTGCGGAATATCCTTTTGGAGATTTCCAATAGACAATGAACTGGCAATTAGTTTTTTTACCGTGTCGTGCTTCAATATTCAAAAGTTTCATAGTGGGTCACATTTTTCTCAAATTCCAGCAGATACTTTTTGTCTTCTTCATAATATCTTGCATTTTCAAAATCATCTCCGGCAAATTTCTTGATACTCTCATAAGAGTTCCATTCGGTTATGGTCAAGAAATGACATTTATCACCATCTATGCGTCTCAATATTTTTGCAGATAAATTTCCGTCAACGTTTCTATAATCCGACAATCCAGTTTCTTCAACATATTTTAAATATTCATCTGCATGTTTAGATTTTGTCATTCCGTGCCAAATTCGGGTAATTTTCATTTTTTCCATTACATTTTGTCATTTGATTTATTAAGTCTGTTTCGACATTGCGTTTTAAATTTGAATTTTATTTATTGAATATTGGCCTAAACTAAAACAACGTAAATAAGCCCAAAACAAGTTAAATTATGTTAAAAAACAACGTGTTTGCAAATTGTTTGCAAAAAAAATAGGCCTCAGAAAGTAAAACTCTCCAAGGCCCTTTATTTACTGGTGATCGCGGAAGGATTCGAACCTTCGACCGTCTGCTTAGAAGGCAGATGCTCTATCCAGCTGAGCTACGCGACCAAAGTTTGCGGGTGCAAAGATACTAATGTAACCGATTGTAAAAAATATTTTTTTGATTTCTTGTCTTTTTTATCAGAAGTCTTTTACAATCGGTTACTAACTCTTTTACTTAAATCCTATCTCTTTCAATCCTTTATGACTGATTTTGATTACTTCCAAAGGTTTCTTGTCCCATGTCATATCCTGTTCAACAAAGTACTTTTCCATTCCAGATATGTCTTTTTTATCCAAAATTCTTCTAAAATCTATGGTCCCCTCACCTACAGGAGCAAATTTTCCTTCTTCATCCATATCCTTCACATGCCATAGTTTAAATCTGCCTGGATATTTTTCAAAATAGGATACCGGGTCTGCTTCCGCTCTGGTAACCCAATACAGATCCATTTGGAAGTTCACATACTTAGGGTCGGTATTCTCCAACAAGTAGACAATAGGCTTTATTCCATCTTCATTGTTCTTATACTCAAAATCGTGGTTGTGGTAAAGCAGTTTTAAACCGGCTGCTTCGCATTTTTTTCCGATTGTGGTCAAAATTTCTGCAAAGTCCTCCATGGTTCCTTTCATTCCCATAGTACGGTTCTCTGGATCAAAAGTAAACATGCCCATTGGAGGAACCGGGATGGTAAAATATTCAAAACCGGCCGCCTTGGTATCTGCAATCTGCTGATCGGCATTCTCCAAAGTTACACCGCCCATGTGCGTGCTGACAGGAGTTAATCCAATACTCTCTACATACGATTTAAAATCCTGGGGGTCCATTCCATAAAATTTTCCATCCGCATAACCTGCCGCTTCAATATAAGCATAACCGGCATCCGCAACTTTCTGCAAGGTTGCCTTGGCATCTTCTCCCATATTTTCCCGCACGGTATAAAGGGCAAGTCCACCAAAGCTCTCCTGAGCATAAAATGTAGTAGCGAAAAGCATTGAGGCCAGGGCAAGAATCCCTTTTGTAATAATTCTTTTTTTCATTATTAAAGTTTGAAGTTAATTTTAGTTTCTATGTGGTTACAAGATACTGATTATTGGTTTTATGAAATATGGGTAAAACTAAAAAATCCGTTAAGTAATTAGCTACTCAACGGATTCTTCAATAACAGAAAAAACAGATAATTCTATATCTCACTCATTCGTATGGCTAAATTAACCTTGATTTCGTTGTCCACCTTGATCATGCCCAGCATTTTTTTGGGCGGTTCCAGTTCAAAGTCACTCAATTTGAGCTCCAAGGTCCCCTTGACCTGAATGTTTTTTGTTTGTTCGCAATAGAGCTGAGTCTCAATAGTACGCTTAACACCTGCTATTTCTATCTCCAAACCTACATCTACCCTTCCTTTATTTGCTGCAGGAGGGTCTACGTAGAGTAGTTTCAAGTTTACCTTTGGGTGACGTTCTGTTTTGAGCAATTCCTTAAAATCCTTGTTGATGGCCTTTCCGCCACAATCAAAACAATCGTTCACTAATTTCAGCTCCGCATTTTTAAAGACGATATGCTCGGATTTTTCATCGTAGATCAAACGGATGGGCATTTCCAGTTCCTCCAAATTGTATACGCAACTGAACTGATTTACATTGGTAGTGCCCGAAATCACCACCTCGCTTTCCGAGGCTACCCTCACCTTGGTTTCTCTTTCGGGGTCGTTGAAGCTTAGCCCGATAAAAAAAAGCAATCCGAAGAATATAGTTTTTGTGATATGTGGCATTGAGGTCAACATGATAACTAAAATACTAGTTTTAAGGGTAAAGACCTAGGACATTGCTGTCCCAGGCCCTTTTAAAATCAATTGTATCGGTTAGAAACTGATGACAGCTTCCAATAAAAGTCCTTTGAACTCACCATCGTGGAAAATACTTGTGGTGTCATAACCATCGTATTGTTGGTTTACGTATTCTATTTTGGCCAAGATGTTCTTGGTCAAGAATACACCTCCACCCAATTGGAATCTGTCAATGGTAATCTCTGATCCTGATGGGTCATCGGATGTCACGGTATTGTATCGGGTACCTACGAAGAAGTTCTCTGTGCCCCCAAATCTGTAGATCAGTTCACCTGCCAATTGAGTGGCGGTTCTGTCATCTGTTTCGGCATCAGCTTTTCCTGAAGCAGTCTCAAAGGTTCCAAAGAACTCCAATCCTTTATATTTCACAAATGGGTTGATCATAAAGGCGGTAATCTCATTTCTAAGACCGGGGTTGTATCTACCAGATCTAAAGTTACCAGAGGTTGATGCCTCAGTATCCTCCATTACCAAGTAGTATCTAGAACCTGAACGGTCCGCACTATAAAGGTATACGTTACCTGATTTGCCTGTACTGTACATGGAACCTGTAAGTCTCAACCTCAAATCCTCACTAACTTGGGCATCATACCCTAGTTTTGCCAAGATTGAAGCTCCAGTGGTTTCTGGATTGTTCACCGCTTGGTTCAACTTACCATTGGAAAGTCCAAACATGGCAATGAATCCATTTTTTCTGAAGTAAACTTCACCACCCACCTCTGTGGTAAACGCATCCATGATCAAGTTACCAACAAATGGGTTGTGCATGGCTTGGGCGTTATCGGTTCTTCTGAAGTGCGCATCACCGTAGTTGTTTTCCATATGACCGACTTTAATGGTCAAATACTTCATGGCTTCTTCCAAGAACCCAGGGCTGATAAAGTCCAAATTATCTACTTGAAAATAACCTCCTTTAACATATGGCTCTGGGTGGTGACGAGATGATAAATAAGTTCTTAAGTGCATTCTCACACCCTTTGCCAATGCCACGTCCAAATCCAAGTTGGCGGTTGCTAGGTTAAAGTTGTCGCCGATTGGAATAAGTTCCACAGCTCCAGAGTTCTCATGATCAATAGCTTGAAATTGTAGCGTGGATGATCCACCTACCCTTACTTTAATGCCATCAAAGGTGGAAACAGTATCTTTTGGGGCTTCAAATACATTCACTCCATTTTTATCGGGTGAACGGAAATTGTCGAGGTTTCGGTTTTGGGAATATCCCATAAGGCCTACAAGGAATGCAGCAGCCAATAATCCGTATTTTGTGTATTTTTTCATCGTTGTATATTTATTAGTTGAGTATTAAGATTTAATTATTTCCAAACTGTGTTGTAATGAACTTCGATTTCATCACCTGTGGTAATTGTTCCCAGAAGGGCTTTTGGAGGATCAATTTTATAATCGGTCATTTTTAGGCCTTTCTTACCTTCCAGCAATACCTTTCCTTCATTAATGGTCAAATTGAAAGGAAGGTCTATTGTATTTGTGCTTCCGGCAATGGTCAGGTTACCTGTAGCAACCACTTTGTATTTGTTGGATGCCGATGTCACCGGAGAAATGCTCTTCACACTTTTTAGTTCAAATACAATTTGTTTGTGGTCTTTGGTCTCTAAAGCCTTATAGGTATTCTTGTCCATGGCCCCTTTACCGCTTTTTAAGCTTTCGGACTCCACTGTAAACTTTAGGGAGGTGATTTTCGGAAGCTCTGCGGTATTGTCCAAAGCAATCAAGCCTGATTTTTGCTCCGCAATCTCTTCCCAATCATGCAGGGTAGAAGTTCCTGTCACTTTAACTTCTCCTTCCCCATTGTTCAGCTTAAAACTTTGTGCTGAAAGTGCCAAGGGAACCAGAGTGAATGTTATCCAAAGGATAGCTGCCTTTAAAAGCGATTGTCGATGTGATGTATGATATTGCATAGTTTTTGGTTTTTGTTGGGTCAAAGATCTATTACGGAGTTTTCCTAAAAGATGATATATGTCAGGTTTTTCCTAAATGGTTGATTTTTAACAGCAGAACCGTCAAAATTTTCTTTCTTTTTTTAAAAAAAGTTGGATTAATCATTTCTGTGGTATACAAAAATCATTCAACCGATCGTGTTTGTCCAGCGATTTTCCCAAGAGTGAACTTTGACTTCTCCTCAGAGCCAAAAGACTGATTTTTATCATATTCTAACCTTCTTCCAGCCACTACTTTTACGTATCAATTTTAACACATATCAATCTTTAATAGATATACATATGGACACACTTGTAGAAAAACAGCTCAGCGTATACTCATTTGGCAATAAAAAAGCAGATGGTGGACGCGATATGAAGAACCTGCTTGGGGGCAAGGGCGCCAACTTGGCCGAAATGAGCCGAATCGGTATCCCTGTACCTCCCGGCTTTACCATTACAACTGAAGTTTGTACACAATATAATGAAGAGGGACGTGATGCGGTCATTGATCGCATAGAGCCCGAAGTAAGGAATGCCATAAATCATATTGAAGAAACCATGGGGGCCATATTTGGCGATGATGAGAATCCATTATTGATATCCGTCCGCTCCGGTGCAAGGGTCTCCATGCCCGGTATGATGGATACCGTTCTTAATCTTGGACTTAATGATGAATCCATAAAAGGTGTCATCAAAATGACCGGAAATGAAAGATTTGCCTGGGATTCCTATCGAAGGTTCATCCAAATGTACAGCAGCGTGGTGATGGGCCTCAAACCAGAATCAAAGGACGATCTTGACCCTTTCGAGGAAATCATCGACCACTTAAAGGATAAAAGAAGAATTGAGCAGGACACCCAATTTACCGTTCAAGACCTTCAGGATTTGGTGTATGACTTCAAGGACATCGTTAAAAAAAGAACAGGACAGCCCTTTCCCAATAATCCTTGGGACCAACTCTGGGGTGCCATTGCCGCAGTATTTGACAGTTGGAACGGAGATAGGGCCATATACTACAGAAAAATGCACGGATATCCCGAAGATTGGGGAACCGCCGTGAACGTACAGGCCATGGTCTTCGGAAACATGGGTGAGGATTCCGGTACAGGAGTTTGCTTTACCAGGGATGCCGGAACCGGGGAAAACAAGTTCAATGGTGAATATTTGATCAATGCCCAGGGCGAGGATGTTGTGGCCGGTGTCCGCACTCCACAACAGATTACATTGCTGGGTTCTCAACGTTGGGCCAAATTGGCACAAGTGGAAGAAGAGGAGCGCAAAGAAAGTTATCCTTCCCTAGAAGAACTCATGCCCGACATTTACAAGGAACTGTTCGAGTATCAAAATAAGCTTGAAACACATTACCAAGATATGCAGGACATGGAGTTTACCATACAACAGGGCAAACTATGGATTTTGCAAACCCGTAATGGTAAACGTACTGGAGCTGCAATGGTAAAGATCGCCATGGATTTGCTCAAAGAAGGATCAATAGATGAAAAAACGGCCCTAATGCGCATAGAGCCCAATAAACTGAACGAACTTCTACACCCTATCTTTGACCCAGAAGCCTTGCAAGAAGCTGATGTGATCGCCCAAGGACTCCCCGCCTCCCCAGGTGCGGCCACAGGACAAATCGTTTTCTTCGCAGATGAGGCCAGCAAATACAAAAACAGCATTTTGGTACGTGTGGAAACATCTCCCGAAGATGTGGAAGGCATGAACATCGCCAAGGGCATCGTAACGGCCCGTGGAGGTATGACTTCCCATGCTGCCGTTGTTGCCAGAGGTATGGGAAAATGTTGTGTCTCAGGTGCCGGTGCTCTCAAAATCAACTATAAGACCCGAACTTTAAAAGTCGGTGACCACGAGTATCACGAAGGCGACTGGATTTCCATCAACGGTTCCACCGGAAACATCCTGGAAGGAAAGATTGCCACCAAGGAACCTGAATTGAGTGGCGAATTTGCCGAATTAATGGAACTCTCTGACAATTATGCGACCATGGAAGTCCGTACCAATGCCGATACGCCCAAAGATGCGCTTATTGCACGGAACTTTGGGGCAAAAGGAATCGGGCTTACCCGTACCGAGCATATGTTCTTCGAGGTAGACCGAATCAAAGCCATGCGCGAGATGATTTTGGCAGACACTATCAAAGGACGCAAGCAAGCGCTCAAAGAACTATTGCCAATGCAGCGCAAGGACTTTGAAGGAATTTTTAGGGCCATGGAAGGTCTTCCCGTAACTGTTAGGTTATTAGATCCGCCGTTACATGAATTTGTGCCCCATCAATTGGCCACACAAAAAGAGTTGGCCGAAGAGCTGCACATTTCCTTGGCCGCTGTAAAAGGAAAAGTGGCAGAACTGGAAGAATTCAACCCGATGATGGGCCATCGTGGCTGTAGATTGGGGAACTCCTATCCTGAAATCACTGAAATGCAGACGCAGGCCATTTTGGAGGCTGCCCTCAATGTGAAGAAAGATGGCATCAACATGAAGCCCGAAATTATGATTCCTTTGGTAGGAACCGTGGAAGAATTCAAACAGCAAAAGGCCATAATCGATACCGTTGCGCAAGATATCTTTAAAAAGAGAAAGGATACCGTGGAATATTCCGTAGGTACCATGATCGAGGTACCAAGAGCAGCCTTGATAGCGGACAAGATTGCCGAAACAGCAGACTTCTTCTCTTTTGGAACAAATGACCTTACCCAAATGACGTTTGGATACTCTAGGGACGATTCCGGCAAGTTCTTGCCCACCTATCTTGAAAAAGGTATTTTAAAAGAAGACCCATTTGAAGTATTGGACCAAGAAGGCGTAGGACAATTGGTGGAACTTGGAACCCTACGGGGACGTATGACTAGGGCCAACCTAAAAGTAGGCATATGTGGCGAACATGGTGGCGAACCAAGTTCTGTTGGCTTCTGCCAAAAAGTGGGAATGAACTATGTGAGCTGCTCACCCTTTAGGGTGCCCATTGCAAGGGTTGCAGCGGCACAAGCAGAAATAGCATAGCTGCAAATACCTAACCATTCTGTTTTTTAATCCCCGACGCTTTATTTTATAGGGTGCCGGGGATTTTCATAAGTAATTTGCGTTCTTTGTCCCATGCAAGCGGAGAAAAACATGACCAACGAAAAAACTGCGGTCCGAACAACATACTTCAGCATTGCCGGTAACATAACCTTAGCACTGGTAAAAGGGGCTGCAGGATTTTTTGGAAACTCATACGCCTTGATTGCGGATGCCATTGAGTCCACTACGGATATTTTTTCATCTGCCTTGGTTCTCCTAGGGTTCAAATATGCGGAAAAGCCGCCCGATGAAAACCATCCTTACGGACATGGGAAGATAGAACCGCTCATTACGTTTATTGTTGTGGCATTTTTGGTGACCTCGGCAACCATAATCGCCTACGAGAGCATTCAACACATACAGACGCCGCATAAAGTCCCGGAACCATGGACCTTGTTCGTATTGACAGGTATAATTATCTGGAAGGAAATTTCGTTCCAGATAGTCATAAGAAAAAGTAAACAGACACAGAGTTCATCACTGCGAGCGGATGCTTGGCACCATAGAAGCGATGCCATCACCTCTGTAATGGCCTTTCTGGGCATTTCGATAGCACTCATATTTGGTGAAGGCTACGAAACCGCGGATGATTGGGCAGCACTCTTGGCTTCAGGGTTCATCCTTTACAACAGTTATTTGATCTTCAGACCTGCACTTGGTGAAATCATGGACGAACACCAATATGATGACCTTATCGAAGAAATTAGACAAAGGGCGCTAGAAGTGGAGGGTATATTGGGTACGGAAAAATGCTTTATCCGAAAATCAGGAATGAAATACCATGTAGATCTTCATGCTATCGTAAGTGGGGATATATCCGTGGAAAAGGGACATTGGATCGCCCATGCCCTAAAGGACCATTTACGTAAGGTGATTCCAAACCTGGGACATGTACTCATTCATATAGAACCGGACCAATACACTTATAAATAACCCTTTACAGTTTGGTCTATCGGTCAAATGAGCTATCTTTTTACTCTAATCCGACCGTTATGACCAGAATTTCCCTTTTATTTTCCTGTATCGCACTTTTGGTGGTATCCTGTGGACAGCCAAAAAATTCAAAATTTGACATCGCCGTTAGTTTTGATGAATCCGTTAGCACCAAAAACAAAGACGGACGATTGTTGTTGATGCTTTCAAACGACGATTCAAAAGAACCTCGATTTCAAATCAACGATGGACTCAATACCCAACTCATTTTCGGAATGAACGTCGAAGCTATGGCACCGGGGCAACCCATTACTTTTGATGAATCCATTTTTGGGTACCCCTACCCTAGTCTAGATAACGTGCCTCCGGGAGAATACCAAGCGCAAGCGCTATTGCATGTTTATGAAACTTTTGATTTATCCACAGGGCATACCGTAAAGCTGCCCATGGACAATGGAGAAGGCCAACATTGGAACACTTCGCCAGGTAATTTGTACAGCAAACCTTTTAAGGTCACCATCGGTGACAATGGCCTTGAAAATGTTTCGATTGTGATGGATCAAGAAATTCCTCCCATTCCAGAACCCGAGGATACCGAATGGATAAAGCACATTAAGATCAAGTCCGAAAAATTATCGGATTTCTATGGACGGGACATGTATTTGGGGGCGCATGTTCTTCTGCCGAAAGGTTTTGACGAGCATCCCGAAGCCAAGTATCCGTTGATGGTATTTCATGGACATTTTCCCAGTGACTTTGGCGGCTTTAGGACCACACCTCCAGACCCGAACCTAGAACCGGAGTATTCTGCCCGTTTTGATTTGGAAGGATACAACATCATACAACAACAAGAAGCTTACGATTTTTATCAAAGGTGGAACGAGCCCGATTTCCCGCGCTTCCTTATCATCGAGATACAGCATCCTACCCCTTACTATGATGATTCTTATGCGGTGAACTCGGCCAGTCAAGGTCCATATGGCGACGCCATTACCTACGAGCTTATCCCAGAAATCGAAAAACAGTTCCGAGGCATGGGTGAAGGGTGGTCACGATTTTTATATGGAGGTTCCACAGGGGGTTGGGAAGCCCTTGCCGTTCAGGTCAAATATCCGGAGGAATACAACGGTTGCTTTGCCGCCTGCCCGGATCCCATCGATTTTAGGGCCTACTGCCTTACCAACATTTATGAAGATGAGAATGCCTACTATTATGATTCCGCACACAAAAAGCTGGAAGTCCCCTCCCATCGAAATTATTTGGGCGATATACAGTCCACATTAAGACAGGGCAACCATTTGGAACTTGTATTAGGTGATAAATCACGTTCAGGGCAACAATGGGATATTTGGGAAGCCACTTATTCCCCGCAGGGCGATGATGGTTATCCCGTTCGGATTTGGGATAAAATGACAGGGGATATAGACCACGAAGTGGCTGAGTATTGGAAAGAGAACTATGACCTTCGCCATATACTGGAAAGGGATTGGGACAAGCTCGGACCGCAGCTCAAAGGTAAAATCCATATATATTGTGGTGACATGGACAATTATTACCTGAACAACGCCGTCTATTTGATGGAGGACTTTTTGGAAAGCACTACCGAGCCCTATTATGATGGAGAAATATTGTACGGAGACCGTGCAGAGCATTGCTGGAACGGAGACCCCGACCAACCCAATGCCATAAGTAGATTACGGTACAATTCGATGTACGTCCCTAAGATCATGAAACGAATTGCCGAAAGTGCACCGCAAGGCGCAGATTTGACCAGCTGGAGGTATCAATAATAAAAAATGGGAGCTTTTTTGCCCCCATTACTTTGATTGGATATTTAGTACGGTTATCTGTACAGGGTAAAGTGCCCAACAAATTCCCTGGTATCCTCATCGCCATTTAATTTGATGATATACCAATAATCACCTGTTGGCAAATCGGCCTGATTATAGAAACCGTCCCATGGGTCGGTGTCCTGTAACATTTTGTATATGCTTCTTCCATACCTATCAAAAATGGATATGGTGATATTCGGGAATACTTCGATGTTTCTTGGTTTCCAGGTATCGTTCAACCCGTCACCATCTGGTGTAAAGAAATTCGGGATCTCAATATCGATGAACTCCATAAAGATTTCCTGGGTAACACTACACCCGTTTTCATCGGTAACGGTAACAGCATAGGTCGCTGTCTCACGAATCAAGAATGTATTGTCTTCTCCATACGACACCCCATCTACCTCAAAGGTGTAGTTGGGATTACCTCCTGTGACGGTGGCAGTTATCTCGTTGATATTATTATTGCTCAATGCCAAGGTCAATGGATCAAACCCTTCCACTTCAAAAGTAAAGGTACGGTCGCAACCGTTGGCGTGAGCCACGGTAAGGGTATGTTCCCCTGGTGCCAAGTTGGTGAAATCCGAGGTCAGGACCATATCGTTCGGGTCATTGGAATCCAAACCGTACAATAGGTCTGAAACCATGCTTGGGTCTTCAAAATTGAGGTCAAGGTAGTTCGTTGGTGAATCACCATCACACTCGTAAACCACCTCCACGCTGCCTTCCAAGTTCACCCCTGAGTTTATGGTAACGATTTCGGTCGTCATACAACCATTCGCATCTCTTATGAATACTACGTAGTCACCACTGGCCAGGTTGCCATAGCTCATCTGTCCCTCTACAAAATTCTCATCTTGACTGGAGTTCAAGCTTGTGCTATATGGAGCTGTTCCGCCTTGGACTTCCAAGTTGATCAAACCATCTTCACTGCCAAAACAAATCTCATGTTCCGCAGTTGAGGTAACGGTCAATGCATCCGGTTGGGTGATTGTAAAATCCAATACTTCAAAGCATCCGTTGGCATCTTGTACTATCACCGTATAATCACCGGCCGCAAGATCTGTGAATGTTCCTTCATCAACAAATTGATTCAAGTTGGGTGAAATTGCATACTGATAGCCTGCTGTTCCGCCCGATACATCGAGTACGATGCTACCATCATCGGCACCCATACAAGTTACATTGGTAACATCGCTGGTAATTGAGAGAGGTGTTGGTTCCGTAACATTTATGGCTCCGGATACCCATTCACAATCGCCACTGATCACTCCTGCATAGTACGTGCCTTGCGGAAGCCCATCAAAGTAACCGTTTAAATTGGTCGGTGCCACTGGAATGGTCATTGCACTGTCTTGGTACAGTCCATAAACGTAGTTTCCTAGACCTCCATCCGCATCTACGGAAATGAATGCGGTGCTATCACCATTACAGTTTACATGAGGATTATAGTTTTCTACTTCGGCAGTCAATGGAACAACATCAATTACGGTAACGCCACTACTTAATACGGGGTCACAACCGTTCGCATCAATTACGTAAAACTGATATGGGGCAGTCCTCGGACTTACATCAAAAACGTGGGTGTTTCCACCAGGCATAGCCGTATATGGCCCTGATTTGGATGTGCTGAATCGATACTCATTACCAGCAAATGGAGTTCCTCCGGATACCGTAAGGGTCAACTGGGCAGGGGTATCACAAGTAAGCCTTCGTGACAAAACCAAATTCGCCCTCACCGGGTTTGGATCATTGATTACAACTTCGGCAGTTGTCACGGTACATCCTGCATCATCGCTTATATTGATGGAATATGTACCCGCACTCAAATTGTTAAAGGTACTTGAAGTTTGAGTGGACGAGGTTGAAACGGTGCTTCCGTTCTCGATTCGGTTTAAGCTAAACAATACGGTTCCCACACCACCAGATGTCAACGTAGCCGTAATGCTTCCGTCGGAATCACCGATACAATCCAATGTTTGGGTGGCAGGTGTAATATCCGCCAATAAAGGATCTACGGTCTGAATGGTTCCGCTCAGCGTGTCGTTGGTACAACCCGCCGCATCGGTAACCTCGATGGTATAAGTTCCGTCAGTCAAATTAGTGAACACATAACTGTACACATTGGTCTGCGTCAGTCCCAAAGAAGGTATCGAAATTGTGTACGGAGCAATACCTCCCGTTGGTGTTACTGACAGTCTTCCTTGATCGTTAGCACATGATGCATTGCCAATCTCGGTGATGGTCGCATCCAAAACAGCATCTGCTCCGCCTACGGTAATTGTAGTTTCCTTGGTACAGAAGGGGAAGTCGCCCTGAACCACCTCAACACGGTAAGTGCCTTTGGGCAAATCAATATTTCCGCTGGTTGTTCCGCTTCCGCTTCCGAGAGGACCATACTGCGTATCGTCACTTGTATCGCTCAATGTGCCATTTGTATTGTAAACGGTCCAAGTGAAATCACCGGAATACCCTCCTGTTAGTTCAAAATGATATTGGGCATCGTCTCCTGCACATACCACTGGTGCATCTTCATTCATATTGATTTGGAACTGCTCTATTTCTTCCACATTGTGGGTAACGATTATTGAACAGCCCGTGTCTGTATTGGTTACTCGGAACGAATGCAACCCTACCTGTAGTCCCGTAAAAGTTCCTACCGCATTGGTATTTCCTGTTGAGATTTCTTCAAATTCATAGTCGTGTGGCCCTGTAGTGGAATCCGACAACAAACCATCTGCAATAATGGTGATAGTCTCTCCTGAGTTGGCACAAGAAATATCATACTCCACATTTATGGTCGCATCCTGTAGCTCATCAAATGGTCGTATCATTGCCGTAGTGGTTCCCAAACAGCCAGTATCATCATACACATTGATGGTATAGATACCTCCTGCTCTATTTGAAATTATGAGTTCGTTGTTATTTCCATTTTGAACCACATTGCTGGATGGGTCAACAAACTCATATCGAACATAAGTTCCGGTTCCACCGGTAATTGAATTTACCGTTATGCTTGCATTATCAGGATTATTTCCTGCGGCACATCCAAACTGTACCACATCGGCGGCTGGAATGGTCACAGCGATTGGAGTTGGTTCATTGATTGTCGGAACACTAATGTCCGAAGTACAATCATTGGTGCCTGTTGCCCTCACCACGTAATCTCCAGGAGCCAAATCGTTAAATGTCCGTGTGGTGGCATCCCAAGTGAAATCACCTGATGGTATTGGGGTCAATCCACTATCCAACAATTCATAGGTCAATGGTGTGATACCATTATCGGTCTGTCTTACCGCAATGCTTCCATCATTTGCACCATTACAGCTAACATCGGTAGGTGTAGCGGTGAAGTCCGGTTCTATTGGGTCTGGAACCACAATGGTAAATGTACGTTCACAAGCTTCGTGGTCCGCTGTGGCATCCACGTACACTTTGATTTCATAATCGCCTGCGGTCGTTGGATGGAATTCAATGGAATTACCTCCCATTGAGGTTTTAGGTACCTCAACAGATAATGTGGTAAGATTCTCCACGGAATAATCGTAACTGCCCGAACCTTGTAACGCTTTGATTTCAATAGTGCCATCCGGTGTGCTAGAACAATCGATAAGTTTGGTCAATTGGGCATTTGCTTGAAGCGGAGGATGAATGGTAAAAGTAGTCCACGTCATAGAACATCCATTACCATCAATTATATAAAAGTCATAGTCTCCAGCAGCTACATTGGTAAATAGGCCTCCATTGTTCAAAAATGTCGTTGGAGCTCCAGCTCCTGCGGTTACCATGGCATAACGAATACCTCCTACCAAGGAATTTCCTGTTACGGTTACATCTGCACTACCATCACAATTGGCGACCTGAATGTCGTCAATAGTTGGGTTGGGGGTCAATGTCATTGCAACCGTATATGGAACGCTTGTAGTACATCCATACACATCGGTTACGGTAACATGGTAATCCCCTGCTGGTGAATTAGCAGGTATTTCGATTGGGTTTTGAGTGGTTGCAGTAATTGCCGTAAATCCACCTGGACCGGTTACATCAAAGGTGTATGGTGCGGTTCCTCCATTGATATTTGTAACGGAAATCAATCCGGGTTGATTACATCCAATTTCTTGAGCTTCTGTAACATCGGCTGTGATTGGAAGTTGTTCTTCAATTAACACGTTTTCACTGCCTCCAAGACATGCATCTAGGTTTGAACCATCTACCTGCGTAATGTTTATGTAGTATTCTCCCGCAGATAATCCTGTAAAATCAAGGGTACTTGTATAAGGTACATTTGCCGCAGATAATCCACCTCCACTAACCTCCAAAGGAGTAGGGTTTCCTAGTTCAAAAAACTCCCATCTCATTTGCGGCTCCGCAAAGTCAGGATTTAGACTGAAACTTACACTTCCATTATTGGCGCCATTACAGCTTGGAATTGCCGTTTCCGTTATTTCTATTGGTAAATCAACTCCCGGAATTTCATTGACATTTCGGTCGCTTTGTCTTATACAACCATTGCTATCCATCACATAGAAAACATAGGTTCTTCCGGGTATTAAACCTGTGAACACATATGGATCGTTCAATCCTTGAGCTGGCGATGTCCAGGTTGCCAGTGAAGGGTCGAAATCGACAGGGTCTTCCGTATAGGCGTACACATAATCCGGGGTTCCTTGTTCCCCCTGCACCGTTACCTCCAACTCATTACAATTCACAACAATAGCTGAAATTGAAATATCGAGATCATCCAAAGGATAGGTTAAGGTATATTGTGGTAAATCGTACCTACAAAGTGTGTTTCCACTACCATCCACTGTCCTGATGGAAGGGCGTACTTCGTCGCCTGATGCCAATCCTAGATCATTAAAAGTATCACTGGCCCTCCAGCTTGTTCCATTGTTATGGCTAAATTGAAGCGAACCATTCAATCCACTTGTTGGATACCCGGTAATTCTGAATCCGATAGCTGGGTCGCAATCATCCGAAGGAAATTCAGTAAGTGCATATCCAGTCAATTCCGGTGGGTCAACTACGTCTAACAAAGTTTGATTCATGCTACATCCTGAACCATCCGTAATTCTAACTTCATAGGTGCCGGCAATCACATTGTTAAATGTATAAGTTGTAGATGCCAAATTAGAAACTAAAGCAATCTCGGTAGCCCCTTGATATAGCGAATAGGTAAAAGGACCTGCTTGGGTAATTTGTGCTGGTGAAAGACTTCCTCCTCCATTCAATTGTACATTGGCCACAATGCTTCCGTTACCACCATTACAGTTGGGATCTTCGGGCACAGCTGCAACTTCCCAATCCACTGCTGGGTTTATGATGATATCTTCTTCAACGACCTCACAAAAAGGTGAAGTGCCGTTGTTGTCTCGGACATATAAATCAAACCCGGTTGGGTTTGCAGTGGCAGTGGCATTATCTATCAAGAAATTGTTGGTTGTTCCAAAATCTCCCGAAGTGGGCACGTCACCTTCTGGGACCAATGCATAAACCAAAGTACCGTTTCCACCCGATGCTGTTACATTGATAGAACCATCCGCACAACTGCTCACATCCGTCGCTGTAACATTTACCAATAACTGTGCATCAATGGTAACCTGGGTCACTACATCCTCACATCCAAAAGCATCTTTTACATTGATATCGTATGTACCACTGGCCAATCCTGAAAAGGTATAGGTATCCGGTGTACTAGCGTCGGGACTTTGCCATGGCCCTCCATCAATCTGGAAGAGATATCCTCCATTTCCTGAAGTTACGGTAATATCGATTGATGCATTATTGCCACCGTCATAACAACTGGTGTAACTTACATCATAGGCCAATGTATCTGGAGCATCCAATGTTATGATGTTACTTCTTATCTCACAACCAGAAATATCACGTGCAATAATCACATAATCACCAGCAGCAAGACCGTTGAATATATTTCCTGTTGGATTTGGGAAGGCCACAATAGAACCTCCTAAACCATTCTCCAAGGCATACTCGTATGTTGGTGTCCCTCCTGTTACCGTTGCCTCGATACTTCCCAATGGATCATTACAGCTTGGACTTTGTAGAATACTTGGGTTTATGGCAAGAACTGCTGGCTCGTCAATATCTTGGTTGAGTGTAATGGAGCAGCTGGTATCATCTGCCTTACGGACAATCACACTTTGGGTGCCGCTGGACAACGTTGTTGCCGTAGTCACAGGTGATGTTGTTGATGCAATCCAGTTGCTACCGCCATCTATGGAATACTCAAAGCCTACAGTGGCATCAAAATTTTCTACTTCAAACGTGATGGAACCATCGTTTGCTCCGTTACAAGAAATATCTGTATGACCGATTACCGTTGCACCAAAGCCATTTCCTGCTTCTATGACCACGGGAATATCCATGGTTCTTGGACAAGATTCTGGTACCTGTTCCACCAAAATATCGTCGATGGCCACATCGTTACCGCTATTGCCTATTTTTTTGGAAATCAGAATAAAATCCAGTTCGGTATGCACTCCTGGGTTTATGGCAAAATCAAAGGTGTTCCAAATGCGGTTCTTTGGGATATCATTGGTCTGAACTTCTCCTATTACAGTACTTGTGCCAGGTATTCTCATCTGCACATAGATATCTGGATCTAGTTGACTTCCGCTTCCCAACAAATTGATTGCCGCGAAGGAAATACGCATATCCTGATTGGGTATAATGTCCTTAATTGGTTTTTGATAGATTATTTGACCTGGTGCCGGAGAACCTACATTGATTACCAAATATCTACCATTGGAATCGGAGCCTCCAGAAGTATGGTCCGTTGGCCTTATCCATGGGCCAAAAGGAGATACGATATAACTCGTTATGGAATATTCAAAATCATTGATTTGTGTATTACTACCAACCTGATCCTCATAAGTATAGCCCAATACGTAAGGACTATCAACGGTAGGTCCGCTCCCGAAGTCCTCTAGCAACAGTACGCTTGGGTTTGGCGGGTCACTCTCTGCATATTCTGCAGTAATGGTATAGGTTCCCGGTGCAATCCCAGAAAAAGTACCATCGGTGGATGTTGTTGCACTGGGCGATGTATTTATGGTATAGCTATAATCGTAAACCGTTTGGTCCGGAGTTAGCACCACATTTCCATTCCCGTCACAATCATAAGCTAAATCCAAATCAAAGTTTGGAATTGGCAATGGTGGGTCTATGGTAATGGGCAGCGTAATTTGGCACCCCCTGGCATCTCTGGCAACCAAAATATGATTCCCTGGTGGCAACAGACCAATTCTTACCGAGGGATCCATCGGGTCGTCGGCAATGAAGGAACTTCCCCCATCAAAACTAAATTCGTATGGTGCGGTACCTCCTTCCATATTGGTAAACCTTACTTCAGAATTACCATTTACGTCACAAGTCCCAGTACTTGAAATACCAGCATTTGCCTTGAAGGTTTCCGGGTCGTCCAACGTAAAAGTTGTACTGTCTTCGCAACCATCAGCGCTTCTCACCCTAATGGTATAGGTTCCCGGTGATAAATTCACAAAAGTCGGGTCGCTTTGTTGCGTAGCCCAATCATCGATACTATAAGTATAAGGAGTTTGGGACCCTGATACGTTCATGGTAACCTGTCCTGTATTTGACCCTTCGCAGGTAATCTCCGAGTCGATGGTCGGAGCTGCTACGGTTAGACTTCCCAAATCATTAATTGTGACTTCATTGGAAAGTGCCCAACAATTGTTACCGTCCACCACCACAAATTGGTATGTCCCTTCTTCCCCCGATGGAAAATTGAAAACTCCCGGGGCAATGGTATCCCTTTGAAATTCTATGGAAGGGATATCTGAGATACCCGAGTAAGATGTGCTGCCATCTTTTGCCCAAATGGCATATAAATAGGATGGACTTGGATCACCTTTTGAAGCACTCAATGTTATAGTACCATCAGTACAGGTTATTTGTTTGGTGGTTGATGCAGTAACTACTGGATCGGGAATTTCCACTATGGTAAACGCCTCGGTTTCTACACATCCATCATCTGTACTCACAACTACCACATAGTCTCCAGCAAGAAGGTTTTCGAAAGTATAGTCGCTATTGGCATTTGCCAGATTCTGATTTACAAAGGTTCCCGGATTTCCAGAACCGTCATCCTCGTATAAAACATAACCATAATTGGCCCTTGCTTGGGTCGCCTGGATTCGAACACTTCCCTGTCCTAAACAAGTTACTGGATTTGTCGTTATGTTGATGCTAAGATCCCTGCGCTGTATACCTATCTCTTCGGTACTAAAAACACAACTGCCGTCCAACGGATCTCCAGTTATAGGATCCAATTGGGTAAAATCAACACGGTAAGTTCCTGGGGTACTAATGTTAAAATTAGGTCCATTGTTATCGGTATAGGAAATCAAAATCGTTTCCGATGATGTATCCACCAATTGATAGCCATATCCAGAACCTACATTTTGAATTCTGATATGTCCATCAGTGGAACAAAAAATATTCTGCGTATCATAATCAAAATCAAGATTGTTCTGAAATACATCAAAGTAGAAAATGCTGTTACATCCACCTGCATATGACAATACGAGCCTATAACGTCCTCCTGTATTGGCTGTGAAGGAGTTTCCTGTCTCCACTTGATTCCATGTACAGCCCATTTGTGTATTTGGACAATCGGGATTGGTCGCGGCACAGCTGGCCTCGTCCAATTTTTCCCATCTAATGGCCTGGGCATCCGTAATATTCAGGACAATATCCTGCGTATCGTTTGTTCCGCATAGAAATATTTGCGGCAGCTGTGAACCATCATTTGCACAGGTCACTATTTCACCTTGTATATCGTTTGTGATATCGGCATCCCCATTCAAATTGTTGAAGTAAGTGATTATTGGGTTTACCTGAGTTGTTCCAAAACGTGTCACCTCCATAGATTCAATGTTGGTTCCACAACTGGCTGATTCTTTTCTAACCAAGTAATTTCCTGTCTCTTGCACAGTAACCGTTGTTGGGTCATTATCTGAATCTCCATCGGTATAAACCGTATCGGTTGCATCAATTTGGCCATTTTGGTTCAAATCACGGTACCAAGTGTAGGTATCGTAGCCCTGTCCTGCTGTAATTACGGTGCTAGCGCCGCAGATTTGGATTTCACTTTCAAAAACACAATTGGTCAAATCGTCCAATAAAAAGTTGGTGGCCCCATTGGTCACAAAGCCACAACTGTTCACATTGGATACACTCGGGTCATTTGAAATGGTCTGACCGCTTGTAACTCCATCGTATGTGGAGAATGCGGTATTATGAATGGTAGAACTACAGGCTGCAACAAAATCGTGACAGTTATCGGATACCTCGACACGAATGATTATTTCATAAGTGTTTCCTCCTTCCGTTACCAATGCATCCGGTACTTCAAAAATTATTTCTTCTGGGTCCGTACCACTGGTTGTCATGGTAACACCAGGAGCACCGGATAAATCTATATTGTTTAAATTGACATTATCAGGAAGTACATCACGAATGATAAAATTGGTAGCATCGTCGTTACCACGGTTCCAAAATCGTAAAACATACTCCAAGGACTGTCCAAGATTGACACCATCTCCGGTGATATCGTTTCCAACTAGATCTTTTACCTTTTTCTCTACTATAATTTCCGGGTTGATGATTTCAACCGCAACTGTGGTAAGAAAAAGAATTACTCCTTCGCTGGAGGTACTGATCAATACTTCACCGCTATCATGGTCGTTGGGCAACACTGAATTCCCAGCATTGGGCAGGTTCAATATATCGGCATCCCAGCCCAAAGTGTTCCTACTTGCAGGGGTACGGGTATCCACCCAGCTTCCAAGGTGGCTTATGGTACTGTTAAAGACGTTGTTGCTCGGGTTGATGGCATCACTCAGATAAGTCCAGCTATCGGTTGGATTTGCCCTAAAACGCATACTTGGCCCAGTGACACGGTCACCATCAATTGTACTAGCGCCTATCACCGCATTCACAGGTAGTGGTGCTGGAACGGTTCTAAAACCACTGAAGGGCACGTTTGTTTGGGAATAGGTACTGCCCATTGCTGCATACCCATCAAAAGTGGAAATATACTTGCTTGTCGAGTTCTGGTTCTCGTATATCACTACCATGGTCCAACCTGCACTTACATTGCTCTCCGCAGTAGAAGCTACTACATTGGCCACTGTATACTCACCATTGGGATCGCTAAGACCTGAAAGTAAATGTGTGACCTCCGCATAATTAAGATAAGAGGTCATATTGACCCCGCTCAAATAATCGACATCCACAATACCTGGATCGGTTACACCATCACCGTCCCTATCGCCGTCCTTATCATAAATCTGTTCAAACTTAAATTCAGGACCACTGTTCGGGCCGATATCCACATAAGTACCCCCGGGAATTTTAAATTTCACCTGTTTGTAAGGGTCGTCCCTGTTAGTGTCCCTGTATATCCCGCCCCAATATAGGCCCGCATATACCACAGCAGAACAGCTTGGTGCGTTCAACTCGGCACTACTGGAACTAAACGTGGATGGATCCCCATCAATATCGATATAATCCATAGTAACGTTCTGGTTACTGGAACTACCATTATAATCGGTATTGGGGTCACTGGCAATGCTCACAATATTATTGGCCACATATACCAAATCTCCTTTTACCTTCATATTGTCACCTGGCAATCTGGGTTCGAACGGTACGGAAAGTTGTGCTTGGGACAGCGATACAAATGCTATAAAGAACAAAAGGAATAGGGTCCTGTTGGAATGAATAGCAAAGAATTTATAATTCATGCTTGAGGTTTTGGATAGTGTCGGTTATTTGACTGCGGTATCAAATCTATCCAAAGAAGAAAACGTGAGGAATCTTATGTTGTGGAAGGCTTGCAAAATGTTGCAAACCTTACATATACTGGTGTTTAGAACTATTCTAAATCATAAAAATCTTTGATAAAATGGGGGGCTCACAGTATCTAACCATCAAAAAAAGCTATACATCAGTAGGATAATTTAGGCTCCAACCATATCCACCCCAAGGAGAAAAGAAGCAAAATATAGAACCAAAATGGGGATACAGGTTCCAATTCTTTATTTAATATCGACGCTGAGTCATCAAAGGTATTTTTAGAGCCGAATTTTCGATAATTTACTTTCATAATTTCCGATTGACCGATAGACTGAAGTTCTTCGTCCTCATATACAAAATAACTTAATGGCAGAATGGAATCACTGAAAACTCGGAGCTGGTTCCAGCCAGTTTTTTTGGGATATACAACTCCAGTAAACTTATTGGGCACCAAAACGTCTTCAAGCAATGGAATAATTTCATCGTCGTTGACCTGGACTTGGAAATCGGTCAACGGGGTCTGTACTTCGAATTGAAAAGGCTCATCGCGTCTTGGAATTTGGGTAATTGCCGTCCATTTCAGCATTGATTCCTGTTCCTTTGCAATATTGTTTAGTATTTGAGTCCAGATTTGAGCATAAAGTGCTTCCTTTCCATCCAAAATCAATTGATAAGTATTCTGGAGCAAGGTTGTACCGATTTTCCCTTTTTGAATTGGTAAGTAGGCCGCCACGGCAACGGAATCCATCAAAATCTCTTGTGACCGTAAAGTTTCCTTAAACTCATACGGGTACTTTGATAAGGTTTGTGCGGGCTGGCCCAATACGATTTCGGTAACATAATCCCGATTGAATTGAAACGGGGATTGACTTTTTGAAAGTCTGAACAAACCTTCACCGGCCTGCACAAAAACACCAAGACCTTGCGATTCAGCAACCTCTTCCATGGCTTCTTTTGAGGCACGTCCCAAACCGGTGTACGAATCCGTATCAATAATCAAGAGGTCATACTCCTTCAAATTTTCGGAAGTAAAGCCATACATAGATCCCGAAGCTCCATTGAAATATTCAAACTTATATTTCCCTTTGGTGAGTTGCGTTCGGGCCAAGACCTCATGTCCTTTTTCAGTCAAGAAGTTTTTGAGATATTTCGTCTCAAAAGTTGGAAATGTATTGACCATTAGAATCTTTAAGGGTCTTCCCTCCTTTACCTGAATAGGTACCGGCTCATTGGATACAACTTCACCATCTCCCCTTTTTTCCAAAAGATGATATACAAATTTTCCACTTGCTTTCGGCTCTGCGCTGAGTGTTACCACCTGAGCATCTGTTTCTTCAAAAAGCACTGAATCCAAAGGGTTTTCGGCATTATCAGCTAAAATGGCCCAATGACCTGCTTTGGGCTTTGCGTATTTGGCCCTTATTTCCAAAGGTTCACCTAAAATCATTTCGTTATTTCTGGAAATCACGGTCCACCCTTCTATCTCATCACTCCCTAAAAAAGCAACGGATTTATTCTCGACCTGCCAAAAATCAAATGCTTCCAATCCATGTCCCAACAGAAAAATGGAATCCACGTCGGTTAAAAGGGACAACGTGCGTCCTTTTGTATACTCCTCGGTTTTGATTCGTTTGTAAATTGACTTCAAACTATCCAGTTGGGTCGGGCTATAGCCTGCGGTCAAAACAATTCCTTTACCCCTTTCGGATTCTTGATAGGTACTTGGTTTCAATACAATCATGCAAAGCGAGACGATGGCCAAAAATGATGCGATCAGTTTCACATAAAACCGTCGTTCTTTTCGTTGCGACCATTCCTTCCAGATAAAAACAACCCAAAGAACCAGTCCCACTATAATCACTGGCCATAAAAGATTCTGGTTCAAAAACACCACGCCATCATTCATAAACGCCCAATTCTTTTAAGTACAACGAATTTATTTCACTATAATACTTTGTCTTTTTCATCGGAATGTCCTCTATTTGAGGTAAAACAGACAATAGATTTTTTTGCACTTCGGAATAGTTTTCTTTGGACCTGTTGGCGGCCTTTTCCAGATCGCGTAGTCCCTGCAAAACCTTAATATATTTCAAGGGTTCCGAAACTGCTCTTTGGGCCAATTCGTTTCCTGCATCAACAAAAAGAGCACTGTCGCCAGCATCAAACTTTTTTTTACCTTGAATCAAGGATTCTAATCGGGATATGGCTTCCCTTGTGGATGCAAAAGATTTTTGATACTCGAATTCCTGTCGCTTATCATAATTGGTGATGTTTTCAACATCTCCGCTCAACCTGTTTTCTTCCTTGATTGGCGGAGGGTCAAAACCAATCCGGTGAACATAAATCCTCGCACTGTTTTTGATTTCTTGTATGATTTCCAGAGCATCGTACTGGAACGGCAATGATTTTTCGGGTTCGTAAAGGCGTAAATGAAGTTCCGCATCCCACATAATGTTCAGGGCATCCCGAAGCTTTGCTTTCAATGATTTCTCGAACAAGGTCGACTCTTCGGGGTCGGAATGGTTGTGCAAATAGTCGTGCAAAGGGTCTTCCGCTTCTTGGCCTTCATTCTCATCACCGTGCTCCTCTACCAAATTATGCTCGTTATCGCTATCGTGTTTATGACTGTATTCGTCCAAAAGGTCTTCCTCTCCTCCCTCATTACTTTGTTCGGTTTCGCCATCGTTATGCGAAACCGCTCCTGCCGCCGCTTGCATCTCGGTCTCGTCTCCCATAAACTGCCCGTATTTTAATCGCAACTGTTTCTGGTCAAACCCCAGTTCGTTGCTCCTAAATTTGAAGTCTTTTTCAGAAATATTGGGTTTATCGGCAATCAGCTTTTCGGTATCGATAATTAATTGGCGCTGACTCCTAAAATAGTCGGGCATCAAATCCACCCCCAAGTTGCCCTCTACTGCAAACATGTCGGTCACGGTATCGCGGATTACCGCAAAGTAGGTCTCGCTTCGTGCAACATTTGGTGAAGGTCTTTTTTGGTCCAATGCCTCCACATAAAAATAGAGCTCATCCCCCGGGTCCATTTTGAGGTCATCCAAATCCAGAGGTTGCTGCAAATCCATTCGTTTATTCCCTTTGGGAACGGCCTTATTAAACCGAATGGTCTCTTCCCTAAACTTGACCGATTCACCTGACCCTTTGCTCACCGTTGCAATGATATAGGCATCTGCAATTCCGAAATCATCGGAAATGCTCGTATTGAGCATTAGTCTTTTCTCATCATCAAACTCGAAATAACTGTAACTGTCCAAGCCTTCAATTTGTACCATTGGGGGCTCATCCTTGACCATTTCCAAGGAATATAGGTCACTGACATAATTGTTTCCTTCGGAATCTTTAAATGTAAAACTGTAAAATCCAGAAGCTTCCAAATTTTTGGTCAATCGGTATGATTCATCAATTTTAGCAAAATCTATAAGTTCGCCCATTAAATCCAGCTGCACTCCTTGAACACCTCCATCAAATTCCAAGTTCCATTGAATACTGGAACCTTGCACCGCTTTAATATTGGGGTCGGATGTGTCCAATGCTGATTTTCCAGTGTAACCCGGATATCGAACCGTAATCTTGGTTCCTGTCAGCTCTGGAATTTTAATTGAAGTCGACAAGTTATCCTTTGGTGAAAATGTGATTTGCTCTTTTGTTGATTTATTTCCGTCCAATGGATTCCCAACTTTTGAAAATACAAACCTTCCCGCAAGCCCCAAAAGAATCATGGCAAACATAATAAGGGTTGCTTTCAACAAGTTGTGGGGCGGTCTCAATTTGGACAAAACAGGTTGCAATTGCAAGGCAACACGGTATTGCTGTAATTTGGACAAATCCGATAGCTCGTTGGAGGGCGACAATAAAAGTCCGCTACTAAATCCAGCTTGGGGCAAATGGGCATCAATGTAGCTCACGGCATTCTCTTGACTTATGCTCCACGGTCTCAAAACAAAAACGGCTATGGCGGCAGATACTATAAAACCTATAACTCCATGAACAAGATTATGGGTCAATAAGTAGACAAGACCACCAAATCCTATGGCGTAAAATAGCCCTTCCAGATATTTGGATCGCTGCCATCTCTTTTGAAACTGTTTTATGGACCGGCCCCCCATCATTGTTTTTTATAGTTTGATAATAACCGTTCAACAATCATCAGCACAGCAAGAATGCCAAATATCCAGAAGGAAATATCCAGCAAAGTAGCTCTTTCCCTTTTTCGCTTGGGTTCCACGTAATTGGGTCTGAGTTGCCCCTCGTCCATTTGCCTGATATCGGAACTCGCTACCAAATTCCTTACGTCGGAGTCCAATTCCAATAGTTGAAGCAATTGCTCCGGCAAGCGTTGTTCCATCGTATTCTTTGGGTTCAACCTTGATGTTAGGTAAAATAAATTTTTCTCTGGTCCTGCTTCGATCAATTCCTCGGACAACGGGTTTTCTTGATATACCAACTGTTTACCTTCCAACTGATTGTTATCTGTATTGCCCAAAACAACATTCAAATCGGCTTGATTGTTGATTGATTCGTCTTGTTTGTGAATACGTATTTCCCGTTTTAAAAACGTCGATAAGGCCTTGAACGATGCTTCAATATAATTTCCTTCCCGTTCAAACTCCGCCTCCACAAACATATTAACATGAAGGGTGTCCAACTTTTTTAAAGGAACTATTTTAGGTTCATCGGAAAGCAAACGAAGACTGTCATTTATTACCTCGAAGCCATCATCCCATACGTTTTTATTGGTTTTGGTTGTTTTACCACTGCTTGAAACTGTGACCAATTCAATGCCGTCTTTACCCTTAAATGCCATTAATGGTTGATCTTGTATTCCTTCCGTATCCGTGACCACCCAATGGATTTTCTTTTGGGTATTGGGTCGCATCGACCGAAAGCCTTTTTGCAATGCCTTGGTGAAGACCACAATACTATCGGAGCGTAAAGAATCCATTTTTTGCACCAATTGCCAATAGTTGGGCTGTTCCTTGTGCATTTGATAATCCCCGTCAGCTTCCCAAGCTGGAAAACCATTTGCTAACAGGAAAACCGGAGAATTTTCTTGTAAACTATCCAATATTTGGCTGATAGATGCATCGTTGGCTAGAGAAGCTTCCACAAGGTATGTGACTTGCTTCCTATCTCCTTTGGTGCGCCATTGGGGACCCGCCATCAACAATACGATAAGGGCTACCATCAACATCCGGAGCAATAACAACAGCCACTCGTTCAATTGAATGCTACTGGACTGCCGTGAATTGGATTCATCCAATAACTGGATACTTCCAATTTTTATGGTCTTGGCTTCCTTTTTGCTCCACAAATGGATGGCCAAGGGAACCAAAAGTCCCAACAATGCCCAGAGATATGACGGATTCGCAAAAACCATTTACACCAATCGTATTCGTTCCTTTAAAAAGAGCTGTAGGGCATCACCAAGGTCACTGTCCATTCGAAACAAATGATAGTGGACTCCTTGTGACAGCAATTGCTCCTTGGTCGCTTCTATTTTTTCTTCCAAAGCCTTTAAATAAGTGGCCTTGGCTTTATTGACATCAACCTTTACTTTGGCGCCTGTTTCCAAATCTTCAAAAGTGATGGACTTTTTGTAATCAAAATCCATTTCTGCTCCTGCCATAATTTGAAGCACCACCACTTCATTAGTTGCGGTTTTCAGATTCTTTACAAAGTCGGACAGTTCCGACACATCCTCGTACATATCGGTCAGGAAAAATATTAGTTCCTTTTCACCTCTGTTATGTATTTTTCGTGAAGCTATGGCAAGTTCAGGCCATTTCCCCTTGGTGGATATTTTTAAAAGCTCCAACAACAAACGGTTGAAATGTTTTTGGTCGGCTTTGGGGTAGATGCTCGTAAAATCGTCTTCATTCAAAGCAAAAAGCCCTACGGAATCGCCTTGTTTTTGTGCCAAATGGGACAGACAGGCCACCATGACACGGGCAAATTCCAATTTGGAGATGCCATGCTCTTCATGTTCCATAGAAGCACTGGCATCCACTATAAATTTTACGGTAACATGACTTTCCACTTCGGATTGTTTGATGTAGTACCGACCCGAACGGGCCAACATTTTCCAATCCAGTAGCCGAAGGTCGTCCCCAGGTTCGTATCCTCTGTATTGACTGAATTCCATACCAGGACCTACGCTCTTGCTCCGGTGCAGACCAGAAATATAGCCTTCCACCACTATACGTGAAATCAGGCTAAGGCCCGATACGGTGTTGATGACTTCAGGTTTTAAAAGATCGTGGTAGTCCCTTGAGGCCATTATCTATCTTTTAATTGAATTGCCTTAAATATCTCTTTTGTAACCGTATCCGAGGTGATTCCTTCTGCATCGGCCCTAAAGTTTACGAGTACCCTGTGTCGCAAAACTGGCAAGGCAACACTTTGAAGATCTTCCAAACCAACGGCCAATCGGCCTTCCAAGAGTGCATTGGCCTTGGCGGTCAATATCATGGCCTGACCAGCACGGGGGCCTGCCCCCCAATCCACCCATTGTTTTACATAGTCCACTTTGGATGTATCTGGACGGGTAGCCCTTATGACATCGCTCACATATTGAATCAGCCCATCGCTAATGGAAACTTCCCGCACCAACTGCTGCAACCTCACAATATCCTCTCCTGATAGCACTTTGTTCAGTTGGGCTTTTTTGGTGCCCGTAGTGGCTTTCAAAATTTGGGTTTCTTCTTCGTCCGTTGGGTAGCCTATTTTGATGTAGAGCAAAAATCTATCCTGCTGAGCTTCTGGCAAAACAAAGGTTCCCGATTGTTCAATGGGGTTTTGTGTGGCCAGTATGAAAAATGGCTTGTCCAACGGATATGTTTTGTCCCCGTAGGTTACTTCGAACTCCTGCATGGCCTCCAAAAGGGCTGCTTGCGTTTTAGGAGGTGTTCGGTTGATCTCATCCGCCAAAATGATATTGGAAAAAATAGGGCCCTTATTGAATTTGAAGAATTTTTTCCCCGTGCTATGATCCTCTTCCAATATTTCGGTACCGATAATATCCGAAGGCATCAGGTCGGGCGTAAATTGTATCCTTTTGAACTTTAAATCGATGGCATTCGAAAGTGTTCGGATCATCAAGGTTTTTGCCAATCCTGGAACTCCTTCCAGCAAGGCGTGTCCTCCTGCAAGAAATGTAATGAGCAATTGGGAAACCGTATCCTCTTGCCCAATGATTACTTTTCCTATTTCTTTTTTAAGGGCGGTCAGTTTTTCTGAAAGCCCTTCTACTTCACTTGCAATTTGTTGTAGTTCTTTATCCAAATTAGTCCTGTTAAGAGGTTAAAGCGTATAACACAATGTTTACCCCAAATCGGGTGTTGTCAATTTTGTACCAGCGTTTGTTCCTAAAGTCATAATCCCATTCACAACCATAATCTTTGTTGCTGTAGAGGACCCCTATTCTTCCATCTATGATGATGGCTTTTAGATAGTCATGCACCAAATCGTCGCCCCAACCGTTCAGCTCTTGGGATGTTGTGGGCGGACCATCATCAAACTCAAAGAAAATGGTATAGATTTCGTGGTCGTTGGGTATTTTTTTCAATTCTCCTGGCCCAAATATTTCATCCATTTGGCGTTCAAAGGATTTGGCAAAAAGGCCATCAATATCATGATTACAGTCATCAGCGAAGACAAAACCGCCATTGCGCACATATTTTTCAAAGTTTTCCCGTTCTTTTTTGTTGAACTGGACCAATTTATGCCCAGAGATATAACAGAACGGGCTTTTAAAAATATCGTCGCTCGCCAGCGTAATAATCTTCTCTTGGGTATCCACTTTTAAAGTGGTGTACTCGACCAAAGAATTCAACAGATTGGAAGGCATGCGCTGATCTACGTCCCAGTCTCCTGATTCATATTGCAATCGTGTAAAAAAGAATTCGTTATCCAATGCCATTTGGGTAGTTGGCTAAAATCATTGTCAAAATAAAAACTGGCGATCAAGGATTACCTGACCACCAGTTTGTTTTGATTTTATTGTTTATACCGCGTCCGAAAGACTGGTGAACGTAAAGTCACGAATCTTCATATAGGGAATCAAGTTACCTTCAACACGAACTTGTTGTCCTAGCGATTCCAAATTATTCAGCATAATAATGGGACTCTCGTTGAACCTAAAGTTCTTGACAGGGAACTTGATTTGTCCGTTCTCGATATAGAACGTTCCGTCCCTTGTCAAACCTGTGTACAATAAGGTTTGTGGGTCTACACTTCGGATGTACCAAAAACGGGTTACCAAAATACCTTTTTTGGTTCCTTTGATCATATCTTCCAAGCTTTCGTCGCCGCCTTCCATAATCGCGTTACTGGGGAATGGAACGGGTTCCACACCTTTTTGTTCGGCCCAATAACGGTCATATGCCAAATTTTTCACAACACCATTTTCAATCCAACTTGTTTTTTTAAGTGGTTGCCCAGCACCGTTCCAAGTAGCCGTAGGCACATCGGGATTCAAAGGATCTGACCAAATATTGACTCGTTCGTCCACTATTTTTTGACCTAGTTTAGTGCCGCCATCTTTTGCAGACATAAAACTTCGCCCTTCATCGGCAGATCTTGCATCAAAAGAGCGGAACATATTTTGCAACAGACCAATCGATGCTGCTGGCTCCAAAATCACCGTATATTTTCCCGGTTCAATGGCACGTGCCTCTCTGGACATTACTGCTTTGTCTATAGCTACTTTTGATGCTTCGGAAGCATCAAACTTGTCGATATCGTTATAATCCCTTGTCACCCAACCAGAACCTGTTCCGTCGTTGGTACGCATGGTCACGGTAAAGTCCACATTGGTGGATTGGTTGTATGCGAAGAGTCCGTTGGAATTGATCATTGCTGAAAATTGCGCTGAATCGTCCAAGAAACCTGCTGCGGTAACATCCTGCTCAGCTGCCGGCACAATACTTTTACTGGCCACTTCCGCCCTGTACTCTGGTGTAACATTGGCGGTTGACTCTTTATAGGTTATGGCCTCATCATAGGTCTGTGGTCCCAAAGGCGGCATAAATTCAGGGTTTTCAGGAGATAGCTGAGCTAACTCTTCAGCTCTTTTAACTACCTTTTCCAGTGATGCATCATCAAACTCATCAATGGTAGCGGTACCCACTTTTTTGCCAAAGCTGGATTGTACCACCAAACTTTGTGTAGATCTATATCCTGCGGTGGATACGGTATTTCTTGCATATCGGATATTACCGCTGTTACTTCCACTTAGGTTTATTTCGCAGGCATCGGCCTTGGAGAAACTCAAGGCTTTCTCCAAAATCTTTTTTGCTTCTTCTTTAGTATATATAGCCATTGTCTTATTATTTAATTTGAATAAACCTTAAATGGTCCTACCTGTATTGATTACGTTGATTCCGTTAAATCTTGATGTGGAACTACCGTGTGAAACGGCACTCACCTGAGAAGGCTGTCCTTTTCCATCGAAGAAAGAACCGAACAATCTGTAGTCGTCCTTATCACATATTTTAGCGCAGGAATTCCAGAATTCTGGGGTATTGGATTGATAGGCTACATCTTCGAGCATACCTACTATCTCACCATTCTTGATTTCATAAAACAAGGTTCCTCCAAATTGGAAGTTGTAACGTTGTTGGTCAATAGAGTATGATCCACGGCCTAAAATGTAGATTCCCTTTTCCACATCTTTGATCATATCCTGCAGTGAATATTTCTCCTTCCCGGGTTCCAATGAAACGTTTGGCATACGTTGGAACTGCACATCTTCCCAACTTTGGGCGTAGCAGCATCCGTGCGATTCGTTTTGATCGATCATATGAACTTGATCTCGGATGGCTTGGTAATTCACCAAGGTTCCATTTCTGATCAAATCCCATTTCTTGGTCTTTACACCTTCATCATCATAACCAACGGCACCTAAAGAACCTTCTTGGATTTTATCGGCTACAATGTTCACGATATCGCTACCGTAGTTAAAGTCCTTGGACTCCCATTTGTCCAATGTGGCAAAACTGGTTCCTGCGTAGTTGGCCTCGTAACCCAATACACGGTCCAATTCCAATGGGTGCCCCACAGATTCGTGGATAGTCAATCCAAGGTGGTTCGGCTCCAATACCAAATCATATTTTCCGGCCTCTACGGATTTTGCGGAGAGTTTTTCCTTGGCCTGTTTTGCTGCCATGGTAGCGTCTTCAACAATATCGTAGCTTCTATTGTATAGTTTGATGCCTTCCGGACCTTGAAGTTTTTCGGATTCCAGACCATCCATATATTCGTAGCCCATGCCCATTGGAGCACTCAAGGCTTGACGGCTTCTGAACTTGCCTTCTGCACGATCGATTGCCGTAACGTTAAAGGTCGGCCAAATTCGATGCACGTCTTGATCAATATAAGAACCATCGGTAGAGGCAAAATACTTTTGTTCGTTCACCATAAAAAGGGCGGAATTCACAAAATTGGCCCCATTTTCCATAGCGGCAGCGTTAGCACTCAAAAGCAAATCTACTTTTTCGGAGATAGGCACTTCTTTAAAGTCCTTTTTTATTGGTGTTTTCCAAGATACCTCTCCATGTCCTTGAACCGGTGCCAGAACAACGGGTTCTTTTTGAATCTTTGAGTTGGCCTTGGCAATGGAAACCGCATGCTGTGTAGCCTTTTTGATTCCATCCTCGGTCACATCATTGGTGGATGAAAAACCCCATGTACCATTGGCGATAACACGGATTCCAATACCAAATGATTCGGTGTTCACCACATTTTGAACTTTATCCTCACGGGTAAAAACATACTGGTTCAGATATCTTCCAATTCTGGCATCTGCATAGGTGGCCCCCATGGACTTTGCCGTATTCAGGGCGACATCCGCCATTTTCTTTTTAAGGACGGTGTCCATACCTGGTTCGAGCAATGCCTCCGCAGGGATGTCATTTCCCAGAAGAAGCGAGGGCATCATCATAGCCCCTGCACCCATACCAGCGTACTGTACAAAATCTCTTCTTTTCATTTTGATTAGTTATTTGATTTATTTTGAGTTATTAATAGGTAAGAACATTTTTTTTAAGATGATGGGGTCAAGTCCATTCGTTTTAAAATTAAACAGCGTACCCGTAGCTTTATGTTAATTTTAACCTAAAATCCTTGAACAACGGTCTACAGGCCCCAAACGACCAACCCTTATTACCAAAAAATCCGGCATTATTTATTCGTGATTATACAACTGAATTACAAGGTTTATCTTACAATGGCACTGACCATTGTATCTGTATTGATTTTCTATATTTTGTTACAGTACATTCCAAATTGATTAGAATGTTTCGAGAATCTTATCTTTGAAACAAACGTGGATTATATGGACCACATGCTCATACCTATCCTCATTGCACTCTACATTCTGGTTGCACTGACCATGGTCGTAAGCTTATTATTAAATGGAGTGAGACCCAGCAAGACCTTGGCTTGGCTGTTGGCCATCTTTACCATCCCCGTAGCAGGTGTCCTACTCTATATTCTGTTCGGCAGAAATAGGAGAAGGTCCAAGATGTTTTCCTTGAAAAATCAGTTTAATCCCATCAAACCATTGGAAAACGCAAATTGTGATCCCCAAATCTCTGACGATAAGCTCAAAATAACCCATTTGATCAACAAGACAACCCATTGCGGCATAACGTGCCATAACGATCTAGAGTTGTTGAAGGATGGAAAGATCACCTTTGAAAGCATCTTTGAGGCCATCGAAGGGGCAAAAGAGCACATTCACTTACAATATTACATTTTTGAAGATGGCGAACTGGCCGATAAACTTCTGGATATTTTTGAAAGGAAGGTGGCCAATGACGTAACCATAAGATTACTCTACGATGGTATCGGCAGTTATTCACTAAGTAAAAAATACCTCAAAAAACTCAAGGATATCGGTGTTGAAACAGCGCAGTTCCTTCCCTTTAAGTTTGGAAGGTTTCTGGCTTCATTAAACTATCGGAACCATAGAAAAATAATTGTGATCGACAATAAAATAGGGTTTACCGGTGGCATCAATATTTCGGACAAGTATCTTAGGGGCGACCAAGCATTGGGGAAATGGCACGATACCCATTTGAAAATAGAAGGTGAGGCCGTTGACTTTTTGAACCGATTGTTTGTTACGGACTGGTTTTTGGCCAGTGGCAAAAAAGTGGATGCTTCCAATTTTAAAATCCATGCAATCCATAAGCGTAAAACTTCACTACAAATTGTACCCAGTGGCCCGGACGACGATTTTGATGTAATGGAACAGGTCTATTTTTCCATTATCAATAGCTCTCAAAAATACCTCTACATCGTAAATCCGTACATAATTCCAAACCATGCCATATTGCAGGCACTCATGACGGCAGCTTTGAGTGGTGTAGATGTGAGGATTTTAATGTCGACCACCACCGATATCAAATTGGTGGACTGGTGCGTTAGGGCCTATTTTGAGTCATACTTAAAAGCGGGCATTAAAATATATTTATATGCAGATGGCTTTTTGCACAGTAAGGTGATGTTGTGCGACGACGAGATTGCCAGCATAGGAACGGCAAACTTGGACAATAGGAGTCTGCAGCAAAATTATGAAGCACAAGTGTTTGTTTATGACAGCGACTTATGCAAAAGGATGAAATCTGATTTTTTAAAGGATTGTGAAAAATCATTGATTTTGAACGATTACAACAAATACAAGGAAAGGCCTTGGATTCAAAAATTGATTCAGGGCTTTGCCAAATTATTGAGTCCTCTACTATAAGGTCACCGTTTCAAAACCCAGCTCATTTTTACAGATTTTCCCTTCTTCCCAACAGTCCAAATTATACATTGTGGTCTCGGCAATCCTCAACAAGGCCTCTTTGGTGGCAAATGCTTGGTGTGGGGTTAGAATCACATTGGGCATTTCTATTAGTTGCTTTAGGAGGTCATCGGTAATGCCCGTTTTTCTGTTATCCTTATAGAAAACACCTCTTTCATACTCGTATACATCGGTGGCATACCCTCCAAGGTGTCCTCCTTTCAGGACCTCAACAAGGTCTTCTGTTTTTACAATGCCACCGCGCGCCGTATTTACCAACAGCGCTCCTTCCTTCATGGCCAAGAACATGGGTTCATGTAGTATATGGTGGGTTTCGTAGTTCAACGGTACATTGATGGTGATAATGTCCGACAGTCTGCACAATTTCTCCAAAGGAAGATATTCCAGATCATAATGGTTTTCCAGATAAGGATTACGATGCAGGTCATGTGCCACAACTTTGCATCCAAAGGCATGGAATATTTTCACCAAAATAGAGCCGATTCTACCCGTTCCAAAAATACCGACTGTTTTTCCGTTAAGGTCAAACCCCATTAAATTGTCCAATGTAAAATTGTATTGTTTTACTTGGGCATTTGCCTGAATCAACTTCCGGTTAAGTGCCAATGTCAAGGCTATGGTATGTTCAGCAATGGCGTGTGGGGAATATTCCGGAGCATAGGCTACTTTTAGCCCTATACGTTTGGCAGATTTGACTCCTATGTTGTTATAGCCCGTAGATCGCAGCGTAATGTACTTGACACCAAGGTCGTGCAGTATTTCCAGTACTACCAGACTTGCATCATCGTTCGAGAAAATACAAACGGCATCGTAACCTGCGGCCATTACCGCCGTTGTGGAATCCAAGGCTTCGGGCACAAACACCATTTTATGCCTGCCTGCGTTCAATTTCTCCAAGTTTTTTATCTCAAAATCCTTGGCACTGAAAACCAATACTTTCATACGTGTTCTTGATTCAATTTAATTCAACAATCTTTTTTGTTTTCTGTGCTTGATCACTTTTGATATGATATCGAACATGAGGTTCTTGGTATGCCTGTACTTCATAAAATAATCGGACACATCCATGGACAAATCGTTGTGGGTATCCAGATAGGCTGCTTCCATTTTTTCTTGATCAATATCATCCACCATGATCTGGAGCTGATTTTCATGCAGTTGCACCCTTTTGAACAAGTCCACCAAATCCTTTTCGGATTGGTTCAAGGATTGCACCAAGGGCTGTACACTTTTGAACATATCCGAATCGATAATGTCCAGTGTATAATCCTTCACCATGGTATTCAGAAATTTTTGCTCGTCTCTGGCAAATTTCAATTCAGAAAACCACTTTTTTGATTCCTCGTGCAGCTCCTCTGCACTGAACCACTCTTTAAGCCTCCTTTTGTTTGATTTTGTTTCCATAACGGTAATTTGTACATAGTTACATGTCATGTATCGCCTAATTCTAGGTCAATCAAAAATAGACCACAATCGTTTGATGTATAATGATTTAAATCATATCAAACAATTGATTATCCGGATTCTTAGTTTCGACCGCCCTTCCCAAAGGATTTTTTTACCAATGCCTTTATCTGGTTTTCGGTCATGCTGTCCGCAGTCTCCTTCTTCTTTACTTTTTCGGCCAAACGGGAATGCCTTGTTTTTAGGGCGTCCAAAAATTTATCCGGCGTTTCTGCAGGGCCAAAAATGACTATTTCGTCGGCATCTGAAACTTGCTCGGCAATCTCTTCAAAGTATTTTTTTAATTGGTGTTTCTCCCTTTCAAGATATTTGCTGTCCTGTACCACATCCTGTGGACCCCATTTTGTTTTGGAACGCGAACCTCCCTTTGGGTTAAAAAAGTCAAGTTCCGAGGGAATATTAAAAAAACTTTCCTTGTCATTGTTAAGGACCACTCCTTTGGCTTCTTGCTTATCCATCCATATTCCTACTTGTTTCATACCATCATCCTTTTAATTATAATTCCTTTTAACATGGGCATTCTTCGGCCATGACCAGTATATCGGTTTTGCTGGAAAATACAAGGATTCATACTTCTCTACAATGATTTATATCACTTGATGGGGATAATCTTACTCAAGTAGTATATGGAAGTACCATAAAGGGGACTTTACTGTAGAGACCTATTTTTTTGATGACGGGGTCCAAAAAAAGACGCTCCAAAAATGAATGTTTGTTCTTTACCATGACCAGCAATTCAACGGGGTGCTTTTCTTGAAAGGCATTGATGGCCGGTATCAGTTCTTGGTCGGGCAGGTCGTAGAATTCATGGTTGTGTTCCAACAGTTTTCCTTCCAATCGTACTTTTTGGTTTATTTGTCCTTCATCGAGTCCTTCTGGCGAGGATATGTGCAATATATGTAGCTTGGAATGCTCTAGCTTGGAGAATTTGAGCAGAAAATCCAGGTGGGCTTTTTGGTAATCCACTTCATAATCGGTAGGGAACAAGATGTTTCTTGGTGGTTCATATTCAAAATCATTTGGGATCACCAAAACCGGTACTGCAGATTTTTGGATTACCTGAACCGTATTGGAACCAAAAAGAATTTCCATAGCTCCTGTGGCACCTTGTGTTCCCATCACAATAAAATCGACACCCTCCTTATGGGAAATGGAATCCATCTCTTCTGCCAGCGTATTAAAGGCGGCATGGGACACAAAAGTGTGCTTGGCGGGATTGGACAGGGGCTTGATTGTTTTTATGGTATCCTCCAGAGTTTCCTCTACACTATTTCTTTGAACATCCGGTAATCCCAACTGTCCAGGGCTGCCCAGTGTATAATCCACTCGGTAAATGGGAGGTGTGTAGGTATGCACCAAATAAAACCTGCAGGTATGATCTTGCAATAACTTCAAGGCATAGGCAATGGCATGGAACGCATTTTCGGAAAAATCGGTGGGCAATACTACTTTGATCATTACTCAGACTATTTTAAAACCCTAATTATATCAAAGTTACACAAGCTTTCCCAGTCATGGTATGATTTGCATCACATGGTTCCAAAAAATCGAAAGGATAATCTTTCAAACCTTATTCGTGTATCACATAGAAGGGTATTTTTGTATGAAAACTGATTTGTTCCACGATGGAATCGAACAAAACCTGCTGTATAAAATTGATATTCTTGGCTACCATGAACATCATATCAATTTCCCGGCTTTCCACAAAACATTGAATGGCAGACTTCACTTTTTTGTTGGTAATGGTGTGAAAGCTATGACCTTCTTGGAGAGTTTCCTTTATAAAATCCAAAAGATATTCTTTATTGTTCTTTTGTTCCTCGGTCAGGTGATCGCCCTCCTGTATTGCATGCATAATACGAAATTGCGACTTGCCCAGCCTCACCATTTCCATCATGGGTCGAAGGATTTTTAAAGAATAGAAAATGTTCAAGTCTGTGGGAAAGGCAATTTCCCTGGGTTTGGACAATTCAACATCCTCGGGAACCACTAGGGTATTACATTGGACCTTGGTGATAACATCTCCGGTATGGGTTCCCACTACCTTTTCCTTGATTCCCGATGCTCCCTTGGTCCCCATCACAATAAGGTCGATATTGTTTTCCTGAAGGTGCTTTTTGATGGTGGGGATAAAGAACCCATATTCGTGCAAAGGGAAAAAGAAATGATTGGCCTCCAAACTGTGCTCCCTAGTTTCCTTGACTAGATCGGCCAATTCCTTTTTGGTGCTTTCGGTGACCTTATCGGTTTCCGGGTAAAGTCCGGCATCGTTTTTAGTATCTAGGAGCGTACCAACATGGAGCAAATAAAAGTTGCATTCCAAAGAGCTGAACAGCATCTGCGCATACTTGAGTGCCCTGATGGAGTTCTGGGAAAAGTCGGTCGGTACCAGAATATTCTTCATTATGTCATAAATTGTGGGCACAAGTTTATCATTCACAAAAAAATAAGGAATGATAAATATCACTTACACTATTTATGGCATTGATTTAATTAATGTACCTGCTCCAGAGCCTCCTTGTCGAGTACCAAAATGTTTCTATTTTCGATGGCAATAAGTCCTTCTTGTTTAAAATCCGACAACGTTCGTATCAAACTCTCCGTTGCAATGCCCGCAACGCCTGCCAAGTCGCTTCGCGTAATTTTTAAGGCCTGTTGTTTATCCCTGTTTATTGCTTTGGAAAACAGCAAAAGAGTTTGCGCCGTTTTTTTTCTCACCGAACTGTATGCCATTTGCAACAACTGCTTTTTTATTTCCGTGAGGTTGCCCGCAATAACATCCATCAATTCCAGTGAAATGCTTTTATTGTCCTCTAAAATGGCCTTGACCTTTTCTTTGGATATACCCGCCAGTTCCACGTCATCGATGGCAATGGCATATTCCTGATACGGCAAATGGTCTGTCAATGAAGTAAACCCCAGAAAATCGTCCTCGGCGTATATGGAGGTAATCAGTTCCTTTCCTTCTTCATCCAGACTACAACTTTTGACGACGCCTTTTAGGATAAGGAATACCATGTTTGAATGGTCTCCGCTGTTATAGATAACCTCGTCCTTTTTAAAGGAGAGCTGTTCTCCATGATCATCAAAAAAATTTTTTAGTTCGTTCAGGGTACGTATCTCATCCTCCCTTACCTGTTGTGGCCGCTCCTTGAGCATGGTATCCATTTGTTTTGCCTTTTCCAAGCGGCACTCAATGGCGGACAAAAGCTCTTCTTCTTCAAATGGTTTTGTCAAATAATCATCGGCACCAAGATTCATGCCCCTCCTCACATCCTGTTTTTCGGTTTTGGCAGAAACGAAAATAAACGGGATATGGCGTGTGCTTTTGTCTGATGATAATTCTTCCAAGACCCCGTATCCGTCAAGTTCGGGCATCATAATATCGCAAAGTACCAAATCGGGGAGTTCCTTTTTTGCCATATCCACAGCTATTCTTCCGTTTGATGCCGAACACACATTAAAACCGGACAATTCCAACAATTCTGCTACATTTTCGCGTAGCGTAGTGTCATCTTCAACCAGTAAGATTTTTTTCATTTTCCTTGTTATTTATTGGTATGAACAGAGTGAACGTAGAGCCTGTCCCCATTTCACTCTTAAAAGTTACATTTGCGTTTAGGTTGTTCATATGTTGCCGCACAATATTGAGTCCTATTCCCGTCCCTTGAACGGTTAGCACATTGGTGGCCCTAAAATATCTGTCAAAAATAAATGGCTGATCCTCGGGCGGTATACCAAACCCATTATCCAAAATATCAATTTTCAGTTGGTCATTTTCTTGGGATACCTTCAATTCAATATCCGAATGCTCAGGAGAATATTTTATGGCATTGTGAACTAAATTGGAAAGTGCCAATCCCATGATTTTTTCATCAAATTCCACTACAATCCCATCGATATCCCTTGGATACTGTATCCGCTGGCCCTCTTTTAAGAGCATATTGGCGTCGTACACTACCTCATTTATCAACTTGCTCAGCGGAAAAGAGGTCATGGAATAATTCACCTTACCGAGGTCCAAACGCTCGATGGAAAGGAAATCCGTAAGTATATTATCCAGATACTTTACCTTGGATTTAATGGTGGTAATGTGTTTGTCCCGCTTATCCTGCTGTTCCGATGTGGTATATTTTTTCAAAAGGGATGTTGAGGTCAAAATACTGGAAAGCGGTGTTTTAAACTCATGGGATACCAAGGAAAGAAATTTGGTCTTTAGCTCGTTTAGCTTTTTCTCGGCCTGTAGTGCCTCCCTTAATTGTTGGGTTCGTTCCTCTACGGTATTTTCCAGTTGCTGTGTGTAATTTTTCCTCTCGGTAATATCCAGAACAATTGCCACACACACCCTCCTTCTCCCGATAAAGGAGAGTTGGAGATGTACCTCGACCGGATATAGGGAACCGTCCTTTCGTTTATGGATGGTTTCAAAAATCACCTTTTCCTTTCGTCCCAAAATTAATGGCGATATCAAACGTTCCAAAACATCCTTGGTGACCTCTGGTTTAATGTCCATTACGGACATCGTGCCCAAATCCTGCATATTGTACCCCAAATTCATTTGGGCACCACGGTTCACATTGATAAAAATAAAAGATTCCGCATCGAACACATAAATTTCGTTCAGTGACTCATCAAAAATCTGAAACCAATAATCTATGGTCTGTTCGGCCTTCTTTTTTTCAGTGATGTCCATGATCAGGGCCAAAACATATTGCTTTTCTTGAAGCTTGAAAGGGTTAAGGCTAATTTCCAATGGAAACTCTTCCCCACCTTTGCGAATTCCAACCAGGTCCAACCCCTTTCCCATTTGCCTGGCCTTGCCCTCGCCCATAAATTTATCGGCCAGTTTGCCATGTTTGTGCTTTGCGCGCTGTGGAATTAAAATGTCCAAAGGTTTGCCGATAAGCTCTCCCTCCCTATAATCGAACATTTTATTGGCCGCTTTGTTGCTCGCGGTAATTTTCTGTTGGGCATTGACAATGACTATGCCCTCGGAGATAACCTCCGAAAACATACCCAATATGTTACTTTCTTCAAATTTTTTCAAAACAATTCCTAAAATTAGTGATTTTGATCATGCATTAATGTCAATTGGATCAGTATATTTAATCTTGAGTTAAAAATTAAGAAAATGTTGGAATCTGAAAAAAATCAAGTGAACGAATTATACCAAAATCTAGGAAAACTCTTTTATGCTATGGCCATGGCTGACCATAGTGTTCATATGAAGGAAATGGAAAAGCTGAACGAAGTTGTCCGTGACCATTGGCTGGAGGTTGATGATATTGAAGATGAATATGGAACCGATTCTGCTTTTCAAATTATTTCTGTTTTTGATTGGTTATTGGAATATCAAAAAGACAGTGAAGAGATTTACGAGGAGTTTGAAGCATTCTATGTGGAGCATAAAATTCTGTTCACCCCAAAAATCAAACATTTGGCCATGTCCACTTCAAGAGCGATAGCCGCAGCATTTTATGGGAGCAATAAATCGGAACTTATCCTATTGGGCCGCCTGCAGTTACTCTTCGAAGAATAATCAAATTTTGATGGTCATTACCGGTATTTTGGCGTGATTGGAAACATTCTCGGCCAAGCTTCCAACAACAAAGTGGTCCAATCCCTTGCGGCCATGGGTTGGAATCACCAATAGGTCGGCGTTTCTTTCAAAACAATAACGCAGTATGCCCCGCTCCACGGAATTATCGTCATAAAAATGGATATCGATTTGCTCGCCCAATTCTTTTTTAAAGTTTTCCATTCGTTTGACCACATCATCCCTGCCCATAAAATTGGCCCCGGCACTGTGCACATATACCACTTCCAAGGAAGCGTTGTTCAATTGGGCAAATGCCTCGGCTTTGCGATATACCGGAATGGCCTCCATCTCCAGGTCACAGGCCATCACCATTCGTTTAATATCAAATTCATTGGAGCTTGCCTTGATTACGATAACGGGAAGTTCAGAGGAACGCACCACCTTTTCCGTATTGGACCCAACAAATAATTCCTTTAGTCCGCTGGTACCATGCGACCCCATTACGATCAAATCACAGTTTTGCTCAAGGGCCACCTGATTTACTTCTTCAAAATCCTTATAATTTTGGATAACGCCGTCCACAGGAATACCGTTGAGATACTTCTTTTTGGTAAATTCATTGATTTTATCCTTTGCCAATTTCAAGAAATACTTGGCTTCTGCCTCTTCGCTTACATCGGAATTGGCCAAAACGGAATCGGACATTCCGATCATGTGGAGCAAAACAATTTCGGCCCTATGTTGTTTCGCAATTTTTGATGCTGCTTCAAGGGCGTATTCGGAATGTTTTGAAAAATCGACAGGTACCAATATTTTTTTCATGACATCGAATTTTAGGGGTTGGAATGTTTCCCGAACCAACTTATCCTTAAAAGTAATCTCTAAACGATTCTTTTCCTATGACATCTGTCATGTCAAAAAAAACATGTTCATTTCAATGCATTGAGTCTTCTTTTTAAAGCTGCCACCTCCTGTTGTAGACTTTCCACTTGACCCAATAAATGGTAAATGGCCTGGATTCCTTCAGGGTTTATATCGAGTTCATTGTGCAGACGGACCATTTTTTCCAAAAGTGGCAGATCTTCCAAATGTAACTTTCCCCCTTCTTGTTCAAAATGAATGTGTAGAATCTCATATTCGTACATGGAACGAACAAAAGATTCACCAATCCCATGGCGTTCACAAAACGTTTTTAACGATATATATTGTTCTTCCTTCATTTGCACTATGCTAAGTTGGTTTTTTCCAAGGATTCAAACAACGACTTTTGTTCCGGGGTCAGGTTCTTGGGCATTTGTACCACATAAGTTAGGTACAGGTCGCCAAACTGTCCTTCCTTTTTATATTTCGGGAACCCTTTCCCCTTGAGCTTCACCTGTGTTCCGTTATCGGTTCCTGGAGCTACTTTTAATTTCACTCTTCCTGTCAGCGTCTCCACTTGTATCTCTCCGCCCAAAACAGCTTTGATCAAAGGAATTTCAATGGTTTTGTACAGATTTTCCCCGTCGCGTTTAAAAGTTGTATTGTTGACGATGGAAAAGGTAATGTAGAGATCCCCAGGCGGTCCCCCTTCGATACCTGGACCTCCATGCCCCTTGATTTTAATGGTCTGCCCATCTTCTACACCTGCGGGAATGGTCAATCGGATATTTTTTCCGTTCACCGTTAGCGTTTGTTTTTGGGTTGTGTAGACATCTTTTAGGTACAATTTTAATTCAGCGTTGTAATCCTGTCCCCTAAACCGTACCCGTTGGCCACCGGAACCAAACCCGGCACTTCCGCCGCCGAACATCGACTCAAAAAAGTCCGAAAAATCTTGGGCAGAACCTCCAGAGCGACTGTACGTATACCCCGAACCGGTATTTTGACGAGCATGTTGTGAACGTGATCGCTTTGCTTTTTCAAACTCTTCTGCATGTTGCCAATCCTTACCATACTCATCATATTTTTTTCTTTTGGAGGGATCGGACAATACTTCATTAGCTTCGTTCACGCGCTTAAAGTTCTTCTCCGCCTCCAGATCATTGGGATTAAGATCAGGATGATATTTCCTTGCCAACTTCCGATAAGCCTTTTTAATCTCATCGGTGGATGCTTTATTGTCCACCCCCAATACTTTATAATAATCGATAAAATCCATAAGTCAATCTAGCTAGAAATCTGAGTTTGGTTGAACCGTAAAATACCTTATCAAATTTCGCTAAAATCTTCTTTCTTCACAATGACCTATGTCAGAACATCCCACTTTGCCTTCAAAAGTTTTTGATTTTCGTATCTAAGCTACAAGAAGTACCTTTAAGTTGATAAATCCCAATACATGATCATTCATCAATTCGACCAGACCAATTCCGTTTTGAATAGTTTTATTGCTGAAATAAGGGATGTCAATATTCAAAAAGATGCCATGCGGTTTCGCCGCAACATTGAACGCATTGGAGAGGTTCTGGCTTACGAAATGAGCAAAACATTGGATTATGAACCAAAAGAAGTCACAACTCCTTTGGGGATCAAAAAATCCTTTCTATGTTCGGATAAGTTGGTGCTGTGCTCCGTGCTCAGGGCCGGTTTGCCATTACACCATGGCATCTTAAGTTACTTTGATGGGGCCGAAAATGCCTTTATTTCGGCATACCGTAACCACCCTAATAACGATGATGCATTTGAAGTCATTGTAAACTATTTTGCAGCACCTCCGCTTGATGATAAAATTTTGGTGTTAACGGACCCCATGCTGGCCACGGGAAAAACTTTGGAAAATGTACTTAACGCCCTAAAAGGCCATGGTTCGCCAAAACAGATTCATATTATATCCGTAATCGGTTCCAAAACCGGCGTGGCAAAAGTGGCAGAAACATTTCCCGATTATACCCAGTTGTGGATTGCAGCTGTTGACGAAGGACTCACCAGCAAGGGTTATATTGTTCCAGGTTTGGGCGATGCCGGTGATTTGAGCTATGGAGCCAAACTGTGACCTAACCTTAAAGAATCACCTCGAAGACCTCGTAAATTTTTGGAATATGGCAATGCCACCCGTATTTTTCATGAATTTTGTCCCTATAAGCTTCCATTGAAGAAAGTTCCCCATGTACCAAAAACACCTTTTCCGGAATGTTTTTAACAGCACCCATCCAAGTCAATAGTTCCGATTGGTCCGCATGTGCAGAAAGACTCTCCAAATGATGGACCTTGGCCTTGATAGGAACATGTTTACCGTAAACCTTAAGTTCTGTGGCTCCCTCCAATAATTTTCTTCCGCGGGTCTCCTCCGCTTGGAAACCTACCAATAAAATGGTGGTAGATTCCTTATCCGCCAATTGCTTTATGTAGGTCAGTACACGCCCCCCTGTTACCATGCCACTACCAGCAATCACAATTTTGGCCCTCGGGTCGTCAATCGTTTCCCATGTCTCCGCATAGGAGCTCACCAGATTGATGTGACCGTTCATATTTGAATATTCCGTTGGGGTCAATTTGTGCCAATTCGGAAAATTCTGGAATACTTCTAGCACATTGTTTCCCATAGGGCTGTCCACGAAGATGGGAATATTGGGAATCTTGTTCTTCCGGTAAAGTTCCCATAATTGATACATAAGGGATTGAAGGCGTTCCACAGCAAACGAAGGAATGATAAGCGTACCCTTTTTATGTAGGGTCTCTTTGATCAAACCGATCAAAATATCCTCTACATCCTCTTTTGGGTGCAGGCGGTCGCCATATGTGCTTTCCACAAAAAGATAATCGGCCCATTCGGGTCGCTTCGGCGGGTCGAGAAGTTTATCATGCTGCCTACCTACATCCCCGGAGAACACCAACCGTTTTCCATACAGATTGATTTCAATATAAGTGGAGCCTAGTATATGACCGTTATATAAAAAAGTTGCAGAACAATGGTCATAAAGGATAATCTCTTCTGCTTCTTCTACCTGCTCAAAGAACTTTAGGGCAAAGGCAGCATCCTCTTTGGTGTACAAGGGCAGTGCGGGATTGTGTTTACTGTAATCCTCTTTATTGGCCTTGGCGGCCTCTTCTTCCTGGATTTTGGCGCTGTCCCCTAAAATAATACGAGCAATTTCCAAGGTCGGGCCGGTACCCAGTATCTTTCCCCTAAACCCTTGGCGAACTAAAAGCGGTAAATATCCACAATGGTCCAAATGCCCATGGGTAAGCAGTACATAATCAATTTTAGAGGCATCAACTGGCAATTTATCCCAATTCAAGGCACGTAAGGCCTTTACCCCTTGGAACAGTCCACAATCCACCAAGATTTTGACCTCATCCGAATACAGATAGAATTTTGAACCGGTTACGGTTTCAGAGGCGCCTAAAAAATGGATTTGAAGCTTTTTCATGCTATGGTCACAAATTGCAAAGTGATTTCATCTCTTTTAGGATTCGTTGCTTGCGGCCATTTGACACCCCTAAATGATCGAGTAGAAAACTACTTTTTATCAATTGCCTGCAAAGAACTATATCTCTCTCCAACAAAAATTGTTTTTCCCGATTTGAAAGTAAGGTGGACACTGTAATGGGATACAACCGTAACCTGTCAATTCGTTCTTTGAGTCCATCACCTTGAGGGTAATCCCAGCTCAATAGGTATAAGCCAGCACACTTTCCATATTCCAGTGCATCTTGCGAAAACCTAGTGTTAGTGACCACCCAACCCTGAATGGTTTTATAGGTGCTGTTCCTTGTTGATTCCAATGGCCGCTTTACATCGATGTACCTGGAATTGATGTACAATGGGACCTTTACATTACATTTAAGACCATCTTCACCGTGAAACTTACATTCTATAACATTCAAGGTTTCATTTTTTGTGGCAAGTACATCGATTTCGTGAGAAACACAGGTGCCCTGTAAAACCTCTCCTGTTTTGGTATCAAAACCAGAATAATGCAAAATGCCACTAATGAATTTTTCGAATGGAAATCCAGTGGGACCAAGTTCATAAATGGCCTTTTTTAGTTTATACTTGGATGCGTAGACAGATGCCTTCTTCTTTAGAAGGGCAAAGGCTCGATTATAAATTTCTTTCGTGGTGATGCCTTGATAGAGTTCATCTTGAACACGACTCAAAATCTCTTCAACCATTTCATCGGAGGCTCCGCTGAACTGTAATGAGTTTTTCAGCTTTTCCATGGAAAAATCCACTTTTTCCCCCGATGATTTGGTAATATGAAAATGTTCTGCGCCCATACCACTAAAATACGCAAGGTTTTGATCATTAATCACATTTTAGGACGGAAATGATATCTGAAAAGGAGCTACATCAACATCAAGAAATGGCACTCTCCGACACGTCCACTTCCTTGACCGTTCTTCCTTTTTGAATGGACAACCGCGCATCTTCAAGAATCAGGTATAGACATGGCACTATAACCAGTATGATTGCCGTGGCAAATACAATACCGAATCCAAGTGAAATTGCCATGGGTATCAGATAAAATGCCTGACTTGAGGTTTCCAAAATAATGGGGGCCAAACCACCAAATGTGGTCATAGTAGTTAAAATTATCGGTCGGAACCTTCTCAACCCAGCTTCGTGAATGGACTTGTAAATAGGGTCGCCTTCTTTCCTACGCTTGTTTGCATAATCGATCATGATCAAAGAATCATTTACAACTACACCGGACAATGCAATGACTCCCATCAAACTGACCAGGGAAAGATCATAACCTAAAAGAATGTGGCCTATGACTGCTCCCACAATCCCGAAGGGAATGGCCGTCATCACGATCAAAGGTTGCACATAACTGCCAAAAGCTATGGCAAGTAATGCATAAATTAAAAGCATGGCTATGGCAAAACCGGCCCGAAGGGTACTTGTACTTTCCCGCATATCTGCCTGACTTCCCTCAAAAGTCCATGTAATCCCAGGAAAATCCGCCCTCAGTTGGGGCAATGTTTCCTCCTGTACTTTTGCAATGACCCTGTTGACAGCATTAGCGGGTTCCACATCCATGCCGACATTGACGACCCTACGTCCGTCCCTACGGTTGATACTGGTAAATGCCTCTCGTTGTTGAACCTCGACCACGTCCATTAAGGGTACCTCTACTCCATCTTGTGTACGAATCAGGAAATTTTCGAGGTTTTTGATATCCTTACGTTCTTCCATGGGAAGTTTTACCCTGACTTCAATTTCATCCATACCCCGGAGCTGTCTCATTGCCAAGGCGCCAAAAAACCCGTTCCTTACCTGCCTTCCCACCTCGTTGGAGGTCAGTCCCAAGTTCCTTCCTTGTGTCAAGAGCTTAAAATCGTACTGTAATTTTCCTTTATTGTAATTATCGGTGACGTCCCGTGTATTGGAAAACATCTCCATACGCTCTACAAATGCGGTACTGGCCTTTTCCAGCACACCGATATCGGTATGGCTCAAATCTATGCTAATGGCCTGCCTAGCTCCTCCGGGGCCTCGTTCCGCTTCAAAGGTAATTTGATCAACACCTTCGATATCGCCAATATTGTCGCGCCATAACGCAATGACTTCTCCCGCGGTAATATCCCTCCGGTCCGGTGGCAACATTACGATTTCCACATCAATAAAATTTTGTCCACGTACATTGGTCTTGATCCCTTCGGCAACCTCATATAAATTGTGTTCCTCGAACATTCTTTGGGTAGCATCGGAGATATCGTGGGCTACCTTGGCAGCTTGGTCCGGGGTTGTTCCCACTGGCAGGCGGACACCTGCCTCTATTTCATCCGCTGCTACTTCGGGCATCATGATCATTCCCATATGCCCACTGTAGCCATAGCCACCAACAATTAATAAAAGTGCAATGGCACTTGACAGGGTAATATATCTATGCTTAAGACACTTATCCAACAACGGGCGATACCATTTGTCGACCAACTCGTTGAACTTATTGGCAAAAGCGCCCTGCCAGTTTTCTAGTTTATGCACCCATTTGTTTTTGCTCGGGTCTTTTTTTAAGTGTGCCAAATGCGATGGTAGAATAAACAAAGCCTCCAACAATGAAACCGCCAATATTACAATGACCACAGCTGGAAGGGGTTGCCAAAACTTACCTGTTTCCCCGGGCATAAAAAGCAGTGGTACAAAAGCGATAATGGTTGTGGTAATACTAAAAACCACGGGCAACGACACATCCTTGGTCCCTGCAATTGCCGCTTTTATGGGGCTCAACCCTTTTTTCCTGTATTCGTAAACGTTCTCTCCCACTACAATGGCATCATCAACCACAATACCAAGTACCACCAAAAACCCAAACATGGATATCATATTGACACTTATACCTATGAGGGGAAGAAATATCATTCCTCCGATAAAGGAAACCGTCATACCCATCATCACCCAAAAGGCCAAACGGTATTCCAAGAACAAGGTGAGAATCAACAATACGATGATAATGGCCAAGACACCATTTTCGGTAAGTAAGGACAATCGTTCCCGATAATCGGATGCCCTATTGCTATCGGTACGATAATTCACGCCTGGTGGCAATTGGAAATCCTCCAGTATTCCCAAAGCTACATCCTCAATTTCCATAGGCGATTGGTCACCTATCCTAAAAATTTGGAGCTCCACGTAATTTTGTTGATTAAACTGTCCGTGAAATCCGGTTTCTTCAAAATCATCGGTAATGGTAGCAATATCGCTCAAGCTTACCTTGGCCCCAGCAGGTGTGGATACGATGGTAATGCTTCCGTATTCATCCGCCCATTGTTTACGTTCCTTCATTCTCAGCAATATCTCACCACTCTGTGTTTGTACTGCTCCTGCGGGAACATCGTTACTGCTCTGTCTTATTATGTCCGCCACTTGGCCAAGGGTCAAGTTATATTTTTGAAGATTGTTCCGGTTTATTTCGATACGGGTCTCATAATCGGGCACATTGTTGAGCTCCACTTGGGTAATGGCAGGATTGCTCAACAAAATGGTCCTCAAACGTTCGGCCAGTATCCGAAGTGTCCAAATGTCCGCCTTTCCATAAAGACCGATTTGGAGTACATCACGTTGTCTGGAACGTAGGCTCACCTCTGGCCGTTCTATATCATCAGGGAAAGTTCGAATTCTGTTGATGGCCTGATCAATGTCCTGAAAGGCTTTCATTCGTTCGGAACCTGCAATAAGTTCTATACTGATTTGGCCCGACCCCTCATCTGCCTGTGAAACGATTTCCTTTATGCCCTGAACACTTCGTACGGCTTCTTCCACGGGTTGAAGGACGCCTTGTTCCACCTCTGCTGGCGAAGCTCCCGGATAGGCCACGGAAACATCTACAAAATCCAATTGAAACTCTGGAAAAACTTCTTTTTGGATAGTATACATGGTAAAAATACCACCACCCAAAAGTATCAGCATCAATAGATTTGTGGCTATTGAGTTTCGGGCCATGTAACCTATGGCTCCTTCTTTCCTCACATTCTTGTTTGTATCCTTATCCTTCATCTTCTCGGTTTTCATCATCTTCATTATCTGAAGTTTCTTCTGAACGCGTTCGGAGTTCAACCCCATTGGTTACCGTACTTAGGTTTGTCGATACGACTTTATCACCATCTTCCAGGCCCGATTTTATATAAGCATGCTGATTGTCGGTCAAGATTATATCCAATTCACGGATTTCCAATAGATTGTCCTTCATTACCCATGCAGTTTGATTACTTCTGACCAAATCGCGGTCCAGTCGGACCACATTTGGAATGGAATCAGCTTGAATATTAACCTCCACAAAGGTCCCAATCATCAATTTTGGAGCTCCTTGCAGTTCGTCACTTGTGGCCAAAGGGTCATCTACACGCACCAAGACCCTTGCCAACCGCGTCTGGTTGTCCAATGCGCCTATCTGCCTGTCCAAATATCCTTCGCGATGCGCACCTGATGGCCATGCTGATGGGTTTTCAATACGCACCATAGAACCCTTTTCCTTTTCTGATTCTGGAAATTTCAACCATTGTAATCTTGAAACGGGGACCGTTGCCAATACCCAATAACTATCCGTTCCAACGATTCTGCCAAGGTCATCGCCCTGAGAAACTTGAGATCCCACCGTTACATTTTGACTCAGGATATGTGCATCGAAAGGTGCACGGATGGTAGTCCTGTCCAAGTTTAACTGAGCTTGGTTCATAGAGGCCCTTGCCGCTTCAATGTTAGCTTTAACGGCATTCAATTGTGGTTGACGAAGTACCAATTGGGTCTCGTTATCGGAGAGTGGGTTATCCCCGAACAACGAATCGTTATTGATGAGTTCAAGGTCTTGTTCGGCAATCTGCTGGCGGCCCATTTCCGTGGCCAAGGCCGTCTCGGATTGCAGCAACTCGCTCTTTCGCAATTCCAATGTATTGCGATAATCCGAGGGGTCTATTTGTAACAGGACCTCGCCCTTTTGTACAAAACCTCCCGGGATAAAGGCCGGGTCCCTGCGAACAATCTGTCCCGGTACCAAAGGGCTGAGAATAACGTCTTCTACTGGCTGCACTGTTCCAGTGGCCACTATGGTGGGGGCATATGTTCCTTTTTCCGTTGTTACCACATCAACCAAAATTGCAGTTTCAATGGTGGCTCCCTCACTTTGTGCTTCAGGCTCGGTGAAAAAAATGAGAGTGGTCACTAAGATTCCCCCAATCAAAATGGCTAAACAAATCCAGATTACTTTCTTATTGCTCATATAGTTCGTCGACTTTACTTTTTTGATTTTCTATAGTTCTACCGGTATCAAATCCTCCTGCCAATGCTCTGTATAAAGCTATCCGGATCTGTATATGCTGCAATTGCGCTGACACAAAATCCCTTCGGAGCTGTTGTTCCTGATCTAAGCCCAACAGCACGTCCAAATATGGACTGAATCCATTCAGAAACTCTACACGTAACTGTTTGTTGCTCTTTTCGGCCAATTCCAATTGTCTCCCAATATTCTCCAATCGCTCCGTTTGTTTTACATCTTGCACCATGGCATCTTCAACCTCCCTAAATGCAATCAATGTGGCCTGACCGTATTCATAGAGGCGCTGCTCTTTGATGGCAGTTGCCCTGTCTGCTTCGGCACTGAGCCTTCCGCCATAAAAAATCGGGGCTAAAAGGTTTCCTGCCAAAGAATAGGCCCAATTGTCAAAAAGGTTATCAAAATTGTTGGAACGCAGCTGTCCTCGACCACTCAACGAGAGTCTTGGGTATTTGCTCAGTACCGCAGAGGCCATATCCCTATCAGCTGCCAATAAGAGTGCAAAGGATTGTTTTACATCGGGTCTGCGCCGTACCAAATCCAATGGCAGACCTGCATCTGGTAGTTGGGATATATTTGGCAGGGAGGACCCATCCAGCGAAAGTTGAATTTGTGGTTGCCTACCCAAAAGGACAGATAATTGGTTCTTCAACAACTCAACATTGGTCTCGAATATAATCTTCTGCTCTTTGGTGCTTTCCAATAATTGTGCTTGCCGTAAAATATCCACTGCCCTGATCTGGCCTCCCACGAAGCGGGAACGAATCAATTTGATTATGGCTTCGTTGGTCTTGATTTGATCCTCCGTAATCTTTAATTGTTTTTTTGCTGCTTGTAATTGATACCAAGTGGTGGCTATTTCTGCGGAAAGGGACAGGGAAAGTGCTTCGTAGTCAAAATAACTGGCTTCTGACCGAAACCTTTCTGCATTTATTGCTGTTCCAATACGTCCCCATAAATCCACTTCGTAGCTGGAAAAAAATCCCAATTGTGTATTCTCACCGCCTACAAAATCAGGTTCGGGAAGTGTTCTTGCTGTTTGGGCAGATGCTTCGAGTGTGGGCCATCTGTTAGAAGTTTGCGACCTCACCGAAGCTCTGGAAGCTATAAACTGCTGCCACCTAGCAGCTAAGTTTAAGTTGGACTGCATGGCGGTATCTATCAACGTATTCAACTTCTCATCGTTAAAAACCTCCCACCATTTGCCGGATACCAATGTATCGCCACTTGTACTAAATTCCTGAAATTCTTCAATTGGAGGTGATAGATTCGAATATTTGGGAGAACAATTAAAATAAAGTGTCCCTACGAAAAGAATACAGACAAAAATCCAAAGGTTTCGCCAACGGCCAATTTTGGGATTCACCCGTACCACGTTGTTATTTACCATTACCTTGATTTGATGGATGTAGTTTTATAAAAACTCTACCTATATAATTTCGTGAATTTCAATGGATTTAAAAAATAAAACCGTTCCAACTACGCTACCACACCTCTCAACGTCAAGTTTATACTAACAAGCCGTTTGTCCCATAAAGAAGATTTTTATCCAGGTGACGACCGCAAATGAGTAATACATAACAGAATACTTAGCTTGAAGTTGATGGGGGCAGGGTTAATATTCCAAATAAGTTGGTATATTATACCGCCTTAAAAAACTGAACAACTTTATTATCATGAAATACTTATTTTACACCTTAGTTGGACTTTGCATGTTTATTTCTTGCAAGGAGAACAACGAGAAAACTGCGGAGCAAGAAAAAGACGACCAGAAACGGCCAAATATTGTTTTCATTATAAGCGACGACCATGCCTACCAGGCCATCAGCGCGTATGGTGGCAGGCTGGCCGAAGTGGCCCCTACCCCGAACATTGATAGGATTGCAGAAGAAGGAATGCTCTTTGAGCGCTGTTTGGTCACCAACTCCATCTGCGGGCCTTCCAGGGCAGCCATCCTTACGGGAAAGTACAGTCATTTAAACGGTTTTATCGACAATACCATCGGGTCCAAGTTCAATTTTGACCAGCAAACTTTTGGGGAGCTATTACAACAGGCTGGTTATAAGACCGGGGTTCTGGGGAAATTGCATTTGGGAGATACCCCTTCCAAAGGGTTTGACTATATAGATATTTTGCCCGGTCAGGGATCCTATTACAATCCTACCTTTATAAATGAACAGGGGCAATACGAACTGGAGGGCTACACCACGGAAATCATCACTGAAAAGGCCATTACATGGATGGACTCCGTAAAATCGGAAGAACAGCCCTTCATGCTATTTTTGGGACATAAGTCGCCCCATAGGCCATGGCAGCCCGGTCCCAATGAACTGGGAATGTACGAGAATGTTGAAATTCCCGAGCCCGAAACATTGTTCGATGATTATTCCGGGGGGCGTGAGGTGGCCGGCATGAACTATATGTCAATCTCCGAATCCATGAAAATGGGACCGGACCTAAAGATCACGGACCAGCCACAGAACGGCTTTACCGAAGAGCAACAACAAATGTGGGATTCCATTTACGGTCCCATCAATGAAAAGTACAATAGGGAAAAACCTACCGGCGATGCATTGACCCGTTTCAAGTACCAACGCTATATGAGGGATTACTTGGCCAGTGTGGCCGGGGTCGACAAAGGTGTCGGACATGTTTTGGATTATTTGAAAAAGGCCGGTCTCGATGAAAACACCATTGTCATCTATACCTCTGACCAAGGGTTCTATTTGGGCGAACACGGTTGGTTCGATAAGCGATGGATGTACAAGGAGTCCCTGCGAACCCCTCTTTTGGTAAAGTGGCCCGGCAAAATAAAACCGGGCAGCGTTAATACGGACCTGGTGTCCAACATAGACTTTGCCGAGACCTTTCTGGACATTGCGCAAACCGAAATTCCCGGGGATATGCAAGGTAAAAGTTTGGTCCCCATTCTTGAAGGGGAGACCCCTGAAGATTGGAGGAACGAGCACTATTACCATTATTATGAGCATCCTTCTGAACATGACGTTCGCAGACATTACGGTATAACCACGGATAGGTACAAATTGATTCACTTTTACTATGACCTTGACAAATGGGAGTTGTACGACCTTAAGAACGACCCGAACGAAATGAACAACATTTATGATGACCCACAATATGCAGACGTTCAGGAAAAATTACACCAAGATCTTGAGCACCTCAGGGCCAAGTACAAGGACAACGATTCATTGAACCAAAAATTCATCGAGGAATATCACGAAAAGGTCAAGGACAACCCGTTGATTGAATATTGGAAAATAGAGCCTGAAGAAAGGGAAAGATTATTTCAAGAATACCTGAAAAGTAGGGACAAATAATATCACATCAATTCTTAACTACGTTATAATTTTAGTGGATTTGAATTTGCTCAAAGTTTATTTAATGGCTTACTCCCTCTCAAAAAGTATTTGTTTCGTTTTGATAATCTTGATTATCGGTTGTAAGACCAAATCTGAAAATCAGGATAACACCAATGATAAACCACATAAAGAGGCTCCAAGAAAAGCACCGGAAGGAATGGTATGGATTCCGGGTGGAGCGTTTGTTCAGGGAGCCGTCCCCAACGACAAGATGGCCATGGGGCACGAAAAGCCGGCCCACAAGGTTCATGTTGATGGCTTTTTTATGGACATTCATGAGGTGACCAATGCCGAATTTGCAAAATTTGTGGAAGAAACGGGCTATGTGACCGTAGCAGAAAGGGAAATTGATTGGGAGGAAATGAAGAAGCAGTTGCCTGCCGGTACGGAAAAACCCCATGATTCAATCCTACAACCAGGTTCGTTGATCTTCAAAAAAACAAAGTCCAGTGTTCCCAACCTCTACGATTACTCCCAGTGGTGGGAATGGAAGATCGGGGCCGATTGGAAGCACCCCAATGGACCTGAAAGCACCATCGAGGGAAAAGATGACCATCCCGTTGTACATATAGCCTTCGAAGATGCGTTGGCGTATTGTGAATGGGCCGGACGGAGACTGCCCACCGAGGCCGAATGGGAATACGCCGCCCGCGGAGGGAAGACCGACAGCAAGTTTTCCTGGGGGGACGATATTTCCCGATTGAGCACACATGCCAACTCTTGGGAAGGAGAGTTTCCCGTGGAAAATACCATGAAAGATGGTTTTGAGCGCAGGGCGCCGGTTATGAGCTATCCCAAGAACGGATTTGGACTGTACGATATGGCAGGGAATGTCTGGGAATGGACAAACGATTGGTACAATACCAATTATTATAAGGAATTGGCCTCAAATAATGATATCGCCCAAAATCCACAAGGAGCCACTAGTGCCTTTAACCCGAACAACCCGTATGCCAAGGAAAAGGTAATAAAGGGAGGTTCTTTTTTATGCAGTGCTTCCTACTGTGCCAGTTACAGGATTTCTGCGCGCATGGCCACCAGTCCCGATTCAGGACAGGAGCATTTGGGATTTAGAACAGTGCTGTCCGAATAACTATTCTTTTTCCTTTTTGAGAACGGCTAAAGGAGAGTTCCTAACAATTCCTACACTATTACCTACACCTAGGGCAAATACCAAAAATGTAATGGCCGGTAAAATAATGGCAAACGGTATGACTGAGGGGACAAAAGTGGTATCAAAGAGCATCCACGCAAGCAAAGTGCTTCCCAATACCGCTAGCACAACACCCATAAAGGCTCCCAAAAATCCTAAAATGGTATACTCGATTGCAATCATTTTTAAAATTTGAAAGGTTTTGGCCCCTAGGGTCCTAAGCAATGCTCCTTGTTTTACCCTTTGATGTTTGCTGCTATAAATGGCTCCCATTAGCACCGCGACACCAACAAATATGCTGAAAAATGCCATAAAATTGATGATCCAACCTATTTTGGCCAAGATGTCTTCCAAAAGTTCAAGAATCCGTTTTAAATCCAAAATGGATACATTAGGGAAATCACTGACCAGTTTTTGCTGGAGTTTGGCAGAACTGTCATCATTAGGTGTTCTCAGGGTCATAACACTAAATTGTGGCGCACTTTCCAACACACCTGAGGGGAATACCACCGAGAAATTAGGCTGCAATCTGCTCCAATCCACCTCTCTTATGCTTTGCACGACCGTATTCATGATCCTACCTTGAACATTGAACGAAACCGGGTCACCGATCGTTACCTTGGCCATGTTGGCAAAATCACTGCTTACGGAAATCGGTATATCCATATCTGAATTGAAATTGTTCACCCATTTACCCTCGATCACTTTTTCGGAACCTATAAGACTGTCCCTATACGTAACCCTGAATTCATGGTTCAATATCCATCTACCGACTTGTGACGTAGTATCCTTTCGAATATCTTCCACATGTTTTCCATTGAGGGTCTCCACCCGCATGGTCACAATAGAAATTTTATCTATCACAGGCATGCCCGAGGCTTCAATAGTGTTGGATACGTCTTCGACCTGCTGGCTTTGGATATCCATGAGAATCATGTTCGCACTGTTTGCACTATCCTCAATGGCAGCCTTTTCCAACAACATATCCTTGGTAAAATATAACGTACTGATTAAAAATGTGCCTATTCCTATGGAGAGTACCAATACCAAGGTCTGGTTTTGTGGACGAAACAAATTCTTTAGGCTTTGGCGAGGAACAAAACCCCATGAATACGGGAAAAATCTTTTCAATAGGGCCATAAATAATCGGGCAACTGCGGTCAAAATCAAAAACACAACCAATAGGCCTACCACAAAAAAGAAAGACCTCAATAAATCATCCAATAACCAATATGAAAACCCGAAAACAAAAGATATAATTCCAAATCCCACAAGTAACGTGGCTCTTTTTGAACGGGTTTGGGTTTCCTGTACCACGCGCAATGCTTGCAATGGAGACACATACAGGGTTTTCATTAATGGGTAAAGGGCAAACAACACAGACATGGCCAACCCGAGCGATAGTCCCAAGACGATGCTTTGGAGAGATAGTGCAATGTCCACCTCAACCGGAATCAAATCGCCCAATAGTACGGGAAACAGTTGTTGCAATCCATAGCCAATAATGGTTCCCAAGAGACCACCAACGATTCCCATACAAGCTATCTGAACAAAGAAAATCAAATAGCTCTGCTTTTTTGAAGCACCTAAACATTTGAGCACGGCAATGGATTTCACCTTCATTTGAACATAGATGCCCATGCCACTGGCAATACCTACACACCCCAACAACAATGCAATAAATCCGACCAGATTAAGAAACTTTCCGAAGTTTTCATATCTCCTGCCCAAGCGCCTAGCTTCTGATAGGTGGGTGTCCAGGTCGGCGTCTTCAGCATCGAGAACAGGTTCTACTTTTTCATTCAACAGAGCCATATCCTGACCCTCATCTGCCTTGAAATAATATTTGTACTCGATTCGGCTCCCCGTCTGCACCAAACCTGTAGTTTCAATAAATTGAAAAGGAATCAGTACGGGTGGGGCAATGGCCCCAAACACAGAAGTACTTCCGGGCACATTTTCCAAAGCTCCTGCAATAGGGAGTGTGACTGCCCCCAATTTAATGCTGTCCCCCTTCTTCAAATTGAGCTGTAGCATGGTAGTGGCATCAACCAAAGCTCCACCAGCCTTAAAGCTTGTCTTCGCCGAGGATGGGTTGGTTTCCAAATCTCCGTAAAATGGAAAACCGCCTTCAACTCCCCTAACCTCCATTAACTTGGTTCCGTTGTTTCCTGGAAAAGCGGCCATGGACAAAAAATTGATTTCCTTGGCATCGGAACCGCCCAAGGAATCCATTATTCCTTGAACCTTATCGTTTACAGGTCTATCGCTTTCTATAACATAATCCGCACCTAAAAGGGATTTGGACTGTAGGGCTATATTTTCTTTCAACAGTCTACTAAAAGAATGGACGCTCACCACAGCGGCCACCCCCAAGGTAATGGAGAAGACGAACAATAAAAGTTTACCGTAACTTGCCTTCCCATCGCGCAAGGCCATTTTTAGCAGCCATAAAAATCCAGCGTTGTTTTTTCCCATGATCAACCTATGGTTTCTTCTATCTTACCAGACCTCAACCGGATACTTTTATCTGTTTTTTTGGCCAATTCCAAATCGTGGGTCACAATAACGAGTGCCGTACCCTGCTCTTTGTTCAATTCAAACAACAACTCTTCTATCCGGGCTCCTGTATCATCGTCAAGGTTCCCAGTGGGCTCATCGGCAAAAAGAATGGATGGCTTATTGGAAAAAGCTCGGGCAAGGGCCACGCGCTGTTGCTCCCCGCCTGACAATTGCGATGGATAATGTTCTGCCCTATTCAACAAACCCACCTTTTCCAGTAGCTCCCTACCATGGTCGGAAGCATTTTTTACCCCTCGGAGTTCCAAGGGTACTATTACGTTTTCCAAAGCGGTCAAAGTGGGCAATAATTGAAAGTCCTGAAAAACAAACCCTACGTTTTGGTTTCTTAAAACTGCTCTTCCATCTTCATCGAGCCCCGACAAACTTTCACCACAGAGCCATATTTCACCGTCATCCGTGGTATCCAATCCGGCACAAAGCCCCAATAATGTAGTCTTACCACTGCCCGAAGGCCCTACTATGGCAAAACTTTGACCTTTGTCCACATCAAACGAGACGTTATTGAGTACATTTAGGTCGTGTTCACCGCTCCGATAAGTTTTAGAGAGGTTTTGAACTTTTAATATCTTTGACATACCATGCTTTTGGTTAAAACTCTCAAAATACTAAAATTGTCCATGATCAAGAAAAACTCTGCCCTCAACAAGTCGTTAATGTTATGTTATTTTTTGATGCTGGTACTCGCAAGCTGCGGGGAAAAGAAACAGCAAAAAGAGGACGGTCAAGCTTCCGTTGAGGAAGAAGTGGTCGAGGGGACAACGGAGTCGAGCAAAAAAATCCTTTTTTTTGGGGATAGCTTAACGGCCGGTTATGGTTTAGAGCTTGGTCAATCTTTCCCGTCGGTCATACAACAAAAAATTGATTCCTTGGGTTTGAATTATGCCGTGATCAATGCAGGATTGAGCGGCGAAACCACAGCAAGTGGCAAAAACAGATTGGATTGGGTATTGGAGGATGATATGGATATCGTCATCATTGAATTGGGAGCCAATGATGGTCTCAGGGGTGTTCCGCTTTCCGAAACCAAAACGAATCTTCAGGAGATGATAGACCAAGTGCAGGAAGACCTTCCAAATGCCAAAATCATATTGGCCGGAATGAAGATTCCACCAAATATGGGACCCGAGTACACATCTGAGTTTGAAAACATATTCCCAACATTGGCAAATCAGGAAAATATTGCCCTAATCCCCTTTTTACTGGAAGATGTTGCAGGAATTCCCGAACTCAATCAAGGAGATGGTATCCATCCTACAGTTGAGGGTCAAAGATTAGTGGCCGAAAATGTTTGGGAGGTACTCAAGCCAATGTTGTAGGCAACCTTAAAAGTAATCCACAGCTTAAAAATCCCAAAGCAAGGGCAATAACAGGAATACGGCCAATGACATAATTGCAATGGAAATAAGGTTCATTAAAAATCCGGTCCGTACCATATCCGGAATCCGAAGGTACCCTGAGCCAAAAACGACTGCATTGGGCGGGGTTGCCACTGGCAACATAAAGGCGCATGATGCTGCCGAAGTGCATGCTACCATCAGTAAATAAGGATTTATGCCCAAAGTCAAGGCCAGTGGGGCCAAAACGGGAAGCATCATTGCCGTGGTGGCCAAATTGGAGGTGACCTCTGTCAAAAAATTGACGCATGTGATCACCAACAGTAGCAATATGAAGAGCGGAAATCCTTCAAAGAATGCCATTTGTCCCCCAAGATAGCTTGCCAGACCTGTTTCTTGAAATCCTTTGGCGATGGCCATTCCTCCTCCGAACAATAAAATTATCCCCCATGGAATCTGTACGGCTTCTTTCCATTGAATCAATGGCCTTCCTGACTTGTTCGCAGGTATGATAAAAAGTAAAATGGCCGACCCGATGGCTATAATGGTATCATCTATATTTGGAATAATTTTTTGTAAAAGAAATGATCTGGATATCCAACAAAAAGCTGTCAAAACAAAAATGAAGAGGACCATCTTCTCTTCTTTTCCCAAGGGCCCCAGTTCCTTTAAAAGTCTATTGATCTCTTCTTTACCACCAGGAAAACGTGACCTACGCAGTGGATAGGCGACTCTTGTGAGGTACAGCCACGCCAATACCAAAAGTAGGGATGCTACGGGCAATCCAAATTTCATCCATTGCCAAAAACTGATGTCTACTCCGTAGGTTTTTTGAACAAACCCTGCAAAGACCAAGTTTGGCGGTGTTCCAATCAATGTGGCGATTCCCCCGATAGATGCGGCATATGCGATGGCCAACATTAATAACTTACTGAAGATTTTGTTCTCATCTTCGGGCGTGTCGGGGTTGTCCTTGAGTTGCTTTACTATGGAAATAGCCATGGGCAACACCATTACAGTGGTCGCGGTGTTGGAAATCCACATGGAAAGAAAAGCTGTGGCCACCATAAAACCCAAAACTATTGTGTACATATTTGTACCGATGGTCTTTATAATTTGGAGGGCTATCCTTTTGTGCAGGTTCCATTTTTCAATGGCCATGGCCAACATAAATCCCCCCATATACAAAAACACATACTTATGCCCATAACTGGCTGTGGTATCTCCCAACGGAATAGTGTCCAACAACGGAAAAAGCACAATCGGCAACAATGCCGTAACTGCTATGGGAAGTACTTCAAAGACCCACCAAACCCCTATCCAAACAGTTGCTGCCAATATGTCCCGCCCTTGAGGTGAAAGTCCTTCCCCATTAAAAAAGTGGTGAATCAAAATAAATAGAAGAGGCCCCAATACGGCCCCGAACCGTTTGTACGACATATCGTTGTTGTTTAGTTATGTGCAAAAAAAGGGACGGTGGCCATGTGCGGCGCACCATCCCTTTCTGAAGATTACTAGATTTAGTCGATATTTTCCTTATCCATCCAATAAAGTAAATAAGGAATATTATATGCGTGGGTCCAACCAAATACACGGAGCCCTTGGTTGGTTTGCCAGTTGGTAAACCGCTTTTTGCTCATGGGGAGGTTGGAAATTTCCAAAAGGTCCTCGCTATAGGCTTCAGCATTTTGATAGTCTTCCGGTGATTTTGGCAGTTCACCTATTTTCAACATTTCTGCTCTTGTCAACGCTTCGTTCAAATATACTTTTTCACCACTTATTTCGTAACCCAACAACAATGGGTAAATGGTCGCCAGATAAGATTCCATTTCATGGTTCAATGGAGGTACGTCCCTGACCCATCTGGCATGCTTCAACAATGCCTTTCTTACCTCTTCATCTCCTGTTATTTGCTGATACTTATAAAGTCCTTGTGCCACGTAGGTCTGGCTGTATCCATATCTATCCAATAGCAAGTTGCCCCCTTGTCGTTCTTGGAACTCCAGCATAAGGTTCACCCTATCGTCCAGTTCATCCTTATATTTTTGAAGCTTGGTGGCATCATACAACTCCACTAAGTTCAGCACAGAAAGGTATAACCTTCGTCCCCTCAGGTCATGATCGCCCCAAATTCTTTTGATATAGGTGTCACCGGTCATTTTGGCCACCTCCAACGCTCTGTGGTCTGCGGCTAAATAATAATCGGCTATCCACCCTTGAATCCAAACATGCGCACTTAAAAGTGCGTACCAATGTTCGTTGGCATGTCGTCGCCCTATACCAAGGTATGGTGTGGATTCTGGCTCATCTTCATAATTCCAAAAATCAATGGCATCGTTGATCTCTCCGTAATACGTTCGTTTTTTGGGCCAATGGATGTTGTCCACATCCATCGTATGCCTACTCATCGCTTGGGCCATTTTAAAGTATTCCGGTTTACCGGTACGCATAAAATTAGTCCATAGCATAAAATCTACAGTAGGCTCATTGTTGGTCCATTGCACCCATCTTCCATCAAAGAAATAGCTTTTTCCATCACCATAATTGAACATGCCATACCATGGTTCGTTCTTTTGGTTATAGGCCCACCATTGGTATCTGTATTGCAATGCGTTTTCAAACTCTGGATGTGCTTGGGAAGCCGGTGCCATGTTCCCATACACTTTTGAATTTGTGTACCACTCGGGTGTGGCATGTGCGACCGGGCTTTCGGTAACATATTCCATTTTCTCCCCAACGGATTCCGTGGCGTCATTATCGTGGAAATAATAAACAAATTCCGTGGTCTTGGTGATACCTTGTGCAAAATTGTCCAACATGCCCCCATCTGGCTCTGTATTGTGTCTGGCAAAGTTCATTGGGCCGTTTTCTTTGGGCCAAATACTTCCCAGCAGAATATTGTTGGCGGGATCTACTTCTATCCCTTTTGGGTATTCTTTCATGAAATTCTTAATGCCCAGACCAACGCCCCGCTTTCCATCGGTGATGTTGATCCATCCCTTGGCCCTTTGTGCGGTAGCAATGTTGTCTTCTCCCTTGGACACAGTTGCTTCAAATCCCAATTCTTTTTCAGGGCCATCATTTGTCCCTTCTTTCTTAAAATCGTTCAGGTAAAGACTTCTTAAACTGGTGCTTTTGCGCCTATCTGGTCCTTTTTGTAACAATTGAACAGGAGTTTCATCGTTCACCGTCACTTCTTCCAATACTGTCTTTGCTTCATCATCTTTCCAAGCCCCGTCATAAAGTGGCATCGAAACGCTCACATTATCATCCAAATGATATTTTAGCTGGAGTCCAATAGCGGCAATCTGATCGTTCGGCTGTATCCAGCCCATATCATCTTCGGTACTCTCGGATATGATTTCCTGGTTCTGCGTTGCTATATTGGCATGCTCTCCCTTTTGCTGTTTGTGCTTGTCCGGAACGCCTGTGTAGGTCATCGTATGCAATACTTTTATATAACTCTTACCGGCATAGGCGTGCAACCAAATGGTAAATGGTGACAGATTATTGTCTTCCCTACCATAAGTGTAAGTCCCTTCTATTCTAAAAATGGTGTGCATAGGACCAGACCCTTTTTCCCTAAAAACCTCATTGATGACAGCTTTGGATGCATCTATGCCCGAATCGTCCAAAAGATCAAAGAAGGAGCCTCGGTTCTTTTCGGGTGATGAGCCAATTAGTTCTTCTTCGGTAAACTTTCCATCTTTGTTGGAATCAAGAAAGACTTCATCCAAAAAACCGTTTCCTTTTTTATGTATTGAAAATGATAGTGGTCCTGTATTTACATCTATTCCGCCCTGAGGTCTCATGTTGTTCATAGAAACCACCTTCTTCTCTGGAAGGATGGGCACCACGCCATCCCCATACTCCAGCACATAGTCCTGTGTATCTTCGGAAAAAAAGAACACCCATACCCATTTGATGCTGTCGTCCGTTGGTCCCCAATTGCTTACTTCCGTGGTCTGACAAGGTATTTCCGTGCCATCGGCGGTGAGTAAGCGTAGATGATCTACGGAATTCAATTCTCCTTTGGGGAAAGGTATTCCCAAGGTTATAGGAGCGCCCTTTTTATTGTTTTCTACCGTTATGGTCACCTGTTTCCCTTTCTCTATGGGTTGGGAGCAGGATTTGAGCAGAAAACATGCCAGCAGTAGTGATAGTATTATTCTCATTTGTATAGTGTAGTAAGGTTATTTTTTACAGACATAGTGCAGCTGCACCCAAAATGGGCGAATCCACCAAATCCGATGTTTCGATTTTAAAGTTTTCCAATTGTTTTTGATAGGCAAATGAATCCAGGGCCTCATCCAAAGAAGCCTTGAAAAATGGATAGGCATTACTAATAGATCCTCCCAGAACGATACATTCTGGTGCATACAGATAGAGAATTGCCTTTATGGCAACACCCAAATGAACCCCAAACTCGTTGAAGGCGGACAATGCATCGGTGTCTTTGTCAATGGCTTTTTGATATAGAGCCCTGGCGGATTCCCTATAAGTTTCTTCAAAAAAGAAGCTTCCTGCATAATGCTCCAGAATTCCGTCTTTGTAGGGTAGCATACCTATTTCCCCTGCACCGCACAAGACTCCATTATAGAGTTTGTTAGCTATTAAAATCCCCATGCCGAGTCCAGTTCCCAATGAAAGTGCAATACAATTTTTATAAGGTTTGGCCTTGCCAAAATATTTTTCTCCCAATGCAAAACAATTGGCGTCGTTGTTCAGGTGTACGGGGACGTTGAACTGCTTTTGCACCAATTCTTTTAGTGGGACTTTTTTCCATGCTGGAATGTTCTGCACATCGTATACCATGCCAGAATCCGGGTCCACTACCGCTGGCACCCCGATACCAATGGCCTCAACGTCGGCGGTCATGACTTCATCAATAGTCATCAATAATCTGGAAAGCGAATCCTCTTGTGAGTCGTTTTGGTTTACTTTGGAAAGACTGGTCTGCACCACCTCTTCACCAAAGACTCTACCTGTTTTTATCTTGGTTCCGCCAATATCAACCCCCAAAACCGTTTTTGCTTTTTTGTCCACTAGTCCTTTTTTAAGCTTATGGTTTTATTGTTCACCAAGGGTTTGGCCCAAAATCCTATGGATAGAATGAACGCCAACGGAATTATCAAAAAAAACATTCCTGATTTTAATGACATTAGTTCACCCAAGCCTCCCACGATAAATGGTATCACTGCTCCTCCTGCAATACCGGTACAAAGAATACCTGATAATGAACCATGATGCTCCTTTACCGAGTTGAGTGCCAAGGAAAAGATTATCGAGTACATCACGGAAATGAAGAATCCTACCATTGGGAAACCTATCAACGCCATTTGTTCCGAGCCGGTAAGTGCCAAAATTAAACTTATGATGGTGATGGAAGTTGCCAAAATCAATAGCTTTCTACTGTCCATAAACTTTAACAACAATAGGCCCAATAGGCAACCAACGGTCAACATGGCCCAGAAATAAGATACTGTATTGGCACCTACTGTCTGTGGATCCAGTCCGTGATATTGATTCAAAAATTGGGAAATCCAATTTCCAACACCTTGCTCTGTACCTACATAGCAAAAGATTCCCAAGAAATAGAGTATGGTCCATTTGTTCTTCAACAAATCCCAATACGAACTGGTATCTCCTGCTTTTTCTTCTTCGGTCTTTTCAAATTTTGGGTACTTGGTCAAAAAAACATAGAAAAACAATATCAGCGAGATTGCGGCAAAAACTATGTAGAGGGATGCCCATGGCAAAGTTTGTGGCACCCATCCGCGCAATGTTTCCGCAAATACATCCCCAGTATTGTTCTTGCTCACCAAATATTTATATAAATATGGGCTCAGGAACGATGCAGCCCCAAAAACCAGTTGTGCCAACACGGAATTGAATGCAAAATGTTCCTCTCCACCAGCTACCCGAAGCATTGGATTTATAATTACTTGTAGCACAGCCATACAGCATCCCAATACAAATAAGGTTATGCTAAAAACACCATACTGCGGCAATAGGGCAAAACCCAGGGAAGCAAGCGCCATGACCAAAAATGAAACTGAAAGTAATGTCCTCTCACTATACTTTTCGGATAAAAAACCTGCCGGTATGGACATGATGCCGTACGCTATAAAGAAGGTGAACGGCAATAGGCCTGTTAAAGTAAGACTAAGGTCAAAACTATCTTTAACGTCCACGATTATGGAATTTAGGATATTGGTTATGAACGAAATCACAAAGAATACGATCATTACCAGTCCTATAATGTGGATGTATCTTTTGGTCTTGGGCTTGCTGGTCTCCATTATATAATTGGTTGGTTATTTAATTTGGATTCTACCTGGGCGGTCAGTGGTATTTGCCTATTTGGAACCCAACATTGGGAACATTTGTTTGATTTCTTCATCCGTAGGCTGTTTTCCATATTCACAGATTTCAAAGAACTCCACTTGGTTAACTTTTGATGTATCTACGTTAGGGTACCATTTTTTAACGGCTTCCAAAGTGCTCGCATCCGGCTTTCTATTCATCCACTTTTCTTTGAGCCATTTTAAACGTTCCTGCTCACCGGTTGGAATAGTTGAAACATCTACCCCATTGGTCCATGGCAACCATTCGAACATTTGCGAATCGTGGGCTGCCAGGCCTTTTACCTTGGTATCTATAACATCGTCAACAATCACGGCTATATCCTTTTGAAAAGGGTATGGTTTCTTGAAATGGTCGCTCATATAAAGAAAAACCGGGTTCTTTTCCAATGGCGGCGTATCCGGGGCCACGTTTGGTACAATGTTCATATAAGCGGCATCTTGTACAACAGAGCCGGCATTTCTATGATCTGGGTGATAATCGTTCGGTCTCAATCCCAAAACGATGTCTGCATCCCATTCCCTGATTCTACGGATTACTTCCAATCGTACGTTCAAGGTGGGGAACAACTCCCCATCGTGGTTGTCCAACACTTCATATTCTGCAATGCCAAGTGCCTTTGCCGCATCCTTGGCTTCTTGCCGACGTTTTTTGGCAAGGACGCCACCGCCCATGGCATAATGTCCTGCGTCTCCATTGGTCAAAGCCAAAAACTTTACATTATGCCCCATTTTTGCAAACAGTGCCGCCGTTCCCCCGAACTTGGAATCACAATCATCGGGATGCGCACCAATTGCTAGAATATTCAAGGCCTTTTTCTGTTGTGCTTGAATTGTTGTAAATGCAAAGCATAAACAAACTGCCATTATCAACTTTCTCATTTTTCTATTTTATTATTTGGTTCTTTAAAATTTTACAATTCGGGTCCTGGTCACCTCCGGTGAAGCAACCAAACTTTTGCATTAAAAACATTCCATTTATAGGTCAGTTATCGCACATAGTGATAAGTAGGAAATCCATGGTTTGGGTGCACTGATCAATCAAACTAACCTAATGAATGAAAACATTAATTTTTGATACTAATTCTGATTAAAATTTGGATTGATATCCATTTCCCTCTGCGGGATAAAGAAAAACTCTTTTGTACTTGTTATAAAATCCTCTGCCTCTATAACTTTTTCCGTGGCACCAAAGCGCTTCAGGTCGGGCCACCTATGGTTCTCAAAGGCAAGCTCCACCCTTCTTTCATGTAGCAACTTCTCCTCAAAGGTTCCTGGTGTAGCGGCATCGATATCCGGTAATCCGGCCCTGTTCCTTACCTCGTTGATCAAGTCGTAACTTTCTGGTGTTTCCCCCAAGGCTTCTGCTAGCATAAGCAGAACATCGGCATAGCGGAACACCACAAAATTGATGTCGGAATCGTTCTCTATGGCCAAATCGGATTGGTATTTTCTGACATGTCTTGCCTCGACAACTTCTCCTTCAAGATTGACGTACGTAGCTCCCATTGAGGGCTCAAATCTTAAATCTCCATCTTCGTAAGCTTCTAACATAGAAACTGTTGGACGGTTTCTTCCAAACCCGGAACCTGTCTGTAAATCGGTACTGGGTGAAAAATCATTGGTGTAAAGACTTCCTTGGCCAATACCTCCACTGATATACTGGACCTCAAAAATGGATTCTGCATTGTTCTCATTGGCAACGCCCCATAAATCCGAATAATTAGGCAACAATTCGTAACCATAATCGGAAATGATACGTCTCAAAACGGTTTCTGCGGCACCATTGTCCCCCATGGTCAACAGTACTTTGGCCAATAAGGTAGCTGCAGCCCCTTTTGTTGCCTTGCCGACCTGACTTCCTGAATATGACACGGGAAGGTTGCCTTCTGCAGTGGTTAAATCGGTTACCAGTTGCTCCAATACAGTGTTTTGATCCACCTGAACAAGCTCGTCACCTGATACATAGGGGGTTAGTTGTAACGGTATATTTCCAAAACCAATGGCCAAGTGATAATACACTAAGGAACGGATAAACAGGGCCTCACCGGTTACCCGGTTTTTTAAAGTAGCGTCCATTTCTATTTCCGGGATACGATCCAGGATTACGTTACAATTGGAGATCACCCTATAGGAGTCGCTCCATGCAGAGGTTATCTGCTCGTTCAACGCATCCTCTGTAAAGGAATTTATCTCGGTGTACTGACGGGCCAATCCGGTGGCATCGGGTCCTTGGTCGGTATTATCGCTTCGCATTTCGAACATTGTCCAATAGCCGCGCCCGTATGTTCCTGTGCTCTGCAATCCTGCATAACTGGCATTTATGGCCACTTCGAAATCTTCGGGATCGTTATAAAAGTCCGCCTCGTTTCTATTGGAAATTGGTGCGAGATCTGTAAAATCTTCACTACATCCGGTAGCTAGCACCGTACATAGCATTATATATAGAATTCGTTTCATTTTTTTCCGTTTTTAGGTTAGAACTTTAGGTTTAATCCCAGTGTGAAAGACTTGGTGAGCGGAAACGCCCCATAATCCTCACCAGGTGTTAAACTATTCGTGGTAATGCTACTGACCTCGGGGTTATAGCCGAGATAATCGGTAATGGTAAAGAGGTTTGTTCCCGTAACATAGAACCTAAGTTTTTGGATTTTGCTTCCAAAAAGATTGTCGGTCGGCAAGGTGTAGCCCAAGGTCACATTTCTTAAACGTATATAAGAACCATCTTCCACTTGAAAAGAGGAGGGCCTGTTATTATTGCCATGGTTTCCGGATTCCCTATCCGCCCTTGGTATGTATCCATTGCCGGGCTCTGATGGAGACCTCCAACGCTCGTTGAAAACTGCATAGGAATTAAAGTTGGCCTCTCCGTTCTTCATGTGTCTTGAAGTAAGGTTAAGAATCTCGTTACCTTCAACTCCTTGGATCAAAAAGCTAAAATCGATGTTCTTAAAGGTCAACCTGTTGTTGACGCCCCATGTAAAGTCCGGAAAGTAACTCCCTGTAACTGTTCTATCATCGGGTGTGATCTCACCATCACCATCAACATCCTTGAACTTGAAGTCTCCAGGTGCCGGATCGGGCGCTTGGGTATCCAACGGAGCATTGTCTATTTCTTCTTGAGATTGATAGATACCATCCACTACGTAGCCATAATAACTACCTATGGGATCTCCTACCCGTGTTACGTGCCTTACACCAGCGCTTCCAGAAGAATAAATCGGTTCATTGCTCTCATTTAGGGAGAGAACTTCATTCTTGTTGGTAGAAAAGTTGATATCCGTGTTCCAAGTGAAGTTATCCCCTACAAAGTTTTTGGTGCTCAACGCAAGCTCCAAACCTGTATTTTTCACCTCTCCCAAATTCCGCAAAGTTGTCTCGAATCCAGACACTGATGATATGGCCACATTCAGCAACAGGTCTCTTGTTCTGGTATCGTAATAATCTGCCAAAAGGAATACTCTGTTATTGAAAAGCCCCAACTCAATACCTGCATCAACTTGCTCGGATTTCTCCCAAGTAAGGTTTGGATTCGGAATTGTGCTCTGTACAAGTCCATTGATTTCGTTTCCTCCAAGGTTATAGTTCTGAGGTGATAATAATCCTACGGCACCATAGTTTGGAATCTCAAAATTTCCTGTTTGTCCCCAGCTTACACGAAGTTTAAGTTCAGATATGGTTTCAGAATCAGCTAGAAACTCCTCTTCATTCATTCTCCATCCTGCAGAAAAAGAGGGGAAATAACCTGTTTGGTTATTCTTTCCAAATCTGGAAGATTTATCCGATCGGAAAGTTCCTGTAAAAAGATATTTATCCTTATAGCTATAGTTTACCCTAAATAGCGATGACAACAAGGACCATTGTTCCTTAACAGATGTTCCACCAAATACTTGCCCTCCACTAACCGTAGGTACAAGGTCATCTGGATAATTATTGGCCAATACCTGTTTTAGGGACAGGTTGTCCTTTTGCGCGGTATAACCAATCACCGCATCGATGTAGTGATCACCGAATTCCTTGGTCCAGCTCAACGTATTTTCCCAAAGCCAGTTGGTCTCCGTGGAAGAAGAAGCCTGACCATACGGGTTTCCATCAGCATTGTTCCTGTACAACAATGTATTAGATCTATAAAAATCTTGGTTGTACAGGTTGATGTACACGCCTCCAAATGTTTTAAAACTCAATCCAGGTAATATGTCGTAGGTCAACGCGAGGTTTCCCCTAGTCTGAAATTGAAAGATTTGATCATCCACCGCTTTGATAATGGCCAACGGATTACTCGCCGTTGTGGTACCACCGCCCAAATAGGATTGATTGTTCAACTGGTTGATGGTTCCATCTGGATTATAAGGGCTGACCGTAGGTGAATGTACTATTCCAGAGTACACGATTCCCGGAGGTGTGGCAAAATATGGGGAAGATGCCGGCACCCTCTGATTTTCGGTAACGGTCGGTGCCAATCTTAAGTCCAGGTTTAATTTTTCGGTCAATTGCGAATTTAAGTTCAACAATACCGAGTAGCGCTCAAACTTTGCTTTGTCTATAACACCTGTTTGGGAAAAATATCCTGCAGATGCATAAAAGCTGGTCCTGTTTCTTAGTGGTGAGGCATAGGAGAAATTATAACTCTGTACAACCCCTGTTTTAAATAGAAGGTCTTGCCAATCGGTATCCGTCCCGTCCCAGTTCAAGAACGATTCTGGCAATTCATAGTTAGCGTTGCCCCTGTCGCCAGGCCCAATAGGGTCGTCTACCGAAGCCCCATCAACTGCCTGAAGATAAGCGTTGTTTCTAGCGTCCCTTGTAAAATCTATCAATTCAGGGGCGTTCATCAAATCCAATTTGTTGGCAACGGATTGCATGCTCATGTAAGAATCAAAAGAAAAAACACCTTCTTCCCCATTTGAACCTTTCTTGGTGGTGATCAAAAGCACTCCATTACCACCTCTAGAACCATAGATGGCAGCCGCACTGGCATCTTTTAGAACCTGAATGGATTCGATATCATTAGGGTTTAAGGTAGCCAAAGGGTTTATGGTCGGTGGTTGAAACGTGGAACGTCTATTGGCCACACCCCCCAATTGACTTGAAGATGTAAGGTTACGGGAAATTGGGATTCCATCCACAACGAACAATGGGTCGTTTCCTGCAGATATGGAACCCGAACCTCTCACACGAATGTTCGGTGCAGCTCCTGGTTCACCAGAAACTTCTTGTACCTGTACCCCTGTTACTTGGCCAATAAGTGCGCTTTCTGGAGTTAGTGCCGGTACTTCTGTAATGGTCTCGGGTGTAATGGAAACTACGGAGCCGGTCACCTTTTTCTTTGCCAAGGTACCATAACCTACTACCACAACCTCTTCCAAGGCAGCAGCATCCTGCTCCATAGAAATGGTTATAGAGGTTTGCCCGGACACATTTACTTCTTTGGCCTTATAACCGATATAGGTAACTTGGATCACTGTAACTCCTGCGGGCAGGTTAATGGTAAAATTTCCATCAAAGTCAGTGGTTGTCCCTTCACTTGTGCCTTTGGCTATTATTGTGGCCCCGGCAAGCGGTATTCCCGACTCGTCCAATACCGTTCCTGTGAGATTGGCCTGAGGATTTTCTGCATTGACCTTGCTCTGTGGGGTTAAGCTTGGTAGTGACTTTCTATTCTTTTTTATGACAATCTGCCTCTCGATTATCTCAAATGACAAGTCGGTTCCCTTGAATATTTCCTTCAAAAAATCTTGTATGCAAAGGTTCTTCCCGTTTATGGTCACTCTTCGGTCAACATCTACCTCAGAGGCTTCATAAAAGAATTTATAGCCAGTGGACTCGGTAACGGTCTCGAACACCTCGCCCAACTTGGTTTGGTAAAAGCTCTTCTCTACCTTATCGTATTGAGCACAGGATGCGGCATTTACTTGGCCGAACATGAAAAGCAAGAAAAATCCGTACAGTAATCTTTTGCCCAGCCTTGGTACAATGGCAGGTTTAGTTTTGGTTTTTTTCATAATTGAAAAGTCTAGTTAGTTAGTAATTGTTTTTTGGTTTAATTGGTTTTCACATCATAGGCACTACTGTTTATTAGGATTTTTAATTGTTATTACATTATCGTTCTTGTCATAACTAAAGTGGGTATGGGCTTGTATGGTTCTCAGCACATGGTCTATGTTTTCTTCATCGAACATTCCCGTGAACCTCCGCTCATCCAACTCCTTGTATGTATTGTGAATTTTTATATTGTATTGGCGCTGTAGCCTTTTTATGATCTGTACCATGGATTCATTTTCAAACGCCAAAATTCCTTTGGTCCATGATATATATGGGGCAACATCAACATCTTCGACCCTGAAATCCGTATCGCCTCCAACAACACTGGTTGCCTTTTGCGAAGGTTTGAGCATTTGTATATCCCTTGAACTTAAGTTGGCTGGATTTCCCACACCTACGGAACCTTCTACCAGAACTACTTCTGCCGGGCCATCCTCTTCGTATGCGGAAACATTGAAAACAGTCCCAAATACTTGGGTATACATGTCCTTCGTTTTTACGATGAATGGTTTTTGTGGATTTTTGGCGACTTCAAAAAATGCCTCGCCTTTTAGTTTCACCTCTCTGGTATCGGCACCCTCAAAGCTTGATGGATAAGTGATACTGGATCCTGAATTGAGCATTACAACGGAACCATCTTGCAGGGTTATGGATAAATTTTTTCCAAATGGCACCTTGATCGTATTATTACTCACCTTATCCTTCTTTCCTTTTTCTTGCTTTTGGGACAGCATACCTTTGACCATAGATACCACCGTGCCCCCATTTTTACTCTGTATGGTGGCATCGGATTCAGGGTCAATGGTAAGTACTTCCCCATTATCCAATTGTAGTGTTATTTGGTCTGGATCTACTTCCAGTGGAATATCCATTACTGTTCCTTGGTTCAACAAGAAGAACAGGGAGGAACCAACAGTGATCATTATTACGGCAGCATACTTCCAAATATGGTTTTGAGCGTATAAGGACCTAACCTTCAAACTTTCCTTTTTCTTGATCGTATGCAGGAAGTTTTCAAAAGCTTCTTCAGTCTGCCAAGATTTATCCTCGTAGTTGACCAAAAAATCTGCTTGTACTAATTTTTGAAAAATCTCTTTATTGTTTCCTTTCTTTACCCATTCATATAAAATGGCCAATTCTTCTTGGGAAGCTTCTTGGTTGATATACCTGGTAATTATTCTTCTGATATCAATTTTGGTCATTTGAAAAATATTGTCACTTTTAAAAGAGACGCAACTTTTTCAAAAAACCCTTACATAAATTTATTTTTTTAACATTTTAGATATGAAGTAACCTGCTATCTTGAAGAATTGTTAGATAACAGATGTTACATGCCGAGCATATTCTGGGCAGGGAAAGTCTTATAAAAATGAGGTGAGTTGTGCTCTCAAGCGTTTCATGGCCTTAGCCATATGTACTTCTACCGTTTTAATTGAAATATGCAGCTGCTCGGAAATTTCCCTATACTTGAGTCCTTCCTTTTTACTCATTATAAAGACTTTTTTGCACTGCTCGGGCAGATTATCTATCTCCATCTCAACTTTTTTGAGCCGTTCTTCAAAAAGGGATGTATCAGCATCGACCAGTTCTAAATAGGCTTCTTGTTTAAGGTTTTCGAGCAATTCAAATTCTTTTTTCTTTTTTCTTTGGGAATCAATGAACAGATTATAAGCTACCTTGAAGAGGTATCTTTTCAGCTTATCTTTGGAAACGGAAAGTTTTTTTCTGTTCTCCCAAATTTTAATGAAGGTTTGCTGTGCTATATCTTCCGCAATCTTTGGATTCCCGGAAATCGCTGTCATATAATTACAAAGCTCCCCATGGTACAATTTAAAAAGGTGACCATAGGCCTCTTTGCAGCCATTCTTTAACTGCGCAATTAGGTAAGATTCATTTTTGAAATTGTCCTGGTCCATTTTTTCGCCTCTCATTTTAATGTGGAAAAGCAAAAAAGAATCAACATAAACTTAGTTATATGCCTTTTCTATTTCTCCACAAAAACGCTACTGGTCAAACTAAAGCAAGTAGCGAATACCTTAAACGCGAAAGTGCCATATGATGGAAACCTCCCAAAAGAGGTCTTCTCTATAAAAGAAGAGTTGTTTTACCTTTTGTATTTAGTAAAAAGCCAATTGAAATTGCACCAAAAAACGTTAACAAATTATAAAAAAATCTTTAAATAGTTCTACTACTACAGATTTTTTTTGATATGGGAATGAATTTGGCCACTATGCCAAGCCTTTATATATGTACGTTTTATAAGGTGAATACAGTAAAATACCATATTCACCTTATACAGGTGTTGCGCTCAATCGGTTATCTGAATATCCTAAAGAGTCTTGACTTTTACAGTCCCATCCTTCAAATTAAACTCAAATGTACCGGAACTAAGCTCATAGGTGCCAACTTTGATTCCATTGCGCTGCCCTATTCCTTTAAATTCAACACCTTTGATCGGTTCAAAGGAATCTTCTCCCTCTATTCCCATTGGCAAATAAAGAGTCGATGCAGTATTGGCAGGTACAGTACAACGATATGACTGCATATTGCCTTGACCATCAGATGTCCAACCACTAACTATTTTTCCGTAGTTGGATTGATAACTTCCGGACAATGACTCAAAGGTACCTGCTACTTGTGGCTGTAAAACAAAATGCTTGTAACCAGCCTCCCCTTTTTGATGATCGGTGGTGATACCCAATTGAAACTCGTACATCCATTGGCCAACAGCACCCAGAGCAAAATGGTTAAAGGAATTCATTCGGTTTTCGTTATTTTCCTTGAAAGCTGCCTTAAACCCGTTCCAACGCTCCCAAATAGAGGTTGCTCCTTTAGTAACGGGATACAACCAAGAAGTGTAATCTGTACTTGAAAACAATTTATATGCTTCATCAACCTTGCCTCCCCTGCTCAATGATGGCAATATATTCGGTGTCCCGGAAAAGCCGGTGGTCATGGTATAGGGTAAAAAATCTTCGGTTACTTGTTCGCTATTCATACCAAAACCACCTAGGGTGCCTTCCCTCATGGGATAGGTTACCCTAGTTCCATCAGGCTTTGTATTACTGGTGGAAGGCTCTTTTACCAGTTCTGCCAAATAGGCTTCAGCCTTTAGTTTATTTTTCTCACTGAAAACGTTGAAATTAAGCGGGGTGGCATACGACGATTGGGAATGCACTATCAATCCCTCTAGGTTTTTGGTTCTTCCAGATTCAGGATCGACAAAAAATTGGTTCCATTCTTCTTTTGCTTTTTGATGCCTGTCGCGTAATGTACCGGCATACTCGGTTTCCCCTATGGCATCGGCCATTATGGCCGTAACCTCCATCATATAAATGTAAATGGCATTGTTTACCAACTCGGGCGGCGTATTGTTGTCCATGGCCAGCCAATCGGCCAATCCATCGGTTTTGGAGGATAAATACGTATACTCCCCATTAAAATCATAATGATCCATCCCATCCAACCAAAGTCGCATGGTTTCCATGTTTTCTGCTATGACCTTGGTATCCCCGTACTGTTTGTATAATTGCCAAGGCACCATACAAACAGCTGCGGCCCATGTTGTTCCATTGGCAAAGCTCGTATCATCAGTCATGTTGTAGGTGGGTACCGTACTTCCGATTCCTCCTGGGGCCTCCGTTTCACTACCAACACCTTGGTCGTCTCTCAGGGCAACCATCCATTGCCTAAAAAAATTGTATGTATCGGAATTATAGGTTCCCGTTCTTGTATAGGCCTGTGCATCTCCCGTCCAACCCATACGCTCGTTTCGTTGTGGGCAATCGGTGGGCAATGTGAAGAAATTCCCCAATTGACTACGCTGTATATTTTTAAAGAGTTGATTGGCCAATTCTCCGGTGGCTCCATCCGTAGTAGTGGCCACATAGGTCCCCGAAGGTAGCTCATCCGAAGATAGCGATAGTCCCATTACGTTTTCCAATGGCAATGGCCCTGTATGATTGGGCAAAGTGACCTGAACGTATTGGTAGCCCCTAAAAGTTGTTTTTGGTTGAATGACTACTTGACCATCATCTTTGGCTATATAAAAATCGGTTGCCATTGCAGCTCTATAATTCTCTGTGAGGATACGTCCTGCAATGCCCTTACCATTTTTATACCCATACCTATCAATGTACTGAGGTTCATCCCCTTCTAGTCCAGGGTAAACTTGTTCCCCATACCTCAATATGACGGTATCCCCTTTTTTGAGCCATCCTTGGGGAACGGTAATGGAGGGAACGCCCACCATGTTGACCCCCATGTTGTAAGTGTATGTCCTTTCATCTTCACTATGCACTTCCATCACCTCGGTCGCCTGAAGGTTTTCCACAACACGTACAGGTCGGTCGTAGCGGGACACGATTTCAAAATCTATCCAATCCCTTGATTGTACTTCTTCGGCGTTGGACCATTTTGAATCATCATATGCCGTGGTGGCCCAGCCATTTATTTTACCATCAACCGCAATGTGTTCTTCTTTGAGGGCATTGTAGCGTTCCCCTTGAAAAAAACTTCCGTATTCCACTGGACCTTCGGTAAATATTTTCCAAGTATCTGGGTCAGTAACCACAGTTTGTTCACTCCCATCCTCATAAGTGATGACCAATTTGGCCAACAAAGCTTCGGTATCTCCAAAAAAATTGAAGTTTGTAGGTGTATAGGTCATATAACCTGTGTACCAGCCAGGAAAAACCAATGCTCCAATCACATTTTTCCCTTGATTGATGTTTTTGGTGACATCATAGGCGTAGTACCCCAAGGTTTCCCGAAACTGGGTAGCACCAGGTGCAAACCAATCTTCACCAATTCGATTACCATTGATATATACCTCGTTGGAACCCATTGAAGTAACATACAGTTTTGCCTTGGCGATATTCTTATTCCCTGTATTAAATTCTGAGCGCAACATGGTCGCGGAGCCATGACTTGGATCTGCATATTGAATCAAGGTTGTGTCAGTAGTATTACCAAGTTCGATGATGCCGTCTTGATTAAAGGAAACACCTTCAAAGTCTTCGAATATGGCATAAGTAGCCCCTACACCTTTTCCAAAGACCTCATTATTGTTTGGGTCGCTTTTTCCAGCATTCAAAATTTTGTAATCCTTAAAGATTGCCTTTGTGCCCGGTTCTGTGGCAAAACCAATTGAATTTATATGGGGATATGTCAAAAAGTTTCCGCCACCGACACCTGTAACGGAAAAACCTACTTCCCTAAATTGAGGAGGTATGGGATTATTGGGGTCTTCAGGTTCCAAAAGCAGCATTTCCCCATTAATTTTGATTACAATATTGCTGGCATTAACTCCGATTTTGAGTTTGTTCATTTGGGATTTGTTGTCCGGTGTAATCAATGCATTAATATTGGTTTGAGGGTAGTTGGCCTTGGAAATGGTCATATAAGGTTCCTTGGCCGAATCGTCCTTATCAAAACCAACGCGATAAATGTTCAAGAGTGCACCCTTGGAACTGCCCACCCCTGAAATATCAATTTCCAATCGGAGGTAATTTTCACCTCCCATGTTATTGATGTTCTGAAACTTATCATTGAACCTAAAATCATTGGCACCAATGATAAGAGACGCTGTATTCCCTTCCACAATCTGAAAGTCAGTTTCTATATCAAAGAGCAATGCGGACGTGGCGTCCAAGGTCATAGTATTGGTGCCGATAAATCGAGCGCCTTCCCAAGCGGATATTTCAGGATTCATCAACCCGGTTTCAAAACTGGATTCTTGATTATAGGTTTTCCCTTCGGCATCCCAAACGGTTAAATCCCAAGTATAGGCCGTCTCTGGCTCCAAAGGTTCCCCTTTGTAAGAGATGTTATTGGAAATACCGCTCTCGACCCTTCCACTATCCCAAACTTGGTTGCCATCGGATTTGGAAACTTTTATTTGATAGACTTTTTGTTGTTGTCCTACCACTTCGGATTTCATCTGCCACCCAAACAAGGGGTTTTCATCTTCAACGGCCATGGGGATTGCAGCATAACCTACTTTTAATCCATGTATCTCGGTGTTTGGTTCACCGCACGAAACGACTATAAAAAGACAGCCCCATAAAAAGGCGGTCATTGTTCTTGGAAAGAAATTCATTGTTTAGTTTTTATGTGAGGGAGCTCGATTATTTTTCAGACATCAAAGCCAAGAATTCCTTGTCGTGTTGTGGTTTAACTTCACATGTATTATCAAAAAACATGGTAGCTGTATTTTTGGGATTGTATTCCGGCCATTGTGGTAGTCCGTCATGATTAGGATTTCCTTTTTTGGCAAAGTTGATCCATGCACTACTCATTTTATCCGCCAAAACATGGGCTTCTTGACCGCCCCCGGTCATTTGTCTGGCCCGTTCCACATTATCGAAAACAAATGGCAGTTCCATGCAGTGAAGCGCCTTGTACTTCCCATCAAAAACAGGGGATTGCCATGTAAACATAAACATATACACCGGAGCACCATTATCCAATTGCGACTTTTTATTGGCTTGGAAAACGGCCCCAGGTCTGAAGGTAGCGTCGATATCCAGAAGGTCTGAAGGTCTTGTGTCGTTTGGATAGGCTTTTTTGACTGCTGCTATATAATCATCTGCCTTTTCCTTGTATGTTTCTTTGATATGTGCCATCACTTTTTCTTCAGATGCGTTAAAAAAGCGACCATTCATAAATGGGGTAAATTCATTTTTGGTAGTTCCCACCATCAAAGGAATATCTTTGGAAAGTTCGAATGCCTCATCGGACATCAAATCGTGAGGAAGTACAGTGCCGTCCATGCTTGGTCCCCAATTGAGGCTCATTCCCACGGGAACAATACCCTGTGCCTTCATTTGTTTGGCCACTGTTTGCAATGCTGCGCTCCCCGCTGCACTTAATTTATCAAATGGAATAGTCTGTAGACTATCCACTTGGTCCTCCGATAATGAAAGTTCCTTTAGTACCTCGGCTGCAATGGCTCTTGTTGTTTCTTTTTTGGAAAGACTTCCCCTAAAGGAGCCACTTTGGTTAATTGCCTTATGAAACAATCCCTTGGCCTTTGGCATGGCCATAAGCGTATTGACCTTGGCCCCACCCCCGGACTGACCGAAAATGGTTACATTGTTGGGGTCTCCCCCAAAATTGGTGATGTTACTCTTTACCCAGTCCAAGGCAGCTACAATATCCAACATACTATTATTGGGTGTATGTTTGTACTTGTCGCCATAGGCGGAAAGATCTAAAAAGCCCAAAATATTCAATCTATGATTGATAGAAACCACGACCACATCACCTTTGGCGCTCAAATTTTCCCCATGGTATGATGGGAGTTCTTGACTTGAGCCTGCTGTAAATCCTCCTCCGTGAATCCAAAAAAGTACGGGTCTTTTTTTGCCATCATCAATACTAGGTGTCCAAACATTAAGCCGAAGGCAATCTTCACTCGTGTATCCCCAATCATGGTCGAAAACGAATTCTGATTCATCTTGCACCTGTGTGGTAGGTGTCATCAACGGAGCTACCGGGCCATACATAGTGGAACTCCTGACTCCATCCCAAGGTGCTACTTTTTTTGCAGGCATAAATCGCTCTGCTGTCGCATAGGGAATCCCTTTATAAGTGTATATTCCGTTTTGGATAAATCCGCGGACTTTTCCGGATTCGGTATCGGTAACGGCCACATCTGCTCCGGTTACAACTTCGGTTTGTGCCATTGCGATGTGCCCAATAAGGCAGACCCCAATTAGTAACATTAATCTTGTTTTCATTTTTATGTGCTTAAATTATGTTCGTTCCTTATGGGCAATCTTTGTTGACTAAAGAGATTGCTATCCCTTAAATATACAATCCTGTTCCAAAAAACCACTCATTGTTGGCTAGGATTCCTTCAAAATCAGTTTTGCCATAAAAGCTGGATTTCCTCCTACTTACATTTTTTCAAGGATATCGGCTAGAATCCCGATTCCTTGTTTTGTAGCTATCTCTTTAATTTATAGACACACGGGGGCCTATTTTGAGCTCCGGTATATTTTTGTCCTAACGTTCCAGAACATTCAGTCCCAATATCTTTTTCTGAAAACTTTTCATGGGAAACTCCTAGTCATAAAACAGCCTCGTAGAGCTCCTTGACCTTAGTAAAGCGATTCAACGGCATGTATATGACATCCCTGTTCTTGAACAGGAGCCGGGCCTCCTACATAATATAATGTTGTTGGCAAGTCCTCAAATTAATTCGTTTTTAAACTACCATATTTAATAGGACAGAACCAAAATCAATAGTATGGCTCCCATCTAATCGCTTATTTTTTGTTACAAGTCTGGTTCTTGGTCCTTTTGGCAATCTTACTTAACAGTACAGAACACTTAAAAGAAAATAGTCTGGTAAATTTACGGGTGAAAGTAATCTGAGGGATATCGGAAGCATCGGTAGAACTATCAAAGTCGAGCCTCTAAAAGATTAACGCTGGTCATAAACAAGCCAAAACGTTCAAAACATAAACACATGCCACAATCTAAATTGAAAAGTCCAACAGCGATCATCCTACTAACCATATTGTTTAATTGGAGCTGTGCCATAAAGCCAAAAGAGGTTGCGAACATTTCAAAAAAAAAGGAAGGAGATATGTTAGGGCAAATGAACAATGTTTTTATTCCCTCTTATATTGATACTTGTAACAACGGCATGGGCAAGGAGCTCAAACTACTGATCATAGGGAACAGCCTTTCCTATCATGGAATAGCGCCCGGGATTGGATGGTACCACAATAGCGGAATGGCCGCTTCCGAAAAGGAAAACGACTATGCCCATCAACTATTTCAATCCATTCAGGTAAAACGTCCCAATCATAAGGTCTGCATGAGGATATCCAACTTTGCCAAGTTTGAAAGGGAGCCCAAGGGTTGGAATGCTCAGACAGTAAAGGAACTCCAAGACTATAACCCGGATATTGTGGTTTTTCAATTGGGCGAAAATGTAGATGGGGAAAATGCTTCGGTATTGGCACTCTTCGGAAAACAGTATATCAACCTGATTGATTCGTTCAAATCGGACAACCAGAGACATATTGTCGCTACCACTCCATTTTTTCCATCACTGGAGAAGAATAAAATAATACAGCAGGCCGCCATAGCAACGGGTATTCATTTGGTCGACCTTTCCCATTTAACATTAATCGATCCCGAGAACTATGCAAAAAATGAAACTGATTATCCAGAAGAAAAAAATGATTGGAAGGTAGATGGGATAGGAATTCATCCTGGGGATAAGGGAATGCAAAACATTGCTAATCTTTTGTTTATTTCAATACAACCGTTTTTGGATTCAAAAAATTAAATGTTCAGCCATCTCTTTTGACCAAAATAAGTATTTTACGAGTCCAAAGTCTAATGAACACAAAGTTTGCCATCACTCTCAAAGTCGACATAAAAACGTTGCAACTAACCTTAAATTCCCCCTAGAATACCGATGACATCCAAAAAAGTATTGAGTTACATAGAGGTAAAACAGAACTCTAGAATCCCCAAGTACAAACAAATCGTAAATTCCATTTTAACGAACATTGCCAACGGGAACTTTAGTGTGAACGACCGGATTCCCTCTATCAATGAGTTGAGCGAAGAATTTTATCTTTCGCGGGATACTGTAGAAAAAGCCTATAACCTGCTAAAGAGCAAAAAAGTGATTTCCTCTATCCCAGGTAAGGGCTCCTATATTTCAAGTACGGAACTTGTATCCAAGATCAATGTGTTCTTTCTCATTAACAAATTGAGTTCCTATAAGCTCAAAGTCTATCAATCGTTCATCGATAGGATGGGCGACCAAGCCCATATTGACCTTAATGTATACCATTGCGATGAAACGATGTTCCTAAACCTTCTGGACAAAAATATTGACGCTTATGATTATTTTGTGATCATGCCGCATTTTAAGACGGATGACCTAAAGCATGTTAGTTTTACGGAAAAAACACTCGAAGCTGTCAATAAAATTCCGGACAATAAATTGATCATAATGGACAACATTAAGTCCAACCCCAAGGAAAATGCTGCAAAAATATATCAAAACTTTCAAGAAGATCTTTTTGAAGCCCTTGTGGACGGCCTTGAAATCGTCCAGAAATATGAAAACCTGATTCTTATCTATCCCGAGAATTCACTTTACCCCTACCCTATGAGGATTACCAGGGGATTCAAACAATTCTGTGTTCAATATGGATTTGAATACGAGATAATCAATGAGGTCTATGAGGATATGGAACTTAAAGCCGGGGACCTATATATTTCCATTGAAGAGTCGGACTTGGTGAGCCTGATCAAATTAGTCCGTAAAAGCTCGTTGGAACTGGGCAAGGACGTTGGTATCATCTGCTATAACGACACACCCCTTAAAGAACTTTTGGGCATCACGGCAGTTTCAACCGACTTCGCTAAAATGGGAGAGACCGCTGCAGACATGATTTTGGAAAATAAGTTCGAAAGCGTGAAAAACCCTTTCTATTTTATAAACAGAAAGTCCACTTAATCATCTTATTGTGATGCTTGTTTGCAGGCACAAACCAGAAAATGAACAAATCAGAATAATTTAATCCAGCAACATAAAAATGAAACAATACAAACTTCCGCTGATGGCAACATTCCTGTCTTTGGGCATGTTGACCCTGGCATGTAAAGACAAAAATCAAGATGACAAAGAACCTGTGATCCAGACCAAAAAGGTAACAGAGCCACAAACCTGGGCCGAGAGACTTGGTTGGCCGGCAGGGAAAAAGGTTTTGGTGCTTCATGCAGATGATATTGGCATGTGCCCAGAAGCGAACCATTCGGTAAAACCCATGCTTACCGAAGGCCAAATCCAATCGGCCGCAGTTATGATTCCTTGTCCCAATTCACAGGAGTTTATGCACTGGGTCCAAGGACAGCCAAAATTGGACATTGGTCTGCACCTCACCCTAACAAGCGAATGGGAAACACATAGATGGGGTCCAGTAAGTCCTAAAGATTCCGTTAAAGGTTTAATGGACGAGACCGGTAACTTTTGGCGTTCCGTACCAGAAGTAGTGGAACATGCCACCGCCAAAGAAGTTGAAACCGAGATTCGGGCACAGATTGAAAAATCAATCGAATGGGGGCACAGGCCAACCCACATAGACACCCATATGGGAACTTTATATGCCGATAAAGGCTACACAGAAGCCTTTCTTAGGCTGGCCATGGAGTATGGGGTTCCTGCCAATGCCATTGACCTTACACAACCTAAAGTTGCCCAACATTTTAGGGATATGGGCTACCCAATTGACGATCAAATGATTCAATTGATCAAAGATTATGATTTACCCAAACTTGATTTCTTCGGAAGTGTTCCCGGTGCCCTAACCTACGAAGAAAAAATAGAGGCGTTCAAACAAACGATTCTTTCCTTTCCTAGCGGGCTTACTGAAATCATTTTTCATCCATCTGAACCTACGGAAAACCTAAAGAATATTACAGACTCTTGGCAACAACGGGGTTGGGAAGCCGAAATGTTCGCTGATCCAGCTGTGGTAGAGTTTTTGGAAGAAGAAGACATCATCTTTACCAATTGGAAAGAAATCATGGAACGTTTTGAGAAGATTGACAAGTAAGTTCCTCTGAATATTATTTATAAAAAAAGCACCCTTATGGTGCTTTTTTTTTGGCCTTTTCAAAAAAACAATGTTCAAAGCTATCCAAGAAAACATTCTCCCACAAAAACTCAGTATTCCACATAGGCAAGAAAAACATCGACAAATACAATGATAAGTCTAGTTGCGAACGTAATAAATACCCCCCTAAATCGAAAGAAGCTCTTAACAACTTAGCCAAAAGATTTATTACGATAGCAAAGAGGCTTTAAAACAAATACCGCCCTGAAAGATTTTCTTCTAGAGCGATATTTTATACAAAACTTAAAATTAACCGGGGAAGGATTACGAACCCTTGGGCCCGTAATTTGTGCTAATCCTATTCCTCGGAAAGAAAGTAATAATTATCGTGATAACTTAAATAAGTAGAGTAGAAGCCCGCTACACCACCAACAAAGGTACTTTGATCATCTACAACCGTTCCTTCAACAATGACTGCCCCTTCCGCCGTCAGTACCCTTAAATCAAACGTATATGGAGTATTGGAGCTGACCTCTAACCTATACGTGTTGTTTCCTGGTAATTGTGCAGCAAAACCAGAAGTGGACAATACTGCACTGGCATTTCCATCTATTACCCTGATTAACTGGAGCAGTCCTCCTCCTCCAATACGGAATGCATAGTAATCATCTTCACTTTGAACATGGAAAGCAATGCCACCAAGAGCAGAATCAGTAGTAGCAGGTATGTATACATCACCTCCAAGGCTATAGCTCATACCATTTTGGTTTGAAGTCACCGAAGGCATGTTCACCATAAGGTTATCACCCGCCACAACTCTTCTAGCTGAAATAAAGTTGTCTCCACCAGGTCCTTCAATCATCCACTCTCCACTTCCAATAACCCAATTGGAACCAATAGGGTTGGGCATGGTTTCCAAATCGGCCCATTCTGTAGTAGGTCGGTTAAAATCATCAATTATAGCAGGTATTCCTACTTCAAAAGTAACTTGGTTAGAAGAAAGACCATCACGCTCGACTTGGACCATAACTTCGCCATCGGCAGCGTCTTGTGGCACTTTCACCCATATATTTTCATAATTAAGACTGTCTATTTCAAGTGATTGCCCTCCAAACAAGACGGAAACCTCTTCTATATGCTGTATGCTGTCAGAAACAAGGTAGTTATTGGCCAAGAAGTCTCCCAAAATAGTGAAACTTGATCCTGCACGTCCTTGTGAAGGTGCCAAATCTGAAATAAAAGGTGGAGAAGGAATAAGTTCGAAACCGGCACTTACAATAGCTGTTTTTCCAGTTCTCACTTGAATATCCCCATCCCGCGCCCCCAAGGGCACTACCACATCGATTTCTGTAGGTTCGGCCGAGACTACCTGTCCCAACATACCTCCCTCAAAACCAACCACCGTGGTATGTAGCCCTTTAAAACCGTTTCCTCTAATTGTAATGGTATCACCGATCATTGCCTGTGGCGGCATTACACTATCAACTCTAAGGTCTTCTACCACATCATCGGAATCACAGGAAACCAAGGTGACGAGGACCAAAAAACATAATAATATTGAAGCTTTAGATTGAATCATGATAATAATGTTATTGCTTATGAATCTTTTATTTGAATATGTCCTTCCCTAGTAACCAGGGTTTTGCTCTATTGGGCTCAGTTCTATTTCGGTCAACGGAATAGGGAACCATATTTTATAGGGTTCCAAATTCGCCTGCATAATGGGAACTGCAACGTTCCATCTTCCTCCATTTTCATCAAGGCCCATAATGGCATCGTAAAACTTGCCGAACCTTATCAAATCTATTCTTCGTTGACTTTCAAAGGCAAATTCCCTAGATCTTTCATCCAAAAGTTCTTCCAAAAAATCAGCCTTATAATAGGCATCGTCCAAGATATCGACTTGGGAGACATCGCTCACCGACCTAGTCCTCACCTCTGTAAGCCTTTCACGTGCGCCTGCCTCGTCTCCTGTCATGTAAAGTGCTTCTGCATTGAGCAGCAAAATATCTGCATACCTCAACAAAGGATAGTTGCCCATGGATTGGCTAATGTCTATCGGTTTGCTTGAGGGATCCACATAACGGTATTTCGCCACAGAATAGAAACCTGCGGTTACACCGTCTGCTGGGTCGGGCACGTAATACGTCTCACCTTCAATAGTTTCGGTTGCAGAAGAACTGGAAAATGAATTGGAAAGGTTATGCGCTCTTCTTATGTCCAAAGCATTGTACCTATAGAACATCTCTCCTGTTGGGCGGAACCAACCATAACCGCCCCCCATGGTAGTAGTGTTCCCCGGTGGCACCATCCATTGGACCCAAACATGGTAGTTACCTATAATTGAGCTACTACTTGACACGGAAGAGAACAAGGATTCCTCCATTTGAAATTGATTGGTAGTCTCCCGAAACAGATAGTCGTAGTTGTCTATCAACTCATAACCGCTCTGGGCAATTATCCCATTGGTAATGTCCCTGGCACGTGTATAAAAATCATCGGCATCGACCCAGTCAAAACTATTGAGATCAAACCCTAGATCAGTACCAACTCCATTGGTCTTACAACTGGCTAAATAGGTATATACTTTCGCAAGGAAACCGGCAGCAGACCATCTGTTCGCTCTTCCTTGAATATCCGCTCTGTTCGGTAGATTTGAATAAGCTGTTTCAAAATCGGATATAATCTGAGCGTAAACCACGTCCAAAGGCTCCCGCAGGGCATTTTCATCGTGCTCCCCTGTGGTATACACTGGCACACCCCCATACATTTGGGCCAAATACATATAGTAAAGGCCCCTTAGGAAATGTGCTTCCCCGATGATTTCAGCTTTACGCTGTTCTCCCATCTCCGTATCCTCTATGGCATCCAAGAGATAGTTACATCTATTGATACCTACGAACATGGTAAAAAAGTGTTCTTCAATTGTTGGTGTCTGGCTTGTTACCGCCAAATTACCGAAGGGGGCGTATCCAATTGCTGTTAATCCATCCCTAGTGACCAACTCATCTGTTCCTGCGCTCAGCATAAAGGTCATACTTGAATTGAAATTACCTCGCCAAACGCCTTGTACGGATTGGGCATTGAGCGCACTATAGCAACCTATGAGTGCCGATTCCGCATCATCTGCTGTTTGGTAGAAATTCTCCACCGTAGTAAAGGATAGTGGCTTTGTATCCAAAAAATCGCTACTGCACGAACTACAATAAATACCGATGAACGTTAAGACAACAATATTCTTTAGTATTCTATTTTTCATCTCTATTGATTTTTTTGCTGTTATTAAAATGTGAAACTGGCTCCAAAAGTGAATGTTTTGGTCCTTGGATAGGTCAATCTATCATATCCGGGCAAAAGCGAGTTTCCTGAATGGATTTCTGGATCAAATCCAGAGTAATTGGTCCACGTGTACAGATTGGTTCCCGTAAAGTAAATACGGGCGTAATCTATACCCATTTCCTTAATCCATTTTCCTGGAAGGGCATATCCAAACGATATGTTTTGAAGCCTTAACCATGAAGCATCCTCTACATAATAGCTAGAAGCCAGCAAAGAAGTCCTGTTCCAAAGGTCGTCGGCAAAAGTACCATACTGATTTGTTGGGTTCTCAGGCGTCCACCTGTTACTAAAAAAGTCTTCCGAAATATTCATCCAGGTATTTGACACCCCTCCCTCTAGCCTATATTTGGCTTCGTTGAATATTTCATTTCCATAGGACCAGTTGAACATTACGGAAAGGTCAAAGTTTTTGTAATTAAAGGTGTTGTTAATACCTCCAAAGTGCTTAGGAAAGCTTCTGCTAATGGATGTTCTATCATTGTCCACATCAATGGTCCCATCTCCGTTTAAATCTTTGAACTTAAATGATCCCGGCTGCACATTGATCCCGTCTACGGTAACAACTCCTTCGTTCAAGACATAATCACGTTGCTCGTGCGGAATGGTCGCATCGCTATCGTTCTGCCAGTTAAAATCTGATATCTGATACACACCATCAAACTCATAGCCATAGGCGTTACCCAAAGATTCGCCTTCGATTACCCTACCTGCATTGGTAATCCAACCACCTCCAATGTTCACAGGAATAAAGTCTACACCTCCAAGGTCCTTTACAATATTCCTGTTGCTACTAATATTGAAATCTGTTTTCCATTTAAAATCGCCTCCTTCAATATTTCTGGTCGAAATCTGAAGTTCGGTACCATCATTGTCTACTCTACCAAGGTTTTGCCATTGCTGTTGGAAACCACTTCTTTTAGGCACCAATGCAGCAATCAACATATCTGTAGTAACTTTATAGTAATAATCCCATGTAATGCTAATTCTATCGTTCACCAGTCCAAGGTCGAAACCTGCGTTGAACTGTGAGGTCTCTTCCCACTTTAGACCATAATTGGCCCTAGAGTCTGGTGCAAGCCCCAAATCTCCACCATAATCGGTGTTCACCATTCGTGCCAAGTACCTAAAGGAAGGGATTCTGTCGTTACCGGTAATACCATAACTCAAACGGAGCTTCAAGTTGCTCAGGTCATCTACATTGGATAGAAATGGCTCCTTATGCAACTGCCAACCATAGGCGAAGGATGGAAAGTATCCAAATCGATTGCTTGGACCCAATTTATCTGACCCATCTGCCCTAAAGGTTGCTGTCAATAGGTGTTTACCCTTAAATTGGTAGTTAAATCTTCCAAAATAAGACATTCTATTTATAATGTCCTTACCTGTAGAATTACTTTTTATCCTCCTTCCCTTGCTGATATCGTGAACCCCCGTAGACTCATCGGCAAAATCGGCTACCTCCATAAACATATTCTCCCAGCTATACCTGTTTGCTTCAAAAGCCACCATGGCCGTCAGCAAATGATCTTGGTTGGGTCTTAAGGTATAATTCAACCTGCTGGTAACGTTCCATGAATTTGCCCTGGCCTCTTGCACCATAGCACGACCATTGTCCAAATTACCCCAGTTGGTATACTTACTATAGAATTCCTTTCCCTTGGAGCTGGAGAGAAAACCACCTCCCGAGACATGGATTTTTAGGTCCTTCATCAATGCATATTCCAAATAGGCATATAGGTTGTTCCTCAATGAAGAAACATTTTTCTCCGCATTATCGATCATCGATAAAGGATTGATATATCTTCCATCGGTATCCCAATTGGGGGCGAAAAATTCCAATGGTCTTGATATCACAAGATTTTGAACAACTCCATTGAATATTCCCGAACCACCACCACTCTGTGTGGCTCCGTTTAGTTCCGAATAACCCATATTGAAATTCAACCCCATCTTTAACTTATCGCTATGCTGGTCGTCAAGGTTGAGTCTCATGGTGTATCGTTGGAAGTTGTTGTTGATTATGATCGCTTCCTGATCTAACACTCCAATTCCACCAGAAAAAGTGGTTCCCTTGTTATCCCCACCGGAAATTGAAATATTGTGGCTATGGGAAACAGCGGTCCTCAACATCTCGTCTTGCCAATCATGCATGGGCAGCTCATAAGGGTCCCTTGGAATATCATCCGAATTGTACAACCCATCTTGATTGCTATCCGTATAGAACAAAAAGGTCTCAGGATTGAGTGCGGCCCTATACTCAATATATCTTTCGGCATTAAGCACAGGTAGTTTTCGTGTTACGGTACCCAAACTGACAAAACCATCGTAGGTAATCTTGGTATCCCCTGCTTTTCCTGATTTTGTCGTAATTATAATGACTCCGTTTGCTCCACGAGCTCCATAAATGGCAGTTGCAGAGGCATCTTTGAGCACTTCAACGGACTCTATGGATGATGGGTTCAGTGTTGCCAATGGGTTGGACGGTGTGCCGTTCCCTACACTGGCATCGGCAACCTCTCCGTTATTGACATCATAGGGTACTCCATCTATAACATAAAGTGGTGCAGAGCTACCAAATACCGTATTGGCACCACGAATGCTAATATTCATGGCCGCACCAGGTTCTCCGGAGGAAGACGAAACTTGTACCCCGGCCAGCCTTCCCTGTATAGCCTCTTGGAATGACAATACCTTGCTTTGGGAAATTTCTTCCGCCTTTACACTGGAAATGGAGCCGGTCACATCAGCTCTTTTTTGTTGACCGTACCCAATTACCACAACCTCATCCAACCTGTTCTGATTTTCGGATAGCTCAACGGTAATTGATTGCCTTCCCGACACCGGCACCTTTTTAGTAGAGAAACCCATGTAAGAAAACACCAAAGTTCCTTCGGGATCCATTGTTATGGTGAATTCACCATCAAAATCGGTAACGGCTCCGTTCGTGGTTCCTTCTACCACAACATTCACCCCTAATAGCGGTAAGCCTTCACTTTCTGAGATGACTTTACCATTAACCTCAATTCGTTCTTGTGCTGTTGCTGCTTGTATTGCTAAAATTACAATGAACAGACAGCAGAATGTTGTTTTTAGTATTTTCATATTGCATTAATTGTGAATTGTTCAAAAAAGTTGATCCAAATCTATATAATGGGAATAGACCAAGTATCCTGCCCCATCCTGTTCCCTTTAAACAAATGGGATAAAAGAGTTTTTGGCCTTATTTCACATGCGTCAATGCTACCTTGTCTCAACGCTTTTAACACAAGCGTTACAAAAGATTTAGTAGGAAAAAAACCACTTTAAATATCGAGATATAAGGTGTTAAGAATAGAAAGATTCCAAATAAAGAACAGTACCTGTACGGCATGTTTTTGTAGGTAAAACCAACAGTTTATCTGAACTGGTTCAGCAAAAACATTGAATAGATTCAAATAATCGAGATATTGTTGGAGAAAAATCAAAAAAAAGAAGAAAACCCGGGATAATGACCAACCAAGGCGCCAATATTCAACCTTATGGTACAGCATACATTGATAGGAGAAGTATTTTGCTCCTATGCGGTAGAAGCCCTAACCGCACACCCCCCACATCCCGGGAAGTTGTCCAGGCGCAAGACGCCTGTATTTATATGGACCAGCATATATTTAAATATGACCAATAGACTATTATTTTAAGTAAGGCGCCATGACCTTTTGCCAAATCTGATAGCCCTTGGCATTCATGTGAAGGCGGTCGTCCAAAAAGATTTCCTCTTTAATATTTCCTCCTTCGTCCAACATTGGGTAAAATATGTCGATGTATGATGCATTTGCCTTATTGTCCAGATAATCGGCTATCATTTTATTGGCCTCAATGGATTTATCCAAGATATTCATCCGAGAAGGACTTGGCTTAATGGACAAATAGTTTATTGTGGCTCTTGGGAAGTTTACACGGATCATCCCGTATAAGGTCTCAAAACGCAGAAAAAACTCTTCTACCGAGAGGTCGTTGTCAAAAGCAAAATCATTCTCACCACAATAAATGATGATCTGATCAGGGTTATATGGCACAACGATATCATAAAAATATCGGGTTACATCCACCAAGGTCGACCCACCAAATCCTCTATTTATAATCTGATGATTTGGAAAATAATCATTGACATCCTTCCAGAACTTAAAGGAACTACTTCCGATGAAAAGTATTCGATTTTTTGATATCGAGTCTGAAGCGTCCAACTCCTTAAAATCTACGATTTCATTCCATAGTGTTGGGTATTCCTGAGCTGACAACTGAAAGTTAAAAACAGATATTACCAACAAAATCAGAATGTTATATTTAATTGAATTAATTTTCATAAGTACTTGATTTACATTTCTATTTTATAAGTGGTGGTTAAATAAGTGTCGCTACGGCAACAGCCCAGTTGCAAAACTATTTTAAAGTCCCTGCAGTACCATCCTGTACCTTACTGTAAGCTAGTTTCCGGCGCGATACCTGCCCGTAAGTTGAAGTTCACGTACCAACATACCGGAATCGAAAGTCCCTGTGGTTTCCCATCCAAAATTGAAGCTGGAAATAAACATATCGGACCAGTGCGCATCTTCCAAATACCCTTGTCTCTTGGCTCGTTCAAATGCGTTTTTAATGTACGGCAATATATCCTTGTCCACATCTATACTTCCGGATTTTTGTAAACTTCCTGGGAAAAATTCCTCACTTGCTATACTCACAATGAACTTTTTACTGGCATCATCCTTGCCCAAATCTTGGGCAGCGTACAGCGGAATCCCATCTGGCCTCCTGTGGTCAAATACGGGAATACCAAACCAAAAAAAGTCGGTCGAATCACTAATGGTCAAATAAAGTGAAACCTGAGAGGTATGAAGACTTTCGTCAAACTCGGAAGGGTCCATCATCATCTTGTCATACACAAGCGAAAGGCCCATGTTCAATTCAAGGGACTCCATATCCTCTAGGGCTATTTCATCTGCCATGGTCTGTTCCAATAATAAATGGGGCCAATCTTCTCCATCTTTACGAACAGAAGTATAATCTTCGGAAGCTATTACTTCCAAAAGTACATGTGGTTTATCCTGAGCTTCCTCCTTTATGAATACTACCCGCTTTGCTTGATTGGCATAGATTATTGAATCTCCCTTCACCTCTTGCTCCACATTGCCCAATGCATGGTTACTGCCCCATTCGGCAAGTTTCCAGCTAGCTGTTTCCGTCCCTTTAGAATATGGATAGATAAGATTCAAGGTCTGAATGTCCCCAGTATCAGTACCGAGCAAGCGAATACCATTTATGAACCCAGTGTCCTTTACAAATTCAACGGAGCTCAGAGAATCTTCATCATCGACATCACCATCTTGCTGGGCAATATCGGATTGTGATTCGTCATCTTCCAGATTGTGCCCATTGCCGTTGCATCCAACAAATATGAACATGCCCAACATTACCATTCCTAGTTTTAGTGCTTCCGTCCATAATACTTTACTTAATCTCATATGCTTATATCTTTACGTTAGGTTCTCATCAACAGTTTCAAAACCCAAAGACTCTTAAATGAGTAAAAGATGAAACTTTCGTGCTAAAGTAACAGCAGTGACTTGGTTAAGCATCCTGAGGTGTCAGGTAATAAAATTCGGCAGGAACTGTCCTGTAAGACAGGAAATAGATAATTTTAAAATAAAGTCCTATTGAAATGATCAATCGATTTGGATGTCGTTCATACCTTCTTTAAGTGCCAGGTTACGACCATTCCAGATCAAGGTGCCATCTAGCCCCTTTGGAAGCTCAATCTTGCCCTTGAGACCGTTTTGCCCTCTTTTTTTAAGATCAAATTCTATTTCGCCCAAATGGTGCGGCACTTTACCATTGACCTCTTCTAATTTTCCTAAATGAGGTTCTACATGTATCTTCTGAAATCCCGGCTCGGCAGGCTGAATCCCACAGACCATGGATAGAAAATGATACATCGGCGAGGCGCTCCAGGCATGGCAGTCCGACCGGGTAGGTTCTTGCTTTTCCGCAAATGTAGTGAGGCCATTATCGAGCATTTCTTCCCATCTGCCCATAAGTCCAAGATATTTCTCTTCCATTCCGGTATGCCTAAGGGCCTCGGTCAAATAAAAGGAAAAATAATAGCTAGTCTTTGCTAAGGACTCATCTTCTAGAATCTTTTTCATTATAGAAGCGGCTTTTTCACCAGAGACAACATTCGCCAGTATGGCCATGATATTGGTATGCTGACTGAATTTTTCACCTTTCGGGGTATCACTGAACAATTCCTTTTGCTCATCCCAAGCGAGTTCCTTTACTTTGGCCCTTATGTTTTCCAATCTACTTCGATAGACATCGGCCTGCCCAGTATGACCAAAAACTTCCAACATTTCAATGGCATATTGAAGGGTATAGGCATATTGCAGGTTGAGAAGTATTGAGTTTCCTTTTTCAGCACCGGGAGGCACCCCTCGAACCCAATCATGTGTATCCACCCAATCGACGAACATCCACCATTCGTTTTGCTCCACCAGCCCGGATTCTCCACTTCTCTTTTCGAACCAGTTGAGAATATTGAGTACATTCGGCATCATTTTGCCAACAAATTCTTCATCTGGCAAAAGCATCCAGTAATCGTGCAGCATGGTTATCCATATGAGAGAAAAGGTTGGTATGAACTGTGTTTCGTTGCTAGGATAACGGCTTTGGGTGAGACCGAAAGATTCCTGTGAGTGCTGGAAGGATTCCAAAGCATTTTTATAAAGCCTTGAATCACCTGAAACATAGGTGGTCACCAAGCTCTGTATTCGGGTATCCCCGATGTACTGCAATTGCTCGTAGTAGGGGCAGTCAAAATAATTCTCGCCCGAACATAAACGCTGTGTTCTCCAGCTTACGTCCCATATCTTATCCAATAAAGGATTCTTGGTTCCGAACTCTGCAACTTGCTTAAAAGGATATCCCGTGAACCTCGATGCAAAATCATCCAAAACCAATGGTTGTTCCTTGGTCTCGATATCCAATTGCACATACCGGAACGTTCGCCACCAAAGCGGTTCATAAACCCGTCCTTCCTGACCATCTGGACGTATGATATCGATATTGCCCTCGATGCTCTTGCCGTTTACATCGTTTCGGTTGCCTTTTTGTCCGTGGTCATCGAAAAGCGCTTCTGCATAAGTGACAACAATTTGGGAGCCAGTTCCTTTTGAAAAGCTCACGATCGGATAGGCATTGGTTAAATGGCCCTGATCTACCAAAACGGTTAATTTGGTATGGGGAGGAACAATAAGTTTTTCTTTTCCTGATATGAAATTGGGCACCGACTCTTTCGTCGAGGTTCTCCTTATGGATTCGAAACGTTGAAACTTTTCCTCCATTAAAGGTATATCCCTTTGGACCAAGATATGTGGCGGAACAATGCCATACCCCGCAACCCCATTTTTAGGAACTCCCCTAGCAATACTTTTGGCGGGTACAAACTCGTCCGATTTAAAATCTTCGCCCATCCATCCCCATGGATACTCGCTTGAATCAAAATCCTCCCCTGCTCCCGTAATCAAGTAGATCCTTTGATCTATTTGGGTTGGCTTATGTGCACCACTTTGCATTACGGACCATTGTTCATCCGTATTTATCCTTTGTTCAACATCCCCGTTTCCTTGTAAAACAAAGCCTGTTTTTACCGTATGCTGTGCCAAGGGTCGGTAATCTGAAAAATTCCAAACTACGGCCGATAACGTATTTTCCCCATTTTTCAGGTAGGGAGCTATATTAAGGGATTCAAAACGCCAGTTCATTTGGTCCCCTCGGGCAGGTCCATTGGCCACATATGTTCCGTTTACGTAAAACTTGTACCTGTTGTCGGCGCTAAGATGTACAATAAATTCCTCTGGAATATCTCCGACCTGAGTAAAATTTCTCTTAAAAAAATAGACCCCATACTCATGGCCCTCTACTGTTGGGTGACTGATCCAGTTGGCTTCCCACGAGGTCAACAATTCCTCGTTTATTGTATCCACTTGCTGGGCTCCTGCCCTACTTCCGACGAGAAGACAAAGGACCAAAAAACAAACAACTTGTCTTATTAAATGATTAAATACTATAATCTGCATATTATAAAAGGTAACGATACGATTAATGGGAAATATTGCATAACTCCGAATCCAAGGACCAAAGTGCCCTAACAGAACAGGAAGATACCAATACAAGAATAGTAAAGAACACCAAAATAACCGTCCTGTACTATCATGAAGGTCATTTCATCCTTTGCAATGGGTTTCTCTTTATACAAAAAAAAGGATTTTACATATAAAAAAGGTAGCCTTTCAAAATGAGTTTGACTTCATTTTTTTCTTGCATTTGCAAACTATAATTCCTGTACTTTTTCTTAAAACCATGAGGATCCCAAGGATAGGATTATCAATTTTCTTTTGCTTTTGCTTTCCTGAATAGTATAGGATTTGACTCCCATAATATTCATCATCATCCCATAACTTAAGATATAACCATTTAAATAGTGAAATTGTTAGTTCCAGATTTAATTTTGGTCGATTTTCCCCGCCAAATAAATTCACCGTAAACCCCTTCAGGTAATGTAATGGTTGCCTTCACCTTCCTACCTGTTCTTTTATAATCCACGGATATCATTCCCGATGGATGAGGTATTTCGCCCCCAATTTTTTCGATGTTCCCCAAATTTGGGGCTATCCGTACCGTTTTAAAGTTCGGTGAAGCACTTTCTATCCCTAAAATAATCCTGAAAAATTCTATGTTAGGACTTGATCCCCACGCATGGCAATCAGAACGCGTAGTTTCCACTTGGGAAATCTCCGCCCAAGTGGTCAGCCCCAACGCTATATTTTTTCTCCAAACATCCAACCAATCCAGATACTCGTTGCCGTATCCGGCCTCGTTAAGAGCCAGATGTAGATAATAGCTAAAATAGATGGAGGCTGGAGCCAAGGATTTATCGTCCAACAGTGATTTCCCAATGGCCATTTTCTGGTCGGCATCCACTATATCGGCAAGAATGGCCAAAGAATTGGTGTGCTGCGAATACTTGTTCTTTTCCGGGGTATCGGCAAACATTTTCTTGTCCGGGTCCCAATATTTATTTTTGATGGTCTCCGTTAATTGCTCGACCATTGTTGTGTACAGGGTTACGAATTCCTGCTTCCCCAATTCCTTCTCCAGAGCTATCCCATATTGTAGGGCATGGAGCATTTGTAAATCCAAGGCGGCCGATGAACCGTCTTTGGCCATCGGGGCCACTCCCCCTTCCCACTCCGGGACCCAGTCCGTAAAGTTCCATCCGGGAACGTTCTTCAAAGAGCCATCCTCATCCAAATACGTAATGAAATAATTCAGTACCTGTCGAGATCCCATTAACTTCTCTTCAATAAATTCCATATCGCTGCCATACATCATATAATCATAGAGAAGGGCAACATACCAAAGAGAGTAGGTTGGGATTACCTGATCCTGTCTGTCCGGGTACCTGCTCAAGGTAAATCCGTCCGGTTGTCTTGAATAATCAATTAGATTGATGGCATTTTTGATCAACCGATCATCCCCGCTGTTATAAAATGATACAAAATGCTGGATTCTGGTATCTCCTACATATTGTAGCCTTTCATAATATGGACAATCCATATAGGTATCCACAGCACAAAGTCGTGCAGTTCTCCAACCAATTTCCATCATATTGGAAAGTTCTTTCTTATCCGAAATGAGATTTGCCTTCATTTGGAACGGATACCCCGTGAAAGTGCCATAAATATCGTTGATGATCAAGGGCTCTTCCTTTGTCTGAACCCCAACCTCCACATACCTATATGTTCTATAGGTCAAAGAAGTGTATTCTTGATCGGATTTTCCATTGGAAATGATGCTATCCCTTCTTCCTGCCATCGATTTTCCTTCGATAACATTGCGGTTTCCCTTAACTCCTTCGCTATCGAAGAGTCCTTCTGCATATGAAAGGGTAATTATACTATTCTTTCCTCCACTGAACAACAAGGTTAAGTAAGCGTTAGTCAAATGCTCTTGATCCAATAATATTTTGACATTGGAATTGGCCCCTACCTTGATATCCTTGGGTTCAGCTGGAAAAGATGATGGGACTTTCACTCCCTCGGACTTTCTCACCGCTGCCAAACGTTCCGTGGTCAATTCCATTTCCGGTAAGATCGTAGGGGTCAACTGCCAACCTTCTTGATACCGTATTCCACCACCCCTTTGCACCGCCTCAAAAACAGTATCGGGAGCTTGCCAAGAGCCATCATCAAAGCTCTGGGACTTCCAGCCCGTCAATGCCTTGTTCATATCTATAAAATCCCCGGAACCGGCCGCATAGTAGCCTCTTATATCCTGCTTCAAGGGGGTATAACTTTGATCCCTGGTGACTTTCCAGCTAGCATCTGTATCCACTATTTTTTCCAAATCGCCCTCACCTTGTACAAATAATGCAGTTTTATAAGAAAATTGTGCCACCGCTCGCATGTCGGCTTCATTCCAAACTTTTATTGCCAAAATATTTCCACCTGCCCTTAAATGCTCGGCAATATCCAAAGTGTGATAGTTCCAATGCTTAATATCTCCCCAATTGGGGCCTACAGAAACCAAGGTTCCATTCACAAAAAGCTTATATCTGTTATCAGCTGAAATACGTATTGTGAACTCGCTCGGTACGGATTCCAGAGCAAAGTCCTTTCTAAAAAGGAAAGAGCCTGCAGCTTGCGTATCTATTTTTGGCATAGTTATCCAATTTGCCGTCCATTCCGGCTCTGTACTGGGTCTCCGCTGGGCCATTGAAACTAAAGTAGTACATAAAATAAGTAGTGGTAGAAATCTTCTCATATTTTAAATATAAATGATTTGTGCAAGTATCCTCGGGCCTATGTATTTTGGTTTTGAATCCAGTAAAAACACACCATACGTTTCCATGTCTCAGGCCCAATGCAACGATAAGATAAGGTCTAAAGAAAACTATCCCGTTCTGTACTGTTCTGATAAAGAGGTAAGGCCCCCAATATTGGACTACAGGGAGCTCCTTTGAATTACATGGAAAGGGTTTTCCATATATACCCCTTGGTTCTTCAGTATTATTTCAGCAGCTTTTTTACCAAGGTTCTCAAAATCAGTGGAGATTACGGTGATGCCATCCAGAAGCACTTCCTTTAGCGGGGTCTCGTTATATGAAATAATCCCAACATCTTGTCCCAACACAAAATTGGTCCCCTTTATTTTCTTGATCAAAATGACCAAGTCACTTTCCTTAAGGTTAATATAGACAGTTTGCTTTTCAATTTCACCGGATTCAATTTCCTCTATAATTCCAAATTCGTAAGCAAATTGTGCGCAAAACTTTATGAAGCCCTTTTTGATCTCAATTGGATGGTACGTCTTCTTTCTTAATAAGAGTTTGATCTGCCGGTATTTTTTGAGTTTAGGGTTAAGTGCAACCAAAGCTGAATATATGTCCTGCTCAAAATCTTGATAAATGCTGGAAACGGTATTCGCCAGACCATCCAATCTTTTATCGAGTACGATCAGTTTTTCCAAAGGAATTTCATCTTTGATAAAGTTGATCACATCATCACCTCCTTCTTCAAAATGACTGATCACAACATAATGTGTGTAAGTGTAGGATCTTTTCTTGGACTCCAAGATTAGTTCCTTAAAATGTCTGTAATTATTTTCATAGATGAAAAAGTCTATGGTAGCATTGTCTCCCAAAGTTCTGGCAAAAGCATCATAAATAATTTTTTTATGTGCACTCAACTTATTAAAAAGAAGAAAAACTTTTGCTTTCAAGGCCAACTCATCTTCCTTTACATAATAGCCCTTTCCGGGTACGGACTCTATAATTTTGTTCTTCTTCAAGTGGTCGTAAGCCCTTACCACAGTATCGCGGGATATATCATATTCTATTAGCAACTCATTCACGGAAGGCAACCTATCGTCCAATTTGAGCTTGCCATTTTCAATGGCCGCTAAAATGGAATCAACGATTTGTTTGTACTTTGGAACCTTTGATTCCTCCTTTATATCTATCAATTCCAGCATTTTATTAACTTTTACGGTACAGTACAGAACACTTAATAGAAAATGGGTAAGTACATTTACCGACAACAATAATAAAAAAAATACCTGATGGGGATTAAGACTTTTAAACATGTGGATTATTTATGGGACGAAAAAAAGGCCTTGGAACTTGGCGATGACCAAGTGGCTTTGTTCCTATATAGGTCCAATATTTTGGGCTCCGATTTAAGGATTACAAACTACGGTGGAGGAAACACCAGCTGCAAGACAATTGAAAAGGACCCGCTGACCAATGAAGAGGTTGAAGTTATGTGGATTAAAGGATCTGGAGGAGACATTGGTACCCTTACCCGTTCAGGAATTGCCGGACTTTACACAGAACGATTGAGAAACCTGAAAAAAGTCTATAAAGGATTGCATGATGAGGATAGAATGGTGGGACTTTTTAACCATTGCATCTATGATTTGGACAGTAGGGCCCCATCCATTGACACTCCCCTTCATGGATTGCTCCCATTTAAACATATCGATCACCTTCACCCAGATGCACTTATCGCAGTGGCAGCAGCCAAGGACAGTGAAAAAGTGACCAAGGAAATATGGGGCGACACCATGGGCTGGGTCCCATGGCAAAGACCTGGTTTCGACCTGGGCCTCCAGTTGGAAAAATGTCTGAACGAAAACCCAGGTATACGAGGTATTGTTTTAGGAAGCCATGGCCTTTTTACTTGGGGAGACACCTCTTATGATTGTTACATCAACAGTTTAGAGGTCATAGAAATGGCCTCCGAGTATATCGAAAAGAAAATAAAAGAACAGGGAGAAGTTTTTGGCGGTCAAAAAGTGGAATCGTTGCCGGCCGAAGATAGAAAAGAGAAAGCGGCACAGTTGATGCCCCTCCTTCGTGGACTTTGCTCTTCTGAAAACCGCATGATCGGTCATTTTACCGATGCTGATGTGGTGATGGAATATATCAACAGCAACGATTTGGAAAAATTGGCCCCAATGGGGACCTCTTGCCCGGATCACTTTTTAAGAACCAAGATACAACCGTTGGTATTGACTTTGGATGCTGGGGAGGATCTATCCAATGCAGAAGAAGTACTTAAAAAATTGGAGCCTGCCTTTGAACAATACCGAAAAGAATATAAGGAATACTACGAAAACTGTAAGCACGATAACAGTCCAGCGATGAGAGACCCCAACCCTGTCATCATTATTTATCCCGGGGTGGGTATGTTCAGTTTCTCGAAAAACAAGCAAACTACACGAGTGGCCAGTGAATTCTACATCAACGCCATCAATGTGATGCGTGGTGCGGAGGCCATTTCAGCCTATACTTCGTTGCCGAGACAAGAGGCTTTCGATATTGAATATTGGCTATTGGAAGAGGCTAAGTTGCAGCGTATGCCCAAAGAGAAACCACTATCTAGAAAAGTGGCCCTGGTTACCGGCGCCGGTGGGGGAATAGGTAAAGCAATTGCCGATAAACTCGCCGAGCAAGGAGCCAATGTGGTGTTAACGGATATTGCCGAGGACAGATTGAAAGAAGCTGTTGAAACCTACACAAGGGACGTGGCCACTTATGCAGTGTGTGATGTAACAAGTGCCGATTCCATAAGAAAGGCATATAAAGATGCATGTCTGGAATTTGGAGGTGTGGATTTGATTATCCACAGTGCAGGATTGGCCATTTCCAAACCATTGGAAGAAACTACCGAAAAGGATTGGGACTTGCTTCAAAATGTTTTGGTGAAAGGACAGTTCGAACTCTTTAAACAGGGAGTCGATATTATGAACAAACAAGGTTTGGGAGGAGATATTATAAGTATTGCCAGCAAAAATGGTTTAGTTTCAGGACCGAACAATGTAGGCTACGGAACTGCGAAAGCTGCCCAACAACACATGGTACGTTTACTTGCGGCCGAACTCGGCGGCAAAGGAATCCGAGTAAACACGGTAAATCCTGATGGAGTCATCGTAGGCAGCAAAATTTGGGAAGGCGATTGGGCCGAAGGTAGGGCCAAAGCCTACGGCATTGAAGTTGAAGATCTTCCTGCGCATTATGCCAAGAGAAACTTGCTCAACGAAATTATATATCCAGAAGACATCGCCAACGGTGTATTCGCTTTTGTAGGTCTACTGGATAAAAGCACTGGAAACATTATCAATGTGGATGGCGGTATGGCAAATGCCTTCACTAGATAAGGTTTTGAGTTTAGTTATTTTTAATTCAAATTTTCCGCAGGTCTACATATTGGCCTGCGGTTTTTAAAGATTAAATCATCCTATGATTATCAATAAAGAACAAATCGCATCGCATAACCAAATCAACTTTGACAACCATGATCAAAGTTTTGATTTTTTGGCGAACCAGTTGTCCAAAAAAGGCTACGATGTTGAACATATACTCAAGAAAGTCACCGACTTTCAAGTAGCCATTCCAAGTTGGGCCTTGGGTGCAGGCGGAACGCGCTTTGGGAGATTCTCCTATCATGGGGAACCTGGCACTTTGGAACAAAAAATCGAAGATGTCGGAATGATTCATGCGCTAACCCAATCTGCAGGGGCCATTTCACTTCATATTCCTTGGGATGTGCCGGAAGATGCTGAAAAAGTCAAAAAATTGACCAGTGTCCTGGATCTAAAGTTCGATGCAATGAACTCCAACACCTTCCAAGATCAGCCCGATCAAGAGCATTCATATAAATTCGGTTCACTTTGCAGTACCGACGAAAATGCACGCCAACAGGCCATACAGCATAATATAGATGTCATCCGATTAGGAAAAAAATTGGGTTCCAAAAGTCTTACCGTATGGTTGGCGGACGGCTCCAGTTTTCCTGGGCAGAACAATTTCCAGACCGTGCTTAAGAACACCCAGGACAGTCTACAGCAAATCTACAAGACATTGCCCGAGGACTGGAAGCTCTTTATCGAATACAAACCTTACGAACCTTATTTTTACAGCACGGTCATCCAAGATTGGGGAACTTCCTTTATGTTGGCCAACGAATGTGGTCCAAATGCCTATACTTTGGTAGATTTAGGGCATCATCTGCCAAACACCAACATAGAACAAATTGTGGCCACTTTGATGATGAAGGGCAAATTGGGAGGATTCCATTTCAATGACAGCAAATATGGGGACGACGACCTTACCGTTGGAAGCATAAAACCATATTCCCTGTTCTTGATTTTCAACGAACTGGTTTATGGTATGGAGAACAATCCGCAAAACCCCTACCCTGCCTGGATGATAGATGCCAGCCATAACCTAAAAGATCCTTTGGAAGACTTAATGCAATCGTTGGAAGCTATTAGATCTTCCTATGCAAAGGCTCTCTTGGTAGACCAAAAGTCACTTCGTGAAGCACAGAGGAACCATGACGTGTCACAATGTCAAGAAATTCTTCAAGATGCTTACCACACCGATGTAAGACCGTTATTGGAACGTGCTCGAATCTCAAATGGGGGCGCTCTGAATCCATTGGACACGTACAGATATCTTGATATCCGTAAACAATTGATTGACGAGAGAGGCAAACACACCATGGCAACAGGACTGTAACTCATACTTTATATATGGCTAAAGAAGTGATCGCGATTTTTGATATAGGAAAGACCAATAAAAAATTCTTTCTTTTTGACCTTGACTTTAAGGAGGTCCATCGGGATTACACCTATTTGGAACCAATTCAGGACGAAGATGGTCATCCAACAGAAGATGTTGTCAAACTCCAGGACTGGATAAAAGCCACTTTTCACAACATCCTAAAATCCAAGGATTACAAAGTAAATGCCGTAAATTTTTCATCTTACGGTGCCAGTTTTGTGCACTTGGACGACATGGGCAACGTTGTGGCTCCGCTTTACAACTATACCAAGCCCATACCGGAAGAAGTTATCGAACAATTTTACGATACCTACGGTCCGGAAACAACATTTTGCAGGGAAACTGGAACAACAAAGGAAGGTATGCTTAACTCAGGCATCCAATTGTATTGGTTGAAACACCATAAGCCGGAAGTTTTTTCAAAAATCAAATATTCGCTTCATCTACCACAATATCTAAGCTATTTGTTTACAGGAATACCGATCAGTGAATATACCAGTATTGGATGCCATACCGCCCTTTGGAACTACGAAAAACAAGATTATCACGATTGGGTCTACAAAGAGCAGTTGCACAGGGTACTGCCTTCCATTGTAGATACAGGAACCAGTATCAACACGAGTTTGCTGGGGCACAACATAAAAGTCGGTGTTGGTATTCACGATAGCTCATCCGCTCTTTTGCCCTATATAAGAAGTATAGATAAAAAATTCCTACTACTCTCCACAGGCACTTGGAGCATATCCCTAAACCCATTTTCAAAAGAGTTTTTAACGGAAACGGACACCGTTTCCAACTGCATCAATTACATGCGGATAAACGGAGAGCCCGTTAAGGCCGCTAGGTTATTTTTGGGAAACGAGTACAATATCAAAATAAAGGAACTATCGGAGCGCTACGGTGTTGCGAAGGATCATCATAAATCGGTCGATTTTGATTCTGAATTGTACCATCGTCTCAAGGATAATTTTTCACATAAATTCCAATGGTCCAGTCTTGATGTTGGCACTTTGGAAAACCGCTCTCCACTTAAATTTAATTCCTATGAAGAAGCCTATCACCAATTACTGATGGAGCTGGTGGAGTTGCAGATAGATAGCATCCAAAGGGCTATCGGAGAGGAGCCTATTGAGCAATTGTACATCGATGGAGGCTTTGCCAACAATCAAATTTTTGTGGAACTATTGGCACAGGGCTTTAACCATATGAAGGTAAAAACCACCGATGCCTCCCTAGGTTCTGCGCTTGGTGCGGCCATTGTCATATCCAACGTGGAACTGGACCAAAAATTCCTAAAAAAGAATTACGCATTAAAAAAACATAGACCCCTAATCACAAATTAATATGGCCCAAAGTTTCGATACCCGATACCCTTCCGTTGATGACCTTAGGGAAAAAGCCAAGAAAAGAATCCCCCGTTTTGCTTTTGAGTATTTGGATGGCGGCTGCAACGAGGATGTAAATATTAAGCGAAACACCTCCGAAATTAGGGACGTTACGCTAAAACCGACCTATATTAAAGATTTTAAGGGAGCCTCTATCAAGACCAAACTTTTCGGACAGGATTACGATGCACCTTTTGGCGTAGCTCCGGTTGGTCTGCAGGGGTTAATGTGGCCAAATTCGCCAGAAATCCTCGCGAAGGCCGCCCATAAGCACAATGTGCCATTTATTCTGAGTACCGTAACCACTATGGATATAGAACGGGCCAGTGAACTGACCGAAGGTAAGGCTTGGTTTCAGCTGTACAATCCGGCAGAAGATGCTGTAAGGTACGATATCATTGACAGGGCCGCCGCATCTGGCTGCCCCGTTTTGGTATTGTTGTGCGATGTACCCACTTTTGGATACCGCCCGCGTGACTTTAAAAACGGATTGGCATTGCCACCTAAAATGACCATGGCCAATATACTTCAGGTTTTGGGCAAGCCCAGTTGGGCCATGCAGACCTTAAAATATGGCATCCCTACTTTTGAAACTCTAAAACCCTACACCCCGGAAGGACTGAACCTTAAGCAATTGGGCAAGTTTATGGACAAAACTTTTTCCGGTCGTTTGAACGAGGAGCGCATTAAACCGATCAGGGATAGATGGAAAGGTAAGTTGGTGTTAAAAGGTGTCGCTTCCGAAGAAGATACCGAACAAGCAATTCGATTAGGGTTTGATGGCATCATAGTTTCCAATCATGGAGGAAGACAGTTGGATGCCGGTGAATCCACCATTGCCCCATTGACCAGAATCGCTGCCAAATACAAAGATCAAATCACCGTAATGATGGATAGCGGTATGCGCTCAGGGCCCGATATAGCACGTTCCCTTGCACGGGGAGCGGAATTCACGTTCATGGGCCGTTCTTTCATGTACGGTACCGCTGCCATGGGCAATAAGGGTGGTGACCATACCATGACCATCCTTAAGGTACAACTACAGCAAATTATGGATCAATTGTGCTGCGAGAATATCCAAGACCTGCACAGGCACCTGATCTAACAAACTAGCACATAAAAATTAACGAACAAACCAAACCTATATGAGCCAATATAATATTGATGAAGAAGTTGAGGAAATAGCTGGCGGAGAATTTGAAAGACAGCCCGTTCCCCAGTCCAAATTAAAAAGCTGGAAAAGTTTCTTGGGCATGTATGCCGGTGAGCATGCCGCAGGTACCGAATTCGTGATAGGTCCCTTATTCTTGACCACGGGAGTAAGTGCTTTTGACCTTATAGTCGGACTGTTATTGGGAAATCTTTTGGCTGTGCTCAGTTGGAGGTTCTTGACGGCAGAAATAGCCGTAAAGTATCGTCTTACCTTATACTATCAATTGGAAAAAATTGTTGGAAAAAAATTGGTCATTGGATATAATCTGGCCAATGGGATTCTCTTCTGTTTCCTTGCCGGTGCCATGATTACCGTTTCGGCCACGGCAGTTGGAATTCCTTTTGACATGGAAATGCCCAAGTTAACGGATACCATGCCCAACGGTATTACATGGGTCGTTATCGTATTGGTTATCGGGGCCGTAATTTCGTTGATTGCAGCAAAAGGGTACGAGACCGTTTCAAAAGCGGCAAACTATATGTCCCCTATTATTGTATTGGCATTTTTGGCAAGTGGTATCGTGGCATTGCGTGATCTTGATGTAAATAGCTTCTCCGACTTTTGGAACATTTGGGGCGAAGGTGGAGAACCTTTCCCCGGACAGATAAAATATACTTTTTGGCACGTCACCATTTGGTCATGGTTTGCCAATGCTGCGATGCACGTAGGCATGTCCGACTTGTCCGTATTTAGGTTTGCGAAAAAGGCAGGATCAGGTTGGACCACTGCAGCGGGAATGTACGTAGGACACTATATGGCGTGGATTGCGGCAGCATTACTTTATGCTGTTTACCTTAAATCCCCAGAAGCTCAGGCCGCTTTGGCCGGGGGTAATGCACCAAATGTTGCTCCCGGACCATTGGCCTATAATGCTTTGGGCATTTTTGGTGCCATTGCCGTGGTCTTGGCTGGATGGACAACGGCCAATCCGACTATTTATCGGGCCGGACTGGCTTTTCAGGCCATTATTCCTAAAACATCCACATTTTGGGTAACCATTATTGCCGGTAGCGTGGCGACCCTTGCAGGGCTTTTCCCTGCCTTTGCAATGAAACTATTGGATTTTGTGGCGCTGTACGGTTTTATTTTGGCCCCAATGGGCGCGATTATAGTTTTTGAGCACTTCTATGGAAAAAAGGTCAACATCATAATAAATTATGCCGAAAAAATGAACGTGAAGTTCAACAGGGCCGTATTCTGGGCCTGGGCCATAAGTTTTGGACTATGTTATTTCATCTCCGTCACTTTTGATGTCTTTTTATCCTTCATGACGCTACCTGCTTGGTTGCTGTGTGGGACATTGTTCTTGTTATTGTCCAAAAAGAACCGTCAAACCAGCGAATCTTAACTAAAGATATACCAGAGGTTATAGGTCAACCGACCATAACCTCATTTTTTAAATTTATAGATATACGGGGCCCTATTCTGTGCCCCTGTATATTTTTTGCCAAGTCGTTCCAATACGTCAAGCCCCAATATCTTCTTTTGGAAATTGTTCATGGGGAATTCCTTATCATAAATGGCCTCGTATAATTCCTTGATTTCCCTCATGGTAAACTCCTCAGGAAGTAGATTGAACCCTATCAACTTCTCATCAAGGTTTTGACGCAGCGATTTATGGGCCTCTTCAACAATCTCATTATGGTCATGCGTCATATTGGGAAGATCCTCTATGCTGACCCATTTTAGAAACTCCTCGAACTCTCCTATTTTTGGGTCCACCTTGTTCAAATCCACCAAGGCATAATAACCGATACAGACAAAACGGCTTGTTACCCAGTCTATGGCTTCGTCATCAAATTTCTTTGCGGCAAAATCCCGAAGTCCTGCCCTTACCACTTCCCTATATTCACTTCCGATGATTCTATCAGGACTTCCGAAAGCTCTAAACTGCTCTAAATATATATTGTCCAGTCCAGTTCTCTCCATTAAAATACGTGAAGCTGCCTGATCAATACTTTCCGTTTGGAGAATAAACCCCCCCGGTAGACTCCATAAATCCTCGCCATAACTCAATTTTGAGATTAACACCTTCAATTCGTTATTATTATATCCGAAAATCACACAGTCGATCGAAAGTTGTGCGATATAATCTTCTTTTCGAAACTCTCCCATAATCGTTCTATTAACACAACTATAAATACAAGCATTCACAGCTGTTTAAATATCGTTGTAAACTAATTAAAGTAACAACACAAACCTATTATCTTTTATTGAGAAAATAATATATATATTTATCATGCACACAAAACTAAACAAAGTAATCATGAAGCATTTTTTTCAACTTCGGGAATACGCTTTGGGCAATATACTGCATCTGTTCCAAAGGTATTTCCTGTTTTTTCTTGGGCTTCTTATAAGTTCATCCATGCATTCCCAGAACGATTCCATTGCCATCATCAAATTATTGGAAAAGGAAGGGCTTACTTGGCGTATGGGCGATAAAAAGGCCCATGCGGATTGTTGGATGGAACGACCCTACAGTCGCATATTGGTATCCACTGCGGATGGTCGAACCATCGATGTCCCAACAAAGACCATTATTGACCCACCGTCCAGCATGATAGGAAAGGGAGGATTTGCCTTCCATACCAACCATAAAATGAGGATTGATAAAAATATCGCATGGGTGGCCCACGATGAAGTTTCGGTTGGTACCGATGGCAAAGAAACTCTATCCAACGAAGTCCGGTTTCTGGAAAAATTTGATGGCGATTGGAAATTGGTAGGGCAATCCAATCATTTTTATGATCATCCCCCAGAAAATAAAATCGATACCACCAGTTACATTCAAACAGTGGACATTGAAACCGGTAGAATCGAGACGGTTCTAACTATTGACGACCACTTTGAAGCCCCAAACTGGCATCCTGATAATTATCTGATAGTCAACAGTAAAGGAAAACTATATACATTGGACCTAAAAACAAAGGATTTAGAGCTATTGGATACCGGTTTTGCCGATCAGAACAATAACGACCACGGTATTTCCCCAGATAACCAATGGTTGGCCATAAGTCATAATGATGTAACAGACCCCTCACCAAAGTCCTATAAATCGGCCATTTATGTGCTGCCCATTGAAGGTGGCAAACCTAGAAGGGTCACCTCTGAGGTGATGTCCTTTTGGCATGGTTGGTCTCCCGATGGAAAACGATTGGCCTATTGTGCCGAGCGAAACGGCAATTATGATGTGTACTCCATTAGCGTTGATGGTGGCAAGGAAAAAAGATTGACCACGGCCGAAGGACTTGATGATGGCCCCGAGTATTCTCCCGATGGAAAATATATTTATTACAACTCGTACAAATCCGGACATATGCAGATTTGGCGCATGCGGACCAACAGCAAAAAACAGGAACAATTGACCTTTGATGAAAACTCGAACTGGTTTCCGCACCCATCTCCGGATGGAAAATGGATTGTGTATATTGCATACACGTCTGACCAAAAACAGAACCATTTATTCGGGAAGCAGGTCAAACTAAGGCTTATGAATATTGAAGCAAAGAAAATCAAGGATATTACACCTGTATTTTTCGGTGGACAGGGTACCATAAATGTGCCCTCTTGGAGTCCGGACAGTAAAAAATTGGCCTTTGTGAGCTATTCCGTCAACTAAACCATACATATTATATCAAAGCACATGAAAAACAACGATCAGAACAAACGACGAAAGTTTCTACGGCAAATTGGAGCCACTACCCTGGCTTCCGCCGCTACCCCATTTGCTTCTTTTGCTGCCCAAGAAAAAGCAGAGGAGAGAATCTTGAGATACAACAGGACATTCTCCAACAACGATACTGTAAGAATCGGTGTCATCGGATACGGTGTACAGGGCCATTTTGATTTAAGGACCGCCCTACAGGTTCCCGGTGTTGAGCTTGCTGGTATCTGTGATATTTACAAAAGTAGATTGACTCGTGCCCAAGAGGAATTTGGAAAAGATTTATTCGTAACCCGAAGCTACAAGGAACTTCTGGCCAAGGATGATATTGATGCCGTTCTGATATGCACCACCGATGTATGGCACTCCCAAATTACATTGGATGCCCTTGCCAAAGGCAAACATATTTACTTGGAAAAACCGATGATGCACAAAATTGAGGAAGGTTACCCAATGATGAAAGCCGCGGAAAAATCCGGAAAAGTATTTCAGGTGGGCAGTCAACGAGTGAGCAGCGTTGGATATGCAAAGGCCAAAGAGCTTTTGGCTGCCGGTGAAATCGGTGACCTAAATATGGTTCAGGCAGCTTGGGACCGCCAAAGTTCCATTGGTGCTTGGGAATATACCATCCCGGATGATGCCAGTCCAGAAACTACCGATTGGGATACCTTTACCGAGGTGACGGACAAAATGGAATTTGACGCCAAAAAATTCTTTTGGTGGAGAGCTTATAAAGAGTTTGGTACGGGTGTAGCCGGGGACCTATATATCCATTTGTTGAGCGGAACCCACTTTATCACCAATTCCAAAGGACCGGAAAGCATCTACAGTACCGGACAGTTCAGCTATTGGAACGATGGCAGAAACATGCCCGATGTTATGTCCGGGGTAATGCAATACCCAAAAAGTGAAGAGCACCCGGCATTTCAATTAAACCTTCGGGTAAACTTTATCAGTGGTACGGGAGGTCAGGAAGTAATCCAGTTGATAGGTTCTGAGGGCACCATTACCATCGACCGTAATGATATTATTGTAAGTTACAGCAAAATGCCTGAGGCTCCAGGTTTTGGAGGATACGATTCCGTATTTACTTTTCCAGAGGCTATGCAAGAACGCATGAAGACCGAATACAACGCCAAATGGACCGAGGCACAGCAAAAAAGACATCCGAAAGGTGATGTAATCCATAAAGCACCTGAGGGATATAGTGACCATTTGGACCATTTCACCAATTTCTTCGATGCCATAAGGGATGGTAAAGAAGTAGTTGAAGATGCCGAATTTGGCTTTAGGGCCGCAGCACCTGCACTAGCTTGTAACACGAGCTATTTTGATAAGAAAATCATACAATGGGATCCCACAAAAATGAAATTGGTATAAAATAATTTCCCACCATCTTTTGGAAGGAAAAAGGAGACAATAAGTTAATTTTTCATTGGTATATCCGATTGTTTTATCATTGTTTGGGCTAGCTTATTGTCTCCACCAAAAGTTATGGTTATGCTAAAACCTTGACGAGTATTTGTTGTTTTTATACTTATTGATATATTTACATGTTTCAATATATTATAGCATTTTGAACTTAAAACAAATAGAACGGATTTCGAAAGCGCTCAGTGATGTTAATCGCCTAAAGATTGTCCAAGCCATACAGTCCTGCGATGGTAAACTTGAATGTAGTACCATTACAGCGTCCTTGAACCTTTCACAACCATCGGTTAGCCATCATATCAAAAAATTAGTGGACGCCGACTTAATAGAACCACAAAAAGAAGGTAGGTTCTACTTTTACACGCTCAACCACGAGGTTATGGACAATTATTTGTCGACACTCAAAAAGCTATAATTTTTTTATTTCAACAATATATCGATACATATAAATATATGGATTCAAAAAAAATTGCTTACTCCATTTTGGAACTGGCCGTACTTCCCAAAGGAAGCACCATCAACCAAGTCTATAAAAATACGGTAGCCCTGGCCCAAAAAGCGGAAGAGTTGGGCTATGAAAGAATGTGGTTTGCAGAGCACCACAACATGCCCGCGATTACCAGTAGCGCACCCGAAATTTTAATTGGCCATGTAGCAGAGGCCACCACCAGTCTGCGCTTGGGCTCTGGAGGCATAATGCTGCCCAACCACTCCCCTTTTGTTGTTGCCGAACGTTTTGGAACACTGGCAAACCTATACCCAAATCGTATTGACCTTGGTCTGGGTAGGGCTCCCGGTACCGACCAACCTACCGCACATGCCATAAATCCTGGTTTTATAGAAGCCACTCATTCCTTTCCCAAGGATATTGAACAGATTCAAAACTATTTTTCGAACGACAACAAAACTTCAAAAATCAGGGTGCCATTGGCTGAAGGATTGAATGTGCCCATCTATATTTTGGGCTCAAGCACCAGTAGCGCCAGATTGGCCGCCCAGAAAGGTTTGCCCTATGCCTTTGCTAGTCATTTTGCAACGGCACAGCTCTTCAATGCCTTGGAAATTTATAGAGACCAGTTTCAACCATCTGAAGCTTTACAAAAACCTTATGTAATTGCCGGTATCAACGCAGTGGTTGCGGATACGGATGAGCAGGCCGAACGTTTATATACTTCTGCGCTAAGGATGGTCATTAATATATTATCCGGCACGCAAACACAGTTTATAGAACCTCCTACGCAGATGAGCACCAGTCTAAAGGAAGTAAGACAACACCCGGCCATTATGCAAATGACCCGCTACAGTTTTGTTGGGAGCAAAGAAACCGTAAAAAAACAGGTGGAAGAATTTATTGGGCAAACCCAGGTCGATGAAATAATTGTTTCATCCATGATGTATGATAGCGATGACCGTATAAAATCGGCTGGATTGTTCGCAGAAATCATGAAGGAAATCAATAAAAGCACTAAAGTTGCCAAAACATCTTCCTTGTAGTTTACCAAAAAGTGTAGTCAAGAATTGAAACCAACTTTTAAAATCACGCATGGAAACCCGTTTGTCAAGCATCCATAGCCAACTTCCCCAAAGGGCCGTATGAAAAAATCAATCAAAATTGACAAATTTGTGGTAGGTATAATCCTAGTAATAGTTTTGGCCTACTTTTTTCCAGGTCTTGCTAGTAGAGAGAGTGCGGTTCCTTTAGATACTATTTCAGGAATCGGGGTATCGCTCATTTTCTTTTTTTATGGACTAAAACTCAATCCCGAAAAAATAAGGCACGGATTAAAAAATTGGCGTTTGCACATTTTGGTGCAATCCTTCGTGTTCCTAATTTTCCCATTATTGGTGATAGTTTTCTACCCACTGTTCAAGTCGGGCGATTATTTACATATCTGGCTTGCATTCTTGTTTATGGCCTCCCTCCCCTCTACCGTATCCTCCTCGGTGGTGATGGTGTCCATTGCAAAGGGGAATATTCCCGCGGCAATTTTCAATGCGAGCATATCGGGGTTGATCGGTATTGTGGTAACGCCATTGTGGATGGGCATTTTCTTGGAACATCAATCAGGTGATTTTAGCCTCATGGATGTCTATACAAGTTTGATGTTACAGATTTTATGGCCCGTATTTCTTGGATTGTTACTACATCGATATTTGGGCGGGTTTGCCACACGATATAGTAGTTATCTGACCCTTTTTGATAAGTTGGTGATTCTATTGATCATATATAAAAGTTTTGTGCACTCTTTTGAAGATGGAATCTTTGACTCAGTGAAATTGGAACAGCTGGCCCTGATCTACTCAGGGGTACTTGCCCTATTCTTCTTGGTCTTCTTCATCATAGGCCGGGTTTCCAAACTACTGAAGTTTTCAACAGAGGACACTATTACAGCACAGTTTTGCGGCACCAAAAAATCCTTGGTACATGGAACCGTTTTCTCGAGCATCCTATTTCCCGCTTCTTTTTCGATAGGGATAATTTTATTGCCGTTGATGCTTTTTCACGTGACACAGATTTTCATCATCAGTATTGTTGCCAGTAAAGTCTCCAAACGTGATGATACAGGGGAAATAGTCACCTCTAATCAATAAAGCAAATAGAACGGCAAGACGTAACAACGACCATTTTTGGCAAACAAGCTGCCATTTAATCAATGGAGTCTTGATTTGTGGAATCAGTCTTTATGGCGGCACTATCTTTTGTTTTATTGGATTCGGACCATTCCTTGTACTTTTCCATACTTTCATTTTGGGTCTCTTTGACCTCCTTAAGTTCTTCTCCTTCTTTTGGATGATTCAATTTTTTTTCCCGGCAGGAAGTGGCAAGAGCCATCAAGAGAGCTAATGCTAGCAATAAACCATACTTCTTCATCATTATGTTTTTTTAAGATTGTACAGAAAAATAATATGTCTTTTTCTTGGACATGGTTCTTATCCGTTCGAAAATTGTCTTGATTCAAATAACCACATAAACTACTGTTAGTCAATTAGAAATGGATCAATTTTTTCTTGGAAAAAGCAAATACCCACCTTCAATCCCCAGTATCTTGAAAGTGGAAAAAGAGCTGGATGTTTCCAGTTTTATTTTAAAAAGAAATATTAATAAAAAACACACATTATGAAAACTTTGAAAACAATAACCGTATTGGCAACTTTTTTTGTTGCTTTCGGAACTTTTGCCCAAAACAGTAAGGACAAACAAATTATTGAAGATGCCAAAAAGGCTAAAAAACAGCTCATTGCAAAAGATGCTGGACTTAAAAAATTCTTTGAGACATCCACAGGTTATGTAATTTTCCCAAATGTTGGTGAAGGTGGTTTTATTTTAGGTGGTGCTTCGGGAAACGGAGTGGTATATGAGAACGGGAAAAAAGTAGGAATGGCCGACATGAAAAAGATTGATGTTGGGCTCCAAGCAGGAGGCCAGGCTTTGACCGAGGTTATCTTTTTTGAAACCGAAGACGCATTAAACGAGTTTAAAACCGGAAGTTATGCTTTTTCGGGAGACCTTTCTGCCATTGCCGTAAAATCCGGAGTCTCCAAAAGCGCAGATTATGACGATGGGGTTGTAGTATTTGCCATGCCTAAAGCGGGACTTATGGCAGATGCCTCTATCGGTGGCCAAAAATTTGAATATGTTCCTTTTCAATAGGATTTAAGGTATAGCTAACAAAAAAGGTCGGTATTTCTACCGACCTTTTTTTTATTACCTAAAATCAAACCTTATGGTTTGACCTTGACATCCGAATATACGTTCTATAAGTTTACAAATCCCTTTTCACTGGAAGACACATTGCTTTCCCCTGCTTCAAAGAAGGGCACCAACTTACTGTTCTCGTTATCCCAGAAAAAGGCATTTTCCATATTAACGCTGATGAGTGTAAGGTCGGGGTCGTCCTTACCTTCGAACCAATTGAGCAAATGATGGTTCCATAGTTCCTCTTTTTTCTGTTCGGCTATAATGTGTGTTGCATTTCCAAAAATGGACAAGTATTGCTGCTTGTTATCATCGTTGTAGATTATCTGAACCCGATTATCTTCCTCGATATCCTTAAAAAGTCCACTATCCTTGGAAACAAAGAACCAAAGGTCTCCTTTTTCATCCATTTGTTGGACGGTCATCGGGCAGACCGAAAATGGTATGGTATTTAAATTACTGGCCATCATCACAGTTTTCTGTTCATCAATCAAAGTCCTCACTTTTCTGAGGCCTTCTTCATTTTTCATATAATTTCTCTTGTTCATCGTTTTTGTTTTTATGTATTATTGATTCAGTTATATCATCCGGCCGAGAAGTGTTCTTACTATATTTTCATCTACTGGCCCTACTCTGACCATCATCTACTTTAGTTTGATGATTGCATTTGGATGATTTCATAAATCTAACCGAAATACAACTGTTGGCTTTGCTCATTAGATAATATGTTGGACGTAATCAAATAAATCGTAATATTCCCATTCACGATTCAACATACTCATATTCATTATGTTGCCCACACACATCCACCATATACGGCAACCTTTCAACCATTAATGTCAAAGAATGCGTCGTCTGTGCTTTATATTAATATTGATGATGAACGGTGCCTGGGAAACGGTACCATTAAAATGAACTTTTAACCTTTAAAAAGATAACTATGAGTATTGCAGATAAAAGAAAATTTAAACGAAAAGTAAAACAGAATAATCCAACAAACCCTACCGGGAACACCAATATTGATACGAATAAATTTGATATTGATGAGAATACCATTAAAGAACAGCAGAATAAAGAATAATAAAAATAACTGCAGTGGATTAAGAAAAAAAGCTCTCGTAAAAGAGAGCTTTTTTAATGATAATAAGTCCCGCAAGGAAACTATACTAATAAATGGATAACATAATTATGTTATGAATATATAGAGATACAACACTAATGTTGCAATTATTTTATGCTGAAATAGCAAAGCTTCTCTGTTTGTCCTTATACTCTTTGGGACTACAGTTATATTTTGCTTTAAAGATTTTAGAAAAATAGCTTCTACTGATAAAACCAATGCTGTAAACAACCTCGGAGATGTTCATATCGGTGGTCTTGATTAGGTTCTCTGCCAATCGTACCCTTACATCCCTTATATAGTCCGTTACCGTTGTGCCATGCATCATTTTAAAGCCTTCTTGCAATTTGGAAGGTGATAAACCTCCTTTTTTACAGAGATATGCTACGGATAGCTGTTTTTCGGGATAGTTGTTAATAAAGACGGACAGTTCCCTTACAATCTCTCTTTCCTTTTTTGTTAAGGAAGATTCTTGTACCGTTGCGTTCTTAAGGTCATCGGAATGCTGCTGTATCTCCAGGGCCAAGATCAAATGTACCAACCCTTCTATCATTAACTTTCTGGCAATCCCGGTCACGGATACGGTATTTATTTGACGTACCTTTTCCGCTACTTTTAGGTTGTAAGAACCTATGTATGCAAAATTGTCCACAACATTATCCTTGAAGAACAGTTTTTGAAGTTCATGGTTTAAATGGTTCTCGTTTCCCGCTCTTTTGGTAGGGCTTACGATAACCAGTATCATTTTAAGGCGCATGTCCTTCTCAAAATAGAGAACATTGTCCTGTAACGTTTTGCTTGTTAGAATACCTGTCTGAAAATTTTCCAAATCATGTTTTTCACCTTTGCGTCCAAAGCTGTGCGACACTTGACCTTGTGAGCAATAGGCAAAACAAATTGGGGTATATTGGGTGGAACTTGCCACCAACATAACATCTTCCGTGAATTCCATGTCAAACTCCATGTAGGATATGCCTCCTTTAAAAGAAATGCCTTTTATAAGGCCTTGCCCTAATGGATTGTCTATTTCGAGAATATGCTCCTCCGTATCATGTGTTAGGTTACCTGCAAAGTCTGCTTGCAATTGTTCGAACACTTGATGGATTTTTGCTGTTTTTAGGGATATCGTTTTCATGGCTTATTGTGTTTTAGGTTGTTTTTTCTATTACTGATTGATAATGAAAAATCTTGTTTTGTAAAGATCACCTACTAAGCCACAAAGTATTTTATACAACTTTTGGATTCTGTTATAGAACTTTTTGATATGCCCGGAAATAGTGTTAAAAAGCTCTTAAACAAGCTTTTTGATAGCGTCTTTGAGTAAGTTCCGGACTAAACAGGAAGGTAGATGGTGAAAACGGAGCCTTTGCCCTTCTCACCGGTTGCTTGGATATAGCCATGGTGGTTTTCGACTATTTTTTTACAAATGGCCAATCCGATGCCCGTACCGGAATATTGGGTTTTGGAGTGAAGGCGTTGAAACACTTCAAATATTTTATTTGCATTCGTATTATCAAAGCCTATCCCATTATCGGTAAAAGTTATTTTAAAAGAATGCTTTGAAGATTTCAAGAACTCTTCAGTAATCTGGTCATTGGCAACCATTTCAGATGTTACCCTTATTTTGGGAGCTACTTTGGGATTTCGATATTTTAAGGAGTTGGACACCAAATTACCGAAAAGTTGCTCGAGTTGAAAGCCTACTCCGTGTACCATGGGTAGATCCTCCCAAACAATTTCTGCTTCCTCGGCCTTAATGCGCTCTGCATTTTCTTCGCTGACCTTTTTCATGACACTGTTAAGGTCGACTACCTCAAAATCATCATGAGTGCTATCTATTCGAGAATAGTTCAACAGGTTACGGATCAAGGATTGCATCCTGGCCGCTACTTTGTCTATTCTATCAAAATATACTCTTCCTCTTTCGGACAATTTATTTTTTTCCTCCCCATCAATACGGGATATAAACATTTGGATTTTTCGCAAGGGCTCCTGTAAATCATGGCTTACTACCCTATTGAATGACTCCAGTTCCACATTGCTGCGCTCTAGTTCAAGATTCTTTATCCTCAATGCATTTTCTGCCGCTATTTGGTCGGATACGTCCTGTACTACACCGATCAGTACAGTTCTCCCATCCTTTTGTATAAACTGGCCCTTGGTACGTATGTGTTTTACTTCTCCGTTTTTAGATATGATTCTGTATGTATGGTCCCGTGGTTCTTTTTTTGCCCTATGCCATTCCCCGTATTCATCATATTGCTTCAAATCTTCTGGGTGCACAAAACTCCTGTATCTTTCCAGTGATGGTTTAAACTCGTCTGGTTCGCAACCCAATATTCGGTAATAGTTTTCGGATATTTCTGCCTCTCCGGTATCCAAGTACCATGTATAACTTCCAATTTTCGCCACTTTCTTGGCCTCGGACATAATAAAGTTCTGAACCTCCAATTCTTGGTTGGCCCTTAATAGGTTTTCCTTGGCCTTGTACTCCTCTGTATTGTTTCGCACTACTTCCAATATTCCACCATCCATTGCCCTAACAAAGGTGTGGAACCAAAATTGTTGGCCCTCCACGGTAACCTGACGCTCGAAATCTATGGTCTTGTTTTCAAGAAAACAATCTATCATCCGTTGCAGTTCGTTGTTCTTGAGAACAAACGGAAAAACATCGGTTATGGGCTTTCCAAGAAGTTCATCCGGTTCTAGGTTTAAATAGTCCCTGTTGCATATATTGGCGAAGGCTACCCTAAAATCGACCACCTTTGCATTGGAATCGTAAATGGGCTCATAATAGTTCATTATGTTATCGGTACTCTGAACAATGTTCTGCAACAAAGCCTCAGAGGATTGAATTTTGTTTTTGTGCCTCCGTAACCTGAAAAATGCTATAGTGAACATAACAATGGAAAACAGGGCAAGGAACAATGTGGTTAGCGGCGTAAGAAAGGTAAGCCTCCTATAGGTCACCAATTTGTCCTGAAGAAAGTTCTCGTTATTAGCCAGCATATTTCTCTTGAATCCCCTAAGTTTTTTTAGGATGGAAGCTGCTCTCTCCACATAAACCATGGCGGTAGAATCTGCCTCCATTGGTTTTACCTTACCGTGTAATGCGGTCAGGGTCGTATGTAGGCTATCCTTTAACTTTGAAACCGTATCCAAATTTCTCCGATGGTAGGGCATCTCCTTGACCAGTCCATACAACCTATCAAAGGTTCTATCATTTTGCAACTTATGGTCTATGTACGATGCTTCAAAAGTTGAATCCTTTAAAATCACAGATCTGAACTCTGCAGACTCCATCAGGTCATATTGGGTGAACAACTTATTTATTTCTTTGTCCACCGTTAAGGAATGGGATACCATCTCTGCGGAAACTTCCAGATCTCTTATCTGCTTGAACAATACGGTGGTAATAAAAAGAAGTAATACTATGGCCAATGCCAAGGCAATTCTGTCCACTACGGGTGATTGGGCTATGCGACGAAAAATCTTAAAATCCATTAGTAGTTGCAGTAACCTATTTTAAGGTTTTATTATAAGTAGCACATAATTAAAACATATGCTGCTCAATTTTGATCACAATCGCAACAAAAAATTATCCCGATTGAGGTTAGAGGTGTGGTACTGCCAATTGATCTGCAAAACCTTCTCTATGGAATCCCTCAATTTACTAAAGTTATTGGGCTTGTTCAAATAAACATTGGCTCCATTGACAAAAGTTTCCTCGATATCGTTTTCGGAACATGAAGTTGAATATATGGCAATGCACACATCATTGAGCTTTGGGTTTGAACGAATCTCCTTTAAACACTGCATTCCATTTTTAATGGGCATGTTCAGGTCCAAAAAAATCAAATTCGGCAGAATAATGTTAGGAAGGTTCAGGTAGTCCATCAATTCCTGTCCATCGCTCAACAACGATAGTTTTGTCCGGATGGAAATATCCTCAATAGCTTCTTGAAAAAATAAGCGGTCGTCCTCATCATCATCGGCAAGGGCTACATTTAAAATCTGTTTGCCTGAATTGGAAGGAAATTTATTCATATAGTTTGTTGTATTCTAGTACCTCTTCGTCTTTCCAATATCTCTTGAAACTTTGTAGGTGTCAATCCTGTTATTTTCTTAAACTGCCCGGACAAGTGTGCTACACTACTATAGTTTAAACGATAGGCTATTTCTGTTAATGTTAGGTCAGTGTCGGCCATAAGATCTTTGGCATGGTCGACTTTTCTGAGAATCACAAAATTCTCTATTGATGTATAGGTGGTTTCAGAAAAAAGGTTGGAGAGGTATGTATAGGAATAGTTTAATTTGTCGGCAAGATACTCGGAAACCTTTTGCGATTTTAACTGGTCATCTTCCAACATTTCGTTTATGGTATTCTTTATGCGCTGCACCAAGACTGTTTTCTGGTCGTTCAGGACATAAATGCCATATGCATTTAAATTATTGAACAATTCCTGCATCTCTTCATCAGAAATTGCCCGCTTTATCTCTATCTCACCAGTACCATGAAGCAGGTGGGGAATATCCAATTTATCCAATTGCTCCTTTAAAATGGTTTTACAAGTGATATTTAAATCATATTTGACACTAATTTTCATCCTTCTCCTGCATAATTTGGCAAAGTCTCTTTAAGGCCGGGGCAAGCCATTGCAAGTATAGACTAAATTTAAATAATTATTTAACACAATTGTGGTGTTTTTGGCCAATATTGAACTTACCGCATGAATGAAGGAAAGAATGTCTTGATGACTTATTCAATACTCTAATACAGAGTCTTTCCTTAAAAAAAACCTCTGTTTAATGGAACATACGTCCACGTTACCGTTAAGAAGAAAATAAATAATTGTATCTAGTAGAAGGGCACTAGATTTTTTTAAATGAATTTTGCGGATTCGTTGTTTATTAAATGGAAAAATCAAGAATCAATGCTTGCCTTATCGGAAACATTCTCATCGGGAATGGCCTTAAAGAATTCGGCTGCATCCAGATTCGCATTAGGCCCATATCCCAATAAATGGGTTCCTTTTTTTCCATCATTGGTTTCCAAAACATATAAAATTGACATGTCCGACGGGTTGCTCATACCTTCATAACGATGGTCGGCAACAATATGGACGTCATCTGGGGAATAGCTTGTTTTAGAATCGGAAGCAATCAGTTTTCCTTCCTCGAACCTAAAATTGGCAGTATATCCCTTTTCTTGATATGCTTTTATATAATCCTTTTCGTGCTTTGCGTTTTCATTTTCCATCCCTGATGCTATTTTTATCAAATATGGGGAAATGCAACTATTTTGGTTGACACATTACCTAACATTCTTGACCCATTTAAAAATAAAATTGGCACATAACTGAAAAATATACGTAATTAACAGTTTAAAACTAAATAATAGTGTCTTTGGCAATCTTCTTTTTACAAGTTGATCATAGCCCGGCCATAGCCTACTGCCTTATAGATTATAGCAATGAGCGTTACAATTGAAATACGTGATACGGACACCAAACAATTCATTAATGACCTAGCCGACAACCTCAAAATAAATGTTGAGGAAGAGAACAACGAACACTGCTTACGTTTACCTTCCAAATTGGGTTCGGGGTTCATTAAGGGCACTTGCTTTGAAAACGGTGTGGGCGTTTTGGAATTTGATTGCCAACTAAAAAAAGAACTGGTCCTGGCATACAAAAAAGGATTGGTACACCCTTTAAAACTTATTTTTAACAGGGAATCCCCTATTGTGCACAGGTTCGATGAAATCGATGGGGAGCATGAAATACAACGATTGGAGAACGCTATTTTATCGAGCACGCCACACAACAACCACATATTCAGTTTTCCTCCCAATCAACCCATTTGTGTTTATAGTTTGGAGATCAACAGGAAACTTTTCGAGGATAAGATCAGTGAGTTTCTTCCCGAAATGAATACAGATTTAATGGATCTCTTCCGCGATCTGAACGGTACCCAACTGTTTTATCACAAATCCCATTACAGTCTGGAAATTGCAAAGTTTATGGAAGAGTTTACAGAGTGCGATCTTACGGATTTTATGAAGACGGTGTACCAGGAAGGAAAGGCCTATGAAATATTATCCCATCAACTACAACAATATCTGGATGACCTCAATGGATCTGGAGAACATAAAATACTCAGACAGGCCACCCTGTCCAAAATTGAAAAAGCTGCAGAAATAATCCATGATGAGCTAAACAGAATGGACAATATTGTCAGTTTGGCCAAAAGAGTGGGATTGAACCAAACCACATTGCAACTTGGTTTTAAAAAGCTTTACAATGTATCGGTAAACGAATACATCCGAAATTACAGGATTGAAAAGACCAAAGAATACCTGGAAAATACCGACTTGAACATTACTGAGATAAGTTACAAGGTAGGAATAAATTCCAGAAGTTACCTTTCGAAGCTCTTTAAGGAAAAGTACAATATCACACCAAAGGAATACCACACTCAGGTCAAAAATGGCCATTCAAAATAATTTTCTATTTTGATTTAATCTTTACTTGTACAGTTTTTATGATTGTGCGATCTTTCCCAATCTTTTTATGATGTTTAAGTCATTGGAGATTTTGTTCATTTGTTGCCGAATGATCATCTCTACACTGGAAGGCAGATCTATTTCCTGCAATACCATTCTATAACTATCAAGCGTTGCTCCCTCGGCTTCTATGGCTCCTCCAAACATAGGCTCGTTCCTGTGTATGGAAAAATCCATCCATCCCTGTTGCAATGTTCCTGCGGAGCCTACGTTTTCCCTTATTTCTTGATTGAACTTCATCATCTCTATTTTCAGTTCATGCCCAAAATGACAGCGTTCCTTCGCCTTTTCTAAAAAAAAGTTTTTTAAAGAGGGACTATCGGCTAATTTCCCCGCCCTTTCGAACTCATTTTCGGAAATATATATTTTTTCCAGAAGATTATTGAGTTTCTTCCCCAGTGATCGAGAATAGTTCATTTACTTTTGATTTTAAGGGGGATGGCTTTATCGGGGGAGTAAGAATTCATCCTTATAACTAAAGATACTTCAAAATAAAGTTCAACGACTATCTCAGAAAAAATGATTGTTGACCCATTTGATCAACATATCTGTACAAAGAACACAAAAACATGCCCATTGCTGCCTTAATGGAAACGCAGGGGTTGATCTCCACTTTTTGAGTCAATATTTTTTTTGAATATGCTAAGGCAAAAAAATAAAAACCTATAGTTTCACCAAACCAATGATTAATCATTGGAATAACCTAGCCATCAACTTTAAGGTGACTCATTATGAAAAAGAAGGATCAAAAACAGCCTCAAGAAAACACGGAACTCGTTAAGGATGAAAACAGCCCCAAACGAAACTATATTTTCCAAAAAAGTGGTATTACCAAACTAGGATTTGTAATCATATTGGCAATACTCATACTCATCGTATTCGGAATTGTGCTTTCGGGACTCTTTTTTGAAACACCGGACCTTGCCTCCTCCTAGCATTGTGATATCATAATATTCTGCAAAGAGCAAGCTTAACACTGATTCAACTTTCCCAAACTTCTTTAAATGCAAAGTCTTCTTGGGGTACTCTTTGTCGGCCGGCCAACTCGCTTTCCTGAAGTTTCTTGGGCAACTTATCCAGTTCCCCGCCATAGTACCCTACCGCAATAGCGGATGAAATGTGGTACCCGTCCGGCACATTGAATTCTTTCTGGGCCTTTTTCCAATCTACACCGGCCATGTGGTGCAGTGCTATGTCCAAATATTGGGCTTGAACGGACATATTGCCCAAACAAAGCCCCAGATCGTGCAGCGCATGGAAATTCTCTTTTCCATCATTAGTTTTTTCCTTGTAAATGGCCAACATTAGCAAAGGGGCCTCTGGAGCCCATTTCTTGTTGAAATCACTTAAGCAATTCACAATCTTGTCAAAAGCTTCGGACCCTTTTTCGGCATAGATGAATCGCCATGGTTGTAAATTATTTGAACTGGCGGACCATCGGGCAGCTTCAAAAAGTTGATTTAACTGGCCTTTTTTAATTTTCTCGTCCCTAAATGTTCTCGGGCTGTATCTTTGCTTTAGCAAAGCAAAAATTTCGTAATCGGTATCCGCTATGTTACCTAATCTGACTTGTTCCAATTCTTTCTTCATCGCTCTTTTTATTTAAGTATACTTTTATCACTTCAGATCGCTTGTCACAAAACCTTATTATTTTGATGCTATTGCATTAAAAAAATCACATCGGTCTTTTTTGAACAAAATCGAGTTCTATCTATCTTTTGCCATTACGTTATTGAACATCTTCTTTACCATACTCCCTTTTGTATATCCTTACGATCACCAAAAACAGATTGATCAGTAAAGGGCCAAAAACCAGACCTATGAATCCAAACAAAGGTATTCCCACAATAACCCCTATCAAAGTGATCAGCGGGTGCACATCATCCAGTCTTTTGAGCACGTACAATCTGATGATGTTGTCCGTTAATCCTACCACAACGATCCCATATACAAGAATCCCCCAAGCTTGAAAAGTTTCCCCATCGCTCAATGTGAGTATAAAGACCGGAAGGGTTCCTAAAAGATTGCCTACAAAGGGAATCATGGAACCAATGGTAACCATTAGAGCCCAAAAAAATGGATTTTCTATTCCAAATATCAAGAAACCGATCAAAGCAACAACTCCTTGGGCCAACGCCACCAATGGGATTCCCAATGTATTTGCTTTGACAATATCCCGTATTTCCGCTCCAATAATCGTTAGGTTTTTGTTGCTTATGGGAACATAATCAAAAAGAGATTTGTAAAGTTTTTTTTGATTGGTTAGCATGTAATACAGAAGAAAATACATTATGGATATGGCGATTGCGGTATTGAAGGTGCCCCCCACAAAACCTTGCAGACTTCCCGACAGCCATTCAGATACGGCAGAAGCATCTACTTGTGAGCTGAACTTGTACCCCACTAGATTTTCAAAATACTGTATTTGTGATTTTATGATGGATGTGAGCTTTTCCGAATTATCCAACGCCTTACTGATTTTGTTTCCCAACATTAGCAAGGCCCCCGAAATCGGCAACAGTATAATGAAAAAGGACATTACCATTAGCAAACTGGCAGAGAGTACTGGATTCCATCCTTTGTCCACCAATTTTTTCATTGGCTTTTTCAATAATACAAACAACGTAATTGTTCCGAGCACTCCCGAAAAATAGGGAGCCATTTCCAACATGATCAACCCTCCGATCAATGAAATTAAAAGGAGAATAAAAATCTGGCGGATTATTTTCGGGTGGATATATTTCATAAACTTATTTAAATTGAAATCGCTTTATCAGTGGTTTCTCAAAGCACCTATGAGCTCTTTCTTTGACATTTTGGAACGGCCTTCTATACCTATCATCTTGGCCTTTTTATATAGTTCTTGCTTGGTCCATTCTTCATAAGGGCTTGCTTTGCCTCCTTTTTTTCCTGAATCCGGTGTATTTGCAATCCGGGCCGACTTTTCTTTACTGTAGCCCTTATCCCTCAAAGCTTCATATTGTTCTTCATTCTTTATTTGTGGATTTGGCATAACAATGATTTTTGATTTGTTGTAAGATTTAATACCTGACCTCTTCAAAATTTAAAAAATCAAGTGGGTATGCTTGCCCCATTTGACTTTTTTATTGTCTTTATAGGCATAATCAATCCTTGATAACCGTAAAAAAGATCAAACTTTTGATTGCGTCAATATTTTAAGTTTCCGGGGCGATCTCCCGCGATGGAAAGAAATACATTGGATGTAGAATTATTAATTTAAAATTATACAGATATGAACAACGATCAATTAGAAGGCAAGTGGAAACAGGTAAAAGGAAAGTTCAAAGAAAAATATGGTGAGCTTACCGATGACGACCTGAAATATTCCGAAGGAAAGTTTGACCAAATGTTGGGAAGACTTCAAGAAAAGACAGGAAATTCCAAAGAAACTTTGAAAAAGGAAATCGAAAAACTATAGGTTAAACCGGTTTTCCATAAAAAAGGCCCTCAAAATATTGAGGGCCTTTTTTATGGGTCAATATTTCCTGTGTTTTTACATCATTTGTCCAGGCTTGTATTGTCCTGCCTAAGCCACGATACCAAAACACCCAGAAAAAGAGCCAAAGCTATAAAGCCCAAAGAAATCCATTTTGGAAATACAATATGGTGAGCCAAAATCATTTTAAGCCCCACAAAACTTAAGATAGCGACCAAACTGTATTTAAGATATTGGAACTTATTGATCATATGGGCCAAAAAGAAGTACATGGACCTAAGACCCAAAATGGCAAATATATTTGAACTGAACACCAAAAAAGGGTCGGATGTAATGGCCAATATCGCCGGAACGCTGTCCAAAGCGAACAAAACATCAGTAAATTCAATAATTATCAACGCCATGAACAACGGAGTGGCTGCCGTAATGTGCCGTAGTTTCACAAAAAACTTTTGTCCATCCATATGTGAGGTGATGGGCATGATCTTTCGGAGATTCCGATAAATGAATGATTTTTTGGGTTCGAAGGGCTTTTCTTTGGAAACCACCATTCTTATGGCAGTAAATATTAAAAACGTCCCAAAGATATAGGTCGTGAAACTGAATTTTTTGATGAGCGCCACTCCAAAAAATATCATTAGGGCCCTAAAAACTATCGCACCCAGAATTCCCCAGAACAAGACACGGTGCTGATACTTTTGTGGTATTTGAAAAGAAGCGAAAATTACCGCGATAACAAAAATGTTGTCAATGCTCAAGGAAAGTTCAATAAGGTAGCCGGTAATGTAATCTATTGTGGCTTCCATGGGTTCGAGGCCATCAACATTATCTATTTTACCGGTACTGTATAGCCAATAGATAACTCCCGAGAACAGCATGGACAACGAAACCCAGACCGCGGTCCATAGTGATGCTTCCCTAACGCTTATCACGTGGGCATTTTTGTTGAAAACGCCCAAATCCAAAGCTAAAAAAACAAGAATACCCAAGAGGAAGATAATCCAAACCGTCATACGCTAAATGTATTATGGGTCGAAAATATACAAAGGAACAGATTCCCTCACCAAAACGTTGTATAATAAAATGTTAAACTGGAATTAAAGTAAATCAATGTCCTTGTTCCTTACTTAATCATACTGCGTTCAGGAGAGGTGTTTTATTGATACAACCTTACCTTTTTATACTATAATCATAAAATCTTCAGGTGAGAGTCGACGAAAAAATGCTTTTCAATTGAAGTGAATGAGCAAAAGAAACATTGGATGGGCTGCATAAGGAGCTCTTGTCTATCAATCTAAAAAACACCAAATACCCTTTTATCACCTGTTCCAATTGTTATCCAGCTCAACATCTATAGGTAACCGCACATAAAAATCGATTCCATCGGTTCTTTCAAAACATTTGGAACCACTTCATTTTAAAACCAAATATATACGCGAAATTTTAGTAAAACATAAAATATATGTATCTTGATTATAGTTCTCCTACAAAAAACATAGATAAATTTTTACAAATTCAACACCTCAATGGGTTGATTTTATCAATTTGTTAAAATACCTCCTTATGTGGAACAGGATTATCAAAACATCCGCGGCGCTTTATATTCCCCTCTTAATATTTACCCTTGTTTGGGGATATCTCCAAAAGAAAGAGCTGATTACCAACATGGGGCAAATACAGCAACGGAATATCTTAAGCAAAAGCTACAACTTGATAGATCAAGGAATGGTTTTGATAGATATTACCTCTTTTTGGTCAAGTGTTACATTTCCAGCATCCTTCTCCGATAAAAACCAATTAAACCCTGATTTTTTAAATAATTACATAAGAACCATGCAGGGACTGGATGTGTACGAACAATTCCGGCTGGTCGACCTTCATGGCAATGAACTAGTGAGGTATGAAAAAGTAGACCAAGATAGTATGGCTCCTGCCGACCTGCAAAATAAAGTGGATAGAGGTTATTTTCAGGCAGGGCTTTCTTTAAGAAAAGGGCAAGTGTATGTTTCGCCCATAGAACTCAACAGGGAAAATGGTGTCTTGGAAACTCCGCACAAACCAGTTATACGAGGAGTGACCCCTATATACGATATCAACAATGCCCAAGTCGGTCTGGCAGTAATCAATTTTAACATGAAAAAGATTTTTGATTTACTTAAAACCAGAATTTCCGGCGACAACTTTTATCTATTGGATAAAAGTAGAAACGTAATCACCACCAATCTTTCTGATAATGTTTTACCTCATCAAGCGCAGATGAGCCCTACAGACTCAGCCATAAAAAAGAAGCTCGAACTCAAAAAATTGATTTTTCCGAGGGACACCTTCTTTATGGAAAACGGCAGTTTATGGGTATACCAAAATGTAAGAACGGGCTTTGAAAAAGATGTTGGAATGAACCGCTACACTGATATGGCCGAAATCGTTACCGATAATGATTGGGCCATAATTCAGGAAATACCACCAACCTATATAAGGGGCAGACTGCAGACCATCAGAAAAAATCTGATTCTATTCAACATCCTTACCCTGATCGTAATCACCTTGATTGCTTTGATTTATGCCCGAACTCAGAGAGAAAAAAAGAATTTCGTCACCCAACTTCAGCAAAAAAACAAACAATTATTGAGCAGTCAGGCCCAGTTAAAATCAACCAATGAGCTTGTAAAGCTTTCCAATGAACGTCTTCAGGTACGTAACCGGCAACTCGAAAATTTCAGCTATGTTGTGGCCCATAATCTAAAAGCACCGGTAACCAGCATGTCCATAATGGTGGATCTGTTGAGCAAGTCCAAAGATCAGCAAACCTTTATGGAGCTGTTTCCCAAGTTGCAAACCATTTCCAATAACATCAGTACCCTTACAGAGGATGTAAGCACCTATATTTCCATTTTGAACAATAAGGAATTACAAGTAGAAAATGTAAACCTCCTTTTATTGCTGCAAGAAGTCGAGAAAGATTTTGTGGAAACCCTTTTGGATGATGACGCTCAAGATTTTGAGATCGTTTACAAGCTGGATGCATGGCATTCCATCAAATCCTCCAAATTTTATATGAAGAGCATCTTACAGAATTTCCTGTCCAATGCCATTAAGTATAGAAAGTCAGACGCCCCATCCCATATAATCTTTGAAAGCAGTTGGGAAAACGACCACAAAGTACTTTATGTAAAGGACAATGGTCTTGGTATTGATTTAGATAGGCACGGAGACAACATTTTTAAGCTCTACAAAAGGTTTCACCGGAATATATCCGGCAAGGGAATGGGGCTTTTTATAGTAAAATCCCAATTGGAAGTCATGGATGCCACACTGGAGGTGGAAAGTGAAGAAGGCGTGGGAACAACGTTTAAAATTACATTTAAAAGGATATGAAAAAACCTAGAATTTTATTGGTCGATGATGATGAAGTCTATCTATTTGTAACCAAAAAGATATTGAGCAATTTATCAGAAGAAATTGTCATAAACACATTTACCGACGGGGAACAGGCCATTGAATACATTTCCATGTGCCTTAAGGAAAACGTACCCTTGCCCGAGGTAATCCTACTGGATATAAACATGCCTTTTTTAGACGGATGGGGATTTTTAGCGGAATTTAAAAAAATGAAACCTTCCCTATCCAGTCAAAATGTGGATATATTTATGGTAACGTCTTCCGACGACCCCAATGATCTGAAAAGGGCCCAGAATTTTGAAGAAATAACCGGATATGTTGTAAAACCAGTATTCGAAGAAAAATTGGCCGAAATCTTAACCGAGGTATATAACAAGAAATGGTAAATAATTGTTTTTTCGTGGTTTTGAAATATTTCTGGGGTTAACTCAATTAGGTTCTTTGTAAATCAAGTTCTCCAAGTCTATTTCGCCTATCTTCTTTGTCAATAATGCATCTGAGTACAATTCCAGGGTCGGATCCAAGAAATGATAGGTATAATCGGCTCCGTAAACAAATGGATTGCTTGTTTCAAATGCTTTAAATACCGACCGAACCTTCATGGTGAGTTGAAGAAGTACACTTTTGTCGTTGATGAGAGCCTCGGCCTTACCGGGGTCTATTTTAAACAATACGTATCCATTGATATATTCTACTTGGGCCATAGTGTTCGCTATTTGGTTCCCGTAAGGTGTCTTGGGAGAAAACTCGCTGAAATAGTCCAAGGACGAAACTTCCATGGACTGCCGTTCAATGGGAAGCTGTACCCAGAACCCTCCTTTGTCAAAATCGTATTGGCCATAAAACTTAATGGCATGCACCAATTGAAAATCCTGTGAACCATCAGAAAAAAAATCCGAACTCCATTCCAATATTTCATCCAAATACTTTTCTACAAAATCGACATATCGTTCGTTCTCGGTAAAATCATCAGCCTGATGGCCTCCCCATTCCCTCACCAAAGCACTTTTTCCGGTTCCACTCCAATCGTTCATAAAGTATTCCTTTTTAAGGGCATCCGTACCCATGGTAAAGGCAAACTCCTTTAATACTTTTTGGGCCAAACTGGATTTGGCCTCCTTTTCTATAATCTTTCCTTTGGTAGGAACGGTAATCGCAGTTCTGTCCATCACCTTAAAATGTTCTTTCAACATATGAATGCGCACCAAATGCTGAAAACCTGCATATCCTAGACCCGTAAGATTTCTTTTGTCCGCAGCATCTTTGGAGAGATCCGCTTTTTTGGGATTGTCCCTGTCCATATATGAATCAATGGCCCCGAATCTTGGAAGCTCTTTGAATTTTTGAATCACTATATCCTTGAAAGCTGCAGGATTTGGCGATTTATAAACAAGGTAATCTGAATGGTCGTACGAGATTTTTTCTTCCGGTTTGTTCCCTTCTTGTGTATTCCCCCCTTTGCTCCCGTTGTCCATATTTCCAGATTGATGCCCTACCTCCTGATCTTTGCTTTTCTTGTTACCTTTAAATAGATCATCAACTTTTTTATCGGCCTTCTTCATTATTTTTTCTTCGGCCTGCTTTTTCAATTTTTTAAAAAACTGGGCATTGGTACACTGTGGCATTACCAGTATGAATGCCATCACCATCAACGGTCGAATTTTTTTGGAACGAATAATTTTCATCTTCTAATCCTTAAATGTTACAGTTTTCATATCAACCTCACCTAATTTTTGACTTAGGAGACCATCCTTATAAAATTCCACATCGCTATCTTCCAATTGGAATTCCCATTGTATTTGGTCCGGTGCAATAATTTTTGGGAAGACCTTCACTTTAAAAGCCACAAAAACAGGAGAAACATTGGTAAGGGCATACTCTTTTGCTTTTGAAGGTTCTACCGGCAGAAAAATACTTTTGGAACTGTGCCTTAAAGTTTTCTCATTTTCGGTATAGGGCATAAAGTTGGTATTGTGCAAAATAAAATCACCCCCTATGGAAAATATGCTCCGTATCCAATATCCCTTCTTCTTAAAATCATACTTTCCGTTGACCGCGCCCCGCGCAACAAAATAGGCGATTTGCTCATCATTGGGGAAAAACGTATTGCTCCATGCTTCCAATGCTTCAAGATGGTTCTGAATGAATGCCGTATAGCTCCGGTTTTGAGCAAATTCGTTGTTTCTTGTACCTCCCCAACTGGGCACCAGGCTTCTTTCTCCGGCGGTATTGTAGAAGTTACAAGGCGATTCAGCATCACAAAAGTATTCTTGTAGGCGTTTATCGGAAAGCACATCCTTACCGAGCATCAACAAATGATGTTGTGCTTTATTGGAATACTTGGTCTTTGTATCATCTTGCGCATAGTTGTACGTTGTCAACTTGGATTTGTCCATCTGCTCCAATAATTCCTTCATATATTTAAGCTCCAGTAAAGCTTTATAGGCTTTGCTATTGGTAGATGCTGTCTTACCTCTCAAATAATAGACGTCGCCGTATCTGGGCAATCCCTTGTGAGACTGTATCACAATATCAATAAAGTCTTTGTTCGGGGCTTTATGGGTGATAATATTATTGTCTTGGATAGTGGGCTTTGAACCATTTGCCGATGCATTATCCCCAATAGTGCCGTTTTCTGTCTCCTTGGTATTTTTGACATTGCCCGAATCATTCCCGGCACCTTCCCCATTTAAAAGTTCATCGGTTTTTTCACTGGCTTTATTGACGATCTTGTTCTCTACCTTTTTCTTCAGCTTTTTTAAAAACTGACCTTGGAGGGATATGGGCATTATCATGCAACCAAGTCCCATTACCAGAATCATATGTATTCTTAATCCTTTCATATCTGCAAATTATCGTGTTTTAATCTCCACCGAACCAATATCCATTTCGGCCACTTTACTTGTGAGGGAGTCATCAGAGTATATTGTAATTATAGAGCTGTCCAAGGCAAAGGTGGTTTTGAGCTGGTCGGCTCGATAATTTTCCAAACCATTTAGTGATGCGGATACCTTGAATACAAGAAAAATTTGTTGATACTTTTCAGAAAAGTCCTCCGCCTTGTCCGGTGCCATTTGTAACAATAGGGAAGAACCATTGGGGTGCAGCAATTTACGTTCGGAAGAATTGACCGGTTGTAGATCATGCCACGACAACAAAAAACCTTGGTTATGGAACTGATGGGTGTGAAACCAATATCCTCCAGCCTTAAAATCGTATTGTTCCAATTGCGTCTTTACCACATAATACCCTTCCAATGTGTTATCCGGATACAAAGTATCCGCCCATTGTTCCACGGATGGAAACAACTCTTCAACAAATGTGGTGTATGCCCTTAATTTTTGGAATTCCGAAGCACCTCTACCACCCCAACCTTTAATGTTCCTCGGTTCGTTATAATACCCATCTTTTGGAAAAACTGAGGTACAATCCCCCTCTTTTGGATTGCAAAACAAACGAACGGATTGTGTTTTGTTGCAGAGGGCATTGGCCAAGGTCAGTACATGTTGTTGAGCGGTATGGGATTTAATTTCCTCTTCATACATGTTTTGCCTTCGTTCCGTAAAATAAGTCTTGTCCATTGCATCGAACATCTCTTTTTTAAACCTCATTTTAAGCAGTTCCACAAAGGCATGTCTGCTTGCCCTGTTATGACTGGAGCGTTTGTCCGTTTCAAAATAACCATCATCCCTTGAGCTGATATAGGTTCCATCCGACTTCAGGAAATATTCGTCTTGATTACCAAAACGAAGCTTCCCCTCGTGCGTCTGTAAGGAAAGGGATATAAAATCAGGCGAAGGTGGCTCGAACACCATTTCTGGCGACTGTCCGTGTACGACTATTTGTATCAAAAGCAAAAGAACAATCCATATACGCTGGTCCATATATTAATTTTTAAGAGTAAGGTCGTTCATGAAAAGTGTTCTGTAATGATCGGTCAATCCTTGGTCCGTATAAATTTCCAAGTCTGGAGTTTCATGGCTGTATCCGAACTCGATTGGCTCTGTTGGGTCCCCCAACTCTTTATCCAAAGGTCTCAACGTGATTTTTTTGACCAGATATAATCGATTGTTTCCCTTTTTTTTGAAACCTTCGGCCGTTTGCGCATCCATTTGTAAAAAAAACGGAACGCTCTTAGGATTTTCCAACTTGTTTGAAAGTGCTCGTTCATAAGGGCTTAAAGGTTCAAATACCACCCGTTTCATCACACCTTGCCGCATTGGAAAAATATCATTGAGTACCAAGGAGTGATACACCCAATAACCTCCCCTATCAAAGTCATAATTACTGCCAATGTTAAGAGTGGAAACATGATAGATTATCCATTCTCCGTTCATAAAAACCTGCTGGCTCCAATTTAGAAGCGGTTCTAAAAATTTGTCTGTAAAAGTCTTGTAGTTTCGGAGTCTCTCAAATTCATTATTGCCGCGGCCTGCATTTCTGCAATCCTCGTTCAAGCATAAGTTTGGAGCTACTTGGCTCAATAAAAATCGCTGTAAAAAAGCGGAATTAGCCTCTGTTTTAGATATATTGCCTTTTACAGTGGTCAAACTTTGCTTGTCCAGATCATCCATAAATGGCTTTACATATTTTAAACTGACAAGAAGGGAAAAAGCATTTCTGCCATCGGCCACCATTTTGCTTTTTTCAAGCTGTGCCGAGTTCCTACCCACACGCACGCCTCCCCTTGGGTTTACATTCCGGTCTCCATAGTTGTCCATAACGCCTAGCCGAGGAAGTCCCTTAAATTCTTGGAGCTCAATGGAAACAAAATCATCAGAAGGTGGTGCGTAGACAATAGAACTTTTTGTCTGTGCAAAAGCTTGGGACACCAAGCCCAGGAATAAACATATAACCGCCATGAATTTCATCCTGCTTCTGAATAGTGTGAATTTTACTCCCATGTTACGGTACCATCCAAGGTAAGTATTGCTCCATCTTCGGTATTGATCACTGTCGTATTTTCAAAAGTGACCTTTTTCCCTTCAAAATCCACAGCGAACCCCTCTCCGCAATCCGTAAAAAAACTGAGATAGGGCGAGGTACAGGCATGTCTAAACTCCTCTCCGTTCCTCACAATGGTCATGGAAACGGTCTTGTCCACATCAGGAGAACCTCCAGTGGAAAAATCCGCTGCTACAATCACAAAACCATTCTGATCATCGCTGTACACAAATTCGTTATCAACAACAGTAATGTTCTCTGACAATAATATTATGGATTTGTCCGTACCGGAAAGAGTGGCATTGGCTACTTCGATATTGCCAACTTTCAACGTTTCCCCAAGTTCCGAGGTTTCCTCTCCCGATAGTCGTATGGTGCCCTGAACCTCTTTCTGATTGCCTTCCTCTGATAAATTCCCATCACCTGAACTGCAACTAAAGACAAGGAAAATCATGTGGAGGTACAGAAAAATTGAAAACATATGCTTCATTATAGTCAATGGTTTGATGATATAGCTAGCCCTAAACTATATAGAACCAAGTCACCATGCCAAGACCAATTATTTAACGTGCATATTTTCAATTTTTCCGTTACCATTTTTTTAATATCCGTAAAACATGGCATAACAGCGGATTAATGTAACAAATGGCTTAAATTTGGTTTCAACTAACCTCATCACATGCATCAACCAAACAAAATTGTATTCTACTTACTCTTTATACTCTTAATACCGTTTGGAGCATTTGGACAGGGAAATGAAATCGATTCTCTAAAAAATGAATTGAAGGGACATTCCCCAATGGATACAATACGGGCAGGACTACTGATTGAGCTGGCCAACAAATTAACTTATTTCGACCCCAATGAGGCCATTCCACTTATGGAAGAGGCTATATCCATTTCCAAAAAAACCGATTGGACATTGGGTGAAGCCCTGTCCCATCGTCAAATGGGCAACCTACATTATGTTCTTGGAGATAATATCAAAGCTCTCGATCAATATCAAAAAGCATTGGCCCTTAGTCACAAAACTACCGACCGACAACTACAATCAAGCTTGTTGAGCAATATCGGAAATATACACGCTGATCTAAAAGAATATGATCTGGCCTTAGAAAATTATCATTCCTATCTCACCACATCACAGGAAATGGGAAATAGGGCGGATGAGATCAAGGCACTTTCCAACATTGCCATAATCTATAACGACACCGAAAGGTTCGAAGAAGGGGTTTCCTATTTGGAGAAGGCATTGTCCCTGTCCAAACTTGAAGAAAACAATCTATTTATAGCTGCAATCACAAACAACCTTGCTCTGGCCTATAAAAAACTTAATGAAAACGAAAAAGCGCTTTTCCTTTATTTGGAAGCTGCCGAATTAGCCGAGCAAATAAACAATAAATACATTGAGGCTTCAGCTTTGAACAGTATAGGTAAGATATACCTTTTGTTTAATGATTACGAACTTGCCGAAACAAATGCAAATAAAGCATTAACGCTTTCCAAAGAGATTGATGCTGTGGAGTGGCAATCCGACTCTTGGGAAGTCCTCAGCGAAGTATACGAGCATAACAAAAAAATACCAGAGGCGCTCGATGCCTTCAAAAAACATGTTCAATTACGGGACAGTGTAGTAAACGAGGAAAAAAAATCGGAATTGACCCGAAAGGAGATGCAGTTTAAAATGGAGCGCCAACAAGCGGTGGCACAGGAAGAAATCAAAAGACAACAACTTGTCAAGAACGGATACCTGATCGGGGCCATACTTTTGTTAGTCTTCTCTATCATGGGATATTTTCTGTACAAAAGGAGAAGGGATGCATTGGAAAAGAGAAAATTGGCCGAATTCAATGCAAAAGTGGCCGAGACCGAGTTGAAGGCGCTCCGTTCTCAAATGAACCCCCATTTTATTTTTAACTCCCTGAACTCGATCAGCGATTTTATATCAAAAAACGACATTGAGCAGGCAGATGACTATTTGGTCAAGTTTTCCAAATTGACACGGTCCATACTTGAAAATTCGGAAAAAAAATGGATAACACTTGAGGAGGACATTGAATTAATGAAACTCTACATGCAGATTGAAGGCTTAAGGTTCGATAATAAGTTAAAGTACCATGTCTCCGTGGACAACAGTTTGGAACCGGACAATGTTCTAGTCCCCCCGCTCATTTTACAACCCTTTATTGAAAATAGCATCTGGCACGGCATTGCCCCTAAAAAAGGAGGTGGGAATATTGATATTAGAATCGCAAAAGACGGGACAATGTTAAAATACATAGTGGAAGATGATGGGGTCGGAAGATCAGGACAAAATAGGGAAGAGAAGAAGACAAAAGACTCCTACGGAATCAAAATCACAAGTAGTAGGATTGATATAATAAATCATTTAAAGAACACTAAAGGCTCTATAGAACTAATGGACAAAGCAGAAGGTTTCCGTGTGGAAATAAAGCTCCCTTTAGAGCTCCAATTTTAAAAAAGATATGTTAGAGGCCATTATTGTGGATGATGAGCAACATTGTATCAACCGTTTACAAAAACAGTTGGAGGCCGAAGCGCCCGATATCGAAATAATTGCTTGTTGCAAAACTGTTGAAAACGCACAACAAATTATTGCCGAAAACTCTCCTGACATCCTTTTTCTCGATGTTCAACTAGGAAACCAGACAGGTTTTGATCTTTTGGCAACAATGAAGAAAATCGAATTTGAAATTATCTTTACCACATCCTACGATAACTATGCCCTAAAAGCCTTTAAATTCTCCGCGCTTGATTATCTCCTGAAACCCGTTGATAAAGATGACCTAAAACGTTCCCTACAAAGACTAAGACAGCAGAAGGGACTAAAGGATACATCGAAAAAAATAGATATCCTGTTTCATAATTTTAAGGAAGGTAGCGAAACATCCAAAAGAATAGCCATTCCAACCGTCGATGGATATACCATGCTAGGTACCAAGGACATCATACGACTTCAATCGGATGTCAACTATACGAATATATATACCTCAGCAGGAAAAAAAATAACCGCTTCCAAAACCATAAAATTTTTTGAAACAATGCTTGAGGGCAATGACTTTTTCAGGGTTCATAAATCACATTTGGTGAATTTGAAATTTGTTGAATCCTATACTAAGGGGAAAGGTGGCCACATTACCTTAGCCGATGGCAACCAGATTGAGGTCGCAATAAGACGTAAGGAGGAACTGCTCAAAAGGATTACATGATTGTGGACTGGTATTCCTAAATCAAAGTTCGATGGGTCAGTCCTCCCTCGATTAAAAAGCTTCATTAAGATCCAATCAAAAGTTAGGAGCATCAAACTTCGGATCAACAGGGGGTGCTATGATTCATACGGATTGTCTAGGTAACAAATTCCGCTATTGCTTTCCCAATTTCTGAAGAGCCCTCGCTCATTTCTAGAATTTTTGAATGGGTACCGCTGTTAGGAAGAACCTTAAGAACCGTTTCAGCTACTGCAGCCCTTGGAATTTCTTTATTTAGTTGATGGGTTTCTGATTGGATGGTTATTTTACCTGCATCATCGTTATCCGTTAACATTACCGGACGAACAATCGTGTAGTCCAAACCGCTACGCTTCAATTCTTTGTCTGCCATATGTTTGGCAATGTAATAGGGCTTCATACCATCCGAGGTCCAACTGGAGGGGTCATCGGAAAGTGCTGCACTGATCATAACAAAACGTGAAATGCTGTTCTTTTTGGCAGCTTCTATTGTTTTTACTGCACCAAACAAGTCTACTTCAATGGTTTTATCCGCTCCTGTGGCACCGCCTGAACCAGCGGAAAAAACCACGGCATCGAAACCCCTTATGGCGTCTCCTATATTTTCTTCAGAGTTTTCTATACTCTCAACAACCACAGGAACTCCTATGGAATCGAAATATGCTTTCTGTTCTTTCTTTCGGATAAGAGCGGTGGGTTCAAATTCATCGGATGCGCTCATTTTTTGCGCTATCAATCTTCCTACTTTTCCGTTCGCTCCCATAATTATTACTTTCATTATATCTTTCTTTTTCAAGTTTACTTTTTAAATTTTTTTGATGCCTATACACCTATTCTGTAGATTACGGCATTATCACCGTCCGTAAGCACATAAAGGGCGCCATCGGAACCATTCAGTACATCTCTAAAACGTTCACCTTCATCTTCTAACAATCGCTCTTCACCGACCACAACATTTCCTTCTATGACCAACCTAACGATGTGTTGACCACTGAGAGCCGCCAAAAACAGATTATTTGTCCATTCAGGGATGGCATTAGCGGAATAAAAATCCATTCCGCTAGGTGACACCACTGGGTCCCAATAATAGACAGGCTGTTCCATTCCATTTTGCTGAGTGATTCCGGAGCCAATGGCCGCTCCGCTATATTCCAATCCATAAGAAATTGTTGGCCAACCATAATCAGCTCCAGATTTAATGAGATTAATCTCATCCCCTCCTCTTGGTCCGAGCTCGGATTCCCAAAGATCTCCGGTTACCGGATGAATGGCCAGACCTTGCACATTGCGGTGTCCGTAGGAATAAATTTCCGGCAATATCCCTATTTCGCCCACATACGGATTGTCTGCCACAGGTTCACCATCGGTAGTAATTCGCAATACCTTGCCCAATGCAGCATCCAATTCTTGTGCTTCTGGTCTAGTGACCGTACTTGATCTGTCGCCGGTGCTTACGAACAAATTTCCTTGTCCGTCCCACGCCAAACGAGAACCGTAATGGGCGGTACTGTTAAATTCCGGAATCGCCGTGTAGATGACTTCGACATTCTCCAGTTCATCCTCGCTATCCGACAACCTTCCCTTGGCTACGGCGGTTGCTGTACCATCGGGACCATTTTGCGAAAATGACCAGTATACCATTCTGTTTTCTTCAAAATTTGGGTCTACGGCTACATCCAAGAGACCACCCTGACCCGAGCTGTTCACGGAAGGGACACCGGTAATCGGGCCGCTCACTGTTCCAGAAGTGGACACCAACTTCATGACACCTGCCTTTTCGGTCACTAAAATTCTACCATCCGGAAGATGCGCCATACCCCAAGGGCTGGATAACCCTGTGGCAAAAACGGTAGTGGTATATGCTGTTTCCGTTTGAACGCCATTGATTCTTGTTTGTCCTTCGAAGGCCGGTGAATAATCCGTGTTCGGCTCATTTGTTTCTACAGGGTCCAGGGCTTCCTCTGGAGCTTCTGGCTCCTCATCATCACCATCGTCATCATCATTTCCCTGTTCAGAACCTTCAGGCCCCTCTATAGTTGGGTCCGTCCCATCATCCAAGCCACAGGATTGCTGCATTCCCAACATCAAAACAAAAACCATAGACCATATCGTAACTTTTAGAACGTTTTTCATGTGAACTTTTATTTGGAGTACTTTGCACATAAATTTAAGGTTGTTCTTTCGATAAGTTTGGTCGGTTCGGTCAAAGTTTTGACCGAAATACTATTCCAAGCACCGATACTGTCACGGAAACAATAAAAAACCTTTCATTTAAAAGGCCCTTTTACTTGGTCGCGAAACAGAAGCATTTCAGCTTCTATGAAGCTTTTAGACTTCCCGCTCCTTAGGTTTAATGATCATCCTAAAATATTGATCTCTGTGAATATAATATCCGATCCAGTCAACAAACGCACGCATTCGGTTCTTAAAATTGACCAAGCCCATGATATGGACAAATATCCAAATAAGCCAAGCCAAAAACCCCTTAACAGAATAATTTTGACCGGGAATGTCCAAAACGGCCTTGTTCCTTCCTATAATGGCCAAAGATCCTTTATCCTTATAGGCGAAATTCTTCCAATTGTCATCTTTCCTCTCCAAGTTCTTGGCCAAGTTTTCGGCCTGTTGTATTGCTGGTTGCGCCAATTGGGGGTGTCCATTCGGAAATGCCTCGTCGCCTAATACCAGCGCACAGTCTCCCAAAGCATAGATATTTGTATATCCCTCAACCAGATTGTACTCATTTGTTTTTAAACGATTGCCCTTGCCATAGCTTTCCTTATGGAATCCTTCAAAAGTCTTTGCGGAGACTCCTGCGGCCCAAATCAGGTTCTTGGTAAAGATTTCTGTATCGTCGGACAACAATACTTTTTCATTGTCGAAGTCTTTTACGAAAGTGTCCAATTTAATTTTAACTCCGTATTGTTCAAGCTTTTTGTGCGTGTATTTCTGTGATTTGGTGGACATGGCCGACAACACTGCTTTTTGACCATCGATCAAATAAATACCTCCTAGATCTTCCCGATCCAGTTCAGGATAGTCTTTTTTTAGAATTGAAGAGCTCATTTCAGCCAAAATTCCCGATAACTCAACACCAGTAGGGCCTGCACCGGCAATTACAAAGGTCAACAATCGTTTACGTTCCTCTGCTTTCTGCAAACGGGTGGCACGATCTAACCGTGTCAAGATTGTATTCCGTAAGGATAATGCATCGCTAATGGTCTTCATAGGAAGACTATATTTTTCGATATTCTTGTTTCCAAAGAAATTGCTTTCCGCTCCTGTGGCCATCACCAGAATGTCATAATGCAACTCACCATTGCTCAAGATTATTTTGTTCTCTGATGGCACCACTTTTTCCAAACTGCCCAAGCGAAAACGCACACTTTTTTTATCTCGAAGGATTCTCCGAAAGGGATAACTTATTGCTGAAGGTTCCATGAAACCTGTAGATACTTGATAAATTAATGGAGGAAAAAAATTATAGTTGTTCACATCCACCAAAACAACGTCGTATATTTTTGAGTTGCCCAACTTTCTAATAAGTTCCAATCCGGCAAACCCACCTCCTACGACTACAACTTTTTGCTTATTTTTCATTCCAATGCCTTTTATTCAAAATTACGGTTATCGCAACAGATTTCACTTAAACTGGTTTAATAACCTCACCAAAACATTCCATTTTATCCCAACCAATCACCAAAATGTATACAAAACAAAAAAGAAGGCCCAACAAAGGGCCTTCTCTACTAAACACACAACTATGAAGCAAAAAATAGTTAAGGGGTATAAATCTGGGGAAGCTTCGTATTCGCAATAAGCTGGTTGAATTCAGCAACTTCTTTGCTCTTTATGAATTGTAGATCGGTTTTTAGTTTGCGCCATTGATCAAGATAATCTTTGGTCACCTCTCTCACCCCTTCGGTAACCGGGAGATTTCCTTTACCAATACGGTTTAGAAAGTCTTTGTATTTGATCAACAATCTGGCCTCGAACATATAATTACTTTGATAGGTCCGCATTTCCTTCTGCAAGATTTTTGCTATCCAATCATCTATACGTTCTTCGAGCAGTTTTCCTTTGGTCTTTAGTTCTGGGGAATCCGATTCTTCCATCACAAATTTCAGCTGTTGCTTTACCTTTCTTAGGCCCCTTACCCCTTGGGTCATTTCGGTACCTGCACTATAAATCGATTTGAAAATTCCATCTCGCTCAACATAGGCTTCTTCCACATTATCGACGCTCATCTTGATTCGTGGGTCAATCGTGATGGCAAAATCTTGGGTCATGACAACATCACCAATGGTCAATCTTACTTTATAATCACCGGGAGCTGCATCATAAGCACTTAAATCTCGATTGGTGGTATAAAGCTCCGTTAGGCAATCGAACATTCCCTCCCTCATGTTCCACTTGTATCGGTGTGTTCCGATTGCCTTTTTTAATTGTGGCTTAATCAGGCTATCACATTCAGTTCTTGCAACATTGGTGAATTCGGCATGGATTACCTCGCCTTCGCTGTCCAGAATCTCTAACGACATTTTTGTATCCGCGGGAACCTCCTTGTTGTTCACGTAATGGATTTGAACACCCTTTGGAGGGTTTTGACCACTGCCATCGGAACTATAGGCAATCGATAATTCCGCATGGGTATCATTGGGTTGGTACAAAAAGTAATCAGATTTTGCCACTTCATCGGAAATTTGATGCAAGGGCGTAAGATCATCCAAAATCCAGATGGCCCTACCTTGTGTGGTCACTACCAAATCTTTACGCTGCACCCTTAAATCAGTAATGGGTACTTCTGGAAGATTGTTCTGTAGCGAATGCCATTGTTTACCATCATCAAAAGAAACGAACACTCCCGTTTCCGTGCCAGCGTACAACAATCCTTTTCTATCCGGGTCCTCACGAACCGTCCTTGCGAAGGTGTCGCCCGGAATCCCAGTTACAATTTTTTCCCAAGATGCTCCGTAGTCGGTGGTTTTATAGATCTGTGGGGTAAAATTGTTCATCTTGTATCCAGCCATGGCAAAATATGCTGTGCCGGCATCGTGTGGGGAGGGTTCCACTACATTTATGATTCCTTCCTCCAAACCTTTAGGTGTCACATTGGTCCATGTTTCACCACCATCTTGGGTTACGTGTACCAAACCACAATCTGAACCTGCCCAGACCACCCCTTCCTTAACAGGAGATTCTTCAATATTGAAAATATTGTTATAGCTCTCTGCAGTAATCTGTTCGTTGGAAATTGGAATACCACCTTTTCCTTGATGGTCCTTGTTGTTCCTTGTAAGGTCTTCACTCATGGTTTTCCATGTAACTCCCCTATTCGTCGACTTCATTACATATTGCGAACCGTAATATATTACGTTAGGGTTATGTGGCGACACCATTACCGGTCCGTTCCAATTGGCCCTTAACTTTAGGTTTTTTGGTTGTTCCCCACTAATTCTTTCGGGGTATGGGCGAACCATTCTTGTATTATCGATATCACGGTCCCATTCCACAAAATTGCTGGCAAAATAGGTGGAGTATACATATCTTGGGTTGTTTGGATCCACAGCTACGGTAGAAGACTCCCCTGCACGCATGATATCCCAGTGCATTTCCCCTATACCATTGTCCATAACCCGGCTATCTATCGCGATGGTACTGTTGTCCTGCTGGCCGGAATACACTCTGTAGGGGTAACCATTATCGGTTATTGCCCTGTAAAACTGTCCTGTGGGTTGATTCATAATGGTGGACCAAGTTTTACCTCCATTATAGGTGATGGAAGCACCACCATCATTCGCATTGGCCATAATGGCACTATTATTTGGGTTGATCCACATATCGTGATGATCTACATGGCTTCCCGGGTTACCGGTAAAGGTTTTGCCACCATCAATGGATTTCATGGCATGACTGTTCATTACCCACAGCTCGTCTTCATCATTGGGGTCCGCAATAATGTGCATGTAGTACCATGCCCTGGCATAGGTTGTCGCATCATTAGTGGTTTGAGAAAATGTTTCACCTGCATCATTGGAGCGATACACCCCTCCTTCTCTCTCCTTTGCCTCAATGGCCATATATACCACGTTTGGATTGGCCGGACTTATATCGATGCCCATTTTTCCCTTTAGCTTTGGAAGACCTTTGTTGATTTCCTTCCAAGTTTTACCACCATCTGTGGTCTTGAAAACCTTACTTCCTGGGCCACCACTCTGTACAACCCAGGGTTTTCTTTGGAAATCCCAAGAGGTTACCATCATAAAGTTGGGGTCGGATTCACTAACCGTCATATCCACAATTCCTGAATGATCATCAACATACAGAATTTTTTCCCAGGTCTTCCCACCATCTTCTGATAGGTACAATCCCCGATATTCGTCCGTTCCCCAAGGATTACCCTGTGCGGCGACATAAACTTTGTTGGGATTGGTAGGATGAACGTAAACTTCACCAATATGGCGCGTCTCTTTAAGTCCGATATGTTCCCACGTTTTTCCCGCGTCCAAGGATTTGTACATACCATCCCCATGAGATGTTTTTACACCTCGGATACAGGATTCACCGGTTCCAACATAGACAATATTATGGTCCGATGGTGCTACGGTGATGTCTCCGATGCCAGTAGTATTAAAATAGCCATCGGAGATATTGTTCCATGTTTCACCTCCATCCTCGGTCTTCCACACACCACCACCTGTGGCACCCATATAATAAGTAAAGATATCATCGGGAATACCTTCTATCGTTGTTGCTCTTCCACCGCGGAAGGGTCCAATGTTCCGATATTCCATGGACTCGTAAAGCCGCTCATTTATACCACTGTCCGGCTTTTTTCGTTGTCCATAGGACGAAAAGGATATTGCCATACAGAGCAATATCAAAAATTGATTTTTCATTTGATAAGGTTGATTTTGGTTGGTTCTATAAAATTTTACTTGTCCTCAAGTGCCGTACCTAGGCACTACAAACTTGATGCAGTCCATACATACGGAGCATGAGGTAATGATTCATCAATACATAAGTATTGTGGTATCTAAACCTTTTATTTTAAATTTTGAATACCCTAAGTAAAAGACTATTCTTAGGTGGTGTTTTTCTGTAGTGTCATATTAGTTTGATTTCGATTTACCCTGACCGAAAAAAACCAATTGAGGCCAATCAATTAAATGGTTTTCACTGTCATAATTTATTACACCAACAAATTACAAAATAAATTCATTTCATCTCTGATTTTCCCCTAAAAATAAAGACTTTGACCTTTAATTGACCCTCTATAAAGTTTAAAATGCATATCCCTTTTAGTAACTTTGCTACAACTGTGAAATAAATATTTAAAAATTAATTTAATCAAGTATGGGAAAAGGATTTTTTCATGTTCCGACCGCTATTAATGAGCCGGTCAAAAGCTACGCTCCGGGCACTCCCGAGCGAGAAGAAGTACTAAAACAATACAAGGCGTTTTACGACAGTGAGGTTGACATTCCTCTTTACATCGGAAGCGAAGAGATAAGAACGGGCAACACCAGGCCCATGTCGCCCCCGCACGACCACAAGCACATTCTGGGGCACTACCACTTGGCCGAGAAGACCCACGTGGAGCAGGCCATCGCCAACTGCCTGGAGGCCAGGGAAGCCTGGGCCGACCTCACTTGGGAACAGCGATGCGCCATCTTCCTCAAGGCTGCCGAGCTCATTGCCGGGCCGTACCGACAAAAGATGAACGCCGCCACTATGCTGGCCCAGTCCAAAAATATTTATCAGGCCGAGATCGATTCCGCATGTGAGATCGTGGACTTTCTACGGTTCAACGTGGAGTACATGGCACAGATCTATGGCGAACAGCCCGAATCCTCGGAAGGGGTATGGAACCGGGTCGAGTACCGTCCATTGGAAGGCTTCGTCTACGCCATCACCCCGTTCAACTTTACCGCCATTGCAGGGAACCTTCCCGCCAGTGCGGCCATGATGGGCAACGTGGTGGTCTGGAAGCCCAGCGATAGCCAGATCTATTCCGCCAAGGTGATCGTCGATGTCTTCAAGGAGGCCGGATTGCCCGATGGGGTGATCAACGTGGTCTATGGCGACCCCGTTATGATCTCCGACACCGTTCTGGACAGCCCGGACTTTACGGGAATACATTTTACCGGTTCCACCACCGTGTTCAAGAACCTTTGGAAGCAGATCGGGAACAACATCCACAAATACAAAACATATCCGCGCATCGTGGGCGAGACCGGCGGAAAGGATTTCATCATCGCGCACCCGACGGCAAAACCGCAACAAGTGGCCACTGCCATCAGCCGTGGGGCCTTCGAGTTCCAGGGACAGAAATGTAGCGCTGCATCACGGGTGTACCTGCCAAAGTCCACTGCCGATGAAATTCTGGAACTGGTGAAGAAGGACATTGCATCCTTCAACAAACCGGGCTCCCCGGAGGACATGGGCAATTTTATCACCGCGGTGATCCACGAGGGGTCCTTTGACAAACTGGCCAAATACATCGACAAGGCCAAGGCCGATGACAATGCAGAGATCATCGCCGGAGGGAACTACGACAAGTCCGAAGGGTACTTTATAGAACCTACCGTGATCTTGACCACCGACCCACAGTACGAGACCATGTACACCGAGCTCTTTGGCCCAGTGGTGACCGTTTACGTATACGAGGACAAGGATTGGGGCGAAACGTTGAAGCTCGTGGACGGCACATCGGAATACGGGCTCACCGGGGCAGTGCTCTCCGGCGACCGCTATTCCATCGACGAGGCCACCAAGGCCCTGCAGAACGCGGCAGGTAACTTCTACATCAACGACAAGCCAACGGGCGCCGTTGTGGGGCAACAGCCCTTCGGAGGGGCAAGGGCATCCGGGACCAACGACAAGGCGGGCTCCATGCAGAACCTCCTCAGATGGGTCTCCCCCCGTTTGATCAAGGAAACCTTCGTGACCCCCGAGGATTACAGGTATCCTTTTTTGGGATAACACCAAAAACGAATAACTTCAAGGCCGTCATATTGTAATGACGGCCTTTTTTTGTTCAATTCGATTTTGGTCAAAAAAAAAGGCCGTAAAAGCAATGCCCTTACGACCTTTACATACACCATTACGAATTCATTATCTCAATTTGGCCATTTCCTTTCGTCGTTGTAATTCTTTTTTGAGCAATTCCATTTCCCTTGAAGATTGTGAACCTACGGATGAGTTTTCTTCTGCTCGGCGAATCAAATACGGCATTACATCTTTAATTGGTCCGAAGGGCACATATTTTACCACATTATACCCTGCTTTGGCCATGTTAAAACTAATGTTATCGCTCATCCCGAACAACTGACCAAACCAAACGCGCGAGTCTGTAACGCTAATTCCCTGATTGTAGAGCTTCTTAACCAATTCCCTACAACTGATTTCGTTATGGGTTCCGAGAAACAAATCAAGAACATCCAGGTTTTCAAGAACAAAATCTACCCCGTTATCAAAATTTTTATCGGTCGTGGATTTGTCCGGACATACTGGGCTATCATATCCTCGTGCCAAAGCTCTGTCCCTTTCCTTTTCCATGTAGGCACCGCGAACCAACTTTACCCCCACTCTGATTCCGCTCTTTTCCCCAAAATCCTTTAAATGTTTTAGGTAGTCGTATTTTTTGCTCAAATAAAGTTGAACGGTTGCAAAAACAACAGTTCGCTCTTTGTTGTATTTAAGCATCATATCTTCTGTAAGCCCATCAACGGCATTGTGGCTCCAAGACTCTTCAGCATCTACCATAATCTTTAAATTATCGGTCTCTGCCACTGCCCTACATATGGCTTCAAATCTTTTTTTTATTCTTGCCCATTCTTCAGATTCCGACAAATTCATAGGTACATTTTCCGAAACCTTACGAAAAATTTCCAGCCTACCGAGTCCTGTTGGCTTGAAAACCAAAAAAGGAATCTGCTTTTGAAATTCGGAGAACTTACAGATTTTAAGCAGTGTATCTAAAGTGGCATCAAAATTTTTATCGTTCTCAGCTCCTTCGACAGAATAGTCCAATATGGACATTACTTCCCCATTTTGATATAGTTGATCTATTTGTGTTTTGCATTCTTGAAGGCTCTCACCTCCGCAAAACTGGGAAAAAATGGTTTTCTTTAATATTCCCTTTATCGGAAGTCTAGCTTGAAAAGCGAAATTAAGCATAGGTTTCGCCAGCTTGGTAAGCTGACCATACTCCAACATTCCAAATAAGAATTTGGCCTTTTTAAGTTCCATATTGGACTTTGTGGCAAAGGCCGTTTCTGTATTGTTAAAATTTAAAATGTCCGACATGATGTAAATTGTTAACAATTGCCACGATAGGGGTTACCCTAAAATTGGGTATAAGTTTCTTGCTCGTTGAAACATCAGGTTTACCGTAACAACCTATTTGTTCATACTGAAATGATTTTTGTTTGTAGTGAAGTATCGTGGTGATTGCGAACAACCACCACGATTGTAAAAAGGGTATATATTCTAACCTATTAAAATCAAACTAATTTTACCCTTTTATTCCTGGTTGCAATATTTTATAGTTTTTGGCTTCTTTTTCCTTATCCACCATTTCCTTCACATCTTTCAACAATTGTTTGGCATCATAGATGATTCCGTCCTTGATGGTATACTTTACACCACCCACTCTTTCAATGGTATTGTCCTCCATTAATTTGATGGCCCCAGTTCCGTACAACGATTTAAGGTTCGCCAACGGGTTCTCTTCTGTAATCACGAAATCTGCCAATTTGCCCACGGCAATGGTACCTATCTCATCATCCATACCCAAAGACTCCGCTCCGTTGAGTGTTGCTGCTTTGATTACTTCTAACGGGTGAAAACCGGCCTCACGCAACAATTCCATTTCTCTTGGATATGCAAATCCGTACAATTCGTAAATAAAACCTGCATCGGTTCCTACTGTTACACGACCACCACGGTTTTTATATTCGTTGATGAAAGTCATCCAAAGTTCGTAGTTGGCCTTCCAATCAATCTCTCTTTCTGTTCCCCAATAGTGCCAATAAGAACCGTGGGATTGACGGCTTGGTGAGTAGAATTCCCAAAGCGTCGGCAAAGTATACTCCTCGTGCCACTCAGCTCTTCTTGCTCTTGCCAAATCACGGTTGGCCTCATAAATCACCATTGTTGGCGATAGTGTAAAGTCCAACTCGAGCAACTCCTCCATTACGGCATTCCATTTATCGGAATATGGTTTTGCTGCCTGGGTCCACAACTGGCCTGCTTCACCAAAACGATCTTGCTCGTTCTGATAGTTATAGTCCAAAGAATAATCCTGAACTGTCCTATCATTGAACAATGCCTCTGGAAGTCCATACCAGTGTTCCATTGCCGTTAAACCTGCACGAGCGCTGTGAAGCACGTTCCATTGCCCCACATAGGTCTGGGAGTGGTGCATTTTGGAACGAAGTCCCAATTTTTTGTTCTCCACCAATGCAGCTTCCATAACTTTTGGTGGGGCTCCAAAGAATTTGATACCATCCGCTCCTTTTTTGGCATTTGCACGGACCCATTCGATGGCCTGCTCCGGTGTGGCAATGTTCTCTCTACCCATTTCACCATTAAGTTTACTACCAAAAGCAGTATATGCTTTGATTCGTGGGGCGGTAATTTCATTGTTTTTACTTTTCTTCTTGTGTTCCAAGGTCCACTCTATGCCATTGCCAGATGCTGGGTCGGCGATCGTAGTGATTCCATGTCCCATCCAAAGTTTAAAAACATACTCGGCAGAAGTTCCTTGTGCCATTCCGCCAATATGGGCGTGGGTATCCACAAAACCGGGCATTATGTACATTCCTTCGGCATTTAGTTCTTTTCCTCCAGGCTTTAGAGCTGGGCGTCTTTTAGGGTCTATTGGAACCCCTGGATAGCCAACCACCCTGACATCTACGATTTTGTTGTTTTCCACAACGATATCCACAGGGCCCTGTGGCGGGGCCAGTGTACCGTTTATCATCGTAGCTCCTCTGATGATCAGTTGGCTCCAAGGCCCTTCTCCTTCGGCACGCTCCGGTGCTTTTTCAATTTGTCCGTACATTGCTCCTTGCACTAAGGCAACAGCAAGAATCAATAAGTGAAATTTTAGTTTCTTCATTTTATAAGTTAATTGTAGTCTATTCTATTTTGGCCCTGCATCAGTTGTTTACTTTCTACTATATTTTGCGGGCATTCCTTCTGCCGGGAGCGACTTTGCGATAAACTCCCTGAGGTCATCGTTTGCGGTTTGCAAATCCTCATTCCTAAGATACATCATATGTCCGCTCCTATAACCTTTCCACTCCATTCTATCTTTAAGTTTACCACTGGGGTCCATCTGCCACATGTTATATTTTGCATTGAAGTAGTCCGTACCTCCATCATAATATCCGGATTGAACCAATACATTCAAGTACGGGTTTTGTGCCATAGCCTGTCTCAAATCGTATCCTGTTGTATTGTTGCTTCTATCCCAAGGACGCACCGGACCAAACATGTTATACTTTATATCGGTATGATAATTTAGATAGTTTTTGAAGTAATGGTTGATGGCTGGTGTGAAGGAATGTAACCAACTGGTTAGTTCTGCCGCGTAATCGGGCCTTGTTCCTGCGGTCTGCTCATCGATTCCCAAGTAGCGTGAATCCAATCTACCTATATTGTAGCCTTCATCTCTCAATAATTCTTTCCAAAAGAAGGTTTTTGGTATACGTAGGTTATGCTCCAATATCACTTTCTCCGATAATCCAGAGTATCTCGCTATTGTTGCTGCAACTTGTTTTTTTTCTGATTCTGGCAAATATCCTCCCTTAGAGATTGCCGGGGTAAGTACATCAATGGTATAGGCCTCTACTTCCGGAAGAATCTCCACTAAATCCTTGGATTGCAAATCAGCAGGTAATTGCTCGTGGAACCAAGCCGCAGCAGTATAATAGGGTAAGAAGTTCGCTGCACCTGCAACAGCACCTCTTTCTATTCCCAAGGTTGTTGGGGAAACCAAAATAACCCCGTTCAAATACATCCAATGGGAGTTTTGGAGCTCTAATGACAACCCTGAAACCCTTGGTGTTCCGTAGCTTTCTCCAATTAAAAATTTGGGTGAGGCCCAACGGTTGTTTCTTGTGACAAAATTATCAATCCATGTCGCCAAGTATTTTATATCCTGTTTAACACCAAAAAAGGTCTCCGATTTGGTCTTATCGTCCATTTCGTTTATAGCTCTGGAGTAACCCGTATTCACCGGGTTTACATAAACGATGTCGGCGACGTCCAAAATGGAATTAGGGTTATCCTTAATTCCATAGGGTTGTACCGGATATCCTTCTTCATCAATATTCAAAATTTTTGGTCCGGTATATGCAATGTGCATCCAAACCGAAGCTGAGCCTGGACCACCGTTGAAAGAAATTACCAATGGTCTTTTGGCAATATTGTCCACATCCGTTCTTTGGTAATAGGTAAAAAACAGTCCGGCTATTATTTTTCCTTTATCGTCCCATACAGGTTGCTTACCAGTTGTTGCTTTGTATTTTACTTCTTTCCCTTTAATATTCACCCTGCCTTGTACAGTTACCGTTGAGTCCATTGCGGTATTCAACTGCTGTGCAGAAACTGTTGTGCCTATAAAAAAGAGAAGGTATATTATTTTGTTAAGTCTTATGTTCATGGTTTTTACTTTTTAATGTGACGAGGATAGCCCAAAACGTTGGGTACAACAATTTATATCTTTAGAAATTTAAATGTGCGATCCATTAATTAAAAAAGGGGCAGGATTTTGATTTATTGAGCAATCAAATTTAGATAGAGCATATCCTGCCCCTTTGAGCTAATCAAACGGATAAAAAAATCAATGAGAGCCTGAGCTGGGTCACAGCCCAGGCAATCTTATGGTTAAGTTGGTTATTTTACAAGAATTTAATCCACATCCCAGAACAAACTTGTCGTAAGCAGGTCTCCACCTATGACCGCAGCTGCGCTTTCATAATTGGCCCTGTTCAAGGTTTGCTCGGAAATAGGGTACGTCAATCTTACGGGGACAGTTGGAACAAAGGATTGAGGTGGGGCTTCTAAGGTTGGATAATCCAATCTTCTGTACTCTGTCCACGCTTCCAATCCTTGGTTGAACAATGCCACCCATTTTTGCATACCTATTTTTTCTTCCCAAGTACCGGGAGCGCTAGTATATGCTACTTCTGGATTAGCCAAGTAGGCAGCTGCGCTGTCTCCAAGTCCGTAATAATCAAAATTTGCCTGTATGGCCGCATTGTAGTGCGATTCTGCATCGGTCACCCCAGCGATTCCTCTTTCAGCTGCTTCTGCCAACAAAAATTCTATTGTTGCATAATCCAAAAGGATTACCGGAGTGGTAGGCTGATAGAACAGTGTTCCAAATCTGGAGAAATCAAAATAAGCTACCACAAGGCCGGATTCTGAACCTCGATACACACCATCTGTGCCATCTACTTCTTGAAAGAAAACTGATCTTCGTGGATCTTCCAATTCGTTCATGTAGTCGATAAAAACATCTGTTCCCACAAAGTCCCTACGGTTACCTACTGCTAAATCCGTCCAAAGTTCAGCGGTATTTGGCTGTGACTCCAAATGCTCTATTTGTGCAATATCTGCATTTGAGGTAAAGATATTTGGCAAGGCGGTGGTTATGGCATCGTTGGCCAAAGTAGGATTGGCGTCAATGATCCTCATTCCCATTTGGAACAATAATGAACTTCCAAAACTGCTCCAGCTGGCCACATCTCCATTATAAAGAAGGTCTTGACCCCATGAAGGTTGGGATGCATCCAAAGCACTGATGGCTGCGGTCAACCTTGCAATCAAATCAGTGTAGATTGCCTCTTGATCATCATATTCTGGTGAAATGTTATCCACATCCAGTGCTTGTGAATAGGGAATATTTCCAAAAGACTCCACAAGTTTGGACCATGTATACACCTGAACAATCTCAATGATCGCCAATTGATTTTCGTTTGCGGGAGTCAGACTCTCAGCACTTTGAATTACTTCCTCACTTTGGCGAAGGTTGTTCAAGATATCCATATACACCTCGTTCCAGGTAAAGTTGGAATAGTACGTGGTTCCCTCGTTATAGGTTACAGAGGAAATTTGCTGCACCAACAATCTGGTTGTATTAAATGGGTTACCATTGGCCCCATAGGTGATACCGCTCATGGTATCGGACAGATTTTTCACGGCATTGTTGAAAAAGGTCTCCGCCGGAGCCTCTGTTGCGTTCTTCACGTCCACGTTCATGTCTTCCAAATCACCGGAACATGAGAAAAACAGTGCCATTAAAATTATGATATAATAGTTTTTCATTTTCTGATTTTTTTGGGTTTAGAATTGAACTTGTAGGTTAAAACCGATATTTCTTACCGTAGGCAAAACCCCGTTTTGAGAACCTTGCAAGTTACCGGAACTCAATCCAGCTTCTGGGTCAGCATATGGCAGGTTCTTATGGATGATCCACAAATTGGAACCTGTTAACCCCAATCTTAACGATTGAATGCTAAGTTTGTCCATAAAGGCCATTTTTGGGAAGTTATAGTTCAAGGCAACTTCTCTCAACTTCACATAAGATGCGTCGTATACGAAGTGCGCCTGTGGTGCCATAACACTACCTGTTGCATTTCTGTAATTATCCATTGCAGTTCTAACGGTGTTTGGAGATCCATCAGGAGCTACACCGTCCAATATGATTCCCCCGCCATCGGCCAAGGAGTTTCTTATTGGATTGCCCAAATCGTTAAGTCCTACAGACCAAGCGTACAGCCCTGAACGGTTACCTGTTGAGATATCGTTCGAATACACATCTCCGCCACTTTGGATATCGATCAAGAAACTCAAATCAAAGTTTTTGTACCTTAACTGGTTGGTGATACCCGCTGTCCAATCTGGGGTAATGTTACCGATTACGTTGTTGGAAGTGGTTGTACGCTCGTAAGCACCAGTTTCTTGGTTTATTAAACGTTTTCCATCCACGTAAATGTAATCGGTTCCTTGAATGGTTCCATAAGGTTCCCCCACTGTTGCATTAATGGAAACTCCACTTACCGTTCCCAATTGTAGGTTGCTACCACCTTCGAACAAGGAAACTACCTCACTCTGGTTCTTTGCCCAGTTTACATTGGCTTTCCATTGAAAATCCTCCGTTTTTACGATGTCTCCATTAATGGCCACCTCAATACCCTTGTTCTCAACTTCTCCAGCGTTCACAAATCTAGAAGAGTATCCTGTTGTGGTTGAAATGGCCACAGGGATGATCTGATCCTTGGAATTTGTTTGGTAAAGAGATAGATCAAAGCCTAATCTACTGTTCAAGAATCTCATTTCAAGACCTGCTTCGTAACTGATAGTTGTTTCGGGCAATAGGTCTTCGTTGTTCTTGGTATCGTTTGTTCCGTACAAAGGAACTGCTCCAAATGGTGTCGGTTTGTTCAATACATCGATCAAACTGTTTGCTGGTGCGGAACTACCTACCTCTGCATAGTTTAAACGAAGTTTACCAAAACTCAACCAGTTTTTGTCCACTAAATTGGAAAACACAAAACTGGAAGAAATGGATGGATAGAAATATGTACTGTTCTCTTCTGGCAATGTAGAGGAATGGTCAAACCGTCCTGTTAAATCTACATAGATCAAGTTATCGTAACCGAACGAGGCCAGACCGTAATATCCATCAACTCCAACTTTCTCCACATTCTCTATGGGTGCTGGTGGTAAGTTCAATGAATTTGAAAGGGAGAACAAATCCGGAAGTACCAATCCACCGTTTGTTTCGGCATATATGGAACTTAAGTCCGTTCTTCTGATATTGGCTCCCAAAACACCGCTGATGTTCAACTTGTCTGTAACATATTTGTTGAAGTTGATCATCAAATCATAGTTTTCTTCACTATAGTTGATGTTTCTCCTGGAATATCTTCCCACGGCACCAGCTGTACCTACATTATTCCTTTCTTCTTGAATAAAGGAATAGGTATCCAAGGAGACCCTACCTTCCACATTCAACCAGTCGGTGAATTTATATTTTGCGGATACGTTTCCAAAAATCCTACTACGGGAATCGTTCTGATAGTTTTCGTAAACGACCCAGTAAGGGTTATCGATTGTACCTCCCATAAATGGGTCAACATTGGTTCCCGTGTTGAAATAGGCATCCTTCAATTCGTCTATACCAACGTTCATGGCCCAGTACCTTCTCATGGATGAGATTACGTTCTGTGCATTGGCACCAGTTTCACTACCTGTCCTATTTCGTCCCAAGGCATCGGTAAGGATATAATTGGCACTTCCCGAAACGGAGAACTTATCGGTAATATCAAAAGTTGTATTGATGGAAATGTTGTCCCTGGTCATATTACTGTTAGGCATCAACCCATCTTGATTGAAACGGGTATAGGCAATCCTATAGGTTGCCTTATCACTTCCACCAGCAACCGCAACACTATTGGTCATAGTTACGGGGGTTTCAAAGAAATCGATCAATCTGCTTTCCGGAGCAACCCATGGACTTGGTTGGAGATAATACGGAGATCCTTCGTAAAAGGAATCCCATTGATATACCATTAGATTGGGATCAAACTGCGCACCATAAGAACCATATGCGGTAGCTGGTGTCACCAAATCCAATTCCCCATCGCCATTCACATCTTGGTCATTGAAAAAACTCATTCCATCGTTACCATAAACAGGACCATATCCTGTACCGTACTGATATTGGAAATCTGGCCATGTGGATTTATCGATGAATCCCATGGTAACGTTTGAGTTGATAGTTACTGTTGGTTTTTGTTTTGCACCGGCTCCAGATTTAGTGGTAATGATCACCGCACCGTTTGTGGCCCTAGAACCATAAAGTGCCGTTGCGGCCGCACCTTTAAGTACGTTAATGGATTTGATATCGTTCGGGTTGATATCCGAGGCCATGTTACCGTAATCGAAACCACCGGTACCACTCTGCTGATCGGCAGTGTTGAAGTTGGAGTTGCTCACAGGAACACCATCCACAACGAACAAGGCTTGGTTGTTACCTGTTAAAGAGGTACTACCACGAATTACAACGTTACTGGATCCGCCCATGTTGGTGTTGTTCTTGATCTGTACCCCGGCAATTTTACCGGACAATGCGTTCACCACGTTATCGGTGGGAGTTCTGTTAACATCTTCGCCATCAACTTCTTGCGTTGCATATCCCAAAGATTTTTTCTCTCTGGAAATACCAAGGGCGGTAACTACAACCTCATCCAACTGTGCGGAATCTTCTTGGAGTTCAATAGTGATGGGACCGCTACCCGTAACTTCGGTCTCCGAAGTCTTAAAACCGATGTAGGACACCACTAAAATGTCTCCTGGTTCGGCCTCTATGGTAAAATTTCCATCAAAATCCGTTTGGGCACCGTTGGACGTTCCTTTAACCATAACGTTCGCACCCAATAAAGGTACCCCGCTAAAATCCACGACCGTACCTGTTACAGTACTCTGTATTATTGGCTTAACGGGTTCCGTCGAAGAAAATCCATCCGATGATTTTTTACTTGCAGATTTCATCAGTATGATTTGTCTACCACGGATTTGATAAACCACTTTAGTGTCCCTGAACAAAAGCGTCAGGATATCCTCAACTTTTTGGTCTTTTGTCTTTAAACTTACTTTCTTTTTTAAAGGGATTTGACTGTACTCATACATAAAACGATACTCGGAACGAGACTCGATCTCGCCCAATGCGCTCTCTATGGTAACTTCTTCTAAATCAAGTGAAAGCTTTTCTCCTTGCGAATCGGAGTTAGCCGCCTTAATTTGGATTATCGAAGCAATTATTAGAAAAATGGTCAATTTGGTTGATAAACCATTCTTCAAGAATCTCTTTAAAAAAAGAATTCTAGATGGTTTTTTTTTCATAATTTTGAGTTGATTTAATTAGTTTGAATCGATATTTATTACACACAGTTCAAGAGAGGGAATGGGCCAACATTCCCTTTTTTTGTGTGCTTTTTTTAATAAAAAAGTCATTTCATTGGCATATATATTTTAGTATTAATAGTTTATCGTTTGGTTGTTATCTATCTGTTACTTTATTTTAACATCCTTCTTTTTACCTTTCTTACCATCAACAAACTCATACTCAAAAGGTGTTATAATCCTTAAGGCCTCAAGAACATCCTCTATTTTTTCTACATTTCTATTGAACCTTGCACTAAAAGTCTGTCCAACAATACTGTCGTTGGTGTTTTCTATTTTCACATTGTAGGTCCTCTCCAAACTTGCAAGCAATTCGGTAAACGGTGCATTCCTGAAAACAACCTCTCCATTAACCCAACCGGTATGTAATGAAACATCTACTTCTTCTACCTCGATTATTCCCTTGTCCCTGTTCCATGCACCTTTTTCTCCAGGTTTCAACAAAATCCTGTCAGAACTGTTTTCCGAACGTGAAAGACTCACCGAACCTTCTACCAATACTGTGGCCACTTCATTCTGATCGTCATAGGAAGACAGATTGAATTGTGTTCCCAATACTTCTATCTCAACTTCCTTGGAATTGACCACAAACGGACGCTCTTCATCCTTGGTCACATCAAAATAAGCCTCACCATAAACCAACACTTCCCTCCTACCTTTTTCAGGAAACTTTACAGGAAATTTGATTCTTGTTCCTGAGTTTAAATAAATCTTGGTGCCATCTGACAATACAAGCGTGAACATTTTCCCGTTGGGTATATTGAGCTCATTGTAAACAAAGTCCTTGATTTCTTCATTAGAACCATAAATTAGTGTATCCCCATTATGGATGGCCACTGTTTCACCTGATGGAAGTGTAACGGCATGGCTACCATGTGACTCTATCAAGGTTCTATCCGAACCCGTATCCAATGTTACATGCATATCGTCCGTATCGGACAATAGGACATCATTTTTATTATCACTTAGCCACACATAACCTATTCCCAAAGAAACGACCCCGATAAAAATAGCGGCATACCTGAGAATCCTTTTCGGATATAGTTTTTTGAGCTTACCTTTTGACATTCTAGCCTGCAAGGATTTCCAATCCTTATCCACATCCAAACCTTCCAAAAGTTCCAAAGATTCGTCTACCAAATCCTCTTCAATAATACGCTCGATCAATTTTTGAGTGAAATCTTCGAACTCCTTGTCAGATTTATCCTTCCAACCGGTCGACTCCTTCAACTTTTTTAAAAGTGTACGCAATGTTTCTTTCTTATGCATTCGATCATTGTTCTCATTTATTAGATAGTATTTTATTGAAATAGGGTGACAATCATCAAATATTTTTTTAAAAATCAATAATTTTTTCAACCATTTTGGGTAATGATCAACTTTAACTTTATATTTCGGTAACTTTAAATTTATATGAATATCCCCCGAAACCTCAATTTATGAGATTTAAGGTTGAAGAGCTTTTTAAAGACAACTATCCACTTTTGTGCTTGGTTTCCTTTTCCATAGTAAAGGATAAGGATATTGCAAAAGACATTGTGCAGGACTTTTTTGTTTCGTTTTGGAACAAAAGAGAGTCGATCACGATAAATATATCTTTTGAGGCCTATGCAAAAAAATCCGTCAAAAATTTAAGCTTTCAATATTTAGAAAAGAAAAAAAGGGAGCAAAAGCTACTGGATACTTTTGAAACGGACCCTAGTGCTCCGGAACCTAGATCGGACCGACAAAACAATAAGTTGAATGATTTAATAAATAAATTGCCCACAAAAAGGAAAGAAATTTTCGTATCGGTCGTAGTGGATGGAAAAAGCTATACTGAAATTGCCGAAGCCAACGGTATTTCAGTAAACACGGTAAAAACTCAAATGAAAAGGGCCTATGCGTTTTTAAGGTCCAACAAAAAAGAAGATTTTATCTCCTCAATTCTTCTGATCTTGCTCTCCCAAGTGGTAGAACAACTACCTTCAATTTGCTGATCACGATTTTTCTACACCATGACGGTTCTGTGATTTTTTGAGCCATTTATCAGGCTGGCTGTCTTAATCCCATATAACACTTCCATTATTTATCAAAAACGACAAAAAACAACCTTCTGTCACCCTAAATCTATATTTTTTTAACATAGTATTGAACAGTGTTATTAAATACGGATTGTTTATGCCCATTTTTCACAATCATGGGTTTGACCAACCACCAACCATTTAAACCTTAAATCATGAAAAAATTATTTTTTGCAACACTTCTTTTGCTCCCTTTGCTGATGTGTGCCCAGACCATTGGAGCACCTGACAGAAAACCGGGTGAAGGAGAAGGTCCCTTTGACCGGCTTATTATTAGAGGTGCCATTTTAATTGACGGTACCGGAGGTCCTGCTTCAGGGCCCGTGGACATTATAGTCGAAGACAATAAAATTGTGGATATCGCAAGAGTAGGTGTTCCAAAAGTACCTATTGACGAATCCAAGCGCCCAGCACTGGGCAATGGCAAGACCAAGGAAATAGATGCTACCGGAAAATATGTGATGCCAGGTCTTATAGATCTGCACGTACACACTGGAGGTGCTCCAAAAGCTCCTGAAGCAGAGTACGTATACAAATTATGGATGGCCCATGGAATTACCACAATAAGAGGCGTTCCTTTTGGAGACTTGGAATGGTCGCTCAAAGAAAAAGAAAGAAGTGCCAAGAACGAAATTGTGGCCCCAAGAATGGTCTCATTCCATAGGATCGGAACTGGAAAAGAATGGAAAGGACGTAAAATCCTAACTCCTGAAGATGCCAGGGAATGGGTTCGCTACGCCAACAAGAAAGGTGTGGACGGGCTAAAACTTAGTTCACATCGCCCAGAAATTATGGAGGCCGTACTCGATGAAGCCAATTCATTGGGAATGGGGAGCACCGCCCACCTTGCACAAAGCGGGGTGGCACAAATGAACACGATCGATGCAGCTAGATTGGGACTTACCAGCATGACCCACTTTTATGGACTATTCGAATCCATGTACGAAAACAACGATGTACAGCCTTGGCCGGTGGATATTAATTATGGAGATGAACAGCACCGTTTTGGCCAAGTTGCCCGCCAATGGAACCTGGTAAAACCGGGAGGTGAAAAGTGGAACGCACTTCTTGATGAATTTTTAAAACTGGATTTCTACATCAACCCTACCATGACCATCTATTCAGCAGGGAGGGATGTGATGAGGGCACGTAATGCAGACTGGCATGAAAAATACACATTGCCCTCTTTAATGGATTTCTTTTCCCCCAGCCGTACAAGCCACGGTGCATATTGGTTCGACTGGACCACGGAAGACGAAGTGGCATGGAAAAAATATTATCAAGTTTGGATGCAGTTCCTAAACGAATACAAGAACATGGGTGGAAAAATCACCCTAGGTTCAGATTCAGGTTTCATATACCAACTATATGGTTTTGGGACAATTTTGGAACTTGAAATGTTCCAAGAAGCAGGATTCCATCCATTGGAAGTTATTCGTGCCGCCACAATGCACAGTGCCCAAGAAATCTTTAAGCCTTTGAAGAAACCTATCGAATATGGTGTAATCCGCGAAGGCTTGTTGGCCGATATGATCATTGTGGACGAGAATCCCCTTCAAAACCTAAAGGTACTATACGGAACTGGCGCCGTTCGTTTGAACGATGAAACCGCAAAAGTGGAAAGAGTTGGTGGAATAGAATACACCATCAAAGATGGTATTGTATATGATGCCAAAAAGTTGCTGAGCGATGTGGAAGCTATGGTGAACAAGCAAAAACAAGAAAGAGGTGAGTAATACCTTGAGATTTTATTTAAACAATACTATTTCTAAGCGATTGTGAAGGAAGTTTGAGCCTTTCATGAAGCTGTAAAAAGGCCCTGAAACAGGGCCTTTTTTTTTGCTAAAAAATGAAGAATTTATCCCTATCGATTTTTCATATTCAGATGTATAATCGACCATATCCCTTTATGAACCAATTGAATACGAAAATTAAATTGTTGGATGTAGAAAGGTCGCCGAACTTTAGGCCATACAAATTCAAGCCAAGTACGTACATAGTATTTTCAATGAGACAATCTAAGCTCTCATTGGCTTTCTTTCAATGAGGGAAATAAAGTCATCTTTGATGCCATCACAAATGGCTACGGAGTTGTAAGTACAGTTTTTCATGTTTACAGGATCAAAACTGTACATTTTTATCTTAGAGGGTTTAAATTCCTTGCACTGCAAATGAGTAAACATGCTAAGCGCTGCTTTGGAGGTAGAATAGGCAGTAAGACTATATCCCGAATAACAAAAACTTTCATCCTTCATCTTATTGATGTCCCCTAAGGAGCTGGTGATGTTGATGATTCTAGGTTCTTCACTCTGATTCAATAAAGGCTTAAGTGTTTGTATGGTTCGAATGATAGAGAAAAAATTAATCTCATAGACCTCCTTTATATCCTCGATATTGATCTGATCTATCTTGTGGCCAAAACCATTGACAATTTCAGCATTGTTGATCAGCAGATCTAATTTGCCGTATGATTCCCTAATGGTATGTTCAAGCACACGCAAACTCTCTTCCGAACTAAAATCGGTTTTCAAAAGCTGATATCCGTGTAAATCCTCCCCGTCTTTGGAGAGTAATTCAAAGCTTTTCCCGCATGCCGCAAGCACAACCTCATACCCATTCTCCAATAAAATCTTGGCAAACTTGTGGCCCAGTCCGTTACCTGCTTCCGTTACAACGGCAACATATTTATCATTCTTCATTACTCATTTATTTCATGTTACAAATTTAGCATATGGTTTTTCATTCTTAGTAGTATTTCTTTTCTCAATTTATTGTTGGTCAAATCGGTATCAAACTATTTACATTCTCCTAAATTGATTTGGCGTTACTCCGCTCAAATTTTTGAAGAACCTAGTAAAATGTGTCGGTTCTTGAAAATTTAGGCGATAGGCGATCTCAGCGATATCCAGTCCCGAATATTTCAATAGGCTCTTACTTTCCATCAAAAGCCGTTCCTGAATAATGTCCTTTGCACTTTTTCCTGTCAATTTCTTGATGGTCGTGGTCAGGTAGTTCGGTGTTATGTTCAATTCTTCCGCATAATCGCTCACGTTTTTGGTATCCACATACATTTTGTCCACCAACGCTTCAAACTGATTTGCAATGATCTGTGACCTGCTCAGGTGATTTTCAGTTGTTTTATGCCGCTCATGGATTGCCTTACAGAAATATAGTAAGGAACCGAGCATTCCCTCCAACATTTTCTCTTGATATGGGTGTGGGTTTTTAAATACCGAATGCATCCGCTCCATATCAAAATACAACGACTCATGTTCTTCTTTGGTGAGCATCAGCACATTGTTTTCGGACATTTTCAAAAAAGGAAAATCCTTCTGCAAATCCGGAAAGGTATTGATCAAAAACTCCTTTCTGAACATCACATAATACCCGGACATCTTTTCATCCCTAAACCAAGAGAACACCTGTCCTGGAACCACAAACCATAAAGGAAATTCATTCAATTCCAAGGTATCGGTATTGAGATTGAGTTGACTCTTTCCTGTATAGTTCAACAACCCTATCTGATAAAATCCTTGACGATAGGGCGGCATACACCTTCTCGATGAAGCTTCCATATCTTCTACTGGAAACACATCAAAATTGGGCATATGGCTCCTATGGGCAAAACCAATGGCCTCATGTAAATCGTTCGTATTTTCAAAAACAGGTATATCGGCCTTGTTCATATATCTTGTAGTGGATCGGCGCTATTTTTTGTCCAAAATATCCGATCCACCTTACAACCTAAGTTTTAATTGGCATCGGCACTGGCCAGATGCAAGTTTTGAAATTTAGTATCCAATTCATCTTCTGAAATGATTTCCCAACCGCCGCCCAAGGCCTTGTAAATGGCTATTAGGGAGGTCGCCGACGAAATCTCGCTTAAAGCTAACGCATTCTCAGCCTGCAACAAAGCGTTGTCAGCATTTAGGTAATCAATAAAACTGTCCAATCCAGAGTTAAAGCGCTGCCTGGCAAAGGTTGCTGCCTGAGCACTTGCCTCGGATGAAATACGCAAGATCTCCCTTCGTTCCAGCTCTTTGGTATAGTTTGCCAAGGAGGTCTTGATATCTTCCAGTCCCTGCAGTACCGCTTTTTCATATTGATTGAGTGCGGCAATGGCCTGTGCATCGTTTTGTTTGATCTGTTGTTTTACACGACCCAGATTAAAAGCGGCCCAACTGATACTGGGCATCAAGGTCCAAGTAAAAGATGGCTTTTCACCGAAATTCGCAAAATCGACTGCCGAAAATCCAACCGAACCACCAAACTCGATCTTTGGGTAGAGGTCGGCCACAGAGATATTATAGGCAGCAATGCGCGCCTGAAGTGCAGCCTCCGCCCTACGGACATCGGGCCTTCTTCTTAGCATTTCCCTAACATCGCCCAGAGCTACCGTTGCCGGTAGGCTTGGCAATGGCCTTTTGTCAACCACTTCATTTCCCAAATTTCCGGGAACCTCTCCAATAAGCACGCTTAAACTGTTCTTCAATGCCTCTATCCTGGCCTCCAAAGGTGGAATACTGGCACGGGTACTTTCCAATTGGGCCAATGCCCGGGATACATCAAGGCTGTTACTGGTACCCGCTTCCGTTAATTTGACCGTGAGCTCATAAGTTTCCTGTTGCCCCTGTAAGTTACGTTGAGCGATATCGAGCAAATATTGTGTACCGCGAAGCTCCATGTAATTATTGGCCACTTCGGCAAATATGCTTACGTACATTCCGTGCATATCGGCCAAGGCAAGATTACTATTGGCATACGCCCCTTTGATTCTATTGGTTACCCTACCGAAAAGGTCAGCTTCCCAAAAAGCGTCAAAACTTGCATTATACGTATTAAAGGTAGGGTTGCTGCCCTGAACAAATACATTCTCTCCCAAACGGGTACGGGTATAATTGCCATTGGCGGTCACCGTTGGCAATCGGTCCAATTTGTTTTCTTTGAGAAAAGCCCGTGATGCCTTGTAATTGGCCACTGCCGTATTGATATCCAGATTGTGCTTTCTGGCCTTTTCAATGAGCGTATCAAGAATGGGATCATTGAATTCTGACCACCATTCTTTTGTTATCGCTGCTTCGGTATACGCTTTCTCACTGATTTCCTTTGCTAGGAAATCCTGCTTTACACCAGCATCATTTTGAACATTGTAATCTCTCTTTGTGATTCCACAAGAGGCCAACAGGAATGTTATTATGGTTACTATTATTGAATTTTTCATTGTTGCTTGATTTTAATTTAATTGATGAACCAGCTCCTTATTCTCTCTTACATCCCTTTTTAATGACCATTTTCTGCCCAAATAATAGAATACAGGGGTCAAGAAAATTCCGAAAACGGTTACGCCGAGCATTCCACTGAATACGGCGATACCCAAGGACACGCGTAATTCCGAACCTGCTCCTGTAGCAATGGCCAATGGAACAACTCCCAGGATGAAGGCCATCGCCGTCATTAGTATTGGTCTCAATCGCAGTTTTGATGCCTCAATTACCGCGGTTTTCAGTTCTTCCCCTTGGTCCTCCAATTGTTTGGCGAACTCCACGATCAAAATGGCGTTCTTACTCGCCAGTCCCACAAGCACTACCAGTCCAATCTGTACCATGATGTTATTGTCCAATCCGGCCAAATCGACCCCGATCATTGCGGATAACAATACCATAGGCACAATAAAGATTACTGCCAATGGCAATACCAAGCTCTCGAACTGAGCGGCCAACAAAAGGAATACAAACACGACCGCCAATAAAAATGCTATACCTGCGGTATTGCCCGCTTTTCTTTCTTGATAGGCAATTTCCGTCCATTGATAGGATAAGCCTTGTGGCAGTATTTCCGCAGCCAATTCTTCCATCCGGTCCAACCCTTCACCTGAGCTATGGCCAGGAGCAAAATCCCCATTGAGAGAAGCTGACGGATACAGATTAAATCTTGGGATTCGTGAAGGTCCGGCAATATCCTCTTGTTTGGAAACGGTACCCAAGGGAACCATCTCACCTTTATCGTTGCGGACCTTTATCCTTGAAATATCATCGGGTGTCAACCGGTTTGGGGCATCGGCTTGGGCCGTTACCTGAAAAGTTCTTCCCAAGTAATTGAACTCGTTCACAAAGGCGGAACCCATGTAAATCTCCAAGGATTGGAAGATATCCCCCACATCGATTCCCAATTTTTCGGCCTTTACGCGGTCGATATCCAAGAATAATTGCGGGGTCTGGTTGTTGAAAAAGCTGAACACGTTGTTCAATATAGGGTCCTGATTGGCCGCCATGGCCAGCTCATTGGTAGCCTTGAGGAGTTCTTCCGTTCCCAGGTTCCCTCTATCCTGGACCATCATCCTGAACCCACCTGCATTACCGATACCCCTTACCGATGGTGGCGGGATAACCAATACAATGGCATCATCAATTTGGCTAAACTTTGCTCTTACGGTTCCCAACAGATCTTCATATGCCAGGCCTTTTTCATTTCTAATGTCAAAATCCTCCAAGGTCAAGAACACGGCTGCTGCATTGGATGCATTGGTAAACGATGCTGCATCAAATCCTGTGAAAGAAACGGCATTTTCCACACCATCAATATCCAAGCCCAAGTCAAGTACTTCACGGACAACCTTATCGGTTCTGGTCAGCGAGGAACCCGGGGGAAGCTGGACAATGGTAATGAAATACTGCTAGTCCATAGCCGGGATAAATCCTTGGGGCACCCTATTGAACTCAAATCCTGTAATGGCAATCAGTCCAAAATAGACTGCCATGACCATGGTGGCGGTACGTACCAATTTTTGCACCGCTTTTCCATAGCGCTCGGAAACCCAATCCATAAAAGCGTTGAAACGATTTCCAATAAAGGCCAACGGTCGTAACCATATCACCGTCTTCTTTGTTGAAGATCTATCCTCGTGCTTCATGAGCAATGCAGCCATGGCCGGGCTCAAGGTAAGGGACACGAAAACCGATATGGCAGTGGCAACGGCAATCGTCATCCCGAATTGCTTATAAAATTGTCCGGAAATGCCCTCTAAAAATGCAGTTGGAATGAAAACGGCTATCAAAACCAATCCAATAGCGACCAAAGCTCCCCCGACTTCGTCCATCGTCTTGAAGGCAGCTTCTTTCGGGGATAATCCCTTTGCCAAATACCTTTCCATATTTTCGACCACTACAATGGCATCGTCCACCACAATTCCGATGGCAAGAACCAATCCGAACAAGGTAAGGTTGTTCAGCGAGAACCCGATTGCCTGCATCACCGCAAAAGTACCGATGAGCGAAACGGGTATGGCAAGAATTGGAATGATGGCCGCCCTCCAGGATTGGAGGAACAAGAGAATCACCAAGACCACTAAAATTACTGCTTCAAAAATGGTACGGTACACCTCATCAACCGACTTTTGGATAAATTCAGTGGGATTGTACGCTATTTTATATTCAAGATCGTTCGGGAAACTTTTTGACAGTTCCTCCATTTTGTCCTGAATCTGAGAAGCAGTTTCCAAGGCATTCCCGCCCGGTTGTTGAAAAATGGGCATGGCTATGGCGGGGTCCTTGCCCAAATATCCTTTTGTGGCGTAGTTCTGCGCGCCAAGTTCTACACGGCCAACATCTTTAAGGCGAACAATTCTCCCATCCCCACTTGATTTGATAATCACATTTTCAAACTGTTCCGTGGTCACCAGTTTTCCTTGGGTCTGTATATTCACCTCAAAGGCCGATTGGCTCCCGGAAGGGAGGGCGTTCAACGTACCACTGGCAATCTGTACGTTCTGAGCCCTTAGGGCTGCGACCACTTCTCCAGCAGTGATGTCCAATGTCGCAATTTTATCGGGGTTGAGCCAAATGCGCATGGCATATTCGGCCGCTCCAAAAATCTGTATATCCCCAACCCCTTTGATACGGGCTAGTTCATCTTTGAGTTGGAGCACGGCATAGTTACCCATATAGGTCTGGTCGTAGGTCTTTTTCGGAGAATACATGTTCACTACAAGAAGCATATCCGGCGATATCTTTTTGGTGGTGATTCCCAACCTTTTTACCGATTCTGGCAGTCGTGGTTCCGCTATGGCCACCCGGTTTTGCACCTGTACCTGTGCCTTGTCGAGGTCTGTCCCCAATTCAAAGGCCACCTGTAGTACCACTCGCCCATCAGCTGATGATTGTGAGGTCATGTAGATCATATCCTCAACTCCATTGATCTCTTTCTCTAAAGGTGCGGCTACGCTCTCGGAAAGGGTCTGTGCGTTTGCACCGGGATAAATTGCCACGACCTCAATGGTTGGGGGCGCCACATCCGGGAATTGTGAAATGGGCAAAGAGACGTAGGCAAGCCCTCCCACAATCAGGATCAGTACGCTGAGCACTGCGGCGAATATGGGCCTTTTAATAAATATATGACTGAATTTCATTGTTTTTACTTTTTGATGCTAGTTCTCCCGGCACCCTTCCAAACACCTTTTTCAAATAGGGTTTGGAGGGCAATAGAAGTATGCTTTTTATTCGTTTTTATTTTGCGGTTGGTAGCTCTTCCAATATCAATCTGCTTGGGCCACCGCTGTAAGGTTGTTGACCTCTCCTTGAATGGCCACTTGAGACGGACTTACCACCATGCCCGGTCTTATCTTTTGTAGATTGTTGACAATGACCTTGTCGTCCGGTGATATGCCACCCCTTACGATCCTAAGCCCATTGGAATGCAAAGGGCCCAATGTTACTGCCTTGCTTACTACTTGGTTGTCATCTGACAGGGTGTAGATATACCGAATGGATTGATTGGTGCCTATAATCTCATCGGGGACCATCATTGCCTTATGTTCCTCACTGCCTACCAATTTGGCCTTACCGTACATTCCAGGCTCCAACAAATGATCTTTGTTTTCAAGTACCGCCCTGCTTTCAATGGTTCCAGAATTCATATCAATTTCGTTGTCCACAAAATCCATTTTGGCCTCGTGAACAAATTCGTCCTCGTCCAATAATTTGATAAAAACGGGCAATGCTTCAGACCGTGCCTCGCCACGTTCCCCATTTCTTGCCAATCGTACATATTTTAAGTAATCCGATTCACTTCCTGTAAAATAGAAATGTATGGGGCTAGTTGCAACGATAGTGGTCAACACGGTAGAATTAGCGCTGCCTCCATCAATAATATTGCCCTCATTGACCCTGTCCCGGCTGACCAGTCCAGAAATAGGTGCCTTTACTTCCGTGAATTCCAAATTGAGTTTGGCATTGTCGACCTTTGCCTGTGCCAATTGGATACTTGCCTCTGCATGTACAAGGGCCTGTTTTCTTCTGTCGTATTCTTCAATGGACAGCGCTCCTGTTTCCCTTAAAGATTCCACTCTCTCAAAATTGTCCTGTGCGGTTTTCAGGGAAGCCAAAGCTTGGGCATAATTGGCCTTGGCCTCATCCAAAGCAATTCTGTAAGGTCTTTGGTCGATGACAAAAAGTGTCTGTCCTTTTTTAACAAGTTCACCGTCCTGGAAGTTGACTTTTTCCAAAAAGCCGCTCACACGAGCACGTACCTCTACCCTGCTGCTGGCCTCAAATCTACCGGTGTATTCGTCCCATTCGGTAATGCTTTCATATATAGGCTTGGCGACCTCTACCGGAAGTGCCGCCATCCCCGATTCTTGTTTTTCAGTTTCATTTTCAGCACTTGTGAAAGCATAAATGAATACTGATATCGCCAAAACCATAACACCTATGGTCAGGTTTTTCTTTGTGTTTAAATTTAGTCGTATCATGATTTCTACTTTGATTTTAGATTAGGTGAACAAAATTATAGGAGGGGTTGCCATTCTTGATAACCATATTATTTTCAAAAATGACCAAAATCTTAACTACGGACCATGGTTGGTATTATTTGGTCAGTAGCTGCGAATACTGCCAATATATCCAAGTATCCGTTCAAGGTTTTTGAACGCATGGCATCATACATTCCGGAAAGGGTTTTTCTATCTAGGTTATTGATAAAGTACAGTTGCTTTTCCAAAAAATAGGTCTTGAACTGTATGCTGTTGTCCGAACTTCTTGCTGCACGTTTAAAGTGCCTTAACAACTTGGTCTTGCTCAGGGTTGTGTCCCTGAAATAAAACACGGAATTATCAGATCTGGAGTCCTTAAGTTCCTGCCGGTAGTTAAATTCTTCCTTAAGTGCAATATCGTTTGATAGTTGCTTGAAGAGTTGCAAGGAATTTTCGACCATTTGATTGGTTTCAACACCAGTGTCGGTTGTTTGTGCTTGGGCGCTTATCCCTATCATAACAAAAGATAGCAGCACTTTGTTTATAAAATTGATTGTTTTCATGGTTCCCCGATTTGATTCCATCATTATTACATGACAAAATTAGCTGGTCAATCAGCGGTCGTGGTAACCAAAAAAGGGAAGGAAATGACCAAAATCTAATCTATATGAAGATAATGATCAACAACATCCAACCCAGCACATAGCCATAGGGAATCGGGGCGCTCAAAAGCAGTATTTTGTACAACAGTGCAAACAATCGCTCAATTAGAGAGGACCCTTTATGTACATAATACAAACAAAAACACGGACATTAATGTCCGTGTCTTATTAACTAAACTACTAAATCAAATTAATTGAACTAAAATTTAATTGAACCATTCCTTATCGGGCTCAGGTCCTAATTGATACTCTAATTTCGCCCCTTTTTTTAGTACATCGAGCGGTATCTGGTTAGTATGGCGCTGCGTACCATTCACCTTTAGGGATTGTATGTAATGATTTTCAGGAAGGTTGTCCTTAGTTTCTATGGTTATGGAGCTGCCCCAACCTGATTTTATTTCTATTTTATCAAAGATTGGGCTTGTCAATTGAAAGACTGGGTCGATTTCCACCAGTCCTTTCACGTCAAATAGGCCTATGGCAGCCATATTATACCAGGCTCCCAACTGCCCCTGGTCCTCGTCCTGACCATACCCATATCCATGAATGGGTTCCACACCATAAAAACCATCGCAAATCTCACGCACCCATTTTTGGGTAAGCCATGGTTTGTCCGTAAAATTGAAGAGGTAAGCAATATGAAGATTGGGCTGGTTCCCTTGATTATATAAATAATTCAATCCAGCAAAGGCATCGATTTGTTCACCTCCAAACTTCGTTTTTTCGGATACCGTAAAAATGGAATCCAATCGTTTTACAAACTTTTCCTCTCCCATCTTCTCCACAAGTTCCTTGGGTTGATGTGGGACATAAAAGGTGTATTGCCAAGCATTTCCTTCTTGGTAACCGATCCAAGGGGCAAAAGGGTCAAAGTCATCTAGAAAATTACCTGAGCTATCCTTTGGTCTTATAAAATCGGTTTGTTCGTCGTAAAGATTTTTCCAATTCTCGGAAAGTCTCATCAATTCTTCGTATTCCTTTTGTTTCCCCAAGGCTTTGGCAAACTGGGCCACGGCATAGGAACTGAAACAATACTCCAGCGTATGTGACACGGAAAATCCCGACCCTTCGGGTGTAGTTTCCATTCCCGGGATATAATTGATATACCCATTTTCCACAAAACCTTTTAAATCGGTTTTGCCGGCTCCTTCTATCCTATTTTTATAACGGACCTCATTTTCATAGGCGGCCTTAAACGCCAGTTCCACATCGTAATCCCGAATACCTGCCTGATAAGCGGATGCTATCATCAAACTCACAAAGTTGGTACCAACACCGGATACAAAACGGGAATTCGCTAGGCCATCTCCCATCCAACCGGAGTTTTTGTATACGGCAAGGTGGGTTTGAACCAAATCGTTATAATATTCAGGCCATGCAAGTGTCCATAATTGGGTAAGGTTCCAAAAGGCTCCCCATATAGCGTCGGTATTGTAAAAGTTAAATTCCGGATTTCCGTTTGCATCCAATGGAATCTGACCTATACTTCCATCATTTTCTGGAAACTGCCCGTTTACATCGTTTGCCAATCCCCTACCTAATAAGGCATGGAACAAACCAGTGTAAAATTTGGTCTTGTTGACCGTTGAAGTATCAGTGACCATAATTTTTGAGAGTTCGTCTTCCCACGTCTTAGTTGCCGTTGAAAGGGCTTCATCAAATGTCAAATTCTCTGCTTCTGCATTGAGGTTTGCCAATGCATTCGCTGCTGAAGTATAGGAAAACCCTGCTTTGATTTCAATAGCTTCATTCTCTTCCGTTTTAAATCGAAGATAGATTCCAGCACCTTCTCCTTTTTGATCAAGCACATCCTTGAATTGTTTATCGCTAATGAATGTTCCTGCCTCTTCTGCTTTTTTGTTTATCTCGCCTGCCACGAACATTTTTACCTCAGCACCTTGCTGATATTTTTGAACATATTTGGGGTACGTGATCACCCATCCCGTGAATGTACGGTCTTCGGGATTATAAGTTACTTCGGCATCTTTTACGTCGCCACTTTCCCCCAACTCGTTACCGATGTCCAAAATAACATAGGCACTGTCAGATTTTGGGAATGTGTATTTATGGAACCCCACGCGTTTTGTAGCCGTAAGTTCGGCCGTTACATCGTAATCTTTAAGTTTTACTTTGTAATAACCGGGGCGGGCAATTTCATCTTTTCTATCAAAACTGGAACGATAGCCTGTTTCGGGGTTTTCCATGTCACCCGGGGTTGTTTTTAGATCTCCTGTCATGGCGGTGAACAAAAAACCACCAATTTGAAATTCATGCAGGTTGGCAAATCCCTCGATGGTATTATCCCTTGAATCATAGCCCGTAGCTTCCCAACCTTGCTCATTTCCTAAGCTTCCATTAGTTGAAGGTCCCAGTTTCGCCATACCAAAGGGCATGGAAGCAGGTGTATAGAAAAACCATCGACTATGGGCGGTACCGATATTAGGGTCCACATAACCAAGAAGTGAATTCTCCGCAGTATCTTTCTTTACTCCATCTGCTTTTTTTGAAGTTTCGCAAGACACGAACAAAACGGCACAGGCAATCAAAAATCTATAAATCATTTAACCTCTTTTTTTAATAATATAATATGTAACAAAAACATATAGTGCAGACAATACGAGCACTACAAAACTCAATTGAACTCCAAAGGATTTATTGATCAATCCCATGATCGGTGGTATAACCGCTCCTCCCACAACTGCCATGATCATCAATCCGGAGATTTCGTTGGCACGTTCGGGCATCTTGTTTACCGTAAGTGAAAAAATCAATGGAAAAAGGTTCCCTGAGGTCAGACCAATCAGAAAAATAACTACTTGAGCCATCAGGCTTGATGTTGAAAAAACCAGGACTACAAGTAGCAGAATGGTCAGTAAGGACGACCAGTACAAAAACTTGAGATTATCAATTTTAGACAATAGGAGTGCGCCTAAAAACCGGGTTATCATCAATGCCGTAAAATAGATGCTTATACCTATGGATGCCTGTTCCAAGCTTATCCCAAACTGGGACGTAAGAAGATTTTGAATGTTGGTGTTCATGCCTACATCAAGCCCTACAATCAAGAAAATGGCGAGTACCATGGCGGCAATAAATGGATTCTTCAATAATTTGAGTGCCGAACCAAAGGTAGCCCTCTCTTCCGAAAATGATTCTTCAACAGGGGTCAGCATCAACCAAAGCCCTGCAATTGAAGAAGTAATGCCGTATACTAAAAACACAAGTTTCCAATCGCCATACCGAGATACGGCAAAGGTCACGATCAACGGGCCAACAAGTGAACTAATGGCCTTTATGAATTGGGACAGGCTCATGAAACTGGAAAAACGGTCCTTGGCCACTACATCCTGTAGCAATGGGTTTGAAGAAACTTGAATAATGGTGTTCCCTATTCCCAACAATACAAAGCAGACCAATAGTATAGCATAAGAATAATAGACAAAGGGCAAAAACATGCCCACAGTAGTAAAAAGTATACCAAAGAGCAATACTTTGCGCTTGCCTAAATTATGTTGCAGCACACCTACGGGTATGGATAGGAAAAAAAACCATACGAATACCATAGAGGGAATCAACTGTGCCATTTCCGGTGAAAGATTAAAATCACGTCGTGCAAAACCAGTGGACACCCCAACAATGTCCACAAACCCCATAACGATGTAGCACAAGAGTACAGGAAACACTACCTTAAAATTCATCTTTTTTGTATCCATTACATCAATTTTAAGGTTTCCGATATCCCAGCATAATAATGTTCATCCAACAAAAGGGCACTTCCCATAATCGCTGCTTCCTCTCCAAATTCTGACACATAAATCTCATCAACCCCTTTCAACGCATCTTTTAATGCAGGGCCAAAGAATTCAAACGCTTTGGAAATGTTACCTCCAAAGACCAAGACATCGGCTTCAAATTCCTCAATATAAGGGTTGATGAAATCGGCCAGTCGGGTTCCAAAATCGTTAAAGACTTTACGGGCATTGGGGTCTACATCAACCAATTCGCAAAGTTCCTTTACATTTTTTAGTCTCTTACCCGTCTCTTCTTCAAAAGCATTGATAATGCCCCTTGTGGAGAAAAGATCGTCCGCGAACACGTTTTGATAATATTGGTTGTAAAGGAAACCTCCTTCGGGAACTTGTTTATCCTTTATGATGGGCTTACCGTTCAACAAAAAACTAGATCCCAATCCCGTGCCCAATGTTATCGCAATTGCTTTTTTATATTTTGATGCTTTACCTATCAATGCCTCGGCAACGGAGAATGCGGTTGCATCATTTATAAACCTAATCTGGGAGGGCTGAATCTTAAGCCTATCGGCCAACTCCAAACGGAGATTGACATCGTACAGGGACTGAAGTTTTTCAACATCGGTGATTTTGCTAATTCCATTATAATAATCAAACGGACCGGGCATGGCCACTCCTATGCCACTTATTGGTTTGCCCAGACCTTGAATGGTGGTCTGCAATGCATCTACCCATCCGGTCAATATTTCTTCTTTTGTGCCTTGGGAGTTTATCTTCTTATAAGAAAACGTTTCCCTACATAAGGTTTTGTTCTCATGGCTATACGCACAAGATGAAATATGGCTTCCTCCTATATCAACTCCTATACTGAACATCTACTCTTTTATTCAATTACTGGAAAAACAGTATTTCCGATCAAAATCCATTTATGATTCATTTTCATATAAGGCCACCACGCCGTAAGCTTCTATCAAAGCTGCTTGATGAAGTAGCCAATAGTAACGGCCTTCGCTATTACCTGACCAGTCTTCAAAAAACTGTCCTTCGGCATTTCTTGCATTATCCCAAGCATAATCCATGTTTTTAATGAAAACGTCTATGTATTCATCCGTTTTGGAATCGTATGCCGATAATTGTACAAAAGCGGACAATAGCTCTACATTGAACCAAGAGTCGTGGGTTTGATAAAATATTTGCCCATTGACGACGCTTGTAAATTTGGAGTAGGCAGATCGTGCCGTGGCAATGGCTTCGTTCAAGTATTCCTGATCATCGGATATTTCATAGAGGTTGACCCCTGCCATAATCATCAAGGCTGCATTGTAAGTCCACTTTGTAGTATTTATTTGCTCTGTTCCTATATTGATATCGTTCCAATATAGGTTATCGCCGGGATCTCTTAAGGTGTTATGGTTCCACTCGTACACCCGTTCCGCAAAAGTTCTGTACTGTGACTCGTTGGTCAATTGATACATTTTGCTGGTTACATAGGCCGCATATGCGCTTGTATTGGCCGCTTTCATACAATTGGGTCCATCTGTACAATTTGTGGATTCCCCCTCAAACCAGTACAATCCGCCGCCCATTCGGGAATCTTCACCGGACATAATAAATTCTGTAACGGTCTTGGCCCTGTTCAAATAAAAGGCATCCCCCGTAAGCTCGTAAGCTTTGATGAGTTCCATGGCCACAATGGCACTATCATCATAATAATGATCGGTCTGTCCCTCGGTCACGGGAGCTGCTTGGTAAGTGGGCAGAACACTTCTGTCATCATAATAGGCCTCAAGGCCGGAAAACTCCTTATCCAAAATAGACCTGTCGTACCCTAGCTCATAAAGCACATTGCCAGCCGTGAGCATTCCCACATAGGGCCATAAGTAGCTATAAGAAGGATCTCCTGATTGTGATGGAAAATTTTCTTTATATAAATCCTCTTTTTTATAAAGGGATTGGATCATATCATAAACGGCCTTGGCCTTTTCTTTATGGCTCAAGGATTCCTCTTCTTCGGGAACCGGGTTTTCAGTTTCTTCGTTTCCTTCTTCCAACTGATCTTCAATGGAGGGGTCGCTGCTACAACTGACCCCCCATAAAAACAACAAGGAACAAAAAAATGTGATTTTTGAACTTATCATATTCTGTAATTATTCTTGTATTAATTCTTGGTAATAATTTTCAGCCTTGGGGTCAAACACTACCCTGACGGTAAAATTTGCACCGTTCAAGGCATCTGGAAATTTCCAGGCTCCTTGCCAATAGGCGGCCTCTGGTCCCAAGAAATACACATTATTGTAATATTCCGGTTCGCCTCCGTTGGGTCGTCCATTGTATCCTTCAAGCCCGGGAACCAAAGAGCCGTTCATTGCTTCGTTGTGCATACTTCCCAGATAGGAAACCTGTCCATCTCCCAGTTGAAATTGATATCGGTAGCGTTCTTCCTCCCAACCTAACCAATCCGGTGCATCGGGGGATTCTGGCGTTAAGAATTCAAAATAGGCGTTGGTAGCTTCAAAAGTATGATTTCCGACGTATTCAAGGTCTGCCTTAACCGCTTGATTGGCCAAAATATACAATTGAATGTTAGAAATTTCGACAAAGGAAATAGTGGCTTTGGCCAAATCCATACGTACCCTGTACACACCCTCTTCCATATCAAAAGTGGTAGGATCATCCCCTGATCTGATCTTTCCTTCCGAATTGATGTAATAATGGGTCAAGTCTTCAGCTGAAGCATTGTTTCCATTGACGATATAAAATTCGCCTGGAGAAAGTCGGGTTACCGATTCAAAAACGCCAGGTTGAAAATTATCATTGGGCAATTGATTGGAAATCTGCTTGAATGCCACTGCACTTGGAATATCGGATGCTTCGGTAGCAGAACCGTATACGTACATGTATTCTGGAAATATCGCCAGCCCTTCAGGTCGCTTCAAACTAAGTGTAGAAGGCTCGGTGAAATTCTCCCTGAAATAGCTGCTCGAGGCTTCGACCGTCCATGCCACATCACCTGTTTCCAATTGTTGAATACCAGCTTCTGCCGCTATGATGTTCATCCGCGAGGTGCTCATGGTAAAAGTAGTGGCGCCACCGCCATTATCGGACGGCGATGTATACAATGGGTCGCTAAAATCCCCGCCCGGTCTATCAAACTTTATGGTATACAATATGGTACCACCATCATTGGCCTGTGCCGGGGTCCATGAAAAGATGATATTGTCACCGTTCTCAAGGTCGATCTCTATAGTCTCATTATTACCTGGGCTTTCCAAGGAACCCGTTAGTGCAATTTCTGGATCTAAAGTGTAATCGTCATTATCACATGAAACCAATGTCATGGATAAAACCATCAATGTCAAAAGTGACTTTAGTATTGTTTTCATTACCAATTAGGGTTTTGGGTTAGATTGTCATTTATATCTCTCTCACTAAGAGGAATGGGCCACAAATAGTGTTTTGCGGGGTCAAAGTTTCTCTCATCCACTCTAATGTATCCATCGTCGACAATGCTGTCGTCCGTTTTAATACCGTGGGCCCAACCGTTGAGCACCTCTTCGGCAATTTCCCATCTTCTGATATCGAAAAATCGATGTCCGCCTTCAAATGCCAGTTCTATTCTTCTTTCGTTCCTTACAATTTCCCTTAACAGGTTTTGGTCATTTCCGGGAAACACAAGTGCATCCCCTTGAAGTCCGGCCCTTGCTCTTATGGCACCAATGGTAGCATCCCAATCCGCCTGACTGAATGTTCCCAACTCTATTTTTGCTTCAGCTAAATTCAAGAGTACTTCGGCATACCGAATCAAAATTAGGTTAAGACCTGAATTAACTTGGTTCCGGGCCATGGGATCGTAGAACTTGTGCACATAATATCCGGTCGGCGTACTATTGGATGAATAGTTCAGTCCATCCGGTTCATCGCCTGGAGAAGTTCCTATGACTATATCATTGCCTTCAAAATCCTTCATAGTGTATTCATCATAAATAATTGTCGCGGACAATCTTGGGTCACGATTTTGATATGGGTTGTTCTCATCATAATTTGCTTCTGGCTCATCAATACCATATCCATTTATGGTTGGATAGGCATCCACCAGTTCTTGCAAAGGGGAAAAATTGGCATACCCTCCCAAACTCGGTGGTATCAATGAATATTGATTGTTGTGTTCCCTAAATGTAGGGATGTACTGAAGGCTCAATAAAATTTCGTTGGCTGATTCATTTTCCGTTTTAAAAAGGTTAGCATAGCTGGGAAACAACGAATAATCGCCCAACAGTCCTTCTGCCAACGTTGCCGCCATCCCATAGTCTTCATTGTACAGGTGGACCCTGGACTTAAATGCTATTGCCGCATCTTTTGTTATCCTACCACTTTGATCGGCCGGATAACTATTCGGAAGACCATTGATTGCCGTAGTAAGTTCATCATAAATGAAGTCTAAAATCATTTCGCTATCGTCCCGTTCAAGGGTAAGCGACTCTTCTATACTAATTTCATCCGTAACAAGAGGGACATCGCCATACAGTTCTATAAGGTTGAAGTAGTGCCAAGCTCTAACAAATCTCGCTTGAGCGGTAAGGGCTGTTCGTTGGTCTTCGGTGATTTCAGCAACTTCATCAATGTTGTTGAGAAATATATTGGTTCTACGTATAGCTTCATATCTCCCGGACCACACACCTGCCACTACGCCATTTGCGGTGCCGTAACTTCCGCTGGCAATATTACGGTAATCTTCCATGGCCTTGGTATAGGCGTCGTCCGAAAGTGCGTTGAAGTATAGGTAGTCTTGTGCCGACATTAAATCAGCATAAATCGAGTTCAGGAATATTTGCGCATCCTCCTCGGTATCCCAATAATTCAATTCGCTCTGCGAATCCATTGGGGATAGATCCAAATCTGAAGAACATGCGGAAAATATCCATATGACACTTAGAAATAAAAATATTTTTTTCATGATGTTTTTTTTAGAAATTAATGTCTAGTCCCAAAGAGAAGATTCTGGACACTGGGTATACCCTTCCACTTGCCCCTGTATTTTCTGGGTCTACGCCAATAGCGTTCAACGGACTGAATGTGGCTATGTTCAAGCCGGTGAGATACAATCTGATTTTGCTCAGTCCCATCTTCTCAACCGCTAGATCAGGTATGGTATACCCCAATTGAATGTTCTTGATTCGAAGATAGTGGGCATCAAAAATGTAGAAATCAGATTTTGCCGCATTGTTCACCGATTCTGCACCGACTGTAAGTCTTGGATATGAAGCATCCATGTTTTGTGGGGTCCAACGATCAAGATGGCGATTGAACACAGGTCCTTCGTTACTGTTATGGAATGCCTCGATCACTTCTCCCCGCAGCCATTGCTTTCGCTGTCCCACACCTTGAACGAAGATTGAAAAGTCAAACCCGTTCCAATTCGCGGCATAAGTTGCACCATAAGTATACCGAGGAAATTCATTGCCAAGGATAAAACGGTCGTTGTCGTAATCGATTTGTCCGTCTCCATTGCGATCAACGTATTTGATATCCCCGGGGTCTACATCATTTACAAAAATCGGAGTAGGGCTATTGGCTATTTCCTCATCTGTGTTAAAGAAACCATCACTCTTCAATGCGTAGTAGGAATTGATGGAATATCCTTCCCGTAAAATGGTATTGACATCAAAACCATTTATAAATTCGCGACCTCGGAGATCTTCGACTTCATTCTTGTTATCAGCAACATTAATATTTAATGAATGGTCAACTTCCCCTGTTTGGAACCTATAACCCAAACTCAACTCCCAACCTCTATTTCGTACCGATCCTGCATTTTGGAAAGGCTGTCCTAGACCATAAGTCCCTGGAACTGGCAATTGGAGCAATATGTCCTCCGTAAGATTATCAAATAACTCAACGGTCAGGTCAAAACTTCTATTGAACAAGGATAGGTCTATACCCAAGTTTTTCATGGTTGATGTCTCCCATGTCCTATTACTGTTGCTTACGGAATAATAAGATCCGGAAACAGGCATGCCACCAAAACTGTAAACATTACTATTGATGTTAACCAAACTTTGATAGCCATATAGATCGTTGATGTCCTGATTGCCCAACTGCCCCCAAGAAGCTCTAACTTTGGCAAAAGAGACAAAATCAACGGATTCCATAAAAGCTTCATTGCTTATGGTCCATCCGGCGGAAACCGAAGGAAAAACACCCCAACGGTTCTTCGATGAAAATCTGGACGACCCATCGTACCTAATATTACCATTGATTTGGTAACGGCTATCATAGGAATATCCAATTTTACCAAAGAAGGATTGGATAGACCATTCATTTCCAGAACCATTGGCACTCTGGATATCACTGGCATTGCTGATTACTCCAAACTCATTTCCAGGAATATCGATTCCCGTAACACCAAAAAACTCACTTTTGAAACTTTCGGACGAAGCTCCCAACATCATGTTGAAACTATGCTTTTCATTAAAATCCTTGCTGTAACTAGCCGTCAAGAAAGGATTTAAATACAGGGACCTATTATAATTATCGGTTACCGAATTTTCATTGTTTCCCCCTCCTGGGTATGCAAAGTCTATGGCTTTGCGGAACTGATGCGTTTTATTGCTGGTCAAGTTACCACCCAAAACACCTTTTAATATTAAGTTTTCGACCGGTTCATATTCTATACTGAAATTCCCCAGAAACTCATCATTCTGATATTTGGTGGTCCCCCCTACCTCAAGTTGGGCCAAAGGGTTGCTGTTACTTCCACTTACAAGGGTGTAATCACCATTTTCGTCCACAATGTCATAAATGGGAGGTATACGCATGGTGGGCTCAATGATCCACTGTTCAAAATATGCATTGTCCTTGATATCATTTCGGGCAAATGACATACGCCCGCCCAACTTCAATTTATCATTGACCTGCTTTTCCAAATTTATTCTGGCGTTATATCGTTGGTAGCCATAATCAGGACCTTTGAACATGCTTTCTTGGTCCACATAGCCGAGCGATACCAAATAGTTAAGACCATTTTCTGCACCGCTCATGGACAGGTTGTGGCTACTTTGCAGTGCCATATCCTTGTATATCTCACGGTTCCAGTATACATTGGGACCATTCTCCTTGTAATCCAAAATCTGTTCCGGTGTAAACGCAGGTTGAAACCCTGAGTTCACCAAAGCCTCGTTACGTAATGTGGCGTATTCCCAAGAAGAGGCAAATTCAGGAAAATTGGTAGGCGTCTGCACTCCATAAGATCCTTGGTATTGAAATACAGGCTTTCCTGACTTCCCTTTTTTAGTGGTCACCAATATCACACCGTTGGCCGCACGGGAACCATAAATAGCGGATGAGGCGGCGTCTTTAAGAACACTTATGCTCTCAATATTGTTGGGGTTCACATTATTTAGAGAACCGATTACACCATCGACCACAATCAAGGGAGTGTTTCCATTGATGGTACTTACACCCCTAATGTTTATCTGGGGGACAGAACCGGGCCGGGAGGTTGTATTTTGAATGATCAATCCTGGCGACTCTCCTTGTAACGCCTGATAGGAATTGCTCACAGGTTTCCCTTGAATGGCAGTCTCATCGATGGTACTGATGGCCCCGGTAAGATCTGCCCGTTTTTCCGTACCATACCCTACTACGACAACTTCGTCCAAATTGGAGGTATCCGATTCAAGTGTTATCGTTAATGGCGTATCGCCTTCAACAATGATTTCTTGTGGTTTATACCCAATATAAGATACAAGAAGTACATCGCCTTCATTTGCGGTAAGGGAAAATTGGCCTTCCATACCCGTACTGGTTCCGTTAGTGGTTCCCTTGACAAGGACATTGGCCCCAAATATGGGTCCCAGTTCATCGGTCACCTTACCGGTAACGTTAATTTCCTGTGCGAATCCACAATATGTGAAAAGTGCCAGCAAAATCACGGTAGCATAAGACCTTTTTATAACAAAGCCCCTCTTGCAGTCCACCATTGCTGGAGCAACTGTCAGCCCATTTGAAGGAATCCCCGAAAAGAACCTCCAAAAATGGCATCCATTCCTTAAAAAGTTAGTTATTGATTTCATACGTTTGTTTTAAGCTAATTTTTAGTTTTTTGTGTGCGTTTAGTTGTACTACTGAGTGCGTTTTCGTTTGTTTTTCATGGTGTTTATTTTAGAAATGCGTTTATGACTTTGGCCCTACCTTGGCCCAAATTTTTCAACTTGAAGCTTTTAGCAGCAGCTGGAACAACAAAAGTTTCGGCATAAGCAAGTGTTTCCACATGACCGTTTTCAGTTTCCAATTGAATCCGGTCCCCTTCGACCAACATCATTACCTGACATGAGTTTTCGGTGCTTCTTTCAATAATTGCATCGAATTCAAGTCTTCTGACGTCATAGAAATGATCGGGATGGGTTGGGTAATTGGTAATGGAATGATCCGAGGTCTCTTCGGCCACATAAGTTTTAGAGAAAAGCTCCTTGGGTACATTTTCTCCTTTTCTATCAAAATTCAGGTTCTTAAAGGCATGCTCAATATTGATAGGACGTGGTTTTCCATTGAGGTCCAATCGCAACCAATCGTACATTTTGAAGGTGAAAATATATGGGGTAGCACTGATTTCCAGCACCATATTACCAGAACCTGCACTGTGTACGGTTCCATTGGGAATAAGGTAAAGCTCATGCTTTTTGGAAGGGTGCTTTTGCACATAGTCGACAATGTCCAATTCAACATTCTCATCCTGACTACGTATAAGATCTGCCTTGAATGCTTCTGGATCTATGTCGTTTTGAAATCCCAGATAAACACTGGCATCTTCCTTACAGTCCAAAATATAATAGCATTCATCCTGTGTTATGTTCTCCCCAAATTCCTCTTGAATGTAAGTAAGACTGGGGTGACATTGGATGGATAGATTCCCTCCTTCATAGGTATCCAAAAAATTGAAGCGAATGGGAAACTCGGTTCCAAAGGTTGCTTGATGCCTGCCCAACACATTTTTGGATTCTTGGTTCATCAGAAAATCAAAAGAAATCTCGAGAAGGTTACCATCACTTTCAAAAAGCAGTCCGTTTTCGGGAACGATCAAAGAAAATGCCCAAGCATAATTGACGACATCTTTGTTCAAACCAGATATGTGTTCCTTCATCCATTCACCTCCCCATGCTCCTGGCTCAAACCAAGGCCTTACCCTGAATACAGAAGTGGCCATCACTTTAAGAGCTTCCTTGATATCGTTCATGTGCGACCATGTAATCGTACTGCTGAACTGCGCATCTACAATGACATCTATTTTGGAGGACAATCTCTCTTTCTCTTGGTTCAAAACCACCCAATCAATAAAGTAGTAATGTTTGTACATTTTAAAATCCACATTGGAAGATGAAATACCCAAATTGGTTATTGAACCAGCCCTCATTCGGTACTGCAATTCATTTTTTGGTAAATCAAAATAAACCAACGGGCAATCCCAATCCACTAAACTGGCCCCGCTCCCGTATACTATATTGATCATATTTTGATCATTGGGCTGGACGGTCCTAAGCTTTTCCCTATCAAAGTAATCCACAAGGGAAAAATCACATTTTCTCCCCCATACCGATTCCTCATCCCCTAAAAAGGGAGCGACCATGGATATAATTTCATTTTCATCCTTTAAGCATTCCTCAATTGCGATGGCATTGACTTTAAAACCCTTGCTTTTTATAGCATCACATATTTTATGGGCCACAATCTCCCATGCTACCCCTGAAAACCCATCAAGGCAAACTGTTTTGTGTTTGATAATAAAATCTGCAAGCCCTTCGTAACCTTCGAAAACTTTTCCGCTTCCCATATGATGACGCGGATAAATATCATATTGGCCATCTTGATGCAGGCTTGAAACTTGAGTAGGGGGTAATATATATTGGTCGGTCTTACGCTTTATTCCCAATGTGCTTTTGCTTTTTTCTTCGTTCTGAATCATTAAATCAACAAATAAATTATAATGTACTTATGTACAAACATAATAATTTATTTTATTTAGATCATGATGTTTTAATAAAAAGTTGCTTTTGTAATTTGGAAAGTGCTTGATTATTGAGGATAATATTAGGAATTTAACAATCCCCTATCGACTACTTTCAACCGAATAAATAAAACTATCGGATTTATAATAGCCAAAATTGAACTCAATGGGGCGTTCCCCTTGATCAAAAACAAATCGTTTTCTGAACAACACAGGAGTTCCTATTTCAATTTCAAGTTTTTGGGACACCAACTCATTGGATGCTGTTGCGCTGATTTCTTCTTTGGATAGTGACGCTATTGTTGAATGCTCTTGTTCAAGCATCTCATACAGGGGCATTTTAAAATCCTCTTCACCTGTTAGCCCAATTCGGGGATGAAAGTAGGATACAAAATAAACGAAAGGCTCGTCTGGCTTTCCTCTTACCCGTTCCATCTTAAGAACTTTTTTGTCTTCAGGAATATTAAAAAAGTCAACAACATTGGAGGGGGGCTTTACCCAACTTAAATGCAGTTCAAAATTCCGTATCGGAATCCCCCTTACTTTCATTTCCTGCGAAAAGCTCAACCAATTATTGGAACGCGAACTTACAGGCTGTGGTGCAACTCGAGTACCTGCCTTTTTCTTCCTGACCAACAGCCCCTCAAATACAAGCTTTTTGACTGCTTGCCTCACGGTAGATCTGGAGATTGCCAGTCGTTTGCTCAATTCAACTTCGCTGGGAAGTGTCTTTCCCTTTTGGTATTCCTCCTGTGCTATTAATTCACGGAGCAATTGCTCAACTTGGGCGTGCAAGGGAACTGGACTTTTGTGGTCTATTTCAAATTTCATTTGGCATCTAAATTATAATACTGCTTTTTAATGTTTGCACATACAATCAAAAATAACACTATATCAGCGTTTTTCATTTATATGCATCAACATTTAAAAGAAACCTGGGAATACTCTATTAGTTATGTACATAGTTGTCCTTTGACATGTTCCTGCCATCCGGTCCTATGATTTTTACATCTAATCCCAATCCTCCCTTAGCTTGGAAATAATGGAGCGAAAGTTTATGATATCCTTTTTGAAGCGGTAGATCTATCGTTTTGGTATCCATGGCGTGGTGCCCATCATGTTCAATGACCTTCTTATCATTGATCCATAGCATGGAACCATCGTCCGATGTCAAATGAAAGGTATAAATACCATCCTCCATAAGGCGAACGTACCCATCGAATGTCAAGCCAAAATCGCTCTCCCGAGTTGCTTTGTCCAAACCAATGCCGTCTGCAATACCTGATTTCAATGATTCGAGTTGACTAAAATCTGGCAGATAATCCCATTGCCCTTGGTAATAAGAATATTTCAAGCCCTCCTGAAAATTGTCACCCAGTTGAAACTGTGGTGGATTCAAGGAGTCTACTTTTTCAAACTGCTTCTGCGTTACTTTACTCTTTTCATTACCGTCTATAGACCTTGCCTTCAGCAATGATGTTGCATTGACCCATATGGGTTTGGTATATTTATTTGAACTATCTGTAGGATCTGAGCCGTCTAGCGTGTAGTATATGGTCTCTCCTTTTCGATTTGCCAATGCGACTTTCTCATGCTCCAAAAACAACGAGTGATCGGAAGAAATGACTACCGGGGAAACCATATTATCGTTATGAACATTATAAAGGAATTCCACGGGCAATTTTATGATTTCACGATCATAGGTTACCAGACCATTTACTTCCCCTTCCACATCGGATAGCTGCGTGTACACCACTGCACTTGCCGCATTGCCCTGTTTCATATGCCATACATTGTCCCACAGTTCTTGATATGAGTTTTTAAACTCCAACGTATCCGTCATCTCACGGTAGCCCCAATTGTTCGACTGCCATAGGTGTTCTGGAACTGCCAATCCAAGGCCTCCAAATTCTCCCAATACGGTCGCCCGCTTTTCTTCCACCGGATAAATATCGGGGCCGGGATAGCTGTGCATGTCAATAATGTCCCCAACGTTATGATCTGTCCATCCGCTGGCATTGCTCACCAATCTTGTTTCATCCATATCTTCTACCCAATGGGTGAGCCTTTCTGTGTCGTACTGTCCCCACCCTTCATTGAAAACGACCCACATCACAATGCTCGGGTAGTTATAAAGATCATCCACCATGGCTTTGAGTTCGCTTTCAAACTGCTGCTTGTCTTTCGGGGTAAGCCTTTCTTCAAAATCTTCGTGTGGGTAAACTTGCGGCATATCTTGCCAAACCAGCATTCCCAATTTATCGCATAGGTAATACCAACGTTGGCTTTCGGTTTTTGCATGTTTGCGCAACAAGTTAAAGCCCATCTTTTTAAAGGTTTCAATATCCCATATATAAGCTTTTTCTGTAGGCGGTGTCATCAAACCATCGGGCCAGTACCCTTGATCCAGCACGCCGACTTGAAAATAAGGTTCGTTGTTCAATAGTATCTTGGTATCATTGTTTTTATCTTTTCCCAAACTGATTTTACGCATGGCCACATAGCTGGAAAACTCATCGGTAATGGAATCATCATTGACCAATTGTACTTCCAAATCATACAGAAAAGGCTGCTCTGGGCTCCATAATTTCGGCTCTGGGACCTGAAGTATAATATGCTCTCCTGGGGAGCCTTCTGTTTCGGTAACCAAATGATCTCCATCCTTTAGGACCAGCTTGATGGTTCCTTTCCCTTCTGTGGTATCAGCAAAAAAATCAATTTGCCCTTTATCGATATCCGATTCCACTTTGAAGGACTGGATATGGTTCGATGAAACTGGTTCGACCCATACCGTTTGCCAAATACCGGTCGTGGAAGTATAAAAAATTCCTTCAGGTTTTTTGACCTGTTTTCCTACGGGCTGTAAACCATCATTGGAAGCATCATGAACCTTGACCATCAATTCTTGCTCACCTTTAGTTAGATACTTGGTGATATTAAATGAAAAGTGGTCGAAAGCGCCCTTATGCTCTCCAACTTTTTGTGTGTTGACATAAATGGTAGCATGATAATCCACTCCCTCGAAATTCAATATGACTTGATTATCCCAATCCTCCGGTACCGTAAATGTTCTGCGATAGAGAAGGTCATCCGTTTTTTTTTTGACTCCGGAGAGATAGGATTCCACCGCGAATGGAACTAAAATAGTATCCGAAAGTGCCGTACCAAAAGGAATATCTTGCTTTGGAGAAGTATCAATTTGCCAATACCCGTTTAGATTCATCCATTCCTTACGTTGTTGGATAGGACGGGGATATTCGGGCAAAACATGGTTTGGGTCTACCTGATCGGTCCATCTGGTTTTTAAAATGGCTTCGGAACCCATGTTCGACCCATCTTTTTTTTCCTCCATTTTACAGCTAGTCAACAAAATAAGGAATAACAGTCCTGTGTGTAAAAAATATGATTTCATAATCTATTAAATGCGTTTCGGTTGTTCTATCTAAGGTATTTGTTTTATGGCAATGAGCGTTGCTATTAATTCTTTGTTCGAATTAAAACCTCTCCTCCCTTTTCAAATATGGAATGATCGATAAAGTAGCCATCTATTTTTGTTCCATTGACATATATGCCTTTGAGTGCTCTCGTGTTTCCTTCCAATATGATTTTCACATTCTTACCGTCCTTCAAATGCCAGGTTACCGTGTCAAAAATGGGAACAGTAACCAGGTATTCAGGGTCCGTAGGGGAAAACGGATATAGACCCAATGCATTGAATACGTACCAGGAAGACATTTCCCCGGCATCATCCATACCGGAAAGTGCCAGGCCTTCTTTACCAATTCCATAATAGTCGGACAATAATTTATCGATGACCGCTTGGGATTTCTCTGGCTTTTCAATAAAATAATAGGAGAACGGAGCCTCGTGCCCTGGTTGGTTTCCTTGGCTATATTGCCCCATAAACCCTGAAACATTTCGTGCAATATGGTTGGGGTTCCATTTATAGGAAAAGAGCGAGTCCAGTTTTTCCTCAAACTTTTCACTGCTTCCATATTGGTCGATAAGGCCATGCATATCGTGGGGTACAAAAAAAGAAACCTGCCAGGCATTGGCCTCTCTGTACATATACTCGTAATACGGGTATTCTGGATTGAAGGGAGTGATCCAATCTCCATTTGCCAATCTACCCCGCATAAAATTGGTTTTCCGGTCAAATACGTTCTTATAGTTGTTAGATCTGTCAAATAAATCATTTTGGTGTTCCGAATCACCCATTTCTTTTGCCAATAACGAAAGGGAATAATCATCATAGGCAAATTCCAAGGTTTTGGACACCCCTGCCTTTCCTTTGGATTCGGTGTTGGGCTCCTGTATTTTGGGATCCGAAATATACCCTAGTTCCATATACTCTTTTATATACGGACGAGTTCCTCCTTCTTTATAAGCATTGTTAAGTAGAAGCTCATATGCTTTTTCCACATCAAAATCTTTTATGCCACGCAAATAAGACCCCGTTATGAAAGATGCTGCATGATCTCCGTGGAAAAATGTAGGGATAAATCCGGTAACCTTCCCCCTGTCGATAAGCGATTCGATAACATCCGATGTTACTTCTGGCCTCAAAATCTCCATCAACACTACTTTATTTCTATAGGTATCCCATAATGAAGGTATGGTATAGTACTGAAAATCCTTATTCTGAATATTTCCTGAAGCATCCACAAAGTCTCCGTTACTGTCACTTCGTAATGCTGGCCATAAAAAAGATTTATAAAGGGAGGTGTAGAAGATTTCCTTTTCCTTTTCGGATCCGCCCGCAACCTCAATTTGATTAAGGAAATCCGACCATATTTTTTTCCCCTCACCAAACACTTCATCAAAAGATTTGGCCCCAACTTCTTCTTCCAAATTCAGCTTTGCATTAGCAACGTTCACATAGGACAATCCCATCTTTATGGTAACTTTTTCCTTACTATTGTCCTTTAAATGTACTATAGCGTATCCTTTGGGTTTTCCAAGGTTGGTCGATGCAATGCTATCAATAGCACCATCGATTCGGGCAAAAAAATGAATCTTATCCCTGCCCACCTTCTGAAAACCACTGATTTCGTTGGACGATACTTTGGAAATCTCCCAATGGGAAACATGGTTGTTGGCAGTTCCCAAATCAAACAATATTCTTTTCCCATCAGCCTTCCCATATTGATATTCATGTATGGCGGCCCTAAGTGTTGAAGTCAATCTTACATTGATATCATAATTCTGTAAATGAACCTGATAGAAATCGGGGGAAGCCGATTCATTATCATGTGAAAAAGTCCCTTTGTAGGGAGCTTTTGCTTGGGAAGAAATAGGCAGAACTGGTAGATTGCATAAATTCCAGTGTCCCTTGTTGGTATGGGCAAACCCCAAAATTTCAGTATCCTCATACTCATAACCTGCTCCTGTACCATATTCCGTGATTGGACTTAGCTGTACCATAGCGTTTGGCAATGATGACCCTGGGTAAGTCAAACCTGCCCAAACCCTCCAACCTTCGGGCGGTGTATATCCAATGATAGCCTCGTCCAAAAGAGGCGCTGTTCCCATAAATGTATTCACATATTCGTAGGGTGTTTTATCAAGATGTGCAGGTTTACCATCTGACTTGGTCTTATCTGTTTTACACGAACTTAATATCACGGATATACATAGAAACAGTATAGGTTGTTTAATTTTCATGGCATTGGTTAAAAAGAGATGAAACACCCGCTTGTTGAATGATCAGCAATTGTTTCATCTGAATAAATATGGAGGATATTTTTCGTTATTATGTACGAACATAATAATTAATTTTGATACTTCAACTTTTCTGCTCAAAAAATAGCTGGATTGCATTAGTGTAACTTACTTGTAGAATAACACCTATTATCCACTAAGACCTTGTTGCGAATACTGTGGTTAGACCCTTGCTTTTCTATACTGATACGTACATGGATAAGAACAAGGCCGTTGTTTTTTATAGTTTTTTTGTGGAAACCAGTACTGAATATGTTGGAGTATTTTATCTGCTCAACTACCCATAAAAACAGTAATGATCTAAAGCTATCTGTTTTCAACTTTAAAAACTTAATTACTCATCCTCAAAGGCAATCTATAGTTGAACGCTTTGTAACACTTTCTATAAAAGTGTAACCGACAGATACTATATCTAAAATTTTTGTAGCTTAATGTTCCTTAAAACATAGGGTATGTATGTTCATGTTAACGGGACGAGAATAATATTGATACCTTATTTGATGACCGATTATAATGTCTGTATTACATTTATTCGGAAAAATAACATAAATCTATACGGAACGATAATTTGCAAAATTTGGGCATAGCCAGCTATTTTGGAAGAATATGCCCAACAAAGTTCAGCATATAAACAAGTTGTAGTGCATTTAAAATCCATTCCGAATAACATATGAATTATAGAAAAATACTAGATTTCATTAAAAATGAACAAAAATCTGGAAAAGTATTTGTTGGCTTAATCTCAGTTATTATTCTTATCGGAATTGGAAAACAATATTGGGAACAGAAACAAATATTTGAGGATAGAGGGACTACAACAGGAATTATAACTGAATATCTTGAAGCTGGCTGGCAATATGATGCACTACTCTATGAATACACTGTGAATGGAAAAAAATACCAAAATAGTGTTGGAGTCTCTCGTAACACCGACAAAAAAGCTGGAGAAAAGCTAAAAATGAAATTCAAAGTTTATTATGCAAAATCTGAACCAAGACTTAGCGTAATTAATTTAGCTGAACTGGAAGAATATAAAACATATGTAGAGTTTTTTGATTTTTAAAAACGCACTACAACACTGGCTACAATTCATTGTTACCTCCTACCTTGAACTAAATTCCCTACTTTTAAGAAAACTAATAATAACTGGAATGCTTTCGTTACGCGGCTATGGCTCGCTGGAAAATCGCACTGGCCCACGCCGTCGCTCACCAGCCGCCAACCACAACGAAATCATAGCCGAGAACCGTGTGTCAGCTAAGAAAAAACACGAAAGAATAGAGTTTAACCTAAAATGAAAGTAAATCCGAAAAAACGAACCGAAAAACTTTTGCTAAGACAATTTGACGAGAACGACATAGAAAATGTTTTCAAAGGACTTTCACACACTGACGTTATCAAACATTACGGAATAAGTTTTGACAGTTTAGAAGCGACAAAAGAACAAATGACTTGGTTCGCTGACCTTGAAAAAGACGGAACAGGAATGTGGTTTGCTGTTTGTTCCTTAGACAACAAAACTTTCTACGGTGCAGGCGGACTTAACAGTCTAAGCAAAGAACATAAAAAAGCGGAAATCGGTTTTTGGTTGTTGCCAGAATTTTGGGGATATGGAATTATGAAAGACGCAATGCCATTAATTTGCGACTTCGGTTTTGACAAACTCGGACTTCATAGAATTGAAGGGTTTGTGGAATCGGAAAACGTAAATTGCAAAAACGCAATGGCTAAGCTTGACTTTCAACACGAGGGAACAATGAAAGACTGCGAAATCAAAAACGGAAAATTTATAAGTTTAGACATTTACGCTAAAATAAAGAATGAATAAAAAAGCCGAACACATAACATTGGCTATAAACAATTGGGGCAAAAGTGATAAAACGAAAGTATGAGCATAAAATAAAGGTCGGTGCTTAAACGAAAAGTTAAGGCATAATAACCCCAACTGTTCATAGCCTTGACCGTTTTGCCTACAATACGTGGAATGTAAATAACATGATTAAAATTATAGAGAATGACAATCCGATTAAACTGGAAATAGGTAGGGATTCCCTTTATCTAGCGACTGCGATAGCGACGTATATTGAAAATAATCCAATGGAGAGTGATTTTTTCTGTATGCGCCCAGACATTGAAGAAAATATATTTGCCGAAGTATTGGGTGTTTTAAGACAAGCCAGAAGTAGTATGAATAAGCATGATACGATAGGTTTTATATATTTGGATAAGGGGCAATATTGTGTACTGGAGGCCATATTTTGGTTTGGAAGGAACTTTGGTGATGACGTGGCAGAACTAGAAGAGTTACATGATGATATTTGGAATGTTGATATCCCCTTATCGAAAATATAATTTATCTTCCTATTGAGGTAAAGTGAACGTAATAAGCTTTGATATCAAAAATATCGAAGAAGATTCATACATTAAATGTCCTGAAAAAAATTCAAGAAATGTATGATGCGTTAATCAAATGTACTTTTGGGGAGTAGAAAAATTGAAAATGAGGAATGAAAACAGAAACACGAAAAGAAAACTTAAAGAAAACGGGATTGAAAATCTGATTCCAAACATTGCGTGGAACTGAATAGCGCTACGGAAAAAACGACCGAAAAACAACACGTGGAACCGAAGCAGGACGCTGAATCACAAAAACGTGGAATACAAATACGTCCGTTTAAGAAAAGGCAGATAAAACAAAAAGTACTGTAGGCAACAATGCATCCTATGAAAAGCCATAGTCCAGTTTCTCAAAGATAGTCAATATGTTCTTTTTGTCTTAAACCACTTTTTTCTTTTAGTATAACTTGCTCGGCATCCTATATGTGATACACTCTTTTCTGT